>CAWHGI010000007.1:0-252379 GCA_963828865.1 uncultured Acidobacteriota bacterium | reverse complement strand
TTGTCAGTGAATGATCGCTGGCGATAAGCCGACTTGACAGGACTGATTCCGCCGTGGAGGCCGGATAGCTTAGCCGACAAACCGGACAGAACCCCGGAAATGCCAGCGGTCAAGCTGGTCAGATTTGGGTCATCCCGCCGTCGACGAAGAGCTCGACCCCCGTGACGTAGCTACTCTCGTCGGAAGCGAGGAAAGAGACCACTTTGGCAATTTCGTCCAAGGTTCCCGTGCGACCGAGGGGTATGTCGCCCACGACGCTGTCCGCATATTGTTTGATTTGTTCCTCCGTCATGCCCAAGGAATTGCGATAGCCCGGAGAAGGAATCACGCCAGGACTAACGGCATTCACGCGGATTTTGCGGTCCTTGAGATCGCTGGTGAAGGTGCGCGCGAACGAACGCACGGCGGCTTTGGATGCGCTATAGACGCTGAGTGCGGGCGATCCTGTACTCGAAACGATCGACGCATTCAGAATCACGGAGCTTCCATCCTTTAAGAGCGGAAGCGCCTTTTGCACGGTGAACAGAAGACCTTTGACGTTGGCCTTGAACGTCTTGTCGAAGTGTTCTTCGGTGATTGCGCCGAGCGCGGCGAATTCTCCGATGCCCGCGTTGGCGAAGAGAATGTCGATGTGGCCTTTCTGCTGCTTTACAGTCGCGTACAAGCGATCAAGATCGGTGAGATTTGAGACATCGCCCTGCACCGCGGCAACGCTCTTGCCGATCTGTTTAACTGCCATGTCGAGTTCACTCTGGCGACGGCCGGTGATGAAAACGTACGCGCCCTCCGCAACGAAGCGTTGCGCCGTAGCCAGACCGATTCCGCTATTACCTCCCGTGATCACTGCTACTTTTCCTTCCAGCTTACTCATAGTCTTTCTCCTGTTTGGTTTCCTGCCTGTCGTATGGTATTTCTGTACCGTAGAGTATAGATGTCGCGGCGGGCGGATGGTTACAATATTTATACCGATAGGTACAGAAGGAGCATCCTAGATAGGTATGAAACGGAGCAAATCTTCAGGGCGGATGGGACGTCCCCGCTCCTTCGATATCGATAGCGCCTTGGACCGTGCACTGCAAGTGTTCTGGCGGAAAGGATATGAGGGCGCGTCCCTCTCGGACCTGACCAAAGCTATGGGCGTCAACCGTCCGAGCCTCTATGCCGCCTTTGGCGACAAGGAAGCGCTGTTTCGCAAGGCGCTTGACCGGTACTTGAACGGGCCGGCAGTCTACACGCAAGAAGCATTGAAGGAGGCGACCACGCGTGCCGTCGTTGAACGATTGTTGCGGGGTGCCGCCGACTTGAACACGGCTTCGCGCAATCCCGGTGGATGCCTCATGGTGCAAGGTGCGCTTGCCTGTGGCGAGGCGGCCGATTCCATCCGGAAGGAACTGATCGGGTGCCGAGCGGCGGGTGAGGCTGCGCTACGCCGGCGCCTGCAGCGTGCGAAAGCAGACGGTGACCTGTCGGCCACCGTGAACCCTGCCAATCTTGCGCGCTACCTCGCGACGGTAGTCTACGGAATGGCAGTCCAGGCAGCGGGCGGGGCGAGCCGAGATGAATTGCAACACGTGGTCGAGATGACGTTGCGAACCTTGCCGCTGTGAGGTAGCCATTGTTCACCCTTGCTCGAAGGGCACCCACTTCGACATTTCTTGGCGAACCGACACCGCCGCTCAGCCGAGACAGACCTCGATAGCCGCGATACGACTGAGGATGGGTAGGGTCAAATCGGCGATTGTGGTCGAATGACGGGCTAACCGGGGAGCGCCGGGATAAACCGGCATGTTGTAGGGGATGCAAGAGCCCTACAGGAAAGGAAGTAGCGAATCCATCCTGACCTTGAGTCTTGCTGGGGACATCGCGAGGTGTCTCTTGAAGCGTAGACAGAGGCATCGGTGGGCGGGGCGATTGAGCTGCGAAAAGCCCGTAGATCAGGATGCTGACTTCATTCCGAGTGAGAGGAAGGCAACACGGCAGCCACGCTAAACGCGAGTGGACTGTCGGTCCTGCGTAGTCTGAGAACCCGCGCACGCTGAGAAACAACATGCACGAGAACCGGGAGATCTCCAGCACGCCTTGGTCTGACGATCAAGGCCGGTCCGCGAAGGCCAAAAGCCGTACTGCGGACACGCACGTGCCGGAGAAGTCGGACTGTGTCGTAGTACCTGTGAACCAGCCGAACAAGGGAGGGCAACCTTCCGCGGAGGTTGGGGAGGGAAGGGCACAGACAAAGGAGAACATCGTTCAGTCGCACATGCACCCGACACAGAGTGGGAAGCGCATGTCCCAGGGGTTGGACGGTGTGCGGAAGGTAGCAAAGGAAAGAAAGCAGGAGCGGTTCACTGCTTTGCTCCACCATCTTAACGTTGATTTACTCCGAGACAGCTTCTACGCGCTTCAGCGTAAGGCTTCGCCCGGAGTCGACGGCGTAACGTGGCAGGAATATGAAACCGGGCTTGAGGATCGACTCGTCGATCTGCACAGCCGGGTGCACCGTGGAGCGTATCGGGCAAAACCTTCGAGGCGAGTCTTTATTCCGAAGGCTGACGGGCGGCGACGTCCGTTGGGCATCGCAGCGCTGGAGGATAAAATGGTTCAACAGGCTGCGGTGACGATCCTCAACCAGATATATGAGGTCGACTTCAAAGGCTTCTCTTACGGGTTTCGTCCCGGTCGTAGCCCGCATCAGGCGCTGGACGCGCTGACGGTGGGCATCCAACGGAAGCGGGTGAACTGGGTGCTTGATGCCGACATCCGTGGCTTCTTCGATAATCTGAGCCACGAATGGATGATGAAGTTCATCGAGCATCGGGTGGCCGATCGGAGGATACTTCGCCTGATCCAGAAATGGCTGAAGGCTGGAGTGTCGGAAGACGGCCAATGGTCGGAGACGAAGCTGGGTACACCGCAGGGAGCAGTTGTTTCACCGCTGATCGCCAACGTGTACTTGCATTACCTCTTCGATCTGTGGGCTGACGTCTGGCGCAAGAAAATGGCAAAGGGCGACATAATCGTCGTCCGCTATGCTGACGATCTTGTGGTGGGCTTTCAGCATCGGACGGAAGCCGAGCGGTTCCTGAAACAGTTCCGGGAACGGCTGGCGAAGTTCGGACTGGAGTTACATCCGGACAAGACTCGACTGATCGAGTTCGGGCGGTTCGCCGCTCGCGACCGGAAAGAGCGAGGAGAGGGAAAACCAGAGACCTTCACCTTTCTGGGCTTTACCCACTACTGTGGGCAACGCCACAAGAGCGGAACCTTCACCGTATGGCGGATCACTGCGAAAAAGCGAATGGTTGCGAAACTCAAAGCCATCAAGGTTGAGCTTCAACGCCGAAGGCATGATCGCATGGCCGAAGTCGGTGCATGGCTCCGGAAGGTTGTGCTGGGTTATTACCAATACCACGCAGTTCCCGGGAACACGATTCAGTTACGCATCTTTAAGCTTCGCGTGTGCAGGCTTTGGCAGAGTGTTCTGGTCCGCCGCAGCCAGCGCGCCCAGATGCGGTGGGAACGTTTTACCCCAGTCTTGAACCGGTGGATTCCTCCACCCCGCGTTCTGCACCCCTATCCTGATGCTCGCTTCTACGCCACGCATCCTTCCTAAGAGCCGTATGCGTAGACGCGCTTGTACGGATCTGTGCGGGGGGCGATCAGCGATGGTCGTCCCTACCGCGACAGTCATCAGCTCGCCGGTCGGGTTAGTACCGACAAACGCGCTTATGTCCATTAATGGAGTAGTTCCCGGATTGTCGACACTAGCGAACGCGCCTCAATTGGAACCATCGGTTCTCTTGACAGGGGTGGTACAATCTGGCCCACTAGTCTTGTCCGGAGTACACGGGGTACTTGCCTCCAATGGCGGAAATTAAGAAGAAATTGCCTCTATTCGGACACGAAATTGACGTTTCCGATGTTCCCGTTAAGAAACCAGAGGAAAACTTCACCCGATACGAGCTGGAAGACGGGTCGGTGATCAAGGTAAAAAACGTTCTGACATCCGTGCTTCGGGTTGATAACCAATGGCTTCCCGACGGCAGCCCTGTCTATATAGTGCTGGCGACACCTGTCGTCAGTGTTGAAACCTCGACGTTAAAGCGAGCCGATGCTGGTGCCGCTAAGGAAAAAATTAACTAGATGGGAATTACGATTGCTCCACCACTTCCGCAAGATTTGCTAGCAGAGTCCTCTGTGGCTGCGTCTGTGGAACAACGTCCTTTCAACCCGCAACCATCTCTATGTAGGTTGACTCAATTTGGCATTTCGCTCGATAAGCTTTCGTTCAACGGCGTTGTAGCTGACTTGACGTCGTCCATTGAATTTGAACTATTTATGGAAGATGACCTGTGGAACTGCCAAAACGAGGAACTTTCAATCCTAGCGTGCGGACCAACCGTGGACGAAGCTGTGAGATCGTTTTCTGAGGATTTCCTAACTCTCTGGGACGTGATTGCAGAGTCGCCGGACGATGAATTGACCGTGGAAGCCCAGCGAGTTAAGAATGCCATGCGCAAACTGGTGGCTTCCGTTACGAGACGATAGGGAAAGTGCACTTCAAAGCCCGCGAAGTAAAGAAGGCCCTAACAGGCAAGGGCTTCAAAGAAGAGAACAGGGATCATCACTACTACTTTTTCTACTACCTAGGGAAAAAGTCTCCGATCAATACGAAAATAAGCTTCGGCGTGGTAGACATCGACAAGAGACTTTCCTCCTTCATGGCAAGACAGATCAAGCTCACCAGTCCCAATTTTAAAGATTTTGTAGATTGCAAACTTACTGGGGAAGATTACTTGGAAACGCTGATCAAGAATGGCCATATCGTCCGGCAAGGACCAACCGAGACCAGCAAGCCTTCACGCTAGTGTTCGAGTTGCCGCAATTCATCGTCAACTCCGCCTCAAAAAGTTATTACCACTTGCGCTAACTATTCACTAGCAAGCTACCCACAATGGTATGATCCTCCGCACGGAGGTACCCAGCCCAATGAAAGTTACTCACGTAATGCGTAAGGTGCTGTTTGCAGTCACTCTGTCGAGCGTGCTGACCATTGGTGCAAGCCAAGCACAGGCCCCTCCTCGTCATCGAGTCGGCGCTTTATGTAACGACGGTTGGTCCAGTACCGCAACAGGCAGCGGCGCGTGTTCTCACCACGGCGGCGTTAGTTGCTGGCAATACAGCGACGGTACATGCACTAAGCCTTAGAGGAGGCCCAATATGAAACTCGCGATTGCCTCACTGGTTCTGGTGTGTGCGACCTCGGTGTCTGCACAGAAGCTGAACGTGAAGATCGTTGACCGTCAAGACCACGATACAGACTACTCATATTTGGTGCCTGCGCAAGCCTATGCTAATTCAAACGCGAACGTAAATTGTAGCGGCGATGGAAGCAATGTGAACTGCAATGGGTCGAGCCATACCTACGCGACTAGCACACCGGCGGAGGCAGTTCCTTTTCACGTGCGCGGGGCGACTTTTTCATTATTGCTCCCAGATGGTCGGATTGCGGTCGTCAATTGTGACGCGAAATTTGCCGAGCATTTCGCAGGTCCCCGCGGCAACCACCGAAGTTGTCGAGAACCAATCGTGGATAACATCGAGTCGAATTTCCACGGAGGGAACGCTAAACTGATTTGGGTTGTTAGCCTCGATGGGAAGAAGACGGAGTCGGAAACCTACAAAGTGCTTGGCATTGTCGAAAAGCCTAAGAGCGATTCGCACTGAATAAGAGCGGAGCGCACGGAGACGATATGTACATGAAGGATGAGGTGTACCTGGCAGAAATGTTCAAGAGAATATCGGCTTCGGTGACGGCGGTCACGTCTGAGAAATGTACCTCGCGTGTACCCAAGTCGCGCGTATGGGTCGTTTGCAGCGTTTGTGGAAATTAGTGAAATCAATAACTTACGTCTCCTCAATCGGCGCTAGAATTCCGACTCCCGGCGCCCTCTGCGTCGATGTCCGAATCGAACGGACACTTCCGAGCAGCCCGTCATTTGACCAGCCCCATGCATGGCTGAAGTTGGCAACTTCCCAGAAGCGGACTTCTGGCCCGCAATAACTTCCCATTAGCCCGTCACCCGGGCACGATTCGCTTCGCAAGTGCTTACGCTTCTTTTGTCCTCGCCTTATATTTCTCAGGCGGTACGGAGCAGGAAATGTCAGATGCACCTGTAAACTTTAGAATGCCGTTGGCACGAAAGAACTCATCCCGACTCTTGTACCGCACGCAGATCAAGAATTTGCCACGGACCACGCGGTGGTCGCACCATTCTGATGGCACACCCATCTCAATGAGGGCGTCATGAAGAGCACCTTGTAGCGGCCCTTCCACGGGGTGGCGAAGTCCCAAAGTGCCGTCGAGCGGAATATCGGCGTAACGGCCTTTATCAATCCCTTTCGGTATATGCGTTCCTTTTCTTGCCGCGAACTCTCGCGTGTCCTTGTTCTGGGGATGCAATACCGCGATGTGGTCCGTAGCAAAGCCGCCTGCTACAAGCTCGTCAACTGCGTCTTCAATCTGCGTCTCGCTGGGATATATGGCGAAAACTGAATTTTCGGCGCTCACGTTGCACCTCCGAAATTAGCTGAGACTTAGGTTTGCACTCGACAAGGCAGAATGCACGCATGTTGCCGTACCGACGCAAAACCTGAAAAATGGAACAAATCATTGGGAATAAGCATCACGCTGGGAATATTCAAAACGGCAGGAGCTGCGAAAGCTCGCACGTGCCATGGCGAAAGGTTGGACATCTGTCCCCCCATCTGGACGGCGCTGTTCTCATTCTACACCTTGCGATAGCTCTCGAATTGCCGGGCAAACCGGAAGTTATTCAGAAACGGGGTTCTGGGAAGTGCTTGGAGGTACAGTAAGTGCGCCGATCGAAAACTGTCTCATCCGAGGGGTGCAGTCGGAAGATGGAATGACCCCTTGAATTGACACACTCGCGATGGGCACACTCTCCGGGAGAGGAAACTCGAGTGGAGAGAAGAAAGCGGTATTCGCGGAAGTTTCAGCGCATGGCCGTAGGGCGTATGAGGACTTGCGAGAGCGTCGATGAGCTGGCCAAGGAGCTCGGGGTAACGCGGCGATGCCTCTACAAGTGGCGCACGAAGCTTGAGGCGGCTGAACCCGGCGAAGAAGCAGTGCGCCCGAGTACACATGCATTGGCCCACCGAAAGGAAATCCTTCAGCTAAAGCGCTTGCTCGCCGAGAAGGCGATGGAGGTGGATTTTTTGAAGGGTGCCTTGCAAAAAGTAGAGGCTCGACGCCAGCGCAGCAACGGCTCTGGCGGGAAGGCCTCTACGAGCACATCGGAGAACTGATGCCATTGCAAGGCAGGCTGAGCATCGAGCACATGTGTCAGTTGGTAGCGGTGAGTCGCAGAGGTTTCTACCGGTCGTTACGGCAGCGGGAACCGGCAGAGGAAGAGACGGAAGTGCGGTCTTTGATTCAACAGATTGCTCTGGAACATCGTCGTCGTTACGGCTATCGACGGATCACTGCGGAACTGCACCGCCGAGGCGTGCAGGTGAACCGCAAGAAGGTGGCCCGGATGATGCGGGACGATAATTTGCTGGCCATTCAACCGAAGCGGTTCGTCGTCACTACGAATTCGAAACATAAGTGCGAAGTGTACTTGAACTTAGCAAGTCGCATGACGCTGACGGGCATCAACCAGCTCTGGGTGGCAGACATCAGTGTGCCGCAGCAAGCGGCGTAGGAGATGAGAGATGAAAGAAGAACTGGCCTCTCGCGCTCGGCTTGCAGGAGCAGGGCGCAAACCACCGCAAGCGGCTTGGGTCAAAAGCCCCGGTCGTGAGCGTTGCGGAAAAGGTGCCACAAGGCATCAGGTGAGAACCAACGAAGGCGAACACACGTGAACTGCCGTTCAATTGTCGAAACTGCTCAGATGACGTCGAAACCGGGCGTTGATGTTAACCCGGGACCAGCATGGCGGGAGCCTGCCTATTGGCCATGCGACGTCCGGCATAGAGGCAGCGCCATCCTGGTTCGGGCTCTTATGTTGAACTGCGGGAACCTTCGATCGCGATGCAAAGGGAAAGGCGCAAGCGCACAACGCGAGGCCGAGAGTACCAATACGCGGTCAAGGGGCGGAGCGGCTCGTAGTAGCGAGGAAGTCGCCGTAATGGCGATGGAGCGAAGGGGCCGCGTCATCGGGTCAGGCGTTCACGCCAACTGCGCGAGCAGGAGGAGCGTGAGCACATGACGAAGCCGTTTGCAATTCCCAAGGCGCTCGTCTGGGAGGCATTCCAGCGAGTCAAAGCGAATGGAGGAAGTGCCGGTGTAGACGACGAGTCGATCGAAGAGTTCGAGAGCAAGTCTCGGCGACAATCTGTACAAGCTTTGGAATCGCATGGGGTCCGGCAGCTATTTTCCGCCGCCGGTCAAAGCCGTGCCGATTCCGAAGAAGAGCGGGGGCGACGAGAATGTTGGGCGTGCCCACGGTCGCCGATCGAGTCGCACAAACGGTGGTCAAGATGGTCCTCGAGCCGGTGCTCGAGCCAGTCTTCGACCGCGACTCATTTGGCTATCGGCCAGGGCGATCTGCCTTGGACGCGGTCGCGCTGGTGAGGCGGCGAAGCTGGGAATATGACTGGGTCGTCGAGTTTGACATCAAAGGCCTGTTCGACAACATTGACCACGAGCTTCTCCTGCGAGCGGTACGAAAACACTGCAGTACGCCATGGGTCCTTCTGTACATCGAGAGATGGCTGAAGGCGCCGATGGAGACCAAGAGGGGACGACAGGTGGCGCGCGAGCGAGGCACCCCGCAAGGGGGCGTCGTCAGCCCGTTGCTTGCGAACCTCTTCTTGCACTACGCGCTGGACGCATGGATGCGACGAGAGATGCGGAGCGTTCGGTTCTGCCGCTACGCGGACGACGGCGTCATCCATTGCAAGAGCGAAGTGCAGGCTCGGTTGGTGCTGAGGAAGCTCGGAGAACGGCTACGGGAGTGCGGGCTCGAGCTGCATCCGGAGAAAACGCGGATCGTGTACTGCCAGGACGTCAATCGGCAGGGCGCGTATCCGACGATCCAGTTCACGTTTCTCGGCTACACGTTTCGGCCGCGCAAGGCGGTCGATAAGTATGGTCGGGTCTACGTGAACTTTTCCCCAGGCGTCAGCCGTGAGGCGCTGACAGACGATGCGGCAAACGGTGCGAGGATGGCACCTTCAGTTGATGTGCGACAAAGAGCTGAGTGACCTCTCGAACATGTTCGGCCCGGTCCTTCGGGGCTGGGCGAACTACTACGGTCGATTCTATCCGACGGCGTTGAAGCCATTGTGGAGGCAAGTGAACGACTATCTGGTGCGCTGGATGCAGCGGAAGTACAAGCGCCTGGCGCGCGGTGTCACGCGTGCGGCACGGGCACTTGGGCCGCCTCGCTGAAAGTGCACCGCGCTCATTTGTGCATTGGGAGCGGGGATTCGTTCCCGCGGCTCGGTGATGGGAGCCGGATGAGCCGAGAGGTTCACGTCCGGTTCTGCGAGGGGCTGGGGCTGCAATGCCCCGGCCTACTCACCCCTACGTTCGGCTGAAAGGCGAGTTTGTCTACCTGGCGGTGATCCTCGATAGTTTCTCCCGCAAAGTTGTAGGGTGGGCTGTGGATCGAACGATGATGAGTAGCCGACTCACCGTGGCTGCGTTGGAGCGTGCAGTCGTGGATCGACAGCCGCAAGCGGGTTTAGTGCACCATTCCGATCGAGGGCTGCAATATGCGAGCCCGGAATATGTGGCGGCGTTGGACAAGTACGGCATGGTTGCGAGCATGAGCCGTCCCGCGAACCCGTACGACAATGCGAGTTGCGAAAGCTTCATGAAGACACTGAAGCGAGAGGAAATTTACACAAACCGGTACAACAACCTGGAGCAGTTGCGCACGAACATCGAAGAGTTCATCGAGGAGTATTACAATCGGCAGCGACTGCACTCGGCCTTGGGCTACCGACCTCCCGAGGAATTCGAGCAACAAAACGAGCGCGGAAATCCGGCAGAGTCTCTGGGCGCAACCGTGCAGTTTATTGTGAACGATGGGAACGGTGAGAACGAGCAAAGGATTTCTAATGAGCTATCTGGGAAAGGGGACTCAAACGCCGTCCCCTTCCCCAGACCCCAACCCTTGCTAGGAGATGCAAAGACGTTGAAATAAAATCGGAGACTGTGCCCAAAGTTTTTGTGACAGTTTAGGGGGTCACCTCAAAACTTGGGTCCAACTTGGGTCCATTTGCTGCCGAATTAGGTACAAAACCGACTACTACGACACAGAACAAAACCAAACGAACCAATGAGATAGATTACTTTCCTCGTCTTTGCAAGCAGAGGGTCACTGGTTCGTGCACCAGAACTTTACTCCTGTCCTTTCCGCAGGAGATGTGTCGACTAGGGATTCGGCTGCTCGCCTTGGCCAGGCGATAGCAGCCGGAACGTAACGCGAAACCGCTTGTATTCGGAGTAGCGAACCGTCATACGGATGTGAACGTCGCCCGAGCTGAAGCGCAGTATATCGTCCGCGTGGGTATAGGTGGGGAACCAATAGTGGCCTTCAATATTTTCGCGATAGGTCTCAAAACGCGGAAACACGTTCTCGTCGCCATGCTTGCGAATATCTGGCACCGCTTTCCCGTACGTCTTGACGATCTCCAGATCCTTGTCGTCCACCCACACCCGTCCTTGAAAGTAGCGCTGATTTTTCTCGATCTTTTTTGGTTTCACATCGAATACATAGGTACTGATTTCGTCCACTTGTTCGCGCCCCACATACGAAATGTCGTACTTCGGTAATTCATTGGTAGTG
This sequence comes from uncultured Acidobacteriota bacterium, assembly GCA_963828865.1. Taxonomy (GTDB): domain Bacteria; phylum Acidobacteriota; class Terriglobia; order Acidiferrales; family UBA7541; genus Palsa-295. The sequence continues at coordinate 241,559 of CAWHGI010000007.1, read as the reverse complement.
AGCACGAAGGGCTGAATGTCCTTCAGATCGGCGAGATCCTGCTCAGACAGCGATACGCGCTCGAGGGTCGGCGGCGGTGCATAGGTGATATTTTCGTAGCGCCGGCCCGAGGGCGTGAAGGTGATATCGCTTATCATTCGATACTCACCGTCCGGTCGGCCATCGTCATCAATTGTCTGCACCACGAAGCTCTGGACGTAAGTGAAGTTGTCACGCTCCGTTTTGAACTCCGCCTCGCGCTCCGCAAATCGTTGAATGATCTGGTCCACCGGGACTGACGCCGGCTCTGTCGAGATGCCCGAGGGGGTTTGCTTGGACGTTTGAGCCTGTGGCGGCGACGTTGCTTCCGGCGGCCCAGTTTCCTGTGCAGCCAGGGGCAGGGAAGGATATCCACTGGCCAATAGCATGAAAGCTGTCACCAGCGTTCGCGCTCTCAATTTAGTTAAACGCTGCGAATATTCGTGTCGCACTTTGTGACACGCCTTTTCCCGGTTGTTTGGTGCCTCACTCAGTATACGAGTTCTCCGGTGAAGCAGGGCTGCTTCGTCGCGCGGGCCACGCTGGGGTTCTCGCGCGCTTGACGCCGCCGTATCGCGGTCGCTAACCAAAGAGCTCGTAGCGGTGGTCACAAAGGCTTTACGATTTTGGTCATGTCGCGAGATCCGTAACGTGCGTCCGTTTGGGCCCAATGAGAACTATCTTCATTTATTCCTATTGCTCTGCCGGGGTTGCGCTGACAGCGACAAAGTCTCGCCTGGAACTATAGGCAGAGCGCCTGCCTAATGAGCAGGCGCTCTCGGAGACGCAGATCGGTTACCGAGAGATTTTTGCTGCACGATTTGTAATTTATTATGTCAACCGTGTTTCCTTGGCCACGTCACGAAGAAGGCAGTGAAATTAGCGGTCGCTGAAGCGGCTTTGCTCCCCATCAAGGTTCACGAACTCGACTGGCCTGCAGCGCGGCGCGCGAAGTCTTATTGGGCACACCTCCCCTCGCATGCACTGACATAGCTGGCAGAACAGTGCTAAGAATTGAACGGGGATAGGTCTTCATCCGAAGGAGGCATTGATGCCCGAAGCCAAGGGGATGTGGGAAGGCTTGATGGATTTTTCCTTCCACACGTATGCAACGCCGCGAATGCTGAAATTCCTCTACGCCATGCATCTGCTGGTCGGACTCGTCGCTGCGGTCGCCTGGGTTGTCGTGTCATTCCAACAAGCTCCAGTGCAGGGCCTGCTCGCACTGCTCGGTGCTCTCGTCGGATACTTTTTCTGGATTCTCTATTGCCGCGTCGTTCTTGAGGTGCTAGCGGCGATTTTCCGCATGGCGGATGCAATCGCGCCGGAAGGCCGTCACCCGCAGCAGCCGTAGATTGCTGGACCGTCAGTACTATTGTGCTCAGACTGGCCGTGATTCTACGTTTGGCGTGTCATGAGCGTACGGATTCGGCCAGACCGACCGCTCCGAAGAAGCAAGCGGATCGTACTGTCTATTGGCGTCCATGTCTTTGGGCAGGACATATTCCAGGAATCCTTCAGTGAATTCACCCACATGCTCTCCGTGAACGCTCATGGAGGCGTCGCTTGCGCTGGCCGCCAGGGTGCGAGCGGGCCAGAGCATTTTGGTTGTGAACAAGAGCACCGGCGAAGAGCAAGAATGCCGGATCGTGGATGTGGGCTCCTTGCAGGACGGCAAATGGACCGTGGGGATCGAGTTGGTGGAACCCGTCGCAAACTTCTGGAAGATGCACTTCCCGGAGTGGGCTCCGAAGCGACTATCGACTCGCCGTTGAGACTGCCCGCTGACCTACACCCGAGAGCCGCGCTTTTTCCTCCGCGACATTTTCTGGGCCATGAACAACAGCAGCTTCACCTCGCCCTGGTCCATCCGGCTCATTAGGCTGCGAAACCTGTGAAGTGTCTGGACGTCACGACCGGAACTGCCCCAGCCCTTATCCGTTTGTGGCACTGGGACGATTGGCGCCGGCGGATTCTCACCGTCATAGAAAAGTTGGTAGATCGGAATTTCGAGTGCCCGAGCGAATTTTTCGAGTGTTTCGATTGCGGGAACCGTGTGGCCGTTTTCAACTCGCGAAATGTAGACTCGAAGAAGTCCGGTGCGCTTCTCAATGTCCCCTTGGGACATATTTCTGTGTTCCCTCAGAGCCTTCAGGCGCTCGCCGATGACCATCGCTGTTCCCCTCAGGAATCATACGCCGCGTGCGCGCGTCCAACCAGTTTCTAACTTCTGCGGGATTGATTCCTCAGAATCGATGGCGAACACCGCGTTCGCCCTGTGGCCGTTTTTCACGTTGTTGGTAATGACAAGGCTGGACGCGTCTTCGGTTTCATCTTTCGGGTTAGCCTTTGTCATGGCTCTGAAAGCCTCATATCTTTCCCCTGACCTGAGCATCGCACATGCTGCAGGAACTGATGAGCGTAGTTTGAACCGGATGCCAGTAGACTCAGCGTCAACTGCGCAGCCCCCGTTGACGCGCTGAATCTTCGAGACATGGATAGTGAACGGGGCGCCTTGTGGGACTTGGGAGACGTTTATGGACAGCCCAAAATACGCGACTGCCAGTAAGACAACGCTACTCATGTTTTCTACCATCACGCGGCGTTTGCTGGCAGCGCGGCGGCTTGAGGTCGTCCACTGTTCGCGACCGAAGCACCAAGTATAACAGCAGTGGTATACTCCCAACGGGGACCCTGCAATGCCACACTCCGATGCACCATGTAGTGCTAGCCAAAAGTTCGATTGGGAGATCCGCTTCTATGAGTGCTTGTCGCTGCATCATCTCGAGCTTGCCGACCGCGCTTCACAGGCCGAACGGATCATCCTTGAGCGGACCCGCCAATCTGACAGCCTTACGATATCTGCTGCTGAACGCGAAGCTCTGGATGATGCAATCCACCACCTGCGTCTAATTCGGGTTCAGCATCTCGGCTACCCCCCGACCGATGGCGAGCTGCTTAGGAAGCCTTTTCCTTTGCCGGAGCGGAGCGAACTTGACCAACCCTCGCGCGACTTAACGAGTAGACCGAAACCGTTGAGTGAGCGACGGCATTTGTGGAAAACTCACGTCGCGTGAAGCAGCGAGTCCATTGTGGATGAAGTTCTAGGCCGGTCTACGAGGCTTGCTTCGCCAACGAGACGCACGCGCAACGCGATCGAGGAGCGATTGGTCGAACTAACGCTGCTTACTTCTGAATTACAATCTGTCCGCGCTCAGTCGCGATAATCTCGGGCACGCCGGGGTAATGTCATGGCGATCACGCAGCCATGTGACGAGGGTTACAGCAGCCTCGTTTCGATCAAGTGTATGTCCTTGACTTGGGTGGAGGTGCCAAGATGCAACAGTATGAGCGCAAATTCTCGAAGCTATTGAAATATCGCCTGATCGACCAAACGGTGGGAAGTTGGTTGCGGGCCGTTATTCAGCGTTTGGAAGACCATCGGACAAGGCTCGTCAACGAATGTAACTCAAGAATGCCTCATTAATTTGGCTTTGGCCGAGCAATATTCGCGCGAATCGCGGTGCCCGGATGAGTGACAGTGAAGAGCGTCAGACTGATCGCGACATAAACGGCTTACTAGCTGTCCAAAGCTTTCAACGCAGTCCACGGCACATTCGGCACAACGTGCCCGCTTCCATCAATCAATCTGACATTTGCGGTCTGCATGAGCGCATTGACGAAAACAACTTCAAAAACGCCTTCTTGCTGAGTGCTTCTCAGATGCTCGCCTTTCTTAGGGATGATGAGTTTGGTTGCAGTTGACATCTTCTCCTCCGGCTATCCGTTCCGACGTCCAACAACTTCTTGAGACACGATCGACACCCAAACGGAGAAATAAAGGGGCGGATTTCCCGCCCCTTCCAAACGATGGATTCTGTTGGCGGTCGTCGTGTTAATTATTCTGGTTGCGACTGGCTAGGGCGGCCAGCGCCTTTATTGGGCCTGCAACGACTTCGCTCGTCAGCTCTTTTTCCGCTCTGGCCCAGTCTTCGACATCATTCCCGGGGGCGCTACCGCGTTGGACAAACAACTCGTAAGCTCGGTGCGCGATATCTTCTCTCGATAGTTCTTTGCGTTCGATCATGGCAACCTCCTTGGCTGTCGGTATGAGAGGCAGCACTCGCCTCTCTGCATGTGATCTGTGTCAGTTATTTGCCGTTTGCTGAGACGCTGATCTTGATCTGCTTTGGCTTGGATTCTTCACGCTTAGCCATATGCAGGGTCAAAACCCCATTGCGATAGTCGGCCCGAATGTTCTCCGAGCTGACCGTATTCGGCAGGGAAAAACTCCGCATGAACGCACCATAAGTCCGTTCAATCCGGAGGTAGTTTTCTTCTTTGACGTCCTTCTCGAACTTCCGCTCTCCGCGGATGGTCAAGGTATTGTTTGTAATGCGGACGTCAATGTCCTTTTCTTGGAGGTCGGGCAGGTCGGCTTTTACGACTAATTCATTTTCGGTTTCGTAGATGTCTACGGCTGGCGCCCAAGTTGCCAGGTCGGCATGACCCGAGCGTTCGCGAGTAAAGCTGTCCTCGAACAGACGATTAACTTCGTCCTGTAGCATCAAAGCGCGGGACTGGTCCCGGCGTGTAATGGTGTTCATGGCAATCTCCTTGATTGTCGCGCTGCTTGTCTTGGCCAGGGGTGGTTCAGCTAACGAATCGTTGTGCTGAGGAACTGAAGAATCCCAAGTCTGCAATCACATTGGGCTGATGCTGCGCTATTGTCAATGCAATTAGTACACTCCACTAGGAATAGTCTATCTCTTAGGCGCGGGCGAGATCGAGATGCGCGAGTGCTCCGAAGACAGCCGGGCAATGTTTGAAGCCTTGGCCTAGCAGAACTTTTATTCTGGGAATGGACCGCCGATAATCGGGTCGGAAACCAGCACGTCAAATTCTTTCTTGCACGTTATGCAGTTGACGGTCTGGTTGTTCATCGGACTTCGTCCGAGTCGTACAAAGACGTGAACAATCTGTTTCTGTTTACAATGCGGGCAGTAAACGGGAATTTTTGACTTTTCCATGCCTGATTCTATAACGCGCCCGGGGCGAATTCATCGACTACCTGTCTCGCCAAAGATGACGTGCTAGAACCCGCGCACAGAGCAACTACGAGCGTGATAACCTCTCGGCATGGAATGATGAAACCTTTTGGACTGTGATACGCAACGGAGGACGTATGACGGCGCAACAGCAGTATGACAGCCTGAACAGTAAGCAGAGACGTGAACTCCTGCTGAAAATTGGCGAAACGCCTGAAGAGGCACAAGTATTAAGTGAGCGTGATTACCTGGCGCTTGGCGGGTGGGCGAAGACCCGGCTCAAGAGATACTGGAATAGGAACAAAGCCTAGCCACATGCCAAATGACCCGCACAGGACAGTTGGCGATTGCACCTTGAGGCGGTGGCCCTGCCGAGTGTCGCCCGCGGCACGTTCATCGCCAGAGACACGGGTTCCTACCGAAGTACGCTTGGCGCTTCAGGAATCACGAGAGGCGCCGCAAATTCTGAAGCAGGAACGCGACGAATCTCACAACCCTTCAGACTCCGCTTAAAAGGAGGGTGTAATGATCACTAGGACCCTGCACGAAGGCGCGTTGTTTGTGGGAGACTGCACAGAAGGGAAGTTCACGCCGGGCGAAGTTCGATGCTCGAATTGCAACGGACTGCTTGAAGAAGAAATCGCAAAAGCCGGTGAGGCTTATTTGGTTTGCAACTCGATGCTAAAAGTCTGTGCCAATCCAGTGAAGGTTTTCATAGGGGCCCCTGAAATGCACCGATGGCGCGATAGAAGTTGGGAATTCATCGCTAGAATTTGCAAATCGCGGGGTTGACAGCTGATTGGTTTGTTCGCGATGATGATCACGATCTTAATTATTGTCTCAGCCGCCCGCTCTTGCGCAGGCGCTTCCATTCGGCAAGCCTCTCGGAGCTATCCAGGAGAGGAAAGCTAATCGTTGTGCCTAACAGCGGACACCACATCCAATTGGACGCTCCCAACGCGGTGACAGGCGCTGTCGAGACGGCGGTCAGTGCGAGCCACAATTGAGAAAGGGAAAATCCTTCTGCTGTTGGCTTCGATTGGCAACATCTTGCCTGCCCCCTCAACTTGCTACAGGGCGTCCTATCGTCTACCTCGGGAGGGCGCGGATCGTTCTGGCTTAAATGATTGCCACTCGCGGATTTGTTCGGACACCTCATTTTTCTCACGCTCGTCTGTCGCATTTTCCCAGCGACGCCGAAGCTCTTCGAGTCGGGCATCCACGAATCCAGCTCGTCCTGATTTGCGTTCTGGTTTGTCGCGGTTACCGTATCCCATGTTCAGATTGCTCCTCTCTTGATTTGAGAATACATCTACTGATCCTATAGATGTCATAACTGGTGTTCGCCCGCTCGATTGTACTCTGTTGCGCCCCTTAGATCGCAGTAGAGCCAAAGTCTCTTTCTTTCGTGCCCCTACCCGAATGCCTGCTTTGCCAGTACAGTGTCCTGAGGACCTACGTTGCATGGGCTGGCGCGAGTACCATGAATTGACGAAGCATAGTGTCGAATCGCTGCGGCGAACTCAGCACTATCTTGATTGGGCCAATATGCCCAATCCATTTCGGCATTATGAGGGCGTCCCCGTCCTGGATTTGCCGGCCGATCCGCCAGCTCCACAGATTTCAGCTCTCGAAGTGCTCGAGGGCAAAACAGGAAATACTCTAGCCCAGGATGGTGCGGAATTCCTGTCGCAGTTGATGTTCTATTCCGCCTCAATTAGCGCGTCCAAGCGAGTCCCGTCCACTGGAGCAATCTACGCTCTGCGCGTCAATCCTTCTTCCGGCAATCTCCATCCGACCGAATTTCACTTCTGCTCGCAAGGATTGGCCGGCTGGCCCGATGGCCTCTATCATTACCGTCCCTCATCCCACACTGCAGAACAACGCGCCATCGGAGATCTTGACAGGAAACTTGTCGACACCTCCGCCCCGCTCATTTTCGTTCTGACCAGCATTGCCTGGCGCGAAGCCTGGAAATACCGGGACCGTGCCTATCGGTATTGCTTGCACGACGTCGGACATGCTTGGCAGGCGCTCACCCTTGCTGCTCGATCAATCGGATGCCACAGCTTTGCGTTTGGCCATTTCTCAGATGACCGAGTCGCGGATCGGTGTCTCTTGCATGAGGATGAGTGGCCTATGCTAATCGTCGGACTTCACGGCCCATCCATTCCCGTGAGGATGCTGATTCCCGTCGAGACGATTTTGTTTAGAGGTCAGCCCAACCGGTTGTCAGAGAAGCAAGAACCTTATCCACTGATTGAACGAATCCACGTTGCTACGAAGCTCAGCACGGAGGCCGCCGTCCCCTCTTTTGGCCAGTCGATGATGCCCGGGCGAGGGGAAATCAGCCTGCCGCCTCGTGTTTCCACAAGCCATAGTTTCGGCGACGTCGTTCGTGCCCGCCGTTCCGCTCTTGACTTCAGGGGTGGGGGCGAGTCGATCTCCTTCTCGCAACTTGCGACTGTTCTCTCCACCGCACAAGAGCGCCTCTTCGCCGATTTCGCCACAGCTCGTTTCGTCCACCTCTATCTTTACGTCCATCGCGTCGCAGGCTTGACGCCGGGTGTTTACCGCTACTGGCCGGAGCAGGCAGAGCTAGAGAAAATCAAGGAAGGGGACCAACGCCTAGTAGCGGCAGCTCTCAGTTTGGGACAAGACCTGGCGGGTAACGCTTGTGTGGCATTCTCCATGATCGGCGATTTTGAGAGTGCTGCCCGCATTTACGGCGATCGTGGATATCGATACGTGCATTTCGAGGCGGGTGCTATTGGTCAACGAATGTATCTTGCTTCCGAGGCGCTTGGACTGCGAGCGACGGGCATCGGAGCGTTTTTTGATGAGAAAGTGAACCGATATCTGGACCTGTCTCCTGAGCTAGGACAAGTCGTCTACCATTTCGCAATTGGTTACCCCGTTCCTGATCCGCGCCTGGAGGCTTGAAAACTCATGGTCGGCATCCTGGTCCACGGAAACAACCATTTCATTCTGTCCGGGCCGGCACCTGACGAAGCCACTGCATTGGCGTTGGTGTGGCACTGGTCCGTCATCCAAATCGGTGAGGCAAAATCCTCGTCTTTCGGCCAGTGGCAGATTAGGTCAAAGGAGTTTCGAGAGAACCTGGAATGGGCGGTAATCGTCCCGGGCGAACGGGAAGCTTCTCCGGGAGTGACGCAGTTGCTTGGAGAGCTTTCTGCTCGCGGCGTGACCATCCGGAGATTGCGGAATGCCTGCTGGTGACGCGTAGAGGGAAGAGCAGCATCGCCCTGTCGAGAGCGCCGAAAGACCTGTACTACAAACGCGGTTCGAGGGAGTTTGGGAGCAGACTGTCAAGCCACTTTGAGGATTAACGTTAATCGGACATCTGATTTCCACATACCACTTGCAAACTGAATAACACATCCCAAGGGCACGGGATTGGTTTAAGGCGATCTCTCATGTAGATTGTTCTCGGAGGATCCATGAGCATATTGGCAGCAATCAGACGTGAAGAGAAGAAGGTAAAAAAGCAGTTGGCCAAGCTGCAGCATGATTTGATTGGTTTGCAATCGGCCGCCAAGGCTCTGGGCAAGACGGCAAGCCGAGATATCACCCGTGCGAAGAAGCGCGTGCTGTCGGCGAAAGGAAGAGCAAAGATTTCAAAAGCTATGAAAGAACGCTGGGCAAAGGTCAAAGCGCAAGCGAAGAAAGCTGCCGCGTAATAGCTGGGCATCTTTCAAGCGAATCTGAACGCTGCCCCGCTTACTTCCCATGGTCTGCGAAGATCTCTCTGTGAGCATCATCACGCCACGAGCTTTGTGGCTGATAAACGCGCTCGTCGGAAGCTAACATTCTCGGTGCATTCGTCTTAGACAGACAGCTCAGGCCGCGATGTGTTAGTTTGTTCCGAAGTCGCGGAACACAAGACAATTCCGGCTCGAATCCTACGTCACCCCGATTTTTCCGCTTGGAACTGGCTGAGGGAAGAAGCTAGGTACCAACGCGCAGGGAACGCGTGAGATTTTTCAGTGTTGCGATGGCGGAAAACGCGGCCAGTTGCGAGGTTCGCGGATTCCCTTTCGATGGTACATTCTCGACCTGCATATTGATTCGGCCGAATTCGCCCTGTACGCGAATTTCATGGACGTTTACATTTCCACCTGGCACCGCGATGATTCGAACGCGCACGGGCACCGGAGTGGCGGTATCGATGGCCAAGCGCAGCGAAGCAGCAACGTTCGAAGTCGCTGGGAACGCCCGCGCAGCTTCCTCGGCGAGCCCTTCGAAGATGAGCGTAGCTTCCTTGAAACTGTCGAGCGGCAAATTGTGCTCGACGACGTGCTTCGACTCTTTTAGCGCAGCGGCTGGCTTGCGGCTGATGAGCAGTGCCGATTCGATACGCCCTATCGAAGCGGATTTGATTCCGTCGAGCCCGGCGATCGCCCCCGAGGGCACATAGATCCGGCAACTTTTTTCTCGCGCCTGCCGAAGCCATTCTTCGTGGCCGAGTAAGCCGCCCACGCTCATGATCAGCATGTCGCGTCCCCGTGCCAGTGCCTTGGGCACAAACGCTGCCAGGGCCGCTTGACTGGCGGCCTCGACCGCGAGATCGCAACGCTCGATCAGCTCCGCGATGGAAACGACAGTTGGGTGGTTCGACAGTTCCGAGGACAAATCGTCTGCTCGCGCGCGATCTTGATCCGCCAGCGCGACAAGTTCCGCATCCACTTGCTTCTGATTAATCGCGGCAGCGATGGTCCGACCAATGGCCCCTACGCCGAGAATCCCAATCTTCAGCATATGTGGGCGTTCACGCTAGTTCCAGCATGCGGTCGATCGCGCGCTTTGCCTTGTGCGCGATATCTTCAGGCACTCGCACCCGCGGGGCGAGTGTTTCGAGCGAACGGATGACCTTATCAAGCGTAATCGTCTTCATGAACGCGCAGACGGCGTTTGGATTCACCGGATAGAATGTCTTCTCAGGATATGTCTTGTTCAGTTGATGGAGGATGCCGAGTTCTGTTCCCACGGCGAATTCAGCGGCCGGGGACTTGCCGATGTGCTGGAGCATCTCTTCGGTGGAGAGGAAAAAGGTGCGGTCCGCGGGTAGCGTGCCGTCTACCGCCTTGGCCATGCAGGAACTCACGCAGCCGCATTCGGGATGCAGAAGTAGTTCGATATCGGGATGCTCTTCAAGAATCTCGATCACCTGTTCCGGCCGGATCGTCTTGTGCACGTGGCAATAGCCCGGATACGCGATGATGTTGCTTCGCCCTGTCTGCCGTGCCACGACGGTAGCGAGAAATTGATCCGGCAGAAAAAGAATCGGCCGATCCACCGGGATCGCTGAGACCACCTTCGCAGCGTTCGCTGATGTGCAGCAGTAGTCGCTTTCAGCTTTCACGGCCGCGGACGTATTGATGTAGGCAACCACAACGGCGTCCGGCACCTTCGCCTTCCATTTTCGCGGTTCGTCTGGCGTCACCGAAGCGGCCAGCGAACAACCGGCGCGCAAGTCCGGCAGTAGCACGGTTTTCTCCGGGAGCAGAATTGCGGCCGTTTCCGCCATGAAGTGCACTCCGCAGAAGACGATGACATCGGCATTGGTTTTTGCGGCCACCTGCGAAAGCTTCAACGAATCGGCCACCGCGTCCGCCACTTCCTGAACTTCCGGCCGTTGATAGTGATGCGCCAGTAGCACCGCATTCCTTTCGGCGCAGAGCTGGCGCACCCGTTCCTGCTTTCCGCGAATCTCCTCGGCCGTGTCGTCCAGGCTCTCGACGACCGGGAGCGTGTAGCGTTCCTCGAATGTACTCTGCGCTGTTGCACTTGGCATGACGCTAGGTCCCCCCTGGAATTATGAAATCTCTTGCCAGCCGTCGAGTGGCGGACATTGAGCGCGCGGGCCCGCGCGAATGCCACTATTTCAGCAGGAATCCGCGCGCGCCGAGTCGGGCTTTAGCTTGTGAGATCATTTCTGGCCGCGATGCCTCGACCGTGTGCAGATGCACTCCGCCGGTGAGTGAGGACAACAGCGCCGCGTGTGACGCGCGCACGCGTTTTAGAAAATCCTGCACATCTGCGCGAGACTCGAGCATCAGTGATCCACGTAATTCACCGTAGAGAGGATGCTCGACGATTACGTCGAGGATCTTGACGCCTTGGTCGACTAGAATCTGTAGTTCTTCCTCGGTTCGTTCGGGGGCATGCCGGCAAGCAAGGATCGCTCGATGAGGATGGGGGGAACTTTCAGGCAAACGGTAACCGCGCGGCGTGGCGACGATTTGCTCGCCGCTAGCACGCAGGATCGCAATGTCCTGGACAAGGCATTGACGGCTCACATGGAAACGTCTGGCTAGTTCGCTACCGCTAATCGGTGCTCCATGGCGTTGCATCCATCCCACAATCCGGCGGCGGCGTTTGTCGGCGGAATCGAGCCGAGCGACCTCGAGTGATTGGCCCTGCGATGATTTATTGGGTGCGGTCATGCCATATCTGTCTTGTCAGGTGTCTAGTCTACGGTAAAGGTGAAGTATTGTACAGATACGACTGGCTCGCGGGGGCGTCAGCCGAATGTTCGAGGGCTTAGACAGCGGTTCAGCCCGACGGTTCTCGAACCCAGCTGTACCAAAACTGTGCCAAAACCCTATGTGAGTGGTGCTTCGGGGCTTACTTCGAGCGAGAAGCAGATTCCCCGAAATTGTTGAAAACATTGAAAACCGAGGGCAAAGGATGGAGTCTTTGGAGTGCCCGAACGCGCTTGCAAAGCAGGTGCTCTCCCAGCTGAGCTACACGATTTAACGATCACAGTATATGCAGAGGGTTCTGCATGGTGGGCCGACAAACGCGGGCCCGATTTCTGTTGTGGCGCGGCGTTTGTGTATTTACTTTTCCCACCCATTCGCAGACTGCTCCACAGGAACCGGTTCCTGGGCCGGAGCCCGAGCACGCTGTTGAATTCAATGCGCCCCTAGACCCGTTACCGATGCTGCTCCTGCTGCCGGTCATTCAGTACTACGAAAACGTGGGTGCAGGAACAGGGCGCGCCGTAGTTTTCGGATTCAGGACGAAGGTGGAGTTCTCGGCAGGAAGCCTACAGGAAGGAAATTCGTAATGAGAAAGGAGAATTCGAAAATGGCTACCAGACAGCAGATTGCCCAGCCAGGTGTGCCAAATATTCCTCGCGGAGTGGATCTTCTCAATCGCCACGAACTGAATAAAGGCACGGCTTTTACAGACGTGGAACGCACCAAACTTGGCTTGCATGCACTCCTGCCACCTCACGTCGAAAGCATCGAGGAGCAGGTCGCTCGCACCTACGAGGCCTACAAGCGCAAGAACGACGATTTGGAGCGGCATATTTACCTGCGTGCTCTGCAGGACACCAACGAAGTTCTCTTCTACCGGCTCTTGCTCGACCACATTGAAGAAATGACGCCTATCGTGTGCACGCCCGTGGTCGCGCTCGCGTGCCAACAATTCAGTCACATCTATCGGAGGCCGCGCGGCTTATTCATCTCCTATCCGCTACGCAATTCGATCGCCGAGCTGTTGCGGAATCGTCCCAATCCGCAAGTTGACGTGATCGTCGTCACCGACGGTGAACGCATTCTAGGCATCGGTGACCAGGGCTCAGGCGGGCTGGGCATCCCGATCGGCAAGCTATCTTTATATTCGCTTATTGGCGGGATTCGTCCGGAACGCACGCTCCCCATCGTTTTGGATGTGGGAACCAATAATAAGGAACGGCTCGACGATCCTGAGTACGTCGGCTGGCGCCACGAACGGATAACCGGTGAGGCGTATTTCGATTTCATCGATAGGTTCGTTCAGGCTGTGAAACAGGAACTTCCCAAAACGTGTCTGCAATGGGAAGACTTCGCAACCCCGCATGCTCGGCCCATTCTTCAGCGCTACCGCGATCAATTGCTGACTTTCAATGATGACATCCAGGGGACGGCGGCTGTCGCTTTAGGAGCCATTCTCGGCGCAGTCAAAGTGACCGGAACGGGTTTGAAGGACCAGCAGATCGTCATGTTGGGAGCGGGTTCAGCCGGCATTGGAGTAGCCGATGAGCTGCGTGCGGCGATGAAAAGCGAAGGGCTAAGCGAACAAGAGGCACGCGGCCACTTCTGGGTGATCGACAAAGACGGCCTTTTGCATTCAGGACGGAAAGACGTTACCCCGGAACAGAGCGTTTACGCCCAGCCGGAAGAGCGCTTGTCCGGATGGCCGCGAACTTCGAACGGCAACATCGGACTTGCCGACGTGATTGGAAAGATCGAAGTAACAATTCTAATCGGTCTTTCCACTGTGGGCGGGGCGTTTACGGGAGCGATTGTTCGTGAGATAGCGCGCAAGGTGAAGCGGCCGATCATTTTCCCGCTCTCGAATCCGACAACAAAATCGGAAGCAAATCCTGATGATCTGATTCGTTGGACCGAGGGGCGTGCTCTGGTCGCGACGGGTTCACCTTTTGCGCCTGTCAGCTATGCCGGGCGCATGATTCCGATCGCCCAGTGCAATAACGTCTACATCTTTCCGGCCATGGGACTCGGAGTTATCGCGTCCGGCGCATCGCGAGTAACCGATGCGATGATGCTGGCGGCGGCCCGAGCGCTCGCCGAAAATTCCCCAGCCCTCAAAGACTCTTCTGCGTCTTTGCTGCCTCCTTTGACCGACATTCGGAGGGTGGCCGCGGAAATCGCGACAGCCGTTGGCGTGGAGGCACAAAAGGAAGGCGTTGCTCCGAAGCTCTCTGAGGATGGACTGCGCGAGCGAGTGACCGCGGCGCAATGGACACCTGTCTATCCATCTTTTGCGGCTGCTGGCACCTAACACGAGGCCGCAAGGCCCTTGCAGGATCGAATCAGCCAAAAAACGGTCGTCGCAGCGAACGCGACAGATTAGCGTCGGAATCGCCGGTAGGCCATCTGACTTGTTTGTGAATAACTTTTGTGAACAGGGATTATCCCTACCTATCTCAGTCTGAGATCGGTGGTTCTTACAAGTCGGCTTGCAGGAAGCGATCTGCGCGCTTGGCATCGACTCGGGACGGATTGCCGGCTATCGGAAGGTAAGCTACTTCTAGATTTAGCCTCGCGTGTTGCCCAAACCACAAATAGCCTCTGGGACTGTGAGAACCAGAGGCTATTGGGTCATGCTGGAATTCCGATCTTGAACTGAAACCACGGATCGGCAGGATTGCGAGGTGTCGGTGTGTTACACCGTTCAGTTATGCCGCCAGCAAACTTGGGCCGAATGTAAGCGCTAGAACGAGTATCGCCTATTACGTCTCCTCCAAGGCGGATAAGCTATGGCACAGGCCCGCTTTATATACACCGGTATGGCCAGCGCAGGGTGAACGATCGTATGCATGAACGCCGAAAGACCCACCGGGGCTCGAAATGTCCTAGGCAAATCGAGTCGGTGGGTCTAACTAGGTGTCTATCCCGATTAGAAGTTTTCGGATTCCGCCTCGTGAATAGTATACCGTATGCAGTTGGTTTCTATCGTTCGCTGGTCCAAGGGTAGTCGATGCAACTGCACAATCGAATCCTTTGCGCTTCACTTTATGGCGTGTTCGCGTTTGCGCCGTTTGTTTCCAAAAACCAGAGCCACAGCACGAGCCGGCCCTGGATGAATGCCAAGCTGCCGCCCGACGAGCGCGCCGACTTGCTGGTGAAGCAAATGACGCTAGATGAAAAAATCCAACTGCTGCACGGCTTCTTCGGCGCGCCGCTGGGGAAGCTGGTGCCGACGGCTCCTCCGCGTGCGTTGGGTGGAGATGGCTTCGTGCCGGGCATCCCGCGACTGGGCATTCCGGACCTGAATCTGATCGGGGCGGGACTGGGCGTCACGGACCTGGGGCACCGAGCGAACGGGCAGTCAACAGCGTTGCCATCTTCGCTGGCGGAAACGTCCAGCTGGGACCTGGAGATCGCGTATGCAGCGGGGAAAGTAATCGGGCAGGAGACGCGCGACGAGGGTTTCAACGTGTCGCTGGGCGGCGGAATTGACGTGATGCGCGA
Source organism: uncultured Acidobacteriota bacterium (assembly GCA_963828865.1). Taxonomy (GTDB): domain Bacteria; phylum Acidobacteriota; class Terriglobia; order Acidiferrales; family UBA7541; genus Palsa-295. Next base: position 226,483 of record CAWHGI010000007.1, on the reverse strand, counting down.
GCCGCGCAACGGGCGGAATTTTGAATATCACGGGGAAAACCCGTTGCTCGCGGGGAAAATCACAGGCCAGGAGTTGCGGGCAATTCAGGACCAGGGGGTGGTGGCGGACATCAAGCATTACGTGATCAACGACCAGGAATCCGGGCGTTTCACGGTGAGTTCCAACCTCGACAAGCGCTCGATGCGCGAGATCGACTTGCTGGCGTTCGAGATTGCAATAAAAGATTCGGGGGTGGGCACGGTGATGTGCGCCTACAATCGCGTAAATGATGTTTATTCCTGCGAGAACGACTACCTACTGAACGAAGTTCTGAAAAAGGATTGGGGATTCAAGGGCTGGGTGATGTCCGACTGGGGCGCGACACACAGCACGGTGAAGGCCGCGAATGCCGGGCTGGACCAGGAGTTTTTTCTGAGCCAGTATTTTTCCGCGCCCCTGAAGGAGGCGGTGGAAAGGAACGAAGTCCCGATGGCACGGCTGGACGACATGGTGCACCGCATTTTGCGCACTTTGTTCGCGGTGGGAGTGATGGACCATCCGCCGGTGGTCACGCCGATCCATGTGAAGGAGGACGCGGATGTCGCGCAGCACATCGCAGAACAGGGCGCGGTTCTGCTGAAGAATGACGACGGGCAGTTGCCGCTGGATGCATCCAAGGTTCGCTCGATCGCGGTGATCGGTTCCCATGCCGATATCGCAGTGCTTTCGGGGGGAGGATCGGCGCAGGTGAATCCCGTGGGCGGCAATGCGGTGCCGGCAAAGCCGGTGGCGGCCGACGATACCGACGCTTTTCTGGCGATTCAAGTGTGGGACCCATCCTCACCGCTGCGGGCGATTCGCGCGAAGAGTCCTCAGAGCAAGGTTGTATTCGCGTCGGGCTTGGATGCAGGCGCGGCTGCGAAGCTGGCGAGCGACTCGGAGGTGGCCATTGTTTTCGCGCACCAACACACGCACGAAAATGCCGACCTTAAGAGCCTTGCGCTGCCCGACGAGCAGGACGAATTGATCCGGCGGGTGGCGGCGGCAAATCCGCACACGATCGTAGTGCTGGAGAATGGCGATCCGGTGCTGATGCCCTGGCTGGGCAGCGTGAAAGCCGTGCTGGAGACCTGGTATCCGGGCGCGCGCGGCGGCGAGGCCATCGCGAATATCCTATTTGGCGATGTGAATCCGTCGGGCAAATTGGTGCTGTCGTTCCCGAAGAGCGAGGCCGACCTGCCGCGGCCCGTTCTGCAAGGGCCACCTGCGCCGCCGGCTGGACAGAAGCCAGACGCGAACGTCCTTACGCGAGATACGTTTTTTGACGTGAATTATAGCGAGGGAATGAAAGTGGGCTACCGCTGGTACGACGCGGAAAATAAGGAGCCGCTATTTCCGTTTGGCTTCGGACTTTCCTACAGCAGTTTCACGTACACGAACCTTCGCGTCGACTCCGCGCGGCCAGTGAGCGTGGCCTTCAGCTTGAAAAATACCAGCGACCGCGCTGGCGCGGAAGTTGCCCAAGTCTATCTGGGATTGCCGGCGAGTGCGGGTGAGCCGCCCAAGCGGCTGGTGGGATGGAAGAAGGTGAAGCTCCGGACGGGTGAAACCCAGGAAGTTACCGTAAGCATTGCGGCGAGATCCCTCGCGATTTTTGATGTTGCTCGGAATGTGTGGAAGATTGTGCCCGGCGAATATCGGGTGTTTGTGGGAGGATCTTCACGGGAAACTCCGCTCACACAGACTTTCCGCATCGAACCGGCGCAGGCTGCTGTGCTGCTCGAGCAGAACTGAACCCGTAAGTATTTCACGTCGGTGGTGTGGCACGGATTTGCTTTTGCTCGCGGCAATGAAGAGTTCCAAATCGCAGATCGCGCGTGAAATAACCTGATCAGGGAATGACGTGAAAATCACACGACTGAAAACCGCGGTAGTGGAAGGAAACTTCGATTGGACGTTCGTGCGCATTGAGACGGACGAAGGTCTTCAGGGATTGGGGGAATGTTTCTTCGCTCCAGGACTGACCGCCATGCTGCGCTCGCTGGAGCCGGTGATTTTGGGGGAAGACCCGCGGGACATCAACCGCCTGTTTCGCAAACTGCAGCGGGCGGCGTCCGGCGCGGGATCCGTGGCGGGAATCATTTATAACGCGATCAGCGGAATAGATGCCGCGCTGTGGGACGTGCTGGGGCAATCGCTGGGCGTTCCGATTTATCGGCTGCTGGGTGGCAAGTTTCGCGACAAGGTGCGCATTTATGCGGATTGTCACGGCGAAGACGCTCTCGAAAGTCTGGATGAAGTGCTGCGCTCGCGTCCCGCATCGTGGGCGCCAGTGCGCGTCGAGCATATCGCCAAAGACTATTTCGACGAAGACCATGCGACCGAGCCGGCGACTCCGGAAGGATATCGCCAGCAGGCGCTGGCGAAGCGCGCGATGGGTTTCACGGCGCTGAAGTTTGACCTGGATGTGCCGGGCACAGCAGGAGGCGACCCCTACAACCGCTGCCTGACGAATCGCGCGATCGATCACATGGTGAAACTGGTTGCGGCGTTGCATGAAGCGGTGGGCGCGGAGACGGATTTCGCGGTGGACTGTCACTGGCGGTACAACGTTTCAGACATGGTGACGCTGGGTCGCGAGCTCGAGCCTTTTCGTTTGCTGTGGCTGGAAGACCCCGTGCCGCCGAACAGCGTGGCCGCGCTGAAAGCGGTGAGCTCGAAAATCCGCGTGCCGATAGCCACTGGTGAGAACCTTTTTCTGTTCGAGGGCTTTCAAGAAATCATCCAGGAGCACGCGGTGGACATTGTGACGCCCGACCTACAAAAAGTGGGCAGCCTTTCCGTCGCGCAGCGGATCGCGGATTTTGCGGACCTGCACACGATGCCGATCGCGCCGCACAATATCAGCAGTCCTGTGGGAACGCTGGCTTCGGTCCATTTCTGCGCGGCGATACCAAATCTTCTGGCGCTGGAGTTCCATGCAGCGGATGTTCCTTTCTGGAACGAGTTGGTGGAGGGGCTGCCGTCGCCGATGATTCAGAACGGATTCGTTTCTGTGCCGGAAAAGCCCGGCTTGGGCGTGACCTTGAATGAAAAGGTTGCGCGGCGGTACGCGCGGAAAGACGAACCTTTTTTTGCGTGATGGCAAATGACGGCCCGCTATTGGGGACGAGGGTATCAGCAAACCGCGAGCACGGTTAGATCCGAGAAGTGAGAAATCTCGAAAGTCAGGACAGCGAATGACTGCACTGTGGAAAAGCGACGACGAACTTTTCGCGCTGGTCCGCCGCGAACTATTTACGTGCGTGGTGGGAGACGTGATGGACAGGATGCAACTGCTCCACCAGTTCCTGCCGCCACAGATTCAGCCACTGCACGCGGAGATGGTGATTATTGGCCGGGCAATGCCGGTGCTTTCTACGGACGTATTCGCCGAAAAAGTTTCCGGATCGGCGAACGCGCTGATGGCCAAGCCATTCGGGCTGATGCTCGAAGCTCTCGATGACCTGCGTCGGCACGAGATTTACGTGAATACTGGGTCGTCGCCGCGCAACGCGTTGTGGGGCGAGCTTATGAGCACACGCGCGAATAAACTGGGCGCTGTGGGAGCGGTGGTGAATGGATATGTGCGCGACACGAAAAGCATTCTGAAAATGAATTTTCCGACTTTCGGTTTTGGTTCGTATGGCCAGGACTCGGCGCCGCGTTATAAGGTCGTGGATTTTCGCGTGCCGATCGAAATTGGAGGTGTGCTGGTGCGTCCGGGAGATCTTTTGTTCGGAGACATCGACGGAGTTTGCGTGGTTCCTTCCGAGGCTGCGGAAGAAGCGTTCGCCAAGTCGCTGGAGAAGGCGCGTGGCGAGAAGCTGGTGAAGAAGGCGATTGAGGATGGAAGCAGCGCGGTGGACGCATTTCAGAAGTTCGGAATCATGTAGGAGCGATGATTGGCTCAGGGCGAAAACACGGAAGCGCGCACCCGCCCTCAAATCGTTCGCGAGTTTCTGAACGGCCAAGGCCTTCAGGCCTGGCTGGCGTGGAGGCCGGACGAGATATTGATGATGACGGGGCATTTGCCCCACTGGGGTGCTTCGGCATTGTTGTACTTCAAAGACCAGGAACCAGTTCTGTTTGTACCCGAGATCGAGCCGCGCGACTACATTCCGGCAGGTTTGGAGGTGCAGGAATATCCGTGGGGTCGACTGGAATGTGCGGACCCATTCGGCATGCTGGTAGAAGCGATTCGTGGCGCGCTCGAGAAAAAAGGTGAAGCCCGAGCGCACCGGTGCGTCTTTCGGTGCGGCGAGGACGGCGCTGCCCATACAAGCGGCGGAGCACAACCCTTTTCCTGAAGATTTTTCGAGGCGAATCGAGGGTATTGTGGCCGAACCTGACGCGAAGACGCAATCCGCGTTCTTGGCGCTCTATCTTTTGAAGACCGATGAAGAAGTGCAGCAGATTCGGAGGGCCAATCGAGTGGCAGAGATTGGCCTGCAAGCTTTCATCGACGCGCTTTCCGTTGGCGCGACCGAGACTGAGCTGGCTTCGCTGGTGGAGACTGCGGTTCACGCGCAGATCGGACAGGACGGCATTTTTTATTCGCGCGCATGGGCGACGGTGCAAGCGGGCCCGCACACCGCGGACGCGGGGCGTTTCAACCGATCTTCCGCACGGCGATTGAAGCATGGAGACCTCGTGTTGATCGAACTGGCGACGTGCGTGAACGGATATTGGAGCGACCTGACGCGCACCGTTGCGGTAGGGGCTTTGAGCGCGGAACTGGAGCGCGTGTTGTCGTTGACCCGAAAAGCGCAGGCGGCGGCGAAGGAAGCGGTGAGGCCCTGCGCGACGGCCGGCGAAATCGATGCAATCGCGCGCGGCGCTATTGCACAGCAAGGACTCGCGACTCACTTCACGCACGGGACAGGCCATCACGTGGGATTTCGTTATCAAGACCCGGGCTTCGCGCTGGTTCCGGGCGCGCCGGAGAAACTGCAAGCCGGAATGATTGTGACTATCGAGCCGGGTGTTTACGTCTCCGAGTACGGCGGAGGCGCACGAATCGAAGACGACGTGCTGGTGACTGCAAGCGGCCACGAAGTGCTCTCGCACAATTCGCGAAACCTGGAAGGCGTGAGGCAGAGAGTGTCACAAAGATGATTGGCATCGACCTCAGAGGAAGAACCATTCTAATGACCGGGGCGCTCGGAGCCATCGCCCAACACGTGGTGCGAAAATTGGGCGAGGCGGGCGCAACGCTCGCGCTTACCGACATCAAGGCAGAGGAAGCAGCCCATCGCACGCTGGACGATTGGAGGATTGCGCGGGCGTCATATTCGTATTTTGCAGCGGATGTTACCGATACGGGCGCCGTCGAGCGGCTCATTGAAAGGGCTTTTGAGCGCTGGCCCGCGCTGGACACCGTACTGGGCCACGCGGGCGGCTGCGGCCTCCATCCTTTTGCAAGCACATCCGCGGCGGAGTACGAGCGCATCTTTCGCTTCAACTATTTCGCGCAAACCTATCTGGCGCGCGCCACCCTGGCGCAATGGACGAAGCGCGGGATCGCGGGCCATATGATTTTTACGTCTTCTTATGTCGCGCGGATGCCGCACACGAAGATTCCCGCGTACGCTTCAGCCAAGGCGGCGTTGGAGAATTTTGCACGCTGTTTGGCGCTCGAATACGCCTCGACGGGCATCCGCGTGAATGTTGTTTCGCCCGGGAATGTGGCGGCGGGAAGTTCGCTGAAAGTTTTCGAAGAAGACCCAGCCTACCGGGAGTTCGTGCTGCGGGTTTCGCTGGGTAGGCGCAACAGCCCGGAATCGATCGCCGACGCGTTCGTTTTTCTGTGCTCGCCGCTAGCCAGCGAGATCAACGGGCAAGTGCTCAGCGCGGACTACGGCGGGGGGATCGGGAACCGCCTATGAAGGTGGGACTGGGACTTTATCGGCACATGCTGACGCGCGAATATTACGATTTCGCGCGGCAGGCGGGTTGCACCCATGTGGTCATCCATCTGGTCGATTACTTCCGGCAAGGCTCCTCGAATCCCGCGAATAATCAGCCTACCGGCGGCAAGTACGAACCGTGGGGAGTGGCTGGCGATCCCGAAAGACTGTGGACGGTGGACGAAATCATAAATATTCGCACGGAAATAGAGGACGCCGGGCTGACGCTCGCGGCCATTGAGAACCTGGACCCAGCACACTGGCACGACATTCTTTTGGATGGCCCGAAACGGGCGCAGCAAATTGAAAAAATTAAAACGATCGTTCGCCGAATGGGCGAGGCAGGCGTGCCGGTGCTGGGTTACAACTTCAGCCTCGGCGGCGTATGCGGGCGTGTGACTGCTTCGGAGGGCCGCGGAGGCGCTGCGACGCTGGGGATGGATGGTCCTGCCGAAGAGGTGCCCATTCCGAACGGCATGATCTGGAATATGATCTACGACCCGAATGCGGCGCCCGGGACACTGGCTTCCATTTCTCACGAGGAACTTTGGAGGCGCCTGCAGAGATTTCTGGAAGAGATAATTCCCGTGGCGGAAGAATCCGGCGTGCGGCTCGCCGCGCATCCAGACGATCCTCCGATGCGATGGATGCGGCAGCAGCCGCGGCTCGTGTATCAGCCCCGCATGTATCAAAAGCTGATTGACCTGGTCCCCAGTTCCAGCAACATGCTCGAACTGTGCGTGGGCACGCTGGCCGAAATGACGGAAGACAACATTTACGACGCGATTGATTCGTACAGCAGGCAGGGCAAAATCGCCTACATTCACCTGCGCAACGTGGTGGGGAAAGTGCCGCATTACCGCGAAACATTTATTGATGAGGGCGACGTGGACATGCTGCGCATTCTGGCCATCCTGCAGCGGAACCATTTCGACGGCGTGATGATTCCCGACCACGCTCCACAAATGGCCTGTGCGGCACCCTGGCACGCGGGCATGGCGCATACGCTGGGTTTCATGCTGGCGGCGAAAGCGATGCTGGAATCGGCAACCCGCGACGGTGCCCACAACGGGTTTGCAGTTTTCGGGGATAAATGACTCCGGCTTCCGCAATGAAGCCGAGCGATTCGCGTGCGCCCCTGGCCATCGCCTTGGCGGTGTCGACGCTGGGCGGGCTGCTCTTCGGTTACGACAATATCGTCATCAGCGGCGCTATCGGGTATCTACGAAATCTGTTTCAGCTGAACGCGGCCGGAGTTGGCTGGGCTGCTGGATGCGCTTTGATCGGCGGCGTGGTGGGTTGCGCGGGCGCGGGAACCGTTGCCGATTTTCTAGGCAGGAAAAAAGGGCTGGCCCTTTGTGCGGTCTGCTTCACGCTTTCTTCCTGCGGAATGCTTTTTGCCGACAGCCTGAATCAATTTGTCGGTTGGCGCCTGCTGGGCGGCTTGGGAATCGGCGCGGCATCGGTGATTGCGCCCAATTACATCGCGGAGACTGCGCCCACGCGGGTGCGCGGGCGCTGCGTCACGCTCTACCAGATGGGAATCGTGGTGGGAATCCTGGCGGCGGTATTCGTCAACATGCTGATCCAGCGGATGGGGGACGATGCGTGGAATACATTGACCGGATGGAGGTGGATGTTCTTCGCGGGCATCGTGCCGGCGCTGCTTTTCGGGCTGATGATTATTCCCGCTGTCGAAAGTCCGCGCTGGCTGATGAAGGAGGGTCGTCACCAGCAGGCGCTGCGCGTGCTCACAGAAATCAACGGTCCAGACGTGGCGCGGATGGAGGCTCGTCAGATCGAGGACACACTCTCGCTGGAAGACGGGCACCTCTCGGAACTATTCACGACTTTCCGCCGCCCGCTGCTTTTGGGAATTATGCTGGCCGCGCTGCAGCAGATCAGCGGCGTTACGCCAGTGTTTTCGTTCCTGCCGGAAATTTTTCGTTCCGCTGGCACCGCCACCGGGAATGCCTTCCGGCAATCCGTGATGGTGAGCGTGATCAATCTGCTGTTCACCTTCGTGGCGTTTTGGCTGATCGATCGCGCAGGCAGAAAGACGCTGATCCTCGGAGGGACCACTTTGCAATTCGTTTCGTTCGCGGCGGTGGGTTATCTTTATTACATCCACGGCAGCGGCATGGCGATTCTGGTGTTCGTGATGAGCTTCGTCGCCGGGCACGCGGTAGGCAACGGCGTGGCGTGCTGGGTGATTATTTCGGAAATCTACCCGACGAAGGTTCGCGGGCGAGCGATGTCGATCGCGACCACAGCGTTATGGCTGGTCAGTTATCTCGGCAATCAGTTATTTCCGGTGATGCAGAAGAATCTCGGCTCGGACGGGACGTTCTGGTGTTTCAGCGCCGGTGCGCTGCTCACGATCATCCTGGTAGGGTTCCTCGTTCCGGAGACGAAAGGCCGCAGCTTGGAAGAAATCACCGAGATCTGGGCGTCGCCAGTTGCGCTTTCCAGTTCGACGCATTCGTCGTGAAGCCATGGTGATCGCTCCTTCCCAGTCCCGAATTGCCGCAAGAAAGGTCTATCGCTTTGAATAGGCCAGCCAAGCTGCTGTCAACCGCTGGCCGGGCTCTTGCTTGGAAGGCAACGTTTCATGGATCATTTCACACGCCGTTTGTGGCCGGCAACGCTATGCCGGTCCGGCTCGTACCGGACGGCGGTGGGAATGCGAGTAGCTTTGTCATCGTCAACGTCGAGTCCGGACACAAAGGCTCTGTCGGCACGAAGTCGGACCAAGCCGGTTGGGCGGCGATGGACTAGGAACCTATGAATATCAAACCGAAAGAAAATTGTCGCTGGGATTTGCTCGGTCTGGGCGAAGTGATGCTGCGATTCGATCCTGGCGACCGCCGCATCTGGACGGCCCGGCAGTTTGAAGTGAGTGAAGGGGGCGGCGAATATAACGTCGCGCGCGGGTTGAAACGATGTTTCGGTCTCGAAACCGCCGTCGTCACTGCGCTCGCCGATAATCCGATCGGCCGTCTCGTGGAAGATTTGATGAATCAGGGCGGCGTGGATCATTCGCTCACTAAGTGGGTGCCCTACGACGGCGTGGGCCGTTCCGTGCGCAACGGATTCAATTTCACCGAGCGCGGATTTGGCATCCGCGCCGCGCTGGGCTGTTCAGATCGTGGCCACACCGCGGCTTCGCAATTAAAGCCGGGCGATATTGATTGGCAGCACATTTTCGGCAAATTGGGAGTGCGCTGGCTGCATACCGGAGGAATTTTCTGCGCGCTTTCCACTTCGACGCCTGAAGTCGCCATGGAAGCGATGCGCGCGGCGCGCGAAAACGGTGTCATCGTTTCTTACGATCTGAATTATCGCGATTCGCTCTGGAAATCTTACGGAGGCAAGAATCGAGCCCAGCAGGTGAACCGGCAAATCGCCAGGTATGTGGACGTGATGCTGGGAAACGAAGAAGATTTTTGCGCTGCGTTGGGCTACGACGTCCCCGGAGTGGACGAGCAGTTCTCGAATGTTTCCACAGAAAACTTCAAGGCGATGATCGAGGTGGTGCTGAAGGACTATCCGTTCTCGGTGGTCGCCACCACACTGCGCAAAGCCACCAGCGCGACGCATAACGACTGGGGCGCGATCTGCTACAGCGACGGGAAATTTCACGAAGCGACGCAGCGAACCCACCTTGAAATCTTCGATCGCGTCGGCGGCGGCGACTCCTTCGCGTCGGGACTGATTTATGGATTTCTCGCTGGCAAAGGGCCGCAATGGGCGGTGGAATGTGGAGCGGCGCACGGCGCGCTGGCTATGACAACTCCGGGCGACACGACGATGGCCACGCTGAAGGAAGTAGAACAAGTGATGAAAGGAGCAGGTGCCAGAATCGTTCGCTGATCTGGCGAAGCCGAAACCGATGAATCTCAGGCGAACCAATGGATAAGGATACGGCCCTGCGACGCGCACTCGCTACGGGAATCATCCCCGTAATTCGCGCCGGGTCACCGGAAGACGCGTTATTTGCGGCAGAAGCGGTACTCGCGGGCGGCATCGACGTCATAGAAATCACCATGACGGTGCCGGGCGCAACCACAGTGATGGCGCGTCTGGCGAAAGAAATGCCGACAATTCTGGTCGGCGCTGGCACGGTGCTGAATGTGGATGCGGCGCAATGTTGCCTGGACGCTGGCGCGAAATTTCTGGTGAGTCCCGGCCTGCATCTGAAGACTGTGGAGTACGCTCGGAAGAAAAGCGTGCTGATGATCGCAGGAGCGCTTACGCCGACGGAAGTGATGGTCGCCTGGGAAAACGGCGCGGATCTGATAAAGATATTTCCGTGCTCGCAAATGGGGGGCGCCAGCTACATCCGCGCGCTGAAGGGACCATTCCCTGAAATCCCACTGGTGCCCACCGGCGGGGTAAATCTGGAGAACTGCAGGGCTTTCATAGCCGCAGGCGCGAGCGCCCTGGGGGTAGGCGGCGAGCTAATTGTGAAAGAAGCGATCCACCACAGAAACGCAGCCGTCATCTCGGAATTAGCCGGCCAAATGCTCCAAGCAGTGCAATCGGCCCGCGCGAAGAAATGAAGATCTTCGTTTGCTTCTCACAATTTTCTTTCGATCTCCTGGTGGGCGGGTGCAACCCGCGTTAACGGAATTGCACCACGTAAACGTGAGTACGGACGTCCCGCCAAGTTGTGCGCTGGCAGACGTTCACCCAATTCATTACGCTTTCGGATGGGCGCAGAACTGATAGCCGGTTTCTGCTTTGTGGCTTACGCAACTTCATACTGTTCCGTGCTAATCGCTGCAAGTGCGTGCGTCGGGAATATGAGGTGGCACAATGGCCGACAACCGGGCAGGCTGTCTAGCCAACGTTCCTCGCTGCTTAGGGTTGCGCTGGACTTGCTTGTGGTTGCGCCGCCGAAGCGGTCTCTGCGGATAATCGAGAGTTTCTCAAGCGATAGCCGGCGCGAGTCCGCACATGGTACTTCTTGGATTGCCCATTCGCGAGCTTCACGGTAATGGTGCGCCAGCCGCGATTGGGATTCGGCATCGGGTAGTAGTTGAGAGAATAAAGATGAGCCAAGTCATCCCGGATGGAGGCAAATGCGTTTTGTTCATCTTTCCAGTTTCTGGCGAAATAGACCTTGCCGCCGGTGGCCGCGGTCATCCGTTGAAACACCGCGTTCGAGATCGGCTCGATGTGCGCTTGTTCCGTACTGACCATATAGATGGTTGTGCCGGTTGATTGTGCCAACTCAGCCACCTGCTCGGGCGGCACGGTGCTGGCGTTGTCGGGGCCATTCGAGAACACCACGATCACTTTTCTTCCGATAAAGTGCGCGGCGTCTTGTACCGTCAACAAAAGACAATTGTAGAGCGCGGCATCGTCTCCCGCTACGGTGGTGCGCGCGACGCGCATGACTTGCGCGCGGTCAGCGGTGAGTACGGTACCGCGAGAAAGGTCGCGGCTGTAGGAATAGAACGCGACTTTGTCCGCGCCCTCGAGGGAGCGAACGAAATCGGCGATCGCATCCTGCGCAAACACAAAACCCCGGTACATGTAGTTGCTAGTGTCGAATAGAACAAAAACGTTGGCGCCGGTCACCAAGGACGACAGCTCGCTTGCAGAAACTCGCTCGCCCGTGTCCTTCTGCGGGTCCCGCGCGGGATCGGGTGGGTCGGGGACTTGAGCGTCTGAGGGTGAAGTGCTCTGCACGGCACGGACGGTTTCGTTGCCTTCACCGAATCTAGCGATCGTTTCAGGAATCCCATCCTCGGTGACGACGAAGTCCTTCGGACGTAGTCCGGTAATGTATTTGCCTTTGTTGTCGGTCACCGCCACGTTCAACTGCACCAAGTCCACGGTGACGTTGATGCGCGGCGGGCTAACTTCCTGGGCAACGGCGGGAACTGCAAAGAAAAAAGAAACCGCGAAATAAAAACCGGGAAACAGCAGGAGTCTCTTGAGCATGATGGACCTCGGTCGTACTGGCTGCCTCATTTTCGCAAGGGTCATCGAGCAACGGGTGGATTGCCCGGCCTCGCCGGCGCCGCCAAAGGCTGCGTTATGCCAGCACTCGACGGCAGCAACGCGAGCTTACCCTGTCGAAACTCTTCTCCCGTTTCGCGCATCGCGCGAAGCAATGCCGGCCAATCGTTCAGATCGGTGGCAAATATCTTCGTAACCATGCGAACAGTGAGCTCGGGTGCCAGCCGATTCAGCGCCACCGGCGCATAGCCCATTTCGTCAGCCAAGCGAGCCCAGTACAAATTCGTGGAATCCCAAGTTTCGGCTAGCAAGCGGCTGGAATAACCTTGGAACATCGGGAATGGAGCCAGGTTCAGCAGTTCGCGGCCGTAGGTTCGCGCTAACACCGGATGCGGTACGCCGAAATCCCGCGAAAGCCGTTCCCAGCTCAGTTCAGAAGGATGCTGCTCTGACAATTGCTGCAATTCGCGACCGGCCGCTCCCCATGACGAAGTGTCGCTTGGGAATCTGCGTCGGAACTCCGCGGTGAGATAGAAAGTATCAGCCGGGGTGACTCGCGAAGCGAGTTCGGTCAGCCGACCCGCTTGCAGCGCATCATCCAACTGCGCCGCTCGCCGGGGAATCATGCGGTCGGAGAAGATGCCGATTACCCTCGCGCGCAGTTCCGCGTTTTGCGCCGCAGATGCGACGAGTTCCTCTCCCGCGCGTTGGTAAAGCGCGACGGCGTGCAGCTCAGTCGCGCTCACGTTCCACCAGCGCGGCAAGACGGAGTCGGCCAAAACGCAGGGAGTGACGTCTGGCCAGATCAGAGCCTGCACGTTTTCCGGAGAAATGAAATCTTGCTCGAGTTGGGCCAGCTCGTAAGGTAAGTCCGCGAGCGATCCCACGAGGTGGGCGCCGCCACCCGCCGGGGAGCCGATGCCAAATACGCGGGGCTTCTGCCAAACCGAGTCTTCAATGCCCATCACGGTTTCACCGGCGAAGTCGTGCGATCGCACCAGAAGCGGATTATTGTGGAGAGCCTGAGCCCCGGGCGGTTCGTAATAGGCATAATTCAGCCCGACGAGCGTGTCTCTCAAGAACGGCACAAGCTCTGCGCGGGCTTGCTCTAATTCCGCGCCGGAAGCCTTGGAGCTGATAATTTTGGCGACGTCGGTGCGCATTTCCAAGTCGGTGTGGCGGTTGTTATAAGTTCCGGTGGTAAATTCGGTTCTCTCACCGCTAGTAAAGATCGGGCGGGGCATCTGGAATTCGGTGAGCTCTTCGGCCAGCGGGAGCAGGTTTGTGTCCGGCTGATTTCCGTGCGCCGTGGCGCGCAGGCCGTCCCCTAGCGTTAGAAGAGTATCGAGGGAAACGAGACGCTGATCGTCTAGTACGAGTCGAATCCGATCGGCCACTTCCCTGTGGACACGCCGGCCCTCCGTATCCGTCTGGCGTGGGCCAGCCATTAACTCCACGATTTCATCTTGCGAGCGCCGCGATTCGCCGCTCGTCGCGCGCACGACTTGTCCGAGCGAGTTGCGTCCCGCATCGAAAAGCTGATCGGATGAAGACACATGCGAGAAAGGCTTGATCATTTCCTGGAAGGATTCGTCCTGCTGGGCCGGGGCGATCTCGCCTTGGCGAGCCAGGATTTGCCAAAGCCCGACATTCGCTTCGAAAATTCCCATCGCGTTGCCGCGCAGCGTGTGGTCCGGAATTTTGCCCAGGGATTCAGCGGTCGTCACGAAAGCTGTGATGGATACATCGCCCAGCTCGGGGAACTCGGAGAAGATCAAGTACTGGTCGCGAAATTGGCGGTACTTGACGGCCATTAGCGCAACCGCGGATGCGCTCAAGCGATGGCCTTCCGGTCGCTTGGCGTCAATTTCGCTGAGAGTAAGAAAGGCGTCGGTCGGTCCTCCGTCAATATACAACCGGGAGAGCGCAATCATAACCTCCAGGAGTCCGTCGGATGTCTTCCAACCCTTGGTTTCCACCTGCGCGCTGTGAGCGGCGTCAGCAACGGATTTCTGCTTGAGAATGTTCTTCCAGGCTTGGATGCCTCCAGGGACGTGCGGATTGCCGTCGGGCTCCCATTGCAGGCGAGTAATCAACAGCAAGAGCGTGGGATCCGGACGGAACACCGAGGCCGTCGCGCTCGGGGTCGCACTCCTCCCGCGCAGCGCTTGGTAGTAAGGCTGTAGCCGGGAAGATTCGACGAAGTGCGCTTGCTGCTCGAGAGGCACGCGCGACAGCGAATCAAAATAGGCGGCCAGCCAGCCATCGTCTTTGTTAAGAAGCCGCGGAATAAATTCCGATGGCGAGTGCGGGTTTGCACCGACCAAGTCCCTCCAAGCGGGTTCGGCAGAAGCTCCACCGGGCACAACGACGACTCCCGACCGCACAAGAAGATAGCTACCGTAGAAATCCAAATTGGTAGCGAGCGGGATCAGCTTTTTCATTCCCGGCGAGCGCTGCAGAGTGGCTTGCGTTTCGGGATCCATATGCGCCCATGCGTAGTAAAGATGGGCTAGCGAGGGATCGTGCACCAGCACATCCAGCAAAGTGCGGCTGTTTTCGTCGTTGCCGCCGTGTTTGCTGGATGCTCCCCAATCGCGCTCCGTCAAAAATATGGGTACGAGCGAGCTCGGGTACGGATAGACGAACGGCGCGCCGCCTTGCAGAGTTTTCTCCAGTTCGGGGAGCGGGAAGCCGGAGTCAATCGTAAGAAACGCTCTTCGCGCATTCGCGGTCTCAACGTACGTGCTGCTCTTGCCGCAGTCCGGACGTGCGCGGTAGCCCAGGATGTCCAGCAGTTGCTTCGCGTCGCTGCAATTGGTTACGCGAATCACTCCGCTGGTTCCGGCCAAGGCCGTCAGCTCCCGCGCCTGCTGCAAATATCGCCTGAGAAGTATCAGAAATTCGGTTGCATGCGCGCCCGAGCCCGTCCCCTCGTAACCGATGATGAAGACGTTGCGGGCGAGCAACGGCATCACCTCTTCGGGAGAAACTTTCTGACTGATCCCAGCCATGCGCAGGAAAGAACGCAGCGGACCCGGAATTGTCGCCATCGCCGGTTCGTGCGATTGCACTTGTTGCGGTTCAGGAGAGGATGATTGCGGAGGGCGGGCGCCCCAGGCAACCGAAACCAGGCAGGCACAAACACAGCTGGCAACCGCGAGTCGTGCAGAAAGATGAAGGGGATGTTTCATCGTCGCCCCAAAATCTTCGAGAAACCTGCAGCTACTTCCGCCAACCGTCAAGAACTGCTAGAGGAGCTTCGCTGCGGCTGAAACCAGAATCCTGAACATCATCAAAGCCCAGACACTACCCTAGGATGTGGATGGTACTCCTCTTTCTGCCCCGGACACAATGAAGTTGTGCGACGCCACAGCCCGGCGCCTTTTAGCAAGAAAATGAGGCTATCGTCAACGCAGCCCTGGCGACGGCGCCTGCGATCGCTCCGATCAGCATTCGACGGATGAATCGGTTTGTAACGTTCGCCACAGCGTTTGTGAACAATGTTCATTCGCGCGCCAAAGGCCCGGTTGTTTTGCCACCGAGTTTCTGGAATCACGTCGACTGGCCCAGCCGGCCTCACGCCAGCGCGGATGGAGGGCGGTCGAAGTCGAGCAAATCGCTGATGCGCTCGATCGTCACATCCGCAGCGGGGTACTTCGCTATCTCACGTTCATCGTGAGCGTAATGTCCCTGTCGCACGAACACGGTCGTTACCCGTGCGCCCCAACTTTTCTTGATTGCCTGCAGGATGCGTAATTTATCGTCAATCACGACGTAACGTTTCGCCGGGAATCGTCTTTCAATGTCGTCCAGTTCCTTTTCTTTATGCACGTAAATTAGCACCCGGCCGTCAAACAGCTCGAACAGTCCGGACCCGGAAATTTTGTGCGGCTGAAAGACCACGTCGCCATCTGAAAGAATGACCGGTTGCCCCCATTGCTGCACATGTTCCACCGCGTCCAGCGAGCCGGGAAACAGGCGATTCGCGAACGGATAATGAATCAAGAAGTGCGAGACGGCCAGCAAATGAGGATCAGCCGGAAACTCCGCCCGGTATCGCTGCAGAGATCCCAAGTAATCGGCATATCCCAGCTCGCCGCGAATTGTTTCGAAAATCTCCCAGTAACGCTGCGCTTGAGTCGCGCCCACCGTGGAGTCCAGATGCCTCTTCAAGTCAGCCGTGACCCTGTCGTGATCCAGCAGGGTGTTATCCACGTCGAACAAATAAACCGATTCTTGGCTCATGCTCGAATTCCCTCGGGCCGCATTCGCATTTCCTTTATTCCAACGCCTCCAACCTACATGAAACCGCGGACGGCGGTAAAGCTCTCGAACCGGCCAGCTCCGCGTCGGCCGGGTAAGCAACAACACGCTCGCCGAATCGTTGGGTCACTCGCAGCATGCGTTGTCGCGGCGACCGCGCAAAATGTTAGCTGTTGACCGTGAGCGGCGCTTCATTCAAAACGCGTACGGTGCGCGGCAGTTTCACGAGGAAAGTCGTCCCAGTCGAAGAAGTATGCTCAACCGTCGCCGAACCGCCATGATCGTGAATCACCTTGTTGACGATGGCCAGCCCCAGTCCCGTTCCATTCGATTTTCCGAAGCTCACGAAGGGATCAAACAAGGTAGCGCGCACCGCGGCAGGCACGCCCGTCCCGTGATCAGTTACGCGAATCTCAAACAGCTCCGCAAGCGAACGGATATCAATCTCAATTTCGCGTTGCGTCTGCGTGGAGGCTTCACACGCGTTCAAAACGAGGTTGAAGAACGCCCGCTCGATCTTCTTAGGATCGAAGATTCCCGTCATGTCTCCGGACGTGCGCAGCGAAATTGTTCGCGTCCGCAATTCCGGCCGTGCGCGGACCGCGTCCACCGCGTGCCGGATGGTCTGATCAATTTCCGCCGGACGCGGAGAAATCGTGCCTTCTTCCCGCGATAGTTCCCGGAGTGAATCCAGCAAATCCGTCATCTGCTCCGACGCGGTCTTGATTTCGCCGTAAATCTCGTCTCGATTCAGCTTCAGCTTTTCGGCTTCGTACAGGAACTCCGCATTGGCCACCACGGCCGCAAGATAGTGCCGCAAGTCGTGAGAAATCGAGCTCGCGGCTCTTCCAAACGCCGCAATCCGTTCGATGGCAAACCTGCGCTGCTCTGAAGTCAGTAATTCGCCGCGCATTTTGGAAAACGCGTCGCCTAGTTCGGCCACTTCGCTGCTGCCGCTCGGTCGTATCGAATACGCATAATCGCCCTTAGCCAGCGCTCTTACGCCGGCGACCAAATCGTCCAGGGGATGCGTGATGGTCCGCGACACAAACGTGAGCAGCAATCCCGCCAGCGCAAACGCAGAAACGCCCAAGATCAGAATTCTCCGATTCAACCGGCTGAGAAAAGCGTTCGCGGGCTGCAGAGACATCAGCACGTAACACTTCACGGTTGCCGGCGGCCCTTGATGGATTAGAACTGTGTCCACCTGGAACGGCTCATCACCCAAAACAATCTCGCGCGATTCAATCGCTGCCTCCGGCTCCCGCCGGATCTCGCCTTGCAGCGTCTTTTCTTCGGAAGCGGACAGCGTGGAAGCTATGATTTCGCCGCCCGTTGCCAGCGCAATCTGGCCGCCTGACGCCAAAGCCAATTGTTGCGCCACTGTGGAATCGATTTGATAACCGATTGCGAGTATCCCGAGCCGCCGTTCATTGGTGTCGCTCCCCGCCAGGATCGTGCGCACAAAAACGCGATATAGCTGCCCATTGCCGTACCACCAAGCCGCATCGTCTCCCTGCTCGATCGAACGTTTCAGATCGCGTTCGGCAAGAGAGCTCTCCCACCCAGGCCTGGAGACATGAAAAGCGAAAAACCGCCCATCAACGCTGGAGAGTACAAAAAGCTGGCTTCCCGCCAGCTTCCAGAGCGGTTCGGAGGCGTCCTGAATCGTGAGGGCGTGCTGCGTCGCCATCATCGCCTTCAGCGTAGGCATCTCCGCCAGCATCGCGGCGGTTCGGGAAAGTTGCAGGTCGCGATCCTGCTGGACGTTTTCAAACGCGTGCAGCGATGCCGTGGTGCTTTGCCGCACGCCCTCCGCTATTTCCGATCGTACGGTATGGCGGACGATCAGCAGCAGCGCTCCAAGCAAGGCGCAGATAATCAGAAGCGTGGCTATGAGCAGCTGGGTGCGAAGTCGCAGGCGCGCCATGGACCTCCGGGCAGGCGGAGTTATTTCTCCGGAACAAAGCTCGAGTCGCCCGGCATGAATTTGTAACCGGAGCCGTGCATCGTGTGAAAATAGCGCGGATTTGCCGGGTCCGGCTCCAGTTTCTGCCGCAGTCGCAGGACGTGATTATCCACGGTTCTGGTTGTGGGGTAATTTTCGTATCCCCATACTTCATTCAATAGTTCTTCTCTGGAAATCACGCGTGCTGGGGAAGCCGCAAAGTATTTCAGCAACTTAAATTCCTGCGCCGTAAAGGTGAGGGACTTGGAGGCGCGCGTCGCCACCATGCTCGTGAAGTCAATCCGGATTTCGTCAAACGCCAGAACGTCGTGGGCCGCGGCCGTAGCCGACGGGCTGGCCACGTCCGCCAACTGTCCGCGACGCATGGCCCGCCTCACTCGCGCGAGCAGCTCCTTCGGACTGAATGGCTTCGTAACGTAATCGTCGGCGCCCAGTTCGAGCAACAGCACTTTATCTTCCACTTCGTTGTTTGCGCTCAGCACCACCACCGGAACGATCGG
Source organism: uncultured Acidobacteriota bacterium (assembly GCA_963828865.1). Classification (GTDB taxonomy): domain Bacteria; phylum Acidobacteriota; class Terriglobia; order Acidiferrales; family UBA7541; genus Palsa-295. The sequence goes on along the minus strand of CAWHGI010000007.1, from coordinate 207,850 downwards.
CGCGTGTGCCTTAAACGCGCGACAAACTTCCTTGCCGGGCAGCCGTGGAAGCTTCAAATCCAGCACCACCACGCTGGGAGGCTGTTTGCGAAAACTGTCGAGCCCCGCAACGCCGTCCGCGGCAATCTGCACCTGCAGCCCGTCCGCTTCGAAGAGGCGCTGCAGAGTACGCTGCATTGGCCGGCTGTCTTCAACCACTAGTACCGTATCCATGTGATTTCCTTGGGCGAGCGCGGACTTCTCCGGCCGGGCAAGGCCTCCTCGGATGATTGCGGTGTATCCATTATATAGACCTCCTTAGGATCTGTCCCGCTAGCAGGGGCCCGGAAAGCAGAGAGACCCTCCGTGATTCAATTTCCCCACTCTTTCGGGTCCACAATCGTGTCCCGGTCGGGGGGACCGAGACACGATCTTAGGCCTGTCTTGCGCGGGGACGGAATCGCAATCTCAGCTGGGCTTTCTTGGAGGGGGAAGGCTGGCTGAGTTTCGCAATTCTCCCGGAGACTAAGTTAAGCCAGCGCCGGCAGCGCGTTGTCAGGGAGTTGTCCGTGAATTGTCAACAGCAAGTAAAATCTTCGGCTTGGCAGGAAGTTTGGCAACGAGCGACACGCCCTCAAGGGTGATCGTAGTCAGTGTTCGGCGGAGGTACGTAGTCCAACCCGTACTTATTCTTGTGCGTGGGCGTGAAATTGGGATTCTCCAAAACCCGAATCTGCCCGAGATTCCGAGAGGAATTCGATATCTTTACCGTTCGTGTCAACGCACTCAAAGTTTCGGGCAAACTCCGTTCGTACCACACGTTCAGCTGATAACGGCCATCCGGAACATCGCTGATGGCGACGTGGCCCGAGCGATCCGATAGCCCAAAATACGGCGTCCTCACCGCAACAATCACCGCGCTCATCTCCGCATGAATGTTGCAGAAGAGGTAGCTTACGCCCGGCCGGTCGAAAGTGACCGTGCGCTTCGATCCGGACTCGTACAAGCCCAGGTCGAACCGTCTGCCGTCGTACAACGAGAAAATGTTGTGAAAGAAGGGGTCCTTGTTGGGAAACTCCACCACGGTGCCAACCGGCACGATCAAAACATGCGGCTCGAACGTCTTGTCGCGCTGCACCAGTCGCGGCGGCTTCCCCTTAGTTATCACTTCGGAAGCGTTCGTCGCGACGCGATCAAGCGATATCAGCCATACCGCCACATTCGAGGCGTCCGCAATTGCGCGCCTGTTTGTTTTGGTGTTGGTCGCCTCGGGTCGCGCGATATTTATGCTCACGGAAACTGGCCGTTCCTGCGCTTTCAGCTGCCTAAAGTTTGCACACCCCAACAATAAAACGAGCCACCATAGGAATTTGGACTTCTTCTTCATCATAATGATGTCGACATTAAAAAATGTATCCGACGCTGGTCCCGATCTGGTTCGCGTTATTGGCACCGCTATCCAGCGTATAGGTCTGCAGCCGGCGGTATTCCACCGAAAACACCACGTCGGACCGCACTCGATAGATGAAATTCACGAAGGGGCTGAGATTTCGTGAAAGGGATGAACCATAATAATACGCGCTGGCTGGGAAAGCCCGCAGTTCGCTGGCGAACGGATTATCCTGTCCATACGCGAAATTCACTTCGAAATTCGCCTTCGGTTTGAACTTCAATTGTACCCACCCACCCATTGAATCGAGGCCGCGAATGATAGTTCCTGGATCGTTGATCGGTCCGGACAATATGATCGTTTGGCCGATGCCTCCGCCCAGGCCCCCGGCTCCGCGCCCTCGATAGAACTCGCCGCTCACATCAAAATAGTCACCGAGCGGAACTGTCACGTCGGTTGTTCCGACCCAACCGTCCACGTTTCTGCCGAAGCCCCAATTCTGCCGGCCGTAATATCCGCCGAGTCCGACCGTCATATCTCTGCCGAACTCGCGCCCGCTCCATGCGATGCGCGCCGCATAGGCCGGTTGCCCCGATTGCTCACCCGCCGTCGGAGAGCGGTACTCGCCAGAGGGAATGTCGCCAGTCAGCGAGTCCAAAATGCCGGCCTGTAACAGCAGGTTGGATGTGTCGGTTAGGCTGATTCGATGCTCGACTCGGATTTGTGGCGTCCAACTCCACAGGTTGCCGGTGTAAGAAAGAGCGGGGATCGCGAGAGAGGACAGCGTCGTGGGTGTGAGAGGCGCAAAGAAAATAGAGTCCTGTCCTGCCACGATGGACGCATGTTCCCAATCGAGGCGGATCGTTCCCGTGCGCAGTCGCACGATGCCGAACGCTGTCCCATTGGGTGTATTCGGAAAACCTCCCGCAAAATCGAATTTCAAATTGGCGCTGGTGCGCGCCCCGGCAATGTCCGGCCCGAACGCCTCAATTCCGATTTGTGATTGGCGCAGCGACCCGGAGAACGCTCCGGACGTTCCAGGCGTTTCTGGAGGAGTCGCGATTTGCGGAAAGTCGAGATTATCCACCGCGCCGCGGGTGACATTGGCGTTGAACAGCACAATTCCCGAAAGCCGCACGCGATACTTGGAACCGCTCTCCACTTTCGTTTGGCTCTGTTCCACGACTTTGTCGTTTAGAAGCCGTTCGTCATCTTCCAGCTGAGATAGCTGCTCGGCCAACGACGCTCCCGATTGCTGAGGCGTTGCGGGGACGCGCGAGTCAATTGATTCCGGTGCGGACGGTGCCGGCGCGGAAGAGAGTCCGTAGCTTGAGGATCCTCCACCCGTGCGCGCCGCCATTTGCTCACGACTGCGATTCAGTTCACCGCGCAACGCCGCAGCTTCCACCAGTGCTTCGCGCTGTCCCGCGCGAAGCTCGTTCACTTGAGAATTCAGCGTCTGCATCTGCGACTGCAGTTGACGCACAGTCTCCGCCAGAGTTTTCAAGTCCGGCGTCGAATCAACCGCAGGCGGGCTTGTAACGCTCTGTGCTCGCAGCCCGCAAGGCGCAAAAATCAGCAGAATTACTGTCGCCAGCGCCCTGACACGAACCTGGGGGAAGGGATTCCTTTGCATTGCGGACCTCCTTGGCAATTCCATGCGAAGCTTTGATTCTTGGGCGTTTCGTTTAAAGGGCGGGTGCCATCTGTGCTCCAGAGAACCAGCGACGCCGATCGCTTTGTTCTCGAAGTTCTCATTCAGGATTCCGCCGCAACCAAGATTAGTCGAACTAAACGTGAAGTTTCTGACTGGGTTAGCGGTGAGAATCTTATAACATGCCACGTGATTCGAGTCCCTTCCGGAACCACCTTCCCGAAGAACGCTTCCTTTCGCGCACCGTCGGCACAGGGTTTGATGCTGTCCAAACTCTTACACAACACCGGACATTCATTTGACTCCGTGATGACAAACTCAGCTTCAACCGCCAGTACCGTCATCCCTCGGGCTAAGCACCGAAATTCGAAAGCACAGGAGACTTATGGACAACACCCGGGATTTGATGAAGCGCACAGTAAATCGGCGCTCCCTTTTGCAGAAGGGGGCTTTGGCGGCAGGCGCGGTCACGATCGAGCGCGGGACTTTTCGGCGCTGAAAAAGCCGCCTCCGCACAGGAAAGCAGTGAGAGCTTAACGCAGGGAGACATCGCGATCCTTCGCTTCCTCGCCGCGGCGGAATTGATTGAAAGTGATTTGTGGATACAGTACGCGGAACTCGGCGGCATCGGCGATAATCGCGCCGGTTGAGATAAACCCGAACCAGCCGATGAACAATTATCAGATCGCTTTGTCGAATCTCGACGGCGATGGGCCGCAATACATCTCCAGCAACACGCATCGACGAAATCAGCCACGCGAACTTTCCTGAACGGATATCTCCAGTCCAAAGGCGCGGAGCCGGTTGACCTTGACGAGTTCCGCACGCTGCAGGGAAGCCAGGCGACCGGAGCGCAGGATATCGGCCGGCTCACCAATCTGATGCATCTGAATGTGGACACCAGCTGGTACGTTCGCTACCGCAGTGCGACGAATCCCGATTTCGGCGCTACGTTTCCGCAGGCGCTCAAACTCAACAATGTCACCGCCATTCCCCGCAACAACAACGATTTCAATGGCGCCTCCAATCCGAACTTTCCAGGCAACGATCATATCCAGGCGATCGCCAACGTCGCCGCTTTTCACTTCGGCTATATCGAACAGGGCGGCTCGAGCCTGTACGGAACCCTCAGCCAGAAAGTTAGCAGCCTGGAAGTGCTGAAAATTACGTTGGGCATTGGCGGAGACGAAGTCGCTCACTTTCTGGAATGGGTGGATTTTGCGGGCAACGGAGTGCAACAGCCGGTGGCGCCATTCACAGACTCCATATCCAGATTATCGTTTCCCGATTTTTTCAATAATCCTCCGCTGCAACCGCCCAGCCGGGTTCAGCCCAGCCTGATCTTTCCCTTGCCCTGCGAATTCATCAGTGCCGACCTGCCCCATTGTGCGGTGATTCGCCCGAGCGACGACAAATTTGCCGGCGCCGTAGCAACCATCGCATCGTTCACAGCGGATGGGCTGTTTGCCGGCCAAACTCCGAAGTTTTTCCAAGCGGTCAAGGAGCTAGCCGAAGAGGCTGATGCCGCCACGCGTCAACTGTAATCGCTCGTAAGTGGGCACCACGCGGGCATGGTCCCGGCTTTTCCCCTTCGGTGGGAAGCGCCGGGGCCGCTTGCGAATCGGCAACACCGCACCCGCCCACCCGAAAATGAGCAGCCGAAATATAGCCTTACTGAATAACCAAAATACTTCCACATCCTACTGCTCGCCGACGCTCCTGGCAGTCAGCGGATCTTTTCAGCGCGCCTGTCCGAACAATGGAATCTCTCACTTCCGCCAAATCGATCGGCAAACATCTCCGCATCCACGCGGTTAACGATTTGCGCGAAAATCGTCACAAAATCGAATATTGTGTTGACAACCCATATTCAAAATGTCTATAAGACGTATCAAGTTTTTGGGAACGATACCAGATCGTTGCCAGGGTGGGCGCGGCGAGCGTTCGTTATGAGCGCTTGGCAAATTAAGCTCTTAGTGCTAGAGTGCGCCCAACGGAATCGAAAAATCTGATGGGTTGTATTTAGCGCAGTGCGTGTTTATGGGTGGTGTCTGGGTGAAAACGGTGTGTCTCGGGGTGCCCAAGTCTCCTGACAATTGTGCCGCGACTCGTTAAACCGTCTTCGGTTTAACCGCGTAGTCGTGTGCCTGGTCGTTGTTGCGGGGTGGGTAGGCCTAGCACGCCTCTCTGTGGGGAGGAAAAGAATCATGATTAAGTCGTCCGATCGTTTTTTGCGTGTGCTTGCTATCGCCTTTGTGTTTTGTCTCGCTGCCATGCTGCTGAGCTCGCCGCTTGCGGCGCAGTCCACCTTCGGTTCGATTTCAGGGACTGTCACGGATACTTCCGGAGCTGCGGTCTCCGGCGCGACGGTCACTCTGACCAGCGCGGCCACCGGCGCTTCGTCCACATTTACCACCACTGCGGATGGACTCTACTCCTTCGTCAACTTGAGTCCCGGCCAATACACCCTTAACGTCGAAAAGGCCGGTTTCAAGCACGTCAAGCGCGAAGACATTGCCGTGCAGGTGCAGCAAGCCGTCCGTATCGACGTGGGCATGGAGGTCGGCGCTGTCAGTCAGACGGTGGAAGTAACGGCTGAAACGCCGCTACTGCAGCCGACCTCGTCATCTCTCGGTCAAGTCATTGACGAACGCAAGACGAATGAGATTCCTCTCAACGGCCGCAACGTATTTAACTTGATTCTTTTATCCCCCGCCGCGATCGCCCAAGGCGGTTCGGGCGGCACTCCCGTCGGCCAGAACCCATTCAGCTGGGGAAACTATCAAGTGGGCGGTTCCTTCGCTAACCAGAGCGCGGAATACTTGGACGGACAACCCCTGAACATCGGCTACATCAACTTGCCGATCATCATTCCAACTCAGGATTCGATCGGCGAGTTTAAAGTCCAGTACAACAATGTCGGCTCCGAGTGGGGCAAGTTTTCGGGCGGTGTCGTCAACTTTAGCACCAAGGGCGGCAGCAACGATTATCACGGTGAAGCGTATGAATATCTTCGCAACAAAGTACTGAACTCCCGGCCCTTTTTCTCCGCTACAAATCCCCCCTACACGCAGAACCAGTATGGCTTCACCTTCGGCGGGCACGTTCCACACTTCAAAGACAAGCTTTTCTTCTTCACCAGCTGGGAACAGTTCCGCTTGCGGCAAGGCGCTTCGGCCCAGGTATATACCGTGCCGCTTCCGCAGATGTTCACGCCGAATGCCGCGGGCTTCTACGATTTCTCTTCGCTTTGCCCTGGCATATCACCTACGGGAACTTGCCCAGCCGGAGGACCAGGAATTCAACTTTACAGTCCCTGGACGACTCCGCGGCAACCTTACCTTGGCGACCTGATTCCCGCAGCGCAAGGAAACCCTGCGGCAATTGCCCTCTATAAGAAGCTCTACCCGGTGATCCCCTCAACTTCACCAGTCGAAGGCAACTTTACGGCCGGCGGGTCTATCGGTGGAAACACGAATCAGTTTGTGACCCGCGAAGACTACAACATCAACAGCACAACACGTTTGTTTGGCCGCTTTTCTTACTTCGGCTTGACCGACCTGCCGACCGATCCTTTTGCTACTGGGTTTTGCGCCGATCGATGCGCGGAGAAGTACCACACGAAGGCTCTTGCCCTCGACATCAACCACCAGTTCTCGTCAACCACCATCTTCGATTTCAACGTCTCAGCGAGCCGGTTCGTGTATGCCCGTACGCCCATCAATTCCGGGTATGATCTGACGAATCTGGGCTGGGGATCGGTCTATAACGATCTTTCTGCCTCTTTGAGGACCCCACCGACCCCGGCGTTTACGTTTCCAAACGACCCTGGCCTTTCGCAGGGCCCGGGTAGCGCGATCGGGGATCACAATTCACAGTACAACTTCTCACCGGTCCTTACTTTGATTCGGGGAAAGCACACCATAGCCGTCGGCGGCCAGCTCGAAGAGGGTTATGACAATTATTTCCAGACGAACATTGCCGCTGGGGCTTTTGCCTTCAGCACCAACTGGACCAATGATAATCCTGCCAATCCCTCAGCGTTTACCGGTTTCCCTTTCGCCGACTTCCTCCTCGGACTACCTGACAACTCAGGTCATTTCGTCAATCAGACCGAGGGCGTCGCCCAAATTCCCGCTCAGGTAGCAGGAAAACAAACCTACCGCGCCCTGTACGGTCAGGACACGTGGCGTATAACCCAGAAGCTGACAATCAACGCGGGCATCCGCTACGAACTTCAGGGGCCGTGGTCGGAACGCTTCAATAACTTGACATATTGGAATCCCAGTGCAGTCAATGCCGCCGTTACGGGTTGCAACGGGACGTTGGGTTCTCCTTGCCAAGGCGACGCTTTCTACGTCAAGACGGGAGTAAATGGCAGCCGCAACAACATCCCGCTGGATAAGAGGCAGTGGTCCCCCAGGCTCGGTTTGGCCTACAGCTGGGATCAGAAGACCGTGATTCGCGCCGGATACGGAATATTCTTTATTCCTAATTACATTTCCTTCGGCCTGAACGCGGACAACGACGTAATAGGTCTTGCCAATACACCGTTCGTCGCGACCGCCAACGGGTACGTTACGCCTGTCAGCACCCTCAACGGCACCGGCGGTTGCTCGCTGGCCGGCGGAACTCCCACTTGTGCTGACAATTCCGGTCCGTTCGGAGCTGCGGGCTTCGTATTTCCTCCTGACCGCAAGGCGTCACCCAGCCTGTCTGCGTTCGTGGCCAACAGCGGCGGACCAACGCTTGCTCCATACACACATCCGCAGCCCGGATATGTGCAGCAGTACAACCTCGATGTCCAACGGGAGCTGCCGATGGGCTGGTTCGTTGATCTTGCCTATGCCGGCTCTCATGGCGTGCACCTGCAACAATACAGCACGAACGTTGACCAGATTCCCGATTCCTTTGTTGCCCAGGCGGGGGCGCAGTGCCCTGGAACAGTCGGCGGGGGGCAGCCGGCCTGTACTCCTTCAATCGCCAACCCGGTTACGAATACCCTGCAGGGCACTACGTATGCAGGACTTACCACCCCAACACTTTTTCAGGGGCAGCTTGACCGTCCGTACCCTCAGTATGCCAACCTCAACTTGGCCGGCTATGGCTGCTGCTCAAGCTCGTACAACTCGTTCCAGGCTACCCTCACAAAGCGGTTCCGTAATGGCGGCAGCTTCCTTGCGGCTTACACCAACGCGAAGTTGATGTCCAACACCGACACACTTACTAGCTGGCTGGAAAGCTCCACGGGCGGCGTAGGTCAGGTGCAGGACTACAACAATCTGAAAGGCGAGCGCTCACTCTCTTCGCAAGACGTCTCTCAGCGTTTGGTGATTAGTTACGTTTACGACCTACCCTTCGGCCACGGCCAGCGGTATATGTCTGATGCCACTGGCGTCGTGGACAAAATGGTTTCCGGCTGGGGAGTGGACGGAGTTACGACTTTCCAGAAGGGTTTTCCGCTTAAGATTACTTGGGCCGGGACGTCTACTCCCCTCGAAGCGCTGGGCGTTGGCATCGCAAACATCCGGCCAGACGCAGTTCCCGGATGCGCAAAGGGTGCCGGGGGTACAGGACTGGCGGGAAAGGTGAGCGAGTGGTTTAACACCAGCTGCTTTTCAGCGCCGCCCCTCTGGGGATACGGTACGGAAGCCCGTGTTGACTCCAGCCTTCGTGCGGCTGGAATCAACAACTGGGATTTTGCCCTTTTCAAGACGACGAACTTCGGTCCTGAAAACAAGCTCGGCATTCAGTTCCGGACGGAGTTCTTCAACACCTTCAATCGCGTTCAGTTCGGATTTCCCGGTACCGGCTATAACGGGACACCGACCGGCAACGGGTTCGGAACGGTCACTTCGCAGGCCAACAACCCGCGGTTGATTCAGTTTGCACTGAAGTTCCTGTTCTAGCGCGCGAACGGACCGAAGGTGGATGCCTCTCCCGGCATCCACCTTCTGTTCCAACAATTAAGAGTGTTTGATTGACGCCTCGGTCGGTTCCGTCAGTTCTACAGCTATGCCTGCGTATTACTGCGGCGCGTTTGATCCGGCCAAATCTCGTGCAGCCCTCCAGCAGCTAACTCGATTCGTTCCTCCGGAGTCGGACCTGTCACCACGAGCGCATTTCCATGAATGCTGATTCCGGAAATCGCCCGCCAAGTCTGAGGCGCCTCGGTCGCGAACATCACGTACGAAGCAATTTGTGAACCTCGTGCGGGCAAACAACGCACCGCTGGCACGCCAAAGAGCGGTCCACGCAGGATCGCGTCGCGCAGACCAAATGGCATCGGCGATGTTGCGAACTCCAAACCGCGCGCTTGAGCTTTTCCGTCCCAAGGAGCGTCCGTGCGCGCACAGTTCTCCTCCCAATTTGCGACCCATGGAAAATCAGAGCGCCGAAAGCAATACCCGGCCAATAGACCTAGCCTCCAGTTCAAAACGGCTACATATGCGATTTGTGAATCGCGATCTTCAGCCAGCAGCGTAGTTGCGATGAAGCCGCGGCCGCTCGTGGCAAATGGCTTGGAAATGTCCAGCAATCGGCCGTTACTGGCAGGTGCATTCGGCCAGGTAAACTCACGATCGCTCTCCAGAGCTTCTTTGCCTTCATAGCCAAGGGGCCACGTCTTCGAGCGCGTTCCCGGCATCAGGCAAACACTTTCACCCGCTTGCAAAAATGACGGACCGAACGTGGTGTGCTGTGCCCACTGAAAATAGCGATCGCGCGTCGTTTTGTTAGTTAGAGTTTCAGTAACGCACGCGACGGATTCGTTTTCGCGGAGCGCGATATCACGCTGTACGATGAGTCCGGCGCTCGGTGCCGCGCTGCGCACTCTCAGGCCAGCGAGACCGTGCCGGGCACGTCTCTGCACCCGCGTCCATCGGCTGGAGGCAACTTCGCCGTGGAGCGGAAGCCCCAGCAGCGTCTCTTCCTCTGAGGGCGCGCCGAAGTAGTCAATGCAGAGGGAATGGCCTGTATAGCCGGAAAGGTACTTGCCCGCTGGCGGCAAACCAAATCGCCGTCCATGCTTTTGTTTGGAATAGCGCTCGGGCTCGATAGTTTGCCACGGTGCCTGCCAGAGGAGATTTACGTTCGGCGCAGGTCCCGTTCGAAGGTAGAGAGACTCCAGATGACCGCCGCCTCGAAGGCAACAAAGGCTGATGTGATCGTTGCCCAGAAGCCAGCCTGGACGTCCGCGCCGCACAACCGCACGGCATTCAATGTTCGATTTATTTTTTTTGGCAGACGCCATTTGATCGCTCCTGTGCCGCTCTCGGGAAATTACATTCGGCCGGCTGGATTGAACATTCGAACAATAAACTGGGTCTGGCCCCTAAACGGCGCAGTTGCTCTGCAGAATTGCGCCAGTGGATTCTCACGCGCGATTCAGGGCCGAGCGCTGTGGGTCCACAATGCTTGGCCCTTAACTTTGAGATCAAGCACCGAGATGTGGTCGCGACCGAGGTTTGAGATGTACAGCTGATCAAAATTCGGGCCACCAAACGCACAATTCGTGGGTTGGCAGAGCAGCAAGTTCTCTACATCCTGGCAAAGAAGCTCCACGTGACCTCCGGTGGAAACTCGATAAATACAGTTGGAAGCATACGTGGTCACGTAAAGATTGCCCTTCGAGTCAAAAGCCATGCCATCCGGAACGCGCGCCAACCCCTCCGCAAAGACCTCGATACCGCCGGCGCTTCCGTCACCCTTGATTTCAATCCTGACCACGCGATCGAGATTGCTTTCCACCACGTATAGATGCCGCTCCTGCGCGTCGAGCGCCAAGCCGTTGGCGAAATGAAAAGGACCAGCGGCAAACAGTTCCACCTTTCCCTGGTGCGACATGCGCCACACTACACCGTTTGCTTGCTTCCATTCCCCCGAATCGCTGAAGTACAGATTTCCCTGCGAATCAAATACTCCGAAATTAGGCGTTCGGATCTTGACCCCATTCACGGAATCGGCGACGAGAGAAACCGTGCCTTGCTGCGTCACTTTCAGCAGGGCCCGCTTGCGGAGATCACACACGTAGATGTTCTCATCACGGTCGAGGGCCAGGCCCAGGCAAAAGCCGCCAGTATCGGCGAACTCCTCGGTGTTCTTTCCATCCTGTGAAATCCGATAGACTTGTCCAGCCTCGCCGCCGGCGTACACCGTACCATCCCGGGCTACGGCGACGCACTCGGGATGATCAAGGCCCTCAACCAGACGTCGGACACCTGACACGGGATAAAGCATCGGATTTTCCTCCCGAAATTAGTCGCCAGTCCGTCCTGGCGTCCTGGGAATCAACTACTGCGCGTTCTTGAAGACTTCCTCGAGCAATGCTTCTTCCGCGTCTAGAATCCTTTCGATTGTCGCCAAGCGCGCCTTGCTCGGGACAAACTCCAACTGTCGAATCCCAAAAGGATCAATTTCGCGGCGAATCAGTCGCAGTTGCTCTTGGGTTGGAGTCGGCGTGCTCGGCAAGGGATCGGCAACTAAGAATTCACCGCCCGTTTGCCGGCGAATCTCTTCCAGCGTTATCCCGGGGTGAATGCTGACGAGCCGAAATCGCTGGCTCGCGAAATCCAATTCAAAGGTTCCAAGATTCGAAATCAGCCGTACTTTTCCCGGCCGCAGTCCGGCCTGAACTCGCGCCTCATCTGTCAGCACACCTCTCGATGCCGTACAGAACGAGACTGCATCAACGAAACGCTCAGGTGAGTGTCGCGTCAGGTAGAGCACAAAGTTTTTGTGAAGGTTGGCCACGTCGGCCATCCCGCCTTGTCCAGGAAGACGCAGACGCTTTCCCTTGCTTTCGACCCATGCGTTGTTCGTACGTCCGAGCACGTCAACCTGGGCCACGGTGATGACCTCGTGAGTGATCCGCCCCGTCTGGTAATACCAATGATAGGTCTCGTCTCCTCCCCAGAAGACTTTGGCGGTTTGCCAATCGAGTGGCTCCGCGAGGGTCAACGACATGGGATGAGACTCGACATCCACGAACCCACCGTTCAACGAGATCAGCGTCAGCCCAGGCGCATGCAGTCGTTTTGCCAACAAATAAGACACCATGGCAAGCGGAGAAACCGACCCGACAGAACAAATGCTGGAATTGTCGTATTCGCGCGCGAGTGCTGCTGCCAGGAATTCGTCCGTCGTGTACGGACTTCCGGCTTCGATGGTCAACCCGTAATGAGCCAAACGCTCGGGCGTCAGAGCGCGAACCGGAACTCGCGCAGCTCGCCGAAGAAATGTGGTGCGCGGCTCGGGGCAAACGAATCTCGATTTCGAAATTTCCTCGGTTGGCATTGTTTCCTTCAAGCGCAGTGCCGGCTCGATAGGCTTTGATCTTTTGCTCTCGTCTTCGTCCCTCACGAAGCCAATCAGCCGACGGTAATCGGTCGTGTAATAAGGCAGGCAGGAGGTTGGATACGCACCCATCGGGACATGGGACAGTGCCGTGACGAAACTGTGCGGTAGCACGTAGGATTTCGGCGCATCCCCGAGCTTTCCAACCTCAACGATCTCCTCGACTGTGAATAATTTCGTCTTCGCGGCGCCCAAGAGGCTCAGGTCCAGGCCACGGGCGCCTTGAATTTCAACGTTACCGTTGCGATCTCCCCTTTGTGCGTGAATCAAGAGAACGTCAATATCCAAACGTCGAGCTTGGCCAACGAGATCCCCGGTGAAAGGGGAAACGGTCCGCTTCCAAAAATTTCCTACGCTCATTAAGTCAGATCCTGCCGGCAACTGAAACGGCATTTCGGGAAGATTGAAGAAGGCGGCGTGTAATGCCTGGATCATGGCCAGGGCGGTCCACTCTTCGACTTCAATCCGCTCGGTTTCCAAGGCTTCGCGGAATCGTGGCGCCAGTCCTAAGATATCCAAGCTCGAGAAACAAAATATGAGCTTCTTCAGAGCGCCCGCTTCGAGAAATAATTCGAGCGGTAATCCCCCTCCCCAACTCACATAAGTAAAATCTCTGCGGCCGAGAGCCAACACGGACTCGATGAGGGCGATTGGGAGACGGGCAAAATGCACGCCGCCAACCCCAATCCGCGCACCATTCGGTACCTGCTGCGCCAATTCATCCAGACCTACGATTCGGGTCATGCGAACGTGGACACCTCCGAACCAGCAGCTTACTGGAACAGCCCGCGAAGCGAGACGCAGTATAGCAGCAAAGCTAATTTCGGCAGTTCGTCCAACCGATTGATCGGCCGCGATAAAAAATGCGAATGCGTCAATCGCACTGTGATACGGTTCTACGGGCGCGAGGGAGTCACTACCGGGCGAATATTCGACAGGGACAGCCTCCAATAAAACCTTGGAGCATGCTTCGGCTTGGTTCCGCGAGCTCATTCTTGGCGAAATTTCGCAGGTCACTCGAAGTTCAGCGATATTAAAAGCGTACGCGGCATCGGCATTTATCCAGCGCTGCAGCTTTGAACATTCCGAACGAGAGAGGAAAGCTCCATCATGCGCCTCAAAGAGCGTGTAGCGCTTGTTTCCGCGATGGCGAGCGGCATCGGTCAAGCAATCGCGGAGCGGTTTGCGGCGGAAGGCGCTTCGATAATTGGCGTTGATGTCGACGAAAAAGGCGGCGTTAGCACCAGCGAGAGAATTCTCTCGCACGGGGGTCGCATTCTATTCCACCGCGCGAACGTCGGGTCGCAAGCTGAGGTCCAGGGTGCAGTCGAAGCTGGACTTCGGAAGTTCGGAAAGATCGATGTACTAGCGAACGTGGTTGGGATTGCCTCTGAAGCTCCGTGCCATAAAATGGAACTAAGCGACTGGGAGCGCATCATCCGCGTAAATCTCACCAGCATGTTTCTTACTTCGAAATACGTCTTGCCCGGCATGATCGAGCGCAAGTACGGCTCGATCGTGAACATGGCTTCCGTGCAAGGGCTACTCGGCCTTGCGGGATATCCGCATTATGCCGCGAGCAAGGGCGGAGTCATCAGTTTGACGCGGCAAATGGCCCGCGAATATGCTGCCGCAGGAATTCGCGTTAACTCCATTGCTCCCGGAACGATTGATACCCCTTTGAACAAGCAGGTTCTGGAACGGGCGGCAGACCCCGAAGCGCTGCGCGCCGTCTGGATGAAAATGCATCCTCTCGGGAGATTGGGAACCCCCCTCGATGTTGCCAACGCGGCGCTCTACCTCGCGAGTGATGAAAGCTCATGGGTAACGGGTCAATGTCTGATCATAGACGGCGGACTCACGGCTTGTGCGCCGGCTTGATCGGACTTCCAGCCGGCAATTCCCAACGATCCGATCGGCAAATTTAGGAGGATGAAAAATTATGAAGGGACCGCTTCATGGATTGCGCGTCGCGGACTTCAGTCAACTGGTGCAGGGACCTAGTGCGACGCAACTCTTGGGAGACATGGGCGCGGACATAGTGAAGATCGAGCCGCGGAGTGGAGAATGGTCGCGCAGTTGGTCCATCGGCGACACCTTTGTTCAAAAGGAGAGTCTGTCGTTTCTGGCTTTCAATCGCGCGAAGAGAAGCATCACTCTCGACTTGAAGGCGGACGAGGGCAAGGAAGTAGCGCTCCGCATCATCAAATCCTCCGACGTACTGATTGAAAATTTTCGTCCTGGTGTTATGGATAGACTAGGTCTTGGGTATGAAATTCTATCCGCGACCCAACCCGGACTTATCTACTGCGCAAGTTCTGGCTGGGGGCAGGACGGACCTTACCGGGACCGCCCGGGCCAGGATTTATTGGCACAGTCTATTGCTGGGGTACTGATGTTAAATGGAACTGCCAGCGATCCACCAGTGCCCGTCGGAATTGGCCTTGCGGATCTTACCGCAGGCCTGCACATCACGATCGCCATTTTGATGGCTCTTTTTGAGAGAGGGCGCTCGGGCAAGGGCCAGCGGGTTGACGTCAACCTGTTGAATTCGATGATGCACCTTGCGACACAGGAGCTGACGTTATATCTCAACACACTCCGCGAACCGCAGCGCAGTGCTGCCGGCATCGGTCATCCCTACGTGGGCGCGCCCATGGGGGTTTACAAAACACTCGACGGATATATCTCTGTGGCTATGATGCCTCTTCAGAGGATTGCTGGATTGGTGGGAGTGGAGGGGTTCGAAGGAAACGATTCGCGAAATGTTACCGCAAACCGCGATGAAGTGAAGCGGAAGCTTGAGATGGGTTTCGTCAAGAAGAGAACCGCTGAACTCATGGACATTTTCATGGCTGCGGATATCTGGGCCGCCCCTGTAAACCATTTTCCCGATGTCGAGCGCGACCCGCAGGTGCGGCACAACAAAATTTTGGTGGAATTTGAGCACCCCGTGGCCGGAAAATTTCGCACCGTAGGAATGCCGATCGAGTTTGGCCGGACGCCGGGCGAAATTCGCAGACCGCCGCTTTTGGGCGAGCACAGCGACGAAATTCTTGCTGAATTGGGATACCACGCAGAGGAAATCGCTCAATTGAAAGAGGCGAAGGTCGTTTAGATTCTCCAATAGCGGTGGAAGTCGAATTCGCGGCAATAGCAAAAGAATAAGGAGGAGGCCGTTCGTGGTAACCCTTCGGGGAATGACGTGGAAGCATGATCGAGGTCTTGCTCCCATGCTTGCAACAGCCGCCCGGTTCGCCGAGACGCATCCTGATGTTCGCATCGAATGGGAGGCTCGCTCGCTGCAAGGTTTCGCCGATCAACCGATCCGGCATTTGGCCGAAGAGTTTGATTTACTGGTCCTCGATCATCCATTCATGGGCGCGGTTGCAAAAGGTGTGTACCTCGTTCCACTGGACAATTACATCTCTCCTGAAGTTCTTTCGGGCTTACGCAGAGAGAGCGTGGGCGCATCTCATGAAAGCTATTTCTATCAGGGTCACCAGTGGGCGCTGGCGATTGATGCGGCGGCGCAAGTAGCCGGATACCGGCCGGATTTGCTGGCGGCCGCGGGGGTAAAGGTCCCCTCAACATGGGGAGAGGTATCCGAGTCGGCTCGCATTAGACCAGGATTCGTGACGACGCCGTTGCTGCCGGTTGATTCGTTCTGCAGTTTCCTTACGCTGTGCAGCAACTTCGGCGAAGCACCGTTTGCCGACGGATCACAGAAAGTAGTCGGTAAGGACGCTGGCGAAGCAGCTCTGCGGCAACTCAAAGCGCTAGGAAAATGCGCCATCAAGGAAGCGCACGAAATGAATCCCATCGCCGTGTGGGAGAAGATGAGCACGACAGACGAGATTGCTTACTGTCCACTTGCGTTCGGTTATTCGAACTACGCGCGGACAGGCTACCGGCGATCTCCCATTCATTTCACCAACATTCCCCACGGCGCTCGCCGGAAACCCGCGGGTTCTGTGCTCGGCGGGGCGGGCCTTGCCATCTCCCCACGTTGCCGGGAAATTTGTGTTGCCGTTGAATACGCACTCTGGGTGGCCAGTGGGGAGTGCCAGAAAACGATTTACGTTGATTCGGGCGGGCAGCCGGGCAATAGAAAGGCCTGGATCGATCCCGAAATCAATAAGATGTCGAGCCATTTTTTTGAAGCTACTCTTCCCACAATCGAGCACGCGTACCTGCGGCCCCGTTTTCCGGGTTTCGTGGAATTCCAGACGCAGGGCTCGTTGCTCATTAGCGATTTTTTGCTGGGAAAACTCAGTTCGACCACCGCATTGAACTCACTCGACGAACGTTTTCGCAAGGCAACATTATAGTTCGCGGAAAATGGGCGGAATTGAGAACTATCCGATGGAAATCGCGTGAAGATTATGAAAGAAACCTGGCGCTGGTTTGGACCACAGGATCCCATTTCGCTGACGCAGATCAGGCAGGCCGGAGCTACCGGCATCGTCACGGCGCTTCACCACATTTATCGCGGCGAGGCATGGCCTCTCGACGAAGTCCTTAAGCGCAAAGCCGAAATCGAGTCAGCCGGTCTCGTCTGGTCCGTCGTTGAAAGCATCCCCGTTCACACATCCATCAAGCTCCGCTCCGGGCCCTATCGCCAGTACATCGCTGCATGGAAGGATTCTCTCGCCGCCATCGCTAAAGCCGGCGTCTCAATCGTCTGTTACAACTTCATGCCTCTTCTTGACTGGACGCGCACGAATTTGATGTGGCGCTTGCCCAACACAGGCTATGCGTTGCGCTTCGACGCGATTGATTTCGCGGCGTACGACCTGTTCCTGCTCGAGCGTCCGGGTGCCGAACGCGATTACGCGCCAGAGCGCGTCGCTGCCGCGCGCACTCGCTTCGGGGCGATGTCCCCGCCGCAACAGGAAGAACTCGAGCGTGCCATTATCGCGGGACTGCCCGGCGCAGAATCTTCGTATGACCGTAAGGCGTTTCGCGAGTCGCGCGCAGAATGGGAAGGAGTCACGGCCAACGATATCCGCTCTTCCTTCGTCGCCTTCCTGCGGGAAATGGTACCCGTCGCGGAAGAGCTTGGCCTCCGGCTCGCCATCCACCCGGACGACCCGCCGTGGCCGCTCTTCGGTTTGCCGCGCGTGGTTTCCACTGCCGAGGACGTGCGCCACATTTTCAATTGCGCCGAAAGGCAGCTCAACGGCTTGACGTTTTGTGTTGGATCGTTTGGCACACGCGCGGACAATGACCCGATCGCGATGGTCCGTGAATTTGCGCCGCGGATTCATTTTACGCACCTGCGCCAGGTTACACGGGAAGCCGATGGCTCGTTCTATGAAGCCGAACACCTCCATGGCAGCTCGGACATGGTCGGGGCGGTGCGCGAATTATTACTGGAAGAATCCCGCAGGCGGAGCGCGAACCGTGCGGATCATGAAATCCCGATGCGACCTGACCACGGGCACTTGCTCGCCGACGACATCGGCAAGAAAACCAATCCCGGCTACTCGTATGTCGGCCGGCTGAAGGGGCTCGCCGAGCTTCGTGGCTTGGCGCTCGGGTTGCAAGAATCCATCCCGGGCCTAACGAAGTGAGTGTTGGCGCGTGTTTATTTGCAATTGCCTGCTGCGCAGAGCGTAGGAGCCGGGCGGTTTCAATCTTGCCAAGAAAGGTGTAGATTCCTCAGGTTCTTCGCTTCCGGCATAAGATCCTTACGGCTCATGCGGGAGCTACATCTCGTTCAGCCGCTAAACGCCGCAGAAAAAAATAAAGAGTGCGAGCGTCCATGAAGGAATTCGAAAACAAGGTTGCCATCGTCACTGGCACCACCGGCATTGGCCGCGCCATCGCGCTGCGCCTGGCGTCGGGCGGCGCAAACGTCGTCGTCTGTGGTATTGACGCAGCCGCAAACCGCGAGCTACAGCAGATCTCCGACGCAAAGCACTCTACGCTGCGCGTCGAGCTATGCGACGTGAGCGTTCCGGAGCAGGTCCAAACCGTCGTCGCCAAGACCGTCGCGAAATTTGGCGGGCTCGATTTCATCGCCAATGCAGCGGCTTTTCATCCTTTTGGGAATTCCGTCGAAACCGACCCTGAGACCTGGAACCGCTGCATAGCCGTAAATCTCAGCAGCGTTTATCTCCTCGCGCACTTCGGCATTCCGGAAATGAGGAAACGAGGAGGCGGTTCAATCATCATACTTGCCTCCGTTCAAGGCTACGCGTGCCAGCGCGGCGTGGTCGCATACGCTACGTCGAAGGGCGCGCTGCACAGTTTGACGCGCGCTCTCGCATTGGACCACGCCTCCGATCACATTCGCGTCAACTCCATCAGCCCGGGTTCCATTCGCACTCCGATGCTCGAACGTTCCGCCGCCCATTTTTCGCCGGACTTGCCCATTGAAACGGTCGTGGAGCGATTTGGCGCCGCACATCCTCTGGGCCGCGTTGGCACCGTGGAAGAAGTTGCCGAACTCGCGGCGTTTCTTCTGTCCGAGCGCTCCTCCTTCTGCACGGGCGGAGATTATCTCGTGGACGGAGGACTGCTCGCAGGAATCGGAGTGCAATGATCGAGGTTCCGGTCTGCGTTGCGCCCACCGGCGATGTTTGTGGCGAAGGCGCGGTATGGCACGCCGCCCATAATGCCGTCTACTGGACAGACATCAATCGCTTCCTGATTCACCGCCTCAATCTGGCGGATTCCGGCGTCCACAGCTGGTTTTTCGAAGAACCGGTCACAGCTCTCTCATTGACCGATCGCGACGATGTGCTGGTTGTCGTTCTTGGGTCGCGCGTCATTCTCTGGGAGCCTGCGAGCGACGCGCGTCACGATCCGCTTTTCCTGCTCGAAGGATGGCCTGCGGTCCGCTTGAACGATGCGCGCTGCGATCCGCGCGGGTCTCTTTGGCTTGGATCGATGCGCAACAACGTAAATAAGGATGGTTCTTCGAGCCCTGTCGGCGGACAAGACGGCGTCCTGGTTCGTGTGGATCCAGACGCGGCGGTCACCCTCTGGCGAGACAAAGTTGGAATTTTCAACACTCTAGCGTGGAGCCCCGATCGCCGCCGCTTTTATTTCGCAGACACGCTCGCAAACGTCGTTTGGGTCTACGACTACGATTCCTCCACCGGAGCAATTTCGAATGAACGACCTTTTCTGGATGGTTTCGCGCGTGGAGTTCCCGACGGTTCGACAGTGGACTCCGAAGGCTTTCTTTGGAATTGCCGCTACTTCGGGAATTGCGTGGTGCGCGTCGCGCCAGATGGAAAAATCGACCGTGTAATCGAAATGCCGGTCAAAAACACCACCACCTGCGTATTCGGCGGCGCAGATCTCACGACTCTGTTTGTCGCCACCGTTTCCGCCGAAGCGCCGCCTGGCGACCGGCTCGGCGGAAGCTTGTACTCGATACGAACCGAGGTTCGCGGCCAGCCCGAAAACCACTTTCGCCTTTATACTCGTGCGCGCTAGTGGGCATGGTCACGCCATGGTTGTGTGGCATTGATTCATCGGCGGGTGCGCATCTTCGCAAACGACAACGATTGAGGAAGGTCAATCATGAATCGACGTGAATTTCTCGGCATTGTCGGCGTTGGAGCATTCCACAAACTCGCACTTCCGAAATTCGCCGCACCGCTTCGGAAAGGCGTGTCAACGATCCCTTCCGGGGAACAGACGAGCGAACCGAAGCCGTACGGTTCGGGCCATTTTGGCGAATGGATTACCGATCAGTTTGGCCTGCCAGCTTATCGGTACACCTGCAACCAGGTGACCGACCCGAAAGCGGTTTCTCCCGTTCACAAGCAATGGCGCGGTGCCACCGACCACACGCACCAGGTCGGCAACGATCGCTTAATTGCGGCAGTTTCAAACTTCGGATATGTGCAGGTTCGCCAGGACGAAGGCTCACCGAAATTCCTAAACGATTACTTCCCAGAGCAAGCCCACTTTGGGGGCGGAATCGGATTCCTTACCGATGGAAGCGAAGTACTCAGTACCTATTATCCCGGACACAGCGAATCCTTCGAAAGAATTATGGGCGAGGGCTACTTCCGGAAAACCGTGAGAGGGAAAAAGTATGCAGTTGATCAAGCAATTTTTGCCCCGTTTGGTGATGATCCCGTTCTGGTCTCGAGTGTGACCGTCACGAACTACGGCGATCAAGAAGCTGATCTTCGCTGGGTGGAATATTGGGGCTGCCATAATTATCAGTTCTCCTATCGTTCGTGGATGCAAGCGGACGTGCTGCATAGCGGGAATGGCGCGGAGCTTCGTCGTCAATTCGGCGCCCGCTTTGCGCACGAGTTTCGCGTAATGCCCAACCGCGCAGGTCTGATCGAAACGCAGAAATTTCTTGGACGAGCTCCAGAAGATACGCAGTCGTGGGAACAAGTCCAAGCCTTACTGACGAAAAATTCCACCGGTTTTTTTGGCGGGCCTCCGCCCGAGCTCGCCCCGGGAGCTGCGATGGAAGATCTTAATCCTCCCAGCACTTTTCTTGCGTCGCTCGATGCTCCCTTGGACGGTTTTGCGACCGACGCCTCCGCCTTTTTCGGGAGTGGTGGCGTGGATCACCCTTCCGGGCTTTCGACCGAACTCAACAACCATGCCAGTTCCACGGGTTCTGCGAGCGCATTGTTGCTGGAGCGTCATCTGAAGCTGCGCCCCCAGGAAAGCCGGACGCTCTTTTTCCTGTACGGGTATTTGCCGCAAGGATTCGATGTTGACGCGTTGGTGGCAAAATATTCGGCTGATCCCGCAGGGTTGTGGTCGCGTTCCAGCGCGGCCTGGAAAACGGACGGAGTTCGATTCAAAGCGCCCGCGGAGCCGTGGGCTGAACGAGAAACTTCCTGGCATAACTACTATCTTCGCAGTAATCTTACCTACGACAGCTTCTTCCGCGAGCAAATCCTTTCGCAAGGGCACGTCTATCAGTACATCATCGGATTTCAGGGCGCGGCGCGCGATCCGCTGCAACACACCTTACCCTTGATCTTCAGTAAGCCGGAAATTGCCCGCGCGGTCATTCGCTACACGTTGAAAGAAATTCAAGTGGATGGCTCGATTCCTTACGGCATCGTCGGCAGCGGCGTTCCAATGCCCGTTATTTTCCATCCGAGCGACCAGGAGATGTGGTTGTTGTGGACGACGAGCGAATATGTACTGGCCACGCGCGATAAAAGTTTTCTCGACGAAAAGATTCCCATCTATCCGCGGCAGGTGGCTAGCTCCGCGGACCCGACAGTCCGCGACCTTCTGCAGCGTTCTTACACCCACCTTACTCAAGACATCGGAGTGGGAAAGCACGGACTCATGCGTCTTTCCAACGGAGATTGGAATGATGAGGTTGTAGTATTCCGCTCCGCGACGGCGTCGCAGGCTTCAGCCGGTGAAGGTGAAGTCCGCCAGCAAGCCGAAAGCGTCCTCAACGCCGCCATGGCCAGCTACGTCCTCGACTACTACGCACGGATGCTCGCTCATGTGGGGGACACGAAGACCGCTGACCAAGCGCGTGCGAAGGCCGAAGCCCAACGCGTGGCCGTTCGTCGTGAGTGCTGGCAAGGGCGGTGGTTCCGTAGAGCGTGGCTTGGCCCGCAACTCGGCTGGCTGGGCGAAGACCACGTTTGGCTGGAGCCGCAACCCTGGTCAATCATCGGCGGAGCAGCCACACTTGAGCAGCGCGCGACGCTGGTGACTTCGCTGAACGAACTGGTGCGCAAGCCCTCGCCGATCGGGGCTCTGGTGCAGAGTAAGGGCGATCCCACCATGTCCAGTCAAGTGGGCACGTTGACCAACGGAGGCGTCTGGCCCTCCATCAATGGGACGCTGATCTGGGCGCTGGCCCTCGTAGACGGCGCCCAAGCCTGGGATGAATGGAAGAAGAACTGCCTCGCGCTGCACGCGGAGGCTTACCCGGATATCTGGTACGGAACATGGAGTGGTCCCGACACATACAACTCGGTGCTGTCAAAATATCCCGGCCAGACGATGTTCTTAGAGCAATCGCCGAACGATCACAGCCCGCAGCCCAATGCTGGGCTCAACTGGACCGACTATCCGGTGATGAACATGCATCCCCACGCTTGGCCACTCTATAGCGCGGCTAAATTACTGGGTCTCGCTTTCCAGGAAAACGGCGTCAGCTTTCAGCCGACTCTTCCGTTGGCCGAGTATGAATTCACTTCTCCGCCTTTTGGGTTTCAAGAAGATTAAGGATGGCTACACCGGCTGGTACGCACCTTCGGTCGCTGGGAGCTGGGACTTTGAGATTCAGCTTCCGGATGCGGAAGCGGCGCGAATTCGCCAAGTAAAGGTCAACGGTCGGGCGCAGACGTTGTCGAGTCCTGCGAAAGGGATCCGGTTTTCCGGCGAGAGTAAATCCGGTGCTCCGCTCCAGTGGGAAATCAGCTGAACTATAATCCGCCCATCGGGACTCGAAGCACGCAGGAATTCGCGGCTGGCTATCCCGTGACGGCCCATCCCGCATCCGCGCGAATGACTTCGCCGGTCATAGGAATAGATTCATCGCTTAGGAGAAAGAGCGCGATCCGCGCGATTTCTTCGGCCTCCACAAAATCGCCCTTCACGGGTTGTTTATGCGTGATGAAGGAACGAATCTTGTCGTTCGCCTGCGCGCGGGCACTCATGGGTGTGCGCACCAACCCGGGGGCGAGTACGTTGACCCGAATTCCCAGCGGCGCATAGTAGGCGGCGGCCGCCAGGCTCATAGATTCGATCGCGCCTTTACTGGCCGCGTAAGCATGAGTGGCGAAGAATTCCCGCTCAGGAAAGCGTGCCAGGACGCTGCCGGTATTCAGAATCGCGCCTTTGCGAGATGCGTCGAGCCAGTGGCGCAGAACTTCACGGCAGACGTGAAAAGTTCCGGCCGCGTGGATACTCATCAT
This sequence comes from uncultured Acidobacteriota bacterium, assembly GCA_963828865.1. Taxonomy (GTDB): domain Bacteria; phylum Acidobacteriota; class Terriglobia; order Acidiferrales; family UBA7541; genus Palsa-295. The sequence continues at coordinate 184,587 of CAWHGI010000007.1, read as the reverse complement.
GGCCTGCCACGCTTGGGGCGTGCATTCGTGCAGAGGGCCATCACCCAATGAACGCCCGCTGATGCCGGCGACGTTAAAGACGGCGTTAACCGCACCGAACTTCCGGATGCATGCGGCCACAGCTTGTTGCACGGCTTGATAATCGGCGACGTCCGCCACGGCGTAGGCGGAGCCCGTAATGTCTTTGCACAGCTCGCGGCATTCGCTTTCGCGGTTTCCGACAATAAAGATTTGGTTCCCGCGATTAGCCGCCAGGCGGGCCGTGGCTGCCGCGATTCCGGACGATCCGGTGATGAGCAGAGTCCGCGCCCTTTTGAATCTTGCGGTCATTCGTAGAGATGTCGCAGGCTTGTGCGGTAGGCTTCGTAAAACGTTTCGAGTTGGTCCTCCGCGCTCTGATTCCCGACGAACTGATGGCTGGGAAGCAGCACGGGTTTGTGTTTTCGTTCCAGCAGCAGGCGCGCGGTTTCGCAGCGGAGCATGTTGATGATCATAGCTCCTGTCACGGTGGACACCGGACCCGTGCGCCAATCCAGACCATCCAACTCCACGACGCAATCGCCCGGCGGGCAGCCATTGTCAATAACGATGTCGGCGAAGTCGATCAGCATTTTGCCCGAGGAATGAGCCGGCTTCGACTGTTCACAATGGGCGCGGGATACGATGGCGACTACGGGAAGTCCTCGCTGCTTCGCACCTCGCGCCATTTCCACCGGCACAGGCCTGATGCCGCTGGTAGAAATGACGATGAAGGCGTCGTGCGGACCAAAGCGGAACCCGTTCAAAATCTGTTCGGAATATCCCTCATATTTTTCCAAATAGAGCGGAGGGCGCAGGCCATTCGTGCCCACGATGGCGGAATGGTTGGAGAGCGACTGTTCCACGAGCGCCACGAATCCGACGAAGCAGCCCTGGCGCGGCGTCATCTCTTCGCACATCATGCGCGAATGCCCGCAGCCGAATAGAAACACCAGCCCGCCTTTCGCAATACGATCCGCGAAGAGCCGGGAAGCCTCCTGGATCGGACCCAGCTGCGTTGCTTTTACTTGATTGAGCAATTCAATGACGGAGTCGAAGTAGGAAACGGCAGCATTTTCTGTGCGTTTGGAGGTTTCAGGCATAGGGTTGATTCTGTCATTATGCACAATGATGCGGTAAGATCGCAAATCAATGACTGAAAAACTTCGAACAGAACCTAATCCTGCAGAGGAAATCTACGCCATCGGGCTGGATGTTGGAGGCACGAACCTGAAAGGCGGGCTCGTGGATGCGACAGGCAAATTGCGTCTGGCGCTTTCCGAAAGTACGCCTCGATCGGTCGAGGGATTCCAGAAGGTGACAGAGTCGTTCTTCGCCAAACTTAGTCCCAATGTCTCTATTAGGGCCATCGGAATAGGATGCAAGGGCGTTGTGGACACCAAGACCACAGTATTGGTGCGCTCGCCGGGCGATCTGAAGCACCTGGAAGGGCATTGCTTGCGCGAGCTGGTGAGCGCGGGCGCCGCAGGTAAATCCGTATTTGCCGACAACGATGCGCGCACTGCGCTGATTGCGGAATGGCTCTGGGGAGCGGCCAAGGGTTGCCAAAACGTGCTGATGATGACTTTAGGAACCGGCGTGGGTGGCGGAATGCTGATGCAAGGCCAGATCATGCGGGGCGCGCACGGCGTGGCCGGGCACGTAGGCCACATGACCATTGAGCCGCACGGGCCGATGTGCATCTGCGGAAATTATGGCTGTCTGGAAACGGTCTTTTCCGCGCGGGCCATTGAAGCCGAAGCGTATTCCGCTAGGCACCGAAGAGTCGGCTCGGTGCTTACCGATCGCACCGAGGCTTCCGATTGTTCGCAGGTGTTTCAGGACGCTGCGGAATCCGATGAAGTCGCGCAGTGGATCATCAACCGCGCCACCCAACATCTAGGCGCGGCTGTTGCGAGCCTGGTTCATCTGGTTGATCCGGAGTTGATTATTCTAGGCGGGCACATCGCCGAGTCGGGTCCGCAATTGCTCGATCCGCTGCGGGAAGAGCTGCAACGCAGGACGCGCTTCCTGATTGGCCGCGATATTCCCATCGTGTTCCCGCGCGTGCCGTCGCATACGGGAGTGATCGGTGCCGCTGGCCTGGCGCTCCTGGAAGCGGGCGCGCTGCGGGGCTGATATGGATGTGTTTCCTACGCAGGGCGCGGAAACCGTCGCGTTTGATGTGGTGGTGGCTGGATCCGGATCAGCGGGAGCCACCGCAGCAATCGCGGCAGCGCGTACCGGTGCGAAAACCCTCCTTGTCGAACGATTTGGTTTCCTCGGTGGAACCAGCACCGCGGTGCTCGATACTTTCTACGGCTTTTACACTCCCGGCTCGCGCTCCCTGAAAGTAGTCGGCGGCATTGCCGACGATGTGGTCAAGGGTCTCCGCGAGTACAAAGCCTGCATGGAACGACCCAACACCTATGGCGCGGGCACTGGAATTACTTACAACTCAGAATATTTGAAAATGGTGTGGGAGCGATTGGTTCAGGACGCCGGCGCAGCGATCTTGCTCTATGGCTGGATACAGGATGCGTCGCTCTCAGGTCAAAGAATTAAATCGCTCACCGTCGCCACCAAGCAGGGGCTGCGAAAAGTCACTGGAAAATATTTTATAGATGCCACCGGAGATGCCGACCTGTGCTATTTCGCCGGGGCTCCTTACGAACTGGCGGGCGAACAAGAACCCGCCCAAATGCTGACCACCACGTTCAAGGTGGCAAATGTGGATGTGGTCCTCCGAAAGAGCCTGTCTAAGAAGGAATTTCACCAGCGCATGGCGGCGGCCGCCGAGTCCGGCCGTTTTAATCTGCCGCGGCGCGAGGGCAGCGATCACATCACTCCCGTCAAGGGGATGATGGCTACCAACATGACGCGCGTGCAATCATTCGAATCGTCCGACGGGCGATTTCGTAACGCGACCGATCCGGATCTGCTGACCAGCGCCGAAATCGAAGGCCGCCGGCAAGCCTTGGAATATCTGCGGTTCCTCAAGAGTGAAATACCGGGATACGCTGAATCTGAACTGATCGCTTTCGGAACGCAAATTGGAATCCGCGAGACGCGAAGAGTGCGTGGTGAGTACCGCCTCACGCGGGAGGATGTGCTCAGCGCGCGCCAGTTTGACGACCAGATCGGGCTATGCGGTGCGCCAATCGAGGATCACCACTCTGGTAGCGATACCGAGTGGCAATACCTTCCCGACGGACAATGTGTCGGGATTCCGTTTCGCACCCTCATCCCTCAGAAAGTGGAAAACTTGCTGGTCGCCGGTCGCTGCTTTTCGGCAACCCACGATGCTCATGCCAGCGTGCGCTCCATGGCCCAATGTATGGCGTTGGGACAAGCCGCGGGAACGGCTGCGGCACTCTGCTCACGGACCAGCCGAGCGCCCCGCGAACTGGATTTTCGCCTGCTGGAACAACATCTGCAAAAAGCTGGAGCGATTCTTCGCAGCCAATAAACATGCCTTTCCTGCGCACAGTTCTCGGAGATATCGAGGCGAGTCAGGCCGGTATCTGCTACGCTCACGAGCACCTCATTATCGATCCCGGCTTCACTACTTATTGCTATCCCGATTTTCTGCTGGATTCAGTCGAGCGCGCATGCGTGGATATTGCGGAGTTCCGCGCCGCGGGAGGGCGAACGCTGGTTGATTCCATGCCGTGCGGCGGCGGCCGCAACGCCACAAAACTCGCCGAGATATCCCGCATAGCCGGAGTGAATATTGTTTGTCCTACGGGACTTCATCTCGCGAAATACTACGCGCCAGGGCATTGGGGAGAGCGGCTCAACGCCGAGGAACTGGCAAATCTGTTCATCGCCGATATAGAACAGGGCATCGATTCCGCCGATTACAACGGGCCAGAGATTTCACGCACACCGCACAAGGCGGGCGTCGTGAAGGTGGCCACAGGAACGAACTCTCCCAGCGCCCGTGAGCGCAAGGCCTTCGAAGCCGCGGCCATGGCGCATCAGCAGACCGGAGCCCCGATTCTCACTCACACGGAGCAGGGCGCGGGCGCTTTGGAACAAGTCCGGCTGTTAGAGGAATTCAGTGTGCCGCTGCAGCACGTCGTGATTTCACATACGGACCGCGCTCCAGACCCCGCCTACCACAAAGAAATTCTTTCGACCCGAGCAATCCTGGAGTACGACTCCGCGTTTCGCTGGGAGCCGGGGACGCAAAATCCCACTCTGCATCTAGTCGTTGCGATGTTTAACGCAGGTTTCGGCGCTCAGATCGTGCTGGGGATGGACGCTGCCCGGCGAAAATATTGGAAAGGTTACGATGGAGCTCCAGGTCTAGTGTTTTTGCTGCGTGAATTTGTTCCTCGATTGCGGCAGGCGGGCTTAAGCAGCGCGGACATCGAGAAGATGTTCGTGAGCAACCCCGCGAGCTGCTACGCGTTCGCTGCATTTCCCACGAACAAAAGGACAGGCGCACTCCATGCATGAAGCCACTCTCGGTTTGCTCATGATTATCGTCGCCGGCGTGATGAACGGAAGCTTTGCCGTGCCCATGAAACTCACGCATCGCTGGCAGTGGGAGCACACCTGGCTGATGTGGACGATTTACGGCCTGTTTATTTTCCCGCCGCTGCTGACGTTCTTCACCATCCCCAATGCGCTGGCGGTTTATCGAGAAAGCGGGCCAGGTGTGGTCGCGGCGGTCGCAGCGTGCGGCGCGGGATGGGGAATCTCCGTGGTTTTTATCGGCCTGGCAGTTGAAGCCGTGGGCGTAGCGGTCTCCTTTTCGATCATGCTGGGACTTTCGGCCGCGCTCGGCAGCCTGGTGCCGCTCGTATTTCTTCATTCGGACAAGATCGCTACTCCGGCGGGCATGAGCGTCCTGGCCGGGCTCGCGCTAATGCTTATCGGAGTGGCCACCTGTGCCGTTGCGGGCAAGCGCCGTGAGATGGCTTTGGGAGCCGGTGCGCCGGGTAAACCGTCAATCGCCAAGGGCCTCACCTTCTGCGTATTGGGCGGCCTCGGTTCCGGCCTGGTGAACCTTGGTTTGGTATTCGGTGCACCGATCATGAAGGCGGCGGAAGCGCACGGTGCCTCTCGCGTCTCCACTCCAAACGCTGCATTTCTTCCACTGATGCTCGCCGGCGGCATTCCCAGCTTGATTTATTGCAGCTATCTGATTTTAAAAAATAAGAATGCGCATCAATTCGGCGCCAAGCACACAGCGCACCACTGGTTCCTTACCGCTTTGATGGCGCTTTTGTGGTTCGCCAGCACAATTCTATATGGCGCTGCCACCACCAGTCTTGGTGAGTTGGGCGCGGTATTCGGCTGGCCACTGTTCATGTCCGTGATCGTCATCACGGCTGCCGCGTGGGGTTTGATTACAGGCGAATGGAAGGGAAGCGGTTCGAAGCCCCGAATCGTGATGTCGGTCGGCGTGGGAATTCTGGTTGTAGCGATTTTCGTGCTGTCGTTCGCGGGTCGACAGGTTTAGCGAAGCAAGATTTCTTTGGTCAATTCGCGGCTTCGTGCGTGCGGTGGGCTCCCAGGGCCGTGCTCTCCCATCGCTCTCCACAGCGCAAAATGTGATAGGGCTGCCTAATGGCATTGCAGGCATCCACAAAATCCCGTGGGTCCGCTGTGTTGAACTCGAACATATCGTAATGACACGGAATCACGGTACGCGCGCCAATTTGCTTGCCTAGTTGAGCAGCTTCTTTCGCATTCAAATTGCCCGGCACATGGCGCTCCGGCGCCCGGCCATTGATTGGCAGGAGAGCCACGTCCACCTGGTGCGCCCGAAGTCGTTCCGCCATGCCTTCGTAGAGGAGCGTGTCACCGCTGTGATATATCGTCCACGGGCCGCAGCGGACGATGTAGCCCACAAACTCCGGCCCCAGTTCATCATGCGCTGCCGGAACGGCTTCAATTCGAAAAGGGCCAGCATCAGTAGAATGTCCGATCTCCAGTCCCACTGGAAACGCTGAGTCGATCCCCAATCGCTCGGCGACGAACGTCCGGTTTGCCTCCGGCGCAATCAGAATGATTCCTTTATTAACGCGCAACAGCGGGCCCAGCGTTTCCCCGTCGAGATGATCCGTATGATTGTGGCTGGAGCTAACCACATCAATGAAATCGAGAGCCGCAGGGTCCACCGCGCGCGCCGTCATTCGAACGTGAGGCTTGTCGGTATTGGCATATTTTTTCGTCAGCGAATCGGACAAGTAAGGATCGAGCAGCAAATGCCGGCCCCGCCATTGCACGATAAAGCCGCTCTGACCCAGCCACCACAGGCGAAAATGTCCATCGTCGCGGCCAGCCGCTTTTATATCGGCGAGCAACGCGGCGTCTTTCAGGCGCGGCTCAATCACGCGAGCCCCATTTCTTGCCGCACGAGTTTCACGCCCTCCACCATGGACTTGAGCTTTCGCCGCGCAGCCCATCGAGCTGTCTGGCTGAGCCCGCAATCCGGGGCGAAGGCCAGACGCTCGGCTGGCGCGAAGCGCAAGCAACGCCGCACACGCTCGGCAACGTCCTCGGGCGTTTCGATGTAATAATTTTTCACATCGATGATTCCCACCGCTACATCCATGCGCTGCGCAATGCTTTCGATCACCTCGAGTTCCGCGAATTCCCGGCTGGCCATTTCCAGATGCATTTCGTCCACATGCACATCCAGGAACGCGGGAAACAGACACGCGTACTTTCGAGGAGCCACCGCGCGGCCTTTGAAATTGCCGAAGCACAAATGGGTTGATAGCCGGCAGCGGCCGCGGACGGTTTTTACAGTTTCGTTGAACAAGGCCACGAATCGGTGCGGGTCCTCCCGATGCCCATAGCAACTCATTGATGGTTCGTCTACACAGATTTCCTGGCAGCCGTCGGCAACGAGCAACTCCAGCTCCCGCCGGACTATGGACACGAGCGCTTGTGTGAGCGCGAACCTGTCCGGATAATTTTGGTTCGGTACGAGACGCCCGCTGAGAGTGTACGGACCGGGCACACTGGCTTTCAGCGCTACGTGCTCCGGAGCAATACGTTTCAGGCGTCGAAATTCCTCTACTACGCCCAATCCGCGGGGGGCCCCCAACTCTCCGATCACTTCATGTTTTCCACGCTGGTCGTGCCCCGGAGGTCCGAACCTGCGCCTCGGCAGCGGTTCGGAGGAAATGCCTGTCAAGAACCCATAAAACGAGAGATTGAAATCCAAGCGGGTTTGTTCGCCGTCGGTAATTACGTCCAATCCGGCATCCAATTGATCTTTCACCGCAACGGCCACCGCATCATCCAGCATTTCGCTTAGATCATCGGCGCCGAATGCATCGAGGTGGCTGGACGCAAATTCCAGCCAGCCCGGAAAAGGATAGCTGCCAATGACTGTGATACGAAGGGCGCGTGGCATCGGTTACCTCAAGGGCTCGCACAACTCTACTTTTTGCGCCCACCAGAATATCAATGGGAGACGCACGTTTGGCAACAACTATTCCACGATGCTCGCCAAACGTCATGGAAGTGAATTGCAGAGCCACAAAGCACGCCACTCGCGGGCACGCTATGCGCCTGCGCGTGACTTCTGCTAACCTTACATGGCCCCACTGGAGCCCACTTCAGCTCGAATGAACCGCCGGATCACGCGACGCGATTTCCTGGAAACATGTGCCGCCATGGGCATTGCGCTGCCCGCGACCTCCTCTCTATTTGACGTGAAGCACCCACGCGGGCTGGATTTCAACCACGTGAATTCGCCCACGCCTCAGAAGTATTTGATAGAGACGATGGGTGGCGGCGTGGCGCTCTTCGACTACAATAACGACGGCCTGCTCGACATCTTCCTGGTGAATAGCGGCCACCTCGCGAACCCAATGCACCCGCCCGAAACCTTCGACCGCCACGATCCGCGCAATTGGAATCGCCTCTACCGCCAGAATCCCGAGGGCAGCTTCACAGACGTCACCAAAGAAGCAGGCCTGGCGAACGCTGGCGATGGAAACTACGGCATGGGCGTAGCGGTTGGCGACTACGATAACGACGGCTTTTCCGACCTGTACGTCACCAACTACGGCAAAAATACGCTATACCACAACAACGGCGACGGCACTTTCACCGACGTCACCGCTAAAGCAGGCGTTGAGGCTGGAGGCTGGAGCTGCTCCGCGGGCTTCTTCGATTTCGATAACGACGGCCATCTCGACCTGTTCGTCACACGCTACATGCTGTGGGACACGCAACACAGCAAGATTTGCGGGAACGAGTGGCAGACCTACTGCCCGCCCGGCGAATTCCCTTCCACCACCAATATCCTCTATCGCAATCGCGGCGATGGCACATTCGAGGACGTGAGCCAGCATTCCGGCATCGCTTCGCTCAAGGGACGCGCACTCGGCGTGTGTTTCGCGGATTACGATAACGATGGATTCACCGATATTTTCGTATCGAACGATGGCATGCGCCAGTTTCTCTTTCACAATAATGGCGACGGAACATTCACCGAACGCGCCCTGGAGGCCGGCACGGCGCTAACCGCGGATGGCAAGCCCCTTTCAGGCATGGGCACGGTGTTTCAAGACTACGACAATGATGGACGCCCGGACATACTGGTCACGGTTTTGCCCCGCGAGGTATATGCTCTGTTTCACAACGACGGCAACGGATTATTTAGCTATCGCAGCTTGCAGGCCGGCCTGGGATTGCTCTCGGCGGGAAGCTCCGGTTGGGGCGTGGGCCTCGAGGATTTCGACAATGATGGCTGGAAAGATTTATTCGTTGCGCAAAGCCACGTGCTGGACAACGTGGAAGAAATAGATCATATGCTGCATTACAAGGAGCCGCCGCTGCTGGCGCTTAATCGCAATGGGCGTTTCGAGCGCGCCGATTCAGGGATTACATCGGCGATTGCCGGCCGCGGCGCCGCGTTCGGCGATTTGAATAACGATGGCTGGATGGATGTCGTCGTGACTTCGCTCGGCGGAGAACCTTTGGTACTTATGAATTACGCTGGCGCCGGACACTGGCTTTCGATCACCTTGCACGGCACGCGCAGCAATCGCGACGGCCTCGGCGCCCGCGTTCAAGTCAACGGCCAGACGCGCTTCGCCACCACCTCAGGCAGCTACATTTCCGCCAGCGACAAGCGCCTCCACTTCGGCCTCGGCGACGCGGAAACAGCCAAGGTAGAAATTCGCTGGCCCTCCGGCGCCCATCAGGTCCTCGAAAACGTAAAGGCCAATCAGTTTCTCGAAGTCCGCGAGCCGGAAAAATGACAACCGCCGCGTGCGTCGCGCTTCTTCTAGCGCTGCAGGCTTCGTCGGCATCGCCAGCTCTTCAGCATCTGCACGCAGGCGTCGAAGCCGACCAGGCCGGACAAATGGATCAAGCGGTGGCCGAATTTCAAAAGGCCACTGAATTGGATCCCAAGCTAGCCGCCGCATTTGTGGATCTGGGCGGAGCATTAATCGAAAAACACGATTACGCGGGCGCCGTTCCGCCGCTGAAGCGCGCCGTGGCGCTCAGCCCGAGCCTCGAAGGAGCGCATCGCCTGTTGGGTTACGCGCTGCTGGCGCAGGGATTTGCCGCGGAAGCCATCCCGCACCTGGAAAAAGCGCACGAAGAGGGCGCGCTCGGCGTCGCCTTGCTGGAAGCGGATCGATTGCCGGAAGCTGTAGCGGTTCTGCAAAAAGCGCTGGCGAAAAATCCCGATGATCCTGATCTCCTTTATAACTACGGCAGCGCCTGCGGCCTGCTGTCCAAGCAGGTTTTTGACGAACTGGAAGCCCGCTTCCCGGATTCCGCCCGCGCCCATCAGATGATGGCGCAAGATTATGCCGCTCTGCGCGACGTCCCGGGCGCCGAACGCGAATTTCAAGAGGCGCTGAAATTGCGTCCGCAAACACCGGGCCTGCATTTGCAGCTCGGCGAACTCTACGCGCGCGCTCAACAGTGGGACAAAGCCGCCGAGCAATTCCAGCTCGAAACACAGGTTCAGCCCGGAAGCGCCGAAGCGTTCTATCGTCTCGGCGAATCATTGCTTCAGCTGGGGAAATTTCACGAAGCACGCGAGGCGCTGGTCAGCTCGGACCAATTGAAAGCGGACATGCCCGAAACGTTGTACCTTCTCGGCAAGGCCGCTCTCCTCGATGGAGACGAAGCTCTTGCGCAAAAATCCTGGGAACACGTGCTGAAGCTGGAACAGAACACTTCGCTTGCCGCGCAGGCGCACTTCGGCTTGTCCGGCATTTACCGTAAGCAGGGAAAGATCGCGGAGGCTGACCGCGAAATGGAAGCATTTCGCAAGTTGCAAAACCCCGCGACGCAAAAAGACGATTCACAGAAATAATGCGGATCCATCTCGGAAAGGAAGGCTCATGACGACGAGACGCTCGGCCACGGGTTCAGCAGCACGAAAGTTTGGCGCGGCAGCGGCAGCGTTGCTTCTCGCTGCGATCGTTATGGCCGCTCCTCTTGCCCATTCCGCGCCAGGTGATGGCGACGTCGAGCAGCGCGTCCAGGCCATCCTCAGCAAGATGACGCTCGAACAAAAAGTGGACATGATCGGCGGATTTGAAGATTTTTACGTCCGCGCGTACCCGGACCTCGGCGTGCCGGCATTAAGGATGGCCGATGGCCCGCTCGGAGTACGCAACGCTGATCCGCCCTCGACCTTGATGGCCGGCGGAATTTCGCTCGCAGCCTCTTGGGATGCCGCGCTCGCCGAACAAGAGGGCGTCCAAATCGGCAGGGACGCCCGGTCCAGAGGCGTGCACTTCATGCTCGGTCCCGCCTTCAATATCTATCGCGCGCCGATGGATGGCCGCAATTTCGAATACATGGGCGAAGATCCTTATCTCGCCGGAAAGATCGCCGTCGGTTATATCGAGGGCATGCAAAGCCAGGGCGTAAGCTCCACGGCAAAGCATTTCGTCGCCAACAATTCCGAATTCGATCGGCACAACACGGATTCCATCGTTGACGAGCGCACCTTGCGCGAAATCTATCTCCCCGCCTTCGAGGCTGCGGTGAAAAAAGCACATGTACGCGCGGTAATGGATTCCTACAACTTGACGAACGGAACCCACATGACGCAGAACGCCCCGCTCAATATTGACCTCCTTAAAAAAGAGTGGGGCTTCACGGGCATCCTGATGTCTGATTGGACTTCCACCTACGACGGCGTCGCCGCCGCCAACGGCGGGCTGGACATCGAGATGCCCTCCGGATTGCGCATGAACCGCGAGCAATTGCTTCCCGCAATCCAAAAGGGCTTGGTCTCTGTCGCGACGATTGACGACAAAGTCCGGCGCATCCTTCGCGTCGCGATTGAGTTCGGATGGCTCGACCGTGATCAGGAAGACCTCGGCATCTCGCGCTACAACCGGGAGGGCGATCAGGTTGCTCTGCAAGCTGCACGCGAAGGCGCCGTGCTGCTGAAGAATGATGGAAATTTGCTCCCGCTCAAGAAAGACGAAGTCAAATCCGTGCTGGTGGTTGGTCCGGACGCGTATCCCGCGGTGCCAGTGGGCGGAGGCAGCGCTCGCGCTGTCCCGTTCCAGGCCGTCAGCTTTCTCCAGGGTATCAGCGATTACGTTGGCAACTCGGGGAAAGTCTATTACAGCCCCGGCATCCCCACCGTGCAGCAAATGGCTCACGACACAACGTTTTCGACGACTGCGTCAGGCAAACAGCTAGGCCTCGAAGCGGAATATTTCACAAATCCAGATTTGCAGGGGACACCTTACCTCTCGCGCACAGAGCAGCATGTTGATTTCGGAGAACCCAGCAAGGCGAGCTTGCCGGAGGACGCGGTCTCTTCTCGATGGACCGGATATTACTCTCCGCGCGCGGCCGGCAAGTTCGCTCTCTTCGTCGGTTCCACAGGAGAAGATGGCGGCTACTACCGCCTTTACGTGGACAACAAACTCGTCCTCGACGATTGGACCGTTTCTAAAGAACTGCTCGGCGTTGCGACCTTAACTTTCGACACCACTCCGCACAAGATCGTTCTCGAACATCACGGCCACTCCCGCTGGCACGGCCGGCATCTCCGCATGGGAATTGTCGCCGAAGGCAGCTACGTGCTTCCGGATGCGAAAAAATTGGCGGCGAAAGCGGATGTAGTTGTGATCGCCGCCGGATTCGATCCCGACTCGGAGGCCGAAGGCGCGGATCGCACCTTCCATCTGCCGCCGGGGCAAGAAGAATTGATTCAGGAAATGGCCGCAGCAAACAAAAACGTCATCGTGCTGCTCAGCTCGGGCGGTAACGTGGATATGAACTCCTGGCTCGATCGCGTTCCGGCCCTCATGCAGGTTTGGTATCCCGGGCAGGAAGGCGGCAAAGCGGCCGCTGAAATCCTCTTCGGCGACGTAAATCCTTCCGGCCGTCTCCCGGCTACCTTCGAGCGCCATTGGGCCGATAATCCCGTGCACGATAGTTATTACCCGCAGGCCGGCACGAATCGCGTCATATACAAAGAAGGAGTATTCGTCGGCTATCGCGGCTACGAGCACAATGGCACAAAGCCGCTTTTCCCCTTCGGCTACGGTTTGTCCTACACCACCTTCAGATACGCCAATCTCGCCATCAAGCCGGCTGCGGCCGGCGCGAAAGGCACCGAGCTGTCGGCACCGCTGTACGAGGTTTCGTTCGACGTGACGAACACCGGCGCGCGCGAGGGCGCTGATGTCGCTCAGGTCTATTTATCAGATCCGCCGTCGCGAGTCCCCCGGCCCGTGAAAGAGTTGAAAGGTTTCGCAAGAATCAATCTGAAGCCGGGTGAGACGAAGACCGCGACCGTCACCCTCGATAGCCGCGCGTTTTCGTATTACGACGTCGGAACGAAAAAGTGGCGCGCCGATCCCAGCGAATATCAAATTCTCGTAGGACGTTCGAGCGAAGACATTCAACTGCGCGGCGCCGTTACGCTCTCGTCAGTCGCCACACCTTCCGCGAACGGCAAATAGCGACCGACACGACGCTCCCTCGGCGGATTCAGTGCATCGTCGAAGCCGCGGGAAATGCGTCGGTAAGCGAAATGACCTGCATCGAGCTCTTCAATTGGTCGAGCGAGACCGCTGAAGGCGCTTTGAGTTTTACAGTCACCGCCTCGCCAGGCAGCAGGTCGAGGTAGTTATCCGAAGTTTCCACGTCCAGATCGCCGAATGATATGTAAACGCTGCGCGCCAGTACGGGCGAACGCAGCGTCACCGCGTACGCTCCGTTAGAATTGTCCACCGACGTGTCGATATGCACCGAAGTCGGCAGATCCAGATTGTGCATCGTGTCAAAAAAGATCAGATTGCGCGACACTTCTGCTCCGCCAACCGCGAGATCGAATACCAGGAAGCTCTTTTTCGGATCAGCATTCGCCAGAAGATCCTTCTCATCCAAAGTGAAATATACGGCGCTGGATTGCGCCGGCACCTGCACATCCTGAGTTTTATCCGAAATCACTTTTCCGGAAAAATCGAGGAGGCGCGTGTGCACCTGGCCAGTCAACGGCTGCAGCTTGTCGGATACCACGTAGACGTCCACCTTACCGTCATGAGCGAAGGGTGAAACGATTACGTCGTCGTAAAATCGCCGCGCATAATATTGCAGCGCCTTCCAGCGTCCGTAGTAATCAATGCTGGCCCACGAAGCGACCGGCCAGCAATCATTCAACTGCCAGTAGAGCGAGCCCATCGTGTTAGGCCGCTGCCGGCGCAAATGTTCCGCGCCGACCTTGATGGCCTCGGCCTGCAGCACCTGGCTCAAATACACAAAAGACGGGAAATCCTTCGGCTCCGGATACCAGCGCAGCATGTAACTGAGAATCCGCTCGTTGCCGCCGTGGTTCTTCTGATGGTCCTGCATGGTGGCGGAGTGAATGTCCATGTCGCCGGGCTGCGCAAACGTGCGAATGGTGCGCATTTCCGGGAAAGATTGGAAACCATACTCGGACATGAAGCGTGGGAACTGTTGCGTGTACATTTCAATCGGCGCGAGCTGGTGCCAAACGTTCCAATAGTGCATGTCTCCGTTATTTTGGCTATCCGGAGGCGCCTCGAAATTGGCGCTCGGCGAACTGGCCCAGTACGGCACTGGATTTGCGTAACGCGTGACCACCCCTGCGAGAATGCCGTGGAACAGCACCACATAGTCCTGCCAGACTTTTTCGCGATCCGCCGGCGAGACCGACTCCTTGAAAAGTTTTCGGTCGTCCCAGTGTACCCAACCCGTTTCGATTTCGTTGTTGCCGCACCACAGCACGATACTCGGATGATCGCGCAGGCGCTCGACTTGTTCGATCGCTTCCTGCTTCACGTTATCTTGAAATTCCCGGCCGCCAGGAACCATGTCGCCGCCGAATATAAACTCCTGCCACACCATGATCCCCAGTTCGTCGCAGATATCGTAAAAATCATCCGATTCGTAATAGCCGCCGCCCCACTCGCGCACCATATTCATGTGCGCATCACGCGCCGCTTCCAGAATCTTCCGGTGGATTTCCGGCGTGACCCGATTCGGAAAACTATCGAATGGGATTACGTCCGCGCCCTTGGCGAAGATAGGAATGCCATTGACCACGAATTCAAAGCTCGTGTCGGCTCCGGTCACTTTGCGACGCAGCTCAATCGAGCGCAGGCCGGTTTTCAGTGACGCATCCGCGACGACGTTGCGCCCTATCCGAATTGCGGCCGCAAAGCTATATCGGTCCTGCGCACCAACACCGAGCGGATACCACAACTTGGGATTCGCAATGTGAATCGCAACGCTGATCTGATTGATGCCCGGTTCCAATTGCACGCTTTGCCGGATAGGCGTAAAAGAAGTCCCGGACAACTCCGCGTAATTGATCTCGACGCTCGCCGCCGTGCTGCGGCTCGTTTCGATTTCAAGTTCGGCAGAAAGCGCCGCAAAATCCTTGCTCACGCTTTGCTGTTGGATATGAAAATTCTCGATGCGCAGCGCGTCCCACGTTTCCAGGCGAATCGGTTGCCAGATTCCCTCGGTCACGTAGCGCGGCCCCCAATCCCAGCCGTACTGGTACGGAGCCTTGCGCGTGTACGGCGCTGTCGCGATGTTCTCTTCGTTCCCGGTATTGTGCGAAGTAACCGACGGCAATATGTAAGGCAGCGACTTCACTTTCGGGATCATGGATTCAATCGGGGAGCGAAAGACCACGCGCAGCGTGTTCGGGCCAACCTTTAATAACGCCTTCGCCGGCACGCGCCAGCGCCGGAACATATTGTCGCTATGCAGCACGGGCTGGTCGTTCACATAAACGTCCGCGTACGTGTCGAGCCCTTCGAAAACCAGATCCACATGATCGTGCGCCAGCGTCGCGGCATCTGCATCGAACGTGGTCCGGTATTCCCAGTCCGTTAGTCCGATCCACTGCAGGCGCGTATCGTTGTCCTGGTAGAAAGGATCGGGAATCAAGCCATCGTGCAGCAGATCGGTCTGCACCACCCCCGGCACTTGCGCCGGGTGCCACTCCTTCATTTGCGCTTGAGCGGTATCACTGGCCGCGCGAAATTCCCACTTCGCTTCCAGAACCCGCGAAGTAGCTTGGGCGGCAACCTTGTCCGGAATCATGAAGAATAAGAGCGCAACGAATCCAATCCAGTAAAAAAAACGCGGCGGTCGGGGCACTTTACATCACCTCATTACCATCTGGCTTTAGCTTCAATGTCTGGCACGGGGTAGAGAATAGATAATGGTTATCGGGCTGGCAAGCGTTTTCCCCTCAAGTTTTAAGGCCGGTGAATCTGTTATGATTTGTTGCCGACGCTCGCTTGCGTTGCGGCTCGCCAGTTGCATCCGCTCGATGGTTCGCTTTTTCTGCACGGAAAGTTCATGACCATAGATCAGGACCTCGAAAAAATCGCGCTTCAGGAGAAGCGGCTGCAGTTCAAATCTTTTGACGCCAGCGTGGCCTGGGCTCTGGGCGCGGCGCTCAAGGCCGCTGCTGAAAAACGCGGCGTCTTCATCGCCATCGATATCCAACTCAATGGCCAACCTATGTTTTCTTACTCAATGTCCGGAATCACGCCGGACAATTGGGATTGGATCCGCCGCAAACGCAATGTCGTCCAGCGCTATCATCGCAGTTCCTACGCCATCGGCCTCACCCATCAACGCAATCAGACCAACCTGCAAGATAAAGCGGGGCTCGAATTGAAAGATTACGCTCGCGCATGGCGGCTGTTTCCCGATCATCCTTGCGGGAACGGGATGCGTGGGCACGATCACCACCTCAGGTCTGCCGCAGCGCGATGACCATAACCTGGTTATCGCCGTCCTTCAGGAGTATCTGCAGCTCACCGGTGAAGATCTCGCCCTCGATTCCCCACCGGCATCCTGAACGAAACCTGTGCCAGTAATCTTCGCCCCAATTTGCCAGGCCCGCGAAGCGACGCGATTTTTCGGACGCAGTGCTCTGCACCCAATACGGCGCCGCGTCATCTGATAAATGTCTTTCACAGCTCCACTCTAAAATTGGAGGGCACGGATGACTATCGAAACTCCCGCTGCGAATAATCCGGCGGAAATCCGCGCCGTAATATTGGACTTTGGCGAAGTTCTCTGCCATCTACCCACACCCGAAGCCGTCGCTCCCGCTCGCTCGCATGTTCCAAATGGATTCGCAAAGCTTCTTCCCGATTTATCTTCAGAGCCGCGGCCCCTACGATCGCGGAGACTTGCTCGCCACAGACTATTGGGTGCAGTTCGCAGCGCAGCACGGCGTAAAGCTCGATCCCGCTGAAATCGAACAAGCGCGCCAGATAGACCTGGACCTGTGGAGCCAGATCAACGAAACGATGATTCATTGGCTGGAGCAAATTCACGCGGCGGGATTTAAGACGGCCATACTTTCCAATATGCCGCTGGACATGGTGTCCCATGTGCGGAAGAATTTCGCCTGGGTCAATCATTTCGATCACCACATCTTCTCCGCCGAAGTGCGCAGCATTAAGCCGGAGCCGGCGATCTACCAGCACTGCCTCGCGGCTCTGGCGGTTGAGCCGTCCGAAGCGCTCTTCGTAGACGATCGCGACGTAAACCTCGAACAAGCGCGTGCCGCCGGAATTCGCAGTATTCGCTTCGATTCGGTAGAACAGCTGCGCCGCGATCTTCACTCCCTCGGCTTCAAGATTTTGCCTGGCTAAGCCAGTGCCGCGACTTTCAACGTTGGTTCTCAGCGAGACGTTCGTCCCTCCGTCGCCGTGGCCATACAATAAAAATTGCCACCGCAGCCGTTACCCAGTGCTATTTTGAGATTGTAGAGCTGGCGTCAATCAACATGGACCGCCGCAACTTCCTCAACTTGCTCGCAACCGCGGGAGGCGCAGCGATAGCGCACCGCAGCCTGCGGACTACGTCGTCCCCCCGCCAACAAAAAATTCCGGGTTCCGTTCCCTCCGCCGAAATTGCCGAGGCCCACTTTCCAGACGGCTTTCTTTGGGGCATCGCCACGGCTGCGTATCAGGTCGAAGGAGCCTGGAATGAAGATGGCAAAGGCGAATCCATCTGGGATCGCTATGCTCACACCGTTGGAAAGATCAGGGGAGGCGACACCGCCGACGTCGCATGTGACCAATATCATCTATACCCGCAAGATATTGCGCTTCTGAAGAGTCTGAATCTTAAAAGCTACCGTTTTTCGATTTCTTGGCCACGAATCCAACCCACCGGCACAGGGTCCGTCAACCAGAAAGGTCTCGATCATTACAGCCGTCTCGTAGATGCCTTGCTCGACGCAGGCATACGCCCTTTTTGCACGATGTATCACTGGGATTTGCCGCAAGCGCTCGAAGACCGTGGCGGATGGCCCAATCGCGATCTGGCTGGCTATTTCGCTGACTACGCCGGAATCCTCGCGAAAAACCTGGGCGATCGCATCACGGTTTGGGCGCCGTTTAATATGCCGTGGTCCTTCGCGTGGCTCGGCTATGGCGTGGGCGTACATGCTCCCGGCAAGTCTGACTACAATTTATTTCTGAGAGCCGCCCACACTGTGAGCCTCGCGCAAGGTCAGGCCTTCCGTTCGATCAAAGCCGCATCTTCCAAAGCCGCCGTCGGCAGCGCATATGGCATGGCGCCTGCATATCCAAAAACAGATAGCGAAGCCGATCGCGCCGCAGCCGAACGCTACCACGCGATGAACAACGATTTTTTCCTCTACGCCGCGATGCACGGTGAATATCCCAAGGCCTTTGTCGGTGAGCCGCCGTATGAGGCCATGGGCTTCCGCCCTGGCGACGACAAGCTCATCCGCGCTCCACTCGATTGGATTGGATTCCACTATTACACGCGCCGGATCGTATCCGACGCGGGCGGCGTACGCTCTGCCGGCCAGGCAAACTTCGGCACGGAATTTGAAAATGATGAAGCCTCAAGCCGGGATCGCTATACCCGCTTTAAGGCGGTAATGCCCACCGAAGGGCCACTCACCGATGCGGGCCTCGAAGTCTGGCCTCGCGGGATCTACGACTTGGTGATGCGCATCACGCGCGAATACAATCGGCCCATCATTGAGATCACGGAGAGCGGCTGCAGCTATCTCGATTCACCGTACGAAAAAGAAAACGGCGAAGTGCCCGACGCGCGGCGCACTGAATTCTTCCGTGAAGAGCTGGCAGAATTGGCGCGCGCCATCGCCGACGGTGCGAATGTCCGCGCCTTCCACGCCTGGAGCCTGCTCGATAATTTTGAGTGGACGGATGGCTACACCCAAAGATATGGCCTTACGTACGTGGATTTCCGCGATCAGAAACGCACAGTGAAAGACTCAGGTCGCTGGTATGCGCGCGTCGCTGCCGCGAACCGCCTGAGCGTTTGAATCGAAACGCGAGCTTGGAGCGAACAAGCGCTTGTACAAAATTGCACAGCAATTTCGCGCGCAAATCGACACGAATACGGGAGGCGATTTTCGTTTGTTACAGTTCTGTAAATGCGCCCGTGCGAACATCGCCCACCAGGTTCATATCGCTTGACAAAAAAATGCGGTAAGCCTAAGTAATAGGAGTCTCT
Organism: uncultured Acidobacteriota bacterium; assembly: GCA_963828865.1. GTDB lineage: Bacteria > Acidobacteriota > Terriglobia > Acidiferrales > UBA7541 > Palsa-295. The sequence continues at coordinate 165,579 of CAWHGI010000007.1, read as the reverse complement.
CGGCACCGGGTTCAACTGGGGGTTCTCGTGGCGCAGACGTCTCGCAGAGACTTCTTCAAAATAGCAGGTGTCGGCGGTGTTGCCGCCACCGTCTTCGGATTCGACCTCAAACCTGCATACGCTCAGCTCAAAGAATTGAAAATCGAGCGCGCTGCGGAAACCCGCTCCACGTGTCCGTATTGCGCGGTGGGCTGCGGCGTCCTCATCTACACCATCGGTGACCGCGCCAAGAACGTCACGCCGCAAGTAATCCACGTCGAAGGTGATCCCGATCACCCCACGAATCGCGGAACGCTTTGCCCCAAGGGCTCTTCACTCGAGCAGGACATGCTCAACCCGCGCCGTCTCACGAAGCCACAAGTGCGGCGCCCCGGCGGTACGGAGTGGCAGGACATTTCCTGGGATGACGCACTCAGTGAGATTGCGCAGTGGACCAAGAAATCTCGCGACGCTTCTTTCATCGATAAGGATGCCAATGGCCGCACTGTGAACCGTTGCGAAGGCATCTCCTTCATCGGCGGCTGCACCGACACGAACGAATTCAATTATCTGGTAGTGAAGACAATGAGGAGTTTGGGCTTGGTGTATTTAGAAAACCAAGCCCGTGTTTGACACGGCCCCACGGTCTCAAGTTTGGGACCAACATTCGGACGCGGGGCGATGACCAATGGCTGGATCGACATCAAGAACACCGACATGATGTTGATCATGGGCGGCAATCCCGCCGAGAACCATCCCTGCGGATTCAAGTGGGCGATGGAGGCCAAGCGCAACCGCAACGCTAAGCTGATTTCCGTAGACCCGCGATTCACCCGCACGTCCTCGACCGCCGACCTCTTCCTGCAAATTCGCGCCGGCACCGACATCGCCTTCCTCGGCGGCCTGATCCGCTACGCTATTGAAAACAACCGCATCGCCAAAGAATATCTGGTCAATTACACAAACGCCGCGTTCATCGTCAAGGAAGGCTTCAAACTTCCCGAAGACGGGTTGTACTCCGGCTTCGACGCGGTGTCGGGTACCTACGACAAGACCACCTGGAACTATGAGGGAGGAGGAGACGTTAGCGGCAAGCCCGACGCGGGCGGGGCGTCGGGGCACGCGCCCGAACCGGCGCCAGGCAATGCTGGCGGACCCACGGCGCCGCCTTCTCTTCCGCCAAACGTCGCTTACGACCTGACGCTGCAGCATCCTCGCTGCGTCTTTCAGTTGCTCAAGAAGCAGTATTCCCGCTACACGCCGGAAACCGTCGAGCGCATCACCGGCATCCCGAAAGATCAATATCTCAAGGCTGTGGACCTCTTCACCTCCGTCCGCAAAGACGGCGACATGAAGAAGGTGGCCACGATCATCTACGCTGTCGGCTGGACCCAGCACACTTTCGGAACCCAAATCATCCGCACCGCGGCAATGATACAGCTGCTGCTAGGCAACGTCGGAAGAGCGGGCGGCGGTGTAAACGCCTTGCGCGGCCACTCGAATATTCAAGGCGCGACGGACATGGCCGGTTTGTTCGACAGTCTGCCGGGTTATTTAAAGATACCTGTTCCGGCTGACACGGACTTGCAGACCTACCTGAAGCGAGTTACGCCGACGGCTTCGAAACCCTCTCCCTGGGATTCGATGAACTATTACTCGAACACTCCGAAATTTTTCGTCTCGCTCATGAAGGCGATGTACGGTGACGCGGCTACGAAGGAAAACGGATTCGCGTTCGATTACCTCCCGAAGCCTGACCGCGATTATTCCTGGACCCACATCTGGGACGACATGTACAACGGCAAGGTCAAGGGCATGTTCGCCTTTGGCATGAACGGCGTGATGATCGGCCCGGACACGAACAAGAACATCAACGCCCTGAAGAAGGCTGATTGGCTGGTAGTCGGCGAAATTTATCCCGATGAGACCAGCGAATTCTGGCGGGCCCCAGGAATCACGACCGACGAGCAAAAAACGATCAACACGACCGTATACCGCCTGCCCTGCGCGGGTTTTGCCGAAAAAGACGGAAGCATGACCAACTCCGCGCGCTGGGTGACTTGGAAATACGCCGCGGTTCCGCCTCCGGGAGAGGGGCGGCTCGACCAGGATATCGTCGCGCAGATTTTCTTGCGCGTCCGGGACCTCTACAAGAAAGAGGGCGGGAAATTTCCCGACGCCATCCTGAATCTCAATTGGGCGTACGCGGACGCGGAGCACCCGCCGCTGGCGCAAGCGGCCATGGAAGTCAATGGCAAAGCGCTGGCGGACTTGAAAGACGACAAGACCGGCCAAGTAGTCCTCAAAGCCGGCCAGCAGCTCCCCGGCTTTGCGATGCTCAAAGACGACGGAACCACCATGTGCGGCAATTGGATTTACTCCGGCATGTGGACCGAGGCCGGGTCGCAGGTCCAGCGCCGTGGCACCGAGGATCCCTCTGGCATGGGCGTCTATCCCAATTGGGCTTGGTCCTGGCCGGCCAATCGCCGCGTCCTCTATAACCGCGCCTCCTGCAACGTGGAAGGCAAGCCGTGGGATCCGGAACGCAAACAGGTATGGTGGAATGAAGCGGCCGGAAAATGGGTCGGCAACGACGTCCCGGATTTCAAGCCGGACTCTCATCCCAAAGACCACTTGGGCCCATTCATCATGAACCCCGAAGGCGTGGGGCGCTTGTTCGCTCCGATTGGAGTTCTCGCGGATGGGCCTTTCCCCGAACATTACGAGCCGATCGAGAGCCCCACAAAGAATCTGTTTCATCCTGAGCAATCAAACAATCCGCTCGTGAAGAAATTCAAGACTCCGTACGACAAGTTCGGAACTCCCGAAGAGTTCAGCATCGTATGCACTACTTACCGGCTCACCGAGCAATATCACTACTGGACCAAGAACAATCCGATGAACGTCCAGCTGATCCCCGAGCCGTTCGTCGAAATTCCCGTCGAGCTAGCGGAAGAAAAGGGCATCCGCCCGACGGATATGATCAACGTCATCAGCGCGCGCGGGACCTACACCGCGAAAGCCTTCGTCACCCGCCGCCTCAAGCCGATGATGATTGACGGAAAAAAGGTCTATCAAATCGGATTGCCGATTCACCAAGGCTATCGCGGGATCGTCGAGGATGAGCATAAAGACGCGCGCACTCCCGCCAACCTGCTGACGCCCGCCGTCACCGATCCGAACGCCCACACGCCCGAGTCCAAGGGCTTCCTCGTAAAAGTCGAGAAGGCGTAGGGAGCAAAGATGAGCCAGGCAGCAACAGAAATCATCAGAATCTCAGGCCACGCCGGCACTGTCCCGGGTGCTGGGCTGAACCGCGAATTCCAGGTCTGCAAGCTGGTGGATACCACCACCTGCATCGGCTGCAAAGCCTGCGAAGTCGCGTGCCTGGAGTGGAACGGCTACACCTTCAGCGAAACCACCTTCGACAATTCTTATCAGACCATGCCGGAAACGGCCTGGAATTATTGGAACCTCATCAAGTTCAACGAGCACGAGCGCGATGACGGCACCATGATGCTGCTCATGCGCAAAGATCAGTGCATGCATTGCGAGGACCCCGGCTGCCTCGATGCGTGCCCCGCAGACGCCGCGATCGTGCAGTACGCCAACGGCATCGTGGATTTTCAGGAAGCCAACTGCATCGGCTGCGGTTACTGCATCACGGGTTGCCCGTTTAATATTCCAAAGTTCAGTCCGACCGCCCACAAAGTTTTCAAATGCACGCTGTGCAACGACCGCGTCTCGGTAGGACTCAAGCCTGCCTGCATCAAGACCTGCCCCACCGGCTGCCTGCATTTCGGAACGAAATCCGAAATGAAAGACCTTGCCGAAACGCGCGCCGCGCAACTGCGCTCGCAATCGGGCTTCCCCGACGCCGGCGTCTACGATCCCTCGGGCGTCGGCGGCACACACGTCATTTACGTTTTGCACGACGCCAAAAATCCCGAGCTATACGGCGGCCTGCCGAGAGATCCGCACGTTCCCTGGTCGGTAAAGCTTTGGAAGGGACCGTTGAAGTGGCTCGGAAATTTGGCGATCGTCGGCGGCATCGTGGGAATGGCATGGCATTACATGCGCTTCGGGCCGAAGAAAGAAGAAGAAATCAAGCCTGATAACGGGAGGCAGCCATGACCAGTGGCGCCGTTTCCCATCCCAATGCCGCCAGCCATGACGAAGATTTGGTCCCGCGCTACTCCTTCGGCGAGCGTGCGAATCATTGGATCGGTGCCCTCGCTTATATCTACGTGATGATCACGGGCCTCGCCTTCTGGTCGCCATATCTTTTTTGGATGGCCCTGGTCGTGGGCGGCGGGCCGACGGCTCGGTTCTGGCATCCCTGGATCGGCCTGGTTTTTACTTTGTCGCTGTTCTGGACGTTCAAAGAATGGCATCGCGATATGCAGTTCACCGAGGACGACCGCCGCTGGGGCAAGGCCATCCCCTACTACATCGAGAACGAGGACGACAAACTTCCTCCGCAGGGCCGGTTCAATTACGGACAGAAACTTTTCTTCTGGGGGATGTTCTACAGCGTAATTCTCTTGGTGCTTTCCGGGCTCGTCTTGTGGGAAACCGACCTGGTTCCGTGGGACCTGCGGTTTCTGCGCTATACGGCGGTCCTGATTCACGTGAGCGTCGCCCTCATCACCATCGGCCTCTTTCTGATCCATGTGTACATGAGCACGATTCTGGAAGAGGGTAGTTTCGGCTCCATGGTTAGCGGTTATGTGACCCGCGCCTGGGCTTGGACCTTCCACCGCACCTGGTATTACGAGGTCTCCGGACGATCCCGTCCCAAGCAATGACCGATGCGAAGTGGGACCGCCGCATCCGTCGCGCCACCGAACTAACCTCTGCGCATCCATTCGCTGCCGAGGGCTTGCGCTTTTACACTCGCATTGCAACCTTTCAGAGAAGCCTCTACACAGACATTCAAAAAGCTCTTGCAGGTGCGGCGAAAGTCTCCGCCGACCGGCCTCTCCGCGACGAGCTCGACCTCTTTCTCCTTCTTCCGAAATTCTCCGGTTTTCTCGCGCTGGTTCAGCAGATCGCCCCGCCGCCTCTCGCGCACGCTGCAGCAGTTCTGGCTCAAAAGGGTCCCGCCGCCTGGCAACAGGCCATCGAAGTTTTTTGGCACGGGGATATGGAGATTGCGCCGGGCGTCCAAGGCGCGATTGAAGATGATCGATCGGGTGACGACGCAGAACGAAGCGCCTCCGATCAATCACTGGCGTGGATTTTTCTTCAGCCCTACGCCGAATATCTCGCCGATTCCCGCGAACCCGAGCACTTGGACGGCACTCCTTCGACCTGCCCGCTCTGCGGCGGCAAACCGATCGTCGGCGTCTTGCGCCCGGAAGGCGATGGCGCAAAAAAATCGCTAATTTGCATGTTGTGCGCCCATGAATGGACGTTTCGCAGGATTTATTGTCCTGCGTGTGGAGAAGTACGAGAACCGCAGATGGCGTTTTACTCGGCACCAGAAATCGCCCACGTCCGCGTGGACGTCTGCGATACCTGCCACACCTACTTGAAGAGCATTGACCTGACCAAAATGGGCCTCGCCGTTCCAATCGTGGACGAGTTAGCCACAATACCCCTCGACCTCTGGGCCCGCGAACACGGCTACGAAAAACTACAAATCAATCTGCTCGGAACTTGATCAACCAAGCAGCAGCTCTATTGCTCCCACCCGCCACCGAGCGATTTGTAGAGCTGCACGAGGCTCTGGTACTCATTGCCGCGGGCCTGCGCAAGCGTGAGTTCCGCGGTGAAGAGCGACCTTTGCCCGTCGAGCACTTCGAGGTAGGTGGTGATCCCGCCCCGGTAGCGTTGCAGTGATGTGTTAACGGATTCCTGTAGGTCTTTTACGGTGACCTCCTGTGCCACGCGCACTTCATAATATTTTTGATAGCCGATCAGAGCGTCGGAAACGTCGCGGAAGGCAAATTGGATTGCTTGCTTGTACGCGATCAGCTCCTGCCGTTGTTCCGATTTTGCCAGCTTGAGATTCCCGGTTAGCGCGCCGCCCGTAAAGATCGGCTGCGAAACCTGCGCGCCGTATGCCCAAATACTGGTATGCGAGCTCATCATGCTGGAGAATAAATTGCTGCGCCCGAATGCCCCGCCACCCGAGCCGGTCAGCGAGATTTGCGGAAAGAACGATGCTTTGGCCACTCCAATTTCCGCATTGGCCGCGATCAGATTTTGTTCGGCCTCGTGGATGTCCGGCCGGCGTTCCAGCAGTGCCGATGGCATTCCGGGCGGCACGGACGGAGGCATCGGCTGCTGCACCAGCGGGAGACCTCGCTTGATGTCTTGCGGGTAATCGCCGAGCAGAATGCTGATCGCGTCTTCTTCTTGCCCGATTTGCCTCTCCAAATCCGGGATTGCCGCGTTCGCCGTGTCTAGCACTTGTTCCGCCTGCAGCACGTCGAGTTTCGTCGCCACGCCATGATCCAAACGCAGGTTCGTCAGCTTGACGGCGTCCTGTTGCGTTTTCACCGTGTCGTGGGAAATTTGCAATTCCAGGTCCAACTCCAGCAGAGCAAAATAATCGCTCGCCACGTCACTGACCAGTGTGAGAACCACTGTTTGCTGAGCCGCCTGCGTGGCCAGCACCTGGGCCCGCGCCGCCTCGGTCTCTCTGCGCAGCTTGCCGAACAAATCGAGCTGGAACGACGCGTCCGCCGTGAGCGCCAGGAAATTGGATTTCGATTGAAAATTCTGCTCTTTCCCGCCCGTGAAATTAGCGTCTCCCTGCACTTGCGGAAAAAGACTCGAGCGAGTGACCGCCAATTGCGCTCGCGAGGCGATGATCCGTTCCGTCGCGGTCTGCAGATCGTAGTTTTGCTTCAGCGCGGTTTTGATCAGGTCTTGCAGCACGGGATCCTGGAAAACCTGCCACCAGGGTAAGTCTGCAAAGGAAGCGGCCTGCGCCTCGGCTTGCGGATTTGCGTTGAAGTCACGATAAGTGGACGGAACCTGAACCATCGGCCTTTTGTAATTGGGCCCGACCTTGCACCCCGTGAACAGGTTCGCGGCAAGAATCGCCGCAACAATCATCTTCGTCCGCGCCGCCTGCCTCGATCCTCCTTTGTTGTAACTTCGAGTTAGCCGCATTTCAGTCGCTCTCCGCAGGAGCAGGCGTGCCGGAGCTACCGGCAGCCGGGGGCGCTTTAATCGCTCCGGGAGACCGGCTCATTTGACCGGCGCCTGACCACTTCTCAACCAAATAGAAAATCGCCGGGACTAAAAATATGGCTATAAAGCTGGCCGCTAGCATTCCTCCGATCACCGTCGTTCCGATAATCTGGCGCGCCACCGACCCGGCCCCGGTGGCTATCCATAAGGGCACGCTGCCCAGGATGAACGCGAACGAAGTCATCAAGATAGGCCGAAGCCGAATGCGGGCGCCCGCAAGCGCAGCATCGACCAGCGGTTTGCCTTGCTCGTATTCATCCTTTGCGAATTCCACGATCAAGATCGCGTTTTTCGCTGCGAGCCCGATAAGCATCACTAATCCAATCTGGGCATACACGTCGCTTTCGATTTGCACCATGTAAGCCGGATAAAACCATCCGGCCACCGTGCGCCGCAACCACAGCGTTGCGAACGCGCCAAACACCGCCACCGGAGTGCTCAGCAAGACGCTGAATGGCAGTGACCAGCTTTCATACAGCGCCGCCAGAATCAGGAACACGAATAAAAGCGAAAACGCAAAAACGACCGTAGGCGATACGCCCTGCTGCGCCAGCTTTTCCTGAAACGACATATCTTTGTAGTCGTAGCCCATTTCGCGCGGCATCGTTTGCGCGAATACTTCTTCGAGCGCCGTCATCGCCTGCGCGGAACTGTAGCCTGGCGCCGCGCTCCCCACGATTTGTGCGCTGCGATATTCGTTGAATCGCATGGTGTATTCCGGCCCGATCCGCGGCTCGAATTTCGTCAGCGCGGAGAGCGGCACGTTGTCTCCATTCCCGTTGCGCACGTAGAACTGCCCCACGTTTTCCGCCCTCGTCCGATACTGTCCCTCCGCCTCGATGTACACCTGCCATTGCCGCCCGAACCGGTTGAAGTAATTGATAAAATATCCGCCCATGAATGTCTGCAGGGTTTTGTAGACGTCGCTGATGTTCACTCCCTGCTTGATCACCTTGTCGCGATCCACGTTCACGAACTGCTGCGGCACGCTCGGTATATATGTCGTAGCCAGAAAACCGATCTCCGGACGCTTCCGCGCCGCGGCCATGAACGTATTCAAATTCTGCGTGAGAAAGTCCACGTCTTTTCCGGCGCGGTCCTCAAGAACGAACGTGAATCCTCCTGAAGTGCCGACCCCCGGAATCGCCGGAGGTGAAAAGTTGAAGGCGACTCCTTCCGGCAGCTGGCTCAGCTTCTGATTCAGCCGTGTCTTGATCTCCTGGAATTGTTCCGCCCTCGACTTTCGCGCGTCCCAGTCGTCCAGCGTGACGAAGAAAAATGCGTTGTAGCTCGTGTTCACAAAGCTCAGCAGGCTGAATCCGACGACGGTCGACGTGTACTTCACTCCCGGCGTGTCCGCCAGTATTTTCTCGATATCTCGCGCGGCTTCGTTCGTCCGTTGCAGCGAAGCAGCGTTCGGCAGTTGCAGGTTGACGAATAGATAGCCTTGATCCTCATCCGGAAGGAAGCTCGACGGCACGCGTGAGGCGAAAAATGCCGCCGCTCCTGAAAACATCACCAACAGCACGAGTGCGATTACGCTCTTGCGAATCAGTGCGCCCGAAACTCGCACATAGCCATCCGTCCCGCGCTCGAACGTTCGGTTGAACCACGCAAAAAACCTTGCCAGCAATCCCTTGCTCTCCTCCTTCGGACGTAGCAAAAGAGCAGACAGAGCCGGACTCAGAGTCAGCGCGTTAAATGCCGAAAGGATGACCGAAATCGCGATCGTCACCGCAAATTGCTGATAGAGCCGCCCGGTAATTCCCGGAATAAAAGCTGTCGGCACGAATACAGCCGAAAGCACCAGCGCGATACCCACCACCGGCCCCGTCAATTCGTCCATCGCCTTAAGCGCCGCTTCTTTCGGGGAAAGTCCTTCCTCGATATGGCGCCCGACGCCTTCCACAACCACGATCGCGTCGTCCACCACCAATCCGATCGCCAGCACCAACCCTAATAGAGAAAGTGTATTGACCGAAAAACCGAACAACGGGAAAAAAATGAATGTTCCGATCAGGGCCACCGGCACCGCCAACATGGGAATCAACGTTGCGCGCCAGCTTTGCAAGAAAATGTATACAACGAGGATTACCAGCGCGATCGCGATCAGCAACGTCTCCACAATCTCCTTGATTCCAGACGTCACCGCCTTGGTCGTATCCAGCGAAATCACGTAATCCATGTCTTGCGGAAATGATTGCTTCATTCCGGCGATCAGTTTCTTCACGCCGTTCGCCGCATCCACGGCGTTCGAGCCAGGCAACTGGTAAATGGCGATGATCGCTCCCGGCTTGCCGTTCAGCCGGCCCACCACCGCGTAGTTCTGCGAGCCGAGTTCTACCCGCGCCACGTCCTTCACACGCACAACTCCGCCGTCCGACGTCTCGCGAACCACGATTTCTCCGAAGTCTGCCGCGGAAGTGAGTCGCCCTTGCGCCCGCACCGCGTAGGTATACTCCTGCCCCTTCGGAACCGGCTCGCCGCCCACTTGTCCCGCCGGGTTCACCGTGTTCTGCGTTTGAATCGCGTTGATGATGTCGGTAACCGCGATCCCGAGTTTGGCCAATTGATCGGGCTTCACCCACAACCGCATCGCATATTGCCCGGCGCCGAAGATCTGCACGTTCCCGATGCCATTGGAACGGGTCAACGGATCGTGAATATTGATGTACGCGTAGTTCGCCAGAAACGACGCGTCATACGTTCCCTTGGGCGAATACAGCGTGATCAGCATCAGCGGTGACGTCACCGACTTCTGCACCGTGATTCCGTAGTTGTTCACATCCGCCGGAAGCTGCGACGCCGCCTGCGTCTCCCGCATCTGCGCCAGAATCTGGTCCGTGTTCGGATCCGTCTTCACGTCGAAATCCACGATCATGGTCATCCCGCCAGTGGCCGTGGCATTCAACGAGTACATGTAGTTCATGTGATCCACGCCGCTCATTTGCTGCTCGATCGGCGTGGCCACCGATTGCTCCAGCGTCAGCGCGTCCGCGCCGACGTACGTGGCTTGAATCTGAACCTCTGGCGGGGCGATATTCGGAAATTGGGCCACCGGCAATGCGATAATCGTGATAGTTCCAAGAATTACCATCACGATCGAAATTACAATGGCGACAATGGGGCGGTTGATGAAAAATTTGGACATGGCCGCTACCGTGCCTCCGCCGTCGTGCTCTCCGGCACATACGGCTTCGGGTTTACCTGCGCGCCAGGACGCACCTTCTGCACCCCCTCCGCCACCACGCGATCTCCCGGCTTCAATCCCTCCGTAATAATCCAATCGCTGCCGACGCGATCTCCCACCGAAACAGTCTGGATGCTCACCTTATTTTCATGGTCCACCACAGCCACTTGATAAGCGCCTTGCAGTTCGGTCACGGCGCGCTGCGGCACCAGCAAGGCGCCTTTCTGAACCCGCACGGCCGTCCGAATTCTGCCGTAGCCTCCAGGACGCAGAATATTTCCCGGATTGGGGAACAGCCCCGCGAGTCGAATCGCGCCAGTGCCTATATTTACCTGGCGGTCGGCAAAATAAAAGGTACCCTCGCGCGCGTATGTTGAGCCGTCCGCCAATATCAGTTGGAGGCGCAGACTTTTGTCGGCCGCCTCCAGAGTCGTCGCCGTCGGGAATCGCTTGTTCCATTCGAGATATTCGCTTTCGCTGACGGTGAAATAAACCTTGATAGGGTCAACGGTGGACACCGTGGTCACAACTCCGCTGCCTGGAGTGACCAGTGCCCCCACCTGGAGCTGGGCCTGCCCGGCAATGCCATCAATGGGTGCAATGAGGCGCGTAAAATCGAGGTTGATTTTCGCCGTTTCGACGGCCGCCGCGTCGGTCTTGATTTCCGCCTCAGCCGTCGCCACCGTGGCCTCCGCGGCTAAGTTATTCTGCACGGCGTTGTCGAGATCTTGCTGGCTCGCCGCCTGCTCTTTAGCCAGCGGCGTATAGCGCTCCACATCCAGCTGCGTCCTGCCTTGCACGGCTTTGGCGTTGGCCAGATTGGCGGTCGCTTGCGCCAATTGTCCTTGGGCTTGATCGAGCACTGCCTGGAATGGCCGCGGGTCGATCTCAAAAAGCAGCTGGCCCTTCTTGACGAATGCGCCCTCCTGGTAACCCTGCCGCAGCAGGTAGCCGGTGACCTGCGCTCTGACGTCCGCATTCACGAATCCGTCGAGCGTTCCGATCCATTCCCCGTAAATCGGCACGTCCCTCTGCTCGACCTGTGCGACTTCCACCGTGGCTGGCGGCATCGAACCCGCACTCTTTCCGGCGCACCCAATGCTCGAAGAAATTATGAATCCAATAGCCAGTGCGTACGCGCAAGTTGCGAAACGCCTCTTTGGCTCCGTTATCCACACCATGGCCCTGCTCTCCTCCGCAAAAAGTGCTTCCCGTGGAATCATTCGGAAAAATGTCCCCACAGTTTGCGTAATGCGATCTAGTCAGAATCCCCGTTTTGGATCTCTGCCCTGCGAATCATACGATTCGCGAGCCTTCGATACAACAATCCACCCTCAAAGAAAAGTTCCGGTGGCTGGCTCTTGGTATCCGGCGCTCGCCAGGACTCGCGAGAGCCGGACAGTAGCACTTGCAACTTTTCGTTAGTCACTATAATGTAAGGGCCACTATCGAAATTAAGCCGCGCACTGCAGGCGGCGCACCAAGCGGGAGGGCCGGTATCATGCGCCGCGCCAAAAATGCTCTGCGAAGGGCGCCCACATCGGAAGACGTCGCTACCGAAGCGCCCAAAACTCCTCGCGGCGGCCCTTCCTTGATAAAAGGTCAAGCAACCGGCCTGCGCGAACGCAAAAAAGAACGCCTCCGCCAGCAGATCGTTGAAACCTCTCTGCATCTCTTCCGTCAACGCGGTTACGAAAACACGCCGCATAGACGACATCGTGCAAAGCCTCGAAATCAGCCAGCCCACATTTTTTCGCTATTTTCCCGAGCAAAGACGCGGTCTTGCGCGAAGTTGGGCGCCGCGCTTTCGCGCGTCAAGCCGAAAGCCTGAAATTAGAACTGTCCTCCAAAGCCACCACCGAGCAGCGCTTGCGCCGGTTTTACGAAAGCCTGGGAAATGTCACCGAAGTAGGACGCCCGCTTTGGCAGGCCGTAATCCTCGCGGGCGCGATGGATCCGGTCCGCTCTCCCGAATTGCGCGGAGCGGAAGCAGCAGCCGTCAGTCTCTTGCGCGAAATTATCGCGGAAGGCCAGAAGAACGGCGAGATCACCCGCGATTTTCCCGTAGTCCACCTGGCTGAATTCATGGAAGGCCTTTTCAACACCGTCGTCCGTCAGTGGGCCGTAGATCTTACCGGACCTCACAAACTCACCGAGCGCGTGCGCAACGCAGTCGAATTTTTCCTGCGCGGCGCCCGTCCGTAATCGCCACGCCCGCGATGAAGGCCGCAGTCCTCCACGAATTCAAACAGCCACTCAGCATCGAAGAAGTCGCACAACCAACGCCCGGAGCGGATGAAGTACTGATCGCCGTGGAAGCTTGCGGCGTGTGCCACTCCGATCTGCATCTCGCCGATGGTGATTGGCCTCAGCTCGTCCCCATCACCAAACTCCCCTTAATCCTCGGCCACGAAATTGCCGGCCGCATCATCGAAAAAGGTTCCTCCGTCGAATCGCTGAACGTAGGCGATCGCGTCGGCGTCCCCTGGCTCCACTGGTCCTGCGGCGAATGCGAATTCTGCCGCGAGGGCAATGAGAATCTCTGCATCAAACAAAAAATTACGGGCGTAACCGTGGACGGTGGCTATGCTGAACTTGTCAAAGCCCCCGCGACCCACGCTGTGAAAATTCCCGACGCACTTCCCAGCGCGGACGCCGCCCCACTGTTCTGCGCCGGCGTTACCGTCTACCGCGCCCTGCAACACGCGAGCATCCAACCAGGCCAGCGCCTCGCCGTCTTCGGAATCGGTGGCCTCGGTCACCTCGGGCTGCAAATCGCCAAGGAAATGGGAGCGATGATCACCGCCGTGGATGTCTCGGATGAAAAGCTCGCCCAAGCCGCAAGCCTTGGCGCCAGCGAAACTCTCAACGCGGCGAGTGTAAATGTCGTAAAGGAATTGCGTCGCGCGGGTGGCGTGCATGCCGCTCTGGTGACGTCCGCTTCCAAAGCCGCCTACGATACAGCGTTCAAATGCGTCCGGCCCACCGGAATTCTACTCGTCGTAGGACTTCCCTCCGAACCGATCTGCTTCGCTCCCATCTCAATGGCCGCATCCGAGATTCGCATCAAGGCCTCCTCGGTTGGCACGCGCGAAGACCTGCGTCACGTCCTCGCCATGGCAGCGAATGGGAAACTCCACTGCCAGGTCGCCGCCCGCCCTCTGGCGCAAGCAAATGAAGTCCTGGCCGAATTGCGAAAAGGGACAGTCTCCGGCCGCATCGTGCTCACACCTCGCTAAGGTTCCGGCGCCTCGCCGGCCTGATTTGCGCTCGCCGCTAGTTCAAAACTCTCCCAGGCAACACCATAGATATTCCTGATGTGCCCTATCCGTTTTCGTGTTGACGTTAGTAACTCTAATGTGATACCTACACTCACAATTCGTGTGAACGGCAGGGGTGGCCGTGCATCGCCGACACCGCGAAGAGCCGTCTCCAAAAGTGTTTCGAGTGGAACTCCGAATGCCAAAAGGAGGAGCCATGAGAGCAATAATCTCATCCGCAGGTGTCCTGATCCTGATGTTCTGTTCGCTGTCCGCGATCCCGGCGGCCCACGCCCAAGGCGTGGGCGATTCGGGCAGCCTTAGCGGGACGATCACCGATCCCTCGAACGCTCTAATCCCGAAAGGCGCCGTGACGGCAACGGACAATACCCACGGCGTGAAGCTCACCGTCTCTGTGGACGCCAACGGCCAATATCGCTTCAGCAATCTGCCTCCGGGCACCTACGATATCAGCACTCAGATACCCGGATTCCAATCCGTGGTCCAAAAGGGTTTCGTCATCACCGTCGGGCAGGCGGCCAATCTCGATTTTCATCTGCAGGTCGCCACAACCTCTTCGGTGGTGGAAGTCTCCGCCGCGCCGCCAGTAGTGGAAACCGAGCGCGGCAGCCAGGCCAATACGATCACCCAGGATTACATCGAGGATTTGCCGATCGACCGCCGCGACTACCTCAACTTCACTTTGCTGCTGCCGGGCGTCTCCGATTCCACACGCCTCGCCGACGACCAGGATTTTCGCGTTAAGCAAACTCCGCAAAGCGGCCTTTCCTTCTATGGCAGCAATGGCCGTGGCAACAGCGTCACGGTAGACGGCGGTGAAACCCAGGACGATGCCGGTGGCGTGCGCCTCACAGTCAGTCAGGACGCCGTGCAGGAATTCCAGGTGAATCGCAGCAACTACGCGGCAGACCTCGGTGGCGCGAGCGGCGCCTCCGTAAACATCGTCACAAAATCCGGCAGCAACGCGCTGCACGGCAGCGCTTACAGCTATTTCCGCAATAGCGCCATGGACGCGCGCGACCCCTTCGCCTTCAGCCAGGCGCTCGCGCCGGGAGCTGTCTTCGATCCCACCGCACCCGATTCTGAGCGGTTCGCCGGTCAAAGAATTCTCTCGCGCGCTATCAGTTCGGCGGCGACGTCGGTTTTCCGATACACAAAGACAAAACGTTCGCCTTCCTGGCCTTCGAAGGCTTGCGCCAGAATTCTCAGAATGCCGTTCCCTGCTGACGAACACCGATATTTTTCGTCCCACGGCCGATCAGAACGCCGTTATCGGCGCGCTCGCGGCACAAGGCGCCACATCCGTTCCGTGCCTAAATAATCCAAATGGTACGGTGATGACCCTGCCTGCCGCCGAGTGTGCGCGGTGCACTCCAGACCAGCATTGACGGTCAGCCAATTCACGGGCCTCACCCCGGGCCAAAGCGCAATCAACGCGTTTCTCGTGAACGAGCTGGAATCGAACGGAGGGCTGTTTAATTACAACACGCGCCAATACCTGTTTAACGGACGCCTCGATCATCACATCAGCGAAGTGGACTCCATTACCTTGAGCTACAGGTATGGGCACGACCTGGAGGAGAATCCCGACGTGCAATCGCTGACCGGCTTTTCTGCAGGCAGCTCGATCCACAACTATGACAATAATCTTCAGGCTGCGTGGTACCACGTCTTCAGTCCGCGCACCGAGAATGAGTTCCGCTTTCAGTGGGATTACAACAGCTTCAACGTAATCCCCAACGAGCCGGGAGAGGTGGGGTTGCAGATCGCTGGGTTTGCGAATAATCTGGGCACCAACATTTTCCTGCCGAATTATACGATCCTCCGCCGCTATGAGTTCGCGGACAACCTAACCCTGATCCGCGGCAGCCACACCGATCAAATTTGGAGGCGATGTGCTGTTTCGCGGCAATCACACCGAATCCCACACGTTTTTCCCGGGCCGCTTTGTCTTCGGTGCGCTCCCTGGCTTCGACCTCAGCTCATGCCTGTCTAACCCCAACGGCCCCATAACTGGGAACCCCGCGACCTCCGGTTGCGGTCTTCCGGGCGCCTTGAATTCGTCGGAGATCAATTCGCTGCAAGCGGCCTCCCTCGCAGCGCCTCAGGTTTACCAGCAGGGCTTCGGCGATGCGGACTATCCTGCCTATAGCCGCCCGTTATCGGGAATCTATCTGCAGGACTCCTGGAAAATAACGTCCAATTTCACTCTGAACTACGGCGTCCGCTACGAAATAGACTCGCAATATCGTCCTCTGAATACCTACTATGGCGACATCGCTCCGAGGCTGTCCTTCGCGTGGGATCCGTTCAAAGATCACAAGACGGTCATCCGCGGCGGGTACGGGATTTTCTACGGACCCATTGACGCCCAGATTCCTCAGGTGGACTTGAGCCTCGGCGTGCTGAACAAAAACAAAAGCACCGTCGAGAATCAGAACAACAAAGCGCAGGTTCCCGATCAAGTCCTCAATGCACAGAACACCTGCGGGATTGGGGTCACGAATCCCCCCATCAACCTCGGGTTCCCGGGCAATGGAAGCAGCCCTTGCAACCGCTACATCTCCATTTACGTAGATCCGGGCTACAGCGTTCTTCCATTCATACAGTCCGCAGGAAACGTGTTTGCGGGTCTTTTTGGCACGCCCGCGCCTCCGGGGAATGCGCCCGGCGCAAATAAGATCTCGTGCACAATTCCGGCGCCCGGGACCAGCGCGTGCATTACGCCGGCGGATATCCGCAATTACGGCATTTTCGTCCAGAACAACCAGCAACTTTCGCCTCTGACCGTATTGTTCAGCAACCCGCCCAACTACAAGCCTCCCTACTCGCAACAAGCTTCGTTCGGAATCGAACGTCAGATCGCGCCTGGCTTTACGATTTCCGCGAGCTTCATTTATTCGCACACAACCCGGCTGCCGGTCGCGATTGATACCAATCTTCTTCCCACGACGCCGATGAGCACGGTGACCCTGGCGAATGGCAAGTCAGTTTCCTATCGCAACTGGAACCTTGTCCCGCAGACCGACCCGCTCTTCGGAACTGAGGGCCTCCCATGCGCCGCGACGGCAGCGAACCCAAACCAGCCCTTCAACTGCTTTGTAAATCCGCTGATCGTCCAAAACAACCAGTACACCTCCGCCTCGTCAGGTCTGTACGAGGGCGGCATTCTGGAAGTCCACAAACGGTTCAGCGACAACTTCACATTTTTTGGAAATTACACCTACAGCAAGGCCTTTGACACCGGAACCGATTTCAATAGCGACTTTGGTCCGCAAGATCCTACGGACTTGAGCTTGGATCGCGCCCTCTCCGCGTTCGACGAACGCCACAAGGTCGTCCTCGCCGGAGTCTTCAGCGGCCCTTCCCACAACGCCTTCTTGTCCGGCTTTCAACTCTCTCCGATTTTCCAATACCACAGCGGCCATCCCTTTAACTTGCTCGCCGGCGGAGAGGTCAACGGCAACAATCACATCACCAATGAGCGTCCCATCGGCGCTCCCCGCGATACCGGACTCGGTCCCAATTACATTGATTTCGATATGCGCCTGAGCTGGCAGCACAAAATAGGAGAAAGGGCCACTCTGCAGTTCACGGCGGAAGGTTTCAACATCGCCAACCGCACCAACTACGCCAGCGTCAACAATGAGGTCAGTCCGCTCTTCGGCTTCCAGCCCGGCTTCACCACCTTCAACGTGCACGGAAGCGCGGCGCTATCGCCCAGCACGCCCCTCGGCTTCACCTCTGACTTCGCCAAGCGCGAGGTTCAACTGGGCGTGCGGATGAGTTTCTAAATTCGGAGAAGTTCAAGGAAGCGATTCGACTTCACGGACTCCGCAGTATAGGACCAAGGAGAATTTGACTTTGTAGCGGCGGCCTTTAGGCCGCCATCTTTCTCGTGCTTTCGTCAGGGCACGTCATCAGCCGTGCCATAAACGAATGCAAGCAATGCGGCTTTACCCGCTGGGGACTGTGAACCTCGTTGCGGTCCGCAAAATTTTCTCGGCTCATCGCTTTACCCAAAGATCGTCTCGCTAGATTCGAAGTGAAAGGAGGAATTCAAATGCGGCCACAATCCCCACGGACAGCGTTTCTTATTTTGTTTTTCACGGTTCTAATCCTCGCCGCCGCGCAATCATCTCGCGCGCAAGCCAGTCTCACCACCAAGACCGGAACCTTCAGCGACGGCGCAACGTACCTGATCGAAGTTCCTTCTGACTGGAACGGCACCCTCTTTCTCTACAGCCACGGCTACGTCACTCCGGGCAGCCCCAATCCCGCCACAGACGTCGGCGATCCGGCTACGCGAGCTTTCATGCTCGCGAATGGCTTCGCTCTTGCCGGCTCTTCTTACGCCACCACGGGCTGGGCGATTCATGAAGCGCTCAGCGATCAAATCGCCGTCCTCGACGTCTTCGATTCCGCATTCGGCCATCCCGTCAGCACCATCGCTTGGGGGCATTCGCTGGGTGGCATCATCACCGCGGGCTTGATCCAGAGAAACCCGAAGCGCTTCAGCGCCGCGCAGCCGATGTGCGGAGTCCTGGCGGGCGGAGTCGCCACCTGGAACACGGCGCTCGACGGCGAATTCGCCTTCCAAACCCTGCTGGCCCCTGCGGCCGGCTTGCAACTCGTCGACATCACGAATCCCGACGCAAATTTGACGCTCGCTGAAGAAGTTCTCGCCGCTGCGCAAGCCACGCCGCAGGGCCGGGCGCGCATCGCGCTCGGAGCCGCTCTAAGTGACACACCGGGTTGGTTCACTCCCACTTCGCCCGAGCCTGCACCTACCGACTTCGCCAGCCAGGAAGCGAATCAGTTCCTTTGGGACCAGCAAGTTGATTTTCCTTTCGTCTTCGCGTTCCGCGCTGAACTGGAAGCCCGCGCCGGCGGCAATGTCTCTTGGAATACTGGCGTGGACTATCATCGCCAGTTCGAAAAATCCATTAATCGCGATGAAGTTTGGGCGCTCTATCAAACGGCGGGTCTCAGCCTCGAACGCGACCTCGACGCGTTGAATCAAGCAGCGCGCATCAAGGCGAATCCGAACGCCGTCAAATATCTCGAACAAAATATTATCTTCAACGGACAAATTGACATCCCGGTTCTCACCCTGCACACCAAAGGCGATGGCCTGGTCGTCGTTGAAAATGAAACCGCCTACAAAGACGTCGTGGACCGCGTAGACGATAACCGCCGATTCCTGCGCCAGACCTACGTGGACCGCGCCGGTCACTGCGCCTTTACTCCCGCCGAAACGATTGCCGCGGTGGAGACGCTCCTCACGCGGTTGGAAATCGGCCAATGGCCTGACATCAACGCGAATTTGCTCAACGGTGACGCCGCGGCGCTCGGACCCGATTTCAACATCTTCACGGTGAATGGCGCGGTTGTCCCAGTCTCGCCAGCTTTCATTGACTTCACCCCGGCCCGTTATCTCCGTCCTTTTGACGCGTTCACCCGGCAATGCGATCCGAGCGATGACAATCGCAATTGTCACGACGACGCATCTACGGCAACGCACTGAGCGAGAAGTGCACTGACGGCCACGGCGAGCCGCGCTTCGCGCGGCTCGCGCGGCAGATGGAAGCTCTGGACGCCAAAGCCTGCTCGGCAGCGCGACATAGCGTTAGCAGCTAACATATGATATACACTGTCAGTTTGTTGCAATCATTAGAAGAATTCGGAGTGCCGCGCACCGGGTGAATGCTTCAAACATCTTCGACCTCCACGGTCGCGTCGCCATCGTCACCGGCGGCTCGGTCGGCCTCGGCCGTCAGATGGCCGAGGGCCTCGCAGAGATGGGCGCAGATTTGGTCCTTTGTGCGCGCAAGATCGAGCGCTGCAGGCACGCCGCGGACGAACTGCAAAAGCTGGGCGTGCAGGTTTTAGCGCTCGCCTGCGACGTGAAAGACCCGGCCAGCATTCAAGCAGTCGCTGACGCGACCCTGAAGCATTTCGGGCGCATAGACATCCTGATCAACAACGCCGGCACGTCGTGGGGCGCACCGGTAGAAACAATGACGCCCGAACAGTGGCACAAAGTCATCGAAACCAACCTCACCGGAACATTTCTCTTTTCCCAAGCGGTTGGCAAGACCATGACCGCCCAGCGCCGCGGAAAAATTATCAATATCGCGTCCGTCGCCGGTTTGCGTGGCGCCTCCCCAAAATTCTCCGCCATCGGCTACACCGCCAGCAAAGGCGGAGTCATTGCCTTCACGAAAGACCTCGCCTGCAAATGGGGCATGCACAACATTCAAGTGAACGCCATCGCTCCCGGCTGGTTCCCGACGGACATGTCCGAAAAAGTGATCGAGCGAAACAAAGAATCGCTGCTCGCCGGAATACCGCTGGGCCGCTTCGGCGGACCAAACGACTTGAAGGGCGCCGCCATTTTCCTCGCGTCCGCCGCCTCCGATTTTGTCACCGGTCAAATTCTCGCAGTGGATGGAGGTCAGTCAGCCTGATCCGTCTCGTCATTCGGATTGGCCAAAAGGCGCCATGAACATTCCACTCACTCCTCTCCGCTGTCTGCGCTACGCAGAAGAGCAATATCCGCGCAGAACCGCGATCGTCTGCAACAACGAACGATTTACCTACGCGCAATTTGGCGAGCGCGTCGGACGCCTCGCCGGCGCGCTGCGCCAGGCCGGCGTCCAACCTGGCGATCGCGTCGCCTTCCTCAGTACCAATTGCCATCGTTTGCTCGAAGCCTACTATGGCGTGCTGGAGGCAGGCGCGGTCCTGCTCCCGCTGAATATCCGCCTCACGCCAAACGAACTCGGCTACGTCCTGAACGATGCCGAAGCCACCGTGCTTTTCGTAGAGAAGCAGTTTTTAGCCACAGCCGACTCCTTTCGCAAAAATGTTCCGTCGTTGGGTCTGTTCTGCCAATTGGATGGTGTTCCCGAATCGCCGTGGCTAGCGCCGCAAAATTACGAAGCTCTGCTGGCAGCCGCCACGCCTCACCGCGCCGATATCTCGACGATCGACGAAAACTCCCTCGCCGAACTTTTCTACACGAGCGGCACCAGCGCCAACCCGAAAGGCGTGATGCTCACGCACCGCAACGTGTACCTCCACGCCCTGCACGTCTGCCTGGGACATCACACCGAAAAAGGCGCCGTCGAACTTCACACCATTCCGCTATTCCACGCCAACGGCTGGGGCGTCGCGCATTTCCTCACCCTGCTCGGCGGCACTCACGTGATGCTTCAGCGCTTCGATCCCAAGGAAGTTTTCCGGCTGATCGAAAAAGAAAAAGTCCACTCCTGCAGCCTCGTCCCCATCATGGCCACCGCGCTCGTGAATTGTCCGGAGCGCCACAATTACGATTTGCGCAGCCTGCGCCGCATCGTCATCGGCGGCGCCGCGTCCTCGCCCACTCTGATTCGCGAAGTCGAAGAAAAAGTCGGCTGCGAATGCTATTCCGGCTACGGCTTGACGGAAACGGCTCCCGTGCTCTCCGTCTCGCCCATGAAGATCGGAATGGATTGGCAAGGCGAGCATCGCTACGCCGGACAAGCGATGACTGGTTTTGCGATTCCCGGCACGGAGCTACGCGTCGTGGATCCTAAGGATCGCGACGTGCCGCGCGACGGCCAATCTGTCGGCGAAATCGTCGCGCGCGGCGACGGCATCATGGAGGGCTATTGGCGCCAACCCGATGCCTCGGCCGAAGCTCTGCGCGGCGGCTGGTTCCACACCGGCGATATGGCCACCATGAACGAAGACGGCTACCTCCTAATCGTGGATCGCAAAAAAGACATCATTGTCAGTGGCGGTGAGAATATTTCCTCGCTCGAGCTGGAAAAAGCCATCCTCGCGCATCCCGCCGTTCTCGAAGTCGCCGTGATTCCCGTTCCTGACCCCAAGTGGGGCGAAGTCCCCAGAGCTCTGATCGTGCTAAAGCCCGACGCCGCCGCCACCGAATCCGAACTCAGCGAATTCTGCCGTTCGCGCCTCGCGCACTATAAATGCCCACGTTCCTTCGAATTTGTGGACGCTCTGCCCAAAACTGGCACAGGAAAAGTCCTCAAAAAAGATCTACGCAAGAAATATTGGCAAGGCAAGGAAACCATGCGCCCGAATTTTGTCGCGCCCATGTCGGCGGCTGCGCTGGCACCAGAGCCGAATGCGAAGTCGAAATCGGGTGCATGAGCGATTGACATCCAGAAAGATTCGCAATGCTGCCCAAAAGACGCGTCGGGAGCACGTTGCGCCCAACGAACTTAAGGAGTCGAGTCCATGGATCTGAATCTAACCGAAGACGAGTTAGCCTTTCGCGACGAACTCCGCGCCTGGCTCGCCGCCAATGTCCCCAAAGACTGGGCCGAATGGCGCGAAAAACCAATCGAAGAATCCTTCCCGTATCTGCGCGCCTGGCAACGCAAACTCCAGGAAGGCCGCTGGGCCGCGGTTTCCTGGCCGAAAGAATACGAAGGCCGCAGCGCCACCCTGATGCAGCAAGCCATCTTCTGGGAAGAAATGGCGCGCGTCGAAGCGCCGCCCATGGCCAATTCCCTCGGCCTCGGACTCATCGGCCCCACCATCATCGCCTTCGGCACCGAAGCACAAAAGCAGCGATACATTCCGAAAATTCTCAGCGCCGAAGAAATCTGGTGCCAGGGTTTTTCAGAACCGAACGCCGGCTCCGACCTCGCCGGATTGCAAACCGAAGCCGTCCTCAAAGGCGATCATTACATCGTCAACGGCCAAAAAGTGTGGACCAGCTACGGCTGGGTCGGCAATTGGTGCGAATTAGTCGTGCGCACCGATCCGAACGTGCCGAAACACAAAGGCCTCAGCGTGCTTCTGGTAGACATGAAAACCCCGGGCGTCGAAGTTCGCCCCCTTCGCCAAATGACCGGAGAATCCGAATTCAATGAACTGTTCTTCCGCGATGTAAAAGTCCCGGCCGCCAATGTCTTAGGCAAAGTCAATGACGGCTGGAACGTGGCCATGAGCACCCTGATGTACGAACGCGGCTCCTACGGCGCCCGCCTGCATCTCACCTTCAAGCGTTACATCACGCGCCTCATCGAACTCGCTCGCAGTATCCAACGCAACGGCCGCCCCGCCGCCGAGGACCCCATCATTCGCCAAAAACTCGCACAATGCAGCGCAGAAATCGAAATCATGCGTTTCAACCAAATGCGCGCCTTCAGCCGCGTCACCGCCACCGGAGTTCCCGGACCCGAAGGCTCCATCCAGAAAATCTTCTGGAGCGAGCTGAATCAGCGCCTGCAGCAAATCGCGCAAGAGCTGCTCGGCTCCTACGGTCAATTGCTGGGCGAAGATCCTCGCGCGATTGATAAAGGCCTCTGGTCCTACGCCTATCTGCGCACCCGCGGCAATACCATCGAAGCCGGCACGTCCGAGGTGCAGCGCAACATCATCGGCCATTTCGTGCTCGGACTTCCCAGAAGCTACTAAGGGGATACGCCATGCAATTCGGTTTGAGTGAAAGCCAGGAATTTCTGAAAGACAGCGCTCGCAAATTCTTCGCTGGTGAATGTCCCAGCGCGGAAATGCGCCGCCTGATGGAAACCGACACCGCGTACGACGCCGCGTTGTGGTCCAAACTTACCGACCAGGGCTACACGGGCATCATTTATCCGGAAACGTACGGCGGAGTCGGCCTCGGAAAAGTCGAGCTGATGTTGCTGATGGAAGAAGCAGGGCGGGCCTTGCTGCCCGGCCCGTTTTTCTCCACCGCGGTTCTCGCAGGCTCGGTACTGGATGCCGTCGCCAGCCCCGCACACAAGAGCAAGTACCTCGCCCCCATCTGCCGCGGTGAAGCTCGCGCAACGGTTGCAATCGCGGAAGCAGCCGGAAGTTGGAACCTCGAAGATGTGCAGCTCAGCGCCAACGGCGGAAAACTCACTGGCGAAAAATTCTTTGCTCCGGATGCCGCCGTCGCCAATTTCATCATCGTAGCAGCGCGCAATGGCGTCTTCGTCGTGGATCCCAAGGCGCGTGGTGTGAAAATATCTCCGATGACCGGCATGGATCTCACACGCAAACTCTACGCGATCGAATTCAATAATGCTTCTGCGGAAGAACTCGGCAATACGTCGAATCTCCCGCGCGCTCTCGATATCGCCACTGCCGCGCTCGCCGCCGAATTAGTCGGCGGTATGCAACGGACTCTCGATCTCACCGTCGAATACGCCAAGACCCGCAAGCAATTCGGCAAGCCGATCGGCATGTTCCAAGCGGTCCAGCATCAATGCGCGGATATGTATCTGGAAACCGAGAGCGCGCGCTCCGCCGTCTACTACGCCGGTTGGGCGCTCGAAGAAAACTCGCCCGATGCGCCGAAAGCCGTCTCCATTGCTAAAATGTACGCGAGCGACGCCGCACGCACCGTCGGCAATCGCGGCATCCAGATTCACGGCGGCATGGGTTTCACTTGGGAAAACGATATTCACCTGTACTACCGCCGGGCGAAAGCATCGGAAACAGCTTTTGGCGACGCCACATTTCATCGCGAGCGTATCGCTTCGCTGGTGATTGACTCTGACTGCGTCTCCGCAAAAAGCGCGTAAAAACTTTTAAACAAAAGGGCCTCCCATGACCAATCTGGTGCAACTAACAAAAGAGAACGGCATCGCCGTCATCACCATCAACAATCCGCCGGTAAATGCGTTGAGCCCTGGCGTCCCCGAAGGCATCGCGCGTGCAATCGAAGAAATCAACAACGACGATGCCGTGAAAGCCTGCGTGCTCATCGGCGGCGGACGCACCTTCGTCTCCGGCGCCGATATCAAAGAATTTTCGAAAATGCGTTCGGGCGCGGCGCCCGGCACGATGAGCTTTCCGGATCTCCTGCCGCGGATCGAAGATTGCCGCAAGCCCGTAATGATGGCCATTCATGGCAACGCGCTCGGCGGAGGTCTCGAGCTCGCGATGGCCGGTCACTACCGCGTCGCCGTTCCCACCGCGCAAGTCGGCCAACCCGAGGTGAAGCTCGGAATTATCCCCGGCGCGCATGGCACGCAACGCCTTCCTCGCCTCGCCGGAGTCGCCAAAGCTGTCGAGATGTGCGCAGGCGGTGGTTTAATCAAAGCCGAAGAAGCGCTGAAATTTGGCATTATTGACCGCCTCATCGAAGGCGACCTTCTCGCCGGAGCCATTGCTTTCGCCCACGAAGTCGCCGCTCATCCCATCCGCAAAACAAGAGATCGTAACGAAAAACTCGGCACAGCCGAAGAAAATGCCGCGATCTTTGCGGCAGCGCGCGATACGGCCCGGAAGAAGCAACGCGGCATGATGGCGCCACTTGCAGCGATTGACGCCGTCGAAGCTTCCACCAAACTTCCCTTCGCGGAAGGTTGCGCGCTCGAACGCAAGCTTTTCATCGAGTGCCTCCAGTCGGATCAATCCAAAGCGCTCATCCACGTTTTTTTCAGCGAACGCGAAGTTTCGAAAATCCCGGACATTCCCAAGGATGCGCCAACCATTCCCATCAATCGTGCAGCGGTCGTAGGCGCGGGCACGATGGGCGGCGGCATCGCCATGGTACTGGTCAATGCCGGCATCCCCGTGCTCTTGAAAGAAACCGACCAGGCCGCGCTCGATCGCGGCCTCGCGAACATCCAGAAAAACTACGCAAATTCCGCAGCGCGCGGCCGCTTTACCGAGCAATTCGCCGCGGAGCGCATGAAGCTCATCCAGCCCACGCTCAGCTACGACGGCTTTGCGGATGTGGACCTGGTCATCGAAGCCGTCTTCGAGGGCATGGCCGTCAAGAAAGAAGTCTTCCGCGAACTCGATCGCATTTGCAAACCCGGCGCGATCCTCGCCACGAACACCTCCACGCTCGATATAGACGAAATTGCCTCAACGACTTCCCGCCCCGAGTTCGTCATCGGCACGCACTTTTTCAGCCCCGCAAACGTGATGCGTCTGCTCGAAATTGTTCGCGGCAAGCGCACTAGCAAGGAAGTGATTGCCACGATCATGCAGCTTTCGAAGAAGCTCGGCAAGGTCGGCGTCCTCGTCGGCAATTGCCGCGGCTTCGTTGGCAACCGAATGTTCCATCCATATGTGCGCGAATCCGTGTTCCTCGTCGAGGAAGGCGCGAGCGTCGAGGACGTGGACAAGGCGCTTTACGATTTCGGTATGGCCATGGGTCCGCTTGCGGTTGGAGATCTCGCCGGCCTCGACATTGGCTGGCGCATTCGCAAGGAATATCGCCACCTCGAAAAACCAGGAATCCGGCAGTCGTTCGCGGGCGATCGCCTCTGCGAACTAGGCCGCTTCGGCCAAAAAACTGGTGCGGGCTGGTACAAGTATGACGAGAAGCGCCAGGCGTCGAACGACCCAGAAGTTACCGCGCTCCTTCGCCAGTGGGCTGCGGAATCGGGCATCCCGCAGCACAAAATATCTCCCAGCGAAATCGTGGACCGCTGCATTTACGCGCTGGTCAATGAAGGCGCGCGTATCCTTGAAGAGGGCTACGCGCTACGAGCTTCGGACATAGACATCATTTACATCAACGGCTACGGTTTCCCGGCGCAGCGCGGCGGACCGATGTGGTATGCCGATACGATAGGTCTGAAGCATGTCTACGATCGCATTTCCGAATTCCAGCGCCAACATGGTGAAAACTGGCAGCCCGCGCCGCTGCTTGAGCGTCTTGCTGCTCAGGGCAAGAGTTTCGCGCAATTCGGCAAAGAGGAAACTGCGGCCGTCTAGATCACACGCGTCCCAAATTTCTATTCCGCGAAGCATTTATGTTGTGGAACTGCGTGCCCTTCATCATCACAATATGGTCCGCGCCGTTGCATTGCGTCTGCGGCCATCTTGACAATGGGAACTCTCTATCTCGTCCGTCACGGCCAAGCATCGTTTTTGCAGCAGAACTACGACAAATTATCTCCGCTCGGCGAAACACAGTCCCGTCTTCTCGGTGAGTACTGGGTGCGCCGCGGCGTCATTTTCAATCGCGTCTGCGTCGGCCCACGCGCGCGCCAAAAAGACACGGTCGAATTGGTCCGCGCCGCTTACCACGCCGCGGGCCTAGCTTTTCCCGAGCCGCAAGTACTGCCGGAGTTCGACGAGTACTCGGGAGAAGCGGTGCTCAAACACGGCCTAACCGAACTGCTCGAGACCGATTCTGCAGTTCGGGATGTCCACTCCGCCTTTGTGTCGTCCGCGAACGATACCGAACTCCATGCCAATTTCCAGAGGCTATACGCAGCCATTATCGGCGGCTGGGTTCGCGGTGCTTTCACCGTGCCGGGCGTGGAAACTTGGACCGAGTTTGCCGAGCGCGTAAATTCCGGCTTCACAAAGTTTCTACGCGCCGGTGCGCGCGGTGAACGCGTCGCGATTTTCACCTCGGGAGGCCCCGCAGCTATTGCCATGCAACGCGCCTTGCATCTGACGGCCGAAGATACGCTCGAGCTCACCTGGATGTCGCGAAATTCCGCGTGGAGCGAATTTCTATATAACGCCAAGCGGTTTACACTCAGCAGCTTCAATATTCATGCGCACATTGTAGATCCCGCAATGCTCACCTATCGCTAGGGAGATGATCGAATGAGCGATTTGCTGGACCATCCTGCCGCAATTCGATCCGGCGAAGAACTTGACCTCGCCAAGCTCGAACCGTATCTGCGCCGGCATTTCCCCGACGCAGCAGGCGAGCTTCAGCTGCGCCAGTTTCCCAGCGGTCACTCCAACCTCACGTATTCGATCCATCTCGGCACCACAGAGGCAGTTCTACGCCGCCCGCCCTTCGGCAGCAAGGTCAAATCCGCGCACGATATGAGCCGCGAATTCCGCGTCCTTTCGAAACTCCACTCCGTGTACTCCCCCGCTCCTCAAGCACTTTTCTATTGCGACGAGCCTGAGATCATCGGCGCTCCCTTCTACGTGATGGAACCAGTTCGCGGAATCATCCTGCGCAGAAAACTTCCGCCCGGCCTCAACTTCTCAGCGGAAAAAGCGAGAGCGCTCAGCGAATCGTTCGTCGAAAATCTGATCCGCCTGCACCGCGTGGATTATGCAGCTGCCGGTCTCGCCGATCTAGGCAAGCCGGAGGGTTACCTCGAACGCCAGGTTCGCGGCTGGACCGAACGCTATTACGGCTCGAAGACTCACGATTATCCGGAAGTCGAAAAGATCTCCTCATGGATGCAGCAGCATATGCCGTCCACGCACGCCATTTCGTTGATCCACAACGATTACAAATACGACAACGTAGTTCTCGATTCGAACGACATCACAAAAATCGTCGGCGTCCTCGATTGGGAAATGTGCACCATCGGCGACCCGCTCACCGATCTCGGCACAGCGTTAGCTTATTGGGTGGACGCCACGGACCCGGAAGAAGTGCAGGAAAATCGCTGGGGACCCACCACCGAGCCTGGCAACTTTACGCGTGAGAAAATCGTTCACCATTACGCCGCAAAAACCGGCTGCGACGTCTCGCAAATCGCCTTCTATCTGGCCTTCGCGCGCTTCAAACTCGCCGTCA
This sequence comes from uncultured Acidobacteriota bacterium, assembly GCA_963828865.1. Lineage (GTDB taxonomy): Bacteria > Acidobacteriota > Terriglobia > Acidiferrales > UBA7541 > Palsa-295. The sequence goes on along the minus strand of CAWHGI010000007.1, from coordinate 137,432 downwards.
TCGTCCAGCAAATTTATTACCGCTATCAACAGGGCTTAACCAACGACGAGCGCTTCGCATCCATGCCCGAAAAAATCCAAATGCTCTTGCGCGCTTCGTTGCACACCGCTCAAACAGCCCGCATCTAGCTCCTGCCACAATCTTCACCACCCCGCCCCACGCCCGCTCACAAGTAATACCGAACGATCCATTCCGCGACGCAAGCCGGTTTCTCCGATCCTTCGCATTCCATCGTCACTCCATACGTCGCTTCCACCGCATCCGGCAATTCTTTCAGGTTCATCAGCGAAACGTGCGCGCGAATATTGGAACCCGCCCGCACCGCCGCGGGAAATCGCACGCGGTTCAATCCGTAATTCACCGCCAGCCGCACGCCGCCTTGAACTTGAATCGCCTCCTGCACAAAACGGCTGATCAAAGAAAGCGTAAGAAATCCATGAGCGATCGTCGTGCCGTAAGGCGATTCCTTGCTCGCGCGCGCGCTATCCACATGAATCCACTGCTGGTCCTCCGTGGCCGCCGCGAACCGTTCGATGCGCTCCTGCGCCACCAGAAACCATTCCGTTGCGCCGATTTCCCGCCCCACCATCTCTCGCAATCGCTCCGGCCGATCAATCACCACTGGCGCCATCATTTTCTCCCGCACTCCGCTGCCATATCCCACCTATCCTTCCCATTTCTTCGTCTCGTCGAAGCGCGGCGCAACCAAAAATCAAGTAGCTCCGCCGCCCTTAGCCAATTCCCACTTCGCAATGGATTCCACGTGCACTTCATCCGGCCCGTCAGCCAATCGCAAAGCCCGCGTCATCGCCCACGCGCTAGGCAAAAAAGTATCCTGCGAAACTCCCGCCCCGCCATGCGCCTGAATCGCGCGATCCAGTACGCGCAAAGCCACATTCGGCGCCACCACCTTGATCATCGCGATCTCCGCGCGCGCCGCTTTATTGCCGACCGTGTCCATCATGTGCGCCGCCTTCAAAGTCAAAAGCCGCGCCTGCTCGATCTCCATCCGCGATTCCGCGATATTCGCGCGAATCGTCCCTTGCTCCGCCAAAGTTTTCCCAAACGCCACTCTCGACTGCACGCGTTTGCACATACTCTCGAGCGCCCGCTCCGCCAATCCAATGCATCGCATGCAATGATGAATCCGCCCCGGCCCCAAGCGCCCCTGAGCAATCTCGAATCCGCGCCCGGGCCCCAGCAGCATGTTGGAAGCCGGCACACGTACATTTTCAAAATGAATTTCCGCGTGCCCGTGCGGCGCGTGATCGTAACCAAACACGCTCAGCATCCGCACCACCTTCACTCCCGGCGCATCCAGCGGCACCAGAATCATGGACTGTTGCCGGTGCGCCGCCGCAGCCGGATCGCTCTTGCCCATAAAAATCGCAACTTTGCAGCGCGGATCACCGGCACCGGAAGTCCACCACTTCCTCCCGTTCAGCACATACGAATCTCCGTCTCGTTCAATCCGTGAAGCAATGTTCGTCGCATCCGACGACGCCACGTCCGGCTCCGTCATCGCAAAGCACGAGCGAATTTCCCCAGCCAGCAGCGGCTTCAACCACTTTTCTTTCTGCTCCGCCGTGCCATAACGCGCCAAGACCTCCATGTTCCCCGTGTCCGGCGCCGAACAATTAAATACCTCCGGCGCCATATGACTGCGCCCCATGATTTCGCACAGCGGCGCATATTCCAGGTTCGTCAATCCCGCGCCGGCCGGATCCTGCGGCAAAAATAAATTCCACAATCCCTCCGCCCGCGCCTTCGGCTTCAACTCCTCCACGATCCGCGTCGGTTTCCACCGGTCGGCAGCCACCTCCTCCTCAAAGCGCCGCTCGTTCGGATACACGTGCGCGTCCATGAACTTCTGCAGCCGCACTTGCAGCTCTTTCGTTTTGGCGCTGGGCTCAAAACCCATAGGACCTCTTGCTTCCCGCTGATGACCGGGGCGCGATGGATTATATACAACGCCGGCGGCGTTCGTCACAGCAAGCCGCAGCGGAACAAAACGCACATAAGCTTTTTTGTACCGGTTAGGAATTTTTTTGGCGTTTGTTTTCATGGGTTTGGACAAATTCTGAATAGAGGTCTGTTCCGGTTAGACTTTTGCGCGTGAATTCGCCGAGGCGCGCGGATTTGGAGCTGACTGTAGCAGAGGGCGCTCGGCAGGCTGGTTTTGTGCGCTGCGACGAGACCGTGGTCATCGGGCTCGCGGAGGAAGGGCACGGCATGCCGTGCCCCTACGTCCGAATTTGGGGATTGTGCGTTGCGACAATCGCCGGCGGGATCTTCATCTGGTGGCGGGCCGTAGACTACGTATTGCGTTCTGGGAGCTTCGAACCAGCGGCCGTTGGCGTCCAGGTGCGCGTAGAGGCGGGCGGCGCGGATGATTACGTCGAAGGTGTCTGGAGTGCAGATGTCCACGGACTCGAGGATGGATTCGAGGACGCGGCCCATTTCCTGTTTGCGGCGCTGGTAGAGTCCGACGGCGTGGACGTGGCGGTAGAGAGAAGTGCGTCCGCCGCTGATCTGGTGGTCCCTGACGATTTGGTCGGGGCTGCGCCAGCGAACGAAATCGGCTTCGATGGCGTCGCGGTCCGCGTGACAGCAGATTACGCAACGGCGGGAATGGCGGTTGAAGTCGGGCGAAGCAGGTTGCGAGAGGGACGTCGAGCAGGGAGAGGAATTGGAGGAGGGAGAGGGGCTGGAGTAATCCGGCCGGAGATTGTACGTGGTGATCGGGTAGCTGGGGTTGGTCCACGTGATGGGGAGTGCGGGTTTGTCTGATTCTTCGGCGGGAGAGGAGCTGGGCGGCTCCGAGGATTCGGGGGAGCGGGAAGAAATGGAGGAGGCGGGGGATTCGGTTGCGGCGGCCCGGGAAGCTTTGGCGCGTTCCTCCGCGAAGTGTTTGGCGAGCCTGGCGCGGGTGGCGGCGTCACGGATCGGAGCGAAGGGAGGAGGCTCGTTTTCGCCGCAGACATAGCGAAATTCCATTTCGCCCGACGGTAAAGTGCGGACCTCCATGCGGACTGGAAATGGGTTTTTTCTTGGTGGGCGTTGTTGTGGCGGTGGTTCCGGCGAGTCCAGTTGCGGTGCGAGCACTTTTGCTCGACCGGCGGAATTTTGTTCCGAGGGGCAGTCGGGGGCGGGGACGGCGGCGTCCCGCCCCGGCGGGCAAGCTTCTTCGCGACGTTTTTTTGAGCGGCTGCGATCAATTGGGGGAGGCTGCGGACTTCGAGGGTGGGGTTTTGCAGCGTAGTTAGAGCGAATCGTCCATCGTCGCGCGATCTGCGAAATCTTTTCATGTCGTTAACTCCTGAGTGACGTTAGCACAGTGGAGATTTGCGGAGTATTGAACGGAGGGCCAGTTGAGGGACGGGACTAGTACTAGCTGGACCTCCGGCGGTCGCGCACGCCTGCAAACGAGGCAAAGGGAGGCGGTACTCGAACCGCAAAGGCAAACACAAAAACAGGTCAGCTTCACGGGTAGGCGCTCGGCGGCATAATCTGCCTTCGCGATGTTCCGTAGCGAGCTGCGTTGGATGAGACAGCGGTCCGAGAGGCTCGGCCATCCGCCGTTATCAGCGCCGAAGAAACATGTCTATGAATGTAGGGTTGGCTAAACCCTTGCTACACTTGGGAATAAATGCGCAGAAAATGTGCAGGAGATTGCGCAAACCTGAGAACGCTCATGGTTAGCCAGCAAGTATCCAAGATTTTGCAGGCACCACACAATACGTGGCTTACTCCGCTGCGTAGGGAATGAAGCGCTTGTTCTCCACGTTGGGCTTGGTCGTGCAGACGGATATACAACTCGGCTTGTGTTCGGTAGGGCATTTGCGTCTCCGGGGGAGGATGCAATGAAAACAAAATGTACGTTGGCCTTCGTATTGGCGATGCTCGTGAGTTTCACTTCAACTGCGCGAGCAACGAGCGTAAGGACTGGATCGAGCTATGGTCAATTGCTCGGCTCGCCGACGCAGTCAGTGAGCATTGGGACCGAATACCTCATATGTTATCCAGAAACAGGTGCATCAGTGTCAGGCGGATGCAATAACGGCGGTACCGTCTCGGGCGAAGACGACTTATTACTGCAGATTACATCCACGGTAAGCGGCACGGTCGAAATCAGTATCCCTGATTTGGCAACATCATCTTTTAGCACCGGGACTCCACTGTTTGGACTAGTTACTTGCGACCAGGGAAACTCCTCCGGCCAACTTGGAAGTGTGTGCACACCGACTATGGCCGGCACTTCGCCCGGTACTTTCGTCCCTACCGTCGCCGACAATGCTTGCGCCTCGGACCTGAGCACGGCGGCGACGTCGGTCAGCGGATCAACAACAACGATCACCCTTCCCACATCCTGTACAGGACTGACCTACGCGACGCTTTACTTTGACCAAACCTATCCCGGGTTTGCTTCTGTGTCCGCGACAGCCACCGCACCGGAGCCAAGTTCATTCGCAATGCTTGGAATTGGGTTGATTCCTTTGATGTTTCTTTCAAGGCGGCGGCTGCGCGGTTAAGCGCGTCCGGCGCTGACACCTGTGACGACGCTCGTTCATGTCAGTGCGCATTGCGACTTCAGCGTGACGGCGAAGTCTGAAGGTGTTCTGCCTTAGTGGCAACGAGCAGGTAGCCTGAGTTTTTGGCATCCCGTTCGAGTGCGGCTAAGGACGCACCTTTCGATCTCGAATCGGTGGTACCTTCAATTTCGGCCAGCGCAAGTCTGACCTCAAGCTGTAAGCCGACTAGATTTCGCTCCTTAGTCTCCGACAATATTGAGTTTAGGTCTTGCCGGGCTTCCTCTACCTTTCCGCTTCGCGCTTTCAATCGCGCAGCCGTGATTGCGACAGAAATTCGAATCACCTGATCCTGCGCTCCGAGTCTCTCTGCGTTCGCGGCCTCCTGTTGTGCCTCCGCTATCTTTTTTTCGGCAATTAAGCAGCGCGCAAGGGTGTTGTGGGCGTCGGCCTCGTTGTCCGTAAGCTTATTGGCCTGAAACTCCTGGATGGCCTGGCGAGCGAGTATTTCGGCTTCCGCGAACTTTCCCTCCTCAAGCGTCAGTTTGGCGACTGAAAGCTTTGTGACAGCAATGTTGGGCCGATCACCGGACTCGGTGAACGACTTCAATGCACTCTCGTAGCTCTTCCTTGCTTCTGCAAAATCGTTTTGGACCATTTCGACGTCGCCGACGTTGTCAAACGCAAGGGCAGTGATGTCGCGTAAGTTTGCATCCTGTGAAATGGCGAGAGCGTTCTGGACGTCTTTCTGTGCGAGCGCGACGTCTCCCAATTGCAGCGACAGTGCCCCGAGATTCTGCAAAGCCGTGGAGATCCCGCCTTGGTCTCCGATTTCCTTAGCGGTCTTTAGCGAATCCTCGAAAAGTGCTTTTGCCTGGTCATAATGTCCGTCCGCTTGAAGGTCCGAGGCTAGATTGTTTTCTATGGCCAGCAACTGCTTCTTATCACCGATCTCTCGCGCGATCGCGATCGCCTGCCGCTCATTTTCCTGCGCTTCCGTCGCTTGCCCGTGGGTTGCCTGAAGATTTGCTAGATTCAGGAGGGCCCCGATTACATCTTTTTGTGAGCCGATCTTACGAGCCGTGTCTAGCGCCTGGCGGCGCATCTCCATTGCTTCCGTGTCGTGACCTTGCGCGAGCATGATGCTTCCCAGCACGGTTTGCGTCCGCGCCGTAATCTCGTCGTCAAACGGCGCTGAGTTTTTGGATGAATTGCAGGCTGCCTCGCCTTTTTGAAATTCGCCGAGGGCGTAATAGGCGCCGCACAATTGCCAGTAGGCGTGGGCGGCGAGAAGGCGGGACTCCTGGCGGGTGGCTTTTTCCGCGGCGGATTCTGCGGCGTCTCGCTGTTTGCGGACATCCGAGAGTGATTCGGCGGCCAGGGCCACGTATAAATCCACGCGTGGGTCATCTTTCATTTGCGGCTCTTTCGCGAGCGCCGCAAGCGTGCCCAAGGCTCCTTGCCCCTTGCCGGCCGAGGTCTGGGCGTTCGCCAGCAGCAGCGCATAGTTCGGCTCGTCCGGATATATAACGCCAAGCGACTGGTAAATCGCGATGGCCTGGTCCCATTGAGAGTTCAGCTCGTGGTATTCGGCTTCGATGGAGCGCTGATCGCGCGGCGGCAGATTCCCAGAGAGTTCAACAGCCTTCTTGGCCTCGCCACGAGCTTGTTCGTCATAGCCGAGTAGTTTCCACGCGCGCGCCAAGGCGAAGTGCGGCAGAGCGAAATCGGGGGCGAGCGCGATAGACTTCTGTAGCGTTTCTCGCGCGTTGAGCGCGTCGAAAGCGCGCAGCTTGGCAAGCCCCTCGGTATAGAGGCGCAAAGCTTCCGGGTCCGAAGGCAACGCCGCCGTATTCTGCGGGTTCGCGCTTGCTCGCTGATCCTGTACACCGAGACGGGTGAGGAGCTCCGCTCCCGCCTTACTCAGAACCTCATGCAGCGTGGCAATCGTGCCGTCTTCGCCGAAAGAGGCAATTGTTTCGCCGGAATCAGCGTCCTGGACGTGAACGTCTACGTGGATCGAATCGTTCGGCTCATTTCCCATCGCGACATACGCGCCCGAAATCACATACTCGGAGTGCAGGATACGGCGAATTTTTGAAAGCGTGGCGCTATTGAAGGACGGAACGATGGAGAGAGCCAGATCGGCTCTGGCGGTGGAAACGTCTTCCGGGAATACGGTGCGAAGGGCATCGGTGGAACCCAGTTCCGTGCTCAGCATTTCCGAGAGAGCAGTTCGAAAGCCATTCGACTTCCGGTTTGCCTAGATTTTTGAAATCCATCACGGCCACAGCCGGCCTGGGTTTCGCGGGCGTGAAGAAATAATGGGATTTGTAGCTTAGATATAAATACACACCGCTCGCCAGAGCCAGCAACGTTCCTGCAACGGCGGCCGCAATCCGCAGATTCCGCTTTCGCCGCCGGCCAACCTTGAGCGGCGGCATCGCGGTTCGTCTGGGGCCCTTAGCGTCCCACGCCACCTCCCAGAGCGCCATGCGATCCACGCCTTTCAGCGCGAATTCGCCTTGGGGGTAAAACTTTACATCGGTCATTTGCCGGACCAATTCGTAGGTCCGTGACGACATCAGAATCTGGTTCGCCGTTGCGGCGGCTTCCACCCGCGCGGCAGTATCCACGTCGGTGCCGTGCCAGCTTTCCTCGAAATATTCCGGGAAACCGGAGTGAATGCCGATGCGCAGGCGCAGCGCGCCTCGCGGCGTCTCGATGGCCTTTTCGGCTAACTTCTGCTGGATATTGACGGCGCAGCGCACTGCTTGAGTCGGATCGTCAAACGCCAAAAAGAAAGCGTCACCTATTGTGCTGACTTCTCGTCCGCTGTGGGCGTGGCAATTTGCGCGAACGAGTTCGAAGTGTGGAGTTTGGACTTTCTCCAAGTAGGCGCGGTCGCGCTCGCGATTGTCTCTTCCGAGCGAGGTGTCGCGCTTGGTGGCGCTGGACTCGACGACGTCCGTGAACACCATGGTTATCAGCGGCATGTTTTGGAAGGGTTCACACTCAATGGCTGAATACTATTTTGGCTAGGCCGTCAAGTCAACGAACAGGCGAAGGGCTATCAGCTTTTCACCGGCCACACAATTTCAGGCGGCGGAGGAGGGTTTGTGGAGTTTTACTTGGCGTTCGTAGGGTAGGGCTTCTAGTAAGTAGATGGCGCAGAGGGCGGCGACGATTAGGATGCCGGCTATGGTATAGACCGTTGTCGGGGAGAGATCGGGGACTACCAGCGCGATGCCGCCCAGGATTGCTGCCAGCACGTACATTATTAGCACTGCGCCTCTGTGGCCCAGGCCCAGGTTGGAGAGGCGGTGAGCGGTATGGTCTTTGCCTGGCGACGTGAAGGGTAGCAGGCCGCGGCGGGCGCGGGAGATGGAGACCAGGGTGGTGTCAAAAATCGGGACGCCGAGAATGAGGACGGGGACTAGCCAGGTGTGCGGAAACTGCGTGCCGTCCGGGCGAATTTTCAGGCCGAGCGTGGCCATGAGGAACCCCAAGAACATTGCCCCGCCATCGCCCATGAAAATTTTTGCGGGATTGAAATTCCAGCGCAGGAAACCGAGCGCGGCGCCGAGCGTGGCAGCGCCGAGAGTGCGGACGAGAGTTTGACCGTTCATCGCGGCGGAAATGGTGAAGAAGCCGGCGGCGATGGCGGCGATGCCGGCGCAGAGGCCGTCCATGTGGTCGAGAATGCTAAACGCGGCGGTGATGCCGACGACCCAGACGACAGTGAGGCACCAATCGAGCGCGAGACCAGCGATGCCGGGAACGAATTGCGAAAAAAGCTGCGCCCGGATGCCGGAGGCAATCAGGAAAATGGCGGCGATAGGCATGCCGATGAAAAGTTTCACTTGATGGTGGAGCAGGCCACCGTCGTCGAGGAATCCGACGATCGCGAGCAGAGTCGCTCCGGCGAGGATGCCGATGATTTGCTGCTCGGAGACGCCGTGGCGAGTGAGCAGAATCGCCAGCACGAAGCCGAGATAAATCGCAGTGCCGCCCAGCAGCGGGATCGGGTTGACGTGGACTTTGCGCGGCCCGGGCTTGTCCACCATGCCGTAGCGCAGGGCGAAGTGGCGGATGGGGATAGTTAGCGAGAGCGAGGCGAGTAACGCCACGGCGAAGGCGATAATTTCGGCGTGATTCGTGAAGATGGACATGGCTTGTGCCGCGTGACGATTAGTTGATGCCCGCTGCATCTTCTATGATGGCCGCAAACTTTTCCAGCTCGTTCACTCTAGCATATTTGGCGGCGGTTTCCCGGGCGCGGCGGCCCATATCGGCTAGGCGCGCAGGGTCGCGGCGCAGTTCGCGGATGGCGGCGGCGACGGCGGCGGGATCGTCGGGGTCGGCGGCAAGTCCGCAGCCAGATTCGACGACGATGCGCGCGGCGTCCGATTGCGCAGCGGCTACGGCGAGCACCGGGCGGCCGGCAGCTAGGATCGAATAGAGTTTGCTGGGCACGACGATGCCTTCCAGTCCGCGCTTCACTGTGACGATGTGCACGTCGCCTGCCATCATTACGTGCGGCAGCTGCTCGATTGGCCGAAAGGGCAAGAAGCGCACGTTCGGCGCGTCTTGTGCTTGCGCGGCGGCCGCCAGCGCGGCGCGGTTTGCGCCGTCACCTATAAACACGAGGCCGGTGTTTTCGTTGCGCAGCATCGCGGCGGCTTTGAGCAGCGTGTCCCACGCGCCGTAGAAGCCCAAATTGCCCGCGTGCAACGCCACAAAGGGAAACCCGCGGCGGATTTCCTGGACCACCGGATCGTTCGGCGCAGCGGATACGGCGTGGAAGGTTGCGCCGTCGCGGACGACTACTACGCGCTCGGCGGCGACGCCTTTCGAGAGGATGCGCTGGCGCATGTCGTCACCTAACACAATCACGCGCGCCGCCTGCTTCAGCGCTGTGCGATGCATGCCTTCCCAGCGCTCGACCCAGCGGCTGGGGCGGACGATGTCGCCGCCGGTGGCCATGTCCGGATACAGGTCGCGGATGTTGTAGACGAACGGCTTGCCGGCCAACCGCGCGATGAAAGCGCCGGCCAACCCCGCGACGGGAGGATCCGTCATCGCTAAAACAACGTCTGGATTCAGTGCCAGCGCCCGCGGCACCGCGAGCGCGAGATACGAAAGGTAATTCGTTACGCGTTGACGCATCTGATGCCGCGAATAAATCGTCGAGCCAACACATTCGACCGCAACTTTATTGCGCGTAGTGAGATGCAGCAAAGCGAAAGGGTACGACGCGCTCACCCCGGGCTCAGGATCGTACGAAGGACGCCCCGCGACCACGGTGACTCGGTGCCGCTCAGCCAATTTTTCAGCAACTTGCGCGGCCATTTTAGCGGTGGCCGAGGTGTCCGGCGGATAGTATTCGTTCAAAAGCAGGATGTGCATGCGAGTGAGTGCTGGTTGCGCATTTCCGCGCGAGCGTGGCCGCTATTTTGCGCGCTTCGCCCCGCGCGCAGAAGTTTCTTCTCCCGCCGGCGATGCGCCGAGCTGCGGATTTCTTTTCCAAAATGAAATTGCCCATCACCAATACGTCCATCTGCGTGCGCGCAAAACAATCCAGCGCCTCTTCGGGGCGGCAGACGATCGGCTCGTTGTCGTTGAACGAAGTATTCAGCACCACCGGGACGCCGGTGAGATCGCCGAACGCGCGAATCAGTTTCCAGTACAATGGATTGGCGCTGCGGCTCACGGTTTGCAGCCGCGCGGTGCCGTCCACGTGCGTAGGCGCGGGAATCACGGCGCGTTTTTCCGGGCGCACTTTGTAGGCGAAAGTCATGAACGGCGAGGGATGCTGCTTTTCGAAAAATTCGCCGGTGGCTTCCTCGATGATGGAAGGCGCGAAGGGCCGAAAAGTTTCGCGGTGCTTGATGCGGCGATTGAGGACGTCTTTCATTTCCGGGCGGCGCGGATCGGCCAGAATGCTGCGCTGGCCGAGCGCACGCGGGCCCCATTCGACGCGTCCTTGAAACCAGCCGAGCACTTTGCCGGCCGCGATGTGCCGCGCGGTAGCTTGCAGCAACGCGGCTTCCTCCAGTTGCGCGACTTCCAGATCGTCGCTCGCCGCAGCCGCCGCTTTTTCCACCGCTGTGCGAATTTCCTGCGGGCGAAAATTGCGGACCCCATCCGGCGTGATCCATCACGAATGCGCGCGGCCGGCCGAGAACCTGGTGATTCACGGCAAACGCCGCGCCCACCGAAAGCCCTGCATCGCCCGCCGCGGGCTGCACGTAAACGCGCTCGAATGGCGAGTGATCGAAAATTTTTCCATTGGCGACGCAATTGAAAGCCACGCCGCCCGCGAGGCACAACGATTTTTCGCCGGTTTTCTGCGGCGAGCGCGCCCCAATGCGCGGCGAGAACTTCTTCGATCGCAGCTTGCATGCTCGCGGCCATATTGCGGTGGCGCTGTTCCAGCGGCTCATCGGCTTTGCGCGCGGGGCCCAGGCGTTTTTCGAGATACGCGGAAAAAAGCCGCCCGAGGACGGGTGTGCGATCGGCTTCGCGCCAGCTCATTTCCGCGCCTTGCGATTGATGCGTGAAATATTTCAATCCGAGCCTGAAAGAGAGCGGCCCGTCGGCATAGACAATGCGGCGAAATTCCTCCAGGAATTCCGGCTCGCCGTAGGCGGCCAGGCCCATCACTTTATATTCGTCGCCGAATTTCCAGAAGCCGATGTATTGCGTCAGCGCGGTGTAATACATGCCCAGCGAATGCGGAAAAGTGATTTCGCCGAGCGGCTGCATGCGCGCCCCTTCGCCCAGCGCCCACATCGAGCTGGCGAAATCGCCCAGGCCGTCGGCGGAAAGCACGGCGGCGCGTTCGAAGGGCGAGACGAAATAGGCGCTCGCCAGATGCGCGGTGTGATGTTCGACCCTATGAAACGTGGCGCGAATTTTTTCCACGGGAATTTCGAAGGCCGTCGCGAGATCTTCGTTGATTCCGGCGAAGCGCCGCATCACGCGCGCGCGGTCCAGCGCGAATTTCGGCATGCGCATGGCGAAGCGCAATTTGGTCGGCAGGCGCGCCCAGGGATCGCGCGGGATGGCGATGTGGTCCACTTCGGAAAGTTTTACGCCGGCCTGGTCCAGGCAATATTGAATCGCCCGCGCCGGAAGCCCCGCCGCATATTTCACGCGGTTCAGCCGCTCTTCCTCGACAGCCGCCAGCAACCGCCCGTCCGCCACAATCGCGGCAGACGCGTTGGCGTGGTAAGCGTTGATCCCCAGGATAACCATCCGCAATATTGTCGCGGAAATCCGCCGCGCTGTCTCAGGAATAAATTGGGGAGTATGCGGGGTCTAGAGGCTGAGGAGCCTGTATGAGACCGCACCCTCGCCCTGCGACGGGAGTGCGGCACCGCACATCACCAAACTCAAAACCAATCAACTTCACCGTGAAATAACGCGGTGTTATCATCCGTCTCTGAAATGCGTTAAGAGGAACGATACGCAAACGGGAAGCGGATCGGTCAAATGGGCGAGCCGCCCGCTGAGGATAGAACGACTGAGAGGCACGAATGACATACTGGCGCATGCAGCTCCATCCTAATGAGCCGGGTGAAGCGCTAAAACACTCTGTGGAGAGTCTCGCCGCTGGTTTTATCGGACTCGACTTCCATCATTCCGCTGGAGTAGGCGATCTCCGTGAAATGCGGCAGGGTACGCTGCCAGAGCACCAAAGGGACTACTGGGCATTTGCGCATGAAATGACCGAGCGCGACATCGTTCTGATTATGGTCCATCATTTCCCATTTGCTCTGGCGACGGTAGATGGGGACTACAACTATATCCGCGAGCCCGATCCGAGAATCGGGGTCTGGTTCCGCCACTTTCGGCGAGTCAAAGACGTGAGGTACTACGGAGATTTGAAGACAAATGCGCACAACTGGGAGCGGATTACGATGACCGATACGATTTCCCCGTTGCGTGACGAAGGCTCGCTGTCTTATCGACTCATCAATGAATGGCTTGCCTCAGCGCAGGTAAATTCCTAGGAAATCCATTGAGCCGCGCCGCAGATTGCGGAGCCGTGTGACTAGTTTTTAGTCTTAAACGAACGCTGGTCGTTCACATGAATCGCGGCTTTCACGAGTACAAATCTAGGATGGTCACAGCCGTTACAGGGAGGGAACCTGTCGCCTTCCACGCAAGTTACCTGATGGGTGCCCGCGTGCCTAGGGTCGTGCGTCACCTTATATATTCCAGACTCGGGGACAGTATTGCCGGGCTTGTAGGCCACGTGGCACCTCCGTGGGCGCAAGTCTACCACGCCAGGCTATCTAACGCCGCTATTGCTATCCAAGGCAACTACGGCTATAGTTCGCGGCCATCGGAGAAAGCATGAAGGACCAAAGACTACAAATCGCGGACATCGTTCGACATATTGACGACGCTACTTTAGGCACTCTAAACGTCCCAGAGTTCCAACGGAAGTACGTTTGGCGAGCCTCCAAAGTTGTCGACTTAGTGGACTCTCTGTGGCGTGGGTATCCCGTCGGTTCGCTTCTGCTTTGGGAGTCCGCTTATGATTCCCCACGAACGGCGCTCGGAAATCAAGGCCCCAAGTTGTGGATAGTCGACGGTCAGCAACGCGTGACCTCCCTCGCTCTGCTGTTTGGAAAGAAGCCATACTGGTGGTCGGACCACGCTCTATGGAACAGATACTTCGACAAATATGATGTTCTTGCCAACATCGCGCAGGACAAGGAAGACCTGGAATTCGGGCTCATAAATCCCGTGCGCAGGAAATCCAACGAGTGGTTGTCTGTACGGAGGGTCCTCAACTCGGCCAGTTTGTCTGAGCTTGCGGCCGAAGCGGCTGAAAAACTCGGTAACGCCAAACGCTTTGCGGAAATACACGAAAAACTACAATCCATCAAGAAAATCGAGGCGGCACCACTCTACGAAATTATCGTTGACCACGAACTAGAAGATGTCGCCGAAATTTTCGCCAGACTAAACACCGCCGGAACCAAAATCCGTGAGAGTGACATCGTCGTTGCTCTCGTGGCCGCAAAACAGCAAGGCTGGATAAGGCAGAAGTTTGATCCGTTTTTAAAGGACCTTGAACTCAAAGGCTTTGAGTTTGATCCGGGTGTGGTGGTCAGAACCCTTGCGATCATCGGGCATGGAAGTGCAAGGCTAAAGGAAGTTCCACAATCCTTTTGGGACCCTTCCGACACGTTTGATGATTGCTGGCGGAGAACGAAAGACGCAATTTCCTCGGTAATCAAGAACCTCCTTGAATATGGAGTGGTATCGAGCGATCTGTTGCCGTCCTTGAATGCCTTGATACCGGTGTTTGTGATGAAAGCTTCCTTCCCACAGGATTTCCAGTTTGCCAAGGCATTCAATTGGTTCCTAATAGCTACGAGGGACGGCAGGTACAGCGGTTCAGCGACAACCGTTCTTGATCGCGATACAAAACAAATCAGAGTTAAGAAAACCTTCGCTGAAACGATTCTTGATCTAACCGCACTCCTATCGGCATCTGGCGTATTTACTCCAGACGACTTCCGAGAAGAGTACACAGACAAGTTTCTGCGGCTGATTCTCTATTTGACGGTCTTCAACAGTGGCGCGAAAGATTGGATTAATCAGGACGTCCGAATCGGCTTCGACAAGGAAGACAATGAAATCAATGACGGGTTCAAGCCAGAGTGGCACCACATCTTCCCAAGGAAGGTCGTCAAAGACGCCTTTGACGGCACCTTGGTAGACTCTATAGCGAACATAGCCGTGTTGAACGAGAAGGCAAACAGATCGTTCAGTGCAAAGGTCCCCCAACAGTATTTGCAAGAACACAGTGTCAAACCGGACAGACTAGAGGAGCAGGCCGTCCCTAGTGGCAACCTTCTCAATGTTGAGAACTTCGAGGAATTCCTTAAGGTGCGCGCAGAAAAATTGGCTGAACGTGCGACAACGTACCTACAGCGACTCGCTAAATAGAAAGCCCCCAAATTGACACACGGGGCAGAGCAGGGCCACAGCTAGCCGCCGGGTGCCGCATCCTCCTATGCGGCCGGCAAAGGCTGTGTGCCTTACCTCTTCGCCTGAATGACGTATCGGAGATATCGTTTAACGGGTCGTGCAACCGATTTTGCGTCTATTTTCTTTTTTTTGCAGTAAGGCGTCTCGAACCAAGCCAAAAGCGTCTTAGTTCCTTTGCTGGAATTACAACCACGACAGCAAATAGCCACGTTATATTTTTCCGCGTATGGCCCGTCATTATTGAAATGCTCTATGGTGGCGCCCCTTGCGCGCGAGGTGCGCTTCACCGAGATATGGCAATACACGCAGGCCTTGTCTCGCCCTCGGATCTCCTTTTCGACTTGCTCGGAAATGCCGTATGTGTTGGACATAGAGGTTCCGTCACCAACGTCCGTGTCTGAATTATCCCGCGAGAAGAGTTTGGGCGCTTTTGAACTCGTCTCCTGCGCTTGCGCGCGCAAATACACGCGAGCTCCGTCCCGCCGTTTCCGTAGGTTATCCTCTCAATAGAGTTATCTATAGTAAATACACGCAAAATGTGATAAAGTAAATCGGGGCAATCTTTCAGCCCCACCGAGGACGCAATATGCGGACCGCCACACCGGCGACGGGCAAGCGCTCAAGGCAGTCCCTCCTACGCACTCGTGCTTCGGAGGGCGCGCCAATCCCACAACCAGGGAAAACTGTCGCCAGCGCCCGTGCCGCGCTTCCGCCCACCGCATTTTGCCCGTTTCTAACCGCAACAAGACCGCATTCAAAACCCGCCGCAACCCCATGAAAACAAAAGCCGCGCCACTTTCTAATCGCAACACGAATCCAGTTTCCGGCCATCCTCCGGCGGGTGACCGATGCTTGCGCACCGCGCAAACGATTGCCGTAGAATTGTCAGGCGCCGTACTCGGCGGCGTTGACCGAGGAGCTTGTATAGTTTCGCCCGGTCTCAGAGGAACATGACGCTAACTAGCTCGAATCCTGCGCGTTTTGCGCTGGCCTTTACTTTGTTGCTTGCAATGCTTGGCGCGTCCAGAGCTACGGCGAGAGATGCGTTTCCGCAAGACGAAAAATCCCCGTGGACTTTGGTTTGGAGCGATGAGTTCAATGGTCCCGAGGGCTCACGGCCTGACCCGGCGAAATGGAAATTCGAGGTTGGCGGGAACGGCTGGGGCAATCATGAGCTGGAATACTACACGAACCGGCCGGAGAATTCGTTCATCCGCGACGGCAATCTGGTGATTCAAGCGCTGAAGGAAAATTTCATCGGGCCCGATCATGTGACGCGTGACTACACGTCAGCGCGAATCACGACGCAAGGGCTTTTTGAACAGGCCTACGGACGGTTCGAAGCGCGCATCAAGATTCCTCGCGGGCGCGGCCTGTGGCCCGCGTTCTGGCTGCTGGGAAACGATATCGGGACGATCGGCTGGCCGGGCAGCGGCGAGGTTGACATCATGGAGAACATCGGCAAAGAGCCATCAATGGTGCACGGCTCGTTGCACGGGCCCGGGTACTCAGGCGATCGCGACTATACGTCGGAATACAAGCTTCCGGGCGGCGTGCACTTCGCTGACGATTTTCACGTTTTCGCGGTGGAATGGGAACCAAAGACCGTGCGCTTCTTTGTGGATCAAGAGCTGTACGCGACGTTCACCCCCGCCCGCCTACCAGCCGGGATGAAATGGGTTTTCGATCATCCGTTCTTTATCATCTTGAATGTTGCCGTCGGCGGCGATTGGCCGGGGCCTCCCGACGCGGCTACTACATTTCCGCAGACGATGCTCGTGGATTACGTGCGCGTATACAAGGCAACCCGGTGAGGTTCGCGACGAGAAGCCAGTCGGTTTTCTGCCGGGGCGCAGAAAACAGGAGAAGCGGGCTGCGAAAAAAAACGGTGACGCTACGTAAATCGTCAGGCGACGTGAGCGGCGGCGGTTTTGTGATTGGGCTCGGCTTCGGATTCCGGCACGCTTAGGTTGCGTTTGGCCCATTCGTTCAGAACGTAGAGGCTCCAGGGACGCGACCAAGTCGTGCGGCCGCGGAGGAAGTCGCGCCAGACTGCCAGCGCGAACCTGCCTCGAAACGCTCTTGCAGGGCGGGCGACCAATCGCCTAAGCCTACCGCTACTCGTTCGCCCAATTTGCCACGCAGCCACGTTTCCCACGGAAAAGTGAATGTGCGCTTATTTTGTGAGATCACTTCTTCCGGCAGCAAGTCCTTCATCGCGTCAACGAGCAAAGATTTTGGCCTGGCGGGATCTCGCTTCAGCGATTCCGGAACGCCGAGAACGTATTCGACGAGCGGCACATCCAGGAATGGGACGCGGACTTCGAGCGAATGGCGCATGCTCATCGCGTCGGTATCGCGCAGCAGCGTGTTCGCAAGATACGAGCGCAATTCGAGCCAGGAAATTCGCGTGAAGGGATCCATCGGCTGGGCTTCGCGCGCGGCATCCGCGAGCCATTGCATCCAGGGCAGGGCGTGCCATGCGGAAGTGTCGTCGCCCAGGCGACCCGCGACGTTTCGCGGAGTGAAAAGCGCGCGGGTGTAAAAATATGGCGAGGGAAACAATTCCGGATCGAGCCAGGCGGCGAGCGCTTTGCGAAAGACGTCCGGAGTGCCGCGATAAGTTTTCGTGCGCTTAAAGACGGAGGTGGCGAGTTCGCGGAACGGCGCGGGAACGCGCGCGCCATGGCGGCGATGCGCGCGACCTGCGACGTGGCGCGAAAAGAAGTGTAGCCGCCGAAGAGTTCGTCGCTGCCGAGTCCCGAGAGCGCGACTTTCAGGCCTGCCTGGCGCGCGGCCCAGGAAACGAAATACGTGTTGATGCCGTCCATGCTGGGCTGATCGAAGGACGCGACTGCTTCATCGAGACGCGCGACCATTTCGGCGCTGGATAGAGTTAGTTCGCTGTGTTCGGTGCCCAGGCGCTGGGCGGTTTTGCGCGCGATTTCGGATTCGCTGAATTCGGAATCGGGAAAAGCGACCGTGAATGTGTGCACGCCCTTTTGCACCTGGCTGGCGAGCGCGGCGATTACGGTGGAGTCCAAGCCGCTGCTGAGAAACACGCCGATGGGAACGTCGGCGATCAAATGACCGCGGATGGAATCTTCGAGCAGCGAGCGAACCGCGGAGGCAGCGCTGGGGATTCTGGCGCGGCGGTTTCCGCTTGGAGCCCGCCATCTTGTCTAGCTCCTTGGCGAAATCCCAATAGAGTTTCGGCTCAGGCGAACGCAGCGGCTCATCCGCGCGAATTTTCAGCGAGTGGCCGGGCGGAAGCGAAAACACGCCTTGCACCATGGTCACGGGCTCGCAGACCGACCCGAACAGAGGTAGGAAGGCACGGCTTCCTCGGAGAGTTGCGGAGGAACGCAGCGGCTGGCGAACAGGGCGCGGACTTCGGAAGCAAATAGGAACGCTTCGCTCGTTCGCGTGTAATAGAGCGGCTTGATGCCCATGGATCGCGCGCGAGAAAGACGGACGCAGCGCGACCGTTGCGTCCCTGGGGTAATTCGATCACGGCGAAAGCAAACATTCCGTGGATTTCGCGGCCATTCTTCGCCCCACTGCTCGTAGGCGTCGACGACTACTTCAGTGTCCGACCGAGTGCGGAATTTGTGTCCGGAGGCTTCGAGTTCCCGGCGGAGTTCGCGGAAATTATAGATTTCGCCGTTGTAGACGACCGCGAGCGTGCCGGTTTCGTTCCAGACAGGCTGCGAGCCGCCGGGCAGATCAATAATGCTGAGCCGGCGGGTGCCGGCTACGACCGGTGGAGCGACGAGGATTCCTTCTTCATCCGGGCCGCGATGAACGGTCGCGGCGAGCATGCGTCGGACCACGGCCTCGCCGGTTTCTTTGGAGTCAAATCCGATGGCACCGCAAATTCCACACATCGAGTCAGTCCAACCCTCCGGTTTCACTCATTGACAGAACATCCAACTGGCCAAAAATATGATGGATAAGGCTGGGAGCAACGAGTATATATCGAAAAGCGGCGAGCCTGCGGCCAACGTGGGCGCGATCTCGACGCGATGCAATTGCGCTACTCATGCAGGCGCCCCAGCCACGACGGCAGAGGTGAGAAAAACCGCGAATTCGTAGCTATCCAAGATAGCCATGGCAAAGAAGCCGTTGGCGTACGGAAGTTCAACGGAGACGAGCCACAAGCCGATCCAAGAATCCAATCTGCCCCCTCACGATGCGCTTACGGGCATCGTTCAAGGTAAACCAATCGGCGCAGTCAACTTCCGGAAATTCCTGCTGGAGGCCCGAGCGCGGAGGCCACTCCATCGAAAACGTATTGCTTCGTATCTCGGTGGGCGAGCAATGGCCTTCGAATCCCCAAACAGTAATTACTTTGCCGCTCGGTTGCTTGATCTGATCGAGCGCTATGAATTCTCCGTGCGGCTTGATTCCCGTTTCCTCTTCGAATTCCCTCTTCGCGGCATCGAGCGGATGCTCCCCTTCGTAGTATTCACCCTTGGCAATGACCAAGCCCCTTCGTCCTTCTTTTTCCAGAAAGGTCCACCTGGATGAGCTAGCAAGACCTGCAGTTGCCCGTCGCATCGCCTGAACATCAATAGTCCTGCGCTGAGTTTTTGCTTTGTCACTTCGATCCCTTGTGCCGGCCGCATTCGAATTATCCGCCCACGAGTGGGTTACAGAACTCGTTGGCCTGCGGGTCCGTTGCTCCCAATCCATATATCTATATGCTGCTTCCCGAGGCAAGCGCTGAAGGTTGAGACCCAGGCGTGTGAGGCGACTCTTGCAGTAACCACACCGAGCTATAGCAAAATCCTCTGTCCGGCGAAGTTGCTTGCTGCCCAGCCAACCGAATCGCCATTTCCGGACGCAGTCGTTCTAACAGGTCTGCTCGCGCCGGAATGACCACGCACGGGAGCTAGTCAGGTAATCTGCCCACCTGCCCGGATGAGGAGGCGTGCCATGTTTCTCGATTTCTTTCACTTGCACCAGCAGCCGTTTGGCGTCACGCCCGACCCAGCATTTGTGTATCCGAGCGGGACACATTGTGAGGCGCTCGACTCGCTCACAGAGGGAATCCTGGAGGGACGCGGATTTTTGGCGCTGATTGCGGAGCCCGGCATGGGCAAGACGACGCTCCTCTATCAGGTGCTGAAGGGACTACGCGATACGGCGCGGGCCGCGTTCCTGTTCCAGACGCAGTGCAACTCCCGCGAATTCTTTCAATACCTTCTGAGCGAGCTCGGCGTCGATTCGACGGGCATGGGACTCGTAGCCATGCACACCAAGCTAAATGAAATGTTGTTTGCCGAAATGCTGGCCGGCAAGCGATTTGTCCTGATCGTGGATGAGGCACAAGACCTCGACGACTCGGTGCTCGAAACCATCCGTCTGCTTTCGAACTTGGAGACCGTCGCACACCAAGCTGCTGCAAATCATTCTGGCCGGGCAACCGCAACTCGCGGAGAAATTGGGACAGAAGCGCCAGGCGCAATTGCTGCAGCGCATTGCGGTGGTGCAGCATTTGGAAGCCCTGTCGCCAGAAGGAAACGGCTGGTTACATCAAGCACCGGCTGAAAGTGGCGGGCCATTGTGGCGAATCGTTATTCGAGCCTGAGGCCTTGGCTCTGGTCGCTGAACGAAGCCAGGGCATTCCGAGGATCATCAACAAGATCTGCTATCAGGCTTTGCTGGAAGCACACGCTCAAGGGCGCCGCACAGTGTGCAGAGATCGTCGCGAAGGCGGATCGCAAGTTGGACGTTGTGGCTGCCGCTTGTCCGACGCTCGTGCCCGTGCCATCATCGCCGGATGCCGGCGCCCATCATGTGGAGTCGTCTCGCGTTCCTGCGACGCCACAGCTTTCGTACAGCCCACGCGCGGAGCTTCGCTTGGGTAACTGGATTCTTTGGGCGGGGGCGCTCGTTGTCGTTCTGCTTTTGGCGGTACTAGCCCTGCCGCGCGCCTTGAACTCACACACCCTTCGGAACAGCGTGACTAACGCACCGCCGCTGCGAAGCGCCAGCCACGACAGTCAACCCTCCCTGACACGAGAATTGGGGCTAAAATCAACCGCATCGCGATTGATCCCGGCCACGGCGGATACGACACCGGCACGATCGGACCGCATGGTCTGCTGGAGAAGAACCTTTGCCTCGATGTGGCGCTCCGGCTGGGCCAACTGATTGAAGCGAACCTTCCGGGTGCGGAAGTGATCTATACACGCAAGGACGACAGATACGTCGGGCTGGAAGAGCGCACGGCGATCGCCAACCGCGCCGACGCAGTCTGTTCATCTCAATTCACGCGAATTCCAGTCGCAGCGGCGAGGCGCGCGGCGTCGAAACGTACTCTTTGAGCCTAACAGCTCCGCAGGAATCCACGGCACTAGCGGCGCGCGAAAACGCGCTCGCGCAATCTTCCTTCCACGATCTTCCGGAACTGATTGAAAAAATCACACGCGACGAGATGATTGGGGAGTCGAGACAGCTTGCCGTCGATATCCAGAACTCGCTCTCGCAGAGTCTCCAGCTCGTGAGCCCGCGCGAAACGAACCGGGGCGTGAAGCAGGCACCCTTCATCGTCTTGACCGACGCCGACATGCCGGCGGTGCTTTCGGAGATTTCCTTCGTGAACAATCCGAGCGACGAAAATTTGCTCCTCGAGAGCGGCCAGCGCCAGCGCGTCGCCGACGGTCTCTACCGTGGCATTACGGCCTTCCTGCGCACCGTCGAGCCGAGGCGCGGGATCCACGATAATCCAGCGGCCATCCACCACAACTTCTTTCGCAGACATCGAACGTGCGGGCGGAGGCTACCACTGCACGCCGGGATACATACTGGGAATGCGCATTCCGCGATATACGAATTGTCCGGCAACTTGCAACTCCCAAACGGTCTGCGGAGGCGTCGTCTGCGTGATCTCGAGAACCGCACCATTATTTTGGGGGAGAGCGGTTGTGGCGCACAGGCCATATTCCTGGTTGCCGTTCTTAAGGACCTCGGCGTTGCCTCCAAAAAACGAATAGGCCGGCGCCATGGGATCGAAGGCCAGAGTTGCGGTCATGGCCGTCTCGTCTATATTCAGGACCGGAACGTCGGTGTAACAGGCCGGCTGTCCGGTCAACCCGCAGGTTCCACCAGCGACTACGGCGACACCGCGGTCGTCTCCATCGTCGAAAACAGTGAGCCCGTATTTACCCGTGGTGTTCGGCGTGGTGAAAGAGGGGCCATGCTGAGCGAAGAACCAGCTTGTGGGGTCGGCGGTTGATCCGTCGGCATTCAATAACGTGAAGTCGCCTTGATAGCCAAGGTGCCAGAGTATATCTCCGGACCCGTTGCCATTCTCATAATCTATCTTGACGAGCCAATTCTGGTGACGCATGGAGATGATGAGATTGCCGTCGTCAGCAGAATAAATTATGGCGTTAGTGTGCGTCCAATCCGGATACATGTAAGGGCGGCGGGTAATGTCCAAATGGTCGAATTCATTCCAGAGCCAAACGGGGTTGCGATTCTGATCCAGGTCAATCAGTACGTCTCCCGTAACGGTTACGCCGGACACCACCTGCTGCGTGGCGGCAATCACAACCAAATGTCCGTTGGGCAAAATCGCGAAATCGTGATGAGTGCCAACGACGGTGATGTTGCAGCCCGTACATGTAGCCGCTGCAAGTTCCGCATTCAGCTGTGCGGCGGTCAGTTGCCAAACGACCGCGCCGCTGAGGTCAACTTCTTGGATGACCGAATTTTGGCCATCGACGAGCGGCCCTCCGTAATTGATCAAAAAATTGCCGTTGGGCATTAATTTGACCGGTGCCGCTACGTCGGTAGCAGGAACCGCAGGGCCAGGCGAGTACATCCACAAGACATTGCCGGCTAGGTCCGACACCGCAACGCCGGCTTCGGCGGTTGCCGGAATGCTTATCAGATCCAACAGCTCAACGCCGCTCTGAGGCGTCATCCCCGCAGTCGTTGTGGCAGTAAGCTTGGGGAGTACGGTTGAGGGGAGAGTTCCGGTGGTGAAGACATGATCGGCGTCCGTAAACGACACGCCCGGACCAAACTGCAAAGTGGCTTGCATGTGGTAAGCGGTACTGGCGAGCATGCCGGCAACAAAGGTATTCACCGGTCCTCCGCTGGAGGGAGATCCCTGCGTCCACGTGGAGCGGCCGTAGCTGGTGGTTGGGCCGAACTGGATCGTAACGTTGGCGGCGGCCGGAGGCGTGATGGTATAGAGCGCGACCTGCGGATTTTGGGTAGGCTCGACCACTCCTGGGGCCACAACATACGCCTGCGCGGAAGCGGAGGAAGAAGACCCGGAGCCGGAGGCAGCGGCGATGGTCACAGCCATGCTTTGTGTATCAGTCGGAGCCGTATAATTTCCGCTCGCGTCAATGGTGCCCACCGTCCCGCTCCCACCGGCAACGCCGTTGACAGACCAGGCCATGGTTTTAGGATTGCCGGGCAGCGTGGCTTGAAATTGAACCGACTGACCCGGTGCCAGCGCGGCAGCGCTTGGCGACATAGACGGGGAGTTTGAGGAGTGGCTCGCAGCACAGCCGCCTAGGAGAACCAGCAAGCACACGCAAATGCACATCCATAATTTCTTATTTTTCACGTATTTCCACGCCTCCCAAGGATTTGATAAGAGGGCCCCAAAAAGTGTCATGTGTTATTAACACAGCGGGTTCAAATAGTTCCACCAGATATTCAGGTGCCACTTTCAGCGTGAATTCGCGGAATGCAAGAAGGCGTCGCCGGCGCGGAGGAGTTGTTCGCGGAAGCGCACTCTGCTGACGCCGAGACGTCTTTCGCCGAACCAGCGGAGCGCGATGCGCAGAAGGCAGAGAAAAATGACTAGGAGGATCGAGGTGACGGTGGCGGCAAACGATTCGCGTTCGACTAGGAGGGTCATCGCCGTGGATTCGTCCCAGCCGGGGTAGATGCGGTCGGCGATCTTGCGCAATGGAACACCCAAGAGATGGATACGCCCGATGCGGACATGGATGGCGTGGTCGAAAGTGTAGGTGGGATCGTAGGCCGGAATATTTCGCGTGGCCTCGGCGAAGATCTTCGGATCGGTGAGATCTTCGCGGGTGAGCGTATGGCCCTGTGCGTCGCGCAGAACCAGCCGGTAGGCGGGATCCACGATGATCCAGCGGCCGTCTACCAGGACTTCGGCGACGACGTGTTTCGTCAGCATATTTGGATCAACGAGAAGCAAACGGCGGACGGAAAGATTTCCGGTGCTGGTGAGATTGATGAAGGCGTTTGTGGCGGTGCCGCAGACCTGGAGCAGGGCGTCGTAATTCAGAGTGTCGGTAGGATCGCGATCGGGTGCAGCGGGAGAGGGACCGTAGGGCAAGCGGGCGGGCCCGTGCGCCATCCAGTTAAGGATGGCTTGGACCTTTTCATCACCGGGCGCGGCGGCCGGGACGATCGCATCCGAGAAACCTTTCAAGTAGCGGCGCGTGGAAAATTCCCAGCTGATCGAGTACAGAGAAGCAGCTATGGCGACGATGAGCAAGGCATTTACGAAATACCAAGCCACCTGAAAAAGTCTGCGAGACAACCTGGATCGCGAATTCGCGGAGCTCTCCCATCGCGCGGGGTCCTGCAACACGGAAGCGGTTGGTTGATCGCCAGGCACGATAGTGTGACCGGATTTTCGGACGTGTTCGTCGCTCATGCGGTTTCTTGTCTCTCGGCGAGCGCCGCGACTTCGGAGACCGCAGCGGAGCCGCGATGCTCATCCGGGCGCGCGGCCTCTTTCAATACCAGAAACGAGTGCACGTTCTGCCCGCGATTTTCCTGGTAATGCATGATGCGAGCGCCTTGCGCGGCGCACCAATCTTCAACGGCCTTCCTGGGCAGGAACGCGACCTGCGGCGTAACAAAATAATCGTAGAAAAGATTGCGGGACGCCTCCCAAGTGCGCGCGCCCTTCGAACGAATCCAATGCACGAGGAAATATGGTACTCGGAAAAACAAAACGACGAAAGGCTTCGACCAGCCGTGGCGCAAGCCGGCGCGAATCCAGCCGCCGGGGAATTTGTAGAGCAGCGGGTAGCGGCCGGAAGGCTTGTAAACCGCGAGATACATGCGGCCTCCGGGCTTGAGGATTCGGAAATTTTCCGCGAAAGCCGCGCGAGGATTCTCGGTGTGATGAATGACGCCGTCGGAAATGACGACGTCAGCGGTAGCGTCGGCGAATGGTAGGTTGAGATTATCGCCCACGGTTCCAGGCCGCCGGTAGCGTTGCACGGCGAGCGCGAGAGATACTCGGCTGCGATCCAGCCCCATGCAGCGCAGGCCGCGCCGCGCGAGAAATCCGAGCACGCGTCCAGGACCGCAGCCGATATCGAGCACCAGCGATGCGGGGTCGAGACTCTCGATGAATTCCACTAGCGGGCGAGACATGACCGAGGTGATTTCCTGGGAGGCGTCGGCCGGTACCCAGTCGAACGGATGTTGATCGTAAAATGTTTGCTGCTCAGTTGTGGCCATTTTTAGAGCCCAAGACGCGCGCGTAATAGCTCTCCATCCGTTCGGCCAGGCGATCCCAGCCGAGTTGCGCGACGACGGCGGGACAGCCCTCCTGCAATCTTCGATAAAGCGAGCGGTCCGATGTGAGTGCGCGAATGGCCGTCGCCAACGGTTCGCGTTCGGGCGCGATGACCAAGCCGGCGCGACCATCCACGAGCGAACGAATGCCGCAAGCGTCCGTGATGATGACGGGGATGCCGCAGGCGATAGCTTCCGCGGCGGCGTTTGCGAAATTTTCATACCGTGAAGGCAGCACGAAAATATCGGCGTCGGCCATAACCGCAGCTTTGGCTTCGTCGTAAAGCGGACCCGTGAAGAGCACGCGCGATGAGACACCGGATTCGGCGGCACGCTTCCCCAAGATTTCCCGGTATCCTGGCTCGCCTTCCGGTCCGGCAATCACCAGGCGGCCCGAATGTGGGCAAGCCTCGGCGAAAGCCGCTATCAAAATATCCGCTCCTTTGCGCGGAATCAAGCGTCCGAGGAAAAGGATCACCGGCTCATCAGCGGTGATGCCCCATTCGGCACGAAAGGCGCCGCGCTGTGCGGGAGCGGCCGCAGCGGTGGGGTCAATCCCGTTGTAACGCATGACCAGCTTTTCGGCCGGGACGCCGTCGTCAAGTAATTCCTGCTCTTCCATTTCGGAGGTGGCCACGATTTGCGCGGCGTGACTCCAGTAAGTGTCTCCGACGAGGCGATGCCAGGCGCGCTTCAATTGAAAACTGCGGTCAATCGGGCGGTACATGCCCATCGGTTCGATGACGTAGGGGATGCCATGACGGCGGCAGAAATAACTGACGGACGGGCCGAAGAGATCGTAAAGGCCGTAGAAATGTACCAGATCGAAGTTGTTGAGCGAAGCGCCACAAAAACCCAACACATCCGGGTTGAGGGTTAGCGCGCGATAGTTCGCCAAGGTAGAAAGGTAAACGGCCTCGACGCCGTTCTCTCGCGCGTGCCAGCCCCATTTGCAAGGCTGGAAGGAGCTATCGAGGGCGTTGTAGCGCGCGAGACCCAGGTCCGCGGTGAGCACCGTGACTTGATGGCCCCGTTCGACCAAGCCGTGAGCGAGAGCGCGGACTTTGACGACGGGACCGCCGCGGTCTTGAAACGGAAAGTAGGATTGGACAGCTTTTAAAACGCGCATTTCGTCTGGCGTGCCGGCGCTCACGGTCGAGTCTCGTTTGTTGTGTACGGGCTGGGCCGCCGCGCCGGGAAGAAGAGCCGCTACAATACTACGCGAAGACGACAGAATCCACACCGGTTAGAAGTTTCATTCCCACCTTCAGACTTTCAGTCCGCATTCGGCAAGGATTTTGGCGAAGGAGGCCCCGAAGACTTCGAAGCGATATTTTTGTTGAATGATTTCCGCGCCGTTTTGGCCGAGTTTTGCGCGAAGGGCCTCGTCATGCAATAGCCGTGCAAGGGTTTCGACTAGAGCCTGCGGGTCGTGAGGTGGGACCAAGAAGCCGTTAACGCCGTCTTCGATCAGGTCAGTGGGACCGCCCGCCGCAGCGCCGACTACGGGTTTGCCGAAAGCCATGGCTTCGAGAAAGACGAAGCCGAAACCTTCGCCAGTGCTGGGGAGAGCAAAGACGTCCGCGCGGGAGTAGCACGCGGCGAGTTCTCGGCGCGAGATGCCTTCGAGGAAATGGACGGCGTCGGACACCTTCAGATCGGAGGCGATCTGTTTTAGGCGCGGAAGATCGTCGCCGCCGCCTACGGCGACCAAATGCAACGTTGGGAAGGCATCGCGAAGTTGCGCTACGGCGCGGATCAAATCATCGGCGCCCTTGTAGCGCTCGGAGGCGGCCCAGCGGCCCACCGTGAGGATTACAGGGCTTGGCGGAAAAATTTTCGGCAACGGGAGATTGGCTGGAGCTGCGGCCATTTTCAGGACGTCGATATTGAGAGGCCATGCGAGTTTGCGGATTTTCTGTGCCGGGACGGATTGCACTTCGGCGAGTTTTTCCGCGGTACATGAGCTGGGCGCCAACACCAAATCCGCCGCGAGCAGGGCAGCGTGGCGGCTGGAGGAAAGCGGTTCCCGACGTCAATGCCGTGCGCCAGCACGATGACTTTCATTCGCGGGGCGAGGCGCTTCATCCATTTCGCGGGGACAGCCAGATTTGGATGAGCGGCCAGAACTACGAGCGGTTTTTTTCTGGCGGCGGCCAAGGCTGCGAGAACGAATCGCCATTTCGCTCGACCGAAGCCGCGAACCGTGATGTTGGCATCGGCGACGGAATATTTATGCGCGCCGGGCGCGTCATTGAGTCCGAGGGAATTCAACGGGCATTGCAGGCGGATCGAAATATCATGCAGCGCATGAGCGATCTGGCGGCTTGCTTCCTGAACTCCGCCGACACCTAATAATTCCGGAAAGAGGCCGACGAGCCCAGATACTCTGCGGTTGGAATCCGAAGAGCTCATTTGCGGAAAACGAAGACGCCGTGAGTGGCGCACCGCGAAGGAAAGATTTTTCGAAGAGCGGATCGGCCCAGCCGGAGAGAACCGCAATGAGATGGCGAGCGCCCCAGTAAGCGCGTCGGCCAAAGGAAGGCGGCGCAGCAGTCATATACCTGGCAGAGTGCGGACAGAGCCGCGGCTCGCGGGCGAGCTCCGCAATTTTTGGGCGAGGATCGCGAACAGCCGATCCAGAAAAAATATACCTGGCCGAACCATCCGAGCAGAATTCCTCCGTGCAAGCCGACCTGCTGGATCCAGTCGTGAGGCTCACGCGAAAAAACGTGTTCGCTCCGGCCCTTTATCACTTCGATCAGAATCAGGCGGCCGCCGGGTTTTAGCACGCGCAGCATTTCGCTAAGTGCCGGAGGCTGGAATTCAAGCGGAATATGCTGAACGACCGTGACATCCGAAACGGCGTCGAACGATGAGTCGGGAAAAGGCAAGCGGCCCGCCTCACCGGCCACCAGCGGAACCGCCGTTCCGCGCTCGCGGGCAGTCAAAAGCATTCCGAGAGTCGCGTCCAAGCCCATAGCGCGAAAACCAAACTGCTGATAGCGGCGGAGCCAGCGGCCTGTACCGCAACCGACGTCCAGAAAATGCGCACCCTGCTGAATCCGCGCCAGCACTAAAGCGCGGCACATCGCCCGGAATTGCAATGCATCAATCCGGCGGTTGTACCAAGGCGGCGCGCCGGATCGGTACCGGTGCGAAGCCGGCAGAGTCCGCGGAACGAACGCCTTCCCGACCCCGGCCCAATATTCCTTTGGGGAATAATCGGTCATTTTCGCGCGGTCACTTCGCCGGACGGTTCGTCCCGCGGCAACTCGGCGGCAGTCGGAAACCCCTTCTGGCGCAGGATATCTTCAAAAAGTGCGGTAACTTCGCGACCGTTACGTTCCCAGGTGTATCCGCGCGCGGCTTCGGCGGCCTGAGCGCCGAGGCGAGCGCAAAGCTCGGGACTTTCACAAAGCATACGAATCATGGCGGCTAGCGAGTCCGCGTTTTTAGGATCCCGCAGAATCAAACCGTCGGAGCCGTCAGTGATGATTTCGGATGTGCCGTTCTTCGCGGAGACGATCACGGGCATGCCGCAGGCCGTGGCTTATTGCGGCGGAAGTGCGAAGGTGTCCTCGAAAAACAGGCCGACGTACGCGTCCGCCGCCGCGTAATAAAATTGCACATCCGGGCGAGGCGGCAAAAAATGGACGCGGCGCTCAAGACCGGCGTCGCGAATCGTCGCACGGCGCGGAGCGGGGTCTTCGCGGCTGACCAGAAGCAAGTCAACTGGGTGATCGCGCGACTTTGACAATGCTTCGACTAGGACAGACACGCCCTTCTTCTGCCAATCATTTCCCACGAGGATGAGCGCGAAGCGGTCGGATGAAAGTCCGATCTGGCGGCGCGCTTCGTCGCGAAGCGCACGGCGTCGTTGCGGATTTAAACGTGTCGTGGTCGAGGCCCACGTAAGAAACCAAAAGCTTTTCCCTCCGGCCATAAAACCGCTGAAGCTCGGCGGCTGTTCTCTTCGCTATCAACAATAGCGGAATGGCGGATCGGTATCGCGGCGGCGTTCGAGAGCCATGGCCAAGCGATAGTACACCGCGCGATGGAGGATGCGAGGCCCGGAAAGGATCGATTTGTGGGAGAACGCCGAGACTCGCTCGCACGGCTTGAACGTATTGGGCGAAGACAATGTGGACCGACATGACGTCCGCATCGAGGCAATTGATACCCGGACTATAGACGAGATTGTGGCGCAAATTGCGGAAGTGGGAGTCCCATGCGCCCCAGAGGTGATTGGCGATGAACCACCAAAGGAAATTGAGGGTGTGCGGACCGGGGATTTTCGGGATGCGGTGCCAGGTGGCCAGCGAAAGATCCACATCCGCGACGGCTTGGCTATAGATGTGAATTTCGAACGTAGGTGCGAGCCGCGAAATCCATTCGACGACGAGACGCTCGGTTCCGTGCCGCTTATCGAGGGAAGGAGATACAACCGCTAAGCGCGGCTTGCGCGCGCCGCTGGTCATGAGGCGCCGCCTGCCGTCTGGAAACACATCAGAGTCGGTAGGCCTGCGGGCGGGACCAGCCGGGCGGCGCAGCAACGGCCGCAGGCGGGTCCGCGCCGCTTGGATTTGCCGCGTAGAGCGCCGGCAACTTGAAAAAAATACCGACAGTAAGCCAAACGTAAGCGTTGTCTACGAAATTTTGGTAAGGTGCAAGGCCGCCGTACGTGAACGGGTAAAGCAAAAGGAACGCATACCACAAAATGGCGAAGCCGATCGGGAAGAAGCGCGTCGAGCGCAGGCGACGCACCACGCGCCAACAGTACACGAGTAACGCGGCAGTCCAAGAATCCAGAGCAGAGGAGCCGAGAAGCCCATCTCCAAGACCATTTGTCCGAAGCCTTCTTCGACCCAAACTTGAATTGGAGGTTGGTGGAGGATTTTTGCCACGTACTGGCCGCCTAGTGAAGCTGTGCCGATGCCATTTCCCGTGAGCCAGTGAGGCTGCTCCAGGGCGGCGATCAGGCCGCCCATCGGGTAATCCCAAGTGCGCGTGCCGACTTCGAAGGCCGAGCTTTCGGGGTTGAGCGTCTCCATATAAAAAGCGACGCGCGGGGCGGCCTCTTCCGGAAAGATCAGAGAATCGCCGTGAGGCCCAGCGCGCTGACGATGAAGACGCGGCGGATGGCTTTGAGCATACGATGGGCCTGCTGCCAACGCCACGGCGCGCCCCAAAGAAAGACGGCGGCGAGCCCCAGCGCGCTGGCCAAGACATACATCACACCCCCGCGGGAGCCGCAGAACAAGGTGGCTACCACGATAATCCCGAGAATCAAGAAAACCAGCTTGCGGTTCTTGGTGGTGTGGAGCAGCAAGTAGCCGGCGGTTCCAACCGCCAGCACAAATGCCAAGATGAGATACAGGCTGTAGCGACCTGAGCTCACAAAGACGGAGGTTGGAACCGAGACCAGTTGATTGCTGAGCGGCGTATAGCGGTCCAGCTCACCGAGGTCACGAAGCTCGGGGGCGAGATTGGTGGGATTCAGGAAAGTGTGCCCGAGCATGGCCTGGATAATGCCGATCACCCCAATGACGCCAGCCAGGCCGAGGTTGATGACGAGAAATTTTCGCAGGTCTTCATCATTGCGTATCAGCGCATATCCCACAAACATGAGCGGCATATAATAAAAGTAGAGTTTGAATCCCATCAGCCCGTAGAGGATGCTTGGTGAGTTGGCGTTAAAAATCTCAACCGCGCCCAAGAAAAGAAAGAAATAGAGAAATAGCAAAAAAGGCGGCCGAAACAGTTTCACGCGGCCCTTGCGCACTTCGACGTACAAGGAAACAAAAACAAGGCCCACCAGAACATCTTTGCCGAAATAAATGGCCATGTTGTTGCCGAGATACTTGCGCACCAGGTCTTCCCACAGAACCCATACCAGGAACATGTAAAATCCCAGCCGCCAATTCCGCAGAATCGTCAGTCCTACCCAAAGGGCGGCAAATCCGAAGGCGGCGAATTCCACGGTGCTCATGTCGCCGCCGGCGATCTTCCCGCCCAGTTCAGAAAGCCGGTGAAGACGCCCGAGACGAATGCTCAAGCCTGATAAGGGCTTGGCTTTTCATCGCGGGAACGCGTGCGTTGATCAGTAAGGTTGCGGCCTCTCTGGTAGCGGATGCGCCCTTTTATTCGAGTGCAATTTGCAGCGAAATAGAAATCGTATCTCAGAACCACGTGCTGCGAGGCGAAACGGCCACCGCCTCAGCCGTCCAGTTTGCTACACGTTGCGAGGCGGCACAAACGCAAAATTGCCGTCATGGGCTCGGCCGATATCGCTTTCGCGATCGAGAAGCGCGTGTGTGTTGGGGATGGGCTCAGCTGAGTCGGCGTTTCTGGTTAAGCAGATCCCGGTAGAGAGCCGCGTGTTCTGTAATGAATCGTTGCACGGTGAATTGACTTAGCGCTTGTGCGCGAGCCAGGGACCCGAGTTGCACCAGGTCGCTGGGCTTATTGGCGATGCTCAAGAGTTTCGAGCATAGCTCTTCGGAGTTTCCCGGAGAGAACTTGCGGCCGGCGCCATCCACCACTTCGGCGAAGCCGCCGATTTCGGACGCGACGACAACGCCGCCGGTCATCATCTGCTCCATGGCAGCCAAGCCGGCGGTTTCCTTTAGAGCGAAGGCATGACGACGACGTCGGTCGAGAGCAGGAGTTCATTCAACCTTCTGCCGTTGAAGTTGACCCGCGAACGTTACTCGGCCCGCCATTCCAAGCTCTGCGGTGAAAGCTTCCAGGTTGCTTCGTTCAGGGCCGTCACCGATCACCGTGAGCTCGAAATTGCACCCGCTTTTTTCAAACGCCGAGCGGCGCGCAACAGGACGGGAACGCCCTTTTCGAGGACGAATCTGCCGAGTAAGCGATCCGGAGCTTTTGCGAGGAATTTCGCGGCGATTGTGGCGGGCGAGGTTCCAGGGTTTCGATTCCGTAGTAGATCGTTCTGGCGCGCGGTAAATCGAGGCGTCGCCACGTGAGTGGTTATGGTTACGTTGCTGGAAACTCGTCGGCACAGCCAGCGCCGCGGGAAGGTCATGAGCAGCAGGCGAAGGCTTTCGAACCAGCCGAGAGCGACGGAATTGCAGGCGATGCATTTTCCTATCGGCCAGCCATGAAATGTCCGGGGCAGAGAGAGCGGTCACGTTCATGAGCAACAAGCCATTGGGGCACGAGGCCTGATAGCCGTGATGCTCGACGGCGGCCGGTTTTCCGAGGAGCCAGACGAGGATGAGCGGCATCAAGCATGGGCCGGCGATGTGGATTACGTTGCCTCACTCACCAGATGCGCCAGCTGCGGGAGACTGGGCCGGCGGACGATTCGATACGGTAATGTGGCGTCATCCGTGCCGTCTGCAGAGGTGCGGGTCACCAGGGTGACTTCGATTTGTTGACCGCTGGAAGGATCTGCGGCGGCACGTTGGCGAGCCCGCGGGCGAGAAGCGCGACGGACGTTTGCACGCCGCCTATCACCGGAAAAAAGTATTCGGTGTAAATCAGAAGTTTCAAGTTCGTAGCGGTACTCTTCATTTTAGTTTTCTCGGGAACCGGTTGGAGCAGCGCTGGTTGCGGGAACTTCAATCCGCAGCGCGCTGAGATAATGGGCGGCTACGGCATCCCACGAAAAATATTTTGCGTGCGCCACACGGCTTCTGTGTCGGAGTTGAACCGCTAACTCATCATCTTGTAAGACTTTGGTAAGCGCGGCGCTCAGAGCAGCTGAATCACGATAGGGGACGAGATACAGGCCCGCTTCGGCCATCGGTGTGCCTTCGACGAGACCCTGATAGCCGACGATAGGCAAGCCGCAGGCGATGCCGGCGAGCGCGGTGCTGCGCGCTGGGAGACCGGGCCGCAGACGAAGAGTTGAACGTCGGCGGCGGAGAGGCGGGCGAGTATTTCTTCGGCCGGAACCATTCCGAGAATTTCGATTTCGGCGCCGCTTCCGGCGAGGCCACTTTCGATTTCTGCGCGCATTTCGGCGGTGCCGCGACCGATGGCGACGAGGCGCACGGCGATTCCCTGGCTGCGAGCGGTGCGGATTGCTTGCACGGTGTCCGCGACTTCGTGCACGGAGTTGGGACCGGGTGTGTAACAGAATACCGCGACAGTTTTGAGGTTCGAGGCCCTACCGGTGTGCGGAACTCTGCAGCTCGCGCGGAAACTCTTCGGGAATGTTCGCCGCGATTGGAATTACGACGGCCTTGGGATCTTCCGGAGCGAGCCACGAGATTTTCGCTAGTGGCAAGGTGAAGATGCTGATCCGCGAGAAACGGTGAAGCGCCCGGATCACCCAATCCTGGCAGGCGCCGCGAATGGCGTTTTTTACCCGACGTTACGATCGCCGCTGACGGAATGGTTCGTGGAATACGACGCCGCAACGAATTCCGCGCAGGCGCAGCAGCAGAATTGCGGCGACGGCGGCGAAAGGAAAACCGCGGCGCGACCAACCGAGCGCGGTGTATTGCAACAGCACCCATTTTCCGCGCCACGCGACGCTCATGCGCCAAAGCTGCCAAAGCGCGCGGAACCAGGATCCTTCCGTGGCCGGAGCACGCACGATTGCGAAATCCACGCCGCGACGCGTGAGCGCTCGACCCAGAAATGCGCAATGGTCGGCGACGCCGTCCGTGGGAGTGTCTGGCCGGCCCAAAAGTGCGACAACCGAATTCACTTGGTTCCCAACGACGCGGTGGCCGGCTCTGGCAACGCGAGCACGTGATCACCGTCCAGGGCGACGACCGTATAGCCGAAACCGGTGAGCAATTCTGTTGCGGCGTGGCGATTCGCGTCTGAATGCATTTCGCACACGATCCACGGGTGGCGCGACTCGAAAAGCTTCGCGCCGCCGCGCAGGGCTTCGACTTCGGCGCCCTCGACGTCGCACTTGAGCGCATCGGGCGGCGTCAGGAGCTTCGCGGATGAAATCGTCGAGCGAGACGCATTGTGTGAGCGTGCCGCCCGCGCCATTTTCTGCCGCGGAGAATTTTCCGATGCCGTGGTCGGGCGAATCCGCGCCGGATTTCAGGAAATTCAATTTTGTACTCGCGGACCAAATGCCTTTTTCGATCACGGTGACGTTGGTGAAGCCGTTGCGCTCAACATTGCGGCGGAGGCGCGCGGCATTTTCGGGATCGGGCTCGAAGCTGAAGACTTTGCCGGAATCACCGACGAGGCGCGACGCCAGCAACGTAAAGAGGCCGATATTCGCTCCGAGATCGTAGAAAACCATTCCCGGGCGGAGGCGTTCCGCGAGGATTTTCTGGACGGTGAGCTCCGCTTCGCCGCGCAGATAATTTTGCCCCGTGCGGGGATTGAGTTCGAGCCAGAGGCCTTGCGCGGGGCCGGCTTCGACGCGGGCCCAAACTTTCTCTTCGAGCGGCAGTACGCGATGGCTGACGCGATGAATCCACCCGCCGAGCAATGGAAGATTGCGAAGCGAGCGCAGCGGCTGCGGCGCGTGCAGCAGCAATTCGCCCATCCATTGGCGCGCGCGAGGCATTTTATTTTTCCACCACGAAATTGCCGATCACCAGCGCGTCCATTCCGGAGCTGAAGAAAGTGCGAATCGCGTCCGTCGGAGAGCAAACGATGGGCTCGCCACGCAGATTGAACGAGGTGTTCATTACTACGGGAACGCCGGTGCGTTGGCCGAATTCGTATATGAGACGCCAGTACAGCGGGCTGACGTCGCGCTCGACGGTTTGCGGGCGCGCGCTGCCGTCCACGTGAGTGACGGACGGAATCACGCTGCGTTTTTCCGGGCGCACTTGCGCGGTAAGCACCATGAAGGGTGAATCGGTAGCGGATTCGAGGTATTCGGAGGCGACCTCCGAAAGCATCGAGGGAGCGAAAGGGCGCCACCACTCGCGGAATTTCACGGCGTTGTTCACTTTCGCATTCATTTCGGGATCGCGCGGGTCCGCGAGAATCGAGCGGCTGCCGAGTGCGCGCGGACCGAATTCCATGCGCCCCTGAAACCAGCCGAGAATTTTTCCGTTCGCCAGCATTTCGGCGGCCGCTGCGGCGGGATCGGCGGCGCGCGTGGCGCGAATTTTGTAGGTTTCGAGCGACTTTGCGATTTCGGCGTCGGACGATTCGGTGCCGAGATAGGCGTGGCGCATTTTGCGCGAGGGAAGTTTTCCGTTGTCATCAAGCATGGGAGCGAGCGCCGCGCCCAGGCAAACGCCGTCGTCGCTCGCGGCAGGCTGAACGAAAATGTGATCCACCACGCCCGACGAGAGAATTTTGCCATTCGCTTTGGAGTTGAGCGCGACTCCACCGGCGAGGCAAAGATTGCGGCAACCGGTCTGCGCAACGGCTGCGCGCGCGAGCGTCATCATGGCCTGCTCGCACATGTCTTGCACCGCGAAGGCCATGTTCTTGTGGCGCGCGTCAATATCGGATTCCGGAACGCGGCCGGCGCCAAGGCGAGCTTCGATGCCGGCAATCGGCGCGGAATCCTTGCCCAGCAAGCGATGCGTGTCCACGCGATAAGGATTGTCGTCCGGGACGATGAAATCGCGCAGATTGATTCCCGGTTCGCCGTAAGGCGCGAGGCCCATGACTTTCCATTCGTCGCTGTACGGAGTGAAGCCGAGATAATGCGTGAATTGCGCGTAGAAAAGGCCGAGCGAATTGGGCCAAGGAATCGTCCAGACATGTTCGAGGCGGCCACTGCGTCCGCGCCAGAGCGAAGTGGCTTCCCAAGCGCCACGTCCATCGAGGACCAGGACGGCAGAATCATCGAAGCCCGAAAAAGCATAAGCGCTGATGGCATGGGCGAGATGATGGTCCACGAAACGAAAGCGCGTCTTCGCGCCGGGAAACATTTGGCGGAAACGATTTTCGCCGCCGCGTTGGTGCCACATGCTGGCGAAATGGCGCGTGGAATTGAGCAGCGCGCGAGAATCCACCGGCTGCTTGTGCGTCACATAACAATTCAGATCATGGAGAAATCCAGCGCGCGGACGCGACCATCCCTGGCACAGGAAATCCACCTGCTCTGCGCG
The DNA here is from genome assembly GCA_963828865.1 of uncultured Acidobacteriota bacterium. Classification (GTDB taxonomy): domain Bacteria; phylum Acidobacteriota; class Terriglobia; order Acidiferrales; family UBA7541; genus Palsa-295. Next base: position 101,329 of record CAWHGI010000007.1, on the reverse strand, counting down.
CACTCCGGCGAAATCGAGGCAAGCGCGAATAGAAAGCACCGGGAAAGCGAGCGTCGTGCTTGACGCGGCTGAGGCGCTCTTCGGCCACCGCGAAGAGCACTTCGCCATCGCGCGCGATGCACGCCGAGGAATCGTGCATCTGCGAGTAGTTAATTCCGAGCGAAATCATATCTGCAGGATCTCCGCATGCTTCAATTCACTTTCCCCTGATGCGCCGCAAGCTGCAGAACCTTTTCCAGTTTTTGCGCGACGATCGCCCAGGTATATCGCCGGGCGGTTTGTTGCGCCTCTTGGCCGAATTGCCGGCGCAGATCCGCCGAGCGGCAGAGCCGCTCGATCGCCGCGGAGAGGCCCACAGCGTCGGCCGGTTGCACCAGCAATCCGTTGAATTCGTTGTCGACGACCTCAACCATGCCCGGCGCTTCGCTCGTTACCACTGCCATGCCTGTGGCCATGGCTTCCAGAAGCGTCAGAGGCATGCCCTCGACTAGCGACGGGAATACAAATATATCGTGCGCGGCGTAATGCGCCGGCATGTCCGCGCGTTTGACCAAAGGAATCACGCGTACGCGGTCGCGAATTTCCGCAGCAAAATAGTTTTTGACGGTTTCTTCCGGAGCCATGCATCCCGCGACCGAGAGAGTCACGTCAGGCAGCGCACGGCACAATAACCCGAGGGCTTCGGCGAGATAGCGGATCCCCTTGCGGTCAATCCAGCTGCCAACGAACAGCAAACGAGGCGGCCCTTGCCTGCTGTAGTCCCGCTGCACGAAGAAGCTTTCTTCCGTGCCGTTCGGGACGTACCAGACGCATCCGGGAGCCCGGCCATGGGTGATTTGAGCCATGGCCCAAGCCTCGCGGTTGGCGACGGCGCCGTAATCCGCCGTGCGTATCGAATGATCGTACATCCTTTGATGGTAGAGCCGATGCCACGCGCGATTCTTCCGCGCGAAATTTTGCGCGCGGCCCAGCCGCTGCTCGCGGGACATCATATAGACCGCTCGCTCTTCCGAGCCTTGCATGGTGAAAACGTAGGGCGGCGCGCCCGCGGGGCGCAGGAATTTGCGCCACAGACCGTAGACACAGCCCCAGGGTGCATGAAGGTTGACGACATCGAATTGTTGCTTATCCTTCAAAATTCGTTTTGCCACGCGATGCGCGAAGACGAGCGCCTCAAACCTGCCCGATCCGTTTGCATTCGGCAGCACATCGTCAAGAAACCAGCAATCCACGCTGTGCCCCCGCTTTTCCAGTTCGCGCGCGTGGTTGAACACGACGCCCGCCGCGCCTGCTTCCCGCTGCCGCAGAACACCTATCGCAATCAAAATTTTCACCTAGTTTGCCTTGGCATTTCTAGCCATAACAAAGTAGTGGAAGGCGAAAGGGCTCAGCAACCGGCGTACCCGGCGGTTCGATTCCAAAGACGGAACAGCCACGGGATTGTGCCCGGGACGGATCGGGAATTGGTGGACGGTGCCGTCAGAACGAACGATGTTCCACCCGGCGCCACGCAGCATGGCGCGTATCCGCGGAAATAGAAACACGCGGTCAAAGGGCTGATCCGCTCCGGGCGTCGCGCGGCGATTTCGCGCACGCGCGTACAGATAATAAATTCCCATAAGATTGAAATAATTAGGCGTCGTCAGAAAGAGCGCGCCGCCGGAGCGCGTGACGCGAGCCATTTCGCGAAGTGCCGCCGGAGGGTCGGGCAGGTGCTCGATCGTCTCGCAAGAAACGACCATGTCAAAAGAATCGTCGGCGTACGGCAGATTTTGCGCGTCGGCTTGCGCCAGCGCCAGGCAATTTCCCGTCTGCGTCTCGCCGCCCCCGCTTTTTTGGTGAGCGATCCGCAGCGCCATGCTGGAAAAATCGGACCCAAACATGCGCGCGCCGCGGGAAGCCAGAAGCCTGGAAAAACCGCCGCGGCCGCAGGCCACTTCCAGCACGCGTTTCCCCGAGACGGCCGGCAAATATTCGTTCACCAGCTTGTACCAGGGACTGCTCTCGTCATGATCCTCGGGCCCCGCCTCGAAAACCCGCTGATGCCAATCGTTGTATTCAGCCGCGAGACTCATTTGCCCGCCCGCCAAATATCTTCCGCGTGAGCGAGCCCCATCATAGGAAGCCAGCGCTTGCGGGCGCGAAGATACAGTTCGCTTTGCGCGAGCTTCCGCTGAATTCCATAATAAGCCTTCGGCGGAACCGCCAGCGCGAGCAGCAGAGAGAAAGCTTTCAAGGCGCGACGCGACGGCGAGGGATGCGAGGCCGTGACCTGATAAATACCCCACTCCGCTTTGACGGTTTCCCACGACCAGCCGCCATCCAGCGTCAAACGCAGGCGATCCGCTTCGTTCCTGGTGATCCCGGTGATCTCATCGCGGACGCGCGGCGCGATCCCGAATTGAGCGAGCCGCTCGTCGAGGCTGCCGACAAGAGCGTCGAGAGATTCCCATTTGGAGCGCTCTCTTTGCGGATTCGCGGCGAACGTAAAATAACCGTTGGCGTCGTGGACGCGGTAGTAGGTCAGCGCCTCGGGAAGAATTTGTCCGGGCGCCAGAGTGGCTGCCAGCGTGAAAAGATACTCGTCCGCCTGAATGGCAATTTTTTCAGGCACGGCTCCGATGCGGCGAAGCAATGCAGTGCGAATGGTCATGCGGCTGGTGCCCAGAAACGCCTTGCGCAAACGAAACACTCGCGCGCCTTCCAGCGTATTGGCCTGAAACTGAAAGCCTTCGCGAAGCGTGTGCGTTTGCGCCAGATTCCCGGGATACGAAATGATGATCCCGTGGCCCACGATGCCGACCGCCGGATCGGCTTCCATGGCTTGCATCACGCGAGTTAATTTATTGGGCGCCCACCAGTCGTCGCCATCGAGGAAAGCAACGATTTCGCCGCTTGCTTCGGGGATGCCGGCATTGAAAGCGGACGCTTGCCCGCCGTTCGCTTTGCGAATGACACGCACGCGCGGCTCGAATTTGCGGACGATTTCAGGCGTGCGGTCCGTGGAACCGTCATCCACGACCAGCACTTCGGTATCGGCGCGCGGAAAGTCCTGCTCGAGCACGCTGACGAGCGCTTCTTCAATGAAGCGCTCGTGGTTGTAAGTGTCTATCAGAACCGTGACAGCGGGCTGCACACAGGCCTCTCGGACCCCAATGCCCTTCCGGGCGATACGCTAAAGATTACCACTCCAGCCGGATGCCAGGCGAAACGTAGAGCAGTTCGGGGTGGCAGAATGATGCTGCCGAGGAAACACGGTGCAGGCCGGGGACATTCCTGACACTTTAGACCGGGGGAAGATTCCCGGATGGCCACGCGCCGCAGCCCGCCACCCGCTTTTTGTTCTGCCGAAACTGTTGCTCCACTGTTCCCATCGGCAGGAAGAGTCGCTTCGCTATTTTTGGCAATTCAATGAAACCGTACTTCCTGTAAAATGCGGCGCCAGACTCGTCCTTCGAATCAATCATAATGCCTGCCGATGCGACTTGCTTGCTCGATTCAAGGCTGCGATGCAGCGCGTCCATCAGTAAAGTTTCGCCGAGTCCTTGCCCGCGAAATTCAGTGCTCACGGCCAGCCGCCCAAGCAGAGTTGCAGAGACCAGCGGATATTTTGGCAGCTTTTTCGCGACCTGATCGGGGATTGCATCGAGGCCTATCGCGTACTGGGAAAGCGTGTAGTAACCCGCAATTGTCCGGCCGTCAGGTGTCGAAACAAACGGAACTGCCGCGCGCTTTCTTGCGTCTTGTCCCGCCTGTTTATGCAAATAGGAATCGAGCGCTTCCACGCCACACGAAAAAGCCGCCCGGTTGTGTTTTTCACCGAGCGGCTCAATCGCAAATCGAAGATCTTTTCGGTTCTCGGCCAATCAGAGCCCCCGCTGTTTCTTGTAGCGGGCCGCCGCCGCGCGAGCCGCGCGATTCGGCGCGGGTGGATGCAAAACCGCATTCACAAACACCTCCCTGGCTTCATCCCGGAGATGCAATACCTCGAAATTCTTGATGGTATCCGCAGCTGCATCCTGAGCGCTGGCAACCACAAACTCTGTTACCGTGGTGCCCCGCAATGTTGCCGCACGCTCGATCAGGCGTTTCTGTTCAGGAGTGACCCTGGCCTCGAGGCGCTGTTCCTTTCGAATGCGGCGCTGACGCTGTTGTGTGCGTGCCATAAATCGCCTCCCGATCTGCTTTGAGTGTACGGCGATTAGGCGGACAAATCAAGAAAGTCATACGAGCGTAATCCTCGCCCACCGGACCAGCACAGCCGCGCACCCTTTGCGGACGTCGAGGCGCCGCGATAACACCTTTAAATTCAAGAAAATCGCGCAGACCGAAAAGCAGTCCAGGCCTGCGACCTGCCTTTGGCTTGGAAGCATCAAACGAGGGTACGGCGTAATTGTCATTTTGAATCGGCCAGCAGGAGAAATGCGATGAAAGCGAAACTCCAATTCGCCTCGGTTCTTGTGGTGGCGTGCGTCTTTGTCCTATTGACCCTGCCCGCCGCCGCGCGTCCCGCGAATCCACGTCAGGATCAGGCAACCCCCCAGGCGCAGTCCGGGCCGCATGATAAGAAGCAGAAAGCTGGGACCAGCCCCGGCAAGGACGTGGGCAAGGGTGGTGAGGACATTGGCAAAGGCACAGCCAAGGGGGCGGAGAGCCTGGGCAAAGGCACTGCCGGAGCGGTCGGCAATCTCGTTACTTTGCACCCCGGCAACGCCGCTGCCGATCTCGGCAAAGGCGTTGCGGGAGCCGGCAAGGACGTCGGGGTCGGCGTCGGAAAAGGCGTGGGCAAGATCGGCGAAGGAAGCGCCAAGGGAATAGGCAAGCTGGGCGGAAAGATCTTCCACCATGGCAGCAAGGACAAAGACAAGAACAAAGAGAAATCCGACGGGTAAATCGCGTGTGTGGCCGACCCTTTCACCTCAACTCGGCTCTTGCCGTAGGTTTTGGTCGCCGCGATCAATCAAAGCTCACAACTAGCAGACATTTCCTTCCGGCGCGATGCGCGCTGAACCGAGCAAACCTCGAACGCATTCAGCGAGGTCCCCAAATCCATTAGGCTTGGATATTATTGCGTCGATGCCAATCGCCGACATCAGCGACTTGTAAACCATGACCTCCTCGTACATCGTAAGCAGCACGATCCGCACATCCGGCCGGCGGCCCCTCAACACGGATGCCACTTCCACACCGTTCATGCGCGGCATCCGGAGGTCTAGAAGAATCAAGGCCGGCTCCAGCTCCGTTGCCTTTTCGAGAGCATCCACGCCATCGATCGCTTCGCCGCAAACGTCAAAATTCCGTTGCGTGAGGTAGTCACGAATGACTTTTCGGGTACTCGCGCTATCGTCCGCGATCAGAATGCCGTTGGACATGCTACCCCACCGTGACGAATGCGCCGAAACCGCAACGCCAATTACGATAGTGTCCGTTTCAATACTTCGCAGAAATAGGGTTTTTCCTGTATTGCACGCAGGTGAAATCACAGGCTCTCTGTAAGATACCCAGCAATCGTGATAGATCAAATGGTGGCGCACAAAGCTGATTGTCGGTAAAAACGAGGTATCCCGCCTCATTACTCAACAGTCCGTTCCGGGCCCCCAACGAATCATAACTATGTCAAAGCGAATTCTAGTGGCGGATGACAGCCAGACGGTTCGCCGGGTGGTTCATTCGTATCTCACCCAGCGAGATTTTGAAGTCTGTGGCGAAGCTGTTGATGGCGAAGATGTCCTCGAGAAAGCTCGGAAACTCAAGCCCGATTTGATACTTCTGGACGTGGCCATGCCTCGCACGAACGGCATCGTTGTGGCCTCTGTCCTAAAAGACATGCTGCCAAACGTCCGGATAATTCTATTCACCATGTATAGCGAAGCGGTCGCCCGAGCATTCCCTCACAAAGGGCTTGCCGCTGACGCGGTAATCGCCAAAGCGGAGGGCATGAACAGATTGGCGGAGTGTGTTAAAAGTTTGCTGCTTTCCTAAACGCGAAAACCCCAATGCCAAAAACGATACTTCTAGCCGATGACAGTCCGATAATTGGTCAGACGCTCTACAGGGCGCTTTCAGCCGAAGGCAGTTATGATCTTTGCGCACAAGCAGCTGACGGCAGCGAGGCAATCTCTCTCGCCAAGCGCTACAAACCCGATTTAGTGATTCTCGACCTGGCAATGCCAAAAATGAGCGGAATTGAAACAGCGCGCGAACTAAAAAGGATCATGCCCACTGTCCCCATCATTCTCCTCACGCTCCATGCCACTACCGCCAAGGAATTATTCGCCGGGGATTCCAGCGTGGATTCGGTCATTCCCAAGGGGGATTTCACACGCTTGATGGCCCGTGTGCGGACCCTGCTGTGCGCCGAAGCTGGCGAAGATGACGCACAGTTCAGCAAACCTATCCACGAGGAGTAAATACTGACGTGCGAAAGCGGCAGATTTCGACTCTTCCGGAAGTGCCACCGTCCGGTCAACCCTGGCTAGACCTGAATCGTGCTGCGTTGGTAGAGGTCACCTCGGAAGAGAACGGCTATCCAATCGAAGCGGCGCTGCTTGAGGCGGAAAATCATGGTTGGCGCGCCGCGAACCCCGGACCTCAGACAATTCGGCTGGTTTTCGACCAGCCACAGAAGCTCAGGCGTATCCAGTTGGTTTTCGAAGATCCTGAAACTACGCGCACGCAAGAGTTCGTCCTGCGATGGTCTTCTGATAGCGGAAATTCCTTCCGGGAAATCGTGCGCCAACAGTGGAATTTCAGTTCGCCCGGCTCAGTACGGGAAACAGAGGACTACACTGTTGAACTGTCCGCGGTGACCACACTTGAATTGGTTATTGTGCCGGACACGAGTGGCGGTGCAGCTCGGGCATCGCTTGCCAGCCTGCGCTTAGCTTAGTTCACAAATGGACTGCCTATTTTTCCCTATCGTCAGGCCCCGTTCGGTCCGCCAGTTGTTTCCGTTTTCGAGTTTGCGCGAAATAGCATCCTCCGATCGCTAAGAGCAAGAGCCCGACAACAATCGCCGACACAATGATTATCGTCTGCGGCATACTTGTCACATTTCGACGAGCCTCAAACTAGCCTGCCGCCATCGCGCTGCTAATCGGCTTCCATCGTTTCTCGCGGAGCCGCAACGTCATCCGCCCGTTCGGCGAGGAGCCTTGTGACCTGCGCCCCTAAGTCTGCTAACCCATCGGCCTTGCCGAGCACTGCATCAATGCGAAACTGAGAGACAAGCTCCGGTTCTACGTCTTCTGCGTACATCGTGAGCAAAACGCGCCGAGTCTTGGGCAGCGCATAGCGCAGCACACCCGCAACGTCAATTCCACTCAGGCAGGGCATTCTCAGGTCCAGGATAATCAAGTCGGGCGCTAGCTCTCTCGCCCTGCCCACGGCTTCACTGCCATTGGTGGCTTCACCGCAAACCACAAAGTCCGTGTCCCGCTCAAGTGCCTGGCGGATGAGCGCTCGCACCGTCGCGTTGTCGTCGGCGATGAAAATCGTCTTTGGCTTGTTCAATCCCGGATGATGCGTGGATGCCTGGAGTGTAGCCAATTTACTGGGCTCCTGCTAAGTGCGCTTTTATTGTATTCCAGCCGACAATACAGGCATTCATGTAGCGCCTTTTTTTGGCAGGATAGGCTCTGGCGAGCGGCCGATTCTTCCATCGAAGCCGCGACCGTCGTCGAATTTTGGGTGCCGCATCCTTCCCGCACTCGCTTTGGGAAGGGTGGGTGCCCTTCCATCTCGCCGCATGCCACCTCACACTCTGTTCAGCGCACCAGTCGCTCTCCGAATCGAGGCCGCTATCGCTGCTAGTGTTTCGGTTCCTTGTCTTTGTCCTTCTCCTTTTCCTTTTGTTCCTTGGAAGGCTTCGTCTCCTTCGGTGGCGGGTTAGGCTTTTTGGTCTCTGGTGCCGGTTGATGGGGAGCGGGTTTCGCCGCGGGAGGCGGTGTCTGTCTCGGCTCATTTTCGTGCGCCGGCGGAGTCGTTCTGCTGGGCGGAGCTGCCGGTCTATTTTCTGGAGCTTCATTTTCCCGCGCCGCTGGTTGGTTTTCGTGAACTGGTGGCTGGGTCTCGCGCGCCGGCGGCTCGGTGGCGCGTTCCGCGGGTCGCTCGGCAGGAGCCGGATGTTCCGCGGGCGCTGCATTCGGCCTGTTAGGCTGAGCCGCTGGCGGTCTTGCCGCCGGGGGCTGCGCTGCCCTATTTGCCGGCGCCGCCGTTCTGGCTGGCGGCTGCGCTGCAGCAGGCTTCGCGTTCGCCATGGTCCGATATGCGGAAGGAGCCGCTGGCGCAGTGTGGCCGACGGGAATTGCGCGAGCCGATGGCGCCATCTTCGTTACGACGGGCCTGCTGGCAAGCGTCGCCGGAGGACGCGCGGAAGCCTTCGCCGGAGCGCTTGGTCCCGCGACGGCCCTCGGAGTGGGAGTGATCGCCGCAGTCTGCACTACGCGTGCGTGTTGAATTTCTTGAGCGTTTACTTGCACCGCGGCCTTCGCGACAGGCTCGCCATTCTGGAATGCGGTCTTTGAAACTGCGGTCACCGCGCCTGGCGCGCTTTGGTACATGTAAGTCCGGTTCACAACCGTGGTTCGATTGATCACGGTGGTGGTGTAAACGTTCGTGATTTCCGTTCTGTTGATCACGCGCGAATTCGTCACGTTCACATTCGCCATGTACACGGCGCTCACGTGATAGGAGGGAACCCACACGTCACGGGGCCCCAGCGGGAACCAGGCCACGCCTACCCCAACGGGACCACCGATAGCGATGGATGCAGCGAACCCGCCTCCGCCGACGAATGCCACCAGCGCTGGAGCATACACGGGTCTCACGTAGACGGCTCCCGCGACCGGAACAGGTCCGGGAACCCAGCCCCAACCGCCGCCTACATACGCCCAACGTCCATAATGAAAGGGCGCAAAGCCCCACGGTTCGTCCTCCACCCAAGTCCAGCCCCACGGAGCGACGAATGCCCAGTGCCCGTAATGATACGGCGCCCAGCCAGCCACAACGCCATTCGGATACCACACCGGGCCGTAGGTCGCGTCGGTGCGCCATGTGCCGTTGTCGTCGAGATCCTCATAACCTACAACGTCCGGCGAAACATACCGCGCCGACGTAAACCTGTTCTCGCGCTGATCGCGTTGCTGGTTCCATTGATCAAAACCATCCGGCGCCGGCACCGCCTCTGCGTCGTAACTCACCTGGTCCGTTCCGGAAAAAGTGTATTGCTGTCCCGGCCCCACATTGTAGGCCTGCCCGCCGGCCGTTACTTCTCCCGTGCCATTCTCCACGGTAACGACACTCGATGTTCCATCGGGACTTACGTCCACCCGATACTCGCCGGGGCGCAGAATCGAAAGCGCCAGGTTGGGAGTGTCGATCTCGTAGTTTTCATTGTCTTCGAGACGCAGCACGCGCAGTTCCGCCGAGCCCTGCGCCACCTGAATCTGTACCGCCTGATCGGCAAGGTTCAAAAAGGATATTCCGGTCTGCGCGGAGATCCGCAGCACGCTGCCGCCTAGATGCAATTCTCCCAGCGAATCTTGATCGGCCCAGAGCTGGTCGCCTGTCGTGAGCGGGCGATTCGGATTTGCCGCTACCCAATCGGATGTACCGGCTGGTTGAAAAGAGATGTCGCCCTGGATGTAATTCAGTCGCGCGACTCGGCTGGGAGGATCCTGGTCCGCGTCCTGTGCCCGTACCGCCGTCGGTAGGGCGAACAACATTGCCAACGACATGAGCATGAGCGAAAACACACAGTTTTTGCTGGAACGATGCTTGTTCAAGGGCTCTCCTCCACGATCGTCTTCTTCACCATGACAAAAGAACCCGCGGCGCAGCCATTAGTTGCATGCCCGAAGGTTCAAAATAATCGTTTTTATTCGCGAACCGTCCCATTGCACGGCCAGTTTGGTTAGTCCTACCCTGGCGAGATTATCCCGCGCCGTTTTGAACGAACAAAATACGATGAAGCGTGTATTTCCGGCGTGCGGACGCCGGGTCAATTGGTCGATTGGCGCATTGCGAATTATAGCGCTACAGTTCCGGCGTCCCAGAATATACAGAGTACCGTGGATGGGACAGACGCCTCCGCGTCTCTAGAGTGGCTTGACATCAGCCAATCCGCAAAGGAGACATCCGATGACGCAAGGCCACAAGGATGAAGCCAAAGGAAAATTCCACGAGGTGAAGGGCAAGATCAAGGAACGCGTGGGGCGAGCGACGAAGAATCCCAACCTCGAAGAGGAAGGGCAGGACGAAAAAGTGGCCGGGAAGATCCAAAAGAAAGTTGGTCAAGTCGAAAAAGTTTTCGAGGAATAGTACGGTAGCAGCTATTACGAAGTCTGAGCCATTCCGCGGCTAGCAGCGCGCTCGCGTCCAATCTGAAATCGCGCGCCGCCGAGGAGCTACAGTGAGACGTCCGACGAACCTCGCCATCATCGCGGCCGTTATGTATGCCGCCGCAACGGTCGCGGCTCTGGCAGCACTGGCGTGTTTCGCGCTGGCGTTGTTGGTTGCGACGGGAGAAAAAAGCGGAGAGCCCATCTCCGTCGCGTTCATCGGGATGGGCTTCTCGGGCAGTTTGGCGCTGTTGATCTTGGCGCTGCTTGCTACATCTCTAGGAATGGCCCTGCCGGAGTTTCGCGACTGGGCCCGGCCCGTATCACCTGCGGAAATGCTCAGCGCTCTCGAATTACGCGCGCGCAACGTTCTTACTTCGGCCAGGCGCTCTTGGGCCGCCGTGTTTCCTTCACGAAGCAAGAATCACAAACTCTCGTTCCGTCCTTCAAAGTAAGTCAACCCTGCGCGTCGGATCAATTTCAGCGCCGCACTTCCCGAAAACATGCCGACCCTTCCGCCGACGCGGCGGCCGCCGTTGAATTTCGGGGTGCCCCATCCTTCCCGAAGTCTGGGAAGGGTGGGCGCTTTTGAATTCGCCTCAACGCGCCTTCAACACAGACAAGTATAGACGACCCACGGCCGGCTCTCGTGCCGCTCCTCTCCCGATACACATACCCTTTTTCAAACTCCTGGTTATATGATATAATGGTAAATAAGGCCATGTTCATCGGCGGCTACAACACGGAACGCGCGACCACGACGGCGACACCGCTCGCCATCGGCTCGTCGCCAGCTCGTCGGACGAAATTCGCCTCACTAGCCTCACGACTGTTTCCCGGATCGCGCATCCAATCGTCACACCTCGCGATTAGAAAACCCTATATCTCGTAGAAACAAACAACCGCGTCATGTTCTAATCGTCATTTTTTTGCGTTTCTGCGCCCAATTACGCGCTCTCTGCCGATCTCGCCATCCGCCTCGCGTTCTCGCATTCGCGCACGATCCCTGCCATTTCTAATCGACAATGGCAGATATTAGAAAACGTCGTATCTCATAGAAAACAAACATTCGCGTCCCGTTCTAATCGACAATTATTTGCGATATTAAAACCCGCGTCCGCGCGCGTTATCTCTTCCGACCTTGCCTCACACAACGCTCACCGCGCCCCGCTTCCCACGCACTATAATCTCGCGGTCTCCCCATGCCGCGACTACGCTCCCAAACCGCTGACCACGCCATGAAAGCCGTCATCGAAAAATTTATCGGCTACCTGCGCTACGAGCGCAACGCTTCCCCGGAAACCATCGAGGACTACGGCGCCGACATCCGGCTCTTCGAGACCTTCCTCACGCCTCCCGGCGAACGCACTTTGCCCCTCGCCCAGGTGGACCACCTCGTCATCCGCGAGTTCGTCAGCTGGCTTTACGACCGCAAGCTCCAGAAACCCACCGTCGCCCGCAAACTCGCCGCCTTGCGCACCTTTTTCAAATTCTGCGTCCGCGAAAAATACGCGCAGCAGAATCCCGCGCGCCTCGTCAGCACGCCCAAGCTTCCCAAGCGCGTCCCGCGCGTGCAGACCGCCGAGGAAATCAATCATTTTCTGGACGGCCTGCCCGGCGGCTCCGCAGCAGCGCAAAACGCCGCGCCCACGCGCAAGCTCCACAAGCAGGCCAGCGCAAGTACGCGCTTCGCGGAAAAGCTCATCCCCTGCCGCGACCGCGCGATCTTCGAATTGCTCTACGCTTCAGGCCTGCGCGTCAGCGAGCTGGTCGGCTTGAATTACGGCAACGTGGATCGCAACGGGCAAATGCTCCGCGTGCTGGGCAAGGGACGCAAGGAGCGCGTCGTGCCCTACGGCTCGAAGGCGCAGGAAGCGCTGGAGGCTTACTGGCCGCTGCGTCACGAGATTCTCGCCAACCCGCGCGTGAAATCCGATCCCGAAGCCGTCTTCGTCAATCACCTCGGCGGACGGCTCACCGATCGCGCCGTGCGCTACATGATCAAAAAATATTGCAAGCTCGCCAACGTGAACTGGGACCTGCATCCACACTCGTTGCGCCACGCCTTCGCCACGCATTTATTGAACGACGGCGCCGATCTGCGCGCCATTCAGGAACTTCTCGGCCACGTCTCGCTCTCCACCACCCAGCGTTACACCCAGGCCAGCATCCAGCAATTGATGGCCGTCTACGACAAAGCGCATCCGCACGCGTGAAAATTTGCCGGCTTTCCTTGGACGCGGCAGGATGCGTGCGCTAATCTTCCTCCGCGGCTTAATAGCGGTGGAGATTCCCAACTGTGACTCGTTTCTTGCGGGCTCGCAATTTTCTTATCAACCGCGGGGCTGCTGATTTTCGCAACGTCCGCATCCGCTCAGGACAATTACGAGATCCAGGTCTACGGCTCGGACACCGTCGAGCCCGGACACACCATGGTCGAGCTGCACAGCAACTTCACCATTGACGGCACCAAGCAAATCACCGACGGCCTATACCCCACCAATCACGCCGAACACGAAACCGTCGAAATCACCCACGGCTTCAACGACTGGTTCGAAGTCGGTTTCTACATCTTCACCTCCGCGCGCTCGGGACAAGGCTGGCAATGGGTCGGCGATCATATACGCCCCCGCGTCCGAGTGCCCGAGAAGTGGCACTGGCCCGTCGGCGTCAGCCTCTCGAACGAAGTCGGCTACCAGCGCCGCCAGTTCTCCACGGACACATGGACCTGGGAGATGCGACCCATCATTGACCAGAAGGTCGGCCGCTGGTATTGGTCATTCAACCCGACATTCGACAAGTCCATCCACGGTCTCACCGAGAATCAGGGCTTCGTCTTCTCTCCCAATTTCAAATTCAGTTACGACTTCACTCCGAAGATCGCCGGCGGCCTGGAATACTACGGTTCACTCGGCCCCGCCACCGACTTCCTCCCAATCCACCAGCAGCAGCAACAGATATTCCCCGCCATTGACCTGAACCTCGCCCCGCAATGGGAAATCAATTTCGGCCTCGGCTGGGGACTTACCGGCTCGACCGACCACTTAATCCTCAAAGGCATCATCGGCTATCGCTTTAATTTCTAACCGACAACACGGCGGCAATAATGCAAGCAACTCACCCCTTTGTCCGGCATCCAATCTGCAGGGTTGATCGGGGATCTTCATCACATGACATTGGTAACCAAGGACTCGTTAACGTGAAAACTATGCATGCCAAAACGAGAGAACTTACACCCGAAGTGCGTCCGACCAAGGGACTGCAGATGTATCTGGAAACGCTCTGCTACAAGACGCGCGAACGGCTGGAACTCATCAATATTACGAAGGACCTCAACGAAGTCGTGCGCAAGAATGGACTGAAGGCCGGCTTTGTTCTGGTGCAATCTCTGCACACCACCACTGCAGTGTTCATCAACGAATTCCAGCAGGCGCTGCTCGACGACATCAAATCATTTCTCGAAAGACTAGTCGGCCGGATTGATTACTGGCGGCACAACGATCCGAAACTTTCCGAATGCAGCCGGCAAAACGCGGATTCTCATCTGCGAGCGATGGTGCTAGGACACACGCTCTCGGTACCGGTGCGCAACGGCGAGCTCGCGCTGGGCTACTGGCAGTCAATTATTCTGGCGGAACTGGATGGCCCGCGCGAGCGCTCAATCCACGTGCAGGTGCTGGGCGTGTCGGAAGATTCCGAGGACTAGCGGTTCGGCGTTCGGACTTGGCGCGTTAGACGTTGAGTGTAAGTGATGTGGCGGGAATGAAGCCGTTCCTGGGCTGAGGCGCGACACGGGGCGGAGGCATCGGGTTCTTTACGCGGTCTACCGGGTTGTAGAGCGTGTCGCGTTCCACGGGGACGCGGCCCGCCGCGCGAATCAAGCGTTCGAGTTCCGCACGCGTCATGTGCTCGGGAGTCGTCGCGCCCGCATCGTGATAGATCTTCTCTTCCACCACGGTTCCATCCAGATCGTTCGCGCCGAACCGCAAAGCCACTTGCGCGATGCGCGGCGTCAGCATGATCCAGTAAGCCTTGATGTGATCGAAATTATCGAGCAGCAGGCGCGACACGGCGATGGCTTTCAGATCGTCAAAACCGGTAGGCGGGGGAATGTGCGCGAGCCCGGTATTCGCGGGATGGAACGCCAGCGGTATGAACGTGACGAATCCGTGGGTCTTATCCTGCGTCGCGCGAAGCTGCAGCAGGTGATCCACGCGCTCTTCGTTCGTTTCGATGTGGCCGTAAAGCATCGTGGCGTTGGAGCGCAGGCCTAATTCATGCGCGGTGCGCGCGATTTCCAGCCAGCGCTGGCCGCTCACTTTGTGGTCGCAGATAATCTTGCGCACGCGGGGATGAAAAATTTCGGCGCCGCCGCCGGGAAGCGAATCCACTCCGGCAGCCTTCATCGCCAGTAGCGTGTCGCGAATGGAAAGCTTCGAGATGCGCGAGTAATAACCGACTTCGACCATGGTGAACGCTTTCAAGTGCACTTGCGGAAAACGCTGCTTCAATCCGCGAATCAATTCCAGGTAATAGTCGAACGGCAGGTCGGGATGCAGGCCGCCAACGATGTGAAACTCTGTCGCGCCTTCCGCGACTCCGTCGCCGGCGCGCTGGTAGATTTCGTCGAGTGCGAAGTTGTACGCGCCGGGGGAATTCGGCGAACGGCCAAAGGCGCAGAGCTTGCAGTGCGCGACGCAGATGTTGGTGGGATTGATGTGGCGATTCACGTTGAAGTAAGTGACGTTGCCGTGCTTCTTCTCGCGCACGTGATTCGCGAGCCAGCCGACGGCGAGCAGATCATGCGACTCGTAGAGGGCTAAGCCGTCGTCGGCGTTGAGGCGCTCGCCCGCGAGAACCTTCCGAGCCGCCGGCTCGAGGCGCGCATCGCTGATTCGCAGGTTGTTGAGTTGCAGATCCATCGTCTTTTTCGTGCCTTCCAACGCCGGCTTCAACGCCGCATCACCAACGTGGCGGCGCCCCAGAAAAGCAGGAACAATAAACTAATATAGCCATTCACGGTGAAAAACGCAGCATTCATTTTGCTCAAGTCGTTGGGCTTGACCAGCGAGTGTTCGTAAGCCAGGAGCGCGGCAACGACCGCGATTCCCACCCAGGCCGGCCAAGGCAGGTGGAAGCTCAGGGCGAGCCAGGCGAGCAAGGCAACCATGACGATGTGCATGACTCGAGCGATTCTCAGGGCGCGAGCGATGCCGAATTTTTTGGGGATGGAGTACAGACCAGCGGTCTTGTCGAATTCGACGTCCTGGCAGGCATACAGAACATCGAAGCCTCCGACCCAGAGCGTGACGGCGGCGCAGAGGATCAACATGCGCCAATCGAGAGAGCCGCGAATTGCGATCCACGCTGCAGCGGGAGAGATGCCGAGGCAAAAGCCGAGGACGAAGTGCGACCACGACGTAAAACGCTTGGTGTAGGAATAGAAAAATAGCACCGCGAGAGCGACGGGCGAAAGCCTCAGCGCGAGTGGATTCAATTGCCATGCAGCGAGCACCAGCACTGCTGATGCGATCAGAGTGAACGTCCACGCGAAGCCGACGGAGAGCTCGCCCTTGGGCAACGCGCGGTTTGCGGTGCGTGGATTGCGGCGATCGTATTCGACGTCGGCAATGCGGTTCATGGTCATGGCGGCGGAGCGAGCGCTGACCATGGCAACGACGATCCAGAGTAATTGCCGCCAAGTGGGGAAGGTACCGCCTGCGCGGGCGGCGAGAAGCGCGCCAACGAGTGCGAACGGCAAGGCGAAGACAGAGTGCTCGAACTTAATCATTTCGAGCACGATGCGGATTCGAGTGCGAGTCATGTGCGCTTCAAAGATTTAACACAGAGGACACGAGAAAAGAAGAGAGGACGGAGACTGCGCGTCGCGCATTGCTTCTTCCTCGCATCCACGAGCATTCCTTGTGGACAGCTTCGCCCCAGCACGTGGTCCTTTGTTTCCCGACGTTTCATCAATCGCGCGTCTCCAGCTTGGCAGCCGCGCCGCCTTTCCAACGATACTGCTTTTCCTGCGGAAGGCCTAATTGCGCGAGGACGCGATAGGCGAATTGCTCGACCAGATCTTCGATCTTTTTTGGCGCGTAATAAAAGGCGGGCATGGCGGGCATCACGATGGCGCCCGCGTCGTGGACACGCAGCGCATTTTCAAGGTGTATGCGGTTGAGTGGGGTTTCGCGCAAGCAGAGGACGAGCGGGCGGCGCTCTTTCAGGCAGACGTCCGCGGCGCGAGTGAGCAGATCGCTTGCGGTGCCTGCGGCGATGGAGCCGAGTGCGCCTGCGGAGCATGGGATTACCACCATGCCGTCCACCAGAGCGCTCCCGGAGGCGATGCTTGCGCCGATATCTTTGTTGGGCAGATATTCGATCTTTTTCGCGGCCGTTCCAGTTAGAAGAGTGGGCAGCTTTTTTGCGTCGGTGGCGACAATGTTGAGTTCGGTGGCGATGAGTCTTAGTCCTGCATCGCTTGCAACGAGGAAAACGTGCTGCACGCGGGAATCTGAATCCAGCAGGCGGAGCACGGCTTGAGCGTAAAGCGCGCCGCTCGCACCGGTGATTCCGACCGTGATGATCCTTCCGCTGGATTTTGGCATGGGTGATTGCTGAATTATCGAGTGTAGGTGGCGCGTTTCGGCAAAGTCAAGGTACTGCGGGTCGTTGCGACCCGCTTACGGTGAGCATGGAAGGGATTCGCATTTGAGAAAAACTAACCGCTGCAGAATCTACCGCAGAGACGCAGAGAGCGCAGAGAAATTCGCGCATTTCGCACAACGTCCAGGCGAACCGGCTGCAGGTGCCGCGACTGACTGGTCGCGCTTCACCCTCGATCAGGCCCGTTTGATAGCGCGGACGATTAGCAGGAGGATGATCGCTCCGATCGTGGCCATCACGAGCCGACCGATTAATCCGTAGGCCGCTAGGCCGAGCAGACCGAAGACCCAGCCGCCGATGACGGAGCCTACCACGCCGACGAGCAGGTCAATCAAAATGCCCATGCCGGAGCCTTTGACGATTTTCGCCGCGAGAAAGCCGGCGAGGATGCCGATGATAATTTCCCAAAGCAAGCCCATGGGTGCGCCTCCGCTACGATCGATTGAGCTGTGGATAGCTGCGACGGGACGAACAGCAGCTTTCGACAGGGCGCCACTGTAGCACGAATAAGGTTGAAAGCGACGCGACGCATGCCTCTGCAACGGGCGCGGGCTGCTAGCGACGGTCTAGTGCTAGGATGGGACGGCTGCGAGCGAACATATGAATGAGAGCGAAGTTCGAAAATTTCTGGAAGCGGTGAAGAGCGGCGCGGTGACGGTGGAAAGCGGCGTCGAGCGGCTGCGGCAACTGCCGTACGAGGATTTGGGCTTTGCGAAGATTGACCATCACCGGTCGCTGCGGCAGGGATTTCCGGAGGTGATTTTCGCGCGGAAGAAAAGTCCGCGGCAGGTGGCGGAGATCGTCCGTGGGATGCTGCGGGCGAAGGCGTCGCACAACATTCTGATCACGCGCGCGGACAAGAAAGTGTTTGCGGCGGTGAAAAAGTTGGCGCGCTCAGCAAAATTTCATGAGTTGTCTGGAGCGATCACGATTGAACGCAGCCGCGCGAAAAACGGAAAAGGCTTGATTCTGGTGGTGACGGCGGGGACCAGCGACATTCCCGTGGCGGAAGAAGCGCTGGTGACCGCGCAAATGATGGGGCATCGCGCCGAAGCGATTTACGACGTCGGAGTCGCCGGATTGCACCGGCTGCTCGAACATCGGAAACAGCTCGCCGAAGCGCGGGTGATTATTTGCGTGGCTGGGATGGAGGGAGCGCTGCCGAGTGTGGTAGCTGGTTTGGTTGCGGCGCCGGTGATCGCGGTGCCGACGAGCACGGGGTACGGCTCGAGTTTTGGCGGATTGACGGCGCTTTTGGCGATGCTGAATAGCTGTGCTTCGAATGTGAGCGTGGTGAATATAGATAATGGATTTGGGGCGGGATGCGTCGCGGGCGTGATTAACCGGCTGTAGTGCTATGTAAATCGAAGAAAGATCCCTCATCCCGCGAAGTAGCGGGACCAAACTGACACCGGTTTCCCTCCGCGTTTCAGGCTGTGGCGATAGCGGATTGGATCGAGGCTACGAGTTCGGCTTCTTCTTCGGGGAATACTGTGCGGAGATCGAGGATTAGGCGATCGTCTTCGATGCGGGCGATTACTGGGATGGGGCTGCGCGGGGCGGCGACGGCGTCGGCGGCGAGGATTGGCGGTTGACGCAGGCGGGCTTCGATTTGCGTTGGGGAGTGGCGCGGGCTGGCGATTGCAATTAAATGCGTCCTTAGCTGCTGATCGGGTGTGGAACCGCCGCCGATCACTGAAAAACCTGGAAGCACTTCGACGGAAACGTCGGAGGGCAGCGTCGCGCGCAATTTCTCGCTGAAGTTGCGGGCGCGCCGGCCGATTTCTTCGGCCGACAGGCGAATCATGCGAAGCGCGGGAATTTCATCGAGCGCGCCGCGGGCGTAACTTTTTAGCGTCACTTCCAGGGCGGCAATTGTGAGCTTGTCCACGCGCAGCGCGCGGAAGAGCGGATTTTGGCGGATGCGATCGACGAATTCTTTTTTCCCCGCGATAATTCCCGCCTGAGGACCGCCGAGCAGTTTGTCTCCGCTGAAACTCACGATCGTGGCGCCTGCGTCGCAACTGGTGCGCGCGACCGGTTCAGCGATTCCGTTCGCTGCAAGATCGGCGATGCAGCCGGAGCCGAGATCTTCGTACACGGCAATATGATGGCGCTCGCCGAGAGCTACGAGTTCCGCGAGGGAGGGGCGTTCGGTGAATCCGGTGATGCGGAAATTCGAGGGATGCACGCGGAGGAGCAAGCGCGTTTTTTCGTTGATCGCGCGTTCGTAGTCGCGCATGCGCGTGCGATTGGTAGTGCCGACTTCGCGAAGTACGGCACCGCTTTCCGCCATGATGTCCGGGATGCGGAAGCCGTCGCCGATTTCGATGAGTTCGCCGCGAGAGACAATTACTTCGGCGGCTTTGGCGAGAGTGTTCAGGACCAGGAAAACTGCGGCGGCGTTGTTGTTCACTACGATGGCGGATTCGGCGCCGACGAGTTCGGCGAGAAGGCGCGAGGTGTGGACATCGCGCTTGCCGCGTTCGCCGCGCGGGATATCGTATTCGAGATTGGAATAATGCGTCGCAGTTTCGGCGATCTCCGCGGCCGCGGCTGCAGAAAGCGGTGCGCGTCCGAGATTTGTATGCAGCACGACGCCGGTGGCGTTAATTACCCGGCGGAGGGAGGGCGCGAGGACGCGCGCAACTTCGTCCGCCACGCGGGATTCCAATTGTGCCGGTTCAGTTGTCGCCGTGCCGAAGTCGCTCGTCTGCTTGGTCCCCGCCGTGAGGAGCGCGCGCGTCTCCGCCAGAACCTTGCGGACGGCTTGGGTGACGAGTTCGCGTCCCGATTTCTGCGCCAGTTCCTGCAAAATTGGGCGGCCGAGCAACTCGTCTACGGATGGAATCGCGCGCAGACGGGATGGCGGCGTCCTCTTGCAATTTGGCGGCGGAATGCGGAGCGGGGTTCATTGCTAAGACATTTGAACACAATACGATACGGGCTGGCAATCTCGCCCCGTTACAACCAGACGTTTCCCTTTGCGACAAAAGTGCCGAGGGTCACATTGACGGCGGCGACATCGCAATCTACGCTGGAACTACAGTTGGAAGTGATGTTTGCGCGCGGGCTGAAGCGCCCGTGCCCCGGGGTGTGGGCGGACGAAATATGGCGACAATTGACGAAGAACTCGGGCAGATCGAACGGGACATCCGCACGCTGAAAATTGAGTTTGAGCAGTACTTCGGCGGCGGGCGTTCGCGGCCTCCCACGGATACGCAATGGCGCCTGGAGACGAATCTAAAGCGCTATGCGGATCGGACGGCGGAGCTGACGTCCGGGCAGCGATTTCGCTATAGCAACCTGGCGTCCACATACGCGAAGTATCAGGACATGTGGCGGAAGAAGTTGATTCAGAAAGAAAGTGGAACGACGCAACATCATTACGGCGCTGCGGCGAAAGCGATCCAGGCGGAACGTTCCCGCAAAGTCGCTATGGAACAGATGGAGAGTCGGGCGGCGGAAACCGCTGCAGCGAACGCCGAGAGTGCCGAGGGTGCGGGCGTGTCAACGGCAGTCGCCACCGCTCACGCCGCAGCGGAAGCCGCCGCACGCGCGGCCGAGGCGCGGCATGCCGCGACGGATTTTGCGATGGCGCTTTCGGATCCGGAGAACGAGACCGAGAAAGTTGAGAAGCTGTATCAACGGCTGGTGGAAGCACGAACCGAGACTGGCGAAAAGGCAGGAGTGCCTAGCTTGAAGGATTTCGAAAAGTTCGTGCGACAGAAGACCAAGGACCTGAAAGAGAAAGGCGGCCGCGAAATCGAGTACACAGTCAGTATCGAGAATGGGCGCGTGAAATTAAAGGCGCGGGTTTCGAGCTAACGCCTGGTAGGTCCTTGAGAGCCTTTCCCCGAGTCGCACTCACTCCTCGATCATCGGCTTTTTGTTTTAATAGATTTTCCCTCCGCATCGCCCTCTTCCGAAAAAATCCTCCAGCGCATACACTGGCTTGTCTTTCTTTTCTGGAGGAACTCATCGTGGTGGGAGAACGTGGCGTGGCGAGGGCGCTGGTGAGCGTGTATGACAAGACTGGTGTGGTGGAGTTTGCGCGGGAATTGGCGTCGCTGGGCGTCGAAATTGTCTCGACGGGTGGGACCGCGAAATTGCTGCGCGACGGGGGCGTGGCGGTGCGCGACGTGGCGGAGTTGACCGGATGGCCGGAAATGCTGGGCGGGCGGGTGAAGACGCTGCATCCGAAGGTGCATGGCGGAATTTTATTTCAGCGCGCGAAGGAAGCGGATCGCAAGCAAGCGCAAGAGCATGGAGTCGTGCCGATTGATCTGGTGGTGGTGAATTTGTATCCGTTCTCGGCGACGGCGGCGAAGGCCGGCGTTACGCCCGAGGAATTGATCGAGAACATTGATATCGGCGGGCCGGCGATGATGCGTTCGGCGGCGAAAAATTTTCAGAGCGTGGGCGTAGTGACCGATCCAGAGGATTACGCGGCAGTGGCCGGCGAGCTGCGCGAAAAGCGGGAACTGAGTTTGGCGACGCGATTGAATCTGGCGCGCAAGGCGTATGCGCGGACTGCGCGGTACGATGGCGAGATTGCAACGGAACTCGAGCGGCTGAAGGTGGGCGAAGAAAGGCCGGGGGCGGTCTCTATTGGGGCGCTCGAGAAATTACCCCAGAGGATTCACATTGCTTTGGAGCGGCGGCAGTCCATGCGTTATGGCGAAAATCCGCACCAGGCCGCGGCACTTTATATTCCTGCCGGTGCCACGCCGGCGGGTTTGGCGGGGGCGAAGCAGCTTCAGGGCAAGGAGCTTTCCTACAACAATCTGGTGGACCTGGACGCAGCGTGGGGGTTGGCATCGGAATTTCACCGCCCCGGCGTCGCAATCATCAAACACAACAATCCGTGCGGGGCGGCGGAGCAGGCCTCGCTGCGAGAAGCTTATGTGAAGGCGCTGGAGTGCGATCCGGTGTCGGCGTTTGGATCGGTGCTGGCGTTCAATCGCGCGCTGGACGCGGCAACCGCGGAAGAAGTGGCGAAACTTTTCGTTGAATGCATTGTGGCGCCGGGATACGACCCGGGAGCGCTGGAAAAGTTCGCGAGCAAGAAAAATCTGCGGCTTCTGGAAATGGGGCATGGCGAAAGCGTGGAGGAGCTGGATTTAAAGCGCATCTCGGGCGGAATGCTGGCGCAGGAGCCGGACCGCCATGAACTGGCGGAATCCGATTTGAAAGTTGTGACGGAGCGCGCGCCCACGCCAGCGGAAACGCGGGCGCTGATGTTTGGATGGATCGTTTGCAAGCACGTGAAATCGAACGCGATCGTATTTGCGCGCGAAGGGCAGACGGTGGGAATCGGCGCGGGACAAATGAGCCGCGTGGATTCGGTGAAGATTGCGGTGATCAAGGCGGCGACAGCGGGGCTATCGCTCGCAGGAAGCGTGGTAGCGTCGGACGCGTTCTTTCCGTTTCCTGATGGCGTTGAAGAAGCCGCAAAAGCGGGGGCAACAGCCGTAATTCAGCCGGGTGGCTCAGTTCGCGACGCAGACGTAATCGCGGCGGCCAATAAAATGGGAATGGCTATGGTTTTTTCTGGCGTCCGGCATTTCCGGCACTAGATTGCCCGACGGGCGGCTGGCGATGGTAGGTGATCTCGATGACTTGCATATCGCCTTTTTGCGGAACCAGTTCCGAGCGCGAAATGTAGGTGTCCGCATCTACTCGCGTGAGAATCGCACGCTTGGGCATCCCGTTCGCCGGGTTTTCAAAATCTATTTTCTTGCCGTCGGCGCTGGCGAGGTTTAGAAGCGTCGCATCGGATTTTTCCCAGGGGACAAGCGCGGTCGTGAAGTGCCGCAAGTAAAAATTGATTCCGTCGGTTTTTTGCACGATGGTGAAGAGTTCGATGACCAGTGGCTTGTCGGCCTCGGTCAGCCGAAATACTCCCACCATCACGCCCGCCTTGGGGGCCAGCCATATTTGCTCGGCAACTCGCGGCCCCCATTCGCCGCGCCAATGGCCTTCCAGCCATTCGAAGTCGGCGAGTTTGGGCGGCGGAGCTTTCTGAGCCGGCGCCGGAGGTGGATCGGAAGTAACCGCCGCTTGCGCGCTGGAATTCGAATGCGAGCCGCTACCCGCTGATTCTTGCGCGAGAGCGGTCGGTAAAGCGGTCAGCATGAGCATGATGCCAAAGGCGAGAAAACCGCGAAGGGCAAACTGAAATCGAAGCATTTCGCGCCACCCCCTTTTACTGAACCGGAGCATCATCGTGGAATCTAGCCTGTTTCTTGCACAAACTTGGCGATTTTCGTCAAAACTCGACCCAGGGAGGTATCCCGGGGCGGGTTCCAAGCGTCCAAAGAATTGGGCAATGACGAATACGGACGTACGGCGGCTATTACTTTGACGCATCCACCGGGGTATACGATAATGGAATTTTGCGGCGGGCGCATGAAAACAATATTCATTAGCACACTAGGGGCATTTGTCGGGCTATTCGCGGCGGCACCGGCCGCGTTAGCGGTTGGTTCGACTGCGGGAGCTTCTCCCGTTTTTTCGTCTCAAAACGCTCAATCCTCGGCGACTCCCCAATCGGCGAAGCAGAATGCGGCGCCCAGCGATGGGACGCATGCGGACGTCTATTATTACTTCACGATGGGTCATGTGGATGAGATGCAGTTCGAGTTGACGGGCCAGCCAGACCTCGCCACTCAGTCCATCGAAGCGTACAAGAAGGCCCTCGCGCTTGCGCCGGAATCGTCGGTGATTATGGAGCGGCTGGCGGAGATTTACGCGAAGTCGCAACACATCCGCGACGCCGTCGAGCAAGCGCAAGCGGCGCTGAAGGCCGACCCAAACAACGTGGAAGCGCATCGGCTGCTTGCGCGAATTTATGTGCGCACGCTGGGCGATCTGGGCGCGGGCGACGTGCAAAAAGAAAACCTGGATAAAGCGATCGCGGAGTTCCAGGCGATTTTGAAGATTCAGCCTGACGATGTGTATTCGGAGCTGTGGCTGGCGCGGCTCTACCGGTTTGAAAACCAACACGGCGATGCGGAAAAGGTGCTGCGCGACTTGCTGCAACGCGACCCTGGGAACGGAGCGGCACTGGAACAATTGAGCCAGCTCCTGATGGACGAGGGGCGCTCGCAAGAAGCTGTGAAGATTCTGGCGGATGCCGCGAACGATTCGTCTTCACCCGAAGTGTATGACCTGCTCGGCGACGCTTATTCACAATCGAAGGAGTACGCGAAGGCCGAAGACGCGTATCGAAAAGCTGTTGAGGAAGATCCGGACGATCCGGGCCATCTGCACGGGCTAGCGCAGGCGTTGATGGCGCAGGACAAGTACGCGGAGGCGCTCGAACAATTCAAGCGGCTTGCGGAAGTGGAGCCGGGCACGGCCGAAAATTATTTGCGGATGGCGCAGTTGTACCGCCGGCTGGGAAAATTCGATCAGGCGGAATCGAGCCTTTTGCGCGCGAAGCAATTGGCGCCGGGAAGCCTGGAAGTACTCTACAACGAAGCGCTGCTATATGAGGACCAGGGCCGCTACGACGACGCCGTGCGGGTGCTGAGCGACGCGATCGCCGGAATGAAGAGCCAATCGAACAGTTCGCGAAACTCCAATTCCGCAAACTCCGATAATTCGGCTGGCGCCGAAGCCAGCCCCAATGCGCTGGCGATTCTTTACGAGCAGCTCGGGCACGCTTATCGAGAGCAGGAAAACTACGCGGCCGCGATTCGTACCTATGAAGAAATGGCCAAGCTGGGACCGGAAGCGCAGAAGCGCGCGGAAATGCTTTTGATTGACACTTACCGCGAGAGCCGCGATCTGGATCGTGCGATTGCCGAAACCAAGAAGCAGCTGGACGCGTCGCCGAAAGACCCGAACCTCACCGTGACGCTGGCCACGCTCTACGGCGAAAAAACGGATACGGACGAGGCGACCAAGCTGCTCGACGGCCTATTGCGCGGCAACGACAGCGACCAGGAAATCTACCTGAATCTCGCGCAGGTGCAGGAACGCGGCAAGAAGTACGCGGAAGCGGAGCAGTCGGCGCAAAAAGCGGAACAGATGGCGCACGGAGACGACGACAAGGAAACAGCGTGGTTCATGCTGGGCGCCATTTACGAACGGCAGAAGAAATTCGATCAGGCCGAGCAAGAATTCCGCAAAGTGCTCGACGTGAACCCCAACAACGCTTCGGTGCTGAATTACTATGGCTACATGCTCGCGGATCGGGGCGTGCGGCTGGATGAAGCGACTTCGATGATCCAGCGCGCCGTCACGCAGGAGCCGAGCAACGGCGCTTATCTGGACAGCCTGGGTTGGGCGTATTACAAGCAGAACAAGCTGACCGAAGCGGAAGAGAATTTGCGCAAAGCATCCGAACGGCAAGGCCACGATCCCACGATTCTAGGGCACCTCGGCGATGTGTACGCCAAGATGGGGCAACCGGAACGCGCGGCGACGTATTGGGAACGCGCGCTTACGGAATGGCAGAAAGCGTCGCCCGCCGACTACGACTCCGACCAAGTGAACGCGTTGGATTCACAATTGAAAACCTTGAAGCGGCGCACGGCGCAAAAAACCACGCCGGATTCGGCGAAACCGCAGTAAGCTCCCCCGCATGACTCGCGCGACAACGAAGAAAAGATTCGTGCGCCTGCCCGCGTTCGCAAAAATCAATCTGTGCCTGCACGTCGTGGGGAAACGTGCGGACGGTTACCACGAGTTACGCACGATTTTTCAGGCGATTTCGCTTCGCGATACGCTGGAACTTTCGCTCACGCCTGAATCCGGAATTTTTCTGGAGACAAACGTGGCCGAACTTTCGAGCGGGCCCGACAATCTTGTTTATCGTGCGATTGAAGCGATTGGACGCGAGATTGGATTTCGCGGAGGAATTCGCGCGAAACTGGAAAAGACGATTCCGGTGGCGCGCGGGCTCGGCGGCGGGTCCAGCGACGCGGCCGCGGCGCTGATTGGCATGTTGCGGCTTACAAAGAAGAAGGTGCCGCTCGACCGCTTGTTGGAGATCGCGGCAGGGCTCGGCGCGGACGTGCCGTTTTTCCTGTTCGGTGGACGCGCTTTGGCGGTGAATCGCGGCGATGAGATTTATCCGCTGCCGAATGGACCGACGCGGACGATCGTTGTAGTGTCGCCGCAGAACATCGGAGTCAGCACCAAGGACGCCTATCAGTGGGTTTCCGAGGAATTGACAAAAGGCGCGGAACCCCCTAAAATCTTGAGGTTCTGCGCTCTGTGCTGGAGCCGGCAGGGGGCGGGCCTCTCGAATGATTTCGAGAAGCCAGTCTTTCGCCGCCATCCGCGACTCGGAGAAATCCGGGAGGGATTGCTCAAGCGAGGAGCCGCAGATGCCGCGCTGGCGGGTAGCGGGTCGGCGGTGTTCGGAGTATTCCGAAACCCAGCGCAGGCGCGCCGAGCCGCTCGTGCATTCCCGGAAGATTCGGTTTTCGTCGTTAAAACCCTATCCAGGGAAGACTATGGCCGTGCTTTGGGCTGGCGTGTGGAATAGCGCGCGCAGGCCGGTGACCGGCTGAGGGGAAAGTTTTGGCCGACGACAAATTTAAAATTTTCTGCGGCACTGCGAACCCCGCGCTGGCGAAAGCGATTTGCAAGTTCGTGGGTGTGCCGCTGGGCCAAGCGGAGCACGGGCAATTCAGCGACGGCGAGACGCGTTATCAGATCTTGGAAAATGTGCGCGGCGCGGATGTGTTTGTGGTGCAGCCTTGCAGCACGCCGGTGAATTTCAATCTGATGCAGTTGCTACTGATGATAGACGCGTTCAAGCGGGCATCGGCTTGGCGGATCACAGCGGTGGTGCCGTATTACCCGTATGCGAGGCAGGACCGCAAGGACCGTCCGCGGGTAGCGATTTCGGCGAAGCTAGTTGCCGATTTGCTGGAGACGGCAGGCGCCAGCCGCGTGTTGACGCTGGACCTGCACGCGCCGCAGATTCAGGGATATTTCAATATTCCGGTGGATCATTTGTTCGCTTCGCCGGTGCTGGTGGAATATTTTCAGAAGATGAATCTGGGTCCGATCACGGTGGTTTCGCCGGATGCCGGTGGAGTGGAGCGCGCGCGATTTTTCGCGAAGAAGATCGATGCGCCGCTGGCGATCGTGGATAAGCGGCGCATCGACGTGAACGTTAGCGAGGTGATGCACCTGATCGGCGACGTGTCGGGACGTCCGGCGCTGGTGATTGACGACATCATTGATACCGCCGGAACGCTGGTGAAGACGGCAGAGGCGCTGCTGAATCACGGCGCGACGAGAGTTTTCGCGGCTTGCACGCATCCGGTGCTTTCGGGTCCAGCGGTAGAGCGGATTGCGAAATCAAAAATCGAAGCGGTGGTGGTTTCGGATTCGGTGCCGCTGAATGAGGCGGCGCAGAAGCTCGAGAAGATTAAGGCGCTGAGCGTGGCGCCGCTTTTGGCGCGCGGAATTCAGTCGATTCACGAAGAGACTTCGATCAGCGAGTTGTTTATTTAGCGGGAGAGGAATTCATGCAGACATTTACAGTTGAAGGCAAGGTACGCGAGGGGCGCGGGAAGGGTCCTGCGCGGCGCACGCGTCTGACCGGGATGGTTCCGGCGATTTTGTACGGCGGGAAGAAGGATTCGATTTCGCTGTCGGTGAACGCGAAACAGGTGGCGAAGATTCTGCGTTCGGAGACCGGGCACAACACGATTTTTACCGTGCAAGTCGCCGAGGGCGCCGCGGAAAAAGCGATGGTGAAGGATTGGCAGGTGGATCCCGTCAGCGGAAAATTGCTACACGTGGACCTTTTTCGGATCGCGATGGACGTGCGCATGCGCGTCATGGTGCCGGTGCACACGTTCGGCGAGGCGCAGGGCGTGAAGATGCAGGGCGGAGTTTTCGAGACGGTTACTCGCGAAGTGGAAATCGAATGCTTGCCGGGAGATATTCCCGAAGAATTCAAGGTGGACATCAGCGACATGTTGATCGGCAAGCAATTGCGCGCGGCGGATCTTCCGTTTGATCCGACGAAGATCAAGCTGCTCACGGATCCAACGCGTGTGATCGCGCACGTCGTAGTGCTGAAGAAGGAAGAAGAGCCTGCGGCGGATGCGGCGGCAGTTACCGCGGACGCGGCACCGGCTGAGCCGGAAGTGATGAAGAAGGGCAAGAAGGAAGTGGAAGAGGGCGAGGGCGAAGCAGCGGAAGCTCCTGCGAAGGCGGAGAAGTCCGAGAAGAAGAAGTAGTTCTTCAGGCCAGCCGCTGAAGGGTTTTCAGGGTACACATGAGACTTATCGTCGGCCTCGGAAACCCTGGCCCGGAATACGAGTTCACGCCGCACAACCTGGGTTTTCTTGCGGTGGACGCGCTGGCTGGACGCGCCGGGATTCGCGTGACGCGGCCGGAAGCGAAATCGTACGTGGGATTAGGAACTGTGGCCGGCAATGAAGTGGCGCTGGCCAAGCCGCAGACGATGATGAATCTGAGCGGCGCGGCGGTGCGGATGTTGCTCGAGCGGTATGAGTGCAAGGCCGCCGAGATGATCGTCTTGAGCGATGAGGCGATGTTGCCGTGGGGCATGTTGCGGATTCGCGAACGAGGCAGCGCCGGCGGGCACAACGGATTGAAGTCTGTGATTGCTTCCATCGGCACGAATGAATTTATCCGGGTGCGGATGGGAGTGAAGCCGGAATTTCCGCTCGGCGATATGGCGGATTACGTTCTGGGTACGATGCGCAAGCCGGAGCGCGAAGTCGCGGCACAGATGACCGCGGATGCCTCTGATGCGGTGGAACTCATTTTGAGCGAGGGCGTGGGCAAGGCGATGTCGCGGTTCAATCGCCGGGTGGAATCCGAAGAAGAGAGCGCGGAATAGAATTTCGCAGTTGCAGCAGAGACGAAGAGGAATCGAGGACATATGGAAGAGCGTCAGTACGACCTGATTTTTATCTGCCGGCCGGATACGCCGGAAGCAGACATCGACAAGCTGATTGCGACGCTGGAGCACACGGCGGCGGAGAAGGGCGCGAAGATCGAGTCTGTCGCCAAGTGGGGACGCAAGCGCATGGCTTATCGCGTGCAGAAATTGCGCGAGGGATTCTTTGTGTACATGGTGCTGAAGTCCACGCACGGCGAAGTGGTGAAGGAATTGGAGCGCCGGTTGAAGGTCGCCGATCCGGTGATCAAGTATTTGACCGTGCGTCTGGACGAGGAATTGAAGCGGCAGGAGAAGTTGAAGAAGCACCGCGAGCGGCGCGCGGCGCGGCGTCCGCGCAAGGCGGTTCCGGCTGCACCGGCGGCGCCCGTTGCGCCGATCGTGCCACCGACTGAGCAGTCCGCGCCTTCGGCGTAGCGACGGTTTGGGAGCGACGGTCAGCGGCGGAACTTCAGCGGCTGAAGCCGTCGCGAGTGTGCGGGATTTACGTCGTGGCTGAAGCCACGACTCACAAAGATTGAGAAATTAGTCAGGAGAATCGAATGGCAGAAGAAAACGCACCAGTACAACATTCGCACGGGCCTTCTTCGGGAGGCATGAGATCGTCGGGACCGGGCGGACCCGGAGGCGGGGGACGGCCTGGCGGTGGACCGGGTGGTCCGGCCAAGCGCGGCAAGCGCAATTTTGTGCGCAAGAAGAAGGTTTGCCGGTTTTGCGTGGACAAGGCCGACTTCATAGATTACAAGAAGGCCGAGATTCTCGCACCGTTCATCCAGGAACGCGGCAAGATTCTGCCGCGGCGTATGACGGGCACGTGTGCACGCCACCAGCGGTGGCTGACTGTGGCGATCAAGCGGGCGCAGAACATTGCGTTGCTGCCGTTTGCCGCGGAGCTGTAACGCACGCAACGCCTGAAGCACATTTGAATTCGTAGGGGTGGGGCTGAGGCCCGCCCCTACAGACGCACTGGGGAACCGGGGTCATTGCAGTAGGTATCGCGAATCGCTCATAGAAACTCGAGGGTCAGAATAATGCAAATCATTTTGCAGGAAGATGTGGAAAAGCTGGGAACGCGCGGGCAGCTGGTGGAAGTTGCCGAAGGCTATGCGCGCAATTTTCTTTTGCCGCGAAAGCTGGGCCTAGAGGCTACGGCCGGCAATCTGAAGCGGCTGGAGAAGATGCGGGCGAACTTCGCGAAGAAGGAAGCCACCGAGAAGGCCGCGGCGCAAAAGCAGGGCGAATTGCTGGCGGCCGTGTCGCTGGAATTCACGCGCAAAGCTGGCGAGAATGACCAGCTATTCGGCTCGGTTACGTCCGGCGACATCGCGGAAGCGCTGGCTGCCAAGGGCTTCGAGATTGACAAGAAGAGAATCGTTCTCACAGAGCCGATCAAGATCATGGGCGAGTACGAAGTTCCGGTTAAGTTGCACCGGGAGGTTAGCGCGAACGTGAAGATCGCGGTGAAGAAAGAAGAGTAACGAGATCATTTGTTGCGTCATCGAGGCGCCCTGAAGTTTGGGGCGCCTTTTTTATTTGCGTTGCGCGGCGGCTTTTCCATTCTTTGTGACGCAACGTTTTCCACTTTTCCGAAATCATCCACAGGCAATATCGCGGCGGTGCAATTGACGAGCGATGAGAAAGTGCGCACAATCTTTTCTGCAATTTCGCACCCAACTTTTTTCATTCGAGCTTGAACCTTGGCCGCTAGTGCAGCTTCTTGCGCAGAGGTTCTTAGGGGTGCAATACTGAGAAGACAAAGAGTTTGAACCCCTAGAACAGAGCTCAATCGGGAAAAATGCCTGGCGATACAACCGTCGAACGTCCATTACCGCACAATCTGGAAGCTGAGCGCAGCATTCTGGGCGCGATCCTGCTGGACAATCATTCGCTGAATGCGGCGATCGAGAAAGTGCGCTCGGACGATTTCTTTTTGCCGCAGCACCGCCAAATTTTCGAGCGGATGGTGCAGCTGGGCGAAAAGCAGCAGGCGATTGATGTTGTTACGCTGATGGAGGATTTATCGCGCCGCGGAGAACTGGAAGCGGCGGGTGGGATTGCGTATCTTTCGCAATTGGCCGATGGGCTGCCGCGCGTCACGAACGTGGAGCATTATGCGCGGATCGTCAAAGAAAAGGCGGTTTTGCGGAACCTGATTTTTTCCGCGTCGGCGATTCAGGAGCAGGCTCTCGCGGCAGGCGATGATGCGGATGTGATTCTGGATCGCGCCGAGTCGGTGATCTTCCAATTGGCGGAAGATCGCGTGAAGGCGGGGCTGATCGGCGTCAAAGAGCTGGTTCGCGACAATTTCGAGCGGTTGGAAAAGATTTTCAGCGAAGGCCGGCGGATCACGGGGCTCGCGACCGGTTATGCCAACCTCGATAACGAAACCGCCGGGCTGCAGCCTTCGGAGCTGATCATTCTGGCTGCGCGGCCTTCGATGGGAAAAACGGCGCTGGCGCTGAACATCGCGGAAAATGTGGCAGTGCGCCATCGCGAGCCAGTGGCGATCTTCAGCCTGGAAATGTCGAAGGAGTCGCTGTTGCTGCGCTTGCTGGCTTCGGAGGCGCGGGTGGACGCACACAAATTCCGGACCGGCCATATGAATCGAGATGACTGGGGCAGAGTGACTGGCGGGCTCACGAATCTGGCCGAGGCGCCCTTGTGGATCGACGATTCGGCTTCCTCCACGGTGATGGAGATGGGCGCGAAGGCGCGGCGGCTGAAACGCGATCGCGGGCTTTCGTTGATTATGGTGGATTATCTGCAATTGGTGGTGCCCACGAACATGGGACGCCAAAGCAATCGGCAGGAAGAAGTTTCTGGAATGTCGCGGGCGCTGAAAGGTCTGGCGAAGGAATTGAAGGTGCCGATTGTGGTGCTCAGCCAGTTGACGCGCGCGCCGGAGCGCGAAGAGCGCAAGCCGCAGCTGGCGGACCTGCGGGAATCGGGCGCGATCGAGCAGGATGCGGACGTGGTGCTTTTCATCAACCGGCCGAATTTCTACAAGACCGATTTGCCTGAGGAAGACCGCGCGAAGGCGGAACTGATTATTGCGAAACAGCGCAACGGCCCTACTGGGAATTTGAATTTCGTTTTCCTGGCACGTCACACGCGGTTTGAAGAAGCTGCGCCGGACGCGTGGAGCGCGGGCGGCGAGCCGGAGGAGTGAGCGTCAACCGGTTCGGTGTTTATTTATGTCCACAGTTGTGTCGCTGAATCCGCGTTTCGCCAGGAATCCGCTTGTGAGCCCGCTTACCCCGGAAAGGTGATGCCCCTAAGTAGCTGAAGACAAAGTGTTTATAGGGGGCCTGACACGCTTGGACCAGCCGCGTGTTGGCGACTCGCCTGCAATGATTCAAATTGGATGTTTACCCAAACGGCGCGGACTGTTTTGCCGCACGGGAATTCCTTCGCGCTGGCGCGCGGGAGTCTGGCATTCTAAATGACGATGTCTAAAACAATTCATTTTGAGGGACGCCCGGTCTGGGCGGAGATTTCGCTGGATGCAATCTTGCAGAACCTGCGCGTGATTCGCAAACACGTCGGTGCGCAGCGCAAGATTCTCGCCGTGGTGAAGTCGAATGCTTACGGGCTGGGCGCGGTGCCGATCTCGAAGGCTTTGCAGAAGGCCGGCACGGAATGGTTTGGCGTGACTTGCGCGAACGAAGGGATCGAGTTGCGCGAGGCGGGCATCCGCAAACGCATTTTGATTTTGACCGGATTCTGGCCAGGCGAGGAAAAGCGGCTGATCAAGAATGATCTGACGCCGGCGGTATTTCGCGTGGACGATCTTCCGCATCTGGAGCGCAGCGCCAGAGCGGTTGGCGGCAAGGGTCGCGTGCCGTTTCATTTGAAGATCAATACGGGCATGAATCGGCTGGGCATTTCGCCGGACGAAATCGACGCGTTTGCGCGCGCGCTGGCCGTGTGCAAGCACATCCAGCTCGAAGGAACGTTCACGCATTTCGCTTCCGCCGAAGATTTCACCGCGCAACAGACCGACGATCAGGAAAAGGTTTTTCTTTCTTGCCTTGCGCGCATGCGCGAGCTGGGAGTGTCTCCGGGAATCGTGCACATGGCGAACAGCGGCGCGATTTGCGCGCGGAACAGCACGTGGGCGGACATGGTTCGACCAGGCGCGATACTTTACGGATATCACCAGTCGTTCGACCCGCCGCAGAAGAAGCAGGAAGTTGTGGGCCAGATCCCGCTGCGGCCATGCCTTTCGCTGAAGGCGCGGATTATTTCTGTGCGCGAGATTTCCGAAGGCGAAGCGGTGGGCTATGGCGCGCGGTTCGTGACCAAGCGGCCGACGCGGATTGCCGTAATCAACGCCGGATACGCTGACGGAATCATGCGCGCACGAACCAACCGCGGATGCGCGCTGGTTCGCGGCCGCCGCGTCCCATTGGTAGGCACGATTTCGATGGACTTGACGATGCTGGACGTGACCGACGTGCCGGAAGCCGTCCTGGGCGACGTGGTGACGATTTACGGCAAGGATGGTGGCGCGACGATCGAAGTTTCCGATGTGGCGCGCGAGATCGGCACCGTGACGTCCGAGCTGCTGTGCGCCCTGGGGCGGCGCGTTCCCAAATTCTACGTTTAACCCGTCTGTCCCCACCGGGCATCGGTAATAGCCCGGGTACGTTTACCAAGCCATTGCATGCCGTTGACTCCCACTTCCCGCCCGGTGCTATACTGTGGCCTTATAAAGAATTCGTAAGGAACCTCTACCTCCTCCCGGCCAAGCGCCCGAACTTTATTACGCCGGAAAAAACTTTTCGAGACGAGATCATTGGACGCGATTCGTCTTATAGAGATTTTCATAAGGTGGGACCATGCAGAGGACTCCTCCTGTACCGCATAACAGGCCACCGGCCATTCCAGCTCCCGAAACTTCAACATTGAAACCTGCTGCTCCGGCGCGTCCCGGTCTCGATCAGGTTGGGACTTTTTGGGACATGCTGGGAATTCGCGTCGTTTTCATGGCGGTGTGCATTGCGGCAGGTTTTCACTTCCGTCCCTTTAGCGTTTCGCCGATCTTCGGCGCAGCCGTCGGATTTTTCTTCGGGTTGGCGGTTATATTGTTTGAGCTGCGTCTGCGGCACGCCAGCCTGCGCAGGCTGATTGGCGCGGCGGTTGGTTCGATCCTCGGTCTCCTCGGTGCTTACCTCACTTCGTTGATCCTGACTCACACCACGATGCCGGAAAGCACGCGTTCGTTCTTCAGCCTGGCCGCGTTCCTGGTGATGGCGTATATCGGATTGATTCTCGGAGCGAATAAGGGCGATATGCTGAATTTGCAGGCGCTCGGCGGATTGTTCGGCAGCGAGCGCAGTCTAAAACATTCATTTAAGGTGCTTGATACCAGCGTGATTATAGATGGGCGCGTGGCGGACATTGCGGAAGCGCAATTTTTGGATGGAACCGTAATCATTCCGCAGTTCGTGCTGCACGAATTGCAGCTGGTGGCGGACTCGGCGGACCCGTTGAAGCGGCAGCGTGGACGGCGCGGGCTGGAAGTTCTGCAGCGGATCCAAAAAATGGCGCATTTGGAAGTTCAGATTGCAGACGATGATTTTCTGCAGGTGCCGGAAGTGGACCTAAAGTTGATCGAGCTGGCCAAGCGCTACGACGCGAAAATCGTGACCAACGATTTCAATTTGAATAAGGTCGCGACGCTTCAAGGCATTGAGATCCTGAACGTGAATCAGCTCGCGAACGCGCTGAAACCTGTGGTTCTGCCGGGCGAGACGATGCGCGTTTTCATTTTGCGTGAGGGCAAGGAATACAACCAGGGGGTCGCGTACCTGGACGACGGCACGATGGTGGTGGTGGATGGCGCGCGCAAGATGATCAACAAGACGATCGATATTACGGTGACCTCGGTTCATCAGACGACAGCCGGCAAAATGATCTTCGGGCGATACGACGAGCGCGGCGAGCAGCAAGTACCGCGCGTGATTTCCGGTAGCGCGCAGCAGCTCAGCGAAACGACACCGCGCACATCCGAAGGCGGCGGCGAGCGTCCTGCGCGGCCGCTATATCCGGAATCGGGCAGGTCGTAGGTCTTGCGTCTCGTTCCCTTGCGCTGTTACGTGAGGCGCGGCCGGTCTTCCCTTTCTCTCCGTAGCCTGACTGCGATAGACTGTTGACCCTTTATGGGCCGCGTTGCCGCTATCATCCCTGCCGCTGGTCTTGGCACCCGCATGGGCGCCGAAATGCCGAAGCAATTCCTCGAACTGGATGGCATGCCGCTGGTGATTTTCACGTTGCGCCGACTGGCTGCGTGCGCGGCGATCACGGATTTTTTCCTTTCCACGCGCGCGGACGATATTGTGTCGCTGCAGGATAAAGTGGCGAAAGCTGGTCTGGGGCGTCCGGCGCGTGTGGTGCACGGCGGAGATACGCGGCAGCAATCGGTGGCGAATGCTCTGGCGCAAGTGGATCCTGCGACCGACGTGGTGCTGGTGCATGATGCGGTGCGGCCTTTTGTTACCCCTGAACAGGTGGATCGAGTGATAGCGGAGGCGCGGAAGCGCGGCGCGGCGATTCTGGGTATTCCGGCGATAGACACGGTGAAGGAAGTGAAGCGCGCGAGTTTGCCGGAAGACGTCGCGCTTATCACCTCGACGATTCCTCGCGAGCGCGTGGTGCTGGCGCAGACGCCGCAGGCGTTCTCTTATGTGCTGCTGCGTGACGCTTTTCGAAAGGCGCAGATGGATGGGATTATGGCGTCGGATGAATCGGCGCTGGTGGAGCGATTTGGGCATGATGTTTTTGTAGTGCTGGGTTCGGAGCGCAATTTGAAGATCACGCGGCCGGCGGATATGGATTTGGCGCGATTTTATCTGGAGCAGGAGCGCCGCGCGAAATGACACGATCAGGGATTGGCTACGATCTGCACCGATTGGCCGAAGGCCGCAAGTTGATGATCGGCGGGATTGAAGTGCCGTTCGATAAAGGCTCGGTGGGACATTCCGATGGCGATGTGCTGGCGCACGCCTTGTGCGACGCGTTGCTTGGGGCGGCGGGACTCGGCGATATTGGCACTCATTTTCCGGATACGGATCCGAAATGGAAGGGTGCGGCGAGTTTGTTGTTTCTGGAGCACACTCGCAAATTGCTGGATGAGCGCAAGCTGCGCATCAGCCATCTGGATGCCGTGGTGATTTGCGAGCGGCCGAAATTGGGGCCGCACTTCCCCGCCATGCGCGCGGCGCTGGCGAAATCGCTGGGTATATCCGCGGAGCAAATCAATCTGAAGGCCAAGACGAACGAGGGCACGGGTGAAATCGGTCGCGGGGAGGCGATTGCAGCGCACACGATTGCGACGCTGGAAGGATGAATTCACCGCAGAGACGCCCTTCGACCGGCACTGCCGAGAAATTCCGCAGGGGAGTGACTCCAGCCTATTCGGCGCGCGACTCACTGCGCCAAAATCGAATGGGATGGCGATGAATTGGCTTACCGGATTTCATGCGGTCGAGGAGGCGCTAGCGGCGGGACGCGCTTTGGATCGCATCGTGATTGCGCGTGGGCGACACGGTGAGCGCGTGGAAGCCGTGGTGCAGATGGCGAAGGCCAAGGGCGTGCCGGTGCGCTTTGAGGACCGGCAGCAGATTGACCGTCTGGTGGGGACGCACGAGCATCAGGGAGTTGCGGCGCTGGGTGCGGCGAAGCCGGCGATTGAGTTGGAAGATTTGCTGGCCGCGAAAAATCCGCAGGGTTTGCTGGTTTTGCTCGACGGGATCGAAGATCCACACAATCTGGGCGCGATCGTGCGGACTGCGCTGGCCGCTGGCGCGAACGGCGTGGTGATTCCGGAGCGGCGCGCGGCGGGATTGAGCGATACCGTGGAGCGCGCGTCGGCTGGGGCGCTGGCGCATTTGCCGATCGCGCGAGTGAAGAATCTGGTGCGTGCGATGGAGGAGATGAAGGAGGCGGGCTACTGGCTGGTGGGGCTCGATGAGCGCGCGGAAAAGAGCTACATGGATGTGGATTTGAAAGGATCGGTCGGAATTGTGCTGGGTGGAGAGGGCGAAGGTCTGCACGAATTGACGCGCAAGCGGTGCGATTTTTTGGTTTCGCTGCCAACCGTCGGTCCGGTGCGGTCGCTTAACGTTTCGGTGGCGGCGGGCGTGATGCTGTTTGAAGTGGTGCGACAGCGGCGGGAGGGTCAGAAAATAGAAAGTAGAAATTAGCTTCAGGCGAAATCTCGCTCCGGGCAGCCGATTGCCGCGTCAGCACTCGCGCCGGTCTACTCGGTCCGATTTTATCTTCTATTTTCGCTTTTCCATTTTCCGCCTTCCTCACTTGTCGTATTTCAGCAGCGAAAAAACGTGCAGCCCTGGAAGTTTGGCGCGGCCGTTGAGGAACGTGAGCTCCACTGCGAAGGCTGCGCCGGCTACTTTGCCGCCCAATTGCTCGATGAGTTTCACTGTGGCTGCGGCAGTGCCGCCGGTGGCCAGAAGGTCGTCGCATATCAACACGGTTTGTCCCGGTTTGATGGCGTCCTGGTGGATGTCGAGCTGGTCTGTGCCGTATTCGAGTTGATAGGTGATGGAGGCAGTCTTGCCGGGAAGCTTTTTGGGCTTGCGGATTGGAACGAATCCTGCATTCAGGCGGTAGGCGAGAGCGGGCGCAAAGATAAAGCCGCGCGCTTCGATGCCGGCGACGATGTCCACCTTAGTGCCGTTGTATTGTTCGCAGAGGCGATCCACGAGCGAATGGAAGCCGATCGGGTCCTTCAGCAGCGTGGTCAGGTCATAAAACAGAATGCCGGGCTTGGGATAATCCGGAATCTCGCGGATCAGCGCTTTGAGGTCGTCCATGCTTCTCCTTGTGTATTGTGAGTGCGCGTTGTGAGCTACGAAAGATCAACGTCACCACAGATGAACACAGATAAACACAGATACGACACCTGGTAAATTAAAACTACGCTCACGGCTGCCTACTTAGTGCTCAATCGAAAAGCGTTTAGAAAATTGCTCGAGGAATGGAGCGTCCTCTTCGGAAACGCTGGAAACGAGCGCTCCCTGCGGGCCGCGCTCGAGGTCCGCGCGAAATTTTGCCAGTGCTGGCTCGTTGCCGATGGCGTAGACTTCCACGCGGCCATCTGGCAGATTCTTCGCGTATCCCGTCACCTTCAGGCGTTCCGCGGCACGCATTGCGAAATAACGAAAGCCGACGCCCTGTACCATGCCACTGATCAGGTAGCGTCTGGATTGGAGCTTTTCGCGATTGTCCGTCATGCCCGAGGCGGCCGCCGAGCGGCAAACGCGTAATTTTATCAGAGCGCGAAGGCGCATAACAGAGAGTCCCGCCCGCGATATCCGTGAATGAAACGTTTCCGTCCGGGGGCGATGCAGCGCGAGTCCGGCGGTGGAAAATGAGTTAGAGTTGACCATGAAGGCGGGATGCTGCATCCAAGCACGAAGGAACGATTGGGAATGTCGGGACGGAATCGAACGATCGGTTGGTTCGCCGCGATGATATTCGCGACGCTGATTTTTTCAGCGATGCCCTTGCGCGCACAGGATGTGGGGCCGCAAACAGCCCCGCCGAAGTTCGAGGTGAAGCGCATTCCGGCTGAACCGCATCCCGGCCCTCCGCCGATTCCCGCGCAAGAGATCATCAATCGCTTTGTGGCCAACGAAGCGGTAATGAAGAAGATCGTACGAAACTTACGATTTCACACAATCCATTCGTTTAGACGAACTCACCGACCCGGGGGGGAAATTCAGCGTCACCGGCGAAGTGCTGATGCGCTCGGACGGGCAGCGTTATATGCGGGTGACCACGCCGCCGGTGTCGACTCTGAAGCTGATGCATTTTTCGCTGGAGGACGTGCGGGTGATTGCCAGCATGCCGGAATTTCCGCTGACTCCGGACAAGGTGGCGAACTACGACTTCAAGTATGCGGGCCAGGAAAAACTGGACCAGTTGAACACCTATATTTTCCAAGTGAAGCCGAAATTATTGAGCCGCAAGGAGCGCTATTTCGAAGGAGTGGTGTGGATCGACGATCACGATTTCGCGATCGTGAAGAGCTACGGGAAATTCGTGAGCGAGATTGAAGGAAACGGGACGGAATTGCCGTTCACGATGTTTGAGACTTACCGAGAGAATTTTCAGGGGAAATATTGGCTGCCGACCTACACGCGTTCGGATGACTATTTCAAGGACGGCCAGAATGATGACCTGCCGCTACGCCTGGTGATTCATTCCACGGATTTCAAATTGAATACGGGACCTGGAACGGCCGCCGCTGAGACAGCGCCTGCCACTCAAGGTCCGCAAGCTGCGGCGACGGGCCAGCCGCCGCCTTCGCCACACTGATTTCAATCCACTGCCCGGAGATGACGCGGAAGGTCGCGGATCGAATCGAGCAGGATCTCCGGATTCGCTGCGCGAAGGCGTTCCTCGGTCGGGAATGGGCCGAGCACGCCGATGGCACGCACTCCCGGCGCGGCGGGACATCTCGATGTCTTCCGCCGTGTCG
This sequence comes from uncultured Acidobacteriota bacterium, assembly GCA_963828865.1. GTDB lineage: Bacteria > Acidobacteriota > Terriglobia > Acidiferrales > UBA7541 > Palsa-295. Next base: position 61,908 of record CAWHGI010000007.1, on the reverse strand, counting down.
CCCACGTAGACGCAATGTTCGGGCCTGAGGCGCATGCGTTTGAGCGCGAGCTGCAATGGGGCCGGATGTGGCTTCTTTTTTCGCGTGTCCTCACTGCATACGCAAGCCGGAGAAGTAGCCGGAGAGTGCGAATTCACGCAGTTGGCGGCGAACTCGCGCGCGATTTCCGCTGCTTACGATGCCGAGAGCAAATTTCATCGAGAGCGTGTCGTACGATGCGCCGGGCGCCGGGCAGCAGCGGAGGTTTTTCGAGTTTGTAGGCTTGGGCCCAGAGACGGTCGGCATCCAGCCACTTCGAGCGCGGAAGTTCGCGCCGCGCGATAGACGCGAAGCCAATTCGGGGAATAATGCGCGGCGACTTCACGTTCGGTCCACTCGATATCCAGGGCCCGGAACATGGAAAGATAGGCGCGGACGTCCGCTGCGTAGGAATTGAGCAGCGTACCGTCCCAGTCGAACAGGACGGCACGCGCGGAATATTGGATGAGTTTCAAGATAAGAGAATCGTATCAGAGGGCAGCCTTGCGGATAAGCGGCTCGGCACCGGCGGGCACGCTCACGACAACCGTTTCCGCAGAAAGCCAAGTCAACTACTTAACGCAGACGTCGCAGAGAAAAGCGCGCAGAGTACGCAGAGAGCACTTGCGCTGAGCACGATCCACGCGGGCTTCGGACCGATGTTGTAGTGGTTTTTTGCGATTGCAGCGCTAGTGGCCGCGATAGCGCAGCGGAAGCACGTCATCGCGGCGGAGCGCGAAATCGTCGAAGCTGGCGGCGTAGCCGCGCCATCCAGGCATTTCAACGTCCTCGGCGCGTACGATGTGCACGGCGGTGCACATTTGAACGCTGCCTTGGCCGAGCGGGCGTTCGATGAGCGCGACTTCCAACTCGATGGCCGTGCCCGGCGCGAAATTGCGTGGGGCAAGGAAATAGATGCCGCTCGAGCTGATATTGCGCGTGACCAGCGTGACCGGGAATAGGCTCAGGCCGGTCGCCGACGCGAATCAGGCGCAAAGGTAGCGAAAGCGCGGCGCGCGGATTGCCGCGACGCTCTTGCGCGACTCCAATGGCATGTGTGGGAACGCGAGCGAAACGGCGAGGCCCCGGTTTCCCTGTGTGTGAAATTACGCTTACGGTGTGGCTTTCAAATTCACGCAGCGGCGAAGCGGCACACCGCTGGTCTTTCCAATCCGGAGCAGCCCCCATGTACTGTCCCCCAAGAACAGCCTAAGAGTCCCCCTACTGGTGGACCGAATATGCGCGGAGTCGGGCTTGTCGTCAAGGGGGGTGCGGTGATGGTGACGTAAGATATAACACCCCCGCGGGGAGGCTAAGTGCGTGGTTTCAATCAGTTAGAGGGAACCGCAAAGATTTGTAGTTGAGAATATAAACATTTTCACAGGGGCTTCTATATTCGTTTTGGTTTCGATTCGGGAAGCGGGTATCAAGCGGCGCTAACTTTCGCTTTTGTGACGCAGTCAAATTTTGCAGTTCCGAATTTAGTTCAGGCGCGATAAACGGATAGCAGCTTCGGTTGGGTTTCGCTATTTTGGGGATGCAAGCGAGGCTCAACGAGATGATTCAGATCACGGCACGAACTTCTAAATTCGCAAATTCCGGCGAAAGCACGGATGCAGACCTCCGAAGCCTGCTGGAACGCAGTGCGGGATCGCGATCGCGGAGCGGACGGAAAATTTGTTTACGCCGTTCGGTCCACCGGAATTTACTGCAGGCCCTCCTGCCCTTCCAAAAAACCGCAGCGCGAACAGGTGGAATTTTATTCGTTGCCGGAAGCGGCCGAGCAGAAAGGATTTCGAGCTTGCCGGCGATGCAAGCCGCGAGCAGTTCGTCTGAGTGATCCGCGTACTGCAGCGGTGGCGCGGGTATGCCGGGCAATCGAAGCGCGAATTGAGTCGGACGGCGGGGGAACGGCGGAGAGTGAAAATGAAGCGCGGTTGACGCTGAACGCGCTCAGCTCGTCCGTGGCGATGAGCCCGCACCAGCTCGAACGTGCGTTTCGCAGCGTGATGGGAATTTCGCCGCGGCAGTATGCCGACGCACAACGGATGCGGCGGCTGAAATCGAAGTTGAAAAAGGGGGACGACGTGACTACAGCACTTTACGATGCGGGATTTGGATCGAGCAGCCGATTGTACGAACGCGCGCCGTCACAACTGGGGATGACGCCGGCGACGTATCGCCAGGGCGGAGCGGGAATGCAGATTAACTTCACGATCGTGAGTTCGCCACTGGGCCGTCTACTGGTAGGAGCGACGCATCGCGGGATCAGTGCGCTGTATCTAGGCAAAGACGATGCCGCTCTGCAAGCGGCTCTGCGGAAAGAATACCCGCGGGCGGAGATTAGCCGCGATCGCAACGGTCTGGAAGGTTGGGTGGAAAAAATATTGGAGCATCTGCGCGGGCGCGAGCCGAACCTCGATTTGCCGACCGACGTGCAGGCCACGGCGTTTCAACGCCGCGTATGGGAAGAGCTGCGCAAGATTCCGTACGGCACAACGCGGACGTATAGCCAGGTGGCTCGAGCGATTGGGAAGCCTAAGGCCATTCGAGCGGTTGCGCGGGCGTGCGCGACGAATCCTGTTTCGGTGGTGGTTCCCTGCCACCGCGTCGTGCGTCAAGATGGAGACTTGGCAGGATACCGCTGGGGCGTCGATCTAAAACAGTCGCTGCTCAAGCAAGAATCCGAGCAGCGCGAGGCTAAATCGTCCGTTGCCGGCGAAGCACTGATTCAATCTGCAGCGAAATAGCCTCGGATAATGATCAGCCCTGCGGCTTGACCTTTTCGGTGCCCTTGGGCCAATGAGGTTTGAATTTCGCGTCGCCGAGGTCGGGATTGCGCACGACCTTCGAATAGCGAATAACGAAATAATCTCCCGAGCCAGTTTCGTCAAACCGCTGCTGGACCGGAAGCCAGGTGGTTTCGTCGAGCCAGATTTGGATCTTGGAAATCTGGTTACGCGCCTCTTGGGATTTGGGAGTCAATTCCAGCTCGGCAGTTTTCTTATCGTCGAGCGTGGGTTCGCCGAGCAGCGTCACCAAATAGGCTTTCTGCAGATCTTTTCCCGAAGTGCCAAAGCCCAGCAGGAGATATTGGTCAACCAGCGAACGATGTTGGGCCAGATTGTATTCTTCCACGCGCTTGAGGCCTGGGGTGTAGATGTATAGATTGTCGCCTGTCCGCAGAATCGTGCGCGCGTCAGGAGCTTTCATTTCCAGCAGCATTTTGTCGCCATGCACCAGAATGCTGCCAGTTTCGGTGGATTTGTCGTTTACGACGACCGTCACCTTGGTGCGCTCGACGTCAGCGGAAAGACTGCGAAAGCTTCTTGACTCGCGATCCAACAAGCGCAAGACGCCATCGAGGTTTAAGTTTCCGTGGACCTGGCTGGCGGCAGACGAAGCTCTGAAGCCAACCCCCCAAAATCAGCGCGCAGACCACCACCGCCGATAAAACGCGCTTTCCGATCAAATCATTGCCCCCGTTGGACCACCGTGACCATTTACGCGCCGTTCATAATACTACAGTCTATTGGACGCGCCGGGGCGTGAGCGGGTTCCGATAGGAAGGAACGGAAGGGGAGAAAATGTTACATGGTCCGGTTACGGATGAACTGTGACGTCGTAGGACGCGATGGAACCATCCTTGCTGCGGACCGGCTCAATGCGCACGACCTGGAAGCTTTGATCCCGCAGATCGTCAACCGTGCGCGCGAGGATGTCGTGAGTTTCGCGCTCGAGTTCCGGAGTTTCGCTGGACGCGCGCTTGTCCACCGGGAGCACGGACGCGTCCATGCGGTACGTGCGCGTCTGGCCGGCAAAATCCTGGGAGCGAAACTGGACCTTTGAGCTGGCGAAAGCCGAGACTTGGGGCTGGTCGTGAAACCAATGCGGAGGCGTTGCTAGGACAAATAGGACGATCACGATAACCACGACATCGTAGGGCCAGCTGCCCCGCTCGTAAGACCAAAAAATCGTTCGAACGATTCCCTGCCACAAAGCACGCATATCAGTGAACAGAAACGCCGTCTACGACTTCGCCGTCGCGCATGTGCAGCACGCGATGTCCGTATGCCGCGGCGTCCGGGTTGTGCGTAATCATCACAATGGTCTGTCCCAGATCTTTGTTCAAGTCGCGCAGCAGATTGAGTACGGCGTCAGAGCTCTTGGTATCCAGATTGCCGGTCGGTTCGTCGGCCAAGACGATTTTGGGTTCGCTGACGATCGCGCGGGCCAGAGCGACGCGCTGCTGCTCGCCGCCCGATAGCTCCGAAGGCTTATGCTTGAGCCGGGAGCTCAATCCCAGCAGATCAGCAACAACCTGGAAGCGGTGAGGATCGAAGCCATTGCCATGAATATGCTGCGCGAGCGCGATATTGTGATAGGCGTCGAGCGTGGGCAGAAGATTGAACCGCTGAAATACGAAGCCTACTTTGTGGCGGCGAAGCAGCGTGCGCGCCGAATCGCTCATGGTGGTGAGGTCGTTGCCGTCGAGCAGCACTCTTCCACGAGTGGCTTGCGCCAGGCCTCCAATCACGTGCAGCATCGTGGATTTGCCGCAGCCGGAGGGTCCCATGATGGAAACAAACTCGCCGGGAAAAACTTCGATGCTGACGCCGCGCAGGGCGGGAACCTCCACTTTGCCCTGGCGATAGACTTTCCATAGGTTTTCAGTCTTGAGTATCGGCTCCAACAGCGGCTCCCGTGCCAGCATCAGCGAATCTGGGGACTGAATTATTCTAGTCGGGTTTAGCATTTCTGCCTAGCAGGGATGCGCGCGCGGAAATCGCGCGAAACCACAGGTTGAAATTGGATTTGGCGGATGGCTACTCGTAGGCGAGCGCCTCGACGGGATCTTTGCGGCTGGCCATCCAGGCCGGATAAGCGGCGCCCAGGAGGCCGCCCACAATCGCGATGAGGCCGGCGCGCAGGACCCAGTCGGCAGTAATGAGAATCGTGAGAGATGGAAAGAGCTTGATGAAAATGGAACGCATCAGGAAGCTGAGTCCCACGCCGGCGACCACCCCGGCAAGACATAGCAGCGTCGTCTCGCTGAGCACGATTTGAACGATATAGCCTTTGGAAGCGCCCAGCGATTTGAGAACGCCGATCTCGCGGGTGCGTTCGATGATGGTGGTGTACATGGAAAGAAAAATCACCAGGAAGCCGATGACGACGGCGATGCCGATCATGACGTTGATAAAGGCGCCGAGGCCCGGAAGATTGGAGGACGTCATCAAGGAGATGAAATCCTTGAGCGGGCGAATTTCGTAGCGCGGGAGCAACTGCTTGATTTCGTCCATCACGGCGGGCGTGTGGTCGGTGCGATCGCACTTGATGAAAAAGACCGAGGCTTTATCGTGGGCGCCGGCCATTTCCTGCAAGGTGGAGAGGAAGACGAACAGTCGCGCGCCTTTGCCGTGTTCCACGATGCCGACGACGTGAAAATCGTGGTCGAAGAGCCGCAGGGTCTGGCCGAGCTTTATCTTTTTCGATTTCGCGTAGACATCGTCCACAAGAATGTCGTTGGGACCCTGCAGGTCATGGCCTTCATGGTACACAAACCCACCGGTGACGGTACGGAAAGCTATTTACGTCAATGCCGTAAACAATTTCGAGGCCCGTGGAATTGAATTGGAGAAGCACGGGCGTGACGGCTTGCACGTAATCGAGTTGCGCCAGCTTGTCTCCGATAGCGATGGGCATCGGCGCGCCGCTAAACGCCATAAAGACGGAAGCCGAAGGCGGCTGGACCATGATGTCCGCGCCGATGCCTTCGATGCGCTTGGCCGATTCCGAAAGGAGGCCGCTGGTGAGGCCGACGACGATGATGACGAGCGTCACCTCGACGGCCACGGCAATCACAGTGATCAGCGTGCGCAACGGCCGGTGGAGCACGTTCTGTACGATCATGTAGCGGATCATATCTTTTAGCGCTTTAGAGCGTCAGCGCTGCGGCTCCTTGGGACGTTTCCCCGGCATCATTTTCTGTCTCATCTCCGACATGCACCAGCTTCGTGCCGGGAGGCTGCGGCAATACGAATCGGTCCGGAGCAACCGGCTCGTTCAAGGTCAACTTCTTGATGACGATCTGCAATTGATAGTCGTCGCCAGGGCGACTGACGGCGATTTCCAGGGATAGCTGAGATCGCCCGACGCTTGCCAATTTCCATAGGTTACGTCCGATGCTACCTTGCCGGCGAGAGCCGAAATTCTCGATGCGAGTGACGCGCAGCCCCGAACGGTCGAACCAGATTTTTCGCGCAATCTCCCAGTCCATTGAACCCGAGCCGGCGCTGCTAGTTGCCAAAGGCTCGGGCGTGCGTGCGATCATCGTAAGCACGTAGTATCGCCCATTCCCCTCGCTCGCCTCTTCCAACAGCACCGGCGCGCCCTCGGGAATCGGCGGCCAGAAGAGCGCGTCGAGCAAATGCTGGGGCCTGAGATTCTCGATCGGCTTCGCCGCGTGACGCTCCAGATTGGCGGGCCCTACGAGAAATTCATTTTTCGACGGAACATAAATGCTGAACGTCTTGCCGTCGCTCACCATGTCGAAAATATTTTTGCCGATCACCGGAGCTTGGCCAATCACGCGAATGCTCGCGGGCCTGGCGGCGAGAATGAAGCCGTTCACTTCATGGTATTGCTCGATGACTCCGGAGTAAGCGGAGCCGGCGGTCAGCTTCATGTTCACGCCTGCGTTCAACGACTGAATCGCCTGGGCCTGTTTATCGTACAACTCGATCAGCTGGGCCTTCGAGGCAGTCTGCAATGGCCCGGGCGCTTCCGATGGCTTAACCGCCGTCTTGTGGCTGACGGAACAGCCGCAAGCAAACGACACTAACGCTGCAAGCGAAACCATCCAAATGACGCGCCAAACCCTTAGTTGAGGCCTGATGAACACAAAGTATGCAATCTAACAGCCGCTTCAGGGGGTGTCAACGAAACGGAGGGTGTGAAAACGGAGGAAAAGCTGAGTGGAAATTTGCCAGCGGCGATATGACAGAAGCGGAAAGCGAGATCAGTCGTCGAGAAGGCTGCCGGTTGGCGGGTGCGCCGGGGCGATCCCATCGTTCCCGCCGAGCGAGACGAGAAGACGGCGGAGTTTGGCGCGATCTTCGAGGTTCATGCCGACCATTTCGAATCCAGCTTGATGTGAGCGCACGAAGCGCACCACCGCATGCATGCTGATGGAGCGCAGGCCCGCTGGAATCTTGAGCGTCGCCTCGGTGCCAACCGGGAGCTGCAATTCTCCGCTCAGAAGTCCGCCATCGAGGCTGAGAACGCTGATTGCCGAAGAATATTTGCCCTTTGCGGAAGTGACTACGGCGGGCACATTGCGCGGCAACCGCACGCGGCGATAGCGGCGATGACGCACGAAGTCGCGCTCGGGAATGGGATCGAGCGGAGCCAACTGTAGGACTTTCACATCCAAGCCTGACTGCGGAAGGAAACTCTCCATCCACTCGGGGTCGAGCTTTACCAGCGCTTGCGCGGCCGCCATGCGAATTTCGTCCGGGTAGACCCAGCCAAACGCCTTGCGCGCTTCGACAAACCGGCGCAAATGACCCGCGGCAGCCGGGGCACGCATACGGCCGAGCGCCTCGATCGCCTTCACGCGGAGGTACTCCGGCCCTTGCGGCAGAAGTTCGCCTTCGGCCAAACGCAGGAGCTTTGGAGCCGTATCGGGGTCGCAGCACATGCCGATTTCGTCCAAGGCGAGGGGAAGAATCATTACATCGAACATTTCGAGCGAGTCGGCGAGAAGCTTACCGCGCTCCGGCGCGCCGCCCGTGGAAAGCTGGCGGACAATCGCGTCATGAAAACCGCGGCCGCCGTCGCGCAGACGCCGCGGAAGCGACTCGTCCACCGCTGCCGGGTCGAGACGGCTCAATAGATCCGGCTACGGTAGCGGCCTTCGCTGGAACGTCGTTCTTGAAAGTTTCCTTGAGGTGACGCACGCAGGGAGCGCCGACGGATTTTGCGAGATGGACGATGCTTTCACGTTCGGTTCGCCTGCTGGATCGCGCCAAGCGCACGGAGAGATGTTCGGCAGCGCCTTGCGGCACGCGCATGAGCACGCCCACCAGGCCCTCAGGCATTGCTTCGGCAGCGAGCGCTTCTTCGATGAACTCCGGGATTCGATTGTCTACGCCAATGCGGGGGCGCAGGCTTTGCACCCAGCTCGGGCGCGATTCTTCGAGATCGGCGAGCGAATCCAAGGACTGCTGCACCGCACGATAGTAGCGGCGCGCCGCCGACTCCTGACTGAGGCGCACGAAGGCAGCGCTCAGCAGCGTTTGCAGCTCCGCATCCTTTTCCGCAGCCATTGCTTGGCCAATTTTGACTAACGCGTCTTGCAGGCGCTGGCTTGCCGCTTTGCTGTAAAGCTCGGCAAGCTGTCCGAGGCCGATGGCGGCCTTCTTGCGCGCTTCGGCGTCTTTGTTGGTGACGCAGGAGGCATAGTGCAGGAGGATGTCACCCGCGACGTCCGATTCGCCGCGTCCCATGAGCTCTTCAACGTATTGCTGCACGTTGCGCGGCGGTATGCACCAAGCTTCGGGCGACAAGAGCACGGATTTCTTGCCCGATTCCGGCACGGCGGCCCAGAACTGCCGGTCGAGAATGTCGGCGTGGGTTTCCACGGACATGCCCGCGCCGGCCATTTTCTCTTCGCGCGATTTCAGCAGTTTGCGCAGAGTATCGAGTTCGTGGCCCATGCGGTCGAGCATCTGGCGGACGGCATTCACCTTCACTTCGCCGCGCTGATAGCGATCAATTGCAAATTTGATTGCCAGGTCTTCGGCCAAATGCAGAAGCGTACTCTCGTCAAGTTTTGCGTTGGGAGATTGCGCGGCGACCGTGGCAAGCGCCTGCTGCAAAGTAATTTTTGCGTTTTGCGGCAGGGCAGAAATTTTCTGCTGCCAGGACGACGGATCGAGCTGCGGATTCTTCGCGAGTTGGGCTTCGCCAAATTGCGCGAGCAGCTTTAGCAGGGTCTGCAGCTCGGCTTCTTCGAGCTTGCCAATTCCGCCGGCGAGACCTGTAACGCCCCCGAGCGCGACCGTAAGTCTGCCCGCGACGCCCGGAACTCCTAAGCTCACGTCTGCCGCACCGCCCGGAAAGCCGGGACCGGTACCGACAAATTCTCCGCTGCCTACGACATTCTCGGCAGCTGCCGCGTATCCCGTACCTGTTGCACCCAGTGTCCCTGGCGTTCCGGCACCCCCGGGTCCACCAGTTCCGCCGGGCCCGCCATGCGCGCCTTCAGCGGCGGTGATGAGCTGAATCATTTTCTCTGGGCTCCGGAACCATTCCTGAATCCAGTTCGCGTCGGCGCCTAGCGTTTTGGCGGTGAGTGTCGCGGCGACGCGCGCCTCGGAAAATCCGGCGTCTTCCGCGACGAAGCGAATTTCGTTCACGCGGATTCCGCAATTATTTCGGTTTCCAAAATAGGCTTCCAGTCGTTCGGATAGCGTCCCGGCCTTCGGGCCTGTCTCCATGAAACATTTCACTAAATTGGCGAATTCAGAGCGCTCCACGCGGGGTAGAAACCCGATGCTGGCGATACCGGCGGAGTTAAGAAGGTCGGCAAAACTACGCTCGGCAGGGCTTGATTCGAGCGGGACGCCATCTAGAAGCAATTGCGAACCCGAGGCACCGAGAAGGAGGCCGCTGTGTCCCGCAGCCTCGACCGCCGCTTGCAGTTCAGTCCAGGCAGAATCCAATTGGCTGGCGGAGCGAACGTGCTCTAAACCATAGAGGCGAGAGTACTTAAGGAGGACGTTCAGGCTACGGACGAAAGCGCGAGCGTTGGGGACAGTGGGTTGGGGCTGCGCCATAGCTTCGCGTGAAACAGGGGGCATTAACGTGTTCCCATGCCCAAATGTACTAGGAGGAGAGTTTACGCGTAAATGGTACGAAAGGCCTAAGGTTCCGGACTAACAACCGGGCAGGAAAAGGCTTAGGAGGCCAGACGGACTTCCACATCCTGACCTTCGAGGGCGGGGCGGACTCGACGGATCACTTCGCTGGCCCAAAGTTTTTCACTCAGCAAAACCAGCGAGCCGTCTTCGAAATTGCATACCGCACAGAACGCGTAATTCGGAAATCCGGTGTGATACGCATCTACACCACGGCGCGCAAGCTCTCCCTCGAGTGCAGGATCGCCCATAGCGAGTTTTTCTCCTGCTCGCGCGCCGAAAGTTTCGGACTGAAAGCGATCAATCAAGGGTTCGAGCGCTTCGAGCGCGAGCACAGGAATTACGATGCAACGGTTGCCGGCGTCGCGGAACGAGACTTGATGGCGCTCGCAGTATTCGCGAATGCGATCGAGATGGCTGAAGAAATCGAGCGCCCAGGTTTCGTCTGCCGCCGTCGCGCAAAGGACCCGGCTCCAGATTCGCGCCGCGTCGCCACCGCGGATCGGCTCGCGATTTTCGTCCGCTTCGGTGAGTTCCAGCCCGATAGCGAGAACGTCGGGTCCGAGATCGAGCGGTTCGACCTCGAGAAGGATCGTCGGGTTATTCTTCGGTGCCGGGGAGGTCATCTTCCAATCCCGTTGAAGGGAATTTTCTTACGAAGTCCGGAGATTGCTTGCGAACTTCCAGCCAATCAAAAAAAGCGTCGGGCGTTTCCAGCCAGATGGCAAACCAGTGCGCGATCTCTTCTTTTTCGGCGCGCTTCCTGGCGTCCACCTTGTGATTGCGCGAAATCATTTCTGCACGGCGCCGTCCCAGGCGGGCTACTTCGCGGGCACGTTCGGCGGCGGCCTGTTCGTCATCGAGCAAAAATTTTCTCAGCAGCTCATCGAGGCGCACCAAGCACATTTCGGCTTCTTCGAGCGTCGAAAAATGCAGCAGGTCGGTGAATTCCTCCTCGTAGCGACCTTCCGTATCGGAACGCGTGGACCATACCACGCGCATTCCCGCTTCTTCCAGCACGCTGACGATATAGTCGGGAGCGGTTTTGCCTTGAGCACCGAGCTGCGCAATTAATTGGCGGCGAATTTGTTCGATTTCTGCCGGAGTGTAGCGAGGCTTACCCAAGGCGCGTGCTGCTTCCAGAATCAGGGCCTTCTTGGTGGGCGAGCGGCCCTCGTCCGGCGCACGTGAGTGTCCAGGATTCACGACGGGCCTCGATGGGGAGTTTTCTTCTGGGCGGTTTCTGGCGGAGCATCACCGGAAAGAAGGCTGCGATAACGCGCCACATTGCGATTGTGCTCGGCGAGGGTCTTACTGAAGAAATGGCCGCCATTATCATTCGCAACGAAAAACATGTAATCCGTGGTCGCTGGAGCAAGCGCTGCGCGCAGGGACGCTTCACCAGGATTCGCGATGGGACCCGGAGGCAGGCCGGGATATTTGTACGTGTTGTAAGGTGAATCGATCTGCAAATCCTTAGAGTGGACGACCTTTACGGGATGGCCCTCGAGTTCGAGTGCATAGGCGACGGTGGGATCGCATTGCAACGGCCCTCCACGCTTTAGGCGATTGTAAAAAACGCCGGCGACCAAAGGACGCTCGTCCTTGCGGGGCGTCTCGCGTTCGACCAAAGAGGCGAGAGTTACGATCTGTGCTGGACCCAGGCTCACAGGAACGCTCGGCGACCCTGCAGTATTCAGAGATTCCCACACGGCGCGAAAATTCTGAACCATGCGTTTGACAATCTGTTGGCAGGTCGTATGGCGTGTGAATTCATACGTTGAAGGAAACAGAAAACCTTCCAGGCTCTGCGCATTCGGAGCCAAATCGGACACGAGAGATGTATCTTTCGCCGCTGCCAGGAAGTCGTCGCGATTGCAGATTCCTTCCCGGTCGAGTTCCGCGGCGATGTCGAACATCGTCCAGCCTTCCGGGATGGTGACCACATGCACAAAAATTCTGCCTTGGGCGAGTTGCCAAAAAACTTCGCGCGAAGTGACGGGGTGATCGAAATAGTATTCACCAGCCTGCATCGGGGAACGAAGATGCCAGACGCTGAACAGTACGAAGGCGAGGCGGTTGCGGATGACGTCTTCGCGACGCAGGATTCCGGCGATCTGCCAACGCGAAGTGCCGTGGGGAATGTCCACAAAGACTTGCTCAGGGCGATGGCCGCGATAGGGGCGGCTAATTTGAGAATCCAGCCAACCGGCTCCGGCACCGATCGCCGCGATAACCAACAGGGCCAATAGACCAAGCCTACGCACGGCCGGTTATTCCCTCTCGGCCGCAACATGCTTCGCGTGAGCACGGTTGCGGTCGAGGTATTCGCGAAGAAGAACGGCAGCAGCAACGTCGTCAACGTGCGATTTCCGCCGGTCGGCAGATTTACGCCCGGCGACGATTTGTTCCGCCTCCCAGGTGGTTAGCCGTTCGTCCACGAGTTTCACTTCGATCCCCAACTCTTTCTGCAAGCGCGCGGCAAACTGCGCCGCTTCATCCGCCATTTCGCCAGCTTCCCCCGTGATGTGCACCGGGTGGCCCACGAGAATACGCGCGACCCCGTGCTTTCTGCAAATTTCTTGCAAGCGGCGAAGGTCGTTGCGGCGGTTGGTGCGAGCAAGGACGAGCAGGGGTTGCGCCGTCAGCTGTAATGCGTCAGACAGCGCCAGGCCCATGCGCTTCCGGCCATAGTCGATGGCCAGAATTCGGCGCGGCTCGGAATCAGACATTGCTGCGGGAGAACCCGAGGCAATAGAACGCGAAGTGGCTAATGTCATCTTGTCCCATTATACGCGAAGCTTCGCCGCAGTCCGCAAACTCGCGGCCGCATTAATTTCGAAGCGGTTGCCTTTTCAGTAGATATAGCGTATGAGCAAGCGGCTGTCGAAAAACACTGTTGGGTCAAAGGAGAGAGAGAATGGGTGGTTTACTGCTATTCGTGTTTGTCGGGTTCGTGCTGCTGGGCTTGTGGCGAATTTTCGCGGCCGCTAAGGCCACGCATGGCGACGGCCAGCTTGCGGCTCATTTGGGAAGCGGTATCCCATTTTTCCTTGCAGCAGGATTGGTGTTCATCTTCTGGCTGTCGTTTACGACCGTCGATTCCGGATACCGCGGCGTGGTTTTGCGGTTTGGTGCGGTTACTGGACGTACGCTTGAGCCGGGGCCGCATTTCATTACTCCTTTTCTCGAAACGGTGAAGCCCATATCGGTGCAGGTGCAGGTGGAAAAGCTCGACTCGCAGGCATCGAGCCACGATTTGCAGGTAGTGCACACGCAGGTGACGCTTGCCTATTACCAGGACCCCTGCTGCGTGACCGACATTTGGGCAAAGCTCAACGATGACGCAGTGGATCGGGTGGTAATTCCCGCCATTCAGGAAGCCATCAAGGCGCAGACAGCCCAGTACGACGCCGAGCAACTAATAGCGCAACGCGCGACAGTGCGGAACGGCATTGAGCAGTACGTACGGGACCGGCTTACGGCTCATCACATTGACGTGGACGCGGTGAGTATCACGGACTTCAATTTTTCCGAAGAGTACAACCACGCGATCGAAGCCAAAGTGACGGCGCAGCAGAACGCGTTGAAGGCGGAAAACGACCTGACGCGCATCAAAATCGAAGCAGAACAAAAGGTCGCCCAAGCACAGGCAGAGGCAAAGGCGCTGGAGGTCCAAAAACAGCAGATCACACCTGAACTGCTGCAACTGAGGACGATTGAAATGATGCAGCAGCACTGGGACGGCCATTTGCCCGAGGTATACATGGGCGGCGGGCAAGGAGGAGGCGCGCTGCCGATGATTGACGTACTGAAGGCGGCTGGCCGGACCAAGTAGGGATGTCGGCGACTCTTGCTACGGCTCGCGGCCGCGCTCGCTGGATTGCCATAGCGGCCAGAATCCAGCTTCTTTCATTTCTTCGCCGAGGCCGGTTTCACGCAGCAACTGCTCGATTTCCGCGCGAGACTGGCGCGCGCCGATGCGTTCTTCCGCGTCCGCGAGCGCGAAAACAGTGACTGCTGAAATCGCCACCTGCTTTTTGAGCTGAGCGATGTCCACCTTGTCAAAGGTGTCCGACGCGGCGTGGTAGTTCAACATGTAATTCGCCGGCTCCTGATTGGCCACCAGAGTCGGAACACCCTCGATGAGGAAATCAAAATTGTCAGTATCCATGCCGGCATCGAACGTGAAGTCGTTCACGCCGAGAGACTGGATGGGCTTGAGTGCTTCCTTTACTGGGTCGAGGATGTCCTTCCGGCCGCCCAGCGAGTAACCAGTGACTTTTCCATCTCCGGAATCAAAAATCACTGCCGCAATCATGCGATCGAGTTCCGCACGATGGGCGTGGGCATACGCGGCGGAACCTAGCAGGCCCTGTTCTTCACCGGTGAAGAGGACGAAACGGATCGAGCGGCGCGGGATGGTGCCGGAGGCGTGTATTACGCGCGCCGCGTCTATGACCATGGCCGAGTTGCAACCATTATCGAGCGCGCCGGTGCCAAGATCCCAGGAATCCAGGTGCGCGCCGAGCAGGACAAATTCCTCGGGCTTCTCACGGCCGCGTATTTCGGCTACGACGTTCTCCGAATCCACCGGGCCGGTCACGTGGTTGGGCATTTCCCAGTGAACACGCACATGCTGCCCTGCCGCAAGAAATCGCGCCATTCGCTCCGCGTCTTCGCGGGCGACTACCGCTTGCGGCAATTTTTCGACCTCTCCATTCACCGCCAAGGTGTGGCGATAGAGCAAGAGATTCGGGCGCGACGACATCCATAGGACAGCGACCGCTCCGGCTTTGATGGCCCGGGCGATGATGGCGGGACCGACGATGTATTCATTGGTGAGGTCGTCCCAGGTCACCAGAAACTTCGAGTGGATCAGTACGATTGCGCCGTCGGCAGCCGCGCCTGCCTTGGCGAAACCGGCATCATCGCCCATGCCTGCATCTACGACATCCGCCGTAATTCCTCCGTCTGGGAGCGCGGGCGACCAGCCGATAGAAACCAAGCGCACGGGGAATGGCACAGGAGCGAGAATCTCCAAATGCGTGTGGCCTTCGCTCCAGCCTACGGGAATCGTGAATTTTTCGGTGTGGACTTCGTCCACTCCCGCATGGCGGAACGCTTGCACGGCCCAATCGGCGGCGCGGTCGGCCGCGGGAGTTCCAGTGACGCGCCCGCCAATCGTGTCAGTGAGGTATCGCAAGTTCTCTTCGAGAGGCGAGGGGCCCAGAGCAGACTGGATCATTTGCGGGGCAAGTTCGGCGCAGGACTTTTCCACAGAGCAGGTGACGGATCCCTGCGGCACTTGCGGAGCAAATGGCGGCGGCTTCAGTGGGGGCATCTGCGCGAAAGCGGTCACAGCGGCGAGAAACAAGCAGGGCGCGCTGATCGAGAAAATAAAATGATTCTACGCAATGCTGCGGCTCCCGCACCGATACGTCACCTTAAAGAAACAGAAGTGTAACCCGAAAAAGCGATCTATGAACGTGATCCTAATCGGGCACTGGAATTCACGCGTCGACGTAAATTTACTGTGAGACTTTCCAGCGCGAGTTCGGTGGTACTGGTGGACCGTTTCAGTACGCGGAACATTTTGCAGGCAGGGAGAAGTTTCTACCTACGCGGGCGAACAGCCGGCGCAGTGCGAAGCGTGTTATCCCTATTCATTTAGCAGCGATTAAAATAACGGTGAGTTTGGCACGGTGTCTGCGACGGGCCAATGCCCCGGCTAGGGTAAACGCTGTACATTACTTACGGAACTATACGGTCCGATCGAAAGCACAGCAAAGACCCTATTCAGAGCTGCAGTTGAGAATCAAAGATCCACCGGCAGCGTAAGGTCGCAACCAAAATCAAAAAAGCTTTGCCGCATGCAGTCCTGGGCTAAGCGGACGGGAAGGCTAATTTGAGAAGAGTGCGCGTTTTTCCGAAGCTTTTAAAGCAGGAAAGAAGAGAAGAGGCGAGCGTTCCGCCGTGTTCTTATTCTGCCAGGAGTCAACCGGAAATGCGCAGTTTAGGGCGACATCTGCCGCGGACTTGGAGTGCACGGTCGAGCGCATCGCTGGACTACTCGCGATGCAATGCTTGGTGCGCGGTCAGAACCCTACTGAATTCCAGGTGATGGTGCCGGCAGAAAATTCGTTGGTGAGTCGCCTCGTGTCGCGCGCGGAGGAGTTGCTGCGGGAAGGTCGCTCGATCGCCTGCCCCACTTCTCTGAGTGCTCGTCAACGGGAAGTACTGGATGCCGTGTTATCGAACCGCGCCAACAAAGAGATTGCATCGAAGCTGAATATCACCGTCCGCACCGTGAAGTTCCATATCTCTTCTCTTTTGAGCAAGTTCGGAGTGGAGACGCGGGCGGAGCTGGCGCGACGGGCGTCTGGCTTTATGCGGCCAACTCTGGTTGAAGACGAGGCTCCCGCAGAGGCGCAATCGGCTCGATCGCAAGAGCCGCTGCAAGCGGCAGCGAAGGTGCCGTTTCCTTTCTCCAACAAACCGCGGAGTGTCCGGTTTCCAGGCCGGATTCTCACGGCGTAATTTTTCCTACGGGAGCGGATTCGAGGGCGTCAACGCCTAAAAATCCGCTCCGCTGGTCCCTCTCCTCGAACGATCCACGACAAGGAAGTAACAGCAGTTGTTGTACGCGCGTGTTCCACCCTGAAACCTAGCGGTTCAGTTCGTGGGGTTAATTCGCTCGTCCGCGCAAGCTCGATTCAGCTGGGCGCGCCAATCTGCGAGCTTGATGCCGAAGATTTGTGCAAGGCGCGCATTCGAGAGCACGGAGTATGAAGGACGGCGCGCGGGAGTGGGATAGTCCGACGTAGTGATCGGGACCATCTTGCGTGTGACGAGCGGCTTGCCGCTCGTCGCTGCCGCAAACCACGATGAAGCAGCATTGGCCTGGGTCGGAGCCGCGTGCTAATATCGCTTTTGCAAATTCGAACCAGGTCGTTTCCCCGGCCGCGGTCATGTGATACGTGCCGCTCAGCTCGTCCCAGGCACGCGACTTCTCTTTTCGATCAAGAATTCGCTGCAAAACCTGTACGGATGCTGACGCGATTTCGCGGCTCCAGGTCGGGGCGCCGCTTGATCATTCACGATTCGCATCTCGTCGCGTTCTGTGGCGAGCCGCAAAATCGTACGCAAAAAATTCTTGCCGCGCGTGGAATACACCCACGCTGTCCGAAAAATCAAATGATGCGCGCCTGACTCGCGAATCGCCTGCTCGCCCGCCAGCTTTGTTTTTCCATATACATTCAGCGGATTCGTGCGATCGTTTTCCTCGTACGGAGAATTCTTCGTGCCATCGAAAACGTAGTCGGTGGAATAGTGAACGACTCGCCGCGCCGATCCTTTTGGCTTCCTCGGCAAGGATCGCCGGCGCGCGCGCGTTGATTGCAGCGGCGAGCGATTCCTCTTTTTCCGCCTGATCCACGGCCGTATAGGCGGCGGCGTTGACAATAAGATTTGGGTGAATTTCGCGAACCACGCGGCGAATTTCGTCCGGTTGCGAAAGATCGAGGTGCTGGCGGTCGAAGCGCGACGACTTCGCCCAGGCGCGGCAGTAAATTGTGGAGGTCATGCCCTACCTGGCCATTCTTACCCGTAAGAAGAATCCGTAGCTTCATTGCACGGAATAGCGCGGCAGGAATTCCCGAGGGACGTCGGCGAGCTTCGAAAACTTCGCGTCTTTTTCGGAGACGAGCGGACTTTCGATGCCCCAGGGGATAGCGAGGTCAGGATCGTTCCACAAAATTCCGTGCTCGCTCGCCTGATCGTAAAAGTCGCTGCACTTATAGAGGAACTGGACCGATCGCTGAGAGCGCCACGAATCCATGGGCAAACCCTGCAGGAATGTAAATCTGATTATTTTCAGCGGAGGAAAGCCGAACGCTCGCCCATTTGCCGAAATGCGGAGAGCCCAACCGAATGTCAACGGCCACATCGAGTGCTTCGCCTTCGACCACGCGGCAAAGCTTGGCCTGCGGATGCGGCCATTGATAGTGTAATCCGCGGAGAGTATCTTTTTTTGAGCAGGAATGATTGTCTTGTACGAAGGAATCCGTGACGCCTAGCGGCGCGAAGCGTTCGCGATGATAGGTTTCAATTAGAAAACCGCGGGCTCACGGAAGACGTGCGGTCGAAGCTCGAACACGCCGGGGAGATTTGTTTCAATTCGCTGCACAGATTTCACTCGGTCGAGAAATTGGGATTTGCGTTCACAAGCCAGACGAAGCTCGACGAGAGTATCAGAACCCCTGAGCAGCGCACAGACGCCTGTGATCAAGCGTGCGACTTCCGGCCGGATTGCGCAATGGCGTGAAGCGATGCATCGCGATTCTCATAATACTTCGCATAGTAAGAAAGGTAGTCGCCACCGCGGACGCCCGCGAGCCAAGAGGTATTCGCCCGGTACCATTCGATCGTCTGTCGTAAACCTTCTTCGAGTGAAACCGCTGGTTGCCAACCGAGCTCGCGCTGAATTTTGCTGCAGTCAAGAGCATAGCGGCGATCGTGGCCGGGACGGTCCTTCACGTACGAAAGCAGCGAATCGGGCTTGCCGATAGCGCGAAGCAAGCGCCGCGCCATGGCAAGTTTTCAACCACGTCGAGACCGCCGATGTTGTAGATCTCGCCGAGGCGGCCTCGTTCCAGAACAGCCAAGATGCCGCTGCAATGATCCAGGACGTGCAGCCAATCGCGCTGCTGCTTGCCGTCACCATAAATTGGCAGGGGTTTATCGTCGAGAGCATTTGTGATCATCAGCGGCAGAAATTTTTCTGGAAACTGAAACGGACCGTAGTTGTTCGAAGCACGCGTGATCACGGCGGGAAACTCGAAACGTGCGAAAGTACGACTTGACGATTAAATCCGAGCTTGCCTTGGAAGCAGAATACGGACTGCTGGGCCGCAAGGGGGAATCTTCGTCTGCGAATTCGCCAGCGGCATATCGCCGTAGACTTCGTCCGTGGAAACGTGGACGAAGCGCTGAATATCGAGCTGCCGGGCCACCTGCAAAAGGACGAAAGTTCCCTTGACGTTGGTTTCGATCACCGGCGCAGGTTCGTAGATGCTGCGGTCCACGTGCGATTCCGCAGCGAAATGCACCACAGCCTCGCACCCGGCCATCGCCGCTTCAACCGCGGCCGGATCACAAATGTCGCCTCTGATAAATGAATAGTTCGGGTTATCCGCCACTGAATCCAAATTCGCGAGGTTACCGGCATATGTCAGCTTGTCAAAATTGACTAGCGAATAGCCCGTCTCGAGGCCGAGCACGTAGCGGATAAAATTGGAGCCGATGAACCCGGCGCCCCCGGTAACGAAAATCTTCATCGAGGCGATTCCTGACGGCTAACGGCAGCCAGACGGCCCATCTTGTTCGCCCCGGTTTCCGCGACGAGCGTATTGGCGCGCAACAAGGACTCGAACGTGCCGGCGTCAGTCCACCAGCCGTCCAAAATTTCATAGGTCAGTTTGTCTTCCTGAATGTAAAAATTGTTGACGTCCGTTATTTCGAGTTCGCCGCGGCCGGAGGGCTTCAGCCGTCGAATTTTTTCGAAGACGGATTTGTCGTAGAGATAGATTCCGACCACGGCGAAATTGGATTTCGGCGCTTTGGGTTTCTCTTCGATGCCGACGACTTTCTCGCCTTGAATCTCGGCGACGCCGAATCGCGGAGCGTCGTCCACTTTCTTCAACAGGATTTTTGCTCCACCCTTTTGCTTCTTGAAATTCTCGACCGCGCGGCAAATGTTATTCTCGATGATGTTATCGCCCAGAACGACGCAAACGGATTCATCGCCTGCGAAAAATTCCGCAAGGCCGAGAGCCTCGGCGATCCCACCCTCACCTTCTTGGTATGTGTAATTCAAATGCTTCAGTCCAAAGTCGCGACCGTTCCCCAGCAGCCGCAGGAAATCTCCCGCGTTTTTACCGCCGGTAACGAGCAGGATTTCCTCTATCCCCGCATTGACCAGCGTCTGGATGGGGTAGTAGACCATTGGCTTGTCGTAAATCGGGAGGAGATGCTTATTGGTGACCCGCGTGAGCGGATTCAATCGGCTGCCGGTTCCACCTGCGAGGACCACACCTTTCATTTTTTCCCTCTATCTCCAGGATTCGACGATCCGCGGTCGAAAACAGCTTATACCCAACGGTTATGAGTGCACAGACCTGAATTGCAGGGGCGTGCCGCTCGCCGGGCCGTGGTTTCGCTCTGGCTGACGCTGTTGTAACTACACTAATACCGGTAGATCGCTCAGCCGACAAAAGCAACCGCCGCCAACCAAACGCGCTACGCCGTGGCGAAATTGGCTTTATACCAATCCCATGTTCGGCGCAGACCTTCCTCGAAATGAACGCGCGGCTCGTAGTCGAGAACTTTGCGAGCCAGAGAAATATCGGCCTGGGAATCGCGAATGTCGCCCGTGCGCGGGGTGTTCGTACTTTGCCTGGATTTTCTTTCCACTGACTTTTTCGAGAAGCAGCAGCACTTGGTTGATCGTAATCCGCGCACCGGTGCCGCCGTTGAAGACCTTTCCCGACGCATGCTCTTTCTCGCAAGCAAGCAATGTTTCTTCCACAATATTCTCGATGTACGTGAAATCGCGAGACTGTTCGCCGTCTCCATATACCACCGGCGCTGCCCCTGAATCACCGCGAGCATGAATCGCGACAACACGCCCGAATATTGCGAAGTGGGGTCTTGCCGCGGTCCGAAAACATTGAAGTAGCGGATACACGCATTTTCCAATCCATAGGCGCGGCCAAAAACTTGCGCGTAAAGCTCGCCAACATATTTGGTGACGCCGTATGGGGAAATGGGCTCAGCCGGCATGGTTTCTACTTTTGGCAGCGACGGTGTCTCGCCATAAGCTGCGGACGACGCCGCGTAAACAAAACGCCGTGCCTTGGCGTCGCGAGCGGCGACCAGTACGTTCAGCGTTCCGTCTATATTCACGTGATTGGTTTCCAGCGGATCTTGCACAGAGCGCGGGACGGACGTGCGGGCGGCGAGGTGAATCACGATAGTCTACGCCGCGGCAGGCCGATTGCACTGCCGCCAAATCTGTAATGCTGCCGATGTGGAGATCGATTTTGTCTCGCACGTCGGCAAGATTCGCTTCCTTGCCGGCAGAAAGATCATCGAGAACCACAACCTTGTGGCGTCGACGGACGAGTTCATCCACCAAGTTCGAACCGATAAAGCCGGCACCGCCGGTGACGAGGTAACGCACGCTGGGAATTCTCCTTCCGCGAAGCTCAGGAACCAACTTCGAGCCGAGCGTTCTTCGACTTCGCCGCAGGCCGGAAGACGCAACAGTTTATGTCGATTGGTATCACGCGCGACCAATCGAATCTTATCAGGCCCACTCGCTGGTACGCTCAATCGCGTAAGGAAACACCTCGCACTTGCAATTCCCTGCTACCCTACGGTCGCGCTTCGTCGGAGCCGACGATCGGCGTTGATCCACAGCATGCCACGCGATCATGAGCGAAATCGAAAGCGGGAGAGCTGCCAGGGAGAATGCGCGACCACTTACCGCGACGAGAAGAAACTCAAGAACTATCGGAATCATCAATATGAACGACGCGCGAAAGTCCCATAGCCTGGCAAACCAATTGCGCGACGCTTGCCTTGCGGCGATGCCCAAGAGCGCTCCAGCCGGAAAAAAGACGAGAGCACAGTAAATATAATTGTAGCCGGCGAGTTCGGCCGACTTGACCCGATGACGCACAAATGTCGCCAGCGTCGCGCCGGGCCCGAGTTTGTAGCGGATCAGCTGAGGTTTCCATCCAATAAAGCGAAAGATTCGATCCATCATACGAGTACAAGGATGTCGTGCGATTTCGCTCGCTCTTGAATACATCCGGGACACGCGAGGACAGTTGAGATTTCTTCAGCGAAATGCTGTTGCGAAACCAAAAAACCAGCGCGGGTCCTTCTTGACGCACATTCAGATCGGCCAGCCGGCCGGCTGCGAAATGGAAAGAATACGCGCATCTGGTCCATTCGCATTTGCGGGCGCGCAAATGATCCGCATGGCGAATTGATTCGATCCTTCGCAGGCGTTGGATCAGCTTGCGGGACTGCGGCTTGCGAGGACAGCCAAGAAGAGCCATCCAAAACAAGCGAGTCCGTGTCCGATCCAGCCGCGCTGGGGGCTTAGGGGTCCACACCAATGCGGCTGAAAGATTAAGCCGCCGTGCGGAGGCGCCGAAGGAGAAAAATCATACGAAACGAGCGAGCCGGGATGCTCTCAGATCCGCGAGGGCCGCGGCGAATATTGTACCCGCCTCATCTCTTGAGAGTGGACGGTCCCAGATTTGCAGAGACGAATCTGCCCAGCCCAGGGGTTCTTGCCACTCGCATCATTGCCAATCGTCAGCAGTGCATCCGGGTTCCAGTCGCTTAACCGAGCCTCCTGTTGGAGCGGAATCGAAGCCGCGAACCACAAACCGAAATAGAGCATTAAGACCACTTGCCGCGCGCCACCCTGATAAAAATGCGCCGAGGGCGCGTTCCCATGCAGAGAGAATCGGGAGCAAGATCGCAACGAACGCCTCGAACAGCAGCAACCCCACCATTGCACCGGAAGAGTTTGTGAAAACGTCTTCCCACCCAGAATCGCGCTCGGGAATATAAATCTGCAGGAATTCAATGGTGTAAGAAAAGCAAGCACCGGCAATTAGCACCACAAAGAAAGCGAAATGGCGAGACTTGCCCTGCTCGCGTAGCTTTTCTGCGAGACCGAACCCGAAGGGTGTGAATAACAATACATTGAGGAAGGCGTCGTAGAACCCCGCTGTCTTCAGCGACTTGCCCAGCAGGAAGGGGTACCTGATCCCTTCGGGAGTGTGGAAATCGATGCGAAAAGGGTAAAGCGTAAGAAAAAGAATCCCGGCGACTGCGAGAATCAGAATGCGATTGGCCCATGAATTACTGAAGACGCCGGGTGCGGGGCTAACCTGCTGATTCTCCATCGCGCTAATATCAAATTCCCCAGAACGTCGCCGGAAAGTCTAGCACAAAGGGCGCAACATCCTCAGATTGCCGCGCAATTGCACGACGTTTTCGCCTTTCGCCTTCAACTCGTTCAGGTATTCGACTTCGAAACACGCTGCCAAGCCACTCTCACCAAACAACTAAACCGACCTGTCCGCGCGGGTGGTCAGGTGGGTAATAGACCGCTTGAACAGGCGAAGAGACTTGAACCATCTCGGTTCCTCTGACCAGTAGTTGCGCCCCTCCTTCGCTCCCTACACTGCTCCCTGACATGAGAACCCACGCCAGTAACCACGCAAGCCGCATTCCAGATTCGAACTCAAGGCCAGAAGCAAATCGGCGACGTTCGTCAAACTACATTGTCTTATTGACCACGCTCGCTATGGTGCTGGCGATTGTCGGGCTTTCCAGCTGCGCCGGCTACACGAGCGCGGCGAAGACCTCGCCGAGCGGCAGCGGGGCGGGCGTTCTTTCGGCGAGTTCGACCAGCATGGGCTTCGGAAGCGTGGCAGTTGGCAATACCGCCACGCAGAGCCTGACGGTTACGAATACCGGAACCGCAACGGTCACTATTTCACAGGCGACCATGACGGGCGCCACGTTCAGCGTGGTCGGTGGAAATCCTTCCGGCACGATTGCGGTGGGCCAGACCAGCACGATTCAAATTCAGTTCGCGCCGACGGCGGCAGGCGCGGTAACGGGCAGCATGACGGTCATCAGCGATGCTTCGAATTCTCCCCTCATGATTTCGCTCAGCGGGACTGGCACGCAGACTGGTTTGGCGATCTCGCCCCTGGCGCTGACGTTCGGGAACGTCGTCGTCGGTCAGACTGGCAGCCAGAACGTGGAATTGACCAACACAGGAACCACGAATATTGTGATCAATCTTGCCACCGTGGCAGGCAACGGATTCGGCATCAGCGGACTTTCTTTGCCGAAGACTCTGTCCGGCGGGCAATCGCTTTCCTTCAGCGTGCAGTTCGCGCCCACAGCAGCAGGCGCCGCGACCGGAAGTATTACGTTTACTGATAACGCTCCAACTTCTCCGCAGACGGTAACTTTAGTAGGCAGCGGCGTTTCTACGAGCTCGACTTTGACGGCCAGCCCGGGCAGCCTGGCATTCGGGAACGTGTCCGTGGGCAGCAATGGCCAACAGACAATCACTTTGACGAATAGCGGCAACACGAGCGCCACGATCTCCGCAGTGAGCGCGACAGGCGCTGGCTTCACGGCAGTTGGCCTTTCGATGCCGTTGACGCTGGCGGCCAGCCAGAGCACAAGCTTCACCGCGCAGTTCGCGCCAACGACTTCAGAGGCTGCCTCAGGCAGCATCACCGTCACAAGCAACGCTAACGATCCGACGATCACGATTCCGCTGACTGGAACAGGCGTGCAAGGGAACCTGACGGCGAATCCGGCCAGCATTAGCTTCGGCAGTTTGCTGGTCGGCGCGAGCGGGTCGGTAAACGTCACTCTGACGAACTCTGGCACCGCTAGCATCACCATTTCGCAAGGCAGCGCGTCCGGAACGGGATTCAGCATGACGGGGCTGTCTGTTCCAGCGACGCTCGCCGCTGGCCAGACGACCACGTTTGCCGCGAAGTTCTCGCCGACGGCCGCAGGCAGCGCAACTGGCAGCATTTCAGTTGTAAGCAACGCTCCGGGATCTCCGCTGACGATCGCTTTGAGTGGAACGGGCTCTGCCGGTCAACCGCAACTGACGATCAGTCCGGCGAGCGTGAGCTACGGCAATGTTTCAGTGGGCAGCAGCGCACCACAAACGATCACTCTTACCAATGCCGGCAACGCCACACTGACCGTGAGCCAACTGACGGCTTCCGGTGCCGGATTCAGCGTCAGCGGCGCGACATTGCCACTGAACATCAACGCCAGCAGCAGCGCGTCTTTCACGGCGACGTTCGCGCCGACGTCCGCGGGAGCCGCATCCGGCAGCGTTTCAATTGTGAGCAATGCTCCTGGTTCTCCGGCGTCCGTTCTCTTATCGGGAACCGGAATACAAGGCCAACTTGGCGCCGCTCCTTCCACCGTGAATTTCGGATCGGTGAACGTCGGCAGCAGCGGCTCTCAAACGATTACCCTGACGAATTCGGGGACAGCGAGCCTGACCATTTCACAAGCCACTGCGTCTGGCACTGGGTTTAGCGTCAGTGGAATCACAACTCCGTTAACACTTGGCGCCGGGCAAAGCACGTCGTTCGCGGCGAAATTCGCACCGTCTTCTGCCGGAAGCGTTAGCGGCAGCGTCTCGATTGTCAACAACGGTCCGAATTCACCGATCACCGTCTCTCTGAGTGGATCGGGAACCGCCACCGCACCGCAATTGACGATCAGCCCCGCAAGCGTTAGCTACGGCAGCGTGGCGGTCGGCAGCAGCACGCCGCAAACGATCACGCTGACGAACTCCGGCAACGCGACTCTGACCGTGACGCAAGCGACTGTGTCGGGCGCAGGATTCTAGCATGAGCGGCGCGACGATGCCAATGAATATCAGCGCCGGCAGCAATGCTTCGTTCACGGCGACTTTCGCACCGACGTCTGCAGGAGCGGCGAGCGGCAGCATTTCCGTCGTCAGCAACGCAGCGGGTTCGCCGGCTTCGATCGCATTGTCGGGCACGGGCACGCAGGGACAACTCGGCGCGAGCCCGGCAAGCGTCAACTTTGGCTCGGTGGGAGTAGGCAGCAGCGGCTCGCAGACGATTACGTTGACGAATTCCGGAACTGCGAGCATCACCATTTCGCAAGCGACAGCGTCCGGCGCGGGATTCAGCATCAGCGGAATCACGACGCCACAAACGCTTGGAGCGGGCGCGAGCACCACGCTCACCGCGAAGTTTGCGCCGGCGTCCGCGGGTAGCGCGAGCGGCAGCATCTCGATCGTCAGCAACGCACCAGGCTCTCCGCTTACGATCGCGCTGAGTGGAACCGCGACTCAGCCGCAGCTCACAGCCACGCCGTCGAGTGCGGCGTTCGGCAACGTGGTGACCGGCACCAGCAATTCCCAAACGATCAATTTGACCAACGGAGGCACCGCAACGGTGACGATCACCGCGGTGACAACGACGGGCAGTGGTTTCAGCACGACGGGGATCACTACTCCGTTGAACATCGCGGCAGGCGGCTCCGCAACGTTTAATGCCGTGTTTGCGCCGAGTACCGCGGGAGCCGTAACCGGTTCGGTAAGCCTAACCAGCAATGCTCCGAACTCGCCTTTGGCCATCACACTGAGCGGAACCGGAGTGGCCGCGACGAAATTGCTGGGTCTCAGCACCTCCAGCCTAAGCTTCGGCAACGTGAACGTCGGCAGCAATAGCGCGCTCAGCGTGGCCTTGACGAACAACGGGAACTCCAACGTGTCCATTTCCAGCGTGGGCGTTACCGGCGCAGGTTTCAGCGCAAGCGGCGTCACCGCGAATGAAGTTCTCACGCCGAATCAATCCGTGACCGTTACCGTTACGTTTGCTCCGGGAACCGCGGGCGCCGTGAGCGGAAGCGTCAGCATCGCGAGCAACGCCACTAACTCACCGGCGACGATTAGCGTCTCCGGCACGGGTGTCTCGACGACTCCGCACTCGGTTGGACTCAGTTGGAGTCCGAGCACGTCGAGCGTGTCTGGCTACAACGTCTACCGCGGCACGACGCCGAACGGGCCGTACCCGACCAAGCTGAACACTTCACTGCTGACGACTGAGCAATTCTCAGATTCGAACGTGGTTTCGGGCCAGACTTACTACTACGTCGTCACGGCGGTGGATTCGAGCGACGTGGAAAGCGTGGATTCGAACCAGGCGACTGCGGTGATCCCGTAAGCGGGATGGCTAAGGCCGCCGGAGATGGAGCGGCCTAAGTACTGGTTTTGAAGGGATTTGAGCGACTGCGGCACGGCCAGATGATGGGCTAGACCGCGAAGGCACAAGAAGACTGTCCTCGCGGACAGGGTTAACCCCCTGTCCCAACTGTGTACCCGCGACCAGTAGTTGGCGAAACCTGCCCCGTCGGACAATCAGCCCGCATATGAAACGTGCCCTTATCCTGGAGGGAACGCGCGCGAACGGGCCGATTCGTTCGCGGCGATTTACTCTTCAATCTGTGCTCCGCGGAATTTCCGCAGTGGGCGTCCTTGCCGCGATTCTCGTCACATCCGGTTGCGTGGGCACCACTGGAAAAGGATCCGCGCCGGGCAGTACTACAATCACTCTGGGTCTGTCACCCAGCTCAATCAGCTTTGGTGATTTGGCCGTCGGTCAAAGCAGCACGAAGACGGTCACTTTGACGAACACCGGTTCCGGCATCTTGATGATTTCTGGAATTTCTGTGGCGGGCACCGGATTCACCGCCTCCGGTCCACATCTTCCCATCGCGCTGAGCGCCGGGCAGAGCACCACGATTAGCGTCGTGTTCAAACCCACAGCGGGCGCTTCCGACACTGGCACGATTACGATCACGAGCAATGCGCTCGAACCCACGATGGACGTCTCTCTTAGCGGAACTGGAACAACGACCGCCGTACTGAATGCGTCGGCATCGTCGGTCGCGTTTGGGACGGTCTCCGTGGGCAGCGAAGTAACAAAGACGGTTCAGTTGGCCAATGCCGGCACCGGCAGCGTGACGATTTCCGGAATGACGGTTTCCGGCACCGGCGTTAGCGTCACCGGGCTGGCCGTCCCTGCGAATTTAGGAGCGGGACAAGATGCTAATCTGACGATTACTTACAAGCCCAATGCTGCAGGAACTCTGTCCGGCAAAGTCTCGATTGCGAGCAACGCTTCCGACCCTTCCTTGGTAGTTGACCTAAGCGGGACGGCCACCACCGCGCCATCGTCAGCGCTGACTGCGACGCCCTCGTCCATCACTTTTGGAAACGTTGTGGTGGGCACGGAATCGAGCCAAACGATTCGCCTGGCGAATTCCGGTACCGCGAGCGTTACCGTTTCTAGCTTGGCACCTTCCGTTTCGACCGTGAGTGTTTCGGGTATCACTGTGCCGCTGACGCTCGCTCCGGGAGCGACTGCGAATTTCACGGCCGCATTCAAACCAACCGCCGCCAGCAGCGTTTCGGGCGCGATTACAGTGAAGAGCAACGCCACCGACCCCTCGATGGCGATTGACATGACGGGAGCCGGCCAGTCCGCCCTCGTTCAACTCACCGTGAGTCCGACGAGTGTAAGTTTCGGCGGCGCAGCTGTCGGATCGGCGAATTCGAAGCCGGTAACCGTGAAGAATACCGGAAACACGAATGCTAGCATCTCGAGCGTGGCCGTGGCGGGGACCGGATTCAGCCTAAGCGGTTCCTCGACGAGCGTCGTCTTGACTCCCGGACAATCGGAAACCTACACGGTGAACTTCGATCCGAAGACTCCCGCGAACGACACAGGAACCCTCACGGTGGCGAGCAACGCGTCCGGTTCGCCAATGAACGTCGCTCTTTCTGGCATAGGGACCTCTTCACCCACCAGTCACAGCGTCGCACTTAACTGGGATCGCAGCACTTCAACCGTATTGGGCTACTTCGTGTACCGCAGCTCGAAACCGAGTGGACCGTATGCAAAGATGAATTCCTCCGCTGACTCCAGCACATCGTATTCGGATACCACGGTGGCCGACGGCCAAGTCTACTACTACGTTGTGACCGCGGTTGATTCCAGCAATATCGAAAGCTCCTATTCCAACCAAGTCTCCGTCACGATCCCTTCGAATTAGCGACTCAGGGTCACGTTCGAATTGCTCAGTCGGCGCGGCGATGACAAAGTTGTTGCGCGCTGCCGAATTCGCTTCTGGTTCCATCCGCGCTTCTGAGCGAGCTTAGTATCTGTTGGGTTCCGCATGGATTGGCCCCATGTCATTCCGAAGGTTCTCGCCGCTGCCCACCGGCGGTCGGAATCAGTCGTCGCTTCGCATGAAACAGCCGTCGCGGGTTAGATTGGCATATCCAAGCCGGCACCTTTCCCGCGTTAAGGAGGGAGGCCTGGTGGTTTGGGTTCGTTCCCGCACTTCGACTTCTGGCGCGGAATCCGAAGTTGCTTTAACCGGTCCATTTCTAACTTCGCAGCCCCTTTGCGGCTCCGCTTCAGTGTGCTTTATGAATATCATTCAATTAAGTCGAGGTCTTTTCGATCCTTCACCCATTGAATAAAAGCCTCATCTCTTTCGTCTCAGAGAGGGTTCGACCCGTTTGCTAATTTTCGCCTAGACTCGGAACGTAATTCTCGGGGGCGGGGTGCCGATTGAAGCGGTCTGTGGCTCCCCGCATATAGAAGGGCTCTGTAGTTCAGAACCTTGGCCTCATCCACGAACTGAGTCAATAGACGATAGGCCGGTGTCGCTGAGCCGGGAGCTTGTTTGCCCCATCTTGACAAGGCTCCAAATAGTTCGTGCGTCGGTTGCGGCTTTATGCCGCTCCTCGTTCGTCGCTCACATTCGAGAATGCCACCATCACTCGTAACCCCACCGGATTGGGCACTGGTTTGCAGGATTTCAGAATCAATCTTCCAGTCCGATGGAGTTGCCGATTATCAAACGAACGACTTCGGCTAAAGAAAGAGCACACGGGACGGATTTGCCAGTTCCTAAGATAAAACTCCCTTCTAGGTTCCGCATCATTCGAACGTCTTCATCGCCCAATCGCAACGCAACCTGCAACTCCATATCTGTGATTTGTTTTGCCATTTCATCCAACATCCGCCTTCGAAGCGGGTTACTGACCCTGCCATAGCTGGTCAGGGCTGGTTGGTTCGTCTCCAAGCCGCACTGGTCACTTCCCTGTGCGACTAAGCCTTCAATTTGTATCCCATAGCGACTCCTTTCTTTGGTGCGGCGAGCCCACCGCGATGGTATTGTCCCTTACAATACTGCGCTCGGCTCATCCGCTCCGCGCCAAGATTAACCTTCTCTCGCGAAATTCCAAACGTTGGCTCTGGTTGACTGCTATTATGTACGGGGTCAATTTCTAATTTCCCAGAGCCCTTTGCGGCACTGCTTCGATGCTTCGAACTTCTTTATGCGCGCGACAAATATCATTCAAGTAGGTCTAGGTCCTCTCCGGACTTCACCGAATCAACGAACTCCGCATCTTCTGGCGTCTCAATGAAGGGAGCACAGTGAGTTCGACCTGTTTGGTAATGTGCATCTGACCCAAGATTTTTCTCACCTTTTGCCGCAGGCGTCGGGTCCATGACTTGTTCAATTAATTTAGTTAACGTTTGGTCGCCAGCATTCGAAGCGCAATTGTCGGTCGGCTGCGGGTTAATTACGACGGTCTGTGTCGAATTGTTCGGCGCCTCAACATCCTTAGAAGCACGCCCTTGCTTGGCGCTGGCTACATCATTCGGCGGCGTCGGAGACTCATCAGGTACATTGCTTGAGGGTCTCGCAGTTGGAGGTCCTTCGCGTCTCAATTCTTCAACAGCATCGCACTGCCCTTCGTTTGCCTCTTCTGTATTGGTTACGTCCTCTGATTCGAAACCGCTGAATTCGAATTGGCTCGATTCTGCCTTGCGTTCTTCTTGGAGGCGCTCTAAACGGTCGATTGCCTTCTCCAAATGACGGGTTACGTTGTACTCGTAGCGCCCGATTCTATCGACTGAGCCCGATTCAAATGGTTCCCGCCAGGCAAAGACTTTTTGCTCGTGCCCATAGATGCGCGCTAGGCGGAGCGATTGCACGGCTATTTTTTCGACGTACAGCTTTTCCAAGTCTCCGATGGGGGCATAGTGAAGCCAATACGCAGAATAAATTCTGCGATAATCTGCCCAATCTCGAACAGCTAGCTCATCGGTTGGGAAAAGGCGCATCCCGAAGAACCCGTGTTTATAGCTATTGTGGCTAGCACGCTGCTTCCCCTTCTGGCTCCGCGGACCCGTTGAGCGTTTTGCATTGTTGCGGTTAGCCGCAAGTTTCTGTGGTGAAATTGGCTGTTTCTGGTTTTGGTCTTCCATTCTGTTTTCCTTCCTAATAGGTGCCTAAGCTCGGCAAAGTCATTGACCCGCCGGCGGAGTTCGTGCGATTTGCGGGATATGAACTTGGAACAGGTCCCCCAGTGTCCCTTACCCCATTGAGGGATCGAACTCATCCCCGCATACCTTGAGCAGCGTAGTCGAGATAATCGCCCGACTTCAGGCGATTTCGGTATCCTCACAGTCTCACTCACTCTCTATCTAGAGGGGCCCGTAGTCGGGACACCCGTTGATTGGTGCGATCGCGAAGACTCGTTGGTATCCAACTAAGACGAAGTCGTCGCCGAGCTGCTGATCGCAAGTCTCGCTCATGACCCGAGCTTGAGCGTTCCCAAATTGCCGGCGCAACCAGCAATGATCAGCGCACGGTTGCTCGCGAATAGATTCCCTCGCAATAACGCGAGGGGACGGCTCAGCATCTCGCAAGTTGAGGACACACACCCATCCCGAAGTTGGTCTTAAGTGGTATTCAGCCGCCGCGATCGGCGAGAACACCGGACTAAAGTTGCCGGTCATTTATGGCTGGCAAACCTTCCTCGTGGAGCGAGGCTCTCGATGCAGTACTGCTTAATTCGGAAGCGGCCCGTAAGGTCTCTTGCCAAGAATCTGGGCGTTCGCCGCCTTCGCCGCCGCCATTTCAACTGCACTAGTGAAAGGGACGAACGCATCCAAATCTGGATACCGCACATACGCGGTCACCGTGTACCCGGCTGCAACCGCGGCGTCAATGTCCGCCTGGGAATCTGCCCGCAAAAGTGGACGAGCCTCAATGCCGTTAGACTGCCAAAGGCCGCACGCGAATCCGAGAAAGCTTGCAGGACGAAGCGGTTCGCCGCATCGTACCTGGCGAACGACCTCGGAAAAGTTCTTGCAGAAAATGACTGCCATCTCTTGCATTCCATCTGTTCGAGTAACCATGATTTTCTCCGTAACTTATTTAGGGGCGCGCGCTCTAGTAGCTGTTTTGCCAATTGAGTCTAATGCCCCTAGCTTATAATACTGCGCGCTCTGACTTTTAGGACGTGAAAATTAGATTGGATTCTGTTTCGAGGATTCGTCCCGTCATACGAAAAGGGAGAAGAGTCCGAGCCGAGAGCCGAGGGTAACAAAGCGCCGTCACCGAAAGGGCCTCAAGCAGCCGGGGCGAGCTCTCGGGGCGCATCGGTACGTCCCTCGGGAGAGCGCATGTAGGGCGGTGTGATAGCCACGCCAACCAGTCCGACAGCCGTCTCGGGACCTGCGGCTTCAGGCCGTTCCTCGGCGAGTTTTTCCAGTGCCGAATTCGTTCCGCCGCAACTATCGAAGAGCTCCGACCGCCTTTGCCTTTGCTCTGGAGCAGGCAGCCGAAGCACACTCGGCCGCCTGAACGGACCCGCCTCCGGGCGTTCCGATCGGTTTCGGCTTTATCTCGACCGCAGGTTTCGTCCCTCGAGCAAACGCACTTTCCAGCCGGTCCGGGAATCAATCAGCAGGAATTCCGATTCTCGGCTCTCAAGGAATCCCGCTCGCCGCAGGCAAGTCACCGCTGCGAACAGGGAGCTTACCGCCGCCGTCAGGTGCCCCCAGATTCGTCCGCGACTATCGAGACCGCCAACAATTTGATATTGAATCCGCGCACCCAGGAGAGAATTACGCAAATTGTCTACGTGATTCGAGTGCTCTTCTACGGGAATTCGCCCGACCGGACCGTGAGACGATCTCTGCCGAGCGTGAGAGGAACTCGAAGCTGTGCATGTGCCCGCGACAAGGCTCGAATCCACCATCTGGACACTTTTCCAGATGGCGGCCTTCAATTCTAAAAGCGAGACCGGACGCCAGCCCGCGCTTTCTTCGTCGCCATTTGGGATCTCAAGGATGAATTCGTCATGAAGCGCGAACCTGCCGAACTGGCGATCCCGGATCATCACCTCGAAATTTGTCGGATGTTCGACGCGCGAGCGCAAGGACGCCTGGTCGAATTCGATACCATTGACGCGCAAGGAAAAGGTGAACCAACCAAAACTGGATAGGTCTCTCACAATTCACCTCCCTGCTCGGTCCGGTTCAAATACAGCGGCACTGCGTCTCTCTCGGAGGCAACCGTAAACCCAACAGCGTTCTTGCGTTCGGTAGCAACGGCCATTCCTTTGCGAAGAGAAATGATTGCATCGCTTAATTCCTGCCCGGACACTTCCCCACCTCTTTCGTAGGCGCGCTGGCCAGCGAGGATATATACTTCCCGCAACTGAGCGAAGGAAAACCCTTCGGAACGCTCCACGCAGTCGTGCACTTCCATCTCCGAAAGGCTTGGAATAAATTTGCGCAGATAGGTGGCGCGCAAGCCCTCGTCCGGGGCTGGGAATTCGACGACACGGTCGAACCGCCCCGGTCGCCGCAAAATAGCGGGGTCCAGAGCTGTCGGGTTGTTCGCCGTCGCGACAACTACCACTCCCTCTTGGGTTCCTACACCGTCCAGACAGTTCAGCAGGTGCGATAAACTCACCTTCGTGGGCGCGAATTGCGACGGCCCTTGCGGAAAAGCGCGGTCAATATCCTCGAGCACAATCAAGGCAGGCGCATTGCTCGCAGCCAGTTGGAACATTCGTTCGAGATAGGAATCGTCGGTCTTATCACTAAACAGAGCGATCGAGTGGCCGTCGAGCTTGCCGCCATTCAGCATCGCGCGGATAACGCTCGTTTTCCCGTTGCCCGGCGGCCCGTGGAACAAGTAGCCACGCCGAAAAGGAATCCGACGAGCTCGAAACCACTGTTCGCGTGCGAGAAAGGTTTCAAAGTCCTTGCGGATGAGGTTCACGACCGAGGCGCTCAGTATCAAGTCGTCCCACGTGAAGAAACCAACTCGCCGATGGCCGTTGCCAAAAAGATGCAGATACGAAGAATCACGTCGCGCGGTCATTTTCTGGATGATTTGCAGCAAGTGGGATGCATCCTTGCGGTTGACGAGTACACAATCGCAGGTTTCTTCAGCGTCTCGGCCGGCTCGCGCAATGGGAATGCTGGCAGCCACAACGGGCCGGGCGAAGCCACGCAGCCACAGAGCCGCAGGTCCATCTTGCCACTCGGCCTCGAGCACCATTTTACGCCGTGCCAACCGGCCGCGCGGCTCACGAGCCAGATGCACCTGAAACGCAGGGTAGCTGTTCTGCGGGAGTTCCACGGACTCGAGCTGTTTTCCCAACGCACAAATCGTCCTCGAACCGTCGCTGCGCAGACGCACTCCAGAAAGCTGCTGGCGTGCTACGACCTGCACCATTGGGAAATCAAGCTCCAAGAGGATGGCTTCTTCTATCCGACATCCGAGCCTTCGAGCAAATCCACGAACGGTACTCTTCCAAGAACCGGCGTACCATGGTCTGGCGGGAAGCAAACTCTGTGAGCGTTGTATCTCGCATTCCGATCCTCTTTGCAGTCGCGAAGCAGTCTCGGCATCGGGCTCAGCCTTTCGATCATGGCCACAGCGTGGGTGATGAGGTTTTCTTCCACATCGCCCCCGAGCAAGCGGCGCGGCCCCACAAGATCAGCCTCGGGATCCGTGGAACCGCCGAAGCGTTAGTCTCACCAGCCATCATGCTTGAGCATTTTTTGGCGAAGCGCCCGATAGGTCGACCGGTCCAATCGAGATCGCGGATGTTTTGGACAATTGATTTTATGAGGCACTCGGGATCCGCAGAAACGACTCTTGTGGCCGAAAGTTCGGGAGCAAAAATCAAATTCGTATGAGCGTCAAAACCGGGTTGTCCGAGATGCTTGAGGCGCCGCTTTTGACCAGCCCAAAAATCTGCGCGAATCATCTCAACAACATAACCACGCATCCTTTTGCTTGCCCAGCGTTCCCGCGACAGTTTGCGGTGCCTGCTCGCCGATGGGCGCCTCGCTCTTCCAAATCTGGAAGCAGAGCCTCTCGCCTACCTCAGTGTCCTTGCCGATTGAGGCGTCTCTCCACTTGTGCTTGTGCCTGTCTCTCGGCATCCGCTGGGCTTTGTGCAACCAGGTTGCACAGTCGAAGCTGTGTCGGTTCGTGCGCCAGTTTGACTAAGTTCCAGGCGTTCGGCCAGTGTGCACATCGCACCGATAGCGACTGGGATGAAGTGTGCATGGCGCTCCGAATCCATTGCCTCCCACTGCCTTCATTTCTAAGTACGGTCATTCCAATTGGCGCGACTAGGCGGCTTCCGGCGCGAAGTTCAGATAGCATCCCAAGCGGGTTATACCATCGGGCTCATCAGAAAACTTATAGCCGTAAATGCTTACAAATGTGCAGCTTATTGGCCGAGACCGGTAGGGCGCGAAGCTGCCTGCTGCGAAGGCATTGGGTAATCACGAAGGCGCTCGAATTCGTGGCGTATCACATGAAGCTGCCGCGATGTCTGCGCGTCATCAGGAACCGACGAGCAAAATGTCTCGTTCAAAAATCCAGGTCCTGATTTGTGCGTCGGTTCCGTGCGGCACTTTGCTAGCCTGTCTGACGCTGTTCCAGCGGCCTCTGAATGCTGTGATGCGGCTTGGCAACGAGAATAGACTACACTTCGGCGGGTACGGAACAGCGTGGAGCTGCGGAGTATTTCCGATGCCGCCCGACGCGAATGAGGCTTCCTGCAGCGTCGAAGTGTGGTTGGAACGGGACGTCGCGGGCGCCTCGAAGACGATTCTCGCGTTCTACTCGCCGGAAAATCCTCTGCAGCTCACGGTGCACCAATACTACGCACTCTTGATCTTGCAGTGCGAGAGGGAAAACAAGCCTCGCCGCACGGAGATGATCGAGATTATCAACGCCCGTTCTCTGTTAAGCGATGTGCCCTTCGCTATCGTTTCGGGCCTGCAAGAAACTTCGATGTATGTTGACGGAAGTCTCTCGGTTGAAGAACTCGGTTCGTCGTTTTCGCCTCCGGGTCCCGTGAGTAGACCGATAACGCATGCAGCTCCACCGAACGGCAACGGCTCCGCGAATCGACAGCCCAGATTGCGGGACAACCGGGAGCGACACTTCTTCGAACGCGCTGTTTGGCAGCTTGGAAAGCATTACTTCGCAACAGCTCGGCATCGATCCGATTCTGATGTGTGCGGCCAATAGCGCCGGGGGTGTGATGGGGAAAATGGTGGATGCGCAATCCATCACGATCGCTACGGCAGCAACTGAAGAGGTGGGCAAGGAAAGGATTATTTTTAGATTCGTCTTCTGGCACTCGACTGCTTTGGGTTCGATTGTCGGCATGATCGTGGTGCTGTATGGGTACGTGTTTCCGCATCTCGTACCGCACGGATTGACGTTCGTGAAGTGAGGCGAACGCAGACGGGGACTGAACGGGGTGCGGAACTATTTCCTTCCGGCGGCTTTGCTTGTAAGACGTACGCCCTCTTGCGCCACAGCCAAGTTGCGGACAGTTGCAGCCGGACCGTTATGCTTGAAGTGGCTCGCCAGTGTTTTTCCGATTTCCTGGAAATGATCCCTAGCGAGGGCAATGACGCTGGGACCCGCGCCGCTTAAGCCAATTCCGATAAGACCCGGCATTCGCGGAATCTGGAGCGCTGCGGCGAGACCGGGGATGAGTGCCTGGCGATAGGATTGATGTAAGCGATCCTGCATGGCGTCCCACAACAGGTCGTAGCGTTTGGCATCCAGCGCCGCGAGGAATAGAGCGCTGCGTTGGAGATTGTGGACTGCATCGGCGAGGTTGACAGTTTTAGGGAGCGCTGCGCGCGATGCGCTGGTTTCCAGAGCCATTTTGGGACTGACGGCGATCACGCGGATTTCCTTCGGCCACTCCCTGCGGACTGCGACGACTTTGTCATCTGCGCCGACAAATGACACAACCAGGCCGCCGAGCAGCGCGGCGCTGACGTTGTCAGTGTGTTTTTCCAGATCGGCGGCAAGGCGTAGCGCCGTTTGTTGCGGCGGTTTCTTGCCGCAGACCGCGAAAGCCAGCGAGACTCCGGCGACGATGGCTGCGGCGCTGCTTCCCAGACCGCTGGCTATGGGAATTTCGTTTTGGACGTCGAGACGAACCGCCGGCAGCTGGAGATCTTCGTGCTCGGCGGCGAGCTGCATGGCGCGCAGGATCAGATTTTCATCCGGCGCGGTGGGCAGATTCGCGCTGCCCTCGACAGCGCGGCAGCGGACGATAGTGCGGGCGCCCTCGCCGGGCTGCACGGTAGCACGCACGGTCAAATACAGCTGCAGCGCCAATCCGAAGCAGTCGAAACCTGCGCCGAGATTGGCGGTGGAAGCTGGGACGCGAACCTCGAATATTTGGCGTTTGGGATTCTTCATTGAAGACAGGCGAAATAGCGCCGCCGCTCCAGACTTTCCAGGATGGCGCCCTTGCTGGCGGCAATTTTTTCGGGAGCGTTGCGGAAAGCGCCGGGGATTCGCAGCAATTTGGGCGCTTCTCCATGTTCGGATACTTCCAGCGATAGAGTGGCGCGGTGATAGTTGCTGACGTAATCGGGATCTTTCAGAACGTGACCGGTGGGCACGGCAATCACGGATTCATCGGCGTGTATTTTTTCAGCCTTCGCGAGCTTGCGAATGCCAGCAACGGTGGTAGCTGAAGCGGGCTCGCAGCCAATGCCATCGCGCCCGATGATGGCTTTGGCGTCCGCGATTTCCCGCTCGCTGACGGTGATGACGCTGCCATTGGAACGGAGAACCGCGCGCAGTGATTTTTGCCACGAAACAGGAGCGCCGATTTTTATGGCGGTGGCGAGGGTGCACGGGTTGCGGACGTTTTCGATTTTGTCGGGCAGATGTTTACTGTCGGTGGTCCCGGTTGAATCGAGATGCTCGAACAGGTGCGCGAGCGGGGCAGCGCCTTCTGCTTGAATCACGCTGAGTTTCGGCAAGCGATCAATCACGCCGAGGCGAAGCATTTCGTCGAAGCCTTTGCCGAGAGCGGGGCTATTACCCATATTTCCGCCGGGAACGACGACGTGGTCGGGAACTTGCCACTCGCATTGCTGAAGAATTTCGAACGCGACTGTCTTTTGTCCTTCGATGCGAAATGGATTGATGGAGTTGGCGATGTAGAGCGAAGGCTCATCGGCCAGTTCGCCGATCAGGCGCATGCAGTCGTCGAAGTTCCCCGCGATTTCGCAAACGATCGCGCCGTAGTCCATGCTCTGAGCGAGCTTCGCGGGGCTGATCTGGCCTTGCGGCAGCAGGATCGCGCATTGCAGCTCGGCACGGGCCGCGTACGCGGCGAGGCTCGCGGCAGTGTTGCCGGTGCTGGCGCAAACCACGGTTTGCGCACCGAGCAGCGTGGCCTGAGTGACGGCGACGGTCATACCGGTGTCTTTAAATGACGCAGTGGGACTGCAGCCTTGATGTTTCAGTCGCAGAGCCGCGAGTCCGGAATATTTTGCGCTGCGTGGCGCGTCGTAGAGCGGCGTGTTGCCTTCGAAGAGAGTAACGACCGGAACGCTAGCTTCGAATGGAAGTAGTTCGCGATAGCGCCAGACGCCGCTGCGATCCTTGGGATCGTGCGAGGTGCCACGCGCCTCCCAGCGCTTGGGAAGATCGCGCGTCTGGCTGACGGATTCGAGCGGAAGTTCGATTTCCAGCGGACCGCCGCAACGAGTGCAGACGTAAATCTGATCGCGAATGCCGTGGTTCGCCGCGCACGACGGCTGGATGCAGCGCTGCACAGCTTCAGCGCCGACTTTTGTGGCAGCACTGCGGGATGTTTTTGAGTTCGGAGCGCTCATCTGGTGGCAGACGATGTTTCGTGCGCATTGCGCATGTCCAGAGCGAATTCGCGATGGACGGCAAGCAGCGCCTTTTTCATGTCGCTACTGGCGACAACGAATGAAATATTCGACTCCGAAGAGCCTTGAGCAATGGCGATGATATTCACATTTTCGCGGCCGAGGACGCTGAAGGTGCGTCCGGCCATGCCCACGGTGCCGCGCATTTTTTCTCCCACTACGGCCACGAGTCGCGGCGGAAGGCCTATTACCTGATGGGAATTCACGAGCAACTGCCGCGGCAGACCCATCATGAGCTGAAACAGGTCGGCTGGACGAAGGCGGCGGAATTAGCCAAGATCGCTCGCCGGGATGGACAGCAATTCGATTGTGCAACCTGGTTGCACAAAGCGCAGGAGCTGCCCAAGGAGGAGTTCAAGCGCGAGGTGGAACGACATCTGACGGGTCAGGACACCGAACCTTGGGAGATGCTTTATTTCAAGGTGTACAAGAGTCAGCTAGCGGTGATCGAGCAGGCGCTCGAGACCGCTGCGTTGATGCTCGGTGGTCAAAAGGCGCGTGGTCATTGTCTGGAAATGATTTGCGCTGATTTTCTGGCCGGCGCCAGCCTGGATGCGTCCGGCAATGCTGACTCCCTTCTCTTGGCGCTCAGTCGAACTTACCAGTTGCTCCCAAATTCACAGCGGCAAGAGTTCTTACTTCGGATCCCGAAGGCATCATGACTTTTCGTATCTCGAGACAACGCTGGCTTCGCTTGGACCGAGAGTCCTACCAAGGGCTTTGCCGGCAAGTGCTTAGACGCGATGGTTGGCGATGTCAGATATGTGGGCTCGCAAAGAATCTCGATGTTCACCACCTCAAACACCGAAGTGCACTGGGTGACGACGCGGAGAGCAACCTCGTCACGCTCTGCAGAAAATGCCATCAAAGTCTGCACAGCCGCAGGAATGGCAAGTATTCGGGACATCTTTAGCACGAAGACCACGTTCGCGAGTCCACCACTTCGGATCTCTTCGTGGCAAGGCTGGTGTCACTTCAGCCAGGAATAAAAGTGCTATTTCCTCATCACTGGGAATTGATACGGATTCGAGCGTGAACGTTAGAGGTCAACGTAAAGTGCAAGGATCGCAGTTGGCACTAACGGGTGTTAGTTCGCCCATGAAAGTGGGCCTCTCCGGGAAGGCAACCGACGGACAAGTCTACTACTACGTCGTCACCGCGGTTGATTCCAGCAATATCGAAAGTTCCTACTCGAACCAAGTCTCCGTCACGATTCCGACGAATTAATCGGCGAACCACCGCGTTCGAATCTTGAGCGGTAGTTCGGCGATCGGAGCGGATAATGCGAGGCGAATTTATTGCGCAAGCGAGAACACCACTCCGTTCAGCCCATCTCCGTGGGCTTCGAGTTGACCGTCTAGCAGTCCGACCAGCACACCTTGCTACTACGTAGTGACCGCGGCCTTCCATTCAGTTTTAAATGCATCGAGTTCACCATGTTCACGCTCTTCGATTTTCGGACCGCCCGAATGCGCCGTTTTCTGTGATTCCACGGCCGATTTGCTCCCCTCAGATGGCGTGTTCTCCAGGTGTGAGCACAAGCTGCAGCCCTCACGGTTCACCGAACTGTCGATCTCGACGGCGTAGCGACGAAACAGCGTGTGGATCCTCGCTCGGGTATCGCGGCTCAGCAGCAATACCCAGCCCGCGTTCGTCCACTTGCGAATGGTCGAAACCGGCCGGCGCAGTTGATTGGTGCTCATCCGCGCTATTTTCGCCCGGCATCTACGCCTGGGCATTTCCGGGATGAACGCGATCCACTTCCTCGTGTCCACCGCCATGCGCTTCCGTAACCTCTTCGCAACCTTTCCCGGTGGGTTCGCGAGGCGCGACCAACGAACCGGTCTCCGTCAATTCATCGCGACGCGCGAGCAGGCGACTCCGTTGGTTTGTGAGAATAGGCGCTACGTGGATCGGGCCCCGGATCATTTTCATTTCCAATTTCACGGTATGCTCAAAGTCCCACTGATCCAAGATGCCGAATGTAACTTGGATTTTGTCGTGATTTTTGAATGTGTCGGGCGGGCGCGATCCAACAGCCAAGAAGAGCCCTTCGCGAATATCCCCCCGCGCCAATACACATTTCACGCGATGATTTAAAACTTCTTCGCGCACGAAGCGTTCGGTATCGTAAGGCAAGAAATTGTAGTATCCAGGATGCTTTCCTTCATGCGCCGGATCCTCAAGCGCTTCAATACACGCGTCCGGCCACGGCGTCCCAATCCAGGCATCGCGGATGATCGTTTTCCCGGGACGATCGCGGCGGATAAAAACCGGCAGGATAAATGCGAGTTGTCCGCTCTTTAGCTCGCGGATCTCGCTGCGCCAACGTGGGCGTCCTGGTCGGATTGTCAGCCCGCTGCCTGAATTTCGCGCATCGAGACCGACCCGATTCTCCAGCGGTTCCAGCGGAATGCCGGCGGCGTCCAACTCGCTCCATTCCTTGACGAGCTTCGAGATATCTTGATTTGCCATAGCTGACCTCGAAAAAAACCTCCGCAACCTCCACAACCTCCGCAACCCTTTCAAGTCGCCGCTTGCGCGAACTCTGGCTCCAGCTCCCGACAGTAGCGGCAGTCATCACGGGGACCTCCGCTCATCGTACGCACGCCGTGGCACAGGGCGAGTTTGTGGATCAGCCGGCACACCCCCACGTCCAACTCGACGCCGTTGCCCGCGCGGTTAATCCGGCCGCTGGGAATGCCCAAGCGCCGGAGCGCCCAGCCAACTGTCTCCGCCGAAGGTTGCTGGTCGGATCCTCTTCCCTTGTAAATTGCGCCGACCTTTTCTGCGATGTTATCTGTCCGCACCTTGGACCAACCGCTCGCGTGGATGAAAAAAAGCAGCGCCTCGAGCACCACAGCGTCGCATGTGCGCGCACGATCCGCGCGGACCTCTTCGTCTTGAACGCCCAGCAAGGGAAACATTCTCTTCCGAAGTTCACTGTCACCGATTACGGCCGCATCCAGCGTCCGCGCAAGATCCTGGGTGGGCAACGTGAATTGACTTGCGGCAAAATTAGCGTTTTGCACGCTGCTGACATTCCGCAGGAAATAGCTTAGGAACCGCGCTTGAAAATCCTCAGCAATTTCTACTTCCGTTTTCCTGTCGAGAGGCGGCAGATGTCCCGCGGTCGGGATCAAGGCGACCTTTAGAGCCTCGGTCTCAAGCACCGTGCTCCGCGGAAGCTTGTGCGAACAGATGACCTTTGGCCCATAGAATTCCAGAAGTCCGTGGCTGCTGATTATCCGCGCGCCCCGGCGAGTAGAGGACTGCAGGATCATTTGCATTTCAGGGCGAAGGTCAGGTTCGTCGAGCAAAAGCGTGGCCTGAAGCGATATTGGCAAACGCGGAATGTCGCCGCGCTTGAGGCCTACCAGCGAGAGAGGACGACGGCAAAGCAGGCTCAACATGCGCAGCGCCAAATTTCGTGGACTTCCCGTGGGAGCAAATATCCACAGGATCGGCGCCATTGGCAGAATCGGTGAACACCACGATGCAAAAATTGCGAACACCATCGCAGTGATGCAAGGTTCCAGTTGGCCAAGGTGGCCGGCTAGGAGGCCATATACGGCTTCGAATAATTCCCGTACGGTTTCTGCTGGCGCGACACGTGTCGGAAGATGCAGCGCTTTCATGACGTTCGCTTCGATCGCAGCCGGCGCATACTTCCTGCCGGCGTGCTCCACCTGCGCCGCCACCTCCAGCACACTCCCGTGCC
This sequence comes from uncultured Acidobacteriota bacterium, assembly GCA_963828865.1. GTDB lineage: Bacteria > Acidobacteriota > Terriglobia > Acidiferrales > UBA7541 > Palsa-295. The sequence continues at coordinate 19,504 of CAWHGI010000007.1, read as the reverse complement.
AGTGAAGCAGTTTCACCTCTTCCGGTTCGGACGCCGCGCGGACCAACTCCAGCACCGAGCCGTCGGCGAAAAACTCGCCGCCTGTTTGAATCACGCCGCTGTTTTGGAGGCCCGCTGCCCGCGTCACGATTTAGCGCTTCCTGTCCCTCCCTTAAAACAAAAAAGAGGGAGCCACCCCCGCCCGGGGCGCGTCCCTCATGCTGTGAAACCAACTCTATTTTTCGATCGTCGCGCCGCACACTCCGCGGCTAATGTTAGCGTAACACGATTGCCATAATTCTCAAAACCCGAATTCATCCGTCGCCTCCCTCCTGGATTATCGCTCACGCGCGTTCATGCTCGACATCGGCGAACCACCGACGCCCGACGAAATCTGCGGAACGACTGCCGGTGATCTGCGGCGGGCATGCCCAAGGCATGAGGACTCGCACGCCTTGGGCACCCAGTTGAATTGGCGTCGCGAAGCGGTGTCGTGCGGGGCTTTCCGCTACAGCTTGTGGACCGGGGTCACAGGACGTTTTTTGGGTTGCGCCGAGTGGAACTCAACCTTGCTCTTGTCCAGCCAAAATGCGAACGAGTTCCGCAGGTGCCAGGCGCTACATCAGTGGTTCGCGAGCGTCGCAATTTTTCCCAAGCCTAGGAGCCGCTCGTCGGCAGTTACCAGAGTCGAGTTAAGCGTGCCGGAGGTGGCCGCCAAAAAGCGGTCCGCGGGATCCTGATGAAGGAGGGGCAATTGGTGTGCAGCGACAACGATTTCGTGAGTCAGAGGAGCTTCGCGCAGATGCATGGTCGCGTTTGCCACCCAATCGCGAAGGTCGCCGGGCAGCCGAATTCGACCCTCGGCATGCGGCAGCAGCGCTTCCCATGTGCTGACAGGAGACAGCCACAGCTCGTTCTTCACATCTCTCAGTTCGTGTTGTACGCGACGTGAGAGACGCTTCGGCTCTGCCAGGCTCCAAATCCAGATATGGGTGTCCAGCAACAATCTCATTGTTTCAGCGCCTCGATTTCCTGGGCCTCGATGACGGGAGAAATTATGTCGCCGGTGATTTCGATCCTGTCCGACATGGAGCCAATCCAGTCCCTTTCCTCCAGATCCGGTAATGGAGGAATCACATCCGCAATGATCTTGCCGCGGCGGGTCACGCGAAGCGGTGTCTTGGTCTTGCTTACTTCTTCCAGTAAGGACAAGCATTTCGCCTTAAACTCAGAGATAGCGACCTCGCGAATTGATTTCTTGCTTCGGCTCGGCATGCAGGCCTCCTTCTGACCATGCCAGTATGTCATGGTCATCTAAAGTGGTCAGCGATAAGCGGACGTTCACGGAGCGGGGAATATGCTACGGCTTAGCGTCTCGGTATCGGATCCGGGCGGTCGAGCAGGTTCCTCTTCCGCGAAACTTGCGGCCGCGTGCTGCTCCGAACAGCCTGGAGTTCGACTGGGGAACGGTGGTCGTGCCCAAATCGATCGTAAACAATTACGAATGCTGGAATCATTATGCCATGCCCGAACCGTTCCGGGATCGGGTCGGATCCGCAAGCTGTTTGCCGTCCTGGAATGCTGTCTCTATACCTTTCGCTATTAAGAATGCGGTTAATGATTGAGTTTGGAAAAAAAGCCTGCGCGATTGCTGCGTTGCGCCGGTCGATCGAACACAGGGCTGACGTCCAACCACCAATCATGAAGATGTTCTGGTGGCGTGGGTCGAACCTCGGCACGCGCGCCAAAATTCTACGTGCCGAGGCGCGTCCGCTAAACTGAACACATGCCCCTTTTTTCCAACCAGCGAATGAAGGATTGTGCGTGCGGCGGGGTGAGTTCAACCGTCACGGGGGCTGAGTCCGACTCCCCCGCCAACATGACTGTGATCGTACGAACCTCGAAACCATAGACAATCGCATCACACAATCCCGGCTGCATCACATCCAGCAACGCGAAAATTTCAGCGTAATTGTTCGAAACTTCGATTTTTTCCTTTGTTTTGAATTTCATGTGTACTTCTCCTTGTGAATCATGGTTTGACTCGCAGCACCTGCGCGAGCCTATGAAAGAATACGAAGCCAGCAAAAATTAGTCAGCAAAACGGAATCGTGCAAACTCGCGGGGGTAAGAGGCAAGCGTGAAGTTGGCTCGCAATCGTGCGGTAGGCGAAGGGCTAGGTAAGTCGATCGATTTCTAAGGTGCGTTCAAACGGCCTGCTTCGCCTTCCAAATTAATTTTTGCACGCGGTTCCGAGCTTTCGGATCGTTGTACGCTGAGGTGAACGAATGTGCTCCGAAATCCTCCTTCCAACTCTCCGGGAACCCGAGTGGAGAACCTCCGCTCTGCATTAGTTCGGCGTCAAGCTTGAGGCAAATTTGCCGATTCGGAAGCATTCTATGTTGTCGAATCTTTTGATCGCGTACCTGCACTGCGGCGTTGGCATTTGGTCCCGAGCCCGAGCCTCGAGGTGCTGGTGACGACATCGCGAGTTGTGCCGGAGTCATCAGTGCCGTGGACGTACCCATGCCAATGGGAATAGATTCTCCAATTTTCTCGATCGTTTGACGGATACTTTCCAGTTTGGCAGCCATTGCAGACTTACGGTGCTCCAGTTGTGCTAGGCGCAAAGTAAAAGCAGTTTCGAATTTCTGCCCGGTGCGACGAACACTCGTCACAAACTTGGCCAGCCAAACGGGATCGTTGCAATTCGTCAGCTCCTGTTCGATACTTTGCAGCTCCGCACGCAGTTTCCAGAACGTCGCTTGCAACTGGGAGAACCTCTCAAGTTTGCCCCCTTGCGCGAGACGGAGATAGGCTCCGCTGACGGCGATCGGCGCAGCCGTGGTCGGCGACGGGTTTACATCAACGGGACGTTTGGTCTTCTTCCTTGATTTCGTCATGGTCTCAATCCTACCCTGAACCCATTTGCCGTGTGCTGATCGCCATCGTTTCGAAGGTCCGCACCGCCCAGAGCTATCCGACGGCCGCGAATTCATCGTTCTCGCAAACGATTCGAGCCGCCTTCCATATATACCCGGAGCTGAAACTCGCGGGCAGGAACGTCATCTCGGCCGAATTGGTTGGCGCAGCGCTAGCGTATATCTGCTCGTACCTCCTGAGCGGATATCAGTGGTGCACTGCTCTCGTTGCCAGCTTGATCGTGTTGCTGCTGATTCTGCGTGGCCTCGCTCCGTGGAGCAGCGTTGCCAATCCGTTCTCGTGGATACCCTTCAGTGGATTTCTCGCGGCGGATCGAGAATTCGGCATGCTGAAATTTACGGAATTAGGTGCGTCACCAAAAGAGGAAATTATTGGGTTTCGACGCGCACGTCCGTGAATTTCCGAAAGTCTCGATCAAAGCTGACCACTGGGGTGTTCTCGACCGAAGCGGTTGCGGCTATTGTGCAATCGACGAAATGAACTTTCGTTTTTCGATAGCGGTCCAAGGCGTCGAGATGAATCGCTTCCTCGTGGATCTCAACTCCAGGGCTAGAAATGCGACTTTTTCATGGCCGGATTGTGGGTGCATTCACAATGGGCTGACGCAACACTAAGCTGGAACCCACCTTGCATTGAAAACAAAAGCCAAAATCCCTCGCTAGAGCCAGACCAGCTGGAACGCTGCCCTTGCTAGGTTTTGACCCACTACAGCCAAACAGATGGTTCTCCCGCGGAAGCGTTGTCGAATCAATGCACTGGATGGTGTTGCATCGACCGGTTGAGCTGGCACGCGTTACCGGACAAGTCCCGCGCACTGATTCCACATGTCAGTTCACTGCATTAATGAATGGGGCTGCCCAAGCTCTGTTACCAGTAGCGGCAGTTTGATGCTAGAAATGACTCTGGAAGCATGCACACATCGGCCCGGCTATTGGAGATTTCGATGAAGATGCTTGCCACGGCTTTTTGTGTCCTCGGCGGGGGAATGCTTTTCTCAACAGCAGCCCAGGGAACATCGACCACCCCAGAACGACCTAAATTCAAAATCGAGATTCGTGCCACCGGTGAAAAAGGACAAGGGCCAAGTTTCGCCGTCACGAATCTCACTGCCAAGACCGTAACCGCCTGCGTCTTCGAACAATCCTATCCGTCGCAAGGCGCAAGGAAGACAACGATGGTCTGGGATGCGCTGGTGCAAGGTAACATTCCCATCGAACCGGGTCAGACGGTCTTACGTCCTCTCAATCCCATGATTGGAAACGCTCTACCTAACAAAGTGGAAGTAATCGCAGGTATCTGGGCTGACGGCGAATCTTTTGGCCCGCCCAAATGGGCAAGCAATATCTTCAACAACCGCGCTCTGCGCGCCTCCGAGAATGAAGATGCTGCCGCGATATTACAGCGGGGACTGGACCAGAATTGGAACCGCAACCAGTATCAGCAGGCGTTCAGTGACAAGCCCGACTCTGGCCCGGTCTATATCGTTCGCACCGCGCTGACTGCGACCCAGCAAACTGGTCAAACGCCCCAAGAATTCACCCATACCATGCAATTCTTATTGCAATCTTTCAAACAACAAGCTGACAAACTCCGTAAATCGATTCCACACTAAGTCCTGCAACTCCTGATAAGTCGGGTGATCTCAATGGGTCGACGCAACACTACGCTGGAATCCAGCCTGCATTGAAAACAAAGGCTAGAATCGCTCGCTAGTGTTAGATCAGCCGGAACGCTGCCCTGGCTAGCTTCCGACCAGGTACATCCAAACAGATGGCCCTCACGCCGGAGCCCTTGTCGAATCAATGCACTGGATGGCGTTGCAACGACCGGTTGAACCCGCACGCGTGATCGGAAACCTGAAATCCAAATGGATGGTAAGCGCCTTAGTCGGGCGCCGAGTGACACGAAGTCTTCGGCTGACGTCTTGACAGGGCCATGGGCCCGAAGGCGTGCCCGTTGAGCGGCAATCCAATCCGCTGTTCCTACGTCACTTTGATCCGTGATCTCCATCACAGCTACTTACCGAGAGGAGCGCTACTTTTTTCGAGCCGAACGGGTCCAACCAAGACCAAGGGGGAGCTGCTTCGATGTATACAGCGTTTAAGCAGCTTGAGAATGGCGAGTTCCTACGGGTGGCGTCCCGCGATGAACTTGAAGAGGCTGTGCAACTCGTGGAATCCCTCAACGACTATTGGCCTGGAGGATATGAGGTTCGGGAATCGCTTTCGCAGGTGGTCAGATATGCTACGAGTTTTTGGTCGGCCGCGAACTGAATGCGGAATTGGTAGCTTAAGCTCATTCCCACGTTGTCCGAGCGCGACGACCCGCAAAAACATTGAGGAGGCTGGGCATATGTTAGTGCACGGAAGCAAACCTGCCAGTCTTTTTCGGAGATTGCGGCGCTGGCTCACCAAACGGGTGATCCAAGAGGTTCCTGGCGACATCGCGCTCTGCGAATTTGACTGCCGCAAACAACAGTGCACCATTGAGGAATGGACAACGTGCGAGCGGCGCATCTCAGGCGCGTCGGGAGAACTCAAACCTCCCACTGTAACCGGCCGTGACGAGCTTGGTGCGATTCTGCTTTCGATAACCGACTTTCACTTGGACGGTTAGTCGCGTAATCGGAAATCTCTAACAACGTCGGCTGTGTCAATTTCTTTTTAAAGCGCACTTCTCCGTTCACTTCAAAGAGCGTCTTTGTTCGTCGTGTTCTTTGGCCCTGTCGACGACCACGGCTCGCCTGTAATCTCTCGGTCGGTTTCAGTTCGACCTACACATCTCTTCGATCCCAGCTTCAGACCATAATTACTCGTTCAAACTCCCTCTCGCGAGGGAGCGGGATGCCCATTCACTTGGACGGCGTTCTACTGCACGCCATTTCCGATTCCGAGCTGTCCCGCGTGCGAACCGAATTTGACCCAGTCTGAATATTCCCAGCCCTTCCGCCACATCCAGTACAACCGCACTCCCAGTCTTCGGGCCATGGCCATCTTGGCAATGTTCCGTTGCCGGCGCAGCGCCAGATGCATGTACCGTCGTCTCCAGTCCGCATCGCAACGCGCTGCCGCTTGCGCTGCTTCTCCCAGTAAGAAACGCAGCAGAGAGCTGCCTTGCTTGGTAATGTGGCCTAGTCGTTGATGGCCTGCACTGGAGTCCTCGCACGGAATCAGTCCGACATAGCTACCGATCTGCTTGCCGCACTGAAACCGCTCCACCGTCCCGATGATCAGCACGAAGGCCAGCGCCGTCAGCGGGCCCACACCAGGATGCGTCATGAGCCGCAGCGCCTCGGGCCGTTTCTTCGCTTCTTGCTCGGCGGCTCCGGTTAACTCTTGAATCCGGGGATTCATCCGGTCCAGCAGCTCCAGCAGATCCTGCCGGCGCCGGGAGGCCCAGGGAGCGAGCGCAAGCTTTTCTAACTGGGCTCGTCCTGCCTCGCTCCACAGCTTCTTCTTCCGTCGCTGGCCTTCGTTCATCGCCAGAGCCTGCAGTTGATTCATGATCCGCGTGCGCATCTGCACTAGCCGATGCCGATGCCAGAGCAGTTGCCGCAGATCCCGATTCTCCGGACTAGGTACCCAGATCTTGGGAAAGTTATTGTCTAGCAGCAGCTTCAACAGAAGCTGAGCATCGTTGCGGTCGGTCTTTTGCTTGCGGACTCGTTTGGTTTTGATCTTCGCCGCATCGCCGATCCACAACTCGATGCCCAGTTCTGCCAGTAACCGCTCGAACCAGCGGGAATAGCCTGTGGTCTCCATCCCCACGCGCACGCTCGCTCCTCCTGCTGCCAGTTCCCGATAAAACTTCTCGGCTTCTCCATCACTGTGGTTCAATCGCCGTTCGTCGCCTTCTCCTGTCTCGGTATGGACAAACGCGATGTACTGGTCGCTCGGGTGATAATCCACGCCTATAATGATCATGTTCGGCTCCTTTCTCCCGAGCCCATGGTCTTCGACAAACCACAGTGTAATCGGGTCTAAGGAGCCGACGTTGTTATGCAATCACTTGAAATTCCAAATGTACGGTAAATGCGTGAATCAGGATCTACACCGAAATCCTGCATTTGAACATACGGCAAAGTCTCATGCCTGATATCGCGCTTCCCGATGTCTCAGGCTGAACAATATCGCCACAACGGCCAAGACGAGCGGACAGATCACGCTCGCTTCGGGACCCACCGTTCCTCCGGTCAGCCACTGTGGCCCGTTCAAAGTCACATACAAGAGGTTGTGCGATGGGGTAAATCCGCTGTTGGGCACCCCATAAAAGAACGTCTGGCACCAGTCATAGCCGAGGTGAAAGCCCACGGCGCACCATAGGGTTCCGGTTCGCCGCAGAAACAAACATAACAACAGTCCAAACGACACGACCGACAGCGATCCGAATGTGGTTTCTCCTTTATTGCTCAGGTGACCGAACCCGAAGAGAGCTGAGAGCACCGCTGCTGCGGGCCAAAAACCTATGCCGGTCGTCAGCGTGAACTGCGCATACCCGCGATACAGAAACTCCTCCGCTATGGCTGATAACAGGAATGCGCCACCCCAGGCAGCCGCCCACATCAGAATCGTCGTGCCATGAATCGTAGGGCTCGCGATCTGAAGCCCATGCAGCAGGTAAATGATTAGCACGGTTGCGCTGCTGGCGAGAAAGCCGATCCATAGACCCAACCACAGGTGCTTCATCAGCCCTTGTTGCAAGGGCAGACCATACTGACCGATCTTGCGTCCTTCGATCTTGCTCATGACCCATGCAGCCACAGCAATGATGCATACGAAAAAAGCATCCGGCACGGCGACACTCGATGGCGTAAATGTCTCGGGCGCAAATCCCGCCGGGATCAGAAGCCGGATGATAATCGCACGCGCTACCGCGCCCATCGCGACCAGCATCAGCAGGAAAATCAGCAGTCGCCATCCTGCGCGCAACCCCTTGGGTCCAATAAATACCGCTCGCAAACCGATGGCGTTACTGTCCATAGTCGTCTCCTTTCTTGAGCGCGTTGGCCGTACAAACTGGCTGCATCCGCCGCCGTTCATACTACGCAAGGCTTTGCCGGAAAATTACGTTCGCCGTTGGCCGAGTCGCAAAACCGCTACAACGTGGGTTCCAAGCCAAGACGACGTGGAGGAATCCAAAACTGTGTCAGTTCCAGGACGGGCCCGGTTCCTGCAAGTTCCACTCGCAAATAAATAAGTAAAGAAAACTCAACTCCTGGTAAGTCGCGTTACCGGACAAGTCGCGTGCTAGAACTTTAAGTGTCCGGTGAATGCGTTTGGACGTAGCCGCCCGGCGGCGGACGCTACGCGTGAGGCAGGGGAGCATTGGCTGCTCGATGGCTTGATGTAAATGTGGGTCACAGGAGGTGTCCCTGTGACCCATCTAAGCAAAATGATGCTGGAAGAACTCCGGTATCGTAATTACGCTCCAGAGACCACACGTTCCTACCTAGAAATAGCTAGTGGTAATCCCTGTTCTCGACACCTATCTGGAAACAAGTCGGTAACGCCTCATCGCGTATTGTGGACTGACCTCGTTGCGTGCTCAGTCGGTCAGGTATATCTTAGCTGGCCAACCAGGCCGAATCAGGGAGGACGCATGGAAGAAGGGATCATCCACATACAGTGGCAAGGGCCCTAATCACTCAAGCAGCTTGACTCCCTCAAGGATCCTCGCAAGGATCGTGGCCTCTACCAGATATATGGGCATCATCCGGTCTATGGTGCGAACGTGCTTCTTTATATCGGCCAGACAATGGGGGAAACGTTTGGGCAGAGGATCGAAGAACATGAGTTCGGCGGCGGTTTTCAAGAGGACCGCGAACACGTCGAAGTCTACGTGGGTCGTCTGAAGGGCCTTTCGACCCCATCATCAGACGAGTGGCGCACTGAAATCAACTTGGCGGAAAAGCTTCTAATCCACGTACATGATCCGGCGTTCAATTCTCGCAACAACTTGGAGCTGGATGAGGCCGATTCAAGAGTGTGTAGCGCAAGAGTATTGAACTGGGGATGCCTCCGAGCGTTACAGCCCGAGGTCTCGGGTCGCCGGTGGACAAAAGCCAAAACGGACGAGGCCAATCGCTACAAGGTCTACGAAACGCCCGATCAGTATGACGCGGTTTCGGCAGCGCCAGGGCGCAGCGTCTAGGACATCCACAATATTTCGAGCCATCGATCACAAGAACAATCTTCATCGGTTTTCGTGTGCCGAGGCACTCCAACCTTTGGCCTCGGCGGGCTAGCACGTCAACAAGGCATGTGGTTTCTTGCCGGTTGCTTCTTCTGCAGATTATTTCGCGGAATGAATAGCTGCGACGTCGCACACTGTCTCGCATGCCGTGCAATCGGTGCAGTCATCGACTTTGACGACGAGAGATCCATCGTCTTTCTTTTCGATAGCCTCAACCGGGCATGCCTCAAGGCAGTGGTCGTCTTTCTCGCATTTTTCCTGATCGATGATATACGCCATACAGCCTCCGTAAGATCTGGCACACTCTCCGCGCCACAGTCACGTTCGCAGGTTACCTCCACGGCAGAGAACGGTATGTGACGTTCATTACACAAGCTTGTGCCGCAGCTCACTAGCGGCTGCTAGCCGAGGCGTTCCGTCTTTGCCAGCCCAGCGGTACCGCGTCGCCTTACCGGACAAAACCCCTAGTGGTTCGCAAGGGGTAGCTCCTCAAGGTTCGCAAACCGCTGATTTGACTGAGTTGAAACTAGCCCGCTGAGCTAGTCCGCAGGGTACAGTCTACGAACCACCCAAGTCTGCATCGGGACGCCGTCGCAAAAAGCTTTCCCGCCGAATTTGGTTCCTACGTGTGACCCAACCACTTCTACGGAAAGCGCGTTTTTCGTCCAAGTGGCCTGTCTCTGTTTACGCACGACGCCCTGACCGCACATTGGACGGCTGTACATGCAGATCCCTGGAGGGAACTTCAGGGCAATACATCATCCGCAGAATCCTAATTGCGGTTGCGCTCAACCCCAGCCTCTCTTTCGCTGCGTAATGAGACTGCCGAGCCCATAGCATCTGTTAAGGGGGGAGTTCCGTACGGGAAACGCTAAGCATCATCCACATCACGGTGATCGTGGTCTTAGTCCAGGAACACGACGAGCGGATACGGAGTGTTCTTAGCGATTGCAAGGTTCAGCAACTTCCCGAAGCGTAAGTTCAGAGCATCCTCGGGCTTTCGCTGCCCAGGTTGGCCAGACACGCCCGGCGAACTTTGCACGGCACGCCTGCTTGGCGTCGCGCTGCTATTGCCGCAACCGCTTGCGTCGAGCAACGGTTTCGTAGGGGCGTAGCACCACTACGCTCGGCCAGCGAAGGTTCTCGGGGACGACGGCCAGTCGAGCCCGGGAGAATCGATCCTTGGCGCGAACCCGCCTTCGGCTACGGAGCCGACGTCGAGGTTGCTTCACCGCCCGCGGGATGGGGTATATCATGCTGAAAGCGCTGCCATAATTTCGGTCGCGCGCACAGACATGCGTGCACTGTTCGCATCTGCGATTCTGATCGTCAGCCTGTCACCCGTCTTCACCGGCACACCCGCGCGCCAGACGTCGCCGAACACCAAAAATCAGGGACAACTTCTTGTTGCCAGCCGCGACCTGCCCGATCCTCTATTCCACGATTCCGTTGTGCTGATGCTGCCGATTAAGGAAGGGCCGCTCATGGTCGGCCTCATTATCAACAAGCCCTCGAAGATCAAAGTGCGCGACGTGTTCCCCGATTCTCCCGCGCTTCAGAAAATTGACGCCATGGCCTATTTCGGTGGCCCCGTCGACGCAGACGTGGTCGCGCGCAGCGCCATCTTCCGCTCGAAGACGCCTCCGAAGGACGCGACCCTGGTGTTCGGGGATGTTTACGTCTCTTTTGATTCCGATACGATTGCTGCGTTAGCGGGAAACTCTCAGCAGGCCGCCACTCTGCGTATTTTTCTAGGGCGCGCTCAATGGGATCCGGTGCAGTTCGAAAATGAGGTCGCCAGAGGCTCGTGGCATAGCTCGCCTGCCAGCGTGGATTCCATCTTCAGCGCGTTTCCCGAAAATCTGTGGCGTGCCCTGATCGACAAAGCCGAACCCCGCCCGGTGGTGCAGAACGTGCCACCATTGGTCCCGCGCGGAAACACGTTCGCGGGCCTGTTCCTGGGAGCGTTGGCGGAGGAGGTGGGATTCGAACCCCGAGCCCATGTTGATAGCACATAAGTTTCTGATTTTACATGACGGTGAAAACGTCGAAAACGTCAAAAGTGGTACTACTCCGTACAAAATTGTACAAAAACCTGAAAGTGGTCTGCATTAACGGGAAAGCGTCTTTTTTCTTTGAGGCATCCCAGGCGAAGCCTCCTGCACGGATACCGATTGGGTAGCGGGATAGTCCAGGACTGTTCAAGGCATTCCCATAGAAACCTCAGCCAGCTCATCGGCGAGATTCCATCCTGCTCCAAGTCCGACGGGCGGGTTGCCTCCAGAATCCATGGCCTTCTCAACTTCATTGGCGGAACCTTGGACGGCGAGCATGAGCTTGCCGGTTTCTATGGCCTCCTCGTATCGCTGGATGCTGTCGTTAGAAATGCCAATGCTCTGGAGTGCGGGTGCGAGGACACTCGGCCGAGCCTCAAAACACTTACCCTCGAGTGTGCCTGCGATCAATGTGACTACAGGGCCGGCAAACAAGATGGGACCAACTTCAGGTATCCAGAAAAAAAGCGGCGCCATCTAGAGACCCCCATAGGCGACCCCAGAATGCACTCATTTTCCCCCAATATTTCATGCGGTCGCCTGCTGTGTAATAGCCGACGACTTGTTCTGCGGCATAGTCGTCCTTGCCCACAATCGAAAGCTTCTTCGTGCTGAAGCCGGATTTCTGAAGCGCGTTGATCGCCGCCAGCGCGTCTAGATCGTTTGTATAAACTGCCACGACGACACCTTGACTTGCCATGCTTCACCTTGATGAATCGCCCTAGTTTCCGTTTTTCGACTGCGCTATCGCTTTAGCCAAACCAAGGAACTAGCGAACTTCGACGATGACGAGGGACACGTCGTCGGCCAGAGCGCCATGGCTCCACGCGGCCGCGCCCTCGAGGATGGCCTGTTTCATTTCGGGAAGTGCTCGTGTGGCCGACTGGCGGACCAACTTTTGAAGGCCCTCAACGCCGAGCATGTCTTTGGACCTGTTAAACACTTCGACAAGCCCATCGGTGTAGAGAACCAGACGGTCGCCGGGCGCGAGCTCGATTTCCGCCACCGACTCCGACGGCGCAAACTCGGAGAGATACCCGAGGATACCGTTCTGCGAATCGAGCAGACGCAATCTGCTCTTCGAGACGAGTATTGCTGGCGGTTGGGCTGCGGCCGCAAAAGTCATGCGGCGTCCGCACTGACTAAAACGGGCTGCGGCCATGGTGAAATAAAAACCCTCCTGCGGGATGCGATCATGTACGAAGTCGTGAAGGCACTTCAACAAACGCCCGGGCTCAGTCTTACGTTCCAGCGCATGAAGTGTTTCAGAGTAGATGCGATTGGCCATCAAGGATGAAGCTACACCATGGCCCGAGACGTCGCACAGGATGAGGTTTAGAAATTCGTCGCCTTGGGGGAGGACTATACCGAAGTCGCCGCCAATCGTATGCGCAGGGCTGTAGTAGGCCTCGACGGCGAGGTCCTTCCATGCCAAATTATGTGGCGCGAGTGACTGCTGGATTCGTGCCGCGGTTGAGAGGTCGGCGTCAATTTCCCTTTGACGCTTGCGGAGCTCTTCCTCGACTCGCTTCTGTTCGCTGATGTCAGTCACGGTCACCACAACGTAGTCCTGACCGTCTGGTCCTTGAATCACCCGCCCGCTGAAGATTACCGGGATTCTCTTGCCGTCCTTACGTGGAAGGTGGAACTCGCTGCGGTGCCGGCCGTAGCGGTGCCCCAATTTGTGCTCGCGGATAATATAGGGAATATCCTCGGGAGGGAAAATTGCGTCGGGTGCGCAGCCCCGCAATTCGTCGAGGTCGTACTGCCATAATCGTGTCAAGGCTTCGTTGGCAAAAATGAGGCGAACTTGGTCATCAAGAATCGCCACTCCCTCATTGAGCTCTTCGAGGATGCTCTCCATCTGGCGAAGCCAATCCGGAGTCTTGATATTGACGTTAGGCATGGTTTTGTTCAGTCGAATTCGTCAGCGAAGATTCCATGTCGCGATCGAGCAACCGGGTGACGAGAGCAAACAGAACACTGACCGATATTCCATGCATCAACACACCGGTGATCTCCTCCGGAGGCCCTAAGAGTCGCCAGTTGTACGAGAGAATCAGATCACCATATCCCATAGTGGCATAGCTGCTCGCGGAGAAGTGAAAGGCGAACTCCCATGACGGGAAGCACCGTGTCCGGTAGAAACTGGCCCACAGGAGAATCACGAGCCCGTGCAGAATTATAATTGCGACCGTCGATTTCACTACTGGCGTGGCCGAGTAAATTGGCACACTCTTGTGAATGTACCCGGTCAGAATACACTTTAGCCACTCGATGAGCGTAGTTACGCCGGCGCACCGCAAGCAGAGTGTAAGACTCAGCAGAAGAACAGCCGCGGCAACTTGATAAAAAAGAATCATCGAAAAAGCCTTCAACGAACTAAACGTGCTCACTGTTTCATTCGAGCGTCTTTCACATCGCCTCTATTCCCCAGTCAAGCGAGCAAAGCCGTGGCCTACCAACTGACCTTTGTCATCAGCTGGTGCGTGGCGCCATTTCAGGGGCCGGGCGAGCTTCAGTCTCTGCCGGAGGTTGTTTCGTTTCCCAGCGGATGATTTTCAGATCAAGTACGAAGATGCTGTAAAGGACCGGCACCAGAAGCAACGTGATAAAGGTTGCCACGGCAAGCCCGCCTATCTGTGCATAACAAAGAGGCTGCCATAGGGGCCCTCCTTCAAGCGCCAGTGGGAAGAGGGCCAAGATGGTCGCTAGTACAGTGATCATTACGGGCCGGATACGCTGGATGCCTGCGTCCGGAAGGGCCTGCTCCAGAGGCTCCCCTTTCGCATGCATTTCCTCGATGAAATCGAAGAGTACGATGACGTGGCTTACGATCACTCCGATTAAGCTGGCGATGCCCAGAAAGGCCATAAATCCAAACGGCGTATGCAGAATCGAGAGGGCGATCAGAGAGCCAATCACTCCGTAGGGAGCAGCGGCGAATACCAGAAGAGGTTTTACGGCGTTATTGAATTGAATCAATAGCGCGAGGTAAATCCCGAGTAAAGAGATCAACAGAACGATTTTGAGGTTGTCGAACCCTTCGATTTGTTTGGCCCGTTCGCCACCAATCCGGAGCTGATAACCCGGCGGGAGATTTTTCTGAAATTCCTGTATTTTTGGAAGGATCTGGTTAAGCACCTCGGAGGCGAGAACTCCAGGCTGCGGATAACATAGTATGGAAATGGTGCGAAAATGCTCGCGGCGCCTGACGCGACCCGTTTCCAAAGAATTTCCGACCGTCGCGATCGACAGGAGGGGCACGCGGTTGTTCGTCTGCGAAGAGTAAACATACAGGTTCTTGATGTCGGCAAGCTGAGCACGTTCCTCCATGCGAAGGCGCGCCACAATGGGGATGTTCTTGTCGCCTTCCTTGAAGACGCCCACTGTTGCGCCGCTCATGGCCGCAGTTGACGCCTCTGCCACATCGGCGTTGGTAATGGCTGCCACGTTGGCGCGGTCTGGATCGATCTGAATCCTCTGCTGAACATTGTTAGGGAACCAATCATCGCGAAGAACGGCAATGCCGCGAGCTTGCCTGACGATGTCCTGAGCTTGCCCGGCAATCTGCCGAAGGGTGCGAATATCGCTGGCTTCATTTCTCGCGTCAACGTCCGCCTGCCCAGAGATCAACAACTCGACAGGGTTGTCCACAGGATTGGTTTGAAGCTGGCGAACCGTAACCCACGCGCCTGGAACTTCCTTCTCCAGTGCGTCCTGGATCGGACGAGCTAACTTTGGCGAAGCCTCTTTATCCGTGATCTCAACGATCATTTGCGCGTAGTTGGTCTGCGGCATTTCCGGCGAGACGGAGAACCAGAAGCGAGGGCCGCCACCGCCGTCGAAGGTCGTTAGCGACTTCAGCAGATGCCCACGATGTTCTGGGCCGGTGACGTCAGGCGAGTTTTCAATCACCTGCCGGACGACTTTTTCGGCCTGCATTGCAGCATCGTTGGTGACGCTCAACGGGGTATCGTTCGGCAGCCAAATATCCAAATAAAACCAATACTGGACATCTTCGGGAAAGAATTGGGTCTTAAGGCGAGAACCTAACATCGCGCCCGGAATCAGGAAAAGCAAGGACCCGGCGAGGACAGCCCAACGGTGTTTTATGGCTTTGCCCACAAGTCGATTATAGAAGCCGTAAAATCCTCGCTGCCGTCTCTCCTCGATCGTCGGTTCTCGCTTTGCCGGAGGGCGCAAAATGTAGTAGCCCAGGAACGGAACAAACGTCATCGCAACAAAGTACGCGCACAGCAGACAGGTTGTCATCACGACAGGGAGGCTCTTCAAGAACTCGCCGGTATTGCCGGTCAGCATCAAAAATGGCAGGTAGGCGATAACATTCGTGATGGTCGCGTAGAAAATCGCGGTTGCCAGCTTTGTAGGGCCGAGCCAGCAGGCAACGCTGCGCGGAAACCCTTCCGCCAAGTGGCGTTTTATGCCGTCCCCGGAGACCACCGGCACGTCCACGAGAAGGCCCAGCGCGATGATCAGCGATGCGATGGAGACTTGTTGAAGATCGATTCCCAACATATACACGATACCGAAAGTCATCGCCAGTGTGATGGGTATTGCCAGCGCCATAATCAGCGCCAGGCGCCACTCCCAAAATCCGATCAGCGAAACGATGACCACGAGTATGATGGCTTCGAGAAGCGCCCGCATGAACAGGTGAATATTCTCGTAGACTTGTAGCGGTTGATCGGAGGTGTGCGCCAGAATCAGGTCGGCGGGAAGGATTTGGCGAAGTTCCGAAAGCTTCAAATTCACGGACTCTCCGAAGCGCGCGATTTGCTTTCTATCGCGCATGTAGATCGCCAAGGTGATCGCGCGGCTGCGCTGCCAGTGCCCACTTGTGTCCCGCCAAGTGTAGTAATTGAGATACTGGGCAGGAGCCTGATAGCCTCGGCTGATTTGGACGAGATCCCGTAAATATACGGGCGTACCCTCCGATGTAGTCGATACGGCCACATCACCTATGCTTCTAGCGGTATCGAATTGTCCGGAGGGAATGAGCGTGACCCTGCGTTCGCCGGTTTCAACAGTTCCTCCCGGCGCGATGATGTTCCGAGCCGAAATGACCTTGGAGAGATCAGCAGGACGCAGTCCGTAGGCAGCGAGACGATCCTGCGAATAGTCCAGATAGACGGTCTGCGACAAAACGCCCCGCCGCTCCACCTTGGAAACTTCGGGAGCACCCTGGACCGTTCGCCCAATCAAGTCAGAAAAATTGTCGAGTTCGGCATAGCTGTATTTGTCGCCCGCAACATTGGCCAGCTTCGTTCGTGTTTCCCTCGGGTCGCGGATGATTGCGGGGGCCCACGCGTCGGGATGCAACTCGGATCGTTTAAGCCGCTCGGAGATAAATCGCCGGATGAACGTTTGAATGGTGCTGTCATCCGCGTCGGAAAGGCCATCCACGCCGATGAATCCGCTTCCCTGTATTATTTCCGAATCTCGAAGGATTCCGGCACCATGCGCTTGCTCTTGAAACAAGTATATGGTGTCAAGAACCTCCCGCGCCGAAATCGATTGCGGAAAGGAATCTACCACTGTGATCTGCTGACCCACTCGATTCTGCTGTTTCGCATCACGAGCTTTGCGAATTGCTGATTCGACGGAGTTGGAGCGGGCTGTGATTTCGATATCGTCCACCTTCGGGCTCGCGACCGTCAGCATGAGCGCGGCGGTGTCTCCAAAATCGCTCTGGAAAGTGATGGGGCCGGCGCCCTGAGGCAACTGAGAATTTAGAGCATCCAGCTTGAGGTTGATATCGCTGAATTGCCGCTTGGTATCGGTGATGCCCTCATCCAATTGAATGGTCACAAACGAATAGCCTGGAAGAGATATGGACTTAATACCGTAGTCCGCATCGGTTCCCGGATGAATGGTCTTATTCTCAGCCGCCACGTCCTCAATTCCTCGGGTAATAAACTGTTCGACCTGTTGCGCTGTGGCTCCGGGCCATGGACAAGCCGCCACACCGAGGCGCACGGGAATGTCCGGGTCCTTTCGCTGCGGCATGGATGTATATCCGAACCAGCCCCAAATGAGCACTCCGGCCAGAAGGATCCAGGATATATGCGGGTGCTCGACGAAAAACCTCGGGATATTGCGGCGATTACTGATCTCTTGTTCGTGTTCGAGTGCCATTTGTTCTGTACCTCTATGGGATAACCTGGATGAAATCGCCGTCCTCCAGACCAGCGGCTCCAACGACGACAACTTTCTCGGCTGGATTTACACCTTCAACTGCCACATCACTCTCGTGGGTTTCACCGAGCGTGACCTCGCGCAAATGCGCTACCCATTTGCCGCCCTGTTCTTCGGCGACGAAAACCGCGTAGCGTCCAGGTGAAGCGGGGTCAGCGACAACGGCGCTAAGAGGCACGGAGGGGGCCGGGACTTTGTGAACGCCTGTCAATCTGAGTGAAGCAATCATCCCGGGCTTCAATAGCGCTTTGGGGTTGGGTAC
Organism: uncultured Acidobacteriota bacterium; assembly: GCA_963828865.1. Classification (GTDB taxonomy): domain Bacteria; phylum Acidobacteriota; class Terriglobia; order Acidiferrales; family UBA7541; genus Palsa-295. Next base: position 1,855 of record CAWHGI010000007.1, on the reverse strand, counting down.
CGTCACCTCGGTGGCGAAGACACGATTTTTCTCATCGGCGCTCGCGGCAATACTGGTGACCCGCCCGCTGTATTCTTTCGGATCGTCCTGGAGATGAATGCTGAATTGTTGCCCCAAGCGCAGAAGCCTTACGGCATAGTCGGGAACACCAAAACCGATTTTGACTGCACTCGTGTCGGCGATAGTAAAGGCCGGAGTCCCGGGTGCTGCGAGGTTTCCCAATTCAATGTTCCGAGCTAGGATGTACCCGGAAAACGGCGCCGTTAAATCGGCATCCTCGAGAGCCAACTGCGCTTGGTGCACATTAGCCTTGGCCTGATCCACCTCCGCGAGTGTCGAATCGAATTTGGCCTGCGCTCGATCGAAATCGGGCTTGGTCAAGCTCTCTGAGGCGTAAAGCGTCTTCGCGCGCTCGTAATCCTTCGTCGCCTCGACCTGCTGCGCTTGGGCTAGACTCAGAGTTGCGGTCGCTTGGTCAAGTTGATTCTTCAAATCCTGATGCCGGATCTGCGCGAGAACAGTGCCTCGGCTTACATAGTCTCCCGAACCTATGTCTCGACGCCGTCCGTCCGCGCCCATGACCTGCTTAATCTCCGTCACATATCCTGCGGACTTGAATGACAAGCTCGCTTGTGCGAATGGCAGAACGGAAGCCGAGTAGCGCAAATCATCTGGCGACGAATACAAAGTCACATCCACCAGATGAACAGGCGTGGGCGACTTGGCGGCTACTTGCGTGGGTTGATGACAGCCATTGGTAGCTGCCGTCATGACGAAAAGCACAGCCGTTATTGCTGGTCCGAGCCTTTTTCTGAATTTGCTCCCCATAACGTCTACTCCTCTCCAATCGCTTTCTCGAGCTCTGCCCTGGTGGCTGTTAGTCCCCCAATAATTCTTGTTCTCATAGGTCACTCTTCTCCAATCGCCTTGCGCAGCTCGGCAAAAGCGCTCCAATAGGAGGAAAGCGCTTGCTGATACTGGAAATTCGTTTCGGAACTTTGAGCTTGGGCCTGGAGAAGATCTTTTAACAGTGCGGCCTGCTCCTTGTATTTGTTGCTCGTCTCGCGGAACTGCTCCGCAGCCGCTTCGTGGGCAGTACGGGAAGCCTTAAGCAGCAAAGAAGCTTCCTGCCATTTTCGGTACTTCGCACCCACCTCTACCGCGACCTGCGATTCCGTCTCTTGGATCCCGTTGCGCGCCTGTTCGATAGTCTTCGTTGCTTCAACAACCTTGTTGTGGCGCCGTCCCCAGTCGAACGGCTCCCAAGTCAGGAAAAAGCCGGCCGTGGCAACATTCGGTGGAAGAACTTGCACGTTGTAGAGTCCCTGATAGCGCACCTCAAGACTCAGGTCCGGAATGTATTCGGCTTTCGCGAGGCGCCGGTCGTATTCCGCTTGTTTCTCTTTCAGGTGTGCTTGGCGAGTCTCGGGGCGGTTCGCGAGAGCTTCCTCGCGGGCTGAATCGAGAGTCAGATCGCTTCTGTCTTGCTCAGGAATGAAATCAACACGAAAGGATGTGGAGACATCGCGGCCCAGCAGTTGGTTCAACGCCTCACGTTGCGTTGTCACGCCATTCTCTGAGACGGACAACTCATAGCGCGATTTAGCTAACCGGGCGTCGACGTCCAATGCATCAGCACGCAGCACCGTCTTTTCTGCCACGTAGTGGACCGTGACCCGCTGCGCTTCTTCGAGTGTTTTCACAGCCTCCCGCGCGGCATCTACACTCGCTTGGACCGCGACGAGATTGAAGTATGCATCGCGGACTTCGGCAGCGATCTTCTGGCGTTCGGCACGCACATCTTCACGGGCGATATCACGTCCCAGTTCCGTCGCATGAATCCCTAGACCGATCT
>CAWHGI010000006.1:0-188510 GCA_963828865.1 uncultured Acidobacteriota bacterium | reverse complement strand
AGCGAAGGACGCCTACTGAGGCAAATTCTTGAATCTTCTGGACGACGCGGGATTGCGCGGAAGCCTGCAGTTGCGGGTACATCGGCAGGGATAGAATCTCCGACGCGACTTTCTCTGTAACGGGAAAGTCGCCTCGCTTGAATCCGAAGGTCTCGTAGGCTTTTTGCAAATGCAGCGGGATTGGATAGTGAATGCCGGTGTCGATCTTTGCGTCCGCGAGGTGCTTCTGCAACCCTGCGCGGTCCGCTACTCGCACTACATACAGGTGATGCACCGGCCGCGACCACGACGGACGATGCGGAGCGACGACGCCATCGGCAGTTGCAGAGCAACTGATCGTACCGCGCCGCCGCTTCTTGCCGTCTGCCGATTCCACTCCGCCAGGTGGCGAAGCTTCACGGTGAGCAAGCCCGCCTGCAGCGAATCCAGCCGGCCGTTGTATCCCTCGATGTCGTGGTAATACTTCTTCGACTGGCCGTGATCGCGCAACATGCGCATCTGGCGCGCCATGCTCTCGCTATTGGTTGTGACCGCGCCGGCTTCTCCGCACGCTCCCAGATTCTTTCCCGGATAAAAGCTGAACGCCGCGGCGTGACCCATCGAGCCCGCTTTCTTCCAGCGATTCTCTTTCTCCGAGAAATATTCCGCACCGTGAGCCTGGCAGGCATCTTCGACGACAATCAGGTTGTAGCGCCGCGCCAATTCCAGAATCGGATCCATATCGGCGCACTGCCCGTAAATATGTACGGGAACAACTGCGGTGACAGGCGCGCGATACTTCCGGTGATAAGGCTTGCCCGTCTCGCGATCCACGTAGCATTCGCGCTCGAGATATTCGCGCAACTTCGCAACGTCCATCGAATACGTCTGCTCGTCAATGTCAACGAAATCGGGCCGCGCGCCGGCCTGGCTGATCGCTTCGGTCGTGGCGATAAACGTGTGCGGCACCGTAACGACGATATCGCCCGGCTGCACGCCCGCCGCGGTCAGCGCAAAACGCACCGCGTCCGTGCCGCTGGCGACTCCGACGCAATACTTCGCGTCGCAGAACGCCGCGAATTCCTTTTCGAACTCTTCGACCATCGGGCCGCCGACAAAGCCGGCGGTCTGCAAGCACTTTTGGAATACGGCAGTGAGCTCCGGCTCGAGTTCCTGGTGCGGCGTAACCAAATCCAGAAACGGAATCTTTTCAGTTAGGGACATTATGCGATCCTCGACTCTTCAGCGACGTAGCGCAACACCTTCGCGGGATTTCCCGCAACAATCGCGTTGGCCGGCACATCTTTCGTCACGACGCTTCCCGCTCCGACGATTGCGTTCTCGCCGATCGTGACGTTGGCCAGAATCGTGGAACCTGATCCGATCGACGCGCCTTTCTTGACCACCGTCTTCTCCACTTTCCAGTCCGCCTCGGTCTGCAGAGCGGCCGTCCGCGGCGATCGCGCGCGGATAGGAATCATTGATAAACGTCACGCTGTGGCCGATGAACACGCCATCTTCGATCGTCACGCCCTCGCAGATGAAGGTGTGGCTGGAAATTTTGCAATTGCTTCCAACCGTCGCGTTCTTCTGAATCTCGACGAACGCGCCGATTTTCGTTCCGTCACCGACCGCGCATCCGTACAGATTGATGAACTTCGACAGCTTGACGTCTTTTCCGAGCTTGACGTCCGGCGCGATGCAGACGAACTCGTTCACAGCTGCACCACTTTGCCCTTCTGCTGCAGCGACAGGTCCGCCGCTTCCAGCATGCGCACGACGTGCAGGCCCGCCACGCCGTCGTTGAACGGCGTTTTGTTGTTCAGGATGCAGTCGACGAAATACGCGGCTTCGACCTTCAGCGCTTCCACCTGTTCGACGCGCGGCGCCCACATGTCTCCGGTCCGATAGCTGACCAGCGTCTGATACACGGCTTCGCCGCTGGACATCTGCACGCCCTTGTCATAGATCTTGAGCTTTTCGTCGGCTTCCAGATCGTTCCAGACCAGCATTTTCTTTTCGCCGCCGATCAACGTCGTGCGCACCTTCACGGGCGAAAGCCAGTTCACGTTGATGTGTCCGATCATGTTGTTCGGGTAGTACAGCGTCATGAACGCGATGTCCGCAACGCCGTTCAAATGGCGCTCGCCCGTAGCAACCACCGCTTCCGGCTTTTCCTTGATCAAATAATCCATGATCGAAAGATCGTGCGGCGCAAGATCCCACAGCACGTTCACGTCGTGCTGAAATAACCCCAGATTCACGCGCGTCGAATCGTAGTAGTACAAGTCTCCGAGCGTGCCGTCGTCGATCATTTGCTTCATGCGCTTCACGGCGCCGGTGAACAAAAACGTGTGGTCCACCATGATCTTCAGATTCTTGCGCTCCGCCAGTTCGATCAGCTCTTCGCCCTGAGCGGTCGTGCAGGTAAAGGGCTTCTCGACGAATACGTGCTTGCCGTTCTCCAGCGCAGTCTTGGCCAGCTCGAAATGAGTCCACACCGGCGTAACCACGGCCACCGCGTCAATCGTCCGGCGAAGTGAGCAATTCGCGGCAATCGCTGGTCGTGTGCATATCCGGAAATGCTTGGCGCACGCGCTGCAGCGATTTCGAGCTCTTGTCGCAAACCGACACGACGCGCGACCCTTCCTGCCCGTGAAAATTCCGCACGATGTTCGGTCCCCAGTAGCCGTAACCGATCACGCCGACCTTGATCACGTTCTGGGATGACGCGTTCGGAACCGAGAGCTTCGATGCGGGGTCAACGCTCAGGCTAGTCGCCATTTTTCTCCACCTTGCGAGTTAAATCCTGAAGAACAAGACACTGAGAGCGCCGGACATGCTGCCTAACAGACTGGACCGGCTGTTACCGAAGTCTACACTCCCGACCGTTTCGCTACTCCACCAAACATTGCGAAACGTATCAGGAGCTACAGCGGATCTTCCTGGCTCAGTAGGCGCCATCGCCAGAAAAAACCGCGCGCGGGAGTTTGCAGCAGGATTTTCACGTCGAGCATTGGAGACCACATGCGCGAATACTGCAGGTCCAGACGAACCATCTCGTCGAAAGTCGTCTTGCTGCGTCCGTGTACCTGCCAAAGGCCTGTGATGCCCGGACGAGATTCGAGCAAGCGGCGCCGATGCCAGATGTCATACACTTCGATTTCGTACGGAATGGGAGGCCGCGGTCCAACCAGTGACATCTCGCCAAGCAGCACGTTCCAGAATTGCGGAATTTCATCCAGGCTCGTGCGGCGCATGAATCTTGCCGATCCAGGTGACGCGCGGATCGTTCGTCATCTTGTAGGTAACTTTCTTGTCGCCGTTCGCGGCCGCGCCATCCGCCTTGCCGGCGATAAATTTCTTCACGTACTCCTTGTGAATCGCGGCGTCCGTGGATACGTACATCGAACGGAACTTCAAAAACTGGAAACGAACTCCGTACTGGCCGACGCGCTCCTGGCGGAAGAACACCGGACCTTTGGAAGTGAGTTTGACGAATGCCGCCAGGATCAAAAACACCGGGCGAAAGCAGCCACCAGCGCGGCGGTAGAGCCCAGAACATCCATCACGCGCTTGAGCAGAAGCGATAGTTTCTTTTTCTTCTCGACTTCAAAAAGATCCGGGTAGAGTTCCGCATCCACCGTTTTCTTGTGGCCGTTGCCGTTCCAGCCATCGGGAAACGCATAAAACGACATCTGGAAGCTGTTCAATTGGCTCGGACGAAACGCGCGCTGCAATTCCGCGGTAACCTTGGATTCGATAATCTTCACGGCCGCGCTGACTTCGCACTGCCCAAACTCAGTGAAGATGACGCCGAAAACTGAATTCGCTTCGAACCATCCTGCCAAGATCCGTCTCGCGAATGCTCGCACCCAGCACCACCGCGATCTGCTCGAGCATCGCGTCCGTCTTCTTGCTCTTTGCGCCTTTGCCGTCGATCAGCATCAGGACGAGATGCTTCCGCGAGCGTTCCGAACGTTTGCGTTCCCGGCTCAACATCCTGCGAAAGTGTTCTTCGGAGAGGAAACTGGCCAGCGCAGTGGATCCGTTGGCAAACGAAACCGTGTGTTTCTGAGCATCCACTGCCACTGCAGGTTTTAAGTTTGGTGCGTCGCTCACGTGAGATCCTCTTGGCAATTCTTCTTTCGACGGCCCGCCTTGCACTGGCTGCGCCGCTTCGCTATCAGGCGGGGACGGGTAGGTCTTGCTCTTGGGGTCTTGGATTTTGCTGTCCCCTGCTGTTGGGGCGGCCGGATGGCAGTCACCAAAGCGGAATCGATTTCAACGGCTACGGAACGCTGTAGCAGCGTCACCGACAGAACCAGACGGTGGCTCCGCTTTACTTCCGTCAAAATTCCTTCGAGCCCGACCAGCGGCCCGGATTCAATTCTCACGCGGTCGCCGGTGGACAAAAACGGCCAGGGCTGGTGCGGTACGCCGGCTGCCACCAGTGTCTGGATAGACCGGATCTCGGATTCATCAACCGCTGTCGGTCCATCTTTGAATCCGACAATCTGAATCACGCCCGGGGTCTTCAATATCGGCAAGCGGTCGTGCGGATCAAAGCGGCAGAACAGGTACCCGGGAAACAACGGCGCGTTCATTTCCTTGATTCGGTCCGACCATCGCTTGCGCACCTTGTACAGCGGAAGAAACCTCTCATAACCTTGTCCGTTCAGCTGGTCGCCGACGCTGGCTTCTTGCCTGGTGCGAACCTGCAACGCAAACCAAGGAAACGCGGCAGGCGTCACTGTTACGGTGTCGGGCTGTTCTGAGGTTTTCACTCGATTCGCCTCTGCCGGAATACGCTACCGCCATGAGAGTCACATTCGGACCCTCTCACTTATGCTACGGTTTTGCACGACGGTTGCCACTGCACGTCAATGTCGTCAAATTCGTAAATCTATGAACCAAAACGCCTTAATAGTGGCATTTCCTGGGACTTCGCAGAACCGTCAGCTTCCGCTCGCCTTCTAATGAACATTGCTATCCCAGAGTTGCAATTCTTTTCCTTACCGTAAGCCATTCAAAATAGGTGCTATATAGAACTTCTGTACTAACGAGGCCGGACTAACGTTTCGCGATCGGAGCTGTAGGCCAGACCCAGTTCAGGCCGGATTCCGATCTGGATCGACGGCTCCAGCATAAGCAGTACCGTACCCCGTACCGTACCCGTAAGTTGATGAATAATAAGACTCTCCGTATGCGTGCTGCGGGCCTACGGCATTAAGCACCACGCCAACGATGTTCCGGCCCCTCAGCTCTTGGCATGACCGCTGCGCCGATTCCGCGCGCGTCTGGCCGGCTCGCACCACCAGCAAAACTCCATCAACCAAGTCCGCTAGCACGCTTGAATCGCTTACTGGCAGTAGCGGCGCTGAATCCAAAATGACCCAATCGAACACGGGAGTCACGCGCTCGAGCAATGCCCTCAATCGGCCATTCGAGAGAAGTTCGCTAGGGTTGGTCACCTGACTCCCGCCTGGAATAAAGCACAGGTTTCCTTCCAATCCGTTCTGGATGATCGCCAGCTCGTCAACCTCGCCCCGGAGGTAATCGGTCAATCCGGGCGATGCAGGCGCTCCCAGCGGGACGTGCAGGCGGGAACAACGCAGATCGGCGTCAATAATCAGCGCCCGGCGGTCCGGCTGGCGCACGATCGCCTGAGCGAGGTTGCAAGTCACAAAGGACTTGCCTTCGGCCGGAAGAGAACTCGTCACCAACAGCGTGCGAAGCGGCTGAGCAGAGCGAATTTGGTAAAGCCGCGAACGCAGCGTGCGAAATTGCTCGGATCCGTGCGCGCCAAGCTCAGGGTTGATGAAGACGTTCACATTTGGATCGAGATGCCACGCAGGATGCGCGCAGTGTTTCCGCAAGTCGTCGAACCGAAGGTAACCGCCCGTCGTTGCCACCACCTTGTCGGCAACCAGTCGAGGTGTCGCTTCCGTGGCAGGCGCGAATGGTGCGTGCCGCCGGCGGATTCTCGATCGGGCTTGCCGTCAGAATATCCGCCGCGCCAACCGTCTGCACGGTGGCTCGCTCCTGCTCGGCTTTTTTTAGCGCTTCGTGAATGCGGCTCATGGTTTCCTCTCGGGCACGGAAGACGACGGCACGATATTGGCCTCGCGTAAACGGCCCAGCAGTTCATCGAGATTTTGCAGCAGTGCCTGCGCGTCGATGTTCGGCTTTGACCCGTTCGAGCTTCCCACCGCCGCGGTGGGCTCAATCTCATCCAGCTGAAATTCTCGCGCCACCTCCTCCACTAAATGGGCTGGAACTGGACGCAGGTGATCTACGTAGGCGTTAATTAGCGCATGCTCACACAGTAAGTTCACTACGCGAGGAATGCCGCGTGAATATAAGTTGACTGTTTGAATCGCTTCCTTCGAGAAGATCGGCTCGCCGTTCGCGCCGGCGATTCGCAGCCTCTCGGCAATGTAACCAAATGTTTCCTCCAGACTCAGCGGAGCGGTGCGGCAGCGCAGCGTAATTCGCTGGCGCAATTGGCGAAGTTGCGGAAGCTTCAGCTTTTCTTCGAGTTCCGGCTGTCCAGTCAGAACGATCTGCAGCAGCTTTTCGGTGGACGTTTCAAGATTGGTAAGCAGCCGAATTTCTTCGAGCACCTGCAGCGAAAGATTCTGCGCCTCGTCAACGATCAGTACCGCTGTCTCTCCGGCTCGATATCGTTCCAGCAACCAGTGATTCAACTTCAGGAGTACCTGGCTCTTGTGCCGCGATTCGACCGGGATCTCGAAATCGGCCATCATGAAGTCAAATAACTGACTTACGTTGACCTGCGAATTGAATACAAACGCCGTCTTGACCCGTTGCCCATGGAGCCAGTCCAGCAAGCGGTTCAGCAGAGTAGTTTTGCCCGTGCCCACCTCGCCAGTGAGCAAAATGAAGCCTTTGCGGTTCTGGATGCCGTACGTAAGTCCTGCCAGCGCCTCTTGAATCTGTTTCGTCAGAAACAGATAGCGCGGGTCGGGGTTGACGTTGAACGGGCTTTCCCGTAATCCAAAGAATTTTTGATACATGGCTTGCCTAAGCCCTCACTCCGACTTCCAGGTCGCTATCCGCGGAATCCCGCCTCGCGACGAACTTCTGCTTTTTCGCGGACTGCGGCACGATCTCCGGCACCATCGCCAACACTGGCAGATGCAACGCAAATTCCACGTCGCGCTCGGTTTTGAATGAGGAATCCTTCATCTCCAGGAAGAACGCGATGCCCAGACCCAGCGCCAGGCCGCCGCCCAAACCTCCCGCAGCAAATAACGGGCGGTTCGGAAACGACGGCTTATCCGGCAAGTTTGCCGGATCCAGCACGACGAATTGCTCGCCTTCCTGCTTGCGCTCGAGGTTTACGGCCTGCTGCGAATCATCCAGTTTTTTCTGCAAATCGTTGTAAGAGTCCAGCGCCGTCTGGTAGCCGCGAGTCAGTTCCTTATATTGCTGCTCGACGGCCGGGCTCGACTGCACGCGCGTCTGGTACAAATCGATTTGTTTCCGGATTTGCTCCTGTTCCTTTGGTTTTCGCGGTAATCATCAGATCGTCGTTGTGCAGCTGCGCGCGTAGCTGTTGAATCTGCGCCGGCTCCGTAGATATCTTCGGCCCCTTGGTGGTTGCGCTCGCTTTACCCGGCGCTTCGCTTTCGGCGATCTTTTTCTCGAGAGCGGCGATGTCGCTTTTGGTCTTGATTACGTCGGGATAATCATCGGTGTAGCTGGCCTCTAACTTCGTCAACTGCGCCTGCAAAGCAATCAATTGTTGTTCGAGAGTCTCCGGATTGCGTCCGGTCTGTGACGCTTGCCATGCCGCCACCTGCTGCGAAAGCAAGGATTCGTTAAACGTCTTGTCCTGCTGCGCGCGCCCAAGCGCCTGGGTCGAGGCGTCCAGCTGTGACGTCAATCCGGTGAGCAGGTTCAGATTCGTCGTGTTCGTCATCGGGCAATTCGCCAATGTGGCGGCTCTTGAATGCCGCCAATTTTGCGTCCTGCTCGTCCAGGCTCGCTTTGGAGGTGGCTAATTCTTGCGCCAGAAATTGCGTAGTCGATTCGGAGTGTTCCTGTCGCAGGCGAAGATTCTGCTCGATGAACATGGAAGTAATGGCCGTGCACACTTCCTGCGCATGCCGCGCATTGTCGAGCGTTACGGCGATGTAGAAACCGGGCAGTTGCTGCGCGCGTGTTTCAGTCATCGGCAGGATCGGCGTCACTTCGATCACCTTCTGCAGCCGCACCACCAAATCGTCCATCGACATCCGGTTCACGTCTTGCGGGTACAGATTGAATTGCCGGATAACCGGTTCCAGGCGCGAGCGGCTCAGAATCTGTTGCTGCATACTGGCGAGGCGCTGGTTGATGTCCGTCGTATCCAGCGATTCCACGATTTTATTGGAAACCGACGGCTGCTCGATGATCACCAGCGTCTGCGACTTGTATCTGTTCGGAAGAAGGCGCGAAACGCCATACGCCAGCGGCGGTCCGACGAGCGCCAACACCGCAATCAAGACCCACCGCCGCCGTAGCATCGCGATGTAATCTGCAGGAGTCAATTCACGCTGAGCCATTCCATCCTCTTTCGCCGAATCTTGGCGCAATCACGATTTCTCAAAATGGGATCGGCTGCTTGTGGAAATTCACTCCGAACGAGATCTGATGGCGAATGACGTTCATCGAACACGCGCTGCCAACGCAACCGCTGGTATTCGTGTCCTGGTACTGCAGCTGGTAGTTCGCAAAAGCGTCGAGCGTTCGTCCGAATGGATGCGCCACATTCACGCCGGCAAACCAGTACGAATAGCTTTGCTCCGCTGACCCGGCCACCGGTGCGAACCCTCGGTTCCGCGAATAGCCCACCGTCAGACCGGCATTGAAAGTTCGCGACACTTGGTCGTTGAAAGTCCGCCGGTCACGATGTCGGTTTCCGCGGCCGCCAAGACGCCCGATCCGCCGCTCACGCCATGATTGTAAGTCGCGCTAAGCGCAGCGCGGCGCAGCTGATATTGCAGCGCAGTGTTCAGAGTCCAATACAGCTGCGAGGACGACGTCGCTCCCGATCCCGTTGTGGAAGTCGAACCGGTAACGGGAATGCTCGATAGTGCAAACTGAGGACCCGCGGAGATCTGAAACGCCAGCTTGCCCGTGACTCGACGTGCATAGGAAGCTTGCACCGTGTGCAGGTTCAGCGATTGATCTACATTGCTGTAACGGAACGCGGCAAACTGGTAAGAGACCGCCACCGTGTCATTGCGGGTGGCCTGATAGTTGTATCCCGCTTGAAACGTGGCATCGCCGAAATTCAAAAGATTGTCGTCAAAGTAGTGGAGCAACGAGTATCCGCCCACAAAGGTCAATGAGGTTCGCGGTGAAAGCTTGGTATCGACTTCGACGTCAAAAGCGTTTGAAAGATTCTGGCTTCGCCCCGTCAGTATCGATTGTCCCGGCGTGAACCCGGATCCAACTCCCACGTCCCGGTCCGACGCCCGGCAAACCCGCACCCGCCGTGCCGGCAAACCCGAAAGACGATTCCGGCAAATAACTGGTCTGGTCAAAGACGGCGAGTGTCCAGCGGCGAAACGAAAATCGGTCTTTGAAAGCTCAGCTCCTGAATCGTCCCGGTTGGCGAATTGTTATTGCTCGGTGGAAAACATCCCGCCGCCGGTGTAACTCACAAGCAGCTCGGATACTCCCGAAACCCGGTGGATGTCCACTCCCCCCAGCAGCGACGTCCATGTTCCCCAGGAATTGCCGGACGTCAAATACCCAGGATTAGAGTCCACCGTTTCTGACACAGCGAGATCGCGGCTGCCAATAGCTATGCTCGATTGCCATCGTGCCGAGCGACAAATCCTCCACTCCGGTGAGCGATCGCGTGTCAGGTTGCAATTGTTGCGGGATTCCCCGTCTCGTCGTCTCCATTGTCCGCCGCGGAAGCCAGCGGAGACCGTATTGCCGGAATCGGCTGCTCTTGCTGCTGTCCCTGTTGCTGACCTTGCTGCGAATCGGTCGGCTGCTGTTGCGCGCGGGCAGGCGCGACGCAAATCACAGCAACGGTAATCCAGGCCATCGAAATGTATTTCAGCGCACGCATCACTGTTTCTACGGCACCACGATCGTGTCGCCAGCCTTCAGCAAAATGTCTTGCTCGGGCTTCTTGCCGCCGATCACGTCCTTATAGTTAAACGGGTATTTCGTTTCCTTCCCGTTTTCCAGCCTGCGAACAAAAATGCTTTTTACTTTGGCGAATTGCGTAAATCCGCCCGCGCTGGAAAGGGCTTGCAGCACCGTCATCCCCGGCAGCAGCGGGAACGCTCCGGGCCGCGTCACTTCGCCGAGGATATAGACGCGCTGGCTGTTGATCGCCGTCACGATCACCGTCACTTGCGGACTGGTCACATATTTCTTCAGGTCCTCAGTCACCTTCGCCGCCAATTGATCCGGAGTCAGACCCGCGGCCTGCACGTCATTCAAGAGCGGTAGTGAAATCTTTCCATCCGGGCGCACCGGCACGACCCGCGAAACGTCTGGTTCTTTCCACACGTTGATGTCCAAGACGTCTTGCGCGCCAATCACGTAATTAGGATCCGCGGTCGCCGGCTTCTTGGGTGTCTCGTCCGCCATCGCTGGAACGGCCGATTGTGCCGCTTGCTTCGCATCGTTAGTGCCCTGCGCTCGCGCCGGCGATACCGCCAGGGCGATAAGAACAACCAAAAAGTATTGCCGTCCTTTAAACATCATTTCTCCTGCGTTGCTAGTCGGCTTCGGAATCTTGCACGCCGATTTGCTTCAATTTATAGAGCAGCGATTTATAGCTAATTTGCAGTTCCTGCGCGGCCCGCTTGCGATTCCAACGCGTATGCTCGAGAGCTTTCAGAATTAAGCCACGTTCCGCTTCGCGCGACGCCGCTCTGGCGGCCGCTTTCAGCGAGTAGCCGCGACGTTCGCGGACTTCCAGCGGCGGCTGCGCCGGAACTGTGGTCAATTCCGCAACCGCCAACTGCTCGTCGCCGAGCGCAATAATCTTTTTCACGACATTTTCAAGCTCGCGGATATTTCCAGGCCAGGAATGATCCAGCAACACGCGCAGCGTTCGCGGGCTCAAGGAAGGTCGTGGACGCCTCAGTTGCGCCGCATGCTTGCTCAAGAAGAATTCCACCAGAATAGGTATGTCCTCGCGGCGATCCCTTAACGGCGGCAATCGCAGGCAAACTCCGTTCACCCGGTAGTAAAGTTCGGCACGAAAACGTCCCGCCCGCATTTCCTCGTCGAGATTGCGGCTGGTTGTCGAAATCACCCGTGCGCCGAGGGTCCCTTGGCGCGGATTGCCGTCCCCGTCGGGAAGGGCGTAAAGAAGGTTCCGCTGGCAGATCGAATCCAATTCGCTTATTTCGTCGAAAACGACTGTGCCCACAACTTCCGTGCTTCCGTGCCCGTTTCCATTCCCGATCGCACTTAGGCCAAGCTCGGCCGAAAGCTGGGCGGGATTCATGGCAGCACAGATGACATTGACGCGCTGCTTATCGCTTCGTGACGAGAGGCGGTGCATCCTCTGGGCAAACATCGCTTTACCGGTGCCACTTTCACCGACCAGGAGCACCGGAATATTCGTAGGCGCAATCTCCGCAACCACTGATTCCAGCGTGTGCATCGCGGGACACATCCCTCCCACGAAGCCCCATTCCTCAGCCACCAGAGCACCCGAAGCTTCTTCTCTTGTCATTGAATCCATAGTCCCCGATACTAAACTCTTCGCGAAACCGGCCACGCCGGCGATAGTACTCTCAGTCCAATGGTCGTGACTGCAATGCGGGTGCCAGCTTTGCGGGAGAGTGCCTAGCCGGTCGCTCCTGAGCTAAGGCTATTGGGTACCGATAGATGTGGATGCCCGAAACCGCCCAAACATCCTCTGGAGGGCCCGACGGTCTGCGGAAATCCCATTGAGCTTCCACGAATGGGTAAAATACTTTCCCTTTATGCCCTCGGGCCAGTCGTTTCGACTTTCACCATCCGCGACTGACACAACCTGCTCGAGTTCCGGTAAGCTGTTCTTCTACAATGGCTTACGAATTGGGATACCAATAAGATGTCAACCTAAGGGTCGCTAGTTCGAATCTAGCCCACGGAGCCATTCTTCCTCTTTGGAGTCAGTGCATTTCGCGAAGCGGATGCAAGGAAACCGCAAGACGTTCGACTGCAATAGCGGATGCCCGTTCTTCGAGTGAAACAAAATTCCCGAAGTCCGTCTCCGATGAACTTCCTGAGCATTGCATAGAGGGAGGCACGAAGGTCAGTATCCCGGACGCCGTTCCCGGTTTTCAGAAACAGTTGAACCCGTAATCTCATGCTTCTGCAGCCGCAATGCCACAAGCTGATTGATGATCGGCCGATGGAGTATTCGCGACAAACGCTTGCGGAACATAACGGGCGCCGCGAAAAATGGATGAAGCAAGCGACCGGTCTCTCAGCGGAGCGAAAGACAGCCTTGGTTGTTTTCACCGCTCCGATCGGCAAGCAAACGATTTCCATAGCTTATGACCAGATGCTCGAAGCGGTGGCGCCGCGTTATCCGATTTCTCGGGAAGGAGTGCAGATTGATGCGCCTTTTAGATAAGGGTTCCGAGAGGTGGTCTCCGCGGTGGAAGTGGCAGTTGGAAGTCACCAGTTCGATCCCCGTCACGTTCACCGTCTATCTGCCCGCGAACCAGTCTGTTGCTAATTCTGACTTTGCACGAGACCCGCAAATTGGGTCCATTTGGGTCCAATAAGAAGCTTCTCCACTCCTTCCACCGCTCGGCGTTATTCCGCTGATTCGGTTCGATCAAAAACAAGGATCGTGAACTGGCGTGCACGCAACGATGGGACGAAAAGGCGATGCGTCTTGCTATCGAGCGCCATGGTTTTCGCGCCTTCCGCCGTCTGGATATTTTCGACCGGTATGTATTTATCGGGTGAATCCTGACGAAACACGGCGATGCTTCCTTCGCCGAGCGAATTGAAGATGAGCCTGGTTTCGGGATCGAACACCGACGCGTCCACGTGATCTCCGATGGGGTAGGTCGCGACGATCTTGCCTGTGTCTGCGTCGGCAACGGCCATCAAATGGCTGCGGCAGCCGATGAAGATGCGGCGGTTCTGCGGGTCGAACGCCATGCTGGAGGGCGATCCACAAGGAGCCACCGACCAGCGATTTACGATCTTGAGCGAATTCGAATCTATCTGCACGAGTTCGCTTTTGTCTTCGAGGTTCACCCACAATTTTCCCTTACCGTCAGCCACGGAAAATTCAGGGCCGCCGCCCAAATCGAGCGTTCCAGCCACCGAACCAGTCCTCGCATCGATTGCGGTTGTGCTATCGCTTCCCCCGTTCATGGCGAAGACCCGGTTTGTGGCCGGGTCAAAGACAATCGCGTCGGGCTTCTTGCCGGTCTTCACCTGCGAAATGACTTGCAAGGTTTTTAAATCGAAGACGACTATGGCGTCCGCTTTACCAGCGCTAATGAATCCGCGTCCGAGTTCGGGAGCCAGCGCGATTCCATGCACCCCTGGCGTATCTGCGATCATCCCGACGCTTTTCTGCGTATCTGCATCGAGAACTTCCACTTCTGTAGAGTGGGAGACATAAACGCGCCGCGCGTCTACGTCCACCGTCAGATAATCCCATCCACCCGCCCCCGGCAGACGGACTTGGTTGGTCATGCGGTATCCCGAAGGACTGCCGACTGCGACAAAAACGCCACACACCGCCAGAACTAAAAAAGAAGACATTTTCATATCGGCTCCAGTGAATGGGACGAGCGGCTTATTGGCCTTTCGATGACGCGACGGTGCGTTGACAACGCTCCGAACCAAAATCATGGAACGTCTTCCCGGCTTCAGGGATGAATTCCCAGTCGTAGGTATTTGGATGGAGCGTCAGCTTCAGCACGCCAAAGGTATCCGCGTTGCGGACCTCGCTGGTTGGCAGCGGCGTCGCGAACGGCCGGTGGCTCTTACCCCCTGTGCCGACAACAATCTCGCGGATGCCGCGCGCTGCGTCGGATTTGCCCTCCGGATCTTGCGGCGTAAACCGCTCATAATCATGATCGTGGCCGTTGATCACAAGCGTGGTTCGGGCCTCATATAGGTCCTGCCAAAAAGCTTTCATTTCGGGATCGTTGCCGTGTTTTGCGCCGGAACTGAAGAGCGGCTTGTGCCAGTACGCGAGGGTGCAGACGGATGGATTAGCTTGTAAATCGCCCCTCAGCCATCTTTCCTCTGCCGAGCCGGACTTGCAGCTGCCAACTTCAGAGCACTCGCTGTTCAAAACGATGATGTGCCACGCGCCCAACTCGTAGCTGTAATACCCTTTCGCTGGATCTCCGGCGTTCGCGCCGAAGTAATCGAAATACGGCGTCGCGCTGGTGGAATGAAATTCATGATTGCCGACCGAGGGTCGCGTGCGGCCTTTTTGGCGTCCCCACGTGGGGTCGTAACATTTGGCGAATTGCTCGGCCGTGCCCTGCTCATACGCGTTATCGCCCGCAGTGAAAACGGTGCCGGGAATTGCGTCGAGAAGTTTTGCGGTGGCCTCGGCGCCGGAAAGATCCGCGCAATCAGCAATATCGCCGGCGCCGACTAAAACTGCAGTCTGGTCGCTCGTTTGTTGCGCGACGACTGGCTTTGCACCGGCAGAGAACATCAGAATCGCGCAGACTGCGCCCAACAAAAGCCTCGGACCGCTCCAATCCAGCTCCATAGTGTGTGCTTCCCCCTGGCGTTTCCACTTTCGCGAACAAGGTGACGGCCTTGCCGACTAGAGCCACATCACCGCCTGAGGGGGTACCAACGGAAGCCGACGGAGTAAGTGGGGTGGTAATACTCGCGCTGGTCCACGTAAATCTTGCTGCCAGTGTAGAAACCGAATACCTCGTTGTTCAAGTTTTCGCCTTGCACGAGCAGGCTGAGACCGCCGTTAACCCGGAAGCTGGCCTGCGCGTCCACTTGGAAATGAGAATAAAGATAAATGTCGCCGGCCGGACCCTTGACTCCCAGGTTTTGTGGGTCACTGGAGGGCATGTACTGATACTGGTAAATCATCGCTCCGTTGTAGGTCATTCCAAGGTGGACCGAAACTCTTCCACGGTCGTAGCTCGGGCCGATGTTGAAGGAGTTGGGAGCTTGACGCTGCAGCGCGGGGGAATCCACTCGCCCCGGAATGCCGTGAGCTTGGGAGTAGGTGTACGTGTAGTTTGCGGCCATGCTGAAACCTCTCAGCGTGTCAGGCAGGAAATTGAGCGGTTGCAAATAGGCAAGCTCGACGCCGCCCACGTGCGCGTTCGATCCGTTCACGACGGTGCTTGTTGGACAGGTGGCCGTCGGACACAACGGGCTGGTGGTGTCGAGCGAGTTCGTATAATAAATCGGATCGATGAGCTGCTTGTAAAAGTAGCCGGCCTGAATCACTCCGTACGGCTGTAGGTAGTGCTCATACAAAACATCGAAGTCGTTGGCGTGCTCCGCCTTGAGGTTCGGATTACCGACCGAAATCGTGTAAGGATTCGTGCTTTGATCCACTGTGGAATACGGAACCAGGTCATACGGATTTGGCCTGGAAAGTCCGCGACCATAGACGGCGCGGATATCGGACTCCGACGTGATCTGGTAACGCAACTGAACGCTGGGCAAAGGATCCACGTACCACTGGCTGGTCTTAACAGGCGTGGTTCCCGTCCAGTTTCCGTTTATATCGTTCGTGACGTTGTAACCGAGGATGTCTAACTGCGTTGCCTCGAGGCGCAGCCCAGTTTGTAGACTCCAGCGGCCCGACCGCAAAGTATTCATGATATAGCCGGCAGTGACGCGCTCGGTGAGGTTGTAGTTGGCGGAGTCGGAGCCCAGGTGGGTGGAGCTGACGTCTTCGGTGAAATCGGCTGGATTCTCGTTGAAAAAATTGTTCAGTTTGCTGTAACTCGTAACGGGTCCAATGTTGTAGGTGTTGTAGTAGTAATGAGGGTTCTTGAAGCCGCTCAGAAAGTCGCTCATCAGGTAAGTGCCATTAGGGTCCCATACTGGAGAAACTGCGTTCTGATAGTCGTGGGAATTGCGAATCTTGGCGCCGAATTGAAAAGTGCCTTCGTGGGAGCCCCACTTGTAATTCTTGCCGAATGTCGCGGACCCCTGCAGGCTGACTTGATCGGTCGGCCCGGTTGAAGTGTCAAACTCGCTCATAGAATACTGCGTAGGATCGAAGATTGGGGTACCTGGAGCCCAGCAAGGTGTCGTCCCTGTCCCCTGAACCCACTGCGGCCGGTACGGGTCCTTTGTGGCGGCAGGGCTGTATGCGCACGTTCCAGACCCATTGTAAGTGAACGTTACGCCTGGGTTGCCCGCTGCACCGTTTTCCCGGCCGTTGGAAACGGAGACATCCCAGGCGAGCCAGGAGCTGGAAAACACATGCTTGCCTCCGCCTGAGAGACTTGCAATCGAATAGTCCGGAATACGCTGGGAGGTCGTGAACTGCGGAAAATCCGGCGTAACGATGGGGCCGCCGCCACATGTGCCGGGCGCGCACACGTCGTCGTTCAGCGTGTACACCCACTTATTTCCATAATCCTTAAAATCTGAGTACAGATAGTGCATGTAGATGTCCGAATCCTTGCTGAGACGATAATCCGATCCTCCACCGAGACCCCAACGTTTTCGCTGATACCTGTACTCGCGAAGGTCGAGACTGTCGTAAGTGGGCGCCGCGTAATTGGGGTCAATGCCAGGTTCGATGTCGTCAATTCCACGGCCGTTATAGTCGTACGTAAATCCAATTAGCGCGCCGAATTGTTTGTTTTCGCCGAAACGCTGTCCCACGGTCGCGCCTGTCTGGCCGACGTAGCGGCCACCCAAGATTGGCGTGTAACCAGCTATGCCATTGACGATCAGCGTCGGTTGGTCGCCCGCATTTTTCAGCCTCAAGTCCACCGTGCCCCCGATAGCGTCACCGTCCTGACTTGCCGAAAGAGTCTTCTCCAGGACGATAGCGTCAACAAGGTCGGCTGGAATGACGTCTAGCTTGACCTGCCGCACAGCGACTTCCGGCGAGGGTACATTGATGCCATCCACAGTTACATTCGTCAGTCGCGGCTCGGTCCCGCGCACTTGCACGTACTTTCCTTCGCCTTCATCTCGCTCCAGGGTTACGCCAGGAAGACGGCCAGTAGCGTCTGCGATGTTGGCGTTCGGAAGACTGGTGATAACGTCCGCGGAAATTACACTCACGATATCGTCGGAAGTTTTCTGAATCTGTATCTGCTCGGCTTCTCCCTCCAGATCCCCGTGGACACTGATCGCCTGGTTCGAGGAAGCGACCTGCAGAACGGCATCAACAGAAACTGTCTGTCCTGCGGTCAAGTCCAAAGTCTTGACGAACGGCGAAAAGCCAGAATACGAGATCGTGATCGTGTAGCTTCCTGGCGGGAGACTACCAACTACAAATTGGCCCTGAGAATCGGACACAGCGGAATGTCCGCCCGGCTGGATTTTCACGGCCGCGCCCTGAAGCACTCCGCCTCCGACGTCCGTGATGTGCCCGCTGATGGAGCCCTTGCTGCTTTGATCGTTCGCGGCGCCCGATGAACCGGAGACGGATCCTTTGCGGCTCGTTTGAGCGTTAGCCACTTTGGGGAGAAGGGTGGCCGCAGAAAGCATGAACACCGCCAGCATCCGGCACATAATGGTTTTCGCTTGGAATGAAACTATTGGGGCCGGCCTGACCTTAAAGTTCATCGTGTCCTCTCCGGTAGCGATCTCAGCGGGCCCGTTGCATAGACCACGCCCCGCGTGTCGTAAGAGATCGGCAAGATTTCGGGTTGGCCACTTCATTAAGCGCGAGAAATGAGAATGCCGCGTGAACGAGATTTGATGCGAGTTTCAATAGACGCTGAAAATTTTTCAGATAACTCGTTTGGGAGGCCGAGGCGGACGATAAACCCTGCTGTACGCTATACGGTCTGCGGCACAGGCAAACTCACACGAAATACGGAGCCCACACCTAATCGGCTCTCCGCTTCGATGGTCCCTCCGTGCATTTCGGTGATCCATCGCGCGATCGCTAAACCCAGACCAGCCCCGCCTGTTGCGCGCGATCTCGCTCGATCCGTGCGGTACAAACGCTCGAAGATCAAACCCAATTCGCCTTCTGGAATGCCAATTCCGGAATCTCGCACCAGGATTTGCGCCTGCGCAGCGCCGGCGACCAGCTCAATCCCGCAGGATCCGCCCTCTGGCGTGTATTTTATGGCGTTATCCAGGAGAATCAGGAGCAGACGGTCCATAGCAATTGCATCTGCCCTTACCCAAACCGGCGCTCCAGGCGCATCAAGAGTGACGTTGAGACGCTTGTTGGCCGCGAGCAGTACCGCCCGCTCCTGAGCCCTTTTCACATGCAAATCGAGGTCAATAAGGTGAAGTTCCATGCCGGTTGCGCCGGCGTCCACTCGAGCGAGAGTCAGCAAGCTTTCCAGCAGTTCGGTGGTTTCTACCGAAGTTTGCAAGATTTTTGAGAGGGCCTCCGTGTACTGGTTCTCGGTCCGCGGCCTGCGCAGGGTCACCTCGGCGACGGTACGAATCACCGCCACGGGCGTGCGTAAGTCATGGGATGCATCCGCGGTAAATCGGGTGATCCTCTTAAACGAGATCTCAATCCGTTGCAGCATTGCGTTGAGAGTTTCGGTGAGTCGGCGCAATTCGTCGCGCGCGTGTGGAACTTCCAAACGTCTTGAGAGGTTTTGCACTCCGATTCGTTCAGCGGTCTCGATGATCCGGGTCACGGGCGCCAGCGACCTGCCACTCAGCCAATAGCCCAGGAGCGAAGCGAACACGATTAATAGCGGCACTGTTTCCTTCTCGATCGTCCGAAAATTATCCAGTGCGCGATCGAAGGGCTCTGTGGGCACGGCCGCATGAATTTCAAAACTTCGTCCTCCAGCTTCCACGCGCTGCAACGCGATGCGATACTGCACGTGATTCAGATTCGTGGTAAAGAAAGTGATTTGACCCTCGTGTGCAGGGGGAAGCGGCACTCCGGCGTGGAGAAATTGGCTCGACCGGAAAATCCAGTTCTGATTTTCGTCCGCCACTTCGAACAACGCGCCGCTGGGCCACCAATTCGCCAGCTCGGCCAGTTCTTTCTGAACCTTGGCGGTGCCCTTGGGAGCGCTAATCGTCAGTAATCGCTGAAGACTTTGCAGGTTTACGCGCGAAGCGTCGTTCACTGTAGCTTCAATGCTGCGGCGAAATCCGACATCGCTGACCCAGACGAAAACGCTGAAGGATGCCGCGAGTACGACGAAATAAAGTGCGGTAAGCCTTGCTCGTATCGTCATATTCGTAGTTCAGCTGGTGCGCGCATCGAATATCCAAGACCGCGGTGGGTGTAAATCAGCTTCACGTCCGATGCTTGCTCGAGTTTCTTGCGCAACAATTTGATGAACGCATCGAGCGTGTTTTCTTCCACATCGTGTCGGTTTCCCCACACGGCCGCGAGGAGCGCGCCGCGCGTGACGACACGGCCTTGATTTCTCACCAGCACCTCGAGCAATCGGAACTCCGTAAACGACAGGTAAATCGGTTTTCCGTTGCGAAAGGTGCGATGTGACGAAACATCCAGAACAAGATCATGGAACTCAAGTATTTGCGTTGCCGCGCGCGTGCCGCGCCGCCCTAATGCTCGGATGCGAGCCAGCAACTCGGTGAAGGAGAAGGGCTTGGTGAGATAATCGTCGGCGCCGGAATCAAGGCCGCGTACGATGTCCGAAAGGGCGTCCCGAGCGGTGAGCATAAGCACCGGGGTATCTTGGTTTCTTTGCCGCAATTGCCGGACGATCTCAAAGCCGCTCTGGTCAGGGAGCATTACGTCGAGCAGAATCAAGTCGAATGAGCAGTCTTCGGAAAGCCGCAGCGCGCCTCTGCCGTCTTGCACAAGTTGAACGTCAACAAATTCTTCCTGCAGTCCGCGCACGAGCGCGGAAGCCATCTCGGGCTCATCTTCGACAATCAGAATGTTCATGCGAGCGTACCCTATACGCAGTGAGGTTGCTCGTACGTAACGCGCGAATGAATACCAAGTTACAGAGCGGCAGCGTTAAGTCGGGCTCGAGAAACGTCAAACGAGACTCGACAACTGCCCACGGGGTGCTATGATGCGATTCCAGATGTGCCCGTGGGCAGGGTTTATGGCCCCTACACTCAAATCGCAGACTTTCCCGCGCCAGCTTTCCGGTGTTCAATCACGCGTCCGCACCGTTCTCCCAGCACTCCGCGAATGCGACACTCGACGCAAGAGGCGCTGACTATGCGGTGCAAAATTACAGTCTCTCTCCTGACGATGGTACTCGGATCACTTTTGTGTCTGGCGAACGCGCTTGCTCAAGAGGATCAACCGGAGGCTTCACCGCTAAGCGTCACAACGCAGTTTGAATCTAGTCTAGGTACGGAGTGTAAAAGCGCAGAGGGCTTAATGGTCAAGTTCCGCTACGCGGGCACGCAATCGTTGCGAGGATATCTTGTCCGACTTGTTTTCGCGCGCTTGGCAGCGGGCAAGGTTTTTGGTGAACAGTATCTTGAGGAGATCCGCGATTTGCGTGAACCGATGATCGCCAGCGGCGCGGAGTGGACCCGCACCGTGTGCTCGATGACGAAGAAGAGCGTGACGGACTCTTCCACGGTCGCAGCGACCGTTGATTTTCTGAAGTTCGCAGACAATTCGATTTGGGGGCCCGCGGCTTTGCCGGAATCTCATCAACTCATCGGCGCCCTCGACGGCATGGACTTCATCGCGAAAGAAACCGAGTTGCGGAGATTCGTATCGCCCATTCTGCCGGACCGAGGACCGCTGCCGGTTGCGGACGTGGAGACGCAGACGATTGGTCCTCTGAAGATTGAGTCGGGCGTTTGGCACGACGAACGCGGTCAGGACATGATTGCCGTGGACGTAACCAACGAGAGTTCTACGCCGATTCGCGGCTATCTCATGACGACATCTTTCTTCGATCCTTCCACTGGGGCCAGCATCCGCCGGTTTTCTACGAAGGAACTCGAGACGCAGGGCAACGCGTCCGATTATCTCGCGCCAGGAGCTACCTGGGTCGCCGACCCGCGGAAGTTTTCGTATTTGTCCGACGGGACTCGCGCCAGTTACAAAATGAATTTGGATCTCGTCGTTTTTGCCGATGGCTCGACATTTGGACCAAAGAAGTCTCGCGAATCAGACGAGGTTCTCGGCATGTTTCATGGCATTGACGCCGCCAATCTCGCCGCGAGCGAAGCGTCCGCGAATCAATAACAGCCACCATATTGGCGATGCCGCATGTTTAGGTTCTGGCACCCCCGCCCTCTCAGCGTTTCCTCGTGAACGGGAGGTCCCAATTGAAGTCCGAGATACGCTTTCACTTCGAGCGATGCGGCTGCGGTCCCTGCTTTCACCGCCTCAACCGCTGTTGACTCCACCACAAATGCCTTCACAATCCTCGGATACGCGTGCTCAGCCGTTGTTAATCGCAGTCTCATCATCTAAGCTCTGGCCTGCGTCCACGAGAGAAAACAACACTCCCGAAAAGACGGTAACCCCGGCGGCACACGCCAGCGACGAATTCCACCCGAAGCGCGATGCAACATACGCAGTAACAATCGGAGATAACCATCCGCCCAAATTACCAAAGGTATTCATGAACCCCGAGATTGACCCCGTGTATTTCTCGCTGAGATCGATACAGGAGGCCCAATAGGACACCGCGGCAAACATGTTAAAACCGGCCCCGAGCGCGAGAAGCAGGATTGCCGCATAGGCGCTGTTCCGGCTACTTCCTACCCAAACCAGCAAGGCCGAGAGCCCCATGCCGGTCCACACTGCCATTGCGCGGCCCATTCTCTTGCCGAATCGCCGGCAGGCCGCATCCGAGTAGAGACCGCCGAGAGGCGTGAGTAGGGCGATCGCCAGATACGGTGTGGTCCCCCAGAGCCCACTTTGCGAAATGGTGATATGACGCACGCGAACGAGATAGATGAAAAACCACGTATGGAAGAAGTAGATGGGAAAGCCCTGACAAAAATATCCCAACGCCAGGCCCCACACGGACCGGCTCCTCAACATCTTTGCCCAGGGCGGCTGCACTGCCTTCGCGGAACGGCCTGTCGCGTCGTGGCCGGTTAAGCTGTGAATGCTCGCGAGTTCCGCAACATTCACGCCGGGATGTTCTTCGGGCGTATCTGTGACATACCAGTGCCAGGCAAAGGCGATTAGAATGCCAACTGCGCCGGCTGCGTAAAACGTAGAACGCCAGCCAAAACGCTCCATCGCCCAGGAAATCAGCGGAGGCGTCATGGCGCCGCCGATCCCAATTCCAACGATCGTAAAACTGCTTCCCAGCCCGCGATGGACCGGGCCGACCCAAGCAGAAACGACTTTGTTGGTGTTCGGAGAGCTCGCAGCCTCGCCTACACCTACAAAGAAGCGCACGACGAGCAGTGATACGACCACGCCGAACCACTTTGCGACCGGCAGAGCCGGCGCAAGCGCAGTCATCGCGGTGAAAATTGACCAAGCCAGAATCGCGAAGGTGAGAACGTTCCGGGGCCCGAACCGGTCACCCGCCCATCCGCCCGGAATCTGTAACAGCGCGTATCCGAGCAAAAAGGCGCTAAAGATCCAGCCCATTGTCTGCGTGCTGAGCGCGAATTCGTCTTGGATGTACTTGCCGGCGATGCTGAGGTTCAGCCGGTCCACGTAGGTGAGTATCGTAACCACCGTGACAAAAGCCATAATCCGCCAGCGAACATTCGTCGCGGCCTGCGGCTGATTTGTTGCGTCATCACTTCGAGCGCCTGTTTGCCCGCTTTTTCGCGGAAAAGTTTGCCCGGTCACGGAATCCTTGGTACCGCTCACTCATCCCCGCAGGGACATCCACTGAGCGGCCGGGACGATCTGCCGCAAGAACCTGAGAAGATCCCTTCCATCTCACAGTGAATCAGGATCGTCTCCGCGGGGCGCGAGGCTGCTGTACGTAACGTTGTTCGGCGCTTTCAGAAAATGATCTTCAAACCGAATTGTAACTGACGTGAGGTCGTCGAAGTAGCTGTGAGAAGCCCCGCGTTCGCATTCAGTGTGCCCGCCGCATTGAAAACTTGCTGGTTGGCGCTGGCTGGATCGGCAAAATTCGCACGGTTGAAAATATTGAAAGCTTCGAACCGGAATTGAATGTTGAACTGTTCTGATATTCTGGGGATGTAATTGTTTTTGAACCAAGACATATCAAAATCCACCAATCCCGGGCCAAAGACAGAATTACGCCGTGAATCTCCCAGCAAGGTGATCGGGTTCGGCACGCTGAAACAATTCGTGTTCAGGTAGTGGACATTTTGCGGATTCGTCGCCGTGTTGCAGCCCGCCGCGTAGGAGCGATCCGGAAAAGCGAACGTCACAGCGCTCTTTAGTCCGAGCGGGTCGCCGCCAATAATGGGCGTGAAAGGCAAGCCGCTCGAGGCGGTGAAGATTCCGCCATATTGCCAACCGTTCA
The DNA here is from genome assembly GCA_963828865.1 of uncultured Acidobacteriota bacterium. Taxonomy (GTDB): domain Bacteria; phylum Acidobacteriota; class Terriglobia; order Acidiferrales; family UBA7541; genus Palsa-295. Next base: position 164,985 of record CAWHGI010000006.1, on the reverse strand, counting down.
GCAGCCAGTTCCCGAACCCATTGGAGAGGGCCGGACCGGGAATCCTCCAAATGAAGTTGATTGAAACGACTTGCGGTACGTCGAAATCGGAGACCCCTTTGCGCAAGTGGGCGTCGAAGAAGGGCAGCGCCGAGATTGAGTTGCCAAAAGTGTCGCCGGAAATTGAGGCCGAACCAAGGTCAATGCTCTTGGACCAGGTATACGAACCCTGAATCTGCAGTCCGTGACTCATGCGCTTTACCACCTCAACATTCAGTGCGTCGTAGGACGAAACGCCATTCCAAAACAGCGCGCTGATTTGTCCCGCGCCGGGATTCATCTTGGTGCCGCTGCCGGCCGGAGTGGGCCATTCGTAGCCATCTGGCGTCAGGGTGGGCAGGACGTAGTTGACGTCGTCGGCATGGAATGGCTGGTGGACGCCGCGCGATCCCAGATACCCCACGGTCACCGTCAAGTTCTTGGCAAGTTCACGTTGCACGTTTAGATTCCATTGCATCACGTAATTGCGTTTGGGGTTGGGCTGGACATATCCATATCTTAGCGCGGCCGGTGCAAGAATCTCCGGGTAGGCGCCTGTGGGAAAAGTTCCTGCTGCGAGTCCGCTAACGCTGCCGGACTCAAAAAAAGGAGCGGAAAGCAGCGATATCAACTCGAACTCGTACGGCAAAGGCAAAACGTCGTACATCCCGAACGCGCCGCGGACGGCGGTTTTGCCGTCACGAAACGGATCCCAAGAAAATCCAATGCGAGGCTCGAAATTGTGCAAGGTCGGATTCGAGAAATACGGAGAACCGAGATTCGGAGTCGTGGATGTGAGAGTCGGAAGGTTCGTCAGCCGGTCGGCGGTCTCTGTCGGGACGGTCGCGATTTCGTAGCGCAAGCCGACATTGAGGGTAAGACTCGGCTTGAGGCGGATGTCATCCTGCACATACAAACCGAACAGCGTTTGCCGCAAGTCTCGGGGAGTCACAAGGCCCGATATTGGTGCGTTGAACGCAATGCTCGCAGACTTAGCCGGATCCGCATTGGGATCATCCGCAAGAAAGGACGCAATTGATCCGAAAGTATATTGCCCATTCGGATTCGCAGTTCCCAATTGGTTTGACTGAATGCGCTCGACCGAAACACCAAATTTGACAGCGTGAATTCCGCGAGTCATGAACGCATCGTCGTAGAACTGGAAAGAGTTGTAGTGGAAATCATATTCGCCCACCGCGCCAATCCCGCCCGCGAAATTGGAAAGGCCGGAGACGTTGATCAAACCTACGGGTAGCCCGGGCACGAAACCGTACGTAGGATCCCCTGCCGCCGGTAGCACGGCGCTAATCGTCTGCGGCGCGTCCGAGACGTAGCGGTTGAATCCGAAGCGCGCCGCGTTCAGGAAATTAGTGCCAAAAATGTGGGATTCCTCCACTGCGGCTGATTGGTGCCTGGTAAGCGAGCCGCGAATCGTTACGTCAAAATTATCCGGCTGGGTGACGTTGGAGCGATCCAGGAGATACGTGGCAAACAGGCTGTCCGAATTCGAAAATCTATGATCTACGCGCGTTGTGAAGAAATTTTCGTTGGTAATCTGCGGGCCCGCGAACGAAAAAGTTCCCGTGGGTCCGCTGCTGGCGACCGAGGGCAAAGGATAGAATTGCAGGAACGGGGCGACGAGTGGGCTTACGGTGACGTTTCCACCGTTGGACAGGACGCCAATCCCCTCGCGCCCAGTTTGCGTCAGCGTCGTGCTCTGTTGCGTTACGCCTAAGTTTTGTGCGAACCCTTCATAATCCGCAAAGAAAAAAGTGTGATCTTTCCATATGGGTCCGCCCACAGAGCCGCCGTATTGATTCCGCTTGAACGACGGAATGGTGGCGCCGTCGAAATAATTTCGAGAGTCGAGAACGCTATTGCGCAGAAACTCGTAGGCGTCACCGTGAAAAGCATTGCTGCCTGATCGTGTCACCGCGTTGATGATGCCGCCGGAACTCCGGCCGTACTCCGCTGGCGCATTACTGGTAATCACAGAAAATTCCTGAATCGCGTCAACTCCGAGAGTGAGGCCCAGTGCGTTACTCGGCGCGCCGTTGGTGTAATCCACTACGCTAATACCGTCCACGCGATAGTTATTTTGCTGCGGGCGATTTCCGCCGATCGTCATTTGCGTGCCGTTTCCGCGATTCGCCCGCTGATTGCTGATCGCGAAGGCGGGTTGCGTGCGCACCGTCGCAACGCTCGGTTCTAGAGTTGCGAGCGCTGTCCAGTCGCGCCCATTAAGCGGCAGCTCGGTAACCGTGGTCGAATTTGCCAGCGCGCTGATCGCCGAACTGGCAAGCTCCACGCCGGTGTTGACGTCGGTTACTTGGACGGTTTGCGACAGATCGCCCACCTTCAGCGACAGGTCAATCTTTACATCCGCGCCAACCGTCAGATCAACGTCTTGCGCGACGGACTTCTGAAACCCTTTTGCTGAGACGCTAATTCTGTACGAACCGGGAACTAGATTCGGCACCGTGTAAAAACCGTCGAAGTTTGTGGCAACGGTCCTGGTCAGACCGTTGGCTACATTGGCGACATCCACCGTGGCGCCGGGGATCACGCTTCCCCCTGGGTCCGTTATGGTTCCTTCCACGGTTCCGCCAGAAACTTGAGCGTGCAGTGGAGCGCCGAGGCTCACAGAAAACAGCAAGGCGATCCCGGCGATACGGCAATTGCGAATTGACTTGCGGAGCAAGGATGTTTTCATGGTCCCCTCCCTCTTCTCAGTTCGAAGCGATTGCCACTTGGAACCACGGCGCGTCACCTTGTGCCGCGTGTCGTACGAGCCGTCTGCCTACCCACCCCGAGCTAGCGGGAAGCCGCCACGCAAGAAATCAGATAAATGCCCTTGCGAGCGATTGCCTCACGACTGCCTGACTTTTGCGTTGGTGCTCGCCACCCCTGCCACTCAAAACGGCTCGTATTACGAGCGTGGCATATGAAGAAATCCTGAACGGAAAATGAAAAGATATTCAGAATAGGACAGGCGGGCCATCCCGCGGCGCCAAGGACTGACAGCCCTCGTCACGGTCTGGACGCACAGGTCGGCAGTCACAAACAGACGAGATTCTAAGTCTGGGTCAAGCTCGAATGCTCACCGCAGCGCGTTTGGGCCGGCGCCTTGCCGGAGACTCGCCCGGCTTTGATCCGGGTGGTTAACAATACTGTGCTGGCCGTTGGCGAGTGCCAGCTCAACTCCAAAACTACTTCCCTTACTTTCCGCACTGGAAACCTTGATTTCGGCACCGTGCGCTGCACAAATCGCCTTCACGATGGACAGGCCCAGCCCTGCTCCTCTCGAATAAAGCATGCGCGCTTTGTCTTCACGGTAAAAGCGGTCGAAGATGTGCGGCAATGCGTGCGACGGGATGCCGACCCCGTTGTCGGCAATCCGCAAAACTCCGCGGCCGTCACTGGAATAAACCGAGACTTTCACCCAGCCGCCTTCGGGAGTGTACTTGATCGCGTTGTCCACCAGGTTCGCGATGACTTGCCGCAACCGGGATATATCAGCTTCCACTTCCACTCCAGGGACGACGTCATACTGAAGCGAGATCGATTTTTCGTCGGCGAGCAAACGCATTTGCTCGGTTGTGGACTTGGCCAGCAAACCCAGGTCCAAACGAACCCTCTCCCGGCAGGCCTCGCCGGCGTCGAGCCGCGCAACGGCAAGCAGATGTTCCACAATCTTCGTCAGGCGGTCGGTTTCCTCCAGCGCGCTGCCGATCATGTCGGAGACTTCCGGCGAAACACCATCCCGCGCGATGGCTTCCAGTTCTCCGCGGAGAATCGTGAGAGGGGTGCGCAGTTCGTGCGACACGTCAGCGGAGAACCTGTTGATGTGCTGAAAAGAATCCTCCAGGCGAGCAATCATGCGATTGAGCGAAATGGACAGTCGTTCAATCTCGTCACCGGTGCGTATAACAGGCAATCGCTCGCTCATGTTGCGGGAACTGATCCGTTCAGCCTGGCGCGTGATATCATCCACGGGCTGAAGTGCGCGCCTCATCAACCAATACCCGCCACCGAAGGCCACCGCCACGATCAAGGGAAGACCAAGAGCGAAATTCAAGAGCAGGCCATGAAGGATGGTGTTGATCGGCTGAAGGGATGCGCCTGCCTCAACCAAAAAGGTTTTGCCGTCCGGAGTCGTGTAACGAAACGTTTGGATCAGGAGCGTCTGGCGTCTGGCGGATTGCTGGCGATACTCCGGTTCACCGCTCAGTTCCCGTACGGGTGGAATCTGGTGCGGATCGAAGGATCCGTCGCGCGGAGCGCCGGATTCGTACATCACCGAGCCATCTCCGCGGGTAATTCGGAAAAATCGTCCGCTGATCTCCGGCGCGTACGCTTCATTCGTTTCGCCGACCACGTAGCTTTCGCCCCGCTGGCTGACGTTTGCAAGAAAACTTTCCCCGATAGATCGGGTCTGCTCAGACAGCTGTTTTCTTAGACTGGAATCCAGGTAGTGGTAAAGCCCGGCGTACACTGAAGCGCCGAATAAAGCGAGCGACCCCGTCAACAGCCCTGCGTACCATGCCGTAATGCGGAGCCGAAGGGAACGGACCTTCACAGGTCATCTCCGTCGCTAATGGCATAACCTACGCCACGGACCGTCCGGATCAGTTTTGGGCCATGATCTTCATCAATCTTGCTGCGGAGGTGGCGAACGTAGACGTCTACGATGTTGGTGATGCCGTCGAAGCTTTGATCCCAGACGTGCTCGATGATCATCGTCCTGGAAAGCACGCGCCCCGCATTGGACATCAGATACTCCAGCAGCGAATATTCTTTGGACGTAAGATCAATCCTTCGTCCGCCGCGCTTCACTTGCTGCGAAAGCCTGTCCAATTCCAAATCGGCGATGTGAATCGAACTCGCGCGATTCACGGGACCGCGGCGAAGCAGCGCCTTTACGCGCACCAACAATTCCGCGAACGCGAAAGGCTTGGTGAGGTAATCGTCCGCACCGGCTTCGAAGATACCCACTTTATCTTGAATGCTATCGCGAGCCGTTAGCACGAGGACCGGCACGTTGGGGTTTTTGCGCCGTATCGCTCGCAGCACCTCGCCGCCCCCGAGCTGAGGCAGCATCAAATCAAGCAAGATCAAATCATAGTGATACGACATGCTGTATTCCAGGCCGCTCTTACCGTCGGTCGCGGCGTCTACCGCGAAACGCTCCGCCGTCAAGCCCCTCGAAACGAAGTTCGAGACCTTGGCCTCATCCTCGATCAGAAGTATTCGCATGTCTTGCTAGAAGGAAATTCGCAGCCCGTCTCGCGACCGACAACAGGTGACGCCACAACGGCCAGATATTACTCGCTTCGGGGGTTCGGCGAAACACTCTTCTCAATCCTGAATGAAATTTAATGCCGGATTCAGAAAGCGCTAATCCCGTGTCACCAGACTCTCGCGGTACGGTGCGCCTCCGCGCGTTTCTTGCCTTGGCGGGGCACTTTTTTTGCTTCAGGAGAAATTATGTGCGCCCATCAGAAAAGATGGCCGTGGTTGTTCTTGGCGGCTGTGCTCGGATCTTTGGTCGGACCGCTCGTTTACGCTGGATCGCCGGTAATTGGTCCGCTGCGCCTGGTGGGTAGTACGGATTTGCCGGGATTTACGGGAGATTTTGATCATTTCGCCGCCGACCTGAAAGGCAACCGGCTTTTTTTGGCCGGAGAAGATCACAAGACAGTGGAAGTGTTCGACCTCCGGACTGGGAAACGCATCCACAGCATCGTCGGTTTTGGCGCGCCACACAGCATTCTCTATCTTCCCGCGGCGGATGAACTTTATGTGACGGACGGCGAGTCCGGGACGATAGATATCTTTCGCGGGAACGACTACCAGGCCGTCGGAAAGATCCAGTTGTTGGCGGGGGCGGATTCAGCGGGTTATGACGCCGCCACGGGAGTCTATTATGTGGTGACGGGCGGGAAAGATGTTTCGCTCAATTATTCGGTGCTGGCAGCCGTGGACCTCGCCGCGCGAAAGAAAACCGGAGAACTGCGATTCGAGAGCAATCACGTCGAAGCGATGGCCCTCGAGAAAAATGGTCCGCGCATCTTCATAAACGTGACGGACAAAGGCCAGGTCGCTGTGGTGGACCGACGGTCCATGCAGCTGATAGCCTCGTGGCCCGTCGGAGCGGCGCAACAAAATTCTCCCGTCGCGCTCGACGAAGCGAATCACAAGCTGTTTGTGATTTGCCGTCAGCCCCCCACCTTTGTTGTCATGGACACGCAAACTGGAGCACTGGTAACAAGCCTTCCGACGGCCGGGCGCGCGGATGACGTGGCACTGGACCTCGCCAACCATCGCATCTACGTTCCGGGTGGGGAGGGATATATCGCGGTGTATCACCAGGAAGGCGCGAACAACTACAACATGACGGCGAAAGTTCCTAGTGCCTTGGGCGCGAAGACGACTTTGCTTGTGCCGGAAATCAACAGGCTCTTTGTTGCCGCGTCTCCTGGCGATTCCAAAGAAATGGCGAAGCTATTGATTTTTGCGGTGCGGCCATAAATGCTGACAACAGACATTCAAGCGTCCGAAATCCAGCGAATACAATCTTTCGCGAGGAGTGCCATGAAAAAAAAGGTTTTCAATTCAGTGAAAGTCGTTTTGATGTGCATGGCGGTAGCCGCACAGCTCCACGCCCAGGACGCGAAGAAGATTTATGCACAGAAGCTTTTGGACGCAACTCTCGCGGACCATAAGGATGTGGTGATTATGGCCATGCACGTGACCCCGCCGGGGAAGACTGACAACGTCATCATCGCCTCGAACATCGGCCGCATTGGAAAGAAGGCGGATGAAGACGATCTTCGGGTGATCTCAACCGGCAAGCCGAACCTGGAAGTCAACAAAAAGGGAGATCATTACGAGGTCGAATTGGTGTTACAGGATCGGTCCGCCAAAACCATCGGAGCCGTCGGCATCGTGTTTAATTACGAGAAAGGTAAGGAAGCCGAATACCAGAAGAAGGCGGAAGAAATTCGTGACGAGATGAAGGGAAAAATTCCCTCGCTCGCGAAGCTTTTTGAACCTGCGGAGTAAGGCGACGCCTCCGCAGCGTAATGCTCGAATTTCGTCGTAGATTACTGTCGACCAGAGAACGACTCGATAATCCACCACCGAAATGCTGTTACAGGTAGAGGTCGGTGGGCACCGGAAGTGCTGCGGCAATAGTAGAGAGCGCGTGGGCCTGCGCCAGTAATTTTGGCAAAACTCTTCCCCAGTTCGCCGCCAAAACCAGCTAATTTCGACCCCTTTCGGCGCCAGCCAGAACCGGAAACGCAAGACAGGCAAAGGGATTTAACTTTCTGACCTCACCATTAACACGGTCGAGGTCTGCGGTCCGAGCCCGCTCGGGCCTACCATGTCTGTTAGTCCGTACGTGAAGGTCTGCGAAACCTTCTAACTAATGCTATTTCGATTTCGAACTCTCCGGCACACTGCCCGAGAGAAATAAGGATTGGCGCCATTTCGCACCGTTGAAGCCGCCGGGACAGGCCACGGCGAGGTCCAGTACGACGAAGATCAATCTAGATTCGAGCTACTCGGATTATTTTGGCAACGCCCTCATAGGTGACCTTGCGGAGACGGAAATCCGGGTTACGCCGTGAATAATTAAGGGGCGGATCAGAGCCAAAAACAAATTTGCGTAATCGCGCACCCAGCCACTACGCCCCGGCAGGCCCGTGTTTCGAGCTCCGGATCCTTGGTGCTCCCTCAAATTCCTGAATCGCATCAGTGCGGTACAGGCTCTCTCCATAAGAGGCTTTACATCGGAGAGTGAATGCGCGTGGCACGGTGACCTGAGCCGCGCTTTCCTCGACGCGCTTCAGGTTCTCGCAGAATGCGGCGATCTTTCTTGGTACGGAAAGGCGTTCCTTTCAACGAAAGCACAGACACCGAGGTTACAGCTTTGCGTCATTTCTTTGAATCATAGAACCTCGATAAGCCGAAAGCTTTGGACCCAGGAAAAGAGACAATCTTTGCAATTCGGTCGTAATCTGCGCGTGACCGCACGCGGCTGGCGACCCGAATGCACCGTAACACAGCCGAGACTCGCGAAGCAGAGGGCTGCGCATTCCTCTAAAAACTGTTAACGAAGCTGAAACAGTACGTTCTTCTAGTTCGCTACTTCGAATATTAAGGTTACGGCCATACCGACGAATTATCGGCGGAGCCTTTCTGTGGGTTATCGCGAAATTTTAAGAAGGCAGGCGGCAGCTGCGGGCGCTGGAGTGACGGCGCTGGGGCCGAATGTTGCGGCGCCGAATTTGCGCACGGAACGAGCCCGTTCATGTGTTACGGAGCGATCCGTACTCTCTTGGATCGGGGAGGCAGCAGCAAACGCGCCTTCGGCTTTGGCTGTGGCTTTTGGGGCTGAGACCATCACTTACGCGGAACTGAATTCCCGATCAAACGATCTTGCCGCGCACTTACGGCCTCTGGGAGTTGCGCGTGGTTCGGTTGTAGCACTTTTGGCGAGCCGATCCAGTGCGTATGTGATTGGTGCGCTCGGAATCATGAAGTCTGGGGCAGCCTATCTGCCGATGCAGCCTGGCGATCCCAAACGCCGAGTGGATTTTCAGCTGGATGACGCGGGAGCGGAACTGATTGTGGCTGGCGAGAGCTGGTCAGGCCGGGGCGACGTCGCTGTTCGGAAGATTGCTCGGCTTGCGCAGGACGGATCTCTTGAGGTGAATGCTCCAGGCAAGCCGGACTGGAACGCAGTCGTGGCTGAAGATTTGGCGTACGTGATCTACACGTCGGGTTCGACTGGGCGACCCAAGGGCGTGGAAGTCACGCACGGCAACCTGCTTCATCTGATCATGTGGCACCGGACGGCATTTGGCGTGACCGCAGCGGACCGCGCGAGTCTGGTTTCGAACATCGGCGTGGACGCCGCGGTATGGGAGCTTTGGCCGTATCTCGCGGCGGGGGCTAGCGTTCATATCGCGGACGGTGCCGTCGCGAAAAATCCCGAAGCACTAAGAAATTGGTTAGTTGTGGAAAAAATCACGATAGCTTTTGCGCCCACGCTCTTGGCCGAGCGGTTGATGGAACTTGCGTGGCCGTCGAAAACGGATTTGCGAATCCTGCTGACTGGCGGCGATGTTCTGCATGCTTATCCACCGCGCAATCTTCCGTTTCAGGTTGTCAATAACTATGGGCCGACGGAATGCACAGTTGTCGCGACTTCGGCGACGCTGGAACCCCTGGGGACGCGGGGAGGATTGCCGCCGATCGGCAGAGCCATTGCGAATACGCAAATTTACATTTTGGACGCAGAGGTGCGGCGTGTGCCGCGAGGTGAGGCTGGAGAAATTTGGATCGGCGGGGCGAGAGTGGCGCGCGGTTATCGCAACCGGGCCGAGCTTACAGCCGAAAGGTTTATGCACGATCCCTTCATCGGCGAGAGCGGAGCGCGTATGTATCGCACAGGCGACCGCGGATGCATGTTGCCCGACGGCCAGATTTCATTTTTGGGGCGAAGTGACGAGCAGATCAAAGTACGGGGATTTCGAGTCGAGCCGGGAGAGATCGAGGCGGCGCTGAATCAGCATCCGGCGGTGGCGCAGAGTTCGGTGAGTTTGATGGAGGTGGCACGCGGCGAAAAGCGCTTGGTCGCGCACGTCGTCGTACGACCGGAATCTGCGCCCTGCGCTGGCGAACTGCAAAGTTTTGTTGGAGAGTTTCTCTCGGAACACATGATTCCATCCCACTTCGTGCGGCTGGCGGAGTTTCCGCTGCTGCCAAGCGGAAAGATTGACCGCAGCGCGCTGGATGCTCCGAGCGCATTGAACTCGCTGGCGGATTCGCCCGACAGCGTGGCTCGGACGATGACCGAGAAACGATTGCAGGAAATTGTATCGTCGCTCTTGAAGGCCAGGAACGTGAGTGTGCAGGACAATTTTTTTATGCTCGGAGGGCATTCGTTGCTGGCGGCGCAATTGATTGCGCGGGTGCGCGAGGCATTCGGGATCGAAATGGGGCTGCGGTTTCTGTTCGAGTATCCGACGATTGCGGCGATTGCGGCGGAGATCGAGAGGCTCATCCGGTTGAAAGTAGAATTGATGACGGACGAACAGATACAGCAAGCGCTCGCCGCGGATTTGGCGGCGGCTCGCGAGGATGCATAAATGTCGGTTCATTCCCCCGGGGCGATTGGAGTGGATACACTTGAGGTGCGGAGCCTGACCGAGTTGCTGGATCCGAGTGTTTTGGCCAATCCCTACCCGTTGTATCGCGATTTGCGCGAAAAGGATCCAGTGCACTGGGATCCTTACCTGCACTGCTGGGTGGTGACGCGCTACGACGACGTTGTGACGGTGCTGAGCCTTTTTTCCGCAGCGCGCGTGCCAGCGGCGGAGAACCTGTCGGCCATGGGACTGGACGCTCTTTCGCCCATCACCCGAGTGATGGTGAAGCAGATGCTTTTTCTCGATGCGCCAGCGCATGCGCGCGTACGCAGCTTGGCATCCCAGGCGTTCGCACCGCATCGGGTAGCTGCGCTGCGAGATCATGTGCGCGAAATCGTGCGCCGTCTCTTGAACGCCGCCGAACCTCGCGGGCGCATGGACGTCATCCGCGAACTTGCCGAGCCGATGCCGTACACGGTTTCGGCGGAGATGCTGGGTGTACCGTTGGAGGATGCGCCGCAGTTGAAGGCGTGGTCGCAGGACTTCGCGCGGCTGTTGGGAAATTTTCAGCACGATGCAGAAGGCGCGCGACGAATCGGCAAGAGCGTGGAAGAGATGACGAAATACTTTCGCTCGGCGATTGCGAAGATTCGCAAACAGCCGCGCGAGGGACTGATTCATTCGTTTATCACGGCATCGGCGGGCGGCGATCGCTTTAGCGATGATGAGATTGTGGCGAACGCGATTGTGACGATGGTGGGCGGGCAGGAAACGACGACGAATTTGATCGGCAATGGCGTGCTTACCTTGCTGCGGCATCCCGAGGATTTCGCGAGACTGCACGGCAATTTGTCACTAATTCCCTGCGCGGTGGAAGAAATGTTGCGCTACGAGCCGCCTAGCCAGCATACGGCGCGGCTGGCAGCGGAAGACACGCAGCTCGGGGGAAAGTTCATTCGCAAACGCCAGGCGGTGATTGCCGTGCTGGCGGCGGCGAACCGGGACCCGGATCGTTTTTCCGAAGCCGAGCACTTCGATATTGCGAGGAAGGACAATCGCCACTTGTCGTTCGGGTGGGCGGCGCATTTTTGCTTTGGTGCGGCGCTGGCACGCATCGAGGCGCAGGTGGCATTTGAAGAAATGCTGCGGCGGTTCTCGAGTTGGTCGCTGGATACTCCATCGTTGATCTGGCGAGAGAATCTCGGGCTGCGGGGGTTGAAGTCGCTGCCGATTGGATTTGCTACTGCTGGAATCGGTGCCGCCGCTCACTCGTGATTTACCGGTCGTTGCGCCGGGGCTGAATTTCAGGATGAGCTGAAGAGATGGCGGTCTCAACACCAAAAGAACGGTTGATCGAAAGATTGCTCGAAGGAAATCGCGCGGAGCAGTCCCGGGCCGAGATTGTGATCCCGAAGCGCCCGTTTGGGGGCGATGCGTGCGTGCCGATGAGCCTATCGCAGGAACAGATTTGGAAGCGTTCGCTGCGTGCGGCTGAAGACCGGTTGTTCTACAACGAGAACATCACGATTCGTGGTAACGGGCCGACGGACTTAGCGGCGCTTCAGCGGGCTTTCACTGAGGTTGTGCGGCGTCACGAGGTTTGGCGAACTTCTTTTGAGCTGAGAGATGGAGAGGCCGTTCAAATTGTTCACGCTGCCCCGGATACGATCGAGATTCCGGCGGTGGATCTGCGGAGCGTTCCTAACGAAAGCCGCGAAGAGCACGCATTGCGGCTCATTTCAGAATGGATCGAGGAGCCGCTCGGGCTGACCGGCGAGGCGTCAGTGAGACCGAAGCTACTGAAGTTGGACGATACACGTTACCGGTTCATAGTGATCGTTCATCAGGGCGTTGTGGATGGCGTATCGGCCTATCAGATTTTTCCGTTGGAGCTTGCGGCTTTATACGATGAGTTCCACGCCGATGAGCCTTCTTCGCTCCCTGATTTGCCGATTCAATTCGGAGACTTCAGTATTTGGCAACGAGATTGGTTGGGCGGCAATTCGGGCGAAGAGCAATTGACTTATTGGAAGAAGCGGCTTGCTGCGCCGCTGGCAGATTTGCGATGGCCGCGGGTTAAACCGGGGCGCAGACCGGAAACATGCGTTGGCACAATTCTGCCGTTTGAGGTGCCGCATGATGCATTCGAATCCGCGGGATATTTAGCACGCCGCGAAGGTGCGAGTATGTTCGCGGTTCTGCTGAGCGGCTTTGCGACGTTGATGCACCGATACACGCAGCAGGACGACATTGTGATTGCGACGCTTTCCCCTGCGGGGCGCAAGCGGACGGAATGCCCGAATTTGCTGGGACACTTCCTGAATCCCGTTACGCTGCGATTCGATTTCTCCGCGAAGCCTGGCTTCCGCGAACTACTTAGCCAGACCCGCAGGATTCTGGGTGAAGCGATTTCGCATGACGACGTTCCTTTCGAGAGTGTGGAGCAGGCGCTGGGTCTAGAGCGTAACCGCGGATCATTCGTGCGCACTGCAATTTCGCTCCAGCCGAAAAGTCCTGAATTTGAGAACGGCTGGCGCGTGACGACGATGGATGCGCGATTGTCCGGATCAAGATGGGATTTTTATTTGGCGTTCATCCAGCGCGAAGGCGAGATGGAAGGACGAGTGCAATATAACCCCGCGCTATTTGAGGAACGAGAGATCACCGCGACGCTGGAGGAACTTTTTTGCGTGCTGCAGGCAGCGGCGAACGGGACGCAGGCAGGGAGTCAAGAGCTGTTTGCGGTGCCGAACAGTTTTGTCTAAGACGAGGCGATTGAACGGCCGTAGAGCGCGACCGGATTGAGCAAGGTCGTTTGAGAGTTGTCATAGCAGAAAATCATGAGCCAGCCCAGCCCAGCAGGCATAGTGAAGGTTTTGCGCGCCGAGAGATCGGTCGCAGCGGAGAGCTTTCCCGCTCCACGATGGTATCCGCAACAGGACCAATGGATTGTTGAGCCCGAGAAATCCGACAGCGTCGCATACAATTATCCGCTGCCGTTGCGAATTCGAGGGCGGCTTGTCGCGCGAGCGCTGGAGCTGGCCCTGCAGGAGATCGTGCGCCGGCACGAGGTATTCCGGTCCTCGTTTCATCTGCGAGACGGGGAGCAATTGCAAGTGGTCTTGCCCCTTAGAGACTTTGCAATCCGCGAAGTTGATCTGAGCGAGCTCACTCCGCAGAGTGGCGAGACTCTTTCCGGCAATTTGGTGATGGACGACGCGAACCGTCCATTTGATCTGCGTTTTGATCTCTTGCTGCGGGCGACGCTGGTGCGGCTTGCCCACGATGACCACATTTTGCTGCTGACCACGCACCATGCCGTGTGCGACGACTGGTCGGCAGGAATTCTGCTGCACGAACTCTTTGAGCTGTATGGCGCGTTCGCCCGCGGGACGAGATCCCCTCTTTCGCCGTTGCGATATTCCTACCGCGAATTCGCGCAAGAGCTCGCGGCTCGGATGCGCGATCAGAAATTGGAGACGCACCTTCGTTTCTGGAAGGAACAATTTTGCGATGGCCGCGAATTCTACCATCTGTCTGAAGACCATCCACGAAAGAGTTCGCAGGTTTCTCCGGCGGCACATTTGACGACAGTGCTGCCGGTTGGGATCGTCGACGGAATTCAAAGGCTGGGCCAGCGATCGCGGGTGAGTCCCTTCATGGTGCTGGCGTGCGCTTTCCAGTGCGTTTTAGCTCAGCTTTCGAGAGACGAAGATGTAGGCATCGGAGTTTGTGCGGCGAACCGTGACGGCACCGAAGTGGAGAAGTTGATCGGGCCGTTCAGCAATCGAATCCTGTTGCGTACGAACTTTGCGGGGAACCCCACGTTTGGCGAAATGTTGCATCGAGTGCGCGACGCCGCGCTGGATGCATATTCAAATCAGGACGTTCCGTTTGGCGAGGTGGTGAAAACCGTTGCAGTGTCTGCGCGCTCGGATCGCCACCCATTGTTCCAGGTGCTTCTGATATTGGGGGAGGGCAACAGCAGCGCGATGGAAGCGCCAGGGACCAGTTTGGACGTTCGCCAATTTCCATTTGAGCCGACCAACACTCGCTATGACTTGAATGTGTGGCTGCGCATGAACGAATTCGCGGGCCTCGAAGTGAGCCTGCAGTACAACGCCGATTTGTTTGACGACGAGACCATGCGGCGAATCCTTGCAATGTATCGCGACGCTCTCAGGGCGATGGTAGAGAACCCTGAAGCGCGAGTTTTCGAGCTGCCGGCTCTGCGGGCCTCAAACGCGAATCGAGCGGCGCTTCGATCGCCCGCTGAACTCAAGTGGACGCCGCCGCGCGATGAAATCGAGAGCCGGCTGCAGTTCCTTTGGGGACAGGTTTTGGGCGTGGACGCGGACCGAATCGCGATTCGCCAGGATTTTTTCGAATTGGGCGGTGACTCGCTCAAAGCTGCTCAGCTCTTCGCACAAATCGACAGGGAATTCCGCGTGAGGTTTGCGATATCTACTCTTCTGGAAGCGCGGACAATCCAGGCTCTGGCGAACCTGATTCGGGAGAGTGCGCCGTGCCGCAAGAGAACCGCGCTCGTGTCGGTTCAGGGAACAGGTTCACGGCCGCCAATATTTTGCGTCCACACTCACACAGGCAGCGTGCTCTTTTGCAGAGATTTTCCAAAACAGCTGGGCGGGGACCAGCCGGTTCTTGGGCTACAGTCGCAGGGCATATCCGGCGGTTCGCCGCAATTTTCCGTGGAGCAGATGGCGAGCCGATATATCGAGGAAATGAAGAGCGTGCAGCCCGATGGACCTTATCGTCTGTTCGGGTATTCGTTTGGTGGACTCGTCGCATTTGAAATGGCCTGCCGGTTGTCGCAGCGCGGCGACCGAACCGCTTTTCTAGGGATGTTTAACACGCCGGCGCCGGGCTCGTTGAAAGGGTGGCCTCTGGGGCAGACTTCCTATTTGCAGAAGCGCATCGGGAACGAACTCGACAAACTCCAGGCGTTCGATGCGAGAGCAAAAATAGGCCATGTGCTTCGGAACAGCTGGAACTTCAGTCACATGGTGCTACGAAGCTTGAAGACGGACGCATGGCGAATCGCCGCACGTATTCTGGCTCCGCAAACGGCCGAAAGACTGGCGGAGTTGATGCTGGACGTCGGGGACATCAACATTGCTGCGGCAAAAAAGTATCAGCCCAGCGCAATATTCTCGGAACGAATCACGTTTTTTCTGACGAAGCAGGTGCCTTTTGCATATTCGCCCGGTCCTGAAACGGGATGGAGTCCGCTGGCAGCTGGCGGAGTGGAAATCGTGCATATCCCCGACGGAACGAATTGCACGCTCGAGGAGAGGTTTGCCCATACCGTATGTGAGCGGATGAAATTCTCGATTGGATCTGACTGCTGAGGATTGGATGCGATTCGGTCTGTAACGAAAGCGATGGCTGCTCGCTGCACAGCGCCAACATTCATGCGGAAGTCACGAGCTCGTAATCACTTTCTCCTATAGTCAGCGACCGCGCGACACTGGGCACCACTGAGGCCGATTGCCCGGGCGTCGCATGTACAACTGAAATTTCGGTGCCTTATTCGAACGCAAACCCATCAAGATTGCTTGGACGCAACGGGTAATGTTGCGCACACGATCGCCTTGGATTTCGGCGATGACGTCCAGGAGCCGGTCCGGGCGCGAATTTTCTATGCTTTTCAGGTCTTCGCGGCAGTTTACGGATACCGGCTGCTGGAATCTGATCTGCATTCAGCCACAATCCGCTGCACCTATGGCGAAACGAGCCGCGCGCAGCGAATTCGCGGCGCGTTGCATATTCCGGCGCTCTATCGAATCACAAAAACTGGCGAGCTTTCAACTCGAGCGGTGAAGCATCGTTACGCCGGCGAAGAACTTTGCTTGTTTTACGGCACTGACCCAGTCACAGGAAATCCTGATTGGCTGGGGGAGATTTTCTGGTGGCTCTCATCGAGCCACGATATGCAGGCCACTGGCCGCGATGCTATCGGCCGGATCCCCTTTTCCGAGTCTGTCTTCAGCCGGCAGCAACTTTCGTCCCGAAAGCCACATGTCAATTTGCTGATGGCGTGGATGCAAAACGTTCTGTGCAACGGAAGTGCGGTGGAAGCGCTTCCGAAAGCTCCATCGCCCGTGCCGGGCGTTGAGCACTTACTGGTTTCCTCGCACGACATTGATTTTTATTATTCTGACCGGACTTCCGCGCTAGTGCGATTGATCAAGAATCTCGGAATTTCCTGGAGCATTTATCGAAGCAGGTCATATTTCGTTGCGAACGTGGTGATGCTGCGCCAAGTGCTCGCGGGTGACAGAGTGGGCGATTATTTGCCGGCATTGCTCGATGCGAGCGAGCGGTACCGGTTCAAATCCACAGTCTTCGTTGTCGCGCGCCACGGACATCGGCGGGATCCGGACCACGACATCAGAGACATTACGCCTCGGCTGCACGAAGCCGCGAAGCGTGGCTTCGAAGTAGCGCTTCATGGATCTTATTCCAGTGTGATTGAAATGGGCGATCTTGCGCCGGAAACGGCGGCGCTCGAGCGCGCAATGGGAAAAAAGGCGCGCGGCGGGCGGCAGCATTGGTTGCGTTTCGACCGACACAAAAAGCTCTTTGACTGCGTGGAAGGCGCGGGGTTGTTATTCGATTCGACGTTGGGATTTTCGGACAGGGTGGGGTTTCGTAATGGCGCGAGCTTTGCGTTTCCGCCTTACGATTTCCGAGACGAGCGGCCGCACAATTTTCTGGAAATTCCGCTCGCACTTATGGACGGCAGCATAGCAGCTGATTCTCGAGGCTCGGGCGAACCCGCTCGCGACATCGCAAACGAAGTGCTGCGCGGGAGCCGCAAGTATGGGTGGGGCGGCATCGCAGCTTTGTGGCACAACCCGATCGAGGCAATATCCGTCCCGCCCGAGATTAATGAGATTTTCTGGGACTGCGTGAAGTCTCAGGAGAAATTCCAAGAGAAGTGGATCAGCGCCGAACAATTCCTTGCGTGCTCTCTGCACCGGTATCAAAACGCAGGCTTGCTGAAAGGTGTGCGGCTCGATGCTTAATCTACGTCTGACGAGAGGCCCGTTGAGCGCTGCAGAAAACGACGCGATTCTGCGCGAGTACAACCGGCTGACTGCATCGCGTATTCCGATGGACGAATTCGTGAACTGGGTGCAAAGGAGCCCGGCCGGTCCCGCTTGGCACGCAATTCTGGAATCGGACGAGGGACGCATCGTCGGCCACACATCTTTGTTTCCATTGCGCACGCAGTATGGGGGGCCCGAACTCGTACCGGCAAAGTCCGAATACTCTTTTTTGCATGAAGACTTCAGGAAGGAGAAGATTCGCGGCTTCGAAAAGGCTTCACGAGCCGCGTTCGTCGTGCTTTTGGATCAATTGTTTCAGCATTGCCAGCGGGAGGGCTGGGGACCGATTTTTGCTTCGACCAACGAGAAAAACCAGGCATTCACGCGACGAGTGGGCCTACAACCCGCGGAATTTCCGGTTTGGGAGTGTTTGTTCATTTTGCGGCCGGTGAATGCAGCGCGGCATACGCCGAATTTGAGCCAGCGACAACGCGCGCTGTTACTCGGCGGAGGGGTTTCGCAGCGGGCGCTTTGGACGTTCGCGCGGATCGCGCTCGCTGGTGTCAATGGCGTGCAACCGGTCGGGGTGAGCGACGAACCTCTCGAACCCGCGCCAGGCCAGCTGTCATTCTTCGAGGATGCGGAATCGCTGCGATGGCGGTATCTCGACGGGCAGTATGTGCGGTTTTCCTTTGCAGCGGCACCGAGCGACTATTTGATCGCAAAGAAGGGCGCATCGGATCGTTATTTGCGGGTCTGCCAGTGGAAGATTCAATCGCCGGCGGCGGTGCGCTCGCTCGTTATTGCTTTACTGCGCGAAGCCGCTGCGCAGAGAGCCTTGGGAGTGAGGTGGGCGGTCTATGACGACGAGTCGTCTGAGGAGATCGCGCGGCAGATGCGGCAGCTGGGATTTTTGTGCGCCCGTCGAACACGCGTCGTGATGGTCCACAAAAAAGACGTGGAGTTCCTTTCGCCGGCGATGTGGAAGATGAATGACTCGCTCTTTAGCTTCGACCCCTAGAGAAGATCGCGGAATAGCCGCCGCGCAGGAGGACTGCACTCGTTTTGTAGCTTCGCCAGCCTCGCTCTTATTTCCCCGCCGCAGAATCTAATCCGGATCGAAGAACGAGATGCCAGAGTAGACGCCGCTTTGCGTGCCGATGAGCACGAACTGATCCGGCCCTAACATATAAAACGACGCGGGGGCTTGCTTGGCGGTGGCGGTGGGCGTGAACACGCCGGCCGGGAGCATCGCGGTCCCGTAGCCAAGCGGGTAACTCGTGATGAGAAACGATCCGGTGAAGGATTCATCCGGCACGCCGCCGAGGGGCAGCGATTTGATGTCACCGAGAGCGGTGGCCGCGGCGGTCTGGCCGTTGACGTTGAACGCGGCTTCGAAGTCCGGAATGTCTATGGTCGCCGATCCTACCGAACCGCCTAGTAGATTCCCCGTGAGCTGGAAGCTCTGAATTTGAGTAGTGAAAGTTCCGGAGAAAGCGTTATTGGTGATGCCCGTGTTGGTGGAGGGGTCGGCGTCCATGATGAAGCCTTTGCCGGCGTCCCACAAATAGAAAACGGCAGAGTCCATGAACCCGGTATTGAAACCGCCGTTCACGGTAATGACTCCACGCCCGGTGGTGGGATCAAACGACGAGATCGTGCCGGGCGCCGGGTGATTCATCAAGATGTTGCCAAGGTCGTTCGAATCGAACGTAATGCCGAAAGTGCCCGTACCCGGCGTCGTTGACGCCCGTAACTGTCATGACGCCGATGATGACGTCTGGTCCGATATTTTGCGTGCCGTGAGGCGAGTCCATCCCAGTCATTTGCAGGACGCTTGGCCCGACGGTATTGAAGCTGTCTGCGGTCAGCTGCGCTTGCGCGTGGGCGATGCCGGACTGAACTGTGCCGAATGTGTGGCCGGGATCAATCTGGATCATATCGAGCTGTCCGGTGTTTACAACGTAATAGGCGTACATGGAGGTAGTCGTGCCGACGGTGACGGACATGGTGCCTCGTCCGGAGCTATCGGGCGTGGTCGCCGTGGAACCGGCCGCGATCGGCGTAGCAGAGTACGCGGGCATGGGGTCTCCGGCTTTGCTTTGGTCCACGATGCCAGAGATGGCGCCGCCCTGAGCGATGACGAGCTGTCCTGTTTCGACGATGCGGCCACCGACGGGGGCGTCGGAATCAAGACCGAACGCGTACGAACCGGCCGGATTCGCCGCAGCGAGCGCTGCGGGATCTTGTTGCAACATCGTGCCCGAATTGAGGTAACCGCTGCCATCGAATTCGATTATCTTGCCGCGGGTGCCGTCCGCGGAAAGAACGAACTTCAGGACGATGTTGTTCGAGCTGTTGGGGAATGTGTAGCTCGTGATGGTAATAGTGCCGCGCACGATGTTGTTGAAGCTGGTGTCCGTTGTGTATGTGCCCTTGATCGGCGACGGCACGCTGGTAACGCCGCCACCATTGTTGAAGTCAAGTTCACCGCCCGTGATATTCCCATTGCCGTCGCTGGTGAAGCTCCCGGCCATGGCCATCGGCGAATCGGCGACGTCGTAGCCGCGTATCAGGAACGCGTACTGTCCATTGAAGAGGCCCGCACCAGAAAGAATCGAGAAATTGAAGCTGTCACTTTGCGTTGTGTCGGTTACAGAAGTCGCCGTGATCGTCGGGGACGCATTCGCGCCGGTTGGCTGAGTGGCCGGCGGCTGGTAGACGGCGCTGAAGCTCGCGGTTGGCGGGAGCGAACTTGGCGTGAGCATGCCGCACGCAGGCGAGCAATTCGAGCCGCCGGCCGTAAGAGTCCAAGTGACGCCGGCATTCATGGGGTCGTTGGTGACGGTCACGTTGATCGTGACCTGCGGGCCGCCGACCACTTGTTGCATGAATTTATTGGTGATGGTCACCTGAATCGTCGGAGGCGGAGGGACAATCGTAAAATTGAAAATAAAGACCTGGGTGGGCCGCGCGATGGAAGTGGCGGTAATCGTCGCCGATTGATTCGTAGGCACCGTCGCGGGCGGCGTGTACACGGCGGAGAGGCTTGGTAAGGCCGCGGGAGTCAACGTTCCGCAAGACGGCGAGCACGGGATGTTGCCGAGTGTAAGGTTCCACTTGAGACCAGAGTTGTGCTTGTCGTTCATCACGGTTGCGGTCAGCGTGACTGGCTTCGCCCCTGTTTGGATCGTGGAAAACGCGTTGGTGATCGTCACAGTAATCGGATCCGGAATGGGATTTCCGGCACACGCGGACAGCATTGCAATGAAGGCAACTACCATGGCCGCTTTATAAAAGCGCCGCATATGATTCTCCATGCGTCGCTCGAGATTTTCCAAATTTTGGCTACGGGAATCCCAAGTCGAGGCCCAGAGGCTAGTCAAATCGTGTGAATGGCACGATACAAACGAGCAAAAATTCCGCGACTCGGTGGAAAACGGAGACTCTCTATGCGCTTAGCTCGAGCCTGAACTCAGAGATGACTACACATTTTTGCGCCCATCATTTCGGAACGGGAAGCGGCGGCAGCGAGGGCTCCGCTGCCGGCGGATAGTAGTGCACGCCAGGGGAATTCGCGGCGACCGTCAGCGCTTTAGAATCGGGCTGCAATTCATACTTCAGCCAGTCGAACACCTTACCGCCGGCCGAAACCGGGTAGAACGCGCGAATGTCTCCGAACTCGTCCACGACGGAAGTAGGAGGCGCCGCGGCTTCCATGCGCTTCTCGCAGTCGTCGGGAATCGTGTGGTTTCCGCGGACATCCTGGATGTGAATCGCTTGCGTCTTCAGCCTCGGAAGATAGAGGACGGGATCGAGGGGCGCCACACGCGCCAAAAATTCCGGTGTCAGATATGTGGCACGCTCATTTTGCGGAACGATACTGGATTTAGCCAGCCAGTCGGGCCAATCGCCCCAGGGCGAGAGCAATTCGAGCGCCTTGATACGGGCGTCCACCGAAGCAGCAAGAATTGCAATTGCGCCTCCCGAGCCAACGCCAAACATTCCGACGCGGTCCATGTCAATATCGGAGCGCGTTTCCAGATAATCCAGAATCATCTGAACGTCGTGCGTGGTGGTTGCGAGCGATTCCTGCAACTCACTGACAAACCACTCCTTTACCGGACGATCGTGCATGCGCTGACCGGTGAGGTGAGAAACGAATCCGACGGCCGCAAAACCGTTACTGGTCGCCATCTCGCACCAGCGATCATTTTTGAAGCGGTCCGTGTCTTGGGGAAAGCTATACAGATATAAGATGACGGGTGGCTTGGCGACGCCTCTGGGACGGACGACAAATACGTCCAACGGATCAGACGGGCGCCACACCATCTGATAGCGCTCACGTATGAAAGTGGTTCCTGGAACGTCGTCCTTTTCGCCAAGAATTGGGCGAAGAGCATGTAGATCACTACCTTTGATCGAAAGCGAAGTCCAATCCTCGTGGAAAGGGGGCAGAGCATCGCCAGAAATCGCGGAGTCGTTGTTTCTGGCAGACGGCGCGGAGGCGGGAGTTTGCTGAGCGAAAGCGTGGGGTGAAACCATGCACATCAAAAGCAAATAAAGCCATGCGGAACGGCCGAAAAAATGCTTTGCCCGAGACATTTGCATCGTTCTTCCTCGCTGAAATTTATTGAGCGTACGACGAGCTCACGTGCACAAGAAGAGGCGGACGGCCAGGTGGCCGCCCGCCTCGTTCCTGAATACTGCTGCTGTTGGACCGAAGTTACTGGAGATATTCGATCAACTGCGATCCAGTGCTGTTGATGTAGTCGAGGTCGGACTGGTCGGTGAATATTGCACCAAGGACGTCACCGCCACTCTCGGCTCCCACGTTCCCGTTCGCTGCAGGAATGCCCTGATTGGGCAGGACATAGTGGGACTTGAACACGGGAAGGTTGTCAACGGTGGAAGAGCAAGCCGAATTTGCGCAGTACGTGGTCGGAAGGAAATCAAACACGGTCTTTTCCGCCGAGTCCTGAGCTGACTGAATGAAGGCTTGGACACTTGGGCCCGTTGCTGGTGCTGTGTAGGTGTTGTAGATGGTGGCACGGAGGACGTTCCAGTTGCGGTAGTTTCCGTGTTGAATGTCGGTGAACGGCACAGCCTGGCAGCTCAATCCGGTCCCGACGTTGGCGGTGCCGGTGCAGGTTGGGAAGGCGCCCGTAAATGCTGCCAAGCTGAGGGGGTCCACTCCGTCCAATTTCAAATAACGTAGATTGGCTTTGCCGCCGTAATTGGCGAAGCTCCAGAAAGCATAGCCGAGAGCATTCGGGTTATTGGCGGAGTTCGTGGCGTTCACTTCTTCGCCCGATCCGATTGTGCGCGCGCGGAAAGAGCTGCTTGGACCCGGGAGATACAGCGGATTGGTGCAAGGGCCCGAAGTGACCGGAGTGACGTAAGTCGCCGGGTTGGGTGAAGAGGTGAACGTCGTGCAATTCGCCCTAGTACCGTACTCAACGCCGTTCTCCTGGGAAAGGTCGACACCCTTGGCGCGAGCGATTTGCCATTCCATCGTGTTCATGGTCCCCGACGTAGGTTCGCGCAGCATCACGTGGATTCCCTTGCCGGTTATGCCTTTCGTTCCGGCGAGGTCCGTCGTCGATCCCAACAAGCCCGAGTAGATCAAGGCCAAGACATGGGAGTTGACGCTGGTCGGAAGCAAACTACCAAAGCCGCCGGTGCCGGTGTCCGAGGTGTTGTAGACGTGCATCATCGCCTGCGCGCCGACTTGCAAAGTCGTGAACGCCGGTATCGGATATTGAGAGATAGGGTCGTCGCCATTGATGTTGTACTGGACAACCTGCGCCGAGTTTTGCAAGCCAGTTGCGGTGTTGATGCTGTAAGCGCTCTGGACGGCGGTGCCCACGGGGAACGGACCGTATCCCAAGCACTGTGATCCGGAGTCCGCCGGGCTGCACTGCGCGCGAATGTTGAAGTACTGGGCATCCTCGGGCCGGATGTCGGTAAACGCAACGTTGAACTGTTGTCCGTTCAGGCTCTGCTGCACGAAGGAGGTCATTGTCGCGTTGTCAGTGACATAGGAAATAAGCGCGGCACCTGCGGCTCCCACGGCCGTGGAACTGAGTTGCAGGACGCCGTTGACTTGACCACCAGTCGTCGGGCTCTGGTGCTGAGAGAAAAACAAGCGCTGGCCCACGATCGAATCCACCGATAGATAGGCACAAATGATCGTCGTAGTGGTGGTGCCGTTGCCGTTCCACGCCACCCAGATCTTCCCGGGTTCCGAAGGAATGCCCGCCGACCGGCCATCCAGGCCCGATGCGACGTTGGTGTTGCCAGTCCAGAAGTTCGTGCCGCAGGGCGCAGCCGAGCCGGTGATAGGATCGGCCGTGACCGCCGCGACGCCAGCCGCCCCGAACGCGCCGGAAGAACCGACGGCCACGATTTGCGGGGTAATTTGGCCAAAACACGTGGACGCAAAGAGCAGCGCCCCGGCCAAGGCCAGCGGTGTTGCAAACAGCTTCGATTTCTTCATCGTTCTTTCTCCTATTGGAAAATCAGCGTGCAATTTTTTCGCGCAAACACACTTCGACTTCGTCATAGGACTGGGCAGCTGACTCTTCGCACTGCACAAACGGGGTGAAAGGTGGAATTGCGTGATTCAGCCAGCCCATTCCGGCTCACGACGTATGCGCGACCGGGCGCTGGCCTGAATGCACAGAATGGGTGCTAGGCAGAGGTTTCCCGGAGAAGAAAACCAGGATGTACTCGCGGAAAGTCCCTCAGCCGTGGGCCAGTATCCATGCGGCGTGTTAAAGCAGAATGACATGCGAAGTAAACTCGTATGAAACTCTGGCGAAAACGAGCGGCACACGATTTCTTTAGTAAAACCCGCGGTTTTCTCCGCAATCCCAGCGTTTTTGCGCGATGAACCGGTGGGGATCGGGCATAGCGGCGCGACATTCCTCGCTTCTTGCGGAACAGGGCGCGCAACGAGCGAGAAGATTCGACTCTTTTTTCGCTATGCCGCGAAAAACGGTGAGCGATCCAAAAGCGCTATGGGCCGTTCGCGCGAAGCGCATTGGCTGCGAAACGTTGTTTATCAGGTCTTCCAGCACTATAAGCGGCTCCGCAACGATTGTATTTCGTGCGCGGGCTACGCTCCGAACTTCAAGAATTCCCTCAAGCGCCTCCGATCGCGAATTGCACTCGCAATTTTGGTCGCTCGCGCGATTTCAATCTTTATTGACATGAATTCAACTCTCGAATCATCGTGGCGTAACAGTAGTCCTGCAACGATGGCGCCCATTTCCGTTCAAGGGTGAGCCGCGTGAAATTGTCAGGGATAGTTGTTTGCGTTTTTGTGTTGATCCTCGGTCTGGGCAGCAGCACGCGCGCCCAAAACGGTAATTCCGGCTCGATTGCAGGCTCGGTCCAGGACGATTCGGGAGCCTTGGTGCCGGGGGCGACGATCACGGTGAAAAACGGAACTGGCGTAACGCAGACGGCGACTTCAGATGAGAAGGGCGAGTTTCTCGTTGGGGGCCTCGTACCTGGAAATTACAGCGTGACGGTCTCCGCCACTGGGTTTAAGGATTTTCAGGCCGCGGCTATTGCAGTGACCGTCGGCGCGGTCGCCCAGCTGAAGGCCACGCTGGTCCCTGCCGGGGTCAGCACGTCGGTTAACGTCGAAGGACAAACGACAACACAGGTGGAGACGGAGTCGTCACAGATCGCCGGCACGATCACGAACAAGGAAATCACGACGATCGGTTTGAACGGCCGGAACTTCACGGCACTGATCGCGCTGGCGCCGGGCGTGAGCAACCAGACGGGGCAGGACGAGGCGCTGGTGGGCGTGAAGGGCAGCGTGAAGTACAGCGTGAACGGCGGACGCGTCGAGTACAACACCTTCGACGTTGACGGCGGAGACGTGCTCAACGCCAGCATCAACGGCAGCAGCAGCTCTTTGATCGTTTTCCCCAGCCTTGACGCCATCAGCGAGATGCAGGTGTTGACTTCGAACTATGGCGCCATGTACGGACGCAGCGCTTCGGGCACGATTCTGGCGACCACCAAGTCAGGGACGAACGAATTCCACGGAGACGTGTATTTCTTTGCGCGGAACAACATATTTAACGACCGCAATTATTTTGATGAAACCGCGCATGCCCCCTTGTACGAGAAATACAGCCCAGGCGGAACGATCGGCGGACCTTTATACATTCCGGGGCATTACAACGAATCAAAAGATAAGACTTTCTTCTTCTTTTCCGAGGAGTACCGGCACGATAAAGAACCTTACGAATTCAACCAAGGCGTTCCAACGCTGGCCGAGCGCGATTGCGCAAACGGAAAAAATCCTGATCCTTTTTACTGCTTGCAGCCGGAGATGAGCGGCATTCACTACGGTGATTTCAGCGACGTATGCCCCGCAGCGGCGGGCGGCGCTAGCTCCCTCTTCACGCGCGTCCAATCCACGGCCACTGCGATGATTCCGTACTTCCCGGACTGCCCGGGAACGCCAACGACTACTTTTTCAAACACGCGTCTTTTGACGTATCAGGGGAATCTGGTTCCGATCAATCAGGTGTCCGGCATTCTTCTGAACACAAACTTGATACCACCTCCCAATGCAAAATCGGGATGTAACTCGTCCATCGGCTCGTGCTATGACATGACGGTATCCCCGCTCACCAGCTGGCGCGAAGAGCTTTTCCGGATTGACCACAACTTCAGCCAGAAAACTAAGGTCATGGTGCGGTTCATTCACGATTCCTGGGGCACCGTGGTGCCGACTCCGCAGTGGGCGTACGTGCAGAATAGCTTCCCGACGGTGCAGAATAATTTTGTGGGCCCGGGCACGAGCGTGGTGGCGCATCTCTCGAACACGATCTCGACGACGTTCGTCAACGATTTGGCGATGAGTTTCACGACCGACCACATCACGATAACCGATATTCCAGGGCCGGGCGTAGTCGGCGCAGGCCCAGGCAAGCTACCTGCCCCCTTGACGCCGTGTACTTCCACGCCGACGATGCCTCCTACTCCTTGCATCGGCTACATCTTTAACAACGGATTCGGCGGCAAGGTTCCCGGCCTGGAGATCGCGGGCACGAACGCAGCGTACGGAGGATTCGGCTTTGCGGTGGACCCTGCGTACATGCCGTGGAAACACTCCAACCCGACATACAGCCCGCGCGATGATGCCACGAAGGTGTTTGGAAAACACACTCTGGAATTTGGCGCGCTGCTGATCATCGCGCAACGGAATGAAATCAACCCGCCGGTCGGAGCGAACATTGGGGATTTGCAGGGGCTGGCAACCTTCACAAATCAGAACAACATTAACAGCACGGGAAATGCGTTCGCCGATTTTCTGCAAGGGACCCTGCGCACGTTTCAGCAAGACAGCGCGCAGAACAAATACCACAACAATTATGTGATCGGAGAACCGTACCTGCAGGACGACTTCCACGTCACTCCGCGTCTGACGCTGAACCTGGGGCTGCGGATCAGTCTCTTCGGCACGTACCACGAGAAGAATTTGTACTCCTACAACTGGGTGCCGGGGGACTTCAACTCCGCACTCGCGTCCGAGGTCACCGTGAATCCGTTTTTCGGAAACTTGACTTCGACGGCCACCGGAACGCCGATTCCGCTGGACGTGAATAACCTCGATCCGCACATCTTGAACGGCCTGGTCCGCTGCGGATTCGACAAGGTTCCGAAGAGTTGCATGAGCGGCCACCTGGTGAATCCGGCGCCGCGTATTGGTTTTGCCTGGGATCCATTCGGAACTGGAAAGACATCCATTCGCGGCGGGTATGGAATTTTTTACGAACACGGCACGGGCAATGAAGCGAACACCGGGTCACTGGAAGGAAGCCCCGCGAATCAAAGCGCCGGCGGGGTGCTGGACATGACGCAGTATTTCCCCGCGGCGTGGAGCTGCATCGGCGGCGCCGGACCGGGTTGCGGAGCGGCGGCCGGCGCCTATCCGATCAACGTGACTGGAATTCCTACCAAAGCCATTTGGCCTTACGCGCAGCAGTGGAGCTTGAGCGTGCAGCGGGCGCTGCCATTCGACCTGCTTGGAACGATTGCCTACGTGGGCAGCAAAGGAACGCACCTGACGGCGGAATTGCAACTGAACCAGCTGGTTCCGGTGAACGCGTCACAGAATCCATTTATGCCGGGCCAGCCATTGACTTCGGACGTATGCCAGGGATTCGGCGCCGGAGTCTTCATGGTCAACGGGAATTCGATATCGGCTGGACAACCAGGGTTCGTGAATCTGGAGGCGGCGTGTAACGGAGTCTCCGCAGAGCTACCAAATCCCAATGCGTTGCGCCCGCCGCCCTATGCGATTGCGAGCGGAATCGGACAAATTTATTCGCTGCAGAATATTGCCAACTCCAGCTACAACGCCATGCAGATGACGTTGCGGCACACGAAAGGGCCGCTGACGCTCGGGCTTTCCTACACCTACAGCCACTCGATTGATGATTCTTCCGACCGCAGCGACTCGACTCTCGCGAACTCGTATAATTTCGCGCAGAATCGCGCAAGCTCGAATTTCGACGAGCGGCATCTGCTCAGTATTGATTACATTTACCAATTTCCGGTGGCGCGCGTGGCCGATGCGATGGGACGCGGGATTAACCGCATCACTTACGGACCGGCTTCCAAGAGCGCGAACGGCGCCACTCCACCAACACACAACTTCGCCGCAGATCACCCTACCTGGGCCAAAGGGTGGGAGATCTCCGGCATTACGCTGTACGCAACTGGAACGCCATTCAGCGTGATCAATGCCGGAAGTTCGAGCGGCATTTCGTCGCTCGATAACGCCGGTGTGGCGAACGGAACCGGAGCCGGTTCATACCCGGACCTGGTGCCCGATCCGCGCCAGAAGCCTTCCGCACCTACTTCGACGAATGGCGGCACGACGATCGGGCCGCTCATCGGCAACCCCAACCTGTTTGCGGCGCCCCAAGGACTTACTTTCGGAGACGCGGGCCGCAATTTCTTGAATAATCCGAGCCGGCTGAATTTTGATATGGCGATCGTAAAGAATTTCAGTGTGAAAGAGAAATACACGCTGCAATTTCGGTTTGAAGGGTTCAACGTCTTCAATCACACGCAATTCGAGATCTACGATTCGAGCCGTTCGGGCGTTGCGGGCAACAACATCATCAACTGCTACGGCGGGGAGGACAATACGCCGGGAGATTCTTCCTGCCTTGGCGGAAGCTCATTCCTGCATCCGATCGAGGCGCACCGGCCAAGGACTATTCAGCTGGGATTGAAATTCCTGTTCTAGTGGAGTGGACGGACTGCGGAGGACGCGGCGGGAATCTGGCTGGGGGAGGCGTGCTCAGGACTTGAGCGGCGCTGCGGGGACGTTACTTGGTTGCAGAGGATGGAGCGTTGACTTCCCATTCCAGATGGATCTGTTCACCGCTGACGTGGAGCGAAACGGGAGTGAGGCAGTAGGCCGGCGCGTTCAAGCAATGGCCGGTGCTGACAGAAAATTCCCAACCGTGGCCGGGACATTCCAGCACCCCATCGCGCACGATGCCTTCCGAAAGCGGCCAGAAGGCGTGCGGGCAGACGTCTTCATAAGCCGAAATCTGAGATTCCGTGCGAAGAATCACCAGCTTCATGCCTTCGTGCTCGAAGCGCGTAGGTACGTTCAACGGCACATCTGCGATCGAAATTTCAGCGTGTGGCATACCAGTTGTGAAGTTTCTCCGGGTCGGGTTCGTATAAAAAATGATAGAGCGGCTCGTTGTATTGGTCGGGACGCCGCGACGGGGAAAAACGCAGCGACAGCAGCAGATCTTCGAAGAAGGGCTCTTCGCCAGTGATGAACGGCGAGATCAGCTTGTCTTCGACTTCGATTTTATAAGTCCAGTCCGGCGACAAACCTTCGCGAACATATTCGGGACCTGGCGCGGTGAAGTCCACGGTCCACTCGCCTCCCCGCGGGCCGCGCACAGCGAGGCCCATCTTCGCGTTGATGCGTTTACGAACTTCGGGCGTCTGCGCTCCAACCAGCGAATTGAAATGCTTGGCAATCAAGCGCGGCAGGTCGCTGTGCGCAGCAGGCTCCGCTTCTTGTGCGGCACCGATTGACACAGCCATGCGTTCCGCTGCCGATTGGATGTATTCCGGACGGGGTTTCCGAAATTCGGCCGGAGCGCGAGGCTCGAATCCGGTGCGGCTGTCCCACACATCGGTGGCAGCCATGTAGAGCGGTTCGCAGGGCAAATTGGCCGTGCGGATTTCGCGGACGGCAAGCTCTGGGTCAATGAAGATTCCCCGCTCCTCGGAGTTGAGCCAGAGCATTCCGGGGTCGAGTACGGTGCAGGGCCCGGCGGCGGGCACGGCTACTTTGGGTTTGGTGAGCTTCACGCGCTGGACCAAGCTGCGGAGCAACGAGCGGCGGCGACGACGCACGAGTTCGAGCATCGTCTCCTCAGGATAGTCATACAGCATCGGAAACCAGTTCGCGCCTGAAAACATGTAAAAGCCGATATCCACGCCTTGTTGGCCGATGCGTTCGAGATCGGAATAGCCGAGCTTGCAATCCGTTTCGTTGAGTAGACGCACGCCCTCGTGTTCGATGATGATCGCGGAGTCATTGGTGTATTCCGCGGTTCCGAAAATCGTTGCCGAGACTCCGTCGCCCAAGTCGAGCCTTTCGCCCGAACATTCTTCGCGAACGTTGGTGAAGCCGAGGTGCTCGACGAAGCGCCGGAACTTCGGGGTTGCAAAGCGGCAGATGAGCACCGGGATGTCGAGCGGAAAGTGCTTGAGAGTCGCGGGATCGAGGTGGTCCTGGTGCTCATGCGAAAGAAATAGGTAGTCTATGTCCTTGGGAAAAGTTTGCGGCGTAATGCCAGCGTCGGCTAACAAGTGCGTGTGAAACCAGGTGCCGTGATACGCACCTTCCGTCAGCCACGGATCCGCAAGGATTTTCTTCCCGCCGGCCTGAACCAGTGTGCAGGCCTGACCGTAGTAGGTTACGCGCATTCGGTCTCCGCTACTCCGCGACGAACGGATCGGCATTCAGCACTAGGCGAACCGGGGGGATCGCCGGTACTCCCGTGAATTGCTCGCGGACGGTGGTGTGACGAGCGTCGGATGCAGCCGCTGCCCGAATTTTGAGGGTTTGCGAACTGAAGCCGAGATCCATGGCGTGTAGGATGTCATACACGTGCATCCGTTCGTTGTTCCGCGCGGCTTGCACCAAGTTTCGGACATCTTCGGTCAGCGCGCGTGTGTCGCAAGGCCGCGGCTCGATCACAGACAGTTTCTGAAAACGCGTGGGAAGCAATTTTTCGGAGGGCGCGACCAGCTCTTCGTTCAATTTTTCGCCGGGCCGCAATCCGGTGATCTTGGTCTCAATGTCTTTTCCGGGTTCAAAGCCCGAGAGCAGGATCATTTCGCGCGCAAGCTCCAGAATGTTCCGCGGCTTGCCCATATCTAGGACAAACGTCTCTCCACCGAGAGCCAACGTGCCGGCGCAGAGAATGAGCTGCACGGCTTCTTGGATGGTCATGAAATAGCGCACGACTTCGGGATGGGTCACGGTGACCGGACCGCCAGCGGCGATCTGCTTCTGGAAAAGCGGAATCACGCTGCCGCGGCTGCCTAGAACGTTGCCGAAACGAACGCAGGCGAATCGCGTTCGGCGCGAACCGGCCGAGGCTTGCGCCAGCATCTCTCCAATGCGTTTGGTGGCGCCCATCACGTTCACGGGGTTGACGGCCTTGTCAGAAGAAATGAAAACGAGGCGCTCGACGCCGAATTCTTCAGCCATTTCCAGCACGTTCTTGGTGCCGAGCACGTTATTCAGCACGGCCTCGCATGGATGGCTCTCCATCAGGGGGACGTGCTTGTGTGCGGCGGCGTGAAAAACCAATTGCGGCTGAAACTCGCCGAAAATGGCGCGCAAGCGCCCGATATCGCGGACATCCGCGACCTGCGGCTCCACTTCGACCGGCGGTTTGCGCAAGCGCAATTCCTGCTCCAGCTCGTAGATGGCGTTCTCGTCCTTGTCCAATATGGCGATGCGGGCGGGCTCGAGGCGCACCAGTTGCCGCACTAACTCGCTGCCGATTGATCCACCGGCGCCGGTGACCAAAACGCGCTTGCCGTAGTAGGTCGCGCCTGCCAAATCCTCGAATCCCTGGACTTCGACGCTTTCCCGCCCGAGGATTTCCTCCATGCGCGTTTCGCGAAGCTGGCTGATGCGGACCTGGCCCGTGAGGATTTCCTGCAAGCTAGGGATGATTTTCGCCGGGACGTTGGCGCGCCTGCATTTCGCCAGGGAGGAAGCCAGAGTGGCCGGACTAGCCGTGGCCATGCTGATGATGACTTCATCCGCGCGGAGCTTGGCGGCGACGTCCGCGAGATCCTTGCCGCTGCCGGCGACGCGAACGTTGCTGATTACCGTGCCAACCTTGCGCGGGTCATCGTCTATGAAACCGATGACGTCATACGCACGATTCGTCTCGATTTCCTTCAGCAGCATGATTCCGGCGCGACCCGCGCCATAGAGAAGCACGCGCTGCGGGACGCCTGCGGAACCCGCGGCGGTGCGCCGCTTGTGGGCGTAGACCGCGCGGCGGATCCCACGAACTCCCAGCGAGCCCAACAGTGCCAGCAAGCCATCAAGGACTATCACGCTGAGCGGAATCCGGACCCATTCGGCGAAGCCGCTGTTCCCGTGGAACAGGAGTCGTGGCAGCGTAATCAAAGCCGAAACGATCGCGATGGATTTCGCAATTTCAATCGCGTCCGAGAAAGAAACAAACTTCCACACGCGCCGGTAAATCCCGAGGCTGAAGTAAACGGCAAGTCGAGCGCCGACAAGGATGGGCAGCCATCCGAGGAACTGGCGAAGGTTGCTGCCCGCGGGCCAGCCTTCAAAGCGAATGACGTAGGCCGCCTCGAAGGAAATTGCAAAGGCGCAGCAGTCCAAAAGCACCTGATTCGCGCGTGAATACAGATCGAATTTTTTGTTCATGTCGGGCCTTGGCCGCACATTTTGATAGGAAAATGTTTCAGAAATATTATTCCTCTGATTCTGCATTGCGTTTTTCAGAAAAAAAGAGCTGCGGCCGGCAGATTTCCACGATTCTGAGGATTACCCTGCCGATTGTCCTGAAAATTAAATGTAAGTCCGACGAAAGTCGAACGGACTGAGAGTATGCGATGTCCGTTTCCAGTTTGGCCGGTAGGATCGTCGTCAGGTAGAAGCTCTCTTTGTCGGCCTGTCCTGCGAGAAGCTCTTCTTCGAGCATGCTGGCAGCCGGTCCCGTGATGCCTGGCTTGACCAGCAGGACCTGTTGCTGTCTTTTCGTGTAGGCCGCGACGTACTCTGGGACCTCCGGCCGCGGACCCACCAGACTCATCTCGCCCTTCAGGACGTTGAGCAGTTGAGCAAGCTCATCCGTCTTGGTGCTGCGGAGCCAGCGTCCGATGGGTGTGATCCGAGGATCGCCGGAGGCGGTGAGCAATGAGCCCTTCGCTCGGCCGTTCACGACCATGGTGCGGAATTTGAAAATCTGGAACGGTTTGCCGAACTGGCCGACTCGGGTCTGCCGGAAAAACACTGGCCCCGCGCTAGTGAGGCGAATCGCGAGAGCCACGACGCAGAGCACAGGCGATAGCAACAGCAGGCCTAAGAATGCGCATGTGGCATCCAGGTACCTTTTTCCGACGAGAGCATAGAACGTCTTAGTCATAGTTCATTCAAGGCGCGGCAATTTACCAACTTGCGCGGATCAGTTGTCATCGCCGGTATTGGCGCGCAATGTCCTGCAGCGCTTCAATTACACGATCCACATCCGCTTGTTGCATGCCGGGATAAATGGGGAGTGAAATCGCGCGCTCGAACCGCTCCTCGGCATTGGGAAACTGGCCGCTTACGTAACCAAGCCGGTTGCGATAGAGCGAGTGGAGGTGGAGCGGAATGAAATGAACCGAGGTTCCGATGCCGCGCTGTTTGAGTTCCTCGATCACGCGATCACGACCGATTCGGAGGACAGAAGCGTTTACGAGCAGAACGTACAAGTGCCAGGCGTGGCCAACGTCCGGCGGTGCGGATGGCGTCTCGAACGCTTCTTGCGAACTGAAGGCTTGGTTGTAACGGCTAGCTATCGCGGCGCGATTGGCGCTCATCGAATCGCACTTCGCGAGCTGCGCCAAACCAAGCGCGGCCTGCAAATCGGTGAAATTGTATTTGAAGCCGGGCTCGAGGATGTCGTAACGCCACGATCCTTCTGCGGTGTAGCGCTTCCAGGCGTCTTTGTTGATGCCGTGGAGGCTTAGCACCCGCATGCGGTCGGCGTATTCAGGATTATCCGTGGTTGCCATGCCCCCTTCGCCGGTCGTCAGAGTCTTCGTCGCGTAGAACGAAAAACAGGTGATGTCTCCGAGCGTGCCGACCGGCCTGCCTTTATAGCTGGCGGGCAGGGCGTGCGCGGCGTCTTCGATTACTTTCAGGCTGTGCTTTTGCGCGATATCGAGAATGCGGTCCATGTCGCACGGATAGCCTGCGTAGTGGACGGGCAGAATCGCCCGCGTGCGGCTGGTGATCGCGCGTTCGACATGATCCGGATCCATGTGGAACGATCCGGGCAAACAATCCACGAGGACGGGACGCGCCTTGAAATAGAGCACGACTTCGCCGGATGCGGCGAACGTCATTGTGGGAAGAATTACCTCATCTCCTTCTGCAATGCCGATCGCAGCCAGAGCGAGGTGCAAAGCGGCGGTGCACGAATTTACAGCCAGCGCGTGATTTGCGCCGACGTATCGCGCGAACGCCTCTTCGAATTCCTTCACACGCGGTCCGGTGGTGAGCCAACCGCTCTGGAGCACGCCGATTACCGCGTTGATTTCCTCTTGCTCGATGAGAGCGCGATGAAATGGCAGAAAGTTCGCGGTGGTGACGGACATGGGCACAGCCCCCTTGAAGATCGTGTGACGAATATTCCTAAGCGTTCTTGAAATCGGCAGTGATGCGAGGTAGCGCGGGCGGCATCTTGATCTGGTCGAGCCACGCGCTGATTAATTTGGACCACTGCAGGTTTTCTTCCACGTATTCGCGCCCGCGCTCTCCGAGTACGCGGGCGGATTCCGGATCGCCGGTGAGTTGAAGAACCGCCTGAGCGAGAACCGCGGGATTCCCTGGCTCAACTACCACGCCTGCGCCGGCCTCTTGCACCAATCGTGCTCCCTCGCCCTTGCCGACAAAAATTAAGGGTTTGCCGGACGCGAGCACAGGAAAAATCTTCGAGGGGCGAGCTCCCTCGTGGATTGGAATATCCAGCAGAGAAGCAAGCCCGCAGTCGGCAAGGGAAAAATATGGTGGCAGTTGTTCGACCGGCACGGGGTCGCGAAAGGTCACATTCGTGAGGCACAGGTTCCGCGCCAACTCCTGAAGGCTCGCCTTTGCGGAACCGTCGCCCACGAAAAGAAAATGGATTTCGGGCCGGTCAATAAGGAGCTGCGCCGCTTGCAGAACGTTTTCGAGACCATGAGCGTACCCGAGCGTGCCGGCCCAGAGGATCACTCGTTTGCCTTCGAGACCCAGCTCCTTTTTCAGCGTGGCATCTTCGCGGCGGGGCTGGTAGCGAATGGTGTCTACGCCATTGGGCAGAAAGAGCACCTTTTCGGGCGCGACTGATTTCTTGTGCAAGAGCGCATCGCGAATGCCTTCGGTAACGGCGTTCACGTAAGCCGCCTTGCGGTAGCTCCACTTCTCGATCGCTCCCAGACACCGCAACAGAAATCCATCCGGCAGAAAGCCGCCTTCCGCGATGGCGTCTGGCCAAAGATCGGCGACACTGAAGATGAACGGCGCGCCGCGGAGGCGTCCGGCGACGTGCGCGGAAATTGCAAGAAAGAGCGGCGGCGATTCGACGAAAATAAATTCCGGCTTTTCGGCTCGCATCAGTCCGTAAATCGAGGTGGCCGCGAACGAAGTGTAGTTGAGCATCCGTTTGACTCCGCCGCCCATAGCGGGGTACAGCCAGACTCGATGGACCGTGACGCCGTCACATACTTCTCGGCGATAAAACGCGTTTCGGTAACCAGGAAAGATCTTGCCGCGCGGATAGTTCGGCAGTCCCGTCACAACTTCGACGTCGTGACCGAGACGTTGCAGCTCCGCAGCCATGGCGGCCAAGCGAGTCTGCGGCCCGCCGATTTCAGGCGGAAAGTATTGGGTCAGGATCAGGATTCGCACGTAACACTTCCAGGCAAGCACCGGTTGAGGGTATGGGATCGAACAGGCTTCACTTTGGTTCGGCGCTCAGGCGCAATGTGACACCGATGTGTTCGACTTCTTCCTCGGACAGCCAGCCGTGGTTCGGCACGGTACAAACGGTTTGCGCCGCGAGTTCCGCTTGTGGGCATCCGCCGCGATAGCCGTACTTGCGCGCATTGCGAACACAATTGCGATAGAGCGGAGACGTATCCACACGCTTGCGCAGCAGGAATTGGCGTCCGGCGTCGCGCTGTGCGGCGCTCTCGTACCGAAGTGGAAGCATGAAATGATTCCATCTGCCGTATGAAGGCTCTTCCGGAATGGCCAACGGCGTTTCCGCAACGGCATCGCGCAGGCGCGCCGAATTTTGTGCCAACGCCTGAAGCGACAAGGCAAATTCGCAGACGCGCTTTCCAATCAGATTTTTATCCACGCGCCGGATTGCGGAGGCGTGGAAGTTTTTCTGTCGTCTGCGCGGTCCGGTCGCCGTACTTCCGACTGCGTCCACATCTCGCCTGCTCGCGAGCACCGACGAGAGCAGGGCTCCATAAATGCCGCGGTGATACGAAACACTGCGCGCCCAGCAGACCAACGCGTGGCCAAGCTCTTGCAATTTGTTTTCGGCATTGAGCGATTGCAGCTCCTCCTCGACGGCTTTCGCGAGAGTGGGATTGTTGATGACCAGCGCGCCTCCGCCGCCGGCGGGAGCCGGCTTGTGGACCCCAAATGTAAAAAACGAAGCTTGCGTCCAGGATCCGGTCGGCAAGCCCATATATTCGCTGAATAGAGAGTGCGCACAATCTTCAATCACCGGAAGATCGGGATTTTCGAGGCACTCGTTGATTCGTGTCAGATTCGCCGGGTAGCCAAACGTATGCACCACGACCAGCGCGTCCAATTCATTTTTGCGGCGCCACAGAGAATCTTCATCGAGGGCATAGGAATTCAGCTCCACGTCCAGGAAAACGGGAATATGGCCGGCCGCGGCGATCGCGGCAAATACGGCTTCGCAGCAATAGAGTGGAACGCCAATCCGTGACCCGGCGGGCAGATGCAGCGCGCGGAGAATCAGGTAAAGGCTCTCCTTGCCGCTGCGGACGAAGTGAAAGCTCTCGGCTGCGCGAAAATACGTTTCCAGGCCGGTTTCGTAGCGGTCCACCGACCTCACCAACGCCGCGAACGCGGCCGCCAAATCTCCCGCGCTGTATTCGCGCCCGAAGCGAGGGATGGTCTTCCAGAAAGGCCAATCGGCCGCGCTTTTCGCCGCCAAGAGCGCGCTCCCATCAGCGCGACCATCATGCGTGCCCGGCGAGTCGCGGATTTGAACGGTTTCTGATTTCAATTACGCACCTGGGCTCGCGCAGATGACAATGCCGGGGCCGAGCATCATTCCGCAGCCGGAAATCCACGACAAAAGACGCGAGCTCTGGTAATAAGTTCGGAACAAAATGTCGCTGAACTTGCCTGCCTGCTGGTTGCCTGGCGAAGGGCACAATCCTTCCACACGGAACCGGGTCTCGCGCAGCAGCAATCGCAGCGCCGGCAAATTATAAAAATACAAGTGCGGACTATCGAAAATGGAACGTGTGCCTCCGCCCGTAAGGCGTCCCAACTTCGTGCTGTGACGCCAGACCTGCGTCGCGCCCAACGGCAGCTCGAGCACCAGCAAGCCGTCCGGCTTCAAGGCGCGGCGAATTGCGTGCAGTTCCTGACGCGGTTCGCGAAAGTACGGAAGCACACCGGCGACGGTGATCACATCGAAAAATTTGTCAGGCAGATCAACCGATAGGACGTCCCCTTCATAAGTCTGGATGCCTCGTTGCAGCGCCCGCCGGAGTGCGTAGCGCGACGGCTCGATTCCGAATTTCTCCCATTGGGTCGCGCGAAAGTAGCGGTCCAGGAAAAAACCACCGGCACAGCCGATGTCCAGAATTCTGCCTGCATCTTTTTTGCGCCGAACCTGCGCGGCGACGAGTGTGAGCGCCTGCCTGCGCAGTTCACCGTAAACTTGCTCGAGCCGCAGATCGTCGGTGATGTAGTGATCCTTGAAATGCGACTCAATGTACGAAGGGCTTGGCAGCGGATCAACGAACCCGACACCGCACGCGTGGCACTTCACAAGCCTTTGCGCTCCATTCTTCACCGCAGTTTCGGTTTGACCAAAAGTGCGACAGAGCCGGCAGAGGTTTTCCCAAGGTTTCGGCGAGGACTCAAGTGGCGCTGCCGAAGCGAGTTTGGTGCTAGCCATGGCGAAAGGTTTCCTGAGGTCTGAATGTCAACTGACGATCTACTTGAAATTAAGAGCGCGAACCGCCGCGTGACGATTTTCTCAGTATTACGCCTGCGCGACCATCGCTTCAGGCGAAGGGCGCTGGAGAGCATCACTCAACGTCGCAAAGTCTTCGACGAGTCCAGGCTTGATGCGCGTTAGGACCTTTTTCGTTAGCCACGCGCCCGGAGCCGAGAAAATTGGCCGAGCCAGCGGATGAATCAGCACGCGCCGCCCGATGGGATGTTTGCGGCAGCCCATCGCCAACTTGAAGCGTTCCAGCGTCGGACGGGAGGCAAAAGATTCAAGACCGTATGAAACGCAGCGAATTTCGGGCCGATCGAGCATCTCTCTGACAATTGAAAAGATCAGAACGTTCATAGGGTAATGTTTCAAGTAGTCGCTGGACGCGTACGGATGATAGGTGTAGCAGTATCCGTCCATCAAGAGTACGAGGCAGAACGCGCAGAGCTTTTCTTCGACGAAGGCTCCATACGCTTCGACGAACGAAAGGCCTTCGCACACAGACATATAATTCTTCCAAAGCGCCCGGTTGGTCAGAAAGCAATCTGGCACTTGCCTACCTTGCCGCGCATAAACACTCTGATTGATCGCGCAACCCTCTTCGGCGAGAAGATTGTAATCAACGCGGCGGACGATGCACGATTCCAGATTCTTGCGCACATTTCTTTTGGCGTCTTTAGAAAGCGACTCCAGGCTGTAGTTCTTGTCGTCCCAGACGTATTCGAAGCTCGGCGCGCCTTCTACTTCGTCGCAGGTGTAGCGGATAACGCCGGCGCCTCGAAGGAACAATCGCGCCGCTTCGCCCGGCCGAAGATGAATCCGGCGATGCTGGGGAAGACTTTCGAGGAAAAACTTCCGCTTTTCCACCCAAAGACAGGATTCGCCTTCGATGATGCGCATTCCTTGTGCCGTGGCGAACCGCTTCAGATCTTGCAACTGCATCAAAATCTCCCGACTGAAAAACTAATTGCGCGTGAACGGCAGTAACGCGATGCTCAAGAAACTGCGTGAACTCGAGCCCAAAGTTCCAGTTCGATCGCGCGAAAGATCCAGTTTGCGGGCAGAGAACGCGATGCCTTGTGCAGGAAGCGATTGCACTCCGCCGCCAAGGTGGCCGACGAAATAAATCGCTGCATGCGCAATTTCGGCGCGTCCCAGTCCTTGCGGTGCCCATTTTGAAGGCCGAGCCTCACCCAGCGCGGTTCGGGGGTGCTGAATCCGAGTTTCGTTTTCCGCAGGCGAATCTTTTCGGGCAGCGTTCCTTCGAGCGCGATTCGCAGAATCCACTTGCTCCAGCCGTCGTGCATTTTCATCGAAGCCGGACAATTAACCGCAAACTCGGCGAGTTTGTAATCCAGGAACGGAAGGCGCGATTCGACCGAATGCGCCATTGAATTGCGATCTTCAGAATGAAGCATGGCGGGAATGCTCACGTAAGTCAGATCAGCCTTCTGGCGTTCGGCGACG
Organism: uncultured Acidobacteriota bacterium; assembly: GCA_963828865.1. Classification (GTDB taxonomy): domain Bacteria; phylum Acidobacteriota; class Terriglobia; order Acidiferrales; family UBA7541; genus Palsa-295. Next base: position 125,721 of record CAWHGI010000006.1, on the reverse strand, counting down.
CTTGCCGTCGCACCAAGGCCCGATTGCAACGCACGGCACTCGTTGCGAAATTCGGGAGTGCAGAGACGTTCGGTGAGTGAATAACGCCTGCGGATTGCGGACGGAAAGTAGCGCATCGCGGAGCCAAACGTCCAGTACGAGCGCGTGCCATTGCGCGCGGAGAGCATCGTCTCCCTGAAAAAGCGCGGATTTCCATGACGCAGCAAGTGCCACAGATAAAAATAACGGTATTTCTGATATCCGCAGAGGATTTCATCGCCGCCCTGCCCGCCGAGAACAACAGGAATACCGTGCGCGCTCGCGTCCGCCATGACGCACCATTGCGCGAATGCTCCGCTGCTGCCGAGCGGCTCGTCCTGGTGAAACAGGATTTTCGCGATGGTATCCCAAAAAGTTTCCGCTTGCGGAAAAGTACGATGTCCTTGGGATTGGGTTGCAGCGAGTACGATGGCGATGTAATCGCTCTCGTCGAGTGTGGCGTCGTCAAAGCAAGCGGAAAACGCCTGAAAATGCGTAGCTGGCGCAATTTTCTTGGCCTGGCAGACGATAGCGGAAGAATCGAGTCCACCGCTCAGGCTGAATCCCACTGGTACGTCGCTACGGAGGCGCAGCCGAACGGCTTCATCGAAACGGGCACGAAATTCTTCGATCGCTTCTTCCTGGGACATTTCGAGTTCCGGCTGGATCTGCAGTTCCCAGTAGCGCCGCACCACCAGCGCGAGGGGGTCGGAGAGTTTGAGCGCGAGGCAGTGGCCTCCGGGCAACTGGCGCACACCCTCGAAAAACGTGCTGGCCGTATGATCCACAATGCCGAATTCCAGGAAACTAAAGACGGTATCCGGGTTCGCGACTCGCGGAAGTCCGGAGGCTTGCAGGATCTGCTTGATCTCCGAACCGAAATAAAATCGCCCGTTGACCAGCGCATAGTAAAAGGGCTTGATGCCAAACCGGTCCCGCGCGCAGAAGAGTTTTTGATTCGCGCTATCCCACAGCGCGAAGCTCCACATCCCATTGAACCGGTGAAGACATTCTTCGCCCCATTCCTGGTAGGCGTGCAGAATTACTTCAGTATCCGTACCGGTGCGGAAGCGGTGGCCGGATTTCGCCAATTCCCTGCGAATTTCTTTGTAGTTATAAATTTCGCCGTTGAAGGTAAGGCAATAAGCGCCATCCGCGGATTCCATGGGCTGATTGCCGAGCTCGGACACGTCCAAGATCGCCAGACGACGGCTCCCGAACCCAATCACCGGACGCGCGACGGTCGGCATCCGTTCGCTATTGTGGATAACAGTCATCCGCTGATCGGCGCGCGATCGAACGTATGCGAAACCGAAGCCGCTGGGTCCGCGGTAGCTGACAAGCTGGGTCATGCCCACAAGAATTTGCGGGTCGAACCCCTCGAGCGCAACGATGCCGGCTATGCCGCACATGTAGGTCGCACCAATCCGGAATAGAGATTTACGAGCTTTTCGGCTTCGCTATCCCAGTTGTAATGCTGCAATACGGCTGCTTGGCCGCGGCGACCCATCTCTTCAGCCTCGCGTGGATGAGTCAGCACATATTCGATTGCGTCGGCAATTGCCTGCGGATTTAGCGGATCAACGAAGATGCCGCAACCCGTGCCGCCCAGAATCCGGCGCCAAAACGGAAAATCGGAGGCGATTAGCGGCAACGCCGCGCCCATGTATTCGAAAATTTTCTGCGGCATTGCTTCCAAATGATTCGGTTCGGGATGAAAGAGAACCAGTCCGGCGCGAACGCTGTGCAGCAGGCGAAAAGTGCTCGGCTGATCGAGAAAACCGTGGTGTTGCACTCGCTTCCAGCCGGGATGGCTGTAAATCTCGTCGGGATGAGCGTCATCGGGGATGTGATTTCCGGCGAGTTCCAGGGTCGCGCCGAACGATTCCGGCAATAGGGCCATAGCGTGAACCATCTCGCGAATCGCGCGTTGCGCGGTGATGCCTCCCACATACGCTACGGATTGCCTGCGTGTCTCCCAGGGCGCCGACTCCAGCGCGTAGACAATCTCCTTCGGGTAAGGATAATTGTGCACGATCACGGTGCGATCGTTGAGCGTGCGGAAGCGCTCGGCGATGGAGGGTGTAACGACGACGAGCGCAGAAAAGTGGCCGCACGCCGCGCCTTCCACTTTTTCCGCCATCCAAGCGATCACGCGGCGGCTCCACAGCGGCAAGTAGAATTTCGAGAGAATGTCCTTCGGCAAGTCTTCATGGATGTCGTAAATCACTTTTTTCCCCGAGGCGCGCAAGAGAAGCCCTACGGGAATCAATTCGGGATCGTGGAAATGGTACACATCGGCATGTTGGCGCAGCGCTTCCTGATAGACGCGCCAGACGGTACGGGTCATGCGCGCGGCGCGAGATTCGTCGCGAGAAATTGCCTTGATCTTAACTCTATCAGCAATCATGTCTGCCGGATTGGGGCCGATGATGGTTACTTGAAATCCCGCGCGCTGCAGTGATCTGCATTCTTTATGAAAAATGCGCGGGTCGAGGGCGGAGTGCACCGTCGTCATGTGCACCACTTTGGCCGGTTCCATCAAGGTCTGCGTCACGGGATTCTGGGTTAAAGCTGGCGTTGGCCGCCGTGCCTAAATCGCCGACGCGGCCGCCGGCATAGGACCGAGGTTGTCTTGCCGCGATGGCGCCAGCAACTCACCTACGATTTTGTGCGCGGCATTTCCATCACCGTAAGGAGCCGCCGCTTGCCAGCCTTGATGATTCGAGGCGCTTACGGCGTCGCGGATTTCGTTCGGCGCAGCGCCCGCGATGCGATTGGCGCCCAATTCGATTGTTTCCGGCCATTCGGTGCAATCGCGCAATGTCACGCAGGGCACGCCGAGGTAGAACGCCTCTTTTTGCACTCCGCCCGAATCGGTAAGAATCACGCGGGCGTGTTTCTCGAATCCGAGCATCTCGAGATATCCAACCGGAGGGACGGGGCGAAGATTCCCATTCAGCGAAATCCCGGATTTAAGAAGCACGTGCTTGGTCCGCGGGTGAACGGGAAACAATACCGGAAGATCGAGCGAATTTGCCGCCGCCAAAATTTCGCGGAGGTGCAGTCGATCGTTGGTATTTTCCGCGCGATGGAGCGTAAGAAGGTAGTAACCCTTGCTTTGCAGGTTCATCTGGCGCAGGTTTTCGTTTGCGCCTCGCTCGGCGAGCGACCAGTTCTGGACTAGAGCGTCATGCATGACATCACCGACCATGGCGACCCGCCGCGGCCGCGGATCGGATTCGGTCCCGATCCCTTCGCGATGCAGGTTTTCGACGGCTTTTTGCGAAGGTGCCAGGAGCAACCGACTGAGATGGTCGGCGAGAATGCGGTTTTGTTCCTCGGGCATGCCCATGTCCGAGCTTCTGCAACCGGCTTCCACATGCGCGAGCGGCAATTGCAGGCGCGCCGCCATCAACGCGGCAGCAAGAGTGGAGTTGGTGTCACCGTAGGTGACCACCCAATCGGGCCGTTCCGAGGCCAAAATCGGCTCGAGCCTTGCAAGCATGTGCGCCAGTTGCGTACCGTGACTGCCCGAACCGACACCGAGGTTGTACTTCGGCGTGGGAATCTCCATCTGCACAAATAATAGTTCGGCTACTTCACGGTCATAGTGCTGGCCGGTGTGGATGATGCAATGATCGATTCGCGGCGACGCGCCCAATTCGTTGTGCGCTTCGATGGCGCGGCAAACTGGCGCCAGCTTCACAAATTGGGGCCGCGCGCCGACGGCGCTCACCCACTTGCACGAATCCCCGCCGGATTTTTCTTCAGTAGGCTTCATCGTTTTGCGTTTTCCAATCATGCGCATCGCTGCCCGCCAATTCGTACAGCAGATTTCCATAAATCCGCGCGTAACTAGCGTCGCGCATGGTGGTGTTGTGCCAAACCAAATGAAAAATGCCTCCCACGAGGCGACAGCGCTCCACACAAGCGCGCAACGCGGCGAGCGCTTCGTCCGATTCGAGTTTCATATAGCCCCGCAGGGTGGAATCCATCGCTACAATGGGTATTTCCAGCAGACGCGCCTCGCGGTTTTCCGAAAGCAACCACGGGTGATACGCATGCGCGGTGCCAGCGCGGAAGCCGATGCGATCGGCAAAGCCAACCGATGCGTCATAGGCAAGTCCGGCAGCTTCCCACGCTACCCAAGTGGCTGGTTTCCAGCGCAGAAAATCTTGGCGTCCGCCCACATGGCGGTTGCCGAGCAATTCAATCACTGCGCCAACTTCTTGCAAGAAGCGCTCGGGAGAATCGAAGGTCTCATATCCAGGATGTATTCCGAGATTTACGCGTTGATGACGCAGCTCCGCGATGTACGCACGAATGCGTGGATGGTGAGGGTCGTAGCCCGTGTCGTGCGGGCCCTTCGTACTGCACTTCCAATAAACCGTTGAGTCCAGGCCGCGGTCAGCGGAAAGCTGAATGATTTCACGCAAGAGCTTCTGGTAGGTAGTATCTGCGCCGCTCAGCGGAGCCAATAGATCGCGAATGGCCGCCGCGGGGCGTCGTCGTCTTAGTGCATGCGCGGCGGCGCTATGGAAATTGAAGGGCAAGCCGATCTCATCCACATCGTGACCCAGCTTTACACGCAACGTCTGCGCTGCGGGCTGCCAACGCGGCAATAGGTACGCGAGCGCATCCGCGAGGCCCAGTCCGTACTCATCCACGATGGGTCGATGCAAGAATCCACCACGCCACGCAACGCTTGAGAACGCTTGGAATCTGCCATGTTCATCGCGCGGGACCGGCAGAGTTTCTTCGAAACGCGACAGCGTGAGCAGAGCGGAAGTTGGCAAGTCCACCGGGCAGTCGAGGCAATCCCGACGTAGCGGCGTGAAAATGGGCCCGACATCTTCGCGACTCGACGACGAAAACGGAATCTTGAAATCAGGAACAAGTCTCCCGAACTGTACGGGCGGTGAATTGAGCCAAGTTGCCGTGGAGGTCCTAAATTCTCCAGCATGCGCGCGGCTCCAAAATTCCGGATCCGGGCGCGGGAAGCGCAGACGTTTGTTCGTCCCCGGGTGCACGAAGACGCTGACGTACCCTGCGTCCTCGAAATCGATACGCCAAGTGCGGAAGAATTCACCAGTGACACCTGCGCGCCTTGCAAGTTCCTTGATGGCGTAAACTACCGACTCGCGCGGGGGAGCCGACGGATCTTCATACCTGCTTAGCGATGTAGCTGTTTGGCCCATGCTGAAGTGAATTTTTTATCGCGGGAAACCGCTGACTCAGACTAGTGCGCGGGCGGCGCTAGTGCTTGCGCCCTGGCTTTGGAGATCATCGCGTTAAACCTGCGTGCGCTTTCGGGAACGAACGCGTTGTAGCCTCCGTCCGCCGAACCATAGATCCAGTTGTAGCGATAAGAACGAAGAAGTAGTTCCAGATACGGCTGCAGTTCTTCTAGGGTGGCCGCCGAAGCCGATCCGCAGGGATACGCTTTTACCCAGCCCCTTTTCGCCGAGGGATCGCTCCAGAGCGTCATCGTTCCGGCGAGTTCCAAAGTCGGCTGATATTTCTGTAGTGCCGCGGCCATGCGCTCCCGCCGGTCGCTGATTTTGTCGTGAAATTCCGCGATGGAAACGTGGCAGTAGCCGATGCTGCCCTCGCCGCCCGTCAGCACTTTCAGTTGCAGGCTCTTTTCCTGGATTTCGTCGAGCAAACCCATGGCGATGTACGAGGGCGAAGGAAAGTAGGACTGATTGCCTACAACCTTGTAGTCCGGATGCGTCAGGCCGGTGAACAAAAACCAGAGCGTCGCGTTCGGATATTGCGCGGCGGCGGCGTCCGCCATACTCGCCCCAAGTTTCCGCAGAAGCTGGATAGTTTGTTCGGGCGTTTTCGCGATTCCTGCCGCTAGTTCAGGAATTTCATACGCTTTCTGGTAGTTATAAAATTCGAGGTCGCAAACAATTCCCGGCGCCTGCGAATCGCGGGCGGCACGGATGCCGTTGGTCCAATTCTCCAGAAAATCTTTCTGCGCACCGGCATTGCCATCCAGGTCGGCTGCTGAAAAACGGCGGAAATATGGATCCTTGGAGTACGGATTCTTGTCCGCTGGATCTATCGCGAGCATTCGGTTGACGTAAACCCAGGGCCAGATATCTTTCGAGGTCAGCTTTTTCCAGGCCGCGATTTGTTTGTCCATTTCCGGGACCGAGGGCACCGGCGATGTGTCATAAGCGTGCAGGAAAGCGACAGCCAAACCGTCGTAAGGAGACTTATCGAATTCTGAGATTTTCTCCGGCGTCATCATCGAAGCAATCGCAGTATTCACGAGCAATAGGTAATGATCGCCGAGAGGATTTTCCGCTGAATGACTCGGATCCGCGGCGAGATCACTTGCCGCAACCGCGAGCGCCAGCGCAAAAAGCGCAACAACCGCCAGCCGCAGACCTCGATCAACCGACAAGAGCCGCACCGTGCAAACGGACGGAGATCGTGGGGCTAGGAACCAAGCAGTTCTTCCAGCCGCGCGTGAATTCGCTGCTTCAAGTGTTGCGGCAAATAGCCGCCTTCCGCGATCGCGTGCACGCCTGCGCAATTCATTTTCAACCGCTGCGCTTGATGAAGCGCGTGGAGCCGCACGATCTCGTCGCGGGCTTCCTCTGCGTTCCTCACGTGAATGCATCCCGGAAACGGATAACTCCAAAGCACGTGGCGCCCGTGCCCCATCGCTTCCATCACCATAAAGGAAAGTCCATCGTGCCGCACGGGGCGCCAGACCACGGAAGCCCCCCGGTAAAATTCAACCAAGTCTGGAATCCGACCGTGGATCTTCAAGTTCGGCGGGGGGTTCGGAATTTCTCCTTCGTACAGACCGACCAGCTCGAAAGGAATGTGCGGCAGCCAACGGGCGACACGCAATATGAGATCAAGTCCATACAAGTCACCGCGGCTGACCATCGGCACGTACACCAACACCGAGAATTCTGTTGGAAGCGGCGAAGGGCGATCGGGTATTCGCGCGGAAGGCAGTGGCACCAATTCGCAGGGCAGGCCCAGCACCCCAACTTCGCGCACCATCCAATCGGACTCGGCCCAGTGACGGACCTTCTGCATCACCCACGGGTGCACCTTGCCTTGCGCAAGCTCCTGTTGCTGATCCACTGTATCGCTGCCGACCCAGTGCATGATGACGTTGTCTTTTCCGAGCGTTTTTGCGGCGCGAAGGAACTTACCCATGCTCACCCGGCCGCCGATCTGATAAGCTACATCGCAAACACTCAGCTCGCGCGCCATCGCCACGTAATTGTGCACGCCGGCGTCCGGATAATAGCGAAATTCCCAACCGTCGCCGTTCATCAATTCCGCGAACATTTGCCCGAAATAGATCAGCCCGTGCACCAGCACACGCGGTCTCGCGCGTTTAGGAGAAATGCCGCGTGGCATCGAATTATGCCGAATCAGAGCGAAGGCTGGTGCGCGGAGTCTTTTGGAGTTGGCGACGCCAAATGACCGGGTGTTTCAACGCCGCTCCGTAAAATGATTTCTTCCCAACGGCGCAGCAAGTCTGCACGGACCTTTTGCGGACTAAAATCCTTCGCGGTAGATCGCATGCCCGATTCGTTCACGCTCAGAACCTGGGAATCGTGAAGCTCCTGCAGCCGTTTCAATTCGCGCGCGGCGGCAGAGGCGGTCTTTACTTCGACGCAGCCCGGGAGAGGATAGCTATAGAGCACGTGGCGGCCTTGCGCCAGCGCCTCGAGCACCATGAAAGAGAGTCCATCGTGCCCCACCGGCCGCCAGAGCACCGTTGCACGTTGGAGGTAAGGAGTTAAATCCTTGGCCCACCCGTGCAGCTTTACATTCGGCGGAGCCTCCAGAGTTACTCCCGGTTGCAATCCGACGACGTTAAATTGAATGCTTCTAAGAGCGCCCGCCACCTCGACGATCTGATCCCATCCGTACAGCTTGGATTTCTCCCTGTCCGGCACGTAGGCGAGGACCGAAAATTTTTCCGGCAGCGGGACGACCTTCGCCGGCGGCTGTACGAACGAAGCTTGCACCCATTCACAGCGCAGGCCCAGCGCGCGCACTTCCTCGGCCAGCCATGGCGATACGGCCCAATGAATTTTCCGCGCGATCCAGGGTTCCAGCTTTCCAGCGGCGTGCTCTTCCCTGGCGAAAAAGATGTCGCTGCCGGACCAGAGCATCACCAAATTTTCTTTGCCGAAGCAGCGCGCGGCCCACAAAAATTTCCCCATGCTGACGCGTCCGCCCCAGGTGTACGCAAGATCGCAGCGGCGCAGATCATTGGCCAACGTCGCCAGCGCTGCAGCCGATTGCTGCGAGTGATAGCGCACGTCCCAGCCCTCACCTTGCAGCAACCCGGACAATTTTTGGCAGAAATGCGGAAGTCCGTGGACCACCACCCGGTACGGCCTTCGCGCTGGTTTGCCGTGCAACACACCCTCCCTGAAATTTGACTAGGAACCCTGCCTGCGTCTTCCCAAACCGTTACTTAGGCTGCTGCACAAAAACGATCAAGCCATCATAGACGCGCACCAAGGCCCGCCTCACTTCCGCATCGAGCGACCAACGGATTTTTTCCAGCGGGTCAGTGCTGCTGCTAGAGGACTTTTCCGCCTTCGCGAGTTCATATTTGGCCTGTTCGAGCCCGGACAAATAAATCGGTAGAAGGTCTTCTCTACTCATAGTCCTCCTCATCCATCGACCTCTCATATTTTCGGGGTGTGCTGGTGCTCAGCGAACAACGGGAAGACTCCGTGGTGCTAGAAGGGAAGTATCCGCTTCGACGGTTCGAGCGTCCGTGTACAACTTTTCATCGGGAAATCGCGTGGAGTGAGCGGCTAATCCTGTCCGGCGGTCGCTGCCAAAGCGCGCGGCGACGTTAATCGCGAGCGAGCAACCGAGGCGTGAATTTGATTCAGCATTCCATCTTCCACCGAGTACGTGGTGCCGCACTCGGGGCACAATCCGACGCTCGCGGAGACGTTCAGGCGGACGCCGCATCGGCAAACCCAACCTACCTGACGCGCGGGCACGCCGACAACGAGCGCGTGATCCGGAACGTCGTGGGTAACAACGGCACCGGCGCCAACGAAGGCGTACTGCCCGACCGTCACTCCGCATACCACTGTGGAATTTGCGCCGAGCGTCGCGCCGCGCCTCACCAGCGTGCGCTGGTATTCCGACTTGCGGTTCACGTGGCTGCGCGGCGTGATGACGTTTGTGAATACCATGGACGGCCCGCAGAACACGTCGTCTTCCAGCTCCACTCCGGTGTACAGCGAGACGTTATTTTGAATTTTGACGTTGTCGCCGATGCTCACTCCGCTGGCAACGTGCACGTTTTGCCCCAAGATGCATTTGCGTCCGATGCGGCTTTCCGCCATCACGTGCGAAAAATGCCAGATCTTGGTGCCGTCGCCGACGTCGCATGGCTCGTCCACCACCGCACTCGGGTGTGCAAAGAAGGTCTGCACCGTACGAGTTTCGCTGGCCACGGGCTGGCCGTTCTCGCGGATGGATTGACCTGCCGCGTGCAGGATCTTCAGCACTCGCAGGCCATTTTCACCGTCGGTGCGGGGATTCGTGTGGTCGCGCACGCACTCCAGAAAATGCATGCACTCCGATTGCAAGGGCTCTTGCTTATCCAACTCCACGACTTCGCCCTCTGCTCGGCGGGCGATTGGCACGCGGTTGACCCATTCGATGCGGTGGGGATAGAGAACCAGCTTGCGTTCGGGCTGCGTATCGTCAAACACCGCCATTTTGCGATCGCCAACGACCACGAGCTTTTGCTCTTTGAACGGGTGCAGCCAACTGACGAAGATATGTGCTTTGACGCCGCTTCCGAAGCTCAGAATCGTCAGCGTTACATCCGAAATCGGATGATTGAGGTAGCTGGCACCCTGTGCTGCAACCTGCGTGGGATTTTCGTCGAGCAAGTAGAGGATGGCGGAAATGTCGTGCGGCGCGAAACTCCAGAGAATATCTTCTTCCGTTCGCAGTTTACCCAGGTTCAGCCGCGATGAGCTGATGTACTCGATCTTTCCCAGTTCACCTGCCTGCAATAACCGGCGCAGTTCCACTACCGCCGGGTGATAATGCAGCAGGTGGCCGACCATCAGAATGCGCGAGTGCTTTCGCGCCAGCTTCACGAGTTCTTCGCCCTGATCCGTACGAAGAGCCAACGGCTTTTCGACGAATACATCTTTACCCGCCAGGATCGCTCGTCTTGATAATTCAAAATGCTGTGCCGCAGGCGCCGCGACCGCCACCGCCTGAATCTCAGGCATTGCGAGCATCTCGTCGAAACGCTGCGTCGCGCTCACCGAATAGGTTTGTCGCATCTCTTCAAGACGCGGCACTTCGACGTCGCAGACAGCCCGCAGACTTCCTAGCGCATGAAAATTTCGTACAAGATTTCGTCCCCAGTAGCCACACCCGACCACCCCAACCCCTGGCACTTGCCGGTCAGTCATCCTTGTCCCCTTTTGCTTGGCCTGATTTCGTAGTCAGTGAGAATTCTACCGGCGAGCTGCACCACCGCCAGGAAAGGATCGATGGGAATTCGGCAGCGTTCGCTTGGTAGGCTTCCTTTTTGACGTGTTCCAATTGCGCATGAGTGACAACAACGTGAATTTATTGAAATATTCCACGACCGAATAAAAAGAAACCGGCGCGGTTACCACTGGAGTGATTCACCGAAGATTTACTCAGTTACTCTGTCCGTAGAAATTCGCAATCACGCTGACCACGGCCTGTTGTTGCGATTCGCTCAATTCGGGGTAGACCGGCAGAGCCAGGACTTCTTGGCTCGCAGCCTCCGCGTTCGGAAAATCACCGAGTTTGTATCCCAAATACTTGAAGGCGGGTTGCAAATGCAGCGGCACGGGATAATAGATCTCGCTTGGCACTCCCGCGCGGCGCATAAATTCGCGCAATTCGTCGCGTTCGCGGCAGCGTATGGAAAATTGGTTGTAGACGTGGCGGGAACCCGGCGGTGGCACCGATGGGACGGCGACATAATCGTTGAGTCCGAATTCGCCGAACATTTTGCGGTAGCGGTCGGCGCGAACTTCGCGCGCCGCGCTCCAGCTTTCCAAATACCGCAGCTTGACGCGTAGAATTGCGGCCTGCAAGGCGTCGAGTCGGCTATTAGTGCCCAAGATTTCGTGGTGATATTTCTTTTTGCTGCCGTGAACCCGGATCAATCGTAGACGCTCGGCCAACGCGGTGTCTTCGACTGTAACAAGCCCGCCATCGCCGGCACCGCCGAGATTTTTCGAGGGAAAGAAGCTGAAACAGCCGAAAGTTCCGATCGTGCCGACCTGGCGTCGTCTGAATGTGGCGCTAATTGCCTGTGCGGCGTCTTCAATGACGGCAATACTTTCGGCCTGAGCTAGTTGCATGATTAGTTCCATCTCTGCCGATAGGCCAAAGAGATGGACGGGCATGATCGCGCGAGTGCGGGCCGTCATCGCCGATTTGATTTTTTCGGGGTCTATATTGAAGGTTTGAGGATCAATATCCACGAACACTGGCTTCGCGCCCAGGCGTGCAATTGATCCCGCCGTCGCAACGAAGGTGAAAGGCGTCGTGATGACTTCGTGGCCTGTCGCGATTCCCGCAGCCATCAGCGCGAGCACCAGCGCATCGGACCCTGACGCGCAGGCGACCGCGTGCTTGGCTTCCACCAGCGTCGCTATTTCCTCTTCCAGTTGACGAACTTCGTTGCCCAGAATGAACTGCTGGCTCTCCATCACGCGTGTGACCGCTGCCATCACTTCATCACGGATGCTCGCGAACTGTGCCTTTAGATCTAGAAAATCAAAGAGTGGCGCAACAGCCTCTGGCTTGCCGTGGGGAATCGGCGGAAACGCGGCAAGACTGCTCACATCCTGCTTCGAAGTCGCAGGGGACGACATTAATCTCCTCCAGGATTAGGTAAATTTTCAGCGAGGTTTGTTGTCAGGAATTGATTCAGGAAGTCAATCGAGCCACTCAGGGCGTTATACCGGCAGCGCGGTATCCAACGCCGTAGATTGCGACCCCGGTTGCAGCCGCCATTGCGACTTCACCCAAGGCCTTCAAGGTTTTTCTTCGAGCCGCTTTCCGGTATGTATAAAATATCGTTTGGGGCGAGCAGCATATCGGTAGCCTTCCCGGAGAGCATATGAGCGAGGTCCACGGGAATTTCCTGCCGTGCTGCCGCGCTCGTAGACTGGCGGATAATCACGCCGCGATTCGTGGCTGCGACGTTGGTGAACCCCTCCGCCATCGCCAGGGCTTGGACGACCGAAATTCCCGCGCTCGGGTTGGACATCGCGAACCCGCCCGGCTTGATCACCGCTCCGACGACATAAACAACCTGCGCCGCCGAGACGTTGATCACGTCGCCACTCTGAACTTCCACGTTCACGGCGGCGTCTTCGCCCTTGCCCAAGCGACTCATGTCAATGATCTGCACAGAGCCGACTGGAGTGCCGGTCGCTTCGGCGCTGGCGGGACCTCTGACGATGGTTACGGTGTTTCCAGCCCCCGGCAGCGCACCGCCAGCTAGCGACAGCGCGTCCAGTACGGTGGTTCTGCTCTCGATGGGATAGACCGCCGGCTTTGCCACTGCTCCCAGTACCGTGATTCTGCGGCCGTGGAACTCTTCGACGAAGACCGTAACTTTGGGATCGCGCAGTTGTTTCGCGTCAATGAGCGCTTGGCGGATCGTGTGCGCCAATTGCATCGGCGACTGGCCTTCGGCGTGGATGGGACCGTCGAGGCCGGGGATTTCAATCAGCCCGGAATCGCTCAAGCGAAACTTGCCGCCGAACTCTTGGGAATCGGGCACGGACACCGAAATCACGTCGCCCGGACCGAGCGTGTATTCTTCAGCGGCCGCGCCTCTAGCTGTGGCCGCCACCGGAGCGGAGGAAGCCGCATTCTGCGCGGATGCGCGTCCGCACGAAAGAGAAACCATCGCTACAGCCGCGAAGAGCGACGCTACGCGTGTCATTTTCGTTGTGCCCGGATGTTTCATCGTCTTTGCCTTCGGCTCATGTGGGCGCGGCCGCTCACGCGTGCGCGCCCTTCTTCTTCGGTGCGACCGCGGCGCCGCCGTTATCGTCGGCTGCGTCTCTTTTCACGTCGTCGTAGAATTCCCTATCCGCATTGCGCCCGAATCCATAATTAAAATAGCGATAGTCCGCGGACGTGAAATCAATGTCGTTGAGCACGACTCCAATCATGGACGCGTGAACTTCGCGGAAGAGTTGCGCCGCGCGCGTGAGTGCGCGTCGTGTCGTTGCTCCGTATCTTCCGACCAAGACCACCACATCGGACAGTGGCGACAAGACTCGCGCATCCGAAAAAGGAATCGCGGGCGGCGAATCAATCACCACGTGGCTGAAATTGTTTCGCAACGCAATCAGCAGCGCTTCCATCTGTTCGGATGCCACCAGGTCCGAAGGATTCGGCGGCAAATGACCGCCAGCCAGCACCGAAAGCCCGGGAACGTCCGGTATTTTTGCCAGCGCGTCTTGTGCGGGTGCGTGCCCGGCCAAAACATCGCTAAGCCCTACCTTCGTGCGCAGGCGGAACGCGCTGGCGACCATCGGGCGGCGCAGATCACCGTCGATCAGGCAGGTTGAGCCGCGGGTGGCAAGAACGATCGCGAGATTGATCGCGACTGTCGTCTTGCCCTCGCCTGACGCTGGCGACGACACGAGCACCACGCGCGGCGGCGCGCCGGCTTGTGAGAGCATCAGCGCGGTTCGAAGATCGCGCATCGCCTCAGCTTCCGGAGTATGGGAGCGTCCCGAGAAGATCATCGGCGCGGCATTCTTTGCAACTGCGCCATTTGCGGACAGCGAAAGCGAGCGGAACGCCTGCTGGCTCCCATCCGGCGCTCCGCCGTTACCGGAGATCTTCGGGAGCATCGCGAGCGAAGGCAATCCGATCCACTCCTTGATGTCGTCGGGAGACCGGAGGGTGTTGTCCACGCTCTCGCGAACAAAAGACAGCACGAGGCCAAGCATGCAACTGAACACGGCGCCGATCAGGATGATCAACGCACGATTCGGGGCAGTTGCTCTTCGCAACTTCGGGGCCAGGTCTACGATGCGGATATTGCTCGATCGTAGCCCCGCATAAATTCCCGCCTCTTTTAGACGCGCCTGCAGCGTGTCGTAGAGTTCTCCGGTTGCGAGGGCTTCATTTTTCAAGACTTTGTACCCCACCATGTGAGAGCCCGCGTCACCCATCTGGGCCCGGAGCTTCTCCCTGGACTGCTGCAACATGTGCTCGCGTTCGAGTGCCGCGGCGTAGGCGGTACGCACCTGGTTGACCATCCGCGTCCGTTCGTACTCGACCTGCGCCGCCAACTCCTTCGCTTCGTTTTCCAATTTCTTTACATTGGAGTTTTCGTCGCCATAGACAGTGCGCGCCTGCGCGAGTTGCGCGCGGGCATCCACGTAGCGCGTCATCAGATTTTGGTAGAGCTGATCGTCGCGAAGCGCGGGAATCGCGTCCGTTTCGCCCAGATCAATCATGCGGACGTAGGCTTCCGCTTCGATGCGGTTCGCCGACGCATCACTGAACTGATGGTTTACGTCGCCCATCAATTGCGCGAGCGGCACGTCGCGGTCATCCGCTTCAACGAACCCATATTTTTTCTGATAGTCTGCGACAGCTTGGTTCGATTCCTGGACTTTTTCGCGCAGATCATTGAGCTGCGTTGAGAGCCACGCCGAGGCTTCCATCGTGGTGGTGTAGCGGTTGCGGTAATTCTGATCCATGTACTGCGTAACCAGGGTGTTCGTGACGAGCTGCGCGAGTCGCGGATCGTGGCTCGAGTAGCTGACTTCAACCAGCCGGCTGTTCCGCACCGGGCTCACGGACAGCCGGCGCTGAAATCCATCCAGCGCGATCGCTTCCAACGGTGTGCGGTCCGCGAGCTCAAATTGCTCTTGGAGGAAAGTATCGTCCGCGGCGGATGACGGCGGCTTGCTCGTTTGCGGCGACTGTCCATATTTCGCGAGATCCTTTTTGGATATCAATTCCGGATTGTGGTCCAGTTTCAGCGCGCGAATCACGCTGATCGCCAGTGCATCGCTTTGTAGAATCTGCGCTTGCGTTTCCAAATAATCTTGATTGTCCGGCTCGCTGGAGTATTCAATCTCGTGCAAGGTATTAATTCCCGTGCCGGGCGGATCAATTTCCAGGCGCGCGACGGGGCGGTAGACGTCCTTCATCACGAACGCTGCGATCGCAATCGCCGCCGTCGCGATTAACGCAAAGATAAGCGTGAAACGGCGATTCTTCTGTAGCACCCGCTGCACCTGCTCCCAGGTGAATAGTCGCTCCAGCGACGCGGGCGCGACCGGTGCCAAAGAATCGGGCCGCACGATTTCAGCTAAATCGAATCGCGACCGAATGTGATTGTTATCAGGTTCCATTATCGATGCGGTACAGCGAACTTCACTGCAGCGGTCTATACATCAAAGCTTCGCTGCAATTCACGGGAAGCAAGCGAGCGAGACGATTCCAACCGCTCGACCGCGGAAATGTCCACTTCCACCGCCACTGCCTTCTGCAATAACTCGACGGACAGCACGACCCGATAGCGATTCTTGATTCTCGTCAAAATGCCCTCAACACCGGCCAGCGGCCCAGACAAGACACGCACACGATCGCCGGACTTGAGGTAGGGGTGCGGCTCAAACCACTCGGAGCTTTCCGTGATCTTGCGGATGGATTCGATTTCGCAATTCGGCATCAGGCTGGCGTGACCGCCGTTGCCCACGAGCCAGAAAACTCCTGGCGTTTGGAGAATCTCCAGCTTTCGTTCAAGCTTGGTGCGCAAGAAGAGATAACAAGGAAATACCGGCAGAGCGACCACTTGCACGCGATCCTTCCACCTGTGCGGAGCGCGATATAGAGGCAGCAGCACTTCGAATCCCTTCCGCGTGAGAAAGTTCGTCGCGGATTTTTCGTGCTGGTGCTTTGTATATACGGCATACCAGCCTTCGCGCACGTCGCCGTCAGCAGGCTGTAGAGCTTCGGTCCACGATTGCACGCAGCTTCGCCCTCTGGCTTACAGTCCGTTCGGCGTAAACGACTCACACCCGAACGTCAGCTCTGCAAGTTCGGGAGTCCACGTCGGTCTTTAGTTTGTTTTTACGGTTGCGAGGCGCTTGCGATGGCCTTCCTCAGTGCTTTTCCAGAAGCCGGATAGAATCGCGGTGATCGCTTGGTGCGCGTTCACTTCATCGAATCGACCGAAATCCGAAACCACACCGTGGGGAATCGCAAACTCACGTGCATTCAGCGAAGTTACTCGCTGGCCCATAACGCACACGAACGTGGATACGCGTCGGTTGTTAGCGTTGTATGAAAGACCGATGAAAACTACGGTGCCGCGCGAGTATTTTTTGTTCTTGGAGGCGTCGAGAATAATTCGTGGCCGTTTTTCGCGTCTCTCCGCGAATCGCCGTTCATAAATGCTGTTCGCGAAGATCGCGCGGTTCGAGCCATGGATGGAAGCCGGCGCGTTACAGCGACAGCACTCGAAATCAGAGCAAAGCTTTCGCATTTGGTCCCGGACGGGGTCATGGATCGCTGCGAAGTAGCAGCTTTCATCAGACTGTCATTCGGCCATAACAAATTCCGCGTATCGACTGTATGCGCCGGGCGAACGTACGGCTGGAAACATCGTAGTGTTTTCGAAGTGAAGCCGCGGAATATTTCGTAATTTCGGAGCACGCGGATGTATTTCTTGCTTTCACACTTCCGTATTGTGGCCGTCACACCAAGATCATGAGCTTGACCACCGTCGATGTCGATCTAGCAACGCCGGCGGAAATCCGCCGGCCGCAACCCGCTCGTCCGAGCTTTCTCGCCAACATTGCGACGGTGTTCGGCGGGCAGATTGCCTGCGCTCT
This sequence comes from uncultured Acidobacteriota bacterium, assembly GCA_963828865.1. Lineage (GTDB taxonomy): Bacteria > Acidobacteriota > Terriglobia > Acidiferrales > UBA7541 > Palsa-295. Next base: position 108,793 of record CAWHGI010000006.1, on the reverse strand, counting down.
GGTCGCGCTGGGGATTGAGATCTGTTACGCGCGGCTGCTCGGGCCGGCCGGCCGCGGTCAAATCAGCCTGTGCATGATGGCCATCGCGATCGGCACGCTGATCGGAGGTCTTGGTGGCGAGATTCCCATTGTCATCTGGACGGCGGATGCGAAGCAAAAATCCGGGGAATGGCTGCCCGCGGTGGTCTTTTGGGGCGTGGCCGGGTCCTCGGCCGCGGTTGTGCTGTGGACACTTATATATTGGCGTTGGCACCCGGCCTTCCTGCAAGGCATCACGCCCCAACTGGCCGCGATTGTGCTCGCGGCAATTCCTGTCAGCATATTTTTCAGTTACTTCGTGGCGATACTGACGGGTCTCGAACGGTTCCGTCTGCGCGCGGGTCTTTCGCTCGCCAATCAAATCGTCGAGTTAATCGCCATCGTCGCGCTTGTTGTGCTGTTCGGACGATCCGCGGAAATAGCGCTAACGGGAATTCTTACCGGTTTGCTGATCGGGATTGCAATCACCGTAGCGTTCCTCAGGGAGCCGCTGCAAGGATTGTGGAACCTTTCTCGCGCTCGAAAGAAGATGGGCTCGGCCCTCAGCTTAGGGTTACGAGGGCAACTCGGCGACCTTGCGACATTCTTTAATTATCGGCTGGACGTTTTCGTCGTGAACTACTTTCTCGGCCCGGCAGAGGTGGGCATCTACACGATCGGCGTCATCGTCTCGGAGTCTATCTGGCAAATTCCGCAGGCTGCAGCAGTAGCGCTCTTTCCTCGAACAGCTCGAACGGTCGACCGCGGTGCGTCGGAATTCACTTGCCTGGTTTCACGTCAGGTGCTTTTGCTCGCGTTACTTTTGGGCGTGGCGCTGGCTCTTACCAGTCCGATCCTGATTCCAATGCTCTTCGGCGCGCGATTCAGACCGGCTGTCGCTGTGATTTGGTGGATCCTGCCGGGAACGATTGCGCTGTCTCTGGGGAAAGTCATGAGTGCTGACTTGGCCGCCCGCGGAAAGCCGGAATACAGCTCGATTTTCGCGTTCATTTCCCTCGCCGTGACGATCCTTTTGGATTTCGCGCTGATTCCGCGGATGGGCATTCAAGGCGCCGCGCTGGCTTCGTCGGCGGCATACTTTGTGGATGCCGCGTTGCTCGCGATTACTTTGAAGCAGGTGTTGAAAGTGACGTGGAAATCTCTGCTGGTACCTACCGCTGCGGAATTTGGCGCATATCGCCAAGCTTGGCTGCGCTGGAGGTCGTGGCTTCGTCCGGCGGCTACGTCCGCGAGCGGTGAAACTGCGAACTGATATCGCCAAGTGATGGCTGAAACGGCTGAGCACAATGAGCATCAGCACAACACAATCGTTTGAATTCGTTCGGTCGCAACCACGACGGAATCTTGCCCAAGTGATGGCCCAGATCGCGATATTCGGGCTTCTGTGCCTTTCCATCACAGCCCCCGCGATTACGATCACCGAATCCCTGCCGTGGATCAAAGCCGAGCAACTTCTTCTGCCTTTGGTGGTCCTGCTCTATGGCTGGATGCTGCTTTCCGGTTCGGCGCGCCTGATTCGCGTGAACGGAATGTTCGCTATCGGAGCGCTCTACTGCTTTTCGATCCTTCTTTCCATCTGGTACGGCGCTGCAATCCTGCACCATGAAATTCTTTTCCGTGACTATTACGAATTGCCGAAAGTCTGGCTGCCCGTAATTTTCTTCACCATCGCGTACGAGTCAAATCTTTCGGAATCCTCGCTGCGGCGCCTGTTCAACTATTTCGCACCTACGGTCTTGGTCATATGTTTCTACGCTTGGGCACAATTCGCGCGATTGAATTTCACCTACAAACTGAACACTTTTTATTCGGGCGGCGCACATATTGATGAAGGCCTCCTGAACCACGGCCGAGTGTACTCGACGATGGGCAACGCCAACGTGCTTGGTCAATTGATGACCTGGAGCATCGTCGCGTTCACCATGGCTTTCTTGTGTGGAGTCGGCAGCCGCGTCCGCAATATCGCGGTGACATTAGCGTGCCTAGTGGCTCTGGCGATGACCGGCTCGCGGTACGGCCTGCTCACCACCGCCATCGGCTTCGCGCTCATCTTTGTGATGCCGTCGTCGTTCGGCCGGCGCCGCCTCGCTCAACTGGCTCTGCTGATCGTGTTACTTCCCGCTTTCGTAGGGGCTTTTGAAACGACCGTCAAGACGAATCAAGGAAACGTCCAGCGCATTCAGTCGCTCCGGCATCCCCTGGAAGTGGATTCGCTGCGCGCGCGGCTCGATGACCTCTGGCTTGACGCCACCGATGATTTTTTGCGTTCGCCCTTTCTCGGCTACGGCCCCGCGAAGATTTTTTACACCGGCGTGTTCACCGACTCAGAATATCTGGACGTGCTCAAGGAATTTGGGATCGTCGGTTTTTTGCCCTACCTCGCATACTATTTCTTTCCGATGCTTCTGCTGTGGAGAGGGCTCCGCGCGTCGCAGCGAGCCGGCCCGGCGTGGGAGGAAGGGTTGCCGGCAACATTTTTGACCTTGCGATTCGCGTTTATTCTCGCGGTCACTGCGCTGGTGATGAACATCGGCGAATCCACGTTTTACAACCAGCTGTTGCAGGCGTTCCTGTGGCTCTGGCTTGGACTGGGGGCCAGCTGCGCTCAGAGGATCGCCCTGGCGTCCGCCGCTTTCCGTGCGCCAGATGAAAGCCGCGAGTGGAATTTGCAGCGCATTCCGCGCGAGGTAGCGTGATGAGTCCCTCGACCGCTGCTACGAGAGCCCCGCTGTTAGCCGAGCCCGTGGCGCAGGAAGCGTGCCGGCTTTGCGGCGTCGCGGGCCACACCAGCATCGTGGTCAGAGGAGCCGAAAAGCATCTCACGAGGTGTCATGCTTGCAAGGTCGTGTTTCTCGAACCGCCGCCCGATGAAATCGCCGTCACCACGGAATTTGAAGAACGCCACATTACCAGTGACGACCGGCTGGAGAAGTTCTTCGGAAGCAGACGAGATCCTGTTTTATCTTTCGTTGCGAACCATATTCACAGGATCAAAAAACGAGGAAGTATCTTGGATGTCGGCTGTGCGGGAGGTCATTTTCTTGACCGATTCTTTTCGGACTCAGAATGGCAAAAATCTGGAGTCGAACCTTCCCGGTTTGCGGCGGCTCGCGCGCGGGAAAAAGGAATCACGATCTATCAAGGCCCGCTGGGCTCGGTAAAGTTACCGGATTCTGCGTTTGACGTCATCACCGCGCTCGGCGTGCTGCTGTATTTTCGCGAGCCGCAGCGCGAGCTCGCGGTGCTGCACAAAACACTGAGGCCCGGCGGAATCCTGCTGATCGAACTGCCGCTCGCCGAAGCCCAACTGTGGCGCAACTCGCCCAAGCTCTCCCGGCTGGTGAGGGCCAAATCCCGCTCTTTGCTGGGAAGCGGCCACCTTTTTTATTACAACGTCGCGTCTTTGACGTATCTGCTGGGCAGGGCTGGATTCCGCGTAGACAAAATAACGCCGGTTCCGGCGATGAAGCAGCGAAACACGTATCACGATTTATTATCGGGCGTCTATTACCATGCTTCCCGGACCCTCTGGGCGCTTTCATCCCGCCGCGTAATGCTCGGCCCCGACTTTCTGGCCATTGTGTCCGCCGAATAGCTGTTTTCGTAGCAGACTGTATCCCCATGCTCTAGTCCAACGCGTGTCGCAGAATTTGTCACCAATCTGTCCGGCCCTTTCGAGCGCGGCCAGAGCGCCCCCCGTAGTGACGAGGCGGCCTAGGTCAAACAGGGGTTTGTTGGTGATTTCTTGCATAACTTGATTTCTCCTTTTCCGGGTTCGGCTTCTGCTTCCCAGAGGCGGGGCAAGCAGCTGCGCATGAGAAAGCAAATGCACTTCATGGCGGGGGAACGCGCCTGTCCGCCCGCGCTGTCAAGGCCGCGGGGTGGGCGTTCATCGGAGGGCAGCGGAGAGCCCTGACAGAAGAAGCGGGCGCGTCAGGCGCAGGGTTTGGCCAGGAAGGGAATGCGAAGTGGTTTTCTTTAGAGAAAGAACGGGAAGGTACGTTTACTTTTCAAGCGGCGGGTCACGGACCTCAGTTTCGTTGAATTGGGCGATCAACTCGGCAAACAGCCGAGCATTCGGTCGTTAGCCGAAGGTTTGCGTGCGATCGTCCGCACTGCAAACCGGGCATCATAGCTGCACCAGAACGGAATAACGACGCAACCTTCACCAAAGTAACTTCAAACCAAATTGAATCTGGCGAGAGGTCGTTGACGTGGATGTGATCACTCCGGCCGTCGGCGAAGGTCCTCCCGTGGCGGACGCGTAGACGACGGGATTCGGCGCGTTGAAGTTTGTGTGATTCAGGATGTTGAAGAATTCGGAGCGGAACTGCAGATTCATCCGCTCCGAAAGCGAAAAGTTTTTTGCCACAGACAAATCTGTTTCGACGAGTCCCGGGCCTCCGAGAACATTGCGGCCGACGTTGCCGTACGTTCCGGGCAGAGGTTGGATGAAGGCGTTGGGGTTGAAGTAAAGATTGGGTCCGCCCAGAATCACCGGACCCGTGAAATTGGGATTCCAAGATGGACGAACTGGATTGCGAGTATCGCCGTCGTTCGATGGATTGTAGGACAACTGTGGAGTGAACGGCAAACCCGTTTGCGCCGTCTCGATTGCACTCAGTTGCCAGTTTGCGATCAGTTGTTGCACCCAGGCATGCTCATTGGCTAATCTGCCGCGCCCAAATGGAAGCTCGTACGTCGCATTGACTACCGCGGAATGCCGTACGTCGAACGACGCTCTGCCGTAATCGGCTTTCGGCAGAAACGGATTCTCAACAAACGCAGGCGAGTTCGTAGCGACGCTGGTATTCATGTTGTCGCCGTCGTCGAGGGCTTTCGAGAACGCATAAACTCCGCGGAATTGCAGGCCTGATTTCCAGCGGTGGTTCAAGTCCACTTCGAGCCCGTTGAAGGAACTAACGCCCTCGGAAAACCAGTGTGTCGTATTCCATACGGCCTTATTGGCAAGAGCCGCGCCCGGGGGATAGTAATACGCCCCGGTCGGATAACCGGCGGGGCACGGCGATGCTGGGCAGATTGTTGGCGAAGGCAGGTTCGCGTCCAGTGAGAGCACTTCGTGATAACCATGAGAACCGATGTAGCTGACGCCTAAAGAAGTGCTTGGCGAAAGTTCCTGATCGATTTTCAGGCTCCACGATTCTACCGTCGGTGTTTCCAGGTTAGGCTGAACGCCGCTGGGAATCACCTTTGCGCCCGTGTAGGTCGCGCCGGGCGCGATGCTCGAGAACGCGATGCTCTTGACCGCATAGACTGTATTGAAGGGGCCGTTCTGATCCAGACGGTAGCTGAGGTTATCCAGCAGCGCGTAATACTGTCCGTACCCAGCGCGTACAACTGTCTTCTTGGATGCGAAAGGAGACCAGGCAATCCCGACGCGCGGTGCCGGCAGGAATTTTGCGTTGTTGACGCTGAAGGGGGAGCCGCCGACCACAGGCTGAGTGATGATCACTCCGTTCGAATCAAACGCGTAGTTCGACGCGCGTCCGTGCGCCTCGTTCCATCCATTGGTGCCTTCGGCTCGAAAACCAACGCGCAGCTCGAGCGAAGGTTTGAGTTTGATGGTGTCCTCCGCAAAGAGCGCTCCTTCCAGCGACCGCCAGTTTAACGGTGTGAAGCTCGGCGCGTAGGTGTAAGTGCTTACGTTGCCTTGCAGAAAGGTCTGCAGATTGGTGAACGAAACCTGTCCGTACTGATCTTGCACCAGCGTGTCGTTGGACTGGATTCTCTCAAGCCAACCGCCGAAGTTGAACAAATGCTTGCCGCGAGTGAAGGTGATCTGATCGGACAAGGTGAAGAGATTCCGCACCGCGCGCAAGTTGCTTCCCGCATTCGTGCCGCCGTTCGTGATCTGCGACGCGCCGTTGAGCGTCGTGCCGCCGCCGACAACCACCGCGCCCACCGGCTGCCCGGGGTTGACCCAACTGGGCAGGGTTACGGTGGTTCCACTATTGAAAAAGAACGCGCCACGCGAGAAACCGAACGTTGCTTTGTTGAGGAGGTTCGGAGAAAAAATGTGCGTTTCACTGATACTGGCCACTTGTTCGCGCAGAAATATGTCCACCAGAGTGAAGGGATTGTTCGTAGGTGAATTGGCGTTGCCATCGTCAATCGTGTAAACGCCCGCTAGCGAATCCTTGTCCGTGAATATCTGATCGAGCCTCACTGTCCCGAAGTCCTCGCGTATTCTTTGCAAGGGATTGCTGAGTGCCTTGGCAATTCCGCTCGGCGCACCTGTCGAGGTCACGATCTCCGGCCCGTTAGCCACGGGCCACAAAGCCAGCAGCGGCTGGATGCTCGGAATCGCACTCGCCCTGGAAGCAGCATCCGGCACCAATGACAGGTCGCTCAGACCCAGATTCTGCCGAAAGCCTTCGTAGTTTCCGAACAGAAAAGTCTTGTCCTTGCGAATCGGACCTCCGAGTGAGCCGCCAAAATCATTGCGGCGGAATTCCGGTATATCGCCGAAATCAAAATAATTTCTGGCATCAAGCGCGCTGTTCCGCAAGAATTCGTAGACATCGCCGTGCAGCTGATTTGTTCCGGAAGCAGTCACGATATTGATCTGAGCTCCGGGACGCTTGCCGTACTCCGCGCCGTAGGAGTCCTTCACCACCGAAAACTCGCGGACGGCGTCCACGCCCAGAAGCTGCCCGCTCACTCCGCCGGGCGTGTTGTTGATCTCCGAGGCGCCGGTGAATTCTACGCCGTTCAACAGGAAGAGATTCTCTTGGGGGCGGCGCCCGGAAACCGCAAACATATTTCCTACTACGGAATTTGAAGTACCGATTCCTCCGGCGCGCTGCGAGGTGTAGTTTACGACTCCCGGATTGAGCGTCATCAGCTGATCGTAACTGCGCCCATTTAGAGGAAGGTCCTTCACTTCGCGTTCACCCACCAAGCCCGAGACGTCTTCAGTAGTGACGGATACTGCGTCTGGCACGGCCTCCACTTGCACCGTCTGGCGCACATCCCCAACCTGTAGCACCAAATCCACGATCTCTCGCTGACCGACGACGAGCGAAATTCCGGTCTTTTCCTGGCTGCGAAAGCCATTTTTTTCTGCGCGTACATCATAATGACCTACGGGAAGCACAGCCGCGTCGTACCGTCCCGCGTCATCCGTGATCAGATTCCGCTCCGCTCCGGTCTCAAGACTCTTGATGTAGACGGTTGCGCTTCCGATGGCGCCTCCCGTTGAGTCGCTTACCGCGCCCTGGATGGACGCTTCGCTTTGGGCCGAGCAAACTGGCGTCAGACTTGCCGACAACCCGAGCCCCAACCAGAAGGCGCCACTTAAATAAAAGTTCTTCACGTTGTGAAATTTCATCTCAATTTCTCCAAAATAGATTCGCCGCCGATGGGCGCGTGCCGAGTTTCGGTTTTCGGTTGTTTTCAAGCGGGAGAGAACCCGCCAAAGATGGTGCGGACTACGAAGGTAGGATCAACAACAACGACACTTGCGAGGGAGAAAACGAAATGCGGCGATCGCCGACGAGCGTTCCGTTGAAGATGCAATTCGGAGTCGCATCCGCGTGAAGTGTGTCAATCTAGCGGCCACGAACGAGTCCTGCCTGCGCATTGATTCTGCTGTCATCATTCGCGCGTTTTTGCAGCAACAAGCGGCTGCCGCTCCAAACCAGCTGGAGGCCCGCGAAGATGGCGATGAGGGCCACAGCCGTCCTCAGCCGATTTGCGGAGACCTTGCGCGCAAAAATGCAACCGACGATGACGCCGGGTACGCCTCCCGCGAGGAGTTGAAGCAACACTGAATTGTTGATGGAGCCGAAACTGTAATGGAAGGTGCTGCCGATCACCGCTAGTACCAAGCCAAAAACCAGGTCCGTTCCCACAACTTGCGCCGGAGTCATTTCGGAATAGTTGAGCAGCAGAACCGTTCCCAGCGCGCCGGCGCCCGCCGAAGAAAATCCTGATTCCACTCCGATCGGCAAAGCAAGCCAGGGAAGCCAGCGGCGGTTTTTCAGGGCAAACGAGGGGTTTTGCATGCGCCGGATGAATGTCACGCTAGATGACGCGGCCAAGAGCACGCCCAGTACCAGAATTACGAACGGGTCGCCCGCGTCTCGGCTCAGATATCGCAACAGCCACGTGCCCACCAAAAGTCCTGGAACCGCCCCTTGTAGCAGAAGCCACAAATAGCGCGAATGAAACTGCTTTCCGAGCAGGTAGAAAGGAGCGGCAATCAGACGCAGTGCTCCTGCGAACAAGAATGCGGTGCCGACGGCTTCGCCCGCGGTAAGTCCGGCGATAAGCACTAGGGCTGGCACGGTGAAGCTCCCGCCGCCGATGCCGGTCAATCCCACTGCCAGCGCGATCACGAATCCCACCAGGCCGTATATCACTGCTCGCTCCGCGAAAACGTGTGGATCCCGCATTCCAGCTTCTTGCCGCCCCAGCGTCCCGAACGAGGATTGGTGGGATCATCCGGAATCGCCGTGCAGGGCTGGCACCCGATGCTCAAATACCCTTGATCGTATTGCGGCAAATAGCTGATCCGGTTCTTGGCCGTGTACTCCCACACTTGTGCCCACTTCCAATCGGCCAGAAGACTTACTTTCAAAAGCGTTTTCCCGCTGGGCAATCGGTGTTCTTCCACTTTCTTTAGGTTTTTCCGCGTGGGGGACTGTTCGCGCCTTAATCCGGTGAACCAGACTTCATAAGCTTCCAAGGCTTGGAACAGTGGTTCCACTTTGCGCAGTTGGCAGCATTTGGTCGGATCGTTGCGATATAAGATTCCGAATTGCGATTCCTGTTGCGCCACCGTCTTTTGCGGAATCACGTTCACCAGGTTCAGCGACCACACCTTCGCCATCCGGTCGCGATATTCGTAGGTTTCAGCGAAGTGGTAGCCCGTATCCAAAAACAACACCGGAATCGACGGATTCCGCTTCCGAAGGAGATCAAGAGCAATCATGTCTTCAGCCTGAAAGCTGCACGTTAGACAAGCAGGCTGTCCCGAATGCGCATCGAGAATGGCGCTCAACGTTTCTTCGGCTCCGAGGTTCTCGATGTTCTCGGCAAGGAATGGGGTTGCCATTTTCAAACCACCTCTCCAGGATTGCAATCTTCGCCAGAAATGCGCAGCGACTTGACAAAAGTCAGAACGTGTTCGAGAGCCTCTGTGTCTCCCTCGCAGAGATTCATTTCAGCAAGATCAAAAAAGTGATCTCCCGCAGCGGTTCGCAATTCCGACCTCTCTTTCAATCCCAATGGTGAATGCTGATAAATGACCACGAAGCCCGCAGCGAGCAACGCAGACCAAGCCACCCTCGCCGAAGGGAAGGGTGCTTCGCTCTCCTCGATAACCATCACTTCGAATCCTATTTCGAAGAGCGTTCGCTCGATTCGCCGTGCCAGTTCCGCGCGCGAGCCGGTCAGGATGATGCCGGGATAGTGCGCATGCTGCCGGTATCGTTCACGTGGAGTCACAGCAGCGTCCACACTCTTTGATTCCCAGCTCGTAAGGATTTCGTCCTGCGCGAGGCTCTCTTGAATCATCCCCGCGCCCAGGGTCGCATTGGTCAAGGGATCGATGACGATGAAACTCCCGGTCGCCCGGTTCTCTTTATACGAATCAAAAAAAAGCGGGCTGTTCGTTTGGAATTCCACAACGGCGATATCGTTGATTTGCAGTCGCTCCGACGATTCTTCTTCCAACGTGTTGATGTTGATGCGGTGTTGAATCCTCGTGACCGAGCCGCGCACCTGACGCACGCCCTGTTTGATCCAGTAGGTTTGCTCGATTTTCAGTGCCTGCGCATGCATCCACACCATTGCCGCTCGGAATCGCTGTGACACCTGCGGCTGGCTGGCCGGAGAAACGAGCATGTCTCCCCGGCTGAGGTCAATTTCGTCTTCAAGTTTCAGCGTCACGGACATCGGAGAGAATGCTTCGTGCAAGTGCCCATCGTAGCTTACGATCGCTTCCACGCGAGATTGCTGGCCCGATGGAAGCGCGACAACGATGTCGCCGGGGCGAATCACCCCGCCAGCCACTTGTCCCGCAAATCCGCGGAAGTTCGCATCCGGTCGAATCACGTATTGAACGGGGAATCGGATACTTTGCGTGGTTGCGGGCTTTGTGACCTGTACAGTTTCCAGATGTTCGAGCAGGGTCGGACCTGTGTACCACAGCATTCGCTTGCCGCCCTCGACAACGTTGTTTCCGGCAAGAGCGCTGATCGGAATGCACCGGATGTTTGTGATTCCCAGCTTGCCCGCAAGCGCGAGGAACTCTTTCTCGAGGGTTAGGAATCTCTCTCTTTGATATCCGACGAGGTCCATCTTATTGATCGCAGCCACGACACTCGGAATTCCCAGCAGCGAAGCGATGTAAGCGTGCCGCGAGGTTTGCGGAAGAAGTCCCTTTTCGGCGTCGATGAGAATCACCGCTAAATCTGCGGTGGACGCGCCGGTGGCCATGTTGCGCGTGTACTGTTCGTGTCCCGGAGTATCTGCGATGATGAACTTTCGCCGCGCCGTCGTGAAATAGCGGTAGCCCACATCGATCGTGATGCCTTGCTCGCGTTCCGCGCGCAGTCCGTCCGTGATCAGAGAAAAATCAATGGGTCCGTTCGAACGGTTGATCCGGCTTTTCTGTGCCGAAGCAAGCTGATCTTCATAAAGCGTCTTGGAGTCATGCAGTAGCCGTCCGATCAGTGTGGACTTACCATCGTCGACGCTCCCCGCCGTCGTGAATCGCAACAGCTCCTTAACCAGATTCTGCTCGAGAAACACCGCAAATTCGCTTTGCGGCTCGATGACCGTCCTGGGAGACATTAGAAGTAACCCTCCCGTTTCTTGATCTCCATCGATCCTTCCTCGTCATGATCGATCACGCGGTTTTCGCGCTCGGAACGACGGAAGGAAATCATTTCTTCGATGATCTTGGGAACAGTGTCGGCCTCTGACCGGATGGCGCCCGTGCAAGGCACGCATCCAAGCGACCTCATGCGGCACATCACCAGCCGGGATTTTTCGCCTGGCAGAAGCTGGTCTTTCGAATAAATCAGGACGATAGAGCCGCCGCGCACGACGGCTTCGCGCTCGCGCGCAAAATACAGCGGCACGATCGGAATATTTTCCATGTGGATGTAGAGCCAAATGTCCAGCTCCGTCCAGTTCGAGAGCGGAAAGATCCGGATGCTCTCCCCCTTGTCGATTCGCGAATTGAAAACGTTCCACAGTTCGGGCCGTTGGTTCTTGGGATCCCACTGCCCGTGCGCGTCGCGAAATGAATAAATTCTTTCCTTGGCTCGCGACTTCTCTTCATCCCGGCGCGCCCCGCCAAATGCAGCGTTGAATTCGCCTTCGGCCAGCGCGTCGAGCAGGGATTTTGTCTTGAGCAAGCCGCAGCATTTTTGCGTGCCAAGTGCAAACGGACTTGCGCCCGCGTCGAGCGCCTCCTGGTTCTTGTGCACGATCAGTTCCGCCCCGATCCTTCCTGCGTATTGGTCGCGAAATTCGATCATCTCGGGGAATTTGTAGCTCGTGTCGATGTGCAGCAAAGGAAACGGAATCTTTCCAGGGTAGAAGGCCTTCTGTGCCAGCCGGAGCATCACGGAAGAGTCTTTGCCAATGGAATAGAGCATTACCGGCCGTGAGAACTCCGCGGCTGCTTCCCGCAAGATATGAATGCTCTCGGCTTCGAGCGTTTTCAGGTGGCTCAGTTTGTGCCCGGGAGGTGCGCCACGGTCGGCGCTCGCCGCGCCTAGCTGGGCGATTTCGTTGGACAGTTCCTGCGTTCGACTCGCCATGCTTTCCCTCGCTGAAATCGGACATATAAAAACAAAAACCCACCGGCCAGTTGACCTCTGGCGGTGGGTTCAAAAAAGCTCGGCTAGTATTAGAGTCTTAGTGCACTAGCCTCCCGGTGCCAGAGGACACGTATGCGCAACAAGGACAACAGGTCTGCGCCATCCTCTGGCTCGTGTGGCCGATCAACATGGAAAGGAGTGTACATGGCCGAAGCGATCCTGGCAATAGGGAGAAATGCACGATTTCTGTGTACGCACACTCTCCCCTGCGAATGGATGCCATCGCTTCCATCAAATATTGATTCTGAGTAAATTTACCGTGCTTGGAATTGCGCTGTCGCAAAGAGGGATTCGGAACAGACTCAGGAGCGCGAATCGGAGACTGACTCTCAATGATTGCATGACAACGCCGGCTCCTTAGACCCGAGTAGACTGAGGTTGTCTGACGACCAAAGGCTCGGGAGAAAGGAGCCGGACATGTTGATTATCGGCGTTGATTACTACCCGAGCGATCAGTACATCGCGTTTGTAGACACAGAAACAGCAGAGTGTGGCGAACGGCGATTGGCGCGGGTGCGATGAAGGTAGAAAAAATGGCTCCCCATAGTTTATAAGCGACACCAGATAGGGCACTTAAATCCTAGACTCCAACGGCTGCTTGATTCCGGGTATGCGTCGTTTTTCCGCTCAACTCAATCAAGCGGAGCCGGATGCGAGCCGAAACGGTCTGACCGCTAACCTTCCCCATATCAGTCGTTTAGCGAGAGAGAATCTAGGTACTTGGATTGCTCCAGTCTAAAAGGTGTAAGATTCAGGGTCATTACGCTTCAACGGGGGCACAATGAATTTCGCTAGCCGATCGCGTACTTGGGCCCTGTTGCTTCTCGCCGCAGCCATCGTTGGCGGCTGTTCGCGGGATCCCAACGTCCTGAAGAAAAAGCATTTCGATCGGGGAGAAGCCTACCTCCAAAATGGCAAGTACCAGGAAGCTGCTATCGAATTCCAGAACGCGATTCAATTCGACTCCAAGTATGCCCAAGCGCATTACGAACTCGCACAAACCTATCTGAAGCAGGGCGATTGGTCGCGTGCCTACCAGGAACTACAGCGCACGGTTCAGCTCGCGCCCGACAATTCCAAAGCTCAACTCGACTTGGCAAATTTGCTTCTGGCTGCTGGCAAACTTCCTGAAGCGCGCGATCGTGCTGAAACCCTTCTAAAGTCCGATCCGCAAAATGCACAAGCGCAAGCTGTTGTCTCCAGTGCGGATGCAGCGCAGGGAGATTTGCCGAAGGCATTGACTGAAGCACAGCGAGCCGTGCAGATGGATCCGAACCGCCCGCAATCTTTTTTGGTTCTGGCCGCGGTTCAAGAAAGGTCGAAGGATCTAACCGGAGCCGAGCAGAGCTATCAAAAAGCGGTTTCCCTCGATCCGAAGTCCGTGCCGGCCTTGCTTGCGCTAGGAAATTTCTACCAGCGCCAACAGCGCTGGCCAGACGCCGAAAAACAATACCAGGCGGCGATTATCCTGAATCCCAAAGACCCCGCGCCGCGGGCCACGCTGGCCGGTCTCTACTTAAACGAGGGTAAGAAAGATGAGGCGGAAAAGGTGCTGCAAGACGCCAAATCTGCGCTAGCCGATAATCCCGCGGGCTATCGGATGCTCGCGGAATTTTATTTGGCACAGCACGACCTGGACAAAGCGTCCACAGAACTCGCGTCGCTCCATTCCGAGTATCCGAAGGATGCGGTCGCAAGCAGGATGTATGCCGAGCTCTTATTGCAGCAAAATCACCTGGATGATGCCTCTAAGATTACCGACGAGCTTTTGAAGGCCAACCCATCGCATCCCGGAGCGATGACTCTCCACGGCCAAATACTGATCCGCCAAGGCAAATATCCGGATGCGGTCGCGGCACTCGAACAAGTTGTAAAAAATTATCCGGACAACGCCGCGGCCCATTACCAACTGGGCGTCGCCTATGCCGCCAACCAAAACGGAGGACAGGCCGAAGCCGAGTGGCGCCAAGCGGCCAAGCTGAAGCCGACGATGATCGAGCCGTTGCGCGCGCTAGCCTCCGTTGCAATCCATCGGGCGGATCAGCCCATGCTCGAGGAGATGGGCGGCAAGCTCATGATGCTCCAGCCGCGCGCACCGGATGGCTACGTGCTCCACGCGCAAGCTCTCTTAATGAAAAAGGATGAAGCTGGCGCCGAGGCCGACCTCAGGAGGGCTATTTCGGTGGCTCCCGACAATGCCGTCGGTTACGCCCGAATGGGCGACCTTCGCGCGAGTCAAAAAAAATATGACGAAGCCGAGAAGCTGTACTCGGATGCGCTGCAGCGCAATCCATCGGCCCAGGACGCGCTCAACGGTCTGGTGAATATCGCCTTGCTCGAGAAGCAGCCTGCAAAAGCGCTGCAGATCGTGCAGCATCAGATCTCTTTGGTTCCCAATCGCAGCAATTATTACGTGCTGCTTGGCCAGGTAGAGCTTCGCAATCAGGACTCCGCCAAGGCCGAGGCAGCTTTCCAGAAAGCTGTGGAACTCGACAAGAACAACAGCGACGCATTCCTTTTTCTTTCCAGCGTCCAGGTGTCTCGCGGTTCGGTGGATCAAGCCATCGGCAATTATCACAATGCCTTGCAATCCAATCCACGCGACGTGCGAATCTACGTTGCGCTCGGCAGCTTGCTCGAAACGCGTAACCAATGGCAGGAGGCGGAGGACCTTTACCAAAAGGCGCTGCAGATTCAGCCTGACTACGCTCTCGCTGCAAACAACTTGTCCTACTTGATGCTCGAGCACGGGGGCAACGTCAACGTCGCCCTTTCGCTCGCCCAAATTGGGCGCAAAGGCATGCCCGATTCGCCCAACTCCGCCGACACTCTCGGCTGGGCGTATTATCAGCAAGGCGTCTACAATGCCTCGATCGATCTGTTCCAAGAAGCCATCAAGGCGAATCCCGAAAATCCGACGTATCACTACCACCTCGGCATGGCCTATCAGAAGAGCAACAACTTCGCGATGGCCCGCAAACAGCTCGAATACACGCTGCAGATCAGTCCAAACTACAGCCAAGCCGGCGAAATCAAAAAAATTCTCGCTGAGAACGCTCCGCAAAAAAATTAACGATCGCTGGTGAAGCGTAATATCGACACTCCGCATCGTTTGCGCAGAAGTGCGGCGAGTGCCCACCCCGGCCGGCCATCTCGGTCGTAAGCTAAACTTTCCCGCCTCAGCGCTCATGGTGCAACAAATCAGTGTCACACCTCTCGCAAAGCAGTAGAATGCGCCGCGATTCGAATTATGGATCCCAAAACCAAACAAAAAGTCCTGCGCCTGCTCACCAACGGAATGTACGTGATCACGTCTCGCAGCGGTGAGCGTTTCGGCGCCGCCACAATCACATGGGTCTCGCAGGCATCTTTCAAACCGCCGTTGCTTATGGTCGCGCTGCGAAAAGATGGCAGCGTGTATCAGTGTCTCGTTGAAAGCCGGGTAGCTGTATTGCACGTGCTCGACGCCGGACAAAGAGACCTCGCGCAAAAATTCTTTGCCGCCACCGAAGAATCCGAAGGCACGCTGAACGGCGAGCCGTACATGGAAGGTAAGACTCATGCTCCGATCCTAAAAAAGCTGGCGGCGTACCTCGAGTGCAAGGTCGTCGAAATCGTGGAACAACACGGCGACCACGCGGTCGCAATTCTGGAAGCTGTGGACGCCGTGATCCATAAGGAAATCAAGCCATTAACGGTCACGGACTCTCCCTGGCAGTACGGCGGCTAAGACCAAAAAACTACCCTACCACGGCACGGGCGACTCCCATCGAATGTCATTGAGCGCCGCGCGGCATCTCAACTATAATTGAGTGATTTGGCGCTGCCGGAGGAGTCACAGACTGTCATGTTGAAAAGCATTCAGCAACGGGACCTGGAACGCAATCGCTGGGTCAAGATCACGATGAGTGTCCTGCTGGGAATCATCTGCCTGAGCATGCTCACTTACCTCATCCCCGGCATGGGTAGCGCCGCCTTCAGCAGCAGTCCCGACGCCGTCGCCACAGTCGGAGGCGAGCAGATCTCCGCCATTGACGTGCAACGCCAGCTGAACCAAGTTCTGCACGGTCAAGCCATACCGGACATCTACAAAGGGATTTACGCGAAGCAAGTTCTGGAACAAATGATCTTCACGCGCGCTCTCGCGCTGGAAGCTGATCGCCTCGGCATTCGCGTCACGAACCAGGAACTCTCCGAGCGTATCAAGCAGATCCTTCCCTCGGCCTGGAATGGCGACACCTGGCTGAAGGATCGCTACGCGACGGAAGTCCAGACTCGCGCTGGCATGACCGTCCCGGAATTCGAGACCTATTTGCGTGACCAGATGCTGCAGGAAAAATTCCACCAGCTGGTCACCGACTCGATCACCGTCACTCCCGCCGAAGTGCAGCAGGAATTCCGCCGCCGCAACGAGAAAGTTCAAATTGATTACGTGCTCATCAAGCCGGAAGAGCTCGCCCCCAAGATTCAGCCCACGGACGCGGAGCTATCGGCTTATTACACGAAACACATCGGCCAGTACCAGGTTCCCGAGAAGCGTTCGGCGCGTTACGCCTTGCTGGACCTCGCCAAACTTCGCGCGAGCACCCAAGTCAGCGACGATGCGCTTCACGCGTACTACAACGCGCATATTGATGAATATAAGGTTGAAAACCGCGTTCACGCCGAGCACATTCTGTTTAAAACCGTCGGCAAGACCGACGCTGAAATTGCCGAAATTCGCCAGAAAGCCGAGGACGTCCTGAAGAAAGCCAAAGCCGGCGCCAATTTCGAGGATCTGGCTAAGAAATACTCAGAGGACGACGGTACCAAGGCCAAGGGCGGCGATTTGGGCTGGATCGTGGAAGGCCAGACTGTCCCCGAGTTCCAGCAAGCCGCGTTCACGCTCCCGAAAGGTTCTGTCTCCGGACTGGTCAAGACGCAGTACGGCTTTCACATCATTAAGGTTCTCGATCATGAGACCGCGCACACTAAAACGTTCGACGAGGTCAAGAGCACCATCGAGCCGATCGTTCTCGGCGATGCGGTGAACAACAAGGCCAACCAGATCTCCGATGAGATGGCCGCCGCGGTCCGTCAGTCGAATCATCAATCGCTGGACGACCTCGCGAAGAAGTTCAACCTGGAACTGGGCGACCTGCCCCTGGCCGCTGCCGCTGAGCCGGCAGGCGCGTTCGCCAGCTCACAGGAAGTACGGACAGCCCTGTTCCAATTGCGTCCCGGCGAACTCAGCCAGCCCATCCAGACGCCCCAAGGATTTGCGATTATCACCCCGAAGGACATCCAGCCGGCACACCAGGGCACCCTGGCCGAAGTGCATGACCGCGTGCTAGCTGACTATCAGCAGGAAAAATCGCTGGAACTTGCGCGAAGCAAGGGGCAAGACCTCGCCAAATTGACGAAGGGCGGCGAAGCGTTCGATCAGGCCGCGAAATCTCTTAATCTCTTGGTGAAAACTTCAGAAGCCGTCTCGCGCACCGGCTCGATTCCCGACGTCGGCACCGGCCAGATGATCGAGTCCGCCTACTCTATGCCGGTGGGGCAGGTGAGCGACGCGAAACAAATCGCCGGAAACTGGATGGTGTTCCGTGTAGCCGCTCATACGGCGGTCAACGACGCCGACTTGTCCGCGCAATCCGACCAAATCAAGCAGCAACTGCTCCAATCCAAGCAAGGCGCGGCATTCGATGCGTTCCGCACAGCGCTCGAAGACCGCCTGAAGAAGGAAGGAAAGCTGGTCATCAACGCCGACGCGATGAAGCGTTTGACGCGTTCAACCTAGCTTCAAGCTATTGAAAATATTAGTGTTAACTTATTTTCACTCTCCTCTTGCCCCGCATTCACCCGTTCGCTAGACTATCTCTATCCGCAGAGCCTGCCCCGTAGCCAGCGGGGTCCTTGCCCTGATCATTGGGGATGATGGGTAGATGCCTTCCAACCCTCAGAAGCCTGGTATCGGAACGTCAATCTCGAGGAGCGCATTTATGCCAATGAAGAATTCGAAGCCAGGAAGGCTTGCGGTTATTTCACCCGTCGCTAATCGCAGACGGCAAAGCGTCCCAGTGGCCGAAACCAGTAAACCGAGCGGAGACCGAAAAGTGAGGAATTTGATGGGTGCGAAGGGCAGTTCGTCGGGAAACTCGTACCACTGCGCGATGGAGCGGAATCAGAACGGCAAGTATAACATCCGCATCCGCGCTCTCTTCGGTGAGGGCGGCTGGTCGCTATCCGTCTATTTTCTTGCGTCCTCGTTTAACGCCGCCATGAAGAAGCTGGAGCAATCGCTCCAGCTTCTGCAAAAGAACGAAGAGCGCCTGCGCTTTTGGGGCGTCGAACGCTCGGATGACCCGAACCTCGCCGGCGACCTCCTCCAGGAATTCGGCCTTTGGCTCGATCGTCGCCGCGAATTCCCACGCAAAGTGGCCGAACTGAATCTGGCAGGTGAACGAATGGTAGCAGCGTCGATGCTCGCCCCGGTTCGCCGAGTCCTTGCGGATTCCGTTTCACAGGAACGCGAGCGCGCCTTCTCGGCCGTCGGCGACTAGCCGCGGCTCTTACACCCGATTTGCTCGGCGGGGTTTTGCGCTTACTCCACAGCTGACACATTCCAAGTAACGGCCGCAGGCGTGACCATGTCGGCGCCGTTAACGTTACAGACTCGCACTGAAACAAGCCCGCCCGGGCCACTGACCCGCGCCTGCCAGGACAGGTTCGGATTAGCCAAGGATTCAGACGGCGAAGCGCTCAGCGCCGCACCCGGCATCGCGCCCTGAATCGTGAGTGTCTGCTCCTGGCAAGTCTGGGCGGCAATGGACGTGAATGTTAGTGTTGCGCTGCCCGTCAGAATCCCGTGAATCGTCGAACCGCCGCCCAGCGCAATCCCGTCTCTTGTAATGCTCAGCACCGGCGGTCCGGATGAAATCTGCGCATCGCTGGCCCCGTGCCAGAAGTTCACCGCGGATCCGTGATCGTTCATATCAAAATCAAAATTGATCGCGCCATTTTCGCGCAGCATATACCCTGATCGCGGGCTATCGTTTGCGAACCAGATACCCTCGGTACCCTTCTCCCCAGGTTGTCCGGCGCGCGAGAATTCGCGCAACCCGTTCAAAGTCCCATCCATATTGCCGTCTGTGTTCTCCACGCTTCTCGCGGCGGGAAAGAAATCGCCCGCCCCAAAGTAGTAACGATTCCCGACGCCCCCATCCGATACCTTGCGCCCGTTCAACAGCACAAGATTATTGTTATTCGAGGTTGGGTCGAAGGTGATCGCCGAGGAATGAAACGGAGACGCCGGCTCGCTATACACAGTCCCTTGATTTTCCGGAGAATGGACGAACGCGATGCTGGTCACATCCTTGAACGGTTCTGCGGCAATCGCCCACGAAGACGTGCGCGGCGGTGTTGTTGAATAGATACTGCGTGTCGCGATTCGCCTGCGCGAACGTCGCGATCCACGTTCCCACGTTTGAGTTGATGCCAAAAGTGTTGAATCCATGGCCGCCGTTGTGGTGCGCTTTCACGCGCTGCAGCACGAAAAAATTTGTATTCGAGCGAACACCGTTTATCTGGAACCCATCGCCGCCGAAACTATCCGCCTGAACGTCGTAGAGCTGCGCTCCATTGCCGCTCAGCTGCACTCCTATTCCGCTGCCCAAGCCCGGACCCACAAAATTTAAATTCCTTGCCACAAAGCTGTTGACCCCTAGCACGTCCAGCCCATTCGCAGAAGGATTCGTGACCTGAATTGCAGTACCGTGTGTGGTCCTGTTTTCGTCGCCCGCAGCGCATCCCTCGATTTGGACGCCACTCGCCGGCGCCGGCATCACGCGAATCGCTGTACCGCTTCCCGCATACGTAAAAACTCCACAATCAAAAATCAGGTGAACTTGGGTCGCGATCGTCAATCCGGCATTGTCGAACGGCGTTCCGCGCGGAACGAACACTGTCCCTCCTTCCTGAGGAAGAGCCGTGAGCGCCGATTGAATCGTTGGATATTTGACGCCATCCACAAATAAGAAACTATTCACGCTCGAAGCGTTGCATTCCCCGTTCGCAGCGCAAGGTTTTTGCGCAAGAGCTGTTTTCGGCGAAAAAAGCACGCACAGCGCCGCTAGGGCCAGAATGGCACAAACTAATCCGCTGTTTCCAATTCGACTTTCCATGACACGCTCCCTAAAGTCCTGCCAAACATATAAACGTACACTCTACGTGTAACATTAATTCACTGTCAGCCCGCCGTCACGAATTCCGCGGCACTTTCTAGGCAAAACTTAAGCCCTTCAACCTCAAGGACTTCATCGAGTGCCGGGTCCTGCCGCGCGCTAGTACTTGCGCAGAGTCCTAAATAATTTCCTAAGTGTGGATACATTGATTCTGGTATGTGCCGTGGTCATCTTGCCCTAGTACATTCGTTCCGTGCTCGCGCGGCGAGCCGAAAAAAGAGCGATACGGGAAATCTATTGGCGTGATGCAGCCCGTGGGCAACCAGGCGATTTTCTCAGCGAATCCAACCATTTGATTTGGCAGTGTCCGCTGTACGCGTGCCGCGTAATTTCGGGCACCAAGCAAACGATCGTCAGGGGCAATGATTATTGCAAGCTGTGAAGTGTCGAAGCACAAAGAACGGAAGCGCGGGGTGTGTGCATCGCGCTACGCTCACGGGCCGCTCTTCGTGCTAATCGCTCTTTTGCTGACTTCGATCGCTGCGCGTGCGCAGAATCAATCGCAACGGCTTTCCTCCACGCAAAACTCCGAGCTTGGCCGCGAAAATCTCAGCCATGTGTCAGCCTCTGCCGGAGAAATCAAGGTCGTGCTCATACGCGACATCGGTCTGATGGTGGAGCTGAAACGCTGGGTGGCCAAGGACGCCACTGACCACGGCCAGATCATCACGGACGCGGACTTAACTGACGATGCCATTTTCGATCGCCTCGAACAAGACGCGCAATTTCGGGCGGTCGCGACCGAACTCCTGCAACGGTATGGCTACCTGGTGCCGCAGTTGAACCCGAATTCGGAGCAGGCCAAGGAACACGAATTGCTCGTGATGGAACGCACCAAGTGGATTGCTCAGCACGAAGAAGAGGCGCGCCTGCAATCGCACGATCAAGCCAAGCAAGATCGCGAGGAAGAAGCGCGCGCCTGCGCCTCGCAGCAATCTCAGCCCGACGAATGCCTGCAGCAGACTTCGCCGAACAATAACAATTACAATAACGGCAACAATCAACAACAGCCCGCTCTGGGCGCACCAAACGCAGTTCCAGGTCAGCCGAATCAACAAAATGCTTCGCCGCGTGGCGGAAATCTGCAGCACACGCAGTTCCTGCAGTCTGGCGATCAGTACGCCAACGATTTCCCGCAATTCCCCTACGATGGTTCCTACGATTACAACGAAACGCTAGCCACTCCAGGCTCCGGCTACTCGCCAGAGCTCGCGCAATCCTCAATGAAAATGGGCGCGAATGGCGATGAGGAGACCGGAGGTTCTTTCAGCACTGGTGCCCAGAATCAGCAGAACAATTTCCTCAATCTTTCGATGGATGACGCCGGAGCGTACGGCGCGAGCGTCGCGCCCGGATCGTTCGATATGAGCATGTTGAATCGCACCAGCGGACCGGAGCTCGGCCCGCAGCCGAATGAATCGTCACCCTCCTCGCGAAACCGTTTCTACGAAATGCAATCTGGACAGGCGTTCTTGCAACCGGTGGAGATGGTTCGGCGCCCCAACCCGTACCTTGACATCCCATCGCTCTACGACATGTACGTGCAAGCCGTGCCGCGTCCCGCCACTCCGCAAAGATTCGGCATCGCCGTATTCAATAATGGAATCCGTGATTCGCGCATGGTTCCCATGGACCTGCCGGCGGGTCCTGACTACGTCGTGGGCCCTGGCGATGGCCTGGCGATTGACATCTGGGGCGGGGTTTCGCGCCGCTTGATTCGCACTGTGGACCGCGAAGGCCGCGTAAGCCTTCCGGAAGTTGGTCCGGTTCTGGTGAGTGGAAAAAGTCTCTCGCAGGTTCAAGAATCGGTGCAGCAGCTTCTGCGCTCGCAACTCCGCGACGTCTCTGCCGATGTTTCGCTCTCGCGGCTTCGTACCATCCGAGTTTACGAAGTTGGAGATGTCGCCCATCCCGGTGCGTACGACCTCAGTTCTCTCTCCACGCCGCTGAATGCCTTGTTCGCCGCGGGCGGACCGACCCCGCGCGGCTCCCTGCGAATTTTGCAGCACTATCGCGGAAATCAGTTGATTCAGACGGTGGATGTCTACGACCTGCTGCTGCACGGCGTGAAGGGCGACATGCTGGGCCTGCAAGATGGCGATACGGTCCTCGATCCTCCCATAGGCCCGCAAGTAACGGTCGAAGGAATGGTCCGCCGTCCCGCGATTTACGAACTAAAAGATGAAAAAAATCTCTCGAGCGTCCTGGAACTTGCCGGCGGCCTGCTTCCCACCGCGGCAGTTCGCCATATCGAAGTCCAACGCGTCGTCGCCCACGATAAACAAACCATGTTGAGCCTGGATATCCGCGACGCCGGGGACAACGCCGAAGTAACCAAAAAACTCGACGACTTTCAAGTGCAAGACGGAGACCGCATCCGCATCTTTCCCATCGCTCCCTACAATCAGGACGCGATTTACCTGGAAGGTCACGTTATACGCCCGGGGCGCTACTCCTATCGTCCGGACATGCGTCTAACCGACGTGATTGCTTCCTACAAAGATTTGCTCCCCGAACCCGCGACGCAGTACGCGGAAATCATCCGGCTCAACGCGCCGGATTTCCATCCCAGCGTCGAAAGCTTCAGTCTCAGTGATGCGCTGGCCGACCCCGCAAAGTCCCCCGAGCTTCACCCCATGGACACGATTCGCGTTTTCAGCCGCTACGATTTCGAAAATCCGCCTACGGTTTCGGTGTGGGGCGACGTGCGCAAGCCCGGAACCTATCGAACTTCGGGTACCATTCGACTCGCCGATGCCGTTCATCTCGCTGGCGGACTGTCACCAGACGCGCAAGCCAATGACGTCCAGGTTTTCCGCTATCTTCCGGAAGGCGAGACAAAAATTTTCAGCGTAAATCTCACCGACGCATTAGCGGGCAACGCCGCTGCGAATATTCCTCTGGAAACACGCGACCGCGTGTTGGTCCACCGCGACGCCTCGAACGTCGAGCCCGCCACGGTCTACATCGAAGGCGATGTCACAAAACCAGGGCGCTATCCGTGGACCAATAACATGACCGTCGCCGATTTAATCCTCGTCGGCGGCGGATTGAAAGCCAGTGCCGACACTCAAACCGCCGATCTCACCCACTACGAGTGGACTAGCCCGGACGAACGCAACTCCACTAGCTTGACCGGCGAACATCAGCCAATTTCGATTTCTGCGGCGCTGAAGGGCGATAAGGATTCCGACCTTCCGTTGCACAACGGAGACGTTCTCACCATCCGTCAGCTCCCCGGATGGAACGATCTGGGCGCTTCGATCACCGTCCGAGGAGAAGTCCAGCACCCCGGGACATACGGCATAAAGCCCGGAGAGCGGCTCAGTTCAATTCTGGCGCGCGCCGGCGGCTATCAAGCGGACGCGTATCCCTATGGTGCTGTGCTGCAGCGGGTTCAGGTGCGCGACCTTGAGATGAAACAGCAAACCGAGATCATCCTGCGCGTGAAGGGCATGCAAAGCGATCTCCAGGCCATGCCGGAAACAACCGCTGATGAGAAGCAGGCCAAGCAAATGGCGTTGGCGCAGTATCAGCAAACACTAGAAGAACTTTCGGCGAATCCTCCCGCGGGCCGCGTGGCCATGCAGATCTCGGAGCCGGTTAATCGCTGGAAAAATACGGCGGCGGACGTCCAGGTCAGGAACGGCGACACCCTAACGATCCCCAAAAAGCCCAGCTATGTAATGGTTACTGGACAGGTCTTCAATCCGACTGCCGTTTCCTATCGGCCCGGCCAAAGTGCCAAATGGTATCTCAGCCAGTCGGGCGGACCGACCGCAATAGCGAACAAAAAAGCAATCTTTGTGATTCGTGCCGACGGCTCCGTGATCGGTGCAAAAGAAGGTATGTGGAGCGGTGATTCGCTCAGTGCGGCGCTGCGGCCCGGAGACACGGTCGTCGTTCCGGAAAAGGCATATGCCGGTCCAAGAAACTGGACGAACCTTTTCACCGGGGCGCAGGTGGCGGCGGCTGTCACCACAGCCGTCTTTATCGCCGTACATTACTAGCGGAAGCGTGAATGACTCGATGGAGATCGGCGCTTATGCTCGGGCTTAGTCTATCGGTAGCGGGGTTGGGCGGCAGGGAATGTTGTGCGCAATCCCTGCCGCAATTCCCTAATTTCGTCGTTTCCGCGAGCCCGCCGAGGTCCAGTCCGCCCAACACTCCGCCCCCGCAAGAAAGCACGGGTCAGAAATTGGCACCGGCGTCTGAAACTGACTCGAAAGACCCGATCGCACAAAAAGAAGAAGCCTCGATCCAAAAAGCGCTTCACGCGCACTTGCTGCACGTTTTTCTTCAAGATCAAAAAGCCATTTGGACCAGTCCCGCAGACGTTCGCCTAGTAGACGCCGACTGGCTGATACCTCTGGGCGCCGCTGCCGGCATCATGTTCGCCACCGACACGGAATACAGCAAGCACCTCTCGAACTCTGCAAGCCGCATCAAGTACAGCGGCGACCTCTCCAATTACGGAATCGGCGCACTCGCCGGCATCGGCGCTGGCTTCTATTTTCTTGGGTATCTTTCGCACGACGCGCACAAGCGCGAAACAGGATTCTTGGCCGGCGAAGCGGCGATAGACGCTCTCGTCCCCACCTACGCGCTCAAGTACGCGTTCGGCCGCGAACGTCCTATGCAGGAAGACTACCGCGGCAATTTCTTCTCGGGTGGCGATTCGTTTCCTTCTGAACATTCCGCTGCGGCATGGTCCATCGCCAGCGTAATCGCACACGAATATCCGGGGCCGCTCACCTCCATTCTGGCGTACGGCGCGGCATCGGCGATTAGCTTGTCGCGCGTGAACGCCAAACAGCATTTTCCTTCCGACGTCCTGATTGGCAGCACCATCGGCTGGCTCGTCGGCGCGTACGTCTATCGCACGCATCACGATCCCGAACTTCCCGGCGCGGCTTGGCCCACCTATGCGGAATCGCAGGATGAAGTCTCCACGCCCGCTGGCTCTCCCTACGTCGAACTCGATAGCTGGGTTTATCCCGCGATCGAGCGGCTCGCTGCGCTCGGTTACATAGACTCCACATTTCTTGGAATGCGCCCGTGGACGCGCGCGGAATGTGCACAGTTAATCGGAGAAGCGGGCGGCAATATCGAAGCAGGCGCCGCCACGCGAGGCGACATCTATAGCCTGTATCTAGCCCTGGAAAGCGAATTTCAGGGGGATTCTGACGCGCTGGCCGGAGGCGGAGGCGAAGGCACCG
Source organism: uncultured Acidobacteriota bacterium (assembly GCA_963828865.1). GTDB lineage: Bacteria > Acidobacteriota > Terriglobia > Acidiferrales > UBA7541 > Palsa-295. Next base: position 83,452 of record CAWHGI010000006.1, on the reverse strand, counting down.
CGCATCTAGAATCTGTCTATGCCGGCGTCACCGGCATTAATGGTCCGCCGTTGAACGACAGCTATCACTTCGGCCAAACCATCATCAACAATTTCGGCCGGCCCTACCAGGAAGGTTTCAATAGCTACGACGGCTTCTCCGCTTACACCACTACCGGCCGTTACACGATTTACGTTCGCGGAGAGTATCAGCACGCTCCCTCGGCACCTGCGTTTTCGCTCCCGGTCCGGCAATTCATTTCCACCGTTGACGAAAATCCGCTGCAAGCCGCAACTCCGATCGCCACCGTGAATCAATTCCGGCTTCTGGACACCTACGTCTCGGCGACCGCGGCGAATTGGGATTTCTCCTTCGGCAAGCAGAGCCTGTGGTGGAGTCCTAATTACGGCAGCGCCATGATTTTCAGCGACAACGCCGAGCCCATTTACATGTTTCGCGCAAGCCGCGTCACACCCTTCACGCTCCCATGGATTGTCGGTCGCGTGCTAGGCCCCATGAAAATTGACGCGTTCTTCGGAAAGCTTTCCGGCAACGATTTCCCGCCGCGGCCACTGATCCACGGGGAGAAGATCAGTTTCAAGCCTACGAAAAATCTGGAGCTCGGCTTCACACGCACGGCGGAACTGGGGGGTGTGGGCCGGCCGCTCACGCCAGCAGCTGTCTTTAACAGCTACTTTGGCGTCCATAACTCCGACGCTTATGCCGCGAATGCCAATCCTGGAAAAAGAACCGGCGGTTTCGATTTTTCTTACCGCCTGCCTCTGATGCGCGACTGGGTCACGCTGTACATGGACTCTCTCTCGTCCGATGACATTTCCCCCTTCTCAGCGCCTCGCCGCGCAGGCATGAATCCCGGCATTCATCTGGTGCGTTTCCCCAAGATTGCCAAGCTGGACTTGCGAGTGGAAGCCGTCAATACCAACACGCCTTCTTCCGGAAAGGGCGGCCATTTAATCTATTGGGACATTTTTTATCACGACCTCTACACCAACAAGAACAATCTGATCGCCAGTTGGATCGGCCGCGATGGCACGGGTATTCAAGCCTGGAGTACGTACCACTTTGGCGCACGCAATAATCTGCAGTTCGGCTACCGCCACGTCACCATTTCCGGCGACTTCATCCCCGGCGGCGAATCGATCAACGACGGTTCCGTGAAATTTGACTGGTGGTTGCACCAGAACACCGATATCTCCGCCGGCGTCCAGTATGAAAAATGGCTCGCTCCGATATTGGCCCCCAGCGCCCAAACAAATTGGACTTCCACGGTCGCGGTTACTTTCTGGCCGCATCTGGCAGTTAAACTACCTTCGTTTCTGGCAACACAGAACTAATCGAGGAAATCGTAAGTGCGAGGAACCGCAACCAAGCCGCAACGCGAATTCGAGGTCGAACGGGTTTCGCCCGAAACCCTCGAATCATTCGAGCAAGCCGCTGCGTCTCGCGAACGCATGATCTCGCGCATGCGCCTGACGTGGGACGGTCGCCAGCTGCTCTACCGCTGCGCCGGTGTCGCGCTTCTCCTCGGGCTCCTCATCGCGTTTCTGATTCCGAAGCGCTACATCTCCACCACTCGCCTCATGCCGCCCGACCAGCAATCCGGCTCGGGAATGGCTATGATGGCTGCATTTCTCAGCAAGCTTGGCGGAGGAGGAAGTTCCAGCAGCGGCGGGGGCGCGGGACTCGGCGGAATGGTAGGTGACGCCCTCGGCTTAAAAACTTCTGCCGATCTGTTCGTTGGAGTGCTCGAAAGCCGCACCATCCAGGACGGCGTCATCACCAAATTCGACCTCCGCAAGGTCTACGGCACGAAAAATTGGGAAGATGCGCGCAAAGTCCTTTCGAACAACACGGAAATATCCAACGACCGCAAGAGCGGGATCATCAAGATCGAAGTCACCGATCGCAAGCCGCAGCGTGCGGCCGCAATCGCCGCCGAGTACGTAAATGAACTGAATTGGGTGATGACCCAGCTCAATACCTCCTCCGCCCATCGCGAGCGCGTGTTTCTGGAAAATCGCTTGCAGCAGGTTCAACAGGATTTAGAGAACGCCGAAAAAGCTTTCAGCGCATTCGCCAGCAAAAACACCACGATTGATATCACCGCGCAAGGCAAAGCGATGGTCGAAGCAGCCGCCAACCTGCAAGGTGAATACATCGCGGCGCAAACTGAGTTGCAGGGGCTCCGCCAAATCTACACCGATAACAACGTTCGCGTGCGCAGCATGCAAGCTCGCGTGAACGAGCTCCAATTGCAGCTGCAAAAAATGGGTGGCAAATCCGGCACCGCCGCGGATGCGGAGACTCCTGATACCGAATCGTTGTATCCCTCGATTCGCAGGTTGCCTCTGCTCGGCGTGAATTACGCCGACCTCTATCGCCGCACAAAAGTTCAGGAAGCGATTTTCGAATCCTTGACCCAGGAATATGAATACGCGCGCGTGGAAGAAGCCAAAGAAATTCCGACGGTGAAAGTTCTCGACCCGGCCAATATTCCCGGGGAAAAATCATTTCCGCCGCGTTTGCTGATCGCGTTTCTCTTCGCGCTGATGGGACTGGCCGGAGGCATCGTCTGGCTCTTCGCGCGCGCGCGCTGGGACGCCGCGGATCCCAACGACCCGGGAAAGATGTTTGCGACAGAAGTTTTTCAGACGATGAATTCGCACATGCCGTGGGCGCCGGTGAATGGTTCGCGAGTGCAGGCGTTCACGCATCGCGTTTGGGTGCGTTTTGTCCATCGCGAGAACGGTGCGAAAGCATCGGAACAGGCCTGAACAGCCTGTAAGTAGCTGCATACGAATAGCTTATATGACATTCGCCCTGTGGCAGACGGGGCGAAGCTGTATCAACCCAAACTCCCCGGCCCGGAACAGTGAGCTCAGTTGTTCATGATGTTTCCTTCGAATCAAGCCCTCGAGGCTCCGGACCTCCCCGCGCAGGCAACGTTCGTGACCGCTCCGCATTGGTATGCCGCTTACACGCGCGGCAACCACGAACGGCGCGTCGCGGCGGAGTTGGCTTCAAAGGGCGTCGAACATTTCTTGCCGCTTTACAGCTCCGTCCGCCGTTGGAGCGATCGCCGCGTCCGCCTCGATTTTCCGCTTTTCCCCGGATACGTTTTCGTCCGGCTCGCGCTGCCGGACAAATTGCGCGTCGTGCGAGTGAATGGCGTTGTGCGCCTCGTGGGTTTCAATGGCCAACCCGCCGCCCTGCCCGATGATGAAATGGAAATACTGTGTTCGGGTTTGGCTCGCTCGACTCGCGCCGAGCCTCATCCGTACCTGACTTCCGGCCGCAAAGTCCGGATGAGGTCCGGGCCGCTCGCCGGCCTCGAAGGCGTCCTGTTGCGCAGAAAAAGCGGCCTTCGCGTAGTCGTCTCGATTCACATGATTCAACGCTCGGTTAGCGTGGACGCCGACGCGGCAGATGTGGAGCCGCTCTTCGGCAATTAACTTTCAGAAACCGAGTTTTCTGCCGGAAACAAGTCAGATGAAAACCGAAGCTTCGCCATTTCACCTCACCAGCGGCCGATTGTTGGCTCGCAATACGATCTGGAACCTGCTCGGCAGCGGCGCGCCGATGCTCGTCGCGCTCTTCTGCATCCCTGTGCTCATCCGAGAACTGGGCAAGGACCGTTTTGGCATCCTCGCGCTGGCGTGGGCATTGGTCGGTTACGCCAATCTTTTCGATTTGGGCCTCGGCCGCGCGCTCACGCAAATGATTTCAAAAAAGTTGGGCGCGGGCGAACATCATGAAGTGCCGGACGTCTTCTGGACGTCGCTGCTATTGATGACTTTGCTCGGCTCTCTCGGCGGCGTGATCGTCGCCAGTGTTTCGCCTTGGCTCGTCCGTCACGCGCTGAACGTCCCGGCCGCGCTGCAACACGAAACACTGCTCTCGTTCTACCTCATCAGCTTTTCGATTCCGGTGATTATCGGCACCGCGGGTTTGCGTGGCTTTCTGGAAGCGCAGCAGCGCTTCGATCTCATCAACGCGCTGCGCGTGCCCATGGGAATGTTCACCTATCTCGGATCGCTCCTGGCCCTGCCGTTTTCGCGAAGCTTGGTTCCAGTGGTTGCCGTTCTCGCGGTGGGCCGCGTGATCGCCTGGATCGCTCACCTGCTCCTCTGCTTCAAAGTGCGGCCGGCTTTGCGCCAAGAAATTGCCTGGCGGCGGGCTTTCGTAGGGCCACTGTTGCGCTTTGGCGGCTGGATGACGGTGAGCAACGTAATCGGACCTTTGATGGTGACCCTGGATCGCTTTGTGATCGGCGCGTACCTCACGATTGCCGCCGTCGCCTATTACGCCACGCCATTCGAAATGGTCACCAAGCTCTGGCTGTTTCCGGGCGCCCTCGTCGGCGTTGTGTTTCCGGCCTTTTCCACGAGTTTTGCGCACGACCGCAATCGCACCGCGATGCTCTACGATCGCAGCGTGAAATATGTACTGCTTTTGATGTTTCCAATCGTTTTGTTGATCGTTGTGCTCGCGCCCGTTGCCTTAAAGCTTTGGCTCGGAGCTGATTTCGCGCACCACAGCACCCGGGTATTACAGTGGCTCGCGGTGGGCGTCTTCATTAATAGCCTCGCTCTTGTACCTTCCGCGCTGCTACAAGGCATCGGCCGTCCGGACCTTACTGCCAAACTGCACATGATCGAGCTGCCGGCTTACTTGCTCACGTTGTGGTGGTGCATCAGCAACCGCGGAATCGAAGGCGCAGCGATGGCCTGGACCGGCCGCGTTGCGCTCGACGGGGTCGTCCTATTCTTCTTGGCTTCGCGGCTGCTGCCTGCCAGCACTTCGCTCCGCGCGCGCACTGCACTCGTCGCGGTTTTCGCGCTGATTGCTCTGCCGGCCGCTACATTGCCACAAGGTCCCGCGTTGAAAGGCGTTTTTGTACTGGCTGCCATCGCCGCGTTCAGCATGGTCGCTTGGTTCTTCATTCTGACTCCCGAAGAAAAAACCTTTGCCTACAACTATCGCTACCAAACTCATGTCGTCCATTCAACCAGCGGTCAGTAATTCGTTCGTACAGTCGCAACGTCAGATTCGGGTCCGCCCCTGTCCGAATTGTTTTCTCTGCGGGTCAGCCGGAGAACGCATTTACCGTGGCCTACAGGACCGGCTCTTTTCGGCACCAGGCAGTTGGAATCTGAAAAAGTGTCGAAACAGATCTTGTGGGCTCCTCTGGCTTGATCCCATGCCATTAGCCGAGGACATACGAGAAGCGTACGAGAGTTATTACACGCATGCGCAGCAAGACAAAGATTTCACTCCCGAGTCTCTCAGTCGCCGGATCGTCCAGCTCATAAGAGCAGGCTACCTTGCGCGAACTTATGACTATTTCCAGGACAGGCCGACGAATGCCTTCAAACTCCTAGGCCTTCTGGCGTACCTGAGCCCCCTTCGGCGAGCCTCCCTCGACTTCTCGGTCATGTATCTGCCGTTCCGTCCTGACAGTCGTTTGCTCGAAATCGGCTGTGGATCCGGGGGCATGCTGAAAATCATGCAGGATTTGGGCTGGCTTGTAGAAGGAATAGATTTTGACCCGGTTGCCGTGGAGAGCTGCAGGCGAAAATGTCTTTACGTGCGTTTGGGATCGTTGGAAGAGCAGGACTATCCGGCGAATAGCTTTGATGCGATCACCATGAGCCACCTGATCGAACATGTTCCGAATCCTCAAGCGCTCCTCGAGGAATGTTTCCGCCTATTGAAACCCAACGGGTATCTTTCTGTTGTGACACCGCACAGTGGGGCGTTCGGTCATCGGCTCTTCGGCGCATCTTGGTTTCATCTGGATCCCCCGCGCCATCTGAACTTATTTGCAGTGAACTCACTCAGACGCATGGCCGAAAATGCCGGCTTTCGTCGGGTCAAAGTAGTTACGATCATACGGGATGCCTGCGAGACGCTTATTGCTAGCCGCTCAATTCAACGTACTCGAAGATTCAAAATGGGTTCATCACATTCCAGGATGGCTTTCGCGCGCGGAAAGTCGTTGCAGATTCTGGAATGGGTTCTGCTGAAGCTCGGTTTTCCAGTTGGCGAAGAGTTGGCGCTGATCGCTCGAAAAGAAGAAGTCTCTCAGTAAATGGAAAATTCGCGCATATCCGTGGCGATGTGCACCTACAACGGAGCTCGCTTTCTCCCGCAGCAACTCGACAGCATTGCGGCTCAGACTCGGCGACCCGACCAGCTGATCGTTTGCGACGATGGTTCAGCGGACGAGACACTGAAAATCCTGCGGCATTTTCGCCGGACGGCGAATTTTCCTGTGCACATCCTTGAGAACAATGGCGCGCCTCTCGGTTCCACGAAGAATTTCGAAAAGGCCATCCGATTCTGCGATGGGAACGTGATTTTTCTCGCCGATCAGGACGACGTCTGGAAATCCGAAAAGATCGAAATTCTTGCTGACTCCTTGGACAACCATCCCGAGGCTGGATACGTTTTTTCTGACGGGCAATTGATTGACGAGCCGGGCGGGCGGCTCGGCACGTATATTTGGGAATCCCTTGGCATAAGCGCGTCAGTTATCAGGCGTTTTGCAGAGGTGAACCAAGTTCCGATTCTTTTACGGCGGTCCATGGTGACGGGCGCCACGATGGCATTTCGCGCGAATCTCGAGAGCGTGATCATTCCGATACCCGAGCATTTCGTGCACGATTACTGGATTTCGTTGTTGGCTTCTTGCATCGGATTTCGCGGCGTCCCCATACCCGAACCGCTTGTTGAATATCGCCAGCATCGCGGCCAGCAGATAGGGGCGCGCCGCCCGTCTTTGTTCGAGAAGATCAGAGCCGCACGCCAAACAGGAGCAACACATTATAGGAACCGCACTCACGGTTTGCAGGAATTGCGACGTCGGCTCTTGATGGCAGGTGCGCACGGACGAACCTATTCGGCCGACGATTTGAACCTGCTCGACCAAAACCTCGAGCATTTCTTTCGCCGCGCCGCCGCCCACTCTCTTCACGGAACCGCCAGAATCGGCAAGGTAGTCTCCGAAGCAGTGACGGGCCGTTACGGAAAGTTTTCGAATTCCTGGCAGAGCATCGTGGAGGACTTGTGTTTCTAAAGCATGCCGTGCGCCACGATCTGCTACATAGAGCGCCTTGGCACGACCATATCTAGATGAACGCTCCAACCATCAACGGAGTCTCCCACAAGTTTGCCGCCGGCCTTGTCTACGCGTTATTTTTTCTGATCGTGGCATTTCCCGCCGCCACTGCGCTGTATCCGATCAAGGCCGTGTTACTCGGCACGATCCTGGTGATCATTGTGACCGCCGCGTTGATTAATGGCCGGTTTGCCCTGGATCCCACGGTCGCTTTGCTCACAGTCTTCTTCACGGCGTTTGGATTCCTACTAGTTGTGAGGGGCTTCCTGATTTCCGCTTCCGGTGCGGCCAATCTCTCCGGAGTGCACGTCGTGTGGCCTTTCGTCTATTTGATTCTCGTCGGCGGCGCCGTCAAATTCAAAATTCTCCGCAACATGGAGCGCGCCATTGCATTCGCAGGGATCTTTGTCGGATTGCTCGCGATCGTTTATTTGCTTTCCCAGGTCGGACTTCTTCCGGCAATCCCGCATTTCGATTCTTTATTGGCCGAAGACGAAATGGGCATCGGTTTCTTCAATGGTTACGTGCGCATGGCTCTGCCCGGCATCAATACGCTTCCGTTCGTCGCGCCATTCCTGATGGCCGCACTGGTGGTAGGCACGGCGCATCCGGAGCAAAAGCTGATTCCGAAATTTTGGCTTTGGGTCGCGCTGCTGTTCAGCGCGTTTGTGGTGATCGTTTCGGGTCGTCGCGCGCTCGAACTGGTAACCATGTTGGCCCCGCTGATGGTGTTCGCTGCAATCTTTCTCCATGCCCCGGAGGAGCGCTCAATTCTGTTAAAGTCGCTGCGGTGTTTCGTCGTAACGCTCGTGCTTGGGCTTTCGTTGGTTGTCCTTTTGATCCGTCCAGTCTACGCCATCAGCTTCTCGGGCTTTTTCGACCGCTTCTCTTCCGGCTTCGATTTCAGCCCGACCAGCATGGACAACAGCCCGGATGAGCGCCGCCAACAGTTTTTCGCGCTCGAGCAAGGCTGGCTGGAGCATCCGTTATTCGGCGCGGGGCTCGGCGAGCCGGCTTACGGCTCGATCCGCTCAGAGGACATGCCCTGGGCCTACGAGCTCTCTTACCTCGCACTTCTCTTTCAAACAGGCTTGGTCGGGCTGGCAACTTATGCTTCCGGCATCGCCTGGATTTATTGGATGGCTGCAAAAATCATCAGGCGTGGTGGGGTGTGGGCACAAATGATGCTGCCGCTGCTAGTCGGGATGACGAGCTTCCTGATCGCCAACGCCACCAATCCGTATCTCGCGAAGTTCGACGGCCTATGGACGATTTTTCTTCCGATAGCAATGATCAATCTCTGGCTGGTGGAACGCCAAACGGCGACGGAACTCTTTCCCGCCGCCGCAGCTCGCGCTACGTAGCGAGAAGTGACATTCATCTCGATGCCTGCTTCACTCGATATCGTCATGGTCAATTGGAACTCCGGCAGCCAGTTGCGTAAATGCCTGGATTCCGTCCGCGCCTCCGCGCGCGACGAATTCGCACTTTCTCGTATAGTGGTCGTGGATAACGCCTCCGCCGACAGGTCAGCAAGCGACTTGCAGTATCCCGAATTGCCGCTGAATTTGATTCGCAGCTCGGTGAATCTCGGCTTTGCGGCAGCCTGCAATCGGGGCGCGCTCGATAGCGGTGCCGACTATTTGCTCTTCTTGAACCCCGACATGATTCTCGATTCGCAGTCGCTCACCGCCGCGATCAACTTCATGGAATCGCCAAGGAACTCCAAGATAGGCGTCTGCGGAATTCAGCTGCGCGATAAACGCGGCGAAATCCTCCGCAGCTGTTCCCGCTTCCCAAAGCCGGCGCATTTCTACGCCCACATGTTTGGCCTGAATCGCCTGTTTCCCTCCCGCTTTCGAAACAATTTCATGAGCGACTGGGATCATGCCGCCACCACGAGAGTGGACGTCGTCACCGGAGCATTCCTGCTGGTCCGGCGTTCGATATTTCAATCACTCGGCGGATTCGACGAACGTTTCTTCGTATATTTGGAAGACGTTGACCTTCTCCACGAGGCAAAGCTCGCAGGTTGGGAGTGTTGGTATTTTTCTGGGGCTCATGCTTATCACAAAGGCGGTGGCTGTTCCGAACAAGCGAGAGCCGCGCGAATTTTCTACTCGTTGCGCAGCCGCATTCTCTACTCGTGCAAACATTTTACGCGAGCCGCAGCGTTCGCCATTTTAGCCGGTACGATGCTAATCGAACCATTCACTCGGCTGGTGTTTGCCGCAATGCAGCATTCCACCTCCGCGATGCGTGAAACTCTTGAAGCGTATGCCATGTTGTGGCGCACGCTCCCTGTGTTGCTTCGAGGAAGTGCCGGGAATACGCAGCAGAAACACCCGGCGCCCCGGCCAGTGCATTTAGAATCCGTAAACTGATTCACGTTCACCTACAAAATCTCTCGTCCCGGTGCCCAGGTTCACCAAATCAGCGTTTTTAGCAGCTACCCCCAGCCGGCTGTAAATACGCACAGGCAATCCCGCTATGCGCATCTTGTTCTTGCCGCGATACGCGCCGCAGGGCGCCAGCAGCCGCTACCGCATTTGGCAGTATGTGCCCTCGTTCGAGCGCGCTGGCCACACCGTCGAAGTCCATCCCCTGCTCGACGCAGGCTATTTGACGCAACTCTACGCCGAACAAACACGCGGACTGCGCTGGCTTGCGAAAGGTTACGCGCGGCGCCTGATCAAGATGGCCACCGCGCGACGCTTCGACGCTATCATTTGTGAACAAGAAGCTTTCCCGTATCTCCCGGCATTCGGTGAATCCCTCTTCCGAAAAAATGGCACGCCGCTCTTCCTTGATTTCGACGACGCCGCCCACATCAAATACGAGGCGTCGCCGATCCTGCGTAACAAGATTCCGCGGCTGCTGGCGTCCGCGGAGACCGTCGTCGTAGGTAACAACTATCTCGCGCAGTATGCCCGACAATTCACATGCAACGTCTCCGTCATACCCAGCGTCGTGGATCTATCGCGATATCCAAGCAGCCACAATAAATCAATACGCGAAAACCTCGTAATCTCCTGGATCGGAATCCCCGCGACCGCAGAATTCCTGAAGCCGCTCCTGCCCGTTTTTCAAAAGCTCCAACACAAATATCCACGGCTCCGTTTCCGCTTCATCGGCGCGGGCCCAGAGTTTCCAGCCAAGGGCCTAAAGGCGGAATTCCCGGCTTGGTCGCCACAAACCGAAACAGAATTCCTGGCCAAAAGCGACATTGGCATCATGCCCCTGCCAGACACGAAATTCACGCGCGGGAAATGCGGCCTGAAGTTGATTCAGTACATGGCTGCGCATCTGCCCGTCGTTGCGTCCCCTGTAGGAGCAAATTGCGAAATCGTCGCCGACGGCGAGAGCGGCTTCCTGGCGAATCGCGACGACGAATGGTTCGCGAAACTCAGCGTATTGATCGAAAACCCCGAACTGCGTCGCCATTTCGGCGCGGCAGGCCGAAAGCGCGTTGAGCAGGATTATTCGCTCGAGTCCGGTTTCGCAAAGTGGACCGACATTCTGAATCACGCGAACAAACCGGCTGTCCGTCGCGCGAACGCCGCATTACCGAAGGCCGAACTCCTGCACGCGACCGGTGACCCGCTCATTCAGGCCGAAGAGTGCACGGAAGGGACAAAATAAATGTGCGGCATCGCCGGATTTTGGCAAACGACGCGCACTAGCGAGCATCCGCTCGAAATTCTGAGCGGGATGGCGGATTCTCTCGCGCATCGTGGTCCGGACGATTCCGGAACGTTTCACGATGGCGCCAGTGGCATCGGCTTCGCCTTCCGCCGCCTGGCGATCCTTGACCTCTCGCCCCAAGGTCGCCAGCCAATGCGCTCTGCATCGGGCCGCTACGTGATCGTCTTCAACGGCGAAATTTACAATTGCGAGGAGACTCGCGCGGAACTCGGCGTGCACCCCTGGAGAGGCCACTCCGACACCGAGGTCATGCTGGAAGCGATCGAACGCTGGGGCCTGGACGCCGCCGTGCGGCGTTTCGCGGGAATGTTCGCGTTCGCGTTGTGGGACCGGCGCGAAGAACAACTTTCATTGTGCCGCGACCGCCTCGGCATCAAGCCGCTTTACTACGGCCACGTCGGCTCCGCCTTCGTCTTTGCCTCGGAGCTCAAAGCGATCGCGCAGCATCCTGACTTTCAAGGCGAAATAGACCGCGACGCGCTTGCTCTTTACATGCGCCACAGTTACGTGCCAGCGCCACACTGTATTTACAACGGCCTGCGCAAACTCGAACCTGGCTGCATCCTCACGCTCGCATCCGCCACCGGGTCGCCGGAAATTCACCAATACTGGTCTGCAAAAGACGTTGCGGTCCGCGGCCTGCAATCACCTCTCGACCTCAGCGATGGTCAAGCAATCGAGCTACTCTGTGAGGAACTTTCGTCGGCCGTTCGTCAACGCATGGTTGCCGACGTTCCCGTCGGTGCATTCCTTTCCGGAGGAATTGATTCAAGCGCGGTCGTCGCACTGATGCAGGCGCAAAGCACGCGGCCAGTAAAAACGTTCACAATTGGCTTTCACGACGGGGGATACAACGAAGCTAAACAGGCTGCAGCAGTCGCCGCACATCTCCGGACGGACCATACTGAGCTATATCTCACGCCAAAGGACGCTCTGAGCGTGGTTCCGTTGCTGCCCGCGATGTACGATGAGCCCTTTGCGGATTCATCGCAAATTCCCACTCACTTGATTTCCGCGCTTGCTCGTCACAAGGTGACCGTGAGTCTCTCGGGCGATGGCGGGGATGAGGTTTTCGGTGGCTACAATCGGTATCTCTTCGCTAAACGGGCTTGGACGTTGTTGAGTCGTCTTCCGCTGCCGTTCCGGGGCGCCATGGGGTCGCTGCTGGAAGCATTTCCGCTCAGGCAGATTGATCGGGCCTGTCACAATTTCGCTCCATTCATTCCAAAAAGATTGCGTGTGGCAAATCCAGGAGACAAGCTCCACAAGTTGGGGCCTTTTTGCTCCGCCAAGACGATCGAATCCGCGTACTACCAAACCTTGTCGCACTGCGACGAGCCCACCGAAGTGGTCTTGCATTCCAATGAGCGGGCGGACCTCCGCGATTCCATCGCCGATGCCTCCCGCATCGCGAACATCGAAGAGGCCATGATGCTCACCGATTTGTCGCACTATCTGCCGGATGACATCCTCGTGAAACTCGATCGCGCCAGCATGGCCAATAGTCTCGAGGCGCGAGTGCCGCTGCTGGATCATCGCGTCGTCGAGTTCGCTTGGAGATTGCCGCTCCGCTTCAAAATCCGTAACGGAACCAGCAAATGGATTCTGCGGCAAGTTCTGTACGAATATGTTCCGCGGAAGCTGATGGAACGCCCGAAGATGGGGTTTGCGGCTCCGATCGATCCCTGGCTTCGCGGTCCGTTGCGCCCGTGGGCGGAAGAATTGCTTTCGGAACGCCGCCTCGCCAAAGACGGCCTGCTGAACGTCAATAGGATTCGCATGCATTGGCGTCAGCATCTCTCCGGAGAGCGCAACTGGCAGGATTTTTTGTGGAACGTGCTCGTGTTTCAGGATTGGCTGCGACACAACGCTTCAGTTCGCGTGCGCAATGAGCTCCCTAGCACTGTTGCCGCTACGGCCGCCAGCTAAGGCAGCACACAAAAATGGCCTCGCTGAACCATGATGTCAGACAGGCAAACTATTACGAATCTCGTCGTACACCGGTACCGTTAATTCAAGAAGCTTATACTCCACAACTAAATGAATTGATTTACAGCATAGACCCTAATCCATTCCGCTACTCGAAATCGTACACTCTCCTAGTCAAGTGCCCCAGCCCTTGCAGCGGGTTTTTTCGATTCACACTGCGAGGAATCATCGCAATGAAGTCCTCGGTATCGGCCAGTCATCCCACGCGTCTTTTGCTCCCCGGCAGGTGAGTTTGTGCTCGTAGGCTTTGGAGTTTTGGTTCTTTCGCTTGGCTTGAGCGCCGCGATTACCTGGGTGGTGTGTGTTCTGGCTCTCCGCTTTCAGTGGGTTCCCGCGCCGGTTGCGAATCGCCTCCCCGTCGCTCCGGCGCCGATACTCGGTGGAATCGCCATCTATTCCGCGTTTGTCGCGGCCGCGCTCGTCGCCAACCTGTTCGTCGTGCCGTCCGAGACTCTCTTGTTCACGGCGGCCTCCGGTGCGTTCCTCCTCGGACTGATTGACGATTTTCACACCCTCCAGCCGCGGTGGAAGCTGCTGGGGCAAGCGGCGATCGCTCTCGCGTTGCTCCGTTTCCTTCCCAATTTGTCCATCACCGGAATCAAGCCGCTGGATATTTGCATCGGCATGCTCTGGCTGATTGGCATCACCAACGCGTTCAATTTGCTGGACAATATTCACGGCCTCTGCGCCGGCACGGCCATACTCGTTGCGTGTTTTGAGTCAGCGTTGTTCTTCGTGCAGGGAAACAATTCGCTCGCGCTCCTGTTGCTCGCCTTTGCCGGAGCCACGCTCGGTTTTTTGATTTTCAACTTCCCCTCCGGACGCATCTTCATGGGCGATTCGGGAAGCCTTTTCATCGGGTTCTGGCTCGCCGCTACGGCACTCATGGGAGTGAACCCTTGGGGCACCGCGCGCCACGCCGGATCGTTGCTGTTTCCCGTGCTGGTGATGGTGGTACCGATCTGCGACACCACTTTGGTTACTTTCACACGCAAGCTGCGGTGCCGTTCCATCGCTGCCGGCGGGACCGACCATCTCTCGCATCGTCTCGTCGCCTATGGATTTTCCAAACGCGGAGCGGTCGTAGCCCTGTGGTCCCTCTCGTTTCTCGTTGGATCCGTCGCTCTTCTCACGGTGTGGTATGGAATCACTTCGTTGGTCTCTATGGTGGCGATCCTGCTGGCGTTCGTCGCCATCATTGGCGTGTACCTGGCGCGCTTCGAACTTCGTTCGCATGGCAGCACGGTGGAAATGCCGGGATACGCGTTCCGTCCTCCGAAATGGCTGGGTATATTGCTCGGCGCGCTTTGCGACGTGGTTCTGATCGTCGCGGCTTATTACAGTTCCTACCTGCTGCGCTTCGATGCCGGCGTGCGCGCGCCAGATATGCGTTTGCTGGTGCATTCGCTGCCGGAAGTTGTCTTGATTAAGCTGGCCGTCTTCACTGGTCTGGGTGTTTATCGGCGCTGGTGGCAGTATTTTGGATTGAAGGATGCGTTCCGGATTGCGTGGACGTCCGGGATCGCATCGTTGACGGCCGTCGCGTACTTCGCGGCGGTGTATCGCTTTTACGGATTTTCGCGTGTCGTGTTCGTCCTCGATTTTCTGGTGTTCACCTTCCTGGTTCTCCTGTTCCGATTTTCGTTTCGCTTGTTCGATTCCTACGCGCCGGCGAACCATCGCGCCAATATTTTGATTTACGGCGCGGACGACCACGGCGAAACAGCCCTGCACCTCGTTACCAAGCGCTATCCTCTGCGAGTCGTCGGCTTCCTCGATGCGGATAACGCCAAAAAAAATCTGTGCATTCACTCCGTCCCGGTGCGCGGCAGCCTGAAGCATCTGGATCACCTCGTGCAGCAATGCAATATTCGCGCGGTCTTGCTGACCTCCAGCGCCACACAAGACGAGCGAATTCATCTTCAGGCAAAGTGCCGGAAATTGGGCATCGGGCTTATGCGGATCCGCTTTGAACTGGAAGACCTAGTGAGCCGCGGCGGCTTCTTCTGGGAAGACTTCGTACCGCAGGAACACCTGGTGGAATTGACGCCCAGAGACGCAGAGGATCTGCCGCGGCAAGGCGCGGCCCGCGAGGCGATTCGCATCAGGTCGCTCAGAAGCCCTTCGTCCAAGGTCATGCCGTAGAAAAACAGTAGCTCTTCGGCTCGCGTCAGAATTGCCGCTTAGCGAATTCCATTGCCTGTGAAGATCGTTCGCATCATCGCTCGTCTCAATGTTGGCGGCCCCGCTATCCACGTCGTGCTCACCTCGCACGAACTGGAGCGCCGCGGAAATGATTGCGTGCTCGTTGTCGGCCCCGTGCCGAAAACGGAAGGCAGCATGGAGTACTATGCCGCGGAATGGGGCGTTCCGTTTCTGCGCGTTCCGCAACTGGTGCGCCCGTTGTCTCCTTGGAAAGATTTGGTAGCATTGTGGAAGATCTATCGCGTTTTGCGCCGGGAAAAACCAGATGTCGTCCACACGCATACAGCCAAGGCGGGCACCGTGGGCCGAACCGCAGCATTGCTCGCAGGTGTTCCGGTGATCGTGCACACTTTTCACGGAAACATCTTCGACGGATATTTCTCTCCGGCAAAGACGCGTTTGTTTCTGGCGATCGAGCGCTTTCTCGCGCGTTTTACCGATCGCATTATCGCTGTCAGCAAATCCCAGCGCGAAGAGCTGATCACCAAGTACAAAATTGGGCCGCCGGGGAAATTTCAGATCGTGCGCTTGGGGATTGATTTTGGGGCGCTGCGCTCCGTTCTCCGCGTGGTTTCGCAATTTGACCCTGCCGATGAAAATCGCCCGCTGGTAATCGGCTGGGTCGGCCGGTTCGTGGAGGTTAAGGATCCGCTGTTTTTCGTCGAAGTAGCTCATGCGCTGAAATCTTCCGGCGCGCGCGCGAAATTTATGATGGTCGGCGACGGACCGCTGCGCGCTGCGGTGGAAAAGAAAATCGTCGAGCTTGGTTTGCAACAGGAATTCACGCTGGCTGGCTGGCAACGGAATATGGCCCAGGTCTACGCGCAGATAGATTTGATGACGCTGACTTCCCACAACGAAGGCACGCCGGTCGCGATGATTGAATCCATGGCCACGGGACGGCCGTTTGTAGCTCTCAATGTGGGCGGGATGCCCGATCTGATGGCCGGAAAGCCACAAGAACGAGGACATTTCGATGTCTTCGACAACGGCATCATGGTTTATCCGCGCGACGTCGCCACTTTCGCAAATGCAGTGAACGTCCTCCTTCATAACCCAACGCTCCGAGCGCGGATGGGGCAAGCCGGCACGGAATTCGCCCTGGAAAGATTCAGCAAAGAACGCCTCGTTGACGACCTCGAATCCCTGTATCAAAAACTCGCGCATCCAGAACTCCAGCGCGAGCCCGCCGCCTCTTACCAACGCGCCTCCGTTAACAGCTCCAACACTCCGCGCAATCGCTAGCACGAGCTGCAGCCCCGTACCGCCTGCCTGGTCGTCGTGTGGTCGTGCCCGCCAGATTTTTTTCCAGTTGCCGATCACTTCGGGCAAAGTCGGCTGGCGAATTGCGTCCATGCGAGAAGTGCGAGAGCGAGCGCCGCGATCTTTGTCGTCTGAATGTGCTTGGGTGGGACCCGGCCGCGGCGGTATGGTTGACGGTTCGAGACTCCGTGGAAACGAGAGAGGAAGGGCAAAATGGGTCGATTGACACGCCGTGATTTCATACGTATTGGTGCTGGTTCGGTCGCTCTCGGGGCTGCCGCGAAAACTGCTTTGCTGAATCCAGCTCCGGTGTGGGGCGCGGGACGTGCTGTGGCGCCGAGCGATCGCGTGCGTTTCGCTTCGATTGGCACGGGGACGCGCGGGTGCGAGTTGTTGCAGGCGTCGCTCGACGTGTCGGGGATTGAATGCGTGGCGGTGTGCGATTTGTACGACAGCCGCCATGAAGCGGCGCGCGAGTCCGTGCAGAAGCAGGTGCCGGTTACGCGGAATTACCGCGAGATTCTGGATCGCAAGGATGTGGATGCGGTGATTGTGGCGGTGCCGGATCACCAGCACCGGCGCGTGGTGGTGGACGCGTGTGCGGCAGGCAAGGATGTGTATTGCGAAAAGCCGATGTCGCACAACGTGGCAGACGGTTTTGCGATGGTGGAAGCGGTGCGAAAGAACAATCGGGTTTTGCAGGTTGGCAGCCAGCGAGTCAGTTCCATCGTTTATGCGAAAGCGCGGGAGCTTTACGCGGCTGGGGCGCTCGGCGACGTCTTTTATATTGAAGGGTCGTCGGATCGCAATTCGGCGAGCGGGGCTTGGGTGTATCCCATTCCGCCGGATGCGAACGAGCAGACGATTGACTGGGATGAGTTCCTGGTGAACGCGCCGAAGCGGCCGTTTGATGCGGCGCGGTTTTTCCGGTGGCGTTGTTTTTCCGATTACGGCGAGGGGCTGCCGGGGGATTTGTTCGTGCACCTGATGTCCGGAATTTTCTTCATCACCGGGATGAACGAAGTGCCGAAGCGCGCGCAATCGAGCGGTGGATTGTTTCGGTGGAAGGATGGGCGCGATTTTCCGGACCTGATCGAAACGCTGTACGACTTCCCGAACGTGCGTGTGGCGCTGCGCTGCAATTTGAATAATGCCGGAGGAGAGCCGATCAAATTCTGCGGGACCAAAGGGACGATGGAAATCAACGGGCAGACGCTGACTTTTGTGCCACAGGACGATAGCCCGAAGCCGGAAACGTATTCGACCAGGGGGTGGCCGGCGCGGCTGCGCAATCAATATCTGGCGCAGTGGGCGGCGGACCATCCGTTGCCTCCGCCGCGGGATTATCAGGCGATCGAGGCGGAGACTTTTACGGCGCCGGCGGGGTATAGCGACGTTTCGGCGCACCAGGCGAATTTTTTTGATGCGGTTCGCACGCGCAAGCCAGTCGTCGAGAACGAGGAGTTCGGCAATCACGCGGCGATCGGGTGCCATTTGGCGAATTATGCATATTTCAAGAAAACGATTGCGACCTGGGATCCTGCCGCGAAGACGATTCGAGGATAGTTTTCGTGCGCGCAGATGCGTCGCGACGGCGCGAAAAGCCCGTTTTGATAAGTACCGAAAAGTTGGCGATTGATTAGGGCGTCCGTCGTTTGTTTTCTGCGAGATACAGTGATTTCTAATCGCCGGGGTTGGCGATTGATTTGATAGTGACGAGTGGCAAGTGATGAGTGACGAGTACGCGGCAGGACGGCTTGTAACATTGTTACATGGGTTCCGAATGGGCTTGCGGAGCGGTTGTACGTCATGTGATTTGCGGGAAGCGACTGGTGATCGGTGCACTGCGGCTGGCTGCTGTGGCTGGGAGCGAATGGCCGCGACGCGGCGCAGAAACGGGCGCAGGGCGGCGTGTTGGTGGTGCTGACCGAGCCCTGGTGCGCCATGTCCGTTCCTCCAGCGGATGAAATTACAGCCCTGGTTACGTTATCACATTAGTTAACAAAAAGCAAGCCGGTACACAGGCGCGGGCAGCCGGTGTGCAAGGCTATTAAAAATCAGGAGTTGCGCATGGGTCTGATTTCGCGGAGGACGTTTTTGCAGGGTGCGGCGGCTGCGGGGGTTTGCGCGGCCGTGGGGAGCGGCGCGGAGCCGGCGTTTGCTACTCCTTTGGACTTGCCGCTGGGGTTGCAGCTTTATTCGGTGCGCGAGCTCTTGCCGAAGGATTATGACGGGACTTTGCAGAAGCTTGGGGAGCTGGGTTATCGCGAGGTGGAGGCTGCGGGGTTCTTCGATCACCGTGCTAGTGAGGTAAAGCAGGCGATGAGTCGCGCGGGATTGAATTGCGTGGGCGCGCATTATTCGATTGAGAAATTGCAGCCGCAGCTGGATGAAATTATTCAGTTCGGGAAGGAGCTCGGCCTCGAATTTATTATTTGCGCGGCGCCGATGGCGAAGAATGCAGGTGCGGGGAGCAAGACGCCCTTGACGCTGGAGGATTGGCGGTGGAACGCAGAGCAATTCAATCGTATCGGGGAACGGATGCATGCGGCGGGGCTGGGTTTCGGGTATCACAATCACATGCATGAATTCCGCGAGGACCACGGCGTGCTGCCTTACAACGAAGTTCTGCGATTAACCGATCCTGCTTACGTGAAGATGGAATTGGATTGTGGGTGGATGGTTTTGGGCGGGCAGAATCCTGCGTATTACCTGGAGCGGTATCCGGAGCGGTATTACATGCTGCATGTGAAGGATTTCAAGATTGTGGGGGCGGTGAACCCGGCTGCGCCGCCGCCTTCGACCGAGTTGGGGCATGGAAGCATTGATTACCGTCCGATTTTTGAAGCGGCTAGGAAGACGCGGGTGAAGCATGTATTTGTGGAGCAGGAGGAGTTTGATATGGCGCCGATGGAGGCGTTGCGGGTGGATGCGGAGTATATGCGCGCGTGGAAGGACTAGGAGAACGCGCGGACTGGGAACGAGCGTTGAAAGCGGAGGGCTGTTCGCGACGTGCTTCTTGAACTTATAAATGCAGTGGCTAGTGGCTAGTGACGAGTGGCTAAGGGCGTGACGGTTATTTAGCGCGGAGCAGGACTTCCCCTTGGGCCAGGATTACGTCGTTCAGTGAGAGCTTGTATTTGAAGGAGCCTGGGGTTAAGCCGGACTTTGTGGGGCCGCTTACCAGGCGAACGCCTGGCGGGGCTTGGAAGACGTTGGAGGAGAACGGGCAGCGCTGCGGGTCGAATTCGATTTTCAGGTTACCGGCGTTCGAAATCCATTCCACTTGGTCGCCGGGGTCTAACACTACTACTTCCGGAACCATTCCTACTAAGACACGCTTTTCTGGCAATTTATCCTCGATTCGGTTTCTTGTGGAACATTGGGCTGTGCGTATCGCGCCCGGAACCAACGGCGTGGCTTCAGCGGCCAAAGCCCCTACTTTTTCGCGCATTTAACGGCGGGGCTGAAGCCCCGCCCCTCCGGTTTTACGGCAATCCTTGAGACCGGAAACTTCACCGCCGTACTTCAGCGGCTAAAGCCGCTCCAATATTGCTTAGCTCATGCCGTAGCTAAAGCTACGGCCTACAAAGCCTCTTTGCACACTACGCCTTGCGTGTCGCGTGTGGTTCGCCGTTACTTTCGCAACCTCGCTAGGCGATGGCTTTGACCGCTTCTACTATGTGACGGGCGGAGATGCCGAAGGCGTCTACTAGCTCGTCGGGCTTGCCTGAGTGCGGCATTTGGGTTACGGCAATCATTTTGTACTTTGTTGGGGAGGCGCCGGCCAGTGCCAGGGCTTGCAGCACTGCCTCGCCCAAGCCGCCTTCCGGCCAGTGATCTTCCGCGGTTACTAGCTTGCCGCCTGTTGCGCCTACCTCGGCTGCTATGGCTTTGCCGTCGAGGGGCTTCACGCAGTAGAGGTCAATTACGCGGATAGCGATCCCGGCTGCTTTCAGCTGATCAGCGGCTTTGAGCGCTTCGTGCAGCGTTACGCCCGCGCCGATCACTGTGGCTTTGTCCTGATCGCTCTTGCGCAGGACTTTGAAGCCGGGGACGGGGAACTTCTCGTCCTTCGAATACATGATGGGCATCTTGGGACGCGAAGTGCGGAGGTAATTGATTCCCGGGCGGCGCGCCATGGCGTCTACCAGGCGTTCGGTGGAAACCGCGTCACTGGGATAGAACACCGCGGAGCCGTGGATCGCGCGGAACATGGCGAGATCTTCGAGTGCCATTTGCGAGGGACCATCCTCGCCGATGGAGACGCCGCAATGCGAGCCGCAGAGATTGATATTGGCGCGGCTGATGGCAGCCATGCGGACGTTGTCATAGGCGCGCGAAAGGAAGCAAGCAAACGTGTCGGCAAACGGAACTTTGCCGCGGGCCTGCAAACCAACCGCGACGCTGACGAGATTTTGTTCCGCGATATAGCCCTGCCAGAAATGATCGGGCTCGGCTTCCTGGAAAACTTCCGAGAACGTGGAATTTTTCACGTCGCCGGAGATGGCGACTACGTGCTTGTTCACGGCACCCACACGCTTAAGCGCGGTACCGTAAGCTTCGCGCGTCGCGACTTTCGCATCAGCGGCGTAATCCGGAGCGGCGGGAGCGGGAAAATCCGGCGGTTTCGGCAGCGGAGTGCGTTCGTAGGATTTGCCTGGGTCGGGCGGGACAACGGGGGCGCCGCCGCGCTCTTTGATTGCTTCCGCGAGCTGTTCCTTGGAGAACGGCTTGCCGTGCCAGTTGAGCTTGTCGGCGACCAGGCTGAAGCCGTGGCCTTTGATGGTGCGCGCGACGATGGCTTGGGGCTTGCCTTTGGTGGCCATGGCGCGATCGAGAGCGGCGAGAACGGCGGCGACGTCGTGGCCGTCAATCACCTGCGTATCGAAGCCTTCGGATTCGAATTTCAGGCGATAGCGTTCCATATCGTGCTGGTACATCGTGGGTTCGCTTTGACCGAGGCGGTTGATGTCTGCAATGACGGTGAGATTATCGAGATTGTAGTGCGCGGCGAATGCAGCCGCTTCCCAGATCTGGCCTTCGGCGAGTTCGCCATCGCCAGTGATGACGTAAACGCGCGTGGGGCTGTTGTCCATTTTTGCGCCGATGGCGAGGCCGGCGCCTACCGAGAGGCCCTGGCCGAGCGAACCGGTGGCGGCGTCCACGCCATGAATTTTGGGCGTGGGGTGGCCTTCGAGTTCACTGGAGAATTCGCGGAGCGTCATCAGGCGCGAGACGGGGAAGACGCCAGCTTCGGCGAGAGCGGCGTAGAGCACGGGAGCGGCGTGGCCCTTGGAGAGAACGAAGCGGTCGCCGTCGTTGGAATTGGCGTTTTTCGGATCGAATTTCATGGCGTGGAAAAATACGCCGGCTACTAGCTCCGCGGCGGACATGCAGGAGGTGGGATGTCCGGAGCCTGCGGCGGTGGTGGCCATCATGGAATAGATGCTGAGCAATCTGGCTTTTTCTTTTACGGCGCTGACGCTGGCGGCGGAAGGTGCTGGAGAAGTGCTGGCACTCATGACGGCTCCTTTACGGTCTGGATTGGGACCTGATTTTACCCTTTTCGGCCGCCAGGCGCGAAACTGTAATTTTTGGGCGGATGGGAGGCGAAGAGGTAAACACGAATTGCATTTGGCGCGGCGTGAACGTAGAGTTTCGTTTCGCTTTGCAAATGGGGCTGAGGAGAATTCATGGACGCGATTGCGATTACGGTGAATGGGCAGGCGCATGCGGTGGAAGTGTCGCCGGACACGCCTTTGCTGTGGGTGCTGCGCGATACTTTGGGGCTGACCGGGACGAAATTTGGATGCGGGCAGGCGCTTTGCGGGGCTTGCACGGTGCATGTAGAGGGCGAAGCGACGCGATCGTGCATCACGCGCATTTCAGGTGTTGCGGGACGCAAAATCACTACGATCGAGGGGCTTTCGCCAGACGGGCAGCATCCCGTGCAAAAGGCTTGGTTGGCAGATCAGGTGCCGCAGTGCGGTTATTGCCAGGTGGGGATGATTATGACTACCGCGGCGCTGCTTGCGAAAAATGCAAAGCCTAGCGATGCGGATATTGATGAGGCGCTGGCCGGGCATATTTGCCGGTGCGGGACTTATCTGAGAATTCGCGCGGCGGTGCATCGGGCAGCAGGCGGCGTTAGCGGAGCGGCACAATGAGCGGCGCGGCGAATGCTTCGCGGCGGGAATTTCTGAAATTCGGCGCGGCCGGGAGCGCGGGATTATTGATTGCGTTTTATTGCCCCGCGTTTGCGGCGGGCGCTGCTGGTGCGGCTGGCGCGGACAACGCGATCGAGCCAAACGCTTTTATTACGATCGAACCGAGCGGAGAGGTTCGGTTGGCGATCACGCGATCGGAGATGGGGCAAGGCGTCCGGACTTCGCTGGCGATGGTTCTGGCTGAGGAGCTGGATGCGGATTGGGCGCGCGTGCGGGTGGTGCAAGGGGATTGCGATCCGAAGTATGGCGATATGACCACCGGCGGGAGCATGAGCATTCGCAGCACGTGGGATCCTTTGCGCAAGGCGGGGGCTTCGGCGCGGGACATGCTGCTGACGGCTGCGGCGCAGACATGGAACGTGGCGAAGAGCGAGTGTTCGACGAATGGCGAGAGCGTGGTGATCCATGCGAAGACTGGGCGGCGAGTGGAGTACGGCGCGCTGGCCGCGAAGGCTGCGGCTTTGCCCGTGCCGAAGGATGTTCCGCTAAAGGAGCCGAAGGATTACCGGATTGTGGGGACCAAGCGCGCGCGAGTGGACGGTCGGCCAATTGTGATTGGCGAAGCGCACTACGGGATTGATACGAAAGTGCCGGGGATGCTGTACGCGGCCGTGGCGCGGCCTTTGGTGTTTGGCGGCAAGGTGAAGAAATTCGACGCGACGCGGGCGCTGGCTGTCCCGGGGGTGAAGAAAGTTTTTCAGGTAGACGCGGTGGAAATGCCGCCGCTTTTTGGCGAGGAGCGCAAGCCGGGGTCGGGGCACCAGCATTATTTGTGGGGAGGAGTGGCGGTGGTCGCGGATTCCACCTGGCAAGCGATTGCCGGGCGGAAGGCACTGACTGTGGAATGGGACAACGGGCCGGGCGCGGAGGAGTCTACTGAAAAACAGCGCGCGGAATTGGTGGAATTGCTGAAGAATCCGGGAAAAGAGTTGAAAAAGATCGGCGATCCCGATGCGGCGATTGCCGGTGCAGCGCGGAAAGCGGAAGCCGAATACGAGACGCCTTTTCTGGCGCATATGGCGATGGAGCCGCTGAATTGCACCGCTGCAGTCAGCGACGGGAAATGCGAGGTGTGGGCGCCGACACAAAATCCGAATGGCATGGCTACTGCACTGGCGAGCGCTTTAAATTTGCCGCAGTCGGCGTTGACGATTCACATCACTTTGATCGGCGGAGGATTTGGGCGGCGTTTGTGCATTGATTACGGCGTAGAGGCGGCTTTGATTTCGCGCGCGGCGGGAGCGCCGGTGAAAGTGGTCTGGACGCGCGATGACGATATTCGTCATGACTATTACCGGCCGATCAGCCGGCATCGTTTGAGCGCGGGAATTGATGCGGGGAATAAAGTGGTCGCGTGGTCGCATCATATTGCGGCGGCTTCGACGGACGGAACGTTTCTCGGCGGAGATATTCCAGACACTGGCGGGACGGAGATCGCGGGGGTCGGGCTGCCGGCCGGAACCGTGCCGAATTATTTTTTGCAGCAGAGTTTTTTGCATACGGCAGTGCCGCGAGGGTATTGGCGCGCGGTGGATATGAACTGGAATCATTTTGCGGTGCAATCTTTTATGGACGAAATTGCTTTCGCCACAAAAAAGGATCCGCTTGCATTCCGGCGGGAGTTGATTGCTACTAAGGAGAAGCCTGCGGGTTCGGCGGACAATGAGGGTGATGCGCCGGTGGACGTGTCCCGTTTGCTCGGCGTGTTGGATCTGGTGGCAGAAAAATCGGGATGGGGCACGGCGTTGCCTCCGGGACGCGGGCGCGGGATTGCGGGGCTTTATGGATTTGGGAGTTACGTGGCGCATGTCGCGGAAGTGACTGTGGCGAAAGATGGAACGTTGCGCGTGGATCGCGTCGTCGTGGCCGTCGACTGCGGGCAGGTGATCAATCCGGACATGGTGGCGGCGCAGGTGGAGGGTGGCGTGGTGTTTGGGCTGACTTCGGCGCTTTACGACGAAATTACGATTGCGGGCGGGCAGGTGCAGCAGGCGAATTTTGATACTTATCCGATGCTGCGCATCGCGGACATGCCGAAGATTGAAGTTTATCTTGTGCCTAGCCACGAGGCTCCCGGCGGGATCGGCGAGCCGGGCGTGCCTTCTACTGCACCGGCTGTGGCGAATGCGATTTTCGCGGCTACGGGGAAGCGTTTGCGGCGATTGCCGTTTCAGACGCAGGAATTGGCGCAGGCTTAAGTCACGAGATGTCGGTGACGGCGCGGCATGTCTTCCGACTGTGGCTCGGCGAAGCGCACCAGCTGCGATCACCGCGTATTTGAAAATTCCGCGCCTTTTGCTTCTTTACCGCTGATTGCCACGATTGCTACCAGGATGGCGACTGCGAAGATTGTTCCGGCCAGGACTGGTGCGTAATTTCCCGCGAAACGATTTTCGGCGAGTATGGCTTGCGTCACCGTAACTCGCGAGGCCAGCAGGTTGCCGAGCTGATAGGCGAGGCCTGGGAACGTCGCGCGGACTGCGGGCGGCGAGAGTTCGTTCAAGTGCGCGGGGATCACGCCCCAAGCGCCTTGAATCATGAATTGCATCACGAAAGCGCCGAGGGCGAGCAACGGCGCGGTGGGAGCGAAGGCCCAGAGCGGGATCAGAGGGATTGCCAGGAGCGCGGCGAACACGATGGCGCGGCGTCGGCCGATGCGTTCGGACCACGAGCCGAAGAAAATTCCGCCTAGCAGAGCGCCGACGTTGTAGACGATGGCGATGACGCCCACGATTTGCGGCGAGAAGCCGTGATTTTTTTGCAGGAACGTCGGGTAGAGATCCTGGCTGCCGTGGCTGAAGAGATTGAGCGCGAACGTCAGAAGGACGAGATACAGGAAGCTGCCGAGGTAGGTGAGGCTGTCGCGCGCGAGGTTGCGGCGCGGGGCGGCGGCTTTCGGTGGGCAGCTGCTTTGTTGCCAGGCCGGGGATTCCGTTACTTTCGTGCGGACGTAAATCACCAAGAACGCGGGGAGCGCGCCTACTATGAACATTCCGCGCCAACCGACGTGTGGGAATAGCGTGGCGTAGGCTAGACCCGCCAGCAGATAGCCGACCACGTAGCCTTCCTGCAGTAATCCCGAAAAAAATCCGCGATTCTCTTTTGGCAGGGTTTCGAATGCCAGGGCTGCGCCTACTCCCCATTCGCCACCCATGGCTACGCCGAAACAGGCACGCATGATCAGGAAAACGTCGAGCGAGGGAGCGAAGGCGGTGGCTAGCTCGAAGATCGAGAACGCGACGATGTCTATCATGAGCGCGGGACGGCGTCCGAAGCGATCGGCGATGAAGCCGAAGAGAAATGCGCCGATGGGGCGCATGGCCAGCGTTAGGAAAATCGCTTCGGCAATGGCGGAGACTTGGGCGTGGAAAGTGGTGGCGATAGCGCTGACGCAGAAGATCAGAATGAAGAAGTCGAAGGCGTCCAGCGACCAGCCGAGGAAACAGGCGATGAACGTATTGCGCTGGATGGGAGTGAGGCGGCGGAAGTGTCCGAGAAATTCTATGTGGTGCTCCTTGGCGCGCGGCACAGCTTCGGTGTCATTTTCGGAGTAGGCGCGGGGAAAGGACTGCGTCGGTGACGCGGGCTACTTGGGCCATTTCTGCTACGTCGTGGACGCGGACTATGTGCGCGCCTTGCAGGATGCTGGCTGCCACCGTGGCTGCTGTACCCCAGATTCGGTCGCTGGTTGCGGCGGCGCGTGATTCGGCTTTCAGTGCGCCGCCCAGGAAGCTTTTGCGCGAGGTGCCTACGAGGAGCGGGAAGCCCAGCCGGGCTAATTCCGGCAGGCGGGCTAGCAGTTCGCAATTTTGTTCGTAGCTTTTGCCGAAGCCGATGCCAGGATCGAGAATGATTTGAGATTTCGGCACGCCTGCACGGCAGGCTGCCGCGACTGCTTGGCGCAGGCCCGTTGTGACGTCGCGCAGGACATCGCGCGCGAATGGTTTTTTCTGCATTGTGGCGGGTTCGCCGCGCATGTGCATCAGGATCAGAGGGAGTTTGCGGCGGCGGGCGACTTGGGCGATCTGCGGATCGTGGCGCAGGGCTGTGACGTCGTTCAGTATTTCGGCGCCGGCGGCCGCGGCCATTTCTGCCACTTGTGATTTGCTGGCGTCCACGGAAATTGGAATGCTGAGCTTGCCGCGGAGGCCTTCGATTACCGGAATGATGCGACGAAGTTCTTCTTCTGGCGAAATTCCAGTCGAGCCGGGGCGCGTGGATTCTCCGCCGATGTCTATGATATGTGCTCCGGCGCGTTCCATGGCAAGCGCTTGCGCGATGGCGGCTTCGGGATTGAGAAATAGACCGCCGTCGGAGAAGCTGTCTGGCGTGACGTTGAGCACGCCCATGATGAGTGTGCGTTCGCCCAGCGGCAGAATGCGCGATGGGAGACGTAGTGTGAATTTGCGGCGATGAAACATCGCTGGCTATTGAAACACGATTTGCGTGAAAGGCTAAGCGCGGTGGGCGAGGTGTGGCCGGTTTTGCGGGACGCGGATCGGGTTTTTGCCAACAGAACGAGAAAAGCAGATTCCTCGGGCGAAGTGCGCACTCGGAATGACAGTCGCGCGGGTTTTTAGTCTAGTTTTCTATGATCGATTAGCGTGCGGCGGGAACGTAGTAGGAGGCGCGATGCACTACCGTGCGGTCGCCGTGGCCGATTACTTCCACGCGCAGTTGATGCCAGCCGGAATGGGGCGCGGCTGTGGCATTCGCGGCGGGGGAAAATCCTAGCGTGTATTCGGCGCGGATCCTTAGGGCGATTTGGCGGAAGGTGTCCGCTAGGGTTTCGGCTTCGCGCAGGAAATAGAGTTGGCCGCCCGAGCGACGTGCCAGTTCCGCAAGATATAGCGTGTAGGCGGGAATTCCTGAATCGCGCACAGAGTACGTGAGCAGAGTCTGGGACGTGTGGGCGGCCACCCAATCGGGGGTCATGATCTTGGGGCGGCTTTCGGTGGAAACGATGAAGACTTGAATGTCGGCGGTGGCTAGGGTGCGCTCCACGTCTTCAAACGTGAGGCGGTCGGTGGGCCATCCTTTGCGGGGTCCGGCGGTGGCTGGGTCGAGCGTGAGTCCGAGTTGGCTATCTTGTCCGTCGGTGAGCAGCACGATGGCTTTGCGTCCGGCGCGGTGGGCGAAAACTTCGCGCGCCGTGAGAAAAACGGCTTCGTAAATATTCGAGCCGCCGACATCGCCCAGTAGTGCGCGTGCATCCACTCGGGCGACAGCTTTGCGAATCAACGCCCAGTCGCTGGAAAACGGCAACTGCAAATAGGTGTGCGCGGAAAAATCCACCACGGCGGTTTGATCCGAAGAGGAGAGCGCGTCCACCAGCGCGCGGGCAGCGTCTTTGATTTCGTCCGATTCGCGCAAGACGCTGGGGCTCGCGTCGAGGACCAGAGCGACGCTGGCGGATTCCGTGGAAGCGTCAAAGTAGGTGATTGGTTGGGACACACCGTCGTCTAATACGCGAAAATCCTCGCGCTGCAATCCGCGGACTGCGACGCCATCGGCACCGACTACGTTGCACATTACCGGTACGATCTGCGTGACGACGGCGATGGGACGGGTGGAGTTTGCGTCCGGGCTGGTGCTTCCGGGCGCGGGATTTGAAGTCAGCTCGCCGCTGGCGGGATCGCGATGGAGAGTGAGGGCTTCATCGAGGCGGCGCGGGCGAGGCAGTTTGTCTTTTTGTTGTGCATTCGAAAACACAACCAGAGGTGTGATGAACATAGCGACGGCCAACACGACCAACCAAGAGGCACGCGGGGCGACAGCGCGAAGCGGATACGGACGGGTCAGAAGATGCTTTGCACAGCGCTGATTGAGCAAGCGGCGCGCAGGCATCGGAACAAGTTCAGTCGAGGTCGAAATCGCGCAGCGGCTTTTCGACCGGGCCGTCCTTGGCCTTCTTTAGTCCCTCGGCGAATTTCCGCGCGAGGACGTCTTCCTTGCTTTTCTCGGCTTCTACCGAGGCGCGGAATTTCGCTTCGACGGCCTCGTCGTGCGCGCGGAGCAGCCGCGCGGTGTCGTCGAGGTCCACGGATGAAGGCGGCCTCGGCGGCGGGACGTGCGAGAGCACCACACCGAGTTCGCGGTCAACGGTGAGCTTCGCGGTGCAGCAGGGACAGCTTACTTCGAATGTTTCAATCGGGTTCTTCGCCATGCCGCCATTTTACGCCATTTTGGGTTCGGCACGGCAGCGGCAAGGTGACAGAGTCCGGCGCCGACTCAACGGCCATTTTCGTGCTAAAGGTCCGGGGCGTGCAGCCGATGCGTGAATCAGGGAAAGAGTCATTCGCCAGGCTAAGGCGCGTGGATTCAATCAGGTTACAAATCACCAAGTCAATGGATCGAGCGGCCGCCGACATTCTGAGAATTTGCTTAGGCCCGGGCAGAGCTGAAAAACACAAAGGCACAATCCACGATGAACGCGCAACCTGACATCTTTGAAACTCTCGCAGCCCTGGAGATCGTTCCGGCGAAGAGCGGCGCGGAGCGGCGTCGTCGCCAACGCGTGAAACTGCCGGTGCAGGCACGCGTGCGGGGAGCGGTGGGGACACTGGACACGTTTGAGGAAATCGTGAAAACCCTGGACGTTTCGCGAGACGGCGTGCTGCTAGCCACCACGCGCGGCGGATACGCGGTAGGCGAGCAGCTGCAGGTGACGTGCCCCTATTGGGACGCGCCGACGGCAATCAACATTCCGCGCCGAGCGAAGGTGATTCGCAACGTGATCCTGCCGAATTTTGAATTTGCGCTGGCGCTGCAATTTTTGCCGGGCATTTGCAGCGAAGAAGAGCTGGCGGGGGCTTGTTCGCCGTTTGCGAACCAGGTGCGAGTGCTGGGCGTCGAGCCCGACCCGCAAATCGCGGAGCGGTTGCGCGAAATGCTCGAGCAGGATGGCTACAACGTGGTGGTAACCGCGAGAGCGCAGCAGGCGCTGGAGATTCTGCAGACGGAGACGCCCAACGTGATTCTGGCAGAAGCGGAAGGCGGAGACATCTGCGGGAACGATCTTTGCGCGATCGTGAAGACGTGCGCGCGGTTGCGGCACATCCCGGTGATTTTGCTCACCAGATCCGCGCTGCCTTCGGATTACGCGACGAGCCGGGAACTTGGCGCGGTGATGTGCATGACGATGCCTTGCAAGCTGGACCGGCTGCGCCGCGCGGTGCACCTGGTGGCGCCGCCTCCGGCGCTGTGTTCGGTGTACAGCTCGCGGTTCAACCTTGCTTCGTTTGTGCGAACTTCGTAGAAGTTGCCGGTAGGTGCGGAAAAGGGACAGGAGAAAAGCAGATCCCTCGCTTCGCTCGGGATGGCATCTACTTCAGTCTTGCTGCAGGATGTGAAGTTTCCTTAGCCCCGTCCTTCCTTCCAGCTCATCTATTCGAGAGAGTCCGGCGCAAAAAAAAGAACCCCGTCTCTTCCGAGACGAGGTTCGTGAATCCTAGTGCCGCAGTTTCCGCTCGGCTTGCCGTTTCGGTTTAGGCTGGAGCCGGCTTTTCGCCTTTGGCCAAACCCGGAATCGGGCGCGGCTCGGGACGCAGCGAGAGTTGCGGTTCTTTCGCCGGGACCGGAGGAGCCGCGGGCGGCGGAGGCGGAATTTTATCGGGCAGCGGCTTGCCTTCCATCAAGAGCTTCAATTCGACGGCGTCGAGGACTTCGCGGACGAGAAGAGCTTGCGCGATGCGCTCGAGCTTATCGCGCTGGGTTTCGAGAATGTTGCGCGCCTTAGTGTAGCCGTCGGTGACGATGGCGCGAACCTCGCCGTCAATTTTGATCGCGGTGTCTTCAGAATAATCGCGATGCTGGGCGATCTCGCGGCCGAGGAAAATCGCTTCTTCTTTCTTGCCGAAAGTCAGCGGCCCTAGAACGCTCATGCCCCACTCACAAACCATCTGGCGCGCGATTTCCGTGGCGCGTTCGATATCGTTACCGGCGCCGGTGGTGATGTGGTGCAGGAAAATTTCCTCGGCAGCGCGTCCGCCCATTAATACCGCGAGTTGTGCTTCGAGAAATTCCTTGGTGTAGGTATGCTTGTCATCAATCGGGAGCTGCATGGTGACGCCCAGGGCCATGCCGCGCGGGATGATGGTGACTTTGTGCAGCGGATCGGCGCCGGGAGTCATAGCCGCGACGAGCGCGTGGCCTGCTTCGTGGTACGCGGTATTGCGCTTTTCTTCGTCCGACAAAATCATGGATTTGCGTTCGACGCCCATCAGGACTTTGTCCTTGGACATCTCGAAATCCACCATGGCGACGAATTTGCGGTTTTGGCGTGCGGCCCAGAGCGCGGATTCGTTCACGAGGTTCGCGAGGTCGGCGCCGGAAAAGCCGGGCGTGCCGCGAGCGATCACGGAAAGATCCACGTCTTCGGAGAGCGGTACCTTGCGCGTGTGCACGCGAAGAATCTCTTCGCGGCCCTTTACGTCTGGCCGCGGGACAACTACGCGGCGATCGAAACGGCCGGGGCGCAGCAGTGCGGGATCGAGGACGTCCGGCCGGTTAGTCGCCGCGATCAGGATCACGCCTTCGTTGGATTCGAAACCGTCCATTTCGACGAGCAGCGCGTTCAGGGTTTGCTCGCGCTCGTCGTGACCGCCGCCCAGGCCTGCGCCGCGATGGCGGCCGACGGCGTCAATTTCGTCAATGAAGATGATGCAAGGCGCGTTCTTCTTGCCCTGTTCGAACAGATCGCGGACACGGCTGGCGCCGACGCCGACGAACATTTCGACGAAGTCGGAGCCTGAAATCGAGAAGAACGGAACGTTGGCCTCGCCAGCAATGGCGCGCGCAAGAAGAGTCTTGCCGGTTCCCGGAGGGCCGACGAGCAAGACGCCCTTGGGAATGCGGCCGCCGAGTTTCTGGAATTTCTGCGGATCTTTCAGGAAATCGATGATTTCGTAGAGTTCTTCCTTGGGCTCGTCAATGCCAGCGACGTCTTTGAAAGTGGCTTTCTTTTGCTGCGCCGTAAGCAAGCGCGCGCGGGATTTCCCGAAGCTCAGCGCCTTGTTTCCGCCGGCCTGCATCTGCTTCATCATGAAAACCCAGAAGAGCACGAGAAGAATCAGCGGAGCAAAATTGACGAGAAAGCTGAGCCAGTCTGCGTTCTTCACTTCTTTGTAGCTGTAGAGGACGCTGTGGTCTTGGAGGGTCTTGGTGACATCTGGAATCGCGGTGTTGGCGATCGTAACGCCGCGGAATTTTCCGCCTTCGCGATATTCGCCTTGCAGTTCGGCGCTATTCGGCGAGAGGTAGATGGTGACGTCCTTCACACTGCCGTTCTGAACCTTGGCGAGGAAGTTCGTGTAGTTCGGCTCGTCCTCGTGCGCGGTCTGGCCGCCGGTGGACGCCATGCGCCACAAGACAACGGCAAGCAAGATCATCAAGAGCCAAAAAAGAATTGTGCGGACTGTAGAGTTCACCTTAATTACCTCACGCTTTTCAGACCCGTACGGGCAACGCCGCAGGGACTAGAGCTTGTGGCCTTGCCGGTACCCCTGCCAACTGCCCGATGCACTGCTAACTACTTAGATGCCGAAAGTGAGCCAGCTTATTCAACCGGCGGAAGTGTTTCCAGGGACTGCTCTTCAATCACCACGCCGAGCCGCGTGCCGCCTCGCGCGCGGTAGTCGTCCGCAGGAGGCATCCCCCGTGCCCAAACTACGCGACCCGCACTTTCCAGTACTGGCCAGATGCTCCGATCGCCCCGACGAACACGCCCCGTGACGAACATCCTGCGCAACTTCTGCTCTTGACGCCGGCCGTGCGGCCTATAGGCGTCGCCGGGTCGCCAATTCCGCAAAATCAGAGGAGGGCGAAGCAGGTCGGCATCAATGGCGTCGGCGTCCCTCTTAGTGTCGCTCTCCGCGATAGGCCAGTCAATCAATTTTAGCCGGAAGCGTTTTCCGAGTTCCGGGATGGATACGGTGGTGGCGCTGGCCAGCGGCAGCGTCACTACGTATTCGTACGCGGTTGCGGGGTCGGAGGTGCCGTTGCTGCTTGCGGCGCCTTCCGCATTGGGCTGGGGCCCTGGCGTTGGCGCTTGTGCTGGCGCATCTGCGCGAGCCGGCGTTGGCGCCAGGGCGAAAGTCAAATCCTGAAAATTTCGCTGCACCATAATTCCACCGGGCAGTTCCGCGCGTTGGCCGCTGCGGGAGCCGCTCGCGATGTGAATTACTTGTTCGACGTGGTAAGCGCTCAATTCCCGGCGGTTTCCGCGCACGTATTCATAAAGACGGCGGATCAGGCGTTCCGTAAGCACGCGCAAAGGTCGGGAATCATTGCACTTGGTTGGGTTGGCATTTTGGGTCTGTGCCGCGTGGAGCGCTAGCGGGTGAAGGAGAGCTTTTACAGGGATGCTGAGTGCGTAGCCGCCATCTTGCTTGCGGACTAGCGCTTGAAAGCGATCTTCCACCAGCGCGTCCCAGAAAATTTCTTCTTCGCGGGCGAGGCGCGAGAGTTCGTTGAGGTGGTCGGTGACGGCTGGCGAAAAATCGCGGGAGAGCATCGGCAAGAGTTGTTCACGGATTCGGGCGCGGGTGCGGGTGGTGTCGCGGTTGGTCGAATCTTCGCGCCACGGTTGGCCGATCGTGCGCAGATATTGCCTCAGGTCTTCGCGGCAGGTTGCCAGCAGTGGGCGAACAACCGCGCCGGCGACGGGATGAATGCCGCCGAGGCCTGTCAGGCCGGTGCCGCGGATGATGTGCACGAGCACGGTTTCTGCTTGATCGTCGGCGGTATGGGCAACCGCGACGCGAGTCGCGCGTCCATCCGCGACGATGTGCTCGAAATACGCGTAGCGCAGTTGGCGTGCCATGTCTTCCAGATTGCGGCCTTGCTGATGCGCTGCTGCGCCGACGTCTTCGCGGGTGGTGATGAATTCTAGTGCATGTGCCTTCGCGAGTTGCGCGACGAATTTGGCATCGCCTTCGGATTCCGCGCCGCGCAACGAATGATTGAAGTGGACGGCCGCGAGCGTGATTCCGAGGTCATCGCGCAAGCGCAGCAGCAGGCGCAGCAGCGCTACGGAATCCGCGCCGCCGGAGACGGCTACGGCCACACGGTCACCGGGCGCGAGCATCCCGGTGCGTTGAATGGCTTGCAGTACGGATTGTTCGAGCGGTGTCCTCATCGGCTGATTGGTGCGCACGCGGATGCTCAGCGTGTATTGATGGTAGCAGTGGAATCAGGAAGGGTCGAGCGCGGCGCGAAAGTCGTCAGCGCTGCCGGCGCTAAATGCGGGACATCAAAGCCGGTCGGCAATCTGCTGGGTGAACAGATCGCGGGTGTAGGAAATGCGGCGGTCCAGCGCGACCGCGGCGAAATAAGAACAGTGCTGGCGTTCGTGGCGCGCCCATGCTGCCAAGCCGGGCGCGAGCGAACCTGAAATTTTATCCAGGGCCGCGAGTATGCCGTAGTAAGTGCCGACCGCGCGAATCTCGGACCGATCATCTTCACGTTCGGGGCAGAGCCGGACGAGCTGGAGCAAGCGATCGAAATCATCTGGCGCCACGTCGTGGTCCGCGATGCCGGTGACTTCTCGGACGCGATCGGAAAGAGCTACCTTAAGGCTCGGCGCGACGATCGCGCGGCAATACCAGATAAAAAACTGGGCGAAGACCGCCAGCGAAGTTACGCAGATTAGAGCGGCAATCATCTCGCTCGCACCATCAAGCGCGCCGGCATAAGCCGCGCGTCCTCAGTAACCTTCGTGAACGTGTAGGACCAGGCCAAGGGGAGCCACACTCCCACCAGCGGCGGGACCCACTTCAAAAGGTTCGGTTGCAAGACCGGGAAGAGATTGCGCAGAGCGTAGGTGCCGGCCGTCGCGCTGAAATAGACGCCGAGCGCGAGGACGAGTTGGATCAGGCGAGTACGGGTTTCTCGCAGCTTCAGCACGGCGCCCCAGAGCAGGTAGGTGAGGAGCACGCCGACAAAGTAGAGATTTTGGCCCAGCTCGACGACGAAGCGGCTGGTGAGGTGGTCTTTATTGGCGTGAATCACCATGTAGGAAAAGAAGCCGGTAGCAATCAGCAGGACGGCGGCAGCGCGGCGGATGTAACGGCTGACTTCCATCTCCGCGAAAACTTGCTGGTAGAAAAGAATTATGACCCAGAACAGGAGAATGGTAAGAAGACTCTCGGAATAATAGTAGTAGTAGCGGTAATTCATGGACTGAAAGCCGTAATGCTGGATCGTAAAGTACTCACCCAGCGCGACTAGCGCGGCGGAGCCCATGTAAATATTGACGGGGAGATAGCGCAGAAAATCGCGGCGGGAAATTGAACACACCAATACGTAGATTTCCAAAAGGAAACCTAGCATCCAAACTAGATAATCGACCCGGCCAAGCATGCTCTAAATCGCCTTCGCGCCTGACCCTGGTCTAGCCCCCGCTTGCGCGGGACCCTTAACTTATCTCCAGGGCGTCGGCGGCATTGGAGCGCTGGTGTTCGCCCACGGTGTAGGCGGCATCGGCGCGCTCGTGTTGGCCCAAGGCGTCGGCGGCATCGGTGCGCTGGTGTTCGCCCACGGTGTGGGCGGCATCGGTGCGCTGGTGTTCGCCAGCAACCACGGCGTAGGAGGCATTGGTGCGCTGGTGTTTGCCATCAGACCAGGCTGCTGGGACGTGATCGCCTTCAGCCCCATAGCGCTGGTGAGAACCAACAACGCCAAAACCACTACCACTAACCACTTAGACATTGACCCCTCCGAGTAAGGAACTACGCGGCGGAGTCTATAGGCAGTTAGATGCCGTCAAGAGGGAAATTTTCGAGGTGTGTGTCCAAACGGTACACACCCCCTCCCCCGGGACGGGCCGGGACATCACGAGTTGTCCTGACCACATTGGGGTTTGGAAGTGTGTGCGGTCAACGTTACCAAGGTACTATTCGGCTGGGACTTTTAGACACTAGCCGCAAGGTCCCGAAGGGCTTTTCAGCTTGCATCGACAACGCTTGCGCGCATTTACTGCAGGCGCCAAATCGCTACCGGCTTTGCCCAGAGTCTGATACGATGAAAATTCGATTTACATCGAAAATTTCTTCTGTCTGGAGCAACGCACCAAAATGCCACTCGCATGTGAAATTTGCGGCAAGAAGCCGCTGTATGGAAACACGATCAGCCACGCGCACAACGTTACACGCCGCCGCTGGAATCCGAACCTACGCCGCGTCAAGGCTGTGGTTAAAGGCGCGCGCAAACACGTCCGCGTTTGCACCTCCTGCATCCGTTCCGGTCGCGTAAAAAAGGCCGCTTGAAGCCGGCGCTTCCCGGAAGGAGTTCCGTTTGCCCCGACCCCTACTGATTCTTGTTGCCGTCATCACATGTGTGTGCGCGATCGGCTGCAAGAAGGAAGAAGCGCCCGGGCCAGACGTGTGGGCGGTGGTCAATGGCAAGCAAATTCAGCGCGACGAGGTGGAGAAGTATTTCCGCACGCGGGTGAGCGCCGAAGGGCCTGCGCCATCGCAGGAAGAAGCGCTCTCGCTGAAGCTGAACATCCTCGACGAGTTGATCAACAACGAAATTCTGCTGGAACGCGCGAGCAAGCTGAATCTGATCGCCAGCGACGCCGAGGTAGAAGACAAGTTCACCGAATCGAAAAGCCCGTACACGGAAGAAGAGTTTCAAAAGAAGCTGAAGGATTCTGGGCTGACGGTGGAAGATCTGAAGGGCGACATTCGGCGCCAGCTTTCGGTGCAGAAGCTGCTGAACCGGGAAGTGGTGGCCAAAATTTCGATTACCGATCAGGACGTACTGGATTTCTACAACAAGAATCGCGCGCAATTCAACGTCGCCGAACCGCAATACCACATTGCGCAAATCGTTGTGACTCCGCATCCCGATCCCGCCGTACACAATCGCAAGAACGATAAAGCCACCACGGAACCAGAAGCCAAGCGCAAGATCGCGTTGCTCGAAGAGAGGCTCGCGAGCGGCGCCGATTTCGGGCAGCTGGCGATGGATTATTCGGAGGATTCGACGGCTTCGACCGGCGGCGATCTGGGGTTCGTGCCGGAGTCGGCCTTAAATCAGTCCGACCCGCTGCTGAAGAAGACGGTAATGTCCATGCGGCCGGGCGACGTGACGCCGCCGA
The DNA here is from genome assembly GCA_963828865.1 of uncultured Acidobacteriota bacterium. Classification (GTDB taxonomy): domain Bacteria; phylum Acidobacteriota; class Terriglobia; order Acidiferrales; family UBA7541; genus Palsa-295. Next base: position 46,839 of record CAWHGI010000006.1, on the reverse strand, counting down.
TTGGCGTTAAGAATGGCGGATATCGGATTCTGAAATTAATCGCAAAGGAAGCGGCGGGGCAGCGCGAGCTATCTGATCCGCAAGTGCAGCAATCCGTGCGCGACATGCTGCGCAACCGCAAGGAGCAACTGTTGCGTTCGGCGTACATGGTGGAAGCACGCGATGATTCGCACGTGACCAACTACCTGGCGCGGCAGATTCTGGAATCGGCCGGCAAGCTTCCAGCTTCGAAGTAGACACACAACTCAATTAGAAAATTAAATGCAGAGAATGCCGACGTGCGGCGAAGGTGTGTTTGAATGAACAGCTAGCCGCGGCTAACGGTCTCCGCTGCAAGCCGCTGATTGGGCCGAGTCATGCGCGCGATTAGAATCGCAGCGAATCCGACGAGCGGGGTCAGTAGTAAGCAGGCAAAGAATCCGCGCCAAAACGCGATTCCTTCCTTCTCCATCTTGCCGGCGGTGATGCCGCAGGCCATGATCCACAAAAGTCCGAAGATTCCGAGCACGAGCCAGGCAGCCACCGGAACAAAATGCAGTTGTGCGACCATTCAAGATCTCCCAAGACGTGGTGAGCCTGTTCAGTTTGAATCGTTGGCCTGAATTGAAATGATTGTGACTGGGATTGGAGGGCGGGGGAAGATGCGAGGGGCTGGCGCAGACCTTAAGGGTAACTAGTAACGGCTAGGTACGCGCACGGGTCAGGAAACCACAGCAACGACTTCGCCGGCATTGACGGTCTGGCCTTCGATAACGGAGAGGCGTTCGACGGTTCCGGATTTCGGAGCGCGGATTTCATTCTGCATTTTCATGGCTTCGATGACCATAAGCCCTTGTCCAGCTTGCACTTGGCTGCCCATCGAGACGAGGATGCGAACGACTTTGCCCGGCATGGGCGCGCGGACTTGTTGGCGGCCTTCGGCTTCCGCAGCTCCCGCGCGATTCTTTTTCCATTCGCGCGGATCGTGGATGGAGAGCTTGTATTCGCGACCCTGCATGCTAGCGCGGAGTTCCCCGCCTCGAGTGTCGATGCGCACTTCGAACGATTCACCTTGCAAGAGGATCGAGTAGACGCCGGGGGACACCTCCTTCGCGTCGGCATCGAGCGGGTGGCCGTCTGCGAACCAGCGCGATAGATCGCGCGTTTGGACCAACTCGACGCGATGTTTTTTGCCGTCGATTTCGACGTCCAGTTTCATCTGCAACCCTTAATCGCTTCTGCCGATGCGATCAGCGCTCCGGTTCGCGGCTTGCTTGTTCGCGGCGAGATTCCACGCGCCAGCGTGATCCCGATTCCGGCGGAGCCGTTGAGGCCGCTGCAGCGTTATTGCGAGCTTGATGCCAGAGGAGCGCAGCGACGAGAATAGTGTTCGTGGCGCGAGCGTCTGCTTCCGATTGCTTTTCCGGACCGCCGCTTGCGAGATCCGGTTTCGCGGATGAGTCGCGCAGAAAATCATCGAGCCAGCGTGTGTAGATCGCGGCGGACTGAAAATCGCGGCTGGCGAGTATGCGCCTGAAGAGGGAAACGTTGGTTTTGATGCCGCTCGCATAGTATTCCTCGAGCGCGCGGTTCATACGCGCCATCGCTTCTTCGCGATCCTTTCCCCACGCGATTAGTTTTCCCAGCATCGGATCGTATTCGTTCGGCACGGTCCAGCCGGCATAAATTCCGTCGTCGAGCCGAATGCCGGGTCCGGTGGGCACTCGGTAGTCGAGAATTCTGCCTGGAGATGGGAAGAAATTGTTGTCCGGGTCTTCGGCGTAAATGCGGCATTCGATGGCGTGGCCGCGCAGTGATATGCCTTCTTGCGTGAACGGCAGCGGCTCACCAGCCGCGATACGCATTTGCAACTTCACAAGGTCAAGCGACGTGACCATTTCGGTGACGGGATGCTCGACTTGCAGGCGCGTGTTCATTTCGAGGAAATAAAAATTGCGCTGGGCATCCACCAGGAATTCGACCGTGCCCGCATTTGTGTAATTGCCTGCGCGCGCGAGTTTCACGGCCGCTTCGCCCATAGCGCGGCGTAATTCCGGCGTCATCACCGGCGAAGGAGCTTCCTCGATCACTTTCTGGTGGCGGCGCTGCACGGAACATTCGCGTTCGCCGAGATAGACGGTGTGGCCGTGCTGGTCCGCGAGAATTTGAATTTCGATGTGGCGGGGACGCTCAAGATATTTTTCGAGGTACATGCGGCCGTCGCCGAAGGCGTTTTGCGCTTCCGAAGAGGCGTCGCGCCAGGCGGACGCAAGATCGCTTTCGCGTTCAACGCTGCGCATTCCTTTGCCGCCGCCACCCGCGACCGCTTTCAAAATTACGGGGAATCCGGTTTTGCGGGCGATGGCAGCGAGCTCGTCGAGATCCTTGATGGGGTCGAGCGTGCCGGGGACCGTGGGCGCGCCGGCGGCGCTGGCGATGCGGCGGGCTGCGGTTTTCGAGCCGAGTTTTTCCATGGCTTCGGCGGATGGTCCGATGAAAGTGATACCGGCGTCGAGGCAAGCGCGGGGCAACGCGGGATTTTCGGCGAGGAAGCCGTAGCCAGGATGAATGGCGTCGCAATGCGCATAGCGCGCAACGCCGAGGATTTTTTCGATCACCAGATAGCTTTCCGAGGAAGGAGCAGGGCCGATGGGATAGGCTTCGTCGGCGAGCCGCACGTGGAGCGCGCCGCGGTCCACGTCGCTACATACTGCGACGGAGCGCACGCCGAGCTCGCGGCACGCGCGCACGATGCGCACCGCAATTTCGCCACGATTGGCAATCAGGACTTTCTTGAACATTTCAGCGCACCGGGCAGAACGCGAATTCTAGCATTTCAGCGGGGTATACGCGCATGCGCTGGCAGGTTCATCGATTATCTAGTTCAATTGGCAAAGGACGAGTGATCAGAAATGCGATCCAGGCGGAGAGAGAGCGGGAAAGAGCGCGGCGGCTTCGTTTAGCAGCGCCTTCGTTTAGCCATGCTTGCGCTGGTGACTGTGGCTGGATGCCCAAAAACCAGAAGCGAGCGAAGTGTGGGCTGGGCCACTTGTTACACTTCGCTCGCTCCCTGCGTTGGTGAACGACTGCGGTGTGGCTGGGTTTAGCTCGCGAGCCGCTCTAATACCGGCTTCGCGAAAGCTTCCTCTTTCAAGCCAAGAACCACTCGTCCGTTCACTTGTCCCTTCTTGAGGCGGTTGAACACGTCGTTGATGGATTCCAGCGGCAAAGTTTCGATCGACGCCTTCACTTTGCCTTCGGCGGCAAATTGCAGGGCTTCTTCCAGGTCCAGGCGCGTGCCGACGATGGAACCGCGAAGCGTGTAGCCGTTCAAGACCACGTCAAAGATGGAGACCGGAAATTCTCCCGGCGGCAAACCATTCAGGACGCAAGTGCCGCCTCGGCGCAGCATGCCCATCGCTTGTTTGAAGGCGATCGGCGACACTGCGGTGACCAGCACACCATGCGCTCCGCCGATTTGTTTTTGCACTTCCTGCGCGGGATCTTGTGTTTTGGCGTCAATGGTGATTTCGGCGCCGAGCTTGCGCGCCAGCGCCATTTTTTCCGGTCCGAGGTCCACTGCGGCGACGTGCATGCCCATGGCTTTCGCGTACTGGATGGCAACGTGGCCCAAGCCGCCTGCTCCGGATATGACGACCCACTCGCCGGGCCGCGCTTCGGTCATTTTCAGACCTTTATAGGTGGTGACGCCGGCGCAGAGAATCGGCGCCGCATCCACGAAGGAAAGTTTCTTGGGGATTCGTCCAAGGTAGTCGGCATGGCCGAGCGCGTACTGCGCGAAGCTGCCGTTCACGGAATAGCCGGAATCCTGCTGCTCGAGGCAGAGCGTTTCCCATCCCGAGAGACAATACTCGCAGTGACCGCACGCGCTATGTAGCCACGCGATTCCTACGCGATCGCCTTCCTTCAGATGCGCGACACCCGGCCCGAGCGCCACGACGATTCCCGCGCCTTCGTGGCCAGGAGTGAAAGGAGGCGTGGGCTTAATCGGCCAATCGCCGTCCGCTGCATGAAGATCGGTGTGACATACTCCCGTCGCAAACACTTCAACGAGTGCCTGTCCGGGTCCAGGCGTCGGGACTGGAACTTCCCGGACCACTAATGGCTGGCCAAACTTCTCAACAACTGCTGCTTTCATCGTTTTTGCGTGTACCACGTTGCATCTCCTTTTCACCCGAAGATAAGCCGAGCCTAGCTCACGCTTTCGGAGCCGTAAGTACTATCGGTCACACTTCGATGTGACGTGAATCACAGGCCCGTTTCGGACAGCGGTGAGGTCGCCGAGGCAGCGTTGATCGCGTACTTCCGCACATTTCTAGTTGAACAGAAGCAGTAGGCCTAGCTGGCGGAGACGGCCGCGCGTTCGCGCGTTATGTAGTAATAAATCGTGGGCGTGACGAACAGCGAGAGAATCATCGCGATCAGCAAGCCGCCGATGACCGCCACGGCTAGCGGCTGCAGCATCTGCGAGCCAGCGCCAATCGCCAGCGCGAGCGGCAACATTCCCGCCACCGCCGCGATAGCCGTCATCACGATCGGACGCAACCGCCTGCGGCCTGCCTGAAAGATCGCTTCTTCGCGCGAAAATCCCGCCAACCGAAATTTTTTATCGGCGTCGAGCAACAGGATGCCGTTCTTTGCGACGATGCCAATCACCATAATCAAGCCCATGAACGAGGAAAGGTTGAAGGTGATGCCCGCCACGAGCAACGCCACGAACACTCCGGCTGTGGACAGCACCGCGGAAACCAGGATCGAAATCGGCGCGGAGAAATTGCGAAATTCGAAAAGCAGCACCAGGAAGACAAAAACGATCGCCAGCGCGAGCACCATGGATAAATCTCGGAACGAATTTTGCTGCGTCTTGTAAAGCCCACCATATTCGACGCGAATGGACGGCGGCAACTGCAGCTTGGCAAGCGCTGCCTGCACGGCCGCGATGCCGTGGCCCATATCGAGGCCTTCGAGGCGCGCGGTGACCGCAACGTAACGCTGCTCGTTATCCTGCAGAATCTCCGTCTGGCCCGGGAGCTCCGTCATCGTGGCCAGGGAACCAAGATTCGCGGTGTGTCCGGCGGGGCTCACGAGCATGGTGTTGTTCATCGCCGCAAGCGACGAGCGAAGTTCGGCGGGATAGCGAATGCGCACGGGATACGGGCGATCGTTCACGACGACCGGAGCGGAAGCCTCAACGCCGGTCAGCATCGCTTGCGCTTCGTTGGCTACGTCCTGCGGCGTGAATCCGGCGTGCGAGGCCGTCGCCATATTAATCTGAAAAGAAACCGCCGGCCCGCTGGTGGTGGAGTCAATTCCGTCGTCCACGTCAACCACCGGACGACTGCCGCCTACGTCAATTTTTCCGATGGCGTCGGCGACGCGCGGCGCCCATTCATCGAGCAGCTTCGCGTCCGGCGAAAACAGCATAATGTCAATCGGCTGTGGAGCGCTGGTGAGATCGCCGATCATGTCCTGCAGCTTTTGCGTGAATTCCACTTCGACGGCGGGTTCCGATTGATTCACCTTGGTTCGAATTTCGTTCATGATCGTCCAGATGTCGCGATCGCGATCGGTTTTCAGGTCCGCCGAAATATCTCCGATATTTGCTTCGGTAACGGCGGCGAGCCCAAGCTGCAATCCGGTGCGGCGCGAAGTGGTGGCGACTTCGGGAACCGACCGAACGATCTGGCTGACGTGCTCGATCATGCGATTGGTTTCTTCGAGCGAGCTTCCCGGCGGCGTGACGTAATCGAGAATGAAGCTGCCTTCGTCCATCTTCGGCAGCAGATCGGAACCGATCTGGCGGTAGCAGAGGTATGAAACCGCGACGATCACCACCGCGAGCACTGGGACCCACACGGGATATTTCAGGCTGCGACGGAACCAGCGCTCGTAAAAACGAATGACGCGGCCGAAATAACCTTTCATCAAGTGCTGCTCTTCGGCCTGCAATAAGCGATTCATTTCTACGTTGCGGCGGTCGGCTTCGGTCGTCACCGAAGCGGAGGCTGTCTCCGGAACAGCTGCGGACACCGCCGCATGATCAGCCGGAGTTTCTTGTGCGTCGTGATCGGATTGTTTGCGCAGCAAGTAGAGGCAGAGCGTCGGCGTCCAGGTAAGCGCGAGCGTAAGGGAAGTGAGCAGTGCAACGCCGATCGTTACGGCCATCGCGCGGAAGAAAACTCCGGTGACTCCGGTGATCGCAATCAGCGGGAGGAAAACCACGATGGGCGTGAGCGTGGAGCCGACCAGAGCGGGAGCAAGCTCTTCAAGCGTCAGAGCGACGGCGCGAAATCTTTCTTCGCCGGCTTCGCGATGGAGCACCACGTTTTCGAGCACGACGATCGCGTCATCAATAATCAAGCCGACTGCGGCGGCCATGCCCCCAAGCGTCATCAGGTTGAAGCTTTCGCCGAGAAATCGCATCACGATGAACGTCACCAGCAGGCTGATCGGAATCACCATGCCGGCGATGAACGAAGTGCCCCAATCGCGCAGAAACAAAACGAGCACGGCGGAGGCGAGCAGCAGGCCGATCAGGATTGCGTCGCGCACGCTTTTGATGGATTGCCCGACGATCCAGGACTGGTCGTAGAAAACGCTGACGTGCACGCCGGACGGCAGAGTCTTTTCGATCGCCGCCATCTCCGCTTTCACCGAAGTGGCCACCTGCATCGTGTTGCTGGAGCGCTGGCGATTGATGTTGATCAGCACGGCGGGCGTGCCGTCGGCCGTGACGATGGTGAAATGCGGCTCGAACGCCGGCGTCACCTGCGCGAGGTCGCCGACGTAGATCGGTCCTCCGCTGGGCGCGCTCTTCACGAAAATTTGCGCGATTTGCTGCGCGTCGTGCGCCTGGCCGCTGATCAGGCCAAGATACAACTGGTGATTGCGCGCGAAAAGTCCCGGCGACTGAATGATGTTGGATTTATCCACGGCTCCAAGAATGTCCGAGATGCTGACGCCGGCCGCGCGCAGCTTTGCGGGATCCGGCACGATGTGAAATTCCGGAGCCTCGCCGCCCTGCACCAGGATGGTGGAAACTCCGGAAAGGCTTGCCAGACGCGGCTTCATGTCGTAGGTCGCGATTTCCCACAATTGCGCCTGCGAAATTTTGTCCGAAGTCAGTCCATACCCGAGGATCGGGAAACTTGAAAATTCCAATTGATCGGTGGTGATCTGAGCGGTGGGCGGCAGAGTGGATTGCACGCGCGCGAGAGCGGCATTGACGCGTTGCAAGGTCTGAAACATATCCACGCGCCAACTGAAGTACAAATCAATTTCCGCGGATCCGCGGCTGGTGATGGAGCGGACGTCTTCGATTCCCTGCACGCCGCGAACGGCTTCCTCGATCGGGCGCGTGATCGTGACCAGCATCTGGTCAATCGGCATCACGCCGTTATCCACGCCGATGAGGACGCGTGGAAAATCCGTCGTAGGAAAAACGGCGATGGGAATGCTGAAAGCGAGGTAGGCGCCGACCAGTGCGAGCGTGACGATCAGAAAAATGATGGATTTGTGTTCGCGCGCGAACCAGTAGACTTCTCCGGATCGTTTGGCGTGTTCCGAAACATTCGGCGTGCTGCGGCTGGAATTTGTCATCGCAGGTTCGGAGCCGTCCTCACTCAGTCCCGCCGCCGCTCGGTTCCGCAGAAGGCTTCGTGATTGTGACCTTCGAGCCGTCAGGCAAACCGTAAGCGCCGGCGGTCACGACCTGTTGGCCGGCATCAAGTCCGCTCAAGATCTGCACATCGTGGTCATCGCGAATTCCAATTTTGACCGCGGTTTGGTGCGCGTGACTATCTTTGCCGATGACCATTACGGATGTGGTCCCGTCGGTCGCGGTGAGAATCGCTTCGGCCGGCACCACGAGCGCGTCTTTCACTGTGTTCGCGACGATGCGCAGGCCAACCGTCGAGCCGGATTTGAGTTTGCCGCCTGGATTCGGCGCTTCCACCCAGACTTGGACCGTGGTGCTATTGGGATCCAGCGCGGGACTGACGACGCTCACCTTTCCGGCGATTTCCGATTCTCCGCTGCCCGGCAGAATCGAAGCGGCGTCACCGACGTGCAGTTCCGCCGCCTGCTGCGGCGAGACGTAGGCGCGCGCGACCACTTTCGATATATCCATCACGGTGAGAATTGCGGTTCCGGCAGGCGCGGTGTCTCCGACGTAAAAAGGCCGGTCGGTGACGAGTCCGTTGATCGGGCTGACGATTTTCGCGTAGCTCAGCTGCGCTTCGGCGCTGATCGTCTTGCCCTTCGCGGCGGTGAGCTGGCCTTGCGCTGCCTTCAGCGTGTACGACTTTTCGGCCAAGTCATATTGATTGCGCGCTTGCGTCAACGCGATGCGCGCGTCTTCCACGTCTTTCGCCGCCATCGCGCCTTGCTTATACAAGGACTCGCGAGCGTCGTAGAGCTTTTGCGCGGCGTCGAGCTGCTCCTTCGAAGTGCTCAGATCTTGCCTGGCGGATTGCATCGCGCTGTTGTAAGTGGCTTCGGCTTGTTCGTAGCCGCCCTGATTCTCAGTGACGGCGCCGGCCAGGTCGCGGGCTTCCAGTTCGGCGAGCAATTGTCCGGCGTGGACTTTGCTGCCGCGTTCGACGTAAAACTTTTTGATCGGTGCGACGACGCGCGGGACAATCGCGGCCTGATCGCGCGGATAAAGGATTGCGTTGGCGGAAATTGTGTCTTGAATCGTGGCATTTTCCGCCGCGACTGCCTGCACGCTGACGGTGACGTTGGCCTCGCCTTCTTTGTCGTCTTTCGACGCGCACCCTTGCGCGAGCAAGGTTGCGCCGAGAAGTAATGCTGCAAGGGGCCAGACGCTGCTTGCCGCGCGGGCGGCTGGATGCAAACGCGACATCGAGAAGTCACCTCTATTCATAATTTGCCGCGGGGACCGAAACACTTGGGGCCTTATTCAGAACTCGATCAGAAACTTCCGGTCACGGTCTGCAGCGTCGCCAGCGCCACTCGATAGCGCACCTGCGCGTCGTCGTATGCGTTGCGCGCTTGCGTCAATGTGTTTTCGGCGCTCACGACCTCAAGCGACGTTGACGCGCCGGCATGATAGCGCAAACCGATCAGCCGCAGGCTTTCCGCCGCGAGCTCGGCCGTATGGCGCGATTCTTCGACGGCCGCTCGCGCGACCATGGCGTCGTTGTACGAACCGTACAAATTGTTCACCAGCTGGCGCTGCGCCTGGCTCAATTCCGCGCGTGCCTGTTCGCGTTTCAATTCCGATTGGTGCAGCTTGCTGCGCATGGTGCCCCAATCCCACACCGGAACGTTCACGCCGACGGTCACGAAGTAGCCCAGGTTCGGCAGCGGACCTTTCGCCTGATCCTCGACATTCACGCTGTGTAGCGCGAAGGCGTTTGCTTCAATTCCGTAATCCGCGTCCACGAAAAAAGCCGGAAGGAATGCGCCTTTCGCGGCGGTGACGTCCAGATTCGCGCTGCGCAGGGTTTCCATCGCCACGCTCAGCTCGGGATTTTCGTGGCTGGCCATTTTTTCCGCCTCTGCAAAGGGCGGCAGCGCGACCGGAGTATCGAGATCGTCCACCACGCTGAAATTTTCATTCATCGTGGGAAACAAGAGCACCGCGAGATCCATGCGCGCCGATTCCATCGCCAGTTGCGCATCCTGAAAGGCCTGCTCCAATTGGCGATACTGAATCTCGGCCTGCACCACGTCGCTGTGCGCAACCTGTCCGACGCGCTCGGCGTCCTGCGTAATATCGTAAAAATGTTTGGCGGTGTCGAGGGCGCTTTGCGCGGTGGCGTACTTGCGCTGCGAATCGAGGAGGGCGTAATAAAATTTCGTGACGGCGACGGTCAGACCTCGTTTTGCGATTTCCGCTTCGGCATTGGCGATGGCTGCGGCGGCGCCGGCGCGGCGATACGCGGTGCCCATATAATTATTCGGCGAAAGATCCTCGCGCAGTACGCCCCAGGAGCGGTAAACATGCACGCCATCATTCGTCACGAAGCGTCCGATGTTGGTGCGGCCGCCGTTTCCTTGTGTGAGCAGCGCCTGCGCGGTGTAGCTGAATTGCGGCAAAATTGCGTTGCGAGCTTGCAGGCGATCTTCGCGCGAGCCTTTTGCGCCGTTCACCGCTGCGAGGAATTGCACGTCATTTTTTCGCGCGCGCTCGATGGCGTCTTGCAGCGTGATCGTAACGGGCGGGGTGGCGTTGTTTGCTCCCGGAGGTTGCACCAGCTGGAGCTGCGCTTCAGCTGTGGGTTTCGTTTCATCTGGGGCTGAAGGCTCCTGCGCGCTCGCGCGGGAGGCTGCGCCGCCGACGGCAATTATGATTCCGAGTGCATAGAGCAGGATTGCTCGGTGACTGATTGCACGTCGTGTAGCGATCTGCATGGGGTCGCGGCGACGGAAGAAGCCGTTACGCTCTCTAGTCCAAGCCAAGAAATTCATGAGCATTCCTCCTTTAGCTCCGCCGGGCCTAGAGTGATTGACGATAGCCGTTGCGCTAAGGCCTGCTTCACTCAGGCTAAAGATCGGCAGATAAACGCAGGATTAACGCGCGGGGATTAGCGCGTCTAGCTTTCGTGCGCTGCCGGGAGGTGGGCTTTGAAAACGCTGCCGGTCGCGTCCGAGCGGACCAAATCAATACGGCCGTCGTGCGCTTCCGCGATCCAGCGCGCGATCGAAAGCCCCAGGCCCGCGCCGCCGTCGCGGCCGGTGCGGGAGCGAGCGCGATCAACGCGGAAGAATCGTTCGAAAATTCGCGAATGCAGATCGGCGGGGATGCCGGGACCGCTGTCTGTGACGCTGAGTTCGTAGCCGTCCGCCGCGACGCTGCACGCGACGGAAACACTTCCACCTTCGGGCGTGTATTTGATCGCGTTATCCAAAAGATTGAGGATCATGCGGCGCAGCAGCTCTTCATCGGCACGCACGGGCATTTCGCGCGGAGCCTCGGCGGCTGCGAGCGCGATATTTTTGGCTTGCGCGAGCACGCGCGTGGCGCGCACGCAATCGGCGGCCAGTTCGTCGAGGTAGAAATCGCTGCGCGAGAGCCGATACTCGCCGGCGTCCGCGCGAGTGAGCGTGAATAAATCTTCCACAATGCTCCCGAGGCGCTCTGCTTCTTGCTGCAAAACCGCCAGCGATTCGCGGTATTCCTCTGACGAGCGCTCCGGTTGCGATAGCGCCACTTCGGCCTCGCCGCGCAAAATCGAAATCGGTGTGCGCAGCTCGTGCGAGGCGTCTGAGATGAAGCGCCGCTGCCGCTCGAACGATTGATTCAGGCGATCGAGTAGATCGTTAAATGTGCGAGCGAGGCGGCCGAGTTCGTCGCTCGCATTTTTTACTGCCAGGCGCTCGTGCAGATTGGCCGCGCTGATGCGTTCCGCTTGTGCGCCCATGGCTGCCACAGGCTCGAGGCTTTTGCGCGCGAGAAAATATCCACCGATGCCGGCGAGCAGCACTCCCAAGGGGATCAACCACGCGAACGCGAAGCGGATTTGCTCGAGCAGTTCGCGCTGCGGATGCAGCGAGCGGAGAATTACGAGCGACCACGTGCGGCCATTCGCGCTGAAGCGCTGGGCGTAGGCGCGGAAGCCGCCGTTTTCTCCGGAAATGGTGGCGATGCTGTGGTCGGATCGCACGGCAGCAGACAGAAACTGCTGAAAGCCGCGGGAACCGGCGGCGCGCGTGACCAGCGAAGCTTCGGATGCGCTGGCAGGAGGCACTTCCGCGGAGCTGAACGCGATTTTTCCGTCGGAGTCCACGATGAAAAAGGCGCTATCGCGCACGCGGTGCTCGATCATGGAGAGTTGAGCAGCGGATTGCATTCCGGTGGAATTATCGGGATCGTTGATTTCGTCCTGGAATGTCACGAGAAAAGAATTCGCGAGTTCGGTGAGGTCGGCGTCCGTGCGGCGGTCCGCGGCCCGCGAAAAAAGCAAATAGCTGGTGAGCCCAAAAAGAAGCAGGAAAAGAGCGAGGATCACCGAATACCAGAACGTCAAGCGCACACGCAGAGTGTCAAGCATGGTTCTTCCTGCTCGCCGCACTCGCCCTCTTCTTCGCGGGCCGTTGCGCGTCGCGTTCCGTGGCATCATCGCCGCCCGCAGCGGTTTCCGTTTCGGGTCCGAATAGATAGCCCGCGCCGCGCCGCGTATGCAGCAGCGGGACTTTGCCCTCCGCGTCAATTTTGTGCCGCAAGCGGTTCACGTAGACTTCGATCAAATTTGAAAACGGATCGAACGTTTCGTCCCAGACGTGTTCGGCGATTGCTGCGCGCCCCACCACGCGGCCCGCATTGCGCGCGAGAAATTCCACCAGCGCATATTCTTTCGTGGTGAGGGGGATGCGACGGCCGGCGCGCGTGACGCTTTGCGCCGCAGTGTCCACCACCAGATCGGCGACGCGGATGTTTGCGGGACGCAGCTCGCCGGAACGCCGCAAGAGCGCGCGAAGGCGAGCGAGAAGTTCGCGGAAGGCAAACGGCTTGGCGAGGTAATCGTCGGCGCCCACGTCCAGGCCCGTGATGCGCTCTTCGATGCCATCGAGCGCGGTGAGCATCAGGATGGGCACGCGATTGCCGGTCTTGCGGATTTCTTTGCAGACGGCAAAGCCATCGCGGCCGGGAATCATCACGTCTAAAATAATCAAATCGTAGGAATTAATTTCCGCTTGATAGAGCGCGTCGTCGCCGGTGGTAGCGGTGTCCACGGCATAGGCTTGTTCGCGCAGGCCTTTCAGGACGAAGCGCAGGACTCCGGGATCGTCTTCCACCAGCAGCAGGCGCATCGCGACATCATACTGTACTGGACGGTTGCGATGGGGGCTTCCGGCAGCGGTAGCAATTTCGTTCGCTTGAGTGGCTGCGATGTGAGATATTGGGCCGGTATCGTTAGGTTACGAAATATGACTTTTTGCTTCTTTTCTGATTCGAGGTGTTTAATGCCCCACGCCGGGATGGTTCAGCGCTCACGCCGCTCGTTTTCGATGCACTCCGCAAGCTCGTTGATTGCGATCGCTGGGCTGCTGCTCTTTGTGAGCGGGTGCGGGCAGCCAGCAGCCGTGAATCCTGCGCCGCCGAAAGCCGAGGAGTCGCAGGTTCACGTCGCTGCTGCGGCAAATGCTGTGCTGGTGGACACTCCTTCGGCTGAATTCGCGATTGCACCGAACGGGTACGTGGCGGCTAGCCTGGTGGCTGACGGGCGCAAACTTTCGCTGGACGATGCTGGAGCAGATTCCGGCGTCCAGGTGACGGCTGCCGGAAAGGAATTGCCGTCGGCGGTGTTCGACACTGCGCATCCACGGATCTCAGCGCCTCACGGACCACTGGGAACGAAAGGAAAACGCATCGAGGTGACCGGTGAAAATGCCGCAGCGGGACTGGAAGAATCTCTAGTGGTGGAAGTGTGCGACGAGTTTCCGAGAGTTGCGCTGGTGTCCCTGACGATTCGCAACACGGGGAAGACCCCGGTGAAGCTGGATGCGGTGGACGTGGACCGGCATCGCTTCAACGCATCGCTCGCGGATCACACGGCGGCGCCGAACCAGATGTGGTCGTTCCACGGCGCGAGTATTCAGTGGGGCAAAGACAATGTGTTTGAAATTCCCAGGAAATTTTCGCAACTCAATCAGATGGGATCGCTGGTGGATGTGAAGGGAGACCTGGGGCGCGTGGGCGGTGGAATACCCGTCGTTGCGTTTTGGACTCGAACGGTGGGCGAAGCGATCGGGCACGTAGAAACGCTGCCGCTGGTGCTCTCGATTCCAGTGAAAACAGAATCCGCCGGCCACGTGGATGCGAGCGTGGACCTCGCGCCGAGCGATGCGCTGAAGCCCGGCGAATCTTATTCGACGCCTAAGACATTCGTCGCGGTGTATTCCGGCGATTATTACGAGCCGCTGCGAATTTATTCCGACGTGATTGACAGCGAAGGCCTGAAGAAGCCCACGATCAATAGCGAGGATTACGCGGTGAGCTGGTGCGGGTGGGGCTACCTGGAAAATGTAACTCCCGCGCAGATGCTGGGGACGATTCCGAAGCTGAAGGAATTGGGAATCCATTGGGCCACGCTGGACGACCGCTGGTTCAACAACTACGGCGACTGGCAGCCGCGCAGCGATACTTTTCCCGACGGCGAAATTCAAAAAATGGTGAAGCAATTCCACGAGCAGGGAATCAAAGTGCAATTGTGGTGGCTGCCGCTGGCGGTGGAAGACGGCGGGCCGGGATACGAATCGCATTCCTACGGCGTTTCGGAAGTGGTGAAGGAGCATCCGGACTGGCTGGTTCTGGATAAGAACGGCAAGCCGGCGCGCATGACGCGAAATCTGGCGACGCTGTGTCCGGCGGTTCCCGAGGTGCGCGAGTACTACAAGCATCTCACCGAAAAATTCATACGCGATTGGGATTTCGACGGCAACAAGCTCGACAATATTTATAGCGTTCCGGCGTGCTACAACCCCGCGCACCATCATAAATCTCCGTACGATTCGGTTTATGCGATGGGCGAAATCTACAAAACGATTTTCGACACCACGCGCGCGCTGAAGCCCGATAGCGTTACGCAAAGCTGCCCGTGCGGCACGCCGCCGAGCATCGCGTGGCTGCGCTACCTCGATCAGGCGGTGACGGCCGATCCGGTTGGCTCCGTGCAGGTGCGGCAGCGTGTGAAAATGTACAAGGCGCTACTCGGACCGAACGCGGCGGTGTACGGCGATCACGTGGAATTGACAAAGATCGCGAATCCGAATGGAAATGAGAAAGATTTGGGATCCGATTTTGCTTCGACTGTCGGGACGGGCGGCGTGGTAGGTACAAAATTTGCTTGGCCGAATTACGGACCGAAGCTGGCGGACGTTTATCTGACTCCGCAAAAGGAGGAATATTGGAAAAAGTGGATCGGCTTGTATAACGAAAAACTGCTTTCGCGCGGGACGTTTCGGAATCTTTACGTTTATGGGTACGACGTCCCGGAGGGTTACGCAATCGAAAAAGATGGCGCGATGTACTACGCGTTTTTTGCGCCAGCACCTGCCGCGGGAGCGGGAGCCGCGCATGTCGGAGCGGTGGAATGGTCCGGAGAAATTGAGTTGCGCGGGCTTGCGCCAGGGACCTATCACGTCGTGGATTACGTCAACGGGAAAGATTTTGGCGACGTGACCGCGCCCGGGGCGAAACTGAAGGCCAGCTTTGCCGACCACTTGCTTTTGGAAGCTACCAAAGAATAGGTCCAGATGGCGGCGCGTTGCAGCCGGCGTTGATAGTTCAACGCGGCTTCAAATGTTGGCGAAAAAAGTGTTCGAGCTTGGCGCGATCTTTGAAAGCTTCCGTCCCGCCTTCGCACGTGGTGGAAAACGCTCCGGCAACATCAGCGTATTCGAGACATTCCCGCGGGCTCCCACCTTGCAAAAAGCGATGAATGAACCCTGCGTCGAAGCTGTCGCCGGCGCCAACTGGGTCCACCGACGCGACGCGCATGCCTTCGCGGCCGAATTCCTGGGAGCCCTTGCGCGCCACGGCTCCCCGCGCTCCTAGTTTTACGACTATCATTTGGCAAAGCTTTGCGAGTTTAGCGATCGCTTCCGGCAAATCATCCGTCCGCGCAATCTTTTTCGCTTCGCGCTCATTCGGAAAGAAAATGTCCACGAATGGCAGAACGGCCAGCAAGTCCTCGCCCCAGTTGCCTTCCGGGTCGTCGTTAGTATCGAGCGAGGTGGAGAGGCCTTTGGATTTGGCTTCGCGAAACAAATCAGCGATGCGCGGGCGTAACGCTCTATGAAGGAAGTACGACGAAAGGTGCAAGTGGCGAGCGGAAAAAATGTAATCGAGATCGAGGTCGGTGTAGCTGAATTCAAACATCGTACCGGGATAGGTGAGGATGAAGCGATGCTCCGGCTGGGCCAGAATCACCGTGACGCCGGTTCCAATGCCGCTGGAAGCGACACGCACGCGCTGCAAATCCACGCCCGCACTCGCGAGCCATTCAAGAGTCAATTTGCCGAGCGGATCAGCGCCGATTTTTGACACCATGCCGACGCGCGTGCCGAGCACCGCGAGATTGTGCGCGAAAATCGCCGAGGAACTTCCGAGCGTCAGCCGGAATCCACGGATCAGCGACTCCTCTTCCGGCTTCAATCGCGCGGGTACGCCGTAAAGGATCAGGTCGGGATTAATTTCGCCTACGACGCAAACATCGAGCGGCATCGCGCGGCCCCTAGGAGCGGGTCTCCAGCATTACGACGCGGGAAAGATTGCGCGGCTCATCGGGATTCAAACCTTTTTTGATTCCGTTGTAAAAGCCGAGAAGCTGGCCGGGAATTACGCTGGCGGCCGCGCGAGCTACTTCCGGCAGATCGAGAGACAATTCCACGAAATAATCCGCAGCACGGCGAATGGCGGAATTGCCGGCGTTCGCGACCACGAGAGTCGTGCCGCCTAGCTTCTTAATTTCCTCGAGCACCGCGACTTCGGCATCGCAGCCGGATTCACTGATGATGAAGGTGATCAGCGTTTCGGCGCTGACGATTGCTTTGGGGCCGTGGCGGAATTCGAGAGTGTGAAAGGCCTGCGCGTAGGAACAGGACATTTCTTTCACTTTCAACATGGACTCCTGCGCGATACCGAAAAATGGACCCTGACCGAGAAATACGTAGTCCGCAAAGTTGCGAGCATCGACGAGCGACTTGATTGTGCCGTGAATTGTGGTCATGCGCTCCGCCATCTCATCGGGGAGGTCGCGCAGCTGATCCAGAAAGCCGCTGCGACTGCCACGAACGGCCGCGAGCGATTGCAGCGTGAGCAGCATCGAGGTAAAGGAGCGAGTCATCACCGTGCTTTTTTCATCCGCGAAGGGCAAGGTGATGCAATGGGACGCGATTTTTTCGATGGGAGTAGCAGTGCCACAGGTAATCGCAAGAGTGGGCAGCCGTAGCTTGGTTTCCAAATACTCGGCGGCCTGCAAGACTTCGGAGGTGTGGCCCGAGCGGGTAATCAGCACGGGCTGACATGGTACCGGGAACAATTGTGGAAACAACGTCACTTCGGATGCGGGTACGGCGTGGGATTTTTCGCCTGTTAAGATGGACCAGCTGGCCGACGCGGCCTGCGCCAAATAAAAACTCGAGCCGCAGCCGATGAAAACCCACTCGATATTTCGCGGAAGCTTCTCGTTGAGCTCTTCGAGCATGGGCGTCTGCTGCAAATGCTCCAGACACACTCTCCAAGTGGCCGGCTCTGAGAGAATTTCCGCGATTGTGTTAGTCCCAACTCCTGCTTTCAAATCCACGAACGGTGCCTCCGGGATAATCTCAGGATGAACGTTCAAACGACCAACACTTTGATATGCGCCGCGCGAAGCCCGCGAAGATGCTGCGCGGAAATTTTGCTGTCGGTTATCGTGTGATGGACGGACGAAGTGGGCGCGATGAAGGAGAGGCTGCGGCGCCCGAATTTGCTGGAATCGCAAACGATGATGGTGGTCTTGGCGTTTTCCATCATCACCCGATTGGCGCGCGCTTCCAGCAGGTTGGGCGTGGTCAGGCCATATTGCAGATCGAATCCATCCACCGCGAGGAACAGCAGATCGGCGGTGACGTGGCGCAGAGAATCCTCGGTAAGCGGGCCGACCAGTGAAAACGAATTCTTGCGCAGGGCGCCGCCCGTTAGAATGAGCTCGACGTCCGTGCCGGCGAGTTCGGCGGCGATATTCACGGCGTTGGTGATTACCGTGAGGTCGCGAATATGCTTAATGGCGCGCGCCACCGCCGTGGTGGTGGTGCCAGAATCGAGAATCACCACGTGGCCGGGGCGAACCAGGCGGGCTGCCGCGGCGGCGATTTTCAATTTTTCGCGGCGGTGGAGCTGTTCCTTTTCGTGCAGCGAGGGGTCGCGCAACGCGGACGCATCGATGGGCAGCGCGCCACCGTGCGCACGCTGCAAGCGTCCCATTTGGTGCAGCGATTCCAGATCCTTGCGAATGGTGATCAGCGACGTGGAAAAACGGCGAGCGAGATCTTTGACGACCACGCGGCCGTTGCGCTGCGTCAATTCGAGTATTTTTCGGCGCCGCTCTTCCGCCAGCATCGGTAAAAGCCCTGCTTTCGATTACTTACTTTTTCTTACTATTTGGTGCCAGAGGGTGATAGCTTGTCACAAATGCGCGCGAGGAGCAAGGATTTATGCCCGTTCCGACGATTGTCTGCGTGAGCGCTAACCCGGCAATGGATCGCCGCTTGCGCGTTTCATCGCTGGCCGTGGGCGAAGTGAATCGCGCATCGAGCGCGCAGGGTCTTGCGGGGGGCAAAGCTGCTCACGTTGCCATGTCTGCGCGCGCGCTCGGTGCGCCAGCTGCGTGGGTGGGATTTCTCGGCGGAGCCATTGGCCAGGAATGCGGGCGGCAATTGCAAGCGCTGGGTATTCAAGTGGCCGCGATTCCATCCGCGACCAGCACGCGCGTGAATCTGGAAATCATAGACGAATCGGGGCGGGTAACGGAGATTCTCGAGCCGGGAGGCGCGCCGTGCGTGAACGAGGCCGATGAATTTCTGCGGGCGTGCGTTCGAGGATTTCGCGAGGAATGGAAACCGGCGGTGCTGGTGATTTCCGGCAGCTTGCCCGCGGGTTTGGGAGCCGATTTTTATGTTGCGCTGATCGAAGCCGCGCAGGCCGCAAACACAAAGGTCTTTGTAGACACCAGCGGCGAAGCGCTCCGTGAAAGCGCGAGAGCGCGTCCGGATTTTGTGAAGGTAAATCGCGCGGAGGCGGAAGCGCTAACGGGAAGCCCGCTCGCGACTGTGCACGATGCGGCGCGGGGCGTGCGTGAAATCGTGGAACGCGGAGTGGAGAGTGCGGCAATTACTCTGGGCCGCGAAGGATTGATCTGGCTGGAGCGCAAAGACGGGCCGCTGTGGCAGGCGCGGCCGCCAGAAATGAAGGCAATCTCAGCGGTGGGCTCGGGTGACGCGACGCTGGCCGGTTTTGCGCACGCGGCGGCGCAAGGCATCGGCGGCGAGGAAGCGTTGCGCCTGGCAACGGCTTGCGGCGCGGCGAATTGCGTGGCGGCCGCACCGGGCAGGATCGAACTCGCGACTGTGCAAGCGCTCGTGCCGCAATTAGAAGTTCAGCAACTGGCTCTGTAAATTGCGGTGGCGCAGCCGGTCTCGCAGTCTGGCGGAGGGCACGCGGCGATCTTATTTCGCGGGCGCGACGATGCCCGGAATCCAGTGCACGGCATTGTCGTGAAAGATGCGGCGGAGAACCGGTTCGGGCAAAGCCAGTCCCTCGACTTGATGGCCTCGGTACGGCAGCATTTCGTCGGTCGCCAAAAACTTCCAGTCCCGCGCATACGTCTCCTGCCAATCTTTCAGCGCATCGGACGGCGCGTCGGCCGCTAGAAACTCGAGGTCCGTGCCATAGAGCACGCGGTCTTGATACTTAATGAGGAAGTTGCGCACCTTTTCGCGCGGCTGAATCATTAAATATTCCATGCGCGCCGCCATGTCCACCGCGAAATTAGCGTAGCGGTCGAAGCGCCGGGCGATTTCGTCCACGTCGGTTTCCATGCTTCCGAGGTGCGCACCCACGACGCGCAGTTTCGGATTCTCCGCCAGCAAGTGATCGCGCGCAGCCAGAATGGTTTCCTTGCGCGGATGATCGGGATGCCGATACATGTACCACTCGGGATGTTCATTGTAGTAATCGTAATCGGGGCTTGCGGGATTGGGCGGCTCCCAGCAGGAAGAAGGTTCCGCGACGTGAGCGATGAGCGTTTTGTTATCGGCCGCGATGGCGCGGTAGATGGGTTCAAAAATCGGATCGTCCGGCATCACGTAGCGGCCGCCGGGAGTCTTCAGCTCCATGCCGATATTTTTCCAGATTTTTACGGCGACGGCGCCGTCGGCAAATTCCTGCTGGAGTTCCTTCACAGCATCCTGCGCAAAATTCTTCTGCTCGAAAGTGAAGGGATCGAAAGTGACGCACAGGCTGGCATGATTTTGGCTGGCTTGCACGAAGCTCTGGGCGCGGGTGGTTTCGGCGGCGAGGCCACCAAAGCTGCGTTGGCTATCCGCAACGCAGATATCCAGCACGTGCAAGTGCAGGCGGACGAGCAGATCCGTAACCGCCGGATCCGTCTTGAACGCGTGCACGTGAGTATCAATCGGTTCTAGCCCGGCGAATGCTCGCAGATCATCGTGCGCGGCGGCCGGTTGTTCCTGGTCGAGCACGGCGGCAGCCGGCAACAAACTCGCTGTCACAGATAGCGGCGCGGCCGCCGTGCGGCCGACTTCAAAGAAAATCGCCGCCATCGCCACCGGAACCAGCATGGGCAACAGAATTTTCTTGAAGCGTGCGTGCATATCTACTCTCGACGCTTTCCGGGGCCAGAACGCGTGCGGCCTCGCGCTGACTCAGTGCGCTCCGTTTCGAAGGACTGTTCGCGCACATCGGCCAAGATTAATTCCACGCCGGCTTCGCGAATGGGCCGCAGATATTGCGCGGGCGTGGCGGAATCGGTTACCAGAATGTCAATATCGGTGACGGGACCTACGTACGCGAAACCCTGATTGCCGAATTTGCTGTGATCCGCAAGCGCGATGCTCACGCGCGCCGATTTCAGAATCATTTTCTTGATCTGCGCTTCAGCCTGGCTAGCGGTGGAGATTCCATAGCCGGGATCAATCGCGCTGACGCCCAGCACCGCTTTATCCACGCGAATTTCGGAGAGGGCGCGCTGCGCCCAAACTCCGGAAAGATAAAAAACGTCCTTCTGCAATTCGCCGCCCGTGGAAATCACGGAAACGTGCTGGCTGCGCTGTAGTTCATCCAATATGGGCGGGGAGTTCGTGATCACGGTAAGGCGATTGCGATGAAGCAGCCGGCGTGCCAATTCATAGACGGTGGTGCTGCCTTCTAGAAAAACCGTTTCGCCGTCGAGGATCAATCGCTCCGCTTCGCGAGCAATCGCCAGTTTTTCGGGGCGATTGTTGCGGCCGACGGCTTCGTACGAGGGCTGGAAGTTCGTGCTCGACGTGCGGGAAACAGCCCCGCCATGCGAGCGGACCAGCACTCCTTCTTTCTCCAATGCGGCGAGATCGCGTCGCACAGTGGCGGCGGTGACGCCCAGTGTGCGAATCAGTTCGGAAGCGGTGACTGTGCGCTCGCGCGACAAAACCTCGCGGATGCGAAATCTCCGTTCCTCTGCCAGCAGGCTCATCGAAAACCGCTCCGTGGTCGGGCCAGCTACGAAAGCAGCCGATTGTGCCACAAAACGGTCGGAATGAATCAGAAAAATACAAAATACGTCATATTCGATAAAAAAAGTTGACAAACGCGCACAATAGGACTAATTACGTGAGCGATTCAGGTTGATTTGTCTCCAGCCTGCGGCACCCGGGGTGGTCCGCAGCCCGTATCTGTTCAGAGCAACTGTTTCCAACTTCGCAGGGGAGGGTTATCGGTGAACAACGTCATCCACCGTTTTCTACTCAGTCGCGCCAATCCCGAGAACCTCCTGAAAGATCGCGCCAAGAGAGCAACAACCACGATGCGCGCGGCTGTTCTTCTTTTGGCGCTGACCCTTTCCTGCGGCACTGCGTGGGGACAAAAGGATGCCGGTGTGATTGCCGGCACGGTCAGGGACGCGTCAGGAGCGGTGGTGGGCGGCGCGAAAGTGCGAGTGAAGGACATCGATCATGGAACCGAGTTCGATACCACCACGGAGTCAAATGGAGAATACGTCGCCGGGCCGCTGAAGGTCGGGCGCTACACGATCACAGTCGAGAAGGGCAACTTCAAGACCGCGGTCGCCGGGCCAGTGCAGCTCGACGTGCAAGATCGCATCGAAGCGGACGTGAAGCTGGAGATCGGCGAGGTGTCGCAGAAAGTGGAGGTGACCGTCCAGAATCCGCTGCTGGAAACCGAAACCAGCACGATGGGCCAGGTGATGGATAAGACGCGGATTGAAACGCTGCCGCTGAACGGTCGGAATTTTGCGCAATTGGCGCAACTGGGCGTGGGCGTGGTGCCCAGCGAACCGGGTTCCCGCGTGACGGGAAATTTTGGATTCAGCGTGGACGGCGCGCGTTCTTTGCAGAACAATTTTCTGCTGGACGGAATCGACAATAATTCGAACCTGGGAGACGTGCTGAACGAATCATCGTACGTGATTCAACCACCGATTGATGCGATCGAGGAGTTCAAGGTTCAGACGAATGATTACAGCGCGGAGTTCGGAAGAGGCAATGGAGCGATCCTGAACGCCGTGATCAAATCGGGCACCAATGCTTTCCACGGAGACGTTTTCGAATATTTCCGGAACGATGCTCTCGATGCTTCGCCATTCTTCATCGTGACGCAAAAACCGGCGTACAAGCAGAACCAGTTCGGCGCCACGCTTGGAGGCCCGATCCAAAAGGATAAGACATTTTTCTTTGTGGACTACGAAGGATTCCGTTTGCGGCAAGGAGTGCCACAAACGGCGACGATCCCCGATCAGAGCATGGTCAACGGAGACTTTTCCGAACTGCTGACCAATACGCCGGCAATGGCCATCGACCCGAACTCCGGCAATCCGACGGGCGCGGTGGCACTGGATTGCAGCGGCAATCAGACATTTGTGGGGGAAATCTTCAACGCCCGGCTCACTCGCGTGGTGCCCACGACCCCCGCCAATCCCGCTGGATTCTGCGGCGTGCCGATCGGGGTAGACGGCTCCGGTAATCCCACCAACATTTTCCCCGCGGGATCCACGGATCCGCTGGCGTCGCGCCTGGCGGCCTTGATTCCAGCTCCGAACTCATCCAATCCCGCTTTCAATTACATCGCCGTGCCGGTGCGCAGCGAGACACGCAATAATTTCGACGTGCGCGTGGACCACACTTTTTCGACCAAGGATTCGCTGTTCGGGCGGTTCAGCTACGAGAACCAGCCGAGTTTCATTCCTTCGCCTTTTCAAAACGTGCTGGATGGCGGCGGGTTCTTCGACGGAAACGAAGAGTTTTCCTACCGCAGCATCGCGCTGAGCGAAACGCACATCCTCGATTCCACGCACGTGAACGAATTTCGCTTCGGCTACAACCGCATCAACGCGCACCGCTACCAGAACAATTACAACGAGGACGTTTCGGGCAATCTGGGTTTTCCGGGCGTCCCCTACGAGCCGGGCACCTTTAATGGTGGGCTACCGGCGTTGACGTTCAGCGACGGGTCGGCTCCCGAACTGGGCAGCTCGGGTTTTCTACCTTCCATCGAAAAGCAGAATAGCTACGTCCTCACCGACAATTTCACCTGGGTGAAGGGACGGCATTCGCTGAAGTTCGGGACGGAAATCCGCTACGAGCAATTCACGATTTTTCAACCTTCGGCCTCGCGCGGCACGGCGGATTTCGGCTCGGGATTCACGGACAATCCCGCCGCGCCGGGAACCGGCGGATACGGCTTCGCCAGTTTTCTGCTGGGCATCTCCGACGGCGGCTCGATCGTGAACCTGCACAACGTGGATTACCGCCGGCAAATCTACGCGGGATTCGTGCAGGACGATTTCAAGAAATCGGATCGCCTGACGCTGAACTTGGGCCTGCGCTACGAACTTTATACGACCGTGAAAGCGGCCGGCAATCAGCAAGCCAATTTCGACTTCGGATGCGGCTGCCTGATCGTGCCCAAGGGGCAAAATGCGCAGCTGACGCCGACATTGGCTTCGCAAATTTCGATTGACCGCACCGGATCGCCCGGGCTGGTGTCACCTGATCTGCATAACTTCGCGCCGCGAGTCGGCCTGGCGTACAAAATCAGCGACAAGCTGGTGCTGCGTTCTTCCTACGGGATTTTTTACGGCGGCCAGGAAAACGGGCCATATTCCAATCCCAGCCCGGGATTCAACCCGCCGTTTTTCGTGACGCAGTCGTTCAATCAGCCCTGCTTGCAGAATTCCGCAAACCCCAATCCCGGGCAAGTGGATTGCTCGATTCCAATGTTCAATTCGCTGCAGCAAGGCTTCCCCGCGAACGCCCTCGTGGATCCCAATACTCCGTTGCTATTTTCCATCAGCCCGCACATCACCACGCCGTTCATGCAGCAGTGGTTTTTGGGCTTCCAATACGCATTGCCGGCGAATACCGTAGCGGAAATTTCCTACGTGGGCTCGCACGGCTCCGATCTTTTTGGATTATTTAACGGAAATCAGGCAGTCCCAACGGCGGATCCCACCATCCCTACAGCCCCGCGCCGTCCGGATCCTAATATTGACGCGGGGATTGACACGCTGCGCTCGAATTTATTTTCGAACTACAACAGCTTGCAGCTGCGCCTGGAAAAGCGTTTTTCGCACGGCCTTGAGTTCGAGGCGGCTTACACCTACAGCCACGCGCTCGACGATGCTTCCGATGCCAGCCTCGGCTCGCAGAATCAGGGTGATTTCCGGCTGCAAACGGCGCCGTACCTGGAATACGGCAACGCCGACTTCGACGTGCGCCACCGCTTCGTCGTCAACTTTGTTTACGAACTGCCCTTCGGGCAAGGCCAGCGATTTGGCTCGAATATTTCCGGCATTGCGAACCAAATCGTTGGCAACTGGCGCGTGACCGGAATTATTTCCGCGCAGACCGGCAACTGGTTCACGCCCACCGACGATCTGGTGAACATTTCAAATTCGGACTGCGGCGGAGCGGTCTTCAATTGCGCACGGCCCGATGTGGTGGGAAATCCGAATGCTGCGCCCTGCGTGCCGGGAACGCTCTTTAATACCTGCGCTTTCGTGGCGAACACCGTGCTGGGCACCTTCGGAGACGCGGGACGGAACATCATTCGCGGGCCTGGGCTGCAGAACTGGGACCTATCGTTCATCAAACAGTTTCCGATTAAGGATCAGATGCGCTTCGAGTTCCGCGCGGAGCTGTTCAATATCTGGAACCATCCGAATTTGCAGTTTGCGGATGGCACGACGACGAACGAAAACTTCTCCACCGAGCGCGGTGCTTCGCAATTCGGATTTCCCACGGCGTCGCTGGCACCGCGGCTCGTGCAATTCGCTTTGAAATTTTACTTCTGACGCTTGCTTGCAATGCAGCTTGTTCTCCTTGAGCAATGGAAATGCGGCTCGCCGATGCAGTGAAGCAATCCGGGCCAGGTTGCGGGCAGAGTACGTCAGTCGTGAGGCTGGGCGGCGAGCGCTTGAATGCGACGATATTCCTGTAAATCGTGCGCGGCTTGATCGGACTTGCCTTGCCTGCGGTGAACTCCAGCAAGTGCCAAATACGCTTGCGCGGCGAGCGGCGTTTTCTTTTCGAGCTCAATCACCCGCGTGAATGCGTGTTCAGCCACACCCGGATCGTTGACGGCAGCCGCTCTGCCGAGTGCATAAAGAGTTTCCGGCATGTCCGGGCGCAGCGAATCGGACCGCCGCAGTTCCGCCTCCGCTTCCTTCATCTTTCCCAGCTGCAATAACGCGTCGCCCAGGCGATATGCCGCTTCCGCATTTCCGGGTTGCAGCTTGACTTCGACGCGAAATTGTTCCGCGCCTTTTTCCCATTCGGACTCCGCGGCGTAAACGCGGCCCAGCTCGAGGCGCAAGCCTGGCAAGTCGGGACGCAGCGCGATGGCCTGCTGGTATTCCTTTTCGGCGTCCGGGAATATTTTCAACGCGTAAGCGGTCTGGCCGCGCACCTGGTGGGCGCGAGCGCTATCAGGAGAAGTGGCGAGCAACTTTTCAGAGGTTTCTTCGGAGAGAGCGCTGGAGGCGCGGCTGAGATAAAAAAGCAAATTCGGATCGTCCGGCGATTTTGCAAGCGCTGCTTGCAGATTCGCGACCGCTTCGGCAGGCTGGCCTGCTTGCAATTGCGCGATGCCCAGCGCGCCCTCGGCCTGAACCATTTTCAGATGAGGGATGGCCTGCGAGGCGTAACCTTCCGCGAGAAGCGCGTATCCGAGCAATTGATGAGCCGGCAGAGAATCCGGATTCAACTCGACGGCGCGCTTCAAAGGAGCGATGGCCGCGGCGTAATCGCGCTTATTCATGTAAGCGTCGCCCAAGTGCAGGAAGACTTCGCTCGACGCGGGAGCGAGATCAGCTGCTTTGCGAAATGCTGCGATGGCCTGATCAAGGTCGTTGCGATTTTCGGCGTCCACGCCGGATTGCAGCGACGCGGCGGCGTCCTGCGACAGCGGCGGCGCCGTCGTTTGCTGCGCGACGCACAGGCACAGCCATAAAAGCGCGTGAATCATCGCTAAGCGGACTCCTCGACAACAATGAACTGATCGGCTTTTATGCCGCGAAGTGTTTGCACGATACCGGAAGGCCAGCGAATTTCGATGTCGGCGGTGTCGGCGAAGCCCAGGCCGAAATGCAAGCGCTTGTCATTCGAAGAGAGGTAACTTCCCGCGGCGGTCGCGAATCGCGTCTGGCCATTCACTTGAACGCGGGCGCCGAAGCCGTCGCGATTGCTGCGTTTTCCGCGCAGCGTGATCGTCAGCCAGCGCAGCGCGCCGCCGCGATTGAAATAGCACTGCGGCGCTTCGCCGAGGGAAGTAGTGATCACGTCCATCCAACCATCGTCATTTAGATCGCCGAAGGCTGCGCCGCGTCCCGCGACCGGAACATTCGAGCCTGCATCTGCTTTTTCGAAACGCCCTTTGCGATTCAGTGCGAGTAGCGGTGGCTCACGATAGCGCAGCGAGCTATCGTACATTTGCACGTTGTCGAAAACGTGGCCCTGGACGATGAAGGCATCCTTCCAGCCGTCGTTGTCAAAATCCTCGAGGCCCACTCCCCATCCCGAATTGGCGCCGGATAGCACGCCGAACCCAGCTTCGAGTTCCTGCGCGCTGAAAAGGCCCTTACCGTCGTTGTGAAAAATGACGTAAGGCTCGTGCGGGAGTTGGGTGACGAGCAGGTCGGGGCGGCCGTCGTTATCATAATCCTGAAAAACGACGCCCATGCCGGAAAGCGCTTTGCCATTTTCCGAAAGCGCCGCGCCGGAATCGAATCCGCATTCGGTGAAAGTACCGTTTCCATTGTTGTGAAATAAAAATTGTTCGATGGCGTCATTCGCGACGAAGATGTCCATGTAGCCGTCGCCGTCGTAGTCGGCGAAGGCGACCCCGAGTCCATGGCCTTTTTTCGCCGCGATGTGGGACGCGATGCTGACGTCTTCAAACGTTCCGTCGCCGCGATTGTGGTAGAGGATGTTGGTGATTGGTGGAAAGTTACCGGGCGGGCAATAGGTCGGCTGTTCGACGCCGCACGTTTTGCTTTTCTCAACGCTCCAATCAAGATAGCGGGTGACGAACAAATCGAGGCGGCCGTCGTTATCGTAATCGAAAAATCCCGCGGAGGCAGACCATCCGCCTGCGGCGACTCCGGCTTTGGCGGTGACGTCGGTGAAAGTGCCGTCGCCATTATTGTGGTAGAGAATATTCTTGCCGAAGTTGGTCACGTAGATGTCGGAGAAGCCGTCGTTGTCGTAATCGCCCACCGCTACTGCCATGCCGTAGTTCGCGTCGCCCGCGTCCGCGAGGCCGGCTTGTTCGGTGACGTCAGTGAAGCTGCCATCTCTATTTTGGCGGTAGAGGCGGTTCCAGTAAGCGGGATTTTTGCGATTGAAGCTGATGGCGCCGCCCGGGCCTTCTTGCAGTTGCCCGGCATTCACGAGAAAAATATCGAGCAAGCCGTCGTTGTTGTAATCCAGCAGCGCCACGCCTCCCGGCATGGTCTCGATGAGATATTTTTTGGGTGTGGGCGAATTGCGGAGAACGAAATCGAGTCCTTTTAGCGATTTCACTTCGAAGATGGATTGGGCCTGCGGCTTTGCGGCCGCCGCGGCGCCGGATGCGCCAAGGATTTTGGCAGCAGGCGCGGCGAGGGATCTTGACCCAGCTGCTCTCGTCGCGGCTAAGGCGCCCAGGCTTGCGAGAAACTCACGACGCGGAATGTGGCGCGTCATTCACGCTCCTCCGATCGTACGAGCAGGCCGATCGCGAAACGCGAGGAGGGACGGTCGCGCGAGGAAGCCGGAGAGCACAATAGGCTCCTGCATAAGATTGGGCGGGTAAAACTGATGCTCGCTGGATTCAGTGCGCATGCGCCGCTAAAAACGATACCACCAATTCGTTGCTCGGCGTCGTGCCGGGCGGCAATCCTCGAGTGAGCGCTTAGCGGCTTGCGCTGATCTGCGTCGCTGCTGCGGCGGTTATTTTCACGATGGTCACGGGGCCGTAGCGATCGGTCGCCGTGGTCCAGCCTTCGGCGGAGCCACTTTCAAGCTGCACGAGATCATCGGAGTGCGTGCCGGCTGCTCCATCAATCGTCACGGTGCGCGCCGAAATGCCGTGCAGCTTCACTTCATATTCGCGGAGCGGCGGTTTATACGCCCCCGTGGGCGCGGCCACATCGAAACGAACAGTTGTGCCATCGTCACTGGTGGATAGCTGTTGCTCGAACAACGCGCCCTTCTCGTAGGCGTACGAAATGCCGTCATCGTCGTAATAGTTAAACGACGTTTCCGCCGCCGTGGGAAACACATCCACAAAAACGCGCGTCACCGGATGTTCGCCAACGTACTGCTGGACTTCTTGCGTCGGCAAGATCGCGCCGGCGCGGATAAAAAGCGGAATGTCCGACCACGTCTCGGGATTCACGGGATAAACGATGGATTTGCCGCCTTCATATTGCTGGCCACGAAAATAATCGAACCAGTGCCCTGGCGGCAGGTAAATGCTGCGGCGCGCCTGTCCTTCGCCGAGCACCGGCGCCGCCAGCAGCGAATCGCCAAACATCCATTCGTCGGTGATGTCCGCCAGCCGAACGCCGTCGTTCGGAAAATCCCAGAAAAGCGGGCGCACGATGCCGATGCCCGTTTCATGCGCCTGGCGTTCGTACGCGTACATGTAAGGAATCAGGCGGTAGCGCAATTCGATCGCGGCCTTGGCGTCGGCTTCGGCTTGTTCGCCGAAAACCCACGGCTGGCGCTTTTCATCGAGACTGCCGTGGACGCGCATGATCGGCACCAGCGCCGCGAATTCCACCCAACGCGCATAATTCTCGGGATTTGGGTGCCCGTTGAAGCCGCCCGTGTCCATGCTCCAGTGCGGCTCCCCCAGACCGATCGTCGAAAGCATGCGCGCTTCCTGCCAATTCATGCTTGGAAATCCTGTCCATATGTCGCCGGACCATTCGCCGTACGCGTAACGCTGCGCTCCCAAATAAAAATTGCGATTGATGGACCACACGCGCTGGTCGCCGATCGAACGCGCGCCTTCATACATGGCGCGTTCCATATCGGCATGCTGGAAATTTGGAAACTGAGCGTTACCGTTCGAATCGGCTTCGTCATTCCAAAAATATTGCAGCCCCGCACGATACGCGGGAATCATGTGTTCCCAGAACCAGCCGCGAGCGGCGGGTTTGGAAAAATCCACGTCCAGCGCTGGGCGCATCGAAAAATAATCGAGGTAGGGCTCTTCCCAATCGAAAAATAATTTGTGATCGGAGCCATACTGCGCGGCCTCGGTGGGTTTGCCGTCTGCCGTGCGCATCACAATGCGCGGTTTAAAGATTCCCGCGAGCTTGATGCCCTTCGCGCGCATTTCCTCCGCGAATTTTCCAGACGCTCCGTCGGGATATTTGTCCGGATGGACATTTCCGGGACCGCTGGTGCTGTTCCAGCGCCATTCGCCGTAATCGTCCTCGCCCCAGGCCTTCCAATCGAAATCGAGGATGAAGCCGTCAATCGGAATCTTTTTTGCGCGATAGGTGTCGATGATTTGAGTCACTTCCGCTTGCGTCGAGCCATACTGGCTGTTCATGAAGCCCAGCGTCCATTTCGGCATCATCGGCGGGTGGCCGCTGATATCGGCGACGGCGCGCATCATTGCTTTTGGATCGCCGACCATGGCGAAATATTCGACGTCTTTGCGCGAGCCACCGCTGAACTGAAGCATTCCTGCCGCAATGTCGAAGTCTCCGCCATCGGAATCCACCAGCAAGCCGTACGTCCGAGTGTAGGCAAGCGGCGCCCCGGCATCGCCTTGGCGTCCGGCGCTGACCATGCCGCCCGAGCGCCGCACTCCGATACGTATATCCTGCCGCGCGTCCATATTTTTTCCAGGCATGGCGGTGCCATCAATGCCGAAGAACGGGTCCGTTGGTTTGCAGGCGAAACGCAATCCGCCGGGATAAACACCGCCCTGCGCCGGTTCTTGCATCAGTAGATGATTATTGGTGTCATAGATCGCAAAGCGCAGCGGCGCTTTGGATATTTTCACGACCATCTTGTCGGTCGAGATCGTCAGCGGATCCGAATTGGTGTCAATTTTCGCGGGCGTGTCGTTGCTCCAAATACGATTGGGGTCGAGCACGGGAGTGGGAGGGCTCGTCTGGCCTTGTGGCTGGTAATGCACGCGCAAAATGTTGGGTTCGACGACCTGCACGACAATCGTGTCGGCACCGGCGTGCAGCGTCAGGGTGTCGCCGTTCACTTCGGCGTGATCCAGATTGCCCACACCGGGCGGTGGATCTTTCTCGGCTTGTTGCGCGCGCGCGACATCGCCGAACAGAAAAATCAGCAGCGCGCACACGACGCACGAAATCAGCCGCCACCGCCGAACGCGACGCGGATTGCCGCAGCCGGTCACGCTGCTCGGTGCTGGAGAAGCACCGCGCACGAGGATTTGCGCGGCGCGACCCTCAACCGGAATATTCTCGCTGTACTTCATTCGTGCCCTCTTTCGGTTCCGGCTGAGTAAGGTCCCAGATTTTCACATCCAGACAAACTGGCACGCCGTGCAGCACATCGGAAGAGCTTCTGTTCGCGGCGGCTAGTCTTCACGGGGCCCGGAAGATTTATTTTTCACGCACCCGGCGAGGGGCCGGGCAGGCGGCGAAATGTTCCGCGTTTCGGAACTCACTTTCGCCGCCTTCCAGGCGGTGGCATCTCCGGGTGGGGGAGATGAAATCGCACCAGGCGTCAGAAGTAGAATTTTGCCGCCACCTGGGCTGTACGCGCTTGATAAGCCGCCGTGATCCTTCCGAAATTCTGGGTAGGCACGTCACCCAGATTGGTGTCCGGTTGGAAGAAGTTTGGATGATTGAGCGCGTTAAACATCTCGAACCGGAATTGCAGCCGCTTGCTCTCGGTGAAATTCCAGTACTTTTGGATGGCCATGTCCCAATTGAAGAAACTGGGTCCGTGAAGATCCGCGAAAAACCTCGGAGCGTCCCCGAATGTGTATTGGGCAGGTTGCGCGAACGCGTCCGGATTGATCCAGTCGTTGATCGATTGATGTGCCGGCACCGGGTTCACACCCGGCACGATGTTCGGGCGCTGATTGAAACCGAAACCGATGTTGTTGGACGCGGGTTGGATGGAAAGAGGCAATCCCGACTCCGCAGTGAGGATTCCGCTCCAGGCCCAGCCTCCGAGAACAGCGTCCACCGGCGTGCTCCATTCCGAGCCGAAATGTTTGCCCTTGCCCACGGGCAAATCGTAAATGTAAGAGGCGACGAAGCGGTGCGGGACGTTGCTCGCGTCCACAGAGTAGTCGGCGGCAAGGTTATACGAATTCAGGTTACTGGTCCCACTGCCTGGGAACGCCCAGCCGGCAGGTCCTTGCACGTCGTCCATGAACTTCGAATATGTGTAGGAAAGGTTGAGGTCCAGACCGGAGTGCCAGCGGTGTGTATAGGTAACCTGCAGTGCGTCGTACTTGGAGGTACCGACTGTGGGGTTGCCCTCGGACACGCTGCAGTATTCAGGGAACGGAACCAGTGTTCGGTACAGCTGAACTGTGGCGCCGTCGAGGCCGCAACCGCTCGATGTTATGTGGCCGAAGAAGGGGTTGGGTACTGTATTGTAGAGATTATTCCCCAGTGCCAAATTGCCCGGCGAGATTACATCCCACTGCAAACTTGTGGCCAGCAAATTTGTCCCGTGGTTCCCGACGTAGCTGATGTCCAGCAGATCGTTGGGCGTGAACGAGTACTGCCCTCCGGCCATCCATTGCTCGACGTAAGGAGACTTTCTGTTCTGGTTCGTTATGCCAGCCGGAAAGCCAACGTCCTGCAATCCCCCCGCTGAATTGCCAGTGGGGAGCCGTTCAGTGGTGAACGCAGGGCCGCAAGGCGCGGGAACTCCGGGAACAGCCTCGCAATTGACATTGGCATTTCCGCTCAGAGTCGTGGCGGGAGTTAGACCGTTGTTTAGAGACGTGTTCCACGGCGTTTGCTGCGAAAATCCGTCATTGGGACCCTGGCCGTAGTAATTCGGCGGGTAGAAAATGCCGTACCCGCCACGAAGCACGAGCTTGTTGGAGGCTTGAATTGCAATCGAGGCTCGCGGAGCCACATTGCCATAGGTAGTGTTGTAGACGCCAGGATTGTTGGGTGTGCTGAAAATCTGCTCACCGGGAACGAACATGCCAACCTGCGCGCTTATGGGGTTCTCGGCAGTGAAGCTGAACGAGTTTTGCGCGTTGTGACGCTCCGTCGGAGCAGTTTGGATTTCATAACGGAGACCAAGGTTCAAAGTGACTCTCGAGGTCACCTTCCAGCCGTCCTGAATATACCAACCGAGGAAGTGTTTGTCGGTGGCCGGAAACGCCTGATACAGCGTGCAAAGCTCGCACGCTGTGCCGTTCGTTCCGCTTCCCACTCCCAGCAGGAAGGACGCGAGCCCGTTTCCGGTGCCGGTGGTCGTCATATTCGGATCCGGCCCGTCCGTGGAAGCCGTTTGGAAGTTCAGCGCCGTCTGTCCGTAGTGGCCGCCGTCAATCCGCAGCCATACGTCCGTGAAGCCAAAGGACAATTCGTGCCGGCCCTCTAATTTCGTAAAATCAAGTGAGCTGGTCCAGAAGGTTTGCGGCACGATGTAGTCGTTATTCCCGCCGACGGCGCCGAGCGGCGCGTAATTCCCGCCACCGCTAAAAGAGATTTGCGGAAAAGCCGGGGCAATCGAGTCAATGAACGAAGGGAACCCGAGAGTCGAGGTTTGGAAGCCAAAACTTTGTCCAGTGGCTTGCTCGACGTGCCGATTCACGCCGAAATTGGCGTTCATGGTGAACGTCGGGTTGAAAATGTGATTCCACCCTACGTTGACGCTGTAGCGATTGTTAGGATTGAGCAGTCCCGGGCCGGCCGGATTGTCAGGTCCGTAGAAGTCTGGCGTATTTGTCTTGGTTTGGTATTTCTGCGACCAGCGAGCGTAGAGGCGATTGCTATCGTCGTAGTTGTAATCTATGCGTCCGGAATATTCGTTGGAGTGCTCCGCAGCGGCGCCCGTCGGTGCGAAATTGGTTCCCGTTGATCCTCCGCCAGTCGGCGACGGCCAAAAGTTCGCAGCCGCGATCTTGCTAGCGATAGTGTCTAGGTATGCTGCGGGGATAATGTTCGTTACGCCCATGCCAGTTGATATGTTGCCGGAGATAGGGTCTCGAATGAACGCTGTCCCAGTGCCGCAAGTAACGTGGTTCCCGGTTACCGGATCGGTGCCGCCGCAGGTAACCTGGCGCGTGCTGAACGGATTGTAGATTTCACCAGTGTAAACCGGCCTCCCGAGGGCATCGACAACAGGCTTTAGGGTATTGGGGTCTATCGCTTGGGCGCCGAGCAGCGCCGAGAAGTCTCCGCCCCTTTCCGCGGTGGTGGGCAGCGTGTAGGAATTGGTTGAAGGCGTGGATTGCCGTTCGCCTTCGTAATAGGCAAAGAAAAAGAGTTTGTTTCTCTTGATGGGGCCGCCGATCGTCCCGCCAAACTGATTGCGATTGAACGACGGTTGAGCTGCGTTGTTAAAATAATATCTCGCGTCGAACGCGTCGTTGGCGTAAAACTCCCAGGCATCTCCGTGGAAATCGTTGCTTCCGCCCTTGGTCACGATGTTCACGACGTTGCCGCTGCTCCAGCCATACTGCGAGGTGAACGCGTTGGTCATGATTTTCATTTCCTGCACGTCATCCACGGACGGAACGTAAATCACCCCTCCCCAATCAACGCGCGTGTCCCAGGTTCCATCTATCAGATATTCCGCCGTGCCAAAGAAAGTGCCGCCGAAATTCAAAAAGGAAATATCCTGGTCCGCGGTTTGTGCGAGGCCCGGGGCGCCGACGACCTGCTGCTCGGCGGCGTTATTCACCGAGGAATTGATCAGCGTCAGGCTGATGACGCTACGGAAGTTCAGCGGAAGTCCTTCGGCGAATCTTGAAGAAAGGTCCTCCGAAATATTGGCGTTGTCCGTGTTCAGCAGCGGAGCCTGGGAGGTGACCTCCACGCTCTCCGTCACCGCTCCGACGGCGAGGCTGACTTGTTGTTCGGCGGTCTGGCCGGCCGCCAAGGTGATTCCTTGTTGTCTGTACTGCTTGAATCCCGAGGCTTTGGCCTCGAGGGTGTAGGTGCCTGCGGGGAGGAACGTAAACGTATACAAGCCCGTGTCTCCTGTCGCAGTTGTGCGCGCAACTCCGTTCTCGGAGCTGGTGAGAGTTACCGCCGCGCCTTTCACAGCCAAGCCCGCCGGGTCAGTGACACGACCGTTCAGCGTGGCCGTGAATGCAGCCGACGACTGACCGTAGAGCGGCTTCCCACAGAACAACAGGATCGCCAGAGCGCCGAGCAGCAATCCCAGCTTCCATGACTGTTCTCTGCCTGACATTGAGACATCCCTCCTCGAAATTCTGGCTAGCGCCAGGACTCCACCCCGTATCCTTCGGAAAATTGGCCAAACTTCGCTGTGTGTCAAAATCCGCACACGCAACTCTGAATTTCGGTGAAAGCGCTAGGACACGCTTCAATAGGCCGGCCTGAGTTATAGTGAGTCGCTCACGACCTGGCAACGGTTTTCAGGTAAAGGAAGGGGGATAAAAGCGATAAGCCACGTAACTAGCGGTCATACTATTGATTGCGAATGGCTTGCTGTATAGGCTCGAACGGACGTTAAGCGCCGCCCTCGTCAGCCTTTTACATTGCGCACTGTTGCAAAGCGCAGTACCATCCATCAAATTTGACTTCGGAGTGCCGGAATGGGTCGAGCTGCGGATCTGTTTCGTCCGGCAGCAACACTCGTCACCGGGGGCGTGGGGTGGAGTAAAATTGCAACCTGAGCAGGTCACCGAAAACTGGACACCGTGTAGCGAAGTCGAAAAGGGCGCCGTCCAACAGCAACTGGAACTGCTGCTCGCGTCACCCCTGTTTCATTCCAGCAAGCGATATCCAAGGTTTTTGCGCTTTGTAGTAGCGCGCGCGCTGGCCGGGCAAACCGACCAGCTCAAAGAGCGCATCCTCGGTGTGGAAATCTTCGAGCGGCCCGCGGACTACGACACAAATACCGACCCGATCGTGCGGGTCACCGCCGCCGAAATCCGCAAACGCATCGAACATTATTATCAGGACGCGAAGCACAACCACGAAATACGGATGTTCCTGCCGGCCGGCTCCTACGCTCCGCAGTTTTACTGGCCCGGGCATCCGACGGGTCTTCCAGCGACCGCGCTGGAATTGCCGTCCGACGCCTCCGCGGAACTCGCCAAAATCCAGCCGGCGCTTCCGGTGCTGCCCGTTGTTGCACCGCAAACGAAACGAAAATTCGCGCTGTCTGGCGCGTTCGCATATGCGTTAGCGGCGCTGATCCTGCTGATCGCTTCGGCGACCATGTGGCAGGTGACGCGGCCTCCAGTCCTGAAGCAATTTTGGGAGCCATTCATTAGCTCGCCGAATCCGGCGCTCATATGCGTGGCCGACCAGAGCCAGTTTTCGACCATACGCCAGCGCGATGCGGCCGACCCGTTGCACGAAATCACGCTGCCGGACACGATGGTCGCGCTCATCATTGACGACGTGAGCCCGCTGGTAAACATCGCCGCTCTGCTGCGCACCTACGGGAAAACCTCGCGGGTGCTGGGCGAGGCCAACACTACTTTGACCGACCTGCGCCGCGGCCCATCCATTTTCATCGGAGCGTACGACAACATCTGGACGTTGCGCGTGACCGCGCCCTTGCATTTCCATTTTGCAAACGATGCTGCCATGAACAAATTGTGGATCGAGGACCGCTCCAATCCTGGAAACCACCAATGGATGATGGACCGCACAATTCAGCAAACCGGGACCTACTCGGACTACGCAATTGTGGCGCGGTTCGTGGATCCTGATATCGAGCAACTGGTAGTCGTCGCGGCGGGCATCGGCCGCGGCGGCACGGTGGCCGCGGGAGAATTTCTGGTTGATTCACAACGCATGGACGAAATGCTGAAGAAAGTCCCGAGCGACTGGAGGCGCAAGAACGTCGAAATTGTTCTGGAAACGCAGGTCATCGGAGACCGCTCCGGCCCCCCACGCATAGCCGCCGCCTACGTCTGGTAAACCGCAGGTCTTTGCCTTCTCTTCTGCAACACGTAAAGATTCGCCAGCATAGCGAGCTGCGCATCATTCCGCGCCTCTGATCGCTGCAGCTCATCACGTTGGTCGGGTGGTATCGCACGTGGGATATGAATGTTGCGTTAATCTCACAGCGATTTTGTAATTTGCTGGTCTATTGTAGGAATAGTGATATATTCTGTGCCGCCTTACTGTTCCGGCAAGGTCGATACCTATCTCTTTGTGGCTTGCTCGCCTCGTGACGTTAGCGAGTGTGCGCGCCCATGACTTCCAATAAAGGATGCGACCCATGGCATCGCGACTACCCTCTGTTCTGGCTGTAGCTGGTCTGTTGCTTTTGGCGGCATGTGGCGGAGGCAGTACGGGGAACAGTATGCCGGCTCAGCCGGCGGTGTTGACGAGCATTTCCCCAACCAGCGCGCCGGCGGGAGCTGGCGCGACCACTCTACAATTGACCGGCACGAACTTCGTTTCCGGCTCAGTGGTGACATTTAACGGCAGCAATCTGGCTACCATGTACGTCAGCGCAACTTCGCTCTCAGCCCTGATTCCGGCCTCCAGCCTCAACTCGGGCGAGACGGCGGAGATCGCGGTGGCAAATCCTGGAGCGACAGCGTCTGCCTCCATGGCGTTTGCAATAGACAGTCCCACTCCAGTGCTGACGTCGGCGTCACCAAACAGCGTCGTTGTCGGGAATTCCAGCAATCTGGCCTTGACCGGAACAGGTTTCGAACCGGACTCCCAAGTGCAATTGAACGGCGCCGCCGTCACGACAACATTCGTGAGTGCCACGTCTCTCGGAGCGAACCTGACCGCTACGCAACTCGCCCAAGCCGGGACTGGTCAGCTGGCCGTGTTCAATCCTGCACCGGCCGGCGGCACCAGCGCCGCGCTGAGCTTACAGATCACGCAGCCCATCCCGGTGCTGGCCTCAGTCGCTCCTGCTTCCGTGCTCGCTGGATCCGGTGCAGTGCCGCTGAACCTCACGGGTAGCGATTTTTCTGCGACGGCAAGCGTGACGGCCAATGGGACTGCGTTGATCGTAAGCGCGCAGACTTCCACTTCGATCAGCGCAACGCTGCCTGCGTCATTCGTGGCGCAAGGCGGAACGATTTCCCTGGTCGTGACAAATCCCGGAACAAACGCAGAGAGTTCGAGTCCGCAAATTATTGCCGCGGTGGGAATGTCAACTGTAACCGCTCTGAGCCCAGCTGCGGCGGCGATTGGCGGGCCTGACTTCACGTTGACGGTATTCGGCAACAACTTCCAGCCAAATAGCGTAATCAATTGGAATGGAACCGCACTCGCGACTACCTCGGGCGGTTCTGGCCAGCTGACGGCAACGATTCCGGCAGTGGACATCGCGGGGTTTGCCAACGATATGGTTACGGTCTCCTCGCCCTATGCTTATCCGACCGCGGGAGTCATTGCTTCTGCGGGGCAGGCATTTTCCACCTACTTGTCGCTGCCCAATAACGACCTCGCCTACAACCCGACGGATGGCTATCTATATGCGTCTCTGCCGAGTTCCATTACAGGCAGTCTCGGCAACACTATTGTGGCGATCGATCCGCTAACAGGGAACTTGAAGCGACAAATTGTAGTCGGAAGCAATCCGAACCAGATTTCGATATCGGACGATGGCACGCAGATGTTTGTCGGCCTCGATGGGGCCGGAGCGGTACGCCAAGTGAATTTGACGACCGGTCAAGCGGGAAATCAGTTCGCACTGGGAGGATCTAATGGCGTGTACGTACCGCCCTTTACCGCAGCGTCCTTGGCGGTGCTCCCCAGTGAGCCAAATTCAACGGCGGTCCTCGATATATCCGGAATTGTGAGGATTTTCGATTCCGGTGTTGCGCGCCCGGATACATCGTCTGGCTTGTTCAACACCTATTTCGATCAAAATTATGGAGTGCTGAACTTCGGCTCGTCGGCCGCGACTCTCTACGGCGCGTTGCAGCCGTTCGGCGGCCTTGAAGACATGAGTATCGGCCCGGCCGGCATCACCGGCGGGACCAGCCTCAATTCAAGCGCTGCGATCGGGGGGAACGGATTTCAGTACGACAATGGGCGGCTCTATCTTTCGAGCGGGATCGTGTTGAACGCTACCACCGGCGCGCAATTGGGCACGTTTTCAACCGCCCCCAACCAACCGGCCGTTGGTCCCGTGGTCTCCGACTCAACGCTCGGCTTGGCATTCATCGCGAATGACAATTTCAACAGTAGCCCCGCGGTCTTGGCGTTCAACGAAAGCTCATTCGACCCGACGGGCAGTATCCCCGTGACTGGGGTGAATGGAAGCTTTACTCACATTTTCCGCTGGGGACAAGATGGTCTTGCGCTCAGTACGCCCACGCAGATTTACGTCTTCCAATCGCCCGCGGTCAAAAATCTCAGCTCTTCGCCGGCGGACGTTGCAGTGACGCTCGCAATGCCAGCTGCGGCGACGACCGGCCTTTCACTCACGTGGACTGCAACGATCACAAACAAAGGACCTAACACAGCTCAGGGAATCACGCTGGTTTCCACGCTGGCAGACAGCCTGATCGTTCAATCCACGACTCCGAGCCAGGGTTCGTGCGCGGGAGGAAACGAGGTAAGTTGCGATCTTGGTTCGCTCGCGAGCGGGGCTGCCGCGAAGGTGACCGTAACGGCCATTCCGTCGGACTCCGGAACGATCGAGAGCACTGCGATCGTTTCGTCAGAGAGCTACGATCCCAACCAGTCGAATAACCAGGCGACGGCTTCGACCACGGCAACAGGCAGCCTGTACAGCGCGGCTCCGGTGGTCTTGGGAATTTCCCCCGCCCTGGTGCGTGCCGGCTCGCCAGCATTCACGCTGACAGTGAGCGGTAGCGGATTCAATTCCGCTTCGACGGTTTTGATCAATGGAAACGCCAAGCTAACGACGGTGATGAGCAGCACCGAGCTCACGGCGACAGTTGATGCTGCGTCCGTCGCTGATTACGGCTGGACGCCCGTGACCGTTTCGAATCCTGCGCCCGGCGGCGGCGTCTCGCAGGTGACGCCGCTGACGATCTATGCGACGGTGAACGTGCCGGCCAATGCGATTTCGTTCGATCCATTCGCAAGAAAGATTTACGCCACTCTTCCGAGCACCTCAACACCTCTTACCGGGAATTCCATCGTGGCCGTCGATCCGGTGACAGGAAACGTGGGCACCCCGATCGCTGTGGGTAGCGAACCGAATGTTATGGCGGAAACTTCAGATGGCGATTATCTGTATATCGGCTTGAGTGGCGCGGCCAGCCTGGGCCGCTTCAATCTGCTGACCCAGCAACTCGCAGCGACGATCCCTATGGTTTTGAGTCCAGCGGTGTACGTCACGTCCGGCCCCGTTACCGCCTACGGTCTCGCCGCAATGCCAGGCAGCGACACGACTCTGGCCGTGGATATTACTGATCTCGGCGAAGCAGCAATTTTCGATGTATCCGGCAACACCGGCACATTCCGGCCGAACATTCCCATCTTCTATACGGGTAACAATCCGGTTTTCGCGAGTTCTACCGAGCTTTATACGTTTGACAACTACACGAGCGGCTCCCAGTTTTATCGCTTCGCGGTGGACGCCCAGGGACTAACGCAGATTGACGCAAGCACCCTGGTTGGGCTTGTCGGTGAAACGAGCATTCCGTTTGTGGTCGCGAACGGCACCGTGTACGGCGCGGGCGGGGGAATCGTAAATCCGTCGACTACGCCGCCTTCGCAGGTCGCAACCCTGAGCACATTTGGCTTGGAAGGTCTGGCCGTAGCGCCCGATCCGCCAACTGGACAGGATTTTTTGATTTTGGAGCAGCTGGCGGGTACGTTTGGCTATTCGCTGTATCGATACAACACGAACCAGTATGTGGCAAACGCACAGCTTACGCTGCCCGTCGGGCAGAATGGGGGCGAACTAGGCTATGACATGCTGCGTTGGGGGCAGGATGGATTGGCGCTGCGGCTCTATGGCAGCTTTGGAGATTCAACGACCTCGCAGATTCTGCTGATTCGTGGGCCATTCGTTCTACCATCCGAGTTGAATGCAAATGCTGCCCCGGTGCTGACCAGTTCCAGCAAGACTTCAATCGCGGTCAACAGCGGAAACACCACATTGACTCTATCGGGCAGCGGCTTCCTCCCAGGTGCCGTGGCGTTGTGGAATGGCTCTCCGCGGACTACGACCTTCGTAAGCTCCTCACAACTCACTGTGGCGATTTCCGCCGCCGATGTGGCGTCAGCAGGCTCGGAAACGGTGACTGTACAGAACCCCAGCTCGGCCGCTTCGGGAGCGGTCACGATTTCGGTGCACTAATTAGAAAAGCCAAGCAAGATTGAATACCCAGCTTAAGCTGGTTACAAGCGGCCAATTCCAGCGCGCCTAATTAGTGGAGTGCTGCTCCGCCGGTGCCTGTCAGTTGGTTTTGCCAACGACTATCTTTACGCGTCGGCTACTTTGAGAATGAGTTTTCCAGTGTTCTCGCCCTTGAAGAGCTTCAGCAACGTTTCGGGGAATGTTTCGAGGCCCTCTACGATGTGCTCGCGCGATTTCAGTTTGCCGGCCGCCATCCACGCCGCCATCTCCCGTGCGGCCTCAGCGTAACGATCAGCGTAATCAAATACGACCATACCCTTCATGCTGGCGCGATTAACGAGAAGCGAGAGATAGTTCGAGGGTCCTTTGATTGGCGTGGTATTGCAGTATTGCGAGATTGCGCCGCAGATGACCACCCGTGCGCCGCGCGCGAGCTGCGTGAGCGCAGCGTCCAGGATGTCCCCGCCCACATTGTCGAAATAAACGTCAATGCCGTTCGGGCAATGCTTCAGGAGAGATTTGCGGACGTCCTCCGACTTGTAATCAATGGCGGCGTCGAAGCCGAGCTCCTTCACAATGTAGTTGCACTTCTCGGCCCCGCCAGCGATGCCTATCACGGTGCAGCCTTTTATTTTGGCGATCTGTCCGACGACCGATCCCACCGCTCCAGCGGCACCGGAGACAACGACGGTCTGGCCGGGCTTTGGCTGTCCGATATCCAGCAAGCCAAAATAAGCGGTCATTCCGGGCATTCCAAGCGTCCCGAGAAAAACGGGCAGAGGAATCGCGCCGGCATTTACCTTTGTGATGCCGTTGCCGTTCGAAATTGCGAATTCCTGAACGCCGAAGGCGCCATAAACGTAATCGCCGACGGCAAACTTGGGATTTTTCGACTCCGTCACGCGCCCCAGGCCCCCGGCCCTCATCACCGCTCCGATTTCTACCGGAGCAATGTACGATTTTCCTTCGTTCATCCACCCGCGCATAGCCGGATCCAGCGAGATATACAGAATCTTTACGAGCAACTCGCCTTCACTGGGTTCGCGAACCGGCTCCTCCTCGTATGTCCAATCGGTTCGCTTGGGCGCACCGACCGGCCGGGCGGCAAGCTCGAATTTGTGATTCAATTTGCTCATTGGTGTTTCCTTCGGTGCTAGCGATCGAGGCAAAGCCCTAATCTACGCAGACTCTTGAGAGTCGCTTACAGATGACTGTGACTAACGCGGCGGCCATTGTATATAATCGCTGGCACTGCGCCAAGTCAGGACATTCTCTGGACCGGGAGGTCTAAATGGCCGGAGCACCCGCAAATGCAGTGAACACTCCGCGGCCGCCTGTCTTTGCCACCGCTGCCGAAGAGCGCTTGCATCGCAAACGCATGCTGGCCGCTGCATTCCGTCTTTTTTCGCGTTTCGGATTCGACGAAGGTGTGGCGGGACACATCACCGCACGCGATCCGGAACAACTCGACCACTTCTGGGTGAACCCATTCGGGATGCACTTCAGCCAAATCCGCGCGTCCGACCTGATTATGGTGAATCATCGCGGCGAAGTCGTGGAGGGAAGTTATCCGGTGAATGGAGCGGCCTTTGCCATCCACTCCCAGGTACACGCCGCGCGTCCCGACGTCGTCGCCGCGGCGCATGCGCATTCGATGTACGGGAAATCCTGGGCGTCGCTCGGGCGGCTACTCGATCCCATAACGCAGGATGCCTGCGCGTTTTATGAAGACCACGGACTGTTCGCGGATTTCACCGGTGTGGTCTATGAAACCTCGGAGGGCGAGCGGATTGCGCAAGCTCTGGGAAAACACAAAGCTGCGATTCTGCGGAATCACGGATTGCTTACGGTTGGCCACTGCGTCGAGGAAGCGGCCTGGTGGTTCATCACTATGGACCGTAGTTGCCACGCTCAATTACTCGCAGAGGCGGCAGGCCAACCGGTGAAGATCGATCACGCCACTGCAGTTGCAACCAGGGAGCAGGTGGGAAGCCACTTCGCAGGATGGTTCCAGTTTCAGCCGTTGCTCGCGCGTATAATCCAGGACGAGCCTAACCTGCTCGAATAGTTTGCCTGCCGCTGGATTAGAACAACACACGCATGCCGATGGAGTCACAAGAACATTTCGACATACTGATCATCGGCGCCGGAATATCCGGTATTGATGCCGCCTACCATCTGCAGACCACGTTTCCCCGAAAAACCTACGCGATTCTCGAGGCGCGCGATGCAATCGGCGGCACTTGGGATCTCTTCCGCTATCCGGGCGTGCGGTCCGATTCCGATATGTACACCCTTGGATTTCCTTTTCGTCCATGGCAGGCGGACGAGGCGATCGCAGGTGGGCCTGCTATCTGGAACTATAT
This sequence comes from uncultured Acidobacteriota bacterium, assembly GCA_963828865.1. Lineage (GTDB taxonomy): Bacteria > Acidobacteriota > Terriglobia > Acidiferrales > UBA7541 > Palsa-295. The sequence continues at coordinate 3,817 of CAWHGI010000006.1, read as the reverse complement.
CCGTGAAGCCGCCGCACACTATGGCATCGATCGCCACATCAGATTGGGACATCGGATGCTTCGAGCTTCGTGGTCTTCAGCCGATGCCAGCTGGACGGTTGAGGCACAGACGAAAGATGGACGGATCGTGCGATTGATCTGCAACTTCCTTTATATGTGCAGCGGTTATTACAGTTACGAAAAAGGCTTCAGCCCTGAATTCCCCGGCATGAAACGGTTTCAGGGACAGTTCTTGCATCCGCAGGAGTGGCCCGCAGACCTCGATTATGTGGGCAAGCGAATCATTGTCATTGGAAGCGGTGCGACGGCGATAACGCTAGTTCCGGCGCTGGCTAAAGATGCCGCTCATGTAACGATGCTGCAGCGCTCCCCCAGCTATGTCGTTTCCCGTCCGAGCAAGGACGCCAACGCCATCTGGCTGAATCGCCATTTACCAAAAACGCTTGCCGCGACACTCACAAAATGGAAGAACGTGCTGTACAGCATCACCATGTTCCACCTCGCGCGCACCAAACCTGAAAAGATGAAGGGCTTGATCATCAAGGGGATCAAGCATCAGCTCCATCCCGATTACAACGTCAAGCTGCACTTTACGCCGCGCTATAACCCATGGGATCAGCGTATATGCCTGGTTCCCGATGGCGACCTGTTCGCCGCGATCCGCTCCGGTCGAGTCGAAATCGTCACCGACACGATCGCAGAAGTTGTCGAGTCCGGCATCCGTCTGACCTCCGGCACGACATTGCCCGCAGATATTATCGTTTCCGCAACAGGTCTCGCGGTGAAGCTGATGGGCGGGGCTGATATTCTCATTGACGGTGTGCCCGCCAAATTTGATGAAAAGCTGGTGTACAAGGGCGCGATGTTCGGCGGCGTCCCGAATCTAGCCTTGGCGTTCGGGTATACGAATAATTCCTGGACGCTGCGGTGCGATCTCACGGCGCGCTTTGTCTGCCGCTTGCTCAAATATATGGATCGTAAGGGATGGTCGGTATGTGTACCGAGACTTCCGGATGCTTCCATCAACCCCGAGCCGTTGATCGATTTTAGTTCTGGCTACGTTCGGCGCGCCGAGGGAGTGCTGCCCAAGCAGGGGCAGAAAACGCCGTGGAGAGTCCACCAGAACTACATGAAGGACCTGGCCTCCTTTATGTTTGGGTCGGTAAGCGACGGAACGATGGAGTTTCTGCGAACCTCAGAAGGTTCCGAGCGTGAGCAGAAGCAAACGGGTGAGGTTTACGGCTAAGGCGGCACTAACGTCGGGGCCAGTCGCTAGCGAGCCCTACGCTATTTCCCGGTGAACACGGGAGCACGCTTTTCAACAAAGTGTGCCACCCCTTCCTTAAAGTCTTCGCATTGCAGGCTTGCCAGCATTTCGCGCTCTGAGATTTCAAACGATTCGGCGAGCGGTTGGAACATTGCGTCGTACACTTGCCGCTTGATCACGCGCAACGAGCGCGGGCTGACGTTGGATGCCAAGTCCAGCACGTATTCACGCACCTTCTCACGGAATGTTTCTTGCGGGTACACCTGATTGACCAGTTGCATTCTCAATGCTTCGGCCGCATCCACTATTCTTGCGGAAAAGAGCAGGTCCAGCGCATTCGCATGGCCCACCAAGCGCGGCAATATCCATGCCAATCCGTACTCCGCAATCAACCCCCGCCGCGCAAATGCCGTGCTGAAACGCGCCGCATCGGACACCAGTCGCAAATCGCAATACAGAGCAATCACCAGTCCCAAGCCCACCGTCGGACCATTAATGGCCGCAATCACGGGCTTGCTGACGGCCGGGAAATACGAATACTTCTTTTGAAAATCCGCTCGGATGCCCTCGCCGAGCCCGCCGGCGGGCTGGACCGCTTGCGCCCGTTGCGCTGCGTTGATTCCTTTTTCCGCTACGGTGCTTAAGAGTGACATGTCCGCGCCCGCGCAGAATCCGCGTCCGGCCCCGGTCAAAACGATGACCCGGACATTTTCGTCCTGTTCCGCTGCCGCTATTGCAGCACGCACTTCGTGCTCCATTACGGCTGTCCAGGCGTTCAGTTTGTCCGGGCGGTTGAGCGTAATAGTGGCGATGCGGTCGGCTACCTGGTACTGCGTTTCCTGGTTTGGCATGGTGAGGCGGATTATATACAATGGCGGCCGCGTTAGTAACATTCATCTGTGGGTCGCTATCAGATTAGATGATTTTGTTCACGCCAGTCCGGCGGTCGAATATTCTGGGCGCTCGGAGGATCGATGCCGTTTGTTGAGAATCAAGGAGCCAAAATTTACTGGGATGAAGAAGGCTCTGGAGAACCTTTGCTGCTCATCATGGGCCTGAGCTATCCATCTTATATGTGGCGTCGTATCCGCCCGCTTCTTGCTCAAACCTATCGTACGATCGCTCTGGATAATCGCGGCGTGGGGCAAAGCGACGTACCCCCCGGCGTTTATTCCATCGAATTGATGGCCTCCGATGCGGCGGCCGTCCTCGACGCTGCGGACGTCCAGAGCGCGCATCTGTTCGGTGTTTCAATGGGAGGCATGATTGCACAGGAATTCGCCTTGCAATATCCGCGGCGCGTGCGCTCGCTGATTTTGGGTTGTACCGCTGCAGGCGGCCCGCATGCGGTGCACGCCAAACCCGAAGTACTTGAAATTCTAATGCGCCAAGGCGTGACCCCGGAGGAAGCCAAGGAGGCCATCATTCCATTCATCTACGACTCTGGCACACCACGCGAGCGCATTGATGAGGATATGGCCATCCGCATGAAGTGGTATCCGACTGCACAAGGATATTTCGGCCAACTGCAGGGCATTATCGGTTGGGAGGCATACAGCCGCATCGCGCAAATCACGGCTCCGACATTGGTCATTCACGGAGAGACCGACATGCTCATTCCACCCGCGAATGCCCGGTTGATCTCTGAACGTATTCCTAACGCAAAGTTGGTTCTCATTCCCCGCGCCGGCCACATTTTTGAGACCGACCAGCCTGCCCTAGCGAACCGCCCAATTTTGGAATATCTCGCCACTCAGCGCGGCCATGTGCAAGCCTCCACGACTTAGATCGCAACCTGGGGTAGAGTCATGGCCTGAAGAAATTGTCGCAATGAACCTCCACTCGCTCGCCGGTGGGAGATTATGACTGGCGCAATGAACCTTGAGAACCGCACCGCCTTGATCACCGGCTCTGCAAGCGGCATCGGACGTGCCATTGCCATATCGCTTGCTCGCCGTGGCTGCCACCTTGCTCTCGCTGACGTGAATGACGCGGGACTATCGGAAACGGCGCGCATGGCAGAATCAATGCAGCCGGATCCAAGAAACCGGAGCTCCCCGCGGAGTGCCCTGCGCATCAGCCAGCATCATCTTGACGTTGCAGACCGTCGTGCCGTGGTGGCGTTTCCACAAGCTGTGATCGACGCGCATCCCGGGGTGGATATCCTCGTAAACAACGCCGGCGTGGCCGTCGGCGGCACGTTCGAAGAAGTCAGCGAGGAGGATTTCGAGTGGTTGTTCGAAATTAACTTCTGGGGCGTCGTGCGCATGACCCGTGCCTTTCTACCTCTGTTGCGAAAAAGCGACGACGCACGCGTGGTGAACCTTTCCAGCATATACGGACTTATCTCGCCGCCCGGTGAAACGTCTTATTCGGCAAGCAAGTTCGCCGTGCGCGGATTTTCGAATTCACTACTGCACGAGCTCGCGGGTTCGAAAGTCGGGGTTACGGTTGTTCATCCGGGCGGCGTCGCAACTTCGATTGCAGATAACGCTCGAGTACCGAAGAATATGCCTCCGCAAGAAATCGCTCGGCGCAGAGCCCTTGCGA
>CAWHGI010000005.1:0-26806 GCA_963828865.1 uncultured Acidobacteriota bacterium | reverse complement strand
GCATGCTGGGCGAGGGCCGACGTGCTGCCTATCTCACGGCGCTGGTTTGGGAGCATAGCGGAGCGAGGGTGCGCCATTCGCCCGCTCAAAAGTTTACGCTCGTCGTCACAGATCACTCTGGCACAATGCCGAGAGGATTTTTCGTCACTGCGAATTGGCCCTCGTAGAGTACATGCCCGTCATTTGCGTCAGTCAATCGTACGAAGAGCGTTCCCGATGCGAAGCCTCGTAGAGTGTGCGGGTCCAGCGAGTGAGTGATGTAAGTCGAGAAAATGTTCTTTTGCGATTCGTACGCCAAGAAATCGTCACCGATGAGCAATCCTGCGATAAGCGTGAGCCTGTCATCGACCTTGCAGTGATACATATTACTCTGCGTTTCGAGCCAGAATCCCCTGACGCTATCGATTTCTTGTTGTGCATTCTTGTAGACCAAGAGGGCCCTCACCGTCGCTCCTACGGTTCGATCGCCATTAGCTTCATTTCTAAATCGAATCACGATGGCATTTTTGTGTGCGCCTCTTTCAATCAAGCCTTGACCAAGAGAGTCCTGGATAGAAACCGTGTAGGCACCAATGTATTTAAGATTCGGCCCGTGACGTTTAGCCTGCGCCAGATTGGGTTGTTTCCGAGTCTGTGACTCACCACGCTCTTCGACGCGCTCGGTATCTCCAACGACTCTAACGAGGTTGCGCCCAAGATTTTTTGCAGACCTCAGCGCCGCGTCCGCCAATTCGAGTAGCTCTTTGCCGCCACGCGCATCTTTAGGTGCCGTTGCGACCCCAAAGCTGGCGGTCACGTTCAGCTTTTTCTCACTTATTTGAGTCTGTTCGAGTTCCATCCGAATCGACTCAGCGAGCGCAGCGGCTTCTATCCTGAGGTAATTCGGTAGGATTATGGCAATTTCCTCACCACCATAGCGGTACGCTTTGCCCTTCCCCCTCACTCGATTGGCGATCGTCGCGGATATGGCTAATAACACCTCGTCACCCGTCGGATGTCCGTGCGTGTTATTGACTTCGCTGAATTTATCCACATCGACCATTACAAGGGCGAGGGGGAAACCGTTGTTGAGGGCTTCCTTCACAGACGATTCAAGCTCCGCATCGAAGAACTTTCGTCGGTAGAGCGGAAGTCTGTCATCCATTTCCTGCACGGAGTCGATAACCTTGACGGCACCTGTTTGCGCCTTTTCTTTCAGCGCCACCTTTTTTCTTCCCTCGTGCGTTGCCTTGAGTTCGAAAGAACCAATCCAAAAAAACTGATGCCTGTAGCGATCTTCTTCTGCCTGGGCACGCGCAAACGGAAACACTCTACCACCATCATTTTTGCGCGTGGCGATCAGGGACTCCGCTTCAAGCGAACATATGCAGTCGACTATTTCGGCGTCGCTCGCTTTGACCAGCGTACCGTCAAACTCGTTGAGCCGAGCCCGGAGTAATCCCATCGTGAACTGGACCCAATCGTCCACCCGAACACCCGTGATAGCGCCAAGGATAGCTTTTTCTAGATCTATCGGATCGACCATTTGTCAATTCCTTCAAAACTCAAATCGGGCTGGGCTCGATTATCTGGACGCTATTTCCGTGGTGATCCGATCCAAAAGGGACTCTTTCGGCTCGCAGACGACCGTATGGATTTCTTCGAGCGTATACTGCGCTATGCAGGCTTGATCGGCCTCTGTAGTCACAAAAACATCGGAATAAGCGGCGCTTATAACGTGAAATGTATCGTCGGGCAGATCGCTACGCAATGATCCTCTTCTTGCGCACCGCCAGTTGAGATATAGGTCTGCCCGAGTCAACGCCCGTGAAACTCGGTACCGTTTGGAAGAGAGGAGAAGTCGGGCCGCGTCACGAAGTTCGTCAATTGGATCGTGAGGAAACTCGCGAGAAAGGTGGCCGGATAACAGACGTTCGCCCGTAGGTCCGACACCCTCAGTGGCGAGAAAGGCGGATAGGTTGTACTCGGTCACTGCATTTAGGTGCGCTTTGGAATCCGGCTGGGATTCAAGACCTTTCCTAATAACGTTCCTGCTATCGCGCACAAGCGAGGTACGACCATCGAAGAATTTGGCCGCCTCCGGCTCGAGCGAACCACGCAGTATCAACTTGTCGATCTCGTTGCAGGCCATTTGATAACCGTCTTCATCGCGAAAAAACGATTCCATTCGTGCTTGTCTGGTTACGTCTAACGCTTCTTCGATCAGAAGGGCCCAATTTTCCTTTACAATTGGGACCCGAAGAGCAAGATAGCCCCTCATGTATTTCATCAACGCTCGCCCGCGCTGAATCTTGCATTCAGCGCCACCGTGAAACAACTTTCCTATCTCGTACATGACGTTGAATCCGAGCGCCAATGAAGCGCCGTGACTCGCCAGGGAGCTTGTCAGTACGTCGGGTTCAATTCCCTGGTCAAACAGACAATTCCAAGCAGAAGTGTCGGGGTATATGAATTTTAGAGTCACAGCTAATTTCTCGTTGAGAAACGGCAGAGATTCAATCCGCGCTACGATTTTACCACGAGGGGTAGGCGACCCTTCGGGCGGGTGGCCGACCCTTGCAGCGCAGGCAAGGGACCGCCTCTAGGCTCTGGGGGTGCCGCACTCTCGCGGGTTCGCGGCCGAGGGCCGCAGGCGAAGGTGCGTGGCAATACGTCAGACCAGACCGCCGGGTGCCGCTCGATAAGAACGAAGGCGGTGTCAAGGCACAATTCTGCCGGGCGATGGTTTTTCGCACCGCGTCGTGGTCCGAGTGGTTTGGAGGACCGAAGCTCGGTATCTCGCACGGTGAATCAGCTTTCGGCGGATCGCTCCGCCAGCCATCGATACGGCCTTAACTTCCGCCATGATTCTTGTATGCGAACCCCGGTTTGTACCGGGGCGAGAGCGCCCAATCAATCCCTCGGTCTAGCTTGCGCTGACCAGCGGCACCCGCGAGCTGCTCTCGACACGAACGACCTCTGGATACCCACGATTGCTGCGCAGCATCCAGTAGAGTCGAATTGCCAACTTCCTGGCCGCGGCCACCTTGGCTACTCCCTTCGCCTTCCGGTGGCAGCGATGCAAATACTCCGCACGCATCTGGGGATCGCAGCGCACCGCTACCTGCGCCGCCTCCACCAACAACATGCGCATAAAACTGTTGCCCTGTTTGCTGATCGCTCCCAGCCGCTGCTTGCCGCCCGAACTGTACTCCCGCGGGATCAGCCCCAGATAGCTGGCCACCTGCTTGCCGCGCGGGAAACGCGAGACGTCTCCCATGGTCAGCACGAACGCCAGCGAGGTGATCGGTCCTACCCCCGGCTGGGTCATCAGCAGCCGCGCTTTTTCGTTTTTCTGCGCGACTTCCGCCACCGCCTCATCCAGCAGACCAATCTGCCCATCCAACATCTTCCTTACCTTAAACAGGTCTGCGCGCCGCCGGCTGGCCCAAGGCTTCAGCGGCAGCTCGCGCAGCACCTGCTCACCCGCCTTGCTCCACAACTTTCCCTTCTTCGTTACTCCCTGGTTCATCGCCAGGTGTTGCAACTCGTTTTTCACCTGTACGCGTATCCGCACCAGCTTGTGCCGGTGAATCAAAAGCTGCCGCAGATCCTTCTCTTCTCCCGACGGCGTCCAGATCCGCGGAAAGCGTCCTTCCAACAGCAATCGCAAAATCAGCGCCGCGTCGCGCCGGTCATGCTTCTGCTGCCGCACCTCGCTGGCGCGAATTTTCGCCGCGTCTCCAATCCACACCTGGTGTCCGGCGGTCGTGGCCATCTCCACAAACCACTGGCAGTTCCCCGTGGACTCCATGCCAATCAGAGCCGCTTCCGGCAATCCACGGTAAAACTTCTCCGCCTCTCCCGACCCATGCTCCAACTTCCTTTCTTCCGTCTCCCCGGTCCGCGTGTCCATCCAACAAATCTGCTGCCAACTGGGATGGTAATCACATCCTATAATCATCATCGAAGGCTCCTTTCGACCGAATGCTTCGGTCCTCCAACCAAAAGCATACTCGGCCACCGAATCGAGCCTTCGTTCTTATGCAATCAATCCTTTTACCCGGTCGGCAGACGCTGTGTGCCTTACGTCTTCACCTGAATGACGTATCGGAGATATTGCTTCACGGGTCGTGCAACCGATTTTGCGTCTATTTTCCTTTTTCTACAGTAAGGCGTCTCGAACCAAGCCAAAAGCGTCTTAGTTCCTTTGCTGGAGTTACAACCTCGACAGCAAATAGCCACGTTATATTTCTCCGCGTAAGGCCCATCATTATTGAAGTGCTCTATGGTGGCGCCCCTTGCGCGCGGGGTGCGTCTTACCGAGATATGGCAATACACGCAAGCTTTGTCTCGTGCTCGGATCTCCTTTTCGAGTTGGTCGCAAATGCCGTATGTGTTGGACATCGACTCTCTGCCACTAACGTCGGAGCTACGTCCCATCTTTTCCGTCGGTTAGACCCTCAACAGTGTAACCTATAGTAAATACACCCAAAATGTGATAGAGTAAATCGGGGCAATCTTTCAGCCTCACTGAGGACGCGACATGCGGACCGCCACACCGGCGAAGGGCAAGCGCTCAAGGCAGTCCCTCCTACGCGCTCGCGCTTCGGAGGACGCGCCAATCCCACCACGAGCGAAAACTGTCGCCAGCGCCCGTGCCGCGCTTCCACGCACCGCATTTTCCCCCATTTCTAACCGCAACAAGACCGCATTCAAAATCCGCCGCAACCCCATGAAAACAAAAGCCGCGCCACTTTCTAATCGCAACACGAATCCAGTTTCCGCGCGTCCGCCGGCGGGTGGCCGATCGTTCCACACCGCGCAAACGATCGTCGTAGAATTGTCGGGCGCCGCAGCTGGCGGCGTTGACCGAGGCCCTGTACGGCCTCGTTCGGTGACGGGGGAACATGACATCACCTTGCTCGCATCCTGCGCGTTTCGTGCTGGTCTTTACTTTGCTGCTTGCAATGCTTGGCGTGTCCAGAGCTACGGCGAGAGATGCGTTCCCGCAAGATGAAAAATCCCCGTGGACCCTGGTTTGGAGCGATGAGTTCAATGCTGCCGACGGCTCACGGCCCAACCCGGCCAAATGGAAGTTCGAGGTTGGCGGGAACGGCTGGGGCAATCACGAGCTGGAGTACTACACGAACCGGCCGGAGAATTCGTTCATCCACAACGGCAATCTGGTGATTCAAGCGCTAAAGGAAAATTTCACCGGGCCCGACCACGTGACGCGCGACTACACGTCAGCGCGAATCACGACGCAAGGGCTTTTCGAACAGGCCTACGGACGGTTCGAAGCGCGCATCAAGATTCCTCGCGGGCGCGGGCTGTGGCCGGCGTTCTGGCTGCTGGGAAACGATATCGGGACGATCGGCTGGCCGGGCAGCGGCGAGATTGACATCATGGAGAATATCGGCAAAGAGCCGTCAATGGTGCACGGCTCGCTGCACGGACCCGGGTACTCGGGCGATCGCGACTATACTTCGGAATACAAGCTGCCGGGCGGCGTGCACTTCGCTGACGATTTCCACGTTTTCGCAGTGGAATGGGAGCCGAAGACCGTGCGCTTCTTTGTGGATCAAGAGCTATACGCGACGTTCACGCCCGCGCGCCTACCTGCCGGAATGAAATGGGTTTTCGATCATCCGTTTTTCATCATCCTGAACGTTGCAGTCGGCGGCGATTGGCCCGGCCCTCCCGACGCAACAACAACATTCCCGCAGACGATGCTCGTGGACTACGTGCGCGTATATAAGGCAACGCGGTGAGGTTCGCGACGAGAAGCCAGTCGGTTTTCTGCCGGGGCGCAGAAAACAGGAGAAGCGCGCTGCGAAAAAAAACGGTGACGCTACGTAAATCGTCAGGCGACGTGCGCGGCGGCGGTTTTGTGATTGGGCTCGGCTGCTGATTCCGGCACGCTTAGGTTGCGTTTGGCCCATTCGTTCAGAACGTAGAGGCTCCAGGGACGCGACCAAGTCGTGCGGCCGCGGAGGAAGTCGCGCCAGACGGCCAGCGCGAACCTGCCATCAAACCGCTCGTGCAATGCGGGCGACCAATCGCCCAAGCCAACCGCTACGCGTTCGCCCAATTTGCCGCGCAACCACGTTTCCCACGGAAAAGTGAAAGTGCGTTTATTTTGTGAAATTACTTCAGCGGGAAGCAAGTCTTTCATCGCGTCAATCAGCAAGGATTTTGGCCTGCGGGGATTGCGCTTCAGCGATTCCGGAACGCCGAGAACGTACTCGACGAGCGGCACATCGAGGAACGGGACGCGGACTTCGAGCGAATGGCGCATGCTCATCGCGTCCGTGTCGCGCAGCAAGGTATTCACGAGATACGAACGCAATTCCAGCCAGGAAATACGTGTGAACGGATCCATGGGCTGCGCTTCCCGCGCGGCGTCCGCGAGCCATTGCATCCAGGGCATGGCGTGCCATGCGGAGGTATTGTCGCCCAGGCGGTTGGCGACGGTGCGCGGAGTGAAAAGCGCGCGCGTGTAGAAATATGGCGACGGAAAAAGCTTCGGATCGAGCCAGGCGGCGAGGGCTTTGCGAAAGACGTCCGGAGTGCCGCGATACGTTTTCGTGCGCTTAAAGACGGAGGTGGCAAGTTCGCGGAGCGGCCCGGGAATGACGCGCGCCATGGCGGCGATGCGCGCGACCTGCGACGTGGCGCGAAAAGAAGTGTAGCCGCCGAAGAGTTCGTCGCTGCCGAGACCGGCGAGCGCGACTTTCAGGCCTGCCTGACGGGCGGCCCAGGAAACGAAGAAGGTGTTGATGCCGTCCATGCTGGGCTGATCGAAGGAAGCGACGGCTTCATCGAGGCGCGCGACCATTTCTGCGCTGGAGAGAGTTAGCTCGCTGTGTTCGGTGCCGAGGCGCTGGGCCGTATTGCGCGCGATTTCGGATTCGCTGAATTCAGAATCGGGGAACGCGACGGTGAAGGTGTGCACGCCTTTTTGCACCTGGCTGGCGAGAGCGGCGATGACGGTGGAGTCCAAGCCGCTGCTGAGAAAGACGCCGATGGGAACGTCGGCGATCAAATGGCCGCGGACGGAATCTTCGAGCAGTGAACGAACTGCGGAGGCAGCGCTGGCGGAATCTGGCGCGGCCGGTTTGCGCTTCGCGCCGGTCGTCTCGGCAAAGTGCTTGGCGAAATCCCAATAGAGTCTCGGCTCAGGCGAACGCAGCGGTTCATCCGCGCGGATTTTCAGCGAGTGGCCGGGCGGAAGCGAAAGGACGCCTCGCACCATGGTGGCGGGCTCGCAGACCGACCCGAACAGCAGGTAGGACGGCACGGCTTCCGCGGAAAGCTGCGGAGGAACGCAGCGGCTGGCGAGCAGAGCGCGCACTTCGGATGCAAATAGGAACGCTTCGCTCGTTCGCGTGTAATAGAGCGGCTTAATGCCCAGAGGATCGCGCGCGAGAAAGACGGACGCAGCGCGACCCGTGCGTCCCTGGGGTAATTCGATCACGGCGAAAGCAAACATGCCGTGAAATTTCGCGGCACATTCTTCGCCCCACTGCTCGTAGGCGTGGACGACTACTTCAGTATCCGAGCGCGTGCGGAATTTGTGTCCGGAAGCTTCGAGCTGCTGGCGCAGTTCACGGAAATTATAGATTTCGCCGTTGTAGACGACGGCGAGCGTGCCGGTTTCGTTCCAGACAGGCTGCGAGCCGCCAGGCAGATCAATGATGCTGAGGCGGCGGGTACCAGCTACGACGGGTGGAGCGACAAGAATTCCTTCTTCGTCGGGGCCGCGATGAACGATCGCGGCGAGCATGCGTCGGACCACGGCCTCGCCGGTTTCTTTGGAGTCAAATCCGATGGCACCGCAAATTCCACACATCGAGTCAGTCCAACCCTCCGGTTTCACTCATTGACAGAACATCCAACTGGCCAAAAATATGATGGATAAGGCTGGGAGCAACGAGTATATATCGAAAAGCGGCGAGCCCGCGGCCAACGTGGGCGCGATCTCGACGCGATGCAATTGCGCTACTCATGCAGGCGCCCCAGCCACGACGGCAGAGGTGAGAAAAACCGCGAATTCGTAGCTATCTAAGATAGACATGACAAAGAAGTCGTTGGCGTATGGAAGTTCAACGGAGACGAGCCGCAAGCCGATCCAAGAATCCAATCTGCCCCTTCACGATGCGCTTACGGGCATCGTTCAAGGTAAACCAATCGGCGCGATCGACTTCCGGAAATTCCTGCTGGAGGCCCGAGCGCGGAGGCCACTCCATCGAAAACGTATTGCTTCGTATCTCCTGGGGCGAGCAATCACCTTCGAATCCCCAAACAGTAATTACTTTGCCGCTCGGTTGCTTGATCTGATCGAGCGCTATGAATTCTCCGTGCGGCTTGATTCCCGTTTCCTCTTCGAATTCCCTCTTCGCGGCATCGAGCGGATGCTCCCCTTCGTCGTATTCACCCTTGGGAATCGACCAAGCCCCTTCGTCCTTCTTTTTCCAGAAAGGTCCACCTGGATGAGCTAGCAAGACCTGCAGTTGCCCGTCGCATCGCCTGAACATCAATAGTCCTGCGCTGAGTTTTTGCTTTGTCACTTCGATCCCTTGTGCGGCCGCATTCGAATTATCCGCCCACGAGTGGGTTACAGAACTCGTTGGCCTGCGGGTCCGTTGCTCCCAATCCATATATCTATATGCTGCTTCCGAGGCAAGCGCTGAAGGTTGAGACCCAGGCGTGTGAGGCGACTCTTGCGGTGACAAGCCGGCTATAGCAAAATCTTCTGTCCGGCGAAGTTGCTTGCTGCCCAGCCAACCGAATCGCCATTTCCGGACGCAGTCGTTCTAACAGGCTTGCTCGCGCCGGAATGACCACGCACGGGAGCTAGTCAGGTAATCTGCCCACCTGCCCGGATGAGGAGGCGTGCCATGTTTCTCGATTTCTTTCACTTGCACCAGCAGCCGTTCGGCGTCACGCCCGACCCGGCGTTTCTGTATCCGAGCGGGACACATTGTGAGGCGCTCGACGCGCTCACGGAGGGAATCCTGGAGGGACGCGGATTTTTGGCGCTGATTGCGGAGCCGGGCATGGGCAAGACGACGCTCCTATATCAAGTACTCGAGGGACTGCGGGATACGGCGCGGGCCGCGTTCCTGTTCCAGACGCAGTGCAACTCCCGCGAATTCTTTCAATACCTTCTGAGCGAGCTCGGCGTCGATTCGACGGGCATGGGACTCGTAGCCATGCACACCAAGCTAAATGAAATGTTGTTTGCCGAAATGCTGGCCGGCAAGCGATTTGTCCTGATCGTGGATGAGGCACAAGACCTCGACGACTCGGTGCTCGAAACCATCCGTCTGCTTTCGAACTTCGAGACGTCGCACACCAAGCTGCTGCAAATCATTCTGGCCGGGCAACCGCAACTCGCGGAGAAATTGGGACAGAAGCGCCAGGCGCAATTGCTGCAGCGCATTGCGGTGGTGCAGCATTTGGAAGCCCTGTCGCCAGAGGAAACGGCTGGTTACATCAAGCACCGGCTGAAAGTGGCGGGCCATTGTGGCGAATCGTTATTCGAGCCTGAGGCCTTGGCTCTGGTCGCTGAACGAAGCCAGGGCATTCCGAGGATCATCAACAAGATCTGCTATCAGGCTTTGCTGGAAGCACACGCTCAAGGGCGCCGCACAGTGTCGGCAGAGATCGTCGCGAAGGCGGATCGCAAGTTGGACGTTGTGGCTGCCGCTTGTCCGACGCTCGTGCCCGTGCCATCACCGCCGGATGCCGGCGCCCATCATGTGGAGTCGTCGCGCGTTCCTGCGACGCCACAGCTTTCGTACAGCCCACGCGCGGAGCTTCGCTTGGGTAACTGGATTCTTTGGGCGGGGGCGCTCGTTGTCGTTCTGCTTTTGGCGGTACTAGCCCTGCCGCGCGCCTTGAACTCACACACCCTTCGGAACAGCGTGACTAACGCACCGCCGCTGCGAAGCGCCAGCCACGACAGTCAACCCTCCCTGACACGAGAATTGGGGCTGAAAATCAACCGCATCGCGATTGATCCCGGCCACGGCGGGTACGACACCGGCACGATCGGACCGCATGGTCTGCTCGAGAAGAACCTTTGCCTCGATGTGGCGCTCCGGCTGGGCCAACTGATTGAAGCGAACCTTCCGGGTGCGGAAGTAATCTATACACGCAAGGACGACAGATACGTCGGGCTGGAAGAGCGCACCGCGATCGCCAACCACGCCGACGCAGATCTGTTCATCTCAATTCACGCGAATTCCAGTCGCAGCGGCGAGGCGCGCGGCGTTGAAACGTACTCTTTGAGCCTAACAGCTCCGCAGGAATCCACGGCGCTAGCGGCGCGCGAAAACGCGCTCGCGCAATCTTCCTTCCACGATCTTCCGGAACTGATTGAAAAAATCACACGCGACGAGATGATCGGGGAGTCGAGACAGCTTGCCGTGGATATCCAGAACTCGCTCTCGCAGAGTCTCCAGCTCGTGAGCCCGCACGAGACGAACCGGGGCGTGAAGCAGGCACCCTTCATCGTTTTGACCGACGCCAACATGCCGGCGGTGCTTTCGGAGATTTCCTTCGTGAACAATCCGAGCGACGAAAATCTGCTGCTCGAGAGCGGCCAGCGCCAGCGCGTCGCCGAGGGCCTGTACCGCGGCATTGCGGTCTTCCTGGATCGCTTGCGCAGCTTGCCCGACAAGACGCAGAAGTTTGTCAGTGAAAACCCTCCCAGCGCATCCTCGGGAATCGCAGCATCTACAGCCGTAATCGGGCGTACCTCCCGGTAGAATCAGCCGACGCCCGACGCGGTGCACGGGCCACTCGCAATTTACAGTAGCGGCACTAGCGTCAATTCGCGGAATGGAGGAATGCGCTGCCCGCGCGGAGCAGTTGTTCGCGGAAGCGCACTCTGCTGACGCCGAGACGTCTTTCGCCGAACCAGCGGAGCGCGATGCGCAGAAGGCAGAGAAAAATGACCAGAAGGATCGAGGTGACCGTGGCGGCAAAGGATTCGCGTTCGACGAGGAGGGTCATGGCCGTGAATTCGTCCCAGCCAGGGTGGATGCGGTCGGCGATCTTGCGCAATGGAACGCCCAAGAAATGGATACGCCCGATGCGGACATGGATGGTGTGGTCGAAAGTGTACGTGGGATCGTAGGCCGGAATATTTTGCGTGGCCTCGGCGAAAATTTTCGGGTCGGTGAGTTCTTCGCGAGTGAGCGTATGGCCTTGGGCGTCGCGCAGAACCAGGCGGTAGGCGGGATCCACGATGATCCAGCGGCCGTCTACGAGTACTTCAGCGACGACGTGTTTCGTCAGCATATTTGGATCAACGAGAAGCAAACGGCGGACGGAAAGATTTCCGGTGCTGGTGAGATTGATGAAGGCGTTTGTGGCGGTGCCGCAGACCTGGAGCAGGGCGTCGTAATTCAAAGTGTCGGTAGGATCGCGATCGGGTGCAGCGGGAGAAGGACCGTAGGGCAAGCGGGCGGGCCCGTGCGCCATCCAGTTGAGGATCGCTTGGACTTTTTCGTCACCGGGAGCGGTAGCCGGAACGATCGCATCCGAGAATCCCTTCAGGTAGCGGCGTGTGGAAAATTCCCAGCTGATCGAGTACAGAGAGGCAGCTATGGCGACGATGAGCAAGGCGTTTACGAGATACCACGCCACCTGAAAAAGTCTGCGAGACAACCTGGATTGCGAATTCGCGGAGCTCTCCCATCGCGCGGGGTCCTGCAACACGGAAGCGGTTGGTTGATCGCCAGGCACGATAGTGTGACCGGATTTTAGGACGTGTTCGTCGCTCATGCGGTTTCTTGTCTCTCGGCGAGCGCCGCGACTTCGGAGACCGCAGCGGAACCGCGATGCTCTTCCAGGCGCGCGGCCTCTTTCAGCACCAGGAAAGAGTGCACGTTCTGCCCGCGATTTTCCTGGTAATGCAGGACGCGAGCGCCTTGCGCGGCGCACCAATCTTCAACGGCCTTCCTGGGCAGGAACGCGACCTGCGGCGTGACAAAATAATCGTAGAAAAGATTGCGGGACGCCTCCCAAGTGCGTGTGCCTCTTGAGCGAATCCAATGCACGAGGAAATATGGTACTCGGAAAAACAAAACGACGAAAGGCTTCGACCAGCCGTGGCGCAAACCCGCGCGAATCCAGCCGCCGGGAAATTTGTAGAGCAGCGGGTAGCGGCCGGACGGCTTGTAGACCGCGAGATACATGCGGCCTCCGGGTTTGAGCACGCGGAAATTTTCCGCGAAAGCCGCGCGAGGATTTTCCGTGTGATGAATGACGCCGTCGGAAATGACGACGTCAGCAGTGCCGTCGGCGAACGGCAGGATGAGGTTATCGCCCACGGTTCCCGGTCGCCGGTAGCGTTGCACGGCGAGAGCGAGGGAAACGCGGCTGCGATCGAGGCCAATGCAGCGCAGGCCGCGCCGAGCGAGAAACCCGAGCACGCGTCCGGGACCGCAGCCGATATCGAGCACCAGCGACGCGGGGTCGAGACTCTCGATGAATTCCACTAGCGGGCGAGACATGACCGAAGTGATTTCCTGGGAGTCGTCGGCAGGTACCCAGTCGAACGGATGTTGATCGTAAAATGTCTGCTGCTCAGTTGTGGCCATTTTTAGAGCCCAAGACGCGCGCGTAATAGCTCTCCATTCGTTCGGCCAGGCGATCCCAGCCAAGTTGTGCCGCGACGGCGGGACAGCCCTCCTGCAAACTTCGATAAAGCGAGCGGTCCGATGTCAGTGCGCGAATGGCCGCTGCCAACGGTTCGCGTTCGGGCGCGATGACCAAGCCGGCGCGACCGTCCACGAGCGAACGAATGCCGCAAGCATCCGTGATGATGACGGGGATGCCGCAGGCGATAGCTTCCGCGGCGGCGTTGGCGAAATTTTCATAGCGCGAGGGCAGCACGAAAATATCGGCGTCGGCCATAACCGCAGCTTTGGCTTCGTCGTAAAGCGGACCCGTGAAGATTACGCGCGATGAGACACCGGATTCAGCCGAACGCTTCACCAGGATTTCCCGGTATCCTGGCTCGCCTTCCGGTCCGGCAATCACCAGGCGCCCCGAATGTGGACAAGCCTCGGCGAAAGCCGCTATCAAAATATCCGCTCCTTTGCGCGGAATCAAGCGTCCGAGGAAAAGGATCACCAGCTCATCAGCGGTGATGCCCCATTCGGCACGAAAGGCGCCGCGCTGTGCGGGAGCGGCCGCAGCGCTGGGGTCAATCCCGTTGTAACGCATGACCAGCTTTTCGGCCGGGACGCCGTCGTCAAGTAATTCCTGCTCTTCCATTTCGGAGGTGGCCACGATTTGCGCGGCGTGACTCCAGTAAGTATCTCCGACGAGGCGATGCCAGGCGCGCTTCAATTGGAAACTGCGGTCAATCGGGCGGTACATGCCCATCGGTTCGATGACGTAGGGGATGCCATGACGGCGGCAGAAATAACTGACGGACGGGCCGAAAAGATCGTAAAGACCGTAGAAATGGACCAGATCGAAGTTGTTGAGCGAAGCGCCACAAAAACCCAGCACATCCGGGTTGAGGGTTAGCGCACGATAGTTCG
The DNA here is from genome assembly GCA_963828865.1 of uncultured Acidobacteriota bacterium. Lineage (GTDB taxonomy): Bacteria > Acidobacteriota > Terriglobia > Acidiferrales > UBA7541 > Palsa-295. The sequence continues at coordinate 13,259 of CAWHGI010000005.1, read as the reverse complement.
CCAAGGTAGAAAGGTAAACGGCCTCAACGCCGTTCTCTTGCGCGTGCCAGCCCCATTTGCAAGGTTGGAAGGAGCTATCGAGGGCGTTGTAGCGCGCGAGACCCAGGTCCGCGGTGAGCACCGTGACTTGATGGCCCCGTTCGACCAAGCCGTGAGCGAGAGCGCGGACTTTGACGACGGGACCGCCGCGGTCTTGAAACGGGAAGTAGGATTGGACAGCTTTTAAAACGCGCATTTCGTCTGGCGTGCGGGCGCTCACGGTCGAGTCTCGTTTGTTGTGTACGGGCTTGGCCGCCGCGCCGGGAAGAAGAGCCGCTACAATACTACGCGAAGACCACGGAATCCACATCGGTTAGAAGTTTCGTTCCCGCCTTCAGACTTTCAGTCCGCACTCGGCCAAAATCTTGGCGAAGGAGGCTTCGAAGACCTCAAAGCGATATTTTTCTTGAATAATTTCCGCGCCTTTTTGGCCGAGTTTTGCGCGCAGCGCCTCGTCATGCAATAGCCGTGCGAGGGCTTGCACGAGCGATTGCGGGTCGTGAGCAGGGACCAGGAAGCCGTTGACGCCGTCTTCAATCAGGTCGGTGGGACCGCCAGCTGCGGCGCCGACTACGGGTTTGCCGAATGCCATGGCTTCAAGAAAGACGAAGCCAAATCCTTCGCCAGTGCTGGGGAGAGCAAAGATGTCCGCGCGGGAGTAGCACGCGGCGAGTTCTCGGCGCAAGATGCCTTCGAGAAAATGGACGGCGCCGGAGACCTTCAGGTCGGACGCGATCTGTTTTAGCCGCGGAAGGTCATCACCACTGCCTACGGCAACCAAATTCAAAGTTGGGAACGCCTCGCGAAGTTGCGCTACGGCGCGGATTAAATCGTCGGCGCCTTTGTAGCGCTCGGAGGCGGCCCAGCGGCCTACCGTGAGGATTACCGGGCGTGGCGGAAAAAATTTCGGCAGTGGGAGATTGGTTGGAGATGCGGCCATATTGAGGACGTCCGAATTGAGAGGCCACGGAAGTCTCCGGATTTTCTGTCCTGGGACAGATTGCACTTCGGCGAGTTTTTCCGCGGTACATGAGCTGGGCGCCAACACCAAATCCGCCGCGAGCAGGGCAGCGTGGCGGCTGGAGGAAAGCGGTTCCCAGACGTCAATGCCGTGCGCCAGCACGATGACTTTCATTTGCGGGGCGAGGCGCTTCATCCATTTCGCGGGGACAGCCAGATTTGGATGGGCGGCCAGAACTACGAGCGGTTTTTTTCTGGCGGCGGCCAAGGCTGCGAGAACGAATCGCCATTTCGCTCGACCGAAGCCGCGAACCGTGATGTTGGCATCGGCGACGGAATATTTATGCGCGCCGGGCGCGTCATTGAGTCCGAGGGAATTCAACGGGCATTGCAGGCGGATCGAAATATCATGCAGCGCATGAGCGATCTGGCGGCTCGCCTCCTGAACTCCACCGACACCCAATAATCCCGGAAAGAGGCCGACGATGGCTGAGGAATTTCGCGACTGTGAGCGAGATGCGCTCATTGGCAGGCCAGCCCGCGGCTGAAATGCGAAGCGGCGGTCATTTTCTGTCGGCCATCTGACGGGGGCCGGGTTGCCGAGCTAGTGCGGAGGCGTGTCCAGATTCCTTTTCCTGCAGAATTTTCTGGAAGAGCGCGGTGAGGTCGCGCGCGTTGCGTTCCCAGGTGAATTGCAGCGCGGAGGCGGCGGCTTGTTCGCCCAGGCGCGCGCAGAGCGCCGGATCATCGAAAAGCTGCAGGATCAGATTGACCAGCGCGCTCACGTCGGTGGGATCGTCGAGGATGAGGCCGTCTTTACCATGAGTGATGATTTCGGACGTGCCGTTCTCCGCGGAGACGATCACCGGCATGCGGCAGGCCATGGCTTCCTGCGGCGGAAGGGCGAAAGTATCTTCGAGCGATGGGCCGACGTACGCATCCGCCGCGGCGTAATAAAATTCCACATCCCGGCGAGGCGGAAGAAAATGTACGCGGCCTTCGAGACCGGCGTCGCGAATCGTCGCAAGGCGCGGTGCGGGGTCTTCGCGGCTGACCAGCAGCAAATCAATCGGACGGTCCCGCAATTTCGATAGCGCTTCGACCAGGACCGCGGCGCCCTTATTGTGCCAATCATTTCCCACGAGGATGAGCGCGAAGCGCTCGGATGAAAGTCCGATTTGGCGGCGCGCTTCTTCGCGTAGCGCGCGGCGTCGCTGCGGATTAAACGTGCCGTGGTCAAGCCCCACGTAAAGAACGGAGAGCTTTTCAGTGCGGCCGTAAAATCGTTCGAGCTCGGCTGCCGTTCGCTTCGCGATCAGGAATAGCTGCGCGCCGGAGGAAGTGTAGAGGCGGCGCTCGAGCGCCATGATGAGGCTGTAATACAGCCGGCGATGAAGAATACGCGGCCATGCGCGGACGGGGTTGCGGGACAAACCTAGTTCGGCTTGAATGCCTTGCACGTATTGGGCAAACACAATGTGCACGGACATGACGTCCGCATCGAGGCAATTGATGCCGGGGCTGTAGACAAGACCGTGGCGCAAATTGCGGAAGTGCGAATCCCAGGCGCGCCAGAGCCGGTTGGCGGTGAACCACCAAAGATAATTGAGGATATGCGGGCCACGGATTTTCGGGATGCGGTGCCAGGTCGCCAGTGAAAGATCCACGTCCCCGACGGCCTGGCTATAGATGTGAATTTCAAACGCAGCTGTGAGCCGCGAAATCCATTCGACGACGAGACGCTCGGTGCCGTGCCGCTTATCGAGCGAAGGAGACACAACCGCCAGGCGCGGCTTGCGCGCGCCGCTGGTCATAATTCGCTACCTGCCGTGTGGAAGGGCATCAGAATCGAGGGTCTATTCTACTTCGGTTGGGCGCCGGGCGCGGAGGCCGCTGTCGTTTCGGGCGGTGGAGCGCCAGAGGAGAGCCATGGGAGCTGAACTGGCCGCTGCATTGCGCCCCATATATACTACATTCGTGTTGAACCCCTACATCAAGAAAATCGCCGAGGTGATCCTACCTCAAAGGGTTTTCGTGACACTGCAATCCATTCGATCGCGAAACTACCAGAAGCAACTCCACAGAGAATGGGGAGTGGAAAAAGCGGCCGTTGAGATGGAGGCGCAATACGGACGCACGGTTCTGGACGGGCCGTTCCGCGGCATGAAATACCCGGCCGGAGTTTTGCGGGAACGTAACGGCATCCCCATCCTTTTTGGGTCCTATGAGCTGGAACTCCATCCCATCATCGAGGAAGTCGCGTCGAAGGGTTACGACCGGATCATAGACATCGGCTCGGCGGAAGGCTATTACGCGGTGGGATTCGCCCGCAGGAGCGGAGCAACGATATATGCGTTTGATTGCGAACCGCGCGAACGCCGTTCCTGCCGGCGAATGGCGCGTGAGAACGGGGTGGCTGATCGCGTTCACGTAGGATCTTGGTGCAACGCGCGTACTCTGAAGGAAGTGGTCACGCGGCGCTGCTTGATCGTCGCCGACTGCGAAGGCTATGAAGTTCTATTGTTTTCGGACGACGTCATAACTGCCCTGAAAAATTGCGACGTGATCATCGAGCTGCACGAGGTGCAAGGCATGGATGTTCGGGCGATTTTGCTGGAGCGTTTCCGGAGCACGCATCGCGGCCACTTGATCACTTTTGAGCCCAGCAACACAGGAGCTGTACCGGAACGCTGGCGAAAGTTTGCACGAGAATTCCGGCCTGTTGGCCAGCAGTGGGTTTATTTCACGCCTCGCGCGTAAACCTGCGCACAAAATTGTGAGTACGTGAAGATTCGCCGGAAGGAGTGCGCCCCCAAAATCTAGATTGGCGCGCGCGGACTCGACCAGCCGGGCGGCGCAGCAACGGCCGCAGGCGGCTCCGCGCCGCTTGGATTTGCCGCGTAGAGCGCCGGCAACTTGAAGAGAATACCGACAGTAAGCCAAAGGTAAGCGTTGTCTACGAAATTTTGGTAAGGCGCAAGGCCGCCGTACGTGAACGGGTAAAGCAAAAGGAACGCATACCACAAAATGGCGAAGCCGATCGGGAAGAAGCGCGTCGAGCGCAGGCGACGCACCACACGCCAACAGTAGACGAGCAATGCGGCAGTCCAAAGAATCCAGAGAAGAGGAGCTGAGAAGCCCATCTCCAAGACCATTTGGCCGAAGCCCTCCTCAACCCAAACTGGAATTTGAGGTTGGTGGAGGATTTTTGCCACGTACTGGCCGCCCAGCGAAGCGGTGCCGATGCCATTTCCCGTGAGCCAGTGAGGCTGCTCCAGGGCGCTGATCAGGCCGCTCATCGGGTAATCCCAAGTGCGCGTGCCGACTTCGAAGGCCGAGCTTTCGGGGCTGAGCGTCTCCATATAAAAAGCGACGCGCGGGGCGGCCTCGTCCGGAAAGATCAAGAGAATCGCCGTGAGGCCCAGCGCGCTGACGATGAAGACGCGGCGGATCGCTTTGAGCATACGATGGGCCTGCTGCCAACGCCACGGCGCGCCCCAAAGAAAGACGGCGGCGAGCCCCAGCGCGCTGGCCAAGACATACATCACACCCCCGCGGGAGCCGCAGAACAAGGTGGCTACCACGATAATCCCGAGAATCAAGAAAACCAGCTTGCGGTTCTTGGTGGTGTGGAGCAGCAAGTAGCCGGCGGTTCCAACCGCCAGCACAAATGCCAAGATGAGATACAGGCTGTAGCGACCTGAGCTCACAAAGACGGAGGTTGGAACCGAGACCAGTTGATTGCTGAGCGGCGTATAGCGGTCCAGCTCACCGAGGTCACGAAGCTCGGGGGCGAGATTGGTGGGATTCAGGAAAGTGTGCCCGAGCATGGCCTGGATAATGCCGATCACCCCAATGACGCCAGCCAGGCCGAGGTTGATGACGAGAAATTTTCGCAGGTCTTCATCATTGCGTATCAGCGCATATCCCACAAACATGAGCGGCATATAATAAAAGTAGAGTTTGAATCCCATCAGCCCGTAGAGGATGCTCGGCGAGTTGGCGTTAAAAATCTCAACCGCGCCCAAGAAAAGAAAGAAATAGAGAAATAGCAAAAAAGGCGGCCGAAACAGTTTCACGCGGCCCTTGCGCACTTCGACGTACAAGGAAACAAAAACAAGGCCCACCAGAACATCTTTGCCGAAATAAATGGCCATGTTGTTGCCGAGATACTTGCGCACCAGGTCTTCCCACAGAACCCATACCAGGAACATGTAAAATCCCAGCCGCCAATTCCGCAGAATCGTCAGTCCTACCCAAAGGGCGGCAAATCCGAAGGCGGCGAATTCCACGGTGCTCATGTCGCCGCCGGCGATCTTCCCGCCCAGTTGATAAGCGGCGAAGATGCCGAGAACGAAAACGCTCAAGCCGATAAGGGCTTGGCTTTTCATCGCGGGAACGCGTGCGTTGATCAGGTTGCGGCCTCTCTGGTAGCGGATGCGCCCTTATTCGAGTGCAATTTGCAGCGAAATAGAAATCGTATCTCAGAACCACGTGCTGCGAGGCGAAACGGCCACCGCCTCAGCCGTCCAGTTTGCTACACGTTGCGAGGCGGCACAAACGCAAAATTGCCGTCATGGGGCTCGGCCGATATCGCTTTCGCGATCGAGAAGCGCGTGTGTGTTGGGGATGACTTAGCTGAGTCAGCGTTTGTCGTTGAGGAGAGCCCGGTAGAGAGCGGCGTGTTCTGTAATGAATCGTTGCACGGTGAATTGACTTAGCGCTCGCGCGCGAGCCAGGGAGCCGAGTTGCACCAGGTCGCTGGGTTTATTGGCGATGCTCAAGAGTTTCGAGCATAGCTCTTCGGAGTTCCCCGGAGAAAACTTGCGTCCGGCGCCATCCACCACTTCGGCCAAGCCGCCGATTTCGGATGCGACGACAACGCCGCCGGTCATCATCTGCTCCATGGCAGCCAAGCCCGCGGTTTCCTCCCACAAGGAGGGCATGACGACAACGTCAATCGAGCGCAGGAGGCGATCCACTTCTTGGCGCCGGAGTTCACCTGCGAACGTTACGCAATTGCTCAGGTTTAGACTTTCGGTCAAGGATTCGAGGTTGCTTCGTTCGGGGCCGTCACCGATCACGGTGAGGTCAAAGTTGCACCCGTCTTTCTTCAAACGTTGAGCGGCTCGCAGCAAGACGGGGACGCCCTTTTCGGGGACGAGCCTGCCGAGAAAGGCGAGCCGGAGTTTTTGCGGGGGACCCGCGGGAGTTTGTGACGAGCGAGGTTCCAGAGTTTCGATTCCGTAGTAGATCGTTCTGGCGCGCGGTAAATCGAGGCGAGTAGCCACGTGAGTGGTTATGGTTACGTTGCTGGAAACTCGTCGGCACAGCCAGCGCCGCGGGAAGGTCATGAGCAGCAGGCGAAGGCTTTTCAACCAGCCGAGAGCGCCGGAATTGCAGGCGATGCATTTTCCGTATCGGCCAGCCATGAAATGTCCGGGGCAGAGAGAGCGGTCACGTTCAATGAGCAACAAGCCATTGGGGCACGAGGCCTGATAGCCGTGATGCTCGACGGCGGCCGGTTTTCCGAGGAGCCAGACGAGGATGAGCGGCATCAAGCATGGGCCGGCGATGTGGATTACGTTAGCCTCACTCACCAGATGCGCCAGCTGCGGGAGACTGGGCCGGCGGACGATTCGATACGGTAATGTAGCGTCATCCGTGCCGTCTGCAGAGGTGCGGGTCACCAGGGTGACTTCGATTTGTTGACCGCTGGAAGGATCAGCGGCGGCGCGCTCGGCGAGCCCGCGGGCGAGAAGCGCGACAGACGTTTGCACGCCGCCTATCACCGGAAAAAAGTATTCGGTGTAAATCAGAAGTTTCAAGTTCGTAGCGGTACTCTTCATTTTAGTTTTCTCGGGAACCGGTCGGCGCGGCGCTGGTTGCGGGAACTTCAATCCGCAGAGCGCTGAGATAATGGGCGGCTACGGCATCCCACGAAAAATATTTTGCGTGCGCCACACGGCTTCTGTGTCGGAGTTGAACCGCTAACTCATCATCTTGTAAGACTTTGGTAAGCGCGGCGCTCAGAGCGGCTGAATCACGATAGGGGACAAGATACAGGCCCGCTTCGGCGATCGGTGTGCCTTCGACGAGACCCTGATAGCCGACGATAGGCAAGCCGCAGGCAATGCCGGCGAGCGCGGTGCTGCGCCGCTGGGAGACCGGGCCGCAGACGAAGAGTTGCACGTCGGCGGCGGAGAGGTGCGCGGTGATTTCTTCGGCCGGAACCATTCCGAGAATTGCGATTTCGGCGCCGCTTCCGGCGAGGCCACTTTCGATCTCTGCGCGCATTTCTGCTGTGCTGCGACCGACGGCGACGAGGCGCACGGCAATACCCTCGCTGCGAGCGGTGCGGATTGCTTGCACGGTGTCCGCGACTTCGTGCACGGCGTTTGGACCGGGTGTGTAACAGAATACCGCGACGGTTTTGAGGTTCGAGTTCTTGCCGGGAGGCTGTGCGGAATCTGCGCTCGGCGGCTCTTCTGGAACGTTCGCCGCGATCGGAATTGCGACGGCCCTGTGATCTTGCGGAGCGAGCCACGGGATTTTCGCTAGTGGCAAGGTGAAGATGCTGATCCGCGCGAAACGGTGAAGCGCCCGGATGATCCAGTCCTGGCAGGCTCCGCGAATTGCGTCTTTCCACACGACGTTGCGATCGCCTTGACGGAATGGCTCGTGGAACACGACGCCGCAACGAACTCCCCGCAGGCGCATGAGCAGAATTGCGGCGACGGCGGCGAAAGGAAAGCCGCGGCGCGACCAACCGAGCGCGGTGTATTGCAACAACATCCATTTTCCGCGCCACGCGCCGCTCATTTGCCAAAGCTGCCAGAGCGCGCGGAACCATGATTCTTCCGTGGCCGGAGCGCGCACGATTGTGAAATCCACGCCGCGACGAGCAAGCGCGCGGCCGAGAAAGGCGCAGTGATCGGCGACGCCGTCCGTGGGAGTGTCTGGCCGGCCCAAAAGTGCGACCACAGAATTCACTTGGTTCCCAGAAAAGTGGAGTCGCGAGCGTGGCCGATCAAATTGCTCGCGAAACTGTGGCCGTAGACTTTGCGGATCTGAAAGCCGCAGGATTCAAGTTTGCCGGCAACGTCCGCTTCGTACATTCGGTAGGGATGAGCCTTCACGAGAATTTCATCCTTATGCTTGTACTTTGTAAAGCTATGCCACTTGGCGAGGCCGAGGATCGAAATAGTGTCTACTTCGAAGAAAAACAGGCCGCCCGGCTTCAGGACACGGCGGATTTCGCGCAAGACGGCGACCGGATCGGAAGCGTGGTCCAGCGCGTTGCAGCAAAGGACCAGATCGAGACTGTCACTGGCGATAGGCATATCTTCGCCGAAGCTTTGAATGTAGCCAACCGGCGCCCGCAGCTGGGCCATGTAACGCCGCAACTCCGCGCTCGATTTTTTCGGCGCATCAGCGGGAAGATCGAGAGATACGAGCGGGAGCGGATCGATGCCGTAGCGTCGAGAAATTTCTGGAAGAAAGGCAATGAGGCCGAGGCCAAAAGGGCCGATGCCGACTTCCAGGGCCGATCCCGGCAGGCGCGCGACGCAATTTCTGAGTTTGACGGCTTTCGCCGCGTTGGCGGTAAGAACTGTCAGCGTGTAGTGCTCATCGAGCACGACGCCATCCCACAGGTTTTTCTCCAAGCGCTGGGCTTCCGGCCACTCGGGGATTGTTTTCATCCTAGGTCCTTTCGGGCGATCTCATCGCGGAGACTTGACGGCGCGGGCGTTGGCGCCCACATTTGCGGACGCGGTGGCCAGCACGTGATCACTGTCCAGGGCGACGACTGTATAGCCAAAACTGGCGAGCAAATCTGTTGCGGCGTGGCGATTCGCGTCTGAATGCATTTCGCACACGATCCACGGGTGTCGCGACTCGAAAAGCTGCGCGCCGCCGCGCAGGGCTTCGACTTCCGCGCCCTCGACGTCGCACTTGAGCGCATCGGGCGGCGTCGCGGATTCTTCGCGGGTGAAATCGTCGAGCGAGACGCATTCTGTGAGGGTGCCGCCCGCGCCATTTTCCGTCGCGGAGAATTTTCCGATGCCGTGGTCGGGCGAATCCGCGCCGGATTTCAGGAAATTCAGTTTTGTACTCTCGGACCAAATGCCTTTCTCGATCACGCTGACGTTGGTGAACCCGTTGTGCTCAATATTGCGGCGGAGGCGCGCGGCATTTTCGGGATCGGGCTCGAAGCTGAAGACTTTGCCGGAATCACCGACGAGGCGCGACGCTAGCAACGTAAAGAGCCCGATATTCGCTCCGAGGTCGTAGAAAACCATTCCCGGGCGGAGGCGTTCCGCGAGGATGTTCTGGACGATGAGCTCCGCGTCGCCGCGCAGATAATTTTGCCCGGTGCGGGGATTGAGTTCGAGCCAGAGGCCTTGCGCGGGGCCGGCCTCGACGCGGGCCCAAACTTTCTCTTCGAGCGGCAGTACACGATGGCTGACGCGATGAATCCACCCGCCGAGCAATGGAAGATTGCGAAGCGAGCGCAGCGGCTGCGGCGCGTGCAGCAGCAATTCGCCCATCCATTGGCGCGCGCGAGGCATTTTATTTTTTCACCACGAAATTGCCGATCACCAGCGCGTCCATTCCGGAGCTGAAGAAAGTGCGAATCGCGTCCGTCGGAGAGCAAACGATGGGCTCGCCACGCAGATTGAACGAGGTGTTCATTACTACGGGAACGCCGGTGCGTTGGCCGAATTCATATATGAGACGCCAGTACAGCGGGCTGACGTCGCGCTCGACGGTTTGCGGGCGCGCGCTGCCGTCCACGTGAGTGACGGACGGAATCACGCCGCGTTTTTCCGGGCGCACTTGCGCGGTAAGCACCATGAAGGGTGAATCGGTAGCGGATTCGAGGTATTCGGAGGCGACCTCCGAAAGCATCGAGGGAGCGAAAGGGCGCCACCACTCGCGGAATTTCACGGCGTTGTTCACTTTCGCATTCATTTCGGGATCGCGCGGGTCCGCGAGAATCGAGCGGCTGCCGAGTGCGCGCGGACCGAATTCCATGCGCCCCTGAAACCAGCCGAGAATTTTTCCGTTCGCCAGCATTTCGGCGGCCGCTGCGGCGGGATCGGCGGCGCGCGTGGCGCGAATTTTGTAGGTTTCGAGCGACTTTGCGATTTCGGCGTCGGACGATTCGGTGCCGAGATAGGCGTGGCGCATTTTGCGCGAGGGAAGTTTTCCGTTGTCATCAAGCATGGGAGCGAGCGCCGCGCCCAGGCAAACGCCGTCGTCGCTCGCGGCAGGCTGAACGAAAATGTGATCCACCACGCCCGACGAGAGAATTTTGCCATTCGCTTTGGAGTTGAGCGCGACTCCACCGGCGAGGCAAAGATTGCGGCAACCGGTCTGCGCAACGGCTGCGCGCGCGAGCGTCATCATGGCCTGCTCGCACATGTCTTGCACCGCAAAGGCCATGTTCTTGTGGCGCGCGTCAATATCGGATTCCGGAACGCGGCCGGCGCCAAGGCGAGCTTCGATGCCGGCAATCGGCGCGGAATCCTTGCCCAGCAAGCGATGCGTGTCCACGCGATAAGGATTGTCGTCCGGGACGATGAAATCGCGCAGATTGATTCCCGGTTCGCCGTACGGCGCGAGGCCCATGACTTTCCATTCATCGCTGTACGGAGTGAAGCCGAGATAATGCGTGAATTGCGCGTAGAAAAGGCCGAGCGAATTGGGCCAAGGAATCGTCCAGACATGTTCGAGGCGGCCACTGCGTCCGCGCCAGAGCGAAGTGGCTTCCCAAGCGCCACGTCCATCGAGGACCAGGACGGCAGAATCATCGAAGCCCGAAAAAGCATAAGCGCTGATGGCATGGGCGAGATGATGGTCCACGAAACGAAAGCGCGTCTTCGCGCCGGGAAACATTTGGCGGAAACGATTTTCGCCGCCGCGTTGGTGCCACATGCTGGCGAAATGGCGCGTGGAATTGAGCAGCGCGCGAGAATCCACCGGCTGCTTGTGCGTCACATAACAATTCAGATCATGGAGAAATCCAGCGCGCGGACGCGACCATCCCTGGCACAGGAAATCCACCTGCTCTGCGCGCACTCCGGCGAAATCGAGGCAAGCGCGGATAGAAAGCACCGGGAAACGAGCGTCGTGCTTGACGCGGCTGAGGCGCTCTTCGGCCACCGCGAAGAGCACTTCGCCATCGCGCGCGATGCACGCCGAGGAATCGTGCATCTGCGAGTAATTAATTCCGAGCGAAATCATATCTGCAGGATCTCCGCATGCTTCAATTCACTTTCCCCTGATGCGCCGCAAGCTGTAGAACCTTTTCCAGTTTTTGCGCGACGATCGCCCAGGTATATCGCCGGGCGGTTTGTTGCGCCTCTTGGCCGAATTGCCGGCGCAGATCCGCCGAGCGGCAGAGCCGCTCGATCGCCGCGGAGAGGCCCACAGCGTCGGCCGGTTGCACCAGCAATCCGTTGAATTCGTTGTCGACGACCTCAACCATGCCCGGCGCTTCGCTCGTTACCACTGCCATGCCTGTGGCCATGGCTTCCAGAAGCGTCAGAGGCATGCCCTCGACTAGCGACGGGAATACAAATATATCGTGCGCGGCGTAATGCGCCGGCATGTCCGCGCGTTTGACCAAAGGAATCACGCGTACGCGGTCGCGAATTTCCGCAGCAAAATAGTTTTTGACGGTTTCTTCCGGAGCCATGCATCCCGCGACCGAGAGAGTCACGTCAGGCAGCGCACGGCACAATAACCCGAGGGCTTCGGCGAGATAGCGGATCCCCTTGCGGTCAATCCAGCTGCCAACGAACAGCAAACGAGGCGGCCCTTGCCTGCTGTAGTCCCGCTGCACGAAGAAGCTTTCTTCCGTGCCGTTCGGGACGTACCAGACGCATCCGGGAGCCCGGCCATGGGTGATTTGAGCCATGGCCCAAGCCTCGCGGTTGGCGACGGCGCCGTAATCCGCCGTGCGTATCGAATGATCGTACATCCTTTGATGGTAGAGCCGATGCCACGCGCGATTCTTCCGCGCGAAATTTTGCGCGCGGCCCAGCCGCTGCTCGCGGGACATCATATAGACCCCTCGCTCTTCCGAGCCTTGCATGGTGAAAACGTAGGGCGGCGCGCCCGCGGGGCGCAGGAATTTGCGCCACAAACCGTAGACACAGCCCCAGGGTGCATGAAGGTTGACGACATCGAATTGTTGCTTATCCTTCAAAATTCGTTTTGCCACGCGATGCGCGAAGACGAGCGCCTCAAACCTGCCCGATCCGTTTGCATTCGGCAGCACATCGTCAAGAAACCAGCAATCCACGCTGTGCCCCCGCTTTTCCAGTTCGCGCGCGTGGTTGAACACGACGCCCGCCGCGCCTGCTTCCCGCTGCCGCAGAACACCTATCGCAATCAAAATTTTCACCTAGTTTGCCTTGGCATTTCTAGCCATAACAAAGTAGTGGAAGGCGAAAGGGCTCAGCAACCGGCGTACCCGGCGGTTCGATTCCAAAGACGGAACAGCCACGGGATTGTGCCGGGACGGATCGGGAATTGGTGGACGGTGCCGTCAGAACGAACGATGTTCCACCCGGCGCCACGCAGCATGGCGCGTATCCGCGGAAATAGAAACACGCGGTCAAAGGGCTGATCCGCTCCGGGCGTCGCGCGCGATTTCGCGCACGCGCGTACAGATAATAAATTCCCATAAGATTGAAATAATTAGGCGTCGTCAGAAAGAGCGCGCCGCCGGAGCGCGTGACGCGAGCCATTTCGCGAAGTGCCGCCGGAGGGTCGGGCAGGTGCTCGATCGTCTCGCAAGAAACGACCATGTCAAAAGAATCGTCGGCGTACGGCAGATTTTGCGCGTCGGCTTGCGCCAGCGCCAGGCAATTTCCCGTCTGCGTCTCGCCGCCCCCGCTTTTTTGGTGAGCGATCCGCAGCGCCATGCTGGAAAAATCGGACCCAAACATGCGCGCGCCGCGGGAAGCCAGAAGCCTGGAAAAACCGCCGCGGCCGCAGGCCACTTCCAGCACGCGTTTCCCCGAGCGGCCGGCAAATATTCGTTCACCAGCTTGTACCAGGGACTGCTCTTCGTCATGATCCTCGGGCCCCGCCTCGAAAACCCGCTGATGCCAATCGTTGTATTCAGCCGCGAACTCATTTGCCCGCCCGCCAAATATTTTCCGCGTGAGCGAGCCCCATCATAGGAAGCCAGCGCTTGCGGGCGCGAAGATACAGTTCGCTTTGCGCGAGCTTCCGCTGAATTC
>CAWHGI010000004.1:0-25792 GCA_963828865.1 uncultured Acidobacteriota bacterium | reverse complement strand
AGTATGCGGGGTCTAGAGGCTGAGGAGCCTGTATGAGACCGCACCCTCGCCCTGCGACGGGAGTGCGGCACCGCACATCACCAAACTCAAAACCAATCAACTTCACCGTGAAATAACGCGGTGTTATCATCCGTCTCTGAAATGCGTTAAGAGGAACGATACGCAAACGGGAAGCGGATCGGTCAAATGGGCGAGCCGCCCGCTGAGGATAGAACGACTGAGAGGCACGAATGACATACTGGCGCATGCAGCTCCATCCTAATGAGCCGGGTGAAGCGCTAAAACACTCTGTGGAGAGTCTCGCCGCTGGTTTTATCGGACTCGACTTCCATCATTCCGCTGGAGTAGGCGATCTCCGTGAAATGCGGCAGGGTACGCTGCCAGAGCACCAAAGGGACTACTGGGCATTTGCGCATGAAATGACCGAGCGCGACATCGTTCTGATTATGGTCCATCATTTCCCATTTGCTCTGGCGACGGTAGATGGGGACTACAACTATATCCGCGAGCCCGATCCGAGAATCGGGGTCTGGTTCCGCCACTTTCGGCGAGTCAAAGACGTGAGGTAGTACGGAGATTTGAAGACAAATGCGCACAACTGGGAGCGGATTACGATGACCGATACGATTTTCCCCGTTGCGTGACGAAGGCTCGCTGTCTTATCGACTCATCAATGAATGGCTTGCCTCAGCGCAGGTAAATTCCTAGGAAATCCATTGAGCCGCGCCGCAGATTGCGGAGCCGTGTGACTAGTTTTTAAGTCTGCAACGAACGCTGGTCGTTCACATGAATCGCGGCTTTCGCGACCCCGACCTTACGATCATCACGCCCGTCACAGGGAGGGAGCCTGACGCCTTCCACGCAAGTTACCTGATGGGTGCCCGCGTGCCTAGGGTCGTGCGTCACCTTATATATTCCAGACTCGGGGACAGTATTGCCGGGCTTGTAGGCCACGTGGCACCTCCGTAGACCCGAGTGGACCACGCCAGGCTATCTAACGCCGCTATTGCTATCCAAGGCAACTACGGCTATAGTTCGCGGCCATCGGAGAAAGCATGAAGGACCAAAGGCTACAGATCGCGGACATCGTCCGACATATTGACGACGCTACTTTGGGCACCCTAAACGTCCCAGAGTTTCAGCGGAAATACGTCTGGCGAGCCTCCAAAGTTGTCGACTTAGTGGATTCTTTGTGGCGCGGCTATCCTGTCGGCTCGCTTCTTCTTTGGGAGTCCGCCTATGAATCCCCCCGAACCGCATTCGGAAATCAAGGCCCCAAGTTGTGGATAGTCGATGGTCAGCAGCGCGTAACCCCCCTCGCTCTGCTCTTTGGAAGAAGCCATACTGGTGGTCGGACCCCGCGCAATGGAACAGATATTCGACAAGTATGATGTTCTTGCTAACATCGCGAAGGACAAGGAAGACCTGGAATTTGGGCTCATGAACCCTGTCGCAGGAAATCCAACGAGTGGCTGTCTGTCCGGCGTGTTCTCCACTCGGCCAACCTCTCTGACTCGCGGCCGAAGCGGCCGAAAAACTCGGCAGCGCCAAACGCTTTGCGGAGATTCACGAAAAACTTCAGTCTATCAAGAGAATCGAGACGTCCCAACTATACGAGATTATTGTCGATCACGAACTGGAGGATGTTGCCGAGATTTTTGCCAGACTGAACACAGCCGGAACGAAAATCCGGGAAAGCGACATTGTGGTTGCCCTCGTCGCCGCTAAGCAACAAGGCTGGATAAGGCAGAAGTTCGACCCGTTTCTCAAGGATCTTGAGCTTAAAGGTTTTGAGTTCGATCCAGGCGTGGTAGTCAGAACCCTCGCCATCATCGGGCATGGTAGTGCAAGACTGAAGGATGTTCCACAATCATTCTGGGAGCCCTCAGATGATTTTGACGAGTATTGGCGGAAAACGAAGGAGTCAATCTCCTCAGTCATCAAGAATCTCATGGAATATGGGGTCGTTTCGAGCGATCTTTTGCCGTCATTAAATGCGCTCATACCAGTATTTGTGATGAGAGCTTCTTTCCCGCAGGAGTTCAACTTTGGTAAAGCATTCGACTGGCTCCTAATCGCGACGAGGGATGGTAGGTACAGCGGCTCAGCGACTACCGTTCTTGATCGCGATACAAAACAGATCAGAGCGAAGAAATCTTTCGCTGAGACCATTAACGATCTAACCGCGCTTCTATCGGCGCCTCGCGTATTTACGGCCCGACGACTTCCGCGGGGTCTACGCCCGACAAGTTCCTCCGACTCATTCTCTATTTGACGGTCTTCAACAGTGGCGCGAAAGATTGGATTAATCAGGACGTCCGAATCGGCTTCGACAAGGAAGACAATGAAATCAATGACGGGTTCAAGCCAGAGTGGCACCACATCTTCCCAAGGAAGGTCGTCAAAGACGCCTTTGACGGCACCTTGGTAGACTCTATAGCGAACATAGCCGTGTTGAACGAGAAGGCAAACAGATCGTTCAGTGCAAAGGTCCCCCGACAGTATTTGCAAGAACACAGTGTCAAACCGGACAGACTAGAGGAGCAGGCCGTCCCTAGTGGCAACCTTCTCAATGTTGAGAACTTCGAGGAATTCCTTAAGGTGCGCGCAGAAAAATTGGCTGAACGTGCGACAACGTACCTACAGCGACTCGCTAAATAGAAAGCCCCCAAATTGACCACGGGGCAGAGCAGGGCCACAGCTAGCCGCCGGGTGCCGCATCCTCCTATGCGGCCGGCAAAGGCTGTGTGCCTTACCTCTTCGCCTGAATGACGTATCGGAGATATCGTTTAACGGGTCGTGCAACCGATTTTGCGTCTATTTTCTTTTTTTTGCAGTAAGGCGTCTCGAACCAAGCCAAAAGCGTCTTAGTTCCTTTGCTGGAATTACAACCACGACAGCAAATAGCCACGTTATATTTTTCCGCGAATGGCCCGTCATTATTGAAATGCTCTATGGGGGCGCCCCTTGCGCGCGAGGTGCGCTTCACCGAGATATGGCAATACACGCAGGCCTTGTCTCGCCCTCGGATCTCCTTTTCGACTTGCTCGGAAATGCCGTATGTGTTGGACATAGGTTTAATTACCACGTCCGTTCTAATTATCCCGTGAGAAGGTTTGCGCTTTTGAATTTTTCTCCTGCGCTTGCGCGCGCAAATACACGCGAGCTCCGTCCCGCCGTTTCCGTAGGTTATCCTCTCAATAGAGTTATCTATAGTAAATACACGCAAAATGTGATAAAGTAAATCGGGGCAATCTTTCAGCCCCACCGAGGACGCAATATGCGGACCGCCACACCGGCGACGGGCAAGCGCTCAAGGCAGTCCCTCCTACGCACTCGTGCTTCGGAGGGCGCGCCAATCCCACAACCAGGGAAAACTGTCGCCAGCGCCGTGCCGCGCTTCCGCCCACCGCATTTTGCCCGTTTCTAACCGCAACAAGACCGCATTCAAAACCCGCCGCAACCCCATGAAAACAAAAGCCGCGCCACTTTCTAATCGCAACACGAATCCAGTTTCCGGCCATCCTCCGGCGGGTGACCGATGCTTGCGCACCGCGCAAACGATTGCCGTAGAATTGTCAGGCCCGTACTCGGCGGCGTTGACCGAGGGAGCTTGTATAGTTTCGCCCGGTCTCAGAGGAACATGACGCTAACTAGCTCGAATCCTGCGCGTTTTGCGCTGGCCTTTACTTTGTTGCTTGCAATGCTTGGCGCGTCCAGAGCTACGGCGAGAGATGCGTTTCCGCAAGACGAAAAATCCCCGTGGACTTTGGTTTGGAGCGATGAGTTCAATGGTCCCGAGGGCTCACGGCCTGACCCGGCGAAATGGAAATTCGAGGTTGGCGGGAACGGCTGGGGCAATCATGAGCTGGAATACTACACGAACCGGCCGGAGAATTCGTTCATCCGCGACGGCAATCTGGTGATTCAAGCGCTGAAGGAAAATTTCATCGGGCCCGATCATGTGACGCGTGACTACACGTCAGCGCGAATCACGACGCAAGGGCTTTTTGAACAGGCCTACGGACGGTTCGAAGCGCGCATCAAGATTCCTCGCGGGCGCGGCCTGTGGCCCGCGTTCTGGCTGCTGGGAAACGATATCGGGACGATCGGCTGGCCGGGCAGCGGCGAGGTTGACATCATGGAGAACATCGGCAAAGAGCCATCAATGGTGCACGGCTCGTTGCACGGGCCCGGGTACTCAGGCGATCGCGACTATACGTCGGAATACAAGCTTCCGGGCGGCGTGCACTTCGCTGACGATTTTCACGTTTTCGCGGTGGAATGGGAACCAAAGACCGTGCGCTTCTTTGTGGATCAAGAGCTGTACGCGACGTTCACCCCCGCCCGCCTACCAGCCGGGATGAAATGGGTTTTCGATCATCCGTTCTTTATCATCTTGAATGTTGCCGTCGGCGGCGATTGGCCGGGGCCTCCCGACGCGGCTACTACATTTCCGCAGACGATGCTCGTGGATTACGTGCGCGTATACAAGGCAACCCGGTGAGGTTCGCGACGAGAAGCCAGTCGGTTTTCTGCCGGGGCGCAGAAAACAGGAGAAGCGCGCTGCGAAAAAAAACGGTGACGCTACGTAAATCGTCAGGCGACGTGCGCGGCGGCGGTTTTGTGATTGGGCTCGGCTGCTGATTCCGGCACGCTTAGGTTGCGTTTGGCCCATTCGTTCAGAACGTAGAGGCTCCAGGGACGCGACCAAGTCGTGCGGCCGCGGAGGAAGTCGCGCCAGACGGCCAGCGCGAACCGGCCATCGAAACGCTCTTGCAGGGCGGGCGACCAATCGCCTAAGCCTACCGCTACTCGTTCGCCCAACTTGCCACGCAGCCACATTTCCCACGGAAAAGTGAATGTGCGCTTATTTTGTGAGATCACTTCTTCCGGCAGCAAGTCCTTCATCGCGTCAATCAGCAAGGATTTTGGCCTGGTGGGATTTCGCTTCAGCGATTCCGGAACGCCGAGAACGTATTCGACGAGCGGCACATCCAGGAATGGGACGCGGACTTCGAGCGAATGGCGCATGCTCATCGCGTCGGTATCGCGCAGCAGCGTGTTCGCGAGATACGAGCGCAATTCGAGCCAGGAAATTCGCGTGAAGGGATCCATCGGCTGGGCTTCGCGCGCGGCGTCCGCGAGCCATTGCATCCAGGGCAGGGCGTGCCATGCGGAGGTGTCGTCGCCCAGGCGACCCGCGACGGTGCGCGGAGTGAAAAGCGCGCGGGTGTAAAAATATGGCGAGGGAAACAATTTCGGATCGAGCCAGGCGGCGAGGGCTTTGCGAAAGACGTCCGGAGTGCCGCGATACGTTTTCGTGCGCTTAAAGATGGAGGTGGCGAGTTCGCGGAGCGGCGCGGGAACGACGCGCGCCATGGCGGCGATGCGCGCGACCTGCGACGTGGCGCGAAAAGAAGTGTAGCCGCCGAAGAGTTCGTCGCTGCCGAGACCGGCGAGCGCGACTTTCAGACCGGCCTGGCGCGCGGCCCAGGAGACGAAATACGTGTTGATGCCGTCCATGCTGGGCTGATCGAAGGACGCGACTGCTTCATCGAGGCGCGCGACCATTTCGGCGCTGGAGAGAGTTAGCTCGCTGTGTTCGGTGCCGAGGCGCTGGGCGGTGTTGCGCGCGATTTCGGATTCGCTGAATTCGGAATCGGGGAAGGCGACGGTGAATGTGTGAACGCCTTTCTGCACCTGGCTGGCGAGCGCGGCGATTACGGTGGAGTCCAAGCCGCTGCTGAGAAAGACGCCGATGGGAACGTCGGCGATCAAATGACCGCGGATGGAATCTTCGAGAAGTGAGCGAACCGCGGAGGCAGCGCTGGCGGAATCTGGCGCGGCCGGTTTGCGCTTCGCGCCGGTCGTCTCGGCAAAGTGCTTGGCGAAATCCCAATAGAGTCTCGGCTCAGGCGAACGCAGCGGTTCATCCGCGCGGATTTTCAGCGAGTGGCCGGGCGGAAGCGAAAGGACGCCTCGCACCATGGTGGCGGGCTCGCAGACCGACCCGAACAGCAGGTAGGACGGCACGGCTTCCGCGGAAAGCTGCGGAGGAACGCAGCGGCTGGCGAGCAGAGCGCGCACTTCGGATGCAAATAGGAACGCTTCGCTCGTTCGCGTGTAATAGAGCGGCTTAATGCCCAGAGGATCGCGCGCGAGAAAGACGGACGCAGCGCGACCCGTGCGTCCCTGGGGTAATTCGATCACGGCGAAAGCAAACATGCCGTGAAATTTCGCGGCACATTCTTCGCCCCACTGCTCGTAGGCGTGGACGACTACTTCAGTATCCGAGCGCGTGCGGAATTTGTGTCCGGAAGCTTCGAGCTGCTGGCGCAGTTCACGGAAATTATAGATTTCGCCGTTGTAGACGACGGCGAGCGTGCCGGTTTCGTTCCAGACAGGCTGCGAGCCGCCAGGCAGATCAATGATGCTGAGGCGGCGGGTACCAGCTACGACGGGTGGAGCGACAAGAATTCCTTCTTCGTCGGGGCCGCGATGAACGATCGCGGCGAGCATGCGTCGGACCACGGCCTCGCCGGTTTCTTTGGAGTCAAATCCGATGGCACCGCAAATTCCACACATCGAGTCAGTCCAACCCTCCGGTTTCACTCATTGACAGAACATCCAACTGGCCAAAAATATGATGGATAAGGCTGGGAGCAACGAGTATATATCGAAAAGCGGCGAGCCCGCGGCCAACGTGGGCGCGATCTCGACGCGATGCAATTGCGCTACTCATGCAGGCGCCCCAGCCACGACGGCAGAGGTGAGAAAAACCGCGAATTCGTAGCGATCGAAGATAGACATGACAAAGAAGTCGTTGGCGTATGGAAGTTCAACGGAGACGAGCCGCAAGCCGATCCAAGAATCCAATTGCCCTTCACGATGCGCTTACGGGCATCGTTCAAGGTAAACCAATCGGCGCGATCGACTTCCGGAAATTCCTGCAAGAGCCCAGCGCGGAGGCCACTCCATCGAAAACGTATTGCTTCGTATCTCCTGGGTGAGCAATCCACCTTCTATTCTCCAAAATAACTAACTTCGCCGTCGGTTGCTTGATCTGATCGAGCGCTATGAATTCTCCGTGCGGCTTGATTCCCGTTTCCTCTTCGAATTCCCCTCTTCGCGGCATCGAGCGGATGCTCCCCTTCGTCGTATTCACCCTTGGGAATCGACCAAGCCCCTTCGTCCTTCTTTTTCCAGAAAGGTCCACCTGGATGAGCTAGCAAGACCTGCAGTTGCCCGTCGCATCGCCTGAACATCAATAGTCCTGCGCTGAGTTTTTGCTTTGTCACTTCGATCCCTTGTGCGGCCGCATTCGAATTATCCGCCCACGAGTGGGTTACAGAACTCGTTGGCCTGCGGGTCCGTTGCTCCCAATCCATATATCTATATGCTGCTTCCGAGGCAAGCGCTGAAGGTCGAGACCCAGGCGTGTGAGGCGACTCTTGCGTGACAAGCCGGCTATAGCAAAATCCTCTGTCCGGCGAAGTTGCTTGCTGCCCAGCCAACCGAATCGCCATTTCCGGACGCAGTCGTTCTAACAGGCTTGCTCGCGCCGGAATGACCACGATGGGAGCTAGTCAGGTAATCCGCCCACCTGCCCGGATGAGGAGGCCTGCCATGTTTCTCGATTTCTTTCACTTGCACCAGCAGCCGTTTGGCGTCACGCCCGACCCGGCGTTTCTGTATCCGAGCGGGACACATTGTGAGGCGCTCGACTCGCTCACAGAGGGAATCCAAGGGGACGCGGATTTTTGGCGCTGATTGCGGAGCCCGGCATGGGCAAGACGACGCTCCTCTATCAGGTGCTCGAGGGACTACGCGATACGGCGCGGGCCGCGTTCCTGTTCCAGACGCAGTGCAACTCCCGCGAATTCTTTCAATACCTTCTGACGAGCTCGGCGTCGAATCCACGGGCATGGGACCGAGCCATGCACACCAAGCTAAATGAAATGTTGTTTGCCGAAATGCTGGCCGGCAAGCGATTTGTCCTGATCGTGGATGAGGCACAAGACCTCGACGACTCGGTGCTCGAACCATCCGTCCGCTTTCGAACTTCGAGACGTCGCACACCAAGCTGCTGCAAATCATTCTGGCCGGGCAACCGCAACTCGCGGAGAAATTGGGACAGAAGCGCCAGGCGCAATTGCTGCAGCGCATTGCGGTGGTGCAGCATTTGGAAGCCCTGTCGCCAGAGGAAACGGCCGGTTACATCAAGCACCGGCTGAAAGTGGCGGGCCATTGTGGCGAATCGTTATTCGAGCCTGAGGCCTTGGCTCTGGTCGCTGAACGAAGCCAGGGCATTCCGAGGATCATCAACAAGATCTGCTATCAGGCTTTGCTGGAAGCACACGCTCAAGGGCGCCGCACAGTGTCGGCAGAGATCGTCGCGAAGGCGGATCGCAAGTTGGACGTTGTGGCTGCCGCTTGTCCGACGCTCGTGCCCGTGCCATCATCGCCGGATGCCGGCGCCCATCATGTGGAGTCGTCGCGCGTTCCTGCGACGCCACAGCTTTCGTACAGCCCACGCGCGGAGCTTCGCTTGGGTAACTGGATTCTTTGGGCGGGGCGCTCGTTGTCGTTCTGCTTTTGGCGGTACTAGCCCTGCCGCGCGCCTTGAAATCACACACCCTTCGGAACAGCGTGACTAACGCACCGCCGCTGCGAAGCGCCAGCCACGACAGTCAACCCTCCCTGACACGAGAATTGGGGCTGAAAATCAACCGCATCGCGATTGATCCCGGCCACGGCGGATACGACACCGGCACGATCGGACCGCATGGTCTGCTGGAGAAGAACCTTTGCCTCGATGTGGCGCTCCGGCTGGGCCAACTGATTCAGCGGCCTTCCGGGTGCGGAAGTGATCTATACACGCAAGGACGACAGATACGTCGGGCTGGAAAAGCGCACGGCGATCGCCAACCGCGCCGACGCAGATCTGTTCATCTCAATTCACGCGAATTCCAGTCGCAGCGGCGAGGCGCGCGGCGTCGAAATGTACTCTTTGAGCCTAACAGCTCCGCAGGAATCCACGGCACTAGCGGCGCGCGAAAACGCGCTCGCGCAACTTCCTTCCACGATCTTCCGGAACTGATTGAAAAAATCACACGCGACGAGATGATTGGGGAGTCGAGACAGCTTGCCGTCGATATCCAGAGTCGCCCTCGCAGAGTCTCCAGCTCGTGAGCCGCGCGAAACGAACCGGGGCGTGAAGCAGGCACCCTTCATCGTCTTGACCGACGCCGACATGCCGGCGGTGCTTTCGGAGATTTCCTTCGTGAACAATCCGAGCGGACGAAAATTTGCTCCTCGAGAGCGGCCAGCGCCAGCGCGTCGCCGACGGTCTCTACCGGGGCATTACGGCCTTCCTGCGCACCGTGCGAGCCGAGGCGCGGGATCCACGATAATCCAGCGGCCATCCACCACAATTCTTCGGATACATTGAACGTGCGGGCGGAGGCGACCACTGCACGCCGGGATACATACTGGCAATGCGCATTCCGCGATATACGAATTGTCCGGCAACTCGCACTCCAAACGGTCTGCGGAGGCGTCGTCTGCGTGATCTCGAGAACCGCACCATTATTTTGGGGGAGAGCGGTTGTGGCGCACAGGCCATATTCCTGGTTGCCGTTCTTAAGGACCTCGGCGTTGCCTCCAAAAAACGAATAGGCCGGCGCCATGGGATCGAAGGCCAGAGTTGCGGTCATGGCCGTCTCGTCTATATTCAGGACCGGAACGTCGGTGTAACAGGCCGGCTGTCCGGTCAACCCGCAGGTTTCACCAGCGACTACGGCGACACCGCGGTCGTCTCCATCGTCGAAAACAGTGAGCCCGTATTTACCCGTGGTGTTCGGCGTGGTGAAAGAGGGGCCATGCTGAGCGAAGAACCAGCTTGTGGGGTCGGCGGTTGATCCGTCGGCATTCAATAACGTGAAGTCGCCTTGATAGCCAAGGTGCCAGAGTATATCTCCGGACCCGTTGCCATTCTCATAATCTATCTTGACGAGCCAATTCTGGTGACGCATGGAGATGATGAGATTGCCGTCGTCAGCAGAATAAATTATGGCGTTAGTGTGCGTCCAATCCGGATACATGTAAGGGCGGCGGGTAATGTCCAAATGGTCGAATTCATTCCAGAGCCAAACGGGGTTGCGATTCTGATCCAGGTCAATCAGTACGTCTCCCGTAACGGTTACGCCGGACACCACCTGCTGCGTGGCGGCAATCACAACCAAATGTCCGTTGGGCAAAATCGCGAAATCGTGATGAGTGCCAACGACGGTGATGTTGCAGCCCGTACATGTAGCCGCTGCAAGTTCCGCATTCAGCTGTGCGGCGGTCAGTTGCCAAACGACCGCGCCGCTGAGGTCAACTTCTTGGATGACCGAATTTTGGCCATCGACGAGCGGCCCTCCGTAATTGATTAAAAAATTGCCGTTGGGCATTAATTTGACCGGTGCCGCTACGTCGGTAGCAGGAACCGCAGGGCCAGGCGAGTACATCCACAAGACATTGCCGGCTAGGTCCGACACCGCAACGCCGGCTTCGGCGGTTGCCGGAATGCTTATCAGATCCAACAGCTCAACGCCGCTCTGAGGCGTTATCCCCGCAGTCGTTGTGGCAGTAAGCTTGGGGAGTACGGTTGAGGGGAGAGTTCCGGTGGTGAAGACATGATCGGCGTCCGTAAACGACACGCCCGGACCAAACTGCAAAGTGGCTTGCATGTGGTAAGCGGTACTGGCGAGCATGCCGGCAACAAAGGTATTCACCGGTCCTCCGCTGGAGGGAGATCCCTGCGTCCACGTGGAGCGGCCGTAGCTGGTGGTTGGGCCGAACTGGATCGTAACGTTGGCGGCGGCCGGAGGCGTGATGGTATAGAGCGCGACCTGCGGATTTTGGGTAGGCTCGACCACTCCTGGGGCCACAACATACGCCTGCGCGGAAGCGGAGGAAGAAGACCCGGAGCCGGAGGCAGCGGCGATGGTCACAGCCATGCTTTGTGTATCAGTCGGAGCCGTATAATTTCCGCTCGCGTCAATGGTGCCCACCGTCCCGCTCCCACCGGCAACGCCGTTGACAGACCAGGCCATGGTTTTAGGATTGCCGGGCAGCGTGGCTTGAAATTGAACCGACTGACCCGGTGCCAGCGCGGCAGCGCTTGGCGACATAGACGGGGAGTTTGAGGAGTGGCTCGCAGCACAGCCGCCTAGGAGAACCAGCAAGCACACGCAAATGCACATCCATAATTTCTTATTTTTCACGTATTTCCACGCCTCCCAAGGATTTGATAAGAGAGCCCCAAAAAGTGTCATGTGTTATTAACACAGCGGGTTCAAATAGTTCCACCAGATATTCAGGTGCCACTTTCAGCGTGAATTCGCGGAATGCAAGAAGGCGTCGCCGGCGCGGAGGAGTTGTTCGCGGAAGCGCACTCTGCTGACGCCGAGACGTCTTTCGCCGAACCAGCGGAGCGCGATGCGCAGAAGGCAGAGAAAAATGACTAGGAGGATCGAGGTGACGGTGGCGGCAAACGATTCGCGTTCGACTAGGAGGGTCATCGCCGTGGATTCGTCCCAGCCGGGGTAGATGCGGTCGGCGATCTTGCGCAATGGAACACCCAAGAGATGGATACGCCCGATGCGGACATGGATGGCGTGGTCGAAAGTGTAGGTGGGATCGTAGGCCGGAATATTTCGCGTGGCCTCGGCGAAGATCTTCGGATCGGTGAGATCTTCGCGGGTGAGCGTATGGCCCTGTGCGTCGCGCAGAACCAGCCGGTAGGCGGGATCCACGATGATCCAGCGGCCGTCTACCAGGACTTCGGCGACGACGTGTTTCGTCAGCATATTTGGATCAACGAGAAGCAAACGGCGGACGGAAAGATTTCCGGTGCTGGTGAGATTGATGAAGGCGTTTGTGGCGGTGCCGCAGACCTGGAGCAGGGCGTCGTAATTCAGAGTGTCGGTAGGATCGCGATCGGGTGCAGCGGGAGAAGGACCGTAGGGCAAGCGGGCGGGCCCGTGCGCCATCCAGTTAAGGATGGCTTGGACCTTTTCATCACCGGGCGCGGCGGCCGGGACGATCGCATCCGAGAAACCTTTCAAGTAGCGGCGCGTGGAAAATTCCCAGCTGATCGAGTACAGAGAAGCAGCTATGGCGACGATGAGCAAGGCATTTACGAAATACCAAGCCACCTGAAAAAGTCTGCGAGACAACCTGGATCGCGAATTCGCGGAGCTCTCCCATCGCGCGGGGTCCTGCAACACGGAAGCGGTTGGTTGATCGCCAGGCACGATAGTGTGACCGGATTTTCGGACGTGTTCGTCGCTCATGCGGTTTCTTGTCTCTCGGCGAGCGCCGCGACTTCGGAGACCGCAGCGGAGCCGCGATGCTCATCCGGGCGCGCGGCCTCTTTCAATACCAGAAACGAGTGCACGTTCTGCCCGCGATTTTCCTGGTAATGCATGATGCGAGCGCCTTGCGCGGCGCACCAATCTTCAACGGCCTTCCTGGGCAGGAACGCGACCTGCGGCGTAACAAAATAATCGTAGAAAAGATTGCGGGACGCCTCCCAAGTGCGCGCGCCCTTCGAACGAATCCAATGCACGAGGAAATATGGTACTCGGAAAAACAAAACGACGAAAGGCTTCGACCAGCCGTGGCGCAAGCCGGCGCGAATCCAGCCGCCGGGGAATTTGTAGAGCAGCGGGTAGCGGCCGGAAGGCTTGTAAACCGCGAGATACATGCGGCCTCCGGGCTTGAGGATTCGGAAATTTTCCGCGAAAGCCGCGCGAGGATTCTCGGTGTGATGAATGACGCCGTCGGAAATGACGACGTCAGCGGTAGCGTCGGCGAATGGTAGGTTGAGATTATCGCCCACGGTTCCAGGCCGCCGGTAGCGTTGCACGGCGAGCGCGAGAGATACTCGGCTGCGATCCAGCCCCATGCAGCGCAGGCCGCGCCGCGCGAGAAATCCGAGCACGCGTCCAGGACCGCAGCCGATATCGAGCACCAGCGATGCGGGGTCGAGACTCTCGATGAATTCCACTAGCGGGCGAGACATGACCGAGGTGATTTCCTGGGAGGCGTCGGCCGGTACCCAGTCGAACGGATGTTGATCGTAAAATGTTTGCTGCTCAGTTGTGGCCATTTTTAGAGCCCAAGACGCGCGCGTAATAGCTCTCCATCCGTTCGGCCAGGCGATCCCAGCCGAGTTGCGCGACGACGGCGGGACAGCCCTCCTGCAATCTTCGATAAAGCGAGCGGTCCGATGTGAGTGCGCGAATGGCCGTCGCCAACGGTTCGCGTTCGGGCGCGATGACCAAGCCGGCGCGACCATCCACGAGCGAACGAATGCCGCAAGCGTCCGTGATGATGACGGGGATGCCGCAGGCGATAGCTTCCGCGGCGGCGTTTGCGAAATTTTCATACCGTGAAGGCAGCACGAAAATATCGGCGTCGGCCATAACCGCAGCTTTGGCTTCGTCGTAAAGCGGACCCGTGAAGAGCACGCGCGATGAGACACCGGATTCGGCGGCACGCTTCCCCAAGATTTCCCGGTATTCTGGCTCGCCTTCCGGTCCGGCAATCACCAGGCGGCCCGAATGTGGGCAAGCCTCGGCGAAAGCCGCTATCAAAATATCCGCTCCTTTGCGCGGAATCAAGCGTCCGAGGAAAAGGATCACCGGCTCATCAGCGGTGATGCCCCATTCGGCACGAAAGGCGCCGCGCTGTGCGGGAGCGGCCGCAGCGGTGGGGTCAATCCCGTTGTAACGCATGACCAGCTTTTCGGCCGGCACGCTGTCGTCAAGTAATTCCTGCTCTTCCATTTCGGAGGTGGCCACGATTTGCGCGGCGTGACTCCAGTAAGTGTCTCCGACGAGGCGATGCCAGGCGCGCTTCAATTGAAAACTGCGGTCAATCGGGCGGTACATGCCCATCGGTTCGATGACGTAGGGGATGCCATGACGGCGGCAGAAATAACTGACGGACGGGCCGAAGAGATCGTAAAGGCCGTAGAATGTACCAGATCGAAGTCGTCTGAGCGAAGCGCCACAAAAACCCAAAACATCCGGGTTGAGGGTTAGCGCGCGATAGTTCGCCAAGGTAGAAAGGTAACGGCCTCGACGCCGTTCTCTCGCGCGTGCCAGCCCCATTTGCAAGGCTGGAAGGAGCTATCGAGGGCGTTGTAGCGCGCGAGACCCAGGTCCGCGGTGAGCACCGTGACTTGATGGCCCCGTTCTACCAGCCGTGAGCGAGAGCGCGGACTTTGACGACGGGACCGCCGCGGTCTTGAAACGGAAAGTAGGATTGGACAGCTTTTAAAACGCGCATTTCGTCTGGCGTGCCGGCGCTCACGGTCGAGTCTCGTTTGTTGTGTACGGGCTGGGCCGCTGGGCCGGGAAGAAGAGCCGCTACAATACTACGCGAAGACGACAGAATCCATACCGGTTAGAAGTTTCATTCCCACCTTCACACTTTCAGTCCGCATCGGCAAGGATTTTGGCGAAGGAGGCCCCGAAGACTTCGAAGCGATATTCCGTTGAGTCATTTCTGGGGCCGTTTCGGCCGAGTTTTGCGCGAAGGGCCTCGTCAGGCAATAGCCGGCGAAGGGTTTCGACTAGAGCCTGCGGGTCGTGAGGTGGGACCAAGAAGCCGTTAACGCCGTCTTCGATTAGGTCAGTGGGTCCGCCCGCCGCAGCGCCGACTACGGGTTTGCCGAAAGCCATGGCTTCGAGAAAGACGAAGCCGAAACCTTCGCCAGTGCTGGGGAGAGCAAAGACGTCGGCGCGGAAGAGCACGTGTCGAGTTCTCGGCGCGAGACGCCTTCGAGGAAATGGACGGCGTCGGACACCTTGAAATCGGAGGCGATCTGTTTAGGCGCGGAAGATCGTCGCCGCGGCCGACGGCGACCAAATGCAACGTTGGGAAGGCATCGCGAAGTTGCGCTACGGCGCGGATCAAATCATCGGCGCCCTTGTAGCGCTCGGAGGCGGCCCAGCGGCCCACCGTGAGGATTACAGGGCTTGGCGGAAAAATTTTCGGCAACGGGAGATTGGCTGGAGCTGCGGCCATTTTCAGGACGTCGATATTGAGAGGCCATGCGAGTTTGCGGATTTTCTGTGCCGGGACGGATTGCACTTCGGCGAGTTTTTCCGCGGTACATGAGCTGGGCGCCAACACCAAATCCGCCGCGAGCAGGGCAGCGTGGCGGCTGGAGGAAAGCGGTTCCCAGACGTCAATGCCGTGCGCCAGCACGATGACTTTCATTCGCGGGGCGAGGCGCTTCATCCATTTCGCGGGGACAGCCAGATTTGGATGAGCGGCCAGAACTACGAGCGGTTTTTTTCTGGCGGCGGCCAAGGCTGCGAAACGAATCGCCATTTCGCTCGACCGAAGCCGCGAACCGTGATGTTGGCATCGGCGACGGAATATTTATGCGCGCCGGGCGCGTCATTGAGTCCGAGGGAATTCAACGGGCATTGCAGGCGGATCCGAAATATCATGCAGCGCATGAGCGATCTGGCGGCTTGCTTCCTGAACTCCGCCGACACCTAATAATTCCGGAAAGAGGCCGACGAGCCCAGATACTTTGCGGTTGGAATCCGAAGAGCTCATTTGCGGAAAACGAAGACGCCGTGAGTGGCGCACCGCGAAGGAAAGATTTTTTCGAAGAGCGGATCGGCCCAGCCGGAGAGAACCGCAATCAGATGGCGAGCGCCCCAGTAAGCGCGTCGGCCAAAGGAAGGCGGCGCAGCAGTCGTATTGCCTGGCAGAGTGCGGACAGAGCCGCGGCTCGCGGGCGAGCTCCGCAATTTTTGGGCGAGGATCACGAACAGCCGATCCAGAAAAAGATATTCCTGGCCGAACCATCGAGGAGAATTCCTCCGTGAAGCCGACCTCTGGATCCAGTCGTGAGGCTCACGCGAAAAAACGTGTTCGCTCCGGCCCTTTATCATTTCGATCAGAATCAGGCGGCCGCCGGGTTTTAGCACGCGCAGCATTTCGCTAAGTGCCGGAGGCTGGAATTCAAGCGGAATATGCTGAACGACCGTGACATCCGAAACGGCGTCGAACGATGAGTCGGGAAAAGGCAAGCGGCCGGCCTCACCGGCCACCAGCGGAACCGCCGTTCCGCGCTCGCGGGCGGTCTGGAGCATTCCGAGAGTCGCGTCCAAGCCCATAGCGCGAAAACCAAACTGCTGATAGCGGCGGAGCCAGCGGCCTGTACCGCAACCGACGTCCAGAAAATGCGCACCCTGCTGAATCCGCGCCAGCACTAAAGCGCGGCACATCGCCCGGAATTGCAATGCATCAATCAGGCGGTTGTACCAAGGCGGCGCGCCGGGATGCAGTACCGGTGCGAAGCCGGCAGAGTCCGCGGAACGAAAGCCTTCCGCGACCCCGGCCCAATATTCCTTTGGGGAATAATCGGTCATTTTCGCGCGGTCACTTCGCCGGACGGTTCGTCCCGCGGCAACTCGGCGGCAGTCGGAAACCCCTTCTGGCGCAGGATATCTTCAAAAAGTGCGGTAACTTCGCGACCGTTACGTTCCCAGGTGTATCCGCGCGCGGCTTCGGCGGCCTGAGCGCCGAGGCGAGCGCAAAGCTCGGGATTTTCACAAAGCATACAATCATGGCGGCTAGCGAGTCCGCGTTTTTAGGATCCGCAGAATCAAACCGTCGGAGCCGTCAGTGATGATTTCGGATGTGCCGTTCTCCGCGGAGACGATCACGGGCATGCCGCAGGCCATGGCTTCCTGCGGCGGAAGTGCGAAGGTGTCCTCGAGCGACGGGCCGACGTACGCGTCCGCCGCCGCGTAATAAAATTCCACATCCGGGCGAGGCGGCAAAAAATGGACGCGGCGCTCGAGACCGGCGTCGCGAATCGTCGCACGGCGCGGAGCGGGGTCTTCGCGGCTGACCAGAAGCAAGTCAACTGGGTGATCGCGCAACTTTGACAATGCTTCGACTAGGACAGACACGCCCTTATTGTGCCAATCATTTCCCACGAGGATGAGCGCGAAGCGGTCGGATGAAAGTCCGATCTGGCGGCGCGCTTCGTCGCGAAGCGCACGGCGTCGTTGCGGATTAAACGTGTCGTGGTCGAGGCCCACGTAAGAAACCAAAAGCTTTTCCCTCCGGCCATAAAACCGCTGAAGCTCGGCGGCTGTTCTCTTCGCTATCAACAATAGCGGAATGGCGGAATCCGTATAGCGGCGGCGTTCGAGAGCCATGGCCAAGCGATAGTACACCGCGCGATGGAGGATGCGAGGCCAGGAAAGGATCGATTTGTGGGAGAACGCCAGACTCGCTCGCACGGCTTGAACGTATTGGGCGAAGACAATGTGGACCGACATGACGTCCGCATCGAGGCAATTGATACCCGGACTATAGACGAGATTGTGGCGCAAATTGCGGAAGTGGGAGTCCCATGCGCGCCAGAGGTGATTGGCGATGAACCACCAAAGGAAATTGAAGGTGTGCGGGCCGGGGATTTTCGGGATGCGGTGCCAGGTGGCCAGCGAAAAATCCACATCCGCGACGGCTTGGCTATAGATGTGAATTTCGAACGTAGGTGCGAGCCGCGAAATCCATTCGACGACGAGACGCTCGGTTCCGTGCCGCTTATCGAGGGAAGGAGATACAACCGCTAAGCGCGGCTTGCGCGCGCCGCTGGTCATGAGGCGCCGCCTGCCGTCTGGAAACACATCAGAGTCGGTAGGCCTGCGGGCGGGACCAGCCGGGCGGCGCAGCAACGGCCGCAGGCGGCTCCGCGCCGCTGGGATTTGCCGCGTAGAGCGCCGGCAACTTGAAGAGAATACCGACAGTGATCCAAACTTAAGCGTTGTCTACGAAATTTTGGTAAGGTGCAAGGCCGCCGTACGTGAACGGGTAAAGCAAAAGGAACGCATACCACAAAATGGCGAAGGCGATCGGGAAGAAACCGTCGAGCGCAGCCGACGCACCACGCGCCAACCGTACACGAGTAACGCGGGAGTCCACAGAATCCAGAGCAGAGGAGCCGAAGACCATCTCCAGATCATTTGTCCGTAGCCTTCTTGACCCAAACTTGAATGGGAGGTTCATGGAGGATTTTTGCCACGTACTGGCCGCCTAGTGACGCTGTGCCGATGCCAATTCCCGCGAGCCAGTGAGGCTGCTCAAAGGCGGCAATCAGGCCACCCATCGGGTAATCCCAAGTGCGCGTGCCAACTTCGAAGGCCGAGCTTTCGGGGTTGAGCGTCTCCATATAAAAAGCAACGCGAGGGGCGGCCTCTTCCGGAAAAATCAAGAGAATTGCCGTGAGGCCCAGCGCGCTGACGATAAAGACGCGTCGGATCGCTTTGAGCATGCGGTGGGCCTGCTGCCAGCGCCACGGCGCGCCCCACAGAAACACGGCGGTGAGCCCCAGCGCGCTGGCCAAGACATACATCACTGCTCCGCGCGAGCCGCAGAACAAGGTGGCTACCACAATAATCCCGAGAATCAAGAAAACGAGCTTGCGGTTTTTGGTGGTGTGGAGCAGCAAGTAGCCCGCGCTGCCAACGGCCAGCACAAAAGCCAGCACCAGATAAAGGCTGTAACGGCCGGCACTGACAAAAATGGAAGATGGAATTGAAACCAGCTGGTTGGTAAGCGGCGTATAGCGGTCCAGCTCACCGAGGTCCTGCAGCTCGGGAGCGAGGTGCGCAGGATTCATAAAGGAGTGTCCGACCATCGCCTGAATAATGCCGATCACGGCGATTACGCCGGCCAGCCCCAGGTTGATCACGAGGAATTTTCGCAGGTCTTCGTCATTGCGGATCAGCGCATATCCCACAAACATGAGCGGCATGTAATAGAAGTAGAGTTTGAAACCCATCAGCCCGTAGAGGATGCTGGGCGAGTTGGAATTGAAAATCTCGAGCGCTCCCAGGAACAGGAAAAAATAGAGAAACAGCAAAAAAGGCGGTCGAAACAGTTTCACCCGGCCCTTGCGTACTTCGACGTACAACGAAATAAAAACAAGACCCACCAGCACGTCTTTGCCGAAATAAATGGCCATGTTGTTGCCGAGATACTTGCGCACCAGGTCTTCGCACAGAACCCATACCAGGAACATGTAAAATCCCAGGCGCCAGTTCCGCAGGATCGTCAGGCCCACCCAAAGGGCGGAAAGCCGAAGAGGCGAATTACACAGTGCTCATGTCGCCGCCGGCAATCTTCCCGCCCAGCTGATAGGCAGCGAAAATGCCGAGAACAAAAACGCTCAAGCCGATTAGGGCTTGGCTTCTCATCGCGGAAATGCGTGCGTTAATCAGGTTGCGGCCTCTCTTGAAGCGGATGCACCCTTGATCGGGTATTCGGGTGCAATTTGCGGCGAAATAGGAATCCTATCTCAGAACGACGTGCTGCGAGGCGAAACGGCCACGGCCTCAGCCGTCCAGTTTGCTACACGTTGCGGGGCCGCACAAACGCAAAATTGCCGTCACGAGGCTCGGCCGATATCGCTTTCGCAATCGACGAGGGCCTGGGGTCCCGGATGGGCTCAGTCGAGCCGGCGTTTCTGGTTAAGCAGATCTCGGTAGAGGGCCGCGTGTTCTGTAATGAATCGTTGCACGGTGAATTGATTTAGCGCTCGTGCGCGTGCCAGGGACCCGAGTTGCACCAGGTCGCTGGGCTTATTGGCGATGCTCAAGAGTTTCGAGCATAGCTCTTCGGGGTTTCCCGGCGAGAACTTGAGGCCGACGCCATCCACCACTTCAGCGAGTCCGCCGATTTCGGACGCAACCACAACGCCTCCGGTCATCATTTGCTCCATGGCAGCGAGGCCGGCGGTTTCCTCGCAGAGCGAAGGCATCACGACGACGTCGGTCGTCAGGAGGAGTTCATCAACCTTCTGCCGTTGAAGCTGGCCGGCAAAAGTGACTCGGCCCGCCATTCCAAGCTCTGCCGTGAGAGCTTCCAAATTGCTTCGTTCAGGGCCGTCGCCTATGAGCGTGAGCTCGAAATTGCAGCCGCTTTTAGCCAGCAGCCGCGCGGCGCGCAACAGGACGGGAACGCCCTTCTCGACGACGAATCTGCCAACGTAAGCGATGCGGAGCGTTTGCGAGGAATTTCGCGCCGATTGCAGCTGGCGAGGTTCCAGGATTTCTATACCGTAGTAGATGGTTTTGCTGCGCGGCAATTGGAGACGTCCGCCGACGTGGTCGCTGATTGTGACGTTCACCGAAACCCTTTTGCACAGCCAGCGGCGCGGGAACGTCATGAGTAACTGGCGCAGGCTTCCGAACCAACCCATCGTGACGGAATTGCAGGCGAGGCACTTGGCGTAGCGGCGGGCCATAAAATGTCCGGGGCACAGCGAATGAGTCTGGTCCATGAACAGCAATCCATTGGGGCATGAGGCCTGATAACCGTGATGCTCGACGGCGGATGGTTTTCCCAGGAGCCGGACCAGGACCAACGGCACGAAGCAAGGGCCCGCGATGTGGATCACGTCGGCAGCACGGACGAGGCGGGACAATTGCGCGAGCGTCGGACGCCGAACAATAAGATACGGTAACGCGGAGTCGTCCATGCCGTTCGCTGGTGTGCGGGTCACCAGCGTGACTTCGATCGGTTGGCTGCCGGCGGCGTCTTCCGCGGCACGTTCGGCAAGGCCGCGGGCGAGAAGCGCAACGGATGTTTGTACGCCACCGATTACCGGAAGAAAGTATTCGGCGTAGATCAGAAGTTTCAAGGTCGTCGGCGCGCCCTTCACGTTAGGTTTCTCGCGAGCCAACTGGAACAGCGGCGGTCGCGGGGAGTTCCATACGCAGCGCACGCAGGTAGTGGCTGGCCACCGCATCCCACGAAAAATATTTGGCGTGCGCCGCGCGGCTTCTTTGGCAAAGCTCCGCCGCCAATTCATCGTCTTGCAAGACTTTGACGAGCGCCGCGCTCAGTGCAGCGGAATCACGATAGGGCACGAGATACAATCCCGCTTCGGCAATCGGGGTGCCTTCCGCGAGACCTTGATAGCCGACGATGGGCAAGCCGCAAGCGATTCCGGCGAGCGCGGTGCTGCGCCGCTGCGACACCGGGCCGCAGACGAAGAGTTGAACGTCGGCTGCTGAGAGACGGGCGAGTATTTCTTCGGCTGGAATCATCCCGAGAATTTCGATTTCGACCCCGCTTCCGGCGAGGCCGCGTTCGATTTCTGCGCGCATTTCGGCGGTGCCGCGCCCCATGGCGACGAGCCGAATGGCGAGGCTGCGGCTGCGAGCGGCGCGGATTGCTTGCACCGTGTCCGCGACCTCGAGCGCGGAGTTGGGACCCGGCGTGTAGCAGAACACCGCAACAGTTTTGGGTTCGGACGCCCCACCGTGCGCGGCAACGGGTCTGGAGGTCGCGCCGGAAAACTCTTCGGGAATGTTCGCCGCGATGGGAATTACGGCGGCCTTCGGATCATCCGCAGCGATCCACGAAATTTTGGCGAGCGGCAAGGTGAAGATGCCGATGTGCGAAAAACGATGCAGCGAGCGGATCACCCAATCCTGGCAGGCGCCGCGAACGGCGTTTTTTAACCCGAGGTTACGGTCGCCGAGCTGCCGGAATGGTTCGTGGAAGACGACGCCGCAGCGAATTCCGCGCATGCGCAGCAGCAGAATTGCAGCGACGGCGGCAAAAGGAAAACCGCGGCGTGACCAGCCCAGAGCAGTGTACTGCAACAGCACCCATTTATCGCGCCAGGCGACGCTGATGCGCCAAAGCTGCCACAGCGCGCGGAGCCAGGATGCTTCCGTGCCCGGGGCACGCACGATTGCGAAATCCGCGCCGCGACGCGTGAGCGCTCGACTCAGAAATGCGCAATGGTCGGCGACGCCGTCCGTGGGAGTGTCTGGCCGGCCCAAAAGTGCGACAACCGAATTCACTTGGTTCCCAACGACGCGGTGGCCGGCTCTGGCAACGCGAGCACGTGATCACCGTCCAGAGCGCTCACTGCATAGCCGAAATCGTTTAGTAATTCGAATGCAGCGTGGCGATTCGCGTCTGAATGCATTTCGCACACGATCCACGGGTGGCGCGACTCGAAAAGCTTCGCGCCGCCGCGCAGGGCTTCGGCTTCGGCACCTTCGACGTCGCACTTAAGCGCGTCGGGCGGCGTCACGGAAGCGTCGCGGATGAAATCGTCGAGCGAAACGCATTGTGTGAGCGTGCCGCCCGCGTTGTTTTCTGCCACGGAGAATTTTCCGGTGCCGTGGTCGGGCGAATCGGCGCTGGATTTCAGGAAATTCAATCTTGTACTCGTGGACCAAATGCCTTTTTCGACGACTGCGACATTGGTGAAGCCGTTGCGTTCAACATTTCGGCGGAGGCGCGCGGCATTTTCGGGATCGGGCTCGAAGCTGAAGACTTTGCCGGAATCGCCGACGAGGCGCGACGCCAGCAACGTAAAGAGGCCGATATTCGCTCCGAGGTCGTAGAAAACCATTCCCGGGCGGAGGCGTTCCGCGAGGATGTTCTGGACGGTGAGCTCCGCGTCGCCGCGCAGATAATTTTGCCCCGTGCGGGGATTGAGTTCGAGCCAGAGGCCTTGCGCGGGGCCGGCTTCGACGCGCGCCCAGACTTTCTCTTCGAGCGGCAGCACGCGATGGCTGACGCGATGAATCCACCCGCCCAGCAATGGAAGATCGCGAAGCGAGCGCAGCGGCTGCGGCGCGTGCAGCAGCAATTCGCCCATCCATTGGCGCGCGCGAGGCATTTTATTTTTCCACCACGAAATTGCCGATCACCAGCGCGTCCATTCCGGAGCTGAAAAAAGTGCGAATCGCGTCGGTGGGAGAGCAAACGATGGGCTCGCCACGCAGATTGAACGACGTGTTCATTACTACGGGAACGCCGGTGCGTTGGCCGAATTCATATATCAGCCGCCAGTAGAGCGGGTTGACGTCGCGCTCGACGGTTTGCGGGCGCGCGCTGCCGTCCACGTGAGTGACGGAGGGAATCACGCCGCGTTTTTCGGGCGCACTTGCGCGGTAAGCACCATGAAGGGCGAATCGGTAGCGGATTCGAGATATTCGGCGGCGACCTCCGAGAGCATCGAAGGAGCGAACGGGCGCCACCACTCGCGGAATTTCACGGCGTTGTTCACTTTCGCGTTCATTTCGGGATCGCGCGGATCCGCGAGAATCGAGCGGCTGCCGAGTGCGCGCGGACCGAATTCCATGCGCCCCTGAAACCAGCCGAGAATTTTTCCGTTCGCCAGCATTTCGGCGGCCGCTGCGGCGGGATCGGCGACGCGCGTGGCGCGAATTTTGTAGGTTTCGAGCGACTTTTCGATTTCGGCGTCGGACGATTCGGTGCCGAGATAGGCGTGGCGCATTTTGCGCGAGGGAAATTTTCCGTCGTCATCAAGATGGGAGCGAGCGCCGCGCCCAGGCAAACGCCATCATCGCTGGCGGCAGGCTGAACGAAAATATGATCCACCACGCCGGACGAGAGAATTTTGCCATTGGCTTTGGAGTTGAGCGCGACTCCACCGGCGAGACAAAGATTGCGGCAACCGGTCTGCGCGACGGCCGCGCGCGCCAGAGTCATCATGGCCTGCTCGCACGAGTCCTGCACGGCGAAGGCCATGTTCTTGTGGCGCGCGTCAATTTCGGATTCCGGAACGCGGCCGGCGCCGAGGCGCGATTCGATGCCCGCAATCGGCGCGGAATCCTTGCCCAGCAGGCGATGCGTATCCACGCGATAAGGATTGTCGTCCGGCACGATGAATTCGCGGAGGTCGATTCCCGGCTCGCCGTAGGGCGCGAGGCCCATGACTTTCCATTCGTCGCTATACGGAGTGAAGCCGAGATAATGCGTGAATTGCGCGTAGAAAAGGCCGA
Source organism: uncultured Acidobacteriota bacterium (assembly GCA_963828865.1). GTDB lineage: Bacteria > Acidobacteriota > Terriglobia > Acidiferrales > UBA7541 > Palsa-295. The sequence goes on along the minus strand of CAWHGI010000004.1, from coordinate 1,922 downwards.
GCGAATTGGGCCACGGAATCGTCCAGACATGTTCGAGACGGCCGTTGCGTCCGCGCCAGAGCGAAGTGGCTTCCCAAGCGCCGCGTCCATCGAGGACCAGGACGGCAGCATCATCGAATCCCGAAAAAGCATAAGCGCTGATGGCATGGGCGAGATGATGGTCCACGAAACGAAAGCGCGTCTTCGCGCCGGGAAACATTTGGCGGAAACGATTTTCGCCGCCGCGTTGGTGCCACATGCTGGCGAAATGGCGAGTGGAATTGAGCAGCGCGCGAGAATCCACCGGCTGCTTGTGCGTCACATAAGCACTTGAGATCGTGCAGAAATCCAGCGCGCGGACGCGACCATCCCTGGCAAAGGAAATCCACCTGCTCTGCGCGCACTCCGGCGAAATCGAGGCAAGCGCGAATCGCAAGCTGCGGGAAAGCGAGCGTCGTGCTTGACGCGGCTCAGGCGCTCCTCAGCGACGGCGAAAAGCACTTCGCCATCGCGCGCGATGCACGCCGAGGAATCATGCATCTGCGAATAGTTAATTCCGAGCGAAATCATATACCCAGGATCTCCGTGTGGTTCAATTCACTTTCCCCTGTTGCGCCGCAAGCTGCAGAACCATTTCCAGTTTTTGCGCGACGATCGCCCAGGTATATCGCCGGGCGGTTTGTTGCGCCTCTTGGCCGAATTGCCGGCGCAGATCCGCGGAGCGGCACACCCGCTCGATCGCCGCGGAGAGGCCCGCAGCATCGGCCGGTTGCACCAGCAATCCGTTGAATTCGTTTTCCACAACCTCGGCCATGCCGGGTGCTTCGCTCGTTACCACCGCCATGCCCGTTGCCATGGCTTCGAGAAGCGTGAGCGGCATGCCCTCGACCAGCGACGGAAATACAAATATATCGTGAGCGGCGTAAAGCGCGGGCATGTCCGCGCGTTTGACCAAAGGAATCACGCGCACGCGGCCGCGAATTTCCGCAGCGAAAGAATTCTTGACCGTTTCTTCGGGAGCCATGCATCCCGCGATCGAAAGAGTCACGTCCGGCAGCGCGCGGCACACTGAACCGAAAGCTTCGGCGAGATAGCGGATCCCCTTGCGGTCTATCCAGCTTCCGACGAAGAGCAAACTCGGCGGTCCCGGCCGCTGTAGTCCCGCTGCACAAAGAAGCTTTGTTCCGTGCCGTTCGGAACGTACCAGACGCATCCCGGAGACCGGCATGGGTGATTTGAGCCATGGCCCAGGCCTCGCGATTGGCCACAGCGCCGTAATCCGCCGTGCGTATCGAATGATCGTACATCCTTTGATGGTAGAGCCGATGCCACGCGCGATTCTTCCACGCAAAATTTTGCGCGCGGCCGAAGCGCTGTTCGCGTGACATCATATAGACCGCTCGCTCTTCCCATCCCTGCATGGTGAAGACGTAGGGCGGCGCGCCCGCGGGGCGCAGCAATTTGCGCCACAACCGTAAACAGAGCCCCAGGGCGCATGAAGGTTGACGACATCTATACTTTTGCCACCCTTCAAAATTCGTTTTCGCCACGCATGCGCGAAGACGAGCGCGTCAAATCTGCCCGAACCGTTTGCATTCGGCAACATCGTCAAGAAACCAGCAATCGACCCTGTGGCCCCGCTTTTCCAGTTCGCGCGCGTGATTGAAAACGACTCCGGCCGCGCCTGCTTCCTGCTGGCGCAGTACACCTATCGCAATCAAAATTTTCACCGATCGCGCCTGGACGCCAGAAGTGGATTCAGTTCCGCTACCCGGCTCATTGTCCGGCTCGCCATTTGTCTTCCACGTGCGCGAGGCCTGCCATAGGCAGCCAGCGCTTTCGCGCGCGAAGATAGAGGTCGGTCTGCGTGAGTTTCCGTTGTGCTCCGGAATAAATTCTGGGCGGAATGGCCAGCGCCAGCAACAGGGAAAGCGCTTTGAATG
>CAWHGI010000003.1:0-22995 GCA_963828865.1 uncultured Acidobacteriota bacterium | reverse complement strand
GCCGAGAAGCTTGCCGCCGGCGAATTCGATGCGGGTGCCTTCGTTTTCTTCGGCGTCGCGTGTTTCCAGAAGCAAGCGAGATATTGCGGCAATCGAAGGGAGGGCTTCGCCGCGAAAGCCGAGCGTGGCGATCGACAGGAGATCCTCGGCGTTGCGCAGCTTTGAGGTGGCGTGGCGCTCGAAGGCGAGCAGCGCGTCGTCGTGGTTCATGCCGCAGCCGTCGTCGATTACGCGGATCAGGCGCTTGCCGCCGGATTCCGTTTCGATGCGAATCGAGCGGGCGCCGGCATCGAGCGCGTTTTCGAGCAGCTCTTTCACCACGGAGGCGGGGCGTTCGACCACTTCACCCGCCGCGATTTTATTGGCTACATTTTCAGCCAGGATGCGGATGCGGCTCACGGGGTGTGTCCCGCCGAATGCGGACGCGAAGCGCCGGGATCAGAATGGCCGGAAAGATAATCCGCGCGGGCTTCATCTTCCGTCTTTTTGTCTTCCTGGGCCATGCTGCGCAGGAATATGCGCGTGCCGAACTGGCTGGCGATGAAGACCAGCACGATCAGCGACACTCCAAACCACATTGGACACCGTGGCATCTGCACCATCACCAGAAAAATGAAGCCGATCGTTACTCCCATGCCGAGCAAGACCATGAATTGCACGCGCAAACTCAGTTTGTGCATGCTGCGGACTAGGAGAAATACACACAGAAGCGAAGCAATTGAAATGCCAATGAGCAAGGGATATGACATTAGGCTCCCTTCTTCGACGACGCTCCCGTAACCGTCTCTTTTATGGCGATGCCCAAATCGCTGAGCTGGTCGGTGCCAACTTCGGACGGCGAATCGGCCATTAGGTCCTGGGCGGCGGTCGTCTTGGGGAATGCAATTACTTCGCGAATGGATTTTTCACCGGCTAGCAGCATGACTACGCGGTCGAGGCCTAGCGCGATGCCGCCATGCGGCGGCGTGCCGTAGGTGAGCGCATCGAGAAAGAAACCGAAGCGCTGGCGGGCTTGCTCGTCGCTGAGGCCGAGAGCTTTGAACATGCGCGCCTGCGCGTCCTGGCGATGAATTCGGATGCTGCCGGAGCCGAGTTCGACGCCATTCAGCACCAGATCATAACCCTTCGAACGGCATTCCCATGGCGCGGTTTCGAGCTTGTCCAGGTCTTCGTCAAAGATGCCGGTGAACGGATGTTGCGCGCTGACCCAGCGTTTTTCGTGTTCGCTCCATTCGAAGAGCGCAAAGCCGGTGATCCAGACGAATTCCCATTTGCCGCGATCGATCAGGTTGAGCTTGTCGCCGAGATAGAGGCGAATCTGGCCGGCAACACCGAGGGAGGTATCGTTGTGTGCGACTTGGTCTTTGGCTGCGACCGCGACGATTAAATCTCCCGTTTTTGCGCCGACAGCTTCGGCGAGTTTCTTCAGCCCTTCCGCGCCGAGAGTTTTTTCCAGCTGCGAGCTGATTCCTTCGGCCGTGACCTTTGCGGTATAGACGCCGCGCGCGCCGGCGGATTTCCCGATTTCGGCGAGTTCGTCGAGCTGTTTTCGCGACCATGCGGCAGCGCCGGGCGCGACGACGGCTTGCACGTTGCCTTCGAAATGAATGGTCGCGCGTGCGGGCTCGAAGAACTCGGTGACGTTGTGCAATTCCATCCCGAAACGTAGATCGGGCTTGTCCGAGCCATAGCGGCGCAGCGCTTCTTGATAATCGAGGTGGCGGAATGGGCCTTTCACGTGCGCTCCGACAACTTCTAGGGCGCGAATCATGACGCGCTCGATCACTTCGAAAATATCCTGCTGGCGCGGGAACGACATCTCAAGGTCGAGCTGCGTGAATTCAGGTTGGCGATCGGCGCGCAGATCTTCGTCGCGAAAACAGCGCACGATCTGGAAATAGCGGTCCATGCCGGAAATCATCAGGATCTGCTTGAAGATTTGCGGCGATTGCGGCAGCGCGTAGAACTGGCCGTGATGGACGCGGCTAGGGACCAAGTAGTCGCGCGCGCCCTCGGGCGTCGAACGCGTCAGCATCGGAGTTTCGATTTCGAAAAAGCCCAGCTCGTCGAGGGTTTTACGAATCTCGAAGAGGATGCGATGGCGCAATTCGATATTGCGATGCGGGCGCGGGCGGCGCAGATCGAGATAGCGGTGGCGCAGGCGCGTTTCTTCGCTGGCGGTCACCTCGTCTTCGATCTGAAATGGCGGCGTCTTCGAATTGTTCAAGATGTGCAGGCGCGTGGCCATCACTTCCACTTCGCCGGAGGGAATTTCCGGATTCGATTTCTGGCGGCGGAGCACTTTTCCTTCGACGGCGACGACGAATTCCGAGCGGAGCTCTTCGGCCTTTTTGTGCGCTTCCCGATGCAGCTCTCTGTTGAATACGATTTGCGCGATTCCGGCGCGGTCGCGCAGGTCGATGAAAATCAGTTGGCCGAGGTCGCGGCGGCGATGCACCCAGCCCATCAGGACCACGTCTTCGTCGGCGTCGGACGCGCGCAGGTCGCCGCAGTAGTTGGTGCGTTTCAGGTTTCCAAGAGTATCGAGCAAGATTGAGTTCCCTTCCGTTTGCGTGCGCTTACCGCTGGAGTCCCACGCTCACGGCTGCGATCAGCCTCGCGTGCCGCGCTTTTCGGATTCCAGATATTCTAGCAGGTCGTATTCGGAAAGCTTCTTCTGATCGCCGTCCGCGAGACGCTTCAGTGTAAACGTGCCGGAGGCCACTTCGTCACTGCCGATGATCAGGGCGTAACGCGCGCCGAGTTTATCAGCGAGATTGAGCGACTTCTTGAATTTCATTTCATCGGCGGGAAGCTCGACCGAGAGGCCTTCTCCCCGCAGCTTTCTGGCGATCGCGACGGCTGAAGCGTACGTTGACTGGTCCATCCACGCGACGAACACATCCAGGCCAGGAAGCTGGGGCAAATTGCCGGATTCCTGAATGGAGAGAATGGCGCGATCGCTGCCGATGGCAAAACCGATGCCTTTCGTCGGAGGTCCGCCGAGCAATTCGACCAGGCCGTCATAGCGCCCGCCGCCGCAGACGGCGTTTTGGGAGCCGAGACCTTCGGCGGTGACTTCGAATGTGGTGCGCGTGTAGTAGTCGAGGCCGCGGACGAGACGCCAGTTTTCTTCGTAAGTGATGCCACGCAACTTTAGCGCGTCTTTAAGATTCGCAAAATGCTCACGGCAGTCGGCGCAGAGATGGTCGGAAATGCGTGGCAGCTTGGCGATGATTTCCTGCTCATGTGGCAGCTTCGAATCGAGGACGCGCAGCGGATTCGTCTCGATCCGGCGCTGGCTATCCGGGCCGAGTTGATCTTTCACCTTGCGCAGTTCTTCGCGTAGCAATTCGACGTATTGCGGACGGCAATTCTTGTCGCCGATGGAATTGACGTAGAGCGTCGTGCGCGTCAGACCTACGCGCTTTAGAAACACGAGCAACATTTCGAGCAGTTCGGCGTCAATGGCGGGTGCGTCAGATTGTCCCAGGATTTCAGCATTCACCTGATAGAACTGCCGGTAGCGGCCCTTCTGCGGGCGCTCGCGCCGGAACATCGGGCCAATACAATACAGCTTCACGTTTCCGGGCAGCGTCTGCATGTTGTGCTCGATGTAGGCACGCATCGTGCTTGCTGTCGCTTCCGGACGCAAAGATACTTGTTCGCCCAGCTGCGATGAGTCTTCCGCGTCTTTCGCCGCGCCCGGAAACCCTTCGCCGAGACGAAAAGTGAACATTTCCTTCGAAACTATGTCTGTCTCGGCACCCACGGAGCGGGCAAATAAGTCCGTCTGCTCGAAAATCGGCAACCGGATCTCGCGGAAATTGTAGGATTCGAATATTTCGCGCGCGGTTTTCTCGAACCAATTCCACAGCGCGGAGTCGGGAGGAAGGATGTCGCGCGTGCCTTTGATGGCGCGGAACTGCTTTTTCTCGCTCACTGCGCGGCCTCGGACCGATACGTTTCCTTGTACTCGACGTAGCGGCGAGCGTAGGCGTCAATGGAATCGAGATCCGCGGCGGCTAGAGCGCGACGCAGCTTGGCCGGTTGGCCCATCATCAGGCTGCCTGGCGCGACGATCGTTCGCTCGGGCACGAGCGTTCCCGCTGCAATGATCGAGCCGGTGCCGATCACGGCGCCATTCAGAATGATGCAGCCCATGCCGATGAGGCAGCGCGATTCGATGGTGCAGCCGTGCAGCGTGACGCTGTGACCGACGGTAACGTCATCGCCGAGCACCACCGGATTAGTACCACGCATCCCGTGCAGCACCGAGCCATCTTGAATATTGGTGCGCGCGCCGATGCGGATGTAATGAACGTCACCGCGCACGACGGCGCAGGGCCAGACGCTGGAATCTTCGCCGATCGTTACGTCGCCGATGATGACGGCTTGTGGGTCAATGTAGGCGCTGAGCGCGATTTGGGGCAAGCGCCCGCGATAGCTGCGAATCAAATGGAAGCTCCTGAATTGAGGCGGCGCGGTGCCGCGGTCACAGAATCTGCACCACCGGCGCGCCGGCCGAGGAATTCACCACATCGAGCCGCGCGACGACGTTGCGCGCGACCTCGTACATGCTCTTGCCGCCGGGCGCGTCTTCACCGAGCGATGCGACAGGCTTGCCCGTATCGCCGCCAATGCGAATCTGCGGGTCAATTTCAATTTCGCCGAGGAACGGCACGCCGAACGTCTTAGCCATGTGCTGGCCTTCGCCGTGGCCGAAGACGTCAATGCGTCCGTCGCAATGAGGGCAATTGAAGTAGCTCATGTTCTCGACGACGCCGAGAATTTCGACGTTGACCTGGCGGAACATTTCGATGGCTTTGCGGACATCGGCTAGCGCGACGATCGAGGGCGTAGTGACTACGACTGCGCCGGTGACCGACACGCTTTGAATCAGCGAAAGCTGCACGTCGCCAGTGCCGGGAGGCAAGTCAACGACCAGATAATCGAGCACGCCCCACTGCACGCTGCGCAGAAATTGTTGCATCACGCTGTGCAGCATGGGACCGCGCCAGACCAGCGGTTTGTCGCCCGGGTTCAGCAGTCCCATCGAAATCAATTTCACGCCATAGGCTTCCACGGGGATGATGGTCTTTTCGTCCATGGCGCGGGGCTGCTCGTTGGTACCGAGCATGACTGGGACGTTGGGCCCATAAACGTCGGCATCGAGCAGGCCGACCGTCGAGCCGAGCTTCTTCAGCGCGATTGCCAGATTTACGGCGACGGTGGTCTTGCCGACGCCGCCTTTGCCGCTAGCGACGGCCACCAAATTTTTCACGCCCGGGATAGGCGCTGTCTTCCCCACTGCAGGTCCGGGTCCAGGTCCGTGAGAGTGTCCAGGAGGCATGCGAATCCTTTCGGCAAAAGCCGTACGAAGTAAGACTAGCCAGTTCGTATGATCGAGTTAAATCATAGACTGACGGGCGTCTGGCGGCAAGGCGACCGCGGTTTTTCAGCTTGGCGGGCGGAGGCGCAGCGTGTTGCGTCGGTGGCGCGAAAAACTTAGGATGGCGCGTTGGTTTGCTCGATCAATTTTTCACACGGCGCGCGCGCCAGGGAGCCGGACAATGATCAACGGGGTCCATGCACTTTTCCATGCCAAGGACGCGGATAAAGTTCGCTCTTTCTTCAAAGACACTCTTGAGCTCGGCTCGGTGGATGCGGGCCACGGTTGGCTGATTTTCGCGCTGCCGCCCGCGGAGCTGGCGATTCATCCGACGGATGATACCCCGCACCACGAGCTCTATCTGATGTGCGACGACGTTCAGGCGACGATGAAGGAATTGAAAGCCAAGAACGTCGAGTTCACTGGTCCAGTGAAAGAACAGCGCTGGGGCTTGGTGACGGCAATCAAGGTGCCCGGAGGCGGCGAGGTGGGGCTCTATGAGCCGCGGCATCCGACTGCGCTGAGCTTGAAATCGTAGAAACGCGACGGAAATTGCACGCGCAGTCGCGCTTTGCAGGAAAGCACGCAAGCGGCTACAATACTAAACAGGGAGACGCGCGATCCTCGCAGCCGCCACACCTGCAGGCCGGGTTTTCCTATTCACGGGAGCTGAAATAGCATTCTCGCCCCTTTTGTGGGCTCGCATGCGTCTAATCCTAAAATATGGACGTTGAAAAGATCATAAATAGCGTCGTAGCGCGCTTCATCGGGACAAAGCACGAGCGCGACGTGAAAGCTTTGCAGCCGGTGGTCGAAGAGATCAACTCGCTCGAGCCGGAAATGCAAAAGCTTTCCGACGCCCAGATTACCGAGAAGACTGCCGAGCTGAAGGCCGAAGTGCAGTCGCGCATGGAAGGCCTGGAGAACGACGACCCGGACTACAAGCGGCGTTTACAAGAGGCGCTGGAACCGGCGCTGGTGCCGGCGTTTGCCGTGGCGCGCGAAGCGGGACGCCGCACGCTAGGCATGCGGCATTTCGACGTGCAGCTGATCGGCGGCATCGTGCTACATGGGGGCAAAATTTCCGAGATGAAGACGGGCGAAGGCAAGACGCTCGTCGCCACGCTGCCGGCGTATTTGAATGCGCTGACCGGCAAGGGCGTACATATCGTCACGGTGAACGATTATCTGGCGCGTCGCGACGCGGAGTGGATGGGCCCGATTTACAAGATGCTGGGACTTTCGGTGGGCGTAATCGTGCATGACCTGGACGACGTGCAGCGCCGCGCCGCCTACGCCGCGGACATCACGTACGGCACGAACAACGAGTTTGGCTTCGATTATCTGCGCGACAACATGAAATACGACCTGGCGCAGTGCGTCCAGCGCGGGCATCACTACGCGATCGTGGACGAAGTGGACTCGATCCTGATTGACGAAGCGCGCACGCCGCTGATTATTTCCGGACCGGCGGAGGAATCCACTGACAAGTATTACCGCATCGACAAAACCATTCCGAAGCTGATCCTGGATATTGATTACACGCTCGACGAGAAGCATCGCACAGCTACGCTGACGGAAGAGGGCGTCGCCAAATGCGAACAGCTGCTGAATCTCGGCAATCTTTACGATCCCGCGCACATGGAAATCATTCACCACGTCTATCAGGGTCTGCGGGCGCACACACTTTTCACGAAGGATGTGGACTACGTCGTGAAAGACGGCGAAGTGGTGATCGTGGATGAATTCACGGGACGCCAGATGCCCGGACGGCGCTGGTCCGACGGTTTGCACCAGGCGGTGGAAGCCAAGGAAGGCGTAAAGATCGAGCGTGAAAATCAGACGCTGGCTACCGTCACGTTCCAGAATTATTTTCGCATGTACAAAAAGCTCGCGGGCATGACCGGAACCGCCGAAACGGAAGCGCCCGAATTCGACAAGATTTACAAGCTGGAAGTTGTTGCCATTCCAACGAACAAGACGCTGATCCGTAAAGAGTTTTCCGACGTCGTCTATCGCACCGAAGCAGAGAAATTCGAAGCGGCGGTGAACGGCATTCTGCAAGAGGACGGCACGCGCGCGGGCGGTGTGCGCCAGTATTACGAGAGCGGGCAGCCCGTGCTGGTCGGCAGCATTTCCATCGAAAAATCGGAAAAGATCGCGGCACACTTGAAGAAGGCGGGCATCCCGCACCAGGTATTGAACGCCAAGCAGCACGAGCGCGAAGCGATCATCATTTCGCAAGCGGGCCGCAAGCACACCGTAACCGTATCAACGAACATGGCCGGCCGCGGCACCGACATTTTGCTGGGCGGCAATCCTGAGGCTATGACGCGCGATTACTGCCTGAAAAACAAGCTGGCGCTGCCTTACGCTCCCGCCAGCAGCGTGATTGGCGCGCTGCCCGGCTCTGAGACAGCCGCGCAGGCGGAGGCTGCGATTGCCGCGGGGAGCAACGGCGCCGACGGCTCCTCTTCCAACGGAGGAAGCAGCCCCGCGATGGTGCTCTTCCAGATTGAAGGCAAAATCTTCCAGGTGCCGCTCGAGCAGTGGAAACCGATCTACGATCAATTCGCTGAGCAGTGCAAAGCCGAGCACGATGAAGTGGTGGCGCTGGGCGGATTGCACATTCTCGGCACCGAACGCCACGAGGCGCGCCGCATTGACAATCAATTGCGCGGCCGCGCCGGACGCCAGGGCGACCCCGGCTCTTCACGATTCTTTCTCTCGCTGGAAGACGACTTGCTGCGCATTTTTGGCGGCGAGCGCGTGAAGAATTTGATGTTCCGCCTGGGCATGACCGAAGGAGTACCGATCGAATCGCGGCTTATCAGCAAGCGCATCGAAGGCGCGCAGCAAGCAGTGGAAGCGCAGAACTTCGAAGCACGCAAACACTTGCTCGAGTACGACGACGTGATGAACAAGCAGCGCGAGACGATCTACAACTTGCGCCGCTCGTTCCTGGAAGGCCGCGACCAGAAGGAATTTGTGCTGGAGCGCGCGGATGCGATTGCCAACGAACTGGTGGAGACCTATTGCCCGCGCGAGCAGCATCCGGACCAGTGGAACGTTACGCAATTCTCGAACGAAGTATTGAATCAGTTTGGATTCGATCCGAAAGCTGTGGGGATGGATTTTGCGGCGCTCAATTATGAAACGGTGGGCGAAGCGCTGATTGAGAAGGTGCGTGCGCGCTACGAAGAAAAGGAAAAGCTCTTCGGCGCGCAGACGCTGCGCTGGCTCGAGCGGCATATTCTGCTGGACGTGGTGGACGGCCAGTGGAAAGACCACCTGCTGACGCTCGATCATTTGAAGGAAGGCATCGGGCTGCGCGGCTACGGGCAGATGGACCCGCTTGTCGAGTTCAAAAAGGAAGCGTTCGTACTTTTCGACGATTTGATGAATCGCATTGACACCGAGGCCGTGCGATTCCTGTTTCTCGTTCGCCCTGCGGAGCCGCCGGCGGCAGGATCGGCGCAACCCGCTCCTTCAGGGCCGAAGCCTTTGGCTCCGCGCGGCCTTACGCAGTATTCACCGGAAGAAATGGAGCGGCGGCAACGCCGCCAGCAGCAGCAACTGCAATTTCAAGCCGGCGCGGCTCCAGTCGAGGCTCCCAAGCCCGTGCGCTCCGGCGCGAAAGTTGGCCGCAACGATCCCTGCCCTTGCGGTTCCGGCAAGAAGTACAAGAAGTGCCACGGCCAAGCAGCCTGACGCCGCGCAACGAAGGCTGCAACTTAGTCCAATCCATTGAACTTTTCCGCTGCCTCTTGCGTATCTCCTGTTTGAATGGGCTCCCAACTCAGATAGGAGGAGAGAAGATGAGAATTCGTGTACGCGCGTTCCCTGCCCTGTTAGGACTAGTATTGTCGCTTGCCGCCACGATGGCATCGCGGCCGGCGCTGGCCAGTGACGAAGGGCGTTTTGATCGCACACTCGCTGTGACTGGCCCCGTGGATTTGGATATACAAACTGGCTCCGGCGAAATTACTGTGCGCGTCGGCGATTCCGCGAAAGTGGAAGTCCACGGCCGCATCCACGCGAACCATGGATTGTTTGGGGGCGATGTCGAGCAACGCATCCACGAGATCGAGGCGAATCCTCCGATCGAACAGAACGGCAACACCATCCGCGTGGGGCATGTCGAAAACCGCGACTGGAAAAATAATATTTCGATCAGCTACGAGCTCGTGGTTCCGGCCCAAACGAAATTGCATTCAGAATCCGGCTCAGGCGATCAAGTCGTGGATGGCATCAGCGGCCCGGCGGATGCCAGCAGCGGCTCCGGCAGCGTGCGCCTTTCGAATATCGGGGCTGAAACGCATGCGCGGACCGGCTCAGGAGACATTGAACTCAACGCGATTCATGGGCCGGCGCGCGCCACCGCGGGCAGCGGCGGGATTCACGCGATCGGCATTGCGGGAGGGTTGACGGCTTCGAGCGGCAGCGGCAGCGTGAAGCTCGAGCAGACGGCGGCTGGCGATGTGGAAATCGGGACCGGGTCGGGCGACGTGGAAATCAAGGGCGCGAAGGGGGCGGTGAAGGTGCAAACGGGCAGCGGCAGCATCACTGCGCAAGGTGACCCCGCCGGAGACTGGCGGTTGCACACCGGCTCGGGAGACGTCCGCGTTGAGCTGCCGCAGCAGGCCTCGTTCAATCTGGTGGCTCGCACAAGCTCGGGCAGCATTGATAGCAGCCGCGAAATCGCCGTGCAAGGCAAACTGAGCCCGCGCGAACTGCAAGGCAAAGTGGGAGGCGGCGGGCCGACAGTTGAACTGAGCACCAGTTCCGGCAGCATTCAGATTCGTTAAGAATATTTTGCAAAGAAATGCGCGGGGTGGCGACGCGCCACCTCACGCATTTTTCGGTTCGCTCTTTCAATCGAGCACGTCGGACGGCGAAGCGTCCTCCGTCGTGTTGATCTTTACACCTCACGTTAACTTGCATACAAAAAAAGTGTGCGCTACTCTCTCCTCAACCTCGGGGTCGTGGTGACCCGGGAAACAGGGGTGCGAGATGCCATCCGCCGGTTCCGCCAGTTGTCAGCGGCCGGGGTGTGCGAAGCCCGCGCCATCGGCGCTCGCCAGCACCCAACTCTGCCTCGATCACTTTCTGGACGAAGCGTTTCTGCGTACGGACCAGGCCCTCACTCGCTGCCGCGAAGGCGCGCCGCTGACGAAAGAGAGTCTGGAATGGCTGCTTGCGGATGCGCTGGCCACCGTAAAAAATCTCGAAGACAGCGCCGACGAGCCGCAGCCGGAGCAGCGCGACCGGATGCTGGAATTATTGCTGATCCTCGCGAATCTTCACGAGTATGTAGCGCATCATTCCGTGCGCGTTGAACACCCTGCGTGAATTAACGGCGCCGCGTGGATCATCGCCGTATCCCTTCCGAATTTCTGGGATGCCACCCCATTTTCGAGCGCTCCCAACCGTTAACCTCTAAGACATAGCCTGCTTGCAAAATCCCCGAAAGCAAATCAAGCTGGTGATTCCCGATTTTCGCGGAACAACACCGTGTCAGACCAGCCCAAGGAACACAATCCATTCAAACCGGCGGACCCGACCATTCCCGGCGTCACGGGTAACCCAGCGCGAACCAAGCCCGCGCCGCAGCCACCGCGAGTCGTCCTGCCGCAATCCACCAGGCCAGCGACACCGAGCATATTGAGTGCGGTTTCGCCTCAAATGTGGATGGGGGCCGCGGCGATCGTGATTGTGATTATCGCGCTTGGGATGTATTCGAAACGACGCCCCGCGCCAGTGAGCGACGCGCCGACCGCGCCGATTCCGGACCCGATCGACCTTCGCCCGGCACAGCCCGCAACGGCGACCGCCAATCTGCCGTTGGGACCCGGTCCGATTGCCACCACCGCGGAGCTAAGCAAAACCTGGTCTTCGAAGCGATTTTTGTTTCGCGCTCCGGAAACGGCGGATGATGTTCCGGCGATGGTCGTGAAGCTTCCAGGAGACGTGCTGTGGGCGATCTCGATGCGCGCTCCTTTTGGCACCTGCGACTTGGAGTATGTGACCAACATGCAGAAGCTGGCGAGCCAGTATCGGCTCACGGCGAACCACCCCATGGTCGCGGATTCGTGTACGCATACCGTGTATGACCTCACGCGTTACGGTTCGGGACCGAATGGCGCGGTGCGCGGAGTGATCGTGAAAGGTGAAGGCATACGCCCGCCGATCGCAATTGAGGTTCGGGCACGCGGCAAGGAAGTTGTGGCGACGCGCATCGAGCCCTAACGGGCGTTTTGCGAAACCTGGCAGCGAATCCCCCAAAATCCGTGATCCGCTGATCCTGCGCTCGAATCCCCTCTTTTTGTGGTAGGTATGCAAGTACAGCTTTGACTGGATGGCGCTATGGCTTGCGCGCCCCCAATATGGGCTGATTAGGTACTCGGAGGGAAACCCATATGGCATCTGCCTGGCGCGGATTTGTCTCATTCGGCCTGATTTCGTTTCCGGTGCGCTTGTTCCCCGCAGCGCGGACGTCGCGGATCCAGCTCCACCAACTGCATAACGTTTGCCATACGCGGCTTCGCCAGCCGCTTTTCTGCCCTACCTGCAATCGCATGGTGGAGCGCTCCGAAGTGGTGAAGGGTTACGAGAATGAAGACGGCAAATACGTGCTTATCGACAAGGAAGAAATAAACAAGATCACGCCCGAGTCCGGGCGAGCGATGGAAATTCTGGCGTTTGTGAAGATGTCTGAAATTGATCCGATCTTCTTCGATTCGTCGTATTTTCTGATTCCGGAAGAAGCGGGAAAGAAGCCATATCAGTTGCTCGTAAGGACTTTGGAAGACACGCACAAAGTGGGAATCGCCAAGGTCACGATGCACCAGCGCGAGTATACGGTCTTTCTGCGGCCCTACGATCACGGGATCGCGATTCACACCATGTATTTCGCGAACGAAATACGCGAGGCGCCCGGCTACGGCAAGACCGACGGAATAAAACTAAATCCGAAGGAGATTAAGCTCGCGGAGCAATTGGTAGATAGTTTGTCCGAGGAATTCGACATCAAGAAATATCATGACGAATTTGAAACTCGCCTCCGCGCTCTGATCGCCGCCAAGGAGAAAGGGCGCGAAGTCGCGGCGATTCCGCAGCCGAAGCGCGCTCCGGTGATAGACATGATGACCGCGCTGAAGAAGAGCCTGGCGAAGTCTGGAGCAGCAGCACATCGCCGACCGATGCGCGCCAAGCCCGGGGTCCCGCGAGCAAAGCGTACGCCGCGGCGCGCCGCCAGCTGACAAAAATGCCACTGTCCCGCTCGTATTGGGGCGGGACAGTGGCGCCGCCGGGAATTCTCCGCGACGGTTATGACGTGGTATGACCGTTATGAATGGTTATGAAGAAAGTTCCTCCACCGAACGCGCCACCATTACCGGCTGGCCCGTCGCTTGATTGATCAGAATAAAACCCACCACGCGAATCGAGATCGGCTGAGTCCCCTGCAGTGCAGACAGGCCGGTCAAGTTGATGAAGTTGGTGTCGTTGGTGGTCATCACCGTTAGCGGGCTTGGCAAAAGAACTCCGGCCGTCCAGTTGTCGTTCAATTTAAAAGTGCCTGCATTGCCGTTTTGAATCACGGTGCTGCCCGGGACCCAGGTGCCAGCCTGTCCTTGACGGCGCAAAACGACGCGATGAACCGTCAGAGTAGATGTGCCGTTGGTTGTGGTGAGTTCGCCGCCGATTCCGACGCGCTGACCTGCAGCCAACTCTGAGTTGTTGAACAGCAGCGTGGTCAACGGCAGATTGATGTGCTCAATCATGTATTTTTCAGAGCCGTTCAGAGCGAGCGTTTCAATCTGCCCGTCGGAGACGCCGTTTACTGCGGGCAGTAATTCACGCACGTACAGATCCGCTGCCGTTGCAGGGCCGGTGGCCGGACGGATGCTGGTAAAAAGTCCGCCCATGAAGAAATCATCGTTGGATACGACTTCCACTTCTGATGCGTCAATCGCGTGGGTGACCGGATCCAGCGTGCCGGACACTTCGACGATCGTGTTGGTGGTGAAGGAACCAATCGCGGTGCTGGGATCGTCAAGCACCGTGCTGGCGTCCGTCGTCACCATCCATTGACGTCCATGAGGCCCTTGCAGGGTGAACGTGTTGTTACCGGTCACTCCGACCACGCCGCCGTGAAAATCATCAATCGAAACCTGTGCATCCGTGGAATTCAGCAGCGCGACTTCGAACGTCGGATCGACGACTCCAGTCACTTGGCCGTTGCCGTCGGTTTGCAGTGATTTGCGCAGATCAAATTCCATGCGCAATCCGAAAAGATCCGCGTTGGAAACCACGACCGGCTGAGCAAAATTCACCGTGACGATCGATTGCGTCAAGGTCCCGTTGATGGTGCTGATCGTCGGGGGATTGTTGCTCGTATCGATATAGCCGATCACTGGCGAAGCGATGGTGATGGTAGCCGAGGTGTACGTGCCCGTCGGCACAGCGGTGAGGTCGAGTAGTTGGTGCAAGCCACTGAGTTGCGCGAAATCTACTACCTGAGGCTGCGAGAGCACGCTCACGTTGGTGGTGCCGTTGCTCAGCGTGATTCCGCTGACGTTCACTTCGCAGGAGATGACGCTGGGAAGCGGAGCATCGGTGCCAACCGTGTAAATGGAAGCTTGATCTTGGGAGGTTGTCCCACCGGAGCCAGCCCCTCCGCCGCAACTGGAAAGCACCAGCGCAGCGAAAAGCGCCGCGAACACACCCATACCTTTAGGAATCCCCATTGAATTTCTCCTTTTACTAGGAACTGATAATTATTTTGGGGCCAGGCCCCATAATTCCGCTTGTGGGTGAAACCCACAGGGGTTGGAAAAGTTGCAAGAAATTCAGAGGTGCCTCGGAGCCGAAAATGAAGCGAATCGCTGGGCACGAGAGTTTGCCGCCGAGCATATTGCTGATGCAGCACTTAAGCGGGCGCTCGCATCGTAGTAGACTAGCTGGCATCAGTTTGGAAACATCCCGACGCGTGCGGGGTGTGCGCTGCGCGAGCGCTGATTCAGTCACGGAGAAGACTCTGATGGGCAAGAGGCTTGTGCTCGCGGTTGCAGTAGTTTGCATTTTCTTCGCCATGGGCTGCGCCAAGAAGGCAGACGACGCAGCGATCATCACCAATATTCAATCGCAGATGTTTTCTGACCCGCAATTGAAGGGTTCGGACGTGAAAGTGACTTCGGACCGCGGAGCAGTGACGCTGAGCGGCACTGTGCCGGACGACGGAGCGCGATTGGACGCCTACAAGCTCGCGTTGCAGACGGCCGGCGTGACGAAAGTAAACGATCAGATGAGCGTCACGAGCGCACAAGCTCCGAACGTCGCGGGTGAATCTGGTTCCACGGCACCAGGGTCGGCGCAGGAGCCGACGCCCGACGGTGCACCAAGCCGGAAGTTAAAGGCGGCGCCTTCGTCGCGAAAGAATCAAGCGCCGCCGAAGGAAGTTCCGCCACAAGAGCCCGCACGAAGCGCGGAGGAAGAGCCGCCGCCCCCGAGCGCCATTGAAGCGAATGCTACGCCGCCTGCCGCGCCGGCAAGCGTCGTGCCGGTTGCGCCCGCCGCCCCGGCGCCGCTCCCGCAACCGAAGAACGTGGTGATCCCAGCCTCCTCCACGGTCTCAATTCGCATGATTGACGGAATCGATTCCAAAGTGAACCATGCGGGCGAAATTTTCCACGCATCGCTCGATGCTCCGCTGGTTGTAGGGGATAGCGTGGTGGTCCCGCGAGGCGCGGACGTGTACGTCCGGCTCACGTCGGCGAGTTCAGCAGGACATCTGAAGGGAAAAAGTGAATTGCATCTGGAACTTTTGAAGATGGATTTTCAAGGGCGGTCCTACGACCTCGCGAGCGACACGTACACGGAAGTGGGCAGCTCGCGCGGCGCAAACACTGCCAAAAAAGTCGGCGGCGGCGCGATAGCGGGCGCGTTGGTTGGCGGGCTGCTCGGTGGGGGGAAGGGCGCGGCGATCGGAGCCGGCGTCGGCGCCGGCGGAGGCGCCGTGTATCAAGGAGCGACCAAGGGCAAACAAGTGAAAATTCCCGCCGAGACCAAACTCGACTTTCAGCTTTCCCAGCCGGTAACGGTGACGGTGATGCCGCGTGCGGACATCCCGACGGAGTGAACGCGCTGACCGGGAGCTACCCTTTTCAATTTAAAGCGTTCTTTGCGATTATTTTCGTGGCGGTTGCGGTTCAGAGCCGAGAGACTCGTGGAATCGAATTACTTTTCCCGCCTTGCGCGCTAGCGTGCAGTTGTTTACGATTGCTGACGGGCTCTATCGCGCGAATGTAACGCATGATCGGCGAAACAATTTCCCATTACCGAATCCTAGACCCGCTGGGCAGCGGCGGCATGGGCCAGGTCTTTCGCGCCGAGGACACGCGGCTCGGACGCCAAGTTGCGCTTAAATTCCTATCCGTAGAGCTCGCCCGCGACCCCACCTCGCTCGAAAGATTCCAGCGCGAGGCACGCTCCGCATCGTCGCTCAATCACCCGGGCATCTGCACGATCTACGACATCGGCGAACACAGCGGCCGTCCGTACCTGGTGATGGAGGTGCTCGAGGGCCAGACGCTGCGCGAGCGCATCGCCGGCCGTCCCATGGCCGTTGATTCCCTGCTGGATATCGGGGCGCAAATCGCGGATGCGCTAGACGCCGCACACTCACGGGGCATCATTCATCGCGACATCAAGCCGGCCAACATTTTTATTTCCTCGCGGGGACAAGCAAAGATTCTCGATTTTGGTTTGGCCAAGCAAGCTGCCGTGCGCCGCGTGGGCGAGGCAGTCGGCGCGGGCAATTCGATGACGCAGCCGACCACGGACAATTTATTCCTTACCAGCCCAGGGTCGGCGATCGGCACTGTTGCGTATATGTCTCCGGAGCAAGCGCGCGGAGAGGATCTTGACGCGCGCACCGATCTTTTCAGCCTCGGCGCAGTGCTATACGAAATGGCTACCGGGCAGGCTGCGTTCAATGGAAATACGTCCGCAGTCGTTTTCGATGCGATTCTGAATCGTACACCGGCCTCGCCATCTTCCATCAACCCGAATGTTCCGCCGAAGCTGGAGGACCTCATAGGCAAGGCTTTAGAAAAGGAGCGCGACTACCGTTATCAGACTGCAGCCGAGCTACGCGGCGACCTCAAGCGCCTGAGGCGCGACAGCGATTCGGGGCGCGTCAGCAGCGGCTCGACCAGTTCGTGGACCGCGGCGGGTCCGGCTGCTGCGGGCGCCCCGCCAAACGTGCCAAGTTCAGGTACCAGACCGGCTTCGTCGCAACTCGCTCCGGAAAGCCCCATGGCAACGACTGCGGCGATTCCGCTGCGACGCGCATTCCCGTGGATGAAGGTGGCGGGCGCGGCGATTATCGCCGCGGCCTTCATTGCGCTCGTGCTGCACCTCCGTAAACCACAGCCGCAACAGATTGCTCCGTCCTTTTCGCAGATGGTGATTTCTCCGCTCACTTCCACGGGCAATATCCATTCCGCGACGATTTCCGCCGACGGCAAGTGGGTCGCTTACGTGGCCGATATAAAAGGCAGCCACGGCATTTGGATTCGGCAGGTCGCCACGGGAAGCACGGCCCAAGTGGAGCTGGGTTCTCCGGGCGAGATTGAAGGCCTTACCTTTTCGCCGGACAGCAACTACCTATTTTTCGTCAAGCGTGACGAGGCCGCGGGAGTGGGAACCGTGTTTCAAGTACCGTCGCTAGGCGGCGCGCCGCGGCAAATTATGGTGGATGTGGATAGCCCGATCAGTTTTTCGCCCGATGGCAAGCGCTTCGTCTTCGTGAGGCAGGTCAGTAAGGCGAAGACTTCGAATCTTATCATCGCGAACGCAGACGGAACGGGAGAGCAAAACCTGCAAGTCCTGACGAACCCGCCGCGCTTCTCCAGTGATGGACCGGCATGGTCTCCCGATGGCAAGCGGATCGCCGTGGCGGACAATCCCACGGGAGAATTCGATAGGTCCGCGGTCGAAGTCGTGGATCTTGAGTCCAAAGCGAAAACCCGCGTTGGCTCTGCCAATTGGATCGCTCCCGACCAAATGGCCTGGCTGCCCGATGGGTCCGCCATCTTATTTAATGCGCGCGTCGCCAAGAATTCCCTGAACGCCCAACTTTTTGAGCTGAGCTATCCGGGCGCCGAAGTTCGTCGCATCACGAACGATCTGAACTTTTACAGCGGAACCAGCATCACGTCCGACGGCGCCGATCTCGCGACTGTTCAGGTGACTCTCACCGGCAACTTGTGGGTGGCGGGCTTCGGCAGCGCCGCTTCCTTCTCACCGCCACGCGAGATTACCAGCGGCATCAGCCGCGCCGACGGAATTTCCGGAATCATTTGGACCTCCGATGGCAAGCTTATCTATTCGTATTACACCTCTGGAACCATCCAACTTGCCGGCGCCGCGCCCGACGGCACTGATGTCCACGATATCGCTCCGCGCGTCGTCACCCCCAGTTGGCTTTCGAACTGCGGAGATGGAAAACACTTCGTATTCAGCATGGGCAGTGGCACGGGAGGTAGCGCGATATGGCGCGCGGACATGGACGGTTCCAACGTCACGCAACTGAGCACCAGCCAGATAGCGGTGCATCCCAACTGTTCGCCCGATGGCAAATTTGTCGTTTACGTAAATGTGGAGGGCAATTCCACCCGCCTCATGAAAGTTGGTATTGACGGCGGCACCGCCAGTGAAATCTCCAAAGCCGATGCGTTTAGCCCCGTCATCTCGCCGGACGGGGGCTCCGTGGCGGCTCTTTACCAACCAGACCCCTCCAAGCATCCGAGTCTGGCGGTTATAGGGTTAGCGGGCGGCGAAGTACGCAACGCTTATAACCTCTCAGTGGAAGCACAAGAAGCCATCAACGGCGACGGCGGCCAAAAACTCGCCTGGATAAACGACGGCCGCGCGATTTTGTATCCAGTCAATAACGACGGAGTAGTGACACTCTGGGCTCAGCCCGTAGGTCCGCAGGGAAGCTCAACGCTGCCGGCGAAACAGGTGATGAACTTGGGTACGGATTTCCAATGGGGCGCTTACGCCTTATCTCCGGATGGCAAACAAATCGTCTACGCTCACGGCCGCCACGTCACTGACGCCGTCTTGATTTCGCACTTCCACTGATTTTTCATCGGAGAACCTCGTGAGAATTTCGCGGCGTGACGTCTTCAAGAGCGCGTCGTTTGCGTTTGGAAGCGTCGCGGTCGAGAGGGCGTTCAGCCGTACCACAGCGGGACAACGGCCCGGCGAGGAAATGCAAGCGCCGGAGAAGCCGCTTCCTCCCGCGTTCGCGTCGTTGAAGCCGCTGGGCGATCGCGTGCAGCCAATTCGCACCGAGGAATTGCAGGCACGCGTCGCGCACGCACAACAGCTCATGACCGACGCGAACCCGCGGTTCGAAGCACTCTACGTCACTCCCAGCACCACGCTTGTCTATTACACCGGCATTCATTGGTGGCCCAGCGAACGAATTCTGGCGTTGCTGATTCCCCGCCAGGGCGATCCCCTGCTGGTTTCTCCAGCGTTCGAGGAAGGCCGTTTACGCGAACAGATGCGCTGGCCGATCGAGCTTCGCGTCTGGCAGGAAGACGAAAGCCCGTACACGATTATTGAAAAATGGTTTGGGGAGCGCGGGATTCGCGGCGGCCAAGTCGGCGTTGAGGAGACCACGCGTTACGTTTTCTTCGACGGCCTGCGGCGCGCGGCCGGCAGGCTGGATTACGTGAGTGGCGATCCGATTACCGTGGGATGCCGCGCGCAGAAAAGCGCGCACGAACTGGAATTGATGTGGCTTGCCTGTTCTGCAACGTTCGACGTGTACAAGGCGACGTTCGCGTCACTGCGCGAAGGCATAACCCAGCGTGAGGTTTCCGACTTAGTAGTGCGCGGCTACGCTCAAATGGGCCTACGCGGCGAGGCATCAGTGTTTTTTGGACCCTCTTCGGCGCTTCCGCACGGTTCGCGCGAGGAACAGATTCTGCGCGAGGGCGTGGGCGTGATGATTGACGACGGCACGACCGTGGAGGGATACCAATCCGACGTTACGCGCATGGGCGTTCTCGGCAAGCCGCCCGAAAAGCTGCAACATGCGTTCGAAATTGTGCGGAACGCGCAAGATGCCGCGCTGGCTGCTGCTGTAGCCGGGCGTGAGTGTGGTTCCGTGGATGATGCCGCACGCAAAGTGATCACTGACGCGGGCTTTGGTCCGGGCTACAAATATTTTTCGCATCGCCTCGGGCATGGCATCGGCATGGATGGCCACGAATGGCCATATCTGGTGCGCGGGAACCGCACGATTCTCAAACCGGGGATGACGTTTTCAAACGAGCCGGGAATCTATGTGGTGGGCGATTATGGATTGCGCTGCGAAGACGACATGGTCATATTCGAAAGCGGAGCGGCGCAGCTTCTGACGCGCGGCTTCCAACCGTCGCTCGAGACTCCTATCGCTTGAGGCGGACGGCGCGCTATCGCGCCGATTCTTCCGCTTCCAAGGCATCGTCCTGATTCGATTCGTTGGCGCCACGGCCCAACTGCGATTGATTCTTGCAGTACTCCACAATTCTCGCTTCAGCCCAGAAACGCTCGCTGCCTTTTTCCTTCGAGATATATGCGCAATGACCGCCGTGCTCCGTTGCAATCAGCGTGATGCGGGCATTGGCGTGAATGGCTGGATTTTGAAATGGCTCGAAGGGCACGAAGGGATCATCTTTCGAGGTGATGATCAGCGTGGGCACGCGAATTTCGGAGATTACGCGTGCTGCGCTCGACCGCGCGTAGTAATCGCTGGCATCGGCAAACCCGCAATAGCGCGCCGTAATCACATCGTCGAAGTCCCTTACGGTGCCAATCCGGCGAAAACCGGGAACGCCGCGCAGTTCGTAAAGTTCCGGGAACAAACTGGCTTTGTAACGCATGTGGCTCTTCAGCCGCGTGACGAAGTGATGTTCATAGATGAAATTGCGCGGGGCGGCCAGGGCATCCGCGCAAGAGGCTAGATCAAGCGCGGGAGCCACGGCGATCGCCGCGCGAAGCTCTGCCGGGACTGAAGCGCCCATGTCCCCTGCCATTTTCAAGACCAGATTGCCGCCCATCGAAAATCCCGCGGCGAAAATTTCCGGTAGCCCGTCGCGCTCGATCAATTCAAGCACAACAGCATGAATGTCGCGGCTCAAGCCGGAATGGTACAGCGTGGAGGTCAGTTGTTCCGTGCCTCCACAATTGCGTTGATTCAACCGCACGACGTTGAAGCCCGCCACCCAGGCTTTTTCTGCTGTTCCGCGCATGTAATTTGATTCGCAGGACCCTTCCAGACCGTGCAGCAACACCAGCGTGGGATGTTCGCGCGGATTCTGTTGCCAATGGCATTCGCCGCGGACCTGGGTTCCCGGCTCGACTTCAAAAAGGCGAGGAACGCTTTTGCCAAGCAGCGGCACGGGCCGCGGCCAGAAGTTCGCGGCGATGGTCATCGCGTGAGGGTTACGCAACAGGCCGAGTGGAATGAATTCTTTCACCTTTTATATGGTAGGCAGTCCGGGCATTTCGCGCAACCTTGCCTCGCTTCTTTGCTGTTTTTATTTCGATTCCGACGTGAGGTCCTTCGCCATGAGAACCTCGTCGTAGTAACGTCCGTCTTGCTTCAAAGCGTGGTGTTCGATTCCGTATTCGATGAAGCCCAGCTTGGCGTAGAGCCGTCGGGCCGGCTGGTTCTCGCTCACGACCGTCAGTTGAAGTATTTCCACTTGTTGGTGCGCGAAATCGATCACTGCCTCTGCAAGTCGGCGGCCCACGCCCGCTTTCCGCGAGCCTGGTTGCACGTACATGCCCCAAAGCATGCCTTTATGCGCATCTTTGGCCCCCTCGCGGCGCACGAATCCCGCCATGCCTACCAGGGCGTCATTCCAGAATGCGCCAAAGACGGGGCAGTTGGTGACACGCTCCGTAAATCGCTCGGGGGGCCGCTCGCTTTCCGCGGCAAACGTGCTACCGAACGCTTCCGGATTGCGGCGTAGCGCTTCGAGGCGGATCTGACGATATGCCGCGGCCTCGGCAGGGTCCAAGCGTCGTATCAAAATTCGCGCGGTGTCCACGTCAAAGTCGTAACCGAATTTTCCCGGCCGAGCAAGAGCTGAATTTTCGCCCGGCCTCGATGCTTGATTTCGTTCGCTGATGCACATAAAATGAAGGTTCAATAATGAAGGTTTGCTGCTACAGATGAATTTCCCACGAGCCCAGCGCAGGATGCTGGGCTTCGGTGTATATGGGGCCTTTTGCACGCACAGGAGAGGAAATGATTGAAGGATCCATCCCCGAAGGGCTGACGTTCGATGACGTGCTGCTCTTGCCAGGGAAATCGGCAATTCTGCCGACGCAAGCGGACACGCGCACCTGCCTATCGCGCAAGATCTCGCTGGATATTCCGATTGTCGCGGCGGCCATGGACACCGTCACAGATGCGCGCCTGGCTATCGCCATCGCGCGCCAGGGCGGCATCGGCTTCGTCCATCGCAACATGACGATTGACCGGCAGGCGGAAGAAATAGACCGCGTGAAACGCTCGGAAAGCGGAATGATCGTGGACCCCGTCACGATCTCGCCGGAACTTTCCGTGCGCCAGGCGCTGGACATTATGACCAAGTACCGTGTGTCGGGCTTGCCGGTGACACGCGGTTCGCGGCTCGTGGGGATTTTGACCAATCGCGATCTGCGCTTCGAGCGCAATCTCGATCAGCCGGTCAGCGCGGTGATGACCAAGGACAATCTCGTCACCGTTCCAGTTGGCACCACGCTTGAGGAATCCGAGCGCCTGCTGCAGCGCCATCGCATCGAAAAACTCCTGGTTGTGGATGCTGATTTCAACCTCAAGGGCCTAATCACCGTAAAAGACATCCAGAAAAAAATTGAGTTCCCCAACGCGACCAAGGACGAGCACGGTCGCCTTCGCGTGGGCGCCGCAATCGGCGCGACAGGCGATTTCCTGGAACGCGCCGAGGAAATGGCACGCGAAAAAGTGGACGTGCTGGCGATCGACACAGCGCACGGCCACAGCACGCGTGTGATGGAAGCGGTTCGCGCGGTGCGCCAGAAGTTCCCGGAAATTCAGATCGTCGCGGGCAACGTGGCTACCGCCGAAGGCGCGAAAGATTTGATTTCGCTCGGCATTGATGGGCTGAAAGTCGGCATCGGTCCGGGCTCGATTTGCACCACGCGCGTCGTCACCGGCGCTGGCGTGCCACAGATTACGGCCATTATGGAAGCTTCGCGCGCAGCGAAAGGCACCGGCGTGCCGATCATCGCCGATGGCGGCATCAAGTTTTCAGGTGACATCACCAAGGCCATCGCCGCCGGCGCGAATTCCGTAATGATTGGCGGCCTCTTCGCCGGTACCGAAGAATCTCCCGGCGAGACGATTCTGTATCAGGGCCGCACCTTCAAGTCGTATCGCGGCATGGGATCGCTCGGCGCGATGGAAGCCGGTTCCGCCGATCGCTACGCGCAAGAAGGCGCGCCGCGCGGCAAATCCGTTCCCGAAGGTATCGAGGGCCAGGTGCCTTACAAAGGGCCGCTTTCGGGAT
>CAWHGI010000002.1:0-869670 GCA_963828865.1 uncultured Acidobacteriota bacterium | reverse complement strand
GGCATGCCGGACGTGTCCCCGGATTCCACCGGCCCGATCCACCTCGGCAGTCCGCTCGACGTCACGATGAACTTGAAAATGACGCTGCCGGAGAATTTCAGCGCGCGCGCTCCCGTCGCCGTGTCGGTGGAACGCGACTACGCCGAATTCAAATCGTCCTACCAGTTTGCAGACCACGTACTGACCGCCGTACGTACGCTGAATTTCAAAATGCGCGATCTGCCCGCTTCGCGCCTCGGCGATTACCTCGCGTTCGCCCGCACCGTGGATTCGGACGAAAACCAAATCCTGGTCGTCGAAAATTCCACAACCGGAACGCCCGCAATCCCCACAACCGCCAGCGCCGCCGACCTACTGGAAGCCGGCATCGCCTCGCTGAATTCTGGCAATTCTCGCGAAGCGATTCCGCTGCTCGAACGCGCCAATCAGCTCGATCCGAAAAGCAAGCAAGGATGGAACGATCTTGGTCTCGCCTATCTGCGGCTCGGCGAATTCAGCGACGCCGCCACGGCGTTTCGCAAACAAGTGGAAGTGAATCCCTACGATGAGCACGTTTACAACTATCTCGGCCTCACGCTGCAGCAGCAGCAGAAATTCGACGAAGCCGCGGCAGCGTTCCGGAAGCAGCTCGAGATCAATCCCCTCGACCCCATTGCTCACGCCGCGCTCGGCGCGCTCTTCCTCGAACAGCACAAATATGCGGAAGCCGTGCCGGAGCTCGATAAAGCCACCGTTCTCGCTCCGGAAAACGCCGAACTAGAGGTGAGTCTGGGCCAGGCCTTCTTGAATACAGGACAGAAAGACAAAGCGCTCGAAGCTTTCGAAAAAGGTGTGGAACTGAAGCAGACTCCCGTGGTCTGGAACAACGTCGCCTACAATCTTGCGCAGCACCATATCGAACTGGACAGAGCAGCGCAATACGCCGAATCAGCCGTCTCCGCCACCGCCGCAAATCTGCGGAACATCGAGCTCGCTCATCTGTCGCTCGAGGATCTCAATCAGGTTTCCAGCATCGGCGTCTATTGGGACACGCTGGGCTGGATTTATTTTCAGAAGGGCGAACTCGAAAAGGCGCAGCGCTACGTGCGCGCTTCGTGGCTTCTGAATCAGCACGGGGAGGTAGGGGACCATCTGGCGCAGATTTATGAAAAGCGCGGTGAAAAAGAGCAAGCCGAGCGCATGTACTCCGAAGCGATCGCTGCCGCGCATTCCGTGCCGGAAACGCGAACGCGCTTGGTTTCGCTGGTCGGCGATGACGCAAAAACGGACGCGCTCGCGGTCCACGCCAAACTTGGTCTTACGAAGATCCGCACGTTCCCTATGGGCAAGCTGCTTGGCGAAAACGCGCAGGCCGATTTCTTCGTGTTGCTCTCTCCCGGTGCGAAGAATTCTAAAGTAGACTCCGTACGATTTATCAGCGGGAGCCAGGATTTGCGCCCGTTCGCGGAGAAACTTCGCGGCATAGATTTCGGCCCGATGTTTCCGGACGCCGCGCCAGCGAAGCTCGTCCGTCGCGGCACGCTTGCCTGCTCCGCCGCAACGGGTAATTGCACCTTCACGCTGATTCTTCCCGAAGACGTCCGCACACTGAACTAGCCCCTTGGCTCATACCTTGCGTGAAGGCAGTGTTAGTTGCTTGCGCACACCATCCGGCCCAATCTTCCACCGACTCGCAATTTATCCACACGACCCTTGAAGTAGCGCTCGTTCAACTTGTCCTTGTCCCAATCCTCAATTTTGTTGAATCCGAATCGTCGCAGTTCGTTCGCCAATTCCGTTGGCTCGAAAAATAATTGGAATGGCTCTCCTGTCTTCGCCACCCGCCGCGCCATCGCATCAAACGCCAGCCGCCCGAACCAATTCAACGAAGCCCTCGGGAGCGCGTAATCGAACACTACGCCGCTGCCCGCGGGCATTCCGGCGATGAATCCGAGCGTGCTGTTCATCGCCGCGCGAGTGAGATATGGTGTTACGCCCAGCCACGAAAAAAATGTAATTTTTCCGCGGTCGAATCCCGCGGCGGCCAGGCCATCGCTCAGCGACTGTTTTTCAAAATCCACCGGCGCGAACGCGACCGACGCCGGTATTTGAATTTGTCCCGTCGCCAACCTTTCGCGCTTCCACTTCTGCGTTGCCGGATGGTCCACTTCCAATACGCGCAGCCGGTCCGCATCGTAAGGGTTGCGATACGCGAACGTGTCCAGCCCCGCGCCCAAAATCACGTATTGGCTGGCGCCTCGTGTGACGGCTGCGCCCAACTCGTCTTCGGCCAAGCGGCTGCGCACCACCATAAAAGCCCGCACGTATCGCGATGCCCGCGCCCAAATCTTCCGGCCCTCCAGGCGCACTTGCTCCTGGGCCTTTTCTCCAAGGATCGGCAACGCAATCGGATCGTCTAGAATTTTGGGATGGTCATACAGCTGGTGAGCCGCGCGGCGCATCGCCACGCGGAGTGCCGTAGTGCTAGGACGTGCGTCTTGCACGGTTGAACTGATGCGGTCGGTAGCCTGCGGGTTTCAGACCATTTCTACGCGAGGGGCCGTTGTTCGATGGGGGCCGCGCCTTCACTTGCCAGCCACTGCGGGTGCCACGCGCGGCCACGATTACTTGATCTCAAGCACTTCCTTCTCTTTGGCGGCGGACAGGTCCTCAATCTTCTTGGTCTCGGAATGCGTCAACTTTTCCAGTTCATCCAGCGAACGCTTCTTGTCGTCTTCGCTGATTTTCTTTTCTCTCTCCAGCTTTTCGACGCCTTCCTTGATATCTCGGCGGATATTTCGCACAGCCGTGCGGTGATTTTCCAACACCTTATGAATATGCTTCACCAGATCCTTGCGCCGGTCTTCGGTCAACGCGGGAATCGGCACGCGCACCACTTTGCCGTCGTTCGTAGGGTTCAATCCCAGGTCGGTCGTGCGTATGGCCTTGTCAATCAACGCCACCGCGCCCGGGTCCCATGGCGAAATCACGATCGTCGCGGAGTCCGGCACGTTCAACGTGCCCAGCTGATTGATCGGCATCGGCGTGCCGTGATAATCCACGCGAATATGGTCCAGCAGCGAGACGTTCGCGCGCCCCGTCCGCACGCTGCCCAGCTCCTTGCGAAAATCCTCCACGGCTTTTTCCATCCGCGTTTTGGCCTGCGCCATCGCATCCTTGCTGTTGCCAAACGTGCTCATCGAGAAAATTGCCTCCGCCGATAGAATTTCACGCCGCGGTCACGATCGAGCCCACCGGCTCGCCCAGCACTACGCGCTTCAAATTCCCGGGAACGGTCATATTGAACACCACGATCGGCATCTTGTTGTCCTTGCACAGCGAAATGGCCGTCGAATCCATCACCAGCAGACCCTTTTTCAGCACGTCCAGATACGTGATTTTTTCGAACCGCTTCGCGCCCTTCACCTTTTCCGGGTCCGCGTCATACACTCCATCCACGCGCGTGGCTTTCAAAATCACTTGGGCCTTGATCTCCATAGCGCGCAAAGCCGCCGCGGTATCCGTGGAGAAATAAGGGTTCCCAGTACCCGCTGCGAAAATTACCACGCGGCCCTTTTCCAGGTGGCGCATCGCGCGACGGCGAATAAACGGCTCCGCGACCTGGTGCATCTCGATCGCGCTCAATAGCCGCGTATGGCACCCGACCTTTTCCAATGCGTCCACCATGGCTAGGCCGTTGATCACCGTGGCCAGCATGCCCATGTAATCGCCGGTGGCGCGGTCAATATTGAGTTCCTTCTGCCGCGTTCCGCGAAAGAAATTGCCTCCCCCCACGACGATCGCTACGTCCACGCCCAGGCTGCGAACTTCGTGCACTTCGCGCGCGACGCCCTGAATTGTTTCGGCGTGAATGCCAGACTCGTTCGGCCCGGAAAGCGATTCGCCGGAAAGCTTGAGCACCAGCCGCTCATAAACCGGCGCGGGATTAGCCACGGAATTCGTTGCGGTACTGGTTCGCACTGCGGTCTGCGCTTTGCTCGTCGCGGCTTTGGTCATTGCGGATGGGCCAGCCCCCTGGCCGCGTGCATTTTAGCAAAGATTTCGCCATTGCGCGCCGCGCCTTTGTAGCGTCGGCGTCTCGCCGGCTCTTTGCTTTAGGTGCGACTGTCATCTAGCCAAAAAAAAATCCGCCGCAAACGCGGCGGACTTGAAAAGAAGCCAAATTGTGCTTGCGGTCGTTATGCCATCGGCACTGGTACCGGTCCTTCGGGTTCAGCGTCAGCCGCCGCTCGTTGCCCACCGGCTCCATCCATTTCGCCCACTTTGAATCGCGAAAAGCGACGCACTGATATGTTCTCGCCGATCTTGGCGATGGTGTGGTCAATCAGCTCCTTCACCGTCGTGCCTTCGTCCTTAATGAAGTGCTGCTCGTACAAGCAATTCTCTTCGTAGAACTTTTCCATCTTGCCGTTGACGATCTTCTCGATCACGTTTTCCGGCTTGCCCGTGGCCTTGGCCTGTTCCTTGTAGATTTCGCGCTCGCGATCGAGCGTCTCCTGGGTCACTTCCTCGCGCCGCAAAAAACGCGGATCGAGCGCCGCGATGTGCATCGCCACGTCGTGGCACAAACGCTGAAAGTCCTCGGTGCGCGCGACGAAATCGCTCTCGCAATTCACTTCCACCAACACGCCGATTTTGCCGCCGGCGTGGATGTAGCAGCTCACGAGGCCTTCGGAAGTGGCGCGCTGCGCTTTTTTCGCCGCCGTGGCCTGGCCCTTCTTGCGCAGAATATCAATCGCTCGTTCGATGTCCCCGCCGGTTTCAACCAGCGCATCACGACACGCTGAAAAACCCACACCTGTGCGGTCGCGCAGCTCCTTCACCTGCTGCGCGGATACATTCGGTTTTCCATCTGCAGTTGCCATAGTTGTACTCAATTCCTTTGAACGAATTCGGAACTTACTACCCGTTCGGCCGGCCCGTTGGAATCGCTGGCGCCGGAAGGCGGCTCACGCCAAAAGTGACGCCGCCCTACTTCGCGTGCTGATGAGTTTCGTCTTCGGTCGGTATGGCTGCAGCCGCGGCTTCTTCCGTCGCGACCAATTCACCCGGCTCGCCTTCCACGAAATCGCCTTCCTGCTTCTCGTAAACTTCGTAGGCGCTGGTATCCACGTAATCCACGCCCTCTTCGCCGCCGCCCTCGACCGCTTTCTGATCGGCGATCTGAGTTTGCTCATAGGATTGGTGTCCCACGATCACGGCGTCGGAAATTTTCGAGGTGAACAAACGAATCGCGCGCAAAGCGTCGTCGTTACCCGGAATAACCCAATCGACCAGGTCGGGGTCACAGTTCGTATCCACAATCGCCACGACCGGAATGCCCATGCGCCGCGCTTCGTGCACTGCGATCAATTCCGCGTTCGGATCAATCACGAACATGGCATCCGGCAGCGTGGTCATATTCTCGACGCCGGCGAAATTCTGCTGCAGGTGCTTCAGTTCGCGTTCCAGGCGCGCCGCTTCCTTCTTCGAAAATTGCGCCATGCGCCCGTCTTCCACCATGCCCTTCAGCAGCTTCAATCGCTTGATGGATTTCTGGAGGGTCACCCAGTTTGTCATCGTGCCGCCGAGCCAGCGGTGGTTCACGTAGAACATGCCGCAGCGGTTCGCCTCTTCGGCGATGGCTTCCTGCGCCTGGCGCTTGGTGCCCAGAAAAAGAATTCGTTTGCCTTGGCCGGCCAGCTCGGAAACGTAGCGAGCCGCGTCGCGGAACATCTTCAAGGTCTTTTGCAGGTCAATAATGTGGATTCCATTGCGCTCACCGAAAATATATTCCTTCATCTTCGGGTTCCAACGCCGAGTCTGGTGGCCGAAGTGAACTCCAGCCTCCAACAACTCTTTCATCGTAATTTCAACGCCCAAAGTGCCTCCTTGTTTGAAGGGATGCTTGGTACTCCATTTTTTCGGAGCAGCATCCTTTTTTACCGGTCCCTCACCGGCCGTGAATTTAACTACAGCTGCCTTGGCCTATCACTGTCATCCCGAGCGGAGCGAGGGCTCTCTCTTCGATCCCCGGGCCGCCCGGGCGTCAACTACCGCTTGCTGAACTGGAACCTGCGCCGCGCACCTTTTTGTCCATACTTCTTGCGTTCCTTCATGCGCGGATCCCGCGTCAGAAAGCCATTCTTGCGCAGCGCCGGCCGCAATTCGGGGTTCAGCCTCGAAAGCGCGCGCGAAAGACCCATGCGCACCGCTCCCGACTGTCCACCCACGCCGCCGCCCTTCACAATCGCCTTCACTTCCACCTGGTCCAGCATCTGCGTGAACTTCAGCGGCTCTACGGCCGCCGTGTTCCACGCCACGTTGCGAAAATATTCGTCCACCGGCCGCCCGTTCACCGTAAACCGCGCTGCGCCCTGCTTGATGTACACGCGCGCGATGGATTCCCGACGGCGACCCGTGCCGTAAAATTGCTTGGCCTTGCCTTCCAACGAACTCGCAGCTGAACTCAAAGTTCCTCCTGTTTACCCACCGCGTCCCGCAGCAGCGAAACTACTCCGACTGCGCGGGCCGACCGAAAAGAGACCTGGCGAATTGATCCGCCAAACGAAAAGTTTCAATTCCTGTATGTCGCGAGGCTATAGCGAGAGTGGCTGAGGCTTTTGTCCGGTGTGGCGGGCGAGGCCTTCACTTCCGGCATAAACACGCAGCTTCTTTGCTCTTCGCGCGCGGAGCTTGTTCTTCGGCAGCATTCCCAGCACCGCTTCGCGCACAACCTCTTCCGGCCGCCGTTGCAATAGCGTGCGGATCGGTATTTCCTTCAATCCGCCCGGCCAGCCGCTGTGATGACGATACAACTTCTGATCAATCTTGTTGCCCGTCAGCTTGATCTTTTCCGCGTTGACCACTACCACGTGATCGCCGCAATCTAGATGCGGCGTGTAGGTCGGCTTGTCCTTGCCAATCAGCAGGCGCGCCACACGCGTCGCCAACCGCCCGAGCACCACTCCCTCGGCGTCAATCACGAACCAGTCCTTCCCCACCATCAACTCTTCGGCCTCGCGGCCTCTTGGAACATACGTCGGCATCTGCTCAGTCACACCTTTCCCAGTAAACACAAACCCTGATTCTAAAGTAGCTTGCCATCGATGTCAACGAAGGAAACAGGCCGGGGACGAAGCACAGCGGATTCACGAGCGGGCCACTCTGCAGCGGCCCGCTGTGATTGGGAGGCAGAAACAAATCGCTGAAACGAAGCTGACTAAGAAGTGGCTGCGGCAGTGGTGCGGCCGCTGCGTGCGAACGACTTCGCGCTGTCATCGCTCGCGTCGCCGGTCTTGTCAATTTCGATCGAGCCCTTGAAATAAGCTCCGTCCTCGATTGAAATCCTCGCCGTCGTCAAATCGCCGACCACCGAGCCGTCCTTCTTGATCTCGATCCGGTCGCGCGCCCGCAGATTGCCCTTCACGTTCCCGTAAACCACCACTTCGCGCGCAATCACGTCCGCAGTCACCTTGGCGCTGGCGCCTACGGTCAACTTGCGATCTTCCAGCTGCACCAGCCCTTCGACGCTGCCGTCAATCAGCAGGTCTTCGTTGCCCGTGATCTCGCCCTTCACATGCAGGCTCGATCCCAACCGTGCCGTCCCGCCCGAAGTCGTGCTTGGATACCCAGAATCAATCGGTGCCATCGTTTTTGCCTCCCCAGGAATTGCCGGTGCGTTTGCACTCGGAATATTTGGCCGTGCTTGTTGCGGTTGTTGCACTTGCTGCGGGAGCGGATTCTTAGCCGGTGCGTCCGGCTTCTTGTCTCCCCACATTTACCCTCCTTGCGCCTGAGCTGCGCCAGAATCGCAAATCACATCAAATGAGGTCCGGGTCTTTGAATGTAGTCCCGCGCTGAACCTCTGCCAAATCCAAAATGGTACAGATGTGTCCGGTGAGGTAACGCCGTACTTCAAAGCTGGGGAGCCGCATGGTACGTCTGGATTGCCGCGCAGCGCAAGCAGGAAATAACTCAGCCGCGGCCTACCGCAGATTTCTGCAAGTAACGCTCCTGCATAATCGCCAAGTGATGGGAAAGATGCCCGGCGATGATGTACGCAAGCGCCCGAACCGTCACGGAATTTCCGCTGGCGACACCTTTACGCGACCATGCGTCCGCCGGCAAGTTTCGAAAGAATGACAACGTCGCTTGCCGCACGCCGCGAAAATCCGCGATGTGGCTGGCCCAGGAGTAACCATCGGCGCGCGCGGCATTCGCGGCAACATTCTGATCAAAGCTTGCAAGCGGGTCGCTGAATCCGCGTCCGAACCACAGCGCCCGAAAAGCAAACGCCCGCTCGGTATCGCTTACGTGATTCAAAACCTCGCGGATACTCCACTTCTCCGGCGCATAGCGGTACAGCGATTTTTCTTCGGAGATGCTGCTTAAAATCGAGGGAACTTCCTGCAACTGAGATTCGAGCACACTGACAACATCAGCGCTCGCGATCCGGTATATGTAAGTGAAGTAATAGGGCGCTGCTTCGTCGCGTCCGGGTACAGTCGTCGTTCGTTCGCCTCAACCCGAGACTAATACTTGCGAAGAACGCCGACAACTCTTCCCTGAATCTTCA
Organism: uncultured Acidobacteriota bacterium; assembly: GCA_963828865.1. Lineage (GTDB taxonomy): Bacteria > Acidobacteriota > Terriglobia > Acidiferrales > UBA7541 > Palsa-295. The sequence continues at coordinate 861,113 of CAWHGI010000002.1, read as the reverse complement.
CGTCTGTACCCTGGACCACAATCGGAGACATCGCCGAATTCGCCGGCTGCAAACGTACTTTGCCGCCCGGCTCGCGATAGAATCTCTTCACTGTCGCGTCGTCTTCGCCTACTAGCGCCACCACAATTTCTCCCGGATTCGCCACCTGCGTCTGCTCCACTACGATGTAGTCGCCGTCTAGGATGTGATCCTCGCGCATCGATTCGCCTTTCACCTGCAGCACGAAAGTTCCCTGCCCGCGCGCAAAATCCGCCAGCGAAATTGTCTCGTTCTGTTCAACAGCTTCCAGCGGATGTCCTGCCGCAATCCGACCGGCGAGCGGCAATTCCACGACGTGGCGATCCAACACCTGCTCGCGGATCGGCTTCGGCAATTGCACTACTTCAATAGACCGGCTCTGGTTATACCCGCGGCGAATAAAGCCCTTTTTCTCGAGCGTGGAAAGGTGCTTGTGCACCGTCGCCAGCGACGTGAGCTTCAGCGCGTGCGCAATTTCCTCAAAACTCGGCGAATAACCGTTCTTGTTGAGAAATCCCACCAGGTAATTCAGGACTTCTTTCTGTCTCTTCGTGAGCGCCATTTCACACCCCTCGACCCCAAGTTTGAAGGCCGAAGTGTAGGCGAATTAAAAGCGAAAGTCAATGGTACTTACGGACAGGCTGGCCTTTTTCAGTAAGTTACCCGCCCTTCCGGCGGCTCCGGAAGGCGGCAATGCACTATTCGGCGACTGGCGCCGGGTCCTTCGAGCGACGCCTGCCGCTAGAGCTCTTAACTCTGCGCGTTGGCTGGGCGTTCAGAGCCTCGCGCAACGCTTCCAGCTCCTTCCGCGTTGACTCCAGCTGCGCGCTCACTCGTTCCGCGTTCTGCTCTACAATATATCGCATCGCCGCGTCCAATTCCTGGCGCATCGCCGCCGATTGTTCGGCCAGAGCTTCGGCAGCCGCGAATCGAGCAGCTTCTTGTATCTCCGCGAGTTGTACTTCGCGCGAGCTTTCGCTTGCCGCCCGCGCGCGGCTCTTGCTCTTTCCGAGCGCCGTCATCATTTCCACCGTGCAATCGAGGACCACCTCGTCCGCCACCGCCAATTGCGCGGCTAAGTCTCGGCTCGTATCCGCCACAGGTGGCGCTCCAGCAACGGCAACCACCGGTTCCGAAGCCAGCGCCTTCTCTGGCACTGTAGTCTCATCCTCGCCGGGGTAGGGGAACCAATCAGTCGGCGGCCAGGGGATTCCCCACACGTTTCCGGGGATCTCAAACGCCAACGCGACGTGATAGACCTCCCGATATGTCTTCGGCCGCTGCACCCAGACCACGCGCGCCTTGACCACTCGCGACGGTCTCGGCGGCTCCAGGCGACGGACTTCCAGGCTGACGGTCGAGCCCTTGGGCGCATAGTGCGTGGACTGATACTTGCACCCGTAGCAGTCAATCATCACGGTTAGTGTGGATTCATGGAACGGCTGACCGAGCGCATCTGTCCCGTTGATCTTGATTGGCACGGATTTCGCGAGGCGAGTGCTGCGCCGCTTCTCCGCGCCGGGTTCCTTTGATCGAGGGGAATCGCTCACGGCCTGCTCCGGGGGAAATTAGTACGTTAGCACTCCGTATTTGAGCAGTCTGGAGCGGCGTGTGCGAACTGTGCGAAAAGGTAAAGGCGAACGATTCGGCAAACTCGGGAGCCTAATGCGCTTTAGCAAAAGCTCCGCGCTTTCGCCGGAAGTACAGCATCAGCAGGACGAGAGCGGCGATCACCACCAGCGCAATCGTAACAATCAAGACGGTCTCTCCATGCGCCAGGATCACTCTGAAAATTCTGCGCCCGTAGGCGGCTCCCAGGTAAGCCAAAATGAGGTAGCGCACCAAGCGTCCCGCCGAAATCGCCGCCAGGAATTTCTTCGGAGAATACTGCAGCGCGCCCGCCGCAATCACAAAGGGCACCATCGGCATCGGCGGCGGCAACAGTGCCGGAATTACGATCGCCCCAAATCCCCAACGCTCGAATGCCTTCGTAACTTTCTTCACGATCCGCGGCGAGACTTTATCCTTCAACGCTTTCTCGCCGCCATTGCGCGCAATGCGATACGTAAGATACGCGCCGATCACGGAGCCCACAGTCGCCATCACCGCGTAATACGGCCACCATTCGCGGTCGCGCCCCGCCAGCACGATCGTCATCGCGTCCATGCTGCCTGGAACAGGAATTACCGAGCTATCAATCAAGCCCAGTAGAATTAATCCCGGCCCCCCCAGCGTGAACAGCCAATGCCGTACCGCATGCACCTTCGAGGGCGCTGCCAGCACGAATTTGGCGATCTCCAATCTCAACGTAGCGCGCTCGCGAGTCCCTATCTACTTCATTCGACGCTCGCCGACAAATCACGGTTCCGGTACAGGGGCGAAAACGACACATTCTACGCGCGCTTCGGGCAAAATGGCACGCGGTGTGCTAGCCTATATTCGGAGTTATGCGGGAAGAAGAAAAGCCGCGCGCAAGCCAGCGTCGCGCTCCACGGCACGGCGAACCACTCGGTTCTCTGTTGCCTTTCGTCGTCTTTTGTCGCCCGGCACGACGCTCATTCTCGGCTGCCTTCGGGCATTCTCGTCACTCGTCACTCGTCACTGGCCACTGCATTTGTCATCCCCATACAGCCTTGCATTGTGCTAGCGTTTCGCTGAATAAAAACCAGATCAGGCACGTCAAAGAGGTAGGGGCGCACTCAGTCCGACCCTCGCGGTTCTCTGTCAATTTTGAATCGAGGTCTTGAATCGCCATGTCCAGCACATTCGTCGAAATCTCAGGCCGCAAGAAAGAAACGATAGACAAGGCCGTCATCCGCTTCTGCGGCGACTCCGGCGACGGCATGCAGATCACCGGCAGCCAGTTCACCAACACGGTGGCGCTGTACGGGAATGACTTGGCGACGTTGCCCGACTTCCCCGCCGAAATTCGCGCGCCTGCCGGCACGCTGCCAGGCGTTAGCGGATTTCAGGTTCACTTTTCCTCCAGCGACGTTTACACCCCCGGCGATTCCGTGGATGCGCTTATCGCCATGAATCCCGCAGCGCTGAAAATGAACCTGCCGGACCTGAAAACCAACGGCATTCTGATCGTCAATCTCGATAGCTTCAAGGAAAACGATCTGCGCAAGGCGCAGCTCGCGCAGAACCCGCTCGAAGATCATTCGCTCGACGGTTACCGGCTTTTTTCAGTCGAACTTACGAAGCTGACCCGCGCTGCTCTGAAAGAGTTGGGCCTCGACGCCAAGAGCATGGACCGGTGCAAGAATTTCTTCGCGCTGGGCATGTGCTACTGGCTCTACAACCGCTCCATGCAGCCCACGCTCCGCTGGCTCGAAGACAAATTCAAGAACAAGCCGCAGCTGGTGCAAGCCAACAAGCTCGCCATGCAAGCCGGCTACAGCTACTGCGAAGCGACTGAAGCCTTTCAGATCAGCTACGAAATTCCCCCTGCGAAGCTGCAACCCGGCGTCTATCGCAATATCAGTGGCAACGCCGCGCTAGCTCTGGGATTTGTCGCTGCGTCGCAGCAGTCAGGCCTGACGCTTTTCCTTGGCTCGTATCCCATCACGCCCGCTTCCGACATTCTGCACGAGCTTTCAATGTACAAGGATTTCGGCGTCACCACTTTTCAGGCCGAAGACGAAATCGCCGCCATCACGTCTGCAATCGGTGCCTCGTACGCCGGCGCTCTGGCCATCACCTCCACCTCCGGACCAGGCATGGCGCTGAAAACCGAAGCCCTGGGTCTCGCCGTTATGGTCGAATTGCCGCTGGTCATCTGCGACATTCAGCGCGGCGGCCCGTCCACCGGCCTTCCCACGAAGACCGAACAAGCCGATCTGTTGCAGGCTCTCTTCGGACGCAACTCTGAAGCTCCCGTTCCCGTTCTCGCGCCCTCCACACCCGGCGATTGTTTCTGGATCGCTCTCGAAGCCAGCCGTATCGCCATAAAATATATGGTCCCCGTCATCATTCTCTCGGACGGCTACCTGGCGAACGGCTCCGAGCCGTGGAAAGTTCCCACGGTCGACGATCTCCCGGCGATCCCCGTGCACTTTGAAACAAATCCCGAAGGCTTCCAGCCATACAAGCGCGATCCTGAAACTCTCGCGCGTCCCTGGGCCATTCCCGGAACGCCAGGCCTCGAACATCGCGTCGGCGGCATCGAAAAGCAGGACGTCACCGGCAACGTCAACTACGAGCCACTGAATCACGAGCACATGGTTCGCACGCGCGCCGAAAAAGTAGAGGGTATCGCGCAAGACATCCCGGACGCAGTCGCCGAAGGCGATCCTTCCGGAGACGTTCTGATCGTCGCCTGGGGTTCCACGCACGGGCCCATCACCGCCGCCATGAAAACAATGCGCGCCAAAGGCCATCGCATCGGCCACGTCCATCTGCGCCATCTGAATCCACTGCCGAAGAATCTGGGCGAATTGCTGAAACGTTACAAAAAAGTCCTGGTCCCCGAAATGAACATGGGCCAGCTAGTGATGCTCCTGCGCGCCAAATTTCTGGTGGACGCGCAAAGCTACGGCAAAATCCAAGGCAAGCCATTCAAACAATCCGAAATCGAAGCCAAGATTGAAGAGCTACTGGACTAAGTAAAACTAATGCCGGCCGACCACAACATGAAGTCATTCCGAGCGCAGCGAGGAATCTGCTTTTCTCTGCGTCTCTGCGGCGGACTTCCGACTTTTGCCTTTGCACCGAAATCTGAGGAGATCTAAATTGGCAACCGATACTCTTCCCGTCTACACCAAGAAAGACTTCCAAACCGACCAGGAAATCCGCTGGTGTCCCGGCTGCGGAGACTACGCCATTCTCTCCGCCGTGCAGATGGTCTTCGCCGAACTCGGCATCCCGCGCGAAAAATTCGTGTTCATTTCCGGCATCGGCTGCTCCAGCCGCTTCCCGTATTACATGAACACATTCGGCTTCCATACGATCCACGGCCGCGCTCCCGCAGTCGCCACCGGCATCAAGCTCGTCCGGCCTGACCTCGACGTCTGGGTCGCCACCGGCGACGGCGATTCTCTTTCCATCGGCGGCAATCACACCATCCACATGCTACGCCGCAACGTTGGCCTCAAAGTCCTGATGTTCAACAACAAAATTTACGGACTGACCAAAGGCCAATACTCGCCGACCTCCGAAATCGGAAAGAAAACCAAGTCCACGCCCTACGGAACCACCGACCGTCCCTTCAACCCCATTTCTCTCGCCATCGGCTCCGAAGCCACTTTCGTAGCCCGTTCCGTGGACGTCTTCCAACAACATCTAAAGGAAACCCTGCGGAAAGCCGCGGCCCATAAAGGCGCGGCCTACGTCGAAATTTTGCAGAATTGCAATATCTTCAACGACCTTGCCTGGGAAAACGTCACCGAAAAAGACGCGCGCAGCGAGCACGTCGTCCAGCTCGAGCACGGCAAGCCGCTAATCTTCGGCAAGAAGCGCGATAAGGGCATTCGCATGAACGGAATCGACCTGGAAGTCGTCGAGCTCGGCAATGGCATCACCGAAAAAGATCTGCTCGTGCATGACGAACAGCATCCTCGTGCCGCCTACGCTTTCCTGCTCGCTCACATGGAACATCGCGAAGGATTCCCAGTTCCCATCGGCGTGCTGCGCGCCTGGAACAACGTGCCACGCTACGAGGACCTGATCACGCAACAGATCCGCGACGTTCAAGCCAAAAAAGGCAAAGGCGATCTGGCCAAGCTTCTCCGCGCCGGGGACACCTGGGAATTGAAAGCATAGCTGGCACAGCCACTCTTGCCCGCCCTGAGAACCTGCAAGTGGCGGGGTCGAAAGGTCTGCCCTCTTGGTTTTTCTGATTGAACTGCGCGGCGGCGTAGCGCCGGCGTCCCGCCGGCTCTTTGCTTTTTGCAGCCCGCCCCAAGCACCGCGTGCGTAGAGTTCGAGCTCATTTTCGCGCTCGTTTCTTCCCGGTGGGATCCATGGGCAGTGAAGCGGTCTTCCAATCCACGCCCTTCGGCACTTGCCCCACGCCCGCAACGTACAACGCGCCCTCCGTCACTCCATCAATCCCTAAATCGCGATCAATCTTCGAATCCGCCAGCGCCATCGTGCAGAAGGGCGCAAGCCCCAGCCATGTCGCAGTTAAGCAAAACGTCTGGCACAAATGCCCGCATTCGGCCAACACCACTCGGTAAGCCCGCGGAAAGCGGTACTTCCACTGCGTCCGCATGAATACCGCGGTCATCACCACAAACGCGCAAGCGTCCGAAAACCATCGCTGCCCGATCAAATAGTCCGACATTCTTGCGCGTGTGACGCCGCGCCGCAGCAATTCCAGCCGGTGCCGGCTCGCATCGTAGTGATATATGCCAGGAGAAATTCCATCCACATCCCGCGCAATCACGTAAGCTTCGATGGGGTGCAACGCTCCACCGGAAGGGGATGTCTTGACGGCAAATTTCCCCAACGGCGGAACGCTGACCCATTCACGGACCCCAAACGTCAGCCCCAGCAAGGTGCTTAAGTCCGCGAACGAAAGCCTCCCCGGCGCAAATCTCCGCCATGTCCTCCGCCCCGTTAGCACGCGTGGAAATTCTCCGCTCTCGCGCGCCGGCAGCAACGGAGTTTGTGCGGCTCGCGGATAGCGCTTCACCGGGACTGGCATGGCCTTCTCATGCGTCAACGCTTCCATATACCGCCCGATGCGCACGAGGTCTGCTTCGAAGGGCAAATCGCGTCCCGTGAAATGAAAGAAACCCGCAGCAGGATTCCAATGCGACCACGAGGTCATGGCCCGTTCGGCGCGTTGTTCTTTTCGATCGGAGCGCTGCAACAGCGAATGGCTCACCAGGCCCTGAATCGCAGCGCGCAAGGAGGACGGCGAATACTGGGGGAAGTGCGTGCAAATCGCCCCGAAGGATCGCCAACGGCTCAGGAAATTTAGCAGTTCGGTTGCAACCGGCGCGGCTACGGTGCGTTTGCCAAGCGCGTAATTTTCGAATACCAGGTTCCCGCCTTCCCAGTAACAAACCAAGAAAGGAGATCGCCGGAATGACACCTGTTTCGACTTAGGCATGCGAAGCGATTAGGGTCGTTGGCCCGCAACCGCAGGAGCAAGACACCCTACTCTGTCCGCGGGCTTCACTTGGCCTTCGTCGCGAAGTACTGCCCAAACAGTGGATGAGTGCGTATCGGCACTGGCGGGCATATAACTCGTATCAGGTGGTAGGATTTTTCCAGCGCACGCAGGTTCAGATCGATCTTTTTCTGGTCGGCTTTGCTGACTTTGGGGCGAAGCTTGCGCAATCTCTCTTCCGCCCTGCGAATTGCTGCGGCAACAGGGTGCAACGAAAAACGGACCTTGGCCATCTCACTCTCCTTCCGAGCCCTTCAAGCGGGATACACAACAGCTGCTCGAGGAGCTCGGCACGGCGGCCGGCGTCACTTCAATTTGGATTTGGTCGTGAATGTTTGTCCGAATAGCGTCGGCGGCCTGCAGAAATTCTTGATTACGCCATGACATTTCTTGAGGCCTCGCAAATTCAGATCGATCTTCTTCTGATCTTCCTTTGTGACCTTCGCGCGCACCGAGCGAAGTTTCTTCTCGGCCTTTGCTATTTCCTTCGCGACACCTTTAAGCGTGAAATTGATCTCCGCCATACCGTCCTTCCTCCCCATCCGGCGCGCGGCAGTTCGGTTTATCTGGGAATGATCGGCCTTCTCGGAGCAGCACGCCCTAGCCCGGCGTGAGTGTAGTTGACGCTTACTACAGCGTCAAGAAAGTTTGCTTGCCATCACCCATGACCGCGTCGTTAAACCGGCACTCACCTGGAACTCCCGTTTACCGCCGGCATGGGCAGCCCGATTTTCTGCACAAGTGCTGCAAATCTCTGATCGCTCCGCAAGTTTGCGAAGCGCGGATGCACCGCAATATTGATCAACCGCACGGAGCGCTCGTCGTACGCTTTATCCAGCCACTGAAACGCTCCGTCCTTATCTCCCAAGCCCACGTAAACCAGTGCGATACTGTACGGCGCAACATATTGCCGCGCGGACATTTGCAACAACTCGTGCAGAATCGCGAGCGCCTCCGATTTTTTCCCTGCCACCGCATATGCGTTGCCCAACTCGGCCTTGAAAGAAGTTTCGTTCCCAGATAGTGCCAGCGCCTGCTGCAATTCCGCTAGCGCTTTCTCGTAATCTCCCTTGGCTAAATAAGCTTGCCCCAGGTAGCCATGCGCTACCGGGAACGTCGCGTCCATCCCGATCGTCTTCTGCGCCTGCGCAATTGCCTCATCGTACTTGCCAGCCAGATAAAATACCCACGACAAATTCGCATTGATGATCAGCGAACGCGGATCGAGTTCCTGCGCCAGTTTCATTTCCGAAATTGCTTCGTCGCTTTTCCCGGCTTCCGCCAGCGCCAACGCATACCAATGGTGTGCATTGGCGTCGCCCGGATTCAATTGAATCGCGCGCTGAAATTCGTCCAGGACTCCCGGGAAATGCAGGCTGTACGCGCGGATTTGCCCCAGCACCGCGTGCGCGGATGCAAGCGAATCGTCCAATTGCAGCGCTTTCACCGCCGCCGCCTCCGCTTCGGGCAGCACCTGCGATGACGGCACATCCTTGTAATCCGCCGCCAGCGTCAAGGCTCCCGCGAGTCCAGCGTACGAAGGCGCGTACGTGGGATCCAGCTGGATCGCTTGCCGGTAATCCGCGACGGCCTGCGTCATCGCTTCGCCGGTCCGTTTGTTTGCGTAGTAATTCCCTTGCAGATAGGCATCGTAGGCCGCCGGCACCACCGTCCGCGTCTTCGCCAGGCGCTCCTGCTCCGGCTGCGTCAATTGAATCTGAATTTGCGTGACGATGTCGCGCGCCACGTCGCTTTGCAGCGCCAGAATGTCTGTCACTGTGCGCTCGTAGCTGTGCGCCCAAAGATTCTGGCCCGTTTGCGGCTGCACCAGCTCTGCGGAAATCCGCACGCGGTCATCCGAACGCAGCACAGACCCTTCCACTAGGGCATCCACGCCTAATTCCTGCGCGATCTGCGCCGGGCTTTCGTGTTTGTCCTTGTATTGCATCACCGACGTGCGCGAGATCACCCGCAATTTCTTGATTTGCGAGAGTTCCGTAATCAACGCGTCGCACATTCCGTCCGCGAAATAATCCTGTTTGGGATCGCCCGTAAGATTTTCTAGCGGCAGCACCGCGAGCGATTGAATGGACGCCGCTCCGACGGCACGCGGGCCGCGCGACTTCACCTCCACTAGCTTCCAAACCAGCGCCGCAATCACCAGCAGCGCCATCGCCGCCAACGAAACCAGAATCGTGTTGCGCAGCCGCGATCGGTGAACCTCAGCCGCAGGTAAAATTGCAGAGGCTTGAAGCGCGCTCGCCGGAATCACCGCGGAGTTGGTACGCAACGCTTCCAGCGCGGCACGTACTTCGCTAGCATGCTGATAACGCTGTGCGGGTTCCTTCGCCAGGCAGTGCTCGATCACCGCGCGCAATCCGGCCGGAACATTTTCCCGCAGCGCCGGTGCGCTATCGTGCAGGATCATCGAACTCAGTTCATACGACGTTCTTCCGCGAAACGGCCGCTTGCCATTGGCCATTTCATACAGCACCACGCCCAGCGCCCATATATCGCTGCGCGCGTCAGCGGGCTCGCCGCGAAATAATTCGGGAGCCATGTAATGCATGGTCCCCACAATCGCGCCCTCCGACGTCAACGTGCTGATGGATTGCGTCTTCAGCGTGATTTCGCCGGGCGTCATGTGTTTCGCCAGGCCAAAATCGAGGACTTTGACGCGCCCTCCCGGCATGATGATCACATTCGGAGTCTTCAAGTCACGGTGAATCACTCCGTGCTCGTGCGCGTGCGCCATGGCGTCCGCGATTTGTTCGCCGTAGCGAATCACTGTTTCCGTCGGCAACCCGCCCTCAGGGATTTGTTCGGCGAGCGAGCGTCCGTTCACGAATTCCATGACGATGTAGCTTTTGCCGTCTGCCTCGCCCACGTCGTATATCGTGCAAATGTTGGGATGATTCAGCGCGGACGCGGTGCGCGCTTCGCGTATCAAAAGCAGCCGCGCGTTTTCGTCCTTATCAAGTTCAGCAGGAAGGAACTTCAGAGCTACATCGCGGTTCAAGCGGTCGTCGTGCGCGCGATAAACCACGCCCATCCCGCCTTCACCGACCTTCTCAACGATTCGGTAATGGGAGACGGTCTGCTCGCTCACAGGTAGGAATCCACCCGAGCGAGCATCTTAGGCCGCGGCGGAAAGCCAAGTCAACGACCGCGCCTTTGAGTGTTTCTTCGCCGCGATTAAAACTGGTTGCTCGCTCGCGTTTGCAATATAAATGAGTGCGAATTCAGCGGGAGCGCTTGATGCTTTTTCGGAAGGCTTACTGGAAACCGATCGTCGCGTTACTCGCGCTGGCGGTCACGGTTCCCGCGTTGTTCCTTCTGCTGAACATCGGAGGTTGGCGTGCGCGCGCCATTGCGGTGCTCGGGAGTGTATATAACTGGCCGGTCGTCGTTCCGCCGCCGGCTAATTTCCGGCCGCGAGTGCCTGCCGGGTTCAAAGCGTCGATTTTCGCGAGCGGCTTCGAGCAGCCTCGCTGGCTGACGGTCGCTCCCAACGGTGACGTGTTCGTTGCTGATTCCGGGGCTGGCCAAGTGATCGTGTTGCGCTCTTCGCCCTCGCCTGCGCTCGCGGCGCGCGAAGTTTTTGCCGATCATTTGAATCTGCCTTTCGGCATCGCGTTCCACGACGATTACGCCTACGTCGCAAACAGCGACCAGGTCGTGCGCTTTCGCTTCGATCCCAAAACTTCGCGCAGACTTTCGGATGCTGAACCTATCCTCGATTTGCCGGGCGGTGGCTACCACCAGCACTGGACCCGTTCGCTTGCGTTTAGCCCCGATGGTAGCAAGTTGTTCGTCTCGGTGGGTTCGCGCAGCAATGTTGGAATTGAATCGGACCCGCGGCGCGCGGCGGTTCTCGTGGTGGATCCGGATCGGCGCAACGTGCGCGTCTACGCCAGCGGTTTGCGCAATGCTGTCGGCATCGCCTTCGATCCTTCTTCCGGCGAATTGTGGGCTGACGTCAACGAGCGCGACGACCTCGGCGACGACGTACCCTCCGATTACTTTACTCACGTCGTTGCTGGTGGCTTTTACGGCTGGCCGTACGCCTACCTCGGCCAGCACGTGGATAATCGCGTTCCCTCCCGGCCGGACATGGTCGCGAAATCCATTATGCCCGATCTGCTCTTGGGCGCTCACGTTGCGCCACTGCAGTTCGCGTTTTACGACAAGCAGCAATTTCCTCCGGCCTATCGTGATGGCGCGTTCATCGCCGAGCATGGCTCCTGGAATCGCCGCATTCGCAGCGGGTATCAAGTCGTCTTCGTTCCCTTCCACGACAGCGTGCCCGCCGGACCCCCGACTCCGTTCTTTTCCGGCTTCGTGCCCGATCCCACCCGCAAGCAAGTCTACGGCCGCCCGGTCGGCGTAGCGGTGGCCGCTGACGGCTCCCTCCTCATCTCCGACGACGGCCAAAAACAGATTTGGCGCGTATCGTATGTACCCTAGCCGTTGCACTTCGCGAATTGTGGAGGGAGCGGGTTTCGGACGAAGGGATAGCGAATTTTGCGAGCCAAAGTAGGTCGCCGAAACCGTAAAAAAATGACGATTAGAACTGACAGCCGTCCTTTGTTTTGAGTCACATATAGCGTTTTCTAATCGCGACGTGTGACGATAGCCGGGAGCACCTAGCAAGCGATATGGACCGTGCCTTTGATGCGCCGCTGCGCCTTGTTATCGCGTCTTTAGTCGGTCGTACCATCAGACTGAAAATTGCTTGAACGAGACGTGCGTGGAGCGCAAAGTGGCTTTATGGCGAAAAATTTAAAATCCGAGCGAGATGCGGCAGCGCGTGTGGCCAGCTTGATGTGTGCTTCGCTATCTCGATTCTCGGTGACTGAGCAAAACCGGCGCCTGAAGGCCATTCGCAAGATCGCGATTAGGCTCCCGTTGCACCTGCGGAAGACGCATCCGAGTCAATAACGCTGCCGGTGATAAGCCATGTGCTACCCACGAGGAGTTCTATGACATTGGCGGCCTGACGAGGACTTACTCTCCGTTCGCCGAAATCGAAATAGTGATTATCTGGTCCTGGAAGCTACTTTTTGTCGGGACATTCAGTTGCCAAGTACCGTTCCAGTTCGGGGAGAGCGTCCGGCAACCCGATGTGGCGACTAACGCGCAGAGAATGATGCAACCGAACTTTGCGTTCCTCACCGATTTCGTCCTTGGCATATACGAATCTGCATCCTATTGCACTGTCTCATACCGCACACGTTGGGTGACCTGCCTCAGGGGGCGTACCGGATCAATCTTGGGGCTGGATCTTGCATCCGGCGCAGAAGGATCTGACCATACGAAAAGCGCCGAGTGTAAGCAGCCTATGGAGAAGGCCAGCTCAGTTTCCGAACCAGTTCTCGTACAAAAAAAGTCCAATCAATGCGAGACCAAGTAGATAAGACCCTGCAACTTCCAACCAAAACCCCTTCGGGTCGTCCGCGCGATAGATCCAGCCGTGAAGGCGTGCATATGCTTTTCCTGTGTATGTATAGAACACCCCTAAGGCAATTAGGAGAATCCCAAAGGTGAGCAAGCCATATCGCGGATGTTGAAGGCCGAACAGATCAGATATGAACCAACCCTCCTTTTTCTCGACGTAAAAGCTGAGCATATCAACACTCGCCTGTAGATTATTGGGTGGCAGGACTGGAAGTCGCCGGAGCCGGTGGCAGCGAAGTTGGTGCTGCATTCTTCGCCAACGCGGTTGTGCCCTGCTGAGATGGTAGCTGCGGCATTAGCGCCATGGCTTGATCGCGGGCTGCGGCGAATTGGCTCCAATCGCGTTTGGAGACTGGGTCGGAGGGCGGCAGGGGTAGGCGCTCGAAATTCAGGAATTGTTTGCCGCGTTCGATCCGGAAATCGAGGTGCGGGCCTGTCGCGAGGCCGGTCATACCCACCAAACCGATGCGCTGGCCCTGCTCGACACGCTGGCCGGAATGCACCAGCACGCGCGAAAGGTGCATGTAATACGTGGTGTAGCCGTTCGAGTGCTGCACCTCGATCAGATTCCCAGCGCCGCCTTTCATCCCCGCGAAAATCACGCGTCCATCGCCAATCGTCTGCACGGGAGTGCCGGTAGGCGCGGCGTAATCAATTCCCAGATGCGGGCGGTATTGCTTCAGGATTGGGTGAAACCGATGCTCGCTGAAATGCGAGGTAATCACCGCGGCGAATTTCAGCGGCGAATGCAGAAACGCCTTCTTCATGGATTTGCCGTCTGGTGTGTAATACGCCGGCACGCCACCGGGGCCGTGAAATAGAACCGCGCGATAAGGATGATTGCCGTTGACGTATTCGGCCGCCAGAATCCGTCCGTAAGAAGCAACCTCGCCGTTCGCGAGCATTTTCTTTTCGACCACCACGCGGAAGGTGTCGCCGGGCCGCGGGTCGGTGTAAAAATCCAAATCCCAGCCGAAAATGTCCGCCAGGCGCATGGTCAACTCGGGTTTCTCTCCCGCGTCGGTCACAGCATTGAATAGCGAGCCGCGGATTTCGCCGGTTACGCCGACGGTCTTGGTCTCCGACGGAATCGTCTGGATTTCGGAACGAAATTCGTTGCCCTGCGGCGCGATGTTCAGGACGCGATCCGCGTCAATTCTGTAGCTCACCTCGCGAAGTTCGCCCAGAATGGAGCGACCCACCGAAATGTGATTCCCCGCGCGCACTTGACGAAAATCGAAAACCGACTGCGCCGAGGCGACCAGGCGCGCGGCGTCCGCCGGATCGACGCCCAGCCCCTGCAGAAATAAATGAAACGGCAGGCGCGCCGGGACGACGCTCTCCGTGAAGAGAACCATCTGCTGCTGGACGTGGCGGGCCTCTTCGCGCGCGAAGGACGCCTGCATCGCAACGTCATTCTCGGCGGAAACCCGCGCGCTGTAGATGGCCCCCGCGCACGCCGCCCCCGCGCCGAGCAGCGTGATGCCTAGAATACCCTTCCACATTTTCTTCATAACCCCGCACGACGATTCGAATTCGCAAAAAACGAGCATAGCGCAGCTCGCGGATGCGCGAAAAGAAAAATGGGCGATATTTTTCTTGGAAGTAACGGCACTGACGAACCGTAGAGACGCAGAGGTCGCAGAGAAAAACCGAGGCGAAATCGGGTCCCATAGATCGCCAGCAACCTTGCGTCAGACGGATGGCGGTTTGAAGACCGCCGCTACAAGATCAAGGGCAAAGCGCCGGCGGGACGCCGGCGCTGCGAGATCTAGTGAGAGGCGCCTGCGGCGGCATATTGCTGGCGCCGCGCCATATCGGCGAAGTAATTGCGCTCGCGCAAGCCGTGATAAATGCGGCCGGCAATTTCCGACGCGTGCGGGCCACTGACCGACCGGCTGCCGCCGCGAATCAAAACGACCAGCACGATTTTTGGATGCGCTTGATCGGCATAAGAGACAAACCAGCCGAGGCGCCCGCCGAGAGCTTCATCGTTGCACGTTCCGGTCTTGCCTAGCGCCTGCTCGCCGTCTGGGTCGTAACTCTGCTTGGCGGTGCCGTACATTACCGCCGCCAGCATGCCTTCACGAATATCCGGCAAGAGCGGCGCGATATCGAGTTGCTGGCGTACACGCGGCTGAAAATTGGCGCGAGCCGTTTCCGTGCGGGGATACTGCAAGAAATACTGAGTGCCGCCGTTCGCGAGAGTGGAAACCAGCGAGGCGAGTTGCAAAGGCGTGAGCCGGATGCCTTCGCCAAAGCTGGACATGCGCGCGACCCCGCCAAAAGCCGGCGGAGTTCCCGGCAGCAATCCCGGCTGCTCTTCCGAAATGCCGTAGCCGGCGCGTTCGCCCAAACCGAGCAAATGAGCGTATTGATGTACGCGCGCGAAGCCGAGGCGCGTCCCCACTTCCTGGAAGTACACGTTATTCGAATGCGCCATCGCTTCTGTAAGGTCCATGTAGCGGCGATGGCCGATCTTGATCATGGTATCGCGCGTGATCACGCCTTCCTGCAATCCGGCGAGCGCGATGACCGGCTTGATCGTCGAGCAAGGTTCGAAGCCCGAAGAAAACGCCATCTTCTGATTGACGATCGTGAGAATGCGACCGGTAGATGGGTCCATCGCGAGAACGGAACCGTTCGCGTGGCCCAGCGCGTCCACGGCAACCTGCCGGATGACTGGATCGTCGTATTCGGCGTTGTCGTCTTTGGTGGGATCGCCCCACGCCGAAACGCCGCGACTGCGATGATGCGTGCGAGTAGTGGAACTGGATTTGGACGTCGTGGGCGTCGCGCCGGAAGCGGCACCGAACGCGCCCGCGAGGAGCAGGCAAAGTACTGGGACAAACTGTTTGATGGCTGGCTGGGGTCGCATTGAGTTCTCTATCGGCCCGAAAACCGCATACATCAGCCGAAGGAACCTTAGTTTACGGAAACATTACAGGTGGACGCAACTGGAAACGCTAACAGTTTTCCTGATCGTCACGGCTGGTCGAAAGTACAGATGCGCGAGATGCGGAAATTGGAGTGAAATCGGAGGGGTGGCGGGGCGCGCGCTGCACGCCCCGCTGCCGGCCGCACATTTTTCTAAGCTATCGACGCTCGCAGAACGTTACCGCGTGGCGCGGCCTTGCGCGGCGGCTGCAGCCTTTGGAGGTTGCTTCGCGGCTTCGGCTGCCGCTAGCTTTTGCGCTTCGGGCGACGGCTTGCCGTTTCCTTCCGCCGCAGCGGCCGCAAGGCTCAGCAGGCCGAGTTGCTTGCGCAGTTCGTGCTCGATTTTGCCGCGAATGTCGGCGTTTTCCTTCAGGAAGACGCGCGCATTCTCGCGGCCTTGGCCGAGGCGCTCGTTCTTGTACGAAATCCAGGTGCCGGACTTCTCGAGCAAGCCTCTGGTGACACCCAAGTCAATCAAATCGCCTTCGCGCGAGACGCCTTCGCCGTAAATAATGTCGAACTCGGCCTCGCGGAATGGCGCTGCCACTTTGTTCTTAACGATCTTCGCGCGCGTGCGTGAACCCACCACGCGATCGCCCTCTTTGATGGCCTGAATGCGGCGAATATCCACGCGAATCGAAGAATAAAACTTCAGCGCACGGCCGCCCGTGGTGGTTTCCGGATTGCCGAACATTACGCCGATCTTTTCGCGGATCTGGTTGATGAAAATCAGGCAAGTTTTCGACTTCGAAACGATCGCGGTCAGCTTACGCAGCGCTTGCGACATCAGCCGCGCCTGCAGGCCCATCTGCGCGTCGCCCATGTCGCCTTCGAGTTCGGCGCGCGGAACCAGAGCCGCCACCGAGTCCACCACGATGATGTCTACGGCGTTCGAGCGAATCAGCGCTTCTGCGATTTCGAGGGCCTGTTCGCCATTGTCGGGCTGCGATACCAGCAAGTTGTCCACGTCCACGCCCAGCTTCCGCGCGTACGAAGGGTCCAGCGCGTGTTCGGCGTCAATGAAGGCGGCCTGACCGCCCAACTTCTGGGCTTCAGCGATCACGTGCAAGGTGAGGGTCGTCTTGCCGCCCGATTCCGGACCGTACACTTCGATCACGCGGCCGCGCGGGAAGCCGCCCACGCCGAGCGCCGCGTCAATCGAGATCGAGCCGGTGGGGATTACGTTCACTGGGACGAGCACGTCCTTGTTCCCCAGCCGCATGATGGAGCCCTTGCCGTACTGCTTTTCAATCTGGGATATAGCCAAATCCAGGTTTTTTGTTTTTTCGTCGTTCACAGTTCCACCTCTAGAGGGCGTTCATTTTGGTCTTAGCTGGAGACCGAGGCGGGGCCAGTGTACCAGAGTGCCGAGGTCCCGACCTAGCCTTTCTGGAAGGCAGATTAACACAAGGCGAACAAAAAGCAAAAGGTATTTTGGGCTATTTTTGGCTTCCCGGCGGCGCCTCTACTGGTCCAGGCGGCTCGTGTGGGTGAGGGTCGCGTAGATCCGCTCGATAAAATCGTGCACTTCCGGCACTGGCTTGGGCGCAAACCACGGCTGCCAGTGATCCTCGAACGAGGAATGGTCGCTTAGACGCGGCGGGTACGGCGGCGTAAGCGCGCGCGTGGAGCGATTTGCGTGGATAAGGTGCGACGGCTGGTTCGAGTTCAGTATTTGTAAAACCCGCGGCCGGATTTGCGGCCCAGCCAACCGGCGGCTACGTATTTTCGGAGGAGCGGGCAGGCGCGATATTTTGGATCGCCAAAACCCGTTTGCAGCACTTCGAGGATATTTACGCAGACGTCAAGGCCGATGAAATCAGCTAGCTCGAGCGGGCCCATCGGATGGTTCATGCCCATTTTCATCACGGCGTCCACCGCTTCGGGCGTGGCCACGCCTTCCATCACCGCGAAGGCGGCTTCATTGATCAGCGGCATCAGCACGCGATTCGAGACGAAACCGGGGGCATCGTTTACTGCCACCGGCTTCTTTTCCAGCTTTTCACACAGGGACGTGGTGATCTGAAAAGTTTCGTCGCTGGTCGCGAGGCCGCGAATCACTTCCACCAGCGCCATTACCGGAACGGGATTCATAAAGTGCATGCCGATGAAGCGTTCGGGGCGGCTGGTTTGCGCGGCGAGTTGCGTGATGGAGATCGAAGACGTGTTGCTCGCGAGGATCACTCCGGGCCTGAGCACCGCGTCCACATCTTTCAGCAGACGGACTTTCAGATCGAGCTGCTCGGGAACGGCTTCCACGGCAAAATCCGCGGCTGCGAGCGCGGAAGTTTCGGTGGTCGGCTCGATGCGCGCGAGGACCGCGGGCTTTTCGGCTTCGCTGATCTTGCCTTTCTTCACTTCGCGATCGAGATTTTTCGTGATGGTCTCCAGTCCGCGATCTAGAAAGCGCGTTGCGACGTCGCGCAGGATCACTTTGTAGCCCGCGCGCGCAAAAACGTGCGCGATCCCGTTGCCCATCGTGCCCGCACCGAGCACCGCGACCGTCTTGATTGCATTCACCGGCATGAAGCCTCCGCAAACGAAAAAGATGTAGAGGAAGTAAAGGAAACATAGGAGAGAGAGGAACGTCAAGCATCGCTGAAGGGTGCAATGGGAAGGAGCTGATTATTAGCGGCGGGAGGTGCCACGTTTACTTGCTGCTGCAAGCCGGTGCGCCATGCGCAGCAGATCTCGCAAGGCTTCCGGTTGCACGCGTGTCAGCCGCACGAGCACCCACTCGTAATTGCGATAGTGATCGGTGATGTAGTACGTCTCGGGATCGCCGGCCAGTAATTCTTCGCGCTGCTCGAAGTCCGTCCGCACCACGATGGTCGATTCGAAGTCCTGATGTAGCCGGACAAACAACGCTCCGCGCACCTTGAAAGCCGCCGTACCGTAAGAGGTGCCCTCTTCCGCGTGATCCAGCGACAAGGAAATCTGGCGCACCGTGTCAAACGTCACCCGCTCATCGGCCGAGTCGTTTGCTTTAACGGTCTTCTTCTTTGTTGGCGGCTTGGATCCGATACGGCGACCTGGCATGAATCTTCCTCGACGAAAAAGACGCTCAAGAGAACGCGCGAAACGTTGCGTAGCGAAGCAGTAGTGTCCGCTAGGAGGCGTCCATGACCTGGCGGATCATTTCCGAAGCTCGCTTTTGCGACGACGGCGTCACGCGAATTCGCAGCTTGCCCGCGGAATCATCAGCCGCCGAGCCAATGCCGATCCCGCCGAGGAAAGTAACGAGATTGTTTCGCAGAGTGGCATCTGCGCCCGACCAAACTTCCACGGTAGCTTCGGCCGGATCGAAATCATCGGGAACGTAATCCTGCGGAACGTCCGACGCGTCGTCCTCATCGTCAACGTCTGGCGGGATTGCCGCGGACGCATCGGAATCGTCCGGCTCAGCGTCCACTTCGTCCGGGTTGCTCTCAAAGCGGCGGATGACATCGTCGACCGCGGCGTGAGCTGCTTGGTGATCTCTCGTGTGAATGAAAATCGCGTAGACGGGCTGCGACAACCCGGGCAACATACCGCCATCCCGCGCGCGCTCGTGGTGCGAGATTTGTGCGGAATCAAGCGCGCTTTCGATTTGGGCGGCCAGCCCCTCGTCGGTTCCAGTCCACAAGAGTTCTGGCCCGTCCGGGAGCTTGGGGCTGTTGGACGGAACGGCCGCATCATTGAGGCGGCGGACAAGTGCAACATCGCAGTCCGCGCACTGCGTGAAGCCATCCCTATACTCCGCCTTGCATTTTGGGCAGAACATCCAGATATCGCTCGCGTTGCTCGCTATCCGTGACGGCAGAGATAATAGCGGAGGCTAAGCGCGCAAGGAAAGCGTCGCGTGCGTTGCAGCGGCGATCTGGGTCGCGCCGCGCGACACAAGCGCGATCCACGCGACGAGCGAAGCGAGCTTCTCGTCTTGCGACCACGGCGGGCCCAGCGGCCGACCCAGTGCGGCGATCCGGCGCGTGAGGACGTCTGGCTTAGCGTGCAGAGTGCGCGACCCCTCGCTCAATACTTCGCGTTCCTTTATAGTCGCGCTGGCAAGATCGCTCCGGGCGCTCGCATTGAGAATCGCACGGCGAAAAAGTTCGCCATCGGCGGTATGTATCAGGGCATGCGACGCCAGGATTTGCGGAAGCGCAGGCAACACTCTTCCAGAGGCGAGAACCACACCGGACCGCTTCAGCGCGTAGCCCTGCGCTAGCAGACTATCCTGTAGCTCACGAATCGCGCGCTCGGCGATCGTGCCCGCTTCCGTCTCTATCCGCGTTATGAAAGCCTGCGCCTCTTCCAGCGGCATCTTTTCCGCCGTGTGATACGGCTGCCGGAAGCGGTACGTGAAGGTCTCGACGAGATGAAGCCGCTGACGCGCTAACACAGCGGGAACGCCCTTGGTCACGCAAAGCGCAACGAGCGCCGTCCAACCGGAGTGGGCACGAAAACCGAGCGCGGCGGATTTCATCGACACTCCGCGAATGAAGAAGTAGAGGAAGTAAAGGAAACACACCCGACGGACAAACGTCAAGCGCTCCGCGAAGCGCCTGCGCTACTGTCGTTCGATCGCCACGGCCACTGCGTTGCCGCCGCCGAGGCACAACGCCGCGATGCCGCGCTTCAGATTCCGGCGCTGCAATTCGAAGAGCAGCGTTATGAGGACGCGCGCGCCGGAGGCGCCGATGGGATGGCCCAGCGCGACCGCGCCTCCGTTGACGTTCACTTTTTCGGGATTGAGTTTCAGCACGCGCGTTACAGCGATGGCCGCGACCGCGAAGGCTTCGTTGAGCTCGTAGAGGTCCACGTCCTTGTCGCGATCCCAGCCGGTTTTCTTCAGCAGTTTTTCGACGGCGTCCACCGGCGCCATCATTACCCATTTTGGCTCGACGCCACTGACGGCTTGCGCGACGATGCGCGCCATCGGCTGCCTGCCGAGGCGCGCGGAATTCTTTTCGCCGGTGATGATCAACGCGGCCGCGCCGTCGTTCGTTCCCGGCGCGTTCCCTGCCGTCACCGTGCCATCTTTCTTGAACGCAGGCTTCAACTTCGCGAGCGCTTCGAGCGAAGTATCTTCGCGCGGCGATTCGTCGGTCTTGATAACGATCGGATCGCCTTTTTTCTGCGGAATCTCCACCGGAACCACTTGCGCGCTGAAGAAACAGGATTTTATCGCGCGAATAGCCTTCTGATGACTTTCGAGCGCGAACTGATCCTGCTCCTGCCGTGAGATTCCATATTTTTCCGCAACCAACTCGCCGGTCACTCCCATGTGATAATTTTCGTAAACGTCCCACAGGCCGTCGTTGATCATCGAATCGATGATTTCCTGATTGCCCAGGCGGTAGCCGCTGCGCGCGCCTTTCAGCAAGTACGGGCAGTTGGACATGGACTCCATCCCGCCCGCGGCGACGATTTCCGATTCGCCAAGCTGCACGGCTTGCGCCGCCAGGGCGACGGCTTTCAGCCCCGACCCGCACACTTTGTTGATTGTCATCGCAGCGACGCGCGAATCGAGTCCGCCACGCAAAGCCGCCTGACGCGCCGGATTCTGTCCGAGCCCAGCCTGCACCACGTTGCCCATGATTGCTTCATCCACCAGGCTCGGGTCGATTCCGGCGCGGTGCACGGCTTCGGCGATGACTTTCGCGCCGAGTTCTGTTGCCGGTAAAGGCGAAAGCCCGCCCATGAATTTGCCGATCGGTGTGCGGACGGCGCTTAAGATGACGGGTTGTTCGGTACCGGGGATTGCCATTGTCGCTGCTCCTTCGCAGTAAGGCGCGGACCAAGCGTCCGCGCCACAAACTCGCAAGTTACAGTATAGGCGTGGCGTGCGAGGCGGTCAATTTGCGCCCGACGTTCCTGCGGCAGCTGCGCCGAGTATTTGCGCGACCGTGCTTCGGACGATCTGGCTCGCTATTCCGCCATCTTCGCCTTCTGTTCGCCTATGGCAAGATCTGTTAAGATGGGTGCGCACCACTTCCGCCCATGAGCCCAAAAGAGACGACGACACAAAATTTCGGACTGAACGCCGAACAGCGTGCTGCCGTCGAGCACGGTGACGGCCCCCTGCTCGTAGTCGCTGGCGCGGGCACTGGCAAGACGCGCGTGATCATCGAGCGCATCCGCAATCTGCTCGAAACGAACCCCGAACTCGCCGGCGAAAATATTCTGGGCCTCACCTTCACCGATAAAGCCGCTGGCCAGATGAAGTCGCGCGTGGTGACAGCAATCGGCGAACGCGCCAATTGCTTGTGGCTCAGCACGTTTCACAAGTTTTGCATTGAGCGGGTCCTCCAGGCCGTGAATCCCGATATGCAGCCGCTGGATGACATTGACCACAAAATCCTGCTGCGCCGGCACATCGGCGAACTCGACCTGAAACATTTCCGCCGCCTGCAGGATCCCGGCGAATTTATCAGCGACTTCGTGAAGTTTTTTTCGCGTTGCCAGGACGAACTGGTGACGCCCGACGATTACCAGCGCTACGTCGAAGCGCTACGTCGCAAGCACGACGCCCAGAAAAAATCTCTGGAATCAGACGCGCTGGAAATCGCCGAGGACGAAATCGCGCGTCAAGAAGAGCTGGCGCGCGTCTATCGCGTGAGCGAGCGGCTGCTGCGCGAGCGCAACCTGCTGACGTTCGGCGCGCAATTGATGCACACGGTGCAGTTGTTGCGCGATGACGAAACGCTGCGCCAAAGGATGCACGAGCAATATCGCTACATTCTGGTGGACGAGTTTCAGGACACGAACATCGCGCAACTCGAGCTGCTGTGGCTGCTGGCGGGCGAGCGGCGCAATATCGTCGCCGTCGGTGATGACGATCAGGCGATCTACCGCTTCCGCGGCGCGTCATTCGGCAGCTTCACGATCTTTCTGAAGCGCTTTTGTGGCGTGAGCGACGCAAAGCTGGGTCCTGCGGCAAAGAAATTCCTCGTTTCGCTCTCGCAGAATTACCGCTCGACGCAGCGCATTCTGCGCGTGGCGGGGGAAGTGATTTCGCACAACGAAAAATCCCCGCTGCTGCCGCCGAAAGAATTAACCACGGAAAATCGCGAGGGCGAAAAAATTCGCGTCGCGGAATTCGGCATGCCCGAGGAAGAAGCTCACTGGGTAACTTCCGAGATCGAGCGGCTGCACGACGCCGGAGCGCGTTGGCGCGATTTTGCGGTGCTCTACCGCAAGCACACCCACCGCGAAAAACTCGTGGACGCGTTGCGCCGCCGCGAAATTCCTTTCGTGATTCGCAAGCTTTCGATTCTGGAAAGCACTCTGGTGCGCGACCTCTTCGCCTGGCTGCATCTGATCGTCGTGCCCGCGGACAACGTGGCCTGCGCGCGCGTCCTAGCCGCGCCATACTGGGGCCTCGATCCGCGCGACCTGGTGCGCCTCGCGGAACGCGCCGACAAAAATCACCGCCGTCCGCTGAGCGACGAACTCGAAACCGCACAGAACGAGGCGCCGTTCAACCGCCCCGGCGTGAAACTCAACGAACTGGTTGCACTGCTGACGCGCTTGCGGCAAAACGCGCGACGTAGTTCCGCCACGGAAGTTGTAGACGAACTGATCGCCGGCTTGGGCGTAATGCCATTGCCTTCCGACCAGGATCGCTACTACCTCGACCGCTTCGTCACTTTCGTGAAGGAGTGGGAGCGCAAGAGCGAGAAAAAACAACTCCGCGATTTCATCGAGTATCTCGCCTATTTCCACGAAGCGGGCGGCGACATCTGCCTGGAAGAAGAAATTGCCGACGACGCCGTGCAATTGATGACGGTGCACGCGGCGAAGGGTCTGGAATTCCCCCACGTTTTTATTCTGCGGCTTTCGCGCAATGATTTCCCCTCCGGCGTTCGCAAGGTGGTTTTCGAATTCCCTTCGGAAATGATGAAGGAAGAAAGGCCGCAGGGCGATTTTCAGATTCAGGAAGAGCGCCGTCTTTTTTACGTGGCGCTCACGCGCGCGCGCCAGCAACTGACGCTTTCGACGATTGTGAACAAGCGCAAGAAGCCTTCCCCGTTCCTTGAAAATTTCCTCGCGAACCCCAAGATCAATAAATTCGACACGAAGCAGCTCGAGCCCAAGGTGCAGGTTCCCACGTTGCTGGAAACCACCGGGCCGCAAGCCGATTCCGCCGAGCCGTCGCAATTATTTCCAGCAGGCAGCGAACCGACGCGCGCGTATTCTCGCGTCGCGCTGTGGGCCAAGGCGTTTCATCCGCCGCGGCCCGAACCGCTGCAGCTTAGCGCATCGGCGATTGACGCTTACGATCGCTGCCCGATGCGTTACATGTTCCAGTACGTGTGGAGCATTCGCGGCGGTCCGCACGCGATGGCGACTTTCGGCAACGTGATGCATACCACAATAAGAGAATTTGTCGGCGAAGTGAGCAAGCGCAGAAAAATCCCCTTCGCCGAGGTCTGCGGGATCTACGACCGCGAATGGTCCGCCGCCGGATATATTGACGACTATCACGAAGAGGAATATCGCAAAGCCGGGCGTGAGCAACTCGAGGCGTTCCACCAAACGTACACGGCCGCGCCGGCTGATGTGCTGTATCAGGAAAAAACATTCGAGCTGCCGTTGGAGCACGACGTGATCGTCACCGGGCGTATGGACCAGGTGAATCGTATCGCCGGCGACAAAGTCGAAATTATTGATTACAAGACCGGAAAACCGAAAGACGAAAAAGCCGCGGCGAAAGATTTGCAACTCGGCGTGTACGCGTTGGCCGCGCGCGAAGTTCTGGATCTCGATCCCGTGCGGCTGGCGTTTTACAACCTGATGACCAATGAGGCCGTCGCCTCCACGCGCGATGCCAAAGCGCTGAAAGAAACCAAAGACAAGATCGCGGAAGTGGCTGACCAGATCCGTGCGCGCGAATTTTCCGCGAAGCCGGGATTTGGCTGCGGCTTTTGCGATTACAAACCGCTATGTCCCGCGCACGAGCAACTGATTTCGATCAAGCCTCGTCGACGAGTGGACACGCAGGATTCGCAGGAAGAAGCAGAGTAGCGCCACAAAGCTCTTGATATTTCAGTAGAGGCAAGCGCCAAAAAAAAGGCGTCCATTTCACAGGACGCCCTTTTTTATTTCCGTAGTGGGCTTCGCTGTAAAACGAAACCCGGGATGGTTCCGCGCATGAACTACTGTGGAACTTTCTCCCCGCGATTCAGCTGCGCCGAAAATTCAAAGCGCGCTTAAATCGCTTCGTCAATCTATAAAGGCGCGCGCCAGTGAAGTCAAGAAGAAAAACTTTTTGGTGCGCGCGTTTTGTAAAACATTTTGCGCGGTCCACGGCAAGCTTCGCGCAAAATTTATCGCAAGCCGCTCTGGTAATACCCTTGCCGCGCCGTCACGTCGAGATCCGGACGGCGCACACGCACTTCGATGGTGTGATAATCCTTGCCGCGATCGGTGTCTTGCGGCTGAAACGTGAGTGTGTACTGATTGCGCGCTTGTTCGGTGACCGATGCGTAGAGCCCCTCGAGTCCGCGATCGTTGCTGGCGTAAAAAGTATCGCCGCCCGTCGCTGTAGCATATCTTTCCAGGCGCGTGCTCTGCTTCTGCAGCAGCGCGTGGCCAACGGAAATCGAATAAACCGAGATGTCATACTTCAGCAGCAGCTGCATGGTCTGGTCCAGGCTGTGTTCGTTGTCGTGCGAATTATTTCCGTCGGAAACCAGGAAGATGATTTTGCGGCGATCGCGCCCGCGTCCCTTGAGCATTTCGCCCGCGGCATAGACGGCGTCATCCAAATCGGTTGTTTCTTTTTCTTGCTGCACGCCACCGGTGGTGGGCGCGCCGGTCTCCAGCGAACGGCCGTTGGCGGTGGCGCCCGAAGTTAATGGACCGCCAAGCGGCGATCCGGGATAGCGGTACGCCAGTTCCATGCGCTTCAATTTTGTGTAGAGCTGGTCGTTGTTGAATGAAAAATCCGCGACGGTATTGGGAAATTGGTCGTAGGTCACCAGCGCCACTTCATCGTTCGGGCCGAATCCGCTCGAAATCGCGGTGAGGCTTTTTTGCACCTGCTCGGCTGATTTGATCGAGAGGTGATTGTCTATCAGCACGACCGCCGAGAGCGGAAACGGGTCGGAAGTAAAGTAAACAATCTGCTGTTCCACATTGTCGCAAAACACGCGAAACTCAGTCTGTTGCAAGTCGCCAATCAATGCGCCATCGCGATTCTTCACGGTGACCGGAACGATTACCAGCGACGTGCGGCTGACGATCCTCGAGCGTGTATTCGGTCCTTGCGACTGTCCGGTCTGCGGCTTCGGCGTTTGCGTCGCCGGCACTTGCGAATTCGGCGCGGGCGTGCCGGGCTGCACGGGCGGGGGTAGTTGCCCCGGCTGCACGGGAGGCTTACTTTGTTGGGGCGGGTTCGAAGAGGCTGGCAGCTGAGCCCACGCGGCATTGCCGGCAAAAAGTAATACAATACCCAGCGTCAGAATGGATCGCGTCATCGAGATTTCTCGTTTCGTGCCGAAGGGCACGGCTGCATTTTTTGCGCTCGTACTGCGAACCCGGCCACCATCGTCAAACATCCGCTGGCGCGCCTGACGCATCGTATCAAACGCGTTCAACCTCAGGGAGATTATACAATGCGGCTGACCAGCCTCGCGGCGGGCATTTTTTCGGTAGCGTTCATAGGTTATATCGGCGTGGCCACGGTGGCGCCCGCAAAGGGAGCGGCGCCACAAAATTCCACTTGGACGCACGCGCTGCTTTCCCCGTCACACGGCGCCCAGCCCGCGACTCAGCCGGCCAACGAAGCTCCGCGGCCGATCCCACAGTCGCAGTCCAATCCGCAATCGAACCAGCAGGGCCAGCAGCCGCTGCAGGTGCAGACGACGATCGTCAACGTCTTCGCCACCGCGCGCGATAAACGCCACGCCATCGTCACCGATCTGACTAAGGATGATTTCAAAGTTTTGGAAGACGGCGTCGAGCAAAAGGTTGCGTTCTTTTCCAAGGAAGTAGACATGCCGATCACGCTGGGGCTGCTGATTGATACCAGCGCCAGCATGGATCGCATGATTGACGCCGAGCAGGATGCCGCTTCGCGTTTCCTCCGGGAAGTGATGCGCCCGAAGGATGAAGCCATGGTCATCACGTTCGATTTCGACGTGGATCTCCTGGCCGACTTCACGCAGGACACTTCCGTGCTGGCCAGCGCCATTCGCCGCGCACGCGTCAATTCGGTCGGCGGCGGCGGCGTGGTCACGCCCGGCCCAATTCCGCAAGGTCAGGGCGGCGGGACAAATCTGTACGACGCGATCTATCTGGCGTGCCACGACGAGCTGGCAAACGAAGCCGGGCGCAAGGGCGTGATCATTTTGACCGACGCGGAAGATACGGGCAGCAAGCTTAGAATGCAGGATGCCATTGAAGCAGCGCAGCGCTCCGACGCGGTCATCCACGTGCTGCTGATTTCGGACCGCATGGCCACGTTTGGCACGGGTCCGGGCGTCGCGCGGAAGATGGCCGAAGATACGGGCGGGCGCGTGATTGACGTGCACAACGAAAAATCTCTCGAAGAAAGCGTTCGACGAGATTTCGGAAGAACTGCGTTCGCAATACGTGCTCGGCTACTATCCCACCAACCTCAAGCGCGACGGCACTTTCCGCAAGATTCAAGTGCAGGTAACGCGCCCCGACGTGAAGCTCCTGGCGCGACGCGGCTACTACGCGCCATACAGATAGCGCCAAGATTAGTCGGTGAGATTTCGCGCTGCCGAATCCGCCGAGATGACCGCAGCAACGGAGACAGAACTCTCCGTGGCCTCGGCCTTTACTCTGTGCGCTCTGTGTTAGTCTTTTGAAGTTTCGTGACGACCGCGGGGGCAGTTCACTTGCTAGGCGCGAGTGGTGAAGTCGGGGCCGTAGCGTAATAGCCTTTGCGTGTGCGCACGTTCAAGCCCTTACGGTCCGTTTGTACTTCGATCTTGTGGTATTGCCCGGTGGATTGCACGTTCGCCGGCGAATAAGCGATGAAGTACTGGCTGCGCAGTTCTGTTCCAATATCCACAAACGACTGCGCGAGATCATCCACTTTGTACGGATAAAAAACGCGCCCGCCGCTCTGGTCCGCAAACTCTTCCAGAACTTTATCGCCGCCCTCAATGTGCATTTTGTGCGGGGAGTCGCCGTCAATCGCAAGCCAGTCGGTGTTGGTGCTGATGCAATAGATGGCAGCCTCGGCGCGGATGGCCGCTTCCACCGATTCGCTCAAAGCGTGATCGCTCAGATTGTCGTCGCCGTCGCTGATCACTACCAGCACGCGCCGCACTTCCGGATTCGGCCCTTTTGGCAATGGTGGATTAGCCAGCTTTTCCGCAGCCAGGTAAATCGCGTCGTTGAGCGCAGTTCCGCCGCCAGCCCGCTGTTTGCGGATGGCGTCAGTGAGCAGCGCGAGGTCACCGGTGTATTCCTGAATGATCTCCGGTTCGTTATCGAAAGTCATCAGGAAGGCTTCGTCCTGATTTCTGCGGATGACGTGCTGCAAAAAATCCATCGCCGCGTCTTTTTCGAATTCCAGACGCGGGCGAATGCTGTTGGAAGTATCCAGTAGGATCCCGATGCGCAACGGCAGGTCTGTGTCACGTCCAAAGTAGCGGATCTGCTGCGGCGCGCCATCTTCCAGAATTTTGAAATCGCTTTGATCCAAGTCGGTGACGAAATTGCGATGGCGATCCATCACAGTCGCAACGAGATGGACCAGCCCGGTGGTGGAAACGATCGGAGGCGTCTTACTCTGCTGCGGTCCCTGAGCCGCTGCGTCCGGCGCTTCGTTCTGGGCCGGTTCACCGCCGAGCTGCGCGGGAGCAGCCGCTGGCGGACGAGGCGAAGGCGGCGGGTTCTGCTGGGCATGCGACCGGCTGCCGAAAATGAAGACCAGCGCGGCCAGCACGATGACGGAGCGCGACGCTTTCACGCCAAGCATCATAGGTAATCCTTCAACGCAGCGTCAATTGAACTATCATGCGCCGCTGCAGCCCCGCCTGCGGCCGATGTCGCTAGTGCCCCGAGCGCTCGAATATAGGTGACTAATTCTTCCGGCAGTGGCGCGCGAAATTCCATTTGCTGGCCCGTTCGGGGGTGTGTAAATGCGATGCGTGCCGCGTGCAGATAGTTGCGCCCCAGCGCCGGCAGCAGTTCGCGACCAATCCGCTCCTGATGCGGCGCGCCATAAAGCGTATCGCCCACCACGGGAAATCCCAGCGCGGAAAAATGCACGCGGATCTGGTGCGTGCGCCCGGTGTGCAAGTCGGCTTCGATGAACGAGAAATTGCCAAGTCGCAAACGCAATCGCCAATCCGTGCGCGCTTCGCGCCCTTCGCTGCGGCGGCTGGTCATGCGTGACCGGCGGTTCAGGTCCCGCGCGACGGGCAGCTCAATCGTCCCCTTAGTTCCCTTCACCATGCCGTGCAGCAGCGCGACGTACGTTTTTTGCACACGACGCTCGCGAAATTCCTCGATCAATTTCAGATGCGCCGCGTCGTTGCGCGCAATTACAATCGCACCGGAAGTTCCTTTATCGAGCCGATGCACGATGCCAGGCCGCAAGGGACCACCGACGGTCGAGAGCCCATTAGCTCCGAGACGATACAAAAGCGCGGCGACCAGCGTGCCAGCGTCCGCTCCCGCACCAGGATGCACGATGATTCCGGCAGGCTTATTTACTACGGCGATGTCCGCGTCTTCGTGGAGCAGCGCCAGCGGAATATTTTCTGCTTCGACGCCGGGCAGCGCCGGCGCGGGAACTTCCACCGTGATCTGCTCGCCGGATTCCACATGATGCGAAGGCTTTTTCGCGATGCCGCTGACTAGCACGCGCCCTTCATCAATGAGCGTCTGCACGTGGGTGCGGCTCATATCCGGGAACTGCGCGGCTAAAAAGCGGTCCAGGCGTTGTCCGGCCTGATCTTCGGCGACCATGAATTCGCTGCGGCTGGCTGCGCCGTCGCTGTTCAGGTCGAAATTGTCGTCGGTGTCCGAGTAATCGTGCATGAAGGAATCGCGGATTCAGCTGAGCTGCAAGAAGTGGGCACGCCGTGCCGTCCCCTACTGCACATTAAAGATCCGGGCTAATCCCCAGTTGCGACGCTTGAGACCGCTGGCGGAGTTATCGGCGCTTTTCCCTGCAGCCCGCGCCACCACAAGAACGCGCCGGTGATGATCAGCCCCACGCTCACCAGTTGCATCAGCGAAACGCTATCGTGAAACATCATCGAGCGGCCGGGGTCGCCGCGGAAGAATTCGATGATGCCGCGCTCGGTGCCGTACAGCATCAAATAGCCGCCGAAAATCTGTCCCACAAATCGCTGCCGCTTGCCCAACCACATCAAAAATAGAAAATTCAGAAATTCCAGCGATGCTTCATACAACTGCGTCGGATGCAGATGAACGCCCAAAGGCGTTCCAGCAAGCTCCGCAGCAGTGGGGTTCGTGAACGTAACTCCCCAAGGCTCGGTAGTCGGTTTGCCGTAGCAGCATCCGGCGAAAAAACATCCCATGCGCCCAATCGCGTGACCGATCGGCAACGCCGCAGCACAGGTATCGAGTGTCGGCAAGAGCAGCATTTTCTGGAAATGGGTGTACAGCAGAATCGTCAAAACGCCGCCAACGACGCCGCCGTAAAATGTGCCGCCGGATTGAAATGTCGCAATACTGAAAATCTCGCGCGGGTTCGCCATGTAATAATCCCACGCGCTGAAAACCAGCCAGATTTTCCCGACGAGCAGCGCCACCAGGACGAAATAAATCCCCATGTTCCATAGCTTGTCCGGATCCACGCCCGCCCGCGGCGCTTGCCGGCGCCCGTACCACAAACTGAGCAGCACACCGGAAGCAACCAGCACGCCGTAGGTGTAAATCGGTATCCCGCCGAATTTAAAAAGTATTGGATGCATGTCTAAGCGCGCTCCTGACTAGGATGCCGCGCGTCGCGAAAGAGTTCCAGCACCACCAGGGCTGCGCCGATCACAATGGCGGAATCCGCGACGTTGAACGTGTACCAGTGATGCGCCCCGATGTGAAAATCAATGAAGTCCGTCACGCTGTGATGCAGAAAACGATCCAGCACGTTCCCCACCGCTCCGCCGAGAATCAGCGCGATGCCGCATTCGCCGGCGCGTCCCCCGGCGCGGCCCGTGGCCAGCAGCCACACCAGCATCCCGATTACCGCGACCGAAAAAACTATCAGCAGCGGCCCTCTCCACGGATTCTCGGAATCAGCGAACAGCCCGAAAGCGACGCCCGGATTCGTGGTGTGCACCAGATTCAGCAGTCCGGGCACCAGCACGCGCAACGAACCTGGCGCCGTATATCGTTCCACCGCGTGCTTGCTCAATTGGTCCGCCGCCAACGCGGCGAGCGAAAGCAAACTCAGCGCAATCACGTTCGGACGCGATGCATCACTCATCAGGACTGCGAGCTCCCATCCGCGGGACCACCCTCGCGCTCAATCTCTTCCAAAGCCGCGACGCAGCGCTCGCAAACCGTCGGATAATGCGCGTTTTCGCCGACGTGCGTGGAATAATTCCAGCACCGGTCGCACTTCGTGCCGTGCGCGCGCTCCACGCGAATCTGCAATCCCTCGAGCGTGCCGCTGTCCGCTGCGCCTTCCAGTCTGCCCTCCGCAAGCTCTACTTGCGAGACGATGAAAAGTCCCGGCAAGTTCGCCGCATATCTCCTCAGCAAATTCGCCAATTCACCCGTCGCCGCAAGCGTCACCCGCGCTTCAAGCCCTGACGAGATGGTTTTTGCAGCGCGCACCGGTTCGAGCGCCTTCAACACTTCCTCGCGAACGACGAGCAGGCGCTCCCAATTCTTCTCCCGTGCATCGTCGAGCGTCCGTTCGAATTCCTCGGCGCCCGGGAACAGCGCCATGTGTACGCTTTCGGGATCGCCATCAACGCGCGGCATGTGTTTCCAAACCTCTTCGCTGGTGAAAGCCAGAATCGGCGCGATCAGCCGCACCAAGGCGCTGGCGATGCGGTATACAGCGGTCTGTCCGGAGCGCCGCCCGCGATTATTCGGCGCAAACGTGTACAAGCGATCCTTCAGCACATCGAAATAGAACGCGCTCAATTCTACTGTGCAGAAATCGTGCAATGCGTGATACACACGGTGAAATTCAAAATTGTCGTACCACTCGCGGCACTGCCGCACCAGCGCGCCCGTTCGCCGCAGCATCCACGCATCCATCTCCCACAAATCGCCGTCGGCTACGGAATCGGACCCGGGCTCAAAATCATACAAATTGCTGAGCGCGAAGCGGAACGTATTACGAATCTTGCGATACGCTTCGGCCAACTGCGTCATCATCGCTTCGGAGATGCGCACATCCGCGGTGCAATCCTGCGAGACGACCCACACGCGCAGCAGATCTGCGCCCCATTTCGCGCAGATTTCCGCGGGATAAATGGCGTTGCCGAGCGACTTCGACATCGGCGCGCCTTTTTCGTCCAGGGTCCAGCCGTGCGTCACCACTTGTTTATAAGGAGCCGCTCCACGCGTTCCGATCCCTACCAGCAGCGAGCTTTGGAACCATCCGCGATACTGGTCGGGGCCTTCGAGATACACATCAGCCGGCCAGCGCTGATTGTCACGAGTGAGCACAGCGAGATGCGTCGAACCGGAATCGAACCACACGTCCAGAATGTCCGACTCCTTCCGCCACTTCGCCTCGCCGCAGCTACACTTCGTCCCCGGTGGCAGTAACTCTTCGGCAGAGTGTGTGAACCAGGCGTCCGCGCCTTCGCGCTCGAAAAACGGCAGCACGTGGCGCAGCGCGTTGGCGTCCTTCAATTGTTTCCCGCAAGCGTCGCAATAAAAAACGATCAGCGGCACGCCCCAGAAACGTTGTCGCGAGATGCACCAGTCGGGACGGCCCGCGACCATCTCGTGCATGCGGTCGTGGCCCCACGCGGGAAGCCATTTCACTTTGTTGATTTCCTCGAGCGCGCGCTCACGCAGCGGCGGCGCTTTCGGTGCGGGAATCGCGGACGTGCCCGCGTCCATGTGAATGAACCACTGTTCGGTGGCGCGGAAGATCACCGGATTGTGGCAGCGCCAGCAATGCGGATAGCTGTGCGTGATTTTGCGTTCGCCGACCAACATGCCGCGCTTTTTCAGCAGCTCAATCACGATGGGATTGGCTTCGAAGACGTTTTTGCCTTTGTATTCCGGCAAGCCCTCAACGAAGCGCCCTTCGTCATCCTGCGGCGCATAGGCTTCGAGGCCATACTTTTGTCCGGTGCGGAAGTCGTCCGCGCCATGCCCCGGAGCCGTGTGCACGATGCCGCTGCCCTGATCGAGCGTCACATAATCGGCGAGCACGCCCGGCGCCTGCTGCTCGAGAAACGGATGCCGGAAAGAAACGCCTTCGAAATCCGCGCCCTTCCAATTGCCGTGCACTCCGTGAATCTCGAGATTCAGCTCAGATTGCAGAGCGTTCACGCGCTCTTTCGCCAGCAGCAGTTTTCCGGCGGAGGTGTCCGCCACCGTGTAAGCAAAATCGGGATGGAACGCGAGCGCGCGGTTCGCGGGCAGCGTCCAGGGAGTCGTGGTCCATATGAGAGCGCTGATGTCGTCGCCCAATCCGAGCTTTTTCGAATGCTCGCTTGCGATCACCGGGAACTTCACCCAGATCGAAGGGCTGGCATGGTCTTCGTACTCCACTTCGGCTTCCGCCAGCGCGGTCCGATCGAATATGCACCAGTAAACCGGCTTCAGGCCGCGATACACGTAGCCCTTCTCGAAGAAATCTATGAACGCGCCAGCGATGGAAGCCTCGTCGCGCGGGTCCATCGTGAGATAGGGCTTGTCCCACTGGCCAAACACCCCCAAGCGCTTGAATTCCACTTTATGCTTCTCGACAAAGCCTGCGGCAAACTCGCGGCACATTCGGCGAAATTGCGCCGCCGGAACCTTGTTCGTCTTGCCGCCCAATTCCTTTTCGACTTTCGTCTCGATCGGCAGCCCGTGGCAATCCCAGCCGGGGATGTACGGCGCGCGAAACCCGGCCATCGTTTTCGATTTCACGATCAGGTCTTTCAGAACCTTATTCAGACCGGTGCCAAGATGGATTTCTCCGGTGGGATACGGAGGCCCATCATGCAGCACGAAAAGCGGCGCATCTCCGCGCGATTCCAGAATCCGGTAATAGAGCCCCGATGCCTCCCAGGCGGCCAGTTGCTCCGGCTCGCGCTCCGGAAGCTTCGCCTTCATCGGAAAATCCGTTTTCGGCAGGTTCAGTGTGCTCTTCAGGTCGATAAGTTTAGCCATCTCTAGGGGCTCAAACACCTTTCTAAATCGCGTTGTGGAATAGCGCGCGGCAGCCAAGGCGCGCTGCTGGACCGGCGTGGTCTAAAAACACGTATACGAATTGCTTCGCCACGAAAGTTGCAACTCGTATGTTACAATGGTTTTCGAACGGTGTCAGCCGTGCCCGGCCGGACATCCTTTTCCGTGGGGTTGCGTCTAAGGTTAAATAAGACTGCACGGGGGATTCCAGGCAGCTCAAATGGCAGACTTCACAACGAGAATCAACGAACCGGGCCAGACGCCCCCTCAGCCTGGCCTTCCGATTGGACGCTTCCAATCGCCGCACGCGCAGTCCGAACTGAAGAATTTCTTTTCGAACCTCAAAGATTTCCTCACCGAACGCCGCACCCGAGTGAAAGGCGGCCCAGCGCCGGTATTTGTGCCGCAAGTTTTTGGCGACAGCACGGGCTCGAACCTCAAAGAGCTCTTCCGCTCGGCGCCGCGCGGTGCCGTGGATTCCGACCTGCTGGTGAACTGGAACGCCGGCTTCGGCGGCTTCTGGCAGAACTTGCGCGACACGATATTCCCCCCGAAACTGCCACCGTTGCAAACCACCAGCAAACCGGTGCCGGTGAAGGAAATCTGGTCGAAGAATACGCAGTTCACGCGCGTACAGGCGCTGTCTCTCGCGTTTCACGTGGTGGTGCTGGTGCTGATCATCGTGCCGCTGCTTCCCGAACTGCTGTCACCAGCGACCACCAAAGCGAACTCCAAGCTTGACGTCATCGCGATTTCGCCCTTCCTGCCCAAACTGCCTGCCGGCAAGAAAAAGGCGGGCGGCGGTGGCGGTGGCGGCTCTCATGACGTTCTTCCGGCTAGCCGTGGCGCGTTGCCGAAGTTTTCGATGACCCAGTTCACGCCCCCGAAGGTCGTCACGAATCCGAACGCAAGACTCGCCATGACGCCCACAGTCCTCGGTCCACCGGAGCTGAAATTGCCCAGTCCCAATATGAATAATTGGGGCGACCCGCTCGCAAAAGTGCTGAATGATTCGAACGGTCCGGGCAGCGGGAACGGGATCGGCTCCGGCAACGGAACGGGCGTCGGCAGCGGCAGCGGCGGCGGCGTTGGACCCGGCGAAGGCGGCGGAACGGGCGGCGGCGTCTTCAACGCAGGCACCGGCGGCTACGGTTATCCCGCCTGCATTTACTGCCCCCAAGCGCAATATTCCGACGAAGCCGTAAAAGCGAAATATCAGGGCACGGTGCTGCTGGTCGCGATCATCACTCCGGACGGCAAAGCCACGGACATTAAAGTGGTAAAGGGCCTGGGACTCGGGCTCGACGAAAAAGCTATCGAGGCCGTTCGCACGTGGCGATTCCGGCCAGCGGCGGGTCCGAATGGCAAGCCGGCGCCGGTGCGCCAGACCATCGAAGTCACGTTCCATCTCTACTGATCTTCCTCTCGCTCTGCTGATCCTTCCGGTCGGCCGCTGCTGTGTTTGTTGATCATGGCGTTTACCTTAACGACCACCGCATATCTGCGCCGCCGCGCATCTGCTACGATGTGCCATATGAAAATCCTCTCGCGAATTTCTATTTGTTTGTTTCTTGGCGCGATTCTCTTC
This sequence comes from uncultured Acidobacteriota bacterium, assembly GCA_963828865.1. Lineage (GTDB taxonomy): Bacteria > Acidobacteriota > Terriglobia > Acidiferrales > UBA7541 > Palsa-295. Next base: position 825,684 of record CAWHGI010000002.1, on the reverse strand, counting down.
GCGCCGTGCGCCGCGGCCCAAACCGGTTCCCTGCAATTTGTTGCCCGCATCACTCCTTCCGGTGGTATTGACGAACCTGTGCGCTCATTCCCCTTCTACCTGCTGAGCAAAAGCTACGCGGAAATTCAAAAGGAAGCGGCGGCGGAGTCGCCTGGCGCCAATATGAATGCCTTTATCGAGTCGCTCGACGTTTCCAAAGAGTTGAAGGCCTGGATGAAGGCCAACCAGTGGGTGAATCTCTCCGGCGAAGACTTCGTCAAGAAATTGAAACCGGATGACGTCATGAAGGTTCCGGAATTTTTCGCCGCATACGTGGAAAGAATGATCGGTGATTCCACAGTGGTGTTCCCAACCCCAAAGTACAAGCCCGAGGACAAAACCAAAGATCCGGAAAAATACGCGCGCCTCAAGAAGCAATATCTGGACGCCGTACGCGCGTTCCTGGTGCAGAATCCCAAGTCAACCGACGGCATTGACTTGAGCCTGGAAGACGTGAATCCAGGACACAAATGGGATATGTTGAAAGCTCAGGGCCAGACAGACACCAGCCGCGAAACCCGGCAACTCGCGCAGGCCAAATACCTGGTGGCTCGTGCGGACACCGATTTGCAAGGCCAAGGATATATTCGCGGCGTGCGGCCGGGAACTTATTGGCTAAGCACTCTCGATATGGACGCCACAGCCGGCGACGCGCGCGAACGCTGGGACGTGGCGGTCACCGTGCGCCCGGGCGGCCCCACGTTTCTGACGCTCTCCAACGTCAATGCCGCGCCCGCCCAACACGCCAGCATTCGATAACGCCAATCGCCGCACATGACGGAAGCCGCTGACATCGCCCGATGGATTCAGGATCTCGCCGGTTCCGACGCGCGGCAAAAAGCCGAATCCGGCCTGAAGCTCTACCTCGCAGGAGTGGATCTGTGCATGCCTCTCCTAAGCAAGTGGGTCGCGGATCCTGGATTCCGCGAATTAACCTTACCGGCGAGCCCGAGTGCGGCTGAAAACGTAGGGGCGGGTCTCAGACCCGCCCCTACAACTTCCGCGCTGCCGACCCATTTTCCGCCTTCCACAATCATTGTCGGAATCGCGGTGAATCCCGATACATTCCAAAAAATCCGTACCGCCAATAATTCTCCCCGCCTTGCGGACGTCCCTCCGGATCAGGACGCGCAGGAATTCGAGCTGCACCTGGAAGACACGATCGAATTCGACATCTTGACCACCCGCGAGCCGGACGGCACCGGCGCGATCGCCCGTTTCCTGCAGAAATTCGGCGAAGGCATCCAGCAAGTAGAAATTTACGTGCGGGACGTGGACCGCGCCACCGAGATCCTCCGCGCGCGATTCAGCCTCCCGCCGATTTACCCCGCCACCCGCGCAGGCGCTGATGGCACCCGCGTAAATTTTTTCCTCGCCGCCACACCTGAGGGGAAAAAGGTCCTGATCGAATTAGTAGAAGCCGTGAGCTAGCAGGTTCCAAGTCCCTCACCCTCTAGTTCATGAGCGCCACTGCACTGACGTGCGGCAAATCGCCCCGGGCGTTTTCCCGACTCGCGGTCACACCAATCGAATGGAACCGGTTTTAACCGCGCATTAATTCGAGCGTGTTACACTGTGCCGCAGGAGCAATCGCAGTTTCACCTTCTCCGCATTCATATCATCCGAGGAGCAAGATCATGCCATTCGTAAATGAAATCGAAGAATCACAGGCAGACGCTCACCTGCGCGAGATCTACGGAAAAATCGAACATACCCTGGGTTTTCTGCCGCACTACTTCAAGTCATTAGGCCCAAAACCGGCCGTCATCGAAGCACAATTGCAATTGAACCCTGCGATCATGTCCGACGGCGCGCTGCCCATGATAGTGAAGGAACAGATTGGGCTGGTCGTCAGTGGCATCAACTCCTCGACGTACTGCATCATGTTCCACATGGAGTTGCTGCGGCGCTTTGGCGTGGAAAAAAGTATGGCGCGGAAGCTCACAACGGATTACGAAAGCGCGGCCGTGGAGCCGAAGGTGAAAGAGCTCTTCCGGTTTGCCGACAAACTGACGCGCCATCCCGACGACATCACCGAAGCCGACACCGATGCACTCAAAAAAGCCGGATGGGACGACGCCGCGGTCCGGGAAACCGTTCTAGCCGTCTCGTACTTCAACTACATCAATCGCGTTTCGCTGGGCTTGGGACTGGTGACCGACTTCTAGACCGCTGCGCGACGCACTCGAAATTTGGTGTGCGCTCGCTACTCGCCGCTCTGTTCCAGCAGCTTCGCGACCAGCGCCGTCCAGCCTGTCTGATGGCTGGCACCCAGGCCCGCACCGTTATCGCCGTTGAAATATTCGTAGAATAAAATCAGATCCCGCCAGTGCGGATCTTCCTGAAATAACTGGGTGCTTCCATAAACCGCGCGGCGCCCGTCGCGCTGCAGAAATAAATGCGAAAGCCGGCGCGAGATTTCGCGCGCGGCGTCCCACAGTGTTACTTGGCGTCCCGAACCTGTCGGATATTCCACCTTGAAATTTTCGCCGTAATAGTAATGAAAGCGCTGCAACGATTCGATCAGCAGAAAATTCACAGGAAACCACACCGGTCCCCGCCAGTTGGAATTCCCGCCAAAGAAATCACCCGTGGATTCGGCCGGTTCATAATCCACGGCTTGCGAATGCCCGTTTACATCAAGCACAAATGGATGATCCTGATGAAATTTCGAGAGGGCGCGAATTCCGTGGGGCGAAAGAAATTCCTTCTCGTCAAACAGATACTTGTAAATTCTCTCCAGCTTCTTCCGGTTGGCTATGGATAGCAGCACCCGCGAACCTTTATCCGTCTTCTGGCTCATGTCCACGTGCTCGGAAACGTCCGGATTGTGCTTCAGAAACCAATTCATCCGCGTGACGAACCCAGGCAGCCGCGCCAGATCCTCCGGCTCGAACGATTCCACCGCGAAAAGCGGAATCAGCCCGACCATGGACCGCACCTTCATCGGCAAATGCGTCGTTTTTCCCAGATGCAGGACGTCGTAGTAAAAGCCGTCCTGCTCGTCCCACAATCCGATCCCTTCGCCGCCAATGTCGTTCATCGCCTGCGCGATATACACGAAGTGCTCAAAAAATTTGCTAGCCACATCTTCGTACGCCGGATCGTCGTGCGCCAGTTCCATTGACATCGCCAGCATGTCCAGGCAGAACATCGCCATCCAGCTGGTCCCGTCCGATTGTTCGATGAAATTTCCGGGCCCCAGCGGCGACGAGCGGTCGAAAACGCCGATGTTGTCCAGTCCCAGAAAACCGCCCTCGAAGACGTTCTTCCCCTCCGGGTCCTTTCGATTCACCCACCAGGTAAAATTCAGCAGAAGCTTGTGAAACAACCGCACCAGGAATTTGCGATCCTGCTTCCCCTCTACGCGCCCCGCGATTTTATAAACGCGCCAAACCGCCCACGCCAGCACCGGCGGATTCACATCTGAAAAATTCCACTCGTACGCGGGGACCTGTCCGCTAGGGTTCATGTACCATTCGCGATGGAAAAGAATTAGCTGCGACTTCGCGTACTCCGGATCAATCAGCGCCATCGAGACGCAGTGAAAAGCCAAATCCCACGACGCATACCACGGGTACTCCCACTTGTCGGGCATCGAAATTACGTCGGAATTGTAGAGATGCGTCCATTCGTGATTGCGCCCGTCCTTGCGGGCAGGATCGGGCTTCGGCTGAGTGGAGTCGCCTTCGAGCCAGCGGCGCATATCGTAGTGATACGTCTGCCTGCACCACAACAGGCCGGCGAACGCCTGCCGCTGCACGCGGCGCGCGTCGTCGCTGATGTTCGCGTCAATGCGCTTTTCGTAGAATTCGTCCGCCTCTTTCTTGCGTTTCTCGAAGACTGCATTAAACGACGGGCCAAACGAATTTTTCACCGGCTCTTTCGCTTGCGAAAGATCCTGATCGGTCAAGCGCAGCCGAATCTCCCAACTTTGGCCCGGCGCGATGCGCGCGCTGAAGTGTGCCGCGGATTTCGTTCCGGTCATCGCCGGATTCACCGCGCCGCGCTCGCCATTCACCACGTAGCGATGAAACGCGTCCTTCACATAGCGAGTCTTGCTCGTCTGGCCGAACAGGCGCTCCATGTTCGTTTCGTTTTCGGTGAAGAGCACTTCCGGCGCGTTCTCGATCAACAGCCAGCGCTTTCCATAGTGAAATTCGTTCATTTCGAAAAGCTCGCCGCCCTCGACCGGCTTTAGCCTTTTCACTTCCGGCGCATCGTACGGGTCGCCCCAGTCCCAGCGATTGCGAAACCACAAAGTCGGCAGCAAGTGCAGCGGCGCCGTCTGTGGGCCGCGGTTCCACGCCGTGATGCGAATCAGAATGTCCTCGGAGGCTGCCTTGGCGTATTCGACGAAAACATCGAAATAGCGGTTCTCCGCAAAGATTCCAGTATCAATCAACTCATATTCCGGATCGTGGCGCGTGCGTTTTGCGTTTTCATCCACTAGCAGTTCGTACGGGTAACGGCCCTGCGGGTACTTGTAGAGGTATTGCAAATACGAACTCGTCGGCGTCGCGTCCAGATAGTAGTAATACTCTTTGACGTCTTCGCCGTGATTCCCTTCCCGGTTGGTAAGCCCGAAGAGCCGTTCCTTCAAAATGGGGTCTTTTTCATTCCACATCGCGACAGCAAAGCAGATGTGCTGATGCCGGTCGCAGAACCCGGCGATGCCGTCTTCGCCCCAGCGATACGTGCGCGAACGCGAGTGGTCGTGCGGCAGATAATTCCACGCGTCTCCGTTCGCGCTGTAATCTTCGCGAACCGTTCCCCACTGCCGCTCCGAAAGATATGGCCCCCAGCGCTTCCAATGGACTTCGCGTTCGCTGCTGGCCTGCAACCTCTCGTCTTCGGCGGTCATCAAGTGCGACATGTATCTCTCTTAATGATGGAAACTGGCGCGCGCGTAATTGCAGGCTTCTTGGCGCGGGCTCGGTGGCATGTTGGGATCTTGCGGAAGGGCCTCGCTTGGCCCCAAATCACTGTACCCGTTGCGACGGCGGATTGGCAAGACACCGCCTCGGGCGTGTTTCACGGAATCATCGCGCGCGGCACGCCCCATTCGCGAGTGGCGCAAACGCCGCATGATTCTGTATTCTCTCAAGGCCGAGCCTGGGGGCGGTGGCGCGCGGCATGAAAAATTGAACGCACTTCAATCACCCGCAAAATCCGGATCCTTGCTTCACGAGCGACCGCAAAACGCGGCGGGTTCCGGCCGAACCGCCTTCTTGCTTGTAGCTCTCGCCGCGACCGCCGTTGTCGCGCCCATGCTGTTTCTCTCCAATGCCTCCGGCCACGATATCCAGTTTCACGTCGCTTCCTGGATGGAAGTCGGGAATCAATGGCGCCAAGGGATCATCTATCCACGCTGGGCCGAATGGGCGAACTGGGGATTCGGCGAACCGCGCTTCATTTTTTATCCTCCCCTCTCTTGGATCATCGGCGCTGCGCTCGGGGTCATTTTGCCCTGGCGCGTGGTGCCCGGCGTGTTCATATGGCTGGCCCTGGTGCTTGCGGGAATTTGCATGTGGCATTTCGCGCGCGAGTGGCTGCCGCGGCGCCAAGCTATCTTGGCCGCGGTGATCTACGCGGTGAATCCATATCACCTCGTCATCGTTTATTTCCGCAGCGATTTCGCGGAACTATTGGCGAGCGCTCTCTTTCCCCTGGTGTTGTACGGCGCGTTTCGGGTTGTGCGTGAAGGCTGGCGCGGCTGGGCCTGGCTCGCTGTGCCATTCGCGGCAGTCTGGCTATCGAACGCGCCGGCGGGCGTGCTGGTCAGTTATTCGCTTGCGCTAATATTTCTGGTCTTGTCCGTCTTGCGGCGCAACGGGCGCCCCCTGTTAGCCGGCGGATTGGGCATGGCCGCCGGATTCGGGCTCGCCGCGTTTTATATCTTGCCTGCTGCCTGGGAACAGCGCTGGGTACAAATCCACCAGGCCATCGCGGATACGCTGCATCCCCAACGGAATTTTCTCTTCACCCGCGGCGGCGATCCGGAATTTGTCTACTTCAACTGGAAAATTTCGGCAGTGGCGTTGGCGGTAATTCTCGCCGTGGCGATTGCAGCCGTCTTTGTTTCGCGCCGACGTCGTGAATTCCCGCAGCTCTCGTGGGCGCTTCTTGCGCTAGGCTCCGCCGCGATATTGCTCATGTTTCCGGCCAGCGCAATTTTCTGGCGGCTGCTCCCCAAACTGGAATTTCTGCAATTTCCGTGGCGTTGGCTGGGACCTCTCGATTTTGTCCTCGCAATTTTCGTAGCCATAGCGCTCGGGAGCGTGAAGCGCCAGTGGATTTGCTGGACTTTGGTCGTACTGATTCTAGGCTCGCTGGGCGTTGTGATTGCCAGAGATGCGTGGTGGGACAGCGAAGACGTCCCGTTTCTGTCGAATTCGATTCAGGCAGGCTTTGGTTACGAAGGCACCGACGAGTATCAGCCTCTCGGAAGCGATCGTTACGAATTACCAGGCACCGACGCGAACGGCGTTTGGATCGCTTCATCGCCCGCGCCGGACGTTCGCCAGTATGACGCGTCCATCAACGACGGCAAGCCTGCGGCACCAGTGGTGTTTCGCATCCAGCGCTGGACCGCAACGCACCGCAGTTTTTCAGCGCAAGCAAGCGCGCCTACGGTGCTCGCGCTGCGTCTACTCGCCTACCCGGGATGGCAAGTCCAAGTGGATGGCGCGACTTCCGCAATCGCGGCAGCTCCGAAGACAGGTGAAATACTGCTGGCTCTTCCGGCAGGAAGGCACCAGGTGAATATAGACTTTCGCAACACGTGGGACCGGATTGCCGGCGCGCTGATCTCACTGATGTTTGCAGCGTTGTTTCTGGTGTTCATGTTGCAAGCGCGACTTTCGCAGAAGAATCGTGCGCGGCTCGACAACTTGCGGAAAAACTCCACTTTTTAGGAAGTCGGGGCTTTAGCTCCGACATAAAGCTCAGCCTACCCTCAGGGGCTTCAGACTCTGTGTGAGAACAACGGAATCTTTGTAGGCCGTAGCTTCAGCTACGGCATAAACGCTGCAAAATCAAAGCGGCTTCACAGCTTGCGGAAGAACAGGAAGGGCGGGGCTTCAGCCCCGCCGTAAGTCGTGCCTTTTCTATTGGGCTTTAGCCCCTGAAGCCCGCTTTTGACTTTTTCCGCAAACCGTCAAGCCGGCGTAAGTTCGAGTATCACCGCCAATCGTCGCGGACCGTGCGCGCCCATAACCAGAATTTTCTCGATGTCTGCCGTTCGGCTCGAGCCAGTAACCAGGCAAAGGTAAGAATTTTTCGCGGCGGTTTCGTGCTCGCGAATGCGCGCGAACCCTTCCTCAAGCGTAGGCACCAGTTGGCTCGCCTTCGCGACGACAACATGCACCGGCGCCACAATGGAAGCACCGCGCCCGCCGCACGCCGCCGAAACCATCACCGATCCCGTTTGCGCGACGAGCACCTCGGCCAAAGTAATCGTCGCCTGAGAATTCTCATGTGGGCCGCCCTCGCTCGACCAACGAATATCCATTCGAGCGTGCAGCGCCGGCGATATCTGCTGCAGCGCCGGAGCGTCCTGCACAAATATTTCTCCCGCCGGTAAAGATGTCAGCACACTGGCGAGAGCCGCGCTCGTCGCGCGCGAATCTTCCGTCACGATAAGCTGCGTGCCGTTGCCCGAGCATTCGGTGCGGAATCGTTCCAGCGCGTCCGGAATCGGCGCGAAGATAGCGCGTGCCGCGTTCACAGGCTCGGGCGCAGCGTGAATTTTCGCCGGCTTCTTCAGCGCCTCCCTAATGCGTCCGAGAATCCGCTCCCGCCCGGGATTTTCAATTTGCGCCATCGTGCTCCTTCCAAAGCGCGCGGAACGACGTCGCCGGAAGCGGCGGCGCCGCGCGATCTTTGGTCCAGTCACGCAGAGGATCGAGAAATGTGCCTTCCAATCCGAGTGCGTATAAAAATCGCAACGTCGTGCGTCCGATTGCGCCCAAAAATCCGAAGCGTACCGCGCTCGTCATGCTCCAGCGCCACAATTTGAACGCGATTCGCTCCCGCCACGACCGGTGCGCGCGTTCCACTGCATTCCGCCGGTTGTGCAGCAAATGATAATGCAGATCAATCTTCACCGGGCACGCTTCCGTGCACGCACCACACAGCGACGAAGCCTGCGACAAATGTTGAAACTCGTCCAGCCCACGCAGATGCGGCGTCAGCACGCTACCGATCGGCCCCTGATAAGTGGTCGCGTACGTGTGGCCGCCAACGTTGCGATAGATCGGACACGCGTTCAGGCAAGCTCCACAGCGTATGCAATGGAGCACTTCGCGCTGTTCCGGATCGGCAAGCAATTCCGTGCGGCCGTTATCGAGCAGCACCACGTGAAATTCGTCCGGACCGCTCAATTCATTCGCGCCGCGCGCTCCGCCCACCATTGTGTTGTAACAAGTGAGCGGCTGCCCCGTACCGGCGGTCGCCAACACCGGCAAGAGAACCGCCAGATCATCCATTCGCGGAATAATTTTTTCGATTCCGGACAGCACTACGTGAATCTTGGGCAGCGTAATCCCCAGATCCGCGTTTCCCTCATTTGTTGTGATCGCAACCATCCCGGAATCCGCCACCAGGAAGTTCGCGCCAGTAATTCCCATCTCAGCGGTGAAGAACGCGCGACGCAGCGCCTGCCGCGCCGCTGCAACCAGCTCTTGAGGATCGTCGGTATCGATTCCCCCCAATTTTTCCTTGAATAGCGCCGCGATATCCTGGCGCGTCAGGTGCATCGCAGGTGTGACGATGTGGTATGGCGGCTCGTTCCGCAGCTGCACGATAAATTCGCCGAGATCCGTTTCAAAGACCTGAATCCCCTGTTTTTCGAGCGCTGGCGTTAGATGAATTTCCTCGGCAACCATGGATTTCGATTTCACAACGGTGCGCACGCCGCGACTGGCAGCAAGATCCAGAATGTAGCGTCGCGCTTCCTCCGCATTCTCAGCCCAGAATACGTGTCCGCCGCGCTCCTCTACGTGCTGCTCGAATTCTTCGAGATAGCGATCGAGATGATTCACCGCCTCGCGCTTGATGCTCTGGCACTTCTCGCGCGCCGCTTGCCAATCGAGAAACCTCGCTCGGCCCTCGCGAACCGCGTCATCGTAGTGATCAATTCCGCGGCGCAATATCTGGCGATGCACCAAGTCAGCGGACTTTGTCGCCGCATTCCGTAGAAAATCCTGCGCGGCGGTCACGACTTAGCCCCCGCGCCGGGAACACTTCGCTCGGCGCCGCCGGTCTGGGCCAGAATGCTGGCCAGATGAATGGTGCGCACCGGCGATTTCCGTCGCCGCAGAATTCCTTCCACCTGCATCAGACAGCTCGGATCGGTGGAAGTCACAAATTCCGCGCCCGATTTTTCCGCGTTCCCCGCTTTGGTGTCGCCCATCGCCGCGGAAATCATGTGGAACTTGGTCGCGAAAGTTCCGCCAAACCCGCAGCATTCCTCGCTGTAAGGCATCTCCACCAGCTCGATGCCGCGCACGTGCCGCAGCAATTCGCGCGGCTCCTGCTTCAAGCGCAATTCGCGCAAAGCATGGCAAGCATCGTGATAGGTCACGCGGTGCGGGAAACTGGCTCCCACGTCGCCTACGCGCGCCACTTTCACCAGGTACTCGGAAAATTCATACACGCGCCGCCCTAATTGCACGGCTTCATCATGCAGCGCGCTGCCCGCCAGCAGCTCAGGATAGAAATTGCGGACCATCGTGGTGCAGGAACCCGAAGGGCACACAATCGCTTCCGCCGCGCGAAACACCCGCACGAACCGCTCGGCCAGCGGCCGCGCATCGTTCCAATATCCAGTATTGAACGCAGGTTGTCCGCAGCAGGTTTGCTCAGCGGGAAAATCCAGGTCGCAGCCGATTCGGCGCAACACCTTCGCCATGTCCATTCCGACCTGCGGGTTCAACTGGTCCACGAAGCACGGAATGAAAAGCGCCACTTTTGGCATCGCACGAGTATAAAGCTTGATTCCCGTTCGCGCTCACGCACCCCGATAAAATTGAAAAGGCGCCCAATAGAACGGACGGCGGTAAACGGTCCCTGAATGCAGCAGTGCGAGCTTCGCATCGCGCAAAGCCACCGCTGGCGGGACGCCTTTGGTGATTTCGGAATATAAATGATCCATCAGCTGCGGCGTGGAATTGTCATTCACTTCCCACAGCGCCGCGATCACGCCGTGCGCGCCGGCTCGCAAGAAAGCCCATGAAAGCCCAACCAAGCCTTCTCCCGAATAGGTGCGCACTCCCTCGCCGTGGCAAGCCGAGATCGTCACCAGGTCCGCGTGCAGCGGATGCTGAATAATGTCACGGGCGTAGAGCTTGTAGTTGTCGCCCTGCTTGCTCAGGATCACCGCGGAATCCAGCGGGCTGGTGCGGCTGGCCGTGCCGTGCGCGACAAAATGAATGTACGAAAAATCCTGCGGCTGGCTATCGAAATAGGCATCCGGCGTCGCTGCCGGCCCTGCAAAAACTTTCCGTTCCGGCGCCGGAAAATAATTTTCGATCCCGCTCATTTCCGCCGCAGCCTGCGGCAACTTCGGGAATTCCGCATCCGGCGAAACGGCATCGCCCACCAGCAGCAACTTCTTCGCCGGCTCCGCGTGCCGCGCAGCACCGGCAGCAAGCAGCGTCAGAGAATTCGCGTACGAAACATCCACATCCTCGATCCAATAATGCAATTGCGGCGCAGGCGCCAGCAAAGTCTCAAAATTCAAGCTATACAAACTACCGTCCGGCAAAATCGTGACGCGCGAACCCTTCGGGATCAATTTCGCAGCTGGCGCTACAAGCAAATCATAAAGTTTCTGCCCCGCGGCATTCCGCGTCTCCAGCACATCCCGCGACCCCAACAAGGCCTGCCGGTAAGACTGCACCAAAGGATCAATTTCCGAAACAGCAGGCAGCGTGAAAAGCGCCACACGCTCCGGCGTGATTACCCACACGTAGGAATGTTCCACTCCCATCCAGTATGAAAGTACAATCGAATTCAACTGCTTGGCGATTTGCCGCGGATTGAAGGGTCTGATAGGAAATTTGACCGACGCAGAACTAAACCCGAGCCCTTCGGCCAGCGTGCGCGCCCGATCGATTTCGGAGACGTCGAGTGCTTCTTCTACTTTCTGTTGCGAAACAAGAAAATCGATATAGTGGTCGTAAAAGTCCACCGCGCCGGACAAAAAGGAAAGTCGGAAGTCCTCACGCTTCACCGAAGACCGGGCCGCTTCGATTGTTGCCATCGCCTTGCGGAAGTGCACTTCGGCATGCCGCGGTTCATTCTGGGCCGAATAGACATCCGCAAAACTCGTCTCTGCTTGACGGGTCAAGTAGCCGTCCAAGTTCTTCTCGCGAATCACCTGGGTCAAGGCTTGCTCAGCTGCCCCGAAGTCATTTTCATCTGCCGCGATGTCAGCATCGGTTATCATTGATTGCAGCCATCGTGGTCGATCTCCATCTTGGTGCTCGACAGCAAGCGCTTCGCGATTGTGTTCCTCGGCGGCGTCATACTTCCTCTCCTTGAGCTCAACAACTGCCAGGTTGCTCAGGCAGGTCGCGATGGACGCCCTATTCTCAAGCCTTCTCGCCAGGACTAAGCCCTGTTGAAAGTCTCGCTCCGCTGGCGGATACCGCTCCTGGGCATATTCGATCTCGCCAATGTTCATAAGCCACAGCATCTCGTCCTTGTTCGCACTCAATTGTATGGATGCGTCCTTCGCCTCCGTGAGAAGCGACGATGCCCGTTCGAAGTCCCCCATTTTGAAATAGCTTCTGCCCATATTCCCGGTGACTTTTTCTATCGCGACCCGGGCGCCAAGTGCTCGGGCCATCTCTAACGCCTTGATGTCCCAGTCGATGGACTGATCGTAGTGCTCTTCCTCCATAGACACCCATCCGAGGCTGCCCAAAGATTTCAACGTAAGGAAGGACTGTTTGTTCTCTCGTGCGAGTCGGAGGGACTGCAGGTAGGCATTTTCTGCGGAAGGAAGGTCTCCCCGTGCCAGGAATAAATTTCCGCGGCCCAGAAGAATCTCGCCCATGAGGTCCGGCTGGTACAATCGTGAGACGCGCTCAGCTTTGGCAAAATGCTGTTCCGCTTTGTCAAAATTTTGCAGCGAGCATTCCGCTAGCCCCAGAACAATTTCCCGCCGAACACCAATGGCGGAGGTGCTGAGATCAGGGGCCAATTGCGCCTGAAGCAGGGTAAGGGCGTCCGCGCTGAGACCGCGCCAAACTAGAATTTCAGCCTCAAGCACGCGAAAGCGCCACGCCCATTCAGGACTGTGTTCCGAAAGTTCTTTGTAGGCTGCGTCGGATTCCTGAGCTGCAGCGATCAAGTCACCTTGCTGGAATTTCGATTCAGCGTCTAAGTATGTAGCCTCCGGCGGGAGGAGTTTCGGATGGCGTTGACAACCCGAAACTCCGGAGAGCGCACTCAGCACGAACAAACCGATCACGGGAAACCGGTTCCGCCGCCACCCGTTCCTGGGCCGACCGTTGTAGCAGCGACGGGACATCCCAAATCCAGCCGCAGCATCGTAACTTCGCGCTCGTAGTTCCTCAGCAGCGTTTCGCCCAGATAGACCGTGCCGAACTGCGGCACCACGATCACGTTTCCGTAGACGCGGAGTTCCGGGCACGGCGTCTTGATGTCTTTCACCAGCGAACAAAGTACGATCCCCTTCGACTCTGGGAACTTATCGCCCGCGAACCAGTTATACCGTTCGCGAAGGAAATCCGGTACCTCGAACTTGGGCTTGCCCCACAGGAAATGCGCCTGCATCGCTTCGCGAGTCTGTTGGTTCCCGTTGTACGCGTCCCTGAAAGACGCGAACGTGCCCAGCCGGTTGAATAAATTGTTGTCCAGTTCCACGTGAATCGGGCAGCCGGCAATCCGCAGGTTTTCGAAATGGCTGCCTACGGGCGTGATCGTTGGTTCCGGGTCATCTATAAGCTGCTTGGAGGCGACATGGGCGACGATGCGATCCGCGGTCACCATGTCGAGGATGTTTAATCCCTCGATCGTCGCCGAGGCTACCGTCGTGTAGGTTCCGTCTTCTTCGTCCCGGCTGCCAGAAACCATCGTGTGGGCCGCGCGGTAGGAGATCGTTTCGTTTAGCCGGAAATTCTCCGCACGGGATACTTCGAAACCCCCGGTCGTCGGCAGCGAAGCGCCCGCGTGCACGTCCAGAACGTGCTGGAACGGCCGGTCGATTCGCCCTCCCAACCCGTAGCCATGCGCGTTGTAGAGATAAATCTTCTTGATGGGGTCGGTAGCCATCGAAATCGCCCTCCTGCGAGTGGGATGTCTTGTTTATTGTTTACTTCGAATATGCGAGCGTAAATGGATAGCGAGCTAGTTCGGTACCGCCGCTAGCCGCGCTTTCCGCCGTAGAGAGCCCGCGCACTACTAAGGTGTAACGCCCAGGCTTCAGCGTTGCAGGCGGCATCAGCAACTGCACGGAATTCTGCGCCTCTTGCCCGGAAATGTTCAAGGAATATTCGATGGCGCCCGAGGCGTTCACCACCTCGCAAACATATTGAGGAAACTGCTTTTCAGGGGGAACGTCAATGTACAAGCTGAACGGCTTGTTCGGCGGCACGGTAATCGTCAGCGGCTCTCCGCCGCGGGAACCTGCGGTGATCAAAGAATACGACGGCAAAGTTTGCGGCGCAGCGGACGGCGCCGCCGACTTCAAATGGGGAATGACAATCAAATTCTGATAACCGGCAAAAAGCAAGAGCAGCGCAAAAACGGGAACAGTAAAGCTCGGCCGCAAAAATCCTGCAAACCATCCGCCTCCAGCGGGCTTGCGCGCCGCAGCTGCAGGCGCCGCCAAACGCACGGTGGCAGCTTCCGACTCCAGCTCCGCTCGCGTGTTCTCCGCGAACATCGCAGCTAGCTTCAAGTCATCGGCACACTCCGCACAGCCGAAATAATGATCCTCATATTGTGCGCGCAGATCGCCCGTCAGCTCTCCCAGAACGTAGCGTTCCGCTGCCTTTAGTTGGATTGCTTCGGTGTGTTCCATAGTTTCCGTCACCTCAGTAGTGACCCTGAAGGCCCAACCGTTTCATCCCGCTGAATCATTGTTTCGCCCGCGGCAACCCGTCTGCTTGGCTTTTCTCGTAGAATGTCCGAAAACTCTGCTTCGCCCGGTGCAGCAGCACGCGCAAATAATCACGGTCCACGCCGAACTCGCGGCAAACTTCGTCTTTCTCCTTTTCTTCCAGGAAGATAGAGCGAAGCAGCTGGCGGTCTTTTTCACCAAGTTGCCCGAGCACCTTCCTTACTTGCTCGCGCGTCTCCTTGGTCACCAGAAACCCTTCCAGATCAATCACCTTATCCACCGGCTCCGGCGCGTCATCATCAATAGGAGTGCCATGGTCCGTCGAACGGTAGAACTCCTGTAACACATTATTACAGACGGAGTTAACGAACGCCCCCAGGCGTTCCGGCTGACGGATTCCGCCCTCCGCCTGCATCGCCTTAAACACACGCAGGAAGGTCTCCTGCGCGATATCATCCACAGCTTGCGAAGACCGCAGCCGCGACCGTAATTTAATCATTAGCAACTGCCGGAAGTACGCAACGAAATGCTGTTCCGTGGGGAAATCCCGCTCACGGAGTCGCTTTAGGTAGGCCTCATCGAAGGAGAAAAATTCCACGCGCGCCTCGAAGGAAGCGGGGAGTATATCCCGGCCCCGATAACTAACGCAATCCAAGCCTGTTACGTCTTGCATCCCTCCTCTTCCGCGCTTTGCCGGCTCATTGCTCCGCTGCTCCGCACGCACTCGTCCCGCAATTATTTATTCCCACAGTGAAACGCTTCACGCACTCGCTGCACTACTTCTGCGTAGTTGTACTGACATCGGATTGGGAGTGCAGGTGGCCCAATCCGGGTGATGGTGCAGCGCTAGTCTCCCATCCCCAAGGCGCACTCCGGCCCTGCCGGTCAGGGAACCCCACCGGGGTGCGCCTCCCCCATCTGTCGCCCGTTCATATGCGGACGCAAAACCGAGGAATTTTCGACATGAGTCCATCAGTAAATCTGGATATGGAAGTTCGCGAAGAGACGGTTGGCGGCCTGGATTCTCGCATGGCGAAAATGCTATTGGACTATCACACGGGAGCCGAGCCCTGCGCGTTGAACGCGCGAGCCGTGGAATTTATCGCCAAACCGGGCCGCGTCGATCATCTTCGGAATTGCATCCGCCAGGAAGTAGCTGACCTGCTCCAACAACAGATCGGCTTCATCGCACTGCTCGTCTTGACCTCGCACAAAGAGCCGCGCCTCGTTCAGGTGCTGAGTTTTTGGGACACTGCCGGACAATCCAACGAAAACCGCTGGGAAGAACTGCCGGCGATCCGCAGAATCCTTTCACCTTTGATTGACGTGCGCGGAAAAGTGCATTCGTACGAGGCGGCGCTGCCCGAATCGCCCGAAGCGATTTTGCAATCGGGCCGCGTGCGAGCGTGCTGACACCAGATTCAATGGCCGCGCAAACGTGGTCACTGAAAGGAGCAACACAAAATCAGTTTGCAACCAAGATTGCCGCAACCTACATCGCAAAAGTGTGTGAAGGTACCGAGGGCCAAGGCCAAATGTCAGAAGACTTCTATGAATCCCATGATGAAAAACCAAACCGTCCATCCGCGCCTGAAAAACCAACCCGTTGTGACGTTGAGCATTGTGGACGTCCGGCGATGTGTTCGCTCGAACTCCGGCGCTATTGCGTGGATCATTTTATCGCCGAGTGTTACGACCGCTTGAACCACTGCAACGCCAGCCCGTTTGCCGATCCCGGCGCAGCCGAATCCGTTTCGATTGATCGCTTCCTGCATTCGTGCGCCCAACAGGCTGCCACCTTGGTTCACCCGATTCGCGGGCTCGACAATCTCGAACGCGCGCGGCTATTCGATATTCTGCTGTGGTCTTCGGAGCTCGCCGCCAAACGTGGCGTATTTAAAACTGAAAAAGCGGCGGGAGCAAACTCCTAGCGTTTCGCTCGCTACAAATCCAGGCGCCGCTGGGCCTCCTCTTCTGGTGCAGTCAAGCGAGCAAAAGTGCCGGTCCCGTTCCGTCATTCGAGCCTGTCCCTCCCGCTATGATTCGCCGGGAACTTCTCCGATATCCTCGTTCCACACTTCCGGATGCGCCGCGATGTATTCCGCCAGCAACTTTACGCACTCCCGCGAATCCAGATCAACCACTTTCACGCCAAACGAACGCAGCCACTCGATCCCGCCTTGAAAGTTGCGGCTTTCGCCCACCACCACCGTGCGAAAACCAAACTGCCGCACCAGCCCGCTGCAATACCAGCAAGGCGCCAGCGTCGTGACCATGATTAAATCTCGATAACTTCGCTGCCGACCCGCGTTGCGAAACGCGTCCGTCTCGCCGTGCACCGAAGGGTCGCCCTGCTGCACCCTCCGATTGTGGCCGGCACCTATGAGCTTCCCGTTCGCATCAAAAATTGCCGCGCCGATCGGGATGCCGCCCTCAACCAATCCGGCGCGCGCCTGTGCCAAGGCAACCTTGAGCATCGCCGCGTAATCAGTTTCCATGTTCATTTCACTAACCTCGGCCTTCTCTGAACAGTTTGCTGAAAAGTGTAGCGGATGTCATCCCGAGCGAAGCGAGGGATCTGCTTTTTTGCGGAAGCCCAAGAAAAAAAGCAGACTCCTCAGACCAAACTCGCCCTCGGAATGAGATTTTGATCGTCTTTCCGCAGGCCGTCAGAATCACGGCACGCAGCATACGGTTCACTTAGGAACACCGGCAACAGGAATCGCATTTTCTCCCCTGCCCGCCACTCTCCCCAATTGTGACTATTCTTCACATCGAAATTTGCGATTGGACTGCGCCGCCCATTGCCGATAAGTTTTAACATGGACAATATGCATGCGGTACACACCAGCCCAGAAGTAGATTTTCTCCATGAAATTGGCAGCCGCATGGCTGCCGCCGACCCTTTTCACGAAGTTCTCGAGCAGGTCGTCAACTGCGCGGTATCGCTAGTCAAATGTGATTCGTGCTTCGTGTACGTGCTGGAAGGGCAAGATCTCATCTTGCGCGCTTCCAAAAATCCCCACGCCCGAGAAGTGGATCGCCTGAAACTGCGCGTCGGCCAGGGAATCACCGGCTGGGTAGCCGCGCACCGCACGGCGGTTGCCATCTCGCAGAATGCCTCTAGGGATCCGCGCTTCCAATTCTTCAACGAACTGCCCGAGGACCGTTATCAGGCGTTCCTCTCGGTTCCGCTGATGTGCCGCGGCAGGCTCGTCGGCGTAATCAATCTCCAGCACATTCAACCGCACGTCTATCGCCAGCGCGACATCCGCCTCATTTCCACGGTAGGTTTTCTGGTCGGAGCCGAAATCGAAATGGCCCGCCTGGAGACCGAAAACGTGCAGCTCTCCGAACGCCTCGAGACCCGCAAGCTCGTCGAACGCGCCAAAGGAATCTTGCAGCGCGATCTAGGCCTCGACGAAGAGAAAGCCTATCTCGCTCTCCAGCAACAAAGCCGCCAAACCCGCAAATCCATGAAGTTGATTGCAGAGTCCGTCGTACTGTCTGAAGAATTGAAGCGCGGCTCACGCCACGAAACCACCGAGAAGACGGCCACGCAGTAACCGCAGATCCAGTAACCATTCGCATCGTTTCCGCTGGTGGCCTGACTCTATAGGCTCTGGGCGCGATTGAGCTCACCACGTTCGCACAAAAAAACGCGCGGGCAAGCGTCACCTCGCCCGCGCGTGTACCGCTCCGAATTCACTTCGCCTGCAAAGACGCTGCCAGCTTCGGCTCCGGCGACTTAGCCGCACTTTCGGTCAACGCCTTCGGTATGCTGTAATGCAGCACCACGCCCTTATCCTTCACATATAAGGACGTGACCACCATCCCGCCGTTGGTTTTTTCCAGCACTAACTTATCTGGCTCACCGCGACGAGCCTCCGTGACGCTCGTGGGAAACACAAACGCCCCGACATTGCCCTTCACCGAACGCACGATCACGATCGGCATCACATCTTCCGCCGAGATGCTATACGTGTACTCACCGGGCGGCAGAGTTGTCCGGCCCCAGTGGGCTTCGGACGTGAGCGTAAACCTGCCGGTGATGTTATCGGCGTGCGCGGCGATGGGAACCGCTGTCGAACTGAGCAAACCGAGCAGAAACACTGCGACGTGCGTGTAACGCTTGAATCCCTTCATGTGATCCTCCTGATTTGGAATCGCGAGCTGTCGTGCCGAACGCAAAATGCTTGCGTTTGGCTGTAGCGTTTGCAGACGGCGGAGTCCGCGGTTCGAAAAAAAGGAGCAACAAGGCTAAGGAGGGAACCTCGGGGTTCGTGCCGATTCACTGCTGCGAAGCTATGAATCGGCAACACAAGTCTGGCAGGCCCAAAGCGTCACGTCCAATCGAAAGTATCTATCGCGTACATCGGTTCGACGGACGGACGCTCGCTCGGGAAGACATTTCTAGAGAATGACGCGTCAGCTCTTCTTCGCCTTCCCTGGAGGACCAATTGCCACCGCAGCTTCGCCGGTGAGGTAGAGGAACGTGAACGTCTCCTGCAGATACAATCGCACCACCGTGTCGGTGTGGTTGAGGTAGCCGATGGAAAGATCCTGGCCGACGTGCAGATCGAAATCGCCGCCGCGCGTCGTGAGCACGAAAGCGCCGGCGATGGCAGGTGCCCAAATAATCTTATCGTCCACCAGCCGCTTGACGTGCTCCAGCACTGGGTAGCCATGATCGCTGGTTTCGGCAAGCGCAGTATAAGCATCCGCGCCAAGCAGCACCGAATAGGGACCGTTGACGCCGACGAGCCGCAACTGACTCAGTCCTTCCGCAATAGCTTGCGGGTATTCGCGCACATCGGCAGGAAGCGTCGTCTTCGGATTGCTGGTCCCCTGGCGCACGCCCACGATCCCGGCGGCCGCATAGCCATCGAATATGGCGCCATCCTCGGCAAAAGCGATCAGGCGCGCCGCGTCCTTCGCCGGTTGCCAATCCGAATCGTTCGCGCCGCGGTCCACGTCGTCAATCATCTGGCGGCTCAGTTCGAACGGCACACGCAGTTCCACCAGCGACTTCACCTCGCGCTGCCTCGCGATGATGCCGTCCTTCGGAGCCGCGATCGTCCGCAGGTGGCCCGTCCCGACGGCGGAGAGAGCCGTGCCCTCCGGTGCGCGCACGTCAACCACGCGGCGTCCGGCTAAATAGCGCTTGAATGTGCGCGAAGTTTCCTCTTCGATCTGAGCCCATGCTCCATCGGAAATGGGCGCTAGTTCGCGATGAAGATTATTCATCGGGGTTATCTCCTTTCAGGGAACCGATGCCGAGTGAACCGTCGGTTGGTGACAGTGATGTTGACGGCGCGGCTTCAGAATTTTCGGGCGACGCCGGCGGCGCGTCCAGAACTGAACCATCGCCGGCCTCATCATCGCTCACGTCGTCCAGAAATGTCGCGGACGGCACGAAAAACAAATTCCCGGTCACCGCCCGGCTGAAATCCAGCAGCCGGTCGTAATTGCCCGGCGGCCGCCCGACGAACATATTTTCCAGCATCAGCTCAATCGTGCTCGGCGTCCGGCTGTAGCCGATGAAATAAGTTCCGAATTCGCCTTGCGTGGGCCGCCCAAACGGCATGTTGTCGCGCAGAATTTTCTGTTCTTGCCCGTTCTCGACGATCGTCGTCAGCGAGCTGTGCGACGAACTCGGCTTCACCGACGCGTCCAACTCAATGTCCGAAAGCTTCTTGCGGCCGATGATTCGTTCCTGCGCTTCCGTCGTCAGCGCATCCCATCCCGACATGTCGTGCAGATATTTCTGCACCAGGACGTAGCTGCCCCCCGCAAACGCAGCGTCTTCGTCTCCGATAAATACCGCGTCCGCCGCTTCCTGGCCCCGCGGATTCTCTGTTCCATCCACGAAGCCGATTAAATCCCGGTCATCGAAATAACGAAAGCCCTGCACTTCATCTGCCGGCTCGACGGCCTCGCCGATGCGCGCCATGATTTGCGTCGCCAATTCGAAACACAAATCCATGCGCTTCGCGCGAATGTGAAATAGCAAGTCGCCCGGCGTGGCCAGCGCGTTCCGCCCTCCGGCGCGAATCTCCCGGAAAGGATGCAGCAACGCCGGCCGCGGCGCTCCAAATAGCCTGTCCCACGCCTCCGATCCTACGCCCATGATGCAGGAAAGCCCGGCCTCGAGATCCCGCATTTCCACCGCCCGAATGATCGCGCTCAGGTCCGCGCAGAACGACCGCACGAGCGCCCGATTCTCGGACCCCGGCTTCACCGTCACTACCAGGAATATTGCCGCACGGCTCAGCGGCGCCGCCACCGGCTGCGCCAGCGCGCGCAAACCTTGTGCCCCGCTGCGTGGGTTCTTAGAGTCTGATTCCATGCGATGTGTCCTAGCGGGTATGAAAAATTATTGCTCTTCGCAACGTGGCAACGCCCTCGGCTGCGATGCTCAAGCGACGAAGCTTACCATCGTCCGCCGACAAACGTCCATGCGCCGACCACACCCAGCATCCGCCGAAATATCCACAACTAAGATCGGCCCAACTCGGGAGCGAAATCGAACGCCTCCCGTATCCAATCGGTGAGCGGCTCCTCGAACTGGTCGGCGTGAATAACCTTAAACAGATTGCAATATTTTACTTTCTTGGTCGGGCCGTGCATGGATCTGAGCCCCTCGATTTTACGTGGAAGAAAAATCCATACTTCGAGAAATCTCTTCCGCGGCCGCACATAAAAATAGCAGACTTTCTTTGAAAACATGATCGAATGGGCAGAAGCATAGATGTGCTGAACACCAAGACCTGCGGCAAAGGCACGCAGCTTTTGCCAAGCATCACGAAGATCGTCGTCAAGCTCGTCAATCAGCTCTGCCTCAGTTACATTCCAGTCGTAGTGAAGCTTCGCAGCAAGAGGGTTTTTAGCCGAGGATCTGGAATTTTGGGGAGTCTTCAATTTGTTGCGGCCTTTTTCTCTCGCGCTCAACGTTCTTGTCCGCCTGGACTGCCAAGGCGCAGAAACCGCTTAGAAAATTGGCTGGCCTTAGAGGACGATTTTAAAACACGAGCTCGAGCTTGCCCCGCGTCCTGTCGTAGTTCACCCAGCCTCGAGCGTATCGGTCATACTCAGCGTCCGGCAAGGCCTTCCGCTTCACCAACTGCTCCCAATACTGGAAGTGGTATCGCTCGTGAAATGCGAAGTCGCCAAAATTGCCGGCCTGCTCGATTGGACTGGCGGCAACCCAGAGCTTGTCGCCGACAAAATAAATTATGCCGATATTCGGCGGTCGGCTGGGCTTCCGGTTGCTCACGCGGCGGCGACCTCCCGACGTCGCGCCTCCCTCACAAAACAGACGACACCGAGCGCACCTGCCTCGTGAGCACGACACGGCCGACTACTAAAGGTCCCCGGTTCAAAGTGGTCACTATTCGTTGTGTTCCAGAGCATTCTTGATGGCGGTCAGCGATTTCTGGAGAGAAGAGGCTGAACGGTGCTGCACACGGAGCCTTATCGCGCCCTCCTCGAGACGCGAGCGACCAAGTCGTCCAATCTGGACAGCAGAAGCTTCAAGATGGGGGACCGGTTCGACTTTTTGTAGCCGAGAACCAGATCGACAGTTGGCGCGTCGCCTTTCAGCGGGCGACTCGTTACAGACGAAGGAAGAAAGTTCTGTGTGTACGCAGGTAAAAGCCCTACGCCGCGTGTTGATACAATTAGGGAAATTCCCATGGTAACGTTGTCCGCCTCGTGAGCCGGCCTGATTTTGATTCGGGACTGCTTCAAATAATTCTCGATGACCACACGCAGTACGGGAGCCGTGCGCGACACAATCACGAATGGCTCGCCGGCTAAATCCGCCGGACTGATAGCTTGTCGTGCTGCGAGACGGTGGTCACTGGGCAAGATCACCATCAACGGTTCCTTCGTGAGAAGACGGAACGCCAACCCCGGCACGCCTTTTTCCCGGCGAAGAAAGGCTGCATCGATTTTTCCTTTGGCAAGGCCGTCCGCAAGCAGCGGAGAGTATTGACTCGATATCATCACGTCCACGTTCGGCAGTTCGTCGTGCAAAATCTTTATCACTTCCGGCATCCAGGTCATTTCGTGGCCGGTAAGAAATCCCATTACAAAGCACGGCTTTGCCGGATGAGTGATGCGGCGAACAGCCTCGCCCGCGGCTTCGACTTGCGAAAGCACGGAGCGGGCGTGATCAAGAAAAACCCGGCCCGCCGGTGTCAGTTCGATTCCGCGAGCTTTTCGTACCAGGAGTAGGGCGCCCACCTCCTCTTCAAGATCATGAATCTGCCGGCTCAACGAAGGTTGTGACGTGTGCAGTTCTCGCTCCGCCGCCACCGTCAGACTCCCCGCCTCGGCAACCGCCACAAAATAGCGAAGATGTCGTAATTCCATTCCCGCTCCCATGCTTGACAGGCATTGCTCCCAGCCGAACAAAGTATGCTCCAAGAGCGCTTCCAATACCTAGCCTCGCAATCTAACGAAGTGATCTGAGCTAAGCCGGAAGGAAGTCTTGGCAGATGTTCAGGCATGAAGCTTTAAGGATTTGCGCGTTGCCAGGGCCAACTGGAATTAGTTGGATGAAAAACGGAGGTACGGCAAATGGCAAGAACGAAAGTGGCGAGTGAAACGATTGAATCACAGAATAAAGCTCTTGTACTACAGGCCTTCGACACGCTGTTCAACAAGCGCGACTACGCGGCCGCTGAGCGTTTCTGGTCGCCTGACTACATTCAACACAGCGCGCATATCGAACCGGGCCGCGATGGTCTCTTCAATCTCATCAAGAGCGTCCCACCCACGTTGAAATACGAACCAGGAGTGATCGTGGCTGAGGGAGACCTCGTGATTGTGCACGGGCGATTTTCGGACTTCGGCCTGCCGGTGAATTGGATTGCGGCGGACATCGTTCGCATCAAGGATGGCGTTCTGGTCGAACATTGGGACGTCATTCAGGATGAAGCGACCGAAGAACAGTCGAAAAGCAAGCGGCCCATGTTTGGAACTACATTCCCGACTTACGTTTGAGAAGCAGCAAGTTTCGCCGGGTAGGTTTACCCATGACTATCGCCCGCAATCAAGACGGTCCTTGCGTCGAACTGGAACGCTCGTTGCCAAGCGAAGCGGCTGCGATTTCACCCTTCGTGGACCGGCTCGTGGGTTTGATCAGGCAGTGCGGATGTGTTCCGGAGAGCGAGACGGACGTGGAGATCGCATTGCGGGAAGCGCTCGCAAACGCGATCATTCACGGAAATCATGAGAATCCTCGAAAATACGTCCATATTCGCTGTTGCTTGAAACAGGATGAAGTCTCAATCACAGTAAAGGACGAGGGAGAGGGATTTCAGATCAATAAGGTGGCGGATCCTACGGCACCCGAAAATACGGGACTGATTCACGGCCGCGGCATCTACTTGATGAAAGCGTTCATGGATGAAGTGCGCTTCGAAGAAGGTGGAGTCGTCGTTCGTATGCGAAAGAGCGCCAGGCAAGCTGCCGCCAGAGATGCACAGAAGAACTCGCTGAAGTAGATTAGCTTGCAGTTACGACCTGAAATCCGCCTTTCACTGACATACCCCGAAAGCATCGCTCTTCAGCTTACAGAGTATCTGACGCGTGCGCGACGCAGCGCTGCATACCGCATCTGATGCGGTGAGCTTAGCAGACTCGGGCAAGAAACAAAAAGTGGTACTCATGCCTGGGATGCATACGTGGAGCGGGTTAATGACTGAGCGTCAAGGAGAAGGACAATGTCTAAGATATTGGAAGGAAAGACTGCACTCGTTACGGGCGGATCGCGCGGAATTGGCGCGGCCATCGCGAAGCGCCTGGCCGCGGACGGTGCGAAGGTGGCGATTACATACACGAAAGGCACCGATGCCGCCGCATCGGTGGTTAAGGAGATTGAACGCGCCGGCGGGACGGCAATCGCGATTCAAGCGGACGCTGCAGATGCCGACGCGGTTAAGGCCGCCGTCGAAAAGACGTTTGCGACGTTCGGCCGGCTTGATGTGCTGGTGAACAACGCCGGCACGGCCATTCCAAAACCGTTCGAGGAGGCGACGCTAGAAGAGATGGATCGCGTGCTCGATATCAATGTCCGCGGCGTGTACGTCGCGACTCAGGCGGCGCTGAAGCATATGAAGAGCGGCGGTCGCGTCATCATGATCGGTTCGGCCGTGGGTGAACGTGTCGCGGCGCCCGGACTTGTGCCATACGCGGGCACGAAGGGAGCCGTCAAGATGTTTACTCAGGCCTTGGCCAGAGAGATCGGGAGCCGGGGTATCACGGTCAACAACGTCCAGCCGGGCCCGATCGACACGGACTTGAATCCCGCCGCGGGCGATTGGGCGGTGCCGCAGAAGGCCGCCACGGCGCTCGATCGCTACGGGCGTGTGGATGAGATCGCCGCGATGGTGGCATTTGTGGCCGGTCCGGAGTCCTCGTACATTACCGGGGCGAATCTTACCGTGGATGGCGGAATGAATGCGTGAACCGGCGCACACGCTCAGGCCATGGCCTGTGCTGCTGATTTCAGCGCGAGCGGTGCACGTGCGAAAAGGAGAGACGAGATGAGCGACCTTAGAGACGAGGCGGCCGCCGGAGCGGGCGAGGCGTATGTGATTTTGGGGGCAAGCGGGAACACTGGCTCGATCGTCGCCAATTCCCTCCTGTTGAAGGGCAAGAAGGTGCGCGTCGTGGGGCGAGACGCGGGGCGACTGCAGCCCTTTGTGCGCGATGGCTCGGAAGCGTTCGTGACTGATATGAGAGATTCAACTGGGCTCAGCAAAGCATTCAGCGGTGCCCGCGCGGCCTATTTGCTGCTGCCGCCGATAACCTCTCGGGATGACCAGGAGCGACAGAGCGATGCGTTCGCGAAGGCCGCGATGCAGTCCGGCCTGCGCTACGCGGTGTACCTGAGCAGCTACGGCGCGCATGTACCCCAAGGCACCGGACCAGTCACGGGGCTGCATTCCGCGGAGCAAAAACTGAAAGCGATCGGCGGTTTGAACGTTCTGAACCTGCGCGCCGCGTACTTCATGGAGAACAATCTGGCGGCGATCGGGATGATCCGGGAAATGGGAATCTTCGGACATGCGCTGCTGCCCCGCCTGAAGCTCCCCATGATCGCGACGCGTGACGTCGGCAACTACGCCGCGGAGCGCATCCTGGACCTGGATTTTTCCGGCAAAGAAACACGCGAGCTGCTCGGCGAGCGGGACCTGTCCATGACGGAAGTTACCGCGGTGATTGCGCGCGGCATTGGCAAGCCGGACCTGCGCTACGAGCAATTTACATACGACCAGATGCAGCAGGGGTTAACGCAAACAGGCTTTTCCGCCCAAAAAGCGGCGGTGTACATCGAGATGTTCCGGGCCATCAACGAGGGAGTTCTGGCTGCGCAGGAGCCACGCTCGCAGGGGAACACCACACCGACCTCATTTGAAACATTTGTGCGCAATGTTTTCGTGCCGGCGTACCACGGGAAAACTTCCGCCGCTTAATCTCAGCGGCGCTCGCTGCGCCTCTTCGAGAGGGAGAATTGAGAGAAATACAATGAACAAAAAGTTAGAAGGCAAGACCGCTGTCATTACCGGCGGGACAGAAGGGATTGGGTTGGCTACGGCAAAGCTTTTCGTCAAAGAAGATGCCTATGTCTTCATCACGGGCCGTCGCCAGAAGAAACTCGACGAGGCCGTGAAGGCCATTGGCAGGAATGTTTCTGGCGTTCAGGGAGACGTTGCCAAGCTGGCCGATCTTGATCGTCTCTACGAAACCGTCGCTGAGGTGAAGGGCCGAATCGACATTGTTTTCGCTAACGCCGGCGTCGGCGAATTTGTTCCTTTCGGCGCCGTCACCGAAGAGCATTTCGACAAGCTATTTAACATTAATGTGAGGGGGGCGCTGTTCACCGTGCAGAAGGCCTTACCGCTACTGAATGATGGCGGCTCGATCATTCTCAACGGCTCCGTCGCGAGCGTTAAGGGCACTGCCTCCTTCGGCGTCTACGCCGCAAGTAAGGCTGCCATCCGCTCCTTCGTGCGAACGTGGACTACAGATCTGAAGGATCGTCATATCCGTTCCAACGTTGTGAGTCCCGGTCCGATCAATACGCCGCTCGTGAGTCGGCAATCTCCAGATGTGATTTCGCGGATTGTGTCCACCATCCCGATGGGACGCATGGGGGAACCCGAGGAAGTTGCCAAGGTCGCGTTATTCCTAGCGTCGGATGACTCCAGCTTCGTCACAGGTATCGAACTCTTCGTTGACGGCGGCAGAGCTCAGATCTAATCGAAAGGACATCCGTATCCCCGGCGAAATCGTAGCAAAGGTGATTGACTCTTTGCAGCGTGACGAAGAGCGTGTACAGCACGAGTTCACCGCACGCAGAGAACGGCTGGAGAAGGAGCTGGATCTTACTCGCCGCCGGCAAGACCAAGCTTACGAGGACAAGCTGGACGGGAAGATCACCGATGCCGCTCGATCTGATTGCACAAAGAGCAAAAACTGAAGATTGGCTGGGAGGCCTGGACTCGAACCAGGATAATCAGATCCAGAATCTGATGTACTGCCAATTGTACGACCTCCCAGCGGAGGGCAGCAGGCAACAAAAAAGGGCCGTTGGCACGACCCTGAACTACTTTACCGACGGAACGGATTTTCGTCAACATCCCCGGCTCATCGCAAATATTTCGCGCGAAGCTCCGCCGCAGCAAAAAAAAATGTTCGACCGGCGCCGCTCAGCGGCGTGAAAATCTCAACACGCTTGCCGAACAATCGCATTCCCGCCCAAATCCAAACCACCCACTGCGTTCGCGAACCCCTCGAAAAATTGACATTCTCAGCGCCGCCTTTCAGAATCCTTCGCACAGCATTGTATGAAATCCGTCATGGCTCTCGAACCCGCAACCGGCGCGTCCCCGGCACTCGTGCCGTTGGTCCACGCGGGTTTCGCCCTCACCGGAGTCATGACCACTCTCCTCGGCCCGCTGCTTCCTTCGCTCGCCGCTCACTGGTCGCTCAACGACGCGCACTCCGGCGATCTTTTCCTCGCACAGTTCATCGGCTCATTCCTCTCCGCGCTCGTCTGCGGGCACTTGATCCCGTTGCGCGGCTTCCGTTTCTGTTTTGTGAGCGCCTTCTCGCTCATTGCCCTCGGAACTTTTCTTCTGGGGCGCGGGCCGTGGACGCTGGGCCTCGCCGCCGTTTTTCTCTACGGCTCCGGCCTCGGCCTCAGCATCAGCTCCACGAATTTGTGGATCGGCGAAACCAACCCGGACGCGCGTGCCGGCGCGCTCAGCCTGGTGAATTTCACCTGGACCATCGGAGCTCTCTTGTCTCCGTCGCTGGTCGCCCTCGGCGAGCACCTCCATCGCATGAGCCTCGTCTTGGATGCGCTCGCGGCCGTCGCAGCGCTGCTCGCGCTCGCTCTCGCAGCATCACACTTCCAAACGGCGTTGCCGTCCGGCGCCACGTCGCCGATGCCAGTCGCACTGGACTTCTCATTCAGCAAAAGCCTTAGCAATCGCTTCGCACCCGCATTCGCTGTGATCTTTTTTATGTATGTAGGCACCGAAAATTGTTTATCCGGATGGGTCGCCACCTACGCGCACCGTTTGCAATCGCTTCACAATGACGCGTGGGCGCTGATGCCTTCGTGCTTTTGGGGCGGAATTCTTTTGGGACGGCTGACTCTGCCCGCTGTACTTCGCGGAGTCTCAGAACTGCGCCTGATGCGCTCCGGCCTTGCGCTCGGCGCCATCGGCTGTTGCATCCTGCTCGCGTCGCACGATATTCCCGGAGTGGCTGCCGGCTGCGCCATCGCTGGCCTGGCCCTTGCCGGAGTCTTCCCCATCGCCATGTCCTGGCTCTCGGAATATTGCGGCACTACCAACCTGCAATTCGCCGGCTTGATCCTGGCGATCGCCGGTCTTGGGGGAGGAGCGTTGCCGTGGCTGGTCGGTTACATTTCCAATCTGCTCGGCAGTCTGCGCGTCGGTTTGCTCACGCCCCTCGCTGCAATAATTTTGATCCTGTTCGTCTGCGCCTTCCCCAGATCAGCTCTGCCCGCGTGCGTCACAAAAAACTAGCCGCGTTGCAGTTTCAAATCGCTGAACGTTGCTTCGAATCCCGGTCCCTCGGGCGCCGCGCACATGATTCCTACCTGCACCTCCGACCTCGGCGGAAAGAATCCTTCCCTCACCGTGATGAAATTCTGGCCGTCCAACGAACACGAAATCGCCATCGAATATTTCCGCCGCACGGCGCGCCAC
Organism: uncultured Acidobacteriota bacterium; assembly: GCA_963828865.1. Lineage (GTDB taxonomy): Bacteria > Acidobacteriota > Terriglobia > Acidiferrales > UBA7541 > Palsa-295. The sequence continues at coordinate 797,295 of CAWHGI010000002.1, read as the reverse complement.
CACACCGGCGCTGTATCCGAAAGATCCGGCATCGTGGACCAATCCGAAAAGTCTCGCGTAAAAACGACGCTCGCGTGCCTCCGCCCGTCGAAAAATTCCGTCCCGCACTTCATCCAGTTCTCCGCGCCGAACCGCACCATCAACCCCGCCTGGTCGTATAAAGCCGAGTATTTTCCTCCGATACATGCTTGGAACGTGAAATCCCCGCTCACCAGCATGTGGAAAAAGTGCCCGTTGTCAGTGATGTAGCCGTAAGACGTCTTCCTCCAGAAATCCGTCTTCGCCCGGCTGCGCACGATCACTTTGTCTCCGTCTTGCTTCACCGATTCGGGCGGGTTCATCCAGGACATCCGCGCGAAGAGTTCGCCGCTTGCCGGCGTGGGTGGCACAAACGGCATCGCGCAAGTGACTCGCTCACCTGCTATCAAAGCCCCAGCCAGCCCCAGGGACTGCTGCACGAAAATTCGCCGGCTACATTGCATGAGAGCTCCTCACAAATCGTCCTTGAGAGATCCACACGAGCTCGAACTTAGGCGGTTCTTATTTGCGGCTCGTGCTCCACGGGAAAGTTCACCGAATTTGCGATAAAGCATTTCGCGTGCGCATCGGCATGTAGTTCGCGCGCCTTTTTCATATCACTGCCAGCCGCCAACGTGACTTCCGGCCGCAGGATCGCTCGCACAAATCGGCCCGATCCGTCCGGCGTCTCCTCCATAAATCCTTCCGCATGGTCAACGTACTCGACCACCACAATCCCCGCCGTCGCGCACAAATGGAGATACCAAAGTTTGTGGCACGCGGATAGCGACGCCACCAACAATTCCTCAGGATTCCAACGCGTTGCATCTCCACGAAACGTCGGATCCGAAGACCCCGGTATCGGCGGTTTCGCGTCCTCACCTAGAATCTCGTGCCGCCGCTCGTAATTCTTGTATCCGGAAGTTCCCGTCCCAGTGTTGCCGGTCCATTTCACGGTAACGGCATAGTGATGGCTCTTCGCCATGTACCTCCTCCAATCCATTCGGTAATCCAACCTAGCACAACGTGCTCGCGGATTCAGTTCAGGGAGTCCGCGAACCGCCTGTCCAAATTGGCCGTCGGCGATGGCTGTGTCGCGCTGATCCAGCGCCGTCCGGGTGAACCGTCTGCATAATTTCGCAAGACCACTGAGCCCTGCGAGCGTCAAATACTCTGCGCTCATGAGATCGTGCCGCGCCAGGAGCCGAACCACAAATGATCCGCCGCTGCGACAATCGCGATTTCGAGGAGATTTTGGCCATCATCAATGACGGCGCCCAAGCATATAAAGGAATCATCCCCGCGGATCGCTGGACCGATCCCTACATGTCCCGCGAAAAGTTGCAGCACGAAATCGACGACGGCGTGGTGTTCTGGGGCTACGGCGACTCCGGAGCGCTCGCCGGAGTGATGGGCATTCAAGACGTGCAGGACGTCACGCTCATCCGCCACGCCTACGTCCGCACCAACAGCCAGAAACGTGGAATCGGCGGACGCTTGCTTTCTCATTTGCTGGGGCTTTCAAACGGCCCGGTGCTGATCGGCACCTGGGCGACTGCGGTGTGGGCCATCCACTTCTACGAAGCGAACGGCTTCCAAACGGTCACCCCTGAGGCAAAAGACCGCCTCCTCAGAAAATATTGGAGAATACCGGAGCGGCAGATCGAAACCTCGGTGGTTCTGGCAGATGCAAAGTGGCGCAAAACTCAAACGTAATGTTTCAGGAAGCCGGTGCCCGGGCGCGAAGCACCGCGGATACAGTCGCGCGATGCAGCTACGGCAGACAGATCGCGTTTGTAGCTACGCTCATGTCATCTACCGCTTCCGCCAGTCGGTCAGTCCACCATAGACGCGTGATGCCATTGTGCACTTTCCATTCTGTGATTTATAGGTTACAATCCATCGTGTGATCGAGGTTCGTCACTACGTCACCCGTACGGAGAAGGACATCTTTGACGATTGGCGGACTCGCGCGCGCAGGCGAAAATTGCGATTCGAATCGACCGGTTCGCTGCCGGCAATTTTGGCGACTGTAAGCCGCTGCGTTTCGGCGTCCGCGAGCTCCGCGTTGATTGGGGGCCGGGCTACCGAATCTATTACGCCATGATCGCCCGGGAACGCGCGCTGCTTTTGTGCGGCGGCGACAAACGAAAGCAGGCATCGGACATCGTTCGCGCTATTGAATATTTGAGGGACTACAAAAAGAGGATCGCAATCCAATGAAACGAAAAACGAGTGTATCGCATGACGACACCATCATTCGGCGTCTCCGTAAGGACCCGAATTTCGCCGCCGAATACCTCAAGGCTGCCTTGGAAGATGAAGACGATCCCCGCGTCCTGCTAATCGCCCTTCGGCATTTGGCGCAAGCGCGGGGCATCGCCAAGGTCGCCAAAGTTGCCGGCATCGAACGCGAGAGTCTTTACCGTGCCTTGTCCAAGCGCGGAAATCCCCGGCTGTCCACACTGGTAGCCGTCACCAAAGCCATCGGACTGAAGCTCACCGTCGAGGCCGCGTGATAGTTCCCCTCTAAGGGGGTCACCAATACTTCTCATCCGCAGCAAAAGGCGGGGCCACCACTCTTTCGGCTGAGCCGTAAGTTTCTCGAGTCCTTTAGGTATCGCCTCATGCGTGGATGGGCTCGTGACGCTTTAGGGTGGGAAGCGTCTTGATGGACTTACCCGACTTTTCCTGAGCCAGCCGTAACTCGTAAAGGTTTTGCAGGTTCAGCCAAAACTGCGCGCTGGTGCCAAAGAAATGCGCGAGACGCAGCGCAGTGTCGCCGGTGATGCTGCGCGTCCCGTTCAAGATTTGAGTAACGCGATTGGTCGGCACGCGAATCTTGCGCGCAAGCTCGGCCGCGCTCATATTCAGCGCTTCCAACTCTTCGGCCAAATGTTCGCCCGGATGAATTGCAGTCACCGCCATGGTGTTCTCCTAGTGATAGTGAACAATTTCGAATTTCAGTTCTTCGCGGCGCGCTCTTGCGGAACCTCCTCCGCGATTCTCCGCCCCACCGCAGGAGCGATCATGCGCACCTCCGTCATCAATTGCGCAAACTGTTCCGGATAGAGCGACTGCGCCCCATCCGACAGTGCCCGCTCGGGATCCTGGTGCACCTCGATCAGCAATCCATCCGCACCCGCCGCCACCGACGCGCGCGCCATCGCCCCCACCTTGTCTCTGCGCCCCGTGCCGTGCGACGGATCGGCCACCACCGGCAAATGCGAAAGCTGCTTGATCACCGGGATCGCCGCGATGTCCATGGTGTTGCGCATGTAAGTGTCAAACGTGCGGATGCCCCGCTCGCACAGAATCACATTGTAATTCCCGCCGGCCATGATGTACTCCGCGCTCAACAGCAATTCTTCAATCGTCGCGGACATCCCGCGCTTCAGCAGCACCGGCTTCTGAATCTCGCCCAGCGCCCGCAGCAAAAAATAATTCTGCATGTTCCGTGCGCCCACCTGCAGCACATCCACGTACGGCAGCATCACTTCGATCTGCGAGGGATCCATCACCTCGCTGATCACCAGCAGCCCGTTGCGGTCCGCCGCAGCCCGCAGAAGCTTCAATCCATCCTCGCCCATTCCCTGAAACGAGTATGGCGACGACCGCGGCTTGAATGCTCCGCCGCGCAGCAGCTTCGCGCCCGCACGCGCCACGCGTTCGGCGATTTCGCCAATCTGCGCCGCCGATTCCACCGCGCAGGGCCCGGCCGCCGCAACAATCTCCGGTCCACCGATCGTCACACCCTCGCCCAGTTCGATGACGGAACCCGCGGGTCGAAAATTCCGCGACGCCAATTTGAACGGATGCGAGATGCGGATGATTTCCTCCACACCCGCCGCGGCTTGCAACGCTTCGAGTTCGCCTCGATGCTTTTCGCTCTTGCCCACGACGCCGATCACGGTTCGCTCCTCTCCGCGGCTCAGATGCGCATTAAAGCCACATTCCTCGATGCGCTTCACGACGTGTTCGATTTGCTCTTCCGTTGCGTCTACCGCCATGTTGATGATCATGAGTTCCCCTCGATGGATTGAACCGCTTCCGCCCGCGCGCCTTCCGCCGACTTGTACGACCCCAGCACCTTCAGTTCCACCACCACCTTTTCCAATTCTCCCAGCGCCTCAATGATTTCCGGATCTCCGGCTGCCGCCTGCAAATCCAGATAAAACCGGTACTGCCAAGGACGACCGTGCACCGGCCGGCTTTCAATCTTCATCATGTTGATATTGCGCCGCGCGAAGGGCTCCAGCGCGCGCAGCAACGCTCCGGGAATGTGCGCCAATTGAAACACCAGCGAGATTTTGTCCGGCGACGGCGCATCATTCGCATCAAGCGCCGCCGAATCCGCCCCAGCAGCCAGCAGAAAAAATCGCGTGTAATTCTCGCGGTCATCCTCAAGATGCTCCCGCAGAATCGCAGCGCCATAAAGTTCCGCGGCCCGCCTGCTCGCGATCGCCGCCTGTGACTTGTCACTCGCGCGCATGATCTCGCGCACGCTTCCCGCCGTATCCTCGGCTGCGGTGCGCTTCAGCGTCGGATTCGCCGTGAAAAATCGTTCGCACTGCGCCAGCGCCACCGGATGCGAAGCCACCGACGCCAATCCCTCGAATCTCGCGCCCGGCGGCGCAATCAAATTGTGCACAATCGGAATAATCACCTCGCCCACGATCTGCAGCCCGCTGTCCACCAACAAATCGAACGATCGGTGCACCGATCCCGCCAAACTGTTTTCCATCGGCGCCAGCACATATTCCGCGCGCCCGTCGCGAATCGCCGCAAATGTCGCGTCGAAAGTTCCGCAGGGCACCAGTGCAATCTCCGCGCCCAGCAATTTCAGCGCGGCCTCCTCGCTGAACGCTCCGCGCTCCCCCTGGAACGCAATCCGCGCGTTGCCCGCATCCCTCATGCCGCCGTCACCTTCGCCGCCCTGGCGGCTCTTCCCGCTTTCCGCCGTTTTGCCGCCGCGCCCGCCTCCGCGCGATCCCCGCGTTGCTCCGGCAGAACCAGTTTCCCCAATCCGTGCGCCTCCTGAATTCGTATCGACTCATGCAGAATCAGCCGGTAAATCTTCCCCACCGCCTCGCCATCCAGCGGACCGGGATTCAAACTCTTCATGCGCGAAAGAATCTCCCGTTCGCGCGCCGGAACACGCAATGCAATTCCGCTCGCTCCCTTCAATCGTCCTACCTCCAGCGCAAATCCTGCCCGCACGTTCAGCAGGTGCAGCAGAGTGGTATCAATCGCGTCAATTTTCGCCCGCCAGTCGCCGATCTTGATGTGGCTCATCCCGCCCTCCCGATTGGTCCCCAAAAACAAAAAAGGCCGCGTTCCCTTGGGAGGTTCGCGGCCGGCGTTTAAGACTTTGTGCGCTTTTTAGCTGCTATTTCTTGCGTGTTCCGCGCGCGTCTCGCCGGCCCGCTCCTCCGTATAGGAGAAGCGGTAAGTAAAAGCGAAACGGTAATAAAACTTGTTCCTCACGCGATTCCGATTCCTCTTGTCGCCATCGGCATTCGACAGCGAAACGCCACTATACGAGACGGGCGGCGTACCGTCAAGCCTCATTGCACCCCGAGTGTACATAAGCCCTTTTTATGGCAACGCCAAGAATTACAAATTTGACTTATCTTCGCCCGGAGCGCCTACTGGCCCTTACAGCGTCTCCGTTTACGCTGTCGAGGGTCCGGCCCTGATCAAGACGGAAGAAGGAAACGCAGCGAAGTTTCGCGCGCCGCGAACTCATGAAAAAAGTATTCAATATTCTAGTCGTAGTAATTATCGGGTGCGGGCCACCCGCCTAGCTCATCTCTAGGCGCTGCGCCCCGCACCGAATCAACGGTGACGGGGCTTTTTTGATTTATACGCCCTAACGGAGACCCAAGATCATCATGCAGAGTGACGTCATCAAAAAAGGCTTCGCGCGCGCCCCCGCCAGGGCCATGCTCAAAGCCACGGGCCTCACCGACGACGATCTCGCCCGCCCGCTCGTCGCCGTCGCCAACACCTGGACCGAAGTCACTCCCTGCAATTTCCATTTGCGCCAGCTCGCCGAACGCGTCAAAGCCGGCATCCGCGCCGCCGGCGGCACTCCCATCGAGTTTGACACCATCACCATTTCCGACGGCATCACCATGGGCACCGAAGGCATGAAAGCTTCGCTGGTTTCGCGCGAAGTGATCGCCGATTCCATCGAGCTTTTCGTGCGCGCCCACGCCTTCGACGCCGTCGTCGCGATCTGCGGCTGCGATAAGACCATCCCCGGCACCGTGATGGCTCTCGCGCGCCTGAATATCCCTGCGCTCTCGCTCTACGGCGGCTCGATTCTCGCCGGACACTACAACGGCCGCGACGTCACCATTCTGGACGTCTTCGAAGCCGTCGGCGCCTGCGCTGCCGGCAAGATAACCGTCAAGCAGCTCGGCGAACTCGAAGACAAAGCCTGTCCCGGCGCCGGCGCTTGCGGCGGCCAATTCACCGCCAACACCATGGCCACCGCGATCACCTTCCTCGGAATTTCGCCGATGGGCGCAAACGAAGTCCCCGCCACCGATCCGCGCAAAGGTAAAGTCGCCTTCGATTGCGGCAAGCTCGTGATGCGCCTCCTGAAAGAAAACATTCGCCCGAAACAAATCATCACACGCGAATCGCTGCACAATGCCATCGCCAGTGTCGCCGCGTCCGGCGGCTCCACCAACGCCGTGCTGCATCTTCTCGCGATCGCCTCCGATGCTGGTGTCCCGCTCACGCTGAAGGATTTCGACGAAATCTCCGCGAAGACACCGCTCCTCGCCGACCTCAAGCCGGGTGGCCGCTTCAACGCGCCCGATATGTTCCGCGCCGGCGGAATGCGCGTGCTGGGCCAACGCCTCATGGAAGACGGCCGCCTGCACGACGGCATCACCGCCTCTGGCCGAAATCTATTCGACGAAATTCGCGATGCCAGCGAAACTTCCGGCCAGGAAGTAGTCCGTCCGCTGCTGAATCCGCTCAAGCCCAATGGCGGCCTCGCGATTTTGTACGGCTCGCTCGCTCCCGAAGGCTGCGTGGTAAAACTCGCCGGCCACGAACGCGTGCTGCACAGCGGCCCCGCGCGCGTTTTTGATTCCGAAGAAGCCGCATTCGAAGCAGTCCAGAGCCGCAAAATTCAACCCGGCGACGTAATCGTCATCCGCTACGAAGGTCCCAAAGGCGGCCCGGGCATGCGCGAAATGCTCGCCGTCACTGGCGCTCTCGTAGGTCAGGGTATCGACGAGGAAATCGCGCTCATCACCGACGGCCGCTTCAGCGGCGCAACGCACGGCCTGATGGTCGGCCACGTCGCTCCCGAAGCAGCCGCCGGCGGACCCATCGCGCTGTTGCGTGATGGCGACATCATCACGCTCGACGTAAACGCGCGCCGCCTCGACGTGAAAGCTAATCTCGAAGAGCGCCGCGCACAATGGAAGCCGCCCGCTCCCAATTACACCAGCGGCGTGATGGCCAAATACGCCAAGCTCGTTTCATCTGCATCGCAAGGCGCGGTAACCAGCGCCATTTAGAGAATTGCATAGAAATTGCAGCCACAAGGAGAATCACCATGGCGAAAATGTTTTGGGAAAACGACGCAAATCCCCGCGCTCTCGAAGGCAAGCGCATCGCCGTACTCGGCTACGGCAGCCAGGGCCGCGCGCACGCCCTGAATTTGCGCGACAGCAAACTGAACGTCGTCGTCGGCCTCCGCCGCGGCGGCCCTTCCTGGAAACAAGCCGAGCAGGACGGTTGGGCACTCACCGGCCCGTCGGAAGCCGTCGAAGGCGCCGACGTAATCGTGATGCTCGCGCCCGACATGGCCCAGCCCTCGCTCTACCAAAACGAAGTCGCGCCGAATCTGAAAGACGGCGCGATGATTCTTTTCTCACACGGTTTCAATATCCACTATGGCCAAATCACTCCGCCGAAAAATGTAGACGTAACGATGATCGCCCCCAAAGGTCCCGGCAACCTCGTCCGTCGCACCTACGAAGAAGGCCGAGGCGTTCCCTGCTTGCTCGCGATTCACCAGGACGCCTCCGGCCACGCCTTCGATCGCACTCTCGCCTACGCCCGCGCCATCGGCGGCACCCGCGCCGGCGTGATCCAGACAACTTTCGCAGAAGAAACCGAGACCGACCTTTTCGGGGAGCAAGCCGTCCTCTGCGGCGGCTTGCGCGAATTAATTCAAGCCGGCTGGGAGACTCTGGTGCAAGCGGGATACCAGCCCGAGGCTGCTTACTTCGAGTGCTTGCACGAGGTAAAGCTGATCGTGGATCTGATCTACGAAGGCGGCATCGCCAAAATGCATCAGTTCGTCAGCGAAACCGCCAAGTACGGCGACATCACGCGCGGCTCACGCGTCATTGATTCGCACGTGCGCGAGAGCATGAAAAAGATCCTCGACGAAATTCAGTCCGGAGCTTTCGCTAAGGAATGGATCCTTGAGAATCAAACCGGACGCCCGCAGTACACCAAGCTTCTGGAAAAAGACAAGAATCACCCCATCGAAGCAGTCGGCAAGGAACTTCGCGCTCAAATGTCCTGGCTGAAGCCGGAAACGGCTACGGCCGCAAGGGGTCTCAAATGAAAGGCGCACAATTTTTGGTGAAAGCCCTCGAACGCGAGGGTGTCGAAATCATCTTCGGTTACCCCGGCGGCGCAATCATGCCGGTGTACGACGCGCTGCTCGATTCCAAAATTCGCCATATTCTCGTGCGCCACGAACAGGCCGCCGCGCTCGCTGCGGATGGCTACGCGCGCGCCACGGGCAAAGTCGGCGTCTGCATGGCCACCTCCGGCCCTGGTGCCACCAATCTCGTCACCGGAATCGCCAATGCCTACATGGACTCCGTCCCCATGGTCGCCATCACCGGCCAAGTCGCAACCGCACTCATGGGCACCGACGCCTTCCAGGAAGTGGACATCTTCGGCATCACCCTGCCGGTCGTGAAGCACAGCTTCTTGGTGAATTCTGCCGCCGAGCTTCCGCGCATCGTCCACGAAGCATTTCGCATCGCGCGCTCTGGCCGTCCCGGCCCTGTGCTGATTGACTTGCCGAAAGACATCGCCAACACCATCGCCGATTTCGAATTTCACGAGCAAAACGACACCGCCGCCGCGCCCGACTTGCACGATCCATCCATAGCGCGTGCCATCGAACTGATGCGCGAGAGCCGTTCCCCGGTCGTCTACGCCGGTGGTGGCATTGGCATGGCCGGCGCTCTCGCCGAATTCCGCGCCTTCATCAACGCGACGCGTATCCCCGTCGTCGCCACGCTGAAAGGCATCGGCTCCATCCCCACCACGCACGAGTTAGCCCTCGGCATGATGGGTATGCACGGCACCAAAGCCGCGAACCACGCGGTACAAGCCTGCGATCTTCTGATTTGCGTCGGCGCCCGCTTCGACGATCGCGCCACCGGACGTCTCAACGCCTTTGCGCCACACGCGAAGGTCATTCACCTGGACGTGGACCCCGCGGAAGTCAGCAAGCTTCGCCGCGCCGACGTTCCGCTCATCGGCAACCTGCGCGATACGCTCTCCGCGCTCGCCTGCTCGCTCGAAATCGAACCGTGGCGCCGCGAATGTCTCGCCGCCAAAGAAACCCATGCCTGGGACTACGACGCGCCCGGAGCCGAAGTCTACGCCCCCGGCTTTCTGAAAACTCTTTCCGATCGCGCCGGCAAGCACTGCATCGTCGCCTGCGACGTTGGCCAGCACCAGATGTGGGTGGCCCAGCATTTTCATTTTAATAATCCTGCGCAGCATCTCAGCAGTGGCGGCCTGGGCACCATGGGTTTCGGCCTGCCCGCGGCCATCGGCGCGCAATTCGCGTTTCCCGATGCCTGCGTCATCAACGTCTCCGGCGACGGCTCCATCATGATGAACCTGCAGGAACTCGCGACGCTCCGCCGTTACGACTTGCCCGTGAAAATCGTGCTCTTTGATAATCGCGCGCTCGGCATGGTCCGCCAGTGGCAGGAACTTTTCCACGACAAGCGCTACAGCGAGGTGGATCTCTCCGATAATCCTGATTTCGTCCGCGTCGCCGAATCCATGGGCATTCCCTCGTTCCGCGTGGAAGATCGCCGCGACGTAAGCTCCGCGATTGATCGCTTGCTCGCCGAACCCGGTCCGGTTCTCGCGCACGTGCTCATCCATCAGGAAGCGAATGTCTGGCCCATTGTCGGCCCCGGCAAATCCAATTCCGAAATGCTCGATGAGGTCGCGCGGTGACGACTTTCACCCTGCAATTGCGCGTGAAGCAAAGCGAGGGAGCGTTAGTGCGCGTCCTGGGCGTCACGCGCCGGCGCCGTTTCGATCTGCTGCACCTCACCGCCAACGCCACCGAGGACGGCAACTTCCTCGACATTAAAATGACCGTGAAAGCCGATCGCGCCGAACACACCCTGGTCCGCCAAATCGAAAAACTGGAAGACGTCTCGCAGGTAGAGATTCTAGGCCCCACGAAATCCGAACACGCCAGAGCCATATAAACAAAATAAATAAATCGCGCCCCGTGCTTTTTTTCTAGCCACTAGCCACTAATCACTAGCCACTGCAGTTGTCGCCAAATCTATGTCCCGTGAATGCGAGCCACCGTATGTCGCCCGCACTCACGAAACCCGCACTTTTGCATTAAACTAACGCCGTGCCCGACGCCACCGACGAAGTTCCCTTCCTCCGCGTAGCCATCTTAGGGACCGGCCTCATCGGCGGTTCCTTCGGCCTCGCCGTGCGCAGAGAATTCCCGCATATCGAAGTAATCGGGTTTGATCGTCCGGAAGTACTTGCCGCGGCGTGCGCGCTCGAAGCCGTGGAGGAGACTGCGAAAGATATTTCTAAAGCGATTCGCGGCGCCGACCTCGTCTATATCGCGCTGCCAATCGGCGCAACAATTGACGCGCTGCCCGCAATCGCCGCCGCGGCAAAGCCCAAAGCCCTCGTAACGGATTCCGGCAGCACCAAAGCCGCAATCTGCCGCGCCGCCGAGCGCGTCTTCAAGAAGAGCGCGCACTTTCTCGGCGGCCACCCCATGTCCGGGAAGGAAACAAGCGGCATCGAACAAGCCGACGCCGGCTTGTTTCACAACACGCGCTACGCGCTCATCAGCTCGGCCGACGATCCCGACCCGCGCGTTCGGGGATTCGCAGCACTCCTGCGCAGCATAGGCGCGGAGCCAGTCTGGTGCGACGCCGAAACTCACGACTGGGCTGTAAGCATCGTCTCGCACTTGCCGCAGCTCGTAGCCATCGCGCTAGCAGGGGTCGTGCAAGACGAAACCGAAGAATCAGGTTTGCCGGCAGCACTCGCCGGCCCCGGCCTGCAAGATACGCTCCGGTTAGCCGGCAGCCCCTACGCCCTCTGGCGCGACATCGCCCTCACCAACACAGAAAACATCGGGCGCGCCCTAACCCGCCTCGAACAAGCCATCGAGCACCTGCGCACCAACCTAACCTCAAAAGAACTCGAGCAGGAATTCACAACAGCGAACGAACTCTACAAACTCCTAAAAAAAACAATGTAGACTCGATCTAGAAATCGCCGCGAATAATGTGGAGTGCGGCGGCGCGCCGCCGCTGTCCCAGACGAATGCGTAACTCCCAAACTGTCCAGGCGAGGCGTGCCTCGCCCAAGTAAGCTTGAACCCCACCGCCTACTCCTCCCGCGTCCCCACAGCCACCAACCTCTTCTCCCGGACGTAAAATTCCCTCCCTCTCCAATAAATCCTCTGCGGAAAAAAACTAACCACCCAAACCACAAACGCAAACAAATCGCGCAAAGGAAGCAACTCCATCTTCCGCCGCAACAATCCGTCGCCCATCCCCCAAACGCCGATAACCCACGCCGAAGTCCCGCGCAAAACCAAATACCCAACCACCAACGCAACAGCCCAAGCCGCCGAAGGCGCAAACACCGCCGCCAGCAAAGCCAAGGGCAACCCTTGCGTAAAAATCAATCCCAGATGCCCCGCCGGCCGCGAATACCGAATACTCAAATTCCATCGCAGCTGATGCCGGAACGCATCTCCCAGAGTCTGCGCGGGATAGACAATCGCGATAGGAAAAGTGCTCAGCTCCACGCGATGTCCGCGCGCAGCAATTCGGTTCCCCAATTCATAATCATCCGAAAAATGGTCCACTAAAGATTCGAACCCGCCAATCTCAGCCAGGCGCGTCTTGGTCGTCGCCATCGTCGCACCCAAAGTAAAATTCACATCACCCAAGAACCACGCCACCAAAACTCCCGCCGTAAAATCCGTGCTATTCCCAATCGCCTCCAGGTTCGCCGCCAGCGACCGATCCGTAAGCCCGCGATAAAGGCAGGTCACTGCTCCAACCTTCGGATCGCGAAAAGGCGCGGCAATCGCGCGCAAATAACCGGGCCCCACCCGCACGTCGCTGTCGCTCACCACCACAATCTCGTGCGCCGCCGCGCGCACCATACGGCAAAGCTTGTTCACTTTGTCGCTCACGCCCAGCGGTTCCGAGCCCACAATCAATTGAATAGACCGCTCCGGAAAATTCCGCGCCAGCTCCGCGATCACCGGAATCGCCGGGTCCTGATCATCGCTCACGCAAAATAAAATCTCGTAATCGGGATAATCCTGCAGGCAAAAACTCGCGTAGTTCTCATACGTCTCGCGATCCAAACCATAAATCGGCTTCAGTATGCTAAGAGGAGGAGTGAAATCGGAAGGAACCGCGTCCTGCTCGCGCCGCGCGCCAAAAAATCGCAGCGCCGCAATAATCGCCACCGCGTAATACGCGAACGACGCGAGCGCCAAAACCACCAGCGCGTCGCGCATAACCGTCCACCACATCGCGCGCTAGCCTTTGCCCTGCCACACCAGGGCCACGCCCACGCACACCAGCAAAACGCCCACCCAACGCAGATGCGTGATCCGCTCGCCCAGAAATACGCGGCTGCCGTAAGCCCCCGCCGCATAACTCAGCGCCGTCGCCGGCACCACGAAGCTCACGTTCGCCATCGAAAGCACCGCCAGCATCGCGAAAAAACTCACCATCATCAGCATCAGCCCCGCCCACATCCAACCGATGCGCACCGCGCGCCCGAAAACCCGCAACAGCTCCCGCGGATAAAAATACTTTACTTCCCCAGCAGCCTTCATCGCCCGCGTGATGCACAGTTCGCCGGCGGTACTACAGCACACCACGAATAGCAGCAGCACGCCAACGCGCAGCATCATACGCGCTCCGTAGTTCGCGGCGGAGTATTTCCCACCAGCAACACGCCCGCGCAAATCACGAAAATCCCGACCCATCGAGTGGTGCTGACGATTTCCCCGAGCAAAAAATGTCCCAGCAGCGCCACAAACACATACGAAATCGAAGAAGCCGGCTGCACGAAACTGAAATCCGCCCAGGAAAGCACCAAAGTGTAAGCGATAAAGAACGCGATCAGAAGTCCGATCCCTAGCAATACCGTTCCGGAAGTAAACGCCCGCGCAAAAAAATGCACGATATCCGCCGGCGCCCACGCTCCCGCCGCTCCGACGGATTTCATGCCTTTGCCCAGAAACACGTCGCCCAACGGGCCAAACGTGACCATGATTAAAAGCAAAATGTAGGTTTTGACGTGCAGGCCTTCCGAAGACGTCATGCGCCCTGTGATTCGCCGGCCACTCCGACCGATGGCGACACCTGCACCATCGCTTTTTTCTGGACGCCCTTCTTCGCCACTTTGCGGCGGTCGTGGCGCAGCTTCATGAAGTCCACCGCTTCGTGGAACAGGCGTTTACGCTCGTGCGAATCCCACAACGCATCGCGCACGATGCGCCAGGCCACGCGCGGCCGGAAATAATATTCGTCGTAGAAGCGGTTCACGGACTCCACCATGTACTCGCGCGACAGCTCCGGATACTGCAGGTGCGGCAGCTGATGCCCCATGTCGTCCGTGATCGCTTCGCCCGCCAGGAACCCTTCCTTCATTCCCTGATCGTAAAGCGCCGTGCCGGGATACGCGTGCGCCATCGAAACCTGGATCGTCTCGCAGTCCAGCTCTTTCGCGTACTCGATGGTCTTCTCGATGGTCTGTTTGGATTCGCCCGGCAGCCCAATGATGAAATCGCCGTGCACGTGAATTCCCACTTTCTTGCAGTTCTGCACGAACGTGCGCCCCATCTCGATCGTCGCGCCCTTCTTGATGTTCTTCAGAATTTGCGGGTCGCCCGATTCGAAGCCCACGATCAGCAAACGCGCCCCGGCATCCGCCATCGCCTTCAGCGTCTCGTAATCGCTATGTACGCGCGCCGTACACGACCACTGGAATCCCACCGGCTTGAATTCCTTGCACAACGCCAGCACGCGGTCCTTGCGAATGTTGAAAGTATCGTCGTCGAAGAAAAATTCCTTCGCCTGCGGGAACATCTTGTGCGCCTGCCTGAATTCCCGCGCCACGCTTTCCACGGAGCGCACCCGCCACGCGTGGCCCGAGAGCGTCTGCGGCCACAAACAGAAAGTACAAAGCGCCGGACAGCCGCGCGCCGTATAAAACGAAACATAAGGATTCAGCAGAAACGGTACATTGTATTTTTCGATGGTCAGGTTGTTCTGATACACATCCGTCGCAAACGGCAGCGCGTCCAACTCCGCCGTCTGCAGCATCGGCCGCGGCGGATTGTGCACTACCTTCCCGTCCTTGATGTAGCTCACGCTCAAAATATCCGCGAGCGGCTTCCCCTGCGCGTACTCCACCACCGAATGGTCAAACTCGCCGCGCACCACGAAATCAATGTCCGGGCTCGCCAGCAAACTTTCCGCCGGCTTGATCTGCACCTGCGGCCCCACAAACGCGATCTTGATCCCGGGCTTCTTCTCTTTCATCGCCCGCGCCATCCGCAAATCGCTGTAAAAGCCCACAGTGGAAGTAAACAAAACGACAAACTCGTAGTCCTGCGCAATCTGAATGACTTCCTGGGGAGTAATGCCGTGGGGGGGCGCATCGACCAACCGGCTGCCTTCCAGCATTCCAGCGGGATAGGTCAGCCAGACGGGGTACCAGTAGGACTCGATCTCGCGTGTGGCGGGCCAACGGGAACCCGCGCCGCCATCAAACTTCTCAAAGCTCGGCGGATTCAAAAACAAAGTCTTCATTACAGACGGCATGTACTATTACCCCCTCAGGACTGCCAATAAGACGTACAAACCCCCATAAAGATGCAGCATTTATTTTAACCGATTTCGCCACTCAGCCCAAGCCATGCTTTCCGCATGCCGTTCCTACTGGAACACCTTCGCCAGCTGGCCCGTTGCCTGCAATAGACTTAGCTGCCCCTGCTGCCGCGCAAAGTCCGCATCCAGAAACGCCACCCATTTTTCGCTTTCATCCAGCCGAACCTGCTCCAGATCCCTCAGAGTCGCGCGTCCCTGATCGAACTTCGCCTGCGTCATCTCCACCGTTTCCTGCGCCAATTTCAAATCCAGCCGCGCCACCTCGCGCGTCGCATCCAGTTCGCGCACATTCCGTGCCTTCTGCTGCACGTCCGACCGTACCGCCTGCCGCTTGTTCCCCAGAGCAAGCTCTGATTCCTGCAATTGGCTCTTCGCCAGAGCCACGGTAGCCCGCGTCTTGGCCGCGAATATGGGGATGGTAATCTGCACGCCAAGGCTCACGTTGTTGCGCTCGAATTTGTTGTAAAACTCACTATAGTTATTGAACTTGCTCAAAATCGCGTATTGCCCCACAACACTAAACGTCGGCCAGTAACTCAGCTTCGCACCCCGAAAAATATCCTGGCGCGCCTGGCGGTCATTTTCCGCCTCTTGAATCCCGCGATCGTTCTGCATCGCCAGATTCGCCAGTTCCGCGTCCGGCAAATCGGTCGAAAACGATGGCTCGCCCGTTTCCACTTCCACCGACTGGGAGTCCGGTATCCCTGTCAAATCGCGTATCTGCTGCGTCAAAGCTTCGTCGCGTCCTTCGAGCTTGATAATCCGCTCCTGCACGCGCGCCGCGGTCAATTCGCTCCGCGTCACCTCGATGGGAAGCTCCTGGTTCGCCTGGACGCGCTCCCTCGTCACTTCCAGCACTTTTTCGGCGCTGGCCTGTTCGCTGCGCAATAATTCCAGCGAATGTCGCACCTTGGCCAGCTCCAGATAGGACGAAGCGGTCCGCACGATCACATCGTCGCGCATGCGATCGATTTCCAGCTTCATCGTCTTTGCGTGTTCTTCCGCCGACTTCTGCTGCGCCTTCAATATCGGATCGAAAATCGCCTGGTTGTAATTCAACTGGAAGACTGCAGGAGCCGAGCCGTTGAGCGACGGGAACCCGGAAGTGTAAGCCGCGCCGGAGCCGGTATAGAGGTTCGGCAAAAATGCCGCGTGATCGAGTCCCGCCGCATCGAGCGCCACCTTATATTGCACGCGCGCCAAAGCCAGATCCCGGCTGTTCTGCAACGCCAGTCCCACCGCTTCGCGCATTGACAATTTCCGCTGTTCCTGCGCGCGCACCGTCGAGGTAGCCAACGTGCTCACCAGCATCGCCGCGACCAACCCCGGCCCGCATTTCGCGATCGCTGTTTTATTCATAACGCAAAGACTCCGTCGGATGCAGCCGCGCCGCCCGGTTCGCCGGCAAATAACCAAACAACAATCCCGTCGAACAAGATACCAAAAACGCCAGCACCACCGAGATCCACGATACCGGAATGTGCACTCCCGTCACCTCCGGAAACAAGCTGATCACAAAGTTCAGCACCGCCGGAATCGCCACCGCAATCGCAATCCCCAACAACGCACCTGTTCCGCTGATCAAAAACGCTTCCATCAGAAATTGATACAGAATCGCATCGCGCGGCGCTCCAATCGCCTTGCGAATTCCGATCTCGCGCGTCCGCTCCGTCACGGTCACCAGCATGATGTTCATGATCCCAATCCCGCTGATGGTTAGCGCGATCATCGCAATCACGATCAGAATCACCGTCAGCGCCATCGCGATTTTCCGCGCCGAATCCAGCAACGAACCCAGGTTCTCGACGCGGTACTGCGCTCCCGGCCGGTGCCGGCTCTTCAAAAACTGCGCCACTTCCGTCGTAAGCTCCGGCACTTCTTCCGGACGGTCGGCCTGCACGTAGAAAGTCCGCAAGTAATCTTCGCCGGTGTAATACTTGATCAGTCCGATCGGCACAATCACCGAATCGAGCCTAATTTCCGTCTCGCCAAACGTCGCCGTCCGCTCGCGAAATACTCCAATCACCGTGAAGTAAAGCTCTCCCAGCCGTATTTCCTTGCCCACCGGGTCCGTATCCGGGAAAACCAGCTCCGCCAGGTGCTGCGTCAGCAAACACACCTTGCTGTGCGAAATCATGTCGTCTTGATCGAAATAACGCCCGCGCGTAACCACCAGCCGTCGAATTTCCTCGAAACCATCGGTCACACCCACCATGCTCACCGGACGGCTCACGCCGTTCACCACCACGGTCATCGGCATGTCGTGCGTCCCGGCCGCCTCCGCCACATGAGGCAATGCGGCCTTCAGCGCTTGCATGTCCTCCAAAGTGATTTCGTCGCCCAGCGTAGTCCGCTGCGCGTCGCCGGAATGAATAAGCTCTCCGTAAATGAGATTCGAGCCAACTCCTTCGATCTGCTGAATGATGTAACGCTTCCCCGCCAGCGCCACCGTCACCACCAGCACGATGCACGCGCTCCCGATGATCACCCCCAGCATTGTCAACATCGCGCGCACTTTATTCGCGCGCAGCGCCTGCAACGCGAGGCTCCACGTCTCATTCCAGACGAGCGGATTGCTTTTCGGAGCTGCTATCGGAGAAGGCACAACAGAATCGGATGCGCGCGGCGGCTGAGGAGTTTCGAGCGTCTCTTTCACGAATCTCACAGTTTTCCGGCCGAAAAAGTTAAGCGAGTGTCATCCCGAGCGCAGCGAGGGATCTGCTTTTCGCTCAAACTCTAAGAAAAAGCAGATTGCGTGGGCAAATTCACCCTCGGAATCGTAATTCCGCGCCTTCTTCCGCGCGCTGCTCAATGCGAGCCCTTTTCCAAATGTTCGAGCCGCGTCTTGGCATCCTTATCTTCAGGGTCCAGCTGCAAAGCCGCGCGATACTGCTCCGCCGCATCGCTGCGCTTCCCTTGGGCCTCGTACAGTCGCCCGAGCCACCCACGCGCAGCCGCATGTGAAGGCCAATCGCTACGATCCGGCGTGCTCGCAAGATAAGCTTTCAAATCCCGTTCCGCATCCGCGAGATTCGTATTGGAAAGCACCAGCGCCACACCCCGCGCATATCCCAAACGGGGATCGTTCGGGCTCACGGCCGCCGCGGCCTGAATCGCCGTCTGCATGTCCGCCGGTTTATTCTGATGTTGGAAAAAAGAAATCACTTCGAAGTAAGGATCGATCTTCCCAGGCTTCGCCGCCAACACCGCGCGATACTCCTGCTCCGCCAGTTCCGGTTTCTTCTGCCCATCCAGATCGTAAACAGCGCGCGCCAGATGCCCCTCGATCGGATCCAGCGCCGCAATCGCTTCCACCTGAGTCTTCGCCTCGTCCTTGTTTCCGCCGACGACCCACGGCGCCTGCAAGCAGTACTCTTCCAGATCACGCCGCGCCTCGATATTCGAAGGATTCAATTCCACCGCCGCTTCGAATTCCTTCTTCACTTTTCGCGCGTACGTAAAACTCCGGTCGCGATCCGCTTTCCCCCCGTAAATCCGGCCCAGCCACTGGTGGTAAACGGAGTTTTTCGCGTCAATCGCCACCGACTTCTCCGCCGCCGTGATCGCGTTGTCGTAATCGCGAATCTCGTAGTAGCTGCGTCCCAACCAGTAATATGCCTCTGCGCTATTCGGATTCTGTTGCGTTGCCGTCTGCAGCGTGGAGATTGCCCCGGAATAATTCCCGGCATTGAATTGCCTCTGTGCGTTCTGAATCTGCGCCGTCGCGTCAGCCGCCGCGCCGGATAATGCACCGCTCGCCGCCAGCGGTCTGGCAATCTCCCTCGCGTCCGTAAAAGTTGCCCCCGCCGCGAACGGCGCGCTCAAAACCAATCCCACTCCCGCACAAGCCGCAACCAAAATCACTGCCGCGCGCGTGCGCCAACCCGACATCCTCATCTCGCCTCCAGAACTCGTACTTTCATCCCATCCTTCAAATCCACGTCGGTCGGCACCGCCACTTTGTCTCCCGAAGCCAACCCGGAGGCTACCGCGTAGTCGCTGTCGCTCGCGATCCCTACCTGGATATTGCGCCGGTGTACTTCATCGCCGTCAAAGACGAACACGTAATGCTGGCCCTTGTCGTCGCCCACCGCCGCGCGCGGCACCACCAGCGCTCCGTGCTCCTCGTGCACCAGAATCCGTACTTCCACATTCACGTTCGGCAGCAGCTCGATCTTGTCGTTGTCAATCGAACACAACACTTCACCCACGCTGCGCGCCCCACGCGCCACTACTTGCTTCGGCAGTTGCTCGATTTTTCCCGTCCAAGTGCGCGTCGGCATCGCATCCCATTTCACTTGCACGTCCTGATTCGGTTTCAACGCCCCCAGATCCGGCTCATCCACAAACGCTCGCACACGCACGTGCCGCAAGTCCGCCATCTCCGCCAGCACATCTCCCAACTTCACGAAATCGCCGACGTGCACCGGCAAAGAATAAAGCGTGCCATCCATCGGCGCGATCACCGTCGCCGAACGCACCTTCTCCTCGAGCGACGCCACCTGATCCCGCGCCTGTTGCGCCCGCAACCCCGCGCTCTGAGCGGTCACCGTAGCGCGCTGCGCAAGCGCGGCCTTTTTTTCCTGCAACGTCTGCAGGTTTGCGCGCGCCGTGGTCAATGCCGCCTGGTTCTGCGCCAGTTCATCCTGCGTGGCGGCTTGCTTGGCCACCAGTTGCTGCAGCGCCTGTTGCGTTCTCTCCAGATTCGCCACTTGCGTTTCGGCGTTCTGCAAATTTCCCTGCAACTGCGCCACTTCGTCCGGCGGACCGCCCGCCTTCGCATTTCGCAAATCCGTCTCCGCTGCGAGCAAATCCGCGCGCGCCTGCGAAAGCTGCGCGCGTATGTCTGAATCGTCCAGGCGCAAAATCAGTTGCCCGCGATGCACCGCCTGCCCTTCCGCTGCCTTCACCTCCGCCACAAAAGCCGGAAACTGCGCCCGCGCGGTGAACGGCATAATCGGTTCCACTTTGCCGTTGCTGGTGATCGTCGCACTCAGGTCGCCGCTGGTCACACTAACTACCCGCACCGCCACCGCCGGCTCGCGCAGCGCCAACACCGCCACGACCACCACTACCAAAATCGCGGCGATGCCCCAAATCACCCATTTTCGTTGACGATTTTCCGCCATGTATGGCTGCGCGCACCTTCGCCGCAGCGTTCCCCCGAAGCCACAAAATTGTAGCAGACCCCTCCGCAGCTTGCCTAAGCAAACGCCCTCACCGTACCAAGTCTCCGCGCTTCACTGACGCAAAGCCGCCCCACCGAGCAGCGTCCCGCCAGCTCTTAGGCCGTTGCCGTTGAATTTGATGTCATGAATCGCCCCGCCTCCACCTCGCACAAATTCGCCCAGTCCAATATGGAGTGCGGCGGCACGCCGCCGCTTTCTCTTCGGCGAGGCGCGCCTCGCCGGCTTTTCGCTCCTTCGATTCGCTTCACAGCGGAGGCATCGGGGCTGCCTCGGCCGTTGCATTGCCGCAGCATTTGGTCTTGCCGTTTGTAGCGGCGCACTTCAGTGCGCCATCGATGTCGCCGCACGCAACGACGCGGCGGCTAGATCGCGCCCTCCAGCTAGCCTCAAAATTCAGGAATCCTTGTAGGTCGTGGCTTCAGCCACAACAAAAAAACCGGCGCGCAGCGCCGTACCTCTCGCGGTGCATTTCCCGCGAGCCGTGATCGCAACACCGGCACCAAACAAAAATGTTGCCTCCCCCAACCGTCCCCAGCCGCATCTTCCCGAATGCTATAATTTCTCGGCGAGATGCCACTCGTCTTCATAATCGCGCGCGATTGGCAGTTACGCGCCGGCCTCCGCGCCGAGCTCCGCGAACGCGGCATTGACGCCCTAGGAATGGACTCCGCCGAAGACGCCGGCCGCTCCTTCGCCGAAGGTCAAATGCCCGCCTTAGTGGTCCTTGAAGCCACAGCTGAATTCGCCGCCGACGCAGCAATCCAGTCACTAATAAAACGCGTCCCCACCATCCTGATCGCCTCACGCACCGAAACCGTCCCACTCCCACCAGCCGCCGCCGTCTTCTACCGCCCCGTGACCATCGGCGAAATCACAACCCGCGTGCTAGAACTTCTAAAAAGCGGCCACGCCTCCTGATCGTCGTCGCGGTTTTCCCATCCCGCCAATCTTCATGCTAAAATCC
The DNA here is from genome assembly GCA_963828865.1 of uncultured Acidobacteriota bacterium. Classification (GTDB taxonomy): domain Bacteria; phylum Acidobacteriota; class Terriglobia; order Acidiferrales; family UBA7541; genus Palsa-295. Next base: position 775,912 of record CAWHGI010000002.1, on the reverse strand, counting down.
GCCCATGACCGAACCGCAACACGCCAGCCACTCCACCCACGCAACCGAAACCAAACCCGGCGCCAAACCACCCGCCAAGATCCATCGCGTCTGCATCGGCTGCAACAACATGTTCGAAGTAACCATGGAAAATTACGGAGCCAAGCACTGCTCCGTCTGCCACAAAGGCTAGCGGCACTCCCGCCTCGTCACCAGAAAAGCCCGAACCGAATCCAATTCCCTAGCGTCTAAGCAGCGAGAGACGGAGAAGGCAGCGACAACCCAACCCGCGGGCCCACGACGCTCCACCGCCGCCACTCCGCAAATGCTAGAATTCATGCACCGATGAGCGCTGATTCCCTCGTTCACGTTCACGAACTCTGCAAGCACTTCCGCACATTCAAACGCCGTGAGGGCGTCTGGGGCTCGATCCAAAATCTCTTCGTCCGCGATTACCGCACCATCGCCGCCGTGGATCGCGTCGGCTTCTCGATCGAACGCGGCGAAATGGTCGGCTACATCGGCCCCAACGGCGCCGGAAAATCCACCACCATCAAGATGCTCACCGGCATCCTGGTGCCCACCGGCGGCGAAATCCGCATCAACGGCTACATCCCCTATCGCCAGCGCCGCCAGTACGTGAAAACCATCGGCGTCGTTTTCGGCCAGCGCACCCAGCTCTGGTGGGACATCGCCGTAATCGAATCCTTCAAACTGCTCCGCCGCATCTACGACGTCTCTCAACGCGACTTCGACGCGCGCATGGAACACTTCGACGCCATTCTCAACATCCGCGATTACCTGCACACTCCGGTGCGCAAACTCTCGCTCGGCGAACGCATGCGCTGCGACCTTGCCGCCGCGCTGCTGCACAATCCGCCGCTCCTGTTTCTCGATGAGCCCACCATCGGCCTCGACGTCGTCGCCAAAGACCACATCCGCCATTTTCTGCGCGCCATCAATCGCGAATTCCGCACCACCGTGCTGCTCACCACGCACGACCTCGACGATATCGAAGAACTCTGCCGCCGTATCATGATCATTGATCACGGCAAAGTCCTCTACGATGGCCATCTCGCCCAACTAAAGCAGCAACTCCTCCGCACCAAGCAAATCAAATTCGCCTTGAAAGATCGCGCGCAAGCAGCCGGCCTCGAAGCGTTCTCCCGCGACGGCCTCGAAGTAGACCAAGTAGACGAACTCACCTACCGCATCCGCTTCGATCGCGTGAAAGTCTCCACCTCCGACTTAATCCGCCAAATCCTAGCCGCCGTAGAAGTCCGCGACCTCCTGATCGAAGACGAGCCCATCGAAGAAATCATCAAACGCATCTACGCCGGCGAAGCCCACCTCGAGGTCGCGGTATGAACCTGACCAAAGAACAATCGCGCGAGCGTTGGCGGCAACTGCGTGATTTGACTTGTGAGTGGGATCCGATCCGCGCCGTTTCGATTGGTGCGTCTCGGGACGAATATGATTGTCTGTTAGCGCCCCTGCTCCGGCTATTGGAGGAGAACGCCGACGAAGAGCAAATCTTCCAGTTCTTTGACAATCAATTGAGAAACCATTTCGAGTTGCTGGGAATCACGACAACCCGAGATTTTGCGAGCGTAGTGAAATCTTGGTACGACAGCAAGTGGCCGGCTTCGACCGTGCAGAGCGGACCGGCTGAATGAGCAGTTGGGTCCAAACCCTGGTCCCGTACGCCGAATTTTCCCGCGTCGGCTTCGTCAATATCCTCGCCTTCCGCTTGCGCTATTTCACCGGCATCATCACCTACTTCCTCAACGTCACCGTCTACTACTTCATCTGGAGCGCCGTCTACAGCGGCGGCCACTCCATCGCCGGTTACAACCTCGGCCAGATGATCACTTACGTCAGCGTCGGCTGGATGATCCGCTCGTTCTACTGGAACACCATTGACCAGGAAATGGCCTACGAAGTAATTGAAGGCAAAATCGCCATGGACCTGATCAAGCCAGTCTCCGTGCAATGGATGTGGATCTCGCGCGCCATCGGCGAATCCGCCTTCCGCCTCGGTCTCCTCACACTACCGACAGCCGTCGTCGTCGCTCTGGTGTTCCCAGTCCAACGCCCCTCGTCCCGCGAAAATTTCGCGCTGTTTCTCGTCGCCGTGCTTGGCAGCTTCTTCCTGATGGCCGCGATCAATTTCATGATCGGCACCTGCGCTATCCCCCTGAAATCCATCCTCGCGCTAATCCGCGCAAAATACTGGCTAATCGAACTTCTCTCAGGCCTGCTCATCCCGATGTCATTTTTCCCGGACAAAGTTCAAAAATTCCTGTCGTGGCTCCCCTTCGAGCACATCGCCTACACCCCGCTGCAAATCTACCTGGGCAAACTCGATCGCCACTCCGCCCTTCGCGCACTAGGCATCCAATGGCTCTGGGTAATAGCGCTGCTGTTCCTGGCGCACCTATGGTGGGAACGCGCCGCAAAAAAAATCACAATCCACGGCGGCTAACGGCAAAACCACGTAAATGTCCGCCAAACTCAAATCGAATGTCATCCCGAGCGCAGCGAGGGATCTGCTTTTAGCGGCCCGCGCCACGCTCGACCCCACTAATCAAGCGCCGCGAGTAACAAAGCCATGACCTCCTTTCCAACCAGCGCACCGATCGAAGAAAAACGCGGCCTAGCCGGCCTCCCGGCCGCGATCCATCGCCACTTCCTCCTCTTCTTCGACTACTTCTCGCAATACGCCAAAGTCCGCGTCAGCTATCGCGGCGATTTCTTCATCAGCCTCGGCACCAGCTTCGCCGCCACCATCTTCGCGCTCTGTTTCGTCGTCGTCCTGTTCCAAAAAGTCCCGCAACTCGCCGGCTGGCGCTTCGAAGAAGTCCTCTTCCTCTACGGCTTCTCGCTAATCCCCTACGGCATCTTCAACGTCGTCAGCCTCAACCTCTACGACTTCGGCAACAATTTCATCATCGAAGGAAAATTCGATCGCGTCCTGCTCCGCCCCATCTCCTCGCTCTTCCAAGTCCTCTTCGAAACCTTCCGCATCGAATCGTTCCAGGAAATCGCCACCGGCATTTTCTGCATGTGGTACGCCACCAGCCATCTCGGCTTGCGCTGGACGCCCGCAAAATTCGCGATGCTCTTTTTCTTCGGCGCCTGCGCCGGCATCATCTATATATCCGTCTTCCTGATTCTCAGCACTGTCTCCTTCTGGTTCGAAGACCGCATCGGCGTCCACCCTCCCATCTGGAACGTAATCGCTTTCGGCCGCTACCCGCTCTCGATCTACAGCGGCGTAGTCCAATTTTTCCTCTGCTGGATAGTCCCGTTCGGCCTAGCCTCCTTCTACCCCAGCGTGCGCATGCTAGGCCGCACAGTGCACCCCGAGTACGCTCCGCTAGTCCCAGTAGTAGCCGTAATCTTCCTAACCCTAGCCATCAGCCTCTGGAATTTCGGCACCCGCCACTACTCCTCCACCGGCTCCTAAAGACTTTGACTCTGTAGCGGCGCCCTTCAGGGCGCCATCGCCGTCGCGGCAAAAAACAATCACGGCTCCGCGCACTGAAACACTTCCCCACCCAATCGCGTAACACTCATATAGACCCAAATGAAACGCGCCGCCTACATCGCGCTCATCATCCTCGCCCTGCTACCAACCGCCGCCGCCATCATCGGCAACAACATCGGCCCCGGCATCCTGCATCCCGCCAACCTGAATCCCCAGCGCGAAGCCGAAACAAACCAAATGCTAGCCCGCACCGCCGCGCACAAGTCCGATTTCACCGTCCGCGCCAACGACGGCACCGAACTCCGCGGCTGGAAAATCGTACCTCCATCGCCAAACAACGACTGGGTTCTCCTCTTCCACGGCGTCTCCGACAATCGCACAGGCGTCCTAGGCCACGCCGAATTCCTCCTGCGCCATAACTACAGCATCGTAATGATGGATTCCCGCGCCCACGGAGAAAGCGGCGGCGATATAGCCACATATGGCTGGAAGGAACGCCACGACACGGTCGCAATCACCGACGCACTCTACAAAACCGAAAATGTCCGAAACCTATACGCATTAGGCGTCTCCATGGGCGCAGCAATCGCGCTACAATCCGCCGCCGTCGAACCGCGCATCGCAGCAGTAGCAGCCGAAGACCCGTTCGCAAGTCTCCGCGAAGTCAGCTACGACTACGCCGGCCTCGACCTCAGTCCTCTGTTAGGCAAAACTCTCTTCCGCCCCGCAACGTTTTTCGCATTAAGAGCCCTCGCTCAAGCCGGAGGCTTCGACCCCGATCAAGTCTCCCCGGAAATAGCCGTCACGCAACGCCAGTTCCCCATCCTTCTAATCTGCGGCACAAACGATCACCGCATCCCCTGCCGTCACGCCCAATTGATCTACAACGCCGCAATCGGCCCAAAAGAAATGTGGATCGTGCCAGGCGCAGGCCACGCGATGGCCCTAGGTCAAGCCCCCGCCGAATACGAAACCCGCGTAATCACTTTCTTCGAAAAATATCCAACAAGGTAGGTCACAACTCAAGAAGGGCAATTATTCAACGGAGAACCGAAACCCAGCGCCGTAGGTGCGGCACATCTTTGAACACTGCGGACATCAAAAAACCCAAACATCAGATGAATGGAATTCATCTCGCGCCCTACCATTGCTCTTCAATCTCACACAACCTTCAAAACCAAAATCACGCGGTCATCCTCATGCGTTCCCCCGCGCGAAAATAAATCCACATCCGTCAACACCTTCTGCACAATCTCCTGCGCCGGCAATTCCCGCTCCCGCGCCACCAACTCCACCAAACGCTGCGTCCCGTATTCCTCTTCCGAAGAATTATTGGCTTCCGTAATCCCATCCGTGCAAAAAACCACCACGTCACCGCGATGCAATTTCACGTGCCCGCGCTGGTAACGCACGCCGGCAAAAAGCCCCACCACCATCCCGCCTTCGGTCAAATATTCCACTTCGCCATTCACCCGCACCACCGCCGGCTGCACATGCCCCGCATTCACATAATGTAAAGTCCGATGCGGCTGGTCCAGCAACCCCACAAACATGGTCATGAACTTCTGCCCGCGCGTATCCGCCAGCATCATGTCGTTCAGCGATTCGACCAATCGCTCGAGCGAATGCAAATGCGCCAGCAGCGCGTGCAAGGTCGCTTGCAGGTTCGCCATCACCATCGCCGAACCCACGCCCTTGCCTTCCACGTCCGCCACCACCGTCAAAATCGTGTCGGGCGCCAGCGGAATGAAATCATAGTAATCTCCACCCACTTCCAGCGATGGCCGGTGCGACACTCCGATATCGAATCCCTCGAGCGTCGGCGGACGCTCCGGCAGCAATCCCAGCTGAATGCTGCGCGCCAGCGCCAGGTCGCGCTCCATCCGTTGTTTGTGCAATAAATCGCGATGGAGTTGCGCGTTTTCCAGCGCCAACGCCACATGATCGGAAATCGCGCGCAGCAGATTTTCGTCCGCGCTCGTGAATGCTCCGGTCTTCTTGTTCAGCAGTTGCAGCACACCAATCGTCTCGCCGCTTTTGCTGCGAATCGGCAAACACAGCAGCGACTTCGTGCGAAATCCCAGCCGCAAATCCACTTCGGATTCAAATCGCGGATCGGCGTAGGCATCCGGCAGATTCACGGTTTCGCCGTGCGCTGCGACCCAACCCGCAATTCCTCGGCTGACCGGCAAGCGAATCTCATGCTGATCCAGCCCCAATCCCACCAGCGACCAGATCTCGTCCCGCTCACTATCCACCAGAAAAACAGTCCCGCGCTCGGCTCCTGTGTGCCGCGTCGTGAGCTGCAAAATAATGTTGAGCAACTCCGCCAAATCCAGCGTCGAATTCAGCCGCTTCGTAGCTTCCACAATCGTCGAAAGCTCGATTACCGCGTGCCGCCGCTCGCTGCTTTCCAGCGCCACTTCCGCATAGCGCCGGAAAAGCTCCAGCCATCCCCGCGTCTTCGAATCCAACTCGCCTTTCGGACGCGCTTCCAGCACTCCCACCGGATTCACTCCGCGACCCAGCACCCACGTGGATTTCTCGCCGTTCGCGTGCGGATTTTTCCCGTGCAGGATTCGTTCGATGTGTACCGGGTCTGGCGCCGGAAGCTCGCCACTCTCTTGCCACACGATCGGCGCTCCGTTCACCACGCGCCACAGCCGCGCCCCCTCCAGCCGTCCTGGCGCGGCCAGCACGCACACCATCTGCGCCGCAAGCTCCCCCGGCTCGGTTTCCGGATTGAGCGTCGCCACCACCTGCTCGAGTGTTTCGAGCGGCATGCCGGCGCGCGTGCGCGATGCTGCCTTCCGCTTCATCCCTTGTTGCCCTTGTATTCGATCGAAAGAATCGTAATGTCGTCCGACTGTGCCGCGCCTTCCGTGAACGCGCGCATCCCTTCGCGAATCGCATCGCCCAGCTGCGTCACCGTCTCTCCGTTGAATTCCTCGATGATCTTGCGCAAACGCGCCTCTTCGAACAATTCATTCTGCGTATTGCACGCTTCCGAGACTCCGTCCGTATAGATCACCAGAAAATCGCCCGGCTCCAATTGCACTCGCGCGCTCTGATATTCCGCTTCCTGAAACATCCCCACCGGAAAATTCGCGGAGCCCAATCCTTCCAGCCCGCCCGTCTTGCGCTTCAGCAGCGGCGGCACGTGGCCCGCATTCACATATTCAAACCGCCCCATCTTGTCTAGAATCCCGTAGAAAACCGTCGCGTAGCGGTCTTCTCCGCTGCGCTCGCACAAATACTGGTTCACGCGCGAAAAAACTCCCGGCAGCGAAATATCCATCGCCGCCGTCGTGAAAAACACGCCCTGCAGCAAAGTAGCCAGCAATGCCGCCGAAATTCCCTTCCCCGATACGTCGCCCACGAAAAATCCGTGCCGCCCGCCGCCCAGCCCGATCACGTCGAAGCAATCACCGCCCACGGAATGGCAAGATAGAGTCGAGCCCGCCACCGCCACGTCCGGCAAATTCGGCAGCGCCTTCGGCAAAAGCTGCTTCTGAATCTGGCTGGCGATTTCGATTTCATGGTCCAGCCGCTGTTTCGCGCGCGACGATGCAAAAAGCCGCGCATTCTCCACCACAGTCGCCGCCTCGCGCGCCAGCGTGCGCAATACTTCGCGGTCCAGATCCGAAAACGCGCTCGAAGGAACGTGGCTATCCAAATACAACACACCGAGCAATTCGCCTTGCCGCGTCGAAATCGTCGCATCCAATGTCTCGATCACCGGAAGCTTGTCCACCGGTATCGCAATCACGGTGTGCAATTCCAGCCGCGCCACGCTTTCCTGCTGGCTCATTCCGCCGTCTTCGCCCGTATCGCTTACAATCAATTCCCGGCGCGATTGCGCCACGCGCTTCACCACCGATTGCGACACCTGCAATTGGTCTGGGCGCAAAGTCCCACGCTGCGCATCCCGCGCCACAATCATCTGCAACTCCTGCTGTTCGTTCGCCAGCAACAGCACACCGCGCTCGGTGCGCGTCACCTGGATCGCCGCATCCACCACCGCCGTCAGCACATCCTCCAGCGAAAGCCCCGTGCCCAGCGTTCGCGCCACTTCCAGCAGCACGCCCAGATGGTACAACTCGCGCGACCCTGCATGTTGCGGCGCGGGCGCCTCCACGCGCTCCACCAATTCCTCGATCGTCGCGCCTTCGCCCAAAAATAGCAGCTTGTAGGAATCCGCCATGCCGAAGTCCACGCGGTCCTTCGGCTGCAGTTCGTGCTTCAGCGTCTTCTCGCCGTTGACGAATGTTCCGTGCCGGCTCCCCATATCCTCCAGCACGTACGTCCCATTCACCGCAAGAATCTGCGCCTGCTGCCGGCTGATGCGGCTATCCCGCAACGTGAGTTCGTTCCCCGCCTGCCGCCCGATGCGGAAAGGGGTGGTGGTGATGGAGACTTCGCGGCGTACGCCGTTCGGTTCAATTACGACGAGTCGTGGAGCGCGTGGCATCGGTTATAGTTTTGGTCCCGGCAGATAGCGAAGCGCAATCTCGCCCAGGAGCGGCTTCGCTGGCACCGCACATGGTAGGTAAACTCGCGCCCGAAGTAAATAGCGGCCCTGCTTTAACTCCTCGTTTCGCCGTGCTCTGGTTGCCCTCGCCAATCCTCCCGTGTAAAATTCGCCCGGGGCTGCTGAACGTCACTTTCTTGTACATCTCGTGGCGCGTTTTTCGCCACGCATCCGGTTCCACCGGTCATTACCGCCCAAAATACTCTAGGAGACTGAATGAACAGTTCGATCCATCGAGCCTTTATCGCCTTGGCACTGATTGCTTCGCTTGCGTTGCCGCTGCCCGCCGGCACCAAAGAGTGCGACCGGGTGGACAACGCCGGCTACGTAATGAAAGAAATCATGGATATCCCCGATGATATCCCGCAAACGGTTATTGATAAGGCCTACTGCGTCGTGGTGCTTCCCTCCGTACTCAAACTCGCTTTCGTTTTCGGTGCCAGCTATGGCCGCGGCGTCATGACTTGCCGCAGTGGCCCGGATTTCCGCGGCCCCTGGGGCGCTCCCACCATGATGGCGCTCGAAGGCGGGAGCTTCGGCCTGCAGCTCGGCGGTCAAGCCACCGATTTCGTTCTGCTTCTCATGAACGAACGCGCCGCGGACAGCATCCTCACCAGCAAAGTAAAATTGGGCGGTGACGCTTCCGCCGCCGCCGGTCCAGTTGGCCGCAACACCTCCGCCGAAACCGACATCACCTTCCGCGCTCAGGTCCTCTCTTACTCGCGCGCCCGCGGCCTGTTCGCCGGAATCTCGCTGGCCGGCTCCACTCTTCGCCCGGACAACAGCGCCAACACCGGTCTCTACGGCAAAGCCATTGACGCGAAGGACGTAGTCCTCCGCGGCAAAGTCTCGCCGCCCGATTGCGCCAAACTCCTGATCGCCACGCTAAACGAACGCTCGCCGAAAAATCTCTCCGGTGATTAGTGAAGCGTCCGGCAAATTCGTTGCAATGATCTAGAGGCACAATCGTGTGAAGGTCCGAACAATCAAATCTCTATCAATGCCGCTCGCGTGCTCGGCGTTGCTCCTCGCGATCGCTCCGACCAGTTTCGGGCAAACCTCCCACGCCCAATCCACCTCCGCCAACGTCACCTCGTACCAATTTGACCTCGACGCCACCAAACAATGGCTCGACACAAAAATCAACCTGCGCTCCGGCGAAAAACTCCGCTTCACCGCGACGGGAACCATCACCTATCCCGCCGATAAAAAACATCCCGACGGCCGCACCTTCGGCCCCGATGGCCTCGCGCGCAGCTTCGGCGACCTGATCCACGAATACCCCGTCCCCGACGCCGGCCACGGCTCGCTCGTTGGCCGCCTCGGTGATAGCGACGCCGCACAGCCCTTCGCCATCGGCGCCGCCTCCGATTACGAAGCCCCCGTCGCCGGCCGCCTCTATCTAGGAATCAATCAAAGTTTGAAAGACGCCACCGGCGCCAAAGGAAACTTCCAGGTGAAAATTGCGGTAATAAATCCAGGACTAAGCACCGCCGCCGCGATCGCCATCGGCGGCCCGCCCGAAACGCCGATCCCATCAATCACTGCCGCGCTCCTCAAGGAAATTCCGCGCCGCGTCTCGGACCCGCAAGGCAATCCCGGCGACATGGTCAACATCCTCATCGTCGGCACAAAAGATCAAGTCCTGAAAGTTTTCGCTGCGGCAGGCTGGGTCCACGTGGATAGTTCGGTGCAGGATACGGTTCTCAACGCCATCACCGACTCGCTCGAAAAAAAAGACTACCTCACGATGCCGATGAGCACTCTGTTTCTATTTCATCGCGCGCAGGATTACGGCTTCGCGCATGCCGAACCGGTACGCGTAGCAATGTCGCGCAATCATCTGCGCGTCTGGAAATCGCCCTACGAAGTCGCAGGCCGCCCGCTCTGGTGCGTCGCCGCCACTCATGACATCGGCTTCGAACGCGATGAACGCAACAAGAGTATCACGAGCGTCACGCACAAAATAGATCCCGCGATTGACGGCGAGCGCGAATACGTCAACGACACCCTATCCAGCACCGGTCTGGTAATTCAGCGCACCCACGTCACTCCGCCCAACCCGCTCACCGAAGCCAAAACCGCCACAGGCGGCACCTTCCACTCCGACGGCCGCATCCTGGTCCTGGTCCTCAAAGAAACTTCGGCCACTGCAAGCAGGCAGTAACGCCTACGCCTGCTCTGCTCCCCCCGAATTGCAAATCAAGTGCCTGCGTTCAAACATAAATTACCCTATAAGCTGCCACGCCCGTTGTGTGCCATACTTCTGGGGGAGGGCGAAGATGGGCATGAAGTCCCTTGTTTCCGAATCGCTGCTGTCACATCCCAAACTCTGGTTCTTTGCCAAGAACGCCCTGCGCTCCATGAACGGGAGACGTGACATGGAAGAGACGCTCCTTCCTTTCCTCGTCCGTGCCAATGGTATTGCCCTCGACGTCGGCGCCAACCGCGGTATCTACACTCGAATTATGCTGGCCCGCAATCGGCACGTAGTCTCCATCGAACCGAACCCCGATTGCGCACGCATCCTGGAGCGGGTTTTCAAGAATCAGGTCCGCGTCATCGCCGGCGCGGCATCCAATACCAACGGCGAAGCCACTCTCCGCGTTCCAGTTGGCGCCGACGGCCTGGGGACAATTGATTCAAGGAATCATTTCTCGGGCGAGTTCAAAACGGTCACCGTGAAAACTTTTAGGATCGACGATTTGGGCCTCGAAGACGTCACCTTCATGAAAGTTGATGTCGAAGGGCACGAAATTTCCGTACTGGAAGGAGCGATGGAACTTCTCAAACGCGACCGGCCAACCATCCTGCTGGAAGCCGAAGAGCGCCACAATCCCGGAGCCGTCCGCTCGGTGCGCGCGCTTCTCGAGCCTCTTAAGTACGAGGGTTTTATGCTGGAGCACGGGACGCTTGGCTCGATCCGCCACTTCGATCCCGCAGTACACCAAAGTGTTGAGGCTGCCCAAGCGCGGAGCCTTAACGGCCATGCCGCGATTCCTTACATAAACAATTTCTTCTTCATTCCAACCTCTTAATTCCCGGCGCGACTGCGCGGCTAGGCAGCCCCGCGATTCAGCGCGCCAGTCCCCATCCCGAAATCGCGCCCGCGCGCCAGTTCAGGCCACTCACCCCGCCCGGCGCTTGCGCCGCGCCACTCCGAGCGACGCCTCGTGTATCAAGGCCTCGCAAGCCTCCAAGCACACTCGCCGCAACTGCCGCGCCACATCCTCGTTGACTCCCTCGGCCAATAAAAGCAGCGAAGTCCCATGCACCAAAGCCACCAGCGCCAGCGACAAATCCGTGTGATCGTCCGCCTCTCCCCCCAACCGCTCCGCCAGCCGCTGTTTCATCAATCCCACCGACGGCATCGGCTCCTTCCGGCTCAATCGCGCCGCCCACCCGTCCGTAAGCAGCCGGTATTCATGCCCGTGCCGCGCCGTAAACTCCAAAGCCCGCTTGCAAACATCCTCCGCCGAATCCGCCGCACGAATCGCCGTATACAAATTCTGCCGCGCCCGAGTGCGCAGCAATTCCAGCAAATCGTGCTTGTCGCGAAAGCGCTCGTACAGAGTCGGTGTCGTCGTTCCCGCCGCCTTCGCCACCGCGCGCATCGTCAACGCATGCTCGCCCCGCTCGCTCCACAATTTATACGCGGCGTCCAGTATCCGGCCTTCCAACCCTGCTTCGGCTTTGCGCGGCATCGCTGGGTCCCTCCCGGGACATCCCCTGCCCTGCATAATAATCTTGACGGCGTTAAAGTAACGGCGTATAAATAATACTGGCCATCATTCTACCTGCTTGTCCTGCTGGATCAATCATTCAGTTCGGAAAGCGCATTAGGAGTTGCTTGGAATTATGATCCATTTTCAGTACTCAGTAACCACCCGCGCCTGCAAAAACGTCGCCTGGGACGTTTTCTCCAACTGGAAACGCTGGAACCAGTTCGCCAATATCTACGGCCAGCTGCGTTGGCGCGAAGGCGCTCCCTGGGAGCCCGGCAGTTGCATGGAAATTGAAGTCCTCCGCCCCGTCAATACCGTAGTCAATCACGTCATCACTCACTGCGTCCCCGCGCAAAAAGTCGGCTGGATTGACCACGCCATGGGCATCGTAATCGGCCAATGGGTCACCTTCGAACGCCAGAATGGCAACGGCACGCGCATCCACACTTGGGGCGAGATCGTCCGGCCCAGCCTGAAAATTGCCGGGCGCACCGTCGAACAGCTCGTCACCAGCTTCACCGAAACCTGGTACGAGAATTTTCGCCTCGCCTGCGACGAGCTTGCCAATTCCAACCCATGCGTCACCGAACCCAGTGAACAAATTTTCTGAGACTCCGCCGTCTCGCGGCACAACTCATCCCTAGCGCAGCGCATCTTACACTCTTCAAATCGTCTTGCTGCGCGATTTAACCAGCGGTCCATATGTGCCGGATCGCAGGCGCAGCCGCTACCTGTTCACTTTTGGCACGCAATTTGGATCAACTCTTAGCGCACATTTCATATTCTTTTCACGTCAGCCTCAACCGGCGTGGTACTCTCGCATTTAATCAATCAGCTCCAATATTTTTTTCGCCATGATAAGTGCTTTACGGAGTCATCGCCAGGCAATGCGGAAGCTCTGTGCAAACTCTGCCTCCGCCGCGGTCGATCTCGTTCGCACGTTCTTGGACTTTGTACTGCAGGATCTGTGGATCGTGCGTGATCTTGGGGATCGAGGGGGAAGATGCGGGCAGCGGCGGGCGACGAATTTCGCGACTTACTCACTCTAGTACGGCAAAGCGGCCTATTAGCCAAGCAACCGGCCTATTACCTCCGTAAAATAATTATTAACCTGATCCTTTTCGTCGGCGCATTCCTGCTGATCAAATGGTTTCAGAACCCGTGGCTCGAACTCTGCAATGCCGCTATCCTCGCCTTCGTCTTCGCCCAACTCGGCTTCATCGTCCACGACGCCGGCCACCAGGAAATTTTCAGCAAGCCCTCATGGAACGAAGCCCTCGGCCTGCTGCACTCGAATCTCCTGCTGGGCTTCAGCAATAGTTGGTGGCTCCACAAACACAATAGCCATCATTGCTCGCCGAACCACGTCACCGCCGATCCGGACGTGGATATTCTTCCCTTCGCATTTTCCGAAGGACAAGCCGCCACAAAACACGGCCTCGCGCGCCTTTCCGTCAAGTACCAGCACTTCTCGTTTTTCCCGTTGTCCCTGCTCGAATCGTTTTTCTTGAAATACGATAGCGTGCGTTTCCTCGTGCGCCACAAAGTCGCGCACCCGGTAGTCGAAGTCAGCTTCCTCATCCTGCATACGATTTGGTTCCTCGGACTGCTCACCTACCTCCTTGGTTTTTCTCATGCCGTGTTGTTTGTTCTCGCGCAGCAGGCGTTCCTCGGCCTCTATCTCACCCTGATCTTCGCTCCCAATCATCAAGGCATGCCCATCCAGGAAGGCAGCACCGCCGTCAATTTCCTCCGCGAACAAGTCCTCACCAGCCGCAACATCAAAAAACATCCCGGCGTGGATTACTGCATGGGCGGCCTCTCCTGCCAGATCGAACATCACCTCTTCCCCACCATGCCAAGCAACAGACTTCGCCAAGCCCAAAAAGTAGTCAAATCCTACTGCCGCCAGCGGGGCGTCCCCTACCACGAAACCTCCCTAGTCCAGTCCTATCGCGAAATCTATCAAAATCTAAAAGACGTCAGCCTCCTCGTAACCAAAGAAGCCGCAGCCCACACCAGTAACGCTGACTGAACAAATCGTGATTCCCGAGAAGGCTTGAGCCGCGCTACCGTGTGAGGCACAGAATAACTGCCTAGCCAGAACAGCATCGCTCAAACCTCGCAGCCCTCCTGCACACTCATCACCACGAGAGTGGCATCGTCCCGCTGTGGCTGCCCATCCGCGAATGCTGACACTTCATCCAGGATGCCGTTAATAATTTTCTCCGGGGATTCCTGGCTGCAAGAGCGCAGCAATTTCTCCAGCCTCTGCTCTCCCCATTGAGCGCCGCGCGGGTTCTCAACCTCCGTGATTCCATCCGTGTACGCCACCAACACATCACCGATCTCGAACTGAAATATCGTCGTTGCCAGTTCTGAGTCCGGCGAAATTCCGACTGGCTGGCCTCCGGAATTCAAGTGGTACATCTCGCATGAATCATTCCGCGGGCGGACGACCATCGGTGCGTTGTGGCCCGCATTCACGTATTTCAGCACTCGCGTGGCCGGTTCGTACTCTGCATAAAAAAGTGTCGCGAAGGAATCTTCCGGGTAACATTCATAAACCAGCCGATTCACATGGCCGATAAGCGTGGAAAGATCCAGATGCGGATGCAAGACTTGCGCCCTGAGCGAAGCTTGGAGACTGGCCATGAGCAGCGCCGCACCGATCCCCTTGCCGCAAACATCCCCAATCGCGATTCCCCATCGTCCTCCCGGCAGCGAGAGCAGGTCATAATAGTCGCCGCCAATCCCGTGCGCGGGTTGGTAGAAGGTCTCGCAGGATATGCAAGGAATGGACAGGCTCCGTGGCGGAAAAAATGCCTGTTGAATTTCCTTTGCGCCCGCCAAATCCTTGCGAATCGCCCTATGAATTCCTGAATCCGATTCGGATTTTCTGAGAAACTCCAGAAACGTCTCCACGTGATTTCGCATCATGAGCGCGGCTTCTCTCCCTCGTCCTTTGTCGAGAGCATCGAGAATCCGCTGGTGTGATTCCACTACTTCGGGAAGATCTTTTGAGATCTTTCGAATCACCACTGGAATCCGCAGGTCAAATCCCAGGGTTTCCCACACGCGCAGCAGCGACTGGTTGCCCGAGGCTCTCAGGATGCTGCGATGGAATTTTACGTCGTGTTCAGCATAAGCATCGAGATTGCCTTCGCGAATCGCCGCGCGCATGGCATTCAGATCGTTCTGCAGGCCGGCGGTGTTTCCTTTCAGGTTTGTAGCCGCGGTTCGCCCCGCGATTTCTTCCAGGGCGGCGCGTATCTCAAAGGCTTCTTGCATCTCTTTCGCGTTGGTCGAATGGATGACCGCGGAGCACTCCCCCGAAAGCGTCACCATCCCGAGCGTCTGAAATTCGGCAAAGACTTTCAAAACCGAGTCGTTGTCCATTTTGTACTCCCCGGCAATTTCGCGAAGTTGCACGGACTGTTCCGGGCGATAGCGGCCGCTCAATACTGCTTCAGCCAGTCCCGCACGCCCCCTCCCATTTGGCGAGGCGTTACAAGCCTCTCCCGTAATCGTTCCCCAGTGTCCTTCATTCCACCATGCCATTCTGCTTGCTCCTTTATATTTTGGTTCCCGGTCCGGCTGCGGGCACCAGCGCAAAGACGCCTGGTCCACATTTCACGACCAAGAACAATTGATGGGGCGGCAACAAGGCAGTTCCACGCAGACCTCGGCCAATCGAAGCTCGCCCTCGATCGCACCGTACCAGCCCGTGAAAATCTCTGTGTGAAGTCGCCGTGGAGATTTTGTGGAGTATTTGTCTGTAGAGACAAGCTCCTGAAAAACAAGGTGTTAGCATGACAGCCCCGTAGCGCTCTCGGCATCGAGTCTCCCCGCAAACCCGCCGAAATCTGGACAGACTGCGGTAATATACCGGGGGCGAACGTGCGCTCTGAAGCCTCCTTACGCCTTGAACGGGACTGCCTTCGGTTATGAAGACCTTCCAGTCATTCCGCCTCGACCCCACGAATCATTGCCTTTGGAATGGCGAAGAGCGTGTGCGCATCCCTCCGAAAGCGTTCGACGTGCTGCGCTATCTGGTCGAGAATCCGCAACGCCTGGTCACTCAAGACGAACTCCTGGAGGCCCTCTGGCCCGACACCTATGTAAATCCCGAGGTTCTCAGAAAGTACATTCTGGATGTCCGCAAAATATTGGGAGACCGTCCCGACCGGCCTGAGTTCATTGAAACCCTGCCGAAGCGGGGATACCGCTTTGTCGCCGCCGTGAGTGAAGATCCTGCCGCCGAGCCTATATCCGCAAGTACCGCCGCAATTCCTGCCGCAGCGATGGAGCTTGTTGCGAAGGGCTCCGCGGCTTCGGCTTCCACGGCAAACGCACATACTCTGAGGTGGCGGATGCTGGCAGGCGTTGCAATGGTGGCCGTCGCGTTGGGTTTGTGCGCGTGGGTTTATTTTTCGCGACGGGCGCTGGGCTTGACCGAGAAAGACAGCGTCGTCCTCGCAGATTTCGTCAATAGCACAGATGATCCGATTTTCGACGATACGCTGAAGACGGCTCTCAATATTTCTTTGCGGCAATCGCCTTTCCTGAATGTTCTCCCCGACAGTGAAGTGGCAACGACGCTGGAATTAATGACGCGTCCCGCGGGAACGAAACTGACGCCCGAAGTAGCGCGGGAGCTCTGTCAACGCGCGGGCAGCAAAGCTTACATTGCCGGGGCGATCGGGAGTCTGGGCAGCGAATATGTGGTGGGTTTGAAAGCCGTGAGCTGCCGGAGTGGCGACACGCTAGCTGCGGAGCAGGTGACAGCGGCGTCGAAGGAGAAGGTGCTGGACACGCTGGGCGCGGCGGCAACCAAACTGCGCAGCCAACTGGGCGAATCGCTGGCAACAGTGCAGAAACTCGATGTTCCTCTCGAGCAAGCTACCACGTCTTCGCTCGAAGCCCTGCAGGCGTTCAGCCTTGGCAGGAACGCCCGTAATGAGAAAGGTTCGGCCCCAGCCCTGCCTTACTTTCAACGCGCTATCCAGCTTGATCCGAATTTTGCCCTGGCGTACTGGGCACTGGGCAGCGACTACTTCGATCTCGGCGAGCTAATACGGGCCAGCGAATACACCACCAAGGCTTTCCAGTTGCGCGAACATGCCAGCGAGCGGGAACGGCTGAACATCGCCGCCGAGTACTACCGGGAGGTAACCGGCGAACTGGATAAAGCGGTCGCGACATATCAGGAAGTGATTGAGAGCTACCCGCGGGACTTCCGGGCCTACGGAAATTGGGGCTTGGTGTGCAGCGAACAGGGGAAGTATGAAAAAGCCGCGGAAGTTACACGGCAAGCTCTGCGCCTTGCGCCGGATCGGCTAGCTTCGTACGCCGATCTCGCCAACTTCGCCATTGCCTTGCAGCGTTTCGACGAAGCGCGGCAGAGCATTCACGGCGCGCAGGCGCGAAAACTGGATACTTTCGTATTGCATAATGCTCTCTACGCTCTTGCTTTTTTCGGGGAGGACTCCGCCGCGATGGTGGAAGAGCAAAAGTGGTTTGCGGGCAAGCCCGAAGAGAACTTCGGACTGGCGCTCGCATCTGACACTGAGGCGTATGGCGGGCATCTGGAAAAGGCGCGGGAACTGACCAAGCGGGCGTTGGACTCTTCCATCCGGGCGGATAGCAAGGAAAACGGCGCCATCTGGCAAGCGATTGCCGCTCAGCGGGAAGCGGCTTACGGTAACGCTACAGAAGCTCGGCAGTCGGCGGCAGAGGCCTTGAAGATGGCTCCCGCGAGTCAGGGCGTCGAGAGCGAGGCCGCGCTTGCGTTTGCCATGGCGGGAGATACGGCGCGAGCCGAGTCCTTGGCTCAAGATTTAGGGAAACGCTTTGCGCTGGACACGCAGATACTGTCGCTTTGGATACCGGCGATTCAAGGACAACTAGAGTTGAACAAAAAGAACCCGAGTGCCGCGCTGAATACCCTGCAAGCTGCTTCAGCCATCGAGTTGGGTCAAATTAATTTCGTCGCTAATATTTCCTGCCTCTATCCCACGTATGTGCGCGGAGAAGCGTACTTGGCCGCCGAACAAGGCAGCGCTGCCGCCGAGTTTCAGAAGATTCTCGACCACAACGGAATCGTCTGGAATTGCTGGACGGGCGCGCTAGCGCGTCTGGGTGTCGCTCGCGCAAACGCGCTAGAAGCAAAAACGTCGCAAGGCGCGGATGCCGATGCCGCCCGCGTCCGCGCCCTAGCCGCCTACAAAGATTTCTTCACACTCTGGAAAGACGCCGACCCTGACATCCCCATCCTAATCGCCGCCAAATCCGAATACGCCAAGCTGCAATAATCGGGCGTTGTTGGATTACTTCTTCGGACGCGATTCCGGCGGCACCATGCCTGCCACACGGTAATAAACACTGAGCTGGCCGTAGATCTCGCCTGAATGCTCGACGAAACCGTAAGCGAAATCGCTGATCCGCGTCTGCTCATTTGCGAAGGGATCCACCACCAGGTCGGACATGCCCTTATCGCCCTTGGCTGTGATCGCGGCGGCCCCGTCTGCAAATGTTTTCTTCACGAATGCCACCACGTCCGCTTTCGTTTTGAACTGGGCACGCTCGGGATCAGCCATCGCAGGCATCTTGCGGCCCTCCACGATATTGATGAAAAACTCGTTGGCGTGAGCCGCGTGGATCAGGCGCTGGGCAAAGCTGCCCACCGCGGGAGTCGGCTTGTAATCGTACTTGTCTTCGGGGAAATCTTCGGCCATCGCAATGAGTTTGCGTCCAATGTCATTCCACTGCTCGAGCACGGCTTGCGACGGGCCGGGTGCAGCTTTTGGCGCTGCGGTCGGTTTGGCCATGTCCTGCGCGTACGTTGGCGTAATCGAAACACAGGCGGCGAAGATCACAAGAGCAAGAAAACCTACGCAATTCATCTTGATGAGCTTCATCGGCAGTTCCTCCTGTCACTTGCAGTGGCGCATGTTACAGGAGTTTGGCCGGCACGAGAACCATCGTTTCGATGTGATGCGCGGCCGGGGGCGTCCAAATTGTCAGGTCGCGATGCATTCTCTAGTACGAGTGTCGTAGCGGAACTGGCGAGCGGAACGCGCTGCGCGCACGCGACCGCCTTTAGGTTTGTAGGGGTGCCGCACTCTCGCGGGTTCGCGGCCGAAGGCCGCAGGCGAGGGTGCGTGGCAATACGTCAGACCCTACGGTTCCGGCCCCCGGTTCGGCGCACAAACGATCCCGTTCGCGCCCATGCGCCCGAGCCTTTCGCTTCACCATGCTCGCGCCACGCCTATTTCCATTTTGGGACTGGTAATCATACAGTAAATGTGATAAAATAAAAGCGGGCTATCATTCCAGCCCACTGAGGACGCCACATGCACTCCGCCACAACGGCGACGGGCAGACCACTCCCACCCCCAGGGAAAACTCTACCCAAAAACCGTCCCGCGCCTCTCAGTTGTCGCGCCGCTCGCCAACTGGCCGCCCCAAAAACCCATGTAACATCCGAACTACAATGTTACATCCCCGCTCCCGCCGTTACTTGTCACTCGGCACACGACACTAGTCACTGCAAATTCAATCGCCAACCCCGGCGATTAGAATTCGCTATATCTCGCACAAAACAAACGCCCGCGCCTCAAATCAATCGCCAACTTTCTGCCACTTCCTCAAAACCGCAAAACGCAGCCATTCGGCCCATCAATTTTCTAGCCACTAGCCACTGGTCACTAGCCACTCCCTTTCCCCCCACAAACCGCATTTCTAATCGTCACACTCCGCGATTAGAAAAGTCTATATCTCGCAGAAAACAAACACGAGGCACGCTTTCTAATCGTCATTTTTTACAGGTCTCCGCAAGCCATCCACGCCGAATCGCAGGCGCAGATCGCCCGCCGCAAGCAGCCAGCAACAACGTTTCTAATCGACAATGGCAGATATTAGAAATCAACGTAAACCTCTCAAAACAAACGATCGCGCCTCGTTCTAATCGACACAAAAACGCGTTATTTCTTCCGCCGTTCACGGGTCGTGGGCCACGGTTCGCGTTTCACGGCCACTGCCTCAATCAAACTCCCTCCGCGGCGCACTCTGCTCCGCCCCCACTCGCCCCACCTCAATATCCGCCTGCGCGTAATTCTCCCCGCGCACCGGCGCCCCAGACATCCCGCGCAACATCCCCAACTGGCCCACATGCGTCAATGCATCCGCAATCGCGCCCTGAAACATCTTTTGCGGCGTACACCCAATCGTCTCATTCGACGCCAGATAATCATCGAGCTCCTGCAATTCCGCGAAGAACCGTGCGCTCCCTTCCTCCCACGAAACCACCGCGGAATTGTGCCAAGCCGGCTTTCCCTTCGCCTGCGTCAAAGCCCAATGCAGCAAATCCCCCAGATGCGCAAGGATCTGCCCCGGCGTCCGCGTCCTCTCCCCCACGCGAAACTCCGCAAAACCCGGCGGCGCTCCGCGCAAAGTCTTTCCTCCGCGATAGGCCAGAGTAGCCAGCGCATGCCGCAGCCATTGATGATCGGGACCAGCAACATTTTCTTTAATCTTAGGTCTCATAATCACGCGATTGTAAGCCAACTCCCGCCGCGCAGCATAGCCACTCCCTTCTTCCCCGGTGCGTTCGGCGATAGACCGCACCTCGTCTCCGTACTTATACTGAGTCGGTGTACTCGGACTACGAACTTCTCGGCGCGCTCCGCCGCTACTGGGGCTACGACTCATTTCGTCCCATGCAAGAACGCATCGTGCGCAGCCTGCTCGGCGGCCAGGATACCTGCGTCGTCATGCCGACGGGCGGCGGCAAATCGCTCTGCTACCAGCTCCCCGCCGCACTGTTAGCCGATCGCACGGTAATCGTCGTCTCGCCGCTGATTGCTCTGATGCAAGACCAAGTCGCGCAACTAACCCAGATGGGCATCCCCGCCGCGCTACTGAACAGCACGATCGCCGCAGCCGAGCAGTCCACCATCGTAAGCCAAGCCATCAAAGGACATTACCGCCTGCTCTATCTCTCCCCTGAACGCCTCGCCCGCGCAGACACCATCGAATGGCTGCAACGCGTCCCGGTTTCTTTCTTCGCGATTGACGAAGCGCACTGCATCTCCGAATGGGGCCACGAATTTCGTCCCGAATACCGCCAGCTCAGCTCTCTCCGCAAGCACTTCCCCGATCGCACCATCGCGGCCTTCACCGCCAGCGCCACCAAGCAGGTCCGGCACGACATCGTTGACCAACTCGCCCTGCGCCAGCCGCACAAATACATCGCCAGCTTTCACCGTCCGAATCTGCGTTACGTCGTAAAAGAATGTGACGCCCGCACGCAAGCCGCGCTTCTCGTAAAAGCGCTGCGGACCTACGCCGGGGAAAACGTAATCGTCTACGCGCCGACCATCGCGCGCGTAGAAGAGACCGTCATCTTGCTTGCGGAGGCGGGGATCAAAGCGATCGGCTATCACGGCAAAATGGACAACGCCACCCGTCGCCGCAATCAGGAAAAGTGGATGTCCGACGAAGTCCCCGTGCTAGTCGGCACAATCGCTTTCGGCCTGGGCATCAATAAAGCCGCGGTCCGCGCCGTGATCCATCTCTCGCTGCCGAAATCCATCGAGCAGTATTACCAGGAAGCAGGCCGCGCGGGACGCGACGGCCTTCCCGCCGATTGCGTGCTGCTTTGGCGAAAAAAAGATGCAGGATTGCTCGCGCATTTCATCGAACAAGTCAGCGATCCCGCCGAGCGTGAACGCGGCTGGCAGCGTTATCGCATAATTCGCAGCTTCGTCGAATCAAAGGGCTGCCGCCACCGCCAGATCTGCGTCCATTTCGGCGAAAGCCCGAAATGGCAATCCTGCGGCGCATGCGACGTCTGCGGATGCGAGATCCAGTGGCTCGCGGAACCGGTAGCGGCGCCACGACCCAAGCGCCACGAAAAGCTCGCCGCCACGGCAAGAGCCTCCGCAACAGCGGCCGCCGCGGCTGCGGCATCCATCACATTCACGCGCGGCCCGCGCTCCGCCGCTGAAAACACAGCGGAATTCGCGTCGTCGCAAAACGCCGATACTCCCGGTGCGGGCTGGTGGGGAGCAAAACGCAACGCCGACCAGCCCACGGCGTCAGCGCAAAATAATAATGTCTCTCGGCCCGACGACGTCTCTCGCCCGAACGATATCGCTCGCCGGCAAACGTCGTTCAATGCCGACCAAGCCGCCGCAAACGGTGTTGACCCGGAACTACGCGCCTACATGCGCGAATGGCGCCGCCGCACCTCAAAAGAAATGAACATCGCCGCATTCATCATCATGCACGACACGTCGCTCGATTCCCTCTGCCGCGTCCATCCGCGCACGCTAGCCCAATTGCGCACAGTATCCGGCTTCGGCGAACGCAAAACCGAACTCTACGGCCAGCAAATCCTGGAAGCGCTAACCAAGTTCCGCAACGGCGCCCGCGCAACAGAGGATTGATGCAAAATTATAGATACTCGGTAGGGGCGCTGCTTGTCGAAGATCCGCCGCAGGAGGACTGCGCCCCAGCTTGGCAAGGTGTACGAATTATCTCGGCGGCAGTTCGCCGCCATTTCAATCGTGGGATTTATCGGGTGGGAAAAACGCTGCCGTACGTCCGGCAAAAATCGCAGCGGATCGCGAATCCGTAGCAGCAGGCTTGAGCGTTGCGCCCGCATTCCCAAACGTAATCGCCTCGCGCACTTTCGCCAGCGGAGCGGTATCAATGAAAGCCACCTTGTCGCCTTCTCGGTCAATCCCCAATTGCTGCCACAACGCCGGGAGGTCCACGTCGTAAGGCTGATCCTTCATCTTGCTGTACAAATTCTCCAGGACGGGAACGTCGACAGCTTGGTCCCCGATCTTCAATGCCTTCTCAATCGGCCAGTCGTAACGTATGTCCCCGCCCGCATCGAGGATCCCGCGCAGCGCATCTTCCAGCCCCTTCTTGTTTCCTGTTTCGCGGTGAATCTCCACGTCAGCGAGCAAACAGAACAGCGCGCCACCCCAATACGTCCGTCCCCAGGTGTGCGTGTTATCCAGGCCCTCATCCCCCGCAGCCGGCAAACCCTGGTGCATGTCGCGCACCACTTCAAACCACATTTCGTTCGCGTCAAAGTGCTTCGCCCGCACCCGCGCAATCGGTTCCACGTACGTCGCGATCCCCTCTTCGATCCAATGATGATTGTCTGCCATCGAAGGAAACGACAGATGCACCATCTCGTGCGTCAGCATCCAGTCGTTCGCGAGGCCCGCAAACTCCGTCTCGCTCCCCACATGAATCACCGTGTACCCGCCGTCTTCCCTGCCGAATGTCCGCCCGCCGCGCACACCCCTTCCATCGGTCGGGACAATCCGCAGCAGCAAATGTGGCACGGGAAAGCGTCCGTAATATCCCGCGACCGACTCCGCGGCCCAGTGCACCCACGTCACCAACTCTTCTTTGGAAACCTGCAGATCGCCGTTCTCGACAACCACGTCAATGCGCGAATTGCCGATCAGGATGGTGGAGGTCATTTGGTCAGCCGCGCGGGTACGAACGCCAACAAAAACTGCGAGGAGCATTACCAGAGCGGCCCCACCGACCTTAATCTTCAATGAGAGCCTGCTCGGAATCGCTTGCATGAGACCCAATACTAAGATGCTGGTGCCAGCCGTGCGTTGCCTTCCTCTGCGTTCTCCGCTTGTCTGCGGTAAAGATGCTTTTGGCCAATCCACCGCGGCGTCAAGTGTAGGATGAACCCGCTACGGGTGAGGTGTCTTTTCGCAACCGGCGCTTCAGCAACGTATCCAGCGACCACTTCCCGGGACCAATGATCAAGATGATCAACGCCACAAACCAGAAAACAAACGGGTCGGCACCGGCGAATTTATTGGGATTCGAGAAGAATGCAAGAAAGGAGTCTCTATCCCCTGCCCAGTAAGCCGTTGTCATGTCAATAAGAACTCCCAGCGCAGCGATGCGCGATAGCAGCCCGATCGCGAGCAAAATCCCGGCCACGAATTCGAAACTGGAGACAAACGCGGCAGTGAAACCCGGCGCAGGCAATCCGAGGCTCGCGAAAAATTCCGTCACGTGCGGCAAGTTGTGCAGCTTGCCCCACCCGTTTTGCGAGAGCTGCCAGCCCCAATACACCCGCACGGCCAACAGAAACGGCGATTGCAGGCTGGTTACGACTCGCAGAAATCCATCGTACAGACGCAGAATCTGATTTTGGACAGTGCTCATGTGATGCGCTGCTCTCTCTTGCCTCTGCGCGTCAGCGCGCGGCGGCTTTGTCATTTTCGGGGGATTTTTCCAGTCGGCGGAACCAGCCAAGCGCCGACCAGGTACGAAACCAATTCTCTACGTTTGCGGCGCGCTCTTCCGCGGGCAGCGGGCTTCGGCGCAAAGCGGCCTCGATTGCGGCATTCAAAACTTTCCCCGCGTGTAGCTGCGACAGAATCTCGAACTCTTCGCGTGCCAGCCGCCGAAAGTACACGTCCTCATCCAAGCGGTGCACCGCCAAAAATATCGGGCTCGGTTTTAGTTTGGCCACCGCTGCGACGCGCTTCCTCTTATGCCGCTCGCTGAACGCGTTGCTCGCCACATCCAGATTTTCCGCATCCTTGCGCACTTCCAGCAGCAAATCGTCCACCGGATAGCGCAGATCGAGCAGAGTTATGTAAGGCTGCAATCGCAAGCGCAGCTTCGCGGGATTGGCGTCCGCCAGCTCTTCGGGCTTAAGCGACGATTCCCTTTTGCCATCAAAGGCTTCAATATCGGCCCACTCCAGGCGCGCCATATCCACTGCCAGATTCTGGCGCTCGCCGGCCCAGCGCGGATGTTTGCGCAACCACGCCTCCAGCCGCGAACCCAAGTTTCGCAGTGTGAAAGATTGCGAAGGACAATCCGTCAAGTACGCCTTGGCCAAAGCATCAAACCGGCGCCCGCCCAGCACGGCGCGCAATCCCGGAAAATCTTCGGCGAATCCGGAAAGAATGCGGAACCAATACTGCCGGTTATAAATTTCGAGCCGCTCGAACGAAGTCAACCGGTCATTGGGCTTGATAATCTGCGAAGCGACGGCGCGCATGGAGCGCCCATTGGGCGCGACAGTGCGCATGCGCTCGGAGTTCGTCAGTGGAGTCATCACCGCGCGCGCCATCTGTCGTTGAATGCTCAACAACTTCATACTGCCGCCGCCAAGGATGCGCTCGCGAGAAAGCGGTTGGCTTTCAGGGCTTCGTCGTGTACTTCGTCAAAGGAAGGAATGCTGTCGTCCCATTCCAGCAGCGTCGCCGTGTGGCCAATGCGTTCAATGGCGCGCGCGTAGAGCTTCCACACCGGGTCAATCACCGGATGGTCGTGCGTATCGAGAATATACTTGCGATATTTCGAATGCCCGGCGATGTGAATTTGCGCCACGCGTTCGGCCGGTACGCTGTTGACGTAGGTGAAGGGATCGAAGCTGTGATTCTGCGACGAAACGTAAATGTTATTCACGTCCAGCAGGATTCCGCAGTCCGCACGCTCCACCACTTCATTCAGAAATTCCCATTCCGTCATTTCGGAAACGTGGAATTCGGCGTAACTGCTGACGTTCTCCACGACGACCGGAACTTCCAGGAAATCGCGCACTTCGCGAATTTTCTGCGCCGTGATTCGCGCCGCTTCGAACGTATACGGCATCGGAAGCAGGTCGTGCGTGTAACGGCCGTCCACGCTGCCCCAGCAGAGATGATCGGAGAGCCACGGTGTCTTGGTGCGTTGCACCAATTCCTTCAGTCGCCGCAGATGCTCGCGATTTGGCTTTTCCGCGGAGCCGAAGTACATCGAGACGCCGTGCTGCACCACCTTGTACTGATCCAGAATTTGATCCAGGATGCGCAGCGGGCGTCCGCCGTCAATCATGAAATTTTCGGATATGATTTCAAACCAATCCACCACGGGCTTGCGCGTGAGAATGTGATGGTAATGAGGGGCGCGCAAACCTATCCCAATTCCGTAATCCGTGTGGCTGTTAAACCGGTTGGCTGGCATTCCTGGCTCCGCTTCGTCGCGACAAAAGTGTTGAGGGCCGGTATTTCTGCATCCGGCCCTCCCCACCAGATACTTCGTCTTGCAGTGAACTGACGCTTGGCAGCGTCTTACTTCGGCATCTTCGAGCCGTCGGTCGCGCAGCCGCCCTTGCCCTTGCAAGAGTTCTTGCCTTTGCAGCCGTTGTCGCTCGATTTACACCCACCCTTGCCCTTGCAGGAGTTCTGACCCTTGCAAGCATGCTTTTCCTTCACCTTGGAATCGGCCGGCTTCTGATCTTGATCCGACTGCGCCGCGAAGTGCGTGCCGGAGAGAAGATTGGACGCCTGAACCGTAACACCGGTCCCTGCGAGCAAGCCTGCAAGCGCTGCCCCAGCGACGAGAGCTTTCTTTGACTTTGTCATGTTCCCGAATTACCTCCTGTAGGATTTGGACTTCAACCGCACCTTCTTCTACTACGCTCGCCCCGAGGGTAATGGATTGGAACGGGTTGGATTGTTAGTCTGGGACTGGGTTGGTTCCAAGCCCGGTAAGTAACCCGGGTGATTCAGGGGAAGCATAACTCCAGGAAGATGAAGTGACAACTATTTGTTCGCCGGGACCCTTTCGGGCAAGTGCCGTGAATAGAGGCACTTTGCGGCGGCAAGGACCGTGCCTGAGCGTCGCGTTTCGGGGCAGCAATCTATTTTTTTCTGACTCCGGCACAGGCCTCAACGCCCCAATCGTTCCCAATCCAACCGGTGGACGGGCTTGGTGCTGCAAAGCAGACACATCCATCGCCCAAATGAGACAGATTCCTTTTTTGGATTGACGCATCATATTAAGTCGAGTAGGTTGGAGTGACGATGTTAAGTGCTTGCCAGATGAACTGCTGTCCATGCGCATGTTGCGCGTGTTGTATGGCGCACATCTCTGGCGAGAGGAGCCTCGGGACTTAAGTCGCAATCCAACTTTAGGTTTCCAAGCCCACCGCCAGATGACCTGGTTGGTGGGTTTTTTGTTTTTAGGGCTCAAAAATCATGACCGAGATCAAAGAAACCAAAGCACAGCGGGTCGAACGGCTGAAGCGCGCCAAGAACGCCTGGGAATGTCTCGACGAAATTCGCGGGTTCGCACGGCAAGGCCACGGTTCGATACCGCCGGAGTGGCTGGGGACGTATTTTCGCTCGTGGGGGATTTACACGCAGGGCGACGGCAATGGAGTGATTGGCGGCGCCGGTGGAGAAGGAAAAGCGACGCCCTACTTTATGGTGCGGATCCGGATTCCCAACGGCATATTGCGCAGCACGCAAGTCCGCGCCGTTGCGGATATCGCTGAGCGGCACGCGCGCGGCGTCGCGGATATTACTGTCCGACAGAATATTCAGCTGCATTGGGTGACGATCGAAGCGCTGCCGGAAATTCTCGACCGTCTCCACTCCGTGGGGCTTACGACCACGGGAGCCTGCGGCGACGTGGTGCGCAACATCACCGGCTGCCCTCTGGCGGGGCTCGATGCCGATGAAATTTGTGACGCATCGCCCATCGCGCTCGAACTTACGCGTCAGCTTGGCGGAAATTCCCAGTTCTACAATCTGCCGCGTAAATTCAAAGTTTCCATCACGGGCTGCCATTTGTGGTGCTCGTATCCGGAAATTAACGATGTGGCGCTGACGGCGACGACGCGCCGGCGAAACGGCAAAACCGAAACGGGATTTTCCGTGCGCGTGGCGGGCGGGCTATCCACCGAACCGCATCTGGCCGTGCGCTTGAACGCCTTCGTCTTGCCGCAGCAAGCCGCGCAAGTCGTCCGGGGCGTCGCCGAGATTTTCCGTGAGAGCGAAGTTCTGCGGCAAAGCCGCGAGCGGGCGCGGTTGAAATTTCTTTTCCTGAATCACGGGTGGACGGCGGAGTCCTTCCTCAGCGAATTGCACCAGCGCATCGGATTTACGCTAGACCCCGCGGAGCCCGAACAAATTCCCGAAGACGCCTATCGCGACCACGTGGGTGTGCACGCCCAGAAACAGCCGGGATATTCCTACGTCGGCGCATCCGTGCTGCGCGGACGAATCAGCGCCGATCAATTGAAATCCGCCGCGGAACTTGCGGATCATTTTGCGGACGGCGAAATTCGCACAACGATCATGCAAAACCTGGTGTTGGTGAACGTCCGCAACGAGAACGCCGCTGCGGTGGCGGGCGGTTTGGAAGCTGCGGGGCTGCCGGTGGCTGCGTCCGTCTTTGCGCGCGGAACGATCGCATGCACCGGATCGGAGTTTTGCAAACTCGCGCTTACCGAAACTAAGGGCTTCGCGCGCTGGCTCGTCGAGGAGCTCGAGGATCGTATTCCCGGCTTCGACCAGCAGCTGAAATTGCACGTCGCCGGATGCCCGAACAGCTGCGGCCAGCATTGGATCGCGGACATCGGCCTGGAGGGAAAGAAAATCAAAGTGGACGGCCGCATGGTGGACGCTTACTACTTTTGCGTCGGAGGCGCCGTCGGACGCTTTGCCGCGATCGCCCGGCCGATCGGCTACCGTTGCGCGGCGACGGAAGTGCCCGATGCCATTGAACGTCTGCTGAAGGCTTTCGATGAGGAGCGCGCGCCACAAGAAAATTTGCGGCAATTTTTCGCGCGCCACTCGAACGACGAAATCCGCGCTTTACTTGCAGGCGAGTGGGCCGAGCCAGCTGAACGCGACGCGGTTGCGGGCCCCGTGCCGCACGGGGTCGAAGGCTAGCGCATGTCGCTCTTTCCCATGTTTGTGAAGCTTCGCGGCCGGCTCTGCGTCGTCGTCGGTGGTGGCCAAATCGCGGAAGCGAAGATCCCGGGTCTGCTCGCAGCGGAGGCGAAAATACGGGTTGTCGCGCCGGAAGTGACGGAATCTCTCGCAGCGCGAGCGCGCGACGGGCAAATCGAGTGGGTACACAAGACTTTCGAGGCTACAGATCTCGCTGGTGCGTATCTCGCGGTTGCTGCGACTTCGGACATCGCGGTGAATCATGAAGTCTTCCGCGAGGCTGAGGCCCGCAGCATTCTCTGCAATGCGGTGGATGACCCGGATTATTGCCACTTCTACTATCCGTCGGTGGTGCGACGCGGAGCGCTGCAGATTGCCATCTCGACGGAAGGATTGAGCCCCGCGCTCGCACAGCGTTTGCGCCGCGAGTTGGAAGCGCAGTTCGGGCCTGAATACGAGCCGTGGCTGAATTGGCTGGGAGCGGCGCGGAAATTTCTTCGTGCCAAGAAAGAGGACCCCGAAGAAACGCGGCAACTGCTGCATCAACTTGCGAGTCCGGAAATGTTCACGCGATTTTTGCGGGATACCAGGCGCGCGGATGGCAACGGGAGCAACCGATGAGCGGGAAAGTTTATCTAGTGGGCGGCGGGCCGGGCGATCCCGAGTTGCTTACTGTGAAGGCGGTTAAGATTCTGAGCCGCGCGAATATTGTGCTGCATGACGCGCTGGTCAGCCGCGAAGTTCTGGCGCTAATCGCTCCAACGGCCGAATTGATTGATGTGGGCAAACGCGCCGGCCGAAAATTGCTTACGCAGGAAGAGATCAATGCCCTGCTGGTGTCTTCGGCTGGGTCGCATGAAATTGTGGTGCGGTTGAAAGGCGGCGACCCGCTGATTTTTGGCCGTGCAGGTGAGGAAATGGGCGCCTTGCGCGATGCGGCCATCGAATTTGAAATTGTGCCAGGAATCACCGCGGGCCTTGGCGCCGCCGCGGCAGCGGGAATCTCGCTCACGGATCGGCGGTACGCGTCTCAGGTGCTGTTCACCACGATTCAGCGCGACACCCCGAACCGAGCGATCCAGTGGGCGGGGATTTCCGGCGCCACCACGCTGGTGATCTATATGCCGGGTCCCGATTATGGCCATGTGGCGGACGAACTGCGCGACGCCGGCTGGTCCCTGAATATGCCCTGCGCGATCATCTCGCACGCGAGCGGCCCAGACCAAGGGATCCGCTCGACGCACCTATCGGAGTTGGCCCACGAATCCACACTCCCTGCACCAGCCATCATTGTGGTTGGGCGCGTCGCGAGGCAGGCCGCCCAAGAAATGAGCGATGAATTCGGCCGCGGCGTCACATTCGCCGATGCGCTGCCAAAAACCCTCGTGATTTAGTTATTTCACAAGTACGTCGCCCGCCGCCGGGCAGCCGCGAGCATCATTCATAAAAAACAGTTCTGGAATGGCCACGCCTGAACTATAATCCGCCAGATTTCTTTGGGACACGCTCCCTACTCCCTTTTGGCTTTCCATCGAGTTCTGAACTCGGCAATTCGCCCGCTCGCCGCGGGGTATTGTGACGACGCAAACGGGTGCGCTGCGCGATCACTACCGGCGGAAGCGTTTCTTAGGAGGCGGACATGCGATGTATAGAGCGGCTGGCGGTTCTCGGAGCTGCGGTGCTTTTGTTGGTAGCGCCCGGCTTTGCCGATGACAAGAACCCGCGGCCAGGCGATCACTCCGCGAATCCAGCTGCGAATGCGTCACCCACTGATTCCGGCGCGAAACCCAGCGACGTCTCCTCTTCTCAACCGGCGGCCTCACTCCCATCTTCCGTCGTCACCGCAGCGCCAGCCGCCACTCCGGGTACCGCGGCCGCGAATCCGGCGGCCGCCCCAACCCCTCCTCCGCCGCAGGCTTCAGATCAGTCTGATTACAGCGAGCCGAACTTCACGCCGATGCCCGCTGTGGACGGCAATCCCGGATTATTCACGCTGGAAACCGGCGAGACTCTGCCCAAACATGGAATTTCGGCGGCTGTTGCGCTGAATAAGTTTTCGCGCATGCCTGGAGACATCACCTCGCTCCAATTGGTCCCTTCGGCGGCCTATGGCGTCACCAACTGGTTTTCGCTGTTCTTCGACATGGATGCGATGGATCACCTTCACGTCGGAACGCCGAGCCAGTTGAGTCTCGCACCGGTCAATGCGGCTAATCCCCAATACTTGAACACGATCTACCCGTCGGTGATCCCTTCGACGGGCTTCCCACCGGCGTATGTTGAGGACTTCCCTTTCGCGTCGCACAGCGGCCAAGGAACGGGTGAAATTGACCTCGGCTTTAAGCTCGGGCTGCTTTCGGAGCGGCGCGGAAAACCGCTCAGCCTTTCCATTCGCAACGATTTCTTCGTCCCGACCAAAACCGGACTGACCGCGCTCCTTAATAATCAGGTCCAATATGGCAAGTTCAATTACGGAATCGGGGTGGAAGCCAGCAAGACGATCATGCATCGCAGCATGACCGCAACGGTGAACTGGGCGTATCGTTTCACGCGGAATTCAAGTTTCAACACCACCATTGGCGGCACTCCTGAGACTGTGGTGCTGAATCTCGCGGACCAAATGCAGGTGGGTGGCGGGTTCGTGGTCTTTCCCGACAAGCGTTTCCAAATCATGACGGAATACGACGCCACAATTTACATCGGCAAGGGAATTCAGAACACTACGTTTGGTGCGCGTGATCCGGTGGACAACATCACCGGCGTTCGGATTTATGGATTTAAGGGCGCCGCAGTGGACCTTGGCTACCGCTATTCACTGGATCTCACCAATCATCGCGACCGCAACGGCTTTGTGCTTAAACTCGCGGCCGCCAGTTGGCCTGGAAAGCCGTTGCCTCCGGACAATCTCACGTCTTCGTGCTCGGTTGACAAAACCTCCGTGATCGAGGGCTCGAGCGAATACGTCACGGCTAACACACGTGCCACGGACAGGAACGGCCACCCTTTGACGTACGTCTGGACGGCGACGGGCGGCAAGATTAGTGGCGTGGGACCGTATGTTCGCTGGGACTACGCTGGAGTCGCTCCAGGAACTTACACCCTCGCGTCGCGCGTGGATGATGGCGCCGGGCTGACCTCCAGCTGTTCGGCAACCGTGACTGTCCAGCCCAAACAATAGGTGCTCGTGTGGTAGCTGCGGCAGACGAAGCGACTGCGTCGTGATGCGAATTTTCCGCATTTGAAACTTCGACCGTTCCAAACTTGCAGTACTTACTAGCAATTAGACTTATACGACTGCGTACTTTTACGAGCTTGTTAACCTTCCCGTTTTGATTCTACACTCCGCGCCACATTGACAACCTAATGGCTCTAGTTCCAGCAAATCTGGAATTGTTCCTATTTGGTGCTTGTTTTGCACTTAAATTCGGGAAACAGAACTGAAAGGGGAAGAAAAACTATGGTCAGCGGCGCAGTCCTTACGACGACGCGTCCCATGTCGGCCACCGTTCTGATAGTGGACGACGAAGACGCGACACGAAATTTGTGCAACGACGTGGTTACCGACTCTGGGTTGCGCACCCGCACGGCGTCCACCACTGAACAGGCGCTGGAAATCCTGGAACAAATGCCGGTGGACATTCTTATCACCGACCTGCGCGTTCCGCAAATTGGCGGCTTGGAATTGTTGAAACGCGTGCGTGAAGCGTATCCGCAGACGGCAGTTTTGGTGCTGACGCAATACGGGACGATCGAAAGCGCCGTGGAAGCTACCCGACTGGGCGCCGCGGACTACATCACTAAGCCGTTCCACATACCGGAATTGCGGGGAAAGCTCGATCGCATGGTGCGCGTGCTCAACGTGGACCAGGAAAATCGCGTCCTACGTGAAACACTTCGGACGCGGCCCGGGTTCGCTGGCTTAATCGGCGTTTCTCTGAAAATGCAGCGTGTGTACCGGCTGATCGAGAAGGTCAGCCAGCACAATTATCCGGTACTGATTCTCGGCGAAAGCGGGACGGGCAAAGAACTGGTAGCGCGCTCGGTCCATTTCTCCGGAGTCCGCCGCAACAAACCGTTCATTCCGGTGGATTGCTCATCGCTCGTCCCCACGTTGATCGAAGCCGAGCTATTCGGCTACGTGAAGGGCGCCTTTACCGGTGCCATGCACACGAAGCAAGGGCTGATGGAGATTGCGGATAACGGGACACTGTTCCTCGATGAAATTGGCGACCTGCCATTCGATATGCAGGCGAAGTTGCTGCGCGCGCTGCAAGAAAAAGAAGTTCGCCCAGTGGGCTCGACCGAACGAGTGCCTCTATCCGCTCGCATCATCGCCGCCACAAATCGAGACCTGGATTCGTCCGTGCGGCAAGGCACGTTTCGGCAGGATCTTTTCTTCCGACTGAATGTCGTGCAAATCAAGATTCCTCCGTTGCGCGAGCGCAAGACCGATATCCCGATCCTGGTCAATTCGTTTCTCGAAAAATTCAGCGAAGCGAACGGCAAGACGCGCACGATTTCAGAGGACGCCATCGCGCGTCTCATGGCTTATGACTGGCCCGGCAACGTCCGCGAACTCGAAAATGCCATTGAACGCGCCGTGGCGCTCGGTTCGGGTCCGATACTGCATGCCGGTGATCTCCCTACCAGCCTGCAATACGGCACTGGCGACAAGCTGCCGCAGAACGATGAGCTTCTCCCGCTCGAGGAGCTCGAACGGCGTGCGATTCTCCGTGCGCTGCGCGAGGCGGGCGGTGACAAGCTTGCCGCGGCACGCATGCTAGGAATCGGAAAGACGACGTTGTATCGCAAGCTGAAGCAATACGAATCGCAAACGCAGCCAGTCTAACGCGCAGTCCTCCTTCAACCCGATCTCCGCCGAAGCAACCACGGGTCTTCAATTAGTCAGTACTATAAGTACCTATAGGGGAACATCCGTATCGAACTGGGAACTCGCAGCGGTGATTTCGCGAGGATGCTGCACACCTTATTGATAGCGAACGAGTTGGACTCGCCCTTGCTTGGTCAAACTTGTGCAATGGAGGGCTGCGTGCTCGCTTGATCAGTTCATGCGGAGGTCCCATACAAATGAGGATTCTGCGACGCGCATTGACGCACGTCGTACCGGAGGGCCCGTCCCTTCGTTCAAGTTACCAAACCGGTCGTCGCGAACGACGGGCGTGACGATGACACACCCCACAGATCGCACGTGGCCTTCACGGCAAAACACCCATACGAAGGGCGAGTCGAAGGACGCAACGCCCAAAAATTCGCAGGGCCCGTCCATGGAAACGACACAGCCGGACGCCGACGGGGCATTTCAAGCCGTGTTTGAAACGAGCTCGGAAGCGCTATTGGTGTTGAGCCGGCGAGGCGACGTACTCCAGGCCAATCCGCGGGCGTGCGAGATGCTGCGATGCAAACGCGGCGGCTATGGAGCAACGGAAGTCGCGGAGCATCTGGCGCAACCGCTGCCGCAGGAATTTGCGGGCTGGTGCGCATCACTGGGTAACACGAGCGCTCGGTCGAATATTGACGGATTGCTATCCAGCGGATTTCCCGTGCGCTTTGGCTTCCGCGCCGCCCTGCCGGACACGGACGGTTTCCTCGTTTGCATGGAGGAAGGCTCTTTGGTCCAGCGTGCCGAGCGGAAGTGGCGGCAGCTCGAAGGCGAGTTGACGACCACTCTCGATTCCGTGCAGGCGGGCGTCATTTTGCTCGACCCCTCCGGGCGTATCCGTTTCATAAATGCACGCTTCAGCCAGTATTTCGGGATGGATCACCGGCAGGTGCAGTCGCTAGAAACGGTAGAGGACCTCCAAATCCTGATCGCGCCACGATTTCGCAACCCTGAGGGCTTCGCCGCACCATGGCGAGAGTTCGCAAGTGGTCAGGGTGATCCCGGGCATGACGAACTAGAAATGATGCGTCCGACCCGCCGAGTTTTAGAACGCTTTGCTCGTCCCGTTCTGCAAGAGGAAGGGCGCGCCATCGGCTGGCTGGAGCTTTACACCGATGTGACCGGGGAGCGGCAAATTCAATCCAAACTTCTGCAGACGGAAAAAATGGCGGCGGTAGGCCAGTTGGTGTCCGGCATCGCGCACGAATTGAATAATCCTCTCACCGCGATCATGGGCTACGGGCAATTGTTGCTCGGCCACGGCCTTTCTCCGGATCAGTTTTCCGAGGCCAACAAAATATTTCAGGAAGCGGGGCGCGCGCGGCGCATCGTCAAAAATCTCCTGTACTTCGCGCGCGAAAATCAACCCGAGCGCACGCGGGTGGACTTGAACGAAATCGTGGAGCGCACCTTGGCGCTGCGTAGTTATGAGCTGAGAGTCGAGAATATCCTGGTGGAATGCGATCTGGCCGCGGACTTGCCCGAAACAATGGCGGACCCTTACCAATTGCAGCAGGTCGTGCTGAACCTGCTCGTAAACGCGGAGCAGGCGTTGCTGCAAGATCGCGGCCAGGGACACGTGAGGATTCGGACTCGAACAGCAGGGGAAAATCGGATCGCTGTGGAAATATCCGACGATGGCCCGGGCATTCCGCGGGAAATTGCGTCGCGGATTTTCGATCCATTTTTCACCACGAAGCCTTCCGGGGTGGGCACGGGGTTGGGCCTTTCGATCGTGTACGGCATCGTGAAGCAGCATGACGGAGAAGTGATGCTCGATACCCAGCATGGCGTGGGCGCCAAGTTCGTCGTCGAGCTTCCGGTGATCGCGGTTCCTGCCGGCCAACGCAGCGCAGAAAGGCCGGAAACTCAAGACCCAACGATTCATGCTTCCAAGGGCCGGATTCTCGTCGTCGAAGACGAACCGACCGTTGCCCAGCTGATCGTGGACGTCTTGCGCGAGGAAGGCCACCTAGTGGAGGCAGTCCTGGATAGTCAAGAAGGATTGACGAGGCTTTCGCGCGCGCGCTACGACTTGGTCGTCTGCGACCTGCGGATGCCGCGCTTGGATGGTCCTGCTTTCTACGACGCGCTGGTGCGCGCCGGCAGCTCTGCACAGGACCGCATCATGTTCGTCACGGGCGACACGCTCGCGCCCCGCACACTGCAATTCCTGGAAAAAAGCGGCTTGCCGTATCTATCCAAGCCATTTCTGGTGGAAGAACTGAAACTTGCGGTGAGCCGGCGCCTTGAACGCAACCGCAATGCCGCGCAAACGGCCGGTACCGTCGGTGCGCGCAAGAGCCGCGCCACGAGCCGGAGACAGTGAGCGACATGCCCACGAAGATGCAAGAGAGAAAAGTAATGGCGCCGTGCCGGACGCTGATCGGGATCGCCGACGCCGGGCTTGCCGCACGTTTGGCGTGCGAAATCGAACGTGACAGCCCGCAAGGGTCCGTGCAGATCGCCCGGAACCTTGCACATCTGGTGGACCTGATGGACGAGCACTCGCCGCGGGTAATTCTTCTGGACGATGAATTGGTGCACGGCGGGCCGTTGATGGAACTGATACGCCAACTGACGGAAAGCGCTTCGGTGGTGCTACTGGCGGCGCCGGAACGTCAGAAAGAAGTCATTGGCCTGATTGCGGAGGGTGACCTGGAGTTCGTGGCCCGCGTGGAGGATTTCATTCCGCTGGCGGCCAGCCTCGTCGAACGACGCTTGCGCTGGGCTGGGCGCTCTGAATCGTCGTTAGGAGCGCCGTGGGCCGGCATGCCGGAAGACATCGCCGAAATCTTTCGCCACGAAATCAACAATCCACTAACCGGAATCTTGGGTAACGCGGAATTGCTTCTCGCGCACGGCGCACGGATGCCGACCGTGGATATGCAACGATTGCAAACTGTGGTGGAGCTGGCTGTGCGGTTGCGTGAAACAATTCGCCGCCTCAGCGACGCGTGGGAAAGTCGCGCGCAGTCAGCGCGTGCGAGCTAGCGTTCAGGCCACGATAGCAACCACAGTGCGCGTGTCATCCCGAGCGCAGCGAGGGATCTGCTTTTATCGCGGTAGCCCGAGATTTCAACCTCGCGCCCAATGGGTGTATTTCATTTCGTTCCCTTCAGATAACGATCGAACCAGTCAATCGTCCGGCGAATCGCGTCAATCTGATTTTCGCGTTTCGCGAAACCGTGGCCTTCGTTCGAGTAATAATGCGCGTCCACGGTCTTTCCGGCGTCCTGCAGCGTCTTCACCACTTGCTCGGCTTCTTCTTTGGGCACGCGGATGTCGTTGTCGCCCTGCAGCACCAGCAGCGGTGCTTTGGCGTTCTTGATGTAGGTGAGCGGAGAATCGGCGTCATAAATCGCGCGGTCCTTTTCGGGATCGCCCAGCAAGGATTTTTCGTATTGCTGAAGGAAGGGTTCTTCGTGCTGCAGCATGGTTAGCCAGTTGATGATGCCGTATTCCTCGACGGCTGCTGCCCAGACGTCCGGAGTCTTGCCGATGGCCATCAGAGTCATGTAACCGCCGTAGGAGCCGCCGGTGATGCCGATTTTCCTGGGATCGACGTAGCCGGTGGCTTCCAGGAATTTCGCGCCGTAGACTTCGTCCTGCAAATCGCCGCCGCCCAGATCCTTCGTGTTGGCTTTCTGGAAGTCCATTCCGTAACCAGTCGAGCCGCGGACGTTGGGCGCGATGCAGATGTATCCGCGAGTGACCAGCGCGATTACCGTGCGATTGAAATAGTCGGTGGTTTGCCCCGTAGGACCGCCATGCGGCAAGACAATCGCAGGGTTCGCGCCATCGCGCTTCAAATTGAACGGCACCCAGAGGAACGCGCTAATGATTTTCCCGTCGAAGCTGCGGTAGTGCACCAAATGCGACGGAGGGATTTTCGCAGCGGTCAGACTGGCGATCGCGGAAAACGTCAACTGGCGCGGCTCGCGTTTATCGATGTCATAAACCCATAAGTCGGCGGGCTGCGTTGAGCTTTGATGCTCGACGAGCAGCCGTCCTCCCAGGCGCGGGAAAGGCCGCGGGTTGCCGGAATAGCTGTTCAATCCGGGCGCGAGGTTGATCTTGCTGCCGTGACGCGTGGCGCTGTCGGCGAGATACGCATCCACGCGTCCGTCTTCGTTGACCGTATACGTGAATAGCTTCCCGTCCGGCGAATAGTCCCCGGCGTTCGCTTCCCACTTCAGATCCGTCACCCAGGTCAGCTTCTTGGTAGCCACATCGATTTCCGCGACGTTCAAATAGCCGCCGGGGCGGTCGGCGGAGACGAGCAGCGTTCGGCCATCGGGAGATATCGAGGACACGATCGTCCGGCGATCTCCCTCGTGCGGCGACAGGTTTTCCTTTTCACCGGTGGCAACGTTGATGCGATAGACATCCGTATCGGTGAATCCGGCGTTGAAGCGCGTCGAGTAGAGATATTTGCCGTCGGGACTCCACATACCCGCATTCCACAGGTGGTCCTGAGTCTTTTCGTTGGTCAGGTTACGCACCGCGTGCGTAGCCCAATCCATCACGGCAACATCCGTCGCGGGTGAGGTCTTCGGTTTGTATTGAATCGCCAGTGACTTCCCGTCGGGCGCCCACTCAGCGCTGGTTTCGGAGATTTCCGGGGTATTGGTCAGATTCAGCACTTCTCCGCCATTGCTGGGAATCGCGAAGAGGTCGTAGATTTCGGCGCCGGCGTGGTCCGATTGGAAGACGATCCACTTACCGTCGGGCGACCATGCCGCGCCGGACTGCCGGTCGTCGGACTGGCTCAGCTGGATGGGCCAGCCGCCGTCAGCGCTTACTTTCCAGAGGTTGTTTCGCCCCGTGAGGTTGGTGGTGAAGACGACTTCTTTACCGTCCGGCGACCAGGCGCCGCCGCTGATTGAGCGTGTGTAGAAAAGATCGTCCACTGGAATGGGCGCAGCGCCCAGCGCTGGCAGCGACGCAATTGTTTTGGGGTCGGTGATCTCGCGCGTATCGGGAGAATCCGAAGCGAATACCGTGACCGCGTACACCAGGATGAATGCTAAGCGACTGGATTTCACAAGCGTCTCCTCAGTAAGAAAAACGCGTCATGATAGGCCGCGACTGCGAAGGTAGTCAATGTGAGTTCGCGGCGAGGGAAAACGTGTTGGTGTCGGGCGGTGGTCAGCTTGCGTCTTTCGCTTTGCCGTAGAGCGTGGCTTTGCCGTCCGCCACGACCGCGAGGTAGCGGCCGCCATCGAGGAATTGCATGACGCGCTTACCGGAACGCGCGAGTTGGGCCCAGCGAGATTTTGTTTTCGGGTTTTGTTCAATGCCGCGCAGCGGATGGCCTTCGAAGTTGAAATCAACCTGCCAGAGGCGACTGGTCGAAGTCCGCTGGGCGGGGTACTTCACGCCGTCAATTTCGGCCGCGCCGGCGCCCTCGACCAGGATTTGCCGCCAGACCGCGACGAGAGTCTCTTCGAGGGTCATGCTGAGGCGATTGTAAACCAGGCGGTCGCGAGGGGACACCAGGCGCGAGTCGCGCATTGGCGGCACTGCAAAAACGCATGAGGGCGGCTGCAAATAGAAAAACAGCCGGGAAGCTAGGCTGAGGGACCCGAGCCTCCCGGCTTTCTCACCCATCTCCGCAGGGTCTGGGTAAGAAACTTTTAAGCGGCGGACTCGCCGCTACGCATGAACTCGTAACGCTCGATGGCTGCTGCTACTCCCACTTCACCCGAATTTTCGGGACTGGTCCGCAGCACGCGGCCCAGACAACGGACGCGGACTGGACCTGCTTGAGTGAGCTCGTGCGGCAAGGTCATGACGATTTCGACCGGTGCACCGCTCCTCAACCCTTTGGGCAAGTGAAAATAAAGGCCACGGGAACTCACTTCCCGCGATTCGGTTGCAGCTTCGCCAACGACGCTCTCATCGGTCCAGCGAACGGTAAGCGGCAGCCGCATGAGGAAACGGCGGGTTGCACGTCGCTCTTTTAGAGCCACAGGACACTACCTCCCTAAGTACGCGCCTAGAGTAGGGTGGGGGCTCCGCAGAACCAATAGAGCTAAAGCCTCAATTACGTCGGTCTATTTTGGTACAGGGGTACTATACGTAGGTGTGCAGAGATTGCAGAAAACAGAGGGTTTGCAGCAAAGCTAGCAATTCTATTCTTCGGTGTGGCGCTTACGGAAGGCTCGAAGTGTGTCTGCCAAGGTGAGGACGCCTTCGAGCTTGGCCAGGTTGGCGCGGTTGACCACCGGCAGCAAAGCCCAATCGCCGATTTCCTGCAGCGCTTCCTCGAGCGTTTGATCCCGGAACAGGTACGGGAGCGGGCCCTTGGATTTGACGTGAATAGCGGTCGTCGTGGGCGAAGCATCCGGGGCGCGGCGCATCAATTCTTCACGATCAAGTAACCACCATTCCCCGGGCTTCACGCGAAGCAAAAGCGCCGCTTCCGGATTTGCTTCGGCACGGCGAGCAAGGTCGGCGAGCTGGTCAGCGGGGTCGCAGATGATAACCCCGTCGGTGCGCATGGCGTCTTCCACCGCCAGCGCCATCATTTCGCGACGCTCTTCAATCGAAGGCAGCACCAGGCCTTCCTGCCGGCTCAGCAGGTCGAACAGTGGCACCTTCTGATACGTACGCGAGATCACGTAGGCGATCATCGTAGAAATGATGACCGGAAGAATCGCTGTGTAATTTCCAGACAACTCGATAACCATGAAGACGGAAGTGATCGGCGTGCGCAGGAAACCGGCGAACAG
This sequence comes from uncultured Acidobacteriota bacterium, assembly GCA_963828865.1. Taxonomy (GTDB): domain Bacteria; phylum Acidobacteriota; class Terriglobia; order Acidiferrales; family UBA7541; genus Palsa-295. The sequence goes on along the minus strand of CAWHGI010000002.1, from coordinate 735,820 downwards.
CGTGCCAATGCCCACGAGAGCAAACGTGCCGACGGTTCCAGTGAGCACGGGGAAAAAGTGATGTTCGACGGCGCCGATGGCACCACCTAGCATCGCTCCGATAAATAGGGTTGGCGCGAAAGTGCCGCCGGGAGTGCCGCTCAAGAACGAAAAGCCCGTCGCGAGCATTTTCAGCGCGGCCAATAACAACAACAACCTCCACGTAAACTGGCCGTGCATGGCCTGGTCCACGATCGCGTAACCGGCGCCCATCACCTGCGGCAAGCGGATGCCGATAACCCCGATTAGCAACCCGGCCGCAGCCGGTTGGAAATACTCCGTCCAACTGGGGAGAGCTTGAAGTTTAGGTCGCACATAGACGATCAATTTCAGAAGCAACAGCGACGCGCCGCCTCCGGCAACACCCAGAACGGCATATGCAAGCATCTCCGCCGGACCGGCCACGCGAAATGGCGGCACGTGAAAGAGCGACTCCGGTCCGAGGAACGCCCGCATGGTCACCACGCTGGACACCGCGGCCAGCACGATCGCGCCGAGCGCGCCCGCGCTCCAGGTTCCGATCACCTCTTCGACAACGAAGAGCACAGCCGAAATTGGCGCGTTGAAGGCCGCAGCCAGTCCCGCGGCAGCTCCCACCGGAGCAATGAGGCGCAGCTTTTCGGTGGATAAGCGAAGACTCCGTCCGATCAATGAGGCGATTCCGGCCCCCATTTGCAGCGAAGGATCCTCGGGTCCCAGTGATTGTCCGCTGCCAATCGCGATGGCGCACGTTACAAACTTTCCAATCACCGTCACGAACGGCACGTAGCCATTGGAAATATAAACTGCTGCTTTGGTGTGGTTCACTCCGCTGCCGCGAACGCCGGGGAAGACATGGATCACCAGCACCGCTACAACGATGCCCGCGAGCGTTGGCGCTATAACCACTCGCGGAAACGGTGGGTACAGAGACGAACCCAAAAGCGTGATTTGCGTCCAATCAATCGCCAGGCGGAAACAAACGACGGCAAGACCCGAGAAAATTCCGATCAGCACCGCTAGCAGGAGGAATAGCCGATCCTCCCGCATGATGAACACCTTGGAGGTCCAAGCTTCCCAGCGAGTGCGGAAATTGGAGCGCGCCGGGAAACGGCTACCTACAGAGGTGGCATCCTCGGGCGGTGCGGGGGCCGTAACCATGGCCGGTGCGGGGATTTCGCTCAACGGTTCACCACGGAAGTGCTGCGTCCAAGCAGCCAAAGCGCGCGATCGTCGCCTTGCGGCTCGCCGCAGGATTTTGCGGCGGCGTTTTCCAGGTTAAATACGAATTCCATCGAGGCATCCAGGCGCTCTGGAAAGCGTTCGAGGTCGCGCTCACTCCAGTCCATTTGCGTGCGCTGGAGCTGGACCCAGAGTATTTGAAGATCGGTGCGCGGCGGCGTCTCCAGCAAAGATTCGCCGTTTTGGCGGGCGCAATTCTGCAGTCGCGTCTGAGCCAGTGCCAGAGCGGCTGTCGCGCGCTGCGCCTTGGCGTTTGCGGAAAGGCCCTTGACGAATGGATCTACGGCCAGGACGCGCTGCGACATCTCGTAGGCATTGGCAAGATCCGGAGCGTCGCGGCGTTCGCGAGGCATATGGTTGAAATATTGCAGCGCGTCGGAATACTGGCCGAGCTCGAATGCCGCCTTGGCGGCGCCAGCCAGCGCTTCTTCGTCATACCTGTCGGCCGCGAGCAAATCGCGATAGAGTTCCTGGGCGCGGGTCCACTGTTGTGTGCGCAGTAGCAATTCGCCGACAATTTTCAGTCGTTGCACGTCGTTCGGTGGAGTGTTTTCCGCCAGCGCGATCACTTCGGGGGTGGCTTGCTTCACGAATCCGTGATCCAAAAGGAATTCGCACAGCTCTCGGCGAATCTGCCAGCGCGTGGCGATCGGGTCAGCATCCCATTCGCCATAAATTGCCCCTTGGTAGTAGCGCACCGCATCGGCTATCTGACTATTGTGCGCGGCGATGCGGGCGAGTTCCAAGTTCACTTCCCCCCTGCCCGGTGATTCAGAAAGAAGATTCAGCAGATAGGCGCGAGCTTCGTCACCGTGGCCGGCTGCGGCCAGCGCCTTCGCCAGAGAAAATTGAAAGCGTGTGTTAGACGGATTGTAGACGAGCGCGTTGCGATAGTCGGTGAGCGCCCCAGTGATGTTCCCCGCTTGCATGTCCCGCTCGCCCTGCTCAAACCATCCGTCGGCCAGTTGGTGGACCTGCTTGTGGTACATGCGTGACAAAAACGCGGTGATCACCACCAGAAGCAGCAGCGACAACACGCAAAGGAGAAAGACGAGTTCGCGCGAATAAATTCGCGGGGAATTTCCCGGTAAACTAGCGTCAGTCGTAGCGCTCATGCCGAATTTCGCAAACTACAGAATACTCTAGAAGGTTTCGTTGCGGAAAGAACCGGATGAAAAAAATTTCAGGAAAGTTCGAAACGTTTCGCGCGAGGTGCACTTAATGTTGTAACAGTTCCGCGGCCGCGAGCGCATAAATTGCCGCACATTCGGTCACCCTTCGCAAATCGACGTATTCGTTTGGTCCGTGCGCCACCGCGAGCAGTCCAGGGCCGTAGGCGTAAGCGGGAATTCCTTGCGCGGAATAGAAGCGAGTTTCGAGCATCCCGGGGCACATTTCGAAACGAGGAGCTTCGCCGGTTACGGTTTGCGCGCTGCCAGACAGCGCTTTGCCGGACGCTTCGTCCTCGCCACTTGCGGCGGAGCGGCCTTCTTGCAAGACGTCCCATTGAAGCGGGATCCCATCGTGCCGGCATTCTTCCAAGACGCCGAGCAGCCTTGCCTTTTCCTCTTCGAGGTTTTCTTCGGGATTGACGCGGCGGTCGATGGTGAACCAGCACTCATCCGGCACAACGTTGAAGTTGGAACCACCGCCGCTTTGCCCGCCCAGCATGAGAATTGAGTTGCGCATTTGATCCGCGCCGACATTAGATGCAGTTTTGCGCTGTTCTACTTCGTGTTTCAGCCGTTCCAGGCGCTCGACCACGCGGTGCATGCGCTCAAATGCGTTTTCGCCTTGGTGCTGCAAACCGACGTGAGCGGATTTTCCAAGGACGCGCACACGGAGTGAAATGGCGCCGCGATTGGCGTTCCACACTGCACCACTGGTCGGTTCCGCCGTGAACATCGCTATGCCGTTTTGGCCGAGCCATCCTTGGCGCGCCAACCAACCTGAGCCGCGGCTCCCGCCAGTCTCTTCGTCTGGAACCAATACGAGGCCGATTCTTCCGTTTAATTGTGCGCCACAGCTTCTTAGTGCGAGCATCGCGTAGAGCATCGCGACGATTCCGCCCTTCATGTCGCAGGAACCGCGACCAAAGAGAAAATGCCCTTTGCGAATTGGAGTGAACTGCTCCGCGGATTGCGCCGGGACTACGTCGTAGTGTCCATGAAAATAAATTGTCCGTTGTCTGCCTCCGAAGTGCGCAATCAGGCAAACCGGTTCGTCGGCGCTCTCGTTCTTCAATTCGGCAGGTTCGAATCGCTGACAGTCGAGACCGCATTGTCGAATGCGGCGTTCGAGCAAATCCGCGCAAGCCCGATAATTCTTCCCCGGCGGATTCTCGGTGGGGATAGCGACAAGCTCCGCGAGCAAGGAGGCCATCTCCTCGTTTCGCTGTCGCAGCCACGAAAGGATCAGATCCGCTTGCGGCAGGTCGCTGCGCGACGGTTTGCTCATCAAGCCGAATACTAGAGGCCCAGAGCAGCGAAGCAAGCGCCATATTGGTAGACACCAACGCCGAGTCGTAAAGCATGCAAGGATGATGCAGTAAGAAGTTACGTCTGATCTATGAGGCGATGATGGATGGCGTAGAGCGCGAGTTCAAGACGGTCGGAAACTCCGAGTTTATCGAAGATATTGTGCAGGTGATTCTTCACCGTTTGTTCGCTGATGAAGAGTTTTTCGCCGATTTCGCGGTTGCGGAAGCCTTGCGCCACAAGCTGCACAATTTCCTTTTCGCGGTCGCTCAGCAACGGCTTTTCGCGTCGCTGGCCAGACTCCGCGGATTTCTTGAACGCATCAATCACTTCCGCGGTCATGCGATTATCGAGCCAGATTTCACCGTCGGAAACCTTGCGGATGCTTTTCACCAGCAAGTCGCTGGCGGATTGCTTTAGCACCACGCCGCGAGCGCCCAAGCGCATGGCGCGAACCACGTCCCGATCATCTTCGGCTGCGGTTAGCACGATCACGCGGGTGGGCAAAGAATCGAAATTGACTTCTTCGAGCACGCCTAGGCCATCCTTTTCCGGCATGCGAAGATCCAGCAAAAGGATGTCCGGCTTCAGCTTCGAAAGCATCTTCACGCATTCGGTGCCATTAGAAGCCTCACCGACAATCTGAATTTCGTCGGCAGCCTCCAATAGCTTGCGGAGACCGTCCCGGAAAATGGCGTGGTCGTCCGCGACCAGGATGCGAATCACCTGTTTAGCTTTCGTCATTTCAATTCAGTGGGATTTCTACCGTCAGACGCGCCCCATGCCCGGGATTCGATTCCACCGTCAGCGTCCCGCCCACGCCCCGTGTTCTTTCTTTGATCGAAATTGGCCCAAGTCGCAGCCGATCCAACTCTTCGCTGCTATATCGCCCTGAAAAGCTGAATCCACGCCCGTTATCGTCAACAACGAGCGATACTTTCGCCTCATCTTGCCCTAGTTTTACCACGACGTGACTGGCCTTCGCATGCTTTTTTATATTGTTGAGTGACTCGCGATATATCTGGAACAGTTCCCTGCACAAACGATCGGGCAACCGCAAATTGCGATCCTCGATGAATAAATCCACCGCCAGGCCCGAATCATTGCGGAAGCGCTCGGCGAAACCCAGCATCAGTTCGCGCATATCCGCGCTTTCCACCCGCAACGGCCGAAGGTCTGTAACCATCCTACGCAATTCTTCGCTTTCCTGCTGAATCGTTTTTTGCAAAGTTTCCAACTCTTGACCTGCCTGCTCCGGGGTCCAAGGGAACTTGTGGCGCAGGACGTCCAATTGGATATTCAGACTGAGCAGGGTTTGCAGGATGCCGTCATGGAGGTCGCGGGAGATGCGGCTGCGCTCCGATTCGACCGCGCGCGCGCGCAGATGCCGCATCAGAAAGACGTTCTCTAGTGGTGGCCCGACGTGCCGGACAATTTGCTCAAGCCACCGCAGGTCACCGGTAGTGAATTTTCGATGCGATTCCTGCGGATTGATCAGCAGGACTCGGCCCGCGGGCCGTCCGCCGGCGTCAATCGTCACAGCAAGCATGGTGCGTACGCCGAATTCGTCGCGGGTGGAATCGGGCGGGGCGTGCAGTTCGCGGTAGGGCTGGCCGCTCCGGCGATCCCAGCCAAAGCCGTTGCCTGTGCCGTTTCCGTTCCGGTACTCCCAACAAAGCGAGACTTCGAAGGCGTCCGTGAGAAACGTGTCGGAACGGCTGAGCGGCAGAGTTTCCGGGCCACCGGGCTCGTGTTGATTCGGGTGAATTTTCCAGACGAAGAGGCGCTCGAGTTCTTCGTCGCGAATGGCAAGGCAGGCTTGTTCGCATTGAAATGCCAGTGCGATTTCGCCGAGGGCCTGGCGGACTGATTCGGTTAATCCGCGATCAAATTGCAGGAGGCGAGTGATTTTCTCGAGGAATTGGCGGCGCTCAAGATGCTCGCGTTCTCGGGCTCCCAAGAATCCCATGCCCAAACCGGAAATTGCTGTGCCGAGTCCGATCGAAAGCCAGTGCCCCACGCCGTGCCAGCCAAAGGAATCGCTCGCTGCCAGACGCAGGATCATGCCGATGGCGGCGACGCTCACAAAGAGCAGCATCGCGCGAGAGCTGCCTTGCGTGGCCAAGGCGAAAACCACGAATAGAAAGAGAAACCACCATGCGGAAATTGACGGCGTGAGGAAAAGAAATACCGCGAGCGCCACGAAGTCCGCCACCAGGGGAATGTTGAAATTCATCTCGCTCGAGAGGCGTTCATAGAGCCAGATCGCCAGTGCAACCAGCAGATAAACCGCGAGGAAGATCGCGGCTGCCGTGCGAGAGGATGCCTGCGACATTTCGAGCAGGTCCACCAGTGCAAGAGCCACGAGAATGGCTCGAGCCAGGGTGACCTGGCGGTCCAAGTACAGGCGTTCGGCGCTATCGAGAGGCATCGTGGCGGGGCGACTGCCTCTAAAATTCTAGCAAGAGGGAGGCGACGTGCAACCGCGTGTCCTCTTCTGGTTATCGTCGCGGTGGAACTGGCGCCCGAGAAGATTTCCACAGGCGGGTACCATGTGCGGGAGTTGACAGCAGGTGCATAATCGCTTGTACCGATTGGCACCGCTTGGGGGTTCTTCGGCTTGGCGCAGCGCTACACGCGAGGCGAAGTTGGGCGCATTCTAGGGCTGGAGCCGAGCCGTCTTCGTTACTGGGAGCGTTTGCGGCTGGTGCGGCCGCAGGCGCGGTGGGGCGAGCGCTTTTACAGTTTCGGCGACTTGGTTGCCGTACGGTCCATCCAGAATCTGACGAAACATCGGGTGCCGGCGCGCCGCGTGCGACGGGCCATCGCGTTAATCGAAAAACAATTTGGCGATCGCGGACGGCCGGTGCAAGAGTTGCGCTTGGTGAAACTCGGCAGCGATGTGCACGTGGTGCCGCCGGGATCCGAAACGCCGTTCAACCCGTTCCTACGGCAGTGGGCTTTCCCATTCGACGTGCCGGCGCAACCGGCGAAATTGCACGCGATGACGGGACCCACGCCCGAGGATTTTTTTCAATCAGCGCTGGATTGCGAAGCTCGCAGCGAGACGCTGCCCGAAGCGATCGAAAATTACCAGCGCGTGGTGGAACTCGCGCCGAACTGGACTGAAGCGCACATTAATCTCGGCGTCGCTTACTATCAATTGGGGCAGCTTTCCGACGCGCGCGACGCTTTCCTTATTGCTGTGCAGATTGATCCGCTGAACGGAATCTCCCGCTACAACCTGGGCTGCACTCTCGAAGAATTGGGCGAGCTCGACTTGGCGATTGACCATTTGCGGCGCGCGGCGCGAGCCATGCCCTCGCATCCCGACGTGCATTTCAACCTTGCGCTCGCTTACGAGAAGCGCGGCGAACATCGTGCGGCGCACGAGCATTGGGTGCTCTATCTGCGCTACGCGCCGAGTGGGCCGTGGGCTGAGCAAGCTCGCGCGCGCCTGCGCCAATCCTCCAGCAAGCGCAAACGTGCTGCGCCGATTCCCTTTCGCCGGCCGAGTTGAATTCCGCTCCATTCTTGAAGGGATTCCCAATGTCATTGCGATGGCTGGCCTGCGCAGGCGTTATTCTGTGGGTGCTAATGATGACGCTGCCTTCGAAATCTCAGCAAACGAACACATCGGCGGGCGCCTCGCAGAGCGCGCCGGCGCCGAAATTCGCTGTGCTGAGCGATCAATTCATGAAGCAATCGCTGGTGCTTTCCCCAACCCGCGCGTCGGCGGCGGGTTATCACGTGCACCACGACCCCACGACGGGCAAGGACATCGAGCTCGACGCGTTATTGGACGATATGAGCCTGGAATCAATCGCAAAACAGCGCGCTTTCTACGCCGCGTGGCGCGAACGCTTTCGTACGGAAACGCCGCCTTCGGCTTTGGAGGCGGAAGACGCCGCCGATTGGCAACTCATTGACGATCAGATCGGTCTTAATCTGCTCGAGTTCGACAAGATTCAGAGCTACCGGCACAACCCGACGGTGGTGGTGGAACTAATCGGGAACGCACTGTTCCTTCCGCTCACACAAAGCTACGCCTCGCACGATGTGCGCATAGGCCACGTGCTCTCGCGCGTACGGCAGATTCCACGCCTTTTGGATCAAGTGAAGCCGTACCTCACGGATGCCGATCCGGTTTGGATCAGCACGGCGGTGGATGAGAACGCTGGCAATGTTGACCTGATCGAAAATACGCTGGCTCAGGAGATCCCGGCGGGTTCACCGCTGAAAGCGCAATACGATGAAGTTGCGCTTTCCACAATCGCCGCCTTGAATGATTTTTCGCATTGGTTGCAGAACGACTTAGCGAAACGTCCCCCGAAACTGACCTGGCGGCTAGGCGAAGACCTCTACGACCAGAAATTCAAGCTGGTGATGGAAACTCCGGTGACGCCGGAAGAGGTGCTGATCGATGCGGAGCGCGATATGAAATCGGTGCGCGCCGAGATGCTGCAAATCGCGTTGCCTTTGCACGCGAAAATGTACCCCGATCACAGCGATCACGCCGACTTGGGCGTTCACGAGCGCGAGAACCTGATTATCGGCGAAGTGCTCCAGAAAATATCGGACAACCATCCGCGCCGCGACCAATTGCAGCAGACGATCGAAGCGGATCTCGCGGGAATAACGCAATTCATCCGCGAGAAGAAGATTGTTTCGCTCAGCTCGCGTGAGAACCTGAAGGTGATACCGACTCCGCTGTTCGAGCGCGGTATCTATTCCGTGGCGGGATTCCACAGCGCGCCGCCGCTGGAACCGCAGGCCGAAGCCGAATACTGGGTGACTCCCATTGACCCTAAAATGCCCGACGCCAAAGCCGAATCCAAGCTGCGCGAATACAACGACTTCACCTTGCAGTGGCTCAGCATTCACGAAGCGCTTCCCGGACATTACGTTCAATTCGAACATCTCAACAACATTCAACCGGAGCGGCGGCGGTTGTTGCGCTCACTCTACGCGAATGGCGCATACGTCGAGGGCTGGGCCGAATACATCGCGCAAGTGATGATGGACGAAGGTTTCCTGAACAACGATCCGCGCTTCCGTATGGTGATGCGCAAGATTCGTCTGCGCGTGATTTCCAATGCGATCCTGGACATCAAGATGCACACAATGAACATGACCGACCAGCAAGCGCTCGATCTGATGACCAAGGATTCCTTTCAAACCCAGGCCGAGGCAGAAGGAAAGCTGCAGCGCGTGAAATTGAGTTCGACGCAGCTACCGACTTATTACGTAGGGATTCGCGAGTGGTTCGCGCTGCGGCAGAAATATCAAGCGGCAGCGGGGAAAAATTTTGATCTCCTCAAATTTCACGACCTGGTTCTCGATGAAGGGCCGCTGCCTGTGCCAGTGGTCGAGAAACTCGTGATGCCCTCAGCACGATAGCCCGTTGGGACCGTCGCCACAAAATCCAGAGCAAAGAGCCGGCGAGACGCCGGCGCTACGAACTGCCGCGAAGGTGCTTAGAACGAAAATCCAGCCTGTAGATATATCTGGCGGTTCGCCGAGTTCGATGAAAAGGGACCTCCTGCCAGCTCGTTCGACACTCCGAAATATCTGGCGTTGAAAGATGCGTCGCCCCCGAGCGTGGGCGGCGGATTCAGAACCGCGCTGGGATTTGCCAGGTTCACGTCGTTGAAAACGTTGCGCGCATTGACGCTGAGCGTGATGCTGTAGCGCTTCGCCGAACTATTGCCGCCCAACATAACGGCCCCGCCGAACGGATTCGAGCCGCCGCCTCGCCCGCCACCGCCGCGATGCATGCCGCCCTGTTGGGGCCCGCCGCCTGAACCTTTATTTTCCGGCCCGAAATTGAACGTCTTCGCCAGCCGCACGTTCAGAGTGAAATGGCTGGGGCCCGTGAAGTCATTAATCGGAATGGGAGCCGCATTCACACCCGGTACCGTATTGTAAGTGGCGAATCCAGGAACTGTGACAATCGGACCACCCGCCGTCGCACTTGAAAACGACGGCCGCTGGTTCAATTGGGAGCTGCCGATCAAATCCTGGCTCAACGTGATGTTGTAGGGCGAGCCAGAGCTGGCAATCATGAACGGGCTGAAACGCAATCCCCACGGCAGAGCGATGGATCCGCCCAAAAAGAAGCGGTTGCGCGCATCGAACGATGCGCGCCCGTAATCCTGCATGATGTTGAACGGATTCGACGGAAAACTGTTCGCGCCGGAGGTGTCGCTTTTCGCATAATTCAGCACGTAGTAGGCGAACAGCGTCACTTTCGAACCGGCCATGACGCGGCTTTGTACGAACAGCTGGTTTTGGCGAAAGATCGCATTCGATTGATATTCATAAATGTTTTCGTTCGGAATCGGGCGGACCGCGGCTGCGGGATTCAAGTAATACGGATAAAAATCGTTCAGGTTAGTGGGCGCGTTGATGTTGTTGGTGAGGAATTGATCGTTGCCCACGGAATTTAGGTACGAGACGCTCAAATTTGTGACCCTATTAATCTGCCTCTCCAGACTGACGGCGGTTTGCGCAATGTACGGCGCGTGCAGCTTGGAATTCGGCTGATAGACCGTGAGCAGCGACGTCGGCGTGGGCGTAAGAAGCGGCGGTGCCGAAGGATTCGGGTTGAAAAAGTCCGGGCTGGGAACGACATATTCCGCCAGATTTAGCCCGCTCAGCCGGTCCTGTTGCAGCACGTACGAACTCAGGAAGCGGTCGTAGAAAACACCGAAACCAGCGCGCAAAACAGTTTTCGGAGCCGCTGTTCCGCCGCCTCCGAGTCCCCACGCAAAGCCCAGGCGCGGCGCCCAATCCGCGTGGTCGTTGATGTTGTTTTGCGATTCAAATCGCAGTCCGTAGCTGAGCGTAATATTCGGACGCACGCGCCAGTCGTCCTCCACGTACAAGCCAACGTCAACCTGGGAGACATGCACGAAGGGATTCGCCGCGAGCGTGGTGTTGGAGGGATTCGCCGTCACAGTGAATTGGTTCGCCGAGGGAGTGCCCTGTAGCGTCGCTACATAGGCGTCTAGCGACGGGAACACATACGTACCATTGAATCCGTCGGTGGAGTAATTGCCGTCGGTAGCACCACGCAAGCGCACGCCGAATTTCAGGAAATGTTTGGTGAACTGGACCGACGTGTAATTTTGAAATTCGTACTGGTTGGTGTTGTCGCTGACGGCTCCGCCGCTATAGCCGCCACCCGTGAAAGCCAAGGGGACAATGATGCTGGGCGCGGTGCTGTTCGGCGTTTGAGTGCTTTCGTCGCGGAGGTACTGAAAGCGCGTTTCGTTGACGACTTTGGTGCCAAAAATCTGGGTTTCACCGATTTGCACGGTTTGCTCGGTCTCTAGCGAATTGTAGCCCTGCGAAGGCAGGGAGAATCCGTTGATCCCTTCGTTCGTTTCTTGATTTCGATAATACTGATAGCGCACAGTGAGCGTGTTGTTCTTCGTCAGTGCGTAATCCAGACGCGGGCCTATGTTGTAACGTGTTCGGGGATTGGAGACCGCGGCACTATATGGTTCCACAGCAAAAGTCGTGGTGTCTACGATCTGCGCATTCACGATCCCAAGATCGTGGATGTCGCGAATATCTTCCGTGAAGAAAAATGACGCCTTCTTGCTGAGCGGCCCGCCGATGTTTCCGCTGTACTGCACTGAATAATATCCAGGATACGGAGTACCGGCCGCGTCTTGGGAGTTGAAAAAAGGATTTTTGGAGTTGAACGCCGAATCATTGGCGTTTACCGAAAAGCCCCCATGCCATTTGTCCGAGCCTGGTTTCGTGAAGACTTCGATGCGTCCGTAGCCGACCTTATCGTATTCAGCTGAAAATGGATTTTGATTGATGCGAATTTCGCGGATGGCGGACTTCGGAGGAAGCTGCCCAGCGGTGAAACCGTCAATGTAAAATTGCCCGCCGTTCGGTCCCGCGGACGGCCCCGCGAGCGCGGTCAAATCCGTCTGCAGTTCATCGGGATCGTCAGGGAGCGCGTCGAGCGCCGCGCCATTGAGTACGATCGAGCCGGCATTATTCGTGGGGCTGACGTCCACGGCGCCCGGCTGTTCGGTCACTGTAACCTGCTGCTGCTCCTCTTCGATGGTCAGCGAGATTTTGAGATCTTGGACCTGGCCAGCGGCGACTTGGACGGCTTCATTCTTGTACAGCGCAAAACCCTTGGCGATCACTTCCACGGTGTATTTTCCCGGTGCTAGCCCCTTCAATTCGAAGACGCCGTCGCGATTCGTAGTGGCGGCCAGCGATTTTCCGTCTGGAGTGGTTACAATGACGGATGCGCCCACAACTGCTGCAGCGGAGGGATCGGTGACTTGACCGCGGATCGTTCCCACTGAAGTTTGCGCGGATGACACAGAGGCCAGGATGACAGCGAGAACAGCAATTATGGCTATGCGTATAGCGTGTGGTAAGCCCCGGGTTCTCATCCAATCTCCTGAGTGGTCTTAGCGCTCGGTTCGTAAATCGTTAGTTATTGAGTACCACCTGCGGCGTCTCCGGCTGGCGCGCCAAGACTCCATGGCGAGAGAATCATCGCTTGGCTCGCATTGCCGGCTGGCGCCGCTGCCAGAATCGGCTCCACTCCTCCCAGCAAAGTGATGGCTGTCACGCCGGCTGAATCGGTTCCCTGCGTGGAAACAACCATGATGGCTTCGCCTTTCTGAAAATCACTGAGCGTGGCTGCGGGCAACCGATTCACGATTTGTTGAAAGTCGGCGCGGCCGCCGCCCGTGCCGGCTGCGCGCTGCCCGCCATTCGCAGGTCCCTCAGCCGCGCCGGGTGCGCCTTCGCGCGCAACTGTGGGTGATGAATTTGGTGCAGCTCCCGCGGCAGCACCGGCGCCGCCGGGGGCTCCTTTGAGACGAAACGCAATGAACTGAGCCATTCTGTCGGGTAGTTTGCGCAGTTGGGACTGGTCGGTAACCTTCACGACGACTGGCTTTTTCGTGATCAGGTCCGTCAAGGTGATGGTGTTGGCGCTGGGGTCCACCGAAGTAATAATTCCCGCGATATTCCGAAAAGTTCCCCAAACAATTTCATCCGCTTGAAATTCGTTGCCGTCCGCGCTTCTGGTACCGCGCGCGCGAAGCTGATCTCCCGGCTTGATTTGGTCGAGCGGAGCGGGCTTCGCATCGTCGAATTTCACCGAGTCCGGCGCGTAGCGGCGCAAGATCGTGCTCTTCGTGGTGTGGATTGCAATGGTCTTCACGGCCCCACCGGCGCCCGTTGAGATTGTGACCGTGCCGGTGGCTGCATCAACCGCGCTCACCAGGCCACCGATTCCCCGCCTTTGCCAGTCTTCGCGCTCCTGCGATTGTTTCGCCGCGACGTCCGTGGCTTTCATGGCAATGATGCCGACGGCTGCGGCAGTCTTCGCGTCGGGCGAGGTCCGGCTGCGTACCAGAATGCGATCGCCGGGTTGCAAGTCCGTCAGATGAATCGGGACGGCTGATTTCAAATCTTTTTGGCCGGGAGCGACCTGCACGATCTTGGTGGTGTCTTGCACAGTAACGGCAACTTCTGCTCCCGCATCGGAGGTAAGAGTGAGCGTGTTTCCGTTGATCGCTTTCACCGTGCCTACTTGCTGTGTGATCGCGCTTTGTGTCTGCGCTTGAGCCGGGCCTGCGTGTGACGGAGCCAGCCGGGCAGACAAGGTCCGCGCGGGAATCGCGGCCAACGCGATGACCAAGATTGAATTTGAAATGCCTCGGTTCGTGAAACGCATCTAACGCTCCCCAAATACTGCCTGCTGCCCGTGAGACTTCATAACAATGCGACACAGCGATTGTAGCCGTACTTTCCGGCCACGCGGCAAAGCGACCATCTCCGTCACATTTTAGACGTAGCAAGAGGGCGAAAACGTTTCCTGTTCTTTGCGTGGCAACCCCAGCAGCGCAAGGACCGGGCCCTTGGCCGCAGCTACGGATGCGGTTGCGAGCCGCCTTGGATGGTGTAAACTATGCAAACCGTTCTGTGGTGAGCGTAGCTCAGCTGGTAGAGCATCGGTCTGTGGCTAATACGAAGTCCTGCTGAATCCACAACGCTTAGACCGATTTACAGCCTCAAAAGCACCCTTCGATTGCAAACGGTTTGCACGCATTTCCCAAGATCAGATTTCCGGGCGAGAACGATGGTGAAGAAGGTGATTACCACGGTGAGAACGACCAGTGCGACGGTGAGCCACACCAGCCACTTCGTCAATCTGCTGCTGCTGACTTCGAATTGCTGAACTGCTTCGATGTTCTGAAGAGCAAGCTCAGCGGTCAACCGCCTCTCGCCAGTGATGCTCAGTTGATTCATGTACGGGAACAAGTCACGAACTTCCTGAGTTGTCAGCTTGGCTGGTTCTCGTAGCCGCGTTTCTGCTTCTTGAGAACCATTAAAGGGCATGTTCAGCAAGGGGTGTTGCTCTACGTGTTGCTAGTTCAGATTCTTGCGCACGATTCTTTCGAGGGTCATACACGGAGGCTCGTCAGTGTGGTCAAAAGTTACGGAATACTTGTCAAAGAACCCATTACGGCCTAAAATTCCAGCAACAGCCAATTCCTCACTGAATCCGGCCCGAACACTGATAACGTGGTCAAGCGCAAACAAAATCCTAACGTCATGATAATACACCGGAATTGATATTTGCTTGCCGACTCCTCCAAGGTTTCGGCCCTTAATACCATCCTCCAATTTTATCTTGAATGGCTTGAGAGCGTCGGCGTGAAAAAAGCAATTGTCTGAACCCGTATCCACGACCGCCAAAAATTGGTTCGTTTTAACCTGCAACTTCTGGTCGACGATTCGCACAGGGATAATGGGCGCCCAGTTAAACTTTACGTCAGGAAAAACCGTAGTCTCAGTTTGCGGATATGGTCTATAGCGGATGCGCAAGGGCAAGGTCTAGGCCTCCGACAAAATCAGTGGAGTCCATTCATTCGGCGTAAGGGTCAGTACAGGGTCTGCGACGCCGTGTTCTTGGGCTTTCGATGCAGCCTCTTCCATTGTGTCCCCAACACCAACAATCCGCGATTCATCTTCGGACATAGCAATCCACTTATCGCGAGGGGCTTCTGCCAGCATTCGAGCGTACTCTTCTGGTTTCATTGTATTGGACCTCATGACCATCTTAGACGCTGCCATCGTCATATTGGATGCGTAAATTAGCGCCTCGGACACCGACATGTCAACTGGGAAACACTGTAAAAATACATTGACTACACCTGTATCCCATGATACATTCGTATCATGGAAACAAAAACGGTAAATCTGCGAGATATGCCAGAGGACTTGGTGCGGCGTGCAAAGGCTTATGCTGCATGGCGTGGAATGAGCCTGAAAGGGTTCATTGTTGAGGCAATGCAGCAGGCTCTTGAGACCGTACCAGGGACTATGAGCCTCTTTGCCCACTCGCCTAATCGTGAGAAAAGCAAGAGGAAACGCAAATAAAGCAAAAGGCCCGCCGTTAGCGCGACGGGCCTTTTGCTTTTTCAATGGCGACCGTAGCTCAATGCAGAGCAATCGGTTGGTGTCCGAAAGGTTGAGGGTAGCCAATCCCTCCGGTCGCCCCAACCCAGAAACACCCCGCCAGTAGCGGCTAACTACCAACGGGCAAAATCCAAGCGCGGACGAAGCCCGCACTCAGACCTGAGGACTTGATTGTAGGGCTTCTCCGGCAGAAAGAAAAGGGAGAAAAGCCCATGACGCGCATCCGCCGCAAACACTCCGAAGCAACTCATACGCGCCCCACCATTATCAACACAGATTTAGAGCATCACCCAGCAACGTACTGCCGCGCCACCATTACACTCCCCGACAATTAGGCTGTATTCCTCAAGGCCGATCAGGGATGATGTTCTCCACTCTTACTCACCCTTATAAAGTCGCCACGCTTCGGCCGCTGTGATCTCACCCGCGGCCAGTTTTCGCGTGGCGTCCAATTTCCGCGCCGCTTTCTGTGCCGCGGTTTCACGCTTGCAATTTTTCTTTTCTGTACGCGGCCATGCAGCGGGTTCGCCTTCCGTGTCCCCTGGCTGTACGGGACGAACGATCTTATATTCGCCCACGTTTCACCTTTGGCAACGGTCCAAAAATTCCCGCGTGATACCGCGCCGAGGTGTAAATGTGCTTCACGCCATACCACCGGCCGATGTCGTGCCAGGACGTACCCGCTAGGCGCAGCTGAATGATGAAAGCGTGCTGATCCGCCGTGTACGCTGACCGGATGCGTGGCACGCGCGGCCAGTCAGGATGCACGTAGTACGCAAAATGAAGCACGTTTGCAACTGACTTGTGAAACGCCTTCGCTATTCGCGGCCAGCTGTGCCCTTCCTTGCGAAGCTGAATTACTTCGGCATGAATCCCCGGCGTGTACCAGGGACGACGCCGCCGATCTGCGGCAAATTTCCCGTCCTGGCCGTTGCGATACGCGGCCAAAAGTAGCTTCGGCGTGGTGCGCCACCTGGCTGCGATTTCAATCCAGGTCCATTTCAGGCCGCGGCATTTCAAAACGTCCGCGTGTACCGCGGCCGTGTAGCGCAAAGGTTCCGGCTGGTCCGGGACGGTGCAGCCCATTGTCTTGCGTTTCTTTTCTAGGACGCTGTGCTTTCGCGGCACGCCCTTTGAATGATGAAAAACCGGCGTGGTAGGAAATCCCAATTTCGCGGCCACGGCGTTCAAGCGGCATAGATGCGTCCGCACGAAGAAAGCGGACACTTCCATTTCTTCCGCGATCTGATTGCCGGGTAAGCCCTGGCGGTAGGATTTCCAAGCGATCATGGAAATCAGTTGCAGATACCCGCCGAAGCGGTCCAGAACGGAAATTTCTTTTTCCAGCGACGATCTGCGCGCCACATTTTTCGGCGTCTCCGCTTTTAACCGGCGAAGTTTGGCAGCGCACAAATCCCGCATTTGTGTAAGGTCAGCCGATGTTGCCGCTTTGCCGCAGCACCATTGCGCGGCGCGAGTCAGGATAACTTTTTGGAATTGTGATTCGTTCTGTGCCCACGCTGCGCGGTAGCGTTCCGGCCGCTGTACGGCCACGCGGAAAATTTGCATGGTATCAGTCATGCGGCCAGGACCGATTGCGCCTAGATTGCGCGCCAGTGATTTCCGACTATCAAATTGCCAGGGGTCAAAACGCAAGGCGGGATGCTGTGCGCGGAATTCTTCGGGTGTCAACTGCCGCTTTTCGGTTGCTGCAATCATTTTTCACCTCGGAAATGAAAAGGGGTTCGCCCAACGCGAACCCCGTTCCAGTTAAGCTGTACAGCAACTCCGGTTAGGAGTGCTGGACCAGCATGTTGATTGGATGGGTTCCCGCGTCAAGCAGGTTCGCGTCCAACCGGGCAAAGCTGATGAAACCAACTTGTCCAGACGTGGCAAACAATTCGTCCAGACGTTTCACGTACAGACCTTTGACCTGGCGCACGATGTATTTCGAGAAATCCCCGAAAAGCATCGTCACGTCCCCGCCAGAAACGCCGGAACCAATCGCGGCCATTGACTGATTGACCACGTAAGCGTAACCGTTGATTTTGTCGGGAACATTTTCCGAAATTCCGGGCGTCCAAATCGGACGGCCGTACTTGTCAAGCAACTTCTGAATAGACGCCAGCGTTAGATCGTGAAGCATGTACCGGGCATTGCGCCGGTAGCTTGGGTCAACGCCGTGTTCCAGGTTCACCAGGTCGTACCAGCCAATCGTGTTATTCGCCGCGCCCACGCCATCGTTAGCGGACGAACCCACGGAAACAATTTGTTGCACGCCGGATGCCTCAATTGCAGTGACCAGTCCGGTAGGCTGATTGGTTCCGTTTCCAGTCGTGAGATAGGCTTCTATCCCGCGGCCGAAGCGAACGCCGAAGCGATCTGAAAGCCACGCCTCAATGTCCACGCCGGAATCCTGTAGCAATTCCACGCTGGCCTTGACGATTCCCGAAGAGAATTTGTACGCCGCGAAATCAACCTGACTCGCGGTGATGTCCTCTTCGTTGACCGGCTGTGCTTCCCCGACGATGGTAGCAACTTGCGACGTATCGTTGCTGGTAGGCATCGGCAAAGCTTGGCCGGTTTCCGTGGTGATGACTTGCACGCCGGAAATGTCACTGTCCAGCATCGGACAATAATATTTCGTGGCGTCCTCGATCTTGGCCGTGAAACCAGTGGGCACCAAATAACCCAGGCTGGAATACGTGCCGATGTGCGTCAACATTGGAGCGCCTTCGTTAACGTCCCGGCGTTCCAGCGTCCGGCGTTCCGCATCGTTCAATTCCTCGCGGCCAGCCCGGATGTACTTGTGGAAAGCAAATTCGTGCTTGCTGTCAACGGAACCGCGCGTGCTGAAATCGTTGCGGCCTTTGCCTTCCATGTCTCGAATTTTGTCGCCCAAGCGCTTGACTTCCGCCATTGCGGAGTCAAACGTAGTGCGATCATTGGCCGTGATCGCGCGAATCGAAACGGCGTGCGCCGCTGCGCGTTGCTCGATCAAAGCTTTTACTTCATTGTGATTGGTAGACATCTTTTCACCGATACTGCAATCCCATGTCGCCATGTCGGGCGTCCCAGGGACACAACTTTCCGCGCATCGCCTCTTGCGATGTCAGAAACGGAAAAACTTGTTTTATGGATTCGATGTCAGGACTGCAAAGCGGCTAGCTTTTCCTGTGCTTCTTTTTGCCACTGTTCGTCAGTCAAACGCCTATCAAACTGGCCGCGCAAATGGCCGGGATAAGCGCCGGACGGTTTCGAAATTTCTTCCGCAACTTTCATCGCACGTTCCACGCGGTCTATATCGCCTTCCAGTTCATCGTTTTCACCGCCTTGCGCGCGTTGACTTTTCAACTGGTCCGGCCGGATTCCCAAATAGGAAAAAGCCATTGTCATTCGCCTCCGGCCTGATCGTCGGCCAACTGCGCGGCGATTGCTTGAATCGCATCCCGCAAGCGATTGGCTTCGTGAAGATTGGCAAACGTAAAAGGTCCCAGGTCCTTCATTTGCTGGACAAATTCTTCGTACTGTTCTACCAGTGCGGTTTTTGTGTCGTTATCAAGCGCCACGGTTACACCTCCCGGCCAAACGAAAGCAAACCTAGTTCGCAGATAGCGTCACCTTTCCATTCCTCTAGTTCGCGGCGCTCAATTTCCGGCATCCGATCTGCCTGATACTCTTTCCCGGCCAGCATTGCCGTGCGAATTTCCGTGATGCGTGCCTTCACCCAGGCCGGAGCGTCAGCCGGAATTTCCTTCCAGCCGCGTGCGCGATCTTCGCCAAGAATTCCGCGCTTCTCTTCGGCTACTGTGGACGGACAAGCAAAATGTTCCATGACGTTAAGCCTCCAGATCGTTTTCGTCCGCGTCACCGTTCGCGCGGAGAAATTGTTTCCAGTGATTCCGATTTCGCGTGCCACAAGCTTCCACAAATTGCGGGTTCGATTTTCGGTGTGCTTCCTCTTGCTCCACAATCATTTCACGCGTCCACTTCGGAGGAAGTACAGACACCACAAAAAATCTATTCCGATGCAATTCTTCGCCCACCACAACGCGGATGTGGCTCGCTTCGTATTCAGGAAGCACAACGTCAAAAATTCTGCGGCCGGGAACATCGCACAGCTGTTCTACGCCGCGGCCTTCGTAAATTTCTTGCAAAAGTCTTTCCAGCGGCAGCGTCAATTTGTATCTTTTCTTCAACTGGTCCGCGGCATGATGCGTTCCAGCGTGGTTTCCTAAGTGCATCGTCATCACCTCGCATGATGTTGAAATTTAATACGCTCCAAAACTTCCGCTTGTGTTTCGCGGTTAGAATCGAAGTAGCCACACGCCCATAACTTTTTGTAGCTGATGACATCATAGGATTGCCAGCCATTCCTCGGCGTGTGCATGATGACGTTGATCTTTTCCGAAATGCTGACTCGCTCCACTTTTCACCTCGAAAATTTTGGGGCGTGCGATGGCACGAACGCCCCACTTAACGCAATTCGTAACTGCAAAAGATTGGCCGTTGCACCATCTGGTTTCCCTGTCGGTTGACCTAAACGGGCGTCCCGTGTCCGGGACAAGGTTCACTAGGCCGTGGCCGTACCCTCGCGGTACTTGCAATTACGCCGATTGCGTCAAAACTTTTAGCGCCGCGGAAATTGTGCGTGCTTTAGTCTCACGATGCGGTTGGCTTCGATCATCCCCGGCGTGGGCACGTTATCCGCAAGCGGTTGCGGAAATTTCCCCGTAGACGATTGCAAAACCTGGCCGTCGCGGCCTTTGTTTAGTCCTGGCGCGATTTCAGGACACCCGAAAACATTTGCAACGATCTTCGAATCCTTGTCCAAAATGACTGGCCTTCCCATGCGTCACCTCGCGTTGATTGCTGCAAAACTTGTTTTTGCGGAAGCTGTCCCACGCGCGTTGCTACTTCCGAATTTTCCCCGTAGGTTCTGCCAGAACCCAGGATGTGTACCGGCAATTCCAGGCGTCCCGCGAAACTTGTAGGCAAACTTTCACGCTTGCCACAATGGAAAACTGAATCGCTGGACGGAGACACCATCAGCTTGCACACCGGGCACCAAAACGCGATGCCACGGTCCTGGCCGGGCCTTGTTTCGAGAAACGAAAAGCCACGCGGGAACGGCCACGCCGAAGCTTGCGGCAAAACCAGCGCACGTTTGTCGCCGTCAATCATCCACGCAACGCGCGCCGAGATTTCCAAGTCCATTTCAGAAATAAATCCGTTGCGGTCCATGTCTCTACCTTCCTTCGTTCTTCCCCATTTGTCGGATGCCTAGTACACGGTCCCGAAGGTCCGCGCGTTCCGCCGCGGTCATCCTGGCAATCGCTTTTTCGCGTTCGCCACGCCGGATGATCGAATCGTTCTTGTCGTGTGCTTCCAGCACCTTCGAAAACAGAACATCGTCCCGGATGAGTCGCTCCGAAAGCGTGAAAACCTCCATCGGATTCAGGTTGCGCGTTGGGATGCCGCACGCTTCGCAAAGTCGCGCCCAGGCTAAAATCACGATTGCACCTCGGGTTCATCGTCAGCCAGCATTTCGGCCGGGTCGATCTTGGGTTGCGGTTTCACAACGTACAATTCAGGGTTTAGCGCGGCCATTGAACCTCGAATAACAGTCTCTTCGTCCAGTCCGATGCGGAGGACCTTGACGCGATCACGGTCAGCCGGTGTCAGGCCAAGCGCCTTTGACAGAGACAAGATGCGTGCTTCACAGTCCCCGCAAATTGTGACCAGCGGATTTTCCCGTTCAATCGTTGACGTATTTCCCTTTTTGTCTGTGATCGTGACGCTGACGATGAAATCCACGCCCAGGGATTCCTTCGCGGCAATCCATCGGGCGTAAATTTCGGACAGAAGAGAAATCGAATAGTAGTCCGCTTCGCTAAGGGTCCGGCGTGCGGACAAAAACGTGCAAATCCTCTTGTACTCGCGGCGTGCATCCTTCGAAAGATGCTTTGGGAATTTCGGGCGCCCCGCTTCGAATTCGGAGGCTACCCGCTTGACTGGTTTCTCGCGGCCGACTTGCGAAACCGTTCCATCGCGCCAATGATCTGCGGCGCTCTTTGCGGGGCGTGGCATACTGTCTCCAGTATTTTTTTTTCGGATGACCTTGTGCGGAGGCGCACGGGTCCTGTAGAGTCCAACCGCTGTTACGGGGTGTTTGGAGCAAATCTAATAGGCTGGGGTCAAAACCAGGCTGGAAATTTCGGGCTAGGGACGCCCAGGACGCACGCGGCGGCGCTTGGGGTTCGCTAACTGGCAATCTGCGCGCGCATCGCGCCGGTGACCGAAGAAGCGAAGCGCTACTTTAAATGTCCGGTTACGCGACTAACCAGGACTTAGTGCGGTTCTGAAGTCGCTTCCTAAGTGCCGCAGCGAGTAAGTCTTTCGCACACTTTGGAGAATGCGATTGATTTCCCCTTGAGACACATTCGCAGACGTTTCACGTCCCTGGAAGAATATGAACTCGATTCCGCCGTCACCCGCGTTTTAGTCCTCACGAATCCGAGACGGCCGACTTTGCGGATTTCCGAATTGGAATCCTTGGAAGTCCGCCGTGCGAATCGAAAAAATTCCCGAATCCGCCTCGGGAACAGTAATCGCCTTGATTAGAAGCAGCGCGGTGGAAGCTCCCGCCTCTTTTTTAGACATGAAAGGGCTCATGTCCCGCGGCGTAATCTGAAGCATGGTTCGCACGAAGCCCAAGTCGGACTCAAAAGCCTCATCTCCATAGACCTGGCGAAACTGCTCTGGAGTTAAGTTTGTCTTTTCAACGACGTTCTTCACAAAATCCCGCGCCGGAAATGTCGAAAACCACAACGCGTTTCCGGAATGGAAGGCGGTCATGTGAACGTGAACTGTTGCAGCCGTTCTACTTTTCTGCTCATCGACATCGTCCCAGGGAAGCTCGAATTCATACCCGAAATAGGCGACTGTTTTGTGCGCAACGCTTGAAACCGACAAATCTGGAAGGGCGACCGGAGTTTTGTGCACTGCGGGTATTCGTCGATATTGGTAGCGAGCCCTAAATGTCAACATAGTTTGAGGACCGAAGGTCCACACGCAGGCTCCGCCTACGACCAATGGAAGTCGACTCATTCACGTCCACATACCAGTTCATCGCGCACGCCATGCCAATTAACGCTCATCTAGAGCCTGCATAGACCGTCGGATAATCAGTAAAGCTGCATTCCCGCGCCGTCGCGTCTGATACCGAAGATCGCGACGAATCGCTCTCGCTGCACGTGCCGATTTGGAATCGACCATGGCCACGTGCGAGGAGATTTCGAATCACTGACTTCCTCGATTTGCGAGATACGCACGAGGTCTGGACCGAGCGGCCTCCTCCGTGTGCCACGAGGTCGCTCGCCATGCTGGCCGTCCTGCCTATCGTGCCCAGGATGCCGATCAGAAAGCTTGGGTTTCGGCCTTGCGGCCGAAGAAGTGTCTGCTGGGTGTCAACCGCAAGTTGCAGAACATCGTTGCGAGTAAACTGATCCTGGACTGGTCGCCCGAGCAGATTTCCGGGTGGCTGAAGAACCAGTATCCCAACGACGAGAGCCTGCACGTGTCCCACGAAACGATTTACCGTAGCCTATTCCATTCAGCTCGGGGCGCATTCAAAAAAGAGCTGATGGACTATCTGCGGTCGAAGCGGCGCATGCGCCGCTCGCGTCATTCCAGCGAGCATGGACAGTCCCGCGGGCAGATCGTCGATGCCATCTCGATCCGCCAAAGGCCTGCGGAAGTGGCAGACCGAGCGATTCCTGGTCATTGGGAAGGCGATCTGCTGGCCGGTGGAAAGAACAGTTATATTGCGACTTCGTGGAACGTCATTCACGCTTTGCATGCTGATCAAGGTGCCGAGCAAAGAAACGGAAGCTGTGGTTGCTGCTTTAACGCAACATGTTCGCAAACTCCCTGCTTCGCTAAAACGTTCGCTGACCTGGGATCGCGGACTGGAGATGGCCAAGCACAAAGAGTTTACGGTAGCCACGAAGGTGCAAGTCTACTTCTGCGATCCACAAAGTCCCTGGCAACGCGGCACCAACGAAAACACCAATCTGCTCCTGCGGCAATACTTTCCGCGAGGCACCGACCTGTCTAGTTGTTCGCAAGCGCAGCTCACCATGTCTCGCTGCGCTTGAATCATGATCCAGAAAACATTCGGATTCAAACTCCTGGGTAAACTCCCAGTGTTGCATCGACCATCTGAGCCGCAGCGCTAATCGGACAAGTGAAGTCCTAGTACGGCACGGAACTGCGGTTCCCTGGGGAAATTGGCACGCTGCGTGGGCGTGCCTGGACCCGGTTTTCCTGGCCGGGGAATACCCCTGCAATGCTGGCCGATCCCCCAGGGAAAGGCATCGCGGCGCCTTGGAATGACCTGGCAATGTGAATGAACCGGCGCCGAATCGAACGGGAAAGACGTTCGCGTGTAAAAAGCTTACGGGACGGTATTCGAAGCCTTGCCTCTAGGAAAAATATCGCCCATAGGGGTGTAGCGATCTGGCCTTGGATTTTGCCTGGGGTTGCTGTGGGTTTCTTCCGGGAAACACAAACACAAAACACAAAAAGTGGGACAGCAAACAAACACAACACACCCCGGTTTCCTACCGGGGTGAGTGTGTTGTGTTGTTTTCTAGTGTCCTAAAAACACATTTGTTGAGGGGAAACACATTGTGTTTTCAAAATGTGTTGATTGATTTTCAGTAGATTTTGGAGTCATCTGTGGCTGATTTCTGCGATAGGTCCAGCTTGACGATTGCTTGCCAAGCGCGGTTGCCTTGGCTGTTTGTACCCCATTCATACCCGCACATTTTGGCGCGGCGCGTAACATAAAGACGGCCGGAATTGTCGTTTTCGTGGCCGACTTCGGTAGCAATCTGCCCTGGTTTCGTTGTGCTGTCCTGTTCGATCAGGGCAACGATCTTGCTGTTTTCTTCTGCCATTGCATCCGACTTCGAACGCTTCGCCGCTTTCTTTTCGCTGATGACTTCATGCGTCAACTGATCGCGCAATAGTTCAATGCTGTAGTCAGGTTCGAACGCTATACAATCTGGCTGTTCTGACGAATTGGCGAAGTTAACGCGAAAGTCTATTTCGTATGATTGCGTGCAACGGAAGCGGATTTCCCGCAATTCGATCAGGTCCTTCTCTGTGTTCTTTTTGGCTGAGAAGCACATTTCCGGTACTGCCGTGATGGAAGTTGCGCCGCGGTAGCCTTCCTCGCCAAATTTCGAGTCATGGTGCAAAACAAGGACTCCAGCGCCTACCCTGGCTAGCTTCTGAAACTGGCGCATCAATTCCATCATGTCCGTGTTGCTGTTTTCGTTCCGGCCGTCATACCAGTCCTGAAGTGAATCGAAAACGATCAGACCTTTTGACCGTTCCGCGAATTCGAATAGGCGAACGTCATCAGGTTTCGGTGTAGGTTCGCGGTGCATCCAATCGCCCCAATAGTGGATTCCCTGTTCTGCCAAAATTCCAATCTTTTTTGCACGCCGTCCAGCTTCACCTTCCGAATTCTCACGATCAATGTAGAGAATCGGAGTCTTTTCGAGAATCGCACGCCCCAGGAATGAACGTTCCCCGTTTTTCGTTGCCGCGTCAGCGAAGAAAAGCGCCGAAAGTGATTTCATCGCGCCTTGCTTTCCACAAACGATTGAGAGTCCACCATACGGAAACATGCGGTCAACGGTCCACTTCACGTCATCAGTTGAAAGGTCACAGACGTTAGGGATATTTTTCGACACCCAAGGCTCTAGCGAATCCTCGATTAACTCCTGAATCCTGGCGCGCAAATTTTCCACGTTTCCACACTTGCGCCGTAATTCGGAAACGTCTTTCGCATCATCAAATCGGACGCGATACGTCTTGTACAACGGCAAGAGTTTTTGCAGCGTGTCCATGCACTTCGGACCTGTAGTTTCGTCGCCCACGGCCTGATCACCAATCAGGAAAATTCGCGTTGCGCACGATAGCGTGGAAATGGCGTAGGCGGAAAATTTCTTCTGGCCACCAGTCGTAGGACTTACGGATGTTGTGTATCCAGCATCTATCATGGTGCAAACGTCAGGTTCACCTTCCAACACAAAGGCGTCTCCGCCTTCCAGGATGTTCACAGAGTCCAGGTTGAATAGGCCGTTCGTCGCCGCTGCATTTTCCATGTCAAAATCTTTGCGATCTAGCGGACGTTTCTTAATAAGGTCAAAAGCGATTTCGTTGTCCCGATCTGTGTACTTGTACGGGAATCCAATCCAGCCATCCTTTACGCGGCAGTCTAGGTTTCGCCACGTTTCAAAAGATGCTGTGTAGTCTTTGCGGCTGGCTGCGAATTGTGTGATGTCATCCGGCGTGACTGGCCTTCCCCATTTTTGCCATTCCGCTTCTGTCATCCGTTTTGGTTTCAGTTTTTCACCAGTTGTAGTTTGGCCCGGAACATCCGTTGCGGATTTGCCGCGCAGCTTGTCCAAAGCGCCGCGGAAATCTAGCTTGTCGAACGCCATGACAAAATCTATAGTGTTCCAGGACTTCGCACATTCTGAAAAGCAAGTTGCGATGTATGCGCCGTCAGACTTCTTTTCGAGGTGCATGGACTTTTGAGTTTCGGACTGGTGAAATGGGCACGCGCAATAGTCGGCCGTGAATTTCACGCGCGCGTCAAATGGTCCGCGGCCGACACTTCTCTTTAGCTGTTCCAATTCTTGACGTTGCTGCGCTGTGCTCATTGGATGGCACCTCTTTTGCTGCTTTACCATCCACATGAACATCACCGGCGCGTCCGGGGTATAGTTCGTGGCACCTGGAATATCGAGTCCCAGGATTAGCCCGATGGTTTCGGGCAAGTTACTTGGACAGGTTTAGAAGCTTTCGGCCTTTTTTGTGAGGCAATCCCCAACTAGATGAAATAGCGTAAAAGCTTCGTCAACGGATGTCGCTATAGTTTCACGTCCTGCCTGGTCCGTTGAGTCAACACCACCTGAAATTCTTCCCGCGTAGATAGTCGCAGCCAGCTGCGAAATCTTGTACTGCTCTGTCGGTTCCATTTCTCACCTCTCCATTTCCCGATCTTCCCGGCGATCAGGTGC
This sequence comes from uncultured Acidobacteriota bacterium, assembly GCA_963828865.1. GTDB lineage: Bacteria > Acidobacteriota > Terriglobia > Acidiferrales > UBA7541 > Palsa-295. Next base: position 709,506 of record CAWHGI010000002.1, on the reverse strand, counting down.
CACTTGCGCGAGGCTTTACCCGGTGATTGGCACGCCGGAAAAATTTGTTTTTGAGAGTTACTGCCGATGGACCTAACCTGCTTGCTACGATTTTACCATACCCGTCAAACGATGTTTCGAGGCACCGCGGTTTGCTGACGTTCCGCGCCGTCAGCTGCGCTAATTCCTCGATTCCTTGTCTAGCTGTTCGCGTACTTGCTTCAGCTGACGCCCTGAAATCTTCGCGTTGGGATGCAAAGCCTTGTCCGCGGCGTCTAAACATTCGTCAATGTCCGCGGCGATCTGCCGTTTTCGTGGGAAAGTTGCGCCCACTTCCGCGGCCTTCATGTCCTCGAATGTTTCAAAAAGGTGTTCCAGGAATTTCCGCGTGCTAGACAGTCCGCGTCCTTGCATCGTTTCTTCGAAGTCATAGTCAATAGCTCCTGTCCGCGGGTCAAAGAATTCCGCGTGATACTTACACACCACGCCAAAGACATTCTCTACAGTGACGGTCAAAAGTTGACGCTTGACACCTTGCATAGCCCCTACTGATTTTCTTTCCATGATTCACCTCGATTTGGATTTTGTGATGCGTGCGGCAACTTCCCGGCGTTGCCGCTGGCCGTCAGCCAGCTAGCGCCGTCTGTACCACGCTGACAATTCGCTAGAATCCAGCGGGTACGCTTCGGGACACAACGCGATGGCTTCCAGCGCCGCCTTCGCCATGCGTTTCCCAAACGCCTTACCTTTCCAACACCGCGCAGTCGCTTCACCCGCGATTTGTTGCGGCGTCATGCGTCCGGGAAATTTCTCCGCGTATTCCTTTAGTCCGGCCTGTTCGTTGTTATCGCTCAATTTCGTTGCCTCCGATTGTGTGCCGCTTCCTGGCGCGACACTGCCGGTAGAACCAATGAAATGAAAATCAAAATCCCCGGCGATTCCTTCCCGCGTCGGAAAATAGCGGGTGTCTGTTACCGGGTCCGTTACTTCCGCATCCCGATACGTCGCCCAGGCGATCTGGTCCAGGTACGCCTCGATTTGTTCCGGCGCTTTGCCCTGGTCCACACCCCAAAAGCGAATTTCTTCAGCTGTCATCCGTTGCATTGTGTTACCTCCGGTGTGCCGCGTTCCGCGCCGCGGCCGTGCGCTCTTTGCTGCCCTACTGGACCCGATTGCCTGATGCTGTCATTAACGCGGGTCCGATGTAGTCAACCGCGGACGCCGCGAAGCCATCAGCAAGGCGATACAGCGCGACAATGGCCGCGCGCGGGTCAACGTCTTTTGTCCCCGGCACGCGCGTAACCAGCGCATCTAACGCATCGGCTAAGCCACTTTGGATTCGCAACACCTCTTCAGCCGCGGGGTCATCACCCTTTTCATTTGCCAAAGATGAAAACGCCGCGCCGATAATTTGGAATCTATTCCTTGCCGCATTTTCAAGTGATGCGGGAGTCAGTTTATTTTGCTGTGCCATCTGTGTTACCTCCGTTGGAGTCTCGAAACCGCACGCGGCCGCGAGTGCAATTTGCGGCCGTCGCGCTTGCTGCCCTACGCCGCTTTTCGAAGGCGTTTCGCTAGTCGCCGGACTTCCGCTAGGTGATAAAATGCGCCGGAAAACGCCTCATCAACGCCGCCGCCTACTTTTACAGTCGTAAAGTCGGTCAAGGCGTCAAGAAGCCTGTCCGCTTCGGCCAGCGCCTTTTCAACTTTGGCCGCAAGGTCGCGCCGGATTCTGCGCTTGTTTAACTTGTTCTGCCGTGTTGCCTCCGCTGTGAATCCGTTCCGTAATACTTTCGTTTCGGTTGCTGTAGTCATGTGTCCACCTTTGCTTGCCGTTGTGCCGGTGATCGTGCTACCGGGTCAGTCGGCTACTGCTAGGAAGCTGATGGCCTAGCCAAGCTTTCATCAGCCTACGTACAAAAATTCTCTGATTCGGTAGTACTCGACGTTTAACGTCTTGGACTGGACCTTGCCAAACCGAGTAGAAGTCATCATCTTTCTGGATACAGAGAATCTTAAAAGTTGACTTCCAAGGCTTATCCAGAACGTCAGCCATAAATTTTCGTGCTGCCCGTACCTCGGCATTCCAAAACGAGTAAGCTTGAATGAGCATCGGAGTCTCACGTCTCACACCCCTAGCCATCCACGTTACTTTATAGGTACTCTGAGCGATGTGTAACTCTTCTTTTATCTCCGGGATGACGTGCTCAAACCCCAGGTCATCCGGGATTTCCAAGTCAATATCAAAACGGACGCCACGAATTTCCCAGGATGGTATGTGCTGACGTTCCCGGCGCTCCCGTTTTGGTTTCTCGATAGCCTCCGGGCCATCGTCGGCTGCATCGCAAATGTGGCCGTACTTGGCATTTAGTTCATCGGCTGAGAGGACCTTAATAGGTTCATACTCCCGGCTGGACGCCATAGCAGCAACGAAGGCTTTTGAATCCTCCTCAATCTGCTTTGCTGCCCGTTCCTCGGCAAGTTCAAGCTTAGTTTTTTTTGGGACCTGGTTATCACTGGACACAGCTTCGCCATTCTGACTTTTTGCCCTGGAATGTTTCGCCATTAGCTCACCTCATTTGAACCTGGCGTTATGCTACGCCGAAAACGTATGTATGTCAATTAGGAAACGGAAGCGACACACATTTTCACGTCAATGTTGACTCTACATTGACGTACTAGTGTGCAGTGGTACTTTCGGTCTACTCAGTGGAACACTTCGGCGCTGACGTTGGACAAGGCGTAAGCCAAGGGCACGCGAATGCGTGCGTCCTGGGGCTTCTGGACGCGATATTTTTAAGACGTTTTAGGGTTGGTACCGCGGGGTTAGGCTTTGCGATTCTTCTGGCAAAATTCGTCGACGGCCTGACGCACCAAAGCGGAGATCGGCGCGTCGTAGTGCGCGGCCGAAATCTTCTTGAGGGTTTCCATTTGCTTGTCAGTGAGAAATGCGATAACGCGATGCGGGGTTTCCTTCTGTTTCGCCATAGGCTACACCTTACCCGGACTGGCGTAGCACGTCAACCGCTTGCACGACCGTGGTATAATGATCTCACTGGAAGGACAGCGAAGCACCTGGTTGCCTTCGTGAAGTAGAGTCCGAATTTCCACAGCCAGGACCTATCCTCGGTCAATCCCTTAAGCCAGCCAACCGTTGGCGGGACCCGAAATCCATTAAAGGATTTCGTGTGCCTGAAAAACTGGTACATCTCAAAGAAAATTTAATATCCTTGACCGGCGATGCTACCATCCTGCCTCAGCGTTGTGGACAGCGGGCAAGGAGAATCAAATCCATGTCAGCGCGTCCGGGCCAAGCTGGAACTGTCTATCGCTTCAGGGACAACTGGATTGGCCAATGGTTGGAAGATGTGAACGGCCAAGAAAAGCGGAATCGGAAGTCCGTGACTCTTGGACCTTTGAAAATACTGACGAAGAGTGAAGCAAGGCGAATGCTCCAAGATCACATCACAAAGCTTGGCATCAACACCCAAGAGCACCTTGAGCGTTCGCGGACTCTCGTTCTTACGTTCCAGCAGGCAGCAGACAACTATGAAGCTGGCCGTCTGCAAGACCTGAAACCGTCAACCCGTAGGTCAAACGAGTATCACCTTCGAAAGTACCTGTGCCCGCACTTCGGAAAAATGTCGCTTCAGGAAATCACAGCTGATGAAGTCAACAGCGCCGTGCGAACGTGGGCAAGGAATGAAGGTCTGTCTCACAACACCTTACGGAACTTCGTGAACACTCTGCGCTCCGTCACGGGGAAAGACTTCGGGAAGGCAATAAAGTATCCGTCCCAAGTCAAAGTAAACTCGAATGACGAAGCACCGTGCTTCACGCCTCAGCAAATGTCCACTATCGTTGCCAAGGCTCAGGACGCGCAGATGCGGGCGTTCTACGCCACGGCAGCTGGTACGGGAATGCGATCAGGCGAGTTGTGCGGACTCAGAATCGAAGATGTTGACTTAGACAGGGCAATTGTCAGCATCAGGCGTTCATCTTGGGAAGGCAGCGAACAGACACCCAAGACACGAAATGCCGTTCGTAAAGTTGGCATTGATGCTGACGTTGTTCGTTTTCTAAAAGAACAGATCGGCCAGCGCAGAATAGGGACTGTGTTCCAAGCCAGGAACGGAAACCCACTGCGGGAGAACAACGTGTTAAAGCGCCACCTGCATCCCTTGCTGAAAGAGCTAGGAATACCAAAATGCGGGTTGCACGCTTTCCGGCATGGGCGAGTGTCGTTTTTGGTTGAGAACAACGTCCCGCTTCCGATAATCCGACTGTGGATTGGTCATGGTAGTGACAAAATGGTTGCGCGGTACACTCACGCCAGACCAGAATTCCACGCGAATGAAATCGCCAAATTGCCTTCGATTGCAAACATTGCAGCCGATTGCAAACAAGCAGCGTAGTGTTAAACTGTTTACAATCAAGCGGTGGTGAGCGTAGCTCAGCTGGTAGAGCATCGGTCTGTGGCACCGAGGGTCGTGGGTTCAAATCCCATCGCTCACCCCATCCATCTCACGATCTTTCTTTGAATCCTCGCCGAATCCTGCTGAGTTCGCTAACGTTTCCGCCCGAGTTCGTTTAAACGCGCCCGTCTATGCTATCGAAATGCGCTCCTTTGCTAAAATCTCCGTTCTTCTCATGTTCGCTTGACGGGTTATCATTGCAACCTTGTCATTACATCGCGGGAGGTGACAGATCAATGCGCTATCGTCCATTGGGCCGTACGGGCTGGCAAGTTTCGGATGTCAGTTTTGGGGCTTGGGCCATCGGCAGCGCGTGGGGCCAGGTGTCGGACCAGGATTCCCTGGCGGCGTTGAATGCGGCGATCGATTGCGGCGTGAATTTTATAGATACCGCGGATGTTTACGGTGACGGACGCAGCGAACGACTGATCGCACAGCTGAAAAAACAGCGCAAAGAAGAAATCATCGTCGCGACTAAAGCAGGACGCCGACTTCCCAAGCAAAGCGAGGCGGGTTACAGCCGCGAGAATCTCACAAAGTGGATCGAAGATAGCCTGCGCAATCTAGAGACCGATTCGCTCGATCTGCTGCAACTGCACTGTCCGCCCACCGCGCTCTATGAACACGATGCAGTCTTCGGAATTCTCGACGATTTAGTGCGAGCCGGCAAAATTCGATATTACGGCGTCAGCGTGGAAAAGGTTGAGGAAGCGCTCACTGCCGTCCAACACCCGAACGTCCAAAGCGTGCAGATCATTTTCAATTGTTTTCGGCAACGCCCGGCGGAGCGCTTCTTCGCCGAAGCGAAACGAAAGCAGGTAGGCATCCTGGCGCGCGTGCCGCTCGCGAGCGGCCTGCTGACCGGCAAGTTCAATCTGAATTCGACTTTCGCTGCCGACGACCACAGAAATTTCAACCGTCACGGTGAAGCCTTTGATGTGGGCGAGACGTTTTCCGGTGTTGATTACAAGACGGGCCTCGAGGCGGTGGAGGAGCTGCGGCCACTTGTGCCGCGTGGGGCAACGATGACGCAGTTCGCGCTTCGCTGGATTCTGATGTTCGATGCGGTGACTTGCGCGATTCCCGGAGGAAAACGCCCCGAACAAGTCACCGATAATTGCCGCGCTTCGGACCTGGCACCGCTGACCGACGAGACCATGACCGACGTGCGGCAGATATATGAAGAGAAGATCAATCCCCTCATCGGAAATCGCTGGTAAACGAGCCCCGAGTGGGCCGTTAGTTCCCTCGCCAAGCAATCAGAATTCGTGTGGCGGGCAATTGACAACGCCACACGCATTTGACATAGTCTCAAAGCGGTTAGACGAATCTCGCTTCCGGGCATTTGACGGCACCAACCGCGCGGGGGAGACGTGAACGAAAGGAGTTTTCTCGTCCATTCGTCGGCTTTGCCGCCTCAGCAGAGCGGCGAGCTTCTGCATCTGCTTCGCCAGCAGGCTGGCTGGGAATGGATGAGCTTTTTCGTCCACCGCGTGCAAGCGGGCGAGACCTTCCGGGCGAAAACCGCGAGCGAGGAAGCGGTATTCGTCCTGCTGGGCGGGACGTGCGCGGCCGACTGGGGAGAGGGTGCAAAAAGCCTCGGTAAGCGCCGGAACGTCTTCGACGGATTTCCTTATGCGCTGTACTTGCCTGCGGGAAACGAAGTGTCGTTCACCGCGCAATCGGTTTGCGAGATTGCGGAATGCCGTTCACCTTCCGAAGCCCGGCTTCAACCGAAACTCATCACTCCCGGCGAAGTGGTCAGCAGCCTGCGCGGCGGCGGCAACGCCTCGCGTCAGATTGTGGACGTCATGGGTCCTGATTTTCCCGCAGATAAGCTGATGGCCATTGAGGTTTACACGCCGGGTGGCAATTGGTCGAGCTATCCTCCCCACAAACACGACGTGCACAATCCTCCAGGCGAAGTTGACTTGGACGAAATCTATTACTACCGGATCCGCCAGCCCGAAGGTTTCGCATTCCAGCATCTTTATGCAGGTCAACACGCCGGCGAGCAAACATTGAAGCCGCGCGACGGAGACACAGTGCTGGTGCACAGCGGCTTCCATCCTGTAGTCGCGGGACCCGGCTACGACGTTTACTACCTGAATTTTCTCGCGGGCTCTTCGCGCGCCCTGGCCGTCACCGAGGATCCCAATCACGTTTGGATCCGTGGGACGTGGAAAGACACGGACCTCCGTTTGCCGCTCGTGAAGGAATAAGCTCGCACGCGGAGAAGAAGAATCCATGGGGAAGTTTACCGGCGCGAGCGCTTCCGAATCGCAAATCAGGGTGGCACCAAGGAGTGGCGCGCGGGGTTATCGCCGGTGGCCGGCGAAGAGTTTCCACTCCTATAATCGCTTAGAAATCCGCGCTCGTGTTTATCCCTTTTTACTCACCCCAGACAGTTCGGCCAGCGTCAGCATATCGACCTTGAAATATGCTGGCTACCCAACGCGCGGGACGTTTCCTTCTTCGTTTGGCGACGAATCCTGGCTCTTCCCTCGGCGGGCGCCGCGGCATACACTCCTCCCAAGTGATGTATCGCTCCGGAGAGGCACATCCCTATGACCGTGCGGCTGACCGCAGCACAAGCGACCATCTCATTCCTGAAAAACCAGTTCGCTGAAAGAGATGGTAAGAAACACCGCTTCTTCGGCGGATGCCTGGGAATTTTTGGTCATGGGAACGTGGCAGGGCTCGGTCAGGCGCTGGAACAGGACACCGGGCTGCGCTACTACCTTTTTCGCAACGAGCAAGCAATGGTTCACGCAGCAGCGGGATTTGCAAAGGCAAGTTTCCGGAAACGCGCTCTAGTGTGCACCAGCTCGATCGGCCCCGGGGCGACCAATATGGTGACGGGCGCTGCGCTGGCGACCGTGAACCGGCTGCCCGTACTTTTGTTGCCTGGAGACATTTTCGCGCGTCGCAACGTGGCACCGGTTCTACAACAGCTCGAAGTCTTCGACGACCCAAGATATCTCCGTGAACGACTGTTTCAAGCCCGTCTCGCGCTATTGGGACCGGATCGAGCGCCCCGAGCAACTACTGACTTCCCTTCCCGAAGCGATGCGTGTGCTGACGTCACCTGCCGAAACTGGCGCGGTAACCATCAGCTTCCCCCAGGACGTTCAGGCCGAGGCTTTCGATTTTCCCGAAGCTTTTCTTCGCGAACGAGTCTGGACGATTCCGCGCAACCGTTGCGACCGCAAGCTTCTGCAGGACGCCGCAAGCTGGATCGCAGCGGCAAAGCGGCCGCTTTTTATTGCCGGCGGCGGCGTGCTTTATTCTCAGGCCTCGGACGCCCTCGCGAAGTTTGCCGCCGCGAGCGGAATCCCCGTGTGCGAGACGCAAGCTGGCAAAAGCGCTATGCCGTTTGATCATCCGCAGCATCTGGGTGCTGTGGGCGTCACGGGCACACCGGGAGCGAATATCGCGGCGCGCGAAGCTGATCTGATCATCGGAGTCGGGACTCGCTACAGTGATTTCACCAGTGCGTCGAAAACCGCTTTTCAAAATCCCGCCGTGCGGTTCATCAACATCAACGTCGCCGAATTCGATGCGTATAAGCATGCAGCGCTGCCGCTCACCGGCGATGCGCGCGTGACGATCGAAGAACTGCAAACGGCGGTCGGCGAATTCCACATCGAGAAGAGCTACGCAGATAAAATCATGCAGTTCCGCTCGCACTGGGAAACCGAAGTTGACCGCATCCATGCACTGGCAGTCGCCCCGCCGATCGCGCAGGGAGAAGTGATCGGCATCGTCAACAATTTCGTCGAACCATCCGCCATCATCGTCTGTGCCGCTGGAAGCTTACCCGGCGATCTGCACAAGCTGTGGCGCGCGTGCCAACCCGGTGGGTACCACATGGAGTACGGTTATTCCTGCATGGGCTACGAGATTGCCGGAGCGCTCGGCGCCAAAATGGCCAATCCGGAGCGAGAGGTTTACGTTTTGGTCGGCGACGGCTCCTACCTCATGATGGCGCAAGAAATCGTTACGTCCATTCAAGAGGGCTACAAACTCAACATCGTGCTGCTCAATAACCACGGATTTTCCAGCATTGGCGGACTCAGCCGAGCCTGCGGCAATGAAGGAATGGGCACGAATTACCGCTATCGTCGCGGTGAAAAGTATGACGGAGAGATATTGTCCGTGGATTTCGCGGCGAACGCGGCGAGCCTTGGTGCCTGGACGGCGCGTGCAAGTACTGGCAAAGAGCTGAAGGCGGCATTGACTGAGGGCCGAAAACAAAAGCGCACTTCGGTTGTGGTCATTGAAACTTCCTACGACCAGCGCGTACCTGGCTATGAATCGTGGTGGGATGTGCCCATCGCAGAGGTTTCCGAGCGAGATGCCGTGAAAGCCGCGCGTCGCGATTATGAAGAAGCGCGCAAAAAAGAACGCTTTTTCTTTTAAAAACGATGCAGCGCAAGACTTTCTGGAAAGTTCGTCTAACGTTCAACAGGCCGGTGCGAAGAGGTGAGGGTGGCAACATCCACTGATGCGGTTCAAGCGCCGACGCCTGCGCAGCCCCATCTCAAGCGGGTGTTGGGCCTATGGGACCTGATCTATTACGGAATTATTCTGACGTCGCCCATCGCCGCGGTTCCCCTCTTCGGCGAAGGGCAAGTGCTCTCGCACGGGCACACGGTAGCAACTCTGCTGCTGGCGATGGTGGCGATGTCCGTAACCGCCGTCAGCTTTGGCCGGATGGCGAGTGTTTATCCGTCCTCCGGTTCCGTTTACACCTATATCAGCCGGGAGCTTAACCCTCACATCGGCTTTGTCGTGGGCTGGGCGATGTTCCTGGAATATCTGTTTCAGCCAATCCAGAATGCTCTCTACGCGGCGTTGACAATCCAGCGCATGACCCCGCGCATTCCATTCGCGATCTTGGCCGCGCTCGCCGTCGGATTGATTACCTTTATGACGATCCAAGGCATTCGTTTCACCGCGCGCACCAATGAAGTTCTGTTGGGATTCATGATGCTCGTCACCACTGTATTCTTGGTGGAAGCGTTTCGCTACATCGTGCTGCACCACCGTTACATCGGACTATTTTCCATGAGCCCTGTTTACAATCCCGCGACCTTTAATATGCGTGCGGTCGCCGCCGGAACATCTCTCGCCGCGCTTGTCTTCATCGGGTTTGATGGAGTTTCGATTCTGGCGGAGGAAGTGAAAAATCCGAAGCGCAACGTCTTGCTGGCTTCGGTGCTGGTAGTGATCTTCACGGGATTGTTCAGCGGGCTGCAGGTTTACATGGCTCAACGCGTTTGGCCGGATTACACCACGTTGCAAAATCCCGAAACGGCGTTTATGGACGTGGCCCGCATGGCCAGCGGCCCTTATTTGTTCGCTGCTTACGGCGTGATGCTGCTGATTTCGAGCATTGCTTGCGGACTTGCGGGTCACGTGGGCGCATCGCGCCTGCTTTACAGCATGGGGCGAGACGATGTGCTGCCGAAGAAAATCTTCGGCCACTTGAGCGCGAAAAAAAGCAATCCGATTTACAACGTCTGGATCATCGGAGTGCTCGCTTACATCGGCGTGATTACTATTCCGTGGGAGCACGCCGCGGAAGTCGTGACGTTTGGGGCCTTGCTCGCGTTCATGGGAGTGAATCTGGCTGCGTTGCGGCACTTTTGGTTTTCGGCAGCGGCGGTCGGGCACCGCACCTTTTTCTTTGACGCCTTCGTCCCTGTCTTCGGCATCGTTTTCTGTGGCGGGTTGCTCTACAGCTTGCAAACCTGGACTGCCTACGTGGGGCTCAGCTGGCTTGCCATTGGAATCCTGTACGCCGCTTATAAGACGCGCGGATTCACCATGCGTCCGAAGCTGATTGATTTCAGCGAATCGTAAATTGGACGCGGGCCTGCGGGATCAAACAGCGAACTTCACTTTGCCTCACGGATTACAGGCTCCTCAACGATGGTAACGCCCGGGGCCGGAGTTTGCTCGCGAGAAACTTTGAGCGCGAAACCACAGGATTCGCGAATGCGAATTTCGGTCTGCAATTTTTTGACCACGGCGGGGCTGCGATCACCCGAAATCCGGCGAATCAACAACTCGGCTGCTTCGCTCCCTAGTTGATGTTTGGGAAGCTCGACGGTCGTCAGCCTCGGTCGAAAAACGCCCAGCCACGGATAATCGTCAAAGCTCACCAGCCCGAAATCTTCCGGGCAGCGCAATCCCATTTCCTCGGCGGCATTCAGCAATCCGATGGTCATCAAGTGATTCGCGACGTAAATGCCGTCCGGCCGGTGAGACAGCAGTGCATGTCCCGCGCGGAATCCGGATTCAATGCGATAATCTCCTTCGATCACGAGTTCGCGGTCGTACGGAAGTCCCTCGGCTTTGAGCGCGTCGCGAAAACCCTCCCAGCGCGCGAGCGCATTGCTCACTTTCAGCGGTCCGCCGATTAACCCGATGCGCCGCCGCCCCGCGCGCGCGAGGTGCGATACGGCATCGTACGCGCCCTGGTAATCATCGGTGATCACTGCGTCCTTGGTCAGCTTCGGATAGGTCCGCATAACCAAAACGAACGGAATATTCACTTCCTTAATCATCTGCCGCAACGAGGGCCGAAAATCCTCCGCCGCTTTGGTCAGCAGAATGCCATCCACGCGTTTCGACAGCAGCAGCTCGACGGAACTTTCCTCTTTGGCGAGACTGTCGTCGCTGTTGCAAAGCAGCAAATTGTAGCCGTGCTTTTGCGCGGCGTCTTCGGCGCCGCGTACGACCATCGGGAAAAATGGATTGGCGATGTCCGGAACGATCATTCCGATCGTATGGGTCCGCTGTTTTGCCAGACTTCGTGCGATCAAATTAGGTCGGTAATTCAGCTTGCGGATGGCCGCTTCCACGCGTTTGCGAAGCTTTAAACCGACGTGGCTTTTATGATTGACCACCGCTGATACGGTGAATACCGAGACGCGCGACTCTCGTGCCACATCATAAATACTCGCCGATTTGGCTGGTTTCTTGCGGTTGCCTTTTTCAGAAGAGGGCATGAATGTGTGTGCTGCCGCTGATAGGGCTGCGGGTCTGGCCCGAGCGCGAGTTACTTCTCCCAACTTGTGATGGTTAATACTTTATGTTAACAGGCCGTTGCGTTCTGGCCGACTCGTAAATCGCCTCCAGGATAATCATATCGCGATGTCCCTCGATACCGTCAGCTTCTACCGAGCGCTTGTTCTGAACGGCGGTGGCGAGGGCATCAATTTCGATTGCGAATTCGTCAATCACCTTGAAGGTGCGCGCAATTTCGCGCTTGCCGACCTTTCCAGTGAGATGCCGGTCTTCATCAAATGGAAACACTGGCGCGAGCGAAGCCCAGCCCTTGGTTCCCTGAACAAAAATAAATGAGGACATCGCCGCGCAATAAGTGGAACTACCAACTACCACGAGACCGGACGGAAACCGCAAGCGAAACGAAATGCCCTCCTCGACCTCCTGGAATTTTGCAGCATCGTGCACCCAGGATTGCGCCGAGACTTCGCTGGGATTTGCATCCACCAACCAGCGGCTGGTATTTACGCAATAGACTCCCAAATCCATCAGCGGGCCGCCTCCAGCTAACTTCGGGTCCACCAGCCAACTTTGTGAAACGCCCGGCGAATAGAGCTCGCTGAATGCGGTGTGTATAACATCAATTCGACCGAGTTTGCCACTTTGTATGAGCTGCTTCAGATAGAGCGTGCTGGGCTCGTAATACTTTCGATACGCCGTCATCAGCAGGACGCCGTTTTTACGGCACGCTTCCACCATCGCCGCGGACTGTTCCGATGTGGCGGCTAGCGGTTTTTCGCAGAGGACGTGTTTTCCGGCCTGAGCCGCCGCGGTCGTCAAATGCGCGTGGTCGCCAGGGGGAGTCGCGATGTACAACGCGGAGATCTCGGGATGTGCCAAGCACGCAGCGTAATCATCGCTCGAATAAACAGCTTCGGCTGCGAATTTTCGTGCCAGCCACGTAGCCTTCTTCCGATCGCTGCTGACAAGTGCCACCAATTTCGCGTGCTTGCAATTCGTGAACGCAGGAAGCACTGAACCTTGCGCGATCTTGCCTAACCCCACCACTGCGAACCCGATCCTCTTGCTGGCAGCCATTGATGAAATATCTCCGCGCCGATACACACCGAAAAGTCGACATTTTGCGGCTGTGATGCCCCGCGCGACCGGCTAGAAATAATTCGCGCTCTTAGCTTTCGCGGTCCGCTCGACCGAGTCTCTGGTTGCGGATGGCCTTGTGGTCCAACCCGCGCAACTCTTCGATATTGCCAAGCACCTTGTGAATCGCATCCGCGATGGCGTCTACATCAGCTGTCGGTCCCAAAAAGTGCTGATGCGGAAACCACACGGCTTCATGGTAGGCAGCGCGATCGGATTCGGGGCACGAGTACATGTTGCGCAAATCGAGCGGCTTCTCGCGTCCCCAACTGAGTGCCGGAAAATCCGCCGCATCTACTGGAAATAGCGAACTCTTGTACACAGGCTCGTAGAACAATCCGTCGCAAGGAATGCCTTCCAGTTGAAGCGCCGCGACGAACGCCGCGCGCGGAATATCTTTCACCTTTTCGGCGAAATACTTCAACACATAACCATAGGGCGCCATGCCCGTGATGCGCGGCTCGGGCTTCAGAAATCCGATTCCCGGCGTGTTCTGTAAGCGCGCTTCGAAATGCTTCATGTTCTTTTGGCGGATCGCGGCTTGCTGCGGGAGCCGTTCGAGTTGCGGGCCCAGAACCGCCGCTTGAAATTCGCCTAAGCGATAATTGAATCCTACGATGCGGTGATGGAACTGGTCCGTCATGCTGGCGCGTCCAGCATTGATATAACTTTGCACCAATTCCATATATTCAAGATTGTTGGTGATGACTGCGCCACCTTCTCCCGAAGTGATCAGCTTGCTGGATTGAAAACTAAATGCGCCCAGGTCACCCATGGAGCCCGCACCCTTACCCTTCCACATCCCTCCATGGGCGTGCGCGCAATCTTCGATCACTTTCAGATTGTGTTTTTGCGCGATGCGTAGGATTTCGTCCATGTCCGCGAAGCGCATTCCAAGATGTACGGGCAGAATCACTTTGGTCTTCGGTGTGATGGCTTTCTCGATCAGCTTCGCGTCGAGGCAATAGGTGTCCGGATCCACGTCTACGAATACCGGAACCGCATTCAACAGCAGCACCGGGCCGACGGTTCCCTCCCACGTGTATGCCGGCACAATCACTTCATCGCCGGGACGAATGCGCACGGCTTTCAGCGCCGCCTGAATCGCGACGGTTCCTGTGCTCACGCATTGCCCGTATTTCGCAGTGTGCACTTGCGCGAACTTCTTCGCAAACGACTCAGCATACTTCCCGGGAAATGGCTGGCCTCCCCATTTCGTGCTGGTCAGCACGTCTTGCAGCGTGTCGGCTTCGTCTTTCGTGGCCATCGGCCACGCGGTGAACGGCGTCTTGCGAAGAGGTTCACCACCGGTAATCGCTAGTTTTCCCACGTCCGAGCCTCCAGTCCGATGGTTGCAAGATATTTCTGTCGTTGCACTCGCTGCTCCTCATGCCTGGGCGACGTCTGGGTCCGGAATCAGTATGTCGCGCACCACGGCGTCCAGATCGTGACACGCGGTTATGAACTGGCGCAGGGTGCGGCGCGTGGGCCCGAAGGAATCGAACTCTTCGACCGTCAGGCCCAGCTCCGTGTTTGCGCGCCGAAAGTCCGCGAATTTTTTCGAGAGCTCGGTTTCAATTTCCTCGCGCACTGGCTCATCGATTCGTGACCGGACTTCCACGTCGCTCGCGTTGAACCGCACTTGCCAGGAATACGGCGGCGAAATCACCAGGTCGCCGCCGATGAATTCGCTCCAGTGCATATGATTGCGGAAAGCGGCGGATAGAAGACGGGTGCGATAGCCACGCTGGCGATAAATGCGGTACGCCTTTTTCATAACCGCCACGCCGGCCCATTCCAGGTAGCCGGGATCAATCGAAATATTATTTTTCTCCATTACGACCTTCAGCCAGTCATCCAGGCGGCCGACCATGATGGTGCACACCGGCCCCATCGTCGCGATTTCCTTGTGCTCGGCTTCTCTGCGTTTCAAACCGCGCTCTACAGCCTCTGCGACGGCGATCGCTTGCGGCAAGGTAAAGCTCACGGTCGCGTTGATTGTGACTCCGCGATACGTCGCTTCCTCGATGGCGGGAATCCCGGCGGAAGTGGCCGGAATTTTTACGATCATGTTCGGGGCAAGTTGGCTGAACTCAACCGCCTGCTCGAAGATCGCTTGAGAATCGCGAAAGAGCCGCGGATCGGTCTGGATGGAAAGCCTGCCATTCTTCCCTTGATGCGCGCGGAACACCGGCTCCAACATGCGCGCTGCTGCAATCGAAATTTCGCGGACCACCTGCCAGGCAATCTCATCTTCGGTCGCGGTCGGCAGCTCCTTGATTAGATCGCGGATGCGATCTTTCCAGACTTGCAGCTCTTTTTTCAGAACACCGAGCACGATCACGGGATTGCAAGTCGCACCGACGGCGCCATGTTCGATTGAGTATTTCAATTCCGCGATAGAGGCTGAATCATTCCAAAGACAGGTCTGGGTAGTCTGCGTCATCTTGTGCAGGGGGCTTTTGTAAGCCGCGACTGTAGCGTCCGTCATACTCTCCTCCTGCGGGCGCACGTCCTGGTGCGGCCACCTGTGGCCCAGAGGGACTGAAACCAGAAAAACTCAGATTACAATCGCTGCGCTTACGCGGCCGAACCGACCTCTTCGAGCCGAACCGCGACGGGCTTGGATTGCAAATGTGAATTTTCCGCCGCCACGGCGATCGCCAATGCTTTCAGACCATCCTCACCCCTAACGCGAGGCGCGCGGTCACTCAACATCGTCTGCACAAAATCCCGAACCTCCGCGAGGTAGGCATCCGGGAAACGCGAAAGAAAATGATCGGCAAGAATATGTTCACCGCCGCGACTGGTTAGGAACACGGCGGGATGGCGTTCAAGAGTCCCCACGAAAATCGAACCCTTCGACCCAACGATCTCGGTGCGCACGTCGTAGCCATAGACGGCCTGGGCGTACGACTCGATGTTTCCGATCGCACCTTGCTTGTACTGCAGGTTGACGACGCTGGCGACCACGTCGCCATATTTCGCGACCTCGGGACGAATCGCGCTGGTGGTGTAAGCGTGCACGCTCGCCACCTCATCGCGCATCAGCCAGCGCGCCAAGTCAAAATCGTGAATGGTATTCGTGTAAAAAATCATTCCATTCACGTTGGACTCGTACGCAGCGAGCGGCGGCTGGTCCTTGTCGCGGCCAACCGACTTGAAAATTACCGGCACTCCAATTTCACCGGTTTCAATTCGTTTCATCGCCGCGGCGTAGGCAGGATCGTAACGCCGCATAAAACCGACTTGCAGGCGCCGGCCCGCCTTCGCGACGGCGTCAATGGCCGCGTGCGCATCGGAGAGCGTCAGCGCCAGCGGCTTTTCGCATAAGATGTCTTTTCCCGCACGAGCCGCAAGCGCGACGGCTCGCGCGTGAAACTTGTCCGGGGTGGCTATGACAACTGCTTCAATTTCTCTGTTCTCCAGCATCGCTTCCAGGCTGCCGTAAGAGCGCTCGATTTCGTATTCGGCCGCGACTTGCTGGGCACGCCCCGCCGACACGTCCGCGATCGCGACAAGACGGGCTTCCGGCACATTGCGGCGAAGGTTCTCCGCGTGGCGCTTGCCCATCTCGCCGACCCCGACCACGCCAATTCCCAGCTTTCGCACTTAGTGCGCCCCTGCGGCCACGCCCAAATCCTTCACCACTCCGCGCAAGTATTTCAGGCTGGCCGCAACACTTTGCGCGGGAGGAATCGGAGTGGCGCCGAACTTCACGTCCTGCTCCACCACCGACCAGCCCGAATAACCATTCCTCACCAGAGTGCGGAAGAATGCCGGGAAATCAATATTGCCCTGACCGATCACGGTGAAAACTTTGTGCTCGATGGCTTCCTCGAATGTCCATTTGCTTTGGCGCGCTTGCTGCAACACTTTCGTATCGCAATCCTTGATGTGCACGAAGCGCAATTTGCTCTTGTACTTCTCCGCCTCTTTCACTGAATCGCCGTGCCCGTAGACGCAGTGCCCGGTGTCGAGGCACAAGCCCACATTCGTATGCGAGGTTGCGTCAAAAAAAAGTTCGCACTCTTCGGGCGTTTCGACGTATGTGGCGACGTGCGGATGAAATACGAGGTCGAGTCCGAATTCATTCGCCACTTTTTCCGCGTCAGCAACAATGTTTCCGATGTGCTTCCATTGGTCTGCCGTCAAAGTGGGACAGCCCGGATCGTAAACGCGTCCGGAGAAGGCATTGCGTTCGCTCGATTGATCGTCGGCCATCACGAGAAAAGGCGCTTTCAGAGCCGCCAGCAAATTGCCGACTTTGCGAATCCGCTCGATCACGGCCTTGCTCGCGCCCGGGTCCGTCATTTTCACCGGCACAAAGGAAGCCAAGAGCTTCAATTTTCGCTTTTCGAGCTGCGGTTGAAGAATCTTTGGATCGGTCGGAAAAAAACCATAAGGCCCTAACTCCGAGCCCGTGTATCCGGCCTGCGCCATTTCGTCTAGCATGGTTTCGTACGATTGCTCCCAGGAAGGGCCAGGATAATCGAGCACGCCCCAGCTATCGGGCGCGGAAGCAAATTGAAAGCGGGGACTGATATCGCTCATGGGTCATCCTCTTTCGCAACAATATCGAGCCATCTAGAATTTTCGCACGCTCACTGCCAGGGTTGCATCACCACTTTCATGGATTCCGCTTCGATGGACTTCTGCATCGCAGCCGCCACATCGCGCAATCCAAAGCGATGCGTCACAAACTCCTGCAGCGGATAGTTCTTCATGTAACGGGCCATTTGCCTCATGCTCGGGCCGTATGCCGCCGGCTCTTCGCCGCCCACTCCAAGGATGCGCGCATTCTTTGCGCACAGATGCCGATGCGGGCTGAGCGGGACTTCGCCCAAATCCGAAAAGTTGCCGGCTTCCACCAGCAAGCCGCCGACGCGCAGCATCTCCAGCGCTTCCGGTACCGCCTTCGGCACTCCCGCACATTCGATCACCATGTCCGCGCCGCGGCCGTTCGTCAAATCTTTCACGATTTGCAGGCGCTCAGCCTGCGAGTGCTTTCCGGCGTTGATTGCATGATCCGCGCCGAGGCGTTTCGCAAAATTCAATCGGTAGTCCGACAAATCAACCGCAATGATCGTCCCCGCGCCGAGCATCCTCGCTTTCATCAGAAAACACATCCCCAGAGGCCCGACGCCGAGCACCGCGACCGTATCGTCAAAGCGAAACGATTCGTTCGGAAACGCCGACATTTGTTTCGCGCGGTCCAGTCCGACGGACACCGCAAAAATTTCGGTCAGCACCGCGACTTCCGACGGCAAATCGTCCGGCACCTTGACCAAAAAACTGCCAGGGACGATGTACATGTACTGCGACCAGCCGCCGAAAAGATGCGGCGGATTTTTGGCGCTCAAATTGTTGCCGTAATCCGTCATGTTTTCGCAGCAGTAGTACGGAAAATCGTGACGGCAGTAATAGCATTCCCCGCAGCAAACATTGGCTCCGACAACGACGCGATCGCCGAGGCGCAGCGGTATTCCCTCGAAGTCAGTGTACTTCCCGTTTCCTCCGATGGCCGCAACCGTGCCGACGTTCTCGTGCCCTTGGATGATCGGAAATTCCACTTTGCGGCCGCCATACTGCGTGGTGTAACCCTGAAAGGTGTGCTTGTCCGTTCCGCAAATGCCGGACAATTCCATTTTGACCAGAACGCAACCGGGAGCAGGTTCCGGCAGTGGATATTCCCTAATCTCGTACTGGCCTGGTTTCACTAACGTCGCTGCAAGAACGCCTAGGGCCGCCATAAGATGAGTACTCTTTTTGCTTCCGCGCTCCGGCCGGGCTAACCGCTCGTTCGTTCTAAGACGAGTGGGAACGGCCGCAAGCGCCGCTCCCAACCACAATCAATGCATGCCGCTGTAACGCGTCTAGAAATTCAATTTCAGAGACAGTTGGCCAATGCGCGGCTGGGCCGCCCCAGCAACAACTCCAAACGATGAGGACGTCGCGGCACCCGTGGCACCAAAGCCAGTAACTCCGCTCGGTCCCAGGAACTGAGTATGGTTGAAGATGTTAAAGAACTCAGCGCGAAACTGTAAATTGAACCGCTCGGTGATCATTGTGTTCTTCAGCAACGCAAAGTCCCAGTTGTTAATCCCCGGCCCATGGAAATACCGCCGCCTGGCGTCTCCCTCAGTGCCGAGGGCGGATGGCCCGAATGCCGCCGGGTTAAAGTAATAGTTCTGTCCGTTTACCTGCTTCCGTGGGTTTGTTTTGTCCAGCGGTCCCACAATTTGGGGCGTGTCCACGGGCAGGATAATCGGCCCGCCGAAAGATGTCCCCAGCAATGATCGATCGTCCGTTTCCACGAGCGTGACGGGCAGACCGGTAGCAAATTTTGTGATCCCACTGACGGCCCATCCATGCGTCAGACGTTCAGGTCCGCCCAGCTTATCGATGGGCAGAGTATAGCTGTAACTCGCCACAAAATTGTTCGTGCTATCAAAAGCGGAAAGACCGCGGCTCAGCCGGTGGTTGTAGGGATTGATCTGCTCCCCGTAGCCGGAGGAGTCGTCGAACGATTTGCTCAGAGTGTAACCGACGAGCGTTTGTAATCGGCCGCTGGTATGCCGGTAGTTAATCTGGAAGGAATTGTAGGAGGAAGCGCCCGCAGTGATGAAATACGAATCGTTGCCAAATGGAATGACCCCCAGTTCACCATTCGGCAATGGCGTCACGCAACCGGGTGCGCAAGGAAATACTGTGTTGCCCGGAACGGCCACGCCGCTAAACGGCCCGCGGGTGCCTAACGTAAAAGCGCCAGTCGTGCCATTAATATAGATGTTATTTTCGCCGCCCGGGCCGCAGCCTTCGGCAGCAAAAGCTAGACAGGTCGCTGGGTTTCCCGGATTCGCTGACTCAGAAGAAAGCAGACGATGTGCTTGGGTCCCGACGTAGCTCAGCGTCAGCAAATCGGAACTCGTTATCTGGTGCTCGATCGACAGCTCATATTCTTCTGCGTACGGCAGGCGGTTCTTGTTGTAGAAAGCCGGCGAGCTTCCGATCGTCCCGAAAGCACTGAAGAAATCGGGGAAATTATCGAATGGAGGGCCGGTGGCCGGATTCTTGGCGGAAAAATGCAACGGAGGCTGGGTTACCGGGAAGAAGTTCGTAATTGACGTGCCTGCGGCGCGGTTTGTAAATGGAGCCGCAAATGAGGGCTCGCTCTGGCCCGTATAGTTTCCGAAGGGGGCGTCACCAATTTCATTGAAATCCGTGGCGCCTTCAAACGTACTGTAGAAAATGCCCCAACCGGCGCGGACACTTGTGGTCCCGGATTTACCGAGGATTTTGCCAAGCATGCCCTCGTGGTCTCCGAATGAATAGGCCAAGCCCAACCGCGGGGCAAAGTTGTTCCAGCGAGTAGGTGCAAGGGTGCTAGGAACGTGGGGATCGCCAGGGAACACCCAACCAGTCGGAGAACCCGGGAAGACCACGGACTGCTCGCCAGGAATGAGCGTTTGAATCTGGTTGTACTTCTCTTTCCAGGGAGCGCTGACGTCGTAGCGCAAGCCGTAGTTGAATGTCAGATTCGATTTCACGCGCCAGCTATCTTGGGCATACAGTCCCAAATAAAAGTTTCGCCCGTACGAAGGATACGATTGTCCCTGCACATATTGGCTCGGCGCACCCAGCAGGAAATCTACGAAGTCATTCCCCGTCTCGCTCGCACAGCAGCTGAAATTGCTCCCGAAGAAAAAGTTCCCATTCGAGACGTTATCGATCAAATCTTCTTCCAGCTGGTCGAAGTGATATTGCCCGCCGAATTTCAGCGTGTGCGTGCCCACAATCCTGCTGTAGTTGTCGACCACCTGGTAGATGTTGTCGATCAGACCGTTTGGACGGCTTGGCACTCCTATAACGAAGTCGTTGAAATCAATTTCGGGGACGCCTTCCAGAGAAGGTACCAGCGGCACGATGCCCGGGGCGCCGTTCGCGCCCGAAGCAAATCCCAAGCTCGCCAACGTCACTCCCTTTCCGCCCTGCGGTTGATTAAACAAAGTATCCAAGCGGAAATACCCCAATCGAAATTCATTCACCGCCGCAGAACTGAATGTCTTGGTCGCACCTAGATTGACGTTATGCGTTTGGCCCTTCCCGTCCACACCGAATCCCGGGTAGAGCGGCGCGTTGCCCGGCCAATAGGGGCTGATCTGGTTGTACCTGTCGAAATAGTAGTAGGCGGAGAGGAGCCCGAAGCTCGTGTTGGCGTCCACTCGTCCGCTGAATTTGTTGTCCGTCAGATTGATCGCTTCAGAGCTATTCAAATACGTGCCGGTGCCGCTCGATGGAGCAATCGGCTGGTTGGCTGGCAGAATGTACTGCAGCAGGTTCGCCGAGATTGGATTGAAGGCCGTGGGTGGAAGTTGTGCGTTCGGGAGAACGCATTGCGCGGTGCTGGTACAAGTGGCCGTGTAATAGGGTTCGCCAACCGACACCGGCTGGCCCAACTGCGTGCTTAATTGCGACGCCCACGCCGGGCCAGTCACCGTGGATCCGATCAAGCTGCTGGCGATCCCGGAAAAGTTACCTCCCTCAGTAGCTGTGCTGGGGGCTCCGCTGATTTTTTGCGTCTGACCTTGGATCACCCGGTTTCCTTGATAATCGGCAAAGAAAAAGATCTTGTCGCGTTTGATGGGGCCGCCGAATGTGCCGCCAAATTGGTTCTGGTGGTAGGCGCTCCGCTGACCTTGGGCAAAGTAGTTCGCGGCGTCGAAATCCGTATTGCGGACGAATTCGAAAAGATTCCCGTGGTAGCCGTTCGTGCCGGACTTGGTCACGACGTTAATCAGGCCGCCGCTGTAGTTGCCATACTCGGCGTCGGGATTGTTCGTTAGGATGCGAAACTCATAGATCGAATCCAGGTTGGGAATCGCTCCGGCGCCAGAAAATCCCATCTCCTGCACTAGCACTCCGTTCAGGATGAAGCCGTTTTCCGATTCACGCATGCCGTTTACGGACACTGCGCCGGAATTCAAGTCGCCTGATACCAGCGGCACCGCAAAGCCAGCGGATATGAACGGCCCCGCGTAGGCTCCAGTCATCTGCGAGGCAGTCTGCGCTACGCCGGGCTGCAAGCTCAGCAAGTCCGTATAACTGCGGGTCACCAGCGGCACATCGGTCATGGCCTTGCCGGTGATTACCTCACCCATTTGCGTGCTCTCTGTATCCACGTGCAGAGCTGAGCTGGAAACTTCCACCTTTTCGGATGTTTCGCCGATCTGGAGAGCCACGTCCACTTTGAGCGCCTGGTTGACGTCCAAGATTAAATCCGTCTGGCGGTACGCCTTGAATCCTGCTTTTTGCACGTCAATTGTGTACTTACCGACAGGAAGCTCTGGGAAAGAGTAAAAACCGTCCGTGTTCGTGGTTTGGGTGAGGGCCACGCCAGTTTCCACGTTCGTGGCCGTCACCGTCGCACCGGCCACAACGGCCCCTGTCGGGTCTGTGACCGTGCCGGAAATGGTTGCCGTGATTCCAGCGATCAGCTTGCCGGACGGAATCAGCACGAGAGCGAAAAGCAGAAGACCCAAACACTTATTCATTCTTGAGATTCGCATCCCACACCCCCGTTTTTGCGTGCATTCCCTTGAGCAGCGCCCGAGCGGTTTTTTTGTCTAACCGCTTATCTTGTTGAACAGGCTTATAATGTAGCGTTAATTCTTTGTCAAGATGTTTCGTGGGTTCTTGCCCGTTCGGCGCTGCTGCACCTTGAAGACAGCCTTGTCGCTGCCCCACAGCTCAAAATTCAAAATTCATATGGGTCCAATAAATCATCGGCACGGGCACGCTGGCCTTGCGCCTGAGGGCCTGCAGCGCCGGCCTGCATAACCGTTTAGATGGCGACGCAAAATCGCCGAACAAGGACAGATGTGACGCGTGTCAGGTGTGGGGATTGTAGACCAGCGAAAAGCTCAGTGGAGCAGCAGCACGCCACTCGAAAATCAGCAATCGTGACATTCCAGGAAGGAAATTGTGTCAGGCGTGGCCCGTCACGTCGTCCTTCAGCACCAAAACCAGCGGATCCAATCCCGAAGTGCGGTCCACGGATATACTGGCGCAGTCGTCCACGATCCAATCGGCCCCTGCCACGCGAAGTTCTGCTTCGGAGTGAGACGTTCGTAAAGCAATCACACGAGCACCCGCGGCCTTTCCGGAGCGCACTCCCGCTCCGGCATCTTCAATCACCACGCAATCGCTAGCTGCAAGGCCGAGCTTGGCCGCACCCTTTACATAGGGTTCAGGATCGGGCTTGCCGCGAGTGATGTCACTCGATGTAACCAGGTATTTTGGCAGTGGCAGGCCGGCGGCGCGGATGCGCACCACGGCGAGCGAACGAGTGCACGAAGTGACGATGGTCCAGCGCTCGGGCGGAAGTGCTTGCAACAATTCAACTGCGCCGGGCAGCGCCTTAATATCGCCTAGGTCCTCGATCTCCCGCTGCTCGATTTCGCGGTTCTCGGACTCAGCGTCGCCTTCTGGTAGATATTCGCGAACGGTAG
The DNA here is from genome assembly GCA_963828865.1 of uncultured Acidobacteriota bacterium. Lineage (GTDB taxonomy): Bacteria > Acidobacteriota > Terriglobia > Acidiferrales > UBA7541 > Palsa-295. The sequence goes on along the minus strand of CAWHGI010000002.1, from coordinate 686,366 downwards.
TAATGCTCGGACGCCCGTGTGCTTTATGAACCACTTCGTCGGGATCAAATCCGTGCTTCACCGCCCAGTAGGTCCACACGCGAGCTACCGCCGGCGTGGAATCCGCGAGCACGCCATCCAAATCAAAAAGTACACCGCCGCAAGGAATGCGAATCATGCCGTATCATAGCAGCCTTCACGAAAAGATTGACCGCGATGCTGACGGTCTGGGCCGACAATCGTCAGGCCGACCGCCCACGGCTTTCTTGGTCGCTAATAAATGCGAATCGAACTGATCCGATTGTTCCAATTCTTGTTCGTGTATGGGCCCAGGCTCCAATCGCGCAAGTCCGAGATGCTCTTGCGCGTGGAGGCGTTCGGGCCGCCGAAGTTTGCGTCGTTGTAAAAGGTTACGGTTACGTTTCCGTAGATTCGCATCGAGGAGATCTGGTCATTGAAGCCGGGCGGAACATTCAAGCTGGTGCCCTTTTCCTGGCAGAAATAATCTCCGGCAAAATGTGCTTGGCGGAAGAAACACGCACCGTTGCGCGGCTGGTCCGTGGGGGAATGGTGCCCACCTGAATTCCACCACCACGCTGGAGTGCCGTTGTACACGGTGACGGTGAAACGAGCACGGCATTCGCGGTCTACCCATATCCCGTACCCGTCGTTTCCCCACGTCACGCCGCGCGTACAAGGATTGCTGCTCAATTGTTGGAGCAGATCCACTTGCGAGCGAGGATCATTGATTTCGCAGTAGTGCCGGTGGTTCTTGTTCGACTCGCACGTGACCACGTAGGAACCGGGACGAGGCCCTGGTCCGATTGGTCCCGCATTTCCCAACTGAAAGACTGCCCGGCAACCGCGGTCAACCCAGACGCCTCGACCGTCGTAACCCCAAGTTTGACCTTGCACACAAGGCGATTGGCTGTTTTGGCGCGCCAGCGTTACACCGCCTCGGGTATCCGCCGGACAGTATTGCCTCCCTCCGTCATTCGACGCGCAAGCGATCGTATTCTGTGCCGCGCAGCGCGCGGGTAGCGCCAATACGAAAACAAGAGCAGCAATCAACGCGCATATCCAGCGCACACTCATTCTTTGGCTCCTCCAAGCTGTTTACGCGTAGCCGCAGTCGTCCGCACCGTAATCTGCACATGAGCGCTCTTCTTTGCGACGGCCGTCCGGCGCTACTGGTCGTTCTTTGCGGCGTGATAACCGGCTTTCATCGCATCGGCCTCGGACAAATACTTGCCGCTCTTCGTCTTCCCGTAATAACGCGTTCCCTCTTTGTGATACACGCCCGAATCCGTATTCACCCAAACCATTCCACTGCCCGAGGGCGGCGGAGTCTTCGAGGCGCTGGAAGCTGGCGCTGATTTGGCGGATTTCGCTGGAGCTGCCGCAGGCGTGGGCGCACTGGAACTCACCGCCGGCGCAGGCGTTGACTTTGCCGCGGCCGACGCCGGGGCGGAACTCGAACTCGCGCTCGCAGAATCGGACGAGGCGGCGCTCGTCTTTTTACTGTGGCTTTTCTTCGCCGGTGTGGCCGAAGGGTCGTCCGTCGCGGAGCTCTTGGATGAATCAGTAGACGCTGTCTTAGTGCTGTCGTCCGCCGAAGTTTTCATCGACCGCGACTTTTTCGAGCCATTGGAGCTATCCGCGGTGGTCGTTGACGTCTTGGACGCGTCACCGGACGCCGACTTGGATGACTTCGAAGAGTGCGTCTTCTCGATGCTGCCAGTATCCGTTGCTGAACCGGAGGCCGCCGGGGTATCAGTCGCTGCCGACTTCGACGACTTGGATTTCTTCGACTTGCTAGTCGAGCCGCCGCTGGAGTCCGAAGTATCCTTAGCAGAGGTGTCCGTTACAGCCGCCTTCTTCTTGGACTTGCTCTTGGAAGTGCCAGAGGAACTGTCTGTTGCGCTCGCGTTGGAGCTCGCGGCCGTTGTTTTCGTTTTCTTCTTGCTGGCAGTGCTGCTGTTACTGCTCGCATCTGATTGCTGATCCTGTGCTTTCAACGGCGCCACGAACAACACCATGGCCGCTAATGCAAGCCACGCCAAGGATGCTGTCGCCCTGAGCCAAAGTTTTTCCACGATCGTTCTCCCTCTTGGAAACGCATTGTTGGAAGGCGCTCGCGCCGTCGCCACGGCGAGCCGTTTCGTTGGGAAGCCGCGGGCTGGTGTGGCGGCTTCGCGAGTGTAGATGATCTTGTTGCTCCGCAAGCGAGACGCCCTGCGCCGGCGAAGCTCGTACCGCGAAGGCCCTGAATCGGCGGGATTGTACTTCGCGGAACCGATGAATTCAACTTTCCCGCGAGCATCCTTGATTTTGCCGACTGCCCTGCGTTTCGGTCTTCGCGGATGTTCCGGTTTGACTGGCAGGCGTCGTGGGATATAAGTTCGAATGAGTAATGAAAGGAGCGTCAATGAAGAGCAACGCTGCCGCCGCGAATTCTCGCAAGGTGCTGGTGATTGATGTGGGCGGAACACACGTCAAATTGTTGATGACCGGGCAGAAGGAACCAACAATGATCAATTCCGGTCCGGACATGACGGCGAGCAAGGTGGCGCGCCTAGTGAAACAAGCGACCCGCGGCTGGAAATACGATTGTATCTCGATGGGATATCCCGGCCCGGTAATCAACGGTCACCCGCTGCGTGAGCCGCACAACCTGGGCGGCGGATGGATGGGATTCGACTTTCGGAAAGCCTTCGGATGCCCGGTCAAAATCATCAACGATGCCAGTATGCAAGCGCTCGGCAGCTACAAAGGCCGCCGCATGCTGTTTCTGGGACTCGGGACCGGGTTGGGATCGGCCATGATCGTTGACGGCGTACTGGAGCCGATGGAATTGGCGCATCTTAACTACAAGCACGGGAAAACGTACGAAGACTTCCTCGGGATTCGCGGCCTGGAGAAATTGGGCAAGAAAAAATGGCGCCGGCAGGTTTTCAAGATCGTTGAAAAACTAAAAAGCGCCCTTGAAGCCGACTATGTCGTGCTCGGCGGCGGGAACGTCAAAAAACTCAAGAAGCTGCCCCCGGGCGCGCGCATGGGAAGTAATGAAAATGCATTTGTGGGCGGATTCCGCATGTGGCAGAACGCTGGTGGCTCCGCCGGTAAGTCGCATACGCCCAAATCGAAGGCGCCGAAAGGCTAATCCGGCCGCGAGCGCGTCGTAGAAAACCGGCGCTACTGCGAATTCGGCTTACTGCTGCGGGGAGTTCGGCGCTCCGATTTTTGTACCGATCACCTCGCCAGAAATGATGATTTCCACACGGCGATTCTGCTGCCTGCCCATCGCGGTATCGTTGCTCGCGACTGGATTCGACTTGCCAAAACCGGTAGCGGTGATCGACGTGGGATCAAGTCCCTGTTGCACCAGATAGTCCCGCACGGCTCCCGCGCGCTGCTCGGAAAGTGTCTGATTGAACGCATCGCTGCCGACGCTATCGGTGTAGCCTTCCACTGATAGATGCAGGCCGGGATGCGCCAGCACGATTCCTGAGAATTTTGCCAGAGCCTCACGCGCGGGCGGCTGCAACTCGTATTTGCCAAACGCAAACAACACATCGGCCATGTTCACTTGCAAACCACGCGGCGTGTCGGTCGTCGGCAGAATGCGATTGAACTGCGCGAGGAGCGCGGCTCGTAGCGCCTGTTTATCCGCCTCGGCCTTCGCCGCGGCGTCCTGCGCTGCCTTGGCTTGCTGCTGCGCCGCCAGGGCCGCAGCGTCGGCTTGATTCTTAGCTGCGTCGGCCTGCGCGCGCGCAGCATCCGCCTCGGCGCGCGCTTGCGCTTCTCGAGCGGCATCGCGCTCCGCTTGCAGCTTCTGCAATTCGGCTTGCTGCCGTGCGGCTTCTTCTTCCTTCTGCCTCGCGTTGGCCGCATCCGTGGCAGCTTGCTGCGCCGCGCGTTCGGCCGCCGCTTTCTGGTCTGCAGCACGCTTCAGCGCAATCAGGCGGGCGTCGGCGGCCGTCTGCACCGAGTCGCGAGCTGCGGCGATCACTTCCTTCCTGTTGGCCTTGCGATTGAGCAACGCTTCTGCTTGATTCAAGGACGCCAAAGCTTTCTGATAAGCCTCCGGCGCGAGCGTATCCGCTCCGCCGGTTTGTGCTATGGCGACTGCGTTGCGCGCCTCGTAAACTTCCAAAGGTATCTTCGGAGAGAGATTCGTCACTGATTCGCGCGCCTTGGACATGTCGTAGGTATACTGCCCGCGCTGCAGCAATTCGTAATTGGCCGTTACCTGTTCGAATGTCCCAGCCGTGTCGGCCCGCACCACGTTTTCCATTACCACCACGTCGCTGGGCATGTTCACAGCGAAGTAAGGCTCCGCCGTCACGATCATGCCGAACGATTGCAAATTGGTAGTCGCGGTCAGCTTGCTCTTGTTGCCGTCCAATAGCACTTCGCCGAGATTGTTCGGCTTGCCCTCCGGCGTGATAGCCCACAGCACGTACGTCAAATACTCGTTCCCAAACGTCTGCGCAGGCTGCATGTTCCGGAAATTCGCGTTCACAATGATCGAGCCTTGCTTGCTATCCACCTTGGCATCACCCTTCGCCAGCGGCATCAACGGCGTGCCGCGAAAATCCACCATGGTAGAGCCTCTGCGATGCTGGTAGCTGATTGACGTAACCGTCTTCCCTACCATCGTGACATGGTAGATGGACTGGTCCGGCTGCTGTGCCGTCGGTTGCTGCTGCGCGCGGGCACCTGCAGCGAAAATCAGAAGCACAATGCTCAAAGCGAGAGATGCCTTTTTCATGGCCTAGACGCTCCTCAGTGAAATGTCGTCTTCAATTTCAGGCTGTGTCGCGCGCACAACATTCCTGGACCGGTGTCGCGTTCGCGCTTTTACGATTTTGGGCAAGAGTGTATCAAAATCCCGGCACCTCTTCCGCAACTTCCCACGCCTGAAATTTATTGCGGTCGCTCTCGATTTTTCCGCGCGTCACCATGTAGGATATCTAGCGATGATCCAACGAGCATTTCTTGCAGCATCGTTTCTGCTGTTGCTTGTGCCGTCGGGCCTCTCGGCTTGTACCTGTTCAACGGAGCCGCCGGGAAAATGTCCCGGGTTGCAGTCGGACGATGTGGTGTTCCTCGGGACCGTGACCGATGCCGCGAACGTCCCGCCATCCACTGCCGATGCCGCGGCGACTGACACCGCCAACGCTACTGGCATCCAAACCAGCGCCCCGATTACCCGCTACCGATTTCACATTGACGAAAAATTCGCCGGTCCGGACGCCCCGGAAATTGACGTCTTTTCCGGTGGCGATGACGGCGATTGCGCCTACAACTTCAAGAAAGGTGAGCAGTACATCGTCTTCACCCAACAGGAAACGGAAGGCCGGCTCTTCGCCGTGATCTGCAGCAGTACGCGACCGGCAAGCGATGGCCGTGCGCTGCTGCCGCAATTGCGCGCCATGCGCGACCACGACCAAGTCGCGTCCGTCTTCGGCGTGCTGCGCCGCGCGGATCCTCCTCTGCTCGCGCCCACCGACGACCCGGAGGACCCGCTTCCCCACATCAAGCTGAAACTGCGCTCGAAAGACGATCGCTTCTCCACCAGCACCGGACCCGACGGGGTTTATTCCTTCTACGACGTGCATGCGGGCGAGTATCGCTATACCGCCGACCTGCCCGCGCGCTTTGAATTCACCCAAAAAACGTTGAAGGGCGGGTTGCCCCCATTCCGCATTCCCAATGGCGCATGTTACGAATACAACGTCAACGCGCTGCCTACCGGGAAAATTCACGGCAGCGTGCTGGGACCAAACGGCAAGCCATTGAAGCTTGCATCGGTCGAACTCTATCGCGCGGACCGCTTCGACGCATCGCGGCCGGGCCTCTGGAGCTTTCAGGGCGACAACGGTAAATTTGAGTTCGACCACATCGGTCCCGGCGAATATTTGCTCGTCTTCAATCGTTTGAACCGGCTGGACCCCAATACGCCCTTTCCGCGCACGTTTTATCCCGGCACGCCGGACCAGACGGACGCCAAGATCATCAGAATGAAGGACGGCCAGCAATTGCTGAACGCGAATATCAAGCTCAAAGACGGCTTCCCCACACGGACGGTCAAGGTTCAGCTCAAATGGCAGGACGGGCGTCCACCGGGCGAGGTGACCATCATGGCGAAGGCCGAACAGGGCGACAATCCCGCCGCGAAAAATTTGGGCGACGGTGTGTACGAATTTGCGCTGCTCGAGTCAACGCGCTATACGATTTCCGCCTGGGAAGATCTCGATCCGCAGCGCCTCAGCCACCGCCACGGTGAAACCAGCTGCACGATTCCCGCCCGCATTGCTTCCGACACTCAAACCGTGGATGGCGCCGACACGGACACCAGCGAAATCACTTTGACTTTCGTAAGTCCACTGTGCAATTAGCCGCGAATCGTCTCACTTGCGTTTGACTTGCCGTTCTGCGGCTGCGTAGAATCCCTCGGCGATAAATGGGGCGGCAAATCAAGCGATCGGAGCGCAAATGAAGAAGATTTTCGGCATGTGTGCGGTGGTGCTGCTGTTATGTGGAAAGGCCACGCGCGTGACAGCGCAGGAGCCCAGCAAGGAAGCGAAACCTGCCGCGGAAGCAAAGGCCGGCGAAACGAAATCTCCGGAGGCCAATCCGCCCAAGGAAGAAACGTTCGTCACCGACCACACCATCCGCATCGGCGGGCAAACCATCGCCTACAAAGCCACCGCCTCGACGACTCTGCTGAAAGACGATAAGGGTGAGCCGACTGCGCTGATCTATTCCACTGCTTACACCAAAAGTGACGTCAAAGATTTCAGCCAGCGCCCCATCGCGTTCATTTACAACGGCGGCCCGGGCTCTTCGTCGATCTGGCTACACATGGGCGCCTTCGGCCCGCGACGCGTGGTGAACTCCAACGCCGACTTCACGCCGCCTGCGCCGTACAAGCTGGAGGACAACGCTAACAGCCTGCTGGATAAGGCCGACCTGGTGTTCATTGATCCCGTCGGCACCGGCTTTAGCCACGCGGTGGGGAAAGCTCAGAACAAAGATTTCTGGGGCGTGGACCAGGACGTGAAAATGTTCGCGCAGTTCATCAGTATCTACACGAATCGCAACAACCGCTGGAATTCCCCGAAATTCCTGATTGGCGAAAGCTACGGAACTTTCCGCTCCGTGGCGCTGGGAAATTATCTGCAGTCCCACGATGGAATGTACATCAACGGAATCGTGCTGATTTCGTCCGTGCTTAACCTCGGCACAATTTCGTTCAACCCCGGCGACGACACACCTTACATTCTGTATCTACCCAGCTACGCGGCCACCGCGGTCTACCAAAAGATGCTGAAGGAACCGCCTGCCGATTTGAACGCGTTTCTCGTCGAGGCGCGCAAGTTCGCCGCCACGGAATACGCGGACGCGCTGATGAAGGGATCGAATATCAGCGCCGCCGAAAAGGAGGACATCGCGAAGAAGCTCTCGCACTTCACCGGTCTCAGCGAAGATTATCTGCTGAAGGCCGACCTGCGCGTCAATCTGCCGCAATTCAACGTGGAATTGGAACGCAGCCGGGGGCTGACGACCGGCCGCTACGATTCACGCTACACCATGCCCACCTACGATTTGCTCACGGAGTACGCGGAAGACGATCCCTCCTACGTCGCAGTGCGCGGAGCTTTCACCGCCGCGTTCAATGCTTATACGCGCGAAGAGTTAAAGGTCACGATTGAGCGCTCCTACGAAGTCCTGAGCGGCGAAGTCGGCGGCAACTGGGATTGGAAACATCACGGCCCTGGCTCGTCGGGGTACTTTCCCGGCTCGGCCAACGTATCAGGCGACCTGATTCAAGCGCTGATGACCAATCCCCATCTGCACGTTCAAGTGGAAAACGGTTATTACGACATGGCTACGCCATTCTTCGCCACCGAATACACCATGGATCATCTGTTTCTGCCGGGGAATCTTCGCAGCAACATCCAGCTGGAATACTACGATGCCGGCCACATGATTTATCTCCACGAAGAGGACTTGGCCAAATTGAAGTCCAACGTCGGCGCGTTTATTGACGCCTCGTCGAAATAGGTATTCCGATTCCGTAGGGTCACCCCTCGTCCGCCGCTGTTTCGCGGACGAGGGGTTTCGCTTCTTCCAGGCTGCGACGCTCGACTAATCCGCGGGATTGGTTTCCGGCGGAATCGCCGGTCCCTGGCCTTTTACGTAGTGTCCGTACCAATCGAGATAACGCTCGTAGCGATCCTTGATGAACGACGGTCGCGTGAATTCGTGGAATTGGCCGGGGTAGACGACGAGCAAGGTCGGAACGCCCAAGCGCCGCAAGCTTTGGTACATCTGCTCGCCGTTAATCACTGGCACGTTGGAATCCACATCGCCGCCCATGATTAGAGTCGGAGTCGTGATTTTGGTCACGCGGTTGAATGGCGAGAGCTTTTCCCACAGCGCGCGATTTTGCCATGGGAGTCCAAGTTCGTATTCCCAGTCGCGCGAATACAAATCATGACCCCAATTAGTGATATAGAGAAACTCGCCCGCGCCGGAGATCGCAGCCTTGAACCGCGTCGTCTGCGTGATGATGAAATTGGTCGAGATCGCGCCGTACGACCAGCCGCCGACGCCCAGCTTATCCGGGTCGGCGATACCCTGCGCCACGGCGTAATCCACCATGGCCATGTCGTCGGCGAAATCCTTGTCGCCCCAATCTGCAAAAATCGCCTTGCAGTAGTCCTGCCCGTAACCTGAGGAGCCGCGCGGATTCGGGGTGAGCACCACATAACCGTTTGCCGCGAACAGCTGCGGATCAAAATTGAATTCTGCGTAATAAGCCCACACGGGCCCACCGTGGGGCTTCAGAATCGTGGGATACCGCACGCCCGGCTGGTAATCGGGAGGCTTATACAAATAGCCGGCGACCGCGGTGCCGTCTTTGCTTTTGAAATGAACATACTCGACGTCCGGCAATCGCAATTCGGCCATCAACGCGTCATTCGTCGTCGTCAGTTTTCGAAGTTCGCCTTCCGGAGGCAGATAATACAGTTCCGCCGGATCTGTCACCTCTCCGATTACCGCCGCCACTCCGCCGTCCTTGCCCAGCGAATACGATTCCAGCATCTTGCGCCCGCCGACGGGCCGCTGAATCTGGCGGCCGGTCGCCGGGACGCGTAATAAATTCTGCGTGCCGTCGTCATCGGCGATGAAATAGATCCATTTGCCGTCGGCGGAAAATCGCGGCAGAGTGGAATTTCGATCGAGCGCCAGAGTCAAAACCTTCTCTTGGCCACCCGTCGCCGGCGCCACACCGATGCGAACCGTCGCGTATTGAAAGAGTTTCGCATCCAGCTGGGTGGTGAAAGCAATCCACTTTCCGTCGGGAGACCACGCCGGTGCTGCCTCCGCTCCAGGCCCGGTGGTCACCTGGACGAGCGCTTTGCCTTCATCGGTATTGCTGGCACTGACTGTCCAGATGTCCGTGTTGTAATTCAGGTCGGGTTCCGCAGTTCGATTGCTGGCGAAAGCGATGGTGGTGCCGTCCGGCGACCATGTCGGATCCGAATCATCGTAATCACCGGACGTAATCTGCGTTTGCGTGCGATCGGCAATGTTGAAAACGTACAAATGTGTGCGTCGCCGGTCCAGATAGCCGAGCTCGTCTTCTTTGAAATGCAATCGGTCAATCACCCAGGGCCGCGGCTTAGCTTTCGGCTTAAGGCCCTTCGCTCTCTCGCGCGCGGCTCCCAGCTCTTCCGCGGACGGATCCTGCAGCAGCAGGACCATCCGGTCGCTCGAAGGCGACCATGCGAAACCTTGGACGTCTTGAGTTGTGTCCGTCAGCTTCTGCGCTTCGCCGCCCTCGCGATTCAACAGCCAAACCTGCTTCTTGTCCGAATCATCGTCGTCGCCGGTTCCGCCGCGCGCCGAAATGAACGCCAGGAACTTTCCATCCGGGCTCCAGCGCGGATGCGAAGACGTCATCTCATCCGCCGTGAGGGGAATCGCGGCGCCTCCAGATACGGGCACCATCCAAATCCGCTCGTAATTCTTATCATCCTTGAGGCTCGCGGTTTTTATCGTGTACGCGGCCCATTTTCCATCGGGGCTAAGCTGCGGATCTCCGACTTCCTTGATTCGAAAATAATCGTCCACCGTGAGTGTGCGTTTGCCGGAGAGTGAGACAGCGGCGGACGTGCTACTCGCCGCCGGAGACTGCGCCCGAGCGACTCCGAAAGCCGTAGCCACCAGAACCACCACCGCAAACCTATTGCGAAAATTCACGAGCAGAGCCTCTGCCATTGAAATTCATTGCGGACGGCCGGGCAGTATAACAGAACGCACACATTGATTGGGTCAGGAAGGGCACGTGAACACGGCAGGAGTTAACGCAAGAAAAGGCAAACCGCTGCGCATTTCGGAGAAGTCTCACTTATTCGCGAATTTGCTGACAAGGACTTCCTGCCGGTGCATCGGAGAGAAGCTTTCGCAACAGCTCAACAGTTGTGCCAGGACTTCGTAATAGAAGGCATCGTTGTCGCTATTCTGCAGGTCCGACGCGGAATCCCATACCGAGATGGCCATCGCGTCGCGGCTTTCCTCGCCTTCGCCCCGCAAAACCAGCAGAACGTGAAACCCCGGCAATTTATCCATAGCGGCAATCAAAGGCGCAATTGTGGCGGCAAATTCCTCCACTTTCCCGGGGCGAATCCGATAGTGCGTCACTCGAGAGACCATGGCCACTCCCGCCTAACGAAAACTTTGCGAGCGCCGCAATTCTACAGCGCGGAAGTCATCACGTAAATTAGTTCGTGCTGCATTGACACGCTTACGCTGTGCAATTAGTCTCGGTACGATGGCGAAGTCGAATTCCACTCCCGCAGGTATTCGCATACGCACTCATCCACATCTTTACGAGATCAACACCTGGGCCTGGCTCGAGGAACTTTCCGCGCGTCAGAAGAAGAATGTAACGCTCGCGAACGTTCCGGACGCGGAATGGGATGCGCTTGCAAAGCTGGGTTTCAACATTATCTGGTTTATGGGTGTTTGGAAACGGAGCGACGAATCCCGTCGCATCATGCTGGAAAACCGTGCGAATCATCCGGATTTCGATCGCGCGTTGCCGGGCTGGAAAGCCAGTGATGTAATCAGCTCCCCATATTCAGTGGCCGGATATGTTCCCGATGCACGCGTCGGCAGCTGGGACGCGCTCGACGTCGCCCGTGAAAAGCTGCGTGCGCGCGGCATAGCGCTGTTCCTCGACTTCGTCGGCAATCATACCGCCCTCGATCATCCCTGGGTCAGCGAGCACCCGGAATTCTACGTGCAGGCCGGGCAACAAGATTTCGAGCGCGATCCATCGCTTTACTATGCCGCGGAGACGATGCAAGGAAAGCGTTTTATCGCGCTCGCAAAGGACCCCTACTATCCGCCGTGGAACGAAGTCGCGCAGCTGAATCATTTCAGCCCCGGCATGCGCGCCGCGCAACTCGCCGATCTGCGCACAATCGCGAGCCATTGCGACGGCGTTCGCTGCGACATGGCCATGCTGCAGCTCAACGACATATTCGGCAACATCTGGCGCCACTGGCTCGGCGGCACACCACCTCCTGCAACGGAATTCTGGACCGACGTGCACGCCAACGTGCCAAACTTGGCGCTGCTCGCCGAGGCGTACTGGGGCACGGAACAGCGACTTCTCGATTTGGGATTTTCATTTGCCTATGACAAGACGCTTTATGACGCGGTGCGCGACATCAACATTTCCGAAGTACGCGGCTGTCTCGCCGCCAGCCCCGAACAGCAGCGCCATTTCGCGCGCTTCATGGAAAATCACGACGAGCCCCGGCGGCCTGAAATCTTTGGCAACGACCGTCTGGCCGCGGATGGAACGCTCTTCGGCACACTGCCGGGCATGCGCTTCTATCACCAAGGCGAACTCGAAGGACGCAGGATCCACCTGCCGATCACGCTGCGCATCGCCGCGGACGAACCGCCCGATCCCGTGAGCCAGGCGTTTTTCCAGAAAATATTGCAGATCACGAAACAAGATGTATTTCACGAAGGCGAATGGACGCTGCTCGATTTGGTTCCGGAAGGTGATCCTTCGCCGTGCGGACTGATCGTGTACGAGTGGCGTTCAGCGAATGCTTGGAAAGTGATTGCGGTAAACCTGACTGGAGATACTTCGCAGGGCCGGCTTCGCTTAGGCGATCGCGTCTGTGCCACGCAGCAATACATTTTTTATGACGAATTGAACGACGTGGAATATCTCCGGAGCGGCGAAGAACTTCACAACGTGGGGCTTTTCATCCGCCGTGACGGATTTCAGGCCCACCTGTTCAACGTGACAACCGCGCCATCGTAGTGGCTGCCGTTGAATTAGAATCGACACCGAAGCCGGCCTCGGTAAGTAGAGGGCGATGGCAACTCCAGCCTATCGCTTGTTTGCCATTGAAAATGCCGGGGCAGTTCACTATGATGCCGCGCTTCGCACGTCTCAGTGCAACGGCTTAATGCCAAAAGCTTCCCCCGAAACCGGGCAACCGCTTCCTCCCGACCGCTCCCACCTGCGTCAAATCGGTTTTCTCCCTCTCTTGGCGATTTTCTATGGCTACACCGCCGGCGGCCCGTTCGGATACGAAGCCATCTTCCGCGATTCCGGGCCAGGGATGGCGCTGGTCTTCCTCACTTTCGTTCCAGTCTTTTGGAGCATTCCGATTTCATTTGCGTCCGCCGAATTGAACAGCATTTTGCCGGTGCAAGGCGGCTTCTATCGCTGGAGCCGCGCGGCCTTCGGTGATTTCTGGGGTTTTCAATGCGGCTGGTGGAATTGGACCGGCACTTTTTTGCTTAATAGTTTGTACGGCGTGTTGGTGATGGACTACTTGAGCATTTACTTCCCTTCGATCAAAGGCAATGAGAAGTGGGCCGGTGCGTGTCTGGTGCTTATCCTGCTGGCGTACTTGAACGCGCGGGGTATTCAAGTGGCGGGTTGGCTTTCGGTCGCGCTGCTATTCGCGGTGCTCGTGCCGGTCTCCTGGCTATGTGCCGCGTCGCTCTTTCATCTGCATTACAACCCGGTCGTGCCATTCGTGCCACCGGGCGCTCCATTTGGAAAGGTCTTCGGCGAAGGGCTTGCGCTCGCAATGTGGAATTACGCGGGATACGAGCAGCTTTCCAGTTCCACAGGCGAGATGAAAGAGCCGCAGAAGATGTTCGTCCGCATTTTGGCCTGGAACACGCCGATGAACATTCTCACTTACATTCTTCCCACCACGCTCGCGCTCGCCGTGCTCGGCAACTGGCAGGAGTGGAGGACCGATTACATCGTCACCGCGTCTCGACTGATCGGCGGGCCAGCACTCGGAGCAGCGATGCTGATCGCCGCGATGATCGGCTCGCTGTCCCTGGCGAATAGCACGATTCTTTACACCACGCGCGTCCCGGCGACGATGGCGGAGGACGGCTATCTGCCCGCCTGGCTCGGGAAAATACATCCGCGCTTCAAAACTCCTGCGCGAGCCATCGCGCTCTCCACGGTTGTTTACTGTGTGCTCGCGAAATACGATGTGGAAGATCTCGTCAACATTTACATATGGACCCGCATCGCGACAACTTTGCTGACGCTCTTCGCCGCCTGGCAAATGCGTCGCAAGGCGCCCAATGCGACGCGCAGTTTCCGCATTCCGGGCGGCGCCATGGGTCTGGCTTACGTTCTAATTTTTCCAGTGATTCTGTGCGTGGTGAAAGTGGCGCAAAGCGAGGATTACGTCTGGAAATATGCGCCGTGGCTGCTCGCGTCAGGCCCGGTCGCCTACGTGATCTTGCGCTACGGCTTGGGCCTCAAGCCTTCGGCGGAGATTGCGCCAAACACATAGCAATTCAACGGCTCTAACACCGAGTTCACAGAGAACAGCTAGAGGGCACAGAGAATGCGCGCTGAAAGGATTGAGGCCTCGCGAAGGAACGCTCCCATCACGGCGGAATCTCCGTGCCCTCTCTCTCTTTCTTTTCTCTGTGTTCTCTGTGTTAGATCTTTTGAATTACCGATCGTGCCAAGCTAAATTCAAACTGGCGCTCACCGAGTCGCGCCGATCTTCTCCGAGACGGTCTTTGCCTGGAGGAACAGCAGCAAATAGTCCTGGCCACCCGACTTCGAATCCGTCCCGGACATATTGAATCCGCCGAATGGATGCGCGCCAACCATCGCCCCAGTGCACTTGCGGTTCATGTAAAGATTCCCGACGTGAAATTCTTCCTCGGCGCGCTCGATCTTCTTCGGGTTCTTCGAATACACAGCGCCGGTCAGCCCAAACTCGCTGTCATTCGCCATGGAAAGCGCCTCGTCGAAATCTTTTGCCTTGGTCACGGCCAACACCGGCCCGAATATTTCTTCTTGAAAAATGCGCGCCTTGCGATCCACGTCGGCGATTACGGTTGGCTCGATGAAATACCCCTCGCCGGGCGCTCGATTGCCGCCCGCTACCAGCCGACCTTCCTTCTTCCCGTGGTCAATGTATCCGAGGATCGAAGTCATGGCCGCTTTGTTGATCACTGGACCCATATAGTTCGCAGGATCTTCCACCGGCCCGACACTGATTTTTTTCACGCGCTCGACCAGCTTCTTCAGAAATTCATCATAAATTTTCTCAGCGACGATCGCTCGCGAGCACGCCGAACATTTCTGCCCCTGAAATCCAAACGCGGAATGCGCAACGCCTTCGACGGCCGCGTCCACGTCCGCCTCTTCATCCACAACGATTGCGTCCTTGCCGCCCATTTCCAGTACGGTGCGCTTGATCCACACCTGGCCAGGTTGCGTCTTGGTGGCTTGCTCGGCGATACGCAGCCCCGCTTCCTTTGATCCGGTGAATGCGATGAAGCGCGTTTTGGGATGCGTCACTAAGGCCTCACCCGCCGTGCTGCCGGGACCAGTGAAGAAACTGACCACGTCGCCCGGCACGCCCGCCTCGTACAAAATATCCACGAAAATCGCCGCGATGGTCGGCGAATCGCTCGACGGCTTCACCACCACCGTATTTCCCGTAACGATTGCCGCGAGCGTCATGCCGCCCATAATCGCCGCCGCGAAATTCCACGGCGGAATCACGATACCCACGCCCAGCGGAATGTATTTCAGGTAATTTCGCTCGCCGCGCATCGGCGTCAATTTCTGCGGTGCGCCCAGGCGCAACGCTTCGCGGCCGTAGTATTCGCAAAAATCAATCAGTTCGGCGATATCCGCATCGGCTTCGGGCCAGGTCTTTCCAATTTCGTACGAAAGCCAGGCGTCCAGCTCATAGCGGCGTTTGCGTAAAATATCCGCGGTGCGATACACGCATGCGACGCGCTCTTCCACCGGCACTCGCTTCCAGCGCTCGAACGCCGCATGCGCCTTTTCCACTGCCTTGTTGGCCATTTCGACTGTCGCTTTTTCGAAAACTCCGACCACCTGGTCCGGGTGCGAAGGATTGTGCGAATGGATTTTTTCCGTCGTGGTGATACGCTGTCCTCCGATGGTCAGCGGATATTCGCGCCCGAACATGCCCTTCACTTGTGCCATCGCTGCTTCCATCGCCTTGCGATTATCCGGCTGCGAGAAATCAATGAACGGTTCGTTGCGAAATTCTCCGCGATTCAGATCAACGGAGGGATAGGTTGTCGCCGTGGATGTCATCGGTCATGCCTCTTTAGTGAAAATTGCGAACGTTTGCGAGCGTTCCATTTTAGCTCCGCGTGCGACACTGGCACAAGAAGTCAGTTAGGTTCAGAAAGCGCACAATGGCTCGCGCGATGGGCGACTTACGGCCTGTTCGTCGGGGTGTTTACGACCTAGGAGTGATGCGTCGAGGATGCTACGGTTGCAACTTGTTGTGTGAACTCTGGCGGCCTCAAATTAACTTGCAGCTCCAAACTCTCTGGTTCGTTGTGCTTTCGCTGTCCTGCTCACTAAGCGTTCTCTGAATTTGGCCCCGGGGCCCTCTTGCTTCTGCGGTCATATATGCAAACGGCGAGCCAATCGCAACGCCGCCAACGCTGCGTCATATCTCCTTGCGATTCACCACCGCGTACCCATGAGTGTTTTGCACCCGACACTCCCATCGTTGAAAAAGTCAACGCGAGTTGAAAAATTCATCGCTTCTGATTTTGATGGCGGCTTTGGTTAGTGCGCTCACGACGCCTCTCGCGCAAGATGACCCCGTGCGTAATACAGCTAAGGTCGCCGGTAAACAGTTCCGTCTTTCATCACAAAGGAAACCTTCTGCAGTTCGCTAATATCGTCGAGCGGGTTGCCGGGAACCGCGACAATGTCGGCAGCATATCCCGCCTTCAGCTCCCCAATTTGACCCTGCCAACCGAGCAATTTTGCGCCATTGATCGTGCCAGCCTGAATCGCAGCCAGCGGCGTCATTCCGTATTTCACCATCAGCACAAATTCGCGGCCCTGGGTTCCGTGAGGAAAGGGCCCCACATCCGAGCCCATCGCGACGGGAACGCCCGCAGCGAGCTGCTTGGTGAATTCAGCGGCGTGCAGATCGAGCAAAGCGCGTTCGTGCGCGGCGGCTTCGGGAGTAGCAGCATGTTCCGCGAAATATTCGGAGATCGTAAACGTGGGCACAGCGAAAATTTCCTTGTCGTGCATGATGCGCATGGTCTCGTCGCTGAGCTGAAAGGCGTGGTCCACCGACTCCACGCCCGCCCGTGCGGCGTAGAGCGTTCCGGGCTCACCCGTCGCGTGGACGGCAACGCGGTGGTCGGTGCGCGCGGCCTCGTGCACTGCGGCCGCCAGCTGATCCTCGCTGTACTGATACGGCGTCAAAAGCTGGCCGTTGACAATTGTGTCCGAGCCCGTCTCGTAAATCTTGATGAAGCTCGCGCCTTCTTTCAGCTGTTCGCGGATGACGGCCACGAGTTCGTCGGCATTATTGGCATAGGTCGCATTGGGCAGCACGTGCTGTTCGGGGTTGTAGCCGATAGCGTCTTCATGCCCGCCGAGAATATTGATCGCATTCCCGCTAATGCGCATGCGCGGCCCGGGAATCTGACCCGAATCAATGGCGTTGCGCACGGCGGTATCCGCCGACCCCGCGCCTTCGGTACCCATGTCGCGCTCGGCAGTGAAACCAGCCATAAGGTCAGCGCGCGCGGCAAGTGTCGCGGTGATGGTCCGCTGCGGTACGGATTCCTCAACCGTCTGAAGATCTTCGGCGCCAGGGTGCAGGAACAAATGCACGTGAGCGTCTATCAGACCGGGGAGCAAAGTCTTATCGCCAAGATCAATGACCTGAGCGCCGGCCGGGCGCGCAACCTTGGCCCCGACTTCTTTGATTACATTACCCTCGACGAGAATTTCACCCGGTGTAGTGATGTGTCCCGATTCAACGTCAAGCAAACGCGCAGCGTGTAGAACGACGGCCGACGCACCGCCCGCTGATTGTGCCGGCGAAGACTGCGCAGCAAGAGGCGCGCAGGAGAAAACGATTAGAACAAAAGTTGTGAGGGCACGTGGAGTTTTCATAGGCTCGGCGCGATATTAAACCATTCCGCTTCGCAGCTTTAGAATTTTTCGCGGGGATCTACGCTCTTGAATCCATAGGTTTCGTACCGCCACGATATTTTGCCATCACGCAGGCTGACGACCGTATAGCCCTCCGGAAAAGCGAGCCGCGGGCCATGCCACCAGTTGCCGCAGACCGCGCCGCAGCACACGTACTGGCAATTCTTGTAGTTCACCAATTCATTGATGTGAAGATGGCCCTGCAGCACGGCCAGGATATTGCGGCCCTCGAACAACGAGATCACTTCGGACGAATTGGCAACGGACACGGTGTCGTATCGCGTTGACCCGTCTGGCTTCGGCCCGTAGGCCAAATAGCCGGTGATGAGCGGCACATGTGTGATGACGATAACGGGCGCTTGCGGCTCGATGCGGCCGAGGTCGTCCCTAAGCCAGTGCAGCTGCACGCCGTCAATGCGTCCTTCCCAAAAACGGTCGGGCGTCGGCCAAATCGAATCGAGCACAATGAAGTGATAGCCCCTGTGATCGAATGAATAGTAAGTGCGCGCACCCACGTGATCTTCATACATCTTCTTGCCGTAACTCGGATCGCTAGGTGCGACGCCGCTCTTTGTGAGAACGCCGAAAAGATCGTGGTTGCCGATAGTGTGGTGCAGCGGCATCTTCAGGCTGTCTTCGGTGCGCTGGTACAGGTCGAACAGCAGATCGGCGCGGGGACGCCCCACCGCCAGTACGTCGTAGACCAGATCGCCCCCGCAAATCGCGAAGTCCGGTTGCGCCGCCTCGATTTTCGCAAACGCCATCGCGCAGCCGTGCGCGGCGTCCAGTTCCGGCTGAATGTGCGTGTCCGTGAAGAAGACAAAGTCGAAAGAACTAGCTGGTTTGGATTCGCTTCCAGCAGCTCCAAGCCAGCGCGAGTCGGGCAAGATCGCGACTGCGCCCGTGGCGGCCAAAATCTTTAGAAATCGTCTACGGTCGGAATCCATACCATGGTCCTATTCTCGTCGCGGCACAAAACTGGCGCAGAACCTTCACGGATGCGAGCTTTAAGTGTACTTGGTTGGCGGCGCGCCAATCCATCTGATAACGTAACGATTTCGCCGCCGAAAGGTTTGGCGATCGCGATGAGAAGGTCTTCGATGCTGAAATCGCTCCTGGTAGTGGTGTTTCTGGCAATCCTAGCAGGCGCCAATGCCGCCCAGCAGAGTTCAAGGACCGGCGCGCAGCCCGCGCAAGCAAATCCTTGCGACGCAGCGAATACACAGATTGAAATGAATCACTGCAGCGCCGACGAATATAAGAAGGCCGATGCACATTTGAATTACGTGTATACGAACCCGATCCGGCTGCCGCGAAAGGACTCCAGCCACACTCAGCAGCAAAGCGGCGGAGAACAACGGAAGCCGGAAACACTCACTGTCGCTAAATTAAGAGCGATGCAACGGCGGTGGATACGCTATCGCGATCTGCATTGCAGCGCGGTGAGAGCACAGTACGAAGGCGGAACGATCAGCCCGACGATGTGGAACACCTGCATGACCGAGACGAGTCCGAGGAAGCTCAGCGTAGGTGCTTGAGGATTTCGCGGGCGGCGTTGTGGCCTGACGCGCCGGTGACGCCGTTGCCCGGATGCGTTCCGTTGCCGCAAAGGTAGAGGCCCTTCACCGGCGTGGCGTAGCGCGCCCAGCCTAGAATGGGGCGCATCGTGAAAATCTGGTCGAGCGCCAGTTCGCCATGAAACGGATGGCCTCCGGTAAGCCCGTAGGTCGCCTCGAGGTCCAGTGGCGTCAGAGTTTGCACCGCAAGAATCTTCGACGCAAAATCCGGCGCATATTCCGCGATAGTGTTGATCACAGCATCGCGCAGGGAATTGCGCTGCTGCATCCAGTTGCCGTTCTTCAAATTGTACGGCGCGAATTGCATGTAGACAGACAGTACGTGCTTCCCCGCCGGTGCGAGCGAATTGTCCAAAATTGAGGGGATCGAAATGTCAAGGTATGGCGCGCTCGAAAATTCGCCATACTTCGAATCATCGAAAGCACGCTCCAGATAATCAATTCCGGGCCCGATATGGACGCGCCCGGCGAGCGCGGCCTGAGCATCGCTGGAATTTTTCAAAGCAGTGAAAGCCGGCAACGCATCGAGCGCGATATTCAATTTCGCCGCGGTTCCGCTGCAGCGGTAATTCCGCATTTTCACCACAAAGCTGGGCGGCAGATGCACGGGATCGAGCAACCCGAGCAAAGTACGCTGGGGATCGGCTCCGGAAACCACGGCCTTCGCCGAAATTTCCTCGCCGCTCGCAAGCGCAACGCCTGTTACTTGGCCGTGCTTCACCAGAATCTGCGCGACTTCGGCGCCCGTACGAATTTCCGCGTCCGCTTCCTTGGCGGCGGCAGCCATCGCGGCGGTCAATGCACCCATGCCGCCACGCGGATAAGCGGAATTCCCGACTGGATACGGATCCGCTGCAGCACGCAGCAGCAACAGCGCGGTGGACCCTGCGGACCACGGCCCCAGCGCCGCCCCGAAAATTCCTCGTGCCGCGATCGCGCCACGCAGCAAGTCCGTCTCGAAAAATTCAGCTACGAAATCCGCGGCGGCCATCGGGCCCCAGCGAATCAGGCGCATCATTTCTTTTTTGCCGAGGCCGCGCACCTTGCGCCCGATTTTCAGCAGCTTCCACAGGTCTTCCTTCGAGGGCTTCTCGATCACGGGAGGAGTGAGTTCGAGCAACTGCGCGGCGATTCCAGCCACGCGCGCCAGGCTTTCCTGAAATTCGACGTACCGAGCCGCGTCTTTCGCCGAAAACTTTCGGACCTCCTCGGCCGAGCTCTTCGCGTCGCTATAGAGCGTCAGCCGGCGGCCGTCGCGATCCGGCGCAAAAATTCGCACCGGAGATTCGAGTTTCTGCAAACCGTGGCGCGCGAGTTGCATGTCCTGGACGATATTGCCAAGCGGTGGTCCGCCCGCATGCGCGACAGTGGAGCATTTAAAACCGGGATGAAATTCCTCGGTGACCGCCGCGCCGCCGACGATACTGCGGCGCTCCAAAACAAGCGGCTTGTGGCCCTTTTTTGCGAGATAGAAGGCGGCGACCAGCGCATTGTGGCCGCCGCCTAGAATCACGACATTGCGATGCGTGGCCACTTTCAGTTTTTCCCCGTGTCTTTCAGGATTTCCAGTGCGGCTAGCCGTCCCGGCGCGCCCATGATGCCGCCGCCGGGATGCGTGGCCGAGCCACACATGTACAGCTTCTTGATCGGCGTGCGATACCGCGCCCAACCGGCGGCCGGCCGCAAGAAGAAAAGCTGCTCGAGCGAAAGTTCGCCCTGAAAAATATTGCCTTCGCTGAGTCCGGTCTGCCGCTCGATATCGAGCGGCGTGATTACCTGCTTTCCGATGATCAGATTTTTCAGGTTCGGCGCGTACTGCGAAATCGTGTCGATCACTGTGTTGCCGAAGACCTCGCGTTGCCCGTCCCACGTGCCTTGGCTCAATTTGTAGGGCGCGTACTGTACAAAGCACGAAAGAATGTGTTTTCCCGGAGGCGCAACGGAGGGATCGGTGAGCGACGGAATCACCATATCAATGTAAGGACGGCGCGAAAATTCTCCGTACTTGGCTTGGTCGTAGGCGCGCTCCATATATTCCATCGAAGGTGAAATGGATATCGCGCCGCGCAAGTGATTTCCCTGCCCCGGCAAGCACGTGAAATCCGGCAGCCCGTCGAGCGCTAGATTCACTTTGCCGGACGAGCCGCGATATTTGTAACGCCGAACATCTTCCAGAAAATCGTCCGGCAGCTCGCGTGCTTCGATGAATTTCAGGAACGTGAGGTTAGGATCCACGCTCGAGGAAACAACCTCCGCGTGAATTTCCTCGCCGCTTTCGAGCACCACGCCGTTCGCGACGCCATTCTTCACCAGAATTTTCGAGACCGCCGCTTCTTTGCGGATTTCGACGCCTGCTTCGACCGCCGCGTCTCCGATCGCGTTGGAAATTGCGCCGGTACCGCCGCGGCTGAATCCCCATGATCGAAACGCGCCGTCAATTTCGCCCATGTAATGATGCAACAAAACGTACGCCGTACCAGGCGATCGTATACCTAAAAAAGTCCCGATGATGCCAGACGCGGACATGGTCGCCTTCAAGACGTCAGTTTCAAACCACTGATCCAGAAAATCCGCCGCGCTCATGGTCATGAGCTGCACGAGATTGTATTTATCTTCCGCTTCCAGATCTTCATGCGCAAGATAAATACAATCTCTCGCAACTCATCACCATGAGTACATACTACATCAGTACTTTGAAACTCACGTCTTCAACGCCACCACGTCACCTTCACACTATCACAATTTTTTACTTATAC
The DNA here is from genome assembly GCA_963828865.1 of uncultured Acidobacteriota bacterium. Classification (GTDB taxonomy): domain Bacteria; phylum Acidobacteriota; class Terriglobia; order Acidiferrales; family UBA7541; genus Palsa-295. The sequence continues at coordinate 664,497 of CAWHGI010000002.1, read as the reverse complement.
CATCACCTCTTACCACTTACTTTTCGTCACATCATTACATTCGCCAAATTCACAACTCTTTTCCATCATCCCCATACAACCACCACCTTACCATCACAATTTCCAACGCTATCCGAGACACCACCATCAAAACAAACGTCTAAATCCACAAAGAAGCCACCATCTCTAAAATACTATTGAATAATAGCGTCACTAACGCGTTTGCTCCAAAGCGCAGCAATTTAACCAATATTTCCTCAGCGCACCAACCTCACTTCCTAAATTCATCAAACACTCAGCTACCACATTTACTAAATCACTACAAAATCACCTCTCCCAAAATCAACCTTACCCTCCCATCACCCTCCCAATCACTCCGCGCAAAATTCTCCGTACTGCTTGTCGTAGGCGCGCTCCATATATTCCATCGAAGGTGAAATGGATATCGCGCCGCGCAAGTGATTTCCCTGCCCCGGCAAGCACGTGAAATCCGGCAGCCCGTCGAGCGCTAGATTCACTTTGCCGGACGAGCCGCGATATTTGTAACGCCGAACATCTTCCAGAAAATCGTCCGGCAGCTCGCGTGCTTCGATGAATTTCAGGAACGTGAGGTTAGGATCCACGCTCGAGGAAACAACCTCCGCGTGAATTTCCTCGCCGCTTTCGAGCACCACGCCGTTCGCGACGCCATTCTTCACCAGAATTTTCGAGACCGCCGCTTCTTTGCGGATTTCGACGCCTGCTTCGACCGCCGCGTCTCCGATCGCGTTGGAAATTGCGCCGGTACCGCCGCGGCTGAATCCCCATGATCGAAACGCGCCGTCAATTTCGCCCATGTAATGATGCAACAAAACGTACGCCGTACCAGGCGATCGTATACCTAAAAAAGTCCCGATGATGCCAGACGCGGACATGGTCGCCTTCAAGACGTCAGTTTCAAACCACTGATCCAGAAAATCCGCCGCGCTCATGGTCATGAGCTGCACGAGATTGTATTTATCTTCCGCATCAAGATCCTGGAAGCGCTTACCCAGGAACGCCAGCTTCTTCAGGTCGCGCGGGTCGAGCGAAGTGGGATCAGGCGGAATCATTCCTAAGATCGGCTTCACGAACCGGCACATCGCTACCATGGATTTGCCGAATTCTTCGTACGCTTCTGCATCGAGCTTGGAGTGGCGCTCCAGTTCGCGCCGCGTCTTGCCGTGATCGTTCTGGCGCCAGAGATAATCGCCGTTCGGCATCGGCGTGATCGTGCCGTCGAGCGGCAGAATCTCAAGCCCGTGCCGCGGAAGATCCAGATCGCGGATAATTTCCGGGCGCAGCAGTGAGACAACGTAAGAAAAGACCGAAAACTTAAAACCTGGAATTATTTCTTCGGTGACGGCCGCGCCGCCTAAAACGTATCGGCGCTCGAGCACTAGGACTTCTTTGCCCGCTTTGGCGAGGTACGCCGCGTTCACCAGCCCGTTGTGCCCGCCGCCGATTACAATGACGTCATATTTCTTTGCCATGGATATTTTCGAGTGACTCGGCAGTTCGCTGATTGAACGGCGAGGCCGAAGCATTCTACAAGTAGGTGCGGGGAGCCACAAGAAGGAAGCGCATCGCTGCTGACCTTAAGTCAAGGAAGTGATCGTCTGTGACGAGAGGCCAAAGCTAAAAATTCGCGCTAACCTATAGGGCCGATGTAGCGACGCCCGATGGACCACGAGATGTTGGCTTGCGGTGCCCGCGATGGCAGAACTATAATCGCGGGCTGCGCATCCTGGCATTTTTCCTATAGGTAGGAGTGACTGTGCCGATCGGAACCGCGGTTCACGATAGAACTTCGAAGCTTTGCGAGAGCATGAACTATCGCGAGTGGTCCGGCTATTACGCCGTCAGCGTCTACGAGATGCACCACGACCACGAGTACAACGCGATCCGCAATGCCTGCGCGCTGATTGACGTTACTCCGCTCTACAAATATCGCATCACCGGCAAAGATGCGACGAAGTTCGTGAACCGCGTGATCACGCGCGACATCAACAAAGTCGCGATCGGCCAGGTGATTTACTGTTGCTGGTGCGATGAACAAGGAAAAGTGATTGATGACGGAACGATTTCGCGGCTGGGCGAAAATTCCTACCGCTGGACGGCGGCCGACCCCAGCATTCGCTGGTTTCACCAGAACGCGCTTGGCCTCGACGTGCAAATCGAGGACATTTCCACAGAGCTCGCGGCGCTAGCGCTGCAAGGACCCACTTCCGGCCGGCTTCTGAAGCAAGTCGCTGAAGCGGACATCACCAACCTGAAATATTTCCGCTTCACGCACGGAAAAATCGGCGGCGTCTCCGTAGATATCTCCCGCACCGGATACACCGGCGACCTCGGCTACGAAATCTGGATTCCCTGGAACGACGCGCCGCGCGTTTGGGACGCTCTGATGGAAAAAGGCCGCCAGTTCGATCTGCATCCCGCCGGAATGCTGGCGCTCGACGTCGCGCGCATCGAAGCCGGCCTGATCCTCATCGAAGTGGACTACTTCAGCAGTAAGCGCGCGCTGATCGAGTCGCAGAAATATTCGCCCTATGAAATCGGCCTCGGGCGCATGGTGGATTTGAAGAAGGAGTATTTCATCGGGCGTGACGCGCTTGCCGCCGAACATCATCGCGGGCCAAAGCGCCTTTTGATGGGTCTGGACGTCCATTGGGAAGACGTGGAACGCCTATACGATGCCGTCGGGCTCGGCCCGCAGGTGCCGAGCACCGCTTCGCGTAGCGCGGTGCCCGTATACCGGGGCGGATTGCAGGTGGGCAAAGCGACTTCCACAACGTGGTCGCCCACTCTGAAAAAAATGATCGCGCTGGCAAGCTTAACCCGCGAGCACGGCGCCGCCGGCACGGAACTGCAAATGGAACTGACCGTCGAAGCCGTACGTCACAAGGTAAGGGCAACAATCAAGGAATTGCCTTTTTTCAATCCGCCGAGAAAGATGGCCACGCCCGTAACGTGAAAATCCCGACTGAAATCAAAGGCGAGCGCCGATGAGCCAGCGCGCGTCGGTGCGTTGCGCGGCTGAGGCGATCGGTGACAGCGGCATATCTCATTCGAAGGCATGCCCGCGATTCCTCCTGCTACTAATTTTTCTGACTGCGAGCGTGACCGCTGTGAATGCTCAAGACACCAAGCCGCAATGCCCGCCACCCGCGCGCGTGGATGACGTGAAGGAAACGATTCACGGCACCATCGTCAGTGATCCTTATCGCTGGCTCGAAGACCAAAATAGTCCCGAAATACGCGCTTGGATTGATGCGGAGAATGCCTGCACACAATCCGTCCTCGCCCCACTACCAGGGCAAGACGCCATCGCCAAGCAGTTGGGAGAATTGATCAAAGTAGACACCATCAATCTTCCGACAGAACGAGGCGGCAAATATTTCTATTCCAGGCGCGCGGCGGGCGCGGATTTATTCGTTCTTTACATGCGGCGCGGCGCCCACGGCTCGGAAGAGGTGCTGGTGGATCCCTCGACGATGAGCGCGGACCACACCACCAGCGTCACCTTCGAGGGTTTCACTGACGACGGAAAGCTACTAGCCTATGGAGTCCGCAAGGGCGGCGAAGACGAAGTTGCCATCCACTTCCTCGACAGCGACACGCGCAAGGAACTTCCCGATGTGCTGCCCCGCGCCCGCTACCTATCCGGCATTTCATTCAAGAATGACAAAAGTGGAGTTTTTTATTCGAAGCTAACGGCTGATGGGCCGCGCGCCTATTACCACGCGATGGGCGCTAGCGCCTCGCAGGACACCAAGATTTTCGGTGACGGGTATGGTCCCGACAAGATTCTGGGAGTAAGCGTTTCGCAAGACAGCCGCTACGCCCTCTTCACCGTGTTCTACGGCTCGGCCTGTGACAAATCGGAAGTCTACGTTCAGGAGTTGAAAACCGACGGACCGATCGTGCCGATCGTGACCACCGTGGACGGATGTTTTCAAGGTGATATAGCAGACGACACGCTTTACCTCGAGACGAATTGGAAAGCTCCAAAGTGGCGCGTGCTCGCCGTTCCCCTGGCGACGCCCTCGCAGGACTACTGGAAGGAAATTATTCCGGAAGGCGAATCGCGCCTCGAGGATTTTCGCCTCGCAGGCGGGAAGATTGTGGCGCAGTACTCGCACAATGCCGCTTCGGAAATCAAAATATTCAATCCCGACGGCGCGGCAGCGGGCGGCATTGCCATGCCGCAATTGGGCACGGTTGAGGGCATCACAGGCCGCTGGAAAGGCAACGAAGTTCTTGTCTCGTTTCAGTCTTTCGCCGTTCCCACCACAATTCTTCAGTACGATCTCGCCACAAGCAAACTGGAAACCTGGGCCAAGCCGAACGTACCGATTGATGCGAACTCGTTTGAAGTGAAGCAAGTTTGGTACGAATCCAAAGATAAAACACGCGTGCCGATGTTCCTGTTTTACAAGAAGGGACTGCAGCTGAATGGCGCGAATCCCACATTGATGACCGCATACGGCGGATTCGACGTGAGCGAAACGCCCGCCTTCCGCGATGACGCCGTGCTGTGGGTGGAGCGCGGCGGCGTCTTCGCGCTGCCCAACCTGCGCGGAGGCGGCGAATTCGGCGAGGACTGGCATCACGCCGGGATGCTCAAGAAAAAGCAAAATGTCTTCGACGATTTTTTCGCGGCAGCGGAATGGCTGATCGCCAATCGTTACACGCGGCCTGACAAGCTGGCGATCACCGGACGTAGCAACGGCGGCTTGCTGATGGGAGCGGCGATGACGCAGCGTCCCGATCTTTTCGGCGCGATCGTGTGCGGCTATCCGCTTCTGGATATGGTCCGCTACCAGAAATTTCTGGTGGCGCGGTTCTGGGTGCCCGAATATGGCTCATCCGACGACGCCAAGCAGTTCCCTTTTCTCTACGCGTATTCGCCTTACCACCATGTAGTGAAAGGCAAAAAATATCCGGCGGTGCTTTTCATCACCGGCGATAGCGACACCCGTGTCGCGCCGCTACACGCGCGGAAAATGGCCGCGGAAATGCAGGCCGCGCAAGGCGGAGACAAGCCGATTTTGCTGCTGTACGACACCAAGCTGGGTCATAGTGAGGGCCGGCCCGTGAGCAAAATCATCGAGGAAGATACGCAGGTGCTCGGCTTTCTCTTTTGGCAGCTCGGCGTGAATAGTCCGTGACGGTCTCGCGAACGTGCAGCGCCTGACGCTTCACTAGGGTGGCTCGGACATCCAAAATACGCAACGATTGAGCAGCACGATTTCGCAAATCATTGCTTAAGTCGCTTCATATCGAATCTCTGGGAGGCAGGAATAATGTATCGAGCAATTCTCACTGTTTGTGTGGCCGTCGCGCTCGCAACCGCTTTGGCGCCGCTGGCGTGCGCGCAAACCTCGCCCGCTCCGATCAAATTAAGCGTGGATGCCACGCAAGCGCCGCAAAAAATCCTGCACACGCACCTGGAGTTTCCGGTACAGGCCGGCCCGCTGACGCTGAACTATCCGGAATGGATTCCGGGCGAACATATGCCCGACGGACCGATCATCGAAGTCGCTGGAATGAAGTTCTCGGCGGGCGGTAAAACGATTCCGTGGCGCCGCGATCTCGTGGAAATGTACTCGATTCACCTCGACATCCCCGCTGGCGTCAGCACCCTCGATGCGGATTTCGATTTTCTCCTCGCCGCGGCCAACAGCGGATTTTCCGCGGGCGGCTCGGCGACGGCGAATCTAGACGTGCTGAGCTGGAATCAGGTCCTGCTCTATCCCCAGGGCTTGCCGGCCAAGGATTACACTTTCGTCGCGAGCCTCAAGCTGCCGGAAGGCTGGAAATTCGGCACTGCGCTGCCGATCGCTAAGCAAGATGGCGACATGATCGAGTTTGCGCCAGCGCCGCTTACCACTCTGGTTGACTCGCCGGTTCTTGCTGGCCGCTACTTTCGCGCGATTCAGTTGACTCCCGGCCAGAACCCTCCGCATGAACTCGACATTGCCGCGGACAGCGCAGCGGCCCTCGCAATCACGCCCGACACCGAACTGGCGCTGCACAACCTGGTGATGGAAGCAGGCGCGCTCTTCGGTTCACGTCACTATCGCGATTATCATTTCCTCCTCACGCTCAGCGACGACGTCGCGCACTTTGGCCTCGAGCATCACGAATCAAGCGACGACCGCACTTCCGAACGCAGCTTGATTGACGACGCAGAACGCCTCGAATTCGCTACCCTTCTTCCGCACGAATTCGTGCATTCCTGGAATGGAAAATATCGCCGCCCCGCGGGTCTGGCGACTCCCGATTATCAGCAACCGATGAAGGACGATCTACTGTGGGTTTACGAAGGTTTGACAGAATATTTGGGCGTCGTTCTGACCGGACGCAGCGGCCTGGAAACTCCCGAACAGTGGCGCGATGAATTCGCCTATCTGGTCGCAACTTACGAGCATCGCCCCGGCCGCGATTGGCGCCCCTTGCAGGACACGGCGGATGCCGCTCCCTTTCTATACAACGCCACGGGCGACTGGTCCAACTGGCGCCGCGGCACTGATTTCTACGAAGAGGGCGAACTATTGTGGCTCGATGTGGACACCACTCTGCGCTCGCTTACCAATGACAAGAAATCCATGAACGATTTCTGCCGGATTTTTCACGGCGGACCGGGTGGCGAGCCGGCGCTCAAGACCTACACTTTCGAAGATGTCGTCGCGACACTGAACAGTCTCGCCCCTTACGATTGGACCGGCTTTTTGCGTTCCCGCCTCGATGGGGTTTCCACCAAAACGCCCGAAGAGGCGGTCAATAATAGCGGCTGGAAACTGATTTACACCGAGCAACCTAACGACGTTGTGGCAGTGGAAGAAGGTCTCGCCAGACGCGCTGATTTCACTTTCACCGTGGGAATGTCGGTGGCAGACGACGGCATGGTGGGCGACGTTATTCATGGCGGCCCTTCATACAACGCCGGCATCGGACCCGGAATGAAAATTGTGGCGGTGAACGGAGGGCAGTACACTCCTGACGGCATGCGCGCGGCGATTGACGCGGCGAAATCCTCCGCGTCACCCATTCAGTTGCTAGTGGCGAACGGCGCGCAATTCAAAACAGTGTCGGTGGATTATCACGGCGGCCTGCGCTTTCCGCATATCGTGCGTGATTCCAGCCGTCCGGATTATCTCAGCGAGATTACTCGCGCGCTGGCGGCGCAAGCGCAGCAGCAGCAGCAGCAGCAGCAGCAAGAACAGTAGGCGCGGTATGTCGTCTGAAGCGGAGATGTGTGCATGAGATTTCATCCCATTGCGATTGTGGGCATCCTGCTGATTGCCGCGGGAATCGCCGCTCTCATCCATCCGCAGATGAGCATGCCGGCCAAAAGAGAAGAAATTCAGGTTGCCGGTGGAAAGGCGATCATCGAGACGCGGCGCATTGTCACGTTTCCGAAGCCTTTCTCTGCGCTGCTGATATTTGCCGGTGCCGCACAAATATTTCTCGTTTGCCGCTTGCGCTCCAAGGTTTAGGCCGGCTCACCGGGCCGCGAGAGACCATGCGGCTCAAACTCCGGCTCTGGGGAATCCCATGACGATGAAACGCACGGGAGATTCATGGAAAACCGCCGATGACTACGGCCGGTCGCTTCCCTGTTTCACCGTGAATCTGCTCGTGCGGGATTTGCGACGCTCCCTCACTTTCTATCGCGATGTGCTTGGCGCCGTCGTCATCTATTCCGATATGGATTTTGCGGCTCTGAGGGTGAACGACCTCGAATTCATGCTTCACTCCGACCACGCGTACGATCACCACGCCTGGTTTCCAGATCTGACGCGCGGCGAGCGGCGCGGCCTCGGCGCTGAATTGCGGCTATTTCAAACCGACCCGGATCTGATCGAATCGCGCGCGAAGAAATTCGGCGCCACCATCCTGCAACCTTCGCAAGATATGCCCCACGGATGGCGCGACGTAATCGTCTCCGATCCCGATGGCTACACCTGGGCAATCGGAACCGCATTCGCACCGCACTGCCCGCACGAAAAAACGGGTTGAGCAGGCTTGTTCCCGTGGAAAAGGTTTTGTAGCGGCGGACTTTAGTCCGCCATCGGTGTTTACCGCACCCGACGGCGGCGAAAGACCGACGACATTTTCAATGAGTGGAGGAATCATGAGCTGTAAGTTCCGTGTTTCCGGAATAACGCTGACGCTGCTACTAACTGGATTCGCACTGCGCGCACAGGCCCCGGAAAAACGTCCGATTACTTTCCACGACTTGATCTCCTTGCATCGCCTGAGCGAACCGCAAATCTCCCCAGACGGCAAATGGATCGCCTACAGCGTATCTACCCCCGATCTGGAAACGAATCAATCGATACGCGACGTTTGGCTGGTGCCTGCCGCCGGCGGCGACGCCCGCCAATTGACGCGCGGAGGCAGCGATATGCGACCGCGCTGGTCCCCTGATGGCAAGAAGCTCGCCTTCATTTCCGCGCGCGACGGTACGCCGCAGGTTTACTATGTGCCGCTGGAAGGCGGCGAAGCCACGCGCGTAACCTTTCTTTCCACAGGCGCGGACAACGAGTTGTGGTCGCCTGATGGCAAAACCATCGCTTTCATTTCTTCGGTCTATCCCGATTGCAAGGATGACGTTTGCAACGCGCAACGCGACACCGAAAAATCGCAGAGCAAAGTCCGCGCGCACATATACGAAAAATTGCTTTATCGTCATTGGACCGGCTGGTGGGACGGTAAACGCAGCCATCTGTTCGTGACGCCCACAAGTGGCGGCACGCCGCGCGATCTCACGCCCGGCGCCACCTACGACGTGCCTCCCTTCAATCTCGAGGCCCCTGAAGCCATCGCGTTTTCGCCAGATGGCAGCGAATTGTGCTTTACGGCCAACACCGACAAAGACGAAGCGCGCAGCACCAACGGAGACCTTTTCACCGTGCCGGTTTCCGGCGCGAGCCAGCCGCAACGAATCACCACCAATCCCGGCAACGATTGGGGCCCAGCCTATTCGCCCGATGGAAAGTGGATTGCCTATCGCGCGCAAATGCAGCCCGGCTACGAATCGGACCGCTGGCGGCTAATGCTCTACGACCGCAGCACCGGCAAACACATCAATTTGACCGAGAATTTCGATCAGAGCGTCGAAGCCTATCAATGGACTCCGGACAGCCGGAGCATCTACTTCCAATCAGAAGCGAAAGCGGAGATGCCAATTTATTCGATCGCCGCGACGCCAGGAAGTTCGCCGAAGGAAATCGTCGCCGACGGCTTCAATTCCGATTTCGATCTGAGCCGTGACGGACAAACCCTGGCGCTAGCTCGCACGAGTTTGACGATGCCAGCGGAAATTTTCACAGCCAAGGCCGACGGCACCGATTTGCAGCAAATTACCCACCAGAATGGCGCGCTTCTCGCGCAGCTCGATCTGCCGCCGGCCCAGCCGTTCTGGTTCGAGGGCGCGGAAAATACAGAAGTGGAAGGCTCGCTAATCCGCCCTCCGCATTTCGACTCTGCAAAGAAATATCCCGCGCTGCTGCTGATTCACGGCGGGCCGCAAGGCGCGTGGGACGACTCCTGGGGCTATCGCTGGAACCAGCAAGTAATGGCTGCCCCGGGATACGTGGTAGTGATGATCAATCCGCGCGGCTCAACGGGATACGGCCAGAAGTTCACCGCGGAAATCAGCCGCGATTGGGGCGGCAAAGCCTACGAAGACTTGATGAAAGGTATGGATGCGGCCGTCGCGAAATACCCTTTCATTGATGGCTCGAACGTCTGTGCCGCAGGCGGCTCCTACGGCGGCTACATGATTGACTGGATTGCGACGCACACCGGCCGCTTCAAGTGCCTGCTCAGCCACGCGGGTCCATACGACGAAATGAGCATGTATGGCGCCACCGAAGAGTTGTGGTTCATGGACTGGGAATTCGGCGGTCCCCCCTGGCAATTTCCGGATCTCTACAAAAAATGGTCTCCGAACGAATACGCGGCGGAACTCGGCAAATATAAGACACCGACTTTAGTGATCGGCGGCGAACTTGATTTCCGCGTTCCTTACAATCAGGATTTGGAATTCTTCACCGCGTTGCAGGTGCAGGGCGTGCCGTCAAAACTGCTAATCTTCCCCGATGAAGGCCACTGGGTATTGAAGCCGCAAAATAGCCAGCTCTGGTATCACGCCTTTCTGGATTGGCTGGGAAATTATTTGCGTTAGCGCCTGACTGGAGAAACAGTAAGAGGCGGACGTACGACCCGCCTCCTGCCATTTCATCAAGAATTGGTGCGGATCAGGGAATTTCGATTGCCTTGGTCTTACCGTCGAAATCTACCTGAACGATGCGATCTTCCCTCATCAGAACTTCTGATTGACGAGCTTTCTGCGAGAGGTCAATCCATTGGACCGGGACCGTAGCGACAGTTTTTCCGTTGTCGTTCCGGACGATCCTGAGTTGGTTGTCGCCGTCGTTCGCTTTCAGGTTGTACTGCCCGGGGCCTAGCTGTTGGTTGCCAATCGTGAGCGTGTGATCAACCTCAAGTGGCACCGAATTGGTGCGCGCCCAGAGCGGCAGTGAGAGTCCCAGTAGTGCGATTGCCGCTACATAGCTTTTCTTCCTAATGCTCATTTTTCCTCCAGTTCGAGTTTGCAGGTTCCCCAAAAAATCGAGCGTAAGGAGCTCGATCTCCCCGCCAGTGAGACTCGCGGCGCCTCTTAATGCGCATCGCGCTCCCTGTATGAGAGATGCGCCGCTTTCCGTGATGGTTTCGCTTTTCGTGACGCGTAAGCCGCTGACTGCATGGCAGTTGTACATTTTCCCTGCATCGCAAGATCTCCCCATTCTCAATTCATGCGTGCGACGTGTCCGTAGTTCTCCGGATTGACAGCTGCGTTAATGGATGACATCTTCCCAGCACCTTCCGGCTCCGAGGCATTCGATGAAAACTTGGTTGCGTGCGGGCCTATGTGCCCTTGCAGCAACGATGTGGTTTGCTCCGCAGAGCCGAGCGGAATCCCTGAACATTACAAGTTCGCCGCCGGGCGCCAGCGTGGAAATTAACGGGGTGGCCGTGGGGATTACACCTTGTCGGGCGGAATATCCGGGCGGCTATTTCCACAAAACGCATCTGGTCTTCAGCGCGCGCCTGGACCATTCCATGATCTTGCGAATTTCCAAGGACGGCTATTCGACACAGCAAATTGCGCTGACCGAGGGACCATTTGAATGGGTCGCCGTCACCGGCAAACATCACGGAAATTACTTCCTGCTTAAATCGGATCATTTCGCCCTGAAGCTCGAGCCGGCTCCACTCACCAGCAACGAGACGTGGCCCGGAGACGACAGAGTTGGTCCCATCCACCCGCGAAAGGTAGCGGCGTCGCTCGTACCGGAAGGCGACAAACCGCGTGGGGCGGGCAGCGTCGCAATTGCCTCCGATCCCGCCGATGCGGAAATCTACGTGGACGGAAAGTTTGCGGGACAAACTCCCTCGAAGATTCTGCTGGCGAGCGGTTCGCATCGCGTGGAATTGAGGGCGGCCGGAAGGAAAAATTGGGAACGCGAGCTCGAAGTGACCACGGACAGCGAGCTGACGCTTCATCCGGTGCTGGAACAATCGCAGTGAGCGCCACGTGTCGCTAAGAGCTTTCGCTCTAAGTATTCCGAAAACCTTCGCCCCTATTGCGAAGTCGCTTGATATCCTGGCCCTCTCAGCGCGCGGCCGGCTTTCGCACTGGTTAGCGCACCGTGATCGTATTCCACCTGGCCGTTCACGATCACGTAGTCCACGCCTTGCGATAGTCTTGTGGGCTCCGTGTAAGTCGCCTCATCCACGATCGTGGCCGGATCAAATACCGTTATGTCGGCGAAATAGCCGGACTTGATCAAGCCGCGCCCTGTAAGATGCTCGCGCTGCGTCGGCATTGAAGTGATTTTGCGAATAGCCTGCTCGAGCGGCATCAATTTTTGATCGCGCGCATAGCGCCCCAGAAATCGCGGCATGGACCCAAATGCGCGCGGGTGCGTGTGCGGCTCGAAAAGCGGACCATCGAGCGAAAGCTCATTCGCGTCGAGTCCAATCGAAGTCCACGGCTGCTTCAGCGCATAGAGCATGTCCTGCTCGCTGGCCATGAAATAGAGCGCGCCCGTCTGCGCATTATCTGCCAGGATAAAATCAAAAAGAGCCTCATACTGTGGCTTTCCTTCCGCCTTGGCCAACTGCGCCACAGTCTTGCCGTCATATTTCTTCAGAGCCGGATTAAAGACTCCGGAAATCAAAACGCCGGAACCGCCGCCGCTATCGAGAAACAAGTTCTCCCAATCCTGGTGGTCGGTCGCCATTTCACGCTTGATGCGCGCTCGCGTCGCCGGATCGCGCAATCGTTCCAGCAGCTTGTCCGTGCCGCCATCGGCGACCCACGGCGGCAGCGAGGATGCCAGCGCCGTCGCCCCCGCCACATAAGGATACTGATCAGCGCGGATGTCCAGTCCCGTATCCCGCGCAGCCTGGATTTTCGCCACCACACGCGGCATCGAGCCCCACCGCGATTTGCCGCTCACTTTCAGATGAAAAATCTCCACGGGTATTCCGGCTTCGCGCCCGATACGAATCGCCTCATCGAGCGCTTCCATTTCGCTTGCGCCTTCGCTGCGCATGTGCGTCGCATAAATTCCGCCGTATTGCGCGGCCACTTTCGAAAGCTCGATCAATTCGTCAGTCTTCGCGAAGTGCCCCGGCGGATAAATCAGCGCGGTTGAAATTCCCAGCGCGCCATCCTTCATCGCTTGCGCCACCAGCGATTTCATTTGCTCGAGTTCCGCGGGTGTCGGCGCGCGGTCGTCATCGCCGATCACCGCTTCCCGCACCTGCGCCGCGCCTACATAAGTTCCCAGATTGATCGGCGTGCCGTTCTTTTCAAGGCGCGTGAAATATCCATCGAGCGTCGTCCAATCAATCGTCAAATGATAATGATCGAGATATGGCTTCAGAGGAGCCAGCGTCTTTTCGTTTTGCGGTGAAATCGAACCGCCTTCGCCGGTAATTTCCGTCGTGATTCCCTGCGAAAGCTTGCTGAGCGAACGATTGTCAATCAGCAGAGCCGTTTCCGATTGCCCCAGCATGTCAATAAATCCAGGCGCAACGATCCGCCCCGTCGCGTCAATCACCTTCGCGGCTTTCGCGTCGTGCAGGTCGCCGATCGCCGTGATGCGGTCCCCGCGGATCCCGATGTCGGCCGCATACCACGGTCCGCCAGCGCCATCCAGAATGTGCCCATTCTTGATGATCAAGTCGAACGAAGCTTTCTCCTGCACGGGCGTCAGACAAATCGCGGCCGCGATTTCGCCCAGCGCCTGGCCTACAATTTTTTGGGGCACATCCGGGTCGTCCCCAGGGAGCGAAACTCGATTCACGTAAATCGCAAATGCCAGACGCCGTCCCTCGGGCGTGGTCGTATAACCCGCGAGTCCCTTTCCCGTAAGCATCAATCTTCGATTCAAGTTGTCGTAAGCGTCGAACGTGCCGGTCTTCGCAAAAACGTGCCCCGCCGCCGGAGAACTCACCTGAATATTCCAAAGCGTTCCGTCGCGCCCCAGCACCGGCAGCGCATTTTCAAATATTGAAAAATCCTTCTGCCGTGACATGAACGCCAGATAATGCACCATAAAATCCGGCGTGAAATATGCAGACTGCGCCCCACCCGCCCCATCGCCTTGCGATGCGCCAGTCAAATCCAGCCCGGCTTTGACTAGAAATGCTCGCTCCAGATCGAATCCCGCTTGATCAATATCCTTCGTCTTGTGCGCGAGAGCTTCGCCAAGAATAAATGGCGTCATTGTGGCGTGCAGGTTCTGGCTCACCTTCAGCGTGACCTTGATCTCTTCTGAAAGCGGCGGTGAAATGTGTTCGGCCACAACATTCTCAGCCGTATAGGCGGCCGCAACCGCACTGAAGTCCACTTTCTCGTTGGGCGGCGGCACCATGACAGCGATGCCCTTCTCTCGCAATGCGTCCGCGAACGCGACCTGCGCGAATCGGCTCGGCACCGGAACGTCGTACGCGTACAGAATGGGAGCCTTCCCCAAAGGAAACGTACCCGCCACAATGACGGTGTAAGTGCCATCCGTGTTTGCGGTGTCATTCGGCGGCTGAATGTCTGGCTTCGAATTTGCCGGACCAGTTACCGCTCGATTCACGAAGTTCACATACCCCGTCGCCGGTGACACGTTTATGCCGACAGGCGCTCCTTCCGCGGCGCCCGGCGACACAGTAACGTCAATGATGTTGTCGTTCACGCAGATCGGTGAGATCACAGCTTGCGTCCCGTCTTCGTGCCCACCTTCCGGAAAAAGAGTCGCGTCCACCAGGACGCGCCCAGCGACGCGCTTAACGCCCTTCGCAGCCACCTGCGCCGCAAGTTCGCGAATCACCAGCAGCGGGTCCCCCGCAACAGCCTTGGTATCGGGGCTCGCGTCATAGGAATGATCCTCATTCTGAAACGAAAGCGTACCGTCCGGCTGAATTCGGCCCGATAGGTTAGGATCGCCCGACGCGACCAGAATCAGATCGCCGTTCAAGGTTCCATCGGGTGCAATCGTTCCTGTCCGATAGACGCGCGTGTGAAAACGATAGTCCGCGCCCAGCAGCTCGAGAGTAGTGCCCTCGGTCAAAAGCTTGGTGGTGGACGCGGGAGTGAAGAGCTGCTGCCCGTTCAAAGCGTAGAGAACTTTGTCGTCGTCGAGCGAATAAACCTCGACGCCGAAACTTGCGTGCCTGTATTCGGGACGGCTGGTGATTTCGCTTATGCGCGCGCCGAGCAAGGAATCGTTCCGCGCAGGAGCCACGGACGGCCGCGCCACGAGGCTGGCAACCACAAAGAGTATCGCCAGCGGAACGAGCGGAACGGTCTGTTTGGCCTTAGTCATTCGTGAATTGCACCTTTCGCGGTCTGCGAAGACGCGCACGCAGCAATCATTAGCGACCGACGAAGGAATACGCGCGACGCAAATACGCATCGAACTCGGGAACTCGGAAAAGTTTCATTAGCACGCCTAGCAACAGTACGCCCGCCGCGCTAACCACAAGCAATAACAGTAGCGTGCCGCCAATATGCCGCCACGCAATGAAGTCTTCCAGCCGGCCCGCCAATCGGTAGCACGCATACCCCGCGATGCAAGACGCCACGGCGACTTTCAGAAAAAATACCACCAGACTCGCCTCTTCAGGATTCCGCGTGCGCCGCCCCAGCAGCGCAAACAAAATAATCGTATACGCGATGATGCCAATCGTACTCGCCAGCGCCAAGCCGCGAAAGTCCAGTCGCCGCACCAACACCCAATAAACCGGCAGACTCAGAAGAGTCGTCAAGGTCCCGACCACGGCAGGAGTGATCGTATCGCGCGTGGCGTAAAACCCGCGCGCCAGAATATTCTGAGCGCCCCACGCGAAGAGTCCCAGCGAGAAAAACGCCAGAGCCGCGGCGGTCGCCGCAAGATCGGGGCCGTGCAGCCGCGTGCGCGAAAAAGCCAGATACACCAACGGCTCGCTCTGCGCGATGATCAACGCGGAAATCGGCAGCAGCAAAAAGATCAAAGCCTTAAAAGTGGAATTGAGGATGCGATTCAGATCATCCATCTTGTTTTCTGAATAGAGTTGCGCCAGGATCGGAAAAGACGCCACGCCGATCGCCTGCCCCACCAGACCGAGCGGCACGCGCATCAAGGTCTTCCCGTAACTCAGCCAGGTAATAGACGCCGGCTGCAGATACGAACCAAACCAGCGAATGATCCAGTCGTCTACAAACGAAAGCGACAGCGCCAGCATGATAGGTATTGAGAGCTTCAAGAACATCCAGAAACCCGGATGGCGCACGTTGAAGCTCGGAAAGTAGATTGCCCCCACCCGATGCGCGCCGTAAATTTGCAATAGGAAATTTCCTACGATCGCTCCGCCCAGCACGCCCACCGCAAAGCCGGTGATCCCGATGCGCGAAGAGAGCAGCACACCGCCAATAATAATTCCGATGTTGTACACCAGTGGCGCCAGCGAAGGGATCACGAACTGTCCCTTGGCATATTGCACCGCGCTCAATATGCTGCCCTCGTAAAAACAAATTTGTGCCGGAAGCATCAACCGCGTAAGAAATATCGTCTGTTGCAGTTCCGCAGGTTTAAACCCCGGCGCAATATATTTCACCAGGTGCGCCGCAAAGATTTCGCCCAGTATCACCAGCGTCACCAGCACGAAACCCATCACCGTCACCACGGTCGAAAAGACTCGCCAACCCTCGTCCTCGCGCTGCTCGGTCACATATTTGGCGAACACCGGAATAAACGTGACGCTCAGCGAGCCTCCGGCGATCAGGTAATTCAGGAAATCGGGAAGAGTAAATGCGGTGTAATACGCGCTGGTGGAAGCGTTCGCGCCGATCTGATGCGCCACCGTCCAGTCCCGAAAAAATCCCAGGATGCGGCTGAGCAGCACGCTGGTCATTACGATACCCGTCGCGGCGGCGATGCGGCGGTTCAGGTGCTCGGTCGTCACGCACGCAATGGTAGATGGTTTGGCGCGTGCGGACTAGTGGGTTTGCGGGGGGTGTTTCCGGTATGCACAGATACCGTAGCGCGCGACAATGATTCGGCGGAGGACGAACGGATCACGGCACTGAAATTGCGTTTTTATTCGAGGTTGGCGTCGTGCTCCGCCAGCGCGGCTTCACCCTCGGGAAGCTTGATGCCTTCGCGCGCGGGCGTTCCGTCCGGCGCAGCGCGAAGATATTGAATCGGCCAGCTTATAGGGAATCCCAGTTGCTGACCCACCGTGAGCGGCCAGTACGGCTGGCGCAAGAATTCAC
This sequence comes from uncultured Acidobacteriota bacterium, assembly GCA_963828865.1. Taxonomy (GTDB): domain Bacteria; phylum Acidobacteriota; class Terriglobia; order Acidiferrales; family UBA7541; genus Palsa-295. The sequence continues at coordinate 647,666 of CAWHGI010000002.1, read as the reverse complement.
GAGCGAGGATCACGATATCCGCTTTGTCTTCGCCCAAAATGTTATCCGCCTGCGTCGCGGAGGTGATCATTCCCACCGCGCCCGTCATAATTCCCGTGCGTTGCCGGATTTGATCCGCGAACGGAACTTGATATCCCGGGCGCGCTGGAATCGGCACTCCCGGCACGCTCCCTCCGGACGAACAGTCAATCAGATCCACGCCCAAGGGGATCAGTTGCTCAGCTAGAGCCACGGATTGCTCGACGTCCCATGCACCTTCCACCCAGTCGGTCGCGGAGATGCGCACGAAAAGCGGAGAACGCTCCGGCCACACGCGCCGCACCGCCGTCACCACCTCGCGCAGCAATCGCGTCCGATTTTCAAACGTTCCGCCGTAAGCATCCGTGCGCTTGTTCGCCAATGGCGAAAGAAATTCATGCAGCAAGTAGCCGTGAGCGGAATGAATCTCGATCACTTCAAATCCCGCCCGCAAAGCTCGTCCCGCGCCATCCGCAAACGCTTGAATCACGCCCCGAATGCCCTCATCGTCCAGCGCGCGCGGCGTTGCGTAGGTTTGGGAGAAAGCCACAGCGCTGGGCGCGACGGGCTTCCATCCACCCTTCGATTCAGGAATAAATCCGCCAGACTCCCACGGCGCTGGCGTGCTACCTTTTCGGCCCGCGTGCGCCAACTGTATCCCCGGCACGGCGCCCTGCGCGCGCAGGAATCGCGTAATCCGTGCAAGCTCCGTGATGTGTTCATCCTTCCAAATTCCCAGATCCCGAGGACTGATACGCCCCTCGGCTGTCACGGCGCAGGCCTCTGTAAACGCGAGCGACGCCCCGCCCACCGCCCGGCTCCCGAGGTGCACCAGGTGCCAATCGTTGGCGAAGCCGTCTGTGCTCGAATATTGGCACATGGGCGAAACCACGACCCGGTTTCGCAACACCACGTCACGAATTTGCAATTCGTCGAATAAGCTACTCAAGGATTTTCTCCTGGCTCAAGGCTGGAAAAGTGACACGCAACCGAAAAGTACGTTAATCATTCCGCTTGTGATTCTTGATGTGGTGGTGGTCGGCTACCGGATCAACCAATCGCAGCGAGTGAACCCCAGCCTGCGGATCAAAGCGATAGATCAGCACCGCGTCGGCGGCGCGATCTTCTCCGATGAGCTCCAGTTCCGGATTATCAATCACGATGTCGCCGTTGTTCCTGATTCGCAACTCGCTGCCCACCTGCAGGACAATTTTCGTTTCGTTCTCGCTCGCTTTCATAGTTCCTCCCTGGATACCGGGGAAAAACCCTCGATACACCAATCGCCTCTCGAACAAGCGAATTGGATGACTCGCGGACGGGAAAGGTGGCAGCGTTTATTGCCGGGGCGCGTGCTTCTGCGAAGCTTCTCTATCCCTGAATAGCCATGCAGGCGGATCACTGGCCGGAAAGGACTCCATGGAGGCTTCGTCCACCAGGTCAAATTCTAGGGTCGGGACTGAGGTGTGCTCGGAACGGCTCTGCTCGTCGACGGTCTTGATCGATTGCGCCGGAGAACTCATCGCAAATTCCCCCTGCTAACGGTTTACCACGCCGTCAGCCACCACGCAAGCAACGCAGACCGCCATGTCCAGGCACTCAAAATAAATGCAGCGGCGCAACCCATGAGGAAGTCACGGCGATCTACGATTGCCTACGTAGTGAGAACTTCGGGGCTAAAACTTGAAAACCAAACCCACCGTAGCTTTGGGGCTGAATTGATAGGTGCTGAAGTACCGCGTGCCCACCGCGTCCGCGCCCACGTGTATTGCCCATCGCGGCCGAAAAGGCAGGTCCGCTCCTCCGCCGAACTCGTAAGCCAGTGCGTGCTGAGGACCTTCGGCGGTCTGCGGCGTAAAGTGTGAATAGCCTATCAAGGCGTGCGCCCACACCTCAATGTTCCGGCGCGCGGACCAACGAAATCGCGGTCCGCCATATCCCGCCACAAACCACGAGCTGAACCCAGACTGATTGCCGTGCGTGGCCGAAAACTGGCCTTCCCCGCCAACCCAGTTGTTGAAGTAATAAACCATGCCGTAGTCGAACCCATTCATGTTCTGCGTAATGTGCGGCAACTCGTAAAATCGATAAAACGTGTAGCCGAGGTACGCCTGCCAGTCGTAGGTTTCAAACACGCTCGCCACGTCCTGCGGCGGAGCGGGAGTCGCGGGCGTTGCCAACAACGGCGTCGAAGAGGGCAGCGATGGGGCCGTATTGGCCGACGACGCGCCCGCAAACGGTGAAGCCATCAGCGTTGGCCCGCTCGCCGGCGCATCCAACGGCAACGACAACGCGAAGTAGGAGTTCGGAAGCAATTGTGAATTGGAGATACTTGTCTGTGCGCTGGCATTTACAGTCACTAAAAAGACCAGCGCAAGTAAGATAGCGATCTGTCGCATAGCTTGTATCCCCCAAAAAGGCGAAAAAAGAGCCAACTGTACCCCCATAATTTGACCGAGAAGGGGTACTTGTGTCCACTGCAAATTCTTGCGTTGTACTCAGAAAGCCCGACCTCGCAACATCGCTTTCTTAGCGCCCTCTCATTTGCTGACTGGCTTTCGTTCGCGTCCTCGCACGTCGTTGACCAAAACTGCTTGCCCGCACACAGTGTTCCAGACTTTCACGCGCCAATCGCTTGGCCGACCCGCATCACCCATGTCATCATTGGTTATGGCCTGCCGTAACGCGCCGCGCCGCGCGAATCCACCGATGGACAGTTCGTGCTTCTGAAGGTCGCTTTTGCACTTGGCTTCGTACTCTGCACGACGGGCTTGGTTTCTCCACCTTTTGCTCTAGCCTTGGGGCTGCTTTACGGATTCTCCTTCGTCCACCCGTTCCATTCGGAAAGCCGCACCGCCACCAGATATCTTCTCCAAGCATCAGTGGTCGGCCTCGGCTTCGGCATGAACTTGCACCAGGTCCTGCGCGCCGGACGCAGCGGTTTCGTATACACCGCTCTCAGCATTGCATTCGCGGTGACGATCGGCCTCCTGGCCGGACGCCTCCTCGGCGTGAACAAAACTGCCTCTGCCCTTATAACGGTGGGTACCGCCATCTGCGGAGGCAGCGCAATTGCAGCTGTCGCGCCGATCATTCACGCCGACCAAGAGGAGACCGCGGTATCTCTCGGCACGATCTTCATCCTCAATTCCATCGCGCTTTTGATCTTTCCACCCTTAGGCGCACTACTGCACCTCTCCCAACAACAATTTGGGCTTTGGGCTGCTCTCGCGATTCACGACACCAGCTCCGTGGTCGGAGCCACGGCTCGGTACGGCCCCGTCGCGCTGGTTGTAGGCACCACGGTCAAACTGACCCGCGCTTTGTGGATCGTGCCGGTATCCATCGGCGCCGCGTTGGTTAAGCGCTCAAACACCCGCATTCAATGGCCGTGGTTCATCGCCTTTTTTTGTCTGGCAGCGCTGGTGAATACGTACGCCGTCCGATTCTCCGGGCTATGGCATGCACTGAGTACGGTCGGAAAACTGGGCCTAACGGCAACTCTCTATTTGATTGGCACCGGAATTTCCCGCGCCACCGTGAAGCAAGTGGGCGTACGCCCGATGCTCCAGGGCGTCTTCCTGTGGATCGTAGTAGCAACCACTTCGCTGTGGTTGATTTCAGCTGGATGGATTTCGCTGTAAGGCTTGCGGTCTGCGCTCAGACGCTGGATTCGCTCAAGACTGACGGTGCGGCTTCCACCGGACCTGCCAGTTCGTTCACGACTTCTGAAAGTGTAATCGCCATCCGGCTTCCTTCCGCGAGTTGAAGTCGAGCCGCAATCCGTTCGATGTCCCCGGGGTAATTCCATAAACCCACGATTATCTTCGTCCCCGGCGATTGCGCACGAAGTTTGTTGTAAAGCGCTCGGGCGTGCACCAACGCGAACGGCGGCAACGCGGAAATGCATACCACGTCCGGCCGCGCCAGCATCACGCGCGAGATCATTTCTGCATTGCGCTGCAACGGCACGCACGAAGCTCGCACTCCGTTTTTCTCCAAGAGCTGCGCCAGCATCGTTCCGGCAATCTCATCCGCCTCGTCGCGCGCCGGAATGCAAACCAACTTTACCGCGTGATTCGCGGCCGGAATCCCAAGTTCCAGAGCGCCGGAGGTCGCCATATCCGACGACTCTGAAGTTGACTCCGCGCCGCTGGTTTCTCGATGCCGTTGCGCATCAATCTCGTACAATTCGCCGATCAGATGCTTGGTATTCTGCGCAATATACTTTTCCGTGTCGCCATCAATCCGGTTTCTGTGCCGGTCCTTCTCCGCCAGATTCAGTGCCGGAATCAGCACCGAATCGTAAAGTTCCTCGAGCGATTTGTTCTTCAGGTATTCCACTAAAATCACGCGCGCTTCATCTCGATCCAAAGCCAACAGCCTCTGGTAAAACCGCGAGTCAGGCGCCAGCACGGGGTCATCACCAAGCAGTACGGGCAGAAAACTCAAGCGCGGCACGTAGCGCCCGATCACGACCACGCACAGGGTCAGAGGCGTCGAAAGCAGCAGGCCGACGGGACCCCAGATCGCCGTCCAAAAAATCGCGGCCACTAGAATCGCAAGCGACGAAATTCCCGTATAGGCCCCGTACAGCGCGGGCTCAATCAAATTCGACACAATTATTTCGGTGACGACAAATAGGCCCAGCGTCATCAGCGGACGCTGCCATCCATCAAACACCGCCAGCGAAAGTAACAGCGGCAAAATCCCGCCCAATGGCGGTCCGATATAAGGCAGGAACCGCAGAATTCCCACCAGCACTCCCCACAGCAGCGCTCCCGGCAGTCCAATGAAATGCAGGCACGCCCCGATAAAAATTCCGTAGCAGGTGTTCACCACCAATTGCAATCGCAAATATCGGCTCACACGCGCCGCAGCTTCGTCCATCGCTTGCGTCATAGCGTGCAGGCGCCCCTGCCCAGCCAGCGAAATGAATCGATTGCGCAGATTCTCGCGCCGCATCAGCATGAAAAACGTGAACACCACCACGATGCCAAAGCTGGCCAGCAATCCCAGCACGCTTTGCACCGACTCCAGCGGCAGGCTCGGCGGCTTCACAATCTCCACCGGAAGCGGACGTTGCCGCGAAGCTTCATACGCTGGACGGGATTCGCCCGCCACCCCGTGCGCCGGCGGAGCCACGAGTTCCTTGCTGATTTCGTTCATCGTATTGGAAGCATTGTTGATCGTCTGATTCCGCGTCCAATGCAACGAATCAATTTTGTTCTTGATGTTTGTCCGGTAATGCGGCAGCTCGTTCATCACTTGGCTGACCTGCTGCCCCACCGTCCATCCCAGCGCGCTCACCGCCACCACTGCCAGCAATACGACCAGCAACGTGGCAAGCACCCTCCCCAGCCAAATGCGCTCGAGCATCTTCACGAAAGGAGTCAGCACAAAGGTCAGCAACACGGCAAGCGCAAACGGAATCAGTACGATTTTCGCGAAGTAGAGCGTTGCGACTACTACCACCGCAACGACCACTCCGAGTAGATGGGCAACATCGCGAGATGTGTCGGGGCGTGCCATTAGACCATTTCAGTTAGAAGCCGGTACAAGCGGTACGGTTGACTTGCGCGTCCGGTCTTTTTCGCGGCAACCGTTCGCCGCAGGACAAAACCCGCAAGCCGGTCCCTAGCGATTACCAAAGTCCTAGCCGCGATTTGGAGCATGCAGAATGGCGCTAGGCGTCGGAAGCATTAGCCATGCATATTTCCGCCCGGTCACAATGCACTCAAGCTTGCATACGGTTGGAGGGAATTACCATACAGTGAAGCATGGAGAGAGCAATCCGCGATCTAGGACGAAGCTCTTCGCAAAAAACGCGAATGCTCAAACGAGTCAATGGCGGATGTCCGCCGGGAGGCGCTAGGCGGTCGGCGAGCTTCGCACCGGCGCGAACGACGAATACACCGCGGCCAGCGCCACGATCACGTTGGCCACCACCACAGGCATCGCACCGATCAGAAATCCGTGAGTCACCCACATCAACGCCGCGATGGCCTGGACCATGCGAAGCATTTTCGGCTGCTTGCAGAAATAGGAGACTGCGAAAACGCCCGTAGCCACCCAACCGATCCAATTGATCATTTCGTTGTCCCGTCCAGCGCCAGTTGTGCTTCCGCGTGACTGGGCCCCGCAGGGCGCAGCGTCAACCAATCCGTACGAACCTTGTCCCACTCCTGAATCAAAAATCCGTACGATTCGAGGAATGACCGAATCTGCGAACGGTTCTTGCCAACAATTTTCTCCAGGATCGGCACCAACACCCCCAGCGCGCTCGGACTAAGAATCGTCCGTTGCGCAATCTGCGAGACGTGCTTCGTTTCCGAAACCGCAATCGTAAATCCGTCGCGCGCGTTCACGTGCAGCATCACGTGAATGTCGGAACTTCCGTCCCCCGCATAGATCACATGATCCGGCCCGATTTTCATCGCCGCCTGCAGCTCATCCAGAAACGCCACCTTGCCGTAGCCGGCCGTGGCCCGCACGATCGTGTCAATCTCGCCCGTACTCTTGTACTTGAACTCCGTTCCGTGAATGTGGTCTTTCGGCAGAATTCCCTCGAGCGCCGACTGAATCACTTCTACCGGCGCGGCGGACAGCACGTAAAAATCAAAGTGATATCCTTCAATCGCATGATCCAGAATTTCATTCAGCAAACCGATATTCGCCTTCAGCCGAATCTCTTTCCCCACCTGAATCAAATGTTCCCTGCGGACGCGCGAACGGAATTCCGGATCGTGCAGCAAAAGGTAGGCAAGCTCGGCGCCCTGTTGCACCAGGTTGATTTTGGCCATTCCCGCCGCCTTGCGCTCGAATTCCGCGGTGGGAATTCCCACGATCTCGCTCAAAACATACCCCGAGTCGTTGAACGTCAAGGTCTGGTCGAAATCGCTCACGAACAAATAAGACTTCATCGCGCTCTCATTCATATAAGTGATATACCTCCGGCCTCCATCTTTGTTTACCGCGGTTGATTTTCTCGTGGATGCTAACTAAGCATTTTACTTCTGGTTTTTCGCGGCGTCACGGCCGAGGAGCCCGACCCGCGACTTTCTTGGCGGGTTAATTCTCACTGAATAGTAGATGCAATGGCACGTTAATTTGCTGCAAAAATGTTGCCGAATGTTGCGAGAGCGTCAAGTTATCGCTAACGGCGCTGAGTTCTCAGAGGTTGCAATCGGAATTACCAGACGGACACGCTTCACACGAAGGTCGCGTAGCTCGTGGAACCGCGCCTAGGGCGTTCTTTCGCGCAACGCGACCAACTGCGTGTCCACCGGCACGCCGCGCTCCACTTTCACATGCAGCACCGCCTCAAACGGCTTTGGCTCGCCCGTAGAGGCGAGCGAAAGTCGCAGCAACAGATCCGCCACGGCATTTTGCCTGCAGACGAATTCCACCGCGCCCTGCGTGCCGAAAGTGGTAGTCCCCGCTAAAATCATCGCCGACCGCGATGGGTTCAATCCTCGCATCAGCACAATAACGGCATAGTCGTCAGTGAGCGGCTGCTTCGAAGGTGTCGCCAGAAACACTCTCTGCTCGTCAGGCTGCGGGTGCACATTCACGATGGACAAATCGCCCTCGCGCGGCCCCGATGGTACCCGTTGAAAAATAAATTCCTTCGCGCCAGGAATTTCTAGCAGCGTGAGATTTTCCGAAGGGGAACCGACAAAGATCAGATCGTTGTTCTTGGCATCGTCCAGCGAAAAAAGGCTTCCGCGCTTCACGCGAATCTGCCGCCGTAACGACCCAAATACCTGATCGAGGTCGTGCACCGCCAGCACCTCGCCCACTCCTGTGTAGTGATCGAAGATCGCATCGCGCGAATCTCGCGCCGGATTGTAGTAGCGCAACCCCGTCTCCGGCCGCCCCGTAAACGCCGCGTTGCTGAATATCACCCACGGATCTTCCGGACTCGCGAGGAACGGCTTCCAAAAAACCTGAAAAGCCTCAGGCGCTGTGGCCATGTCGCTCGCGTGCGTCGTATCGGGCGCTTTGCGCGTAGCCAATAGCGCTACGATCACCAGCGCCGCCGCGCTCAGCAGAACCGACAAAGTGACAATCACCGCAAGGCGGTTTCGCGCCGTCTGGCGCAATCCAGAATCGTCGTATTCCACGTGATGCGCTCCGGAGCCATGACTGCGCGCGACCGAAACCGTGCGATGGTGAAAAGCCAGCAAGTAACTGCCCTTGGGCAGCTCCACCACCGTCGTATCTTCGCTGCCCTCCGACGAATAGTATTCCGCCAACTTGGCGCGCAGCCGCCCCGCCTGCACCCGGGTCGTCGAATCAACTTGTGGGTCGAAGTCCGCCGGACGCCCGAATACTTCGGTGGCGATTTGGTATTCCTTTACCGGGGCTCCGGGGTGATCGAGGGCATGCAGTGCCAGATAACGGAGGAGCTTGCACAAGGATTCGGAGCCGTGGAGCGCGTGACTGGCTACAAGCTTCTCTACCTGGCGAAGGTTGTGTTCGCGATCCGCCATTTGGAGGTATGTTACATGATTGTGACACGAAGTAACAACTTCCCAAACTCACTGCAATAGAAAGACTTCCTCATGTAACTGTATCAGACCGATTGAAACTTTCTATCTACACAATAGAGTTCCAGAATGCGCCATCTTTCAGGGGTGGGGTCTGTTTCAATCTGGTACATCTCGAACTCGTGGCCATCGAGACGGCGCGCAATCGCCATTTTGTGTCCGTTGCAGCCATCCTACTATCTTCGCTTCCCGATTATCGAACGCTTCGAATTTGATTTGTGCCCAGCCTGAACCGCGAGACGCGCGCATAGTCTGGTCCAAGACCAATAGTACCCAAGTCGCGACACCCTTTGCTACGTCACGGAGATCATGAAAATGAAAAAGCTCTTTCAGCTGTTCGTTCTGTCTCTCGCAGTCGCAATGGCCGGCATCTGCTCCGCTCAGACGGTGACAGCCCGACTTGAAGGGACAATCACGGATCCAGGCGGCGCCGCCGTGCCGGGAGCTACCGTTACCGTCACCAACACTGGGACCGGGCAGGTCTCGACGGCGCAGACGAATGATCTCGGCTTCTACGTCGTCCCTGCGCTTCCGCCCGGTCAGTATCACGAGGAAGTCAGCCAGAAAGGCTTCGAGAAAGTAACCCGTGATTTTGAATTGCAGGTCTCCCAAATCGCGGTCGTGGACTTTCAGTTGACAATTGGCGCCATCAGCGAGTCAGTGATCGTCAGCGGTGGCTCTCCCGTCATTGACGCTGCGGACTCGTCAGTCAGCACCGTGATCCAAGGTCGCCAGATTACCGAGCTTCCCTTGAATGGCCGAAACTTCACGCAGCTCGCAACGCTGGTTCCCGGCGTGAATCGCGGGATACCAACCGGTGCCGCTACCGGTACCCAGAACAACACCGAAACCTTCCGCTACAGTGAAAGCGGTGGCGGGTCGCTCGCGGTAAATGGTCTGCCGCCTGAAGCGAACAATTTTATTTTCGATGGCATTGACAACAACGAAACGTTGGTGAACACCATCATCTTCTTCACGCCAGCTGACGCGCTACAGGAATTCAACGTAATAACCAACGTCGCGCCCGCGGAATTCGGACGCGCCGGCGGCGGTGTCATCTCTTCCACTTTGCATTCCGGCAGTAACGAATTCCACGGCAGCGCTTTCTGGTTCCACCGCGACGAGAGTCTAGACTCGAAGTTCTTCTTTGACAGTGGGCCCAAGCCCGTTTTCGCGCGGAATCAATTTGGTGGCACACTGGGAGGTCCCGTGATCAAGAACAAGCTGTTCTTTTTCGTGGACTATCAGGGTCTGCGGTTGAACGAGCCTCAAGGCACCAACGTCGGCACAGTACCGACGGATCTGATGCGCACCGGTGATTTCTCGGAGCTGTTGTGTGGATCGGAAGCGGCAACTACCTGTCCTGCGAGCACCGGGCTCGGCGCTCCTGTTCATATTGTCGACCCGCTTACCGGCGCGCAGTTTGAGGGAAGCGGTGCCCAACCAAACGTTATCCCCACGAATCGCCAGAACATGGTCGGCCTGAATTACTTGAAGGCGTTTCCTGAGCCGAATTGTACTATCTCGATTGACCCGCGCTGCGGCAGCATCATTAACAACTATAAAAACTCCTCCAATCTGGTGGAAGACTGGAACGACTTCGACGTTCGCGGCGATTACGATTTCAGCTCCACAGACCAAATCTTCGCTCGTTTCAGCTGGGGCAAGGACGACAACGTCGAAGCTCCCTTCCTCACTACATTGCCTTCTGGATTCGGCACCGGTACCACGTTCAACCATCCCAACGGCGCCGCCATCGGCTGGACCCACGACTTTTCATCCAGCGTCATCAACGAGATGCACTACGGCTACGTGCGCACCACCTACGGCTACACCCCGCCCTTCGCCAGCACTCCGATTTGCATAAACCTGGGCATCCCGAATTGCAATAACAGCTCTGATTTGGGCGGCATCGCCTTGATCGGCGGCAACGGTAGCCAAATTGAATACACGGGTGACTACGGTCCCTATCTCGTCCCGCAAACCAGCTTCGAATGGAACGATGCAGTCACCTGGGTGAAGGGCAAACACACGATCAAATTGGGAGCCAATATCATCCGGCGCCAGCTCAATCTCTTTCGCCCCACCGCTGGTAAGGGCTTCTTCAACCTCTGCGGAAACGGCGGGAGCAACGGCAACGGCACGAGTGCCACTCACTATGAAGTTTCCGACCTCCTTGCAGGTTTCGTTTGCCAGTATCAGGACGGTGTCCCCTTCGGCGTAGTCGGTACGAGAAGCTGGGAAAATGGCTTCTTTGCGCAGGATGACTGGCGCTTAACGCCGCGGCTCACCTTAAACCTGGGCATGCGCTGGGACATTTTTACGCAGCCCATTGAAGTGGATAATCGGCAGTCCAATTTTGACATCGCCACTGGTGCGATCATCATCGCCGGAAGCAATGGAGCTTCGCGAGGTTTGGTGCCCAACGATTACCACAATTTCGGACCGCGCGCCGGGTTCGCCTATCAGCTAACCAGTGACGCCAAAACCGTCGTTCGTGGCGGCATTGGCGTCTTCTACTTTGTGGATCGCGGCGGCATTGACAATCAGCTCGCGCAGAACCCGCCGTTCAGCGGCTCCGCCAGCTTTCAGCAAAGCAAGGGCTACGAAATCGCTCTCTCTGGTTCCCTTCCATGTTCACCGTCGTGCACCACGGCCCAACTCAATTCGACCACGGCAACTGCTCCGGTGCCGACAGGCGCGGCAGCGTTCGCGGGGCTGAATCTTTCTGCACCGACGAACGTAAGCGTTGTTTCCTATTTGACCACCAACCTTACGCCGCAAGTCACCGAATGGAACCTTCAGCTGCAGCGGCAGGTCGGAACCAATATGTCGGTGAGCCTGGGATATGTGGGCGATCATGGGGCACGCCTGCCAGGCTATTACAATGCCAATGAATACGAATTCGGCGTGGATACGAATCTTGCGGACACCCGGATGTTCCCCAACATCAATACCGTCAGCGTGTTCAACACCTATGGCAAATCGAACTACCACTCACTGCAGGCCGAATTCGAGCGCCGCATCACCAACGGCTTGCAGGTGACCGGTTCATTCACATGGGAGAAGGAGACCGACGACACTTGCGGCGCCTACGATTGCCAGCAGCCGCAAGACTTCCGGAACCTCCAGCTCGAGGAAGGCCTGTCCAATCTCGATCAACCCTATCGCTTGGTTATCAGCTCGCTCTATGAACTCCCGTTCGGGCGCGGAAAACACTGGGGTAGCGACTGGTCGCGTCCGATGGAAATTGCATTGGGCGGCTGGCAGTTCAACGGTATCTACACTTTGCAATCGGGCTTGCCGTTTGATTTGAGTGAAGGCGGCGGTGCGCAGGGGACTATTCGCCCGGACATCGTCGCGAAGCCCAGCGTCAATCCGGGGACCATTGCGCCAAACGATTATTTCAATACGGCTGCGTTCGCCCCTTCGCCCGCTACACTGTACATCGATGGAGCGAGCCAGAGCATAGGCTTTGATCGTCCCGGAACGGCAGGACGCAATGTAATGATTGGCCCCGGCCTGTCGAACCTGGACTTCGCGCTGTTCAAGAATTTCCACGTTTCGGAACGCGTTAATGTCTCTTTCCGTGTACAGTTTTACAACATCACGAATACGCCTCACTTCGGACAGCCGAACGGAAATATCGGGGGCTACACCATCCAGAATATGCCGCCCATGCCTCCCACGCTAGTTTTCAATCCGACAGCGCAATTCGGTCAGATTTCCAGCGTGCTTCCCAGCAGTAATCGTGAAGGTGAACTCGGTTTGCGGGTTACGTTCTAGTTCGGCAGAGGGAAGCGGACGCGAATCCGCTTCCCTGCTCTGATTCCAGCCAGTTAGGATCCGACTGTGCGTAATTCATCATCACGGCGTTCGCATCGCATGTCCCGCGTATGCCTAGCTGCTTTTGTTGCCGTCGCCGCTCTCATTCCGCACCCTTCATCGCTTCATGCTTCGCCTGTTCATGCCGCATCGCACTCGACGCCACAAGCAAGTGCCATCCCGAGTATTACGAAAATGGACCCACCCAACTGGTGGGTTGGATTCACCCCCAACTTGATGGTCCTCGCCAGCGGCGAAAATCTCGAAGGCGCGACCGTTACGTGCGCTACCGACGGCGTGCGTCTCACTCGCTCGAAAATCACGGACGGCGGCAAATATCTATTCTTCTGGCTGGACCTCGCGCCCGATGCGCTCCCGGGCGACGCCGCCATTGAAATCGCCACGCGTTCCGGAAAGACTTCCGTGAATTTCCCGCTTCTCGCGCGCGAATCGTCACAAGGAAAATTCCAAGGCTTTTCACCGGACGACACCATTTACCTAATCATGCCCGATCGTTTCGCCGATGGCGATCTGACCAACGATCCGCCGCCCAGAGATCCCGGCACGTACGATCGCTCCAAGCCGCGCGCCTATCACGGCGGAGACTTCCGCGGCATCCAGGATCATCTCGATTATCTCCACGATCTCGGCGTCACCGCGATCTGGCTCACGCCCATCGTGGATAACGACAATTCCTCCCCGCAGGATTATCACGGCTACGGCGCCGTGGATGAATACGCCGTCGAAGAACATTTCGGCACGCAAAAAGATTTGCAGGATCTCGTCGCCGCCGCGCACGCCAAAGGAATCAAAATAATTTTCGATTTCGTTCCCAATCACATCGGCCCAAAGCATCCCTGGGTCGCCGCGCCGCCGGAACCAGACTGGTTCCACGGCACGAAAGATCATCACCTCGTCGCTTCAGGCGATTTTCAATATCTCACCGACCCGCACGCCCCTCCAAGGTATTGGCGCAATGTCGAAGAAGGCTGGTTCGCCAACGTCCTGCCGGACATGAACCAGGAAAACCCCGACGTCGCCGAATACTTCATAGAAAACGCCCTTTGGTGGGCCGAAGAAACCGGAATTGACGGCTATCGCCTCGACACTTTTCCCTACGTGTCCCGCGAATTTTGGTCGGAATGGCACCAAGCGCTGCGCCAAGTCTATCCGCGCATGACCACGGTCGGCGAAGTGATGAACGGCGATCCCGTGATCACCTCGTTTTTCGCCGGGGGCCGCGCGCAGAACGACGGAATAGACTCCGGCGTCACCACCGTTTTCGATTATCCCTTCTACTACGCCCTGCGCCAGGGCCTCCTCGAAAACAATTCACCGGCTCGAATCATCAATATTCTCAGCCAGGACCAGCTCTATACGCATCCCGAATTGCTCTGGGTCTTCGCCGGAAATCACGATGTTTCGCGCCTTGCCAGCGAGCCGGGCATCTCGCTCGCAAAAATCAAGCTCGCGTTTTCGCTCGTACTGACCATGCGCGGCACTCCCGAGCTTTACTACGGCGACGAAATCGGCATGACTGGAGGCAACGACCCCGACAATCGCCGCGATTTTCCAGGCGGCTTCCCCGGCGATAAGCAAAACGCGTTCACCCAAGCCGGCCGTACTCCGGAACAACAGGAACTTTTCTCTCACGTGCAAAAACTGCTGCGCCTACGCAACGTGCACCCCGCCCTCCGCCGCGGCCAGCTCTGGCACATCGGCTGGGACCAGTCGTCCTACGCCTTCGCGCGAACGACCAGCGAAGAACGCTTTCTGATCGTGTTCAATAGCGGCGCCACCGCGAAATCCCTGCATCTTTCATTTGCCGGCACGCCGCTGCAAGGCGCGCGCAAACTAACGCCGTTATTGGGAGAGCACGCCGGGAATATTACCGGCGACGATGCGAATCTGACGTTCGCTCCCGATGAGCTGGAGATTTTTTCAGTCGAGTAATTCAAACGTCGCTCCAATTTGCTGGAGGCCGAACCATAAAGGTGATCGAGATGCTTTCGAGGCGAGCCGGGCTAATCATTCTCACCGTTCTCTTATCAGTGGCAGCATATCCGGCAGCGCCCGCGGCCCAGGCCCAAAATCAATCCGCCCCCGGCGCGCCGGGCACCATTCCCACATGGACGCCAGGAAGCAAAGAAGGCGTCGGCACCAGCACATCCACTGAGTCCCATGTCTGGTACACGTTGCAGGGCGGAATTCTCAGCGAAGTTTACTATCCGCGTCTCGACACCGCGGACGTTCGCACCCTCGAATTCGCCGTCAGTGATGGCAAGACCGTCTGGCTCGAATCCAAAGACATGCAGCATTCCATCGAACGCACCGACGACGATGCCCTGATCTACCGGCAAACCAGCCGCGATGCCGCCTCCCGATTCACAATCACCAAAACGTACGCAACGGATCCATCACGTGACACCCTTTTGATTGACGTGATCTTTTCCGCTCCGGATGGATACGCGCTCTACGTCCTCTACGATCCCGCGCTAAAAAATTCCGGAATGGGCGACACGGGCTTCACGCAAGACGACGCGCTGGTGACCGAAAAGCCCACCGTCGCTACCGCTCTGGTCAGCAGCAGTCAATTCCAACAAATGACCAGCGGATTCGCAGGTGCGAGCGACGGCTACACCGACCTGCTCCTGCACAAAAAGCTCGATTGGTCTTACACACGCGCCGAAAACGGCAACGTGGTGCAATCAGCAAAAATTTCGGCAGCACAACATTTCACGCTGGCGCTGGGCTTCGGCGCCACACCAGCGGCGGCCATCGCCAATGCCACAGCCAGCTTGCAGGAAGGTTTTCCGTCCGTGAGCGCTCGTTACGCGACCGGCTGGAACGACTACGTTCACACTCTGCGTCAAGTAAATGGACCGTACGCGCGCGAGTTCCGCCTGGCCGCGATGGTGCTGAAAGCCCACGAAGATAAAACCTTCCGCGGCGCGATGATCGCTTCAATGAGCATCCCCTGGGGTTTCGCGGTGAAAGCGGATGCGCCCACGGTCGGCGGATACCATCTCATCTGGGCGCGCGACCTCTATGAAATCGCCACAGGCTTGCTCGCCGCAGGCGACCGCGCAGCCGCCGAACGCGCGCTGAATTATCTGTACAACGTACAGCAGAAACCCGATGGCAGTTTCCCGCAAAATAGCTGGCTCGACGGAAAGCCCTACTGGCCCTCCCTGCAAATGGACGAAGTCGCCTACCCGATGATCCTAGCGTGGCAACTCGGCAAGACTGACGCCGAGACCTGGGAGAAACACGTTCGCCCAGAAGCGGAATTTGTCGTGAGCCACGGCCCGATGACGCAGGAAGAGCGCTGGGAAGAAATTCCCGGATACTCTCCTTCCACGATGGCCGCCGAAATCGCAGGCCTGATCTGCGCCGCAGACATCGCCAGAAAAAACGGCGCAAACGATGACGCCGCGCGTTACACCAAGACCGCCGACGATTGGGCCGCCAGTATCGAAAAAATCCTGGTAACCACCACCGGCCACCTCGGCGGCGCCCTCGCCTCCCAGGGCTATTACATCCGCATGGATAACAACACAGACCCGAACGACGGCTATCAGCTCGACGTTCGCAACGGCGGCGGCCTATGGGACGAACGCGACGTCGTTGACGCCGGCTTCCTTGAATTCGTGCGCCTCGGTATCCGTCCGGCGGACGATCCCACCATCGCGCGCTCGGTCGAGGTCATTGACTCCACGATTCGGGTCGAAACTCCCAGCGGCCCCAGCTTTCACCGCTACAATCACGATGGCTATGGCGAAACCTACTTCGGCGGTCCGTGGCTCGGCGATGGTATCGGAAGGATTTGGCCGATCTTCACCGGCGAAAGAGGCGAATATGAAATCGCTCGCGGCCGCGACGCCTCGGTCTACCTCGACGCCATGCTGCACTTCGCCAACGCCGGAGGAATGATTCCCGAGCAAGTTTGGGACCGCGCCGACCCCACTCAATCGCATTTCATATTCGGTGAAGGCACCGGCAGCGCCACGCCCCTCGCCTGGAGCATGGCCCAGTTCATCAGGTTGGTAATCTGCTCCCAGGAAAAGCGAATCGTCGAACAGCCCTCAATCGTCGCGGATCATTTCCTAAAGGTTCGCCATTAAGCGGTCGCCATGGAGGTTGCGGCAACTGCGCAACTTCAACACTACTATGCCGAATATCACGGTAGAGAGACTCTCTCGCCGTCGGAGCGGCACTGCGAGCCGACCTGGCATGAGGCAATTAGGGTGGTCTGCGCCGCCTTCACGGGCGCCGTCTTTTGCGCGCCGAAGATTTTCGCTTCGCACTCGATCCCGATCGCAAGCGACGAATTCGTTTCGACAAGAGCGATTTCGCGGTCTCCAATTTCGCCCGCCGCGAGGGGCTCAACCCTCGTCCTGCTCGATTGATGAAATAATTGAGCATCCTCATGCCCGATTGCGGTCCCTTCGGCGACACCTTCTTTGACGCCAGTTCGCGCGCAATCGTGCTCGGACTCTTCGTAAACAGGCCCGCTCGAGGATGAGTCGAGTCCGTCTTCACCATAGCTACCCACCGCTTATTTTTCGCAGTCATACACGTTCCTCAATCCCAGCGAGGACAATGCGCATCGCGCCAGTGCACAATCCATCTCACCTTCAGGTAAACGTGCACTGGTGGCCTGACGCAATACCGACAAATATGTAATCGCAATATGGGATTCGCCAAGGAAGGTATTCTGCGGAACAAATCCGTGCCAGTCGGGAAGGACTATTCTTAATGTTCGTCGCGAGCGCGAATCGTACGTGGGAACGGCAAACTTGAGAGCTATAAGAACAAAGCTCGCTGCTTGCGCTTCGTTATTGACGCCCCCGCTTCATGTTCCAGAAGCCAGCGCTTGCGCTCAATTCCGCCGCCATAGCCCGTGAGCGAACCATCGGCTCCGATCACGCGATGGCAAGGCACTACAACTCCAATCGGATTTGAACCATTCGCCAAGCCTACGGCTCGAACCGCTGCTGGCCGGCGAATTTCCTCGGCAAGTTGCGCGTAAGAAACGGTGGTGCCGCACGGAATCTTCCGCAACGCACGCCAAACCTCTCGCTGAAAAGCCGTGCCGGCCGTTTCCACGGGCAACCCATCTATCGCCGTCAACTCCCCTGCGAAGTAGCTCTTGAGCGCCTGCGTGAAGCCATGCGGATTGCCAGCCGGCTCGAGCGTGAATCCTTCGCCGTAGTGGCGGCGCAGAAGACGGCGCATGCCCGTCTCATGGTTTGTCCAACCTGCGGCGCGCAAGTTTCCCTCGTAGTCCGCAACGATCAGCATTTCGCCGATAGGCGTATCGAATCGGTCAATCAATAGCCGCACGATCTCGGTAGAGTAGCACAATCTTATTTTCGGAACGCTCGCACTGAACCACCGCCAGTAATCCTCTGAAGTTTGCTTACAACTATTTGACAAACCCTTTACATTCTCCCGCTGCTATCGACGCGTCTTACATGTGCGGCCGAAGTTGAAGGCACAAGAGAAAAACTGCAAGGAAGAAATCATTGCAGCAGCTGGCCGCAATACGACAAAAAGGAGCGGTTATGAAGTTTTCTGCAGCAAGGATATTTTCCACCGTTGTGCTTCTGCTTGCGTTCTTGATGATCCTGCCCGGGGCGCGAGGGGATGAAACGAATCAGGCCACAAGAGTCACCTTCAGTCAGGCCGTTCGGATTCCTGGGCGCGTATTACCAGCGGGAACCTATTGGTTCATCCTGCCTCAGGACATTACCGACCATAACCAGGTCCGTATCTATAGCTCGGATCGAACGGTTTTTTATGGCACGGTCATAACAATCAATGCCGAGCGTGTGCAGACGACGGACAAGTCTGCATTCACTTTCACGGCGCATGGCTCCACGCAGCCTCAAGCACTCGTCTCCTGGTTCTATCCCGGCGAGACAATCGGGCATGAGTTTCTCTACCCCAAGCAAGTCTCAACGGAGTTCGCGAAGGCCAAGCAAGTCACCATCGTAGCCGGAGACTAGCTTTAGATGTGGGCCAAATGCATCAACTCGTCGGCGGTGAGTTTCGGGTGCCGCCGGCGGGGTTGACGCAGTAGATTCGAAGCGCCGGCACCATTGGAAGTGGGCATTATGAAAAGAGATTCGAGCAGGACGGATCCAGTTTTGAACGAAGCCGAAATTTCCTCGATTGTAGAGGCCGGAGGCGGCAGATACATCGGCGTACTGAAAGAGCTCCGGGAAAAAACGGAAGCAGTCGTTCTGTTTACTTCGCGACAAACAAAATCGACATTGGCCATTCCGATTTCGCGATTGACGGTTGAGGCGGTACGCAAGCAACTGGTCGAATCCAATGCAGCCTTCAGCAAACGGTGCATGCCGAAACAGACACATTGTTCCGGGGGAACTAAAAAGCAATCAACTAACAGTGCTGGGTCTCACCGGGATCGGCCGCCGCTGCGGAGATTTGCCTCGACCAGCGTAATCCAACGACGGGCAAAGAATTAGAATGGCGCGCCCTAAGGGACGATCTTAGAACTTTTCCTTGGGTGGGAGTGTATCAAGAACTCCACACTCCGACTCTTTCGAATCGATTTTAATCCTCAGCGATGAAATCAAATCCGTGCGCTTTGCTGAAAAGCACAGCGCAAGGGATGCGTACCTCAAAAATCCGTCTGTCCTTCGGTCGTATGGCATCGGGGGCGTCACCGCGACATGGCCTTCGGTTGGTTTCGGAAGACAGACAGTATCTTAGTTGTACAAGTCTCCTCGCCCGGCGGGCGGAGGACGTGCCGCCAGGCGGTTCCTGAAAAGACAAAGGCACCTCGAACAAACCGACCAGTACTCAGATATGTACTTGACATCCGTGGAGTTGCTCGGCTATACAGCAGCGACATTTGATTGCCGTGGAGGAATCATGCTTCTAAAGCGGCTTGCCCTTGTCTCGTGTTTTCTCGCCTGCGCTCTCTCGACCTACGCTCAGCAACCTTCGATTTTACAGCCCGTCCGCGATGCGCAAGCGATTGCCATAGTGCAACAAAGCCTCGTGGCTATGGGCGGTACTGCTGCCATCGGTCAAGTGCAAAACTCGGTTGTGACTGGCACTACCGTTGATCCAACCAGGCAACAAGCCGCGACCGAGAGTTTCACCTGGACCTATGCGGGGAATCAGTTTCGCCTCGCAGACTCTGCCGCCACGGGCAGCCATGTGCTAGTCAGCAGCAGCGGAAGCCCGCAGGATTTCCATGACGGGGCCTGGTTCAGCGTTTCGCCGGTCATGGTTCGTACGAATCTTGCATTCCACATTCCTGCTTTAGTGCTTTTTGGCGAGATGCAAAATCCTGGCTATTCATTCATCTTTATAGGTGCAGCGACGCTAAACGGCAAGTCCGCGACGCACATTCAAGCGCGCGACGACTCCGACACAACCGGACACTTGTTCACGCCGCAAGATTGGTATTTCGATCCTGTCTCCGGACTTCCACTGCGCGTCGAGTATC
Organism: uncultured Acidobacteriota bacterium; assembly: GCA_963828865.1. Taxonomy (GTDB): domain Bacteria; phylum Acidobacteriota; class Terriglobia; order Acidiferrales; family UBA7541; genus Palsa-295. Next base: position 627,788 of record CAWHGI010000002.1, on the reverse strand, counting down.
AAATACCCATATCTCAGAACCCCGACGACTCATTACGAGCCTCGATGGATTTCTCGAATTTCCAGGCTGTATCCGGAATCCTTGTACCGTTTCAACTGAGCATTGCTGAGGGACCTGTTTCGTTCATATCGACCGTGACTTCTACTAGTTTCAATACAACCATCGATTCGAGTGGTTTTGCGCCCTCCGCTGGTGGTGCTCAGTGAGCGGGGGGCTACGTCAGTTGCCGCGTTGGGCCTTTGGCCTGCTGCTCGCAGCAATCTTTTCCGGCCCTTCGCAAGCTCAAAGTTTGCCGCCGCCAACCTCGGACGACCAGATGGGCATGCAGCCCTACCAGTCCTATCACGGCGGTGACATCGACTCGATAAGCCTCACATCAGGTACACTCACTATGGGGGTCCCATTCATTGTCTACCCCCAGCGCGGCAAGCTGCACCTCTCGTTCAATCTTTTTTACAATAATCAGTGGCAACACCAAGCGCAGCTCTGCATTCCCCACGCGAGCTGCACGGTCATCTGGGGATACACGGCCCCTGTGCCTGCCGGTTCAGAATTGCCTCTCGAACGGTCTGACGCGTATGTTGGCTTAGCCCAGGCGTTTGACGTGCTCGGCGTCACCGTCCCTTCTAAGTATCCGGACTACACGATTAACTATGCGAATTGGTCTCTTCAGATGGCGGATGGAAGTAAGCACCCTCTGGCAAACCTCGGAACGATGACGGAAATTGATTCGCCCGATTTTAACGTGCAATACAGCGGACCCTTTGAGACGCTCGATGCCACCGGTTGGAGGGTCAACGGGATTCTGACGTCCGGACCCGGGACTTGGGAAGGGGGATTTCCAACTTCAATAGTTGGTCCCGACGGCGTGAGCTATCTGACGGCGAATGCATTTGAGGAAGACCCAAACGGCAACAAGATCACAGAGAGCAGTGGGACGATAACCGATTCTCTCGATAGGCAGATACCTTTGCCGCCCACAGCAGGTTCTTCCTCCAACACCACCACGGCAGGCTGTCCAGTGCCGCCGCAGGTGCTGCTTCCGGTTGCCTTTGCGGTCTTATGGAGTCCCCCCGGCCCGAACGGGGTCAACGTACCATACAAGTTCTGTTACGCTACCGTTTCGATTAATATCGCCCCGCAGAATCCCAACTTTAATGGGTATAGCGGGACCATGACCAAACTTCAAAGCATTCTGCTTCCCAACGGTCAGACCTGGAATTTCTCATACAACGATCCGGGTGACGGTAGCACTTATAACGGTTCTCCGGTCAACTACGGAACGCTGACACAGGTCACCCTGCCTACCGGTGGCACGTTATCGTACACTTACGTTGCCGGAGTCAGCCCTGGCTTCGAAAATGCAGGTCGTTGGGTAGCTTCAAGAAGCATGAATTCGAATGACGGCACGGGCACCCACACGTGGACATACAGCTATACCCCAATAAATAACGGACAGGAGGATACGGGTTGGACCACTCAAGTCACCGACCCGCTGGGGAACTATGTTGTGCATACCTTGAACTACGGTGGCGTGTTCTCTGCTTACGAAACACAAACGCAATACTACCAAAGCGGCGGAACGTTGCTTAAGACTGTCACGACAGCCTACAGCGGCTCCATCAGTCGAAATGTGGCAACGGGGATGGTAAATGTAGTTCCGACACAAGTCACGACGACGTGGCCAAACGGACAAACAGCGACAGTAACCAAGACCTACGATTCCGGCTACGCCTACACCGATTATCTGGGAGATACTGGAGTTACGGGCATTTATGGCAAAGTGCTTACAGAAACCGACTCCGACTATGCGCCGGGCGGGACCCTTCGCACCATAACCAACACATATCAGGCGCTGAACAATTCAACCTACCTCGCAAACAATCTCCTCGATCTTCCGGCATCCACAAAAATCACTGGCGGCTCGCAGACGGCTTACACCACCTATGGCTACGACGAAACCAGTCTCGTCTCTTCAGGAATTTCCACACAGCACGATTCCGCGCCTCCAGATGGCTCTGCGCGCGGAAACCAGACTTCCATTCATCGTCAGCTAAATAACGGCAGCGCCGCTGCCACGACGTACTGTCCTGCAGTCAGCAGCGGCGGATATCTCGTGTCCAACATCACGTACTACGATACCGGAATGGCGAGCGTCTCCAAGGATCCCTGCAGCTCAGCAACAACTTATCTTTATTCCGGAACGTATGTAGGCGCCTTCCCGACCACCATAACGAATCCGAAGAATCAGTCCACAACCCACACTTTCGACTTCAATACCGGCCTTCTCGCATCAACCACCGACCCCAACAGTCAAACCACTACCTACACCTACGACAACATGTGGCGCCTAGCCTCTGTCAGTTATCCCGACGGCGGCTCGGCCACGGTCACACGTCAGGAAACGAGTTTCCCCAACAGTGCCACACTAACGAAAAAAATCACGTCATCTCAGAATCGTGTTGAGACAAATCTTTTCGACGGCGTCGGTCGCGTTTCGCAGAATCAGCTCACGGACCCACAAGCCACGATCTATACGGACACCACCTATGACGCCGATGGACGCAAAGCATCCGTCAGCAATCCATATCGGACGAAGACCGACCCAACCTATGGAATTACCTCCTATGTCTACGACGGGATCGGTCGTACCTGCGTGCTTGTGCCTCCCGATGGCGCTGCCGTTGCCGGTTCTGCTTGTCCCGCCACACAGCCATCCAACGATGTGTTCACCACCTACGCCGGTAACCAGACCACAGTGACTGACCAGCAGGGCATATCACGCAAGAGCCAAACGGACGGTCTCGGAAGACTTACGTACGTTTGGGAATCTCCATCCGGCGTGAATTATCAGACCATGTACGCTTACGACGGGCTCGACGACCTCGCTTCTGTCGTTCAAGGCACCACGCACAGTCGCAGTTTCACTTACGATTCGCTCAAACGACTGACAAGCTCCACGAATCCAGAAACGGGAACAACTCCCGTTACGTACGCGTACGATGCAGACAGCAACGCCTTCAGCAAGACGGATGCTCGCGGCTACACGATCACGTATTCCTACGATCAGTTGAATCGCATGACCGGCAGGACGTATTCGAACGGAGATCCAGCCGTTTCCTACGTCTACGACCAAACTACCTGCGTGGTCGTATCCACCTGTTACAACATCGGCCGCCGCACGAGCATGACCGATGCCGATGGCTCCGAGTCTTGGGCCTACGACACGATGGGCCGCGAGTGGGGCGAACAGCGCACGACGAACGGCTACACCAAGACCACGGGCTACACGTATGACCTAAACGGCGACCTCACCACCCTCACGTATCCCAGCGGACGCGTGATCACCTACGTGACGGACTCTGCTGGTCGCCCCAGTTCCGCCGAGGACGTGGCCAACAACATCTTTTACATACAAGGAACCTGCGCCAACGGCGCAACAAGTCTAGGAGTCTGCTATGCGCCGCAAGGAGCGATAAGCAGCGCCAACGTGGGACCCACGGGCGGCTCAACTTGGCTCAAGCTAGCGGAGTCCTTCAACACCCGTCTCCAGCCCAACCAGATTCAATATTCCAACCAGTCCGGCAATCTGATGTTGTTGCAATACAGTTTTCTAGACGCCAGCAGCCACAACAACGCCAACGTTATGGGCATCACCAATCTGGTGGACGGCACGCGCTCCCAGCAATTCACCTATGACCAGCTGAATCGCCTCCTCACCGCCGAAACCACCTCTACCTACGCCACTAGTCCCGCGCACTGCTGGGGCGAAGCATATGTCTACGACAATTCCACCTCCACGCCCGGCGAGTTCGGCAACCTCACTAATATCAACGTGGCTTCCACTTCGTACAACGGCTGCACCCAGGAAAGCCTCAGCGTCGTGGCCAGCGCTACGAACCAGATCACAAGTTTCAGCTACGATGCCTCCGGGAACGTCCTCAACGACACGCACAATTCCTACGTCTGGAACGCTGAAAGCGAAATCAAGACGGCTGCCGGAGTGAATTACACCTACGATGGCGATGGCAACCGGATTCAGAAATCCAATGGCAAGATTTATTGGTACGGCGCCGGCACCGAAATCCTCGATGAATCGGATTCCGCCGGCAACATTACCGACGAATACGTCTTCTTCGGTGGCAAGCGCATCGCCCATCGCGTCGTCAGCGGCAACGCGATTTTCTATTACGGTGAGGACTTTCTTGGGAGTTCACGCCAGATCTACACCTCTACTAGTACCGTCTGTTACGACGCCGACTTCTACCCCTTCGGCGGCGAGCGCATCGTCACCAACTCCTGCGCCCAAAACTACAAATTTGAAGGCAAAGAACGCGACTCCGAATCCGGACTGGACAACTTTGGAGCTAGATACGATTCGTCGAGCATGGGTAGGTTCATGTCCCCTGATCCTTTAGGCGGGCATCAGGAAGACCCTCAGACTCTCAATAAGTACGCTTACGTTAGAAACAATCCGACGACGCTGACCGATCCGACTGGCCTCGACTTCTGGCTCCAGGGAGGCAATGCCTGCGGCCAGAATAATGTGACATGTGACAAGAAGGGCTACGTCCTAGACAGTAACAACAATCGAGTGCTGATCGGCAATACACAACTCCGGGACGCGAATAGCGGCGACTCAGCCAATTTCGACACAAACGGCGTTCACATCACGACAGCGCAGGGTACCTTCACAGGACAATTTGCTGCCGGAACTCCTGACACCAGAGTCGAAGGGGCCGGAGATTTTGCAGGCTTGCACGCGGTGTTCAACTCTGACTGCGGCGGAACCTGCAATGCTGGCGGTGCACTCTTCGGAACGAAGGCGCAGTTCGACGCTCTACTTCCAAAACTCTTAAAGAATCCCGGCATGGATAATGTCGATCCGTTCCATCCGGGCACGGACCAATACAGAGGCGGGAACAAGGAAGGACCTGATGCGCATCTTAGCTTCAAGGCATCGGACGATCCTAATCAACGCGATCCCTTCCACTTCGATAATCGTTACCCATATGGGAGTGCTGGTGGTTTCGGTGAACACACTGGCGGTGTATTCCACACGATCTGGAACTCCATCGAGGGCAAACAGGGACCGCCATTACCAAAGGACATTCCAATCGCCAGCGTTCCCCAGAGGAACCAGTGACGATAGCGAGAATCATTTTCGTCGGCTTGGCCTTGACCGCAGCATCTCTGGTGAGTTGGTCAGCTCTGTTGGCTTCGGAAAAGCCCAACCGGACGGTGGTGCTGGAACACGCGGAGTCGAAACTCACACCAGCAGCCCTAGCATTCGACCAGAACGGCGAACTCTATGTGGCTTACCGCGATCAAGGCTCTGACAAAAAATCGTCTGTTATCTGGGTTCGAGTCTTCGATCCCTCAAGCGGCAAGGAGCTTCGCAGCACGCAGCTTCAAACGGCGACAGTTACTTTGCCCAACAGCGCCAACCAGTTCCTGCTCTCACCTGACAACTCGTTGCTCCTTTATTCCCAGTTCTCCGGGAACACGCTCATAACCATCCTCGATGCTGCGACTCTACAAAAGGTGAGCGAAGCAACGAGTCTCGCAGGTGGGGTTGATCGGCAGTATCCGAAGATAATCGGCATCAGTCCGAACGACGGCTCGGTCCTCATCGCCGCAGAGATAACGAACCGTCTGAATGGTACCGACGCTCGGTTGCTCAAGCTAGATGCGCACGATCTCTCTCACGTGTTGTCAGATGCGACTCTCACAAATCCGATCCCGGAGAGTGGCTTTGCGGTCGGCAGCGATGGAACAGTACGGATAATCAGGGCCGACATGCTCTACAGCTATGATACTGCCACGAAAAAAGCGGCCCTGGAGCTTTCGGTTCACAATCAGGATGACATCCGAAATGCTCTCTTTCTAAATGACCACTCGTTGCTTCTTTGGTCCGGTCAAAACGAGTTCGGATATCTCTATCGCTTCAAAGCAAGCGGTTCAACACCAGAGGAGAGTCAGCGAATCGACAAAAGCGGTGTTGCGAAGGTTCTCCTAAGTCCCGATCAGCTCTACGGAGTGGCGTTGTGTGAACATCAAAAACTCACTGAGGGAAGTTTCGGGGCCGTCACGTCGCGCACCGCTGTCGTCTTCGATGTGAGGACACTAAAAATCGTGGGCGAAGTGCCTATGGACAGAGACCTGAAGCCGGAGCTGGCCGTCTGGCACGCGAATGGAAAAATCGTCTTAGCAATGCAGGCTCCCTCGAACAAACTGGCGATCTACGAACTTGCGGAGCCGAAGCCTAGCAGTGAGTCCGCGACTATCGACCCGAAGAACGGCAGCGTGCATCTGCAAATTCCTCTCATGGCCGTGAGTGCTAAACCGAGGCAGTAGCGGAGCCAGTTCGTCGGAGCGCAACGCGGCAGAGGCAATCGCATGAACAAGGTTGCTCAACCGGTGATCTTGATCCTGTACGTAGTTGGCATATACATCGCCCTGCCTGCCGCGATGATCTGGGGTTGGGCGCGCTGGTTGAAGCGCAAGCAACCGCGAACTCCGTTCTCGATCCTGTCCCTAATCGGCTTCGCGCTCGCCACGGTATCCGGCCTACTTGCGACCTCGTCAGTCCTATACGCGCACGCCATCGGAGGCTTTCCGTTCTATGACCCGTTGCTCCTCAAAATCTATCGGTGGGGAGCACTGCTTTCCCTTTCCGGGACTGTGTTCGCCCTCATCGGTGTATGGCGACCGGGACCATTGCGTTGGCACGCTCCCGCCTGTGCCGTAGGGACTCTTCTGTTCTGGTTCGCAGCAGCGATGGGTGAATAGCGCGTTCCGGCAGCTCAGGAGAGCGCGCCGAGGCTTGCCTAGGCCCGAGGGTGTTAGCCGTTGCGGGGTTGTTCCTTTAGCCGCCGATCCGCGCGGCCCAGGTCCGAGGACTGCCGGTTAGCCATGAAGCGTGGGATCAGCGCCGGGTTGCTGCCGGTTAACGCCGAGCGCCGTGGAGCGCGGGAAGAGCCATGCCTTCGGCATGGGGAATGGGTATGACACGTCACCCCTAAAAGGGTGCTGCACAGCAACTTTGGTTGCTGTAGGGGAACCATCCAGAAATCAGAGACTTACAAAATCTCCGGCGCTGTAGAGCGCCGCGCGGTTCCTATACGGGAACTTGTTGAAAACAAAGCGCGGCGGCTAAAAGAAAAAACGGCGCGCGCCGCACATCTCGCCATCCAACCAACGCGAAAAACTTCCCTCCGCTCTCGCCGCCGTCAAGGGGCAGGCCCGCTGGTGCGGCTCACTTCGTTCGCCCTTGACTGCTGCTCTCGCTTCGGGAATGTGCCCGCCATGAGAGGCTGACGCCTCTCCCTACGCGCTTGCGCGTTCCTGCGTCTTCGATCCTGCCAGAGAGTTAATCAGCCGGATGACAGCGCGCTGGTCGCGTTCCGGCAGCGAAGCCATCTTCCGAAATCTCTTCCAAAGCCGCCGCCGCTTGGGGTCTTCCTTCCTCTGCTCGATCTTCGAGGACTTCAGTCCGAGCAATTCATCAGCTGAGGCTCCGAGAGTGCGGACCAGTTCGACGAGGAAATCCGGGGGCGGCAACTCTCCTTTCGTCTCGTAATAGGAGATGACACGTTGAGTGGTACCCAGGGCTTTTGCCAGTTCCATCTGGGTGAAGCCGCGCTGGGTTCGGAGCGCATAGAGGCGCTGGCCGAAGGAGGTCTTGGGAGTTTTCTTCGCTGGCATCGCGAGATCAATTTTAAGCAGCATCCAAAAGCCCCCGAGAACTCTTTGACAGTATATACCAAAATGGTGTAACTTCGCGCACGGCTAGAAAACAGCAGTAGAACGCAGAAACTTCTTGACAGGGTTTTCGAGAAAAGACCCAAAACGCGAAAAGGAGGTGAACCGATGGCGCGAATCCCGGAGGAAGAGATCGAGCGGCTCAAGCGCGAAGTCTCCGTCGAACGTCTGGCCGAGGCGCGCGGCGTGAAACTAAGACGGCACGGCGCGGACCTCATCGGCCTCTGCCCCTTCCACGAAGACCACTCGCCCTCACTGGTCATCAGCCCGCAGAAAAATCTCTGGAACTGCCTCGGCGCGTGCCGCGCGGGAGGCTCTCCCATCGACTGGGTGATGCGCGCGGAGGGCATCAGCTTCCGTCATGCGGTGGAACTACTGAGGGAAGATCATCTTCCTCTCGCCGTGAATCCGAGCGCCAAGCCGCCGCGAATATCCACGGTGCCGAAACTGTCCGCGCCCGTGAGCCGCGATGCCGACGACCGCGCGTTGCTGTTGCAAGTGGTGAGCTACTACAACGAAACGCTCAAGACGACGCCCGAAGCACTGAAATATCTCGAAGCGCGCGGCCTGAAATCTTCCGAGATGCTTGACCGCTTTCAACTCGGCTTCGCGAATCGCACGCTTGGTTATCGGTTGCCGCGCAAGAACCGAGTGACCGGCGCAGAGCTGCGCGGGCGCTTGCAGAGACTCGGCCTCTTTCGTGAGAGCGGCCACGAGCACTTCAACGGCTCCGTAGTGATCCCGATTTTCGATGCGAGCGGCCAAGTGGTGCAGATGTACGGGCGGAAGATCACACCAGGACTGCGCGACGGCACGCCGCTCCATCTCTACCTGCCGGGACCGCATCGCGGCGTGTGGAATGAAGAGGCGCTGGCCGTCTCGAAAGAAGTCATCTTGTGCGAGGCGCTCATCGACGCACTGACGTTCTGGTGCGCGGGCTATCGTCATGTGACCACGAGCTACGGCATCAACGGCTTCACCGACGAACACCGTGCGGCGCTCAAGAAATACGGCACGAAGAAAATCTACATCGCTTACGACCGCGACGACGCCGGCGAGGGAGCGGCGCAGTCGCTCGCGGAAGAACTGCGGGCAACGGGCATCGAGTGCTTCCGCGTGCAGTTCCCGAAAAACATGGACGCGAACGACTACGCGCTGAAAGTGCAGCCAGCGGCGAAGAGCCTGAGCATCCTCTTAAACAAGGCGGCATGGCTCGGTAAAGGCCAGCGGCCCACGGTTGCGGTGATCGAGCCGCAAGTCACCGAACCGGAGCCAGTAGTCGAGGAAGAAAAACCGGAAGCAGCAGCTAAAGAAAAAATCCCCGAACCCGACGAGGCCACAACGCAAGAGAGCACCACAGCGGAGGAGGTTCTTCCTTTAGCCGCTGAATCCATCGAACCCATCCAAGAAGCCGCGCTCCCTTCGGCGCTCTCGCCCACCATCGAAGTGCCCACGGAAATCAAGCCCGAGGAAATCGTCATCACGCAGGGAGACCGGCGCTATCGCGTGCGCGGCCTCGGGAAAAACATGAGCTACGAAGTGCTGCGCGTGAACGTGCTGGTGTCGGGCACGAATCTGCGCGGCGAGTCAGGCTTCCACGTGGACACGCTCGATCTGTACTCCGCGCGGCAGCGCACGGTGTTCATGAAACAGGCAGCGGAAGAACTCGGCGTGAAGGAAGAAGTCATCCGCCGCGATCTAGGGCACGTGCTCTTGAAACTCGAGGAGCTGCAAGACCAGCAGATCAAAAACGCGCTCGAATCCAAACCGGAAGAAATCACTCTCGACGATGACGAGCGCGAAGCGGCGATGGCTCTGCTACACGATCCGCACATGCTGGACCGCATCCTCGCGGACTTCGAGCGGTGCGGCATGGTGGGCGAAGAGACCAACAAACTCGTGAGCTATCTGGCGGTGATCTCGCGCTTGCTCGAATCGCCGCTCGCCATCCTCGTGCAATCCAGTTCCGCCGCTGGAAAGTCGGCGCTCATGGAAGCGGTGCTGGCCATGCTGCCCGAAGAGCAGCAGGTGCAGTTCTCCGCGATGACCGGGCAGTCGCTCTTCTACATGGGCGAGACCGATCTGAAAAACAAAGTGCTCGCCATCGTGGAAGAGGAAGGCGCGTTGCGCGCCGCCTACGCGCTGAAACTCTTACAGTCGGAAGGTGTGCTGACCATCGCGAGCACAGGCAAGGATGCAACGACCGGACGGCTCATCACGCACCAGTATCGCGTCGAAGGCCCGGTGATGCTCTTCCTCACCACGACGGCGATAGACCTCGACGAAGAACTTCTCAACCGCTGTCTCGTGTTGACCGTGGACGAGGACCGTGCGCAGACGCAGGCGATCCACAGAAAACAGCGCGAAGCGCAGACCATCGAGGGGTTGCTGGCCCGGCACGAGCGCGAAGAAATCCTCCGCGTGCATCGCAACGCGCAGCGGCTCTTGAAACCCGTGCTGGTGGTGAATCCCTACGCGCGCGAGCTGACCTTCCTCGACAGCCGCACGCGCACGCGGCGCGATCACATGAAGTACCTCACGCTCATCCGTTCCATCGCGCTCTTGCACCAGTATCAGCGGCCACGGAAAACCATCACGCACAACGGCCAGGCGCTCGAATACATCGAAGCCACACTCGACGATATCGCGACCGCCAACCGTCTCGCGCATGAAGTGCTGGGCCGCTCGCTCGACGAACTCCCGCCGCAGACGCGGCGCTTGCTCTTGCTGACCGATGAAATGGTGAGCCAGGCGTGCGAGCAGAAAAAGATCGAGCGCGCGGACTTCCGTTTTAGCCGCAAGGATGTGCGCGCGTTCACGGCGTGGAGCGACTCGCAGCTAAAGAGACATCTGCATCGGCTCGAAGAACTCGAATATCTCGCGGTGCATCACGGCGGGCGCGGCCAGAGCTTCGTCTACGAGTTGGTGTTCGAGCGCCAGCCCGACAGCGGCAAGCCCGTGCTGCCCGGCCTCATCGAAGCGGAAAAGCTCGCCGCCTATGTCTACGACGCAAAGAAGTCTGGCTTCGAAGGGAAGAAGTCCGGGCCAAGTCTGCCCCAGGTTCGGGGGGTGTCCGGGGGTGGTGCGGGTGAAGAATCGCCAGTACTGACGCGGCGAAATGGCGATATCGGCCTGAATCTCGGAAAAATCACTACAGCGGGCACAAGAGAAAATCGCGTCGTACACGCAGCCAACGGGGGCCGGTGATGGCGCGCATCACGCGGAAGCGCAAACCCGATCCGCCCGCGACAACGCCGCTCGCCGCGCTCATGTACGAGCATCTGAACGCGCTCCGCGTGCGCGACTACTCCGAACACACGGTGAAAAATCGCCACGTGCACATCGGCTTTTTCCTCGACTGGTGCAAAGAGCGCGGCCTGGCCGAGCCGACCGAAATCACGCGGCCCGTGCTCGAACGCTATCAGCGGTACCTGTTCCACTACCGCAAGAAAAACGGCGAGCCTCTTTCCTTCCGCTCTCAGCACACGCGCCTGGTGCCGTTGCGCGTGTGGTTCAAATGGATGACGCGGCAGAATCACATCTTGCACAACCCGGCATCGGAGATCGAACTGCCGCGCTTAGGCCATCGCCTCCCGAAGCACGTGCTCTCTGCTTCCGAGGTCGAGCAGGTGATGATGCAGCCGAATCTCGCCGATCCGTTCGGACTGCGGGACCGCGCGATCCTGGAGATGCTCTACTCGACGGGAATGCGGCGGCTCGAAATCATCAACCTGAAACTCTACGATCTGGACACCGAGCGCGGCACCATCCTCATTCGCCTGGGCAAAGGCAAGAAAGACCGCATGGTCCCCATCGGCGAGCGCGCCATCGCGTGGCTTGATAAATACATCCGCGAAGCCAGGCCGCAAATCGCCATCGAGCCGGACGACGGCACGGTGTTCCTGACGGCGCAGGGCGAGCCGTTCAGCCGCGATCATCTGACCTGGGCCGTGCGCCAGCACGTCGTTGCCGCGAATCTTGGCAAAGTCGGCGCGTGCCATCTCTTCCGCCACACGATGGCGACGCTCATGCACGAAGGCGGCGCGGATATCCGCTTCATCCAGGCGATCCTCGGCCACGAGGACTTGAAAACCACGCAAATCTACACGCAGGTGGCGATCCGCACGCTGAAACAAATCCACGCGGCCACGCATCCCGCCGCAATGCTCGACAAAAGCAACGCGCCATCGCTGCCCACAAGAGCCGCGCAAAACGGCGAGGCCGCGCCGCTCTTCGCCGCGCTCGACGCCGAAGCCGAGGAAGAAAAAGAAGAGTAGCTACTGGAGCAGGCGGTTATCGCGCAAGAAGGAATCCCAAAGCGCCATGCACGTGTCTGCGAGTTGGAAAACGTCGCGCTTGCTGTCGCCGCAGATGATGAACCACGACTCGTTGACGTGCGGCCTTTCGCCGGGCCAGTCTGCGGGCACATACTCTCGCCCAATGGAGAAGTGAGCATCGACGCTCGGATGATCAATCCGCCAGTGCTTGGTTCCGTTGCAAATGTCCCGGCACACTTTCATCGGCTCGTTGAGACGGAAGAACTCTTGCAACTTCTCCGGTGTGACTGCGTCCGAGTTCTGCAGCCAATTTCGCAGGTGGTAGCAGTTCTGAAAGTAGGCGTAGAGAAAATCGTGTTGCTGCTCAGTCTCGCCTATCGCCTTCGCGCGACTAATACCGTGAATGAGATCGTGCCATCGCCGCAGGCGCTCATACTGCCCTCGCCAGCCGCCGTTCTTGTGCGCGCTCAAGCCCAAACCCATCGCGTTGCTCTCCCACAAAAAGAGTAGCTGGTGCTCATCCGTAAAGCTACAATCTCCGTCAATGCCGCTCGCCGCTAAAGAAGAGACGCTCTCTCCGTCGAGCGATCCGTGTGTGTTCTTCCCTTTAGCCGCCGATCCCGCCGAGCTGGAAACGCGCTTCGGCGAAACCTCGCAGCTAAGAAAAAAATCGCATCAGGGGTTCGCGAGAAAAAATGTTGCACCACATCAGGGCAGCGCGTGGACTAACTCGGGAACTGCGTTAGGGATAGAGCCACTCTTGCGACGGGAAGGCATCCGATCACGTTGTACCGGCAAAGAACGAGACGCAGAATCCGGCAACGACTACTTCGGGGCAAGGTACTACGCCAGCAGCATGGGGCGTTTCTTATCGCCCGATTGGTCGGCCAAAGTTCAGCCCGTGCCGTACGCGAAGCTCGACGATCCGCAGTCGCTTAACCTGTACAGCTACGTCCGAAACAACCCACTCAGCAGGGTCGATAAGGACGGTCACTGTTCGTCGCCCTCGGTTGGAAAGGGACAAGTTGGAGTCTGCATCGACCTATACATCCAAGCCAAGACGATCAATCTAGTTGGGCAAGGAGACGGAAGAGGTCCGGCAGCAAACGATCCAAAGGCGACATACAGAGTCGAACTTCAGCTTGTCATGGACCCGAAAGCGGGTACTGTCTCCCTCGTGAAGGACGATGCTGGCGTCAGCAAGGCCTTGGGCGGTCTCATCTCGAATAAGGGCACGGACACCACGTCCCCGATCACTCCGACCACAGACGCAAACGGGACAACACACTTCACTATCAACAACACTGCGCTGAACGGTCTGCACGACCTGCCCGGAGCGCCCCAAGACACGATCAAAACAACGATCAACATGGACGTGACTTCGGGGGGCAAAGTTGGGATCGAAGGTGGCGAGAGAACCGCTTATCCGTCGCTGGAAATCTACTCCTACAGTCCCAGCGGTCAGTCCACGTCGATCCTCCAAATGCAGGAGCACAATCCGAGTGACCTGGCTAAACAGAATCAACAGATTCCCCAAGTAGCCCCACAGTAGGGAGGCGGCATGACAATCCGAGCAATTGTAGTTTTGATCGTTCTTGTGGCCGCACCGCTAATTCCGCTGGTGTTGAGTTGGATACGCGTTCTGAATACCGGCGATGTTGAGACGTCATCAACAACGCGCGTTCGGGTCGAAATCGCGCTTGCCTCTCTTAGCTTTGTACTGCTTGTGTGCAGCCTTATCTGGAACCCGATCTTGGGCCCCGCCTATAGCCGGACGAGGCTGGGAGCGATCTATGCCAGCCTCATCCTCATGGTGTTTGTTGCCATCGCTTCAGCTTTCGGGAGGGGGCGATTAAAAGCTCCCCTGACAACTACAGCCATCATTCTCGCCTTGGAATGGGCGTATATGGCGGTAGTGAATTCGGTCGTCTGACATACCGCTACGATGCAGACCGCCTTCAACTACGACTGCACTCCACGTCATGTGCATTTGTGCGCGTTTAACGCATCCCGTTATACCGGCAAGGAACGCGACTCCGAAACCAACAACGACGACTTCGGCGCAAGATACTACTCCTCCGCCTTCGGCCGCTGGACCTCGCCCGACTGGTCCGCGATACCCGCTCCAGTCCCCTACGCCAATCTCACCAACCCCCAAACTCTGAACCTCTACGCCATGGTCCGCGACAATCCCGAAACTTTCGTCGATCTGGACGGTCACTGCCCGCAATGCGTCGAAGAAGTTGAGGAGGAAGCACCCGAAGCGTTGAGCGCCGCAGAGCAGTACTCGCCAGAGCTCAGACAGTTTGACGCTGCCGTTTCTGAGAGTTTTGCCCCGATAGACAATGCAATCACAACCGCTTCAAACAGAATCGGTGACTGGATCGTTGGCGGCCTTGCTGCCGCTCTTTCGGCTCTCAAGGGAGACAAATCTCCAGCCGTGAAACCCGGAAACGCTCAGGCGGAGGAGAAAACGCCCGCGGAACCGCAGGCAGCTTCCGGAGGCAAGGGGACAATCTACAAGGTTCCGGGTTCGGGGACGAACAACGGCAAACCATACATCGGGCGTCACAACAAGCCAAATCCAGCCAAGACCCGAAAATCGAACGATGGGCGAGACCGGACCAAGGCCAAGGTTATTGACACTTATAATGCTTCCAACACCCAGGAAGGGCGGCAGAAGGAACAGCAGCAAATTGACCAACACGGCGGTATCCAAAACCTGGATAATAAGAGAAATGAAATCCACAAAGATCCACCCGCTCAACAACCTCAATGAGTTTTGGGACTGGTTTCGCAATAATGCGGGCGCCCTAGCAACAGACGCCGAGAGCCCGGCGTTGCTAGCTGAACTGGACCGTCGCATAAGGAATCTTGACCCACGGCTATCTTGGGAAATCGGTCCGGGCCGATCCAGGTCACGGCAGTTCGTCATCTCTCCCAATCTGGATCGCGATCTGCGTACTGTAACCCGGCGAATCGTGTCCCACGCGCCGGGTCTACGAGACTGGGAATTTCACGCGACGAGGCAGCCAAAGGAATGGGACTTCAAGTTTGAATTAGAGAGAACCTCCGACAGCAAAACCATTCAACTGGATGCATCTGGATGGACTTTTGTCCTCCTTCAGTATCCGGACGGTATCCGCGAAATTCTGCTCAAAGGTACGCGCCTTCCTTTGCTGACAGAAGATGAACGGGAGCAATCCGCGCAGATCGTCCTTGAGAGCGTACTCGGAGAGGATATCCTTATAGACGTGGTAGACGAGTTCGAACTGGTCGATGAGCTAGAGCCCCAGTTCGCCAAGCTTGAACGACCAATCCAGCTTCTGCGCGAAGCAGTGATGGGCTCCCGAGCATCTGCACCCATTCGGAAACATCAGGTGAACTAGGCGGGCGCGTGGCGGGTGGGCCACCCTTTCAGCGCAGGCAAGTGACCGCCTTTAGGCTTTTGGGAGGGTGCTGCACTGTCGTGAGTTCGCGGCCGAAGGCAGCAGGCGAGGGTGCGTGGCAACACTTTAGACCCTACTCCCCCGGCCCCGGGCTCCGTGTACCACGATTCCGCTCCACGTACTGATAAAACCGATAACTACTCCACTCCACAATTTCGGATCCGCCACCAACCCCCGCTTCACCGGGATTCATGTGCATGTAATTCAATTTCTCGATCCTCTTCTTCTAGCTCCATACATTGAAATCATAAAATCGCCTCTGCCACAAACTCCGCCACGCCCCGCTCGCCTCTTCTTCCCACAGATCCCTCACGATTGAGATATTCCCCTCCTGTTTTCAGACCTTACTAACCGTTCGCTCCTATTCCGGCGGAAACGCTTTGACAATGCGGGTTCGCAACTTGCTCAAGTTTTCCGGGAAATGTGGCTTTCCGCATGGACAAACTGCATCAAAACAATCCGCTAGTTCTACGGGAGTTAGATGTTCCACTCCCAGGCCGAGTCCAGTCGCCATGAGGTCGAAATGATCCAGGTCTATCTTGAATTTCAATTTGTTCGGATCAAGCTGTCCAAATCGCCATTTATCATATTCAAGGCTGAGCTTATGAACCTGTTTGGCCGCCTCTATGCTCCCTGATTCGTACTCTCGAACAAGTTGGGTCAAAGGCTTGTTGAAGCGGAAGAAGCACAGCCAAGACATCATAAAAGTTCCATTCGGTATTTCCGATCCTGGCGGTAATTTGTCGGCCCCATAGATCGAGAGCGATCCCGCGTACATCGGTTTTCCTGCAGCTTTCAACTCATCGTGAACCAGGTTGGCTTCCGTAAGTATTTCAGGCAGGACATCGCGGTTTAGACGCTCGATTTCTTGTTTGCATTCGTCGGTTTCGTTCCTCGTCAGGAGAAGGACGGTCTTCGAAAATTCCACTGATTTGACGAACAAAGGATGGACTTTGTCGCGCCAGCTCGTAGTCACGGTAGGGCCGGTATTTACGCGCGCTTGACGCTTCCGTTTCGTGATCGAACCCTCCTTGGTTGTAATCCGGAAATGAAATTAAATTTTCGTTTCCTTCCCCTAACTGTGCGCTTGGTCTCTTATACCCCAGGTCGGAACTCTCTCCCAGTCGAACGATCTTTTGGCGCGCCTGAGACTGCTATACGGGAGGGGGCGATTGCCCTCAGTTTGCGGGCCAGACCAACAGGGTCATGAGGATGTACAAAGCCAGAATTCTGCGAAAGCCGTCCGACAAGGACGCAACGCAACCTCTTGCTTCGGTGGCGACGGATTTCGGCATGAGGAATTTGGAAAAAGACTTGTTGGAGAAATTCTTCAGGTTGTTGGATGAATGGGATTTAAAGGAGTCAAGTGGAAACGCAAATTCGAGTCCAGTTGGCACGCATAAATGCTAGCCCGCCTCTTCGCGCGCTGTCTGATGTGACGCTTGTGTGGCCGGGAGGCGAGGTCACCATTCGCCGGTGTGCGGTGTTTGAGAAGCGGGGCGAACCCGCGTGGGTGAGCTTTCCACGATTGCCGATCCAGCGCGACGGCCAGAACGCCTTCGCCACGATCATTGATCTTCCAGGCGAACTGCGAAAGCGAATCTTCGCCGCGATTCTCGATGAATACCGCCGGAAGAGTGACCTCAGTTGATTCGAGTTCCCCTGGTGTCTCGGGCCATAGTGCGGGCTCTGTCTTGGCCTGACAACCCGTGACGGCTTACGGCAGGACACCAGGGGGCCCTGAATGCCGGGGCTGGATGTAAAGGCCGCTGAGAAAGCGGTTAGCTGAGCTGGCCGCCGAAGGCGGCCAGCTTAATTTATTAGTAAGGAATAACTGTAACAGGAGTGAGGCGCTGCTCGATGGAGCCTGAACGATTCAAGATTTGGCGAAATCCGACCGGTGACGAGGCGGGGCCAGTTTATATGGGTGAGTTCTGTCCACCCGACGGCCATCTCTGCTTCTATTCCTCCCACCTCTTAGCGCTCGGCTTCACTGCTGGAAGTTACACGGTGCGCGTGCCGGAATTGCTGCGAGAACTCTACGTCTTGCCGCCCTGGCAACGGATCGAGGTTCAATGACCGATTCGGGCGCACTGGAGCAGGCTCGTGAGCGGTATCGAGCCGAAGCCGCAATCTGGGGCATCGGCTTCAGTGAGCGGTTGGAGTTAGAGGCCCTCAGCCGTTCCACGCTTAAGACTCCGACAAAATTCCATGACGATGACTGGATTGATTTGGACTTCCGCAGCCAGGTCGCAGAAATACTCATTGAAAATGGATTGGTTAGGAAAGCGGATCGGTACTTGATGTGTGCCCGCATGGCTTGCATCCTCCGATGCGAGGGCGAGAAGAGGCACGAATATTTCTCGCCGATCTACTGCGACCTTCGATTCTGTAAAATTTGCGCGAAGCGGCAGTTCTGCCGCTTATACGCCAAACACTCCGTGGTGCTGGAATTCATCCGACGGAATCCGCGTAGAGGCTATCGCCTTCGCCGGATCACTCTCACCAGCAAGAACACTGGCACCTTGACGCACGACGATATCAAGGTCTTCAACGCAGAGGTCAAGGAAACCTTGCGAATGATCCTCGACGGGATCGAAGGCTGGGGCGCTATCGCGGTCCTAGAGGTTGGCTTCAACAACTGGAACTTGCACGCTCACATTCTCGTGTGGTGTCCGTACATCGAGCAGGCGAAGCTGGCCAGGGTGTGGAAAAACGTATCAGGCCATCAAGTAGTATGGATCAGTGAGGACCGCGTTTCCAGCAAGAAATCCCTCCTGTATTTATTGAAATACGTATCGAAGCCGCCGTCGGACGAGTCCGAACGCATCGGCCAACTGGAAGTCGCGTTTCATGGTACCCGTCGCGTGCATTGCTACGGTCTTTTTTACAACTTCAGCGGTGAAGACACCGATGGCCGGGAAAGCAAATGGATGGAGTGTCCCAAGTGCGGGGCCGACCTAAGAAGGTTGAAAGGCGCGCGGCACGTCTATCAATTGCACCGCGAGGGCTTCCAATTTATCGGTGATTTCCCCAGAACGCGAGAAAACAAAAAATGGGTCAACTAAATCGCAGTGGCGGTGCTGCCAACGTTAACGTAACGTTAGGCCCGAAGCAGGACGAGTCGCTCGCGGGCAAGAGTTTTCCGTGTTGCATTTGCTCGGCGAATCTTGAAATCAAGCTTTCAAAGAAAGGAAAACCGTATTGCACGTGCCTGCAATGCGCAATCCAAATATTCTTTCGCGGAAAAACAGGAATCCGCCGTTTAACGGAGATTTTAAAATCGGACAAATTGACTGTCGGGAACACCCTGGAAGCACTCCCGGCGGTGATTTTGTTCAACCGAATTGCACAGATGCGCTCACAAAAGAAGGAACTTGAAGCAAAACAAGGACTTATAATGCGTGACACGGATTTGGACAATGCAATTCGTGCCATCGAATGTGAAATGAAAGGCGTTCAGCGGGAATTAGAGATTCTGGCGCGTAAAGCGGGCCGGGAGAACAAAAAATGAAATCTGCCGTGATTTACGCTCGCGTTTCCAGCAAGGATCAGGAGCGGGAGGGATATTCCATTCCCGCGCAATTAAAGTTTCTGCGGGAATACGCTCAAAAGAATGATTTTTACATTGAACAGGAATTTGTAGATGTGGAGACCGCCAAAATGGCGGGCCGGAAGCGGTTTGGAGAAATGGTCCGCTATTTCGAAAAAACGCCCGATTGCCGGGTCGTCATCGTCGAAAAGACGGATCGGCTGTATCGCAACCTGCGAGATTGTCTGACGCTCGAAGATTTGGATGTGGAGATTCACTTGCCCAAAGAGGGTCAGATCATCAGCAAGCACGCCAAATCACAATCGAAACTGATTCATGGATTCCACGTCGTGATGGCGCGTAACTACATTGAGAACCTACGCGAAGAAGTGAAGAAAGGAATGCGCGAAAAGGCCGAACAGGGCATATATCCCAGCCGTCCGCCCGTCGGGTACCGCAACAACAAGGCTGAGCACACCATTGAGGTTGACCCCGAGAAGGCTCCCCTCGCGCGGCGGATGTTTGAACTCTATGCCACGGGAAAATATTCTCTTTCGCAATTGCGTTTGGCGATTCGGTCTGAATTCGGCGTGAAGATGGCGAAGGGGTATCTCGACAGGCTGCTAAAAAATCCGTTCTATGCGGGAGCATTCCTTTGGGATGACAAAACCTACGCCGGGACTCAGCCGCTTCTCTTCGGCCGCTCGTTATTCGAGCAGGCGCAATCTGTAATTCAACGAAGAAACAAGCCGCGATATCGCAAGCATGATTTTGCATTCCGGGGATTGCTGAAGTGCGCGTATGACCAATGCCTCGTCACTGCGGAAATTAAAAAGTCGAAATACACCTACTACCGTTGCACGGGGTCTCGCGGCAAGTGCGAGCTGCCCTATTTTCGCGAAGAGGAACTGGGTGAGCGACTCGGCCAAATTCTGAAGGATATTTACATCCCGGATCGTGTTCTGTCCGAACTTGAAGAGTCGTTGCTGACGAGCAGAGGCCGAGAGGCCGGGCTTAAACAGGAGCAGGAGCAGCGATTGCAACAACGCTTGGCTGCCGTTCGCAATCGCCTCGATCAAGCTTACCTCGACAAGTTGGACGGCAAAATCACCGAGGAATTTTGGAGTCGCAAGAGCGGGGAGTGGCAAGCGGAAGAAAACCAGATTCACATGGCGATTCGCGGTTTAGCCGATATCAAGCCGGAAAGAATGCTCGACGCGGTCAGAATCTTAGAACTCGCGAATAAGGCTTATTTTCTATACGTTAAGCAACCTCCCACCGAAAAAGCAAAATTGCTCAATTTGGTGCTTTCGAACTGCTCGATTGATGCCGCAAGTATTTATCCGACATACAGAAAGCCCTTCGACCTGATCTTTGCCAGAGCCAAAAATGAGGAGTGGCGCGCCCGGAGGGATTCGAACCCCCGACCCTCTGCTTAGAAGGCAGACGCTCTTTCCAACTGAGCTACGGGCGCTTTCCCATAATTTCTCATAATACAAACACTTGCGCCACAGCTTGCTCCAGCTCGCGTTCAATCCAATCCGGTGAGGGCTAGCCAATAGAAAGATACCCTTGACGACACTCAGAATCTTCCGCGGCGGACTATCAAGCAACCGTTGAGAAAACTCCCCGATGACGAGTATCTTAGGCAGGATTCCTTTCGAGCCTCTCCGTTCGATTGTGCGGTGCGAACCGCTCAATCTGGCTCATCCCGTTCCGTGAGGGACATCTTGCTGCGTTTGATTCGCGAACTCGTCAGGCCGTACCGCATCGCGCTCGCGCTCGTGTTCGTCGCGATGCTCGTGCAGACGGCCGCCACTCTCGCCGCCCCGTGGCCCCTGAAAGTAATCCTCGACTCGGTCGTAGACCATCGCCCGCTCCCCCACTGGCTCGCGCACGCAATCGAACCCTTCATGGCCAATGGCGATCGCATGCGCCTCGCCACCATCGCCGCTATCGCGCTAGTAGTGATTGCTGCGATCGGAGCGCTCGCCTCTTACATCCAGAATTACTACACCGAAAGCGTCGGCCAGTGGATCGCCCACGACCTGCGCATGCGCACCTATCACCATTTGCAGCGCCTCTCGCTCACTTTCTACGACACGCATCAGACCGGCTCCATGCTCAGCACCATCACCGACGACGTGAATACCATCCAGCAGTTCGCCAGTTCCGCCACTCTCGGCATCGCCGTGGATTTGCTCACCATCGTCTGCATGGTGGGACTCATGTTCTGGCTCAATTGGGATTTTGCGCTGATCGCCCTGGCGCTCACGCCATTCTTGCTGCTGTTCGTTTCCCGCTTTAAGCGCGACGTAAAACGCGCCACTCACGAAGTACGAAAAAAACAAAGCAACATCGTATCCGCCGTCCAACAGGGCCTCGAATCCATGCGCGTGGTGCAAGCCTTCGGCCGCGAAGATCTTGAGCAACAGCAACTCGAAATTGTCAGCAAAGCATCCGTCGAGGCGGCCCTCCACGCTCGCCGCATCAAAGCCTCCCTTTCCCCTGTCGTCAATGTCGGCGTCGCCGCCTGCACCGCGGTCGTATTCGCCCGCGGCGCCGCGCTCATCCTCCGCGGCACTATGACCATCGGCGAGCTCACCGTCTTCCTCGCCTACCTCACGCGCTTCTTCAAGCCGGTCCAGGATCTCGCAAAAATGTCCAATACCCTCGCGCAAGCCGCCGTCGGCGTCGAAAGAGTTCAATCACTACTCGAAACCGATATGACCACGCCCGAAAGCGCAAATGCGCTCGACCCGCCGCCGCTCACCGGCGAAATCACCTTCAATCGCGTCGCATTCCAATATCAAAAAGACCAGCCCGTGCTCAAAGACGTCTCCTTCGTCGCCAAAGCCGGCCAGATGGTCGGGATCGTCGGACCCACCGGCAGCGGAAAATCCACGGTGATGAGCCTCATCCCGCGTTTCTACGATCCCACGTCCGGCACGATTCAAGTCAACGGAATCAACATCTGCGAACTCAAACTCCAGCCCTTCCGCGATCGCATCGGCTACGTCCTTCAGGATACGGTTCTGTTCCGCGGCACGGTCGCTGATAACATCGCCTTCGGCCGCAACGGAGCCACGCGCGAACAAGTGATCGCCGCGGCCAAAGCCGCCAACGCCGATGAGTTCATCTGCCAAATGAGCGCCGGTTATGACACCATGGTCGGCGAAGGCGCGCAGTTGCTCTCCGGCGGCCAGCGCCAGCGCATCGGCATCGCGCGCGTCATGTTGCGCGATAGCCCCATCCTGCTGCTCGATGAGCCCACGGCCGCGCTCGATAGCGAATCCGAACGCACCGTCATCGATGCCCTCGAGCGCCTGATGAAAAATCGCACTGTGATCATGATCGCGCATCGGCTTTCAACCATCCGCGACGCGAACCAGATCATCGTCCTCAAAGACGGCGTAGTGGCGGAACAGGGCTCGCACGACGAGCTAATCGCTCGCAATGGTTTGTACGCGGAATTGCATCGGACGCAATTCACCGACGCGTCGCTCCGCGATGCGCAGCCCGGTTCGCCGGCTAGCGCGGCCGCGGCTACAATGCCCACCGCCGCCGCAGCCAGCGATTAGGAGGAAGTATTCATGTCCCGGGAGCTGATCGTACTTCCGAACGATTCACCGCAAGCGTTCCTCGATAGCATCGCTGCGGCCCGAGAATCGCTGCGCATCAAGATGTTCTTATTCTCCGACCCCTCGCTGCTCAAAGCCGTCATCGGCGCCCACAAGCGCGGCGTGAAAGTCAGGGTAATGCTCAATCCCATTCGCCGCGATGGCACTGGGGAAAATATCGGCACGCGCAAGACGCTCAAAGCCGCCGGCGTCGAAGTGATGGATAGCAATCCGAAATTTCCAGTCACTCACGAAAAATCCTTGGTCGTGGATTCCAAGATCGCGTTCGTCAATTCGCTGAATTGGGACACTGAAAATCTAGAGAAGACGCGCGACTACGCCATCATCACCAAACACGCCAGCGAAGTCGGCGAAATTGTGGACTGCTTCGAAGCCGATTGGCACCGCCAGCATTTTGATCCCGGCAGCGACGCCCGCCTCATCTGGTGCGTCGGCAACGCCCGCGAAAGAATCGCCGAGTGCATCGATTCCGCCAAGGACACGCTCTGGCTCCAGCACGAGCGCTATCAGGACCCGGTGATCCTCGAACGCCTCGTGCGCGCCAAAATGCGCGGCGTGGACGTTCGTGTAATGGCCCGTGCTCCGCACACTCTAAAAGAAAAAAAGCTGCTCGAAGGCGTCGCCGGCTTACGAACCCTCGATGATGTGGGCATCAAGGTCCACAAGCTGCACAAGCTCAAGCTCCACGCCAAGCTGGTTCTTGCCGACGGAAAACGCGCCATCGTCGGGTCCATCAATCTTGCGCCCGGCAGCTTTGACGAACGCCGCGAACTCGCCATCGAAGTGGATGACCGCAAAATCGTCCATCGCTTTCGCCGCGTGATCGAACACGACTGGAAACATTCGCGCCCGGTTGACCTTTCGGACGAGGCTCTGCGCAAGGATTTGCGCGATTTCGGTCCCCAAGCGCTCAAGGAACTGGCGCTCGATCCACAAAGGAAACAAGCCCGCCTCTAGCTCGGTAAATCATTTCGTATCGCGCAAATCCCACACGATTATGGGCCGCACAATCCACCTTTAACCCGGAATGTTGACTCCGCTCAGAAAACCGCCAAGATGCGCCGTCAACGCAATCATCACAACCCCGAATAATTCCAACGGCATACGATAAGTTGGCAGCAATGGCTCCGGCGCTCGCCGCGACCGGAAGTGCAGGAACCAAATCACCCCAATCATCGCGCCAGAAGACACGCCCAGAATCAAATGTAGCAGCAACAAGCCCTTCAGCTTTCCGCCGCCCAGCTGCAACTGCCAAGCCAGCAAACCGGTCGCGATCACCGGAATCGCCGAAGCCGCCGCCACGGCAAAATTGTAATAAGCCGCAGCGGCCAGCATCCGGTTCTTAGTCCATTGCGCCACAATATCAAAGCCGACGCCCGCCAGAAACAACGCAATCGGAAAGTGGATCAGTACCACGTGTTGCGCGTGTTTTGCCAGCAGCGCCTGCTTGATATCAAAAGGGTTTACACTCATCAGCTCGCTCACTTCACGACGATCTTGCCCGTCATCTTCGGATGGACGGAACAGAAATATTCGTACGTGCCGGCCTGCTGAAACGTGAACGAAAACTTATCGTCGGTATCCAGCGCCTTCGATTTGAACTTGTTGTCCACGCTCATCACCACGTGCGGCACATCGTCCTTGTTTATCCACGTCACCTGCGTGCCCGCGGGAACCGTCAGTTCCATCGGCCCAAAGCTGAAATTGTCGATGGTGACTTCCTTCGCCGCCGGCGGCTGTTGTGCAGCCACGGAAAAAAACTTCCCCGCTCCGCCAGACAACAAAAACGCCAGCGACGCCGTCAGAACACGAGCCAAGTTCCGCAGCCGGTACATCCGACAATGTGCCCCCGACTTCACTCCTTCCATTCTCATCTCCCTCTCCTTAACCCTGAAGTTGTGTATCTACCACTGCCAACGTGTGCCGTCCGCGCACGAAATTCACGTCGGTAATTCCCAGCAAACTCCGCAACTGGTCGGCCGGCACTTTCATCGGACCCGGCGAATCCGCCTGCCCCGGGTGCGGCTGTGGGAACGCCGTCGAACACGCCGTGTGGAACGCCACATTCCCCTCCACCTTCTGCATCGTTTGATGGATGTGTCCGTTCAGCACCGTCACCGAGCCAAACCTCTTCAGATACGAAAGTGCCTGCGCGCTATCGTCCGTACCCCAACCCCACTGCGGATACACCGACCAAAGCGGAATGTGCGCGAACACCACGATCGGCGTGCTGGATTTCAGTCGCGCCACATCCTTCTCGATCCATTCCAGCTGCGCCGCCCCCAAATTTCCCAGCCCGCCGGCCTTCAAATTCAGCACGTTCACCAATCCCATAAAATGAACGCCTTGGCTGTCGAAGCTGTACCACCCCTCTCCCTGCGCGTCTTTGCCGAATCGTTCATGAAACGCCGCACCGTTGTCGTTGAGCACGTCGTGCTCGCCCGGAACGTAAAAGATCCGCTCCGTCCTCAAACTCTTCAGCGACTCTGCCAGCGTGTCGAATTCTTCCGGCTTCGAAAGATGGGTCAGATCGCCCGTGTGCAACACAAACGCCGGCGGCGTCGGCAGCGCATTGATCTTTGCAATCGCTTCGCGCAATGTTCCAGTCACATCGGGATTCGCCGGCTTGCTGAATCCAATGTGGCTGTCGCTGATCTGCACGAAGCTCAGATCGCCCTTCAAGTTTCCAACTTTTTGCCGCAGGACGTCCGTCAGCGCAAACGATTTCAGCACGCCCCCCTGCATCACGCACAACGCCCCCGTCCCGGCCCACGCCATGCATTTCAGAAATCCGCGCCGGTCCACCCCGTCATGATCCAAATTCTTCTCAATGTATTTCGACATGCTCTCTTCCTCCTCTTTCTCTTGTCCTTGAATCCCCATGAAAAGGGGGGCCGGGGAGTGCGTGTTTGGAAGGAAAAACTCCCCAGGCCTCGCCTCGTGAATGTGCCCTTCGCTTACTAGACACGCGCGCCGATCGTTTTATTCCCGCCAGCGGCAGCTAAACTCGGCTCAGTGCAAATTGTTCAGGCGAAATAACCAAACAAGGTCGCGGGAATAAATTAGGTTGAATTCCGGTCTATGAACTTGAGAGTGTTATTCCGGCATGGCGGACGAAACGGGCAGCTCCGGCAACGCCGGCAGCTTTGAAGAGGTTGTCCTGCCGCATCTCGATGCGGCCTACAACCTCGCACAGTGGCTCGTCCGCAATAGCCACGACGCCGAGGACATCGTCCAGGAGGCTTATCTGCGCGCGTTCAAATTCTTCGGCGGCTATCAGGGCGGCAATGCTCGCGCCTGGCTCCTGAAAATCGTGCGCAATACCAGTTATTCATTTTTGCAAACGAACCGGCCCGCCGACCTCGGCGTGGAATTCGACGAAACTCTTCACACGCCTGATGCCGCGCAACCGGACGCCGAAGCGTCGCTTCTGCAAGCGGCCGATAGCCGCGCGCTCCGCGAAGCCCTCGAAAGATTGCCTGTACATTTTCGCGAGATTGTAATTTTGCGTGAGTTGGAAGGGATGTCTTACAAGGAGATCGCCGCCACCACCGAAGTTCCTATCGGTACGGTGATGTCCGGCCTGGCGCGCGCCCGTGCCCAACTGAAAAAAGATCTCTTGCGCGCGAGAGAGCGGGAGGAACAGCGTGGCGTGTAACGACAACCAGCGCTTGCTCCACGCCTACTTCGATGGAGAACTGGACCTCGTCCGCAGCGTCGAATTCGAGGACCATCTGAAATCCTGCCCCGATTGTTCGCGCGATTTTGCCGATCAACAAGCCTTGCGGAAATCGCTACAAGCCGCAAATCTCTATCAACGCGCGCCGGAAAGCCTCAAAGCTAAAATCCGTGCCCAACTTCCGCGGCCAATGCCAGCAAAGCCGATCCCCACCGGACGCCGCACCGCTGTCGAATGGCTCGCCGTCGCTGCAGCCATCATCGTCGCGATCGTTCTCGGCGCAAAAGTTATTCCCAGCGTCGGCAGCCGCGAGCAATCTGATCTACTCGCCGAACAAATCGTCGCGAACCACATCCGCTCGCTTCAGCCCGGCCACCTCTTTGACGTCCAATCCACGGACCAGCACACCGTGAAGCCTTGGTTCGACGGAAAACTGGATTTTGCGCCTCCCGTCACCGATCTCGCCGATAAAGGCTTCCCGCTCGTCGGCGGCCGCCTTGATTATTTGGATCAGCGTGATGTCGCCGCGCTCGTCTACCAGCGCCAAAAGCATTTCATCAATTTGTTTATCTGGCCCAACGAATCGAAGACGACAAAGCTTCCGGAACTCCGCACGATTCGAGGCTACAACCTGGTGTTTTGGCAGGAAAATGGCATGAACTTCTGCGCGGCGTCCGATCTGAACGCCGCTGAGCTAGAGCAGTTTGTTCAACTCTTGCACCGCTAGAAACACAGAAGCAGCGCCTACCGGCTAACTATCCGCCGCGCTGCATCCAAAGGAAGGAAACTATCGGGTCAAATTTTTTCCGGCTTCGCGTGTCCGCTGTTCCCGTCGTGGCCGGCCTCTGCCGCGCCACCGGTCGAAGAATCATCGCTTCCGAGCAAAGCCTCGATGATCCCGACCATCGGAAAAGCATCCGTCTTCGATACCACCGACCGAATGCCGGCGTCCCGCGCGTGCCGCTCCAAATCCGGGCTCGCGTGCTGCGTGAACATCACCACCGGCACCGCCGGCGCAATCTCCAGCAGCCGCCTCGCCGTCTCAATCCCGTTGATCCCCGGCATCTGAAAATCAACGATCACCACATTCGGCCGCACGTCCTTGAACACTTCCACTGCGGTCATGCCATCCGCAGCTTCTCCAGCTATTTCCCAGTCAGGATTTGCTTGCAATACCGTGCGGAGTCCCTGCCGGACGAGCTCGCTATCGTCTACGATCAAAAATCGAGTGCGCATTTCCAACCCTTCGCAGCTTCCGCTGGAACATGGACCACCGCCGGAGGAGGAAGCGCTGGGCGCCGGCGGCTGTATGAGGCATAAACGCGGTAATGAATAGTCAGGTAGTGTATAGCAGCTTCGTTCCAATCCTGAAAAATGCCATAAATCATATATGTACTCTCACGCGCTGATCGCCACCGCGCCCACCAACGGCAGTGCCGCGGTGATAGACGTGCCGTTCTCGCTCGATTGAATCTCCAAGGTTCCACCCAGCTCTCGCACTCTTTCCCGCATACCGCTAAGCCCTACTCCCTGGTTCGATCCCAGAAACATCGAAATTCGCTTTTCCGCCGGAATCCCCTTCCCCGCATCGGAGACCTGCACCGTCAGCAATTTTTCCGTCGGCCATATTTTGATGAGTGCCGTCTCACTCCCCGAATGGCGGTATACGTTCGTCAGGCATTCCTGCACGATCCGAAAAACGGAAATCTCCAGATTCGGCGCCAGCCGCCCGATTTCCGGCGACAGGTCCACCGTCACCTTCACATTGCTGCGTTCGGTCACGCCATCCGCATACGATCGGATCGCTGGCATCAACCCAACTTCGTCCAGCAAAGGCGGATGCAACAGATGCGAAATCGTGCGAATCTCTTTCGATAGCTGCTCCACCAGCGATGAATTCTGCTGCAAAGCGTCGGCCGCCTCTCGGCTCAGTTTGTCGGCTTGCCGCAGCGCCATGCCGTTATTCATGGACATCGCCGCCACAAACTGTCCCACGCTGTCGTGCAAGTCGCGCGCGATGCGTCTCCGCTCCTCATCCTGCATGGTGATCAGCCGCGCCGAAAGCGCGCGCAATTCGCGATTCAGTTGCTCCAGCTGGCGCGTCTTGCGATGCAAATCGGCAAACACGCTCACCTTCGCGCGCAATAATTCCGGCACAATCGGCACCGAAATATAATCCACAGCGCCGCGTTGATACGCCTTCAATCGGTCCAGGTCAGTCAAATGCACGGCGGAAATAAAAATGATGGCGGTCTCTTGAAAACGCGGATGCTGCCGGATCAAATCTGCCAATTCAAACCCATCCAGCTCCGGCATGCTCACGTCCATCAAAACCACCGCCACATCATTCTTCAATAGCAGGTCCAGGGCTTCCCGGCCCGAGTGCGCTTTAATGAGGTTCTCCCCCAACTCTCCCAGGATCGCCTCATAACTCAGCAGCTTCCCCGGCTGATCATCCACCATCAGAATGTTGACTTTTCCCGGCTCCGCCATTCTGCTTCCTCCGCGCTCGATGCCATCGCTGGCAACGCTACTGCGCTCTGCAGTGAAATCTGCTGGCACGTCAATTCATCCTTACCGGTGTAGCCACATTCTCAGCGCCGAAAGCAGCTGCTCCGTATTCACCGGTTTCGCCAAATATTCGGAAGCCCCCGCCTCCAGGCATTTCTCCCGGTCGCCCTTCATGGCTTTTGCCGTCAACGCCACGATCGGCAGCCGCCGGAAGGAACTGTTTTGCCGGATCACCTGCATCGTCTCGTAGCCGTCCATCTCTGGCATCATGATGTCCATCAGCACAATCGCCACGTCCGGAGTTGATTCCAGCGTCTTGATCGCCTCGCGCCCAGTTCCGGCGGTCAGCACCGTCATTCCGCGCCGCTCCAGCACGCTGCTCAACGCGAAAATATTCCGCACGTCGTCATCTACAACCAGCACCTTCTTGCCAACCAACGCTTCATCCGAATGGTGCAACCGTTCCAGCATCTTTTGTTTTTCCTGCGGCAGATCGGCAACCACGCGATGCAGGAAAAGCGCCGTCTCATCCAATAGACGCTCCGGCGATTCCACGCCTTTCACCACCACACTGCGTGCCAGCACGCGCAATCGCGCATCCTCCTCCGACGATAGATCCTTCCCCGTAAACACCACTACCGGCAGATCGCTCAAAGCCGGCGTCTCGCTGAATCGCTGCAGCAAATCGAACCCGGACATATCCGGCAATCGCAAATCCAGCACCACGCAGTCGAACGCCTCTTGACCAATCGCGGCCAACGCTTCCTTTCCGGTGGAGGCCACTGCCACATCAATGTCGTCGTAGCCCAGAAGCTCCCGAATAGTGAACTGCTCGGCCGGATTGTCCTCCACCACCAGCAAGCGCTTGCGCCGCGGCGCCGCGTACTCCTTGATCCGCGCAAACGCGCTATCCAAAGCTTCGGTCGTCGTCGGCTTGGTCACGAACGCAAACGCGCCGCGCGACAATCCGTGATGCCGCTCTTCGTCCTGCGTCAGCATCTGCACCGGAATGTGCCGCGTCGTTGGGTCCTGCTTCAAATGATTCAGCACCGTCCAACCCAGCATATCCGGCAGAAAGACGTCCAAGGATATTGCCGTTGGATGGAATTCTCTGGCCAGCGCCAAAGCCTCCGATCCGCGCGTCGCCGTTAGTATTTTGAATCCTTTGTCGTGTGCCAGGTCGCAAAGCACGCGCGCGTAATGCGGATCATCTTCCACGATCAAGAGGACCGCGTCCTCAGGTTGCAAATTTTCCCGGTCGTCAGGGACCTTCTCGATCCACCGATCCGGTGTCACACCTGCGGAAAGCTGCGAAGGAGTCGGCACCGATGGAGCTTTCCGGTCTACCACCGCCACTCCCGTGGACGGTCCCACATACGTCTGCGGCAAATAAAGCGTGAACGTGCTGCCACGCCCCGGCGCGCTGCGCAATTGAATTTCCCCACCGAGCAAATTCGCCAGTTCGCGGCTGATCGCAAGACCCAACCCTGTGCCGCCATACTTGCGGCTCGTGCCTGCATCCGCCTGCTGGAACGCCTCGAAAATGATCCGCTGCTTCTCCGGCGGAATGCCGATGCCCGTATCGGACACCTCGAACGCCACCACCGACGCCGAGCGATCCAACACCGGATGCCCTCCGCTCCAGCCGCCTTCGGCAATAAATACAGACAGCCGCACCATTCCCTGTTCGGTGAACTTGAACGCATTTGAAAGCAGGTTCTTCAGCACCTGCTGCAAACGCTTCGAGTCCGTCACCAAACTCCGCGCCAGCCGCGGATCCGCCTCGATCTCGAAACTCAGCCGCCGGTTCTCCGCCTCGTGGCGGAAGGGACGCGCAATCATATCCAGCAAGCTCGCGTAGAAGACTTCCTCCGCCTGCACGGACACCGTTCCAGATTCGATCTTCGAAAGGTCCAGAATGTCGGTGATCAGGTTCAGCAAATCCGTTCCCGCGCCGTGAATCGTCCGCGCAAATTCCACCTGCTTCGGCGTCAAATTTCCGTCCGGATTGTCAGTGAGTTGTTGCCCCAGCACGAGAATGCTGTTCAGCGGCGTACGCAATTCATGCGACATGTTCGCCAGGAACTCCGACTTGTACTTCGAAGTCAGCGCCAATTCCTTGGCTTTTTCTTCGACCGCGCGACGCGCTTGCTCGATTTCCTGGTTTTTGCGCTCCACTTCGACGTTTTGTTCGGCGAGCTGTTGCGCCTTCTGTGCGAGCTGTTCGTTGGTCTGCTGCAATTCGGTCTGCTGCGTCTGCAGCTCCTTCGCCAGTTGCTGCGATTGCTTCAGCAATCCTTCGGTCTGCATCGTCGCCTCAATGCTGTTCAGCACGATGCCAATGCTCGAAGTCAGCTGCTCCAAAAACGCTAAATGCGATGCCGTGAATGAATTCAGCGACGCCAATTCGATCACCGCCTTCACGTGGTCCTCGAAAAGCACGGGCAGTACGATGATGTTGCGCGGCACCGCCTGGAATAATCCCGAGCGAATCGGCACCGCGTCCGGCGGCACCTCGGTGATCAGCCAACGTCGTTTTTCCGCCGCGCATTGTCCAACTAAGCCGTGACCCAGATGCAGATGATCTGGATGCCCATCTTCATCGTTATTGGCGAACGCCGAGAGCAGCACCAGCTCGTCCGACTCCTCTTCCATCATCTGATAGATAACGCCCTGTTGAGCGTTCACCAGCGGCGCCAATTCCGAGAGCAACATGCGTCCCACGGTCGCGAGGTCCCTTTGCCCCTGCAACATGCCGGTCAACCGCGCCAGATTCGTCTTCAGCCAGTCCTGCTCGTTGTTGCGGTCCGTCGTGAGCCGCAAGTTATCAATCATCGTGTTGATGTAATCTTTCAGCTCGGCCACCTCGCCGCTCGCTTCCACTTGAATGGACCGCGTCAAATCGCCCTTGGTCACCGCCGTCGTCACTTCCGCGATCGCGCGCACCTGGTTCGTCAAATTGTCCGCGAGCAGGTTCACGTTTCCGGTCAAATCTTTCCACGTCCCCGCCGCGCCCGGCACGTTCGCTTGTCCGCCCAGCCGGCCTTCCACTCCCACTTCGCGCGCCACGGTCGTCACTTGATCCGCAAAAGTCGCGAGCGTGTCGGTCATATTGTTGATCGTCTCAGCGAGCGCCGCCACTTCGCCCTTCGCGTTCACCGTCAGCTTCTTAGTCAGCTCGCCGTCCGCGACCGCCGTCACCACTTTCACAATTCCGCGCACCTGCTCGGTCAGGTTCGCGGCCATCACGTTCACGTTATCCGTCAAGTCTTTCCACGTTCCCGCGACGCCCGGCACTTTAGCCTGGCCGCCCAATTTTCCATCAGTACCGACTTCACGCGCCACGCGCGTCACTTCCGCGGCAAACGCATTCAACTGGTCCACCATCGTGTTGATCGTGTTCTTCAATTCCAGAATCTCGCCCTTCACGTCCACCGTGATCTTGCGCGACAAGTCGCCGCGCGCCACAGCCGTGGTCACTTCCGCGATATTTCTCACCTGTGCCGTCAGGTTTCCGGCCATCGCGTTTACCGAGTCGGTCAAGTCCTTCCAGGTTCCCGCCACGCCCGGCACGTTCGCCTGGCCGCCCAATCGTCCTTCGCTGCCCACCTCGCGCGCCACGCGCGTCACTTCTGCCGCAAACGACCGCAATTGCTCCACCATCGTGTTCAGTGTTTCCTTCAACTGCAAAATCTCGCCGCGCACGTCCACCGTGATCTTGCGCGAAAGGTCTCCGGTCGCGATTGCCGTCGCCACTTCCGCGATGTTTCGCACTTGGCCCGTCAGGTTGCTGGCCATGAAATTGACGTTATCCGTCAAATCTTTCCAGGTTCCGCCGACGCCGGGCACCTGCGCTTGGCCTCCCAGTTTTCCTTCCGTCCCCACTTCGCGCGCCACGCGCGTCACTTCTCCCGCAAATGCGTTCAACTGGTCCACCATCGTGTTAATCGTGTTCTTCAATTCCAAAATCTCGCCCTTCACGTCCACCGTGATCTTGCGTGACAAATCGCCGCGCGCCACAGCCGTCGTGACCTCAGCGATGTTGCGCACCTGAGCAGTCAAGTTGCCGGCCATCGAATTCACCGAGTCGGTCAAGTCCTTCCAGGTTCCCGCCACGCCCGGCACGTTGGCTTGCCCGCCCAGCCGCCCTTCGCTGCCCACTTCGCGCGCCACGCGCGTCACTTCTCCCGCGAACGCGTTCAGCTGGTCCACCATCGTATTAATCGTTTCCTTCAGCAAAAGAATTTCACCGCTCACGTTCACTGTAATCTTCTTCGAAAGGTCGCCGCTCGCAATCGCCGTCGAAACTTCCGCGATGTTACGCACCTGGCCAGTCAGGTTGCTGGCCATCGAATTCACAGAGTCGGTCAAATCCTTCCAGGTCCCGCCGACGCCCGGCACTTGTGCCTGTCCGCCCAATTTCCCGTCCGTGCCCACCTCGCGCGCCACACGCGTCACTTCCGACGCAAACGACCGCAACTGGTCCACCATCGTGTTGAGCGTATCCTTGAGCTCCAGGATTTCGCCCTTCACGTCCACCGTAATCTTGCGCGAAAGGTCTCCTCTCGCCACAGCCGTCGCCACTTCCGCGATGTTTCTCACCTGGCCCGTCAGGTTGCTGGCCATGAAGTTCACATTGTCCGTCAAATCCTTCCACGTTCCCGCGCCCGGCACCTGCGCCTGACCGCCGAGCTTCCCTTCCGTTCCTACTTCGCGCGCCACGCGCGTCACTTCTCCCGCAAACGCGTTCAACTGGTCCACCATCGTGTTGATGGTGTTCTTCAATTCCAAAATCTCGCCCTTCACGTCGACCGTGATCTTGCGCGACAAGTCGCCGCGCGCTACAGCCGTCGTAACCTCAGCGATGTTGCGCACCTGGTCCGTCAAATTGCCGGCCATAAAATTCACGTTGTCCGTCAAGTCCTTCCACGTTCCCGCCACGCCCGGCACGTTCGCTTGCCCGCCCAACCGCCCTTCGCTGCCCACCTCGCGTGCCACGCGCGTCACTTCTCCCGCAAACCGATTCAATTGGTCCACCATCGTGTTCAGCGTCTCTTTCAACTGCAAAATTTCTCCGCGCACGTCCACCGTAATCTTGCGCGAAAGGTCTCCGGTCGCGATCGCCGTCGCCACTTCCGCGATGTTTCGCACCTGGCCCGTCAAGTTGCTGGCCATGAAATTTACGTTATCCGTCAAATCTTTCCACGTTCCAGCAACGCCCGGCACCTGCGCCTGCCCGCCCAGTTTCCCTTCCGTCCCCACTTCGCGCGCCACGCGCGTCACTTCTCCCGCGAACGCGTTCAGCTGGTCCACCATCGTGTTAATGGTGTTCTTCAATTCCAAAATCTCGCCCTTCACGTCCACCGTGATCTTGCGCGACAAGTCTCCGCGCGCCACAGCCGTCGTTACCTCCGCGATGTTGCGCACCTGCGCCGTCAAGTTCCCCGCCATCGCGTTCACCGAGTCCGTCAAGTCCTTCCAGGTTCCCGCGACGCCCGGCACCACCGCCTGCCCGCCCAACCGTCCTTCGCTGCCCACCTCGCGCGCCACGCGCGTAACCTCGGACGCAAACGACCGTAACTGGTCCACCATTGTGTTAATGGCTTCTTTCAGCTGCAGAATTTCGCCGCGCACGTCCACCGTAATTTTGCGCGACAAATCGCCGCTCGCGACCGCGGTCGCCACTTCCGCGATGTTGCGCACCTGACCGGTCAGGTTACTCGCCATCGAGTTCACGGAATCCGTCAGGTCCTTCCACGTCCCGGCCACGCCAGGCACCTGCGCCTGCCCGCCCAACTTGCCGTCCGTGCCCACTTCGCGCGCCACGCGCGTCACTTCTGCCGTGAACACACCCAACTGCTGAATCATCGTGTTCACGATCGCCGCCGACCGCAAGAATTCGCCTTCCAGCGGACGCCCATCCACATCCAGCTGCACCGTCTGCGTCAAATTTCCTTTCGCCACCGCCGCAATCGCGCGCGTCACTTCGGTAGTCGGCCGCAGCAGGTCGTCCACCAGAGTATTCACCGAAACTTCAATCTCGCCCCACGCCGCTTTCGATTGATGAAATCGCACGCGCTCCCGCGTTCGCCCTTCCTTGCCCACCACCTGTCCCACCCGCTTCAGTTCACGCGCCATTTGCTGGTTTGTCGCCGCGATGTCGTTAAAGGTGTCCGCCACTTTTCCCGCCAACCCCGTCCAATGCCCCGGCAGACGCGCGGAAAAATCTCCATCGCGCATCGCGCGCAGGCTTGCCAGGATTACGCTCAAATCCGCCGGCATCGCCTCGCGGTTGGCTTGGACCGCGCTTCGACCGTTGCCCTTCACGCTAGTTTTGGCGTCGCTAACGGGGTTCGCGGTTGCTGTACCGGGGTCGCTTCTCTTCATACACATCTCCAAGACACAAGATCAGCTTACGTCTACCAACGATATTACTTCTCGATTCGGTCGCGCGGTGGTGAATAACTTGACCAGCTGACTGCCTCGCCCTGAATCTCGCCCTATGACACTGTTTGACGTACAAGCTTCGCGGAAAATGCGTGAAATCGCAAAGTGATAACACAATCTGTTCCCGGTTAGCCCTACAGTATTCGCTGTATGGCTCCCTAGGGAAACACCTGACGCCATGTGAATACTACTGGTTCCGCAATCAAGCGTCTTCCCTGGCGTTGCCCCGGCTGCTTTCCGCGCCCATTTCGTCGCCAATAATTTCTCAACTTCATCCCGCAATCAATTGACGCCTCTGATTTGCGGGACTAGTATCGGGATACCCCCGTCTCACGGGCCGGCCCTCGGATCTCGCAGGAGCCTCTGGCGCTCCTGTCCCTGCGCCAAGGAATTCTGCGATGAAAAATTCCAAAGGCAACTCCCACCCCAAGGCCACCACCGCGAAATCACACGGCGCCTCTGCCCCATCCACTACGTTCCCAGTGGTCGGCATCGGCGCGTCCGCCGGGGGCCTGGAAGCTTTCACCGAATTGCTGCGCTACCTCCCGGAAAAGACCGGCATGGCCTTCGTCCTCGTCCAGCACCTCGATCCCACCCACGAGAGCGTCCTGCAGGAAATCTTGGCGCGCTCCACGAAAATTCCCGTCAAAGAGGTCAAGGACGGCGAAACGATTCTGCGCGACCACGTTTACGTAATTCCCGCAAACGCCAACATGGTTATCGAGGATGGCGCGCTGCATCTCGTTCCGCGCGAAACCGCGCGCAGCCGCAATATGCCCATTGACCATTTCTTTCGCTCCCTCGCCGAAAGCCGCGGTGAACAGGCCATCGCTGTCGTTCTCTCCGGCACCGCTTCCGATGGCACCCTCGGCTGCAATGCCGTGAAGACCGCCGGTGGAATCACTTTCGCCCAGGACGAAAAATCTGCCAAGTATGGCGGCATGCCCCACAGCGCCATCTATTCCGGTTGCATAGATTTTGTACTGCCTCCCAAAAGCATCGCGCAAGAATTGGTCCGAATCGGCCGTCATCCCTACGTCGCCCGCGCCGCCACCGATTCGGAAGCCGCCTCCGGACTTGCCGCCGGACACGAACACTTGCACACGCTGCTCGCGATGCTGCGCCAGGCCACCGGCGTGGATTTCGCCGAATATAAGCAAACCACTCTTCAGCGCCGCATCAAGCGCCGCATGGTCTTGCATCGCCTCGAGAACGTGAAGGATTATCTTGCCTACATCAAGGAACACTCGGATGAGCTCGACGAGCTTTACCGCGACGTGCTCATCAACGTCACAGGTTTCTTCCGCGATCCCGAAGCCTTCGAAGCCCTCCGCAACATCATCTTTCCCGCTATTCTCCAGGATCGCCACTCCGAGCAGGGCCCTCTGCGCTTTTGGGTTCCCGGCTGCTCCACCGGCGAAGAAGCCTATTCCATCGCCATGGTCCTCACCGAATATTTGTGGGACCATGCCCGCAAATCCTCCGCCTCCAACAAGGCTGTGCAAATCTTCGCCACCGATATCAGTGACACCGCTCTCGACCGCGCACGCGTCGGCTTATATCCCGAGGCCGCCGTTTCCGAAATCTCGCCAGAACGCCTCCAGCGTTTTTTCCTGAAGCAGAGCAATGGATTTCAAGTTAACAAGTCCATCCGCGAAATGTGCGTTTTTGCCAAGCAGAATGTCGCGAAGGATCCCCCCTTCTCCAATCTCGATCTCGTCAGTTGCCGCAATTTGCTGATTTATCTCGGCCCCGTCCTGCAACGCCGCGTAGTTCCCGCGCTGCATTATGCTCTGCGCCCGGGCGGCTACCTGCTCCTGGGAGGCTCGGAGAGCCTCGGCGCGTTCGCCGATCAATTCGCCGTCGTTGACAAAAAATCCAAGGTCTACCGTAAGAAACCAACGGCTGCGCGTCTCGCGACCTTCTTTACCCCGCAGCCTTATGAGTTCCGGAGAGTCGGAGGAGCACAGGTGTCCAAACCAGCCCAGTCAGGTATTTCCATCGAGAAGGAAGTAGACCGGCTGCTCGTCAATCGCTTCGTACCGGCCAGCGTAGTGGTCAACGACGCTCTCGAAATCGTCCAGTTTCGCGGTAAGACCGGAGCCTACCTGGAACCCGCCGCGGGACAGCCCACCTTCAGCCTTTCCAAAATGGCCCGCGAGGGCCTGCTGATAGATCTTCGCGAAGCTTTGATTCAAGCCAAAAAAGAACATCAGCCCATCCGCAAGCAAGGCGTGCGCATCAAATCCGACGGCGACACTCGCGAAATTGACCTCGAGGTCATCCCCATTCGCGGCCAATCCCCCACCGAAAATTTCTACATCGTAGTCTTTCAGGAGGCGATGAATGACGGCGCCGCACGCCCCAAGCGCGGTGCCAAGAAGTCCCACGTAAAACCAAACTCCTCGGCCTCCGAACGCGATCGCGCCGAGCGCGAAATCGCCCACCTCCGCGAACAGTTGCAGGCCCTCATCGAAGACCACGAAACCACGCTGGAAGAATACAAATCCTCCAACGAAGAAGTCCTCTCCGCCAACGAAGAACTCCAAAGCACCAACGAAGAGCTGGAAACCGCCAAGGAGGAATTGCAATCCACCAACGAGGAACTCACCACGCTCAATGAAGAGCTTCAGAACCGCAACGCCGAATTGACCATGAGCAACAACGACATGATCAACTTGCTCCGCAACGTCAGCCTCCCCATCGTCATGGTCGGCGATGATTTGCGCATCCGCCGTTTCACGCCCCTCGCCGAATCACTGCTCAATTTTTGCGCCGCCGACATCGGCCGCCGCCTCGCCGAAATCCGACCCAATCTCGTCGGTGTGGACCTCGACGGCATCGTTCACAACACCATCGAAAGCGGCATAGCTCATGAACAGGAAGTCCAGGGCCAACACGACCGCTATCTCATGCGCGTCCGGCCCTACAAGACCTGGAACAACAAGATCGAAGGCGCCGTGATCACATTCCTCGATATAGACTCCATCCGCCTCACTCTTGAGGAATCCCGCCGCCAATAACCACACCCCGGCGCCTCCGGCCGTTTCGCCGCTCTTCGCCCTTTTCAGCCGCCATTGTCGGGCCCCCGACATAGCCTTTTCCCATTGCATCAAGATTAATTGATTTATTATGCGCGCCCGGAGTAGGATGAGTTTCCCAATGCCCGTTTGTAACGGACGTGTCTTCGCTTACGTTTCATAGTTGGCTTTCGCGATGCCTGAGACAGCCTTTCCGATTGTAGGCTTGGGATTCTCGGAAAACGGAGCAGCCGCGCTTTCCGAGGTTTTCTCCCACCTTCCTGCCCGCGCCGGTATGGCCTTCGTTCTTCTTTCGCCTGCAGGCACCAGCCCCTCCACTTTTTCCGCGCTCGCGAAAATTCCAGTCAAGAAAGTTCGCGCAACTACAAAATTGCAGCCCGGCCAAATCTACCTCACCCCGCCTGGCGCGCTCGTCTCAATTCGTGCCGGTGTCCTGCAAATCTCCCGTCCTGTCCGCGAGCCCGTCAGTCCATCTTCGACGCCAATGGACCATTTTCTCCGCTCCCTCGCTGCCGACCGCCGCAACCTTGCCATCGCCGTCGTCCTCTCAGGCGATTCCCTGGACGGCGTCCAAGGCTGCGCCGCCATCCAATCCGCGGGCGGCATTACCTTGGCCCGCGCTCCGGCTCCCTCAGAACATTCCGGGACGCCGCGTAGCGCCATCGAAGCAGACTGCGTTGACTTCGTCTTGCCTCCCCGCGAACTCGCGCTCAAGCTCGCTGAACTCGGCGCTCATCTCTCGCGCGGTCCCGCTGTACCGGACTTCCTCGGCGATCATCACATCATTCTCGCCTGCCTGCAGGAAGCCACCGGTGTAGATTGCAGCCATTACGCTCAAGCCGCGCTTGCCTGCGGCATCACTCGTCGCATGACGCTCAACAACGTTGCGACTCTTAACGAATACCTGCGCTATGTAAACGAGAAGCCCACCGAACTTCGCGCGTTTTTCCGCGACCTCCTCGCCTCGTTTATTCCTTTCTTCGATCGCGAACTCCCCTTCGACGCCTTGAGCCAGACGATTTCCCCCGCCCTGCTCCATGCTCATAAATCGCCGGACGTCCCGCTCCGCATTTGGGTCCCCGGCTGCTCCTCCGGCGAGGACGCCTACTCGCTCGCGATCGTTCTGTCAGAGGTCTTGGCCGCCGCTCGCGACCGTACCTCCGGGAATGGCGCCTCCTCGCTGCCGCAAGTTCAAATTTTCGCCACGGATATCAACGACGCAGCGCTCGAAACCG
Organism: uncultured Acidobacteriota bacterium; assembly: GCA_963828865.1. Taxonomy (GTDB): domain Bacteria; phylum Acidobacteriota; class Terriglobia; order Acidiferrales; family UBA7541; genus Palsa-295. Next base: position 588,212 of record CAWHGI010000002.1, on the reverse strand, counting down.
CTCGCGCGGGAATCTACGACGAGTCTCGCCTTGGCAACGTCTCCTCGCAGCGCCTCAAGAGTTTCTTTTCTCCCACCAGCGGCGGATTCCTCATCCACAGGTCCATTCGCGACATGTGCGTTTTTGCCCGCCAGGACCTCGCCAATGATCCGCCTTTCTCGCACATGGATCTCATCAGCTGTCGCCGCGTTCTCGATCGCCTGCATCCAAGGTCGCAAAAGCGCGTAATCGCGCAGTTGCACTACGCTCTCAGTCCCGCCGGTCGGCTGCTCCTGGGCGATTTTCACGACATCAACAATCTCTCCGACTATTTCGCGCCCGCTAACGGCCTAAAAAACGTGTTCCACAAGCACCCCCGTTCCACTGCCTTGGTTCCGTATTTTCCCAAGGACATCGCGGGGCTCGCTCCATTGCGCGGCCCTCGCGCCGCCTCGCCGAGCGCGCAGGCACTGCATGAACTTAAGCAAGCCGAGAATCTCCTTACCGCGCGCTACGTGCCCGCCAGCATCGTGGTAAATGAAGATCTGCAGGTCCTGCGAATTTGGGGGCACGTGGGTCCCTATCTCGAACCCGCCTCCGGCTCCCCCACCTACGATCTCTCGAAAATTGCCGGCGATGCCCTGCTGCGGGGCATCCGTGCGGCGCTGTCGCGCGCCAAACACACGAATAAGTCCGTCCGTAAACAGGGAGTGCCCGTCGAATCCAAAGGCCATGTACGCTCCGTCAATCTGGAATTAACGCCGATTTCGTTGCGCTCCTCCGCCAAAAAGTTCTACCTCATCGTCTTTCAGGAGAAGGCGTCCGCAGCCGCGCCTCTGCGCAACGCCAAAGCCAAGCACCTCAAGCCCGCTGACGTCGCTGCGCTCCTCCGCGAAAACAAACTTATTGCCCAACAGACCGCGCAACTCAGAGACCAGCTGCAATCAGCCACGCAGACCCACGCCATCACTTCCGAGGAATATCAGACCGCCGCCGAGGAACTGCAGACCACCAACGAGGAGTTGGAGACGGCCAAATCCGAATTGCAATCCGGCAACGAAGAGCTCCGCGTCCTCAACGATCGCCTGCATCACCGCAATGCCGAATTGCTCGAGGCCTATCAGGATCTCGCGAGCGTGTTGGCCAATGTCAACATCCCCTTGGTCATCGTTGATCGCGATCTCCGCATCCGCCGTTTCACTCCGCCTGCGCAAAAGCTTCTGAACCTTCAGCCCGGCGACGTTGGCCGCTGCTTGCGCGAAATTCGCCCCAACCTCGAATCCGCCGACTTCGAAGAACTCGCGCGCGACACCATCGAGCACGGGGCCACCTGCGATTGCGAACTGCGCGAAACTCGCGTCGGCAAATGGTATTCCGTCCGCGTTCGTCCCTACCGCGCCTCCAGCAACGCGGTGGAAGGCGCGGTTCTCAGCTTCCACGATATTGACATCCTGAAACGCAACCTCGATCAGACCCGCGTCTTCGCCGACGCCCTCATTGAAAACGCCCGTGAAGCCTTACTGGTTCTCGACCGCGATCTTCGCGTCACTCTCGCCAATTCCGCTTTCTGCCGCCTGTTTCAGATTTCCGCAGCGGAAACAGAGGGAAGGCTGGTTTACGATCTCGGCGAGAAACAGTGGGACATCCCCGCCCTTCGCACTCTGCTTGACCAAATCATCCAGCACAATCACCGCGCCGATGATTTCGAAGTCTGCCACGACTTTCCGCACCTCGGCACCCGCACCATGTGCATCAACGCCCGTCGCATCGAGCCGCACGAGGACGAATACCTCATCCTCTTGGCCATCGAGGATATTTCCGAGAAAAAGCGGCAAACCGAAGCCCTGCGCCGCCTCTCGACATACTCCATGCGCGTCCAGGATGACGAACGCCGCCGCATCGCTCGCGACCTGCACGACATCACCGGCCAGAAACTCGCGTTGCAGTCCATGAACCTCGCGCAGATCTTGCGCAAATTGCACGATAACCCGGCCGTCCTCTCGATCGCGCGCGAATGCCAATCGCTCACCGACCAGATCTCCAGCGAGATCCGCACTCTTTCCTATCTGCTGCACCCGCCGCTCCTTGATGAACTCGGCCTCAGCTCTGCCCTCCATTGGTACGCACAAGGGTTCGAGAGCCGCACCGGAATCCGCGTCAACGTGGATGTCCCCTCGGACCTGATGCGTCTCTCCCCTGAAACCGAAGTCACTCTGTTCCGCGTGGTTCAGGAAAGCCTCACCAACATTCATCGCTACGCCAGCAGTCCCACCGCAATCATCCGCGTCAACGTGGACGCCGAAGAAATGACCCTCGAAATTATTGACCACGGCAAAGGCATGGAAGTGAGCCGCGAGGCTCCCGAAACCTTCAGCGCCGAACGTCCCGGTGTCGGCATTCAGGGCATGCGCGAACGCATGCGTCAGCTTTCCGGCCGCCTCGAAATCGTTTCGGTTCCCGATCATGGCACGCGCGTCGTCGCTATCCTCCCCGTCGAGGGCCTCGGGCGCGAACCGGTGCTCGACGAAGCCGATGCAGCCGACGGCGTCGCCACGGATAAAAGTGCCGCGCGCGACAGCGATTCGGCAGCACTCCGCTCTTCATCGGACAAGAAAGTACGCGTGCTCGTTGCCGATGACCACGAAATTATGCGCCAGGGCGTTCGTACTTTGCTCGCAGGCGAGTTGAAGTGGGAAGTCTGCGGGGAAGCCGTCAATGGCCGCGAAGCCGTCGAAAAAACTTTTCAGCTGAGTCCGGATCTCGTGATTCTCGATTTGAACATGCCGGTTCTGGATGGCCTGGCCGCGCTCCGCGAAATCGTCGCCCAAAGTCCCCGCGCCAAGATTCTGGTCCTCACCGTCCACGACTCCGAACGCATCATCCACGAAATCTTCTCAGCCGGCGCCGATGGCTGCCTGCTCAAATCGCAAACCGCCCAAGACCTGGTCCGCGCTGTAACCACAGTCTTGAACGGTCAAGTCTTTCGCCCAGACTCCAACAACACCCAGCCCACCCCAGCAGATCAATACAAAGTAGCCCGCTCCGTTTAGTAACCCCGCGAGACTCGGCGAAGACAATCCCCAGCAAAAAGTTATGTGAGGGTCCGTAGGGGCGCTGCTTGTGAATCGCGCTGCAGCGCGATTCATCCTGAGATTCGGCAGCGCCGAATCGAAGGGCTGAGCCTCAGCTTGCCCGGACGTCCGCCCCGCCTCAAGGCCGTAGGGGCACGGCATGCCGTGCCCGGCGTCTCCGTGCCCTCCAGCCTTTCTCTGTGAATCGCCCCACGGGGCCATTCACCCTGAGAACCGGCGGTGCCGGTTCGAAGGGCGCTCTCTGTGTCAATTCCTTCAGGAAGGAAAATTCTAAAGGTTCTTCCAAGCCACTCGCGCCGCACCCAAGAGCGGACAATCTTCATTCAAAACCACGGTGATCGGAATCTGCGAAAGGAACTCCTCCAATTTCTCCTTGTGCTTCACTGCCGCCGTAAATCTCCCATTCTTCAATCTCGGCAGCACCTTCAACGCGATCCCGCCGGCAATGTAAATCCCGCCCCGCGCCACGGTCCGCAGCGCCAGATTCCCCGCCTCCGATCCATAAATCTCCACCCACAAATCCAAGGTACTCGCGCACACCGGACATTCCCCCGAAAGCCCCATGTGCGTGATTTCCGGCGCCGGATCAATCGTGCCGTCGTCGAATCCTGGATGCCGCACCGTCGGCCCCAGGAATTCATGCAACCGCAGGAATCCGCCTCCGGACAAAATCGTTTCCGTGCTGACGAATTCCAGCCGCTCGTTCAAAAATTTCCAAAGCTCCGCTTGCTGTTTCGTATTCGGCGCGAAATCGGCGTGACCGGCCTCGGTCGCCATCGGAACATGCTGCTTGCCATCCCAGTAAAGAACGCCTTCTCCCAGCCCGGTGCCCGCGGCAATCACGATTTGGGTGGTCCGTTCGAGCGGGACACCGGCATGAATCGTTTCCATGTCATTTGGTTCCAGCACGGCGATTCCGTACGCGGCCGCTTCCACGTCATTGATCAGCCGCACGTGCGGCACGTGCAGATGCGACGCCACCTTCGCCCCATCCACAATCCACGGAAAATTCGTGGCGTGCACTCGATTGTTCACTACCGGCCCGGCAATTCCGAACGACGCCGCCGTCACCGTCGCCTTCCCCCCATTCAAAAAATCCGCTGTGATTTCTTCCAGCCCCGAATGTTTCTGCGTCGCGTAGCGCTTCTCGGCAACGCGGACCAGCTTCTCCGCCTTCACATCGAACAAACCCAGATTGGACTTGGTCCCCCCCAAGTCACCCGCCAAAATCATCACACCCTCCCCACCGGAAATTCGCCCATGATTAAAAAATCATCGGCAAATAATCATCAAATCGTCGGGATAACAACTCGGATCGTCCTACAGCGGCCGCCACTGCCGCCCGTCGCCCACGGTCAAATCGTCCACCGCGCGCGGCCCCTGGCTTCCCGCCGGATAATTCGGGAACGGCGGCGGCGCGGCGCCTTGCCACGCTTCCAGAATCGGATCCACCAGTCCCCATGCCGCTTCCACGCTGTCCGCGCGGTCGAAAAGCGTCGCGTCACCGCGTATGCAATCGTTGATCAGCGTGGCATACGCTGGCCGTGTGCTCGCGCCGAACGAATCCTTGTATTTGAAATCCATCGTCACCGGCCGGATGTGCATCTGCGCTCCCGGCGATTTCGCCCCAAACGAAAGCGAAATTCCTTCATCCGGCTGAATATTTAAAATCAGTGAATTCGTTTCCTGTTCCTCGCCGCGGAAAACCAGATGCGGCGCGCTCTTGAACTGGATCGCCACTTCCGTCAACGGCCGCGCCAGTCGTTTTCCCGAGCGCAGATAAAAAGGCACGCCGCTCCACCGCCAGTTGTCCACATACAATTTCAAGGCCACAAAAGTTTCCGTCGCCGAATCCGGTTTCACTCCCGGCTCCTGCCGGTATCCCGGCACCGGCTTTCCGTCCACCTGCCCGGGCCCGTACTGCCCGCGCACCACCGATTTCCAGATCGTCTCCTTCGTGAACGGCCGCACCGACTGCAGCACTTTCAGCTTTTCGTTGCGCACCGACGTCGCATCAAACCGCGCCGGCGCTTCCATCGCCACCAGCGACGTGAGTTGCAGTACGTGGCTCTGGATCATGTCGCGCAGCGCGCCCGCCGTCTCGTAGAACGCGGCACGCCGCTCCACTCCCAGCGACTCCGCCGCCGTGATCTGCACGCCATCAATATAATTGCGGTTCCACAGCGGCTCGAAAATCCCGTTGCCGAACCGAAAAACCAGCATGTTCTGTACGGTTTCTTTGCCCAGGTAATGGTCAATACGATAAACCTGCGATTCATCGAACGCCGCCAGCACTTTGCTGTTCAGTTCCCGCGCCGACGCTTCATCGCGCCCAAACGGCTTCTCGATGATGATCCGCGTCCACGATTGCTCCGTCTTCGGTTTCGTCAGCCCTGCGTTCTTCAACTGTTCGATCACGTGCATGTAAACTTCCGGCGGCGTCGCCAGATAGTAGAGTCGGTTCCCACCCAGCGGTCCCTCCTTATCCAACTCCTCCAGCCGCTGCGCCAGCCGCCGAAATGCTTCCGGATCGTCGTAGTCCCCCGTGAAATATTGCAGATGCTTCAGAAATTCGCTCTTCTGGTTTTCATCCGCGCCCTCTTCGTTGCCTTTGGGCAACCCATCTCCCGCTTTTTGCCGGAAATCTTCATCGCTCATGTGTGTGCGCGCGAATCCCAACAATCGAAAACGCGGCGCCAGGCACGAATGGTAGGAAAGATCGTATAGCGCCGGCAGCAACTTGCGCCGCGCCAGGTCGCCCGAAGCGCCAAACATCACAATCGCGCAAGGATCGCTCGGTACTTCGCAATAATATGTCCCGCTCTGCACGGCTTCGGCAGTGTCGACGGCTCGGGTATTCATAACGGTTCTCCCAAATCTCGGCGGTACCAACCCAGCAGCAATCCCACAGTTTTATTAAAACTTTGCTCCCCAAGAGCCTACCACAACTCCTCCGCGACCCGGTTACAACCCCACTCCGAAGCGCCGCACAACTCACAGCGCGCAGATTTCGGTCTCGCGATAACCGTGCCGCCAATTGAGCCGATTCATCGCAATCCAGCGCCAGCCGCGCGGCAGAAATTGGCCCACCGTCAGCGCTGGGTCCCAACGCAAAAAAATGAGCAGCGCCGTAGGTGCGACACTCGGTTCATCCCGCTCACCGCCCAACTGGAATTTCCTTCCCCGATGCAGTATCTTGAATTGCACCACCATTCCAAGGAGATGCCTTCATGGCCGACGACAAGAACTCCGGCAACGCCGCGCAACCGGCAACCCAAACCGTGCGCATGATCAAGTGCGTCAAATTCGGACGCGAAATGCCCGGACTCGACCGCGTTCCATGGAAAGGCGAAATCGGCAAACGTATCTACGACAACGTCTCCAAGGAAGCCTGGAAGCTCTGGGTCGAGCACTCCAAAATGTTGATGAACGAATTCCGCCTGAATCCGCTAGACCCAAAGTCCCAGCAAATCATGGAAGAACAAATGGAAACTTATTTCTTCGGCGAAGGCGCCAAACTCCCCGACAGCTACGTTCCTCCAAAACATTAGACGCGCACCCGCGTCATCAAATCGCCAAGAAGCTCGAGGCCTTTTGCCCGGTTTTCTCTGCGCCCGGCGTTTACCCCGACAGGGTCGGGGCGTCTCTGCGGTGATAACGGTTTGGAATCCGCGAGATCTCTCCCAGACATTCCTCGCTCTCTCCGTGCCCTCCAGCTTTTTCCGTTCGAAAACCCTCCACTCTGAAAATCCCGCGGGTCCCGCCCAACTAGTGCGCTAAAATGAACTGTTCAAATCATAGGAGCGGCCACTTTCGCATGAGCCCTCAATCCAAAAACACTTTCGGCACGCGCACCAAACTCCACGTCGGCAACGACGCCTTCGAAATCTACCACTTCGCCGCGCTCGAACGCGCCGGCATCGGCAACGTCACGCGCCTGCCTTTCTCGCTAAAAGTCCTCCTCGAAAACCTCCTCCGCCACGAAGACGGCCGTTTCGTATTCGATGAAGACGTCCGCGCGCTAGCCGCTTGGGATCCCACAAGCGCCCAAGGCGCCTCCGAAAAAGAAATCTCCTTCATGCCCGCCCGCGTCCTGCTCCAGGATTTCACCGGCGTTCCCGCGGTAGTGGACCTCGCCGCCATGCGCGAAGCAATGCGCCAACTCGGCGGCCAACCGAAAAAAATCAATCCCCTGCTCCCCGCAGAATTAGTAATTGACCACTCCGTGCAAGTGGACAAATTCGGCGTCGCCGGCGCCTTCTCCTTCAACGCCGACCTCGAAATGCAGCGCAATATCGAGCGCTACGCCTTCCTGCGCTGGGGCCAAAAAGGTTTTCAAAATTTCAAAGTAGTTCCGCCGGACACTGGCATCTGCCACCAGGTGAATCTCGAATATTTAGCCCGCGTCGTCTTCAGCGAACAACAAGACGGCCACGCCATCGCCTTCCCCGATTCACTCGTCGGCACTGACTCCCACACCACTATGGTCAACGGCCTCGGAGTCTTCGGCTGGGGCGTCGGCGGCATTGAAGCGGAAGCGGCAATGCTCGGCCAGCCTCTCTCAATGTTGATTCCTGCCGTCGTCGGATTCAAATTGCACGGCCGCCTGCCCGAAGGAGCGACCGCAACCGACCTCGTTCTCACTGTCACGCAAATGCTGCGCAAGAAAGGCGTAGTCGGAAAGTTCGTCGAATTTTACGGCACGGGTCTTTCCAGCCTCACCCTTCCCGATCGGGCCACGATCGCCAACATGGCCCCAGAATACGGCGCGACGATGGGCTTCTTCCCGGTGGACGCAGAAACTCTCGCGTATCTCCGCTTCACCGCGCGTAAAGAAGATCAAATCCGCCTGGTCGAAACCTACAGCAAAGAACAAGGCCTCTTCCGCACCGATCACACGCCCGATCCCATTTTTTCCGATCACCTCGAACTCGATCTCGCCACGGTCGTCCCTACCATGGCGGGCCCCAAGCGTCCGCAAGATAGCGTCCCGCTCACGCAAGCCAAATCCTCCTTCGAAAAAACGCTCACTGCGCAGCCCAAGCATGTCAGCGTGCAAAATAACGGCGACAAATTCGATCTCGCTGACGGTTCGGTGGTCATCGCCGCCATCACCAGCTGCACCAACACTTCCAATCCATCCCTGATGCTCGGCGCCGGCCTCCTCGCCAAAAAAGCCGTCGAGCGCGGCCTGCAAACCAAGCCCTGGGTCAAAACCAGTTTCGCCCCCGGTTCGAAAGTCGTCACCGATTACATCGAAAAAGCCGGCCTCTGGCCGTTCTTGAATTCGCTGCGCTTCAATCTGGTCGGCTACGGCTGCACCACCTGCATCGGCAATAGCGGCCCACTCTCCGAACCCATCGGCAAAGCCATCAAGGACAATAATCTCGTCGCCGTCTCGGTCCTCAGCGGCAATCGCAATTTCGAAGGACGCATCAATCCGCTCTGCCGCGCGAACTATCTCGCCTCACCGCCCCTTGTCGTCGCCTACGCCCTCGCCGGACGCATGGACTTCGACATCGTCAACGAATCACTCGGCAATGATAAATCCGGCAAGCCCGTCTATCTCCGCGATATTTGGCCCACGCCCGACGAAGTCGAAAAGACCATGCGCGCCTCCGTCACCAGCGAAATGTTCCAGAAAGAATATGCCGACGTATTTACCGGCGACGAGCACTGGCGCGCCCTGCCCATCCCCGAAGGTGATCTCTACGCCTGGGACGAGAAGTCCACCTACATAAAGCATCCACCCTATTTCGAAAACATGCCGGTCAAGCCCGTCGCTCTCGGCGATTTGCACGGCATGCGCGCTCTCGCCGTTCTAGGTGACAGCGTCACCACCGACCACATTTCGCCCGCCGGTTCCATTCAGCCGGATTCTCCCGCGGGGAAATATCTGATCGAACATGGCGTCCAACCGAAAGATTTCAATTCCTACGGCGCCCGCCGCGGCAACCACGAAGTAATGATGCGCGGCACTTTCGCGAATATACGTCTGCGCAATATGCTAGCCCCCGGCACCGAAGGCGGCTGGACCATTCACCAGCCCGGCGGCGAAAAAATGTCCATCTACGATGCCGCCATGAAATACCGCGAAGAACACGTCCCGCTGATCATCTTCGCCGGAAAAGAATACGGCTCCGGCTCCTCCCGCGATTGGGCCGCCAAAGGCACTATCCTTCTAGGTGTCCGCGCGGTGCTAGCAGAAAGTTTCGAACGCATTCACCGCAGCAACCTCGTCGGCATGGGCGTGCTCCCGCTCGAATTTCTCCCTGGCGAAAATTTGAATTCGCTCGGCCTCACGGGCCTGGAAATTTTCGATGTCGAGGGACTAGCCCACAATTTCGAGCCGCGCAAAAAAATGAAAGTTCGCGCGCGCAAAACAGACGGCAAGGAAACCACGTTTACGGCAGTAACCAGGGTTGACACGCCTTTCGAGGTAGCCTACTACCAACACGGCGGGATCCTGCAGTACGTCCTGCGTCAAATGCTCTAGGCGGGATATCTAAACGTTCCGGAGCTTCGGTGTTAAGCCTTTGTAGCGGCGGACTTCAGTCCGCCATCCGTCCTCAAGCCCGATTCCCCGAAAGATGCGGCCCCGCATGATCCTTCAAGCGCATCCTTAAAATCACGGGGGCCGCCAAAGCAAACACCACCGCAAACACTACGAAAAATCCCGCGAACGCCACGAGCAAATCCGCGCCCCGGTGATGCAGTAGCATCAGCGCCGCATCTCCCAGCCCAAAAGAGAGCGCAAACACAATAATCGCTGAAATCGGCGTCGGGCAAAGACTCGCGTGGCACTCAGGACACACCACGCCCGAGAATCCAGAAGTCGTCCAAACTGCCTTGGCCGGAACGTGCTTGTGGCACTGCGGGCAGGTCATGGCGGTGTCCCTCCCGAATACTGAACCAGGTCAAACAGGTCGTCCGTGCGGCTGGGAGCCTCCAACAGGGCTAATCTACCACGACCTGCACCGACGTCAAGTGCTGAAAACTTCCGCTCGCCCCGGTGATAGTGATCTCGTAAGTCTGTGGCTGCGGCCCGCCGCCACCGCCTCCCCCTCCGCAAGCCGCCATCATATTCACCAGAATAATCACTCCCGCGCAACAAATCGCAATCATCGCCCGCCGCCGCTTCTCGAAATCCATCGCTGCAGCCGTTCCTAAAATCGCAAGAATCATGGCTAACGTAATCCACCGATCCCACGCGCGTGTCGTGCTGCAGAAAAGCGTATCTCTCCCCACTCCGTAAAAATTTCGCATGCTCGCTGTAGCCGGCACCGTAATTGCCATCGAGATGCTAGTTCCTGTCGCCACGGGCGTCGCCGGATTCGGCGTAAACGCGCAACTCGCCCCCGCGAGCGCAGTGCTGCACGTCAATTGCACCGCGCTGCCCGTCGCACCCACAGGCTTTAACGAAAATTGATAATTGGCAGTTCCCCCGGGACTCACCGTCGCGCTCGCCGGCGTCACCGTTCCAAACGAAAAATCGCACGGCGCCCCCATCACGCTGAACGTCAAACTGTTCGTCGTCCCCAACACCGGATCGGAAATTGTAACCGGCACCTCCCCGCCGCAAGGCGCGCCCGCGCTCGACGCCATCGCCGTCAAAGTCGTCGCACTAACAAAAGTCGTCGCCAGCGCCGCTCCATTGAAATTGACTATCGAGTTCGTCGTGAAAGAATCCCCGCTAGCAGTCAACAAAAATGATCCGCCGCCAAAGTTCGCCGACGCCGGACTCAACCCCGTCAGCACGAATCCCGGCAAAGCCGGCAGCACCGTGCTCCAAGCGCCGCGCCCGTGCGTCGCCGCGACCAATAGCCGCGAAGCGCTGCGTAACCTCAACGAAAGCACCTGCGAATTCGGCAACCCCGCTTGCAGCACGCTCCACGTCGTTGCGCTCCCCGCCGTCGCATTCGCGCTCGCATACACGCCCGCATCCGTCGCGATATAAATCGTATTGTCTGTCGCATCCGTCGGATCAATCACCATGTCGTTCACCGGCACATCCGGCAGATTGCCATCCACCTGAATCCACGCAGCACCCGCGTTATTCGTAAAGAAAATATGCCCCAGCCCGTCGCATCCGCTGATCCCCGGACAAGAAAATCCGGAATAGCTCACAAACGCCGCCTTCGAATTCGCGGAGTCCACCGCAATCGCTGTCACGCTGCGCGCCGGCTGGCCCGCCTGATTCACTCTCTGAATATCCGGCGCGCCCTGCAACGCCTCCGACGATTGCCAAACCTGTCCGTCCGAAGTTCCCACCCAAATCGTATTCGAATCGCTCGACGCCACCGCAATCGCAGTCACAAAATTCTTGCTGCCGTCCGTCGTCAAATCGCTCGTGATCGCCGACCAACTCCCGCCCGCATTCGTCGTCCGATACAGCCGGTACGTCCCAAAATAAAGGTTCTGACTATTCCTCGTATCCAGCGCTAGCGGCGGAATGAAATCCGCGTTGTCGCTAAAATTAATTCCGTTGTTGGAATCGATCGCCGCCCAGTTGATCCCGTCCTGCCCCGGCACTCCATTCATGGTATTTTTATTCAGCGTCCCCGGCCCGCCCAGGTAACTGCAAGCCCCATAAATCGTGCTAGGCGTCTGCGGATCAATTGCCATGTAGCCGCCATCGTAAGGACAAGCCAGCGCACCGCTCCAATCTAGCGTTCCGCTGTACTGCTGAATGTCGTTCCCTTGCGTCCCCCCAAAAATCGTTTTGTCCGTCGTCGGATGAATCGAAATGCCCGGATAAAACTGCGTCAAATTCAGCGACGTGTCCGGATTCCCCGTATCCGTGTTCAAGTCCGCCCAATGCTGGTTCCCCGGCGCCACGCTCGAGTTGAAAACATCCTGCGACGCCCACACCCCGCCGTCGTTCCCCACGAACATCGCCAGCACATGTGAACCAGACTCCACCGCAAATTTCAAAGCGTGCACATCCACGTGCGCCGATGTTCCGTTGCCGCTGCCATCCGCGCTCACGTCGCCCCACGTGCCCCCTCCATTCAGCGACCGATAAATTGACGAAGTCCCAAACGCATTCGTCGCCAGTTGCGGCTGCGCCGACCCACCAGCAAAAATGATCGCTCCGGCAGTCCCCGGCGCGGCCACGATCTTCATGTCGTAAAAACACTGCGGCGCGCAAAAATCCGGCAAGTTCGATGCATTGGGATAAATCGCCGTAAATGCCGGGCCCGACCCATTCGGCTGAATTCCAGTGCCCTTCAATACGCCCAGCAAATTGTCCGACTTCGTGCTTGCGTCCGCGATCGCCACATACAAAGTCGAACTGCTCGGCGCGCTCCCCGCCGCGAGCCCCAGCGAAATGCTTCCATAAAGTGACGCCGTCGAAGCGCTATCCAATCCCGCCACGCGATTCCACGTCACTCCCGCATCGTGCGAAATGTAAACGCCATTGCAAGGCCCCGCGGCACACGCCGCGCCTGCGTCGGCGTCGCCGTTCGGATCACCCAGCGCCGCGAACACGGTATTCCCGTTGCTATCGCCCGAATCAAACCTCACATCCGTAGCCGGATTAAACGGCGCGCCCGTCGCTCCGCCGCCACCCGGCTGCACCCGGCTCCAGTGGTCGCCGCCATCCGTCGAACGCCACACCCCCGAAAGCAACGCTCCTCCCGCCGCGAAATCCGTTCCCTGCACCGCCGCCAGAATCACGGGAGTCGCCTGATGCGGCTGCACCGCCAGCGCCGCAATATACGGCCCGCTCGCCCCCGGCCCCTGCGACGCGCCCGCCGTAAACGTCGCATCCTGCGTCCATGTCTGCCCTCCGTCCGTCGAACGCAGCACACCAGCCCCATATATATTGTCCAGCGCATAATTTGACTCGCCGGTCCCCACTAGAATCTCCGAGCTTTGCATGTGCCCGTTGATCATTTGGCAGCTCGAAGAAACCAGCCCCAAAGCCCCCGTCGCCAGTGAAGGCTGCTGATCCGTCAGCGGGTGCCACGTCACCGGCGTCCCGTTCAACGCGTTAAAACTCACCCACACGCCGCCGTCCGCGCCTCCCGCATACACCGTATTTCCCGTCGCATCGCACGGATCAACCGCCAGCGCCGTAACCCGCCCCGAAACATTTCCGTAAAACATCGTATTCGCCGTAGGCTGCGGCCCCAGCGCCGTCCAGGAATTCTGCGCAAGCGCCACTCCATCGCGCGCGCTAAGCCGCTCGGCAAAAGTCCCTTCCGCCGCAATCATCTTTTTATTTTGCGCAAACGCGCGCAGCAGCAAAGCGCCAGGGACGTGCCCGTTCGCCGAAGCTCGCTGCCGGAAAAACCACTCCGCGCGTAAACGCACCAATTCAGCAGCACTCAATGGGATTTTTGCAGAAGTTTGTCGCGGAGAAATCTGTTGCGCCAGCAGCGGCCCCAGAGCCACGAAGAAAACACACACGCACACCACACCGGAAATCCCAGTACTGCGTGTCCGGCTCCATTCGCCGATTGCTACTAAACTTGGCCTGATCCCGATTACCCCGCCACCCCGCTCCCCCAAGGATCACACCCCCGGCACCAAACACTATACTAGCCAAAAAGATGCAACCGTTGCATGCCCGACAAACGTCCGTCCCACTTTCGATTTTCTACGAGTGCTGGAATCTCGCCTGCAGCCGGTGGTATTGTAGCGGCGGCATCAAAAAATCGCGCGGCAGCTCCCGAGCCCACGGCCGCAGCCCAAACGCCTCGTGCCCATCTCACAAAAGGAGCTTCCCTATGAAGCCTAAACACAATCTTTTGCTCTTTGTTCTCGCCGCTTCGCTGCTTTTCTTTTTGTCCCTCCCGGTTTTGGCTCACAACCATGCCACAGCGCCACAGTCCTCGAAGTCCGCAGCCCCGGCCACCAGCAACCTAGTGGATCTGAACAGCGCAACCAAAGAGCAACTCGACGCGCTGCCGGGCATCGGCGCCGCCTACTCGCAAAAAATAATTGACGGCCGTCCGTACCACGCCAAAACCGACTTGGTCAAAAAGAAAATCATCCCGCAAGCCACCTACAACAAAATCAAAGACCTCGTAATTGCCAAACAGCCGACCACCAAGTAACGCGCCCCGACCGCGCGAGTCTGTGTGAGAACAAGGGAATCTTTGTAGGCCGTAGCTTCAGCTACGGCATAAACGCAGCAGAATTAAAGCGGCTTCAGCCGCTCAAGTACAGGTTTTGCAGTTCTCACGCGGGCGCATACACCATACGCAGCTCCACTCCCATCCATGAACCTCGCGCTACTAACCCCGCTCATTCCCCAAGGCCGCGAACTCACCGCCATTCTCGTCGTCGTTAGCTTCTCGGCAGGCCTCAACGTCTACGCCACTGTCGGAATGCTGGGATTGCTCGGAAGGTACCACGTCCTGGTGCTGCCAGATTCGCTGCACAGACTGCAAGACTGGACAATAATCACGATCTGCGCGGTGCTTTTCCTGCTCGAATTCGTCGGCGATAAAATTCCGATCTTTGACCTGCTCTGGAACGCCGCACACACTTTCGTGCGCGTGCCGGTCGCCGCCTACCTCGCCTACGCCGCCACCTCGCAATTGCCGCAATGGGAACAAATCGCTGCCACCTTCGCCGGCGGTTTGATCGCCCTCGCCGCACACGGAGGCAAAACCGCCGCCCGCGCCGCGATCACTCACTCTCCAGAACCATTTTCGAATTTCGCGCTAAGCCTGGGCGAAGATGCCCTGGTGGTACTCCTGATGTGGATCGTGACGCAACATCCCTACATCGCGTCAACGATTGTAGTGATAGCACTCTGCGTGATCGTAATTCTGCTGCGCGTCGTAATCCGTGCCCTCCGGGCCCTCTTCAGCGACGCAGAAAATGCGCTGACCGCCGCGTAGCCCCAGCGCTAACAAGGTCCGTGGGACCGCTGCCCGTCACATCCTTCCATCAATTGCGCCAACCGCATTACCCGCTACGGTTTCTTCTTCTTTCCGAACAAACCACCAATCGCTCCAGCCGCCGCCCCCGGCGCTTTCCCGGCGTCCCCCACGCCCGCAACACCGCCCTTGACGATTCCCCCCGCGACTCCCGCGACATCCGGAATAATCTTCGGATCCGAAGTCGTACCCTGCACCTTGAACGGTATCCCGTTGTTCGAATTTCCCTTTCCACCGCCGCCCATCACGGAACCGAGCTTGCCCGCTCCTCCAGCCACCTGAGTAATTCCCGCGCCAACTCCTCCCGCCAATTTCGCCACCATCTTGAAATCCAATTGACCACTCGGGCTCATCGTTCCCGCCCCGGTGACGGTCCCGATCGTCGGCACCACCAAATTCAAATCGTCAATCTTCGTTCCCGTCGGATCATATTTCACCGTCGCGCTAAGCGTCTGAATCTCAGTGTCGGGTGAAGATCCACCCCCACCGCCCAGCCCGGTGAATGACGACAACGCTCCCAATTTCGATTTCAAGCTGAATCCCGCCAGCTTCGCGTTCTGCATGTTCACCGGCCCCGCCACCACCAGCTTGTCCACCGGACCACTGAGCGTCAGGTTTGCCGTCAGAGTTCCGCCCTGCAGCTTCGACCCTGACGGCAACACCACTCCCACCGCCGGTAAAAACCCTTCCAGATCGCCCAGCGGCATTCCCTGCGCATTCAATTTCATCTGCACTTTCGTCGCGTCGCCGGCAGTACTGTAAGTCCCGGTCAAATGCGCGAGCGCCTTTCCAATGTGGATGTCTCCCTGCTTCAGCACGCCGGACTGATCCTTCAGTGTGTAATCCGTCGCGTAATCCACATTCAATGGCACGCTCGAAGGCGCACCCGACGGCATCACCTTAAGCTTGTTCGTCTTCACCGACCCCTTCGAACTCATCGTCTTTCCATCGGAGTTCAAGTCGGCGTTGAAATCCGCGATCCCCGCGATCCCCGACGCCGGATCGATGAATCCCGTCTTCGCTAGGTCTATGTGCTCCACGTTCACTGTTGCGTTTAACGGTGTCGCTGAAGTGTCCGTCTGGTTGATCGGCCCAGCCTTGCCTTCCACTTTTATATCCGCGCCACTCGGCCCGGTAGCCGTCAGCTTGAAAGGAAACTGCGTGGTGTATGAAAGATCCGAAGCCTCGAGGTTCACGTTCGAATAAACGCTCGGCTTGCTCCTCGCGCCCACCGACCCCACAATCATTTTCCCGTTCGAAATCTTCAGCTTCTCCACGCTCAATCCCGACGCGGTGGCAGACGGCGCGGCGCCACCACCCGCCGGCGCAGTCGTGCTGCCTTTCGACTGCCCCGCAGCGCCCAGCGTCGAATAATTCCACGTCCCGTTCGCGTTGCGCAGCAAAGTGATCTCGGGTTCTTCGATGGTGAACGAACTCACGTTCAACTGCCGCGAAAAAATCAGCGGCATCATCGCCACGCCCACGTCCAGCGATTTCGCCGTCAAAAATGCCCCATTGCTGTACGCCGGGTCATCCGCCACCGATACATCCTTCACCGTCACAGACCCCGAAAGTATCGAAAGTCCGATGTCGCCAATCCCCACCTTGCGCCCCAGCGCCACCCCCAGCTTCGTCTCCAAAGTCGGCTTGAACTGGTTCACGTTGATAAAAAGCGGCAACGCCAAAATGATCAAAAATAGCAACACGACGATGCCACCGATTATAAGAAGGGGTTTTCTTTTCATGGTGAGCCTCCAGCAGAAGGAAATGTCAACCCGCGCCCTAGGGTTTGGCCGAGGAGAACGCCATCATACTCCGCGCCCCAGCAACTCGGCAAACCCGCCGTTGTGGCACCCACCTTATGGAATGCGGAAACCGCGTTCCTATCTTCCGTGTTGCGCCAGACCGACTGCCTGCAAGCGTCCCGCAGCACGCTAAGATCGGCTAGCCATACACTGCCCGCCCGGCAGGATCTCGTGGAGTGCGGCGGCGCGCCGCCGCTTTCTCCAACGTCAAATCCGCAAAAAACGATCCAGGCGAGGCAAGCCTCGCCCGGCAATACCCATCCCCGACTTCTTTGCCTCTCTGCTTCGCCTCACCGCTTTCGCGTCCAATGAACTCTCCGTGCCCTCCGCCTTCCTCTGTGCCCTCTGTGTTAAATCTTTGCAGCAACGACCCACTGAGCCCGCGACCGTCGCCGTAATCGCTCCGAGTCCCCCGCCTCGTTGCTTCCCTGCCTCCCTGCTTCCGCCCTTGTAATAGAACGAACGGTCGTGCTATTATCCGCGCGTGAAAACGAAAGCCCGCAACAAAGCCCGCGCCACCAAAGCGCCACCAACTCCCAGCCGCCGCCCCCGCGGCCTGAAAACCCGCCACGCCATCCTCCGCAAAGCCGTCAACCTCGCCTCCCTCGAAGGCCTCGAAGCCCTTACCATCGGCAAACTCGCCGCCACCCTCCGCATCAGCAAGAGCGGCCTCTTCGCCCACTTCGGCTCCAAGGAAGATCTCCAATGCGCCGTCGTGGACGAAGCTCGCGATATCTTCGTCGAACGCGTCATCCTTCCCGCAACCAAACTCCGCGGCGTGAATCTCCTTCGCGCGCTCTGCGAAAATTGGCTCGCCTACGGCGAAGATAAAACGTTCCCCGGCGGCTGCTTCTTTTCCGCTGCCTCGCTCGAATTCGACGACCGCCCCGGCCGCGTCCGCGACCGCATCGTCGAGCTCATGAAAAAGTGGCTCGGAAATCTGGAACGTGCCGCGCGCGAAGCGCAATCCGCGGGAGAAATCCGCAAAGACGTGGACGTGCGCCAACTCGCCTTCGAAATTCAAGCGCTCGCCATGGGAGCGAACTGGAGCTCGCGCCTGTTTCGCGATCAGCGCGCTTTCAGTTCCGCTGGCGACGCGATTTTGCGCAGGATTGACGAAGTCACCACAACAGTCCAATCGAGGAAGTGATGCGTAGAGGTCCGCGACAGCTAGCGTGCGCTTGCACCTGCGCCGTCGTGCTGTTCGCGCTCACCCCACGCCGCACGCAAGCGCAAGCCCAGCCCTCACCGACCAGCAACGAAATTCCCCTGCAGCGCTGCGATAGCCTTCCAGTTGTCGTCCTGCAAATCGACCACCAGGACAAGCGCTTCCTCATAGATACTGCCGCCACTTCCATGCTCAACGAAAAATCTTTCCCCCAAGGCCACGCCAAGGAAGTCCGCGTGCAATCCTGGAATGAAATCACGCCCCTGAAAGCCCGCGAAGTTTCCATCGCCGAACTCTCTCTCGGCAATCACACTCTGCGCGACATCAGCCTTCCTGCGATTGACCTCACCGCCATCGCCAAAACCTGCGGCGGCCCGCTCGATGGCGTCCTCGGCGTGGATCTCCTCGAACGCCTCGGTGTCACCATTGATCTAAAACGCAGCGTCGCTCGCCTCGCCGTCTCCCAAGCCAGCTCCTCCGAGGAATCGCTCATCGCCGAAATGGAAAAGGCCATGCACTCCTGCTCCGAGGCTTTTAATAACGCCGACGCCGATAAGCTCGCCACTTGCTTCGATCCCGATTTCGTCCTTAGCTCCCCCGCCGGCGAACTCCGCGGCCGCGAGCAGGCCACCAATCATCTCCGCCAACAATATTTTCACCTCGTCCCGCGCGCCCATCTTTCCATGATCATGAACGATCAACGCGCCGTCGGCGACGTCGTCTGGAGCCTTTACGACTACACCATCGAATCCCCGTCCGTTCACGCCACCGGTCGCGGCATGATGCTCTGCCGCAAATCCGACAATCACTGGTATATCCTCAGCATGCACGAATCCCCCAACGATCCCGCCCCCGCCCGTTAGCATTTTCCCGCGCGCTTCACCGTCAACAGCCTCGTAATGGAGTAGCGCAATTTGCGCTATAGTGGACCCATAGCGGCGCTAAATCTCGCCGCGCGGGCCAGTTTTCAAAGGAAGGCGCAAGCAAACTGAAGGTGAAACGCCCATGATCCGAATCATTACCATCGAACGCGAATACGGCAGCGGCGGCGTGGACATCGCCCAAAAAGTCGCCCAGCGCCTCAACTGGAAACTCTGGGACCAGCTCCTCACCAACGAAATTGCCCGCCTAATGGAATGTGACTGCAGCGTCGTCGAGCAGCACGAAGAAAAAAAAGACCCCATGTACTACCGCCTTCTCAAAGGTTTCATGCACGGCAGCTACGAAGGCAGCGTGCACGCTCCCAACCCGAATTTTGCGGACACCGACTGCATCCGCCAGGTCTGCGAACGCGTCGTCACCAGCGCCGCCGACGCCGGCCAGTGCGTCATCGTCGGCCGCGGCTCCGCCTACTATCTCCAATCCCGCCCCGACGCCTTCCACGTCTTCGTCTACGCCCCGCTCCAGGAAAAAATCCGCCGCCTCCGCGCCCAGGGCAAATCCGAAAAAGAAGCCTTCCAACTGGCCGACTCTGTAGACCGCGACCGCGCCGCCTTCATCAAACAATATTTCGGCGTCGAATGGCCCGACCGCCAGCGCTTCCACCTCATGATCAATTCCGTAATCGGCGAAGACACCGCCACCGACACAATCCTCAACACCATCGCCACGCTAGCCAAACCCAAGCCCGCCACCACATCCGCGCCAATCCACCAAGCCACCGTCTAACGCCTTCGCGAGTGAATGAAGCCTGGTTGGTGATTGGTGAACAGTGACTGGTGAGCAGTGATTGCTGCGCCGCGCGTGCCGATTTGTCACCGGGGCCTTTGTGGAACAGCCACTCTTGGCCGTGCGCTTCGCAGTGCTCCTTCTTTAATCCGCCATCCTGAGCGCAGCGAAGGATCTCCTAATTGCGTCGTCAGGTACAATTCACTGGGCAGTTCAAGGTCCCCGCGCGGCAGCTCGCGGTCTCCAATCCAAGACCGCGCTGTCCATGAAGAAGCTTGTAGCAGCTTCTGCGCTTTCAGGCAAAATGATCCGCGGAACCGTAGGATTTTGTGCGAGAGGAGCAAGTCAAAATGGACATTACGCGCCGGCAATTCACCCTGGCTCTTGCAGCTGCTACTTACCTGCGGCCGTCTTTGTTCGAGCCGCTTTCTCCATTAGGAGTTGCGCGGGGCGTTGTTCCAGGCCGAGTTACTTGGGCGCACGATCCGGCGGCTGTGACCTGGGATGGCACAGGTTCGTGGTGGACCGACGCCCACAATGACCAAGCTGTGATTGACCGCATGGTTTCCCGGTCTATTTGCGGCCTTACAAATCAAAAAAGCGATGCGCACGCGTGGAACTCCATCTTTCAATACTTCAATCGCACTCATGGTCGCGGCAAAGCCGGATACGGTGCTGGCGAGAAGATTGCGATCAAGGCGAACCTGAACAACACAACGGACCATGGCACCATCGACCGGCTGAACTCCTCGCCCCATATGATCCTTTCGCTCGTCCGGCAGTTGACCGGGCCGGGACGAGTGCCGCAATCATCGATCATCATTTTCGATTCCAGCCGGTTCATCCCGGGCAATCTCTACGACAAGATTCACCATGAATTTCCCGGCGCCACGTTTGTGGACCATATCGGCGGCGATGGGCGAGCAAAGGCCGAGTTCAAACCCGACGCGATTCCCTTCTCTGTGGAAAGCCGCAACGCCAAGGGACTCGATACCACGGTGGTTGAGGCCGCCTACTTGATTGATGCCGCCGTATTGCGAGCGCATGTGAGTTCAGGCGTGACACTTTGCGCGAAGAATCTGTTCGGCGCTACGAGTATCAACCCCGACTGGCGTAAGAACGCGCACGACGGTTTCCATCACAATAGCGATGGTTCGGCAAGTTACTCCGCGTTCACGGATTATTTGGGCCACAAAGACCTCGGCGAGAAAACCATGCTTTTTATTATTGATGGGCTCTATGGCAACGACAACGTGGATGGGCCGCCGCATCGCAAGTGGAAAATGGCGCCGTTCAACGATGCCTGGCCGAATAGCATTTTTATGTCGTTGGACGGCGTAGCGATCGATTCCGTCGGCTTCGATTTTCTCACTTCGGAATGGCCCGATCTTCCAGATATCAAGAATGCCGATAACTACCTGCGCGAATCAGCCCTGGCGAATGACCCGCCGTCGAAGACTGTCTATGATCCTGAACGCGACGGCGTCCGCTGCCGCAGCCTTGGCGTGCACGAACATTGGAACAATACGACAGACAAGAAGTACTCGCGCAATCTGGGAAAAGCGCAGGGGATCGAACTTTTCCAAGTCTGAACGACTGCCGAAGAGTTAGCGGTACTCGGGGAGGCGGGATGAACCGGCGAGCGTTTTTCTTGTGCCTCGTAGCGGCGGCGATGCTACCGGCAATGGCTTTTTCCCAATCTTTCTTGAGCCAGTATAAAGGTCTGCCTTATCATGACAGCCGCTACGAGGGCGGCGCACAAAAAATACCGGGGCGCGTTTTGTGTGCTTACTATGACCTGGGCGGCGAAGGGGTCGCGTATCACGACAGCGATCCACAGAATCACGGCAGCGGGGAGTTGAACCCAACCGATGGGACTTACCTCAACGAATTCCGTATCCACGAGGGAGTGGACACTTCCTACACGAAGTTCAACCGGAAGCCGGATCGGATTGACGACAACCCATTCGACAAAGTTGTTCCTCCTGCAGACCTGCCCTATGTTGGTTGGACCGAACCCGGAGAGTGGTTCAACATCACTGTGGATGTGGCACAAGCGGGTACATACACGGCCGATTTCCTGTACACATCGAATCGCGGCGGAACAATATCCGTGGATGTGAATGGAAAGGATGCGACGGGTCCCCTAGAGATCGCTTCGACTAATGATCCGGCAGACCCGGTGGCCTGGCGTCAGTGGCACCACTGGAATCTGGCGCCGCAACTCTTCAAGGTTCGCCTCGACAAAGGGAAAAACGTTCTCACCGTGCACATATTGACGAACGGCAACATGAACCTCGCTTACTTCGACTTCAAGGAAGTCCGCTGATCACAGGAACGCGCGCGTCTCAAGCCAACGTCACGCATAATCCGGCAGCGTGCGGAACCGTGACGGAGCAGTTAGTCGGTGGCGCACCCGTCGAGTCAAATGTCCGGTCACTGCTTCCGCGGCCGAACGTGCCGCCTGCAAAAACCCCCGAATCGTTTAGATGTTTGATGACATCTTAACAAGCGGAGGGAAAAGTCATGGCGAATCAATATTTGATTTCCGGAGCGACCGGCGCAACCGGGAGCAAGACCGTCAAGTTTTTGCTGGAAGCGGGCGCTAACGTACGAGCGTATGTCCATCACCAGGATGAGCGTTCCGCGGCGCTAAGCGCGTTGGGAGCGGAGCTGATAACAGGCGATCTCCTGGATTTCGAAGCGGTGCGCAGCGCGATGGAAGGAGTAAAAGCCGCTTACTTCGTGTATCCGATCAAGCCCGGAATACTTCAAGCAACCGCGTACTTCGCACAAGCCGCAAAGGAGGCAGCCGTCTCTTCGATCGTGAACATGTCTCAAATTTCCGCGAGGCGAGAGGCGAAGAGTCATGCGGCCCAGGATCACTGGATTTCCGAGCAGGTCCTCAACTGGTCCGGCGTGCCAACCACGCATCTGCGACCCACGCTGTTTGCGGAATGGGCCCTTTACTGGACGGGGCAATTCAAGACCGGCGTTCTGCGGCTTCCATTCGGAACGGGCAAGCATGCGCCAATCGCGGCGGAGGATCAAGCTCGAGTGATCGCCAAGATCCTGCTGAATCCAGGCGAGCATAAGGGCAAAGTGTATCCCCTGTACGGGGAAAAAGAATATACCTTCGCCGAGATTGCGGCCGAGATCGGAAAGGCGGTCGGGAAGCCGCTCGCTTATGAACAAATCGACGCCAGGGACTTGAAGAAGTTATCAGAGAACGCTCGTGCGGGAAGGTCTGACACGCTGTGGCAGCATTTCGAGGAGATTGCGAAAGACCACCAGAATGGAGTGTTTGCGGGAACGAACGACCTGGTGCAGAAGATCGGCGGAAAGCGGCCAATGGGACTGCCGGAGTTTCTACAGGCACACAAAACTGCGATTCTCGCGCGGATGACGGATTAGGTCATGAAAAATGGACAAGATTCTTGGAAGTTGAAGAGCCATTGCGCCCTGTGCAGGCTCAATCGGTGAAATAAGAGAGGAGCGATCTCCATGCAATTTCTAGTACAGATGAAGCTCGTCGCTCAGGGCCGTCCCACGAGCCCCGAAGCTGAAATCGCGCTGGCTGAAAACTACATCTTCCGGTCGGTGGAGATGATCGGAAAACTGCGTGAGGAAAAGGAAATCCTCGCGGGTGGACCGATCAGCGGAACGATTGCCATCGCGATGATCGTCGAGGCGGCATCCCCGCTCGAACTGGACGGAATCGTCGAAAGCCTGCCGGTTTGGCCATTGATGGAAACCAGCGTTACTCCGCTCACTACGTTCGAAGATCGCATCCGCGCCATCAGTCCGCGCCTGGAGCGCGCTAAAGCCGACGCGAACAATAGTGGATAGCGGACCTATTGTTGGATGTCTGGTAACATCTAAACTGCAGGTGTCGTCGAAAGGAACAGATGCGCAAGTCCAGACAGGAAGCGGCGAAGACGAGGCGACGAATCGTCGCGAACGCCGCTCGTGAATTCAATAGGAGCGGAATCGAGCGCACTGGGCTATCTGAAATCATGGCGGCTGCCAGCCTCACGCACGGAGGGTTTTACAAGCACTTCTCCTCGAAGAGCCAGTTGCTCGCCGAAGCAGTCGGGCAGGCCCTCGAGAAAGTGTTGACGTCGCTAGAAGGGCCAAGGGGCACCGGGTCGCTTGATGGGATAGCTGCCGCGTACCTCTCACAACACCAGCGAGATGACTTTGACTCGTCATGTCCCCTGGCTGCCCTCGGCACAGAACTTCGTTTTGCGGAGAACGACGCTCGCCGAGTAACGTCCAAGGGAATCGAGCGCTTCATTTCCATTGTGGCGCAGCGCTTTCCCGGGCTTCCACCGAGGGACGCGAATGCGAAGGCTCACGCAATCGTTGCTGCAATGGTGGGAGCGATGATGTTGTCTAGAATCGTCACCGACAAAAAGCTTTCCGATCGATTGCTGCGCGATACGAGAGAGTTCATCGCTAAGACCTGAAGACTTCAGTTCCAATTGATTTCGGGGAACTACAGTGAGCGAAATAAAACATCGCACGGTCGAAACGAATGGCATTCATATGCACATCGCCGAGAGCGGAGCAGGGCCCCTGGTGGTGCTGTGCCACGGTTTTCCCGAATCATGGTATTCGTGGCGGCACCAGTTGCGTGCGCTCGCAGAAGCTGGATTCCATGCGATCGCGCCAGATATGCGAGGCTACGGGCAGACCGATCGCCCGGAAGAAGTCGAGCGGTACACGCTGCTCCATTCTGTTGGCGACGTGGTCGGCCTGCTCGATGCTTCAGGCACGGAGACGGCGGTGATCGTCGGGCACGATTGGGGCGCGCCCGTCGCGTGGTACGCCGCGCTTTTGCGGCCCGACCGCTTTCGCGGCGTGATCGGTTTGAGCGTGCCATTCAGGCCGCGATCACGCGTTCCTCCGACCAGCGTTATGCCCCAGACCGAGGACGCGCAGTTCTTTCAGCTCTACTTCCAATCCCCGGGCATCGCCGAAGCGGAGCTTGAGCGCAATGTCCGTCTCACCATTCGCAGCTTCCTCTACTCGGCTTCAGGGGAAGGCCGGGATGACGCTGCAACGGACGGCCGCGCGCTCGATATGGTGCCGCGCCGAGGTGGCTTTCTCTCGCGCCTGAAGAATCCGGCGTCGCTGCCTCATTGGCTCACCGAAGCGGACGTGGATTTCTACGCAAGCGAATTTGCGCGCACGGGATTTCGTGGGGCGCTGAACTGGTACCGCAACATCGATCGCAATTGGGAGCTCTTGGCGTCTTTGTCTGGAGCGCAGCTGAAAGTCCCGGCGCTTTACATCGCCGGAGACCGCGATCTGGTTTTGGCCTTTCGTGGAACAGAAAAGATCATCTCCAACCTGTCGCAGTTTGTACCGCAGCTTCGGGGAAAAGTTCTGCTACCAGGTTGCGGTCATTGGACCCAGCAGGAGCGAGCACAGGAAGTCAAACAGGCTGTAATTGAGTTTCTCCAAGGTCTGTAGGCCAGCGGGGCAGTGGAAGATATTCAGGCCCTGCTCAACGGTGCGCCAATTCGTACCTTACCCCATGCGCAGCAAACCTCCCGCAAAGTGCCGGCGTCTCAAGTCAATCTCAAGCCAGCGTCAGGCGTAATCCTGATGCGTGCGGAACAGTGACGGAGCACTTGCCCTGCGTGAGCGAGTTGGCTTTCGTTGCGGTCGTGATGTGCGCTTCGCGGCTGTCTAGCGCCGGCGCGTGCAATATTTTGGTCTCGACCGCTCCGCTGACGTCGCGACCGAAATCGAGTTCCACATCAAGGTCCGCCGCTGCGTCTTTGTTCAGAATGATCACCGAGGTCTTGCCGCCGGGCAGCTTCGCGGCGTAGGCCGTCGCATTCACTCCCGCAGCCTGCAGCTTCGTCGAGAAGTCGGTCTGCAAAAGAGTTCCGCCGCTGAACGAGCCAGCAAACTGCAGCCCATACGCGACCGGCTCCAGCCAGTAGTCCGCACCAAAGGTCGCAATCGGCGTATAGAAAGGATGCGGATGCGCGGCAATCTGTTCCGGCGTTGCGCCATTTGCTTGCAGGAGCGCGTCCCCGGGCAGAGATCCGCCAACGGAATTCGCCACGGATTTGCCGGTACCACCATGGAGATTGACGCCGGAATAGTTGTTACTGGCGAGCAGCAGCGAATAGTCGGCTGACCAAAGCGCAGCGGCAAACACGTCGGAGACGCCCGGTTTGCCTCCGCGATAGCACGTGTTGCCTTCCGTCATGCGTACGCGCGCACCGATCTTGCTGGCTGCGGCCGTTGCCGTCGTCGCCGTGTTCTGCACCTTTTGCATCGTCGCAGGTTTCAGCAGGTTCGGAATGTTTACGTCGGGGTTCGTCGCGGGCCCGCCGAAGTAATAATGATGAGTGAGGGTGGTCACGTGAGGCGGAGACTGGACGGACGCCCATTGATCAGCAATCTCAGTCAACCATGACGGTTTGCTCGTAACATCGGGCAGGCCGAACTTTGCTGTGGGCACCCGAGCCGAGACCGCACGCGCGAGTGTGAGCCATTCGTCCAGGTAGGTCTTGGCCGACCACGTCTTCGGATCGCGCAGGTGCCGGTCGAACAGATCCGGCTCGTTTCCGATCTGGAAGTACTGCAGGCGGTCGGCGAGCGTCTCGACGACAAAGGCCGCTTCCTCGGCGGCGCGTGCCGGCGTATTCGTGCCCATGCCAATGCCGTACAGGCAGGTCCAACCAGTGGCTTGGAGGAACTGCGCCAGGTTCTTGACTGCCTCGACCGTCACCGCGTAGTAGCGGGGCTTCGGCTCACCTTCAGCCTCGCGTACTTGCGGATGCTCTGGCTCGGGAGAATCGGGCGCAGGTTTCCAGTAAGCGAACTCGCTAGTGTTGCCCCCAAGGCGCAGAACACCAGTTGACGAAAGCGCTTTGAACTCGCGAATCAGGCCGCTGTTCTGCGCCGAAAAGAAAGTCGGGTCCGTGAGTTGCTGCACCTCATAAGACAGGCCGACAAAATCTATAGGCATATGAGGGCCGGTCGCTTCGTTGGGGATAGTGAGGGCGACTTGAGTCTTGCTGGAGCCCTGCACGTGAAGACGCGCGGCAACGACCGCGCCGCCTGCGGTGGCAAGGAAATCCCGTCGTGTGAGCATCGTGATTGCTATATTGCCTTGGGAGCGGGCCCAGTTGATTTTCGAACGATTAGTTCTGTCTCGATCGCGATTTCCGCTACATATTCGCTGCGATTTTCGATGCGATCCAGCAGCGTCCGCGCCGCAATTTCACCCATTTTCTGCATCGGCTGTCGAACCGTGGTCAGCGTCGGATTCGAATAAGACGCTAGCGGGATATCGTCGAAACCAATTACCGAAACATTTTCGGGAACTCTCAGTCCCGCATCCTGAAGCGCGCTGATCGCCGCGATGGCCGAGTTATCGTTGAACGCAAAAAGAGCGGTGAACGCGCGGTTTCGGCTCAACAGTTCCTTCGCGAACGGATACGCATATTCAGGCGCGCGCGCAGCGCAGGCTTGCGACGCATTGAGTTCGACAACCAGATCCGGATGAATCCGGATTCCCAGTTCACGCGAGGCTTCCACGATGCTTTGCCAGCGGCTCTCTGTATCCGAACTGATCGCCGGACCCTTCAAGAAAGCGAACTCTCGATGACCATTCTCAAGCAGATGCCGCAGCGCTGAAAACGCGGCAGCCTTGTGGTCGAGCGCGATGTTCGTGACGGCGGCAAAGGACCGGTGACCTGCGATTGCTACGGTGGGTAGAGCCGGTTCCCGCACAATGGGCGTATCAATCGTGATAAACCCTTCCACGCCGCGCTCCAGCAACAATCGCGAATAGCTTTCGAGAAGCTCGTTGTTGTGGCGGTGAATCGCGGTCAAATAGAAGAAACCGTTCGCGCGGAGGTGCCGTTCGATTCCACTGATGATCAATTGTCCGTACGGGTCGCCAACTTCTGCCGCGATCACTCCAATCGTAGAGGAACGCTTCACGCGGAGCGGTCGCGCCGAATTGTTCGGCTTGTGTTCCATCTCACGCGCTGCCGCGAAGATCCGCCTTTTCGTGCGGACCGGTACAGACCGGCATGCCAGTGAATTGTTCAATACCGCTGATACAGTCCCAGGCGCCAGACCTACGTGCTTCGCGACGGCGTTAAGTGTCACGCCGATGCGATGATTCGAATGGCTCTGATTCTTTCTTCCACTCTGCTCTCTTCGCCTCATCGGAATCTTCTCAATGTCGAATTCGACGGCTGAATTGTACATCGCACGCGCTCACGTCGCCACTTCGTAAACGCGTTATTCCCTGAATCCCGACCAGTCGGCGGGTGGCACGCCCTTTCGCTGGGCTGGCTTTCAATTCGATCTGGTTGCGACTGACGGAAACTTTCGATCGGATGGGACTGGTAATCATACAGTAAATGTGATAAAATAGATTTGGGCTGCTTTTCCAGCCCACTGAGGACGCCACATGCACTCCACCACGATGGCGACGGGCAGACCGCTCCCACCCCCAGGGAAAACTCTACCCAAAAACCGGCCCGCGCCGACCACCTCTCGCGCCCCGCGCGGCCCCGCCGCCCCAAAAGCTCATGTAACATCCCAACTACAATGTTACTTCCCCGCTCTAATCGACAATGACCGCCGAACACACCTCAAAATCAATCGCCAACCCCGCCGATTAGAATCCGCTATATCTCCTACAAAACAAACACCCGCACCCCAAATCAATCGCCAACAAATTGGCACTTTCAGAATTGCGCCGTTTGCATCCCGGATGCCTTTGCGGGACACTGCTCGCTCGTCGCACAGCACCGACGTCCCGCGAATCGCGGCGGCACTTCCCGATACAAATGGACGCTTTCATCGGAACAATAATTCGCGCAACTCATTCAAAACAAACGACCGCGTCAATTCTTATTCGATACAAACGCAAACGCTTCTCGCTGCAAAGGGCATCACCGCGGGAAGCGTTTCTAATCGACAATCGCAGATATTAGAAATCACCAAAAACCCAACAAAAACGCACAATTCAGCCGTTCTAATCGACACAAAAACGCGCTATTTGCATCACGGAAGAGCTCGCGAGAGGAGAGGTTCCTGGCCTGCGGATAGCAAGCCACGAGTCGCGGAGCAAGAACCGCAAACAGAAAACGCGCTGGCGGTCAGCTTCAGCCGCCGGCGCGGGGCAACGCCTTCACCGTATCGCCGTGAAGCTTCACATACGACTCGGATTACCATATCGAAAGGATTAGAATGGCGGCATGTCGCCGCGCGTTCGTGGGATCGTCCGGGCTTACCTGCTCTCGATTGCGTTTTGGTACGGGATCGCGTTGCTGATGGGGCTGCAGGATAAGCTTCTGGACGGGCATAATCTGTGGTTTTCGTTCCTAAATCTGTTGATGCAGGCCGGAGTGCGCGCGTTTGCGTTGGCGTTGTGGACTCCACCTATCTTTTATCTGGCTGAAAAATGCGTTTCTTATTCGGCGAACCGTGTTCCTTATGTGCTGTTGTGGGGACTTGGCGCTGTGCCGTTCGTATTGATTCACCTAACGATGCTTTACCTTGTGGTTGTTCCTTATGTATCGCATTCACTGCCGGCATGGCTTGAAGTTATTCGAACGTCATTTGCGGACGAGACGCTTGTTTACATCGCGATCGTGGTGGCGGCTCATGCGTACGTGTATCTGAAGCGCGTGCGCCGTCAAGAAGTCGAGAAGTACGAATACCAGCAGGCGCTTGCCGCCAGCGAGCTGCAGGCGCTGAAGATGCAACTGCAACCGCATTTTCTCTTCAATACTTTGCACGGAATCGCGACGTTGGCGGAGGAGGACCCCAAGACTGCCAAAGCGATGATCCTTAGCCTTTCGAATTTGTTGCGCACGGCGCTGGAGCGTGACAGCTCCGACCTGATTCCGCTCGAGAGCGAAATAAAATTTGCGAGGGACTACCTCGAACTGGAAAAGATGCGTTTCGGAAGCCGGCTGAAGGTCCAGTGGTCAGTCGCTCCGGAGACTTGCCAGTTGCTGGTGCCGCAGCTGATCCTGCAGCCTCTTGTGGAAAATGCGGTGCAACACGGCATTGCCCCGTTGCGCGAGGGAGGCTGGCTTGAAGTCGCGACGGACGCAAGCGATGGAGTACTGAACATCCGTGTGCGCAACAGCGCCGGCGGGAAGCCTTCGAACGGAACCGGGGTGGGATTGCGAAACGTGGAAGCGCGGCTGAAGTATCTTTATGCAGGCGACGCGAGCCTGCGCCTTGCGGTCGCCGAGGATCGCACCGTCACGGCCAGTTTGACCCTTCCGACATTGAATTCCCGGCCGAGTGGACGCCGCGCGGTCGCTGCTCGCGAGGCGAATGACCCGTTATGCGCGTTCTGATTGTTGATGACGAGCCATTAGCTCTTACGGCGCTGGCACAGATTTTGGCGGCCAGGGCCGATGTGGAGCGTTTCGATGCAGCGCCCGACGCGCTGGAGGCGCAGCAGCGATTGTCGAAGGACGTTTACGACGTGATGCTGCTGGACATCAATATGCCGGAGCTTTCGGGGCTTGAACTGTTGGGGCGTCTCCAGCGATCGGATCGGCCAGCGCCTTCCGTGGTTTTGGTGACCGCGCACTCAGAGCATGCCGTGGCGGCATTCGAAAAGCATGCTGTGGACTACGTGCTGAAGCCATTTTCACGCGAACGCGTGAACCAGGCTCTAGATTTTGCCGCGCAAAGAACGGCGAGCGAAAGAGCGGCGAGATTGGTGGATTTGATACCGCACCTGCGACCTGCGGCGACTCCGCCGGCTTCTTCCAAGATCGCAATCAAAAACAACGGGAGGATTCTTTTCATCGAGCCCCGTGAGCTGGCGGTGGTGCAGGCCGAGGGTAATTACGTCCTGCTGCGGCAGGAGGCCGGTTCGTATCTGCTGCGGGAATCCATTTCGACGATCGCCGAGAAACTGAAACCATACGGGTTCGTGCGAATTCATCGGTCTGTATTGGTCAATGCTTCGTTCGTGCGCGAGCTTCGCCCGTGCTCGACGGGAGAGTACGAACTTCGCCTGAAAGACGGGAAGGAATTTACTGTCACGCGAACGTACAAGAAAAATCTGCGAGCGCTTGCGCGTTACTGGGTCGGAACCGGAACTTTTCCCCCCGATTGAATGCCTTTTATTTTCGTTCGCGTCCGCCGGCGACTGGACGCGGTTGTCCGCACTCAGCGCTTGCTGGTTCCCAGGTCGTCGGAGCGTCCTGCTTTGAGGCGAGACCATTGGGGGATGGGACGTCCGCCCGGCCACTCTGGATCCCAGGTGGGCGGGCCGGTGCGAGTCCGAGTGTAGGTGCACTGTTGTGGCCATCCCGCGGGCGAATCCTCCCAAGACTCCTGACGTCCGTACACCGTGAGGTCCATGAGCGCATAGCTGTAGTCCATGGCCTCGACGCCGCGGCGGGTGGTCCAGTAGGTTTCAAAAACTTTGCCAGCGCGCCGCAGGTAACAAACGATGTACATCAAGCCTACCGGGCGCCCGGTGAGCAGAGATTCGAGAGCCGCGCCTTGCGCCGAGTACCAAGGCACTTCCCAGCCCATGAAGTTGCGGTAGCGGGCACTCTCGTCATAGGGGCCTTTGCAAAACACCGCGAAGGTGATGTGGCGGGAATGAAGGTAGGACAACTCCGCAACCTGCGTGGTGACCCAGGTGCAGCCCTCGCACTGCTCGGGGGCCGGCTTGCCGGTGTGCCACATGAAGTAGTAGGCGAGAAGCATGCGGCGTCCTTCGAAGGCGTCGAGGAGGGTGACGGCGCCACGTTCGCCGACGAGCGGCGTGGCGGCATCCACTTCGACCATGGGGAGGCGCCGGCGTGCGGCTGCGATGGCGTCGCCCTCTTTGGTGTGAGCCTTCTCGCGAAGGCGCAGTGCATCGAGTTCGGCGCTGAAGATGCTGCGAGCTACGATTTCGGGCGCTGCGAGTTCATCTTTCATCATGTCTTTCATCTTTCGCTCCGTCACTGAATTGGTCATGCTTTTTGCTCCGCGGCGCGCTTTCGGGCGGCTTCTTGAGGGTCGGTTACGATGTCAATCCACTTCGGATTCGGCGACGCCTCGGCGTCATAGTTATCGTGCCAGTTCCACCATTTGTACGGCGCGGATTGCGGATAGCCTTCGGGCGAATCCTCCCACGTTTCCTGGCGGCCGAGCGGGGTGATATCGAGGTAGCTCCAGGTGGTGCCCATGGCTTCGTCGCCGCGGCTATTGATGAAGTAGGTGCGGAAGATCTGGTCGCCGTCGCGGAAGAAGATGTTGTGGCCGTGCCATTGGTCCACGCCGAAGTCTACGTCGAAGCTGTCGGTGATGGTGTACCAGGGCATCTCCCAGTCCATCCGCGCCTTCAGGCGGGCGATGTCTTTTTGCGGGGCGCGTGAGGCCCAGGCGAGAGTGGTGTCGCGGGCGTTCAAGTGGGCGAGATGAGAGACTTGATCGGCGCCGAAGGAACAGCCGCGGCAGGCGTGGTCGGGCCAGCCGAAGACGCCGGGTTCGAAAAAGGCTCGATAGAGGACCAACTGAGGGCGGCCTTCGAACAGGTCGAGCAGGGTTACTTTGCCATTGGGGCCGCCGAACTCGTATTTCTTTTCGATGGCTATCCAGGGCATGCGGCGGCGTTCGGCGGCGAGCGCGTCGCGGGAGTGGGTGAAGGCTTTCTCTTTTACGAGAAGCTGCTGGTGCGCAGCTTGCCATTCCTGCTGCGAGACGATCGCTGGTTTCTTGATTGAGATATGACCTTTTGCTGATTCCTTGTGGCTCTGATTGCTGGTTGCCATTTTATTTCTCCTTTGCTTTATGAAATGGATCAGGACCAGTCGCTGTAAAATGTTTTTTGAGCTTTCCGATGTACACGGCCAGAATTCCTCCGGTGGATACTGTGCCCGCGGCTAGAAGTGCTGCACTCGCGATGCATAGCGGGCACATAAGTCCCTCCAAACTTCATCACTCAATACCTAACACGCCTTCCGGAGAGACGACATAGCCACTTAGGCCAAGTTTGGAGATACCACTTTAGAGTCTGCGTGAGAACTGGAAAATCTGTACTTCAGCGGCTGAAGCCGCACCTTTTTCGCGATATTTATGTCGTCGCTAAAGCGACGACCTACAAAGATTATCGCGTTCTGACACGCGCTCTCCACCCGTTTAGTTTTATTGATTTTTGAGGCGCAGGGGCAGCTGTCGCTGCCCCCTCGCGGCTAAGGACAGCCTGGCTTGGCGCTACGGTGTGCGCACGAATCCGTGAGACACGCCGTTACCGTCAACATCGTATCCGGAGATCGCCCCTTCTATATTGTTGAGCAAGGGGAAGGTGCCTTGGCTGGGGGCGGTGCCCGCGCCGGGAGCGTCGAAGGTAGCGATCGCGCCGTTCTGATAGCGCAGGAATCCGTGAGCCACATTGTTTGAGTCAGCGTAGCTTCCTGTGATCGCGCCTTCGAGATTGAGGCCTTGCGGCACGGTGCCTTGGCCGGGGCCAGTGCCCGCGCTGATAACATTGAATTCAGTGATGCTGCCGTCTCGCGCGCGCACGAAGCCATGAGCTACACCGCTGGAGTCAACGTACAGTCCGGAAACGACTCCGAGCGCATTCACGCCGTCCGTATCCGTGCCGGGACCAGGACCGAGGCCGGCGCCTGGCGCGTCAATTTTTGTGATGGTCCCGTCCGGAGCGCGCAGATAGCCGTGAATCGTGTTTGCGGAATCAATATAAGCGCCCGCGAGCACGCCCTCGACGTTGAGCGCGATCCCGCTGGAAGTGCCGGTGCCTTGGCCAGCGCCGGTACCCGCGCCCGCAACATCGATGACCGTGAAGGAACCGTCGCGATGGCGCAAGAAAGCATGAGCTACATCGTTCGCGTCAAAATCGTATCCGGCGACAATTCCCTCCGGGTTGATGTTGAGGGCCAGCGTGCCCTCGCCAGAACTTGTGCCGGCGCTCGGAGCGTCGAAGGTGGTGATGGCGCCCCGGGCGGTGCGCACGTAGCCGTGCAGAACGCCATTTGCGTCAATGGAATATCCGGCGAGTGCGCCTTCGGGATTCAGGCTGAACGCGAAAGTGCCTTGGCCAGCGGCTGTGCCGGCGCCCGGGGCGTCAAAAGTGGCGAACTCACCACCCGGAATTCGCAAGAAGCCGTGAGCTACGCCGGTTCCGTCAATGTAATACCCATACGTGATTCCCAAGTCGCTGATGCCCTGGGAAAGAGTGCCTTGCCCGGCGCCGGTGCCCGCGCCGGGAGCGTCGAACGTGATAATTTTCTGAGCGCCCGCCGAACTACATGCCAGCAGCACGACACTCAACACGATCCGAAAATAGCCTCTTTTCATGACGGTCTCCTCGGTTGGAATGAATTGGATTGCACATTGATTTCGGCGCGGGCTGGGTATCGTCGGAAAGAACTAATGCGGACACGTCTAGCTTCCGGCAGCGATCGAAAGGAGTTCCTGCGAGCTGTGCTTTCGGGAGAATTGTGCGGGGAAAAAGAGCGCGGAGATAAAACAGAAGCAGGTCGGGGCGGTGGGGTGACCGCCCCGCTGCCTAAGCGTGTTACAAACGTGTGGCTGCCTTTCCCGAGCAATGAAACTCCGGGCATTGCAGTGGTGCCTAACAGCAAAACTGACGTGCATCCACGATGCCAGGAGCCACGCGCGATTCGAGGAGAGTGACGAGAAACTCGAACTTGAATTTATTTCTACAATGCGCCGGAACAGTGATACGCGGTTCGAATTTCGGTTGGGCGGGTGTTGCCGTGCGAATATCGGTCGGTTCGGACATTTGCTATGTGAAATGCAAGATGACGCCGCAAGAGCTACCAAAAATCATAAGCGCGTCGGGCGCCGGGGGATTACCGGTGCAACGAAATGCGAAGGGAGATCCCTGCCTCCGGCAGGCGGGCTTCGCTGCACACAGGATGACAGATTAAAGAAAGAGCACAGACTCTTCAAACCTGCCACCGGCAGGTTTTCAGGGCAGGCAGGAGTGGCTGTGCCACAAAAGCCCCGGTGATAAATCGGCACACGCGACGCAGCAGTCACGGCGCCAATCGGGAGATTGGCGCTCCCAGGAGATGCGGCGCCGGGGCAGGGACCGCGGAATACCGGTCGCGGTTCGCCAATCACCAATCGCCAATCACCAATCACCAACCACCGATTACGACTCACGTCGTCGTCCGAATTCGCTAGGCCCGGGCGCCAAAGCGTGCTATGGTTGGGCTGCGTTTGTTGCTCTTGTAACACCTTTAGATTCGATGAAGGGGCTGCAAGTTCACACTTGCGGCCTCTTTTGCTTTACGGCTGGAGGCGGTCGAGAAGCAAACAAATAGCTTAAAAAAAGAAGGAAGTAAATCAGTGAGAGAACAAGGAACAGTGAAGTGGTTCAATGCCAGCAAGGGATTTGGATTCATCCAGCGCCAGTCCGGCGAGGATGTATTTGTACACTTTTCGGCCATTCAGGCGGAAGGTTACAAGTCTCTGAACGAAGGGCAGGCGGTTGAGTTCGAAGTAACCCGCGGCCCCAAGGGCTTGCAGGCAGCGAACGTCACTAGCCTCTAGTCGCAAAGGGCGAGCCGGTTAACCCCGGTTCGCCCCTTTTTTTTCGGTTGCGTGTTAGCGGTTATAGGAGCCCCGTTGAAAGCACTCCCCGAAGGGCAGTACATCAAGCACTTCCAATACGGATTAGGCGTCATCACCGAATCGGACAACGATCGCACTTCTATAGATTTCGATTTGCACGGGATGAAGAAGTTCGTCACCAGCATTATGGTGGTGGAGATTGCCGAAGGCACTCCGCCGAAGCGCAAGCGCGCGCGGCGTACGAAGAAGGCTGTTGCGGCTGCTGCGGTGGCGGCGGCTGGGGTTGGCGCGGGCGTGGTTCCCGCGGGAAAATGAGCAACCATTCTAGCGTGATCGTGCAATTTGTGGGGTTCGAGGCCAAGTCACAGGGCCGCGAATATACTTTTACGGTGCGCGAGACTGCGACCGAGCCGCGGGAATATACTTTGACGATTCCGAACGAAGCGTTCAACACGCGGCGCGTGCGATTTCAGGATGCGCCGGATATTTGCTCGCATCGTTTGCACGTGGAGCTGGCGGCTACCGAGAACCATCCTGAAAAGACCCACTTCCATCTGACGGACGCGGAGCTGGAAGCTTATCGCACCGCGCACATGCAGAAACCTCCAAAGTATCCCTACGCGCCGAAGAAGGACGATCAGGACGCGTAGCGGCTTGGTCGTGCCGCGGTTTCGGCGTTTCCTCCTTTTGCTTCTCGCTTCATATTAATTTTGCGATTGGATTTGCGGCGGCTTGCGGCGGCGCGCGCGTTGTTCATTTTCGCTTACGCGATTTTCGTGACAACGCGGCGGGCAGCTAGCGAGATCATCAGGCGTGTTACGCCGCTGAAGAAAATGCTGATGCCTACGATT
Source organism: uncultured Acidobacteriota bacterium (assembly GCA_963828865.1). Taxonomy (GTDB): domain Bacteria; phylum Acidobacteriota; class Terriglobia; order Acidiferrales; family UBA7541; genus Palsa-295. Next base: position 552,173 of record CAWHGI010000002.1, on the reverse strand, counting down.
GTGCCTAGGACCCACTCTAGGCTTGACGGCCAGAGGCGCCAGATCATCACGCCGAGGATGAGGGTGATGATGCCGTCAACGAGGAACCAGCCTGAGCCGCTGGCGGGGCGGTGTTGGAAATAGAGGACGATTTCAGCGATACCTTCGATTAGAAGATAGAACGCCAGGGCGAGGGTGAGAGTGGCGAGGCCGCGCAAGGGATGGTCGAGCAGGTAAAACGCCACGCACAGATACAGAATTCCGAGCAAGACTTTCAAGAGCACGCTGCCGGTGCGTCTGGTGAACCAGGCGAAGACGAAATGCGCGAGGCCGGCCAAAACCAGCATCCAGCCGACGAAGATATTTGCGGCGAGGCCGGCTTCTAGCGGCATGGCGATCGCCAGCAGGCCCGCTATAATCATGATGATGCTTACAAAGATGGACCAGCCTATTGCTTTCTTTGCTACGTCCGACATTTTTACTGCTGGGGGATCGCTCATTGCTTGCCTCCTGCGCACTGATGTGCTGCCGTAGACCGTTATACCACTCTTAAGGCGTACAGACGCAGACTGGCTGATCAAATCGACCGCGCGCTATGTGCGCAGCGTGGTTATCATTTGCGGACTGAAGCTCGAATGTTCTCGTGATATGTTGGCACGAGCGAATGAAGAGACTCGATACGCTTAACTCGCCTTTTTCTACGCAACGCCTGGGCACCCGCACGCTCGATCACTTAGATCAACCTTCGAATCGCGACGCACGAGCGGCGGAGGCGCACACTTCGTCTCGCGCACCGTTGCTGGCGCGGTCGTTCGCGTATGTACGCGACAACTTATGGAATTTTCTCGGCGTTTCCGTCGCCGTGTTGGTGCCGTGCTTCTGGCATCGCATGATCGTCGCGGGAGATTTGGGCAGCCACTTGTATAACGCGTGGCTGGCGCAATTGATTGAGCGCGGGCAGGTGCGGGGCATGTGGCTGGCGTGGCATTGGAATAATGTGCTGTTTGATTATTGGCTGGATGGGCTGGGGCGGATTTTTTCGCTGCAGGTTGCGGTGAAAATCGCGGTTTCTTTGGCTGTTTTGATTTTTTTCTGGGGGATGTTTGCGCTGGTGTGCGCGGCGACGCGGCGCGCGCCCTGGTATCTATGCCCGTGCATCGCGATATTCACGTACGGGTATACGTTCCACATGGGATTCATGAATTTTTATATTTCGCTGGGCCTCGCATTTTTTGGCATGGCGATTTTCTGGCGCGGGAAACGGTGGGATTGGCTGGCGCCGGTCGTGCTGGCTCCGTTCATGATTCTGGCGCATCCGTTGGGATTTGCGTGGCTCGTGGGCGGCTCGGCGTACGTGGTGATTGCGGAAAGGATTCCGCGGCGTTATCAGATTTATTTGCTGGCTGCGGGCGGAGCGGCCCTTTTCGCGGCGCATTATTATTTCTGGCACCACGACGTGGTGGAGGCGCGGGTCGGACCGATCTATTACTTCAACGGAGCCGACCAACTGCTGCTTTTTGGTTCGCGATATGCGATTCCGGAGTTTGCGCTGATCGTTTTTATATTTGTCGCGCTGGGCGCGGATTTTTTCAGCCGGCGATGGGGCCAGTCGCGGCTCGAAGATTATGCCGTTTCGCTGCAGCTTTACATAATTGTGTGCCTCGGAGTGGTTCTGCTGCCCGACGGCATACGCTTTCCGAACACGCCGTCTGCGCTGGCACTGCTGACGGAGCGGCTTACGTCGGTATCCGCGGCGCTGCTGTGCTGCCTGCTTGGCGCGATGCGACCGCGGAGATGGCATTTGGCCGCGTGTGGTGCAATCGCGGCGGTATTTTTCAGCTTCCTGTATCAGGACACCGGCAAAATCGATCGGATGGAGGCGCAGATTGAGCGGCTGGTCCGCACGCTGCCGCCGAACCAGCGAGTGCTTGGCACCATCGAGGCATTCCCCGGCTCGCGCATTTTGATTCAGCACATGCTCGATCAGGCGTGCATCGGGCACTGCTTCAGTTATGGGAATTACGAGCCGGCCTGCGCGCAATTCCGTGTGCGCACGACGCCGAATAATCCATACGCGATGTTTAGTTACGAACGCACTTCGGACATGGAAGATGGAACGTACGAGGTGCAGCCTGGGGACTTGCCGGCGTATCAGGTTTATCAGTGCAGCGAGAGCGGAACGGATTTGTGCATTCGTCCGCTGGCGGCGGGGGAAATGAACGATCGGTTGGGAGTTCATCCGGATGATGAATGAGGTGCAGGCGGCTGCTTACGGAAGAGCGGAAAAATTCGATTGTGGTTCCGAGGGCGAACTTCGCTTGAGGAATCTGCTGTTTTGCTCGGGTTAGAGCGAAAAAAGCAGATCCCTCGCTGCGCTCGGGATGACATGCTCTTTGCTTTTTTGCAAGATTTTGAAGGTTGGCGCTGCTCTTCGGTCCGACGCTATCAGATCTTCGAGCGAATCGCGCTGTGGCGCCGCGCGCGGGTTCAACGTCTTGTGTTTGCGAACGTGCTGCAGTTATCGTTTGCGGCGTAACTCCGCGAAGCAAGCTTCGCTTACGAAAAAGCGAGAGCAAGCTCTCGCACTCCCAGATGGCGCTGCGGACATCAAGGCCGGCGGTGTGCTACTGCAGTAATCCGAAGACGACTACGCTGTTGGGAGTGCCGATGTAGACTTTGCCGTTGGCGATCATGGGCGTGATGAACTTGTTGTCGGAGAAGTGGTCGCGGCTGTTTGCGGCTTGGTTGCTGTCGTAGAGTTCGGTGGCTAGATTGGTGGCGTCGTAGGCGCGCAGGACGCCTCCGCCGTTATTTTGCACGACCCAGACAATTCCGTTGGTTGCGCCATTTGCGGAAATGCTTGGTGTGCCGCCGGGATAGGGGTAGCTGACGGAACTTTGCGAACCGGCGGGCGTGACCAATTTCGCGTTGGAGATTGAAAACGCCTTGAGCGCGTCGCTGACGGCGGCGTAGTACACCGTGTTATCGAAATACGCGGGCGTGGAATACACGCCGCCATTCAATCCGTTCGAGTCAATCTCCTGATAAATGCCGCTGTCGTTGCTGGTATTGAATTTGCCCATCAGACTACGGTTGACGACGTAGATGTGGCCGTCCTTGCCCGCGCCTACTCCCAGTTGCCAAGTATTTTGCTGGTTGTCCTGCAAGTCGGGCAGCAGCATCTCGCCGCCGGAGCCGAGGTCTTCATCCGCGTTCGATTCGGAAGTGGTGTTGTACATGGTGAAATAATCGGCGACGCTGAGACTGCCGCCCGTGGTGGAAATCTTGATGAACGCGTTACCGTAGTCGCCGTGTTCGGGGAATCCGTTGGTGTCGAGCGTGTCGTCGAACGTTCCGTTGGCGTCCAGGAAATAGATGTTGCCGGAAGAATCGGCGGCAGGGCCGTCGCCCGCCATCCAGATGGCGCCATCGCCGCCATTGGGAATGACGTCCAGCACGCCGGTTTGTGCGAGCGTGGTTTCGTTGTAGCCGATGACCCATCCGGTGTAGGGGCCGTCGTCGCAGTGGGAAGCCCAGGTGGTGTAAATCACGCCATTCAACCGCAAGAGCGCGGCGCGCTCTTTATATTGCTTGGGATCGAACGTGGTGGTGCCACTGGTATTCGGGAACGTAGCCTGTATCGAGATCGGGCTGCCCGATTCCTCGGCGCCGGTCGTTAGGTCGAGGGCATGCAGGCGCTGATGATAATTTCCGCCGCTGTCCTTGGACATGGCCACCAAAAAGATTTCGCCCTGCGCGCCGGCTTGCGGATCAATCACGGGCGTGGAAGTGATTCCGATGATGGGCGAAACCTGGCCGCAGCCGCGGCTGTCGCTGGCCGTTTCGTTCGTGCCCAGCACGGAAACCTGCCAGAGCTGTGCGAAGGTGTCCGCGTCGAAGGCGTAGACGGAATCATTTTCGGTGACGACGTAAACCACATTGTGGCTGCTGCCAGCGAGCGCGAGATTCGAGACGTAGAGAGGCTCCGCGTCAACCCCAGCATCCACGGCGAGGTTGCCTACCTTGCCAAAGTTGGTGGAATTTAGATTGGCAGGGGTGAGTGTGGTTTCATTCAGATTCTGGCCGGTACGCGCGACGTCGTTGTGGAAGGTCAAAACGTCGACGCTGGTGGTTTGCACTGCGTTTACGGTCAAGGTTACTGTGTTGCTCGTCGCTGTTCCGACGGTGTTCGTGACCGTCACGTAGACGTGAGCGCCACTTTGCGCCGTTGTCGTTTGGGTGATCGAGTACGAGTTGGAATTTGTGCCGGCGGCGCTTCCGTTAAGGAACCATTGGTACGTGAGCGGTGCGGTGCCGGCAGCGGTGACGGAAAACGTTGCGGTCTGTCCGGCGGTGACGGTCACGTTAGCGGGCTGCTGGGTGATCGAGGGCTTGGTGGGCGGAGCCGGATTGACCGTGAGGACGACGGTGTTGCTGGTGGCGCTTCCCGCGGAATTGCTGGCTTTCACGTAAATCTGCGCATTGTTCTCAGCAGTTGTTGTCTGCGGAATTGAAAGCGTGCTGGAATTTGTTCCGGCTGCGGCGCCGTTCATGAACCATTGATAGGTGAGCGGAGCGGTGCCCGCGGCGGTGACGGAGAATGTTGCGGTTTGGCCGGCCGTGACCGTGTCGCTCATGGGTTGCTGCGAGATGGTGGGTGCGGTCGCGGCTGCGTTTACGGTCAGCGAGACGGTATTGCTCTTGGTGGTGCCGACGGAGTTCGAAATATTGACGTAGATTTGCGCGCCGGTTTGGTTGGCTGCGGCTTGGGCGATCGTAAAGGTGCTCGCATCGCTGCCGACGGCGGCGCCATTCATGTACCACCGGTAGGTCAGCGGGTCAGTGCCGGTGGCTACTACCGAGAAAGTGGCAGATTGACCGACCGTGACGGTGGCGCTGGCGGGCTGCTGCGAGATCGCTGGAGCGGTCGGGACAGGCTTGGGAGTCGGCGGCGTGCCGGAGTATCCGCAGCCGGAGATCATGGTGACGGCCGCGAACGCCAGCAGCACAATTAAGGATGGGCAGTTCAGGTTCTTCTTCACGAGGACGCACTCCAAGAAACGAATCTTGGGACCCGAAAATCGCCGCGAGTGGAGCTACGGCGCGAGAGCGATGCCTTTAGAACAGAGCAAAAGGTGACACATCCCTAGAGCAATTCTACTGCCTTAAGTTTACCTGACGTATCGCTGCGAAACACCTGTGCACAGGTGCAGGTTCGGGACAGGGTATTGCGTTGCAATTCGACTTTCTATCAGGAGAACACCCGAGAAACCCAGTGATTTGCGACTGGATTAGAAGCTTCAGAGAGAACGGACACGCCGTGGAGCTGCTGCAGCTGCCGGGGCGGCTGCCGCAAAGGCTTCCGGGACCCAACCGGCGCTTCTGAGGACCGCCTCTACGGTTGCGGTAACGAGAGTTGCGGATTGCAGGTGCGCAGCAGTTGAGACGCAGCGCAGGGCTAAGCGCCTTCCGCTGTGGACGGCTCGGCTCGCGGGGCGCTGCTTGCTGTTGCGGTGCGGCGGCGTCCGTAGAGCCACGCGCCCAGCCGATATGCCAGCAGGATCGCCACCAGGGAGGCGTAGAGGAGCGGCTTGCGCTCGTCGGATTTCACCAGCCAGTAATAATGGATGACGCCGAGGATGGCGCTCGCGTAGATGGCGCGATGCAGCATTTGCCAGCGCTTGCCGCCGAGGCGGCGAATCATTCCGGCGGTGGAGGTGATCGCGAGCGGAATCATCAGGACGAAAGCGGAGAAACCGGCGGTGATGAAGCGGCGCTTGAGCACGTCTTTCCACATTTCGGACCAGGCGAAAAAGTGGTCGAGACCGATCCAGGTGCTGAAATGCAGGAAGGCGTAAAAAAAAACGAAGAGACCCAGCATGCGGCGAAAACGGATCAGTTGCGGGAGGCGCAGGATTTTGCGCAGAGGCGTGATCGCTAGCGTGATGACCAAGAAGCGGATCGTCCAGTCCCCTGTCGCGTGCGTGATGAATTCGATGGGGTTCGCGCCGAAGTCCATGTTGTCCGGAAATCCGGCGAGGCCGTTGTGAAATGCGCGCCACAGCAACACGTCGAAGGGGATGAGGCAGACCAGGAACACAACGACCTTCGTCCACTTGCTGGTCAAAATGGAATTCACGCGAGGCTCACCGTCAGAAATATTTTTTCAGGTCCATTCCGGCGTACATGCTGGCGACCTGATCGCCGTAGCCATTAAACATCAAAGTGGGGCGGCGGCGAAATTCTCCGAGGCGGCGCTCGGTGGCCTGGCTCCAGCGGGGATGGTCCACGTTGGGATTCACGTTGGAGTAAAAACCGTATTCATGCGAATTCGAGATATTCCAAGTAGTGGGCGGCTGATCTTTCGCAAAAGTGATGCGCACGATGGACTTGATGCTCTTGAAGCCGTATTTCCAGGGGATGACCATGCGGACCGGCGCGCCATCCTGATTTGGCAACGTCTCGTCATACATGCCGACGGTGAGCAGCGTCAGCGGGTTCATGGCTTCGTCGAGGCGCAACCCCTCGACGTAGGGAAATTCAATTCCCGCGCTGGGACCTTCCGGCATCTGGTTGACGCTGTAATAGCTTTCGAAAGCGACGTATTTGGCTTTGGGCGTGGGCTGGACGAGCTTCGCGATCGTGCTGAAAGGAAAACCAATCCACGGCACCACGATGGACCAGGCTTCGACGCAGCGGTGACGGTAGATGCGTTCTTCGAGTGGCGCGAGCTTCATGATCTCGTCCATCGAGAACTTGCGATGCTTGGCTACTTCGCCTTCGACGGAGACGGTCCACGGCGAGGTGATGAAATTCCTGGCGTTCTCGGCGGGGTCGGTTTTTCCGGTGCCGAATTCGTAGAAATTGTTGTAGTGCGTGACGTCTTCGAGCGGCGTTTCCTTTTCCGTGGTGCTGTAGGGCCACTTGGTGACGCCGCTGAGCTTGACGGGGGTCGAGCCAGTGGCTGGGCCGGCCAGCAGGCGCGTCAGCTTTTTGTAGCCGACTACGGCGCCGTAGGTGGCGGCGAGTCCAAAGAGAAAATTGCGGCGGCCCATGTAGAGGCCTTTGGGCGTGACGTCCTTGTAGGTTAAATCGGGAGCTTTCTTGATCAACATTGCGCTTCTCCGCTGGCGCAAAACTCTTGCTTATATAGTACGCGCGCTACCTGATCTTGGATGCCCGGAAGTGCGGAAGGGTACGGCGGATGGCAGGCCTGCGCGCGACGGCTGGTGCGGACGCGGAGTTCGGCGAGAATTCAGGGTGACGCGGCGGCGGACTCTGCGCGCACTTTGCCGCGCGCGCGTGGTGCTAGTGTTTCGCGGGGTGGTGGCCGCCGTCGGTTTGCGCGATCTGTTGGCGGAGAAGCGTGACGAAGGCGGCTGCGGCTCGCGGCAAAGTGCGGTCGCGGCGATAGACGAGGCCGAGTTCGCGTGTAAGCGGCGCGTCGGAAATGGGGAGAAGCTTGGCTTCGCCGGAGCGGACTTCGTCTTTGGCGAAACTTTCGCTGATGATCGAAACACCGAGGCCTGCGGCGACGAAGCGCTTGATCATGCCGACGCTGGCGAGTTCCATGGTGATGCGCAATTTTGCGCGATGCGGGCGAAAGAGCTTGTCGAAGACCTGGCGCGTGTAGCCGGTCTTCGGAACGATCTGGGGCTGGTCGGCGACTTCGCTGAGGGTGACGGCTTTCATGCGCGCGAGCGGGTTATTGGCGCTGACCATGAGCATGAGGCGGTCGCGGAAGATGGAATGGATTTTCAAGCTGGGAGATTTCACGGGCAGGGTGACGATGCCGACGTCCACGGAGCCGTCTTCGATTTTCTCGATCACTTTTCTGCTGAAATTTCTGTAAATGCTGATCTGCACCGCCGGGTATTGCCGGTGGTAAGCCGCGAATAAATCGGGAAGGACGTAGAGGCAGGTGGCTTCGTTTGCGCCGATTTGCAGCGTGCCGCGCGGCGAGCTGGAAAGATCGGTGACGGCGCGGAGCGATTCTTCCTTCAGATTCAGCAGGCGGTTGGCGTAGAGGATGAGCGCTTCGCCGGCGGCGGTTAATCTTACGGTCTTGCCGACGCGATCGAAGAGTTTCTGGCCGTATTCCTGTTCGAGCTGGCGGATTTGGGCGCTTACGGCTGGTTGCGAGCGGAAGAGTTTTTGTCCAGCGCGCGAAAAACTGCCTAATTTGGCTATTTCGAGAAAGGTGGTTAAGTGGTCGAAATCCATTGTTTGAGGGCATGATTATAGCAGAGAGCTGCGCAAAAAGTTGATGGGCGGCTGCGGAAGACGGCACACGGCGTTAGCGTTTGTAGGCTTGGGCGCGTTGCGGCAATGCCGCATGTGCGGTTTGAGTTGCGGTTGGCGGGGGCTGCGCGGATTCGCGGCTGACGCCGACGAAAATGGGACTGGAGATGATCCAGGGAACGTCGGCGCGCAGGAGTGGATGATGCGGGAGGTAGGCTTCGACGCGATAGACGCCGGGGGTAGCGTTCTGGAGGTCGAGGTGATCGGCGGTGGCTTCGCTGAATTCTGCGCCATCTTTTTTCAGGACTAGCCGGATTGCCTGGCTGTTTGATTGTGCGGTTACGTGCAGGTCGGCGCTGACGGGTGCGTCGCTGCCGGGGCGAAACTGCTGCGCGGCCTTTTGCGCGAAAAATTCGAATTTGTCCGGTTCGGCGGCGCCGCGGATGCAGTTGAAGAAGTCTCCTTTGCGGATTGCGGCTTCGGGATCGCGGCTGTAATGCTTGTCTATGGCCATCGCTACGAAAGAGAACGTGTCGGCGTAGGAAGGCATTTTTATCGCGAGGAATTTTGTGATGTGAAATCCGCCGTGGGCGTCCGAGGCTGCGAAGCCCCAGGTGCGATCGTGCTGCAGGAATTCGTCCCAGTGGGCGATGGGTTCGGAGGGGTACGAAAGCGCTTTCAAAAAATAATAGTGCGAGAAGGGGTAGTAGAGCGCGAGCTGGAGGCGCTCGGTGAGCGAGGTGCGGCGCAAGCTTGTGAACAAATTCAGGATTTCGATGCCGCCGGGATGCAGGTCCGGGCTCCAATAGTGCCAGCCGTAGCGGCGGTCGTCGGGGTAGGCGAGGACCGGAAAGGCGCCCCAGCTTCTCGCGTCTTGCATTGCTTCGGGCGGAAACGAGGAGACGCGAAACCCGGGGGACTGGTTCGCGCCGAAAAATGTGAAGTGTCCGTCCGGCAGTGTGGCTTCGGAGCCGCCGACGATGGTCACGCCATCTATTGTGCCGCGAAATATGGAGGAGGCTACGTTTGGCCGGCCGTGATCGGTGAGGAGTACGAGGCTGACTCCTGCCGCGCGTGCTTGCCGCGCGATTTCTTCGGGTGACTGCAGGCCATCGGACAAATTCGAGTGAACGTGGTAGACGCACCAGAGGTAGGCATTGGAGCGATGCGGGGAATACGAAGCGTAGCGCAGGCCCACGGCCACGTACACGATCAGAATTACTGTCGTGATGATCGCGCCGGCTAATTTCAGGAGCTTGGCGCGCGGATGCGCGTTTTTGGGCAAGGCTCGCCTTGCACGAACCTGCGGCGTGGCGGCGTCTTGGTCGAGCGTCGCTGGCATAAGCTTCCACTTTACAGCGTAACTCGTGATATTCAGGCGCTAGTTCGGGCTGGGAGTTTCGTGGTGGTGCTTTTGGGCGCGGCGGCGAGGCAAGCCTCGCCTTGCAACAAGCGGCGGCAAGCCGCCGCACTCCCAGAAAAATCGGGCTGCGATCCAACGACGCGAAAAAACGACGTTGGATTGGACGTGGCGCGACCGGAGATGTCGCGAAGGTGGAGTTTTCGGCGGCGCAGTGTTAGGTTGGTGATTCTCGGATCCCCGCGCAAGAATCCACAACGAGGTGAAAGAAAATGACCTGGGGCAAGCGGCGTGCGATTGTCATCATCATCCTGGTGGTGTTCTTTGTTGTGCTGGTGATGGTGGCATCGAAGCCTGGGGAGTTGCGGCTGCCGTCGCGCGGGGTTCTGGTGATGGACTTGATGGGCCAGATTGAAGAGCAGCGCGCTCCCGATATATTTAGCGCGTTCAGCGGAAATAGCGTGCCAGTGCTGCACGACTACGTGGACGCGATTGACGCTGCGGCGAACGATTCGCGAATTACCGGACTAGTGGTGCGGATCGCTCCGCTGGAAACGGGTTGGGGCAAGCTCGAGGAAATTCGCGCGCATTTGCTGCGTTTCCGCAAGAGCGGCAAGACCAGCATCTGCTATCTGGGCTACGACGGCATCGGCAACCCCGAATATTATCTGGCCAGCGCGTGCCAGCAGGTCTGGCTGGTGCCCACCGCGCCAGTGAGCATTCGCGGAATGATCGCGCAAGCGCTTTTCTTGCGCGGGACGCTCGACAAACTGAAAATCGTGCCGGAGTTTTATCACATCGCGGAGTACAAGACGGCCGGAAACACGTTCACTGAGAAGAAATTTACGCCAGCGCACAAAGAAGAAGTGGAAGGATTGCTGCACAGCATTTACGAGCAATATTTGAACGATGCTTCTAGCGCGCGCGGGATGACGGCGCCGCAGTTCGAAGCGCTCTTGAATCAGGGACCCTTTTCGTCGAAGGATGCGGTGACGAACAAGATCGTGGATCGGCTGGGTTACTGGGACCAAGTGCAAAGTTATTTCAAGAAAGAGGATAAGGGCTGGAATCCGATTTCGTTGAACCGCTATCGGCCGTTCGTCAAGAACGAGGGCAGCACAGAGATCGCGGTGGTGCACGCGACCGGGTTGATCGTCTCGGGCGATTCCGGCACGACGCCCGGCGGCGGATTCGTGATGGGCGGCTATTCGGTGGCGTCAGACATTCGCGCCGCGCGGCAGGATTCCGCGATCAAGGCGATTGTGCTGCGGGTGGATTCGGGCGGCGGCTCGGTGGTGGGCAGTGAGGTGATTCGCCGCGAGGTGGAATTGGCGAATTACGCGAAGCCTGTGGTGGTCTCGATGTCCGACGTGGCGGCTTCGGGCGGATATTGGATCGCGGCGCCGGCGCGGAAGATTGTGGCCGATCCCGATACGATCACCGGGTCTATCGGCGTGCTGATCGGCAAGCTGAATATTTCCGGGCTCTACAATTTGCTGGGGATCAGCACGGATTACGTGGCGACCAGCGATAATGCGACGCTCTTTTCCGATCAGCAGAATTTTTCGCCGGCGCAGCGGGCTTACATCGAGAAATCGCTGAATGAAACTTATGCGGATTTCACCAAGGGAGTGGCTGCGGGCCGGAAGATGCAGGTCGAGGCCGTGGAAAAAGTGGCCAAGGGGCGCGTGTGGTCCGGGTCGCAGGCTAAAGAATTGGGCTTGGTTGACGAACTCGGCGGGCTGGACCGCGCGATCGAAATCGCCAAGCAGCTTTCGGGGATTCCGGCGGACGAGTCGGTGCGCATCGTGCGCTACCCGGTGGAAAAATCATTTTTCGAGCAGCTTCTGGAACGGGAAAAAGATAACAACATGAGCGAATCGGCATCCCTGGAGTCCATCGTGCGGCATATCGTTAGCCAAATGCAGCCGGTGCAGGCGCGCATGCCGTACGAGCTGCACATTCGTTAGCAGCCGTTGTGCGGTTAGCTCGCGTCCGCGCGAGCGCATCATCCTTCGTCTTTGCACGCTCACTCAACGGCCCAAGGACTCTCATGTCGCATTATGGCGATTATCAGAACGAGATTTACGGCGGCGGATTGCAGGGCGTGCTGCCGCGTTTGCCGGTGGACTTCGCGCGGTTGGAGGAACAAGTTGCCAGCGCCTTGCCGCCTTCGGTATTGAGCTACGTCCAGGGCGGGTGCGGAGACGAATGGACGCAGCGGCACAACGCGCTCGCATTTCGCCGGTGGGGGATCGTGCCACGCATGCTGGTGGATTGCTCGAGCCGCGATCTGTCGGTGGAACTTTTCGGCATGCGGTTTCCGACGCCACTGTTCATGAGCCCGGTGGGCGTGCTCGGCATTTGCACGCAGGACGGCCATGGCGATTTGGCGGCTGCACAGGCGTCGGTGGCGACGGGAGTGCCGTTCGTGGCTTCGACGCTCTCGAACGATCCACTGGAAAAGGTCGCTGCGACACTCGGCGGCGCGCCCGGATTTTTCCAGCTCTACACGCCGAAGGATAAGGCGGTGGCCGAGAGCCTGGTGAACCGCGCCGAAGCCGCAGGCTACAAAGGTATCGTCGTTACGCTCGATACGTGGCTGACGGGTTGGCGCCCGCGCGATCTGAATTCCGCGAACTTCCCGCAGCTGCGCGGGCATGTGTTGATGAATTACTTTTCGGATCCGGTTTTCCGCGCGATGCTTGCGAAGCCGCCCGAGGAGGATTTGCCGGCGGCGATTCGGCTGTGGGCCGGCACGTTTGGCAAGGTGCTGTCGTGGGATGACATGCCGTGGCTGCGGTCTTTGACGAAGCTGCCGCTGATCCTGAAAGGGATTTGCCATCCCGACGATGCGCGGCGCGCGATCGATCAAGGGGCGGACGCGATTTACTGTTCGAATCACGGTGGGCGCCAGGCGAATGGCGGCATCGCGGCGATCGATTTACTGCCTGCCGTCGTTGAGGCTGTCGCTAAGTCATCACCTGGGACGCCTGTGCTATTCGATTCGGGTGTGCGGTCGGGCACGGACGCGATCAAGGCGTTGGCGCTGGGAGCGACTGCGGTAGGAATCGGCCGGCCCTATGTTTACGGGCTCGCGCTGGATGGCGCGGAGGGCGTGCGGCACGTGCTGCGAAGTATTCTGGCCGAGGCCGACTTGTTCATGGCCGTGAACGGATATCCCACGATCGCCGATTTGCGCGTGGCTGGGGCGATTCGCAATGCAGCAGTGGCGTTCGAGGCGTGAGTATTCGCCGATGAGACGTGATTTCTCGCGGACGGACGCGAGCTGCGCGCGGTTGGACGCGATTTAAACCGCGTGCGGAAGATTATCCGCGAATAGCGCGATGAGCTTGACGACGTTGCTGCGGTCCCGGTCGCGCAACGAGGCGTACTCGCTGACTTCGATGATCCGGATACGCAGGTCTTTCAGGAACACGTGTAGGAGTTGGCCGGCTTCGGAGAGCGTCAGGCCTTCTTCATGCGGGAAATATGCGCTGGGCAGTTCCCTAGCCTGCACGACATCCGTATCGAAGTGAAGAATGATCGAGGCCGAGGGTGGAATCGTTTGCAGCGTGTGTTCGGCGGCCGCGCTTGGGCTAGTGCGACGTACTTCAGCTAGAGATACCGAGTTCAGTTCGGAATTCGCAGAGCTCGAAGGGACTGGTCCAGCCGATTACGGTGACGTTGGATGGGCGCAGCGGTGGGCCGGCCCAGAACGGTGAGTCGTGCGTCAGCAGCCATACAGCGGAGGCGGCTGCGCTATTGCAGTGATTGGCGACGGGAGCGGCATCGTCGAAGTCGCCGTCAACGTAGAGCACATAAATTTCGTTGGATGATGCGCGCCGCAATGCTTGTGCGGTGCCGACTACTACGCTGCAATCGCAGCCGAGCAAGAATGGAATTTGTCCCGGCTGCTGCAAGTACGACGCGACACGATCGCTGATGCAGTCCCAGGCGATGCGCGGGCCAGGCCAGCTGCGGATGGGCGGAACGGTGTGATGCGGCAGATAGCCGGGGATGGCGACGTCGCCATCGTCGGCGGCATTGCAGCCGGCTGCTTTGAGCCGCTGGATGAATTGGGCATCGCGGTACGCCTGGGCGTCGTTTTCGTTGCCCGGGACCGACGAACCGGTGCGCAGCGGCACTCCCAGGAAGTGATATTGGGTGGTGGCAGGCATTGTGCTGGAAAGCGGCAGTTCCACGGCATCTCTGTGCCCGGTGAATAACGGCGCGCTGACGGCTGCTACGCTGCTGCGAAGAAAATCTCGGCGATCCATGGAGACGCTCCAGAAGTATGTGAGATTAGACGCGGGCTGGAGCAGAATGTCTAGGCGATTCGTTGCGCGATGGAAACTGATTTGGCACTCGCGATTCGAACAGGCTGAAAGTGCGGAGGAGTTTCGTTATACTGTTAGGCCGAGGCGCGGTACCCAAGTGGTAAGGGAGAGGTCTGCAAAACCTTTATACGTGGGTTCGATTCCCACCCGCGCCTCCATCAAATTTCCCAATGAAATAAGGGTTCGGGGTATCCGCAGTCTCCGCTGTACCCGCCGTGTACCTCCTGTCCCCAGTTCCCTGGGCTAGTGGATCGTTTTTCCACGCTTTCCGCAAGTCCGCTTCCAGCTGCTCCTGCCGCGACTTGGCCCACGGACTGTAATGTTTTTCAGTTATTCGCACCGACTGATGACCTAATAGAATTGACACTCTTTCAATCGGCACTCCAGCCAGAAGTAGCTCGACAGCAAACGTGTCGCGAAAGCGGTGGGCATGCCCATCGGGAATCTCGGCAAGTTCAAAGAGCCTTTGCAGGCGGGCGCGCCAGTTCGTAATGGCGGTCTCGAGGTCGCCTGCACCCGACCAAAACCAATATCGCTTACTCGTCATAGGACAGCGCTGGAAGGCTTCGCAAACCACGTCAGGCAGAATGAGATTTACCGGGACCCCGGTCTTTTGCGTATACAAAAATAACCGACTCCCCGTGACCTGCTCAATGCTCAGATTAATGGCATCACTTATACGCAATCCGCTGAATCGGAGCAGTAGAACCAGTGCGCGTATGCGCTTGGCGTTCTCCTTCGCGTGGCTTGGCATCTCGTCTTCATATTCATGGGCCGCTGCGAGGATCCGTTTCATTTCATCCTGAGTGTATGGCATCGTCGGGCGGAGTGTTACCTTCGGCGCTTTTAGGTCCGCGGCGTGATTTTCCAGAACCCATTTCCGCTTTTGAGCGAATCGCAAGAAACTGCGAAGTCTTTCCAGTTTCTTCGCACTGGAGCGCGGGCCATCCTTCCATATCGCCCGAAACTGACCGAGCGCATGCAGATCCAGCTCATCCAGAAACTGAAAGCCGTGGGATTCGGCAAATGACTTCATTTGGCGATTAAGAAACTTGTACTTTCGGGTTGTCGACGGATGCAAATGACGGCCATCGAGGTCTGCCAAGAAGTCCCGCCAGGCATCGTCAATTGTCTTTCGTTCGTTCGACGTGACGCGGTCCTCGACTTCCCATTCGCGGACCAAATCTTGAGCCCGTCGCCAGTTCCGCGTTTTGGTTGATCGGCGTAGTTCCTTCCCGCCTAGAAATCCGTCAACCCAAATCGGACAGTCGCAGTGACGGTGCTCGCGGCCTTTCTCACGGTGCTTGCATCGCCGGCGATGTCTGCGATAGATGGTGAGCATCTTGTCGGGTTCCTACCGAACAGTTTTCGATGATAGTCGAAGATGTACGCGCTCGACAACGGAGTGAGGGATGCGCAACGTAACGTACCGCCGTTTGTGACGAGACTGTTGTTCTCCGATGACGAGCACTCCCGGCTCATTCTCGAAAAGATCGCGGACTTTATCTGGGCTTAGGTTCCACATCTGCGCTAGCTCGGTGACCGCATAATGACGCTCGGAGGGTGCGACGTTTTCCTGCTGTGCCAGCATTCCCATGGTTGTTTCCTTTACCTTTGTTTTGTGGAGATAGAAGGTCACAAGATCGTGTTATTTGGTCACTGTTCTCTGTGGCGCGTCGTCGAATAACGCTCGCGTGTTCGGTTTTACGTGCACTGGCTCTCGCGAGCTTAGATTCTCGGTTTGCGAAACTCCTGGCTGGTCGCCGTGCTGGGCGAGCCATTTACGGAACTCAACATCCTTGTTAAACAACAGCTTCAGAGATTCTGCGACGACAAAGGCAGGTGTGCTGCCGATGAATTCGGCATACTTCCTGAGTTTGAGGTCGACCTCCTCCTCAACGCGAACCTGAATGGTCGCGTTGCGAATGAGTTTCGGTGGTGCCTTCAGTACTGGCATTTCCTTGTCTCTCCCTCCTGTGGGCCTGCCATGCAGGCCTTAATACGAGACTCAAGCGGCGCTTCATGTTCGGCTCGTTCGCGTTTGACCTACGGTGCAGCACTTCGCTGTACGCACAATTCATGGTTGGCCGTGTGGTCTCGTGTACCACGTCAGACGGGCGGGAGTGACCCCACGAAACTTTTTGGGCGGCTGAAAGCCGAAAAAATGGGGTCGCTCCCGCCCGTTTTTGTAGTTTTTCCACCGCTGCTTTTGAAATTCCCGCTCCGGATGTTCTTTTCTCTCAGGGCCTTGGAAGAGGACAGGGTGAAGACCTTGGTACAGACGAGGTTGCAGAGTGAAATTCTTACATTCTTCACCAAGACGCCACAGTAATCGCGGGGCCGAGCAAGGCATGTCTGCTCTTGAGTAAGTGAAACGGCCGAGAGGACAACTGCTCCGGGCGCGAGTCGGAAGGGACGCGTCAGGATCTGTTCAGACCCGAAACGTCTCACTGCTGCAGTCCTAATAAGCACTGGAGGTTTGATCATCGTTTGTCCTCTGCAAAGGAGATCGTTGCAAATTCAGCCTCTATCTACCTATTCAGTGTTTGGAGCGAAAAATGTGTCGCTCAAAGACGGAAAAAGTCTGAAATTTTCGAAGTTCCTGGTTTCGATAAATGGGTCGGCTTTTCAACGGGACCGCAGGCTCGTCGAAGGAAGCCACAGGGAGGGGATAGCGCTTGAGTCGAACCTCGAATCCTTAGAACATTCGGGGCGGCTTAGCTATGAGCCCCGCTTGTATCCAGAACTATAGCCTTAACAGAGCGTCCATGAGGCGCTCAATCTTCCTCCCGTAAGTATTCAGACTCAACAACCGTCGTAGCTGCCCTCGCGATAGACTCTCCTCGCAGAGAAGCACTTGGTCGTGATGTTTCGGGTCATCCACGTTTGCCCGCAGCAACTCTCGTTCTATGGCTCTATCGTTTCGAGCGAGGATCTTGACGCAAGCGGTACGGACACGGTTGTGTTCATCCCGGAGACAACTGTAGGCGCGCGCGATGTTGCGGTGCATTAGCTACTCCCGTCTCGCTCGTCGCTAACGAAGACGCAAAGTTGCTCAAAGTCTCCGGATTTCCAGTTGCTAAGGTCGGCTTCCTCGATGGTCATGCGGGTGCTAATCCGCCAGCAAAGCTCAGTCTTGTCGGTAAACCGAACGTGGAGATACAAGAGGCCTTCCTCAAATTTGTGTTCGACCCAATCCACGACCTTCCCACGTAAGCCCGGATAGCGACGACCGGGAGCGAAACTGCGGGAGTCCGGGCTGGCCGGCTTCTGCTCTCTCATGGGCGGCGCCCCCTTGTCTTCGGCGCTGGAGGACGCTGTGATACTCTCGCTGCAGATCCAGCTTTCTTGGAGAGCTTTTGGCCCACCAGGCGCCGCCTCGCGACTGCACTTTTTCTCCTCGCGGATTGCTTCTGGTCGTATCGGTCTTCGTCGGACATATCCCAATTGGGGAGGATGACGACGCGAGGTGGGAGCGCTTTCCGCTTTCGTCTAGCTTCAGAGTCCCGGACTTCAAGATAGATATCGTCCGGATCCTCTAGCTTCCGGTCGAAGTCGCGCTGAAATCTATAGGCCCACTTGGCGTCGTTTTCAACGATGGCTTCAAAGTTGTCGAATAATCCCCGGTTGGCGTAAACACGCGCAATCTCAACGCCAGAACGCGCATGCTGGATGAGGTCGCGTTGGAAAAATGGAACAGTCTTGAGTCTGTCTAGGCCCGCGATGACCCACTGAAACGCTCGGTTGAGTTCTAGTATCTCCTCAAAAAGCTCCAGTTTCATTGGTCGTCCCCTAGACATGACGATGAATCGCGGTCACTCCAGCGATCAGGGCACGGGCATTCGCATTGGTGGGCCAGACTGGAAGGGAGCAAAATGACGGGCTCAAAAGGGATTTGACCCGGAAAAAGTATTTGTGGGCGGGGTTGCGACCACAATGGGAAATGGGTAACTTCTGTTGCAGCCATCGTTGCACCTCAGACGTGCGACTTGGTCAGGGGCGCGCTCGTGTTAGTAGCACGGGCGCGTCCCGCTGTCTCAACTGTCAGGCTTCTTTCTATTCTTGCGACCGCCCTTACCCCAGTAGTGTTTCTCCATGTACTTCCGCGCCTTTTCCAAGTCATCCTGGGACCAAAGGCGAACGGACATCCCAGCTACCGACCGTTTTGGCGGGGTTGGAACAAGTTTCTCTCGCATCCAACGATGAAGAGTGTCAGTTCCAATGTCTAATATCTTTGCCACCTGGATCGTCGAATAAGTCTTCATCTGAATATTCCCGTACCCCACTGGATTTGTCAAGGAGAAAATCACCCGTGGCGGGCCTTGGCCCGAGCTCCCGCGCTGACCGTAGAGAATAACTCAGTTCCTATTTGAATTGAGCGCGTCGTGACAATTCGACTTTGTATGTGTGAGGAAACGGTGGCAAGCAAGGCAGTGACTTGTATCGTCCCCGAGTCTAAAGGCTTCGCTGCGCTCGGTCAGCGCAGGAACGGGATGGCGGATAGGGACGGGAAAAAGGGACCACCCCGCCCGTCGCTTCTTAACTTTGGCCGCCAATTTCAAAAGTAGAAATTCGGGAGATCTGTGACGCAAAAAGCAAATGTCCGGTTAGAGCGTTTACCAGGAGTTGATGTTCGCTGCAAATCCTACTGGACAAGTTTGATTGCGGTCGGCTCCCACGTGTCATCGAGGATGGAAGGTGGCGTGTCCGTCGGCCAGTAGAGCCGAAGCATGACGCCGAAATTCGCCTTCGGCGCTGGAAGCCAGTTGTCTTCCTTCGCTTTACCCGGTGAGTCAGCCTGAAGATACAGGTCTACCGAGCCGTCCGGGTTGGTGACAAACTTGTCTCGCTGGCTGAGCGTGTAGCGGTTAAGCGAATTGGCAGCCAAGAAATTGTGTTCGTCATACATCGTCAGCGACCAGAAGCCCTTCACTGGCGGGAACTGTCCTTTGTCAAAATGTAGAACATATTTGTGGTCAGCCCCGTTGTAGTCATTGCCGTTTGCGTCTTTCTGAGAGAGAGGGTAGACCGCGTCCGCAGGAAGGTTCCACCCCGGCCCAAGCCACGCTGTGGTAGCTCGCAGCTGATAATCGGTGCCCCAGTTGCCGACGTTGGATCCGAAAACGAGCCATCCATTGATGGGCTGCTGCTCTTTCACACGCCCGAGCATTTTCACCAATCCCAACTTGGGGACCCCATTCAATGCTTCCTTGTCGAAAGCGCTCAGCTTGCTGGGGTCGAACTCCTGTCCCGGGATTAATCCAATTTTGGCCATCCGTGCGACGATGGGAGCATCCTGCGCTGCGGGCGGATTTGTTTTCAAGAGCTTCGCAAGATAGCTGAAATAATCATTGACGCTGAGCGCCTGTACTTGCGCAACAGTCGGTGTTTTCATGTCCACGTTGGCATCCACCGTCGCAGGCGGTGGAGTGTACGGCTTGCCGTAAGAGCTAAGCGGAGCTACGGAGAACTTGTCCTGCAGTGCGTGAACCTTTGCGTAATCTTCCTGTGTACCAGTGCAGTAAATGCGGCCCAGAATCCAGACCAACCCCGTGGGAGACCTATATTCGGTCACTCCTGCGGGCAGAGTTCCCGTCCATCCCGGGCCGGTAATTGCATACTTCTGCGCTTTTCCTCCCGTGGTGCGGGTACCGGGCGACTGGAAGACATTCGTCCGGCCATCGAGCATAGGCATCATGTAATAGCGGTCACCCATATCGGGAATGTTCAGGACCCACGGTTCTTTGGAGACATCAAGCCAGACCATGGTGTACAGGGTATCCGTGTTAGCGCCGGGCACGTCTCGGTATGCTGCCGTGGGAAAGGTCCGCATGCGAACGAATTGTCCCATGGGCGCTCGCACTGGCCCTGCAGAATCGACGTTTGTGGTCTGCTTACGAGTCATGTCCATAGTCACCAGAGGGTAGCCATAGATGTACGCATCAACCGCATCGCTCACCGCTACTTCGACAGACGGCGCTTTTGTAGACGACATGGGAGTCTCCGATAAACCTGCCGCACCACACTGATAGAGACCAATTATCTAACATTTCTGCGAGCTGGATGGCAAGCTCAGGGAGCAGTCGTTCAACTCCTGATTTGTTCTATAAAAGTTGTCAAGAAAAAAATGTTCTCCCTTGGTCGGGGCTCTTCTTGCCTTCCAGCCCGCTGCATTGAACAGGATTGTTCTTGCCTTCCGTTCCGAGAGCTCGGGACGCTACGCATCGTTGCGCAGCGTTTTGGTTTTCACTGCCAGCGGTTTTCATCACTTGCGCGCGACGAAGCCAGTCGGTTCGGAGATCCACAAGCAGCAGGGTTATGGGAGCACACTTTGGAAGTCTTGTTCTGTCGGTGCGTTTATTCTAAATCACGAACCGACGGTGCCATCTTGACCAGAGCTGCGCTGAGAATTCGACCCCTCCGCCGCTTTTTTGAGCAGTTCTAATTTCGCAGGAGGCAAGGCGAGTTCGAGATGGCCGCAATCCAGACAGACCGGGACATCTTGGCAGAGGTAAATCGGGGTTCGATCGATATTTTCAAGCCCGCGAAAAGCAATAGACATTTCCGACTTGAAGTACCGTTGGTTGTTGGAGGCGCATTTCTTGCAAGTCATAACATCCCTCTCTTGACCGGCAGTACCCCCATTAACACTCCCCAACTTTGGCGGCCCGGTTGTTTGCTTGGTACCTGTCAAAAGTAACGATTCCAACCCCCTTTGACAAACAATATTCTTTGCGACAGAAGGCCGCCCCTTGCCGCGCCTGGGGCATTGCCCTACGGAGCGAAGTGCTTCGCCAGCGCTTGTTCGTGTCTCTCACTCAACCTAGCAGGGCATATGAGCAAAGTGCACATACTTGTAGCGGACGACCACCGTGGCGTCAGAGAGCTGGTGGGAGAAATGCTAGAACCGGCCTTTGAGGTCGTTGGAACGGTCGATAATGGCCAGGCTCTCGTGGATACCGCCATGAGATTGCAGCCCGACGTAATTATCACTGATATCTCCATGCCGATTCTTAGCGGCATTGAAGCCGTTACGCAATTGAAGCGCTCCGGGTCGCGGGCCAGGGTGATTTTCTTGACCGTTCACTCGGACCCTGATTTCGTACGTGTCTGCATGAACTTGGGAGCTTCTGGGTATGTCGTGAAACTCCGCATGGAAACCGACCTGTTGTTCGCAGTCCGCGAAGCCCTCCTCGGCCGCATCTTTCTTTCCTCAACCGACGACCACGTGAACTAAAAGGGGCCCTGGGAGCCGATTCCCCTTCAACACATGGATTCCACTTGGACGGTAAGTCGCGTTACCGGACATCTGAAAAACAGCCCAAAACCACATGTACGATAACGGCGTTACTCACGCACTAGCCCATTTTCTCGTCTATAATCCCCACGGCTCTGAATAGGAGCGTACCTATGCAGACGTGCGTAACGTCCCTATCCCCGGGCCTAAAGGACAGCGGAAAGAATTATTAGCCCCCATTTCCGTTTTGAAGGGCGATTGCGGATCGTTTGACGTTCTTTCTCGGGAATCAATATCCATGCGGGTTTTAGTCACCCAGTGCCCGGCGACAAATGACGGATCGAGCCAGTGCAGGCGCGGAACCTGGACGGGAGAAACCGGCCGCGCTCTCGCCTCGACCGGCGTCGATGGAAGTCGAGGGCTTGGAGGGGGAGCGACAGTTTAGGCCGACGCACTCCTTTTTATTTTGCGAATGCGCCTGCGCCATGCGATCAAAGCGACCGCCAGGAGAAGAATGAACACGAGATACAGAAAGTGCGAGCTGATCCAAAGGACCAAACTGAGCATGCGCACGCGCTGATCGGCGCTCCGCATTGCAGACGCCGGGATGGTGACGGACTGGCTCCAAGTCATCGTCTTCAAACGAGGCAGGAAGCCTTGGCTGACGCAGCCGTCGAGGTCATACACGCCAATGACAGGTGAGAAATGGCTCGCAACAATCAAATCGCGGGTAAACCTGCTCCAGTCAAGCACGGCGGGGTTTGCGGCGGGATCGCCGTCAGTGCAGCAAATGGCGATCGACTGTGCATCCGGGCCAAGTTTCCAGATGATCGCCGCCCCGGCAGGACCCGCATAGCTGGTGTATAGCATCAGGACTTCCTGATCACCGCGAACGTCGACAGTGCCTAACAACCGGTCCAGTAAGGACGAGTGGACCTTGCGTTCGACAGGGAGGTACGGCAATTGATAGGTAAGGACGAAGTAGCCCCGGGATCGGATGCTGGCGATGAGCGCGGAATACACTTGCTGCGCACGGTGCATGCGCTGAACGTCGACGGCGCGCCAAAAGAGCGTGGTAAACAACCGCCACCAGTGCCCACGGAGAGAGGCCAGCTCAGCAAAGTTGGGCTCGATGTCTAACCCGACTCCGTTCCATCGCAGGCCCTGCTCGCGGCTCCATGTGTCGAAGGCTGCAAATTGTGCAGCAGCCTCTGACGCATTCTCCGCGTTAAAGTACGAACCCTGGTCCGCCGGCATCCCGAGCCCGGCGATTACCGGAATTCCTTCCCGATTCAGCCGACGCACGAGTTCAGCAAGCTCTGGAGTCTGGTCGACAACGCCGACGGCTAGCCCAGCGTGCAGGCTCTTCAGGTTCGCAATCACGTTGGCGTTGGTCAGCAGGGACTGCATCTGGCTCATGCCGCCATCGCAACAGGCAAATATGAGCTGCGGGGCCACGCCCGGCGCCTGAACCCGAATGCCGGCAGAAGGCGTGGAGGCGAGTGCGGAAGCCGCCACGAAGTGACAAATGCCTACGAAGAGGCTGGCGCGGAGCAATCTCCAGAGAGGATGGTGTTCTCGAGCGATGCGTTTCAAGGAATAGAAGCTTCCGCGAATTAGATTATTTTTGCTGATGAGAGCCTGCAGCTAACGGCCCAATCGGCCCGCAGGGGGCAATCTACCACAAAATGCGGGCCTTACGTCCTCTCTCGCGGGGCTCTGCTGCTCTTACTTCGCAAAGCGCCGCGCAAATCTCCGGTAACGGCGTTTACCAGGACCTAGCATTAGCTGGGGTGACACTGCTTTTGGATTGGGTTTGTGGTTGTCGAAAATAGTTGCTGCGCCCGGGCACCCCAGATTTACTTCGCGCCAGACGGCGTGTACATTGGGGCCTCGAAGCAGCTCTCACTGTGAGGTAGATTCCATGAAAATGCGCCGAACAGGAATCGGGAATGGCAGATTCCTGGTGGTGATGCTGTGGGTTCTGGCGGCGTTGGGATGGAAGGGCGCAGGAGCGGCGCGGGGGCAGGAAGCGCGTTCGAAGGCGGAGGTGATTTCGGCGGACACGGCGAAAGTGTCACCGGGAGGGGCGACGTTCACAGTGCCAGCGGGTTGGTCGCTGGAAACTGGGAAGGATGTGGTGCTGTTGACGCCGCCGGAGACCGACACGCACGTGGTGATTTTCGACGCGCAGGCGCCCGACGCGGCGGCCGCAGTGAAGGCATCGTGGGCGGCGTACAAAGGCGGGCAGTCGCATGCGCTAAAAATCGTCACACCGCAGCCGCCGCGAGAGGGTTGGGACGAGCGCCAGGTGTTTGAATACGAGACTTCGCCGAATGAACGAGCGGTGATTCAGGCAATCGCCTTGCGAGCGGGGACGACGTGGACGGTGTTGCTAATTGACGGAACGGATCCAACCGTGGAGAAGCGCAGCGCGCCGATCGATCTGATTTATGAAAGCTTGCGGCCGAAAGCGTATCAACGCGAATCGTTCGCGGGGCGGCAGGCACATCCGCTGGATGCGGCGCGGATCGCGCAGCTGACGGACTTCGTGCAGAGCTCGATGAAGCTGCTTGGCATTCCAGGAGTGGGGCTGGCGCTGATCGATCACGACAAGGTGGTATTCCAAGGCGGATTCGGCGAGCGGGAACTGGGAAAGCCGGAGCGGGTGGACGAGAACACACTCTTTATGGCGGCTTCTAATACCAAGGGGATGACGACGCTGCTGCTGGCGGAATTGGTGGACCAGCGGAAATTGCGTTGGGACGAACCGGTGGTTCAGGCGTATCCGCCGTTCAAGTTGGGAGATGCGGACACCACGAAGAAAGTGCTGGTGGAAAATCTGATTTGCGCGTGCACCGGATTGCCGCGGCAGGATTTCGAGTGGCTTTTCGAATTCAAGAATGCCACGCCGCAATCGGAGCTGGCGTTGTTGGGGACGATGCAGCCGACCAGCAAATTCGGCGAAGTGTTTCAGTACAGCAACCTGATGGCGACGGCGGCGGGATACATTGGCGGTCATCGTGTACCCGAGCCTGGAACTGGGAGCAGCGTACGACAAAGCGATGCAGGCGATGGTCTTCGATCCGCTGCAGATGGACGTGACCACGTTTGATTATGCGCGGGCGCTGGCGAGCAACCATGCCGCGCCGCACGGGGACGATGTGGACGGCAAGCCGAGCGTGGCGAGTATGGCATTCAATTACTCGATCTATCCTGCGCGGCCCGCGGGAGGAGTGTGGACGTCATCGGGAGATTTGATCAAGTACGTGCAGTTGGAGATGGATAAAGGAAGGTTGCCGGATGGGAGGCAGCTGGTGTCATCGGAGAATTTGCTGAAGCGGCGAGCGCCGCAAGTACCGGTGGGCGAAGACGCGACGTACGGGATGGGCCTGGAAGTGAACCGGAAATATGGCGTGCCGGTAGTGAATCATGGCGGGAGCATGGCGGGATTCAAGAGCAACTGGTACTTGTTGCCGGATTCGCAGATTGGCGCGGTGCTTCCGACGAATTCGGATACGGGAGGAATGCTGCTGGGTCCGTTCTCTCGGCGATTGCTGGAAGTGGTTTTCGACGGGAAGCCGGAAGCGGAAGGAGACGTCGCGTCGCAAGCGGCAAGCTACAAGGCGGAACTGGCCAAGGAACGCGAACGGCTGGTGGTGCCAGCGTCGCCCGAGCAGGTGGCGAAGCTGGCGAAGAAGTATACGAGCAAGGAGTTGGGTGAGATTGACGTGCTCAGCGAGAATGGCGCGACGGTGTTTGATTTTGGGGAATGGAAAAGCGCGGTGGCTTCGCGCAAGAATGACGACGGGACTATTTCGTTTATTACCATCGATCCGACGAACGGCGGGTTTGAGTTTGTTGTGGGAGAGAAAGCCGGTAAGAGAACGCTCACGATTCGTGACGGGCAGCATGAGTATGTGTTTACCGAAGTGGCGTGACGGTCGCCTGATTTTACTTAACTTCGCGTGCTGCGGTATTCAACCCGAATCCGTGTTGGGAAATCATGGTGAAACACGCAATCGGCCCGATAGTGGGGCTAAGTCCTGATTTGTCGCGTTATCGGACAATGGCAAATCTAGCTTCGGAATCCAAAGGCTTTGATCGGGCAATCTCATGGCTAGTCGTCCGGAGGCGGCTAACCATGAAACGCAAACCCAATAGCAAGCGGAGCCGGCTCAAAACTAAGCTCGGACTACCCGATTTAGAGCATGCCAAGGTCGCCGTGATTGTAAGTTTGCGGTCGTTCGAATCCCAGCGCAGCTATCGGCACTCAATCGATGAGTTTGTGGCGTGGTATTGCTCCGCTCCGCGACTGTCGTTCAATAAAACGGTCGTCATCCGATATCGATTGCACCTGGAAGATCGTCACCTCGCTGCTGGAACCATAAACGTCAGACTGGCGGCCGTACGACGTCTAGCATATGAAGCAGCCGACTCTGGATTGTTGAGTCCTGATCTCGCCGCCGGCATTCGGCGTGTCAAGGGCGCGAAGAAACTGGGGTGTCGACTCGGGAATTGGTTAACGGCTGAGGAAGCTCGGACGCTCTGGCAGCTCCCTGATCCTGCTACTCTGAAGGGCAAACGGGACCGGGCCATTCTTGCTTTGCTTTTGGGTTGTGGGCTACGACGTCGCGAGCTTACGGAGCTGACCGTTGACCATTTCCAGCGCCGCGAGGATCACTGGGCCATTATCGATCTAATTGGCAAAGGCGGTCACGTTCGAACCGTGCCGGTGCCGTCTTGGGTTAAGCGAACCGTTGATGATTGGCTGACGGCGTCCCATGTCGTGCACGGGCGGTTATTTCGGTGCGTCTGTAGGACGGGGACGATTTGGGGCACCGAAATGACCGAAAAGGTGGTGTGGCATGTTGTGAAGCAGTACGCCGCCAAGGTAGGAATAATAAAACTCGCGCCACATGATCTTCGAAGGTCGTGTGCCCGTCTCTGTCACAGCGCCGGAGGCGAGCTGGAACAAATTCAGTTCCTGCTAGGCCACGTCTCGGTGCAGACCACTGAGAAATATCTCGGCTGTAAACAGCGACTGCGAGAGGCTGTCAACGACAAGATCGGAATCGAACCTGGTCTGTGAAGGGGTAGGCAGACGGCCTGAATCCCGCTATTCTTTTCCTCCTAGCCTGCGGTTTGCTTCGGCGGCCGAGCGAACCGGGAGGGAAAGATGGAAATCGACCTTCACGGCTACCATCCAGCTGAAATCGTGTTCAACGGAATTCTTGCCAGGATTTTGCAACAGACTTGGGAGATGGGTGAGATCCAGCTCACGTTAATTCATGGCCATGGTCGCAATCGTGGCATTACACCGGGATTCGTGAACACGAACACCGGTTACTTTGGACTCTGTATTCGGCGGGCGTTGCGGCAGGACCGATCGTTTCGTCAGTGGATCAAGCATACGACACTCGATTGCCGACAAATCGGCTGCACCTCAATCAGACTGAAACCGAATTCAAATCCGACGAGAAATCAATTGGATTGCCTTTGAGGCACGGGAAACACATCAATCGGAAATCCTCAGTGTCCGGTTACGCAACAAATCGGGCGCTGTGAGGCGAATCTGACAGAATGCTCGGCGAGAACTATCCGTAGGAGGCTTTATGTCCAAAATTGCGATCGCGGTGGGCTCCTTCATCGTTGGTGTTTGCGTCGCGTTCGCGGCGTCCTCTCTTCTCCATGCGTCGCCACAGCCACAACACCTGGAAATAGTAGGTGCAGAGCCCGTGGTGCCACCACTCAATGCTAAATTTGTCGGCGGCACTTTCTCTGGACCAACCCAACCTTTGGACGGTTTCAGTTGCGAAGGATGCAACATAATCGCTCCGGTTCTTACGTATGCTGGAGGAGCCTTCCGATGCGAGAATTGCGCTATCCATTCGAGCGAACTCCAATTTAAGGGCGCGGCTCTGAATACCGTGACAATTCTAAAACTCGTCGGAGCGATAAAAGGTCCACTCCCTGGGAATCCCGCCAAGCCACAGAACTCTCTGATGGAAGCGAAGATGGATATCAATATCAAGCAAAACGTTACCTGGGTTAGTTTGGAGGGTTTGCAAAAGTAACGCTTGCGCCGTGCGGCAGAAATACGCACTCGCACGGAGTTCGCGCTGCGGGGACTCAAGCCCTAATCCTACGTGTGGAGTCAAGTGATTGCATAACAACGTCGGCTCCTTAGACCCGATTACACTGTGGTTTGTCGAAGACCATGGGCTCGGGAGAAAGGAGCCGAACATGATCATTATAGGCGTGGATTATCACCCGAGCGACCAGTACATCGCGTTTGTCCATACCGAGACAGGAGAAGGCGACGAACGGCGATTGAACCACAGTGATGGAGAAGCCGAGAAGTTTTATCGGGAACTGGCAGCAGGAGGAGCGAGCGTGCGCGTGGGGATGGAGACCACAGGCTATTCCCGCTGGTTCGAGCGGTTACTGGCAGAACTGGGCATCGAGTTGTGGATCGGCGATGCGGCGAAGATCAAAACCAAACGAGTCCGCAAGCAAAAGACCGACCGCAACGATGCTCAGCTTCTGTTGAAGCTGCTGCTAGACAATAACTTTCCCAAGATCTGGGTACCTAGTCCGGAGAATCGGGATCTGCGGCAACTGCTCTGGCATCGGCATCGGCTAGTGCAGATGCGCACGCGGATCATGAATCAACTGCAGGCTCTGGCGATGAACGAAGGCCAGCGACGGAAGAAGAAGCTGTGGAGCGAGGCAGGACGAGCCCAGTTAGAAAAGCTTGCGCTCGCTCCCTGGGCCTCCCGGCGCCGGCAGGATCTGCTGGAGCTGCTGGACCGGATGAATCCCCGGATTCAAGAGTTAACCGGAGCCGCCGAGCAAGAAGCGAAGAAACGGCCCGAGGCGCTGCGGCTCATGACGCATCCTGGTGTGGGCCCGCTGACGGCGCTGGCCTTCGTGCTGATCATCGGGACGGTGGAGCGGTTTCAGTGCGGCAAGCAGATCGGTAGCTATGTCGGACTGATTCCGTGCGAGGACTCCAGTGCAGGCCATCAACGACTAGGCCACATTACCAAGCAAGGCAGCTCTCTGCTGCGTTTCTTACTGGGAGAAGCAGCGCAAGCGGCAGCGCGTTGCGATGCGGACTGGAGACGACGGTACATGCATCTGGCGCTGCGCCGGCAACGGAACATTGCCAAGATGGCCATGGCCCGAAGACTGGGAGTGCGGTTGTACTGGATGTGGCGGAAGGGCTGGGAAT
Source organism: uncultured Acidobacteriota bacterium (assembly GCA_963828865.1). GTDB lineage: Bacteria > Acidobacteriota > Terriglobia > Acidiferrales > UBA7541 > Palsa-295. The sequence goes on along the minus strand of CAWHGI010000002.1, from coordinate 523,779 downwards.
ATTCAGACTGGGTCAAATTCGGTTCGCACGCGGGACAGCTCGGAATCGGAAATGGCGTGCAGTAGAACGCCGTCCAAGTGAATGGGCATCCCGCTCCCTCGCGAGAGGGAGTTTGAACGAGTAATTATGGTCTGAAGCTGGGATCGAAGAGATGTGTAGGTCGAACTGAAACCGACCGAGAGATTACAGGCGAGCCGTGGTCGTCGACAGGGCCAAAGAACACGACGAACAAAGACGCTCTTTGAAGTGAACGGAGAAGTGCGCTTTAAAAAGAAATTGACACAGCCGACGTTGTTAGAGATTTCCGATTACGCGACTTACCAGGCAAGTGGATTCACATTTGAATGCCCCGTCACTCGGGCGAAACTCAACTGCTTTCCATTGCTTTGTTCTGATAGGAAAATACGTTCCTATGCACTCTGTCTGTTGCTCTTGCATGGATGACGGTTCCTGCGAAATGGCTGAGAAGAACGCGAGATGGCGGTCAACCAAGCGAAAACGCTGCGACCAGCCCGTACTGCCAGAAATCAGGGCCAGTCCTTCCCTGGGAGGAAAAAACACCAGCGACAACACGCTCACATTGTCACCCGAGTCGGGGCTGGTACATTGAAAAACGAAAACACAGGCAGGAAATCACACGCAGAAAATGGAACGGGGACTTTCCCCATAACTTCCGTGTAACTGACAGCTCATCCAGAACCGCTGGATTCTTGCGTTGCTTGAACCGTCCGATTCAGAAAATGTTTCAATATACGCAACTATGGCGGGAAGTTCATGCGGCGCACCAGGGATTGAAAGCGTGGGTCGGAACGCAAAGCATCCCAGGCTAGATAGGACTTAATGTCAACCATCCACTGATCATGCTCTTCGAAAGCGCGTTCTAGCCGTGCCATTGCTTCATCCTTTTCGCCCAGGCCGAGGTATGCCTCAACAAATACAGCGTTGGAAACATAGTGCTCTCGCGATCTTTCCTTCAACTCGTCGATCAGCTTCACAGCTTCGGGCTTCCTCCCCGCAAGCCCATAGACAGAGGCCAGGTTGGCAAGTGGAACTGGATCCCGTCTCCTCTCCACTTCACGCTCTAGCGCGGCAATAGCTTCTGGATACATTCTCTTTTCCCGGTAGCACCAACCCAAACCGAAATCACCTAGACTGGGATGAGAAGCGTTTAGCTCCTTGAACTGCGCAATCGCGGAGTCGTATTGGCGCGATGCAAGGGTCACGAGTCCCAGCACTTCCCGAATCCGAAGGTCCATCGGATTCAATTCGGCCGCGTAGGCCACTTGCTTCAAGGCTTCGTCGTTTCGTCCTAAGGCCTGCAGAAAGCGTCCATACTCCTGATGAGCAGGCGCGTAGTTGGGACTTAGCTCAACAGCGAGTTTGTACTGCCGCTCGGCTTCAGACCAATTCCAATCGCCGAGTTCTATTGTCTCGGCGAGCACGAAATGAGCCTCGCCGAGCGCGGGATCAAGTTCCACCGCCCTGGTTGCCGCCGCGTTGGCAAGCGGCAGCGTTTCTTTAGCAGGGTGGCTCCCACTCCAAGGATTACCGAGTTCGATATAGGCGGCTGCCATCCCGGCGTATGCCGGCCCATATTTTGGGTCTTTCTCAATGGCCAGCCTGAAGTAACTAATTGCTCCGAGAAGGTCCTGCTCGCGGTAGTGGTTTGTAGTGACGGACCATTCATTTCGGATATGCAAGGCACGGAAGTAATCATCCTGAGCTTCCGGATCTACCGGGCGGGAACCCGCCAGACGGGCATACACGTGCGGTTTCAGTGGGACTTGGATTTCATCCGTGACCGTGCGCGCAATCTCATCCTGCAGCCGAAGCACGTCGCGGATATCTCGGTCGTATTGGTTGGTCCACAGCTGACTCTCGGGAGCAACCTGGTCTAGGTGGACGATAACGCGAACGCGATCGCCCGAGCGCTCGACCGAACCTTGCAAAACAGCATCCACATTAAGTTCCCGAGCAATCTCTTGCAGCGGCTTCGTACTGCCCTTGTATTGCATTACGGACTGGCGGGAGATCACATGTGGGGTACTAATTTTACCAAGCTCAGTGATCAGCTCTTCAGTCATCCCGTCGGCAAAATACTCCTGTTCAGGGTCGCCGGAAAGATTTGCAAAAGGTAGGACCGCAAGAGCTTGAATATTGGGCTTCGCTCGTTCTAGAAGCCGGCCGCGCCAGCCCTGTACATTCAGCGCAAACAAAACGGCCGCGATACCAATAACGACCGGTAGCCCCAGCGTCACCCACAGCATCCATTGCTTTCGTGGCAGCGAATTCCCCGCGACGGGCGATCTCGCCCCGCCATCCGCTGCCGCGTCCCGTGCTTTCTCCGCCAAATGCTCCGCAGCAAATCGGTACCCCTTCCCTGGCACCGTCCGCAGAAATCGCGGATTCTCTGGATCTTCCTTTAGTGCCAAGCGTATCTTGCGCACCGCCGTGTTGATGCCGTTGTCTCCGTCTACGAAAACATCCTTGCCCCAGATCTGTTCAAGGATCTCCTTGCGCGTGACCAGTTCCCCGCGCCGCTCGATCAGCAGATTCAACAAGTCGAAGGGAATGCGCTCCAGGTGCACAATGCTGCCGCCACAACGCAGCTCGTAGGCTCTGCGATCGAGCTCGAAGTCCTCGAAATGGATGGTCTCAACGGGCATCCGGGCGGCCAGCGATTCGTGGCGCCATTCTACCTCGATAAGTCCGGATGAGGTAGGCGTAACTAAAAGCCATACGTCACGTGCTGCATAATTTCTTCAGCAAATCTTCAGCTTCTCTCCATTGCAGCCAAGCCCCTTCCCGACGATGATCCGCGCACCATCCACGAGAAATCAGCGCCTCCGATTTCCGCGCGAGTTCGATTTCGGTAAAAGGAGAATCAACGTGAAAACCCTACTTGCCAAAGCGGCCCTCGCTACCGCAGCCCTTCTACTTGCCCTGCCCATTTCGGCCAGGGCCCAGGACGACAAGCATGACGGATGTTCACTTGCAACGCTCCATGGCGATTACGGCTTCACGATTTCGGGTCAAATTACCGGCGGGCCGGCTCCAGGGCCGGTCAACGGCGTCGCCTTAACCACATTCGACGGTCACGGTGGCCTCATCCAGACGGATTTTGTCGTGAAAAGCGGTGCTCCCGCAGGACCGCTAGATGCTTTTCGAACCGGCGAAAACGGTACGTACTCGGTGAACTCAGACTGTACAGGTACGGCCACGATTCATTTTCCTGACGTGACGCCTCCGCAGGAGATTGTCTTGATGTTCGTGATTGTGAATCACGGGCGGGGAATCCGGACCGTCGTCGCAGCCCTGTACGTGGGTGCCGGAATTGCCGCAATGACTCCGACGCCCGCGCAGATCACCAGCGAGGCCACAAAGATTGAGCCGGGAGATCACAAGTAGCACCGTGCCCCTACACCCTCCATCCGGACCACAATTTCGATCGCACCAATCGGGAGTGGAACATGGAGGGAGGGTCACGCTTCCGATGCCGGAGATCAGTCTATTGCCTGGTAAACGGATTGACCGGAAAGGGAAGTATCGGTTCTATTCCTAGTTGAGCGGGCGAGTCTAGTTTATCTTTCGATACGAACGCGAACAGGTAATTCGAGCCTTGCGGTTTCACGCTGTAGTCCGATTAGACGCTGCCGGGAACTCAGTGATCGGAGGGGTCAAATCACGATGCGAAAATTCTGGATTTTGGCTTGCCTTTTGGGGATGCCTCGTGTGGTTTCAGCTCAATGGGAGAACCTGAACACGCTGCAAGCGGGGCAGAAGATTCAAGTGGTTGAAAACTCGAAGAAAGAGTCCGGGACATTCTTGAGTGTGTCGGACAAAGAGATCTCACTACGAGGGAAGCCAGGCCCGCAGACAATCCAGAGGCAAGACGTTCGCAGCGTCAAACTGATGGTGAATAAGCATCGTTTGCGCAACGCGGCCATAGGCGGCGCGGTTGGGGCGGGTGTCGGGGCCGGGATAGGCGCAGCGGCATACCAATCGTGCAATCCTGCGCAGAGTTTCTGTATTGATCCTATCGGACGAGGCGGAGAAGCTGGAATCTTCGCCATCGTCGGTTTCGCAGGTGGTGCACTTGTTGGAGCTTTGTGGCCGAGCCACCAAACCATTTACAGGGCCCCATAGACTCGGCTTCACATCCCAGACCAGAGTCCGATAATCGGTTGTCCTATACCGTGACTTACCATGCTTTAGCCAATCGCCGAAGAGCGATCCAGTAATTTGCGTTGATTCTCAGCCGCGGAACAGATGATGCAATCCACGCAAGAACCCTATCAAACGGAAGCCGGACAGCGCATTGCTGAAGTTTATCGTCGAGGAGATTTTATGCACACTTGCAAAGTCACCATCGGCTCCGTATTTGGCTTTGCCTTGCTCGTGCTCACGTCCAGCTGCGGCGGCAGTGGCAACATGGGCGGCGGCGGTGCGAGTTCGACCTTCGTTCCCGGCAAATGGAGTTTTGGGCTCTTCTCGAGCAGCTCGAATATTCTCGGTCCCACTGCGGAGCTGGACATGAATCTCAACCAATCCGGAGACATGATTTCCTCCGATGACCGTGGATCGGTCGACAGCGTAAGCTGTGCCGGCATGCATCTGGATTCGAGTACCGGCACCGTCTCCGGCGATAAGATCAATCTGGTTTTCAGCATCGACTCTGAAAAAATTACGCTCGATGCCACGCTGGCCCCCGGTGGAACAGCCGTAGGTGAAGCGAAGCTCGGAAGCTGGTCGGCGGGCGACGGTCCATGCCTGGGCGGGCAACATGGCATTTTTACCGCGAGCCTGATTCCCAGCCTTACCGGAACTTCGACTGGCATGTTGAGCCTGTCCAACATTAACTCCGTACCTTCGGTGACCGCCATGCTCGCCGAGGATTCAAATTTTAATATTTCGGGGTCGATGGCGATTACAGACGATCCTTGCTTCTCGTCGCTTGCGATTTCGCCTACCAATCTCGGAATGTCGGTCGGCAGTCTTTCGTCCTTCGAGATGACCGATGGGACCAACGTTGCCGATGTGACCGGACAGATATTTATAGAGTCTCCGCCCCCTTCCTTATTCAACGCGCAGTTTAATGTGATCAGCGGCTGTACCGAGGAATTTGGGGGACTGACGCTCAATGTAAATGGCGATGACGCTCCTGCCGCGACGCAGGCTCGAACCCCAAGCACTGGCAATGTCTCCGCACCCAAGATCAATCCGCTGCTAGTCGAACGTATGAAATCCTTGCTGGCCGCGAGGCGTCAAAATGAGCAGTGAAGTTAACGCAGGCTGCCCTGAAACGGCAACTCGACGGACTGATCCGGCGGGCTCCCGGCGATTCCTGGTGCCCTCTACCTACGCCAAATCGGGGACTCAGCGGTTCCTTCTGTTTTAAATCTGCTCACGAGTGCGGACGAGCGAACTCGGGGAAGAGCGGTATTGATCCTAAGAAACATAAACTCAAACGCATCACGCAAGGCCTTGCAGGCTCGCCTATCACAAGAATCCGACGCGGATATCAAGAATTTGATGACGAACAGTTTGCATTCCTAGCCATGCTGATGAGCTAAGTCCTGATAAGCGCATTTACCGTCCATGGGGGTACTGGGAGCAAAATGTCCGGTATGGCGACGCGCTTACTGTCTGGTTGCTTCTTTCTTCAGCCGCTCAATCTGCTCCAGGTGATTCGGGCCGTGGGCTGACAGTCTTTTCACCATGTCAGCGACCGTCAGTGGAGCTTTGAGTTCCGGATGGAATGCTGATTTCTTCAGGTCTTCGACCTTCAATCGCCGCAATAGCTGCAGGGTGGCGTGGCGGTTGAGTCCGTAGAGAGCTATCAACTCCGGAGGCGAGCACTCGAGATATCCCAAGTGCTTTGCCCAGGCGTCCTGATCGATTGGCGCAATCACGGGATCTTTGTCGGCCAGCATTTGGCGAATGCGGTATGCATTGATTATTTCGGCGTCGGCAAGGTGACCGAGGATTTCGAGGACGCACCACTTTTCAGGAGACGATTTGTACCGCAGGATCTTGTCCGGCAAACCTGACACTGCGGCGGCAATCTGCTTGGGGCTTTTTTCCGCAGAATCGAGGTGGCTCTTAATCTCAGCTTCAGTCATAAACAACCCATTGTGTAATTCAACTGGAATTTCCGATTTAGACCATCTCGCTCGCACATCGTATGCTTCCCCAGCTCTCGGCACAACGAATTTGCTACGGGAGTTAAGTCTCATTTGTCAGAGCGTGAATAAGCCAAGTCCTGATTAACGCGGTGATCTCAATGGGTCGACGCAACACTAAGCTAGAACCCGCCTGGCATTGAAAACAAAAGCTAAAATCGCTGGTCAGGGTTAGACCGGCCGGAACGCTGCCCTGGCTAGGTTTTGGCCGATTGCAGCCAAACAGATGGTTCTCCCGCGCCAGCATTGTCGAATCAATGCACTGGATAGTGTTGCATCGACCGGTTGAGCTGGCAGCCCTAACCGGACACTTGGGTAACGCGGACGGACTACTGTCGTTTATGCCACCACTCGCGAAGGGACTGACAGCGCCCCGCCGAATCCAGGGAGATCAGGAAAATGCCGTCCAGATTCGTCTCTAGGCCGGGTGGCACGCGAACAAAGGACGCCCACCATCTGGCGACGCCATACTCAGCAGTGATTCCGACGATCTCGTAGTCAAACTGAATTCTTTCTTCCGTTCTGGTTACGCCGATCCAATATTCGTGGATTGCGGCTCGCCCACGCAGCGGCTCATCAAACGGCGTCACTTGATAAGTGGCATCGTCTGCGTACAGCGAGACGGCGGCCTCGGGGTCGCGTCTCGTCCATGCGCTTCCATAAGAGGCTAGCCAATGTTTAAAGGTTTCTAGGTCCATCGTTAAATGCTGCCCTGTTCTTGCAGACTACTACAGTTCCAGAGGAGCGATTCGGGTTCTCGGAACGACTTGCCTGGTAAACGCTCTTGCCGGAAAAGCGAAGTTTTACTTCAAATGGACGGTTACGCGACTAACCAGGACTTAGGCGGGTTCTCAGGGAGAAGTGCTTCCTAAGTGCCGCAGAGTAATCGTTCGGGCTCCAGCCAATTCGGTGCTCGTTGTCGTCCAGAAATAACTCCGCTGCATCTTTTAGTCTGTCGGAGATGTCGAGTTGATTCAACTCAGCGAGTAGAGCAGGGACCACCCTCAGCTCTTTTCGTTTGGACAATGCCAAGATAGCCTCTTCGCGTACATCTCTGTTCGGGTCGGTTATTCGCTTACATAGCGCGCCCCGAATCTCGCTCGAATCTTCATCTCCAAGGACACCTAGACCGAACGTTGCCCAATCACGCACATCCTCATCGGCATCGCGCATCAATCCCATTAAAGCCTGCACAGCCCGTTGGTCATCAGCAAACTTGCCCAATGCGCAAGCCACCGCAAATCTGACCTCAGGGCTTTCGTGAGTACGATTCTGAATCACCAATGGCAGTGCGAGGGGATTTCCAATATGCCCGAGCGCGTGAATTGCGGACAGCAGTGGCAAGGGGTCGCTTTCGCGCTGCGTTAACGTCGAGACAATCAGAAAGGATTCGTCGGGGAAATTATTGTGCGGATGCTCTGCTGTCGTTCCGATTTGGGCGAGCACATCTATCCCACGAGCACGTTTAAGCGGATTTTCTGAACTACACCATTCAGCGGCACGCTCAAATACTTGACGAGTACCTATACTTCGCAACGTATCGACGGCTTTCCACGGCAATTCGTCATCGTAATCGCCAGTCAAGGTTTGGGCGAAGATTTCGTCTAGTTGTTCCGGCACCATGTCAGAATCATATCATTCGGATGGTCAACTCCTGGTAAACGCGCTTACCGGAAAAGTGCTCGGAAGCGGCCCAAATTACGTCGATCCGGCCCTGCATGACGGGGAAATCCCCAAAGTGAACCTCGCCCAAGGCGGCGGAGAAATTCGCACTACGTTCGCCTGAATTGCCGGTACTGAGCGCTGCGCGCATGGCTGACATCAGACAATCATCGCGAAAGAGGGTCAAATTGCGGGGTTTTCTCCGTTTAAAACCAACTTGGAGAATTGAGCAGACTGGATGGTGGAGAGAGTGGGAGACTCAGCCGCCGTGAAAATGAGGAACTTCGGTAGTAGCCGATTTGACGCTCCACCGTGTTCCCATCGTCACTGGCAAAAGTCAATCCCCCCAACGTGGCCGATAAAATGAAAAACCCAGATTTCTCTGATAGGATTCGGCAGTTCAAACAATGCAACTTAGAGGATCAATTTACCCGCCCAACTCCATCGGAGCCATAGAACATTCGCTCAAGGTGTTGCGAATTTTTCTAGTGTTTTTTACGTGGGTGGTTGCGGTAGGGCTTGTCGTTGAGTACAAGACGGAGTTGCAGTTCATATTCCGAGGACTCCTCAAGGTCGCCAGACTAAAATCAAACTCTTTTGAACGCTGCCAACTGCGGAAAATAATCTGGCATTCGTTGGGTGCGATATTGGTGACTGTCGGTGTCCTCGGAGAGTTTTGGATTGAGTTTAAGCAGTATGGAGCCGAGAGCGACTTGAGCCGTGCGTCGGCTGCCGAAAGAGACGGACTTAACGCAAGAACCGCTGAGACAGAAAAGATAGCGAAAGGATTTGACGCAAAAATATCTGAATCCGATGCTAAGGCTAAAGCAGCCGAGGCTACGTCGAAGGGCTTCGAGGCGCAAATTGCTGACGCGCAGAAGGCAGTGGCACAGTCCAAGGCTGAAGCTGAGTCGGAACGACTCGCACGTGTCCAACTCCAAAAGCAACTTGAGCCACGGCGACTGACTGGAGTGCAAAAGGAAAAACTAAGGTCATTACTCAGCGCCGACCCACAGACGATCATGTTCGGCTGGTGTATGAATGGCTCCGACGATTGCATGGATTTCACGAACGACATTGGAGAGGCATTCAACAAAGCCGGATGGAAGACGTTGTTCGGAGCCGACACAGAAAACAAACGAGGAATACGGGTAGGTTTCACGAAAGGCTCGGACGAGAAATTGGTGGAGCACTGGGTGCCGAGAATCCGACAGGCTTTCTCTGAAGTTGGACTATCTAGTGAGCAAGCGTGGTTTGACCCTAACGACAAAACACTAGTCGGCGGATTTCAAAAGAATGCCTTGTACGTGATCGTCGGTCAAAAACCCGCCGTCAAATCGACTGCTGTAAACGATAGCAGCCAATAACCCGAATGGCTAAATTCGACCCAGACCACGCCGTCGTTCCCCCGACGAACTTTGGCTACAAGAACTCCGCCGAGAAGTTCCTCGAATGCGGAAAGTTCAGAAAGTGTGCGAACCTCAGGCTGATTCCGGCCCAATTGCAGTTAGTTCGCCTCCACATTCCCGTGTGCATGGAATCTCGCTTCAATAGGACAGGAACGGCTGAGTGGTTACCGATGCCCGTCTTCGGTCAGCCGCTCAGTCCGCTCACCTACACGACGGTCGGAGAATGGGCCCCTCACATCTCGTGTCCTGTGAAGTGCAAGGGCTATAGAAGCCCGCGTTGGGCGAAAATTCGTAGCTGGTTCAGACCGATGAAAACTAAGAGGGACATTCCCGAGAGTCGTGGGGTGTTATCTAATGATTGGGTGGTCGGGTTGGGCGTCGCTACTATCGGGACTTTTGCTGCGTTAGTGGTTGCCTTCATACTCAAAAAAGAAGTCGAAGCGGCTGAATTATTGTTCGCCGCAACTGCAAGTGTCACCGTCCTCACCGCCGGGGTCGTCTGGCTTCTAACACCGAAAGCCACGACTGCAAACCGCGATGAGCGAACCAAATCTCCACAGAAAGGCGACCAATGGGAAGCCGTCGCAAGGAAGTTCGGGAACCTTACAGCTAGACCAATTCCGATTCGAGCAGAGTGGATGTATACAATCGAGACGAAACACTACCACTGGACTGTAAGACATTCATCGGATACTGACGTTAAGTTGTGCATTGCAATATGCGACGAAGCTGGACGATCGCTACTTGCAGAGCCTTCGTTTCGGAAAAAGTTTCCAGACATTGCCGCCATCGCAAACGACGGGGATCGTTGGCTCGTAGCGATATATAAAGTTGCAAAGATCGGGCGGGTGACCGCTAACGCGACGGAAGCAAGGTTCGGCGTCGTCGTCGCGACGGGCGAAGGTGGAGAGATTAAAGATTTGCCGGGCGCTTCGAGAGTACTTTGCCAGATGGCGTTAAACGGTTTTTAGTAATATTCGCAGCACGGAGGCAACTATGTGGGTCATCAAAGGAATCGGCGGGTACCTCTGTTCGACAGATCGGCTCGTGGTAAATCAGAAGCGTAACGCGCCTGCGTCCATGGATGCGACCGCGCTCGAATTTGACACGAAGTCGGATGCGGAAGACGCGTTGAAGAAGGCTCTCGCAACTTTCGGCAACACGCCTGATCACAAATTCAAAGTTGTCGAAGAAAAAGATTAAAGCCTCACCACTCAGCTGATCCTCAACTCCTGATTAACACCGTAACCGGAGATCTGGCTTCTATGTCACATGATCTCTCGAATTTCTACTTTTTGAAATTAGCGGCCACAGTTAAGAAGCGATGCGGAGGGTCGTCCCTTTTTCGCGCCCCTATCCGCCAGCCCGTCAGCGCAGGAACGGGATAGGGGATAAGAGCGAGCGAAACTGCCCGATGCTGCTCGAATGCAACGTGCGTTGGTTTCGTGTACCTTCTACGTACCTCACTTTAGGGTTTCGAGAGGTTGTGTCGTATGTGGCGTTTCGCATTTTCAATAACTTACACCTCATCAACGACGAGGCTTGGTTCGATTCCCACCCGCGCCTCCAGTTTGCATCCCGCCTGTAGCTTTGTTTACCTCGAGTAGCCTGCCGACGTGCGCATGAGTGACGAGACCAAGCCGGACGAAAATCAGCCACAAGACAAAACGTTGGGAATGGATCAGGCGATTTCACGGCGCGATTTTCTGAATGCTTCGCTGGTTGCTTCCGGCGGATTGCTGATGACTTCCGCGTCTCCCTTGCAGCTGCTTTCTGCGGATGATTGGACCGGGTACGGAGGAGTGGGCGATTACAGCCGGTCGAACGGGAATACGTACGAAATCGTGCAGGCGGGCCATCGGATTCGCGACGGAGAGTTTGAAAAGATTCCGGACGTGGCGATAGAGACGCGCGAAATCTACGATTGCGTGGTGGTGGGCGGCGGAATCAGCGGATTAGCCGCGGCGCTTTTCTTTCAGCGGCAGGCGGGAACCGGGCGCAAGTGCCTGGTGCTGGATAATCATCCGATTTTTGGCGGCGAAGCCAAGGGCAACGAATTTCTGGTGGGCGGGCACCGATTGCTGGCGCATCAGGGCTCGGCGGTTTATCTCGTTCAGTATCCGCACAGTTTCATCGCTCGCTTTTACGATTCGATCGGCCTGAAGACGCCCAAGCTGCAATATCAATCCTGGGCCGGCGGCGCGCCGGAGATTCCGCTGAGCAAGACTCCTTACGATATGGTCGGCAGCGAGCCGGCGACCTATGGATTTTATTTTGGCGCAAAATTCGGCGGCGGCGCGGGCGTGTGGTTGATTGATCCGTGGGGCAAGAAATTGCAGGGCGCGCCGATTTCCGATGCTGCACGCGCGGATCTGCTGCGGTGGCGGCGCGGGCCGGCGGTCCCGGAAAAGAGGCCGCAGTATCACGGCGACGAAATCTCGCGTCAGCTGGACCAAATCACGCTGGAAGAACACATGATGCGGCTTTATGGCATCCGCCGCGAGACGATTCGCACGTTTCTTTCGCCCGTGGAAGGCGGCGGATCCGGTTTGGGGCCCGATGCTTTGTCGGCGTACGCCGATTATGCGGCGGACATGTTGCATCCGCTCGATACTGAGGATGGCGATCAAATGTTTCCGCGCGGGAATGGGGATATTGCGCGGCTGATGATGAAGGCGCTGATTCCGGATGCCATCTCCGGCGCAGATAGCGTGGACGAAGTTTGCAACGGACGCGTGAATTTTTCGACGCTCGATCAGGACGGTGCCGCGGCCCGCGTGCGGCTTGGTGCCACGGCGGTCTGGGTGGAGCACGATGGCGATCCGGCGAAAGCGGAGTTCGTTTCGATCATTTACGCGCAGGGGAAGAAACTGTACCGGGTGAAGACGCGGACGGCGGTGATGGCGGGCGGCTGCTGGACTACGAAACATATTGTGCGCGATCTTCCCGCTGCGCAGCGCGAGGCTTACGCGCAGTTCTACCGCTCCCCCTGCATGATGGCGAACGTGGCGTTGCGGAATTGGCGATTCCTTTACAAGATGGGCATCAGCGGTTGCCGGTGGTTTGACGGCATCGGAAATTATACTGAAGTGCGCAGGACGGCTTTGATGGGAGCGGATTCGCCTGGGATTGGGCCAGATTCGCCGGTCGTGCTGAACCTGAAAATTCTTTTTTCGTATCCGGACTTGCCGGTGGCGGAGCAGGGGTATCGCGGGCGCGGAGAATTGCTGGCCACTTCGTTTCGCGAATACGAACGGCAAATCCGGCAGCAGTTCACGGAAATGTTTGGCGCGGCGGGGTTCGATGCGCGGCGGGACATCGCGGGGATTATTTTGAATCGCTGGGGCCACGCATATTTGAATCCGCAGCCGGGATTTTTCTTCGGGAGAGACGGCAAGCCTGGGCCGAGCGAGGTGTTGCGAACTGCGCCGTTTGGCAGGATTGCGTTTGCCAATACGGATTTGGCCGGGATTATGGATCACCGCAGTTCGATTCTGGAAGCGCAACGGGCTGTGGGGCAGCTGCTGAATCAAGTGTTGGTGTAAGTGGATCTTGTGGTGGCGGTCTTGGGACCGCCAGCGACTTGTGCCGTGACACGGATGGCGCACTGAAGTTTGCCGCTACAAGACCCGGCTCTGGGTCGCGAGCGCAGCCGCCAACTCTGCGGTCGCAGGTCAGCTACTTCGCATCATTACCAATTCACGACGTCACATGTAAAATTATGTTCTGGCAAGTGCTGGGGCTGCTTACGATTTGGTTTGTCCCTCTCATGTGGAATTACCTCATTGGACCGATTTTGGCGCTCCTGCCGCGACCTTGGCGCGACTCGCTGCCATTTGCCGAAAATTTGCCGTGGGGACGAGCGGGCTCCGTCAGCGGGCTAGGAGAATCGTTGGCGGCCCTGGTGGCGGTGGGATATTGGTATATGTATGCGATGTCCACCTGGGTGGACACGGCGGTATCGAGAGCGCTGGATGGAAAACTCGGGCCGAATGTTACGGTACAGGAAATTGGATCTGTAGCGCTGATGGTGTGGATGACGCACCCGCTCACGTTGCTGCTGGGTTACCTGATTCTGGAAGGAATGGTGCGCTTTTTGGCCGCGGCGTTCAGCGAGGAGAGCCTGGGAATTCTTCCGCTGGGTGTGCTCGACTTTATATTGGTGCGCCCATTTCGGCCGCGGAATACGCTACACCTCCCGGAAGCCGGGGGCGCGGCGGGCAACGCGCGTTCATTTTTGGATGCGTTGCGCGAGGCGATATTGAAGTTGCGCGGCGTCCCCGAATCGGACGAATTGCATTTCCGGACGGAAGGCGACATAGAACTGATGGAAATTCGCGCTTCGCACCGCAAACAGGAGTGGGTTCCGCCGCGCACGGTGCGTTTCGAGGATGCTTATTACCGGTTGGAGGCATCCACGGTGAAAAAAGGGCCTCGACCGTTTTACTACACATTGCGGCGATTGCCTTCGGGAGTTCCCGGCCGCAGCGTGCTGATTTACGCGCCTGCGGATGCTCCGGCGCAAGAGTAGTTGTCGCGAGTTGGCGTCCGGCACGGAGCTGCGGGTACCATCGGTGCTTGCCGCAACACCGATGGCGCACTAAAGTGCGCCGCTACAAAGGCAGTTCGCCGGCCAAGGGCGTTCTTCTTTGGCAACAACACTTCTGTGTTAGTACTTCCGTACCAGTGAACTTTTAGTAGTTAACGGGTAAAACCAATCATCGGCATTCCTTTGGGGGCCCCGATGACGAAGCTTACCGTGTCTTTGCTTGTGCTCTTCGTGTGTGTTTCCATTTGCTCTTGTGGCGCGCGCGCCGCGGAACCGCGCGGGCCGCTCAGTCAAAGCGAACTGATGGCATTGGTGGTAGGCGCCGCCCTGCCGGAGAACATCATGGCTGGTATCCGTCAGCGAGGCTTGAGCTTCCATGTGGATGCCGCGTACCGCGCGCAGATCGAAAAAGCGGGTGGCGATCCCGGAATTTTGGCGGCGCTTGACTCGGCGAAAACAATGCCGCCAGCGAGCGGACAGGCGGCGCCAAATCCCGAGACGGTGGAGCATCTGGCCAACGCGGGAAAATTGATGAAGGAAAACAATTATTCCGATGCAGCCAAGGAATTGAATGCGGTGCTTACGGCCAACTTTCAGAGTTCTGAAGCCGGATTCGTGATGGGTCAGTTGCTGCGCGCGCAGCAGCGCTGGGACGAGGCGGCGAGAGTATATACCGAAGTATTGCGGCAAGATGCGAATTTTCCCGAGGCGCACACGAAACTGAGCTTCCTCTACTACCGTCTGGAGCAGCCCGACGATGGGCTGCGCGAGGCGAAGGCGGCGCTGGCGTTGACGCCGGATAACGCGGAAGCACACAAGAACGCGGGATTGGCCCTCGCGACAATGCGAAAATTCGACGCGGCGCAACTCGAGTACGACGAGGCCTTGCGACTTAAACCCGATTACGCGGCGGCGCACCTGGACATGGCCATCATGCTGGCTTACAAGGGCGATTGGCGCGGGAGCATCGAGCAATACCAGAAGGATCTGGTGCTGGATCCGAGCGACGTAGACGCGCACTATAACCTGGGATTGGCGTTCGACCATGTCGGGGATTTTCAGTCGAGTCTTCGCGAGTACCGAGAAGCGATCCGTCTGGCTCCGATGCGCTATGACGCGCGGCAGAATCTGGCTGCGGGACTCTTGAATCATGGGTTCGCCGCAGAGGCGGTGTTGGAGTTCCGCGCATTGGAAAAGCTTTATCCCGGCGCGCAAATGTGCCACCGCTGTTTGGCATCGGCGCTTTACAGGACCTGGGACTTGAAAGGCGCCGAGGCCGAATACACGCTGGCGGCGCAGTTGGATCCGTCTGATGCAGCGCCGCATGTGGGCTTGGGTGAAGTGCTATCAACCGAAAAGAAATACGATGAGGCGCTCGTGGAATTCCGCCGTGCGGAGGGACTGGACAATAACTCATACAGCGCGCATTACGGGGCGGGCCGGGTGCTGCTGCTGGAAAAGAAAGATTATCCTTCCGCGCTCAGCGAATTGCAGCAGAGCGAGGAACTTGCGCCTAGCGACCCGATGGTGGTTGATTTGTATGCGCAAGCTTTGGAAGCTTCCGGGAATATTGATGGGGCTATCAGCGAATTCAAGCAGGCAGTGGCGCTTGAACCGTCCGACCCGCAGGTCGAATTGAAATTGGCTGGGGCGCTCGAAAAGAAGGGAGATTGGCCGGCGGCGATTGACCAATACCACAAGGCCGCTTTGCTGGATGCGAGCATTGATCTGCGAACGAAAGTGATTCGTACGGATGATCCCGTTCCGGAAACGGAGTACGAGAAAGCGCAGGCGCGATTGAAGGAGCATATCGCCGCGTTAAAGGCCGCGGGCAAAGCCTCCGAAGCGGCGGAACTGGAAGGCCGGGTGCGAGCGGCCGAAGCCGCGCCGAGCCTTTCGGAACAGCTCGATGCCGCCATGCAAGCTGGCATGCGGGAGCTCACGCAGCGGCATTTCGATGTAGCGCTCGAGGACTATAAACAGGCAGTGGTGCTTGCGGATAAAATGCAGCCGCACGACTCACGCCTTTTGACGGCGCTCGACAATGTGGGCAATGGATCCATGGCGCATGATCCAGCGGCTGCCGAAGCGGCTTTCGAGCGCGAACTCAAAGTCGCGGAGGAACTTTACGGCCCGCAATCCGCAAACCTCGCAGCACCTCTGCAATCGCTGGGGCGTAATGCGCTGAGGCAACACGATTATGCCGGCGCCGAGAATTTCTTCTTTCGCGCGGTGGACCTGAACGAAAAAGTTTTTGGTGAAGGCAGCGACCGAGTGGCTTCCAGCCTGGTGAACGCAGCGGTCGTTTACACAGTGCAAGGCGATTACGCCAAAGCCGAACCGTATCTCTTGCGGGCGCTGAATATTGACGAATCGCTCTACGGCCACGATGGAGTCGGATTGCTGATACCACTGGCGAGCGTTTGCTCGATGTACGACAAGTGGGGCAAACCCGAAAAGCTCGAACCTTGCGAGCGCCAGTTGATTACGGTGCTCGAAAAACAATTCGGACCTAACAGCCCGCAACTGGCAGGGACGTTGGACAAGGAAGCGCAGACCCTGCGGACGCTGGGACGCACAAAGGAAGCCGCGGATATGGACGAGCGGCTGGCGTCAATTCGTTCGCTTACGATGCAGACGCACCCGTAGCCTCAGGCAATATCGCGAGGGCAATTGCAGGATTTAGGGGCGTTGGCCGGGGGCTCTGCCAAACGCGCCTTTGCTGCGGGCTGCGCAGCTTGCTTCCGGAACTACGTGGGCTGCTTCGGCCGCTGTGGGCGCGGGGCACGTGGGCGTCTTGCTTACCGAGCGCACCACCACCGTAGCGACCGTTGCCGCGACTGCCGCACCTACGCCGATGGCTGTCACTCCCGCCGCACCGATTCCTCCGCCGAGTCCTGTTGCTCCAGTGGCATTCGTGGAATTTACGGCGTCAGTGACGTTCATGGGCGTGGCCGGCGTAGGCTGCGTAGGCGCTTGGTTGCCGTGTACCGACGATTGCTGCCCGCCTTTCAGGGTGACGCAATTTCCGGCGGCGTCACAGATCTGGCAGGTTCCTTCGAGACAAACGACCTGCATGGTGCCAGCACTGGGATCGAAGATGACGGCTATCTCCGTGCCGACGACTCCGGCGACGCCCACGGGGGTGCGCACGCGAAAATGGGCGTTAGGCTTAACGAGCGCGGCGGCGCGAGCGCGGACGCGTCCGTAGTTGAGATCGAGATCCGTTTGCTGTTGGGTGGCGTCATGCTTGGCGATGGCGAGGTTCGTATCCGAACCGACGCTGAGAACCGAGCCGTCATCGAGCGCGACGCGCGCGCGTGCGAGATGTCCCGTATTGAGCACATCACCCCAGAAAACTTCCTCGGAAGTCGAAGCAGCGCTCTGCTGTGTGCCGCGAATTAAATTGACGATCGGCAGCACTGCAGTGATCTTGCCGGCGTGGTCGGGCTGCGCGGTTTGCGCGGCGAGGTCCGCGGGAATCACGAGAGGAAGGCAGATCAGGATTGCGAGCACAGAGAAAAACGGATGGCGGGAGTTCATTTGCATATTCCCTTCCCGGCAGCTTCGGCGGCGCTTCGCCACAGGCCGAAGTTGTCCAGGTCGCTAAAATTCCTTTGGGTGAGGCTTGCGGGATCGGGCAGAAAATTATCACAAGTCCGGAGCGACGCCTAGCAAAATTCCAGCGAAGCAAGGGGATATTGCGACTGGCACCGTGGGAGTAGGCGGGCGTGAGAACGGTCTGAAGATTCAGGACTTTTGCGCGGTTTGTTGCTTCTGCGCGAGCATCTGGCGCATCGTCTGGGAACTGCCTGGCGCGCGCTTTTCGCGCCAAGCGTCGAGGCGCTTGCAGTGTTCTTCGAGCGACGCGAACAGGGTGGGATTGTGGAGACTCTCTCGCCAGGCGAGAATGGCCGGCTTCGCGCGTTCCCACGCGACCCATTGCTCGTTGGTGTTTTCGAAGAAGAATTCTTCGTCTATCAGGCCGCGATTGACGATGTTCGCGACCATATCCCAGTAGCCCAGGACCATGCGCATGAATGCGTTTTCCTGCGAATTGGGAGGCGCGAGCTTCTGCGCGTCCTCGCCCGAGGCCGGCGTGAATTCGCGAATGAACCAGTCGCGCGCTTCGCGCAGGCGCGGCTCGCGACGAATGTCGTAGAGGCGAAGCATCAGGTTTACCTGCTCGTGTGTGACTTCTCCCATGGGGTGCTTCCTCCCGGTGTGACGGATTGGGTTGGCGGAATTTATTGGGTCTCTGCGGGCTGCGGCAATTCGCCTTGCAGTGTGACTTTGTGCGTGTAGCTGAGCGGGATGCGGGATTGTTCGAAGCCCATTTTTATGCGGCGGCGAAGCTCGCGCGCGACGTCCTCTTTGCGATTCAGGATGGTGCGCACTTGCAAGCGGATCACCGTGCCGTCCAGCGAGAGGGATTCGACGCCGAGAACGCGGGGGCCGTCTACGATGGCCGGAGTCCAATCGGCATCATTGCGAAAATCGCCCGCGATTTTTTCCAGAGTGGCGAGGGCGCGGCCGACCATTTCTTCAGCGGGAACAGTGACGTCCACGAATGCTTGGGACCAATCGCGGCTGAGGTTAGCGACTTGTCCTACGAGGCTATTGGGGATGGTGACCATCGCGCCAGCGGCATTGCGCACTACGGTGCGGCGCAGCGTAAGATGTTCGACGCGGCCGATTTCGGAATTCACCTGAATTAGATCGCCGACGACGTATTGGTCTTCGAAAACGATGAAGAAGCCGTTAATGAAGTCTTTCAGCAGGCTTTGCGCGCCGAAAGCGATGGCGACGCTGGCGAGGCCGGCGGTGGCGAGGGCGGGGGCGATGTCAAAATTGAGCACCTCGAAGCCCATCAGAATCGCGACGATTGCGATGATGGTGGTGCCGATGCTGTAGAGCAGGCCGGCCATGGTGCGGGTTTGTTGCTCGCGCATCTGGCCGGCGCGCGATTGGGCTTTGGAGATTTGTACCAGGCGAGCGGTGACCGCTTTGAGCAGGCGCGCGAGGAACAGGGCGAAGATGAGGATAACGCCGAGGCGCAGCCCGGTCTTCCCTACAAATTCCAGCCACCGTGAGAAGGAATCAGTCATAAGATAAAGCGAGCGGAATTATACCACCGAGGGTGTGGTACCAAGCGCTGTGGAAGCGGAGGGCTTGGCCGCGAGTTGTGAATGGGAGCACGTATCATGGACTTCAAAAAGCGAACTTTTGTATTGCAGGTAATGGCGTGGGCGATGGCAGCGCCGCTCGCGCTGCTCGGCATTCGTGCATTCGCGCAAATGCAGGGCCAACAGAATCCGCAAAATCCGATGCCGGTGCCGATGCCGGGGCCGCACAATCCTAACGATCCCTTCCCCGATAATGGGCCCAAGATTGATGAGGCGAAGATCCTGAAGGCGAATAATCAGCAGATTCACGACGACGTGGAAAAGCTTTACGATTTGGCGAGCGATTTGAAGAAGGAAGTGGAGAAGACGGATTCGGCGAACGTGTTGTCGTTGCCGATGATGCAAAAGGCGGAGCAGATCGAAAAGCTGGCCAAGCAGGTGAGGAATCTGGCGCGGGGGAACTGAGCGCGAGTTTTTTTACTGCGCTTGAACCGGGTTCTGTTGCTGGATTGCTTTTGCCAGTGTTCTGGAAGCAAGGTAAAATGAACGCACTGACGCTCGTTGAGCGATTCGTGATGGCGAGCGAGTATCTTCGTTTAGCAAGCAGTCCGGGAAACTCCGCGCGATGCTGACTGCGCGCCCGTAGCTCAGATGGATAGAGCGTGTGCCTCCGGAGCACAAGGTCGGGAGTTCGAACCTCTCCGGGCGCGCCACTCTTGTGACCTTCCCGGCTGTGAATTACTTTTGAAATGTACGTGATTAGTGAGTGGTGATAGGTGAACGGCTAGTCGCGATCTCGCTTGGCCCCGATGGCTCCCGTGACGGCGCTATTTGACGTCTGAGACTTTGCCGCTGGTAAAGATTACTTTCATGTCTGGGTAGAAGTACATTTGCTTGGCGCCCAGGTTTACGATTTTTTGGGGTTGGCCGAGGATGGCGACTACCTGATCCGTCGTTTGGCCCAGCGAGATAGTCTGGGGCGCGGGGGCGGGGGCGGGGGCTGCGGCGGCCGCGGCTGGAACCGATTGGTCGGGCTGCTGCGCTGGCGGCGCGGAATTATCGGCGGCGGGTTGATCGGCCGGGGCGTCTACTGTGACTACTTCTTCGATGGACTTCATGACCTCGTCGGCGTTGGGAGTGCCATTTTTCGGGAACGGAAATTTCAGCTGGCCGTAGTAACGGACGTCGTTATAGGGATCGCTGACGAATACCAAATAGGCTCCGTCCTGTTTCACGAGAAACTCGGTGACCCAAAATTTTTCGCCGGTGACGAATTTGCGCTGCGCGATACTGGCGGGCTGTTGATTGGCGGGCGCGAGTTCCATGCCCCATGCCATATTGGCGCCGAAACCCATGGAAATTGTGCCGTTCTTATAGGTGTTGGGGGGAGGAGCGATCGCCTCGACGGCGGCCATGACCAGGCCGTCTTTGTGGAGGACGAGAACGGAGCCGGCGGTGACAATGTCGGTGCGGTCGGTAGTTACCTTGGTGCGAGTGAATTCGGCATTGAGACGCTTGAGGATTTCGGATCTTGGATCCTGACCGTACGATGGGGGCGCTATAGCCGCAAGGGCAATTATCAGGGTCCAATACACCAGGCTTCGCACGACGGGCCTCCTCTTAGGCGGGACATTGTGATTGGATTACTGAGCGACCGATAACTTACACCCAGGGCGCGTGCTGATGCAATTCGCGGATTTGGGCCGTGAGATGCGAACAGCTGATTGACATCGTGACTCTTTGGACTGGCTCGGTTCGGGGAAAACGTGGATTGTGTTAACATTTTATGAGGATAAATCGTATGGATGCGTTGAAAAAAGTATTGCGAAGTCTTGTGATTTCTGGCGCAGCGCTGGTGCTATTTGCGTCTGGCGCACTTCTGCCGCGGATGCAGGCGGTTGCCTCGGCGCAATCGGGTGGGGCTGGGTCTGCGCAACCGCGCGAGGTGTCTGTCGCGGCGACGCCGGCCGTGGGGCGGCAGGGCTTGGAGCATCGTTTGGTGCTTTACAACACGCACACTGCCGAGCGGATCGATATTGTTTACCGGCGCGGCGACGAGTACCTCCCTGAGGCTTTGGCGAAGCTGGATTATTTTTTGCGCGACCACGTAACCGGTGACGTGCGGCATTTCGATCCGCGTTTGTACGATGTTCTTTCCGACCTTACGGCGGCGGTGGGGCATCCGGGCGGCGAGATAGAGATCGTTTGCGGGTACCGCACGCCGACGACTAATGAATCTCTGCGCGCGCATACTACCGGCGTTGCGAAGCATAGTCTGCACATTCAGGCGGAAGCGATTGACCTGCGGATGCCCGGGATCAATACGTTGAAATTGCGCGAAGCGGCTTTGGCGCTGCGGCGCGGCGGCGTGGGGTATTATCCTCATTCGGATTTCATCCACGTGGATACTGGGCGCGTACGCCAGTGGTGTTTTGAGTGCCCTGCCGATTTGATGAGCGGGGATTAGAAGCGGTAACGATCCTCAGTTTGACCCACCGTCGTTTGTTGACCCGACATGGATGGCGCGCTGAAGTGCGCCGCTACAAATGCAAGTCAAAGGCGGGCGCAGCTGCAGTCTATCCGGGATACGGATATCCCTTATCGAGGACTTTCTCCAGGGAGGCGTCGTGTCCGTAAATGTCGTCGTAAAAGTGAACTGTTCCGTCGACTCCGACAATCACTGTGCCATAGACGATCAGGACCGGGACTGGACGCGTCAGATTTACTTGTTGGTTGCCAGTGCCGCCAGTCATCGCTGCGCGAACCTTCTCCGCGGTCCAGCTGGGATTATTGCGCAGCACCCAAACGGCGAGGTCGGCCGGGCGTTCCAGGCGAATGCAGCCGTGACTGAAATCCCGGCGCGAGCGCGAGAACAATTGCTGCTCGGGCGAATCGTGCATGTAGACGCTGTAGTCATTCGGGAAAATAAACTTCACCAGTCCCAGTGAGTTTTTCGGACCGGGAAGTTGCCGGATGAACAGTTTCCCCGCCCGGAGCTGCGCGAGATCATCGCTGGAAAGCGGGCCTGGCGCGATGGGTTGCTGCCGGCCGTTCACCACCTCAAAACCCCTTTTCGTTAGGTAATCGGGATCGCGAGCGATCTTCGAAAACATTTCCGATTTCGCGATCGAGTATGGAACGTTCCAATAGGGGCGGAAGACGACGTAGGCCATGCTGTCTTCGAATACCGGAGTGCTGTGGTCGTATGCTTTGCCGACGACGACATTCATGGTGAGAGCGACACGGAAATTCTCATCGTACGCGCGCAGGCGAAATTCTGGGATGTTCACGACGATCGGCGCGGAGTTGTAGGAGAGAGGTAGCCAGCGCCAGCGTTCGAGGGTCAATTGCATCTGGCGGACGCGGGTGGCTAGCGGGACGTTAAGGTCGGCGAGAGTTTGCGTGCCGATGCGCCCGTCGGGAGTGCGGCCGTGGCGATTCTGAAAACTCTTAACGGCGTCTACCAGCGGCCCTTGATAGACGATGCTGTCCGCCGGCACGTTAGCGTTCTCCGGCAAGTCTCCGAGTAGTGGCAGCAGGACGGCCAATTGGGGCACGCCGGCGTAGGAATCGCCTGGAGCGACAGTTTTCGCGACGGCCGGAAGCGGCTTGCCATTGTATTTCTTGGCGAGATCGAGGTAGGTGTCGAGAGCCTGGATGGTTCGGCGATAGCCCGGGTACGGCGGCTCCACTTGCACGAGGATGTTTGCGACGTTCGCAGCATCCACGACATCTTCTTTCAGGAATTGCGGCAGATCGTATTTCTTGGCCTGGATATCGAAACCGAATTCGAAATGTTTTGGATTTACCTTGCCGATGTGCAGGTCCGAGATGTAGCGCATGATGCAAACCGTGAGCGCTACGTCGAAGCGAGCCGCGTCCGCCTCAGAGGGCTGCGGCGTCGCGGGGCGGAGTTTCGCGAGGCGGTCGGCCCAGCGCGAGGCGTCGTAATCTTCGGCGTTCAAGCCCTTTTGATCCGCTTGAACGAGCACCGCAATGATTTGCTGCGCTTGCGGAGTCGCTTGCATGCCGCGCACCCACGGGAGCGCGTAACCGTAGGAGCCGTAGAATTCCTGGAGCAGTTTGGTGTAGTCGCTGAAATCGGGCCAGCGGAGGTCTGCGAGATTTCCGGTTTGAATGGTGGTGCGCAGCCAGGCTTGGGTATCGGGAGTGAGTTGCTCGGGGGGCGCGGCGGATTGCGCGGGAGACGGGGATTGGCTGGGCGCGGCGGTCGCCGTGCTGTCTCCGTGAACCAGAAGCAGCGCGAGAGCAAGCAACAGCGGCATGCAACATGCGCGTTTGAGTCGGCGCGATTGCCTCATTGAACGACCTCCCTACTCTTTGGCGATGGCGAACGAGCCGGCACTGGCTCGAAGGGTATTAGAGATGCGAAAAGCGATTACGTCAAAAGAAAAATGACGATTTAGGAGTGATGCCAATATCCATGGCTCAATGCGCCGCGGCTTAGCTGCCGGAATGCGCGTCGAGAAATTCGCAGCGGGCGCGCTGTCGGGCATCTTTGGCTGCGTGGCTGCCCTGCCCTTCGCCTGTCAGGTGCATCACTTGATAGCCGTCTTGGCTTGCGTATGGCGGCCATTTCGGCAATTCATCGCCATTGGGATTGCCGATCTTTGCGAAATTCGTCCAGTAAGATGCCATCTCTTCGGAAACTTTAAAGTCGGCTGCGGTCCACGGCACTCCTTCCTCCAATTTCAACGTCTCGAAAACGTATTCGATTTCGCCGGCGTGCCTCGCGCCTGCTTCGCTGGCCGGAAACGATCCGATCATCTTGCCGGGTTTCACCGCTGGAATCTGCTCAAAGTGGTATTGGTAGACGGGCGCGTCGCCGGTTTTGGCCTGGATGTCGGTCCATTTCCAGGTGGAGAAGGCGATGAAGTCGTCACCCGCTAAAGCTTCGGCCGAAAGCAAGGCTTGCTGGTCGGTGGCGGCCGGGTAGAGCTTCAGAAACTCCGGTGCTTCGTCACCGAAGCGTGCCTGGGCTTCATCCGCAAAACTTTTCGCCGTGGGTCTTTGCGGAGCGAGGAGGACGGACGTTTTGTTTTCGTCAGCATTCCAGCCGGCGAGGAGCGGAACGTGGCTTTGCGCGCCTTTTTCGTAAATGGTGCGCACGTCGGTGGTCAGGAAGTAGCCGTCAACGTTTGGATGAAAGTCGAAGCCCTTGTTGTGCTGCGCCGCAGCTTGCAGCACGTCATTGGCGGGTTTGGCGCGCAATTCCGTCAGAGAGTTTGCCCCGAGTGATTCGGCGAATTTCACTCCGAACTTTTCGGTTTCGGCGAGCCGCTTCAGTTGCATGCCGCCGGTCGGTCTGCTGGGAAAGAAAGCGCCGCTTTCGCCGATGGCTTTTTGAAAAAGGTCTTTCGAGAGCGGCGAGGCCATCAGCGCGCTCACCGAGAGAGAACCTGCGGATTCACCGGCGATGGTGATGTTATGCGGGTCTCCGCCGAATGCGGAAATATTGCGGAGCACCCAATGCAAGGCGGCGACTTGATCCAGCAGTCCGTAATTGCCGGAAGCGTGGTGCTCGGATTCCTTCGCCAGCTCCGGATGGGAGAAAAATCCGAAGACGCCGAGGCGATAATTGGGGCTGACGATGATGACGCCTTTTTTGGCGAGATTCTCGCCGTCATAGCGGGGCTCGGAATTGCTACCGGCGACGAAACCGCCGCCGTAGAACCAGACGATCACGGGAAGTTTCGCTTGCGCGGGATGCGCGGGGAGCCAGATGGTGAGATTCAGGCAATCTTCGCTGGGCTGAACGTCGCGAAAGTGAATGTCACCGTAGACGTCGGTTTGCATGCAGGCGGGGCCGAATTTGTCGGCGGGGCGGATACCCTGCCAGGATAGCGGGGGTTGCGGAGCTTTCCAGCGGAGTTCGCCGATCGGTGGCGCGGCGAAGGGGATGCCTTTGAACATGCGGACGGTGCCCTCGGTGTCGAGAGTGCCGGAGACGATGCCGCTTTCGGTTTTTACTTCGTTTTGTGCTGCTGCCGGGCTGGGAAGCACGGCGAATGCGAACAACATGAGAGTGGCGAAGCAGATTATTTTTGCGAATTGAGGCATTTCTGTTCGGCCTCGATTGCGATTTATTTTCCCGACCACTTGAGCTTACTAAATGTCCAGTCGTAAGCGTCTCGCCAAGATTGAAAGGCGCGGCTTCCGGGGCTAAAGCCCCGCGTATTGCGATGCGCTTACGGCGGGACTGAAGTCCCGCCCTTCCCTCTGTACAGGAAGCTTGGAATCGCAAATCTAAAGGTGCCGACCTCAAGGCCGCCGCTACAAAAGCCAGAACTGGAAGGTAGCGCCGCTGCTGCGGTCTTTATGCCACCGCCGCTCCGTGGCGCAACACCGATGGCGCACTGAAGTGCGCCGCTACAAAGTCAAAGCCAAAAGCAACGAGCCGGCGGGACGCACGCCTACCACCAGGCACGCGCCGCGATGCTCGATGCTGTTATTTCCAGAGCAGCGTCGTTAGCGAATCGGCTTTTAGCGGCACCGTGGCGGACATGTTTGCGACGCGCAGTTCGATGGTGCGAGCTGCGCCGGGATTGGTGACTACGAGCACTTGCCGGCCGTCGGGATTTTCTACTGCTACGTGCTGGACGTCTTTGGATGCGCTTTGCGAATCGAAGCGGCGCCCGCCAGGGCGGATCACGCGGGAGTAGTGGGCGAACGCCCAGTATTGTCCGCTCTTCGAGATTTCTTTCGTTTGCGAATTGATGGTTACGACGCCGCCGCAGGAGAACGGCCCTACATTGGGCCTGCCTTTCTCATCGAGCGCCAGGTTCCATGACGTGATCGAGCGACACCAATTGCGCAGGATATCGGTGAAGGTGCCGCCCCACTTGCACCAATCATTCGAATAGTGGGGATCTTTATAGTCCGGCCCGCCTTCGGTCCAATGCATGTGTACTTCCGGATAAGCGTCTTGAACCCTGCTCATCATGTCAGGAGTGCCGACATAGCCGTGCCAGGCCACTGAGTTGCAGTACCGGCGAAGCTTTTCGTCCTCGAGCGAGCAGACGACACGTCCCCATAAATTGTAATTGTGATCGAGGATCCAGATTTTTGTCGCCGTGCCGCTGCTTTCCAGAAGAGGCCCCAGATGGCTGCTCACGAAATGAATTTCATACTCCTGCGGCCAACTGCAGGCGGGCATGTGGCCATCCTGATCCGTGTCCACTTCATTCTGCGATGTGACCGCTTGGATAGGCACGCCTTCGGCTGCGTAACCTTGCAGAAACTTCAGGATGTACTGCGCGTAAACGTCAAAATAGGAATTGCGCATACAACCGCCGAGCATCGAATTGTTTAGTTTCATCCAGCCCGGGGGACTCCATGGAGAGGAGAAGAGGAATAGATCGGGATTCACCTGGCGAGCCTGGCGCAGGATGGGAAGGATGTATTGGCGGTCATGGTCAATCGAGAATCGAGCGAGGCTGGGATCGGCGTCGCCGTCATCGAAGCTGTAAACTTTCGTGGAGTAGTCGCTCGAGCCGATACAGGTGCGATGAACGTTGAGACCCATCTCGGAGGGATGGAACATCTCGTGAAACAACTGCTCGCGCGCCGGAGCCGGGAGTTGGTTGAACATGTAGCAAGTGGCGTCTGTGAACGCGCCGCCGAAGCCCAATATCTCCTGGAACTTTGTGCCTGGGTTGAGAATGATTTCATTCGCGCTGCTGGTTGCCGGCGCGGATGCCCAGGTGACGTGCGGGGCGGCGGCGAAGCGGTCGTCGCCGGATGTGACCCAGACGGAAATTTCCGAGCCGGCGGCGGGAGAGGTGCTCGTGTTGCCAGGCGGGGCGGTTGGTGATCCGACGAAATCTTTGGGAGCGATTCCTGCTGCCAGGGCTATTGATGAAATTCCTAGAAAATCGCGTCGAGTGGGTGCGTTTGTCACCGTGCTCTCCTTTGGCTGCCTGCTAAAGGACAGAGTTGCGGGAACTTCAGGGGCTAAAGCCCCTGAGTATTGCGGACGCTTAATGTCGCGGTTAAAGCCGCGACCCACAAAGCCTCATGCTCTCTCAACAAGAGCCACAGAGACTCAAACTTTCTCAACAGCTCTTACACCACAATTTCCGTTGCCCCGCCAGCTCGTGTTAACGATCTCTAAAGCGCGTGTGGACTGCGTAGAGAGAGCTGCGCGCGAGAATGAACAGGGTGCTGCGGTCAGCGCCGCCGAATAGTATTTGCGATGGGCGCTCCGGGACGTCAATTGTCGCGATCAGACTTCCGGCCGGGTTGCAGACGAAGACCTGGCCGGCGGCGATGTAGACGTTGCCGTGATCGTCTGTCGCGAGGCTTTCCCCGCCCTGTTCGACGAAGAGCTTCGGATCGGTGATCGTGCCGTCATCCGCGATCTTGGTGACGTAAGTTTTTTCTTCGGACTCGTTGGAAACGTAGAACGGCTGGCCTTCGACGGCAGCGCCCATGCCGAAAGCGCGCAGTAGGTCGTTCAGTTTTGTGCCGTAATACAGCTCACCGCTTACGAAATCGTTTCCTGCGGGGAGGAACGTAGTGCCGTCAGGCGATATGTATTGGTAAGGCTTCTTCTGCGGGCCGGCTTCGAGAAAATCGTTTTCATTTCGCCAAACACCGACGGGGAGGATGGGCGTCATTCCAGGACGCGGCGCAGCGGGCTGAGCTTTCAGCAGCGTGACGTCGTCGTCCTGCGCATCCGGCTTGAAGCTGTAGACCGTGCCGTCGCCTGCGTAAGAAATCACCATCAAGTCGCCGGATTTATCGAAGAAGAGTTGCACGGGGTCGAGGGGATTATCGCGAACCACGGACAATTGATGCGTCGCGGTGGTCCAGCGGTAGATCGTTTGCTTGTGCGCGTCCACGAAATAGAGGTTGCCGGAGCTATCTACGGCGCCGCCGGAGATATTGAAGAAGCCGCTGGTGAGTTTTTCGACGGCCGCCCCGTCCGCGAGAACGGCGGATGTTTGCGGCGGCTCGACCTGCGGCGCGTTGCCGGAAATTGTGAGCCAGGCGAGTTCGCGTTGGCGCAGATCAAAATTGTGGGTTTCGTCGTGCAGCACATTGTCGAACGACGCTTTGCTGTCGCTGTAGCAATGGACGTTGCGAAAATTTATGTTTTTCGAATTCGTGACTTTGATCGCGTATGGAAAAGGCTGGTACATGCTCACGACCCGATACATGTGCAGGTTCGCGAAAGTGATGTTGCTGGAATCGCGGATGTCCAGGGGCAGCGCGAAACCACCTTCGCCGCGCTCCTCTTCCGTCTGCAACGCGTAGATTTGCCAGTTGGAGGCGTTTTGTAGCACGACTTCATTGCGGACATGATGCTCGCTGGAAAGTTCGTAAACGCGGCCTGGGGTAGACGTGTTCGAGATGTAGAGACCGGCTTGCGCGAACGTGCTGGGCGTCCACAGGCCGACGAATGTGCCGCCACCACCATTCGTGATCCACAGGCTGGGATATTGGCCCTCCCAGCGGCGCTTTATATCGGGATCGGCCGTGTGCGTGTTGTTGTAAATCAGCTTCCAATTGTTCGAAGCTTCCGCGGCCGTGTCGTTCGGGTCTACCGTGCCGTGGCCGCCGAGGAAGCGCACGTCGTTCATCATGGAATTTGTGCCGGCCATCCATTTCGCGGCGACAGCGCGTGGATTGATGCCGTTGGTGTAGAGGCCGATACCGGTGACGATATTCGTTCCGTCCTTGGGAGTTTCGAGGAGCGGCTTCGGACTGCCGACACCTTGAAACGCCGCGGTGCCGTCGGCGAGGATGATTCGGGTGACGCTGGGTTGCAGGCCGATGAAAATCGTGTCCGGCTTTAACGTGATGGTGTCGGTGACACGATATTGGCCCGATGGGAAATAAATCGTGCGGTTCTCGGCGATCGCTTTGCGGAGGGCGTCGGTGTCGTCGGCGATGCCGTCTCCGCGCGCACCGAGCGTGCGGATGTTCACCCAGGTATCCATCGGCGGGAGCGAGAGGATGTCCGACTGCACTGGCGATGGCAACGCGCTGAGTGGAGCGGTATCGTAGACGTCCTGAATTGCGCCGGTGGCGCCGAGATCGTCATAGTGAAGGCCGTGAGAGAAAGCTTTCACGGCATACATTTCCGCGGGGGCTGCGACCTGTTTTCCGCTTTCGCGATACTGCGCGAAGACGGGAACGTGGCTGCAGACAACGTTTTCCATATTGATTTCATTATGCGCGTTGTATTCGTTGCTGATGATTACCGCGGGACCGGAAATGTTTTCCATGCGGGCGTCTTTGATCCAGAGCTCATCGGAATAGTGCGGGTCAATTGCAACCGCGGTGGGGACATTTTTGAATTGCGGGCGGATGAGAGTGAGGCCCGCTTCGTGCTCGCGGATGGCGGCTTCGCGCTGGCCTTCGAAAGTGGCATCAATGATGGTGAATTGCCATCCGGGAGAAGGCTTGCGCGTCCAGATGCCGTATTGGCCGCCGTGGAAATGGACGTCTTGCGCGACGTTGCCGCCATCCTTGATTCCGGCGAGGCCGGAACCGATGCGGAAATCCATGTGCGCGAGGAAACAGTGCTGGGCGTAGTGCGCGCGGACTCCGACGGCGCCGGGATTGCCATCCTGAATTTCGATATCAATATTGCTGATGGCGGAATAGAACGTGCCGGGGCTGGCGTCGGGCGGCGGAGCGTCGCCCTGCGGCCGTTTGCCGGCGAAAAATATCATGTAGGTTGGGCCTTGCTGAAATCCCGGCGTGTTTGCGCCCAGCAGGAAGACGGGGCGTGTGGCGCCGTAGCCGATCAGCCGGATTCCGGGCCAAATATAGATTGTGGTGGCGAGGCGGTAGCGGCCCGCTGGGATGAAGAGAATTCCCTGGTTCGTGGTTTCCTGAACTTTGTTGATGGCTTGCTGGAGGGCGGCGGAGTCGTCGGCGATGCCGTCGGCTTTTACGGCGAAATTTTCGGGCGTCAGGTAGATTGCTTTGGGATCGTCTAGGCGGGATGGGTAATACGAGGTTTGGGCGGAGAGCGAAAACGTCGACGACAACAGCGCTGCAGTGAGGATAAGCGTTTTGATCATCGCGATGCTCTCTAAACCGACTTCCTGTGATTCGCGGCGTGCGATCCAAGTCAAAGAGTAAGAGCC
This sequence comes from uncultured Acidobacteriota bacterium, assembly GCA_963828865.1. Classification (GTDB taxonomy): domain Bacteria; phylum Acidobacteriota; class Terriglobia; order Acidiferrales; family UBA7541; genus Palsa-295. The sequence goes on along the minus strand of CAWHGI010000002.1, from coordinate 493,728 downwards.
GGCGAAACGTTGGCGCTTCGAGTGAAAAGCAGATCCCTCGCTGCGCTCGGGATGACACTCGTCTTACTTTTCGGCCAACTTTGAAAATTTGCCCGAGACGATGCGCCGTCGCGATACCGGCTTTGGAGGCCCGTGCAGCCTTCCGCGACCGCCAGCTGACTATTGTTTCGGAGGGCTGGCGGTGTTGCTGTCTTCTTCGATCTGATCCGGGCGCATCTCGCGGTAAATTTCTTCTAGCTTTTCTTTCATGCCTTTGTATTTCTGGTATTCCTCGATTTCATGCTTGGCATCCTCGGGGCGGCCGAGCTCGCGGTAGACGGCGCTCAAGCGGAAGTGGGCGGCAGCGCTCGTGGGGTCGAGTTGGATGGCGTGTTCGAGAAGCGGCTGGGCCTTTTGCGGCTGGTCCATGGTCATCAGAACTTTGGCGAGGCCGATATTGGCGTCGGGATCGCCCGGTTGCAGCTGGACGGCTCGCGCGTAGCGGTCGTAGGCTTCTTTCACATCGTTGCGGCGGAGCGCGATGTCGCCTAGGCGACATTCGGACTGCTCGTCATCGGGATTCGCTTCGAGCGCTGCTTTGTATTCGCGTTCGGCTTCGGCTAGGCTGTCCGGAGTCGCGAGCGTGCTGAGCATTTCGGCGAGTTCGAAGTGGAGGCCGGGAAGTTGCGGATCGAGCTTTAGAGCTTCGCGATAATTCTGGATGGCTTCTTCCGTCTTGCCGCGCTTGGCCAGTTCGTGCGCGAGGGCTTGATGCATGCGCGCGGAATTGGGAGCGACTACGGACAAGCTGAGCAGCGATTCGGCGGTGAGGTCAGAATAGACGCGATAGGCGGTGTAGAGAACGGCCTCGTTCGTGGGCGCGAGCTTGCGCAGGACGTTGACGGTGGCCGCGGCTTTATCCAGATCGCCCGTTCCCGTGTAAATTTCGATCAGTTCCATGCCCGTGTCTATTCGGACTTTCTTGTCCTGCACATTGGGAAACGCTTTTTCCAAATCGGCGCGAGCGGCGGCAACGTCGCCCGTGCGTTTTTCAGCGATGCCCAGCAGAGCTTGAATCTTCCAGAGCGTGGGCCGGAGCTTCAGCGCGGCTCGTAGCTCCGGAATCGCGTCTGAATATGCGCCCTGAAAATAGAGCAGCACGCCGAGATTGCCGCGGGCGTCAACGTTCTCTGGATCGAGGGCAACGATCGCCCGGAATTCGGGCACTGCCAGGTCAGGCTTGCCTTCCTTCAAATACTCCGCAGCCTGGTGCGCGTGCGATGCAATCTGCTGCTGGCGCGTGGGCGACGATTGCGAGAAGCACGGCGGCAGCGCAACGAACAAGACCGTCCACAACGAGAGCACGAGCTTTTTTGTCCACATGTCATGATTGTACGGCGGACGAGTGATGAATCAGAATCTCGCTGAACCGGCGGGCAGAAGAGAGGACGGTGGGGTGAGGGCCGTCCCCTCTCACTGATGGGCCGTCTCGTTTAGAACGTAATGCGCGCGCTGAGCTGGCCGCTACGAGGTGCTACGGTTACGCCACCGTTCACGTTGGGCCCGCCTGTGGCGCCGTTAATCTCCCCGAAGTAACTGCCCCCTACCGTGTAACCTGGAGCTGCGAAGCTCGGGTGGTTAAAGATGTTAACCCAATCGGACCGCAGCTCGAGGGCAACTCGCTCTCCGAAGCGAAAGTCCTTAGCCAAGGACATATTGAAGACGGTCAGCCGCGGGCCTGACAGCGTGTTTCTGCCGTTGTCCCCGAATGTTCCAGGCGCGGGCAACGCATACGCTGCGGGATTGAAAAAGGCAATAGCTCCCGGGGGCGATCCGGCGGGCAGTGAGCTACTGCCGTGTGGATTGCCCACAAGATTCGCGTACCAGTCGCAGCCATTGCCGCATTGCGAATAGCTGTTGTTCACACTATCAATAATGGTAAATGGATTCCCACTCTGGGTGACAAACGTGCCGCTGACCCGCCAACCGCCGACGGCGGCGTCTTCCGCCGGGTTCGCGTCACTCAGATACTTCCTCCCCTTGCCAAAGGGGAGCTCGTATGCAGCGTAGCCCTTAAATGCTTGCGGGACGTTGAAGTTCGAGTTGGCATAGTTAGCGTGGGGGTCGTTGCCGATTTGCCAGAACTGCGTGCCCCCGCGGCTGCCCCACCCGGACGAGTCCTGATCATCCAGGAAATGCGACCATACGTAATTAACGCTGAAGAGCAGCCCGCTGGAATAGCGCTTCGTAAGTTGAAGCTGCATGGCATTGTAGTTTGAAATGCCATTATAGTTGTTTCCACCGAGGCTTCCCCAGAGTGGATACGGCCGCTCTGCCTGATTGTTGGGACCAGCTGCCAATCCAGCTGGATCAGTTATCTGGTTGAGGTCGGTCGGGAATTGCAGGTTGCTACCGTGGCTGCCGACATAGGCAATCGACGCCATAAAATTCTGGGCGAATTGATGCTCAACGCTCACCTGCCATTCGTTGATTCTTCCCACCGGCACGTTGTAGGGAACATACGTCTGGCCCGAGAAGACACCCGGGGTGCAGCAATAGCTAAGCGGCTCGCGTGCGGCTGGCGAACCTACAACATAACTCAGAACTGAAGCGGCGGTAGCAGCCGATGCGTCCAGGTTAATCAACGGCGTTGGGCCGGCTCCATTATTCGGGTCTGAGTTACTTCCCTGACTAGTCGTGAGCGACCCGGTCCCTATGCCGTTGCCATACGTGTCTTGGCTAAAGTTGTACGAGTACATCCCGAAGCCGCCCCGGACCACAGTGTCAGGCCTCCAAGACCAGGCAAAGCCGACGCGGGGCAGAAAAATGTCGTAAATGGGTTTCTGCAAAGTATTGCGGTTATCCTGGCCCGCAAACCACATCGAGCCGAGCGACCCGTTGTAAGGGTTGATGATGTTAGGATCGAAACCGCCCAGGCTGTTGTTGATTTCGCTGAATCCGGTCGTAGCTACGTAGCGCAAGCCGAGGTTCAACGTGAGATTCGACTTAACCTTGAAGTCATCCTGGACGAACAGTTGCGGACTCTTTATTCGGGCGTAAGACTTGGTTTGATTCTTAGCGTTCCAATTTTCCACATCGCCGAGCAGGAAGTCTGCCAGTCCCGATCCAGAAGTGGAAACGCCATTTTGGGCAGTGTATTGCCCTGTGAAAGCGAAGTTGCCAGCCGTGACATTCCCCCATGGCGTGGTGTTACCCTGGCCCATCAGCACTTCAACGCCAAAGTGCAAGATGTGCTTGCCTTTCACCAACGTCAACGTGTCCGACGGGTCGTAGAGGTTCTCGATGTATATGGCGTTCGTACCGGGCTGCAACAATTGAGTGCAGCAACCGCCGTATCCGGTAATATTGACACTTGGGAAAACATTGGCCTTTGCATATTGCAAACCGAGCATGGATGAATTGTCGAAGCCGATGGTCTGCGGGACGAACCAGTTTCCTTGCTTGGTATAGCCCATCCGAAATTCGTTAACGAGGGTCGGGCTGATCGTCCAGGTATCGGAATATTGCACGTTGTAACCGTCAATGTCCCCGGAAAAGCAATTCAGGGGGCACGGAGACGCATTGATATTTTGTCCGGGGTTGTTCTTCTGGCTGATGGAGAACATCATGCGGTTCTTCTCGGATAGATCGTAGTCAATGCGGCCAAAAAATCTCAGATTCGGGTTCGGGGCGGACGCCGCGAAGGTGTAATTGCCCTGAATGTCGCCCGGGTAGGTGATGTGCGTGTTCGGGTCGGTGTAAGCATGCCCAGCCGCGTTCGGCATAGGGTAAAACGAGAGAAGCTTGACTGCTACGGGGTCAGCCGAGCCAGCGGGTATGACATTATTTGCAAACGGAGTTCGCACCCCGTTCACACCTGCCGAGGCCGGATTGTAGATCGTGGGATTCCCCGAGAAATCATAGTCGCCCGGAAACGCCGTGCCCATGCCTCTTTCCGCCAGCGTCGGAACCGTGCTCACGTGCGTAGCGGGCGCGCCATTGTTGTAGATCTTGTCCACGACGAAAAAGACAAACAGCTTGTTCTTGATGATCGGGCCACCGATCGAGCCGCCGTATTCGTCGTAGCGCAAATAGGACGGCGCCGCTTTCGCGTAGGAGCCGTCCGCTTGTTGAACTGCAAAGTAAGGAGACGCGTTCAGAATATTGTTCTGCCAATATTCATAGGCCGAGCCGTGAAAACTGTTGGTGCCACTCTTGCTGATTTGATTGAACACGGCGCCGCCGATGCCATACTCCGCGGAGAACGAAGAGGTCGTGATTTGGACTTCAGATATCGCTTCGAACAACGTGTTGTCCACGTTGTTGCTCACGGGCAATTGAACTACCGCGCCGTCCGCAAGATAGTTCGCGTAATTAGGGAGGTTACCGTTAATGGAAATTGCATCTCCGGCATTGTAAGAGCCGCTGCCCTCGGAGCCAGGCTGCGAGGGAGCGCTCGACGCGCCGGGGAGCAGGATATTGAAGTTGGCCCAGTCGTTGCCGGTAATTCCAGCGCCTACCTGAGGGAGCACGCCGATGGTCTTCTTTTCCAGTATCGCACCCTGGTAGCCAGTTTCGGTTTCAAGTAGCGGCACGCCGTTTGCTTCTACCGTAACCGTTTCCGAAATCGTACCTACTTCCAGAGCCGCATCCTCGGTTATGACGTCTACGTTCAGGGTGAACGGTCCGCGTACAAATTTCTTGAAGCCCTTGGCAGTAACGGTGACGCTGTAATTTCCAGGGGGTGTGGAAACCGTGTCGTAGATTCCGTCCTTATTCGTGGTGAAGTCCTTCGTCTCGCCTGTATCAATATTGGAGATCGTGACGGTGGCGCCGGCGACTATCGCGCCCGATGTGTCGGAGACCGTGCCGCGGATTTCACCGGTGTTTCTACTTTGGGGAAATGCCGTCGTGGAGATGACCAGCAGTAGACAAACGGCGAGTGGCCAGCGAACGAAACTCTTCATGGAGTTCCTCCCAAGCTAGAATGTCGAGCCCATCACCCGAGATGGGCTTTGCGAATTAGAAAGCGTCCTGCTGCGGACGCGACCCCAGTCGCGATTAACCAGTAAGCCGATCTCGTTAAAGGCTTTCGCGCTGCGCGTCCCTGGCAGAGGCAGACCACGACTGAATCGCCAGAATCCAAGGGAACTCAGGCTTTGCGCAAAAACACACTTTTACTGGCAATCGCACCCCATTGGCAGCTGACAAAGAATATCGTTGTTCTACTGGCCTTTCCGCCAGCTTCCCAACACCACCCCTTGCTGGCGCACATTTAGCTCCCTTGCTGAATCTTTGTCAAGATAAAAATAACGATATTCTTAAGGGAATTTGCGCAATATGGAAATTCTTGCTTGCGGATGGCCGCTCTGCGCTACAATCCCGGCCCATACGCCGGAGAGAATCAGCCGCTGCCACCGCAGCGCACGCACGCTCAGCAACGAGAATTGCCGATGAAATCACGGACGACGCGAACCCAGCGCGCTGACAAAAGCGCGGCGACACTGCGCTCGGTGGCGGAGCGCGTGGGGCTGACCGCCAGCACCGTGTCAGCGGTGCTGAATAATTCTTCGGCTGCGCGTTCCGTGCCGCAGCGCACGAAAAATCGCATCCTGGCCGCGGCACGCGAGCTGAACTACCGGCCGAATTTTTTCGCGCGCACTTTGCGCATGAAGCGGACGTACACGATCGGCGTGATCCTGGAAGAGATTGGCGACGCGTACGGTTCGCTGATCATCAGTGGGATCGAACGGTATTTGCGCGAGCAGAATTTTTTCTTTCTTACGGTCGCGCACCGGCACGATAAGAGGTTGCTCGCGACTTATTCGCAAATGCTGAGGCAGCGCGGCGTGGAAGGGTTCATCACCGTGGACACTTTCCTGACGGAAGAGCCGGCGCTGCCGACCGTGGCCGTGGCAGGACATCGCAACATCAATCGCGTGACGAATATCGTGCTGGATCACCGGCACGCCGCTTCGCTCGCTTTGGCGCACCTGGTGGAGCAGGGGCACGAGAAGATCGCGTTCATGAAAGGCTCGACGGCGAGCGTGGACTCCGAGGATCGCTGGAACGCGATCTGCGAAGTGGCAGGAGAATCGGGGATCGCCATGCGCGCGGAATTGATCGTGCAGCTGGAGGGCGACGATCCGACGCCGAATTTGGGATATCCGTTCGCGAAGCAACTGCTCGCGCGGAAGCAGCCCTTCACTGCTTTATTTGCGTACAACGACATTTCGGCGATTGGTTCGATCTGCGCGTTTCAGGAAGCGGGGATACGCGTGCCGCAGGATGTGTCGGTAGTAGGCTTCGACGATATTCAGAGCGCGGCGTTCATCGCGCCGCCATTGACGACGGTGCGGCAGCCGCTGCAAAAGATGGGCGAGATTGCGGCGCGCACTTTGCTGGATCGCATCGAGGGACGGTCGAAATACGTGCCGGAAATTGCGATTGAGCCGGAATTTGTGGTGCGCGGGTCTACTGCGGCGCCGGCGGCGGATGATGAGTTGAGGGCGAGAAGCAGCGCCGCCTCGCGATAGCCTAAAAGCGGTTTTGGCAAGCCCAGAGGCCCAGGCCGGGATTTTCGATGAAGTAGAAATCTTCGCCGGCTACGTTATTCCAACCTTGCTTCAGCTTTGATGGAATGTAGTGTTTCAGCATGTGGTTGAGGTCGGCGTACCCGAAGCCCACATCTTGTATTTCTTCCCGCGTCAAATGTCCTGGAGCCCAGACGATCCGGAAGCGGCCTTCGGATGAGCCGTGAATCAGGTGCGCTGCGGCGCCCAGGTCAGCGGCGAGGTCGGGATTTTCTTTTACCAGCGCGAGAGTGGCGGCGGTACCGTGATAGCCGTACTTGCGAATTAATTTATCGATGCGCGGGTCTTCGCCGAAAGCGCTGACGCCGGGAGCGAGGATGAGTAGTTCGCCGCCATCTGCCATCGCCATGCGGGTGCGGTAAACCGCTTTGTTGCCGAGCCAAGTGCTGTGATATTCGCTCGGGTTGAGATACACGACGGCTTTTTTGATCGGTTCGGGCATCATCGTGAAATTCACGCGCAGGCTTAGGTCGGCGGCGGCGTTGAAGCATTCGATATCGTCGCCGATGAAGAGGCCGCGTGTTACCGTCGCGCCGGATGAATTGCGGCCTACCACGGTGAGAACGTAAACGATCGGCAGGTTTTTGAGATAATTTGAGGCAGCGTAGTTCAGCACGCGACGGACGGGATTGTCGGCGCGTCCCATGATGCGTTCCATGCCATAGACGGCGCCCAGATAGTGGCTGCGATTGATACTGTCTGGGCCGCCGGTGCCGACCAGAATGTTTTTATTGTAGTTGGCCATGCCGGCCACTTCGTGCGGGACTACTTGGCCGAGGGAGAGAATTAAGTCGAAGCCGCCGCGGAGGATCAGGCGATTCACCTGCGCCGGCCAGTCGTAGTTGAGTTTTCCTTCCGATTGCTCGCAGATAAATTGGGCGGGAACTGTGCCGATCGTTTCGACGTCCTCGCGCCATTTGTGAGCATGGAAGATTTCGTGCGGAATGTCGCCGAACATCGCGGCGATTTGTTCGGATGACATGGCGTGGTGCGTTCCCACGGCGGGGAGCACGGCGCGGAGATTATCCACGAGGTGTTCCCAGGCGTAGCGAGTCAGTTCGCCGGCGCGGGACGAGAGACGCGAGTAATCAGGAGGCACGGCCAGGACATTCTTTCGCGGGCCCAGTTTTTCGAGCGCGCCGCGCAGGAGATCCTTTAGCTCGGGGGACGAAAGTTCGCGATCGGGGCTGCCTTGTGCGCAATAAAGTGACATCTCGTTTGCCCGAAATTCGTCGAATATCGCCGAGCCGATTGGGGCCTAGATTTTGCTTGCCGCGCCGAGATTTAGTTTGCTGAGCGCTTCGCGTACATTTTCCTCGGGCGCTGCGGTGGCGCTCAGGACCGTCGCGCCTTTCGGTTCTTCGAGATCCGCGAATTGCCCGGCAAGAATTCCTTCGCCTGCGAAGTGGCCGCTGCGATGCTCAAGACGCCGACTGATTTCCTCGAAGCTGCCTTTAAGATAACAGATGCGCAGGTCAACGCCTTTGGCAAGCTTCTCGCGATAGCTTTGCTTCAGCGCCGAACAGGCCAGCACGGCATCCTGATTTTTCGCGGCGCATTCGAGTAGCGCGGCGTGGATCGCGGCGAGCCACGGTTCGCGGTCGGCGTCGGTGAGAGAAATCCCGCGCTCCATTTTTTCGATATTGGCGGGCGGATGAAAATCGTCGGCGTCCAGAAATTTCCAGTGCAATCGCTCGGCAAGAAGTTTGCCGACGGTGGTCTTCCCTGCTCCGGTCACGCCCATCACCAGAATAATCATGCAGGGATATTATCTCCTGCGCGCGCGTTTTGCGGGCGGAGCATTACTTTCGTGCATCCCTCGATGATTGAAGCGCAGTTTTTCCGCGCCGATCGCGGCGATTTTCGCGAGCATCGAAGCTCACAAAGTTAGGACTTTCGCCGACGGCGATTTCGCCGGATTACCACGCGTTCAGGCTTGACTTCCCCTCCCTCGCGGTTCAGAATTTGCGCATTTCGCTTTGTAATTCGGCCCCCTTTCCATCAATCGCAATTTTTGCGCGGAGCAAACATGGGCGAACCGCGGTCGCGGTCCGTGTTGAAAGTCATTTATGCACGTCTGGCCGCTGGTTTGCTGAATATCACGCCATAGGACCCTTCTGAGGGCGCTGGCATAACAAACGACTGTGTTAACTGCGCGGCGGACGGCGAAAGTGCGCAAACTTTTGCATCTTTCGCCCGACCAATAATCGGTGTGGGTTTGAAATCAGGCGCTGAAAGTGTGTGCCGAGCGGCGAACGACGCTGCCAAGCTCGAACCAATCAGGAGTATCAAGATGCGACGGATCGCAAGCCTAGCAATTCTAGTTCTGGCCAGCACCTTCAGCGTTGCTGGGCAAGCGGTGAATACCATCAATACCGTGGCGGGCGGAGGGACGGAGCCGACCGTCGCGACAAACGCATACTTGCCACAGCCGTATGCCGCGGTGCGAGACACGGCGGGGAATACATATATCTCGGTGCCTACGTTCGGCTCTGTGTTCAAGGTAAATTCGTCAGGAACCTTGAGCGTGTACGCAGGAAACGGAATTGTCGGATTTTCGGGTGATGGCGGACCGGCGACGTCGGCGCAACTGACATATCCACAGGGGCTCGCGATTGATGGGAACGGGAATCTCTTCATCGCGGATAGGTTCGCCAATCGGATTCGGAGAGTAGACGCCACGACGCATGTCATCACGACGGTTGCTGGGAGTGAAGATCCATATTTCGGAACATATTCCGGTGATGGCGGGCCGGCGACGAATGCGCGAATGAACCAGCCGGAGGCTGTAGCGGTTGACAGCAACGGAAACCTCTTCATCGCGGACACTTACAACGGAGTGGTTCGCGAGGTGAGCGCGACCACACAGAATATCAGCACGTACGCGGGCGGAGGAGCAACGGCCGGTTGCCCAAGTGGGCCGGCGGCGGGAGCGGGATTTTCCAACCTCGTGGGAATCGCGGTGGATGCAAACGGCAATGTGTTCGTCGCCGACCAGAACCTGCAAATCGTTTGCAAGGTTACGACCAGCCAGACCATTTCCACGTATGCGGGAACCCTTAATTCCGCGGGCATTCCAGGACAACCAAACGGAGACGGGGGGGCGGCGACAGCGGCGAAGCTTTTGTTGCCGACCGGGCTGACCACCGACAGCACCGGCAATTTGTACGTCGCGGATTCCGGCAATCCCAAAATTCGCAAAGTGGACACCACGGCGAGTCACATCATCACGACGGTCGCTGGAATCGGATTGATCTGCACGAACGCGCAGGAGCCTGCTTGTGGCGACGGCGGGGTGGCCACCAGCGCGGAATTCGATTTCCCGCAAGGAGTGTATTACGACTCGGTTGGCAATCTCGTTGTTGCGGACACCAACAACATGCGCGTGCGCGTAATTGCCACGGGCGCGACTCCGACGATCACGAATCTTGCGGGCGGCGGGACAGGCGGAGACGGCGCAGCCGGGACCAGCGGAATCATGGGGCTGCCCCAATCCGTGGCAGTGGACAGCGGCGAAAACGTTTACGCCCTGGAGGCGAACGGAGAAAGGCTGCGCGAGCTTAACGCTACCACAAAAAATCTAAGCACCTTCGCCGGCGACGGGTACGGCGGAGCCACCATAGATTGCAGCGGCGACACGTGCGGCGCGCCGAACAACGGGGACGGCGGCCCCGCTGCCCAAGCTCGTTTTGTATACCCTGTAGGCATCGCGACGGATTCGGCCGGCAATTTCTACATTCTCGACCAATCGGCGGAAGTGGTTCGCGTCATCAACACCCAATCAACGGCGATTCTCGTTGCCGGTGTGTCGATCCAACCGGGTGACATCGCCACAATTGCCGGGAATGGAGCGAGGTGCGGGGCACCGGGAAATCCGAACACAACGCCGGCATGTGGAGACAATGGCGCCGCGACGAGCGCAAGTCTATTAGCGCCCTATTCGGTGGCCGTAGATTCGACGGGAAATGTCTACATCGGCGATGCCGGATTGAACACCGTGCGCATCGTGCACGCAGACGGCGGAACCATCGGCACGTTTGCGGGCACGCCCGGACAGACTTGCACTACTTATCCGACGAACTGCGGAGACAATCTCAGTGCCACGTCCGCGCTTTTGAACTCGCCGCTGGGCCTCGTCACTTATGATTCGTCTGGCATCACCATGCTGTACATTGCGGATGCCGGTGACAATGTGATCCGCGTGGTGAATACCGAAACGAATGTGATTTCGCCGTATGCGTTCAACGGTTTGCCCACATTCGGCGGGGACAGCGAGTCGGCCACCAGCGCGAGCATGGACGGCCCGTCGCAGCTCGCGGTTGATAATCGTGGCAACTTGTACGTCGGAGGAGGATCCGACAACGTAGTCCGGCGCATTGACGCAGGCGACAACACAGTGGCTACAGTCGCCGGCGACGTAAACAATCTGGACGGCGGATTTTCCGGCGATGGCGGACCTTCGACGTCGGCCATGATCGAGAATTACGGGCTGGCAATTTTCAACACAACTAACCAGACCGATGACTTATTCATCTCCGATTCCGGCAGCAATCGGATCCGGCGGGTGAATTTGGCGCCGGTGACGGTGGAGTCGGGATCGTTTACGCCGTTCGGTCCCGCGATCGCGGGAAGCACGAATAACCAAGCGCAACTCATCTCGTTTACGAATAACGGGCTGGACGATTTGTTGTTGAGCGCAAAGGTCACGGGAAGCGCGGCGTTCGGACTGCCGGCTGCGAACGGACCCGGCGGGACTTACATTTTCCAGGTGTCGCCGGGAAGCATGGGCGAGCTTTTGGTCAGCTTCAATCCCCCTCCCGGCGCATCCGGCACGTTGACCGCAACAATGACGGTAACGACGAACGATACCGCGAATCCGACATTCACCTTCCAGCTTTCCGGCACGGTCACTCCGTCTGCGACATTGAACGTAACCATCAGCCCGGTCGGCACGACAGGGCCGGGAATTGTTTCCGGCACCGATTCGAGCAGCGATTCGACGATTCTCTGTCCGACCAGCGGCTGCACGGGAACCTTTGCGACGGGTTCGACGGTTACGCTGGTGGCGTCGCCGAATGCGGGCTTCGCATTTCAGGGCTGGAATGTAGGGAACGCACCGGACGCGGCAAGTTGCGCGAGCGATACGACAGGCTTTTGCACGTTTACGATCACACTGTCCGAATCGATCGGCGCCAATTTCACAACGTCCAGCACGGCCGGCAATTACAACGTATCGATAGTTGGCTATGGCAACGGTAGCGGGACGGTCACGAGCAATCCTAGCGGCATCAATTGCACGATTACGAATGGCGTTGCCGGAACGACCGGTTGCTCGGCTACGTTTACGCAGGCCGCCGCCCCCAATGGGGCGTCACTTACAGCTACCGCCTCGGCAACGAACGGCTCGGTGTTCACAGGATGGCTAGGTTTTAACGCAGGTTGCTTCAGTGGCACATGTGCAGTCACAGGGCCGGTTGCTGTAGGTGCCGTCTTCAGCGGCCCACCGCAGCCGTTTGCCCAAGGACAAGTGTTTCTCAGCGCGCAGAACGGAATGGTGTTTGTCCTCAATCCCACAAATGGGAGTGTCGTGCAGGTGCTGAACTCGCTGAGTCTCGGGAGCGACGTGGCCGAAGGGCAATCCAGCGGCATGGCTTTCGATTCCGGGGGAAACCTATATACGACGTATTCCGATGGCGACTTCATTGGGGTATTCAGCAATAAGGCAGCGGGACCGATGCTTTTTGGATGCGACTGCACCAATGGGCCTTGGTCGCTCGTGGTGGATCCATCGGGAAATGTATTGGTCGGCCAAGTGGCCGCCGACGGTTTGCTGCTGGAATTCCCCCCGGGAGCGACCACCAGCACACAGCCGAGCCGCTTCTACCCCGCTTACGAAGGAGACACCAGCACTGCATTCTGGACCGAACTGCTCGATTCGAGCGACACAATTGCTTACACGTTCGCGACGCAGACGGTGAAGGTGTTCGACCTGGGCGAGCAGGTACAGCATCCGGACATCGTGCCCAATCCGGCGCTGACGACGGGCGAAGCGCTCTATGCTCTGCGCGAGCTCCCGGATGAGTCCCTGCTGGTGGCGGCCACGGACCGGATCATCCGCATGGACCAGAGCGGAAACATTTTGCAGAGCTATCGGCCCGGCACGGGCGGCGTCTTTCAGAACCTCAATCTGGACCCTGATGGCGTGAGTTTCTGGACCAACGACGAACTCACGGGGCTGCTATACAAAATAAATATTTCGAGCGGCGCGGTATCGAACGGCGGCGGCTTCGCCACGAATGTTGGTCTTTCTTCGACGGTGTCTACGCAAGGAATTGGCGGTATCGCAATATTCGGACAACCGCAATCGGGCGGAGCTGATCTGGCCGTAACCATGACGGCACCAGCGTCCGTGCTGCAAGGCGCGAACATCGTTTACAACCTTACTGTGGTGAACAACGGCCCGCTGAACGCGACGAGCGTCACGTTGACAGCCTCGATTCCGAATGCGTTGCCCGTAGGACTGTCGCCGACGAACTGCAGTTCCAATAGCAATGGATCGGTCACCACCATCACTTGCGCGTTGGGAAATATTCCCAGTGGCCAGAGCGTGCCGGCGACCTTTACGATGACGCCCACGAGCACCTCCGGCTCGATTACGGCCACCGCGAACGTCGCGGGCGCACAGCCGGATCCGAACCTGATCAACAACTCCGCTTCGGTCACTACAACGATAAACGGCACGCAAACTTTCACGCTCACGGTGACGGAGAGCGGGGCCGGGACGGGAACGGTTGTGAGCACCAATCCGCCGGACAACATAATGTGTCCTTCGACTTGCTCGGCGAGCTTCAACGCGGGCACGGTGGTGACGTTGAGCGCGACGCCCAACAGCGGTTCCCTTTTCGCCGGCTGGAGCGGAGCGTGCACTGCGACGAGCGGGACATGCATGGTAACAATGAGCCAAGCGCAAAGCGTGACGGCGATGTTTATCCAGTCAGGCAGCGGGATCACGTTCACATCCACCACTCTGCCTGGAGGCGCCGTCACAGTGCCTTATGGCGCCGACATTCAAGTCACCGGCGGCACGCCGCCTTACACATTTGCCGCAACCGGATTGCCTACCGGCTTCTCGATTGATGCAAAGGCGAGTGGCAACGCCGCGGCAGGGCACGTGCTGAACAATGCTCCCACGACTGCGGGGACATTTGTGTTCAACGTGACCGTAACGGATTCAACAACTCCGACACCGCTGACTGGCAACGCGACAGTTTCTGTGACCATCGCGGCGACGCCGGCGAACACACAGCCGCAATTGCTGAAGGGCCAATACGCAATGCTGTTGCGCGCTTACAACGAAGTGACGGGTGTGGAAGAAGGTGTCGTAGGCAGCCTGACGTTCGACGGTACCGGAAAAATCACCGGTGGCGCGGTGGACATAAATTCCGCGGGAGCGGGGAGTGTCGGAATTTTGTCGAACGTCGCCACCACCGGCGTGTATGTGATTGGGTCCGATAACCGCGGAGTGATGAGTATCCAACCGGCTGGGCAAAACCCGGCGATATTTGCTTTCTCGGTCGGCAACGTGCTGAATGGCGTGGCGGCGACCGCAAACATGGCGTCCTTCACAGATAATTCCGGCGGCGGCGAGATTGCAGCCGGATACCTGCGGCTGCAGGACCCGACTGCGTTCAACAACGCTGGATTTGCGGGAACCTATGTTTACGACAATACCGGCCAGGATCCCGCGGGCAATCGCGTGGCGGAACTGGGTTTGACCACGCTTGATGCCGCTAATAGCGTCACGTCGGGCAGCGCCGATACGAACCTCAACGGCACGACAGGAACCATTACAACGATCACAGGATCCTACACAACTCCAGACAGCAACGGCCGCAGCTTGCTTACGCTGACCGTGAACAAAACCCCGTCCATCGTCGTGGTGTACCAAATTTCGGCGAACGAAGTGGCGCACATGACGCTGGATGCGCGTGCCACCAACGTCCTGCTGGCTGGAACGGCGGTGAAGCAGTCCAGCCCTGGATCGTTCTCGAATGCTTCGCTGGCCGGGCCGGACGTACTGAGCGTGACGGGCGGCGGCACAGCTGGAACGTCGGCGAATGTTGCACTTTTGACGGTAACACCGGGAACCTCGCCCACCGTGAATATTACGCTGGACACGAACGATCAAGGCACCGTGACGATCGGACGGGCGCAGACGGCGGTATTGGCTATCGCGGCGAATGGGCGAGCAACGTTGAGCCCGGGCACCATCAATACCAATCTGGTCATCTACCTGACGAAACCGGACACCGGGTTTGTGCTGGGGACGGACAGCTCCGTTGAATTCGGTCCGATCCAGCCGCAAACCGGCGCGCCGTTCTCCGCCACTCCGTTTGCGAACGACAATTTATTTTTTGGACCGCAGGAGGCATTGTCGGCCACCGAGAGCGAATTTTCGGGCATCGCCATGATTGGCGCCTCGAGCAGCTTCACTCCCCTGGATGACGAAACGCACCCCGGCGGCGATCTTTTCTTCGACCAAACGCTGGGCACCTTCACGTACGGAGTGAACGCGTCGGGGCATTTCACGCTGACCGGCACACTGCAAGGCAACGAATCCGGGTACATGGTTTCACCATACGAAGCAATTTTCCTGGATACGACCGGGCCGGCATCAGACCCGACGCCTTCGGTGCATCCGCACGTGGTTGTGGCGCGGTCCATTCCCACGCCAGCCACGTCGGGGGTGACGGTGGCGCCGTCGAGTTTGACTTTTGCTGCGCAGACTGTGGGGACTACTAGCGCGGCGCTTACCGTGACAGTTACGAATAACGGAACAGCGACGGTGAATTTTTCTGGCTTCACGGTGACGGGTACGAATGCCGGAGACTTTAGCCTGCCCTTGCCGAATATGCCGGGCGGCTGCAATCCGGTCGGCACACTGGCTGGCGGCGCAAATTGCGCCATTGGCGTGCTGTTTACTCCGGGGGCGGTCGGAACACGCACAGCTACCTTGAATATTGCGGATAGCGTGACGGGAAGTCCGCAGACGGTGGCTTTGAGCGGCACCGGCACGGCTCCGCTTGGTACGATAACGATTTCGCCGACGATGCTGACTTTCGCTTCGCAGACGGTGGGGACTACCAGCGCGACGCAGACGGTGACGGTTTCGAATAACGGCAACGTGAACGTCACATTCACGAGCATCGCGATTACGGGTGATTTTTCGGGAGCTACTACGGCGCAGTGCCCGGCTATTGCGGCTGATGCTGCTCCGTGCACTTTCCAGATTGCGTTCAAGCCCACGGCGGCAGGTACGCGCACCGGTGCGATTACGTTCACCGACAATGCGACGGGCAGCCCGCAGACAGTGACGTTGACGGGAACAGCGACGAATGGGCCGGCGACTGTAACCGTTGCGCCCAGCGGTTTGACGTTTGCATCGCAAACGGTGAGCTCGACCAGCCCGGCGCAGAACGTTACCGTGACCAATACCGGAACCGGCCCCGTCAACTTCACGAGCTTCTCGATTACCGGCGAGAACAGCAGCAGCTTCGCGCTTGCGAGCAGCGGCACGAACGCTTGCAATCCCACGGGAACTTTGGCGGCGAACGCCAGTTGCACGATCGGAGTTACGTTTACGCCGACGGCTACGGGAGAACTGACCGCAACGCTCAGCATCGCAGACAACGCCACGGGAAGCCCGCAACTGGTTTCGCTAAACGGCACCGGTAATAACTCGCCGGTGATCGTTACGATTCCTCCCGGAGGATCCGCTACTGGGACGGCCACGCAGGGCGGAACGGCGTTTTTCGGATTGCAAATCACCGGAGCGCCGGGCGTGACTGGCAAGGTGCAATTTGGTTGCACGCCATCTTCGCCGACGATTTCGTGCAACGTAATTCCCAGCTCGATTACGTTGACCGGAAAACCGATTGAGATTGCGTTTGGGGTTCAGACGTATTGCCAGGGCGCGACGAATACGGGATTCGCGCCGAGCCTGCCGGGAAGCTGGCCTGCGGGCGGGATCGCGCTGCTGCTTTTGTCGCTCGGTCTGGGCGGGCTCGCTTGGGCGATGCAGCGGAACCGCCGCGTGGCGTTGACCTTTGCGGTGTTGATGCTCGTCGCGCTGGGCACGGCGGCGTGCGGGAGCCTGGCGAAGGGGCCGAATGGGGCAACGCCTCCGGGCACTTATAGCCTCACATTAACGACTACTTTCAATGGTCAGACACAAACCATGCCCAATTTCCTGACACTCGTAGTGCAATAGTATTGTGGGCGATGCCGTAGCGGCGAAAACTGCGAGCTCAAAAAACCCAAAGGCAACGCCTTTATTATCAGGATTTTATGCGTTGACATAGCTCGAAACGATACAGCAACATCGGCGTAGTACTACAGACTTCGCTGTATAGCCCTCCGTAGTTCCCGCGACGTATAGTCCCCGCCACGTATACTCGCGGTATGTATCAGGATACGGCGGGCCCGAATCCGAAGGAGACAACTTGCATGTCCATTCTGGCTTGGATCTTCCTGGGGCTGATTGCCGGCTTTATCGGAAGCAAGATCGTTAATAAGAGCGGCGAAGGCATCGTGCTGGATATCGTACTTGGGATTATTGGCGCGATCGTAGGTGGGTGGCTCTTCAATCGCTTCGGCGCTTCCGGCGTCACCGGAGTGAATCTGTACAGCCTACTGGTGGCAGTGATCGGGTCCGTTATTTTATTATTGCTATATCACGCGATTCGCCGCATGGCATAATTGAATCGTCAGGTGTGGTATGAAAGCACTGGTTTCAACAAGTCCTCAGGCCATACGCGTGCCCAAGCTATGCCCCCGTTGCGGAAGCAAGTACGTACACCGTTCCCACCGCCACGGAGTAGTTGATCTGGTATTTCGTGCGGTGCTGCTGCGCCCCTTTCGCTGCGAAGATTGCGACGGGCGATTCTACCGGCGAGCGAGCTAGACGGGCGCGCACACCCGGACTCTCATGCTAGCTCGGGAGTGATTCAGCGCCGCGCCTCTTGAGTGATTAAGCGTGGGCCGCGTATTCCGTTCTACCCGCGCAGATTGAGTGCCCACATTTGCAATCCACGTCGGGAGTTTCTTCCATCGCTTCACACTGCGGACTGCAGTACTTCTCCGAAGTGACCTGACACGTACAAACGGGGTGCGCGCATTTCTTGCTCTCGTCGGCCATTGCTGGTTCTCCTTTTGCTCCCGCCGAAAGCGCGAGTGTAGCCAATAACAGCGTGCTTATCCATACTTGATTTCAAGCAACTCCGTGCGGGAATCGCCGTAGCGGCGTGCGGATAATTTTCATTTCTTTTCAACCGAGGACAATTTAATCTGTCGGCCCACTACCTCGGGCCCGGAGCCGGCGCTCGCCGGCCTGCCTGCCGAATGAGGAGACGCCGGACCTATGACGATTCGGGACATCTTATTCGGCAAACCGCTCCCTACCTGGGACGAGCGCGCGGAAGAACTGGGAATCGGCACCGGGATACCGATATTCGGCCTCGACGCACTCAGTTCCGCGGCTTACGGGCCGGAAGCGGCGCTCACCTTGCTGATTCCGCTGGGCGCGGCCGGAATCGCCTACATCGTTCCCATCAGCGCCAGCATCATCGTGCTGCTCACCATCGTTTATTTTTCTTACCGGCAAACGATCGCGGCATATCCGGGGGGCGGCGGCTCCTATACCGTGGCTTCGGAAAACCTCGGGACGTTTGCGGGATTGCTGGCCGCCGCGGCGCTGATGATTGACTACATCCTGACGGTCGCGGTGGGAATTTCTGCCGGGGTGGGCGCGCTGGTTTCCGCGTGGCCTCAAATGCTGCCTCACACGTTGCTTCTGTGCCTGGCTATTCTGGTCTTCATCACGATCGTAAATTTACGCGGGATGAGGCAGGCAGGAATTTTCTTCATGGTACCGACGTATATCTTCATCGGCAGCCTGCTGGCGACGATCGGCTGGGGCGTGTTCAAGTGCCTGCTCGCCGGAGGGCATCCCGTTGCGGTGCAGATGCCGCCGCCGGCCGCCGCCGCGCATCCGGTGATGGCTGCCGCAGGCGCATGGCTCCTGCTGCAATCGTTTTCGAGTGGCTGCACGGCTATGACGGGAGTGGAGGCGGTGAGCAATGGCGTGCGCGCGTTTCGCGAGCCCAAAGTGCAAACGGCGCAGCGCACGTTGACCGCGATTATCGCGCTATTGATTCTGATGCTGGGCGGAATTGCGTATCTGGTTCGGGCGTATCACATTGCCGCCACCGATCCCGGACAGACCGGCTATCAGAGCGTGCTTTCCATGATCGTCGCCGCGGTGGCAGGGCGCGGGCCTTTTTATTACATCACGATTGGATCGGTGCTGGTGGTGCTGTGCCTGTCGGCAAATACCGCCTTTGCGGATTTCCCGCGGCTGTGCCGGGCCATCGCGCTGAATGGCTATTTGCCGGATGCGTTTCGCTTGCGAGGCCGGCGCTTGGTGTATTCGCAGGGCGTTTACGTACTGGCCATTCTGGCGGCGCTGCTACTCACGTTTTTTGGCGGCGTGACCAACCGCTTGATTCCGCTCTATGCGGTAGGAGCCTTTCTGGCGTTCACACTGTCCCAAGCAGGAATGGTGGCGCACTGGCGCCGGGTGCGAGGACCGGGCGCGCGAAGATACATGCTGGTGAATGGTCTGGGAGCCGTCGCGACGGGAATCACAGTTCTCGTGGTGCTGGTGGCGAAATTCATTGACGGCGCGTGGATGACAGCGTTGCTGATTCCAGCGCTGCTCGTGCTGATGACGGCCGTGCACCGCTACTTCGAGCGCGTGCAGAAAGAATTGGAGTGCCCTCATCCGCTGGAAGTGGGCGGTCTACGGCCACCGCTCGTGATTATGCCCGTTCAGCAATGGGGACACCTAACGCAGAAAGGGCTGCAGGTGGCGCTGACGATTTCTCCGGACGTGCAGGCGGTTCACGTGTGCGCCGAAGGAGAAGACAACGAGCTGAAAGGAAAGTGGGCTGAGCTCGTGGAAGATCCGGCAAAAGCAGCAGGATTCGCAGACGTGAACTTGACCTTGCTAGAATCGCCATACCGTTTCGTCATTACGCCGATTGTGGACCACGTGCTGAAGGTGCAGCAGGAACATCCCGAGCGCAGAATTGCGGTGGTGATTCCGGAAATGATTGAAAGCCACTGGTGGCACTATTTTCTGGAGAACAACCGTTCGGAATTGCTGAAGGCGCTGCTGCTGCTCAAAGGAAACCAGCGGATTATTCTGGTGAATGTTCCGTGGTATTTGAAGGCTTGAAGGTCTCTTATTTCGCCTCGCGCAGGAAACGCGCTGCTTCTTCGGGCGGCGTGGGATTGATGTAGAAGCCGGTTCCCCACTCGAAGCCTGCTACTTTCGTTAGCTTGGGCATCATCTCGATGTGCCAATGATAGTGGTCGTTGATTTCCTCGCCGATGGGCGAGGTGTGGATCACGTAGTTGTACGAGGGAAACGCCAGCGCGGAATCGAGGCGCCCCAGAAAATCGCGCAGCACGCGCGCAAGGCTCGCATAATACGGCGCGGGCATATTTTCGAACGCCGAACTGTGCTGCCGCGGAAGAATCCAGGTTTCGAACGGGAATCGCGGCGCGTACGGCGCGAGCGCGATGAAATGCTCGTTTTCCAGGATCATCCGCGTTTTCGTCTCGATTTCCTGGCGGATCATGTCGCAGAAAATGCATCGTTCTTTTTCGTCGTAGTAGCGCTTGGAATTGTCCACTTCCTCGCGCACGCGCTTGGGGACGATGGGCAGCGCGATTAGCTGGGAATGCGTGTGTTCGAGCGAGGCGCCGGCCGGCTCGCCATGATTTTTGAAAAGCAGGATGTAACGGAAGCGCCGGTCGTTCTTCAGGTCCAGCATGCGGTCGCGATAAGCCCAGAAAACTTCTTCCACGCCTTTTTCATTCATGGTGGCGAGCGTGTTGTTGTGGTCGGGAGTTTCGACGATCACTTCGTGCGCGCCGATCCCGTTCATGCGGTCGAAAAGGCCTTCGCCCTCGCGGTCGAGGCCGCCTTCGATCCCCAGCGCGGGAAACTTATTGGGCACTACGCGCACGGTCCAGCCGGGCGTGTCCTTGCCGCTGCCATTGCGGCCATAGGCGAGAATTTCCGGCGGCGTCTTGCCTTCGTTGCCAGGGCAGAAGGGACAGTTCGGCGAGCCTTTGATCTGCACGCTTTCCCGCACAAAATCCATTGGCCGCTTGCTGCGATCGCTGGAGATAATGACCCAGCGGCCCGTGATGGGATCCTTGCGAAGCTCCGGCAAACGTTTTCCTCCTCGGCCCAAAAAATTGCCCTAGGTCAGGGCACAGAGACCGGCATTGTCGCGTTTTTGGCTAATTTTATTCTACTACGGCGAGGGATTGTTGAAACGCAGGAATGGCGCGGGGTGCTGATTTATTCACACGCTGGCGGCGCGGCAGGACTTAGTTGCGCTCGGCGTTGAACGCGCCTTTGTGGAGACGCACTTGAGGTTTGGCGCCCGGGCACGTTTCAATCGCCAATACGTCGAAGCGGCAGTCGGCGCTTTCGATGTGACGGGCACGCAGAAATTGCCGGGCCATGCGTGAAAGATTGCGGCGCTTTTCCCAATTCACGGCGTCTTCGGGAGTGCGTTGAATTGTCTCCGGCGATTTTGAGTTGGCTGCTGCGGCACCGGCTTCCGGCATCGTGCGGGTTTTCACTTCGACGAAGGCCAGCACGGAGCCATCGTAGCCGACCATATCAATTTCGCCTTTGATTCCGTGCGTTGTGAAATTACGCGCGATCAGAGTGTAACCGTGGCGGCGCAAATACCAGTAAGCGTAAGTTTCGCCGCGCACACCGGTCTGGCGCGCGCGCAGCTTTGCGGACAGCTCGCCGTCGGATGGCGCGCCAGCGGCGGGGGATGTGCTCAACCCCTTGCGCGCGCCAAAATCGACGATTGAGAAAATGAACCGTGCGAACATGAGAACCCTGCGATGCGCTTCTTCCGGTTGCTCGAACATCTAAAACGTACGGATTTACAGCATCACTTGATTACTTCCAAATCCCATTGCACCGTTTTACCGCGAAATACGAACGAAAGATAGTATTCCCAAAATTTTCGGAACCAGCGGAAGTGGTTGACCATGAATTCCAAGCCCAGCGCGCGCCACAGGCGCAGCATTTCGACGCGGACGCGGCGTTCGCGGAAATTCGCCGGAGCGTAGTAGTCGTACTCCGCCGGCTTATCGCTGAAGAACCACAGCGAGAAACTGGAAAGATGCCAGCGGTGCGCCGGGCTGCAGTAGGAGGCATGATCGGTATAGTGCGGAGTGATGATGGTGATGCGCGCGCCCGGTTTTGCGACCCTGTGCACTTCAGCCAGGACGCGAAAAATATTGTCCACCTCTTCGATGATGTGCACCAGCCGGACCTGCGCGAAACTGCTGTCGCGAAACGGCAAAGTTTTTTCCCAATCGCACAGGACGTCGGCCTGCCCCGCGGCGCTCATATCAATGCCCACGGATCCGGGAAATTTCTTCCGGCCGCAGCCGATGTCCAGAATTTCGGGCAGCGACGTCACTTGATAACCTCGAAGGTAAATTGCATCAGCTTGCCGCGTATCAAAAAGCTCAAGTAGTGCTCCCAAAACTGGCGGAACATTTTGCTGTGATTCACCAGATACTCAAATCCCAGTGCGCGCCACAAACGCAGCAGCGAAACATAATTTCTTTTTTCGCGCATGCGCACTTTGGTGTACCACATATCGCGCCCGTGCATTCCGCCAGGATAGAAATAAAGAAACGAGTATGTGTTCAGATGCCAGCGATGTGTGGGGTCGCGAAACGAACTGTAGTCGGTGTAATGCGGCGTAGCGATAAAAATGGTGCCGCTGGGTTTGGTGACGCGATGAAATTCTTCCATGGTGGCGATGATATCCGCGACGTGTTCGATGATGTGCTCGGCACGCAGATGGTCGAAGGAATTGTCGCGAAACGGGAGGCCGCCGCGGTCGAGATGGCAGATTACGTCGGCGGCGGTTGAAGGGTTCATATCCAGGCCGATCGAGCCGGGATATTTTGTGGGACCGCAACCGACATCCAGAATACGGGGCAAATCGCCTCCTGCGTGAATTTCTTCGCAACGAGATTCGGGCCATTCGAGCGCACGAATCGTTGCATGCGCCAAAGAAAATAGCACAGGCCCGCGGTTGCCAGCCTGTGCTGTTTGAGAAGATAAGAGGTTTTGTAGCGGCGGTCTTTAGACCGCCATCGTTCGCGCGGCAACATCGATGGCGCACTAAAGTGCGCCGCTACAACGTCAAAGTCCGACGCAAATTCAAAGGTTAAGAGCCGGCGAGACGCCGGCGCTATCAACCTCTATAGCGAGCGCTCCACTTCGCTGAGGCACGCATCGAGCGTGCTTACGGCGAAGCGGGCTTGGTCCTCGTCAATCATCAGCGGAGGAGCGAGACGCAACGAATTTTCTCCCGCGCCGAGAATCAGCAATCCCTTCTGAAACGCCATTTCGACGATGCGGTTGCGCAGGTCGGGGGCTTTTTCTTTGGTGTTCTGATCGCGCACCAGTTCGATGCCGATCATCAGGCCCTTGCCGCGAACTTCGCCGACGATCTTGTGGCGTTCGCGCCAGTCCGCGGTGAGCGAGAAAATCAATTCGCCCATGCGCGCGGCATTGGCGTTGTATTCGCGCTCGAGCAGGTCAATCGTCGCGAGCGAAGCGGCGATGGCCACCGGGTTACCGCCGAACGTCGAGGCGTGCGCACCCGGTTTCCAATTCATCACACCCGCGCGCGTGATGATCGCGCTCAGCGGCATGCCTGAAGCGATGCCTTTCGCCGAGCAAATGATGTCCGGCTCGATGCCCGCGTGCTCGGAAGCCCACCATTTGCCGGTGCGGCCCATGCCGGACTGCACTTCGTCGGCGATCAGCAGGATGCCGTGCGTGCGGCAAAGAGTTTGCAGACCTTGCAGGAATTCCTTCGGGGCCGCGAGGTAGCCGCCTTCGCCCTGAATCGGCTCGACGATGATGCCGGCGACGTCTTCGGGATCCACGATGCGCTTGAAGAGTTCGTTCTCGATGTAGGCGAGTGCGTCGGCGGAGGCGTTCGCGGGATTATTGCCGAACGTGCCGCGATAGGAATTCGGATAGTGCGCGTGAAAAACTCCGGCGAGCAGCGGGCCGAAATGTTTGCGCTGCACGGCTTTGCTCGCAGTCAATGACAACGCGCCCATCGTGCGTCCATGGAAGCTGCCATAAAAGGCGATGAGCTTGTCGCGCTTGGTGTGATAGCGCGCGAGTTTGATCGCAGCTTCAGTGGCTTCCGCGCCGGAATTGCCGAAATAAACACGCTTGGCTTCCTTTCCGGGCGCGAGCGCGGCGAGCCTTTCCGCGAGCAGCACCAGATTCGGATAGTAAAAATCCGTGCCGGACATGTGAATCAGTTCGGCAGCTTGCTTTTGAATAGCGGCGACGACTGCGGGATGGCAATGGCCGGTGGAAACGACGGCGATGCCGGCGGCGAAGTCGAGGAAGATGTTGCCGTCCACGTCCTCCACCATCGCGCCGCGGCCGGTCTTTGCGACCAGCGGATAATCGCGCGTGTAAGAAGGCGAAAGAACCGCGTGATCACGGGCGACGAAGGCTTTGGCTTGCGGACCGGGAAGCGCGGTGATGAGATGGGGCAACTTCGCGGCGGTCCGGACGTCCACTTTCTTATCAATTTTCTTTTCAATCTTCGTGTCTACGGCTTGCATAGGTTCCTCCAGAAATGAATTTGGGCTCGGCGCGCACACCGGTTCCCGCCGGGCGCACGCTGAAAACGCAAAGTTGGAGGATCTTACTTAGTCAACGCCGTAGAGGTTCGGGCGCTCGTGAGAGGGCTGGCTATGCAGCGAGAGATCGTGTTTTGCGGAGATGGTCATTTGTACTTCCAACGGACACTGCCGTCACGCGTATCTTCCACAATGATACCAGAATCGGCGAGCTTCTGCCGGATTTCGTCGGAGCGTTTGAAGTCGCGGCGCTTTTTGGCCGCGTTGCGCTCGGCGATCAGTGCTTCCACTTCTTCCGCGGTCAGACGGGGCTTCGCGCCGCCGAAGCCAAGCAAACGAAGTTTCTCTTCGTCGTCATCTTTGAGCACGGCGAGGATCGCGTCGAATTTTTCCATCGCAGCGACCATGGGCGGCGCATCCTGCTGCAGGAAGTCACCGCGGTCCATGGCGGTATTCACGTCGCGAACCAGATCGAAGATCGAGGCTAGCGCCACAGCGGTGTTTAGATCATCCGCGAGGCCGGCGTCAAAATCGGACAAGGCTTGGCGCGCGCGCTCTTCCATCTTCGGATTCGTGCCGCCGGAAAATTGTTCGTTCTTCAAGCGCGCGACGAAATTGCGCAGCCTTTCGACGGAATTTTCGGCTTGCTTCAGGCTATCAGTGGTGAAATTGAGCTGGCGGCGATATGGAACCGAGAGCAGCAGGTAGCGGATGGACGACGGCTTTGCGCCTTTCGCGAAAAGATCGCGCAAGGTGAAGAAATTCCCGAGCGACTTCGACATTTTCTCGCCGTCAATGATCAGGTGCTCGGCGTGCAGCCAGAGATTGGCGAAAGGGCGCCCCGTCGCGGCTTCGCTTTCGGCGATTTCGTTTTCGTGGTGCGGAAAGGCGAGATCAATGCCGCCTGTGTGGATGTCCAGCGTTTCGCCCAAATACTTCATCGCCATTGCCGAACATTCGATGTGCCAGCCGGGGCGGCCCGGCCCGATGCGCGTTTCCCAGAAATGTTCGCCGGGTTTGGGCGCTTTCCATAGAGCGAAATCGCGCGCGTCATCTTTTTCATAGCGGTCGTTATCTACGCGCGCGCCGGATTTCATCCCCGTCAGATCTATTTTCGAGAGCTTGCCATAGGACGGAAATTTCGAGATGCGATAGTAAACCGAGCCTTCGCTTGCGTAGGTGATGCCCTTTTCCTGCAGGCGCACGATCAGGTCCACCATGTCTTCGATGTGATCGGTGGCGCGCACGACTTCTTCGGGCATTTCCAGGTTGAGCGCTTTCATGTCGTCGAGGAACGCCTGGATGTATTTCTCGGTGTAATCGCGGATGGATTCGTTGGCCGCGGCGGCGTTCTGGATGATGCGGTCGTCCACGTCGGTGAGGTTCATCACTTGCAGGACGGAAAGGCCCCGGGAATGCAGGAAACGACGCAGGATGTCCTGAAAAACGAAGGTGCGGAAATTGCCGATGTGGGCGTAATCGTAGACGGTGGGGCCGCAGGTGTAGATGCGGACTTCGCCCTTATGGAGCGGCTGTAGAGGCTCCAGTCGGTTCGAAAGCGTGTTGTGCAAACGTATGTCCGCCATTTGGGCTGCAATCCAAAACCGCGATTGTAGCTGAGGCGTTGGCTGGCGGCAAACGGCTCAGTCCGCAGCCGCTGACGAAAAGCCAACAAGGGCAATGAGTTCCGGGCTTTTTTATGCCGCGCGCCGGCCAGGTACCATTCTTGGCCTCAAAAAGCCCGTGTAGTACTCACAGGCCAAAAGTACCATTTTCAAAAGAATGTGCTCAGTTAGTCTACAGGCAAGGTTGAGGGCACGTTGCCGGGATTCGGAAGCGTGGCAAGAATGGGGATGCTTATGAGGATTGTAATTCTTTCGGCGATCGTTTTGTTTTTCGCGGGGACGGCTCAGGCGCAGCTTCTTGGCGGGAGCATCAACACGGGCGGGAGTTCGATCAATCACGCCACTACTTTGAACACGAATGTCAGCAGCTCCACCACAACTTCCGAGAGCAGTACCGCCACGTCGGATCTCGTCGTAAACAGGAATTCGAAAAATCCCGGTGAATTCGTGCCTTCGCAATTCTCAACTTACCAGGACGTGTTGGCGGAGGCGAAGCTGGAGGCGGCGCTGCGGCCGACCACCGTGGCTGAAGCCGCGCGCCGGGAACAAGAGCGCCGAAACAAGTCGAAAGACGCGAACGTCATCCAGCTCGACGAAGATGCGCAGGGCAAGCTGGTGATCGCGCAAGCGAAAAAGTAGCGGCGCTCGAAACGCATTCGCAGCGATCAGGGAAGCAATTCGACGCGGCGGCTGATGATTGTGAGGTCGCCCCTCCCGTACGGCACTGCTGTAAGCGGTCGAGCCTTCAGCAGAAATAACCCTTCGAGCGGAAGCGAGTAGTTCGCGTCCAGCGCGTAAACCTGCACCGCTTTGCCCGCCGGCAGGGTGAAGCCAAGCTCGACTCCCTTCGCCGGCACTGCGCAAAAATGAAAGACGAACCAGCCATTCACTCGTCTGCGGAACTTTTCCGATTCTGGCGTTAGCGCTTCGTTCTCCGCGCTGACGGATTCAATCCCCGAATCCGGTGGAAAAAGCACTCCCGCTTCAGGCGCGCCACGTTCGGAACGCAGCAGCGCGTGATACATGCGTTTTCCCCCTGCGGCAGAAAGCTCCAGAATCGTGAAGGTGGGAGGAGGCAAATCCAAGTGCGGCGCGCTGACGACGAATGACGGCTCGGCGATCCACGGATACGGACCGGTTTCCTGGCGGCGAAAATTTGTGGCGAGGCCGAGAGACTCAGGCAAGCGGCCCGAAGCCGGATACACAACCCATTGGGATCGGCCAGAGTCCGCTTCCTGAACGTATTCCAGGTTCACGTGCTCCGGTGACTTCGCCGAGAATACAGGTGCGACGATGGCCGCGAATGCGGCGATCACCGTGGCAGCTGCGGCGAGCACAGTCAACGCCACCACGGAAACTCCACGCGGGCGATTGCGGTCGGCACACAGCGGAGCGATCGGAGTGCAGAGCAGGCCAACGAGCAGCGCAATTCCAGGCAGGGCGGGGTTGCCAAAGCTTTGATACAGCAACAACGCCGGCACAAATCCGAGCATAGCGCCGGCAGCCAGCGGCAGCACCGCTGCGAAAGTCGCCGCGCGCGACGAATTTTGCGGGCGGAACACGATCAGCAATCCGGCCAACGCCGCGGCGCAGGTCGCCGCTTGCAAGATATAGCCAACGGCCGCATAGCGCGAAGCGATCGCGACGCCACACACAGCCCACCACGTCCACACGCCCGCCCACATCCCCAAAAATCCGGCGCGGCTCGCGAAGCGGATCGAGAGCAAAGAGACAACCACAATCGCCAACGACCAAAACGAAATCTGCGCCGGAATCGGATGCGCCACCCATGGACTGGCGGTGGCGCCCGCATGGCGAAGAATGAAACCGAGCGCGACCGCCAAAACACCGACCGCCAGCATCGCCACGAACCACGCGATCAGGCCCCAGAGAAATTCGAGACCCGTGAGGCGCTTCTTGTAAATCAGCCAGGCGATTTCCAGGAACAGCAATAGCGCGGACAAAAGAGCGATCTTCAGCGTCCACGGGGCCGGCCACCAAAAAGCCCATCGGCCAAACACATCGAAATAGACAGCTGAGGTGCGCGGCGGATTGGAGATATCGCGGTTGGCGAACGCCACGAGCGAGCTGAGGGCGTTGTCACCTTGATGCTGCAGCGTGGAAGTATCTGCATTCGCGAAATTATCGAGCGGCGTGTGGTAGTGCACCACGCCGCCGATATTGGCGAAGTTTACGCCCTGATATCCCGCAGCTTTGAAGACGCTGAAATCCGTGTCGTTGGGAATGCGTTTGTATGCTTCGTAAAAGATCGAACTGGTTGCCGGCCGCTTCGCTCGCGATGCATACGCGCGCAGCGCCCACTCATTCGCGTCGCCTGTTTCAAACATCAGGCTGGGACCGGTGGTGCCGCGGCTATCTACATTCACCGCCACGCGAACTTCTTTAGCCCACGGATGCTGGCCGACAAAAACGCGCGCGCCTAGCAAGCCTACTTCTTCGCCGTCGTCCACCAAAAAGATGATCGAATGTTTCGGCTGAGGCAGGGATTTGAACGCGCGGGCACATTCGAGCACGCTGGCGGCGCCGGCGCCGTCGTCGAACGCCCCAGGACCTGCCGCCACCGAATCGTAATGAGCGGCCATCAGCACAGCGTCGCCTGGCTCGCTGCCGTCCAAGCGCGCGACCACATTGTTCACGGTGGCGCAATCGCCGTACTCATCGCAGCCGAATCCTTGCTGAACAGCAGGCTGGTAACCGAGCTTGCTGAATTCGTCCATCACACGGCCGCGTACCACGTCGTTCTGCGGGCTGCCAGTGGGATGCGGAATGCCGTCGCCCACGAGCCGGTACAAAACCTCCCGGGCACGCTCGGCGGAGAATTCGGTGGGGCTAGCCGTGATGGGTTGGGGCGCAGGAGGGCGCAATCCTTCTAATGAGAGGAAAAGGATCAGTGCCAAGATGGCAATCGCGGACAAAATGCTGCCGGAGCTCTGGGTAGCGTCCTGCTGCAAATACGCCTCCACCTCGCGCCATCCTAGGCCGCGGGGGTTGTTAAGTCAATCCGCAAGAATCAGTTAGTGGAAGCTCCGCGCGTCTGGAGTGGCCTGGATTTCGCCGCGATGGCCCGTTCGCGGATCGATTGCGTTGAATCGGAAGCGGTGCACCGCCGGGTGGACCGTGGCGGCCCGCCGCCGCTACAGAATGCACATATGAGGGCAAATGCTTGCTTTACACGGCTGCTTTGCCATGCTACTTTTTATTCCCGTAACCGCCGTCCCGGTCAGCGCCAGGCGGAAGGGCCATTGAGTCGACCCTCCAGCGTTTTTGTCTCGAAATACCTCCGACGAAAGATCGATAAATTGAAGCTTCTTCGCGCTGCGAAGCCGAGGGAGCGAACTGTGCGAGGAAACTGGTGCTGAAACTGCGTAAGGTCGAGTTATTGGGCTTTAAGTCTTTCTGCGAGAAGACCCCTATCACGTTCAGCGGCACGGGGATTACCTGCATCGTGGGTCCCAACGGGTGCGGCAAATCGAACGTGGTGGACGCGATTTCCTGGGTGCTGGGCGAGCAAAGCCACAAAATGCTGCGCGCCGAGCGCATGTCCGACTGCATTTTCAACGGCACGGCAAAGCGACCGCCGATGGGATTGTCGGAAGTTACTTTGACGCTCGTGGATCCGGATTTGGTCAATGCCGTCGCGCAGGTGATGGACGCGCCGGAGGAAAATGGGGCGCCCGCTGAGACGGCTGGTCCGATGATCGTGGAGAGCCCGTCGGAGCCCGAAACAAAAGTCGTGGATGGCTTCGTGGAGCTGGTTGCGGATGAAACCGCCGCCGATGGAAACAGCGTCGCGGAAGCGGACGCGGCTGAGGCTGGGAAAGGCAAGCCGTGGAAAAAACGCGGCGCGGAAAAACCGGCGATTGCTTTAAAGCCTGGAGAAGTTGTGGTGGGCCGCCGCCTGTACCGTTCGGGCCAGAGCGAATATTTGATCAACGGGCGCGTGGCGCGCTTGCGCGATGTTCAAGAACTCTTCATGGGCATGGGTCTGGGCCCCGATAGCTACGCCATCATCGAGCAGGGCCGCATCGGACAGATTCTGAATTCGAAGCCGATGGATCGCCGCGCGATCATCGAAGAAGCCGCCGGGATCACCATGTACAAGACCAAGCGGCGCCTGGCGGAAGCGAAGCTCGAAGCGTCCAAGGTGAATTTGTCGCGCGTGCACGACATTCTTGTCGAAGTGGAAAAGCAGCTGGCTTCGCTGAAGCGCCAGGCGTCCAAGGCGCGCCGTTACGCCGAGCTGCGCGAACAGATGCGCGAACTGCTGCGCAGCGTGCTCGCGAGCAAGGCCGAGCATCTCGATATAGAAGCGGCGCGCCTGGAAAATCTGTTGCGAGAAATGGACACGGCGGAAGCGCGCGAAGCGAGTTCCGTGCATGAACTGGAATTCGAGCAGGAACGCCTGAGCAATCGCAGCTACGAACTCGACGGCGAGTTGCGGCAAATCCAGAACTTGCTGGGCCAGACCGTGCTGGATCTCGATCGCGCGGAGAACCGGATTACTTTCAATCGCGAGCAAACGGCGCAGATCGAATCACGGGCGATGCGCCTGGCGGTGGAAACGGAAGTGGCGGAGCGCCAGGTCAGCGACTTGAGCGCGCGGATGGCTGCGCATCGCGAAGCCGTGACGACGCTGCGCGAGCAGACCAGTGCGCTGGAAACACTGCTGCGCGAAACCACGGAGCGATCTTCAACGACGGCTGCGGAACAGATCCAAATGGAAGCGCGCATGGAAGAATTGCGGCAACTCGCTGGGCGGCTGGTCGAGGAATCGGCGCGCGAACTCGCGGAATCCTTGCAGGCGGAAGAAGCGGCGGCACGGCATACGGCGGCGGAAGGGCAGCGTGCGGCGGCAATGCAAGCTATCGAAACGGAATGCAGCGCGCTGAACGACAAAGTTGCGGCGGCCGAGCAGACTTTCGAGCACTCGGAAAGCAGCGCGCAGGCACTGGGCGCAGCGGTGCGCGATGCGCAAGCGCGGCTGATTGAATTGCGCCGCAGCCAGCAGGAAACCAGCCAACAGCTCGAAGTGATGCGCGAAGGGCTTTCCGCCGAGCGTGCGCGGCGCGCTTCCATTGAGCAGATTCTGAGCGAGCGCGCCTACACCGCGGACGCAGTTCAGAAGCTTTTCAACGTGGCGCGCGAGGCGAATTCGGAATCCACTGCGAGCGGCTTCCACGCGGTCGGATTGCTCGCGGATTACGCCGAAGTGCAGGAAAAATACGAAGGCGCGATCGAGCAGTTCTTGCGCGACGAGCTGGAATACGTGGTGGTGGAATCGTTCGATCACGCGCGCGCGGGAATTTCGCTGCTGCGCGATGAGATGGGCGGACGCGCCACATTTTTCGTGGATTCGCTCAATAAATTGAACCTGCCGTCGCCGGAAGCGGACGCTTCACTGCCGATGCCCACGGGAGTGCTTGGGCGGCTCGATCGCCTGGTGGACTTCCGCGAACCACTGGGACCCGCCGCGAAGCATTTCCTTACGAAGTTGCGCACAGCTTACGTGGTGGAATCCGCCGCGCTCGCTGAGCAGATGGCAAACGAGAATCCGCATAGCTATTTTCTTACGCCAGAAGGCACCTGCTATCACGGACGCATGGTCTCTGGCGGGCGAGCTGGGGAAGCGGGGCCGTTGGCCTTGAAGCGCGAACTGCGCCAGCACGAAGCGGAAGCGCTACGCCTAGAGCACCAGGTAAACGAACAACAAGTTGAGATGACTCGCTTGGAGCACGCCATCGCGGAAGGTGAAACGCAAGTGGCTTCGGCCATCGCGCAACAGATGGAAGCGGAAAAATCGCTGGTGGCGGCCACCCATCAGCGCGATCAGGCGCGCTCCGAGCTCCGGCGCATCGAGCAACAATTTGCCGCCGAACGCGGAGAGATTGGACGTTTGCGCGCGGATGCCGAATCCGCGCGCGGCCGCGCGGCGGAAGCTCGTCGCAAGCACGCGGAAGCTTCACAAGCGCGCGAAGCAGCAGAAATGGAAAGTGCGCACGTAAGCGAGCAGCTGTTGCGTATGCGGCAAGAGCTGCAAACATTGCAAGAGCAAGCCGCCGCGCGACGCGAAGAATTGGCGACGATGTCCGAGCGGTTGACTACGGCAGAATCCGCTGAACAACGCCTAACCGAGGAAATGGCAGCAGCGGGCGAGCGCGTGGCTGCGCTGAGCCAACAGCAAGAGATGATGCGACAGGAAAAGTCCGAGCTGGAAACCTCCTGCGAGCAGCTTGGCTTGCAGGTGGAAGAGCTGCGCAAGGAAAAGTCGCGGCTGGAGGAACTGAAAACCGCGCTCGAATCCGAATGGGAACAGGCCCGCACGCGCGCCACACAACTGGATGAAACGGTGCGCGGCAAGCGCCAATCGCTCGATGAGCTTCGCGCCGAGCGCAGCCAGCGGCAAATCGAGAAAGCGCGCAACGACGCCGATCGCGATTACCTGCGGCAGACGTGCGTGGCGGAATTGAATGCGCAGCCGGAAGAGCTGATGGCGCAGCAAGCGCAGCTGTTGCTGGGCGAGGACCTCGTCGCCGCTGAAACGAACTACAACGAAATGAAGGCGCGCGTCGAGGCCATGGGTCCTGTGAACATGATGGCGCTCGAGGAATTCAAGGAGTGCGAGGAGCGCGATACGTTCTTGCGGCGCGAGCGCGACGATCTCGTAACCTCGATTCAGAATACCCAGCTGACGATCACCGAACTCGATCAGGTTTCACGGCAGAAATTCGAGGAAGCCTTCAATTTCATCAACGCGCACTTCGCCATCGCCTTCCAATCGCTTTTCGGCGGCGGGCACGGCGAGATGCGTCTGGGCGAGCCGGACAGCTCCGGCGAAGCGGGCATTGACATCGTGGCGCAGCCCCCCGGAAAGCGCCTGCAAAATATTCTGCTGCTTTCCGGCGGCGAAAAAGCGCTGACGGCTCTGGCTCTGCTGATTGCCGTGTTCAAGTATCAGCCGAGCCCGTTCTGCATCCTGGACGAAGTGGACGCGCCGCTCGATGAAGCGAACGTCGGGCGCTTCAACAAAATGCTCGCGGACATGTGCGGGCAAACGCAATTCATCGTGGTCACCCACAATCGCAAGACCATGGAGATGGGCTCGGTGCTCTACGGCGTCACGATGCAAGAGCCAGGCGTCTCGAAACTCGTCTCGGTGAAATGGGAAGAGACCGCCGCGATGGCCGCTCCGAAAGCGGCGTCGAACGCCGCATAGCGCGCACGAGATTTTTTCGAAGCATTCACGCCTGTGAAAAATATCCGTATGGCGCTTTCTTAACGGTTGACAACTCAACTCGCTGCGCTAGAATACCCGCCTCTTGGCAATGAGGTAAAAACCGTTGGCTTCTCCGCAAATGACTCCAGTGATTTCAGAAACGAATTTCCCCGGACTCAAACTTCGGGGACGCGGCAAAGTGCGCGACATCTACGAATTGGGCGACAAGTTGCTCATCGTGGCGACGGACCGCCTTTCGGCATTCGACGTCGTGCTGCCCACGCCCATTCCCGATAAGGGAAAAGTTCTCACGCAGATCTCATTGTTCTGGTTCGATAAGCTCGCTGGAATCATTCCCAACCATGTGATTGCCGCGAAAGATTTCGGCGGCGAGTTGGCGCAGTACGCTGCGTCTCTGAATGGCCGCGCCATGTTGGTGCGCAAGACCGAGCCTGCGCCGATCGAATGCGTCGTGCGCGGCTACATCTCCGGGTCGGGATGGAAGGATTATCAAAAGACGGGCGCGATTTGCGGCATTCCGCTGCCCGCGGGTTTGCGCGAATCCGACAAGCTTCCGGAACCGATTTTCACGCCTTCCACCAAAGCCACCACCGGCCACGATGAAAACATTTCGTTCGACGAAACCGTGGCGCGCGTGGGCCGGCCACTCGCGGAAAAATTGCGCGACGTCAGCTTGACGATTTACCAGCGCGCGTCCGAACACGCCGCCGCGCACGGCATCATCATCGCCGACACGAAATTCGAATTTGGGTTAATCGGAAACGAGTTGATCTGGATTGACGAAGCACTCACGCCCGATTCGTCGCGATTTTGGCCGGCGGATCAATACGTTCCAGGCAAAACCCAGCCGTCTTTCGATAAGCAATACGTCCGCGATTATCTGGAAAAGATCGGATGGAACAAGCAGCCTCCGGCTCCCGCGCTGCCGGCAGATGTCGTGACGGCCACCCAAAGCAAGTACCGGGACGCCTATCAACGCGTTACAGGCCACGCACTCGACTAGCCCAGGCGCCGCTCGCGGGGTGAGCCAAGCCGCCTGCGCGTCAGAGAGCACTCGACATTTACAGGCCCATTCTCCGGCCCATCATTCCGTGCGGAGCGTGCAAGCGTGAAAGATCAATTGGAATCTCTGGTGGGCATGATGGTCGAGCGCGGAATCCTGCTGGAAGAAGCCGTCACGGAGTTTGAGAAGAAATTCATCAAGCGCGTACTGGAACGATTGGACGGTAATCAATCACGCGCCGCCAAAGCCCTGGGAATTCACCGCAACACATTGAGCCGCAAGGTGGACGAGTACAAGCTGGACCACCAGAGGCAGCGTCGCGGCTAGCGACTTTCTCGAGCAACTCGCCGTAATCCCGCGCGACGAAAAAAAGGCCGGCCCATTTCTGGACCGGCCGAAATTCCCTGCAGATTCGATCGCGACTACTGTTTTGGCGGAATCTTGTGGTGCTTTCCCGTCTCGGCCTTTTCCGGAATCGCTGCCGGATCCACCTTCACCTGGTCCCAGTGCAGCAAGAACGGATTTGGATCATAGCTTACGATCGCTCCAGAGAAGCGAATTCCGTCGTCTTTCTGCAAGCGAACCACGTCCGGCTGCGGCGTGTCCTGGGCCGCGCCAGGCGTTCCTGGCGGCGGAGCCGTGATCCAGACCTTCACGTCCATGTTGGGCGTGGTGGCTTTATCCACTTCGTCTTCCGTCGCGCCAGTGAATACCATGAAATCCACAAAGCCCTCGCCCTGTTTCACTTCGATAATTTTGCCGACGACGCCAGGGAATTGCGCGTTGCAGATGGCCAGCCACGTCATTTTCGCTTTGTCGCCGCCCGCGCTTAGATCGTTGATCACCGTCAGAATCGTGCTGCCCTGGGCGATTTTCTGCAGGTCCGCCGCGGCGGGAATCGTATACGTCGCCGGACGATCGCCCGTGGTGCCCGCGAGCGTCAGCAGTTCGTTGAGCTGTTGATCCACGGCGCTGTCGCATCCAGGCTGCTCGTAAGCGAGAATCGCCTTGCGCAAATAATCCTTGATCTTGTCCGCGTCCGGGACTTTCAGATTGATTGCTCGCGCGAGAGACCAGAAGCCATCAATTGATTGCGGGGGGGTCATTCCCAGGTAAGCCAAGCCTAAGCGGTAATAGCTGACCGCGTCGTTGGGATTGTTCGTCAGCGCTTTCTTGAAATCGTCCACGGCGGCCGGAAAATCCTTGAGCTGCAAATCAGCGAACCCTGCAGAGGCATAGAAGAAGGCCAAGCCCGGCTTTTTCTGGTCCGCAAACTGCGCATCGGTCATGGTCGAATTAGCGGGTTTGGGATACTTCATCAGCAGATCCGCGCCCTCGCGAGCGGAGTCGCGTTCCTTGGTCAGCTGCTCGTGAGCGTCAGAAACTTTCGGATTGAAAGTGGACAGAAAAGCCTGAACTCGCGTTTGCAGGGCTTGCAGGCGTGTGGCCGCGTCCACCTTGTCGCCCATGGCGATAATCTTATCGGCCGTCTCGATGACTTTCGGATAGTCCTTCAATTCGTTATAGGTGCTGAGGTAAAGCTGATCCACGTAAATCATCAACGTGGAATTCGGGAACTTGGTGACAAAATCATCGAGCAGCTTGATGCGATTTTGCGGATTGGTTTCCGCACGTGCCGCCTGGAAGGCATTGTATTCCGGGATCGTATACGTAGGCTTCGCCTCTTGCGGCTGACGCCGGGCGGAGGCCGGCGGCGCCTGCAAACCAAACTGCAAGAGCGCGAGTAGTAAGAGTCCCTTTATGAGATAGCACTTTCGCATCATCTGTTCGCTGCCTCCTGAACTAGTTTAACAATGGATTGGCGGCCATGCCCTGGGACCACAAACCCTGCAGAATAACGGAGTAAAGGAAATCCACGGGATTATAGGGAAAGCTACCCATGCGTGCAAGGTGAATTCAGCCTGCCGGACAAAATCTTGATTTGGGACGCGCTCCGTGGATGTGGGCACCTGAATGATAAGATGACGGCTGGAAGAAATTTGTCGCCTCGCGGGAGTTTCGCAAATGTCCAATTCAAAAGCCCTCGAAGGGAAAGTCGCAATCGTCACGGGCGCGAGCCGCGGCATCGGCCTGGCGATCGCGCAGCGACTGGCAACCATGGGCGCCAAGCTCAGCATTTGCGCGCGCGACCCGAACAAGCTGGAAGCCGCCGCGAACGAATTGCGGCAGGCGGCGCACGCAGTCTTCGCGGCTCCCGTGGACGTCACTTGCGCGGACCAGATCGCGTCGTACGTTGCCGCCACCGCCAGTCAGCTGGGAGCCGTGGAAATCCTCGTAAATAATGCAGGAATCGGCTACTTCGGGCCCACGCACGAAGCCAGCGAGCACAACTGGGACTCGGTATTAGACACCAACTTAAAATCCGTGTTCCTTATGAGCAAAGCCGTCGCACCCGGGATGATCGAACGGCGCGGCGGGCACATCATCAACATTGCGTCGCTGGCCGGAAAGAATGCCTTTCGCGGAGGCGGTATTTATTGCGCGTCGAAATGGGGACTGCTGGGGCTGACGGGATGCATGGCTGAGGACTTGCGGCAGTACGGCATTCGGGTGAGCGCGATCTGCCCTGGATCCGTGGCCACCGATTTTTCGCCGCATGCCGGCAAAGATGTCAGTAAGCTGCTACAAGCAGAGGACATAGCGCACGCCGTTGAGATGATCGTCACCCAGGCACCGCAAAGCTTTGTCAGCGAGATACTTATGCGGCCGACGCAGAAGCCCTGACCTTCCCTGCTTTGGCCGCTTGAATCCTACCGGAACCTGCAGCATCGAATGCTTCGAGTTCGAATTATTCAAGCTTAAAGTAAATTATACAATGCCCACCCATTTCGAAGGCTGCGAAGGCACCGTGCGGGCGCTCAATGCGTACATCAATCTCGTACGGGCGTCGGATTCGGTGATTTCGAAGCTCGCCGTACACCTGGAGTCCACGGGCGTAACAGCGGGCCAATTCGCCGTCCTGGAAGCACTGTTTCATCTGGGCCCGATGTGCCAGCACGCACTCGCGGAAAAGCTGCTGCGCAGCGGCGGAAATATGACGCTGGTGGTGGACAATCTGCAAAAGCAAGGATGGGTGAAACGCGTACGTCAGGAAAAAGACCGCCGGATGGTGCAAATTCATCTAACGCCCAAAGGGAGGCGGCTGATTACCCGGATATTTCCGGAGCACGCCAAGATGATCGCGCAGGTGATGAGCGAATTGACTCCGGCGGAGCAAGAGGAATTGCGCCACATCGCACGCAAACTGGGACGCGGCGCCGAAGAACTGTGCGCCGAAAGGCTCAAGAAGGAGATTCACAATGATTCGCATCCGACCAAGTGAAGAGCGCGGACACAACAAGCTGAACTGGCTGGACACGCACTTCACATTTTCGTTCGACCAATATTTCGACCCGCAGCACACGCAATTCCGCACGCTGCGCGTATTGAATGAGGACACCATCGCACCCGGCCAAGGATTTGGAATGCATCCGCACCGGGACATGGAAATACTCACATGGATTCTCGAAGGCGCGCTGGAACATCGCGACAGCCTGGGAACCGGCGCAGTGATTCGTCCCGGCGAATTGCAGCACATGACTGCCGGTTCTGGCGTGATGCATAGCGAGTTCAATCCATCGCCGAAGGACCCGACGCACCTGCTGCAAATCTGGATCATGCCAGATCGCAAGAATCGAAAGCCGGAATACGAACAGATGGCGTTCCCGGACAAGGATTTGCGCGGGAAGTTCCTGCACGTCGCGGGACCGGAGGCGCCAATGACGATTCACCAGGACGCGAATCTTTATATCGCGCGCCTGGATAAGGGCGACCAGGCCAAGCTCGACTTGAAATCCGATCGGCACGCCTGGGTGCAGGTCGCGCGAGGCGGCGTCACCGTCAACGGCGAGGAATTGAAGGCCGGCGACGGCGCAGCGATTTCCAAGGAAGAAGAGATTCAGGTAAAGGCCAAGGAAGCATCTGAGGTCCTGCTGTTTGACCTTGCGTAAAATCGGACTCAAAAGGAGACGATCGAATGACATCATCGGACAGCCTCATCACCCTCTCGGGTCGGACTTTGATCAGTGTGATATTTCTAATCAGCGGGGTCTTCAAAGTGGCGGCCTACTCGCAGATGGTGGGATACGCAGCCGCCGTACATGTGCCAGTACCCAACGCAGCAATTGCTGTTGCGGTTGCTCTGGAACTCGCCATGGGTCTGGCGATTCTCGCCGGCTTCAAAACGCGCATCGCCGCATGGTTGCTCTTCCTGTACCTGATACCCGTCACCTTCTTTTTTCACAATTTCTGGGCTGCTCAGGGCGCGGCGCAGCAAACCCAGATGGTCAACTTCCTTAAGAACGCTGCAATCATGGGCGGATTGTTGGTGCTCGCCGTGAATGGCGCTGGTGCCTATTCGGCAGATGCCGCGCTGGCGAAGAAGAGTTAACGGTATTCTAGAATCCCCGAGCGCACTGGTGACGATTCGCATTGTGCTTGCGAGGGCGTCGCATCAGAGGTCACTGATTGTTTTTTGCACGAGCACGACAATTCATAGCGGTCCATTAAAGGAGAAATCATGAGCGTTCTGAAGAAGACAGCTGAAACGAGTGTTCCGATTCACCCTTTGATAAGCGAGCGCTGGAGTCCGCGCTCCTTCGCCAACCGCCCCGTCGAGCCGGAAAAATTGCGCGCTCTTTTCGAGGCCGCGCGCTGGGCTGCATCGTCTTACAACGGGCAGCCGTGGTATTTCATCGTGGCTACCAAGGATGACGCCGCGAATTACAAGAAGGTTCTCGACTCCTTCGTCGAATTCAATCAGGGCTGGGCCAAAGGGGCGCCGGTGCTCGCACTCAGTGTGGCCAAGCTGACCTTCGATCACAATGGCGAGCCGAATCGTCACGCGCTCCACGATGTGGGTCAGGCCGCGGCCAATTTAGCGCTGCAAGCGCATGCGCTCGGCCTTGCCGTTCACCAAATGGCCGGGATTCTGCCTGATAAGGCGCGCGAACTGTTTGAGATCCCAGAAGGATACGAACCGGTGGCGGGCATTGCGCTCGGTTACCCTGGAGAGCCGGATGCCTTGCCGGATCACTTAAAGCAACGCGAAGTGGCGCCGCGCGAACGCAAACCGCTCGCTTCGTTCGTATTCACAGGAAAATGGGGCAAGGTTTCGCCGATTCTCGGCGGAAAATCCTAACGCCAACGGCGCGCTGGGCGAACCCTCGCGGCAAAAGGGAAGTTGAAGTCATCCCGAGCGCGGCGAGGGATCTGCTTTTCGCTCAAATCCCAAGAAAAAGCAGATTCCTCCGGCAAATTCGCCCTCGGAATGACTGTCCGTTCGTTTTCCGCGAATGTACGAAACCCGCGATGTTGTCC
Organism: uncultured Acidobacteriota bacterium; assembly: GCA_963828865.1. GTDB lineage: Bacteria > Acidobacteriota > Terriglobia > Acidiferrales > UBA7541 > Palsa-295. The sequence goes on along the minus strand of CAWHGI010000002.1, from coordinate 454,101 downwards.
CAGCTAAATCTTCGGCAGGACAATCCCCTTCTGCGATTGGTATTTGCCTTTTTTATCTTTGTACGAGATTTCGCATTCCTGGTCGGATTCGAAGAAGATCACCTGGCACAATCCTTCGTTGGCGTAGATGCGCGCGGGAAGCGGCGTGGTGTTGCTGATCTCGAGCGTCACGAAGCCTTCCCATTCCGGCTCGAAGGGCGTGACGTTCACGATGATTCCGCAGCGCGCATAGGTGGACTTGCCCACGCAGATCGTCAAGCAGCTGCGCGGAATCCGGAAATATTCCACCGAGCGGCCCAGCGCAAAGGAATTCGGCGGCACGATGCAGATGTCGCCCTTGAATTCGACGAACGACTTCGGGTCGAAGTGCTTGGGATCCACGATCGAGGAATTCACATTGGTGAAAATGCGGAACTCGTCGGCCACGCGCATGTCGTAGCCATAGGACGAGACGCCGTAGCTGATGACGCCTTCGCGCACCTGGCGGCCTTCGAACGGCTCGATCATGCGATGCTCGCGCGCCATCCTCGTAATCCACTTATCAGACTTCACCGACATCATTTCCTCCTGGTCATATCACTTGTGCGGCTTTGCCGAATGCTCGCCGATTTTGCCGCGGGGCGGCGTCCAAGCCGGGCGCCCCGGCTGATGGAAGCCGGGCAGTGTAATACACCGCACACCGCTTGACAACCTGCAAACCCCTGTCTAGCATAGGTTTCCGGTCAGTGGGAGGCACGTGTGATCAAGCTCGACATCGTAAATGCTATCGTACAGAAAACGAATATTACGCGCACGAAAGCCGAACAGGCAGTAGAAACCGTCTTCGAGGCCATGAAGAACGCGCTGGGCCGCGGTGAACGCATCGAACTCCGGCGCTTCGGCGTATTCAACGTAAAGCCTCGCAAGACCGGCATCGGCCGCAACCCTCGCACCGGACAACAGGTTAGCATCCCGCCCGGCAAAGCTGTCCGCTTCAAGCCCGGCAAGGAACTACAGTCGCTGCCTGCCGCCGCTCCCGCTCCAAAACCCTGATCGAGATGGCGCTCCTCGCCGCCGCGATTGGCGCGGAACCCGTTTTTTCGCGCCGCGCATCCAAACCTCATGCGTAATGGCTCCGGCAACGGCGATGGCCGACTTCCTCTGGAAGTGCTCGACCGGCGATTTGCAGAGGTCATTGACCTGCCGCCGCCTCGCGTCACTGATCACCGCCCTCCTTTTTGGCCCGCGCTGATTTTATTCATTCTGACGGTGGCGACCACGCTTGCTGCGGGCGCGATGTTCGCCATCTCTTACGCCAATGACTCGGCGCGAGCTGTCGCCGACGAAAGCCTGCTCACGCTGCCATTGCTGGTGGTTCAGCATCCCCACTTGCTCCTGCTGGGGATTCCCTTTGCCGCGACGCTGCTGGGATTTTTGATGGCGCATGAAATGGGCCATTATCTGGCGTGCAAGTATTACGGGATTGATTGCACCTACCCGTTCTTTTTGCCGTCGCCATTTCTTTTCGGCACGTTTGGCGCGGTGATCAGAATTCGCGCGCCGATCACTACGCGCCGCGCGCTCTTCGATATCGGAATTTCCGGTCCGATCATGGGCTTTATCGTGGCGGTGCCGGCGCTCGCTTACGGAATTGCCGTGTCGCGAGTCGTTCCCGGCGCGCAAGACGATTCCGGCATCGTTTTCGGAGTGCCGCCGCTGATGCGCTTTTTCTCCGCAATATTTCATCCCGGCGCGGATCCCTATTCCCTGCTGCTGCACCCAGTGGCGCGTGCTGCCTGGTTCGGGCTGCTGGCAACGGCGTTGAATTTGCTTCCGGTGTGGCAACTCGACGGCGGGCACATCATCTACAGCTTGACGCCGGAGCGGCATCAGCGCATCTCGCTGGCTGTTGCGCTGGGCTTGGTGGCTCTGGGATTGCGCTACTGGTACGGTTGGGCGTTCTGGGGAATCGTGCTGCTGGTGCTGGCGCTGCGTTTGAAGCATCCACCTTTATACGATCGCTGGCAGCCGCTCGATGCTTCGCGGAAATTGCTCGCCGTGCTTGCGCTGGTGATGTTCTTGTTGTGTTTGACCCTTATGCCGACCAATAATCCGTGGTGAACTGCCGTCTGCCCTGAATCACTCTGCACGATGCGACGCGTTGAGCCTCCGCCGGATTTGGATGGAGCGTAAACGCTCATGCGGCGGACGTGTGTATTAGCTTGCGACGACGCTGCACCAGGTCATGCGCTGCAGCACCCCAGGCTGGAAAATCGAACTCAAAGCCATGAGCGAGCAACCGGCCGGGAACCACGCGTCGGCTCTTCAGGATCAGCTCGGTTTCCGTGCGCAGAAATATGGCACCTAACTCCAGCATCCAAGCACTGGCCGGCAGTCCAATGCGCGTGCCCCAGGCTTTTCGCAATATCGCCATAAACTCCGCATTCGGAATTGGATTTGGCGAAGCGATATTGATCGCGCCGTCAAGATCGTCGTGGACCATCAGGTACTCGAGCGAGAGCAGGAAATCTCGGTCGTGAATCCACGATACAAATTGCTTCCCGGAACCTGAAGCTCCGCCCAAACGAAAGCGAACTAGCCGCAACAGTGTGTCGAAGATGCCATCGGGATCGGGGCTCATAACCATCGCGCTGCGCAGAGCGATTTTCCGTGTTCCGGAAGCGTGCGAGGAGAAAAACGCGTCTTCCCAGCTGGTCGCAACCTCGATGCTGAATCGCCACGACGCCGGCGCGTCTGATTCGTGACCGCCAATTTCGCCGGTGGCTTCATCCATTGCGCGGTCATACGCGTGCCGGTAAATCGTCGCCGTGCTGGCATTCATCCAGATTGCTGGCGGACGGGACAATCGGCTGATTGCCTCGCCGACCAAACGAGTCGTGCGGACGCGCGATTCCTTGATCTCCCGGCGATTGGCTTCACTGTAGCGGCAGTTAACATTGCGTCCCGCAACGTTGATAACCAGGTCTGCGTTTTCGAATTCCTCCGTCCAGGGCCCGAGTGATTCTCCGTTCCACGGAACTGTCCGCCAGGGCGCCCGGCCGGCAGTCCTCGCGATCACGACAACGTCGTGGCCTTGGGAGTGAAAGTGTCTTGCGACAAGCGTTCCTACCTGACCGGACCCGCCAGGCAGCACGATTCGCAGCGGTCTAGTGTGCATGCCGCGCATTATGACATCCATCGCCTTGCGGAGCGTTAGGAAAGGCTGGTCGGGTCAACGTCAACGATGATGCTCGTCTCCGGAATTTCTTTCTTTGCACAGAAATCGAGCGCGCCGCTAAGCGCTTGCGAAAGCGCGGAGCGCTGCGGTGATTTCAGCAGAAATTGATAGCGATATTCCTTGCGCAGGCGCGCGAGCGGCGCCGCAGCCGGGCCTAGCACTTTTACTCCGCGCCCTTCGAAGGGCGCGAAATAAGCGGCGAGCGCGCGCGACCAGCGAATCGCATTCTCGATTTTGCGGTCGCGCACCAGGATGCTGGCGAGCGCGGTGAACGGCGGGTAATGCAGCATGCGCCGGAAATGCGCTTCCTTTTCGTAGAACGAAATGTAATCCTGCCGCGCCGCGAGCTGGATGGCGTAGTGCTCGGGATAGTGCGTCTCCACCAGAACTTCGCCGGAAAGGTCGCCGCGGCCCGCGCGCCCCGCCACCTGCGTCAGCAGCTGAAAGGTTCTTTCCGCAGCGCGAAAATCGGGCAGGCCCAGCGCCAGGTCCGCCGCCACCACTCCCACCAGCGTGACGCGCTGAAAATCGTGGCCTTTCGCGACCATCTGCGTACCCACCAGCACATCCAATTCGCCGTCCGCAAACGCGCCCAGCACTTGCTGGTATTCGCGCTTGGTGCGCACCGTATCGCGGTCGAGGCGCGCGATGCGCGCGTTGGAAAAATGCTCGCGTAAATATTCTTCCACTCGTTCGGCGCCGTCGCCGACGAAATACATGTACTCGGCATGGCATTTCGGGCACTGCTTCGGCGGGCGAAGCGAATAGCCACAATAGTGACATTCCAGGCGCTGGCGGCTTTTGTGATACGTCAGCGCGATGCTGCAATTTTCGCATTGCACGAACGCGCCGCAGCTGCGGCACAAACTGGACCACGAATAGCCGCGACGATTAATGAGGACCATCGCCTGCGTTTTTTCCTCGAGCCGCAGCGCGATGGCGGCGCGCAGCGATTCGGAAACCGGCGCGGCCTTGTGCGCGCGCCGGAATTCCTCGCGGAGGTCCACCACTCTTACTTCCGCCAGCGGGCGATTGGCGACCCGCGCCGTTAGTTCCAGCAAATGATATTTCCCGCCGCGGGCGTTGTGATACGTCTCCAGCGACGGCGTCGCGGAACCCAGCAGCGTCACCGCCCCTTCCAGGCGCGCGCGATAGACCGCCGTATCGCGGCCGTGGTAGCGCGGCGTTTCTTCCTGCTTGTAGCTCGACTCTTGCTCTTCGTCCACAATGAGCAAGCCCAGATTTTCCAGCGGCGCAAAAACCGCCGAGCGCGTGCCCACGACGACGCGCGCCTCTCCGCGCCGCACGCGCCACCATTCGCGTGCGCGTTCAACGTCCGGCAAGCCGCTATGGAGGGTGGCAACTGTCGCGCCGAAGCGCGCGCGCACCAGGCGCCCGAGCCACAGCGTCAGCGCGATTTCCGGCACCAGCACGATCGCCGTCTTCCCGCGCGAAAGCGTCGCTTCGATCGCGCCCATATAAACTTCCGTCTTGCCGCTGCCCGTCACTCCGTGCAAGAGCGCCGCTTCGAATTTGTCCGCCACGATCCAGCGCCAGATTTCGCCGAGAACTTGTTTTTGTTCGGCGTTCAGCACGTTCGCCGGCGGCGTGAAATCGGTCTCCCAGGCATCTTCCCCGGCTATCAGCGGCTCTTCCCACGTGAGCAGCATGCCCGCGTTTTCCAGCCGTTTGATGACGAGAGCCGTGACGCTAGCTTTTTCGAGCAGCGTTTCGAGCGGAAGCGGACCTTGAGTATCTGTCAAAACTTCGCGAACTTGCCGTTCTGGTTGGCCGATCGGGACGCCGGGGGCGTCGGGGCGCCACGCGACGATTTTCTGCATACGCGTTTTGCGACGGCGTGCGACTTCGCGCGCGGCGAGATGACCTCGGCGCACAAATTTTTCGGCGAAGGCCTCGCCGCCCGCCATGCGCCGGACGCGTGCCGAACGCACGGCACGGTCCTTCCGGGCATTTGCGCCCGGAGCTTCCGCATCAAACACTTGCAGAAATTCCAGCTCGGCCTTCTCGACGTCCGTTTTTTCCTCGCGCTGCGCTAGTTCCGCTAGATAAGCTCGTCCGGCATCGGTGAGCCAGTATTCGCGATCGTGCCGCAGCTCGATTTCCGGAGGCAGCATCGCGCGAAACGTCTCGCCGATGGGCGCAAGGTAATAGCGGCTGATCCAGTGTCCCAGTTCGATGAGCTTCGGAGGCAGCGCCGGGAAAGGATCGAGCAGTTCCGCGATTTCCTTGATGCGCTTCGTTTCGGGAGCTTGCTCCGTAACAGCAAGACCTACACCCACCATCGGCCGGTTGCGAAAAGGCACAAGCACGCGGCGACCAACCAGTTCTTCACCATTGAATGAGTTCGGCGCAGCGTATGTGAATGCCGAGCGCAGCGGCACCGGCAGCGCGACTTCCAAGTAACGTTGGGTCATGGGTTCCGAAAGATAGTGTAACAGCGTAGGGGAAACGTTCGGTCCAGCGCCGCGCTAGCGAGCCTGCATCACCAGCAGCTGCGAAACGCGCCGCGAACTACAAACTCACCATCACGACGCCCGCGAAAATCAGCGCAATGCCGAGCCATTGGCTGCGCTCCAGGCGCTCGCGCAGAAAAATCCACGCCAGCAGCACCGTCACCGCGCCATACAGGGACGCGAGCACGCTGACGACCGACACTTGGCCGGTATTCAGCCCCGCGTTATTCGCCACAAACGCCGCCGTATCCAGTACGCCGACCGCGAGCAGCAGCCACCACACCCCGCCGCGCGGCAGCCGAAGCGTCTGGCGCGCCGGAGCCGCCACCACCGCGAGCGTAACCAACGCGGTCAAGCGCATCACCCACACCGACACGGCACTGCCCACCAGCGGAACAACGTGAAAGCCGAGAAACCAGAAAAGCACGCCAAATCCTACGGCCGCGAAAATCGCCCAGCCCACGCCCTTCGATAAATGCGCGTGCGGCGTTTCCCCTGGCGCTGAAGTTGCCGACGCCGCCGGCGCTGGCGTTCCTTTCCCGGCTGGCGCGGCGAACGAAGTCATCGCAAGTATCACTCCCACCAGCGTGACCGCCAAACCCACGCCGCGCAACGCGTGAATGCGTTCGCCGCTCAGAAGCGAAAGCGCCACGGTGAGCGCCGGGTAACTCGACGAAACCGGCCCGACGATGCTCATCGTGCCGATCTCGAACGAATGGTAGAGCGAGAGCGACGCAACCATATTGAGCAAGCCCGCCGCGACGGCCATTGCCCAGGGACGCCAGCCCGGCGCGACGCCCGCGAACCCGATCGTCCATTTCAGGTAAGCGCTCAGCGCCAGAAAGCCGAAAAATTGCATGAAGAAGAGCGTGCGGTAGGCGCCCTCGCGCCGCGACGCAAAGCGCGCCGCAAAATCCGCCGCGCCCCAGGAGCAGGCGCCGGTCAATCCCAGGACGATGGCGAGGGAAAAGTGCATCGCGCGGAAACGCTATCGTTTCCTTGGCTGCAGGCCGAGATGCGCCATCACTTTTTGCAGGTCTTTCCAGACTTCACTTTTCGCGGGGGGATTGCGCAGCAGATAAGCGGGATGGTACGTCGCGATCAATTTCGCGCCGCGGAAATCGAACCACTCCCCGCGAAATTTCGAAATCCCCTGGGTGGTCTGCAGCAGCGTCTGCGCCGCGCAACTGCCCAGCGCGCAGATTACCTTCGGATTGATCACGTCGAGCTGGCGCATCAAGAACGGCGAGCACGTGGCGATTTCGTCTTTTTCCGGCAGGCGATTTTCTGGCGGGCGGCACTTCACGACGTTGGCGATGTAAACGTCTTCGCGGCGCAGGTTCATCGCTTCAATCATCTGCGTCAATAGTTTACCGGCGCGCCCGACGAACGGCTCGCCCTTGATGTCTTCATCGTGGCCGGGCCCTTCACCCACGAAAACTAGCTCCGCTTTCGGATTGCCGACGCCGAAGACGATATTCGTCCGCCCCTTGTGCAATTTGCAGCGCGTGCAATCGCCGATGTCTTCGCGGATGCGCGGAAGCGTGTCGCCCGCGATGCGGTCAATGGATTCAAACAGCGAGGGCAAAGACGCGGGAGCGACGATCGCCGGCGCAACCGCAGATTTCGCAGCCTGCGCAGACTTGGGGGTGGACGCGGCGGGAACCGCAGCATCGGGAGCGCGGCGCGCACCAGCAGCCGCGGCCATCGCGACAGGAGCCGATTCAGCGGCCGTAGTGGAAGCAGTCTCTGCGGACGCCTGCAATGGCGCGCGGTCGCGATAGTACGGCCCCAGTCCCAGTTCCTCCCCATAGCGCAACCAATCCTTCACCTGCTCTTCCACTCGAGTGCCCACACTTGCACGCTTAGCCGGATCCATCGAATCCTCCGCTTGAGAACTTACTTGGATTGTTTCTGAATTTCCAGCACTTGATCGAGGATGCGGTTAGCGACGTCGAGCTTGCTCATCTTAGGCAGCGAAACCTCGCAGCCGTCGCGCAGATAAAAAGTGACGATGTTCGTGTCCGTGTCGAATCCCGCGCCTTCCCGCGTCACGTCGTTCGCCACAATCATGTCCGCGCCCTTGCGCGCGAGCTTGCCGCGGGCGTTTTCGGCGACGCTGTTCGTTTCCGCGGCAAATCCGACCAGCACGCGATTGCCCTTTTCACGGCCAAGCTCGGCAAGAATATCCGGCGTCGGTTCAAGCTCCAGCGTAAATCCGCCCGAACCGCGCTTGATTTTTGAATCCTGCGCCGCAGCGGGGCGGTAATCGGAAACAGCAGCGGCCATAATCGCGACATTCGCTTCGCCCGCCCGTTCAAGCACCGTGTGATGCATCTGCTCGGTGGCGCGAACCGGCACCCAATCCACGCCTTCCGGAATTTTTAGCTCCGTCGGGCCGCTCACCAGAATCACATGCGCGCCGCGCCGCTGCGCCGCTTCCGCCAGCGCATAGCCCATCTTGCCGGAAGAGCGATTGGTAAGAAAGCGAACCGGGTCAATATCCTCGCAAGTGGGCCCGGCACTTACCAAAACCGTCTGTCCCGCGAAATCGTGGCGCAGGCCCAACACCTCGCAAACTTTCTTGGCGATGGTTTCAGTCGCGGCCAAGCGGCCCGCACCCGTCATGCCGCAAGCCAGGTAACCCTCATCGGGATCGACGATGCGCACGCCGCGCACGCGCAGAGCCGCGAGATTTTCCTGCGTCGCCGGGTGATCCCACATGTTCACGTTCATGGCCGGCGCCACCACCACGGGCGCCTTGGTGGCGAGATACAACGTAGAAAGGAAATCCTCAGCGATGCCGTGCGCAAATTTTCCCAGAATATCGGCAGTGGCGGGAGCGACAAGCAAGAGGTCAATCCGCTGCGCCACAGCGATGTGTTCGATGGCGCTTTCCACATTCGCTGGCGCGGCGCCGCCGGCGCTAAAAAGATCGGTGATGACTTTCTGCCCGGTAAGCGCTGCAAAGGTGAGCGGCGTGATGAATTCCTGCGCCGCGCGCGTCATCACCACCTGCACGTCCAATTTTTCCTGCTGCAGGCGGCGCACCAGTTCCGCTGCCTTGTAGGCAGCCACTCCACCGGTCACACCGAGCGCTATTTTCATCGCGTCACCGCGGGCCTAGGACTTGCGCCGCTTCTCTTCCTTGTCTTCGGCATCCTCATTTAGATGCGGCGCGTCGTATTCGAGCAAGCCTTTCTGCAATTCTTCTTCGGCAATGCGCGTGGTCTTGCGCGAGCGGGGATTATCCACCATGGGCCGCCCCCCGATTAATAATTGCCGCGCGCGCCGCGCGACCACCACAACATAGGCGAACTGGCTTTCTGGTGCATCCTTGAGAACGGCCATGTGAAGATCAGCCTCCAAAAGACTTCAAAATTTCGCGAATCTGTTCCTCGTTCCGCGCTACCCGGCACCGCGAACCCAGAGCGATGGCCTGCACTTCCCTGCCCGCGCGTTCCACGTCGTTGTTGATCACCGCAAAATCGTAGCTGCTGTAGTTGAGCATTTCCTGGCGCGCGCGCTCCAGCCGCCGGTGAATCTCATCCTCCGAATCCTGCCCCCGTGCCCGGATCCGGTGTTCGAGTTCCGCGCGCGACGGCGGCAGTACAAACACCGCAACCGCGCCCGGAAGTTTCTGCTTCACCTGCAAAGCGCCCTGGACGTCAATTTCCAGGACCAGATCTTTTTTCTGCGCCTGCGCCGCTTCCAGCCATTTCCGCGGCGTGCCGTACCAATTCTTGCCGAACACCTGGGCATATTCCAGGAATTCGCCGCGCTCGACCATCTGCTGGAATTCGGCCTCGGAAACAAAATTGTACCACTTGCCATCGCTCTCCGTCCCGCGCGGCGCCCGTGTAGTGCACGAAACAGATAGCAGCGTGCCGGGAACCTCCAGAATTTTTTCCACCAGCGTGGATTTCCCGGAACCCGAGGGGCCGGAGACGATCAGCACCAACGGCTCCGCTTGGCTCATTCGATGTTCTGCACCTGTTCCCGCAATTTCTCGATTTCGGATTTTATTTCCAGGCCCAGGCGTGTGATTTCCAGGCCTTCTCCGTCGTTTCCCGGCGATTTCGAAAGCAACGTGTTCGATTCGCGCTGCATTTCCTGCAGCAGGAAATCGAGTTTCTTGCCGACGTCCGCCGCGCCCACCAGCAGCGATTCGAATTGTTGCACGTGACTGCGCAATCGCGCCAGTTCCTCGGTCACATCGCTGCGCTCGGCGGCGATGGAAGCTTCCTGCGCGAGGCGCGTGGGGTCAAGTTGCGCTTCGCCGAGCAGTTCCTGCAAACGCACTTGCAAGCGGCGCGCAAACGCAGGACGCGCATTTTCAGCCAACACATCCACTTTCGCCGCGAGCGCCGCAATCCCGCGCAAGCGCGCAGACATCTCTTCGCGAAGATGGCCGGCCTCTTCCTCGCGCATGGCATCGAGTTTCAACAGCGCTTCGTTCAGGCAGCCCATCACTACTTTTTCCAGGCGCTCGAGTTCCTCTTCGATTGAAGCCGCCGGCGGGCCAATCACTCCCGGCAATCGCAAAATCGAGGCAAGATCCGGCTCCGTTGCGATGCCGAATTCTTTGCGCAACGAATTCACGGCTTTCAAGTACGCCGCAGCGACCTCGCGGTTCACGCCCACCGCCGCGGGCCCAGCCAGCTCGTAATACAAAGTCACATCCAGATGTCCGCGGCGCACGCGTTCGCGTAAAAGCTGCCGAATCCGCGGCTCGAGCGGCTCGAATCCTTCGGGAATGCGCAGATGCAAATCGAGGAAGCGATGATTCACGGCGCGAATCGTGACGCGCAAGCTCCATCCATTTTCCACCGCGCGCGCCTGCGCGTAGCCGGTCATGGATTTCAAGCTCGCGGCGCGTGGCTTGCCAGGATTCACGGCGACGGATTTTGAGCTTGTGCTGGACATGCCTTTATACCGATTCGGCGGTACGCGACGCGGGCTCCGCATCCTGAAACTGCATATTGTACAAACGGGCGTACAAACCACGGCGCTCGACTAACTCCTCGTGAGTACCGCGCTCGCGAATTGTGCCTGCTTCCAGCACAGCAATCAAGTCGGCGCGCCGAATTGTGGAGAGGCGGTGCGCAATGACAAAAACCGTGCGGCCGGTCATCAGGTTGTTCAATGCGCTTTGCACCAGCATTTCGGATTCGGAGTCGAGCTCGGATGTGGCTTCGTCGAGAATCAAAATCGGCGCGTCTTTCAATAACGCGCGCGCAATCGCCAGGCGCTGGCGCTGGCCGCCGGATAGCCGCTGGCCGCGATCGCCGATCAACGTCTGGTAGCCCTTCGGCATTTGCGTGATGAAATCGTGGGCCATCGCCGCCTTCGCCGCCGCCACCACCTTGTCATTCGGCATATTCGGCTGGCCGTAGCAGAGGTTGTTCCAGATCGTATCGTTGAACAAGATGGTTTCTTGCGTGACGATCGCCATCTGCTCACGCAGCGAGCGCAGCGTCAGATCCCGCACATCGTGCCCGTCAATGCGGACGACGCCCGACGTCGCTGCAAAAAAGCGCGGCAGCAGATTCACGAGGGTGGTCTTTCCGGCGCCGCTCGACCCGACAATCGCTATCACAGCGCCCGCCGGCACTTTCAGATTGATATTTTTCAGCGTCGCGGACTCGCCATCCTCGTACACAAATGTCGCATCGTCGAACTCGACGCTAGTCGAAAAGCGCGGCAGCACTTGGGCGCCCGACGCATCGAGCTTTTCTTCCGGCAAATCGAGGAACCTGAAAACCTGCGCGGAGGTTCCCAAAGCCTGCACGAACAGCTGGTAAATCCCGCCGAGGCGTTTAATCGGCTCATAGGCTTTGAAAAGAGCAAAGGTAAAAGCGCCGAAGGATCCGATGGTCATGCGGTCCGCTTTGATTTCGCCGCGCGCAAAGAAAAGAATCATGGACACGACGACCGCGCCCAGCACATCCATCACCGGCCCGGTGGCGGCCATGGCGCGGATCCAACGCATGTTCTCGCGCAGCAGATTGCGCGCAGCTTCGCCGAATTTCCGGATTTCGAAGCCTTCCATCCCGAAAGCTTTTACGACGCGGTTTCCGCTGATGGTTTCCTGGAGGATTTGGCTGAGATCGGCGAGGCGCGAACGGCTTTTTTCCGTCGAGCGGCGAATGCGGCGCGTCAATTTTCCAACGGGCCAAACCACCAGCGGCACCAAAACCGCAGCGCCCACAGCCATCCGCCAGTCAACAACCAGCAGCACCACAACGAATATGACCAGGCTGAAAATTTGCCGGAAGAAATCGGCGAGGTAATCGGAAAACGCGCTGCGCACCTGCTCGATATCGCTGATGACCGCGGACATGACGCGGCCGACCGGATTATCGTGAAAAAATCCGACGGGCTGCTGCACGACCTTGGCATACACGCGATTTCGCAGGTCCGTGATGCCCGCGAGGCCCACGTACTGAATCAACGTGGCGCCAAAATATTCCGCGAACGCCTGGAACAAAAAGATAAAAAGCAGCGCGAGCGCAAACACCGACCACACGTGATGCACGCGCGCGGGAACAAAATCGTTCATGTATACGATGCGGTCAGTGCCGGGAACCTGGAAGAGCACCAATTTTTGCAGCGAGGACTGCGGATTCAGCACCACGTCAATCGCGGGCTTGATGGCAAACGCCACCAGCCCTTCCGCCACGCCCATGCCGGCCATCAGCAAAACGCCCGCGGCCAGCGCGGGGGTGTGAGGCGCAAGATAGCGCAGCAGCCGGCGAAGTTCCTCACCCTGCGTCATGGGTGTAGCGTCTTGTTTTATTTCAGAATCCAACTCGCCAGCCCTCTACGCCGCCGCCCCCGCGGCCGCCAAATTTCAAGACACCGACTTTTCGATGTCGCGATGCACGACCTTCGCCGAATAGTTCTTGTGTTTCAGGTCGCGCCGAATCACTTCCGCCAGCGCCACCGACCGATGGCGTCCCCCGGTGCATCCCAGCGCGACCGTCAGATAGCTCTTTCCTTCGCGAATGTAGTGCGGAATCAGATACAGCAACAGGCTCTCGATCCTCCGCAAAAATTCCCCCGTTTGCGGGAACGAGCGAATATAGCGGACCACGCGCTGGTCCTTCCCGCTAAATGGCCGCAAGCGCGGAATGAAATGCGGATTCGGCAGAAAACGCACGTCGAACACGAGGTCTGCATCCGCCGGAATGCCGTAGCGAAATCCGAAGCTGACCACGGAAACCAACAGCGGCCGGCGCCCCGGATTCTGAAACCGGTCAATGATGAACTGGCGCAGCTCGTGAACGTTGAACTTGGTGGTGTCAATGACGACGTCCGCCAAACGCCGGATCGGCGCCATGCGCCGGCGCTCCAAACGAATTCCCTCCGCGACGGAGCCATTCTGGCTGAGAGGATGCGGACGCCGCGTTTCGCTGAACCGCCGCAAAAGCGCTTCATCGCTCGCTTCGACGAACACCAGCGTGGCCGGATGCTCCGCGGCGAGCTTGCGGTAAATGCCCGGCAGCTTTTCGATTTGCTCGCCTTCGCGCGCGTCCACCAGCAGCGCCGCGCGTTCCACCTCGCCCACGCCTTCCACGTAAAGTTCGCTGAATTTGGGTATCAAGCCGACCGGCAAATTATCTATGCAATAAAATCCGAGGTCTTCGAAAGTATTCAGGACGGAACCTTTGCCGGAACCGGAAAGGCCGGTGAGAAGAACCAACTGGCGAGCGTCGCGATTTCTATTTCTGGGCTGGCGGCGCGGCACGGCGGGCTGTTAACCCTTCACTCGTCGGCGGTGAGTGCTGGGGATGCGCAAGTCCTCGCGGTATTTGGCGACGGTCCGGCGCGTCACTTGAATGCCTTCTTCGCTGAGCCTCTTCGTGATTTGTTCGTCCGTAAGCGGGTGCGCGGTGTCTTCGTCTTCGATCATTTTTTTCACGCGGCGCTTCAGTGAAAGCAGAGACATCTCGCTGCCCTGCGGCCCATTCACGGACTCGCTGAAGAAATAACGCAGCTCGAGGACGCCCTGCGGAGTGTGCACATATTTATTCGCCACCGCGCGGCTGACGGTGGAGGGATGCACGCCGACTTCCTCCGCCACTTCCTTGATCATCATGGGCTTCAGATGATCGGCACCATAATCGAGGAAATCACCTTGCCGCCGCAGAATGGACTGGCACACACGCTGGATGGTGTGCTTGCGCTGCTCGATATTTTTCATCAACTGAATCGCGGCTGTGAAGCGCTCTTTCACGTAATTGCGCACGTCACGATCGGCCGCATCGCGCGCCAGCAGGCGACGGTACATGGGATTCAGGCGCAGCTGAGGCAAATCGTCTTCATTCATCAACGCTTGCCACTCGCCGTCCACCTTGCGGAATTGCACGTCCGGCTCGACCAGCCGCGGCTCGGTGTGGTTGTAACGCAACCCCGGCTTAGGATCGAGCTGTTTGATCACGTCCACGGCACGCTTCACGAGTTCCACCGGACGGTTCAACGCGCGCGCCACTTCTTTCAACTGATTATTCTGCAGCAGCTTCAAATGCTCCGCGATAATCTGCTGCGCCAAAGTATTCTGCGGGTCCACCAACTTGAGCTGCAGCAGCAAACATTCCTGCAGATCCCGCGCGCCCACGCCCGGCGGATCGAATTCCTGCACCATGGCCAAGGCTTCTTCCACATCGTCCATCGTGTAGTTGCCGGAGGCGGCCAGCTCATCCAGCGTCGCGGTGAGATATCCGTTCTCGTCGAGATTGCCGATGATGCCATCCGCGATTTTTCTCACCGTTTCAGTGCAGATGCTGACGCTGAGCTGCCAGGTCAAATGGTCGGCAAGATTTTGCGCCGAAGAAAGAAACTTGTCGAAGGAAGGACGCTCAATGTCTTCGCGTTCACTGCCGGCGGAGCGCTCGGCTCCGGAATCGAGGTATTGCGAGAAGAAGGATCCAAAATCGAATTCATCGAAGGGATTCGCTTCGGGCTTCTCCGGAACTTTTTCGATTTCCTTTTTGAGGAAGGCCTCGTCGGTATAACTGTCCTGCGCCGCCGCGTCGCCTTCCGCTACTTCGTCCAGAACCGGGTTCGCCATGATCTCCTGATTGATCATCTCCCGCAGTTCCAGGCGGTTCAGCGCCAGCACGCTGACCATCTGAACGAGGCCCGGCGTCAGAATCTGCTTTTGCGCGACGCGGAGACTTAGTTTGGGTGCGAGCCAGTTCATATCTTCAGTTTAACCGGAATCCTTCCCCCAGATAGATGCGGCGCACTTCCGCGTTAGTCGAAAGGTCACCCGGCGTGCCGGCGAAGAGGATTTTGCCTTCGCTGATAATGTAGGCGCGATTGGTGACGGCCAGGGTATCGCGCACATTGTGATCGGTCACCAGCACTCCAATTCCCGCGGCGCTCAAATCCGCGATGATCTTCTGGATGTCCACCACCGTCAGCGGGTCAATCCCCGCAAATGGCTCATCCAGCAGCACAAACGAGGGTGAAAGCACCAGGGAACGCGCTATTTCCAGCCTGCGCCGCTCGCCGCCGGAGAGCACATATGCCCGGCTGTAGCGCACCCCTTCCAGCCCCATCTGGGCCAGCAACTCTTCCACACGGTCGCGCCGCTGCTCAGACGTCAACGGCAGCGTCTCAAGAACCGCAAGCAAGTTCTCTTCCACTGTCAGTTTCCGAAATACAGAAGGCTCTTGGGGTAGGTAGCTGATGCCGCTGCGGGCCCGGAGGTACATGGGCAGGTCGGTGATGTCCTCGCCGTCCAGTATGACGCGCCCATAGTCCGGACGAGCGAGGCCGACCAGGATGTAGAACGTCGTAGTCTTTCCTGCGCCGTTCGGCCCGAGCAACCCAACCACTTCGCCCTGCTGAATCTCCAGACTGATTTTATCGACAACCTTACGCCCGCGATATGACTTGCTTAGATCGGCGGCTTGGAGTTTCAACATGCCGGTTCATTTCTCAACCCGGTGCTTGGTCAGCGTGCGCGAACCTTCTTGGGAATCAATCAAAATCGTATCATTCGCTACAAAGAAGGTCAACGAATGGCCCGTGGTTGCGTCGTTGGCCGCATCAATAATCGTCGGATGTCCGCCCGAAAGCACGAATTTTCCGTCCGACGCGGTGTATTCCGCCTGCTCGGCGGTACCTACGCGGTCTCCCTGACGTACCGTTACTCCGCCCAGCGCCAGCGCGCGCTCGAGCTGTTGCCCGGCCATCGCGCCCGCGCCTGGCGCGGCTGGAGATGCAGCTGCTTGTGGCGTACCCGACTGATTGTAAACTACTTGTGGACCGGTACCTGCGGACGGCGTGGGCACCGAGGGCCTCAGAAACACGTCCAGAGTGCTGGATTGCATGGACCCTTGCTGTGAATCCGCAGTAACCCCTCCTTCAAGGTGAGCTTTTCCGGCATCGCCCCAATACGTGAGCAGCGGAGCGTGAATCGTCCACAGCGTAGGTCCGGATGGCGCGCTTGTGGCCTTCGCCGTGGGCTCGCCGAACGTTTTGATTGACGTGGAAGCTTGCGGAAAGACGGCGACCACATTTTCTCGCGCCTGCAGTTTTTTATCGTCGCGCCAGATCTCGATCTGATTCGACTGCAGCACGGACTCGCCTTGCCACAACCGCGCGTGCCCGGAATACGTCACGTCTCCCGCAACGGTAGAACCGGTGAGCGTGTCGGCGGAAATGTGCCCCGGCCCCGATCCCAGATTCACGGCGCTCGCGCCACCATTGCCCAGGTAAGTGGAAACGACTCCGCCTTCCGCGCGGATCTCGCCCGACTTTTGATTGATGGTCACCTTCGCCGCCATTGTTCGGCTCGTCGCGTCTGAAAGCACCGGCGAGCCGTCCAACTTGATCGTGTCCGTCGCACGCACGATGTTGGCGCGCTCGGCGGTTGCTCGGCGGTCTGCCTGCTCGAAGCGGACGTCGCCATTCTCATCGAGTGTCTTCCATTCCCCATCCGGTGAAAATTTTGCCACCAGCTCCGCGGCGCGAACCACTTGCGGCCGCGCGCTGCCTATCTGCCTGCGAATTGCAACGCCCGAGTGCCCGACGAGTTCCTCGAGCCGGCCCGCGCTGCTGAATTGCGTCACGAACCTCCTGGCGCTCAGCTCCGTCGTGTCGTTGCCGCTTTTTGTTGTGATCGTTCCCGGTGCCGCGGTTTCAGCGCTTTCGATCCGCGTCTGATTGGGATCTTTCCCGGGCGCAAACTTTACCAGCAGAGATTCGGTCTTCAGGCTTCGTGACTCAGGGCCTTGCGACGAATCGAGCGCCACGGCGCCTGTCGCCGTCATCGTCTTCAGCGCGTTGTGTTGTGGCTCCATCTCGAATATCGCGTGGGCCATCGAAAAATGATCGGCGCGGTCTGCCGCGTGATGCATTCCTTCCACATTTCCGTCGGCCACAATCGTTTCGACCCAGCCGGCTGGATCGAGCGTCGCTTCGAATTGGTCCGCGGTGGCCGTGAACTCGCCTTTCGCGTCCGTCGAATGAATGGCGGGATGCCCCTCCGCGACGGCGTGCCGCGCGTGAAAATCTGCGTCGAGCTCGATCGATATCTTGTCGGCAGAAAGCTGGCGTCCGCCCTGCCGCACCACCGCCGGAGCATCCAGTTCAACGACGCGTTCATTCCGCCGAATCTCCATGCTGCTTCCCGTCGCCGTCACCGGCAGACCGCCGGTCCGGGGCGATGGCGGCATATCCAATTCCACGTCATGATTCAGCCGCACGATTTCTTTCTGCGAACTGTAGCTCACTCCCACCGCGTGCCCCTGCCCTCCGGCAAACTGGAATTGGACGGGCTCCGCCGTGGACGCTTCACCGGTATCGCGATTAAACGATAAATTGCGGGTGGTCACCTGCAGCTGCCGCTCGCTCGCTTCGCCCTGCGCGGGGTCCGCGCTGGCAAGATCTATCTGCACGGCGCCCTGGCAGATTACATTTCCGGACTTGGGCTCGTAGCTGCACTCGCTGGTATGGATATTGTCGTTGCGTTTTCCGTCACGGCCGTAAATCGTGATCCAGACGTCCTGCAGCAATGCGCGATTTTCATCCTTGTATTGCGTGGCCCGCGAAGCGCGCACGGTGAAAAGCGTGCGGTCTTGCTCCACTTTCGAAAAGGAGAATTCGTTGGATTGCTGTTCGACGGTTGCCGGCACAAGCGCCTTAATCTCGCCGCGCGCCCGCGCTTCGCGTATGGCGCGCCGCGCGTAAACGCCCGCGACAATCAGCGCGATCCCGGCTGCAGCCCAAGCGGCCCAGCGTGCATAGCGCGCAGCTTCCTGATTGCGCAGAGGAATCTCTCCCTAACGGCGACGACGCTCTAATGGACTTAGAATCCGAGTATAGGTGAGAGGTTTCCCGCTTAGCAATCTGGCGTGCGCATCACGGCGTGACAAACCCGCGAGGAAGAGAGCGGCAGCCGCTTACTTGTGTTGCGAAAGCATGCCCACGCCGGAAGCGGCGACGCTATCGCGCGTGGTGTTTTTCACCAGGTACATGGCCTCATCGGCGAGATGTAGCAACTCCGCCTTGGTCCGCGAATCGCTGGGATATGCGGCGACGCCCACGCTGGCCGTCACATGCGCGTTGATTCCGGACTCCTGCAGCCAAACGGTCTCGCGAATCAGTTTGTGCAGGCGCCGCGCCACGCCCAGCGCGTTGTCCTTGGAAGTCTGCGGCAACAGCACCACGAACTCGTCTCCGCCGTAGCGGAAGGCCAGATCAATCAGCCGGCACTTATCCTTGATGGCTTGCCCAATCTCCGCAAGCAGCTTCGAACCCATCAAGTGCCCGTGGGTATCGTTGACGCTCTTGAAATGATCCAGGTCAATGAAAATCAGCGAAAATTCGAAAGCGTAGCGGTGCGAACGGTAAATCTCCGTATCCAGCATGAAATTCAGGTGCCGCGCGTTGTAGAGGCTGGTGCAATCGTCGGTGATCGTCAGCTCATGAATTCGCTGCACGTGCCGCGCGTTCTCGATCGCGATCGCCGCATAATCCGCCAGCGCTTCCAGCAGCGCCAGATCTCGGGCGCTGAAGCCTTCCGGACCGATGCTATTGATCAGTTCGATTACACCGAGGCACTGTTCGCGAAAACGCACCGGCACGGCAACGATCGAGCGCGTCTCCATCTTGGTCCGCTCGTCCACTTGCCCGAAGAAGCGCGAATCTTTGCTCGTGTCCGGCACCACCACGGCTTCGCCGGTCTCCGCCACCCACCCTGCCAATCCCTGGCCGACCTTAATGCGTACATCCTTTAAAGATTCAGCGCCCTGCCCCGTCGCAATCTGAAAGTACAGCTCCCGTTTGTCCATATCCATCAGGAGCAACGACCAGGTGTCCGGGCGCAGCACTTCGTTGATCTTTTCCATGATCGTGCGCAGCACCTGGTCCAGCTGCAGCGACGACGTCAGCGCTTTACCCAACTCGTGGAAAACGGTCACTTCATTCGACGATTCCGGAGTGACGACGTCCGGGCCCACACCCGGGGTCCTGCGGCGTTCGACGCCGTCGAACGGCCGTCCGTCCGTAGCTCTCCGCCTGGTATCCACGGGGATACTCTCTGTCGAATCTGGAGTTTCTTTGGTCAACCTTCTCATTATAGGTAACGCTTTCGTCCCTCCGCAATGGAGTTCGCGTCGCGATTGACGAAACACCAACAGGTCCAGTTTCGCGCGTCTTGCGGCCCAGCATTGACACACTCTTCACTGACGCCTATATTTTCTGTTGTTGCGGATTCCTGCGGATGTCTTCGACACCTTTCGGCGAACAACTCAAGCGCGAGCGGGAAATGCGGGGCGTCTCATTGGAAGAAATTTCCGTCGCCACACGCATCGCGCCGCGCTTCCTCGAAGCGCTCGAAAATGAACAATGGGAACAGCTGCCTGGGGGCGTGTTCAATCGCGGCTTCATTCGCTCGGTCGCTCGCTACCTGGGCCTCGATGAAGACAATCTGGTGGCCGAATACGCGCTGCAAACCAAGGGGCGCCCCGACCCTGGCGTCGTCGCCGATCCGCCGGACGAGCCGGACCGCTTGTGGGCGCGCGTTTCCGTACTGGTGGTTTTGGCGATTTTGATCATCGCTGCCGGCTGGGCCGCGATTCACTACCTGGGACCGAAGATCGCTGCGCGCTTGCACAAACACTCCGGCGATCCGGCATATTCGGCACCCGCACGCGCTTCCTCTGGCGCGCCTACTACAGTGGCAGGACCGAATACCGCAGCCCCGCAGCCTGCGAGTGCGGACTTATCCATAGTTTCGTGCTCTCGAGTTACTCCCAATTCTCCTGCCACCGGAGCTTCTCATTAACGCCGAACTGCGTGAAGCGATCCGTTCGGGCCGCGCCAGGCCGGAACAGAAACTGGCCGCCTGCTCGGCCGGCACTCCGCTCGACCGCGAGGACCGTACCGAGCTGCTGGCGATACTGGCGTCGGATCGCGATCCCGCCGTCGCGGAACGCGCGCACACCGCGATTTTGAACCAACCGATGGAATCATTCCTCGCCGTGCTGACTCGTCCGGATGCCGACCCTCGCTTTTTCGAATTTTGCGCCGATAACCTGGGCGAGCGGCCGCAAGTGGCCGATGCTCTGGCCGCGAATGCGTCGTGCCCGGCCGAATTTGTCACGCGTGTTTCCACGCAACTGACCAGCGCCGGAATTCAGTCTTTGCTCGACAATCTCGACCGGCTCACTTCCTACCCGCCGCTCAGCTCGGCGCTCGCCTATTCAGAGGCGGCCACTCCTGAACAACAGGAGCTCCTCGCGGAATTTGAAACAAACGCGGTGCTCAAAGAAAACGAAATCGAAGAAGCGGCGACGGAGGCCGAGCCGGACGTCAAGAAACGGCGAACTTTGCTGCAGCGGCTCTCGCAGATGAATATCGTTCAGCGCATCCAGCTCGCCGTCAAAGGCGGCCGCGAGGAGCGCATGTTGCTGATTCGCGATCCGAACAAAATCGTGCAGCGCGGCGTGCTGCAATCTCCGCGTCTCACCGATCTGGAGATCGAAAATTTCGCCGCCATGGCCAACGTCTCACAGGAAGTGCTGCGGCTGATCGCCAATAATCGCGTCTTCATGAAAAGCTACGTGGTCGCGAGAAACCTCACAAAAAATCCCAAGGCTCCGCTGGACGTGACGCTCCATCTTCTCCCGCGCCTGACGCCCGGAGATTTAAAACAGCTCAGCAACAACAAGAACATTCCGGAGACGCTGCGCAGTTCGGCGCAAAAACTGGTGCGCCAGCGTAACGCCGCCCGGCCCTCGGACTAGCATCTTGCAGAGAAAATCGGGGTTCAGGGGGTTGGAGCTTTAGCTACGCCATAAACGCAACAAAATCAGAGCAGCTTTATACTCTGCAGAAAAACGGAAAGGCGGGACTTCAGTCCCGCCGTGAGCGCATCAAGTTCAAAGCGGCTTCAGCCCCTTAAGCCACCCGCTTCACTTTCGGCAGACTTTGTTCGGACGCGGTTTCTAATTCGCGGCGGGATTTACCAGCGACGCGGCAATCTGCTTCTTGTAATCCTGGGCCTTCGCCAGAATTTCTTTTTCGTCGAGCGTCAGCATCTGCCGGCCTTGCATCACGATTTTTCCGCCGATGACCACGGTTTCCACGTCGCTCGCCTTCAACGCATACACTAATTGCGAATAGACGTTGTACATCGGCGTCGCATGCGGCGCGGTGGTGTCCACCAGAATCAGATCGGCTTTCTTGCCCGCTTCCAATGATCCGATTTGCTTTTCGAGATGCAACGCGCGAGCGCCGATGATCGTCGCCATCTCGACCACCTGCTCCGCAGGCAGCGCGCGCGAATCCATCCTCGCAACCTTCTGCAGCTTCGCGGCGAGATCCATTTCCTCGAACAAGTCCAGATCGTTGTTGCTGGCCGCGCCGTCGGTCGCGAGGCCGATCGCTTCACCCGCCGCGAGCATTTCAACCACAGGCATCACGCCCGCAGCCGTCTTCATATTGCTCGACGGATTGTGAATGCAGCCCACGCCGAAATGCGTGAGCGTGGCGATATCGGCGTGATCCACCCAAATGCAGTGCGCGCCGACTACGTCCGGGCCCAACACGCCGGCACGCGCGAGATACGCCACCGGCGTAAGCCCGTACTTGTTGCGACTTTGCTCCAGCTCGAACGGCGCCTCAGCAATGTGGATCAGGATCGGAGCGTGATTGCGCCGTGCAAGAGCCGCCGCATCCTGCAAGGTCTTCTCCGAACACGTGTACATCGAATGCGGCGCCACCGCCGCGACGATTAGCGCATCGCCTTTCCAGCGATCGAGATACTTTTGAGTGTATTCCAGTGCTTCTGGCACTGATTTATTGTCCGGCGCGGGAAAATCAATGATCGTCTCGCCAAGCACTCCGCGCATACCCGCTTCCTTCGTGACGCGAGCGACGGCATCTTCGAAGTAGTACATGTCCGCGTAGGTCGTGATGCCGCCGCGTAGCATTTCCAAAATTCCCAGGCGCGTGCCCCAAGCTACAAAATCCTCGGTGACGTTGCGCGCTTCGGCAGGAAAAATATATTTGTGTAGCCAGTCGTCAAGCGACAAATCATCGGCAATCCCACGAAAAAGGCTCATCGCCGCGTGTGCGTGCCCATTGATCAACCCGGGCATGACGATCGCGCCGTGCGCATCAATCGTTTTCCCGACCTCGTACCGAGCGACCAGATCAGCGCTCGGGCCGACAGCCACAATCGAATCGCCAACAACGGCCACAGCCCCATCTTCGATCACGCGCCGCTGCGCATCCATTGTCACCACAGTGCCGCCAGTAACCAGCAGATCAGCTTTCTCTTTCGCAGCCGCTGGCGATACAAGCAGAAGGCAAACGGCGCCACATATGAACACCGATAAACACAGATGAATACCACGTCTAAAAAAGCAGCATGATCGCCAGCCAAGATTTGAAATTCTTAATTGCAAAGTCACAATTCCTTTCTCAGAGAAATCTGACGCGCGAGATCACTGCGAAAAGCTCAAACTATCCAACAGCAATACCCCGAAGCTGCCCGCGCTACCGCCTTTTTGCCTTTCTATTTTCTATTTTCCATTTTTCAGATTCTCACAGAAAAGAGGAGTCGAACGGGCGCGCCAGCAACCCGCCCGCGGTTTCTTCCTCCACTTTGCCTTTTAAGTTCGCCAGCACCACCGGCACGTCGCCGCAAAACTCCCAGATAATCTGCCGGCAAGCGCCGCAAGGCGGCGTCAAACGATCCACGTCGGTGACCACCGCGATCGCATCGAACCCGCGCTCGCCTTCCGAGACCGCCTTGAAGATTGCCACGCGTTCCGCGCAGCAAGTGAGGCCCAAGGTCGCGTTTTCCACATTGCAGCCGGTATGAATGCGCCCGGATTTCGCGCGCACAGCTGCACCCACGCGAAAATTTGAAAAAGGTGCGTAAGCGTTTTCGCGCGCCTGTTTCGCGGCCGTAATCAGTGCATCGTATTCGCTCACGTCAACCTTCGCTTTCTTCAGTCTTCGTCGCTTGCGATGCGCGGCAACACCGCCCGAAGCAGAGCAATGAACTGCGCCTCCACCCGTTCGCCCGTTTCCAGCACTTCCAAATGATTGATCGGCTGATCCAGAATTCCCGCCGCCATATTTGTCACGCAGGAAATTCCCAGCACGCGTATTCCCATGTGCCGCGCGACAATCACCTCCGGTACCGTGGACATGCCCACTAAATCGGCTCCAATCATACGCAAATAACGAATTTCCGCTGGCGTTTCGTAGCTCGGCCCGGAAAGCGCCGCATACACGCCCTCTGAAACATCAATCCCTAGCCGCTTCGCTTCCTCGAGCGCAGCCTCGCGATACGGCTTCCAATACGCCGTCGTCATATCCGGAAAGCGCAACCCAAAACGATCATCATTCGGCCCGATCAGCGGATTCATGCCCTGCAAATTAATGTGGTCGCGAATAACCACCAGCGCGCCCTGTTTGAATTCCAAATTGATGCCGCCGGCCGCGTTGGTCAAAATCGCCGAACGAATCCCCATGCGCCCGAAAACGTGCATTGGAAATACGACTTGCTGCGGCGTGTAGCCCTCGTAAAAATGCACGCGCCCTTGCATCGCCGCTACCACGACATTTCCGGCTTTGCCGATCACCAGACGCCCAGCGTGCCCGATGGCAGTCGAGCGCGGAAACCCCGGAATCTTTTCATACGGGATCCGCGTTGCGTCCGTGAGTTCATCGGCGAAAGCGCCCAGTCCCGAACCGAGCACGAGTGCAATTTTCGGCCGCAACTTCGTCTTCGCCAGAATAAATTTCGCGGCGCGTTCGGCGCGAGCAAATTCGGGAGCGCGAAAACCAGATTTCGCAACGACCGAAGACTTCGAACGGGCAGCACTCATTTCAGCATGATCCCTACAATGGATGCTGACATCAAATTCGCCATCGTCCCCGCCGCCATCGCGCGAATCCCCAACCGCGCAAGGTCGGCTTTCTTATTCGGCGCTAGCGCGCCAATCCCGCCAATCTGAATTCCGATCGAGCTGAAATTCGCAAAACCGCACAGCGCAAACGTCGCAATCGTAAACGATCGCGGGTCCAGCGCATCTTTCATCGGCCCCAATCGCTGGAACGCCACCAATTCGTTCGTCACCATGCGCAAACCCAAAAGATTTCCGATAGTGTGGCAATCGTGCCAGGGAATGCCGATCACCCACGCGATCGGCGAAAACAGCCAACCGAAAATCTGCTCGACGCTCGAAGGAAACCAACCGATGCCCAAGTGCGCCAATCCGTTGTGAACCAAGCCGAACACGCCATCAACAAGGTAAATCAGCGCGATGAACGTAATCAGCATCGCGCCGACGTTCACTGCAAGATTCAACCCGTCAATCGTCCCGCGCGAAATCGCGCCCAACGCATTCGTATCGCGCTCGAGCGGAGCCATCTCCACCCTGCCCGAAGTCACCGGCACTTCCGTCTCCGGCACCAGCATCTTCGAAAGCAAAATTGTTCCCGGCGCGGTCATGATCACTGCCGCCAGCAGATGCTTCGCCTCGATCCCGTAAGCGATGTACGCCGCCATGATTCCGCCGGAAACGTGCGCCATGCCGCTGGTCATGATCGTCATCAATTCGGATTGCGTCACTTCCGGCAGAAACGGCCGGATCGTCAGCGGCGCTTCCGTCTGCCCCATGAAAATACTGGCGGCCACGTTCAGCGACTCCGCGCCGCTCGCGCCCATCAGCCCGGTCATCACCTTGGCGGCTTGCTTGATGATGAATTGCATCACTCCCAGGTAGTAGAGCAGCGCAAAAACAGCTGCGATAAAAATAATCGTCGGCAAAACCTGAAACGCCAGGTAGAAACCCATCGGCGAACCTTTTTTGCCCAGGTCGCCAAACACAAATTCCGATCCTTTAAACGCAAAATCCAGGACCCAATTCACTCCCGCACCGGCTTTCTGAAAAACCAGCCGGCCGAATTCCCAACGCATCACCAGGAACGCGAAAACGATCTGCAGCCCCAAGCCCCACGCCACCGTCTTCCCGCGAATCGCGCGGCGATTCGTCGAGAAAATATACGCAAGCGCCATCATCGTGATCATCCCCAGGACGCCTACCAGGCGATGCATGCGAAGGAGCCTCCTTTAACGACAACCCAGCTCTAAGCCATTTCTCCCGCACCGATGACCTTGCGCACCAGCGGCGCAGCCGGCGGCGCGTGATCTCCAATTTCAAAGCTTTCGGAAAGCAATCTCATCGCGTGAACCAGCCGCGAATCCAGGTTGTAGTGCACGGTGCAAAGATTCTCGCCGGCCCTCACCGCGTCGCCGATCTTCTTTTCGAGCACCAGTCCCACGCTCGCGTCCACCGAATCTTCTTTTTTTTCTCGGCCCCCGCCGAGCAACATGCTCGCGACGCCCACCTGTTCGCAGTGAATCGCGGTGACGTATCCCGCACGCGGCGCGTCCACCCGCGCCGTGTGCCGTGCGCGCGGCAAACGGCCCGGATCATCCACAATCCGCGCGTCGCCCCCCTGCAGGCGAACGACCTCGCGGAATGTATCACGCGCGCGCCCCGAAGCAATCATTTCCGCCGCGAGCTTGCGCCCCTCCGCAACAGATTTCACGCTGCCACCCAACCGGAACATCCACGCGGAAAGCTCCAGGCACAATTCCCGCAGGTCGTCGGGACCTTTTCCATCTAAAATTTCAACGCATTCTTCCACTTCCAGCGCATTTCCCACTTTGCGCCCGAGCGGCTGCTCCATATCAGTGATCAGTGCGACCACTTTTTTGCCCATGCGCGTGCCGGTTTCCACCATCAACTCGGCAAGATATTCGGCGTCCTCCTGCTTCTTCATGAACGCACCGTCGCCCGTCTTCACGTCCAGCACCAGCGCATCAATTCCCTCCGCCATTTTTTTGCTCATGATCGAACCGGTAATCAGGTAGGGACTTTCAACCGTCGCCGTCACATCGCGCAGCGCGTAAAGCTTTTTGTCCGCCGGCGCGATCTCCGGCGTCTGCCCGATCAGGGCGCAGCGGCAAGATTCCAGCACGCGGCGAAACTCGTCCAGCCGCAAATTCACGTTGAAGCCGGGAATGGATTCCAGTTTATCGAGCGTGCCGCCGGTGTGGCCCAAGCCGCGCCCGCTGATCATCGGCACATAAAGTCCCGCAGCCGCAACGATAGGAGCAATCACCAAAGAAGTTTTGTCGCCCACGCCGCCGGTCGAGTGCTTATCCACTTTCGCTGCGGGCAAGTCAGACCAATCGAGCACCGACCCTGAATGCAGCATCGCTTCGGTCAATACCGCAAGTTCCGCACGGGTCATCCCACGCCACACCACGGCCATCAAAAACGCTGCGATTTGATAGTCCGGAATTCGGTCGTGCGTCGTGCCGGAAATAAGGAATTCAATTTCTTCGCGGGAAATCTCCGCGGCATCGCGTTTCTTGCGAATAATGTCAACGGCACGCATCTAAAAGGATGCGCCAAGCTAGCATCGCGTCGAGCAGGCGTCAATCATTCTGCGCCAAGCACGTTAGAAAATTTTTATCGAGGGGATGATCCAGCAAGCAGGCAACAAACGAGCCAAAAGCGAGTCGCAGACGCCAGCGCGATTCGTGTGGAGTGCGGCGGCACGCCGCCGCACTCCACATGCGCAACGAGCGCCGCTGAATCCCAGCCCCTAAAACTTCACAGGGTTCGCCGCGACTTCCGTCATCATCGCCTGCATCTCGTCATGAATAAGCCCGTTGCTGACCAACAAATCCGGCCCCCCGGGACGATAAGCCCCGCCGCGCAAATCGGTGACTTTCCCGCCAGCCTCGGTGATCATCAAGATCCCCGCCGCCGTGTCCCATGAATTCAGACCGAATTCCCAGAAAGCATCGAACCTGCCACACGCTACCGAACACAAATCCAGCGCCGCCGACCCATCGCGCCGCACACCATGCGAGCGCAAGGTAAGTTGCCAATAGTAGTGAATGTTCAAATTAGCAGCGCGGTTGTGCGTGGGAAATCCAGTGGAAACCAACGAAGTAGCCAGCTTCTCCATCTTCGAAACCCGAATCGGTTTCTCATTCAGAAAAGCCCCCGCGCCCCGCGCCGCGGAAAATAGTTCATTGCTCACTGGATTGAAAACCACTCCCACCAGCGGCCGGCCGTCCTCCAGCAACCCAATCGAAACAGCAAAACACGGATAACCGTGAGCAAAATTCGTAGTCCCATCCAAAGGGTCCACATGCCATTCATAGCGTGAAGCACCAGCGGAGCCGCCCGAGCCCTCTTCCGCCACAATCCGGTGATCGGGAAATTCGCGCCGCAACCGCCCCACCACAATGGCCTCGGAGCGCTTATCCGTCTCCGTCACCAGGTCCACTTCGCCCTTATACGAAATTTTCTGCGGCCGGCTGTGCTCGACCAAGAGCACCGCCCCCGTTTCGCGCGCCGCCTCCAAAGCCACCTCGAGAAATTTGTTCATGCGGTTAGCGCGCCACTCCGGCGGTCATATATTCCCTGCGAGATCGCACATTGTCTCCCGTATTCACTTTCACCTCGACGTGCCGCGAACTTCCCGGCGGCGGCGTGGGATTGGGATAGTAGCCCAGCAAATATTGCGTGCGCAGTTCCTGGTTGATGCGATCGAAGATCCCCGTCAATTCGCTGACGTCCGTGGGATAGTACATCGCGCCGCCGGTGCTGTCCGTGATCGTCTCGATGGCGTGCTCGCCCGCAGTATTCCAGCCGCCATTCGATTTCATTGGCCGCACCACGACCGTGTAAAGCAGCGTATCCGAAGCGATCGCCGCCCGCCGCGCATCTTCGAATTTAGAAACGCTGGTGGTTTCGCCCGCATCCGTGATGATCACAACGGCGCGGCGCCGGTCCGCGCCCTGCCGCCGCACCGACTGCGAACCCAGCACCACCGCATCGTAAAGCGAAGTTCCCATGTCCGCGCCGAGGTCCACGCGGCGCACCGCCGCCTCCAACACTTTTGTATCGTCCGAGAAACTGCTGAGTTGGATCACGTCGCTGGTAAACGAAAATACCGCCAGCCGGTCGCCGGGCCGCACGACTTCATCCACAAAATGCGCGGCGGCGTCGCGCTCGATCTTTAATTCGATCGCCGCCGAGCCGCTGGTATCCACCATCAACGCCAGATCGAGCGGACGATTCGTCTGCGGCTCGAAGCGCACAATTTTCTGCTCCATTCCCTCTTCGAACACCTGAAACGCGTTCTGCGCCAGGCCGATCACCGGCTCGCCTTTGGCGTCCGTTACGCTCGCCAGAATGCTCACCAAATCCGTTTGGACGCGGATCGTCCCTTTTTGCTTTTGCTTGTCTTGCTGCGGCTTGCGGGCTGCCACGGTTTTGGCTAACCCAGCCACGCCCGCCAGCATTACGGCGCAAAGCGTAACGATCGCTCGTTTCATCTAGGAAGTAGATTCATCCAAGCCGGAAATGGCTTTCTGGGGCAACGATTCGCCTTCGGCCCACACGGCGCCGCCGGCGAAGAATTCTTTCTTCCAGATGGGCACAGTGCGCTTCAGGGTGTCGATGGCGTAGCGGCAGGCGTCGAACGCAGCCGCCCGGTGAGCCGAACTGACCGCGATCAGGACGCTCGTCTCGCCGATTTCCAGCCTGCCCAGTCGGTGCACGATGGCGATGCGGTGAACCGAAAATTTCTCGCGAATTTCCGCGCCAATCGCGCGCATTTTCGCGTACGCCATCGGCTCGTAGGCTTCATATTCCAAATAGAGCGTCTGGCGGCCCTTGAAGTTGTTGCGCACGAAGCCGTCGAAGACCACCACCGCGCCATCTTCCGGCGCTTTCAAGCTTTCGACCAGTTCGCGCAGGTGGATTGCTTCGCGTACCAGCAGAAAAATATCCTCTGCCAGCGCCGTCTGCTGGCCACCGCTGACCGGCGGCAAAAACGCCACTTCGTCTCCGGCCGCAAGCGGCGCACGCCACTCGGCATATTCCTGATTCAGCGAAGCCGCCACCGAAGGCCGAAACTCCGCAAGCTTCGGAAAGCGCCGCCCATACCGCTCAAAGAGGTCTTCCACGCGGGCGCCCTCGGAAAGCTCGGCGTCCTCCTGCGCAAGCCCCACGATCTCTTTCAGTTGGCCAAAAAAAAGCACGCGCACACGCATGTTCATCATTCTACCGCGCTGGCGCACACAAACGCGAAACTCGTTCCGGGGCCAATATCCATGCGATTACTTCGATTCGGCGAGGTGCGTGATTTCATCGAGCCGCGCGGAAGCGCGCAGCAAAGCCGCCGCGAGCGAAGCTCCTTCCTGCTGAAATACCACCGCGTCGTCGCGGTCCAGTGCCTCATTCACACCGGGCAGCACCTCCGCCGCGTATCCCGCGTAACTTCCCGGCGCATAGATCGTGTGCTTGTACCACGGGCGGCCAACCAGGCCCTCCGGCGCGAGCAGCGCCTGTTCCACTGAAGCCAGCTCGTGATTGATCTGGTCCTGCTTTGCCGCGTCGGACGAAGCAACGTCCATGTGTTGCAGCGCGTGCGATGCGCGCGTGGCAGACGCCGTCAAGCGCCCGGAGGCGTCCGAAATGCTTTGCAGCGACGCGCTCTGCATTCCCAGTTGGCTGGCGCGCGAGACCAGATCGTTCGTCACCCGCGAAATCGTCCCGGCATACGCCGCATAATCAAACGGCAGCACATCCGCCTCGTCCAGCCGCAATGCCATCGTGCCCAGTACCTTTGCCAAGGTCGCGTGGTACTCAAACGTCGGATCGCCGAACGATTTCATCCAGAAGAAATCATCGTAGAGCGAGTGGTACACGCCGTAGTCGCCCACAAATCCCGTATCAATAGACGGGATTCCTGCGAAATCGAGAAACGGGCAAAAATCCGAGCCCGCGCCCAAGGCGTCCACCGGGGCTTGTCCGGGATTTTCCAGCGTAGCCTGCGTCCGCGCGATGCCGCTCAGCTGCTTTTCTCCGCGCTTGGCGTGTTCGAGCCACGCGTCATACACGCTTTGGGTGCCGTTCGGCCCCGGCACAGAGCGCGTCGCATCGCGGATCACATCGTCGAGTGAAGGCGTCGCGGACGCCGTAAAATTCGGTCCCGCGACTCCAACGTCGGTGTTGATATACACGACCGCCTTGGCCTGCAGCTCCGCGCGATTCGCTTCCACCCATTCCGTCGAACCGATCAATCCCGGCTCTTCGCCATCCCATTCGCACATCACGATTGTGCGACGCGGCTTCCAACCGGTTCGCGCCAGCGCGCCCAACGCGCGCGCCGTTTCAAGCATCGTCGCGGTCCCGCTTCCGGGATCCACCGCGCCATATACCCACGCGTCGTGATGATTGCCCAGCACGACCCACTCGCTGTCGTCCGTCCCGCGCAGCTTCGCGATAACGTCGTAAATCGGACGCTGCTGATAATCCATCACCAGCTTCATATGCGCCACCGCGCCATCCGGCCCAACGTGATAGGTAAACGGCAGCGCGCCCTGCCAACCCCGTGGAACATGCGGGCCGTCGAGATCGCCTAGAATCACCGCCGCGTCTTGCGCGTTGATCGGCATGGTAGGAATATGCGGCAAACTTTTCGCGTCGGCCGGAGTCAGCCGCTTCGCATCCGGCATCGCGGCCACTCCCGGCGTCAACGGATCGCCGGGATAAATTTCCGTGTATTGCACCGAACCGCGCTGAATGCCGCTCATCGGCCGCCACGGGCCACGCGGAAACATATCGCCCTGAAAGTACCCGTCATCCTGCGGATCAGAATAGAGGATCAACCCGACAGCCTTGTGCTCTTCCGCCAACTTCGTCTTGATTCCGCGATAGCAGCGGCCATAGCGCGCGATCGCAATCTTCCCTGCGACGCTGATGCCCATCGCTTCTAGCTCTTGATAGTCTTCCTGCGTTCCGTAATTTACGTAGACCACCGGCGCAGTCACGTCCGCCGAGGGCGCATAAATGTTGAAGGCCATCACTGCGTTCTTGTTGTACGTGTCGGGGTCTATCGGATAGGGCTGCTCGGGAGTGCCCAGCGGAATCGGCTTCGGCGCCGTAAGTTCCAGTTTCACTTCGCGCGCCTGCGGAAGCCAGACGCTATAACTCACAATCTCCGCGTCAAAGCCGTAACTGCGGTACTGGTCGCGCAGCCATTCGGCCAAGCGATGGCTCGCTTCCGTACCGGCCAAATGCGGCTCGCTGGTAATGTGGCGCAGGTTGCTTTCGGCGTGCGCCGCGTCCGGAATCGCGCGCAGCTTTTGCTCGCGCTCCATTTCCGCTTGGACATGCGCGGCCGCAAAGCCAGTGATGCCGTGACCTTCTTGCGCGCCGACCGAAAACGCGGATGGAAACAGCAACGCGGCCGCCACGATAAGCGCCGCGCCCGCCCGACACATCGATGAAGTCATCCTCACCTCGCTGCGAAACTGCAAATTCTATAACAGCGGAGCGCCCGCTGCATCCCGGAGGGCTCACGATACGCCGAGAGCGCTTGACGTGCTCTGACTTGCGCCGTACGGTAGTTGAACACTACAGCCCCATGTATCCAGCTCACGAGGGAATCTGATGAAAGCGCTGATTTCGGGAGGCTCGGGTCTGGTCGGATCCGCGCTCACTCAGTCGCTGCGCGCCGATGGCCACTCCGTTTTTCATTTCGTGCGTCCGGGCCGCACGCCGGCTCCCGGCGACGTGCGCTGGGACCCTCCCCGGGCAACCGTGGACGTCCCGGCTCTTGAAGGTTACGACGCTATCATCCATTTGAGCGGCGCGAGCATTTCAGGTGGACGCTGGACAGACAACCGCAAGAAAGAGCTGCGCAGCAGCCGCGTGGATTCCACGCGCGTTCTGGTTGATTCCCTCGAGCGCCTCAAACAGCCGCCGCGCGTTTTTGTTTGTGCTTCGGCGATCGGCTACTACGGCAGCCGCGGCGATGAATTGCTCACAGAATCGAGCGGCTACGGCAACGATTTCCTGGCGATCCTCTGCCGCGGCTGGGAAAGCGAAGCCGCACGAGCCGCCGCACGCGGCGTTCGCACCGTGATGGCGCGCTTCGGCGTGGTACTCGCCATGCAGGGTGGAGCGCTCCCGCGGATGCTGGCGCCCTTCAAACTCGGCGTCGGTGGACGCCTGGGCAACGGCAAACAGTGGATGTCCTGGATCGCGCTCGAAGATGCAGTGCAGATCCTGCGCAAAGCAATCACAGATGAAAAAATGCACGGACCGGTGAACGTCGTAGCGCCCCAGCCCGTCCAAAATGCCGAATTCACGCGAGTGCTAGCCGCCGTGCTGCATCGCCCCGCAATCTTACCCGCCCCGGCAATCGCGCTCCGCCTCGTCCTGGGCCAAATGGCCGACGGGCTCCTGCTCGCAAGCCAACGCGTCCAACCCGAAAAGCTAGCCGCCAGCGGCTACAAATTCCGCCACGAATCGCTGCAATCCGCGCTGGAAGCGATTCTGGCGAATCAATAGCGCCGCGTGTCGTTGACCAAGCACGGGCCGCGCTTCCTTGCGCCACCATTCGCGCAACAAGAATCGCTCGCCACTGTCTGCCGCGGCTCTACTTCACGACGCTCAGCGTCACTTCCACTTTTAATATGTGGCCCGTCACCGGATCGGTAGCGACGGTGGCCTCGGTGGCCTGTCCTTCGCGGACAAACAGTCCCAGCCCTCCGCGATACTGGCGCACCATCGGCGGATTGCCCGGAGGCGCATCTCCGGCGGACCATTCTTTACCGACGATGCTGCCACCCTGTTCGCGCGCGGCGACGTACAGCGAAGAGCGGTCCACTGTCATATCCAACTGATACCTTCCGTCATCCGCGTGCGCAACTCGCGCGTCTATATTCGTGCCCACATCGATATATTGATATTGCAGCGCGTTTCCCCCTTTTTTTTCGTCGGCGACCGTCACCGGAACGCGAACTCCAACCCGCAACGAAGCAAACGGCCCGCTCGGCCTATCGCCACTCGCGATGACCGGAAGGGTGTACGCCAAACTGCTAATCTTCTTTGCGCCGTCGTACTCGGACAGAACAATCTCCAGCTTCACAGGCGTGGGTGCCGCCGCTTCCTTCTGCGCGCTCTGCGACGCTCCCGACGTGGCTGTTGATTGCGCGCTAACGGCCGCCGGCGCGCACATCACCAGCAACAGGACGCCCGCCAGCCATCGTGAATTCCTCATGAAAGCCTCCGATATTCCCATAATTGCTGCTACAGGCAAGACGCCAGCGGGACTAGTTTGGTTCAAAATTGCAGGGGAGCGATAGGCGTTTCCGGTTCCTCATCGGGCGAGACGGTTTCCAGCGGAGCGATCTCGATTGGCTTTAAGTCCAAATGCTGCTGATATTCCCGCTGCGCCGCCAGCAGTTGTGTTCCGTCCACGCGTCCCGAGTTGATCGCTTCACTCAATCGCACCGCCGCAACGAGCTGGCCCTGCGGTACGATGATTCGCAACGATCCAACGCTCGCGCTTCGCCCATGCACCGCTCGCTCCGTAGCTCGCGCAGTGCCAGTCTCTCGCTCCACCGATGCACCCGGGGCGGGTACAGCAGGTGCGCCAGACGATGCCACAACCGGCGCATTCGTGTTCGCGCTAGAAGCGACGCTCGTGTTCCCGTCGCTGTGGCGCGCTTTGTGCGTCGTGCTACTAAAAATTAAAATCAAGGCGACTACCGCTAGAGCCGCCGCGGCCAATGGAACCCACGCCTTCCAATACGATTGCATCGGGCGCGTTTCCAGCGCGATGCGCCGCCGCAGCCGCATCTCAAACCCCGGCGTAGGCTCGCCCGCCACCACCGATTCCACGCCCCGTTCCACGAACTCGCGCACCTTCGTCGCGTGAGCGAGCGCTTCCCGGCACGCGTCGCACTCCATCGCATGCGCCAGCAGTTCGGGCTCCCGTTCGGCGCGCAGCTCGCCGAGCGCCGCATCCGTCAGCCAGCCGGAATATTTTCCACAAGACATCGCAAACTCTCCGCCATCCTTTTCCGCGCCAGAAATAATCGCGATTTCACCGTTCCCTCGGGCAAGCCGGCCAGCTTCGCCACCTCACGCGTGTTGTAACCCTCGATAGCGGCCAGTACCATCACGATCCGCAATTTCTCCGGCAGTTCATCCAGCGCCTGCGCCACCTGGCGTTGGAACTCGCGCGACGACGCCAGATTCTCGACGCTCGCTTCGCTCCTCGATTCCATCGCGGCGCGCTCGTGGCGTTCGCGCCGGACCTTCGACCGAATGCGATCGAGCGCCAGCCGAAACGACATGCGCACCAGCCACGCGCGAAACCGTTCGCGCTCGCGCAGCCGGTGAAAATTCCGATAGGCGCGCAGCATGGCCTCTTGCGCGACGTCCTCCGCCTCGGCGGTATTGTGCAGCACTCCCAGCGCAACGCGATAAGCCAGTTTGGGACAATCCGCCAGCCGCTGCTCGAACTCGCGCTCGAGCGATTCATCGCGGCTCACCGCGCTTCCCGCAAGACTCGCCGCCAGCGCATCCATCACTGCCTCATTTAGCCAGACGCCGGTCGCGGGTCTTCGGTTCACTGGTTTTCCAGGAGATTTTCGTACGCGGAACTACAAATCCAGGCGTTCAATCAACGCTTGCAGATTCGAGCTGTCAACCGTCAGTTCCGGGCGCGCGGTCGCAAAGTCCGGAACATCATCCAGTGCCTGAAACAGCCGCATTTTCGCGATGGCGTACTCTTCGGTCCCGGTCAACGCGCGACCTGTTTGCTTCGTCCACTTTTCCAGTGCTTCCTGCATCACAAAGATGCGGATCGGAAACATCGTCTTGCGGTCCGCCGAGACGTAATAGACAAACTCGTTCCCGTGCGCCGCATCACGCTGCGCCGGATGCGCATCCTGAAATTGATATTGGTAGACGTAACCGCTCGCTGCCGAATAGCTCTTGATTCGCCGCACGGTCTCAGGCTTAGCCATGCGCGCATTATTCGACCGTCGCGCTCTGCTGTCAATCTAGGCGTCCCGTTCAGAAGGCGCGGCAGCGAGAACCGCGATCGGCGCGCGGCGCATCCCTCTCCCGATTTGGATTCGCAGGCCGCATTCATGTACCAATGCGGGACTCCAGAACACTCATTGTTTCCAACGCCCCTCGCACTTTCTACGCCGCGGCCGTTGCGCCAAATCTCACACCACTCGTAACTGCATGCTCTCACTAGCGTTGCTGAAAAATTTCGCGCAATCGCTCGCGTGCAGCGCGGCTGAAGCGCCACAAAGAATCCTGCACCGCAGTGGCACATCGCGTGCCCTCATCACCTGCGGCCATGAAAAGCACCAGCCCGATCGCCATTGCCCACGCTGCACTTTCGTCCACCGCGCGCTGCAGCGTCGCGCGGCGCGTCATTCCGAATCGCAACGTACTTACGAGAGCGAGGATATATTTTTTCCTGGCCTTCCTGCTCGGAGGTTGCGGCTACGCCGGCAGTCCGCCGAACAACACCGTCACCGTGACGGTGCAACCGCCCACGGCAAACGTAGAGCTAAGCCAATCACAACAATTTCAAGCGATGGTCACGAATTCGTCGAACAACACCGTCAATTGGATCGTAAATGGCATCGCGGGAGGAAATTCAACTTCGGGCACGGTGTCACCAACGGGGCTTTACACCGCCCCGGCGACGTTGCCCAGCCCCGCGAACGCGACGGTCACCGCCGTCAGCCAGTCCGACGCGCAAGCCAGCGGGTCCGCCGCAGTAACGCTGTTGCAAAGCAGCATCGCAGTTTCGGTCGCTCCACCGGTCGCCAGCGTCCCCACAGGCGGCGCGCAAGTTTTCACCGTGACGGTCTCTGGCACCACGTCGTCCGGCGTCACCTGGAGCGTCAACGGCATCGCCGACGGCAACACCGCGCTCGGCATGATCGTCGCGAACAATGCCACCAGCGCGGTCTACACAGCGCCCACTTTGATTCCTTCTCCCGCCTCGGTGACTGTCACAGCTACCAGCACCGCGGATCCGACGAAATCAGGCAGCGCAACAGTAACAATCACGTGCGCGAATCCGATTTTGATCACGCCTTCAAATGCAAGTGTTGGACTAAGCCACACGCAAACATTCACCGCATCTTTCTGCGCCGCCAATAACGCCACCGTCGTCTGGGACGTGAACGGAATTCCCGGCGGCAACTCCGCAAACGGCACCATCACGGTCACCAGCCCAACCGCTGCGACCTACACCGCCCCCGCCGACGTGCCGACGACGAATCCTGCGATCATTCACGCCACCGCCGGCGCGCTGGTCGCATCCGCAACTGTCACAATCGTAAGCAGCGTCACGGTCAGCGTGTCTCCGCGGTCCGCATCCGTCGCTACCGGCCAGCGCGTCACTCTCACGCCCACTGTGGCCAACACTTCCGACACGACAGTCACGTGGACCGTAAACGGCATCTCCAACGGCAACGCTACCGCAGGCCAAATTTGCCAGCGCGCGTCGAACCCCTGCCAGGCCCCTGCGGCTCCCAGCGCGGCCAGCGTTGATTACCTCGCGCCAGCCGCAGTCCCCGCGCCGAACCCCGTCACGGTTACCGCGATCAGCAACGCCGATCCGTCCAAAAGCGCCTCCGCCGCAATCTCCGTCACCAGCACGATCGCCACAGTCGCCGTTACAATCTCGCCGAACTACGCCTTCGTCGCTCCATCCATCGGCGCGCCTTCCACGCAGCAATTCTTTGCAGCGGTGACAGGCTCGGGGGACACAAATATCAACTGGACGCTGCAAAGCGGAGTCGCCGGCCAAGGCTGCTCCGGCGCGGCGTGCGGGTCCATAAGCTCCACCGGCCTGTACGCCGCGCCTACATCAGCGCCTTCGCCGAACGCCGTCTCAGTGATCGCCACCAGTCAGGCGGACTCCACCAAATCCGCCACCGCCGCAATCGCCATCACAAGCGGCGTCGCGATCAATCAAATCCTGCCGTCCAGCGTTTTCTCCGGAGCAGTCGAAAGTTTTCCGCTGGCCGTGCACGGCGAGAATTTCGTCGCGGGCAGCGGCAGCGCCGCTTCCACCATCCTGCTCAACGGCACGCCGCGCGGCACCACCTGCCCCACCACCTCGGCCTGCGCCACAGCGCTGAATCCAGCGGACGTTCAAACCGCCGCAACTCTCACCGTGCAAATTCAAAATCCCGGCCCGACCGGCACGCTCTCGAATCCGGTTCCCTTCGTCATCATTCCGTTCGACTCCTCGCTCGCCGCGCTAGCTCTCTCCACGGTGCAGCCGTCGGCCACTTCCATCATGATCACGGTCCCCGAGCCAACCACGGCTGCCGCCTCCGCTCCCGTAAACGTGGACACCATCGGCCTCCTCACCGGCGGCAATAATTGCGGCATTCAAGGCTCGCCGCTCACGATCGCCCGGCCCGCTTCCGGCACGCTCACCGTCAGCCTCTGCATCCATGGCAACGGCCTCGACCCCACATTCACCTATTCATTCAGCGGCGCAGGCGGCGCGCCCGCGGGCAGCGACCTGCCCGTCACCGCGTCCGCCATCAACGGACTTTTCCCCAATACGATCCAGCTCGACCTGCAGCTCAGCAGCACCACTTTTCCCGGCGTCCGCACGCTCTTCATCACTACTCTGAACAACGACCGTGGAACGGCTACCGGAATGCTCGAGGTGAAATGACGTGCAAAAATACAAACCATCGCGAATCACAACAGCAGCGGCGTCGGACGCGGCGGCAGCCGCCGCGTCCGCAACAGCAGTAACGGTGATCGTAGTAACAGTGCTGTTTGCCGCCGCGCTGTGCCAAGCCACCACCCTCGAGCGCATGTCACTCGCGAAAATGGCGCAAACCGCGCCACTGATCATCCGCGCCCGTTGCCTCGCAAACTCCACAGCCTGGGACGCCGGCGAAATCTGGACCTTCACGAGTTTCGCCATCGAAGAAACCTGGAAGGGCGCGCCACCGGGCGCGGCGGCGCAACTAACCGTCCGTCTCCTGGGCGGTTCGGTGGGTAATCTCACCTCCACCGTCTCCGGCGTTCCGCGCTTCCATCCCGGCGAAGCAGTGATCTTGTTCCTCGAACCAACCCCGCGTGGCGATTTCTCGATCGTCAGTTGGGTGCAAGGCACATTTCGCATTCGTCGCGATCCGCGCACGGGCGATGAAATCGCCATACAAGACACCGCGGCCTTCGACGCCTTCAATCCTGCGACGCATCGCTTCGAATCCGCCGCGGTCCGCAATCTTTCCATCGAAGCCCTCAGCGCCCAGGTGAAATCCGTGCTCGCCTCGACGACAGGTGAAAAAAAATGAAGCAAGCCTCTGCCATTCTGGTGATGCTCGTGCTTTCGTTCTCGGCAATTTCCGAATCTGCGCCGCTTCCCTACGCGGTTGATTCCACGATCCCGCAATCCGGCGGATGCCCGCACCCCAACCGTTGGAATCTCTCGCTGAGCTCTCCGCTCAACCGCCGCTGGAGCACCGCCCTGCCCACGTTGCTCTCGCCCACCATCCTCACCGTCGCGCAGCAAAATTCTCCTGCAGCGGTCGCCGAAATCCAGCAGACAATTTCCGATTCCTTTGCAGTCTGGGCCGGCGTCTCCGGCACCACCTTCAATTCCAACGACTATCCCGGCCTGCTAGCCCCAATCACCCAAGTCTCCGCCGCCAATTCCTGCACCGACGATGCCGAAAACAATGTAGACGGCCTGAACACCATCTGCTTCAACCAATCCAGCATCGGATTCACCACCGGCGTGCTGGCCTTCACCCGCACCATCACCGCCAACGCTCCCGGCGCCACCGTAGGCTCCTCCGCTCCGGCCGCGTTCGCAGGCCAGATCCTCGACGCCGACACTCTCTTCCGCAACGACGGTCAAGCCACCTTCGCCACGCCCGGCGCCCTCTTCACTTCGCAGGGCCACGGCGCCTACGACCTGGAATCCCTGCTCATCCACGAAATCGGCCATTGGCTCGGTCTCGACCACTCCGCCGTGATCCGCGCGATGATGTTTCCGTTCGCGCCGCCTCCCGGACAATTTCTCGGCGACCGCCCCATCTTCACGGTGCCCGACGCTCCACTCGCCGACGACGACCGCACCGGCATCCGCGCCCAATATCCCGACCCGAACGACATTCTCAACGTCGGCGCAATTCGCGGCCGCATCGTTCCCGCAAACCCCTT
The DNA here is from genome assembly GCA_963828865.1 of uncultured Acidobacteriota bacterium. Lineage (GTDB taxonomy): Bacteria > Acidobacteriota > Terriglobia > Acidiferrales > UBA7541 > Palsa-295. The sequence goes on along the minus strand of CAWHGI010000002.1, from coordinate 414,808 downwards.
CGCGCTAGCCATCTTTCCCGCACCGTCCACCGGAGCATCGGTCACCGGCATCGTAGGCGCGCACGTCGTCGCCGTGGACGCCGACACCGGCAGCGTGATCGCCGGCACGCTCGCCGGCTGGAGCTGCAACCCGGCAAGTCCGCCCACGCATTTCGATGGCTCGTTCGACATCGAGCGCCTGCCGGTAGGCCACAATTACAACGTCTACGCCGAGCCGCTGGTAGGCCTAGCGCTCCCCGCAGATTTCAGCGACGCGCTAGCCGACCTCTGCTCCGCCACAGCCGCACCCACCTGCCAAACGCCCGCGGTAAACATAAATTTCAACGTCCGCATCCAACCCGCGACGCAGTGATTCAGCCCAGAACCGCCGCATCACAACTATTCACCAAAAGTTGCCAGCAAAAAAGAAAAGCGGCTCCCAAACCTCGGGAGCCGCCTAGCGTCTTGCGGGGGTAGTGAATTTTCTACTGCGTCGAAAGGTCCATCTGCGTCATGCTAACCGTGTTGAGGCTCCGCAACATGGGCGTCAGTGGCGGCAACAAACTCGGCGTCAAAAACTCCGTGTCGAAGTTGTAGCCGCGCGTCGGCGGGCTGTACACCGTATTGCAACACTTGAAGGTGCCCACCGCCTGGTGGTTGTAGAAGAGGCTCACGATCGAGCCCTTATACCAGAGCGTTTGGCCGCCCCAGTTTTCGATATACCTCAGGAAGTTATGCGCACCACCGTCAGTCCCGAAGTCATTTCCGGTTCCGGCGGGTTGCGCGAATGGAACGCCTTTGCCTCCCATAATCGCTACGCGGTACGTCGTGGTGACGGCTTGCCGGCTGCCCAACGTATAGGCAAAGGCGAACGAATTCACGTCATTCCAGCTATCGGAAAGCAGAGTGACCGCGTCAGCGACGATCGAAGTAGCGACGTGTGCTCCAGTAAAGTTGCCGTTCACCCCTGCGTTGAAATCTCCCTGCAAGTAAACCGGGTTCTCGGAAGCGATCGTCAACCCGCAGTTTACGGTGTCACAGATTCCCAGATTCAGCGCGCTACCGTTCACTATTTTCAACGCGCGCCGGAAGAAAAGCGGGAAATTTTGACGCATATCCCGCGGATCCTGAACGATCATGCCGGGCCACATCGAGGTCTTCGTGACGCAGTTCGGGTACGGATTGAGCGCGAACACCGTCGTGGCTGTGACGTTCGTCGTGCCGGCGGTGAGAAGCTGCGCGCCTACTGGGGATGGGAGTACGCTCGGCAGCAGGATGTTGGCGCCGCTGGCGGTGAATAGATTGGCCGGAGCACTGGCGTTTGGAGGGAAAAGGTCTCCATACGTCCGGAGCACTGGCGTCGTGTCGGCGCCGGCTGCGTTGTAATCGCCTTCAACGTCTTCTCCCGCGTCGAGAGCGTTATTCGGGCAGCCGTTGCCGTCCGCCGGATTCACGAAATCCTCGTAGCCGTAGCCTCCCGTTTTTGTGAGTGCGCCGCCAACCGAGGTAGGCGGAGCAGTATCAAAGCGATCGCCGCGGCGGTCCGAAAAATAAACAGTATAGCCGGAAAGGTTGATGGCGCTGGGCCCACTCACTCCAATCACTCCAGTGAACCATTGGGCAAGATTGTTGGCATCGAGCTCGACGTAGTACATTGCACCGCTGATAGGTTCCTCGCCGTTCGTGGCCAGGAAATTCGCTGCGAGTGCATTGTCGCGGAAAATGGCCTCGCGAGTGTCGTAAAGCACGTTCGGCCAATAATCCGTTGACACCGCCGTCGGCGCACCGCAAACACCCGTACCCAATGTTGAGCTCGACGGATTGTCCCGGAGACGCACGAGTCGGATGACGGCATTAGTGCTCGGGTCGGTACAGGTCGAAGCCGGAACCTGTACAGTCGGCAAGTACGGCCGCAGTGGCGATAGTAACGGTGAAGTATTCTTGTGGACAGCGCCGTTCATGCTATTGTTGTACCAATTTGGATTCAAGTTCCTGCCGGTATAACCCAGCTTCAGAATTTCATTGGTGACGTCCACGTACGCGCCGCCCGCTTTGGTTTGATAGTCAATCTTTATACAACCGGTAATCAGCGGTTTGGCCGGGATCGCCCAATATCCATCGCTTACGTTTGGATAAGGTGCGGGGACCGTCGGAGCCGGATTGGCCGTATACCCTGCCGCACTCTTCGCTCCCGATGTCGGCATGGGGTACTGTCCCACAGGCGTTGCCAGCGTCGCCAGATCCACCGGAGCACCGGCGGAAATCAGCGGCAGGCTCACGATATCGCTTGTGGCGCAAGTTCCGGTCGCTCCGTAATCAGCCAGCAGGATTCGCAGGCTCGTGCCCTGCAAACCCGCACCGCCCATGCCGTAATACCGCTCTCCCAGCTTCGCTGGGTTGCTGATGTTTTCGCCGGGTTGGGGCAAACGAATCAGGTCAATGGATTGTCCGCCGATCGAAGGTGTCGCGATTCCGACGTTCAGCGGCACGATGCCGGTCTCTTTCACGCCGATGTTGTTGTGATACACGCTTGACGCCAGGTTTCCGAAGCCGGGCTCCCACAGCGCACCGTAGGGGCCGCCGTAGGTGTTGGGTCCGCCGATGCTGCCCTGCGCCAGCGTGAGGTTCACGTAGCTGCCGGAGCCGGGATTGGTCGTCATGTCCACAACTCCCGCGTAGTTGGTCGCCGTGGGGTAACCGTTTTCCAGGTTCGAGCGAATGATCTCGCCCGCGGCAGTCACTTTGTCGGCAAACGTCAGAGTGCCGCCTTCCGCCAGCCACAAGTTGCCGTTGGTGTGCACTCGCCCCCCGAAGTTGAAGTCCGGGCCCGCGAAGAAATCCAGGTCGGTCTGCGAAAACATTCCAAATTGAAAAATCGGAATCGCCGCCGTCTGTACCAAGCGCTGCAACTTCACTTCGGAGCCCATCGGAGTCTCTGCCGTCACTTGCAACGTGTACGGCGTCAACAATGCTACCAGTCCGGCGTTCTGGCCGGTCAAAATTGTGTGCGTGTTCGCTAAAGGATTGCCGAATGGGTCCGGGGTGAACGACAGGCAGTAGCCGTTCGTTCCGCAAAGCGCGTTGGCCGTGTGGGAGATGTATTGAATCCCATTGCCGGTCATGTCTACCGGCGCGGTCGTGGTCATGATCGTGGTGACGTCTTGCGCGCTCACCACCGGGCTGACGTTGAACTGCGCTGCCAAAGCCCCGGTCATGGACTCCATGCCGGCCTCAGCCGCATAGAACGCCCTCTGCCGGTCGGAGTTGTTGCTCCCCAGCTTTTGGTCGCTCATCACCATCCACGCCAGACCCACGATCATCGAAGACACCAGCAACAGCACCAACAGTGCCGTCACCAGCGCCATCCCCTGTTCGCGTCGCTTCTTCACGGAAATTCTCCTTTAGCCTCTGCTTCCAGTTACTGGTACAAGCTGAAAAACGACAAACTTTGAACGCTCACTTCGGTCTGAAGATTGTTGCGGAAATAGCCCATCGTCTTGCCCTGGCCGTACGATGTTTCCGATCGCGCAGCCAGCAGCAGATTCACTTTACGGATTTGGGCCGGCGTATCCGGCGCGATGATTTGCGGCGCGTTTACCGCTGGCACCGTCGCCAGCGCGTTCACGATGTCGTATGTCACGTTCAGGTTTTCGATTACTTCCGCCACGGCTACGGGCGGATTGAAATTCACCTGTCGCATCAACACCGGACGCTGCGGGTTCGTGTTGCTGTCAATGTAATACGTAATCATCCAGATGCGGGTTGCGGTTGTGGGAGGATAGCCGCCCACTCCCGTGCTCGGCAAAGTGTTATTCGGCAAACCGGTCTCGTTGAGCTTATAAGGGTCACCAGCGGCGAACCCAACGACCTGGCCCGCCACACTCGTGATGCATTGCAACGAAACGCCGTTGGCATTTTGAAACATGATCAAGTCGCCGGCGTGTAGCCCTGTGTTTCCGGTATTAATGTTGATGCAGGTGATGTCGAAGACCACCGTTCCGCCGTTTGCCGAGATCGATCCTCCCGGGCAACCGGGGTTGCCGCCGGAGGCCGCCAGGAAAATCGGGAATTCATTGAGGGTGTGCGGAGTCGCCGGGATGGTGTTATCAATCAGGGAGTTATCCGCGTAAATCATCGTGATCATGTCCGTTCTGTTGGGGCCTAGAAGAGTGTTGCCCGGATTGTTGGGATCGGGCGTCGCCGTGAGCAATCCCAAGCCGAAACCCGGTGTGATCGCGGGCAGCACTGTGGAATTGGCAGGGAATTTGTAAGCGAAAGTCGGCGGACTCGGTTCGTTCACGTTCACCACTCCCGCAGCCGTATTCGGCAGCGGAATCCCGCCTTGCGGGATGGACTCTCCCGCCTGTACAAGGTCCCGCACCATGTAATTCAGGCCCGCACGCAAGTTTTCCTGCGTGTCGGCCATCAGCGTTACGCCCTGCGTGGCCTGGATGCCCTGCGTCAGGGCCGCCAGACAGGCTCCCACGATCGTAACCAGGATGGCCACCGCGACGAGCATTTCGAGCAAACTGAATCCGGCTTCGCGCTTCATTCTTCTTCTCCCTGGCGGCTCTCTACGAGTACTGCGAGATATTCGTCACCAGCGTGTAGGTTCGCTGGAATCTCGCGGCTGTGTACGTGATCGTTACCGTGATTTGCCGCAAGTCAGCGCGTCCCGCAACTGGAGAAATCACGATCGTCCGTCTGAAATTGGTCAGCGGCATCTTGATGTCATCCGCCGTTCCCAACTTCCCATCGGGACCGGGCGTCCATATCGAGTCCAAAATCGCACAATTGTCATCGGCGGTTCCCTCGATCCCGTCGGGGCCCGGATCGCAAAGCAGAGTGGGACCGTCCACAAAAATCCCGCCCGCCGATACGTTATTGATGTTCGCCCAAGTCGTCTGCGAGACATCGCGCGCCGTATAAATCGATTCCACGGCCTCCGCCGCCTTTTGCTCCGCGATGTACTCGTCCTGCGACATGGACATGTAAGCCAGACCATCCGCGAGCATTCCCGCCAGCGCCAGGATGCCCACCGACAGGATGACCAGCGCGATCACCGTCTCCATCAGCGTAAAGCCCGCTTGTGCCCCGCTTCTCTTCTGGCGACTCATCAGAGTTCTCCCTGTTCGCACTTCGCCCTCTCCGGCGTGGTGTGCCGCAATCTCAGTACACCCACGACCCGCCTCGCAAACGCCACGCGCGCACGCGGCCTGTACCGCCCAAGATCGTTACGGCGGTCGGCGTATCCGTGAAATTCGCTATCCCAAGAAAGACGCTCCCGTTGATTACATTTCCATTGCCGTCCGTAAAGCTGCCATCGCTTTGGAATTCCATCACCGGCGGGCCGTTGGCTACCCCGGCGAACGTTATTGGCGCCACGTTTCCAAATCCGTCGGGCGTGTCTATTTCTCCGGGGAACAGCATGAACTGAACCGAATTCTCGATCGGAAGCGTAAGTATCACGGTGGGGACGTTGGCCGGAGGATCCAGTCTGGTCAACTGCACGCAGGCATATCCGGCAGTGCACGGCAAGCCAGTGAAAAATTGCACCTGCACGGTGCGCCGGGCGGAGATCGCGGTCTCGCGCCCCTGCCGCATCGCCGATTTCACCTCCATCGCTCCCGCGAACGCGCGATTCTGTTGCAGCGCCGGTTGCGATTTCACCACCGCAATTCCGGTGACTACGAGCGCTATGGCAACCACGATTAGCATTTCGATCAAGGAGAATCCGCGCTCGCGGTTCCCGTGGCGGCTTGCTGCGTTATCCGTCAGTGCCAGCTCTTTCACGCTTACACCCTCGAATCGCCCTTGCATCGCAGGCGAGCCTCGTATTCCTGCACATGTAATGCACTTGGCACGCCATGGGCGATGCACCTCTAATACCCAGTGATTGAGTCGGTTAGAGCGACTTACAAAAAATGTCAGCTTTCAGAATAGGCCGGGCGGGGTAATTACGTTACCGATTTGGCGGTGGGCTACAGCAGCGCAAAATGGATGTTGCCTTGGGGATTAACAGGCACCAGGCCTCGCAGCATCGCTAACGAATGAAGGGGTGCAACCGCGCTCTACCGCCGCGATCGAGTTCTCGCCGCGCGCGTCAGTTCCCGCACCACGCGCTCAAGCTCCGCAGCCAGCTCTCTGGGACCTTTGCGCCGCAATATCTTCCCCACTTCGCGGTAGTACCACAAAGTTCCCTGCTTGCCACCCTTGAATCGTTTCCACAACGCTTCGCGATGCGTCCGCAAATCCTCCAGCGTCTCGCGCGCGTTGTACAATTTGTCCGCCGCCGAAACCAATCGCACCGACGAATCCGCGCGCCGCAAATGCTGCAAATATTCCGTCTTGCGTTCCAACCAGGGAGGTTTTGGCTCGACGTCCGAATCCGTGCAGCCTGCAACAATACGCGCTACGCGCCCGCCAAATTTTCTCCGGATCTCGCGCAGCCGCGGCTTCCCGCCTTGATCTTCCACCGCGTCGTGCAAAAGCGCTGCGATGGCCTCATCTTCATCGCCGCCGTGCGTCAGCACAATGGACGTCACGCCCAGCAGATGCCCAATATAAGGTCGCGTGGTTCCCTTGCGGAATTGCCGCGCGTGTACCCGCGCCGCATAAACCAGCGCGCGATGGAAACGCGCCGTCAGCGGAAGCGCGTCGGCCATCAGTTGCGTTCGCGCAGCTTGCTCAGCAAGCGCAGAATCTCGAAGTACAGCCAGATCAGCGTGACCATCAATCCGAACGCCGCGTACCATTCCATATATTTCGGCACGCCCGCGCTCACCGCGTTTTCGATGAAATCAAAATCCAGCACCAGGTTCAACGCCGCAATCACCACCACAAACGCGCTGAAAGCGATCGCCAGCGTTCCGTTTCCGTTGATCACCGCGAAATGCACGCCGAAAAATCCCAGCACCATGGACACGATATAAAAAAGCGCGATCCCGCCCGTCGCCGCCACCACTCCCAACTTGAACTTCTGCGTCACTGGAATCAGCCCTGAGCGATACGCAAGCAGCAGCACCACCAGCGTCCCAAACGTCAAGCTCACCGCCTGAATCGCAATCCCGTGGTAGCGCATTTCGAACATCGCCGATACGCCGCCCAGCACCAACCCCTCCAGCAGCGCATAAATCGGAGCCGTCACCGGCGCCCACGTCTTCTTGAATATCGTCACCAGCGCAACAATAAATCCGCCGATTCCGCCAATCGCCGCGAGCCCCATCACCGATTCGGGATTGTGCGATTCCATGAAAATATTCCACGTCCAGATCGCCGTGGCCATCACGCAGATCAATAAAAATCCCGTCTTGTTGACCGTACCCTTCAAAGTCATGGCCTCGCCCAGCGCGACGCCTTCTCCCTGAAACGCCTTGGGATTCAACGCCGGGTTCGAAGTCCTCATCAAGTTCGCCACCGTAATTCTCCTTTGTGCACCACGCGCGCTAATCAGTGCGCGCACACCTTCGCGCCTAAATCCGCCCGATGTTCTCCCATAGCTTACTCGAATTTGCCGAATCCTCGAAATCGCGAGCAGCTCCGGCAGTGGGTCAGTTTCCGATAACGCGACTCATCGGGACTTGACGGGTCGTGCCTAGCATGATGCTGTTGTCCTGCCCTTGGGCGTCCCTAGGAGACCTCGATGAACATATCTTTTGAAAACAAGGTTGCACTGGTCACAGGCGCTGGCTCCGGAATGGGGCTGGCGACGGCGAAGGCTTTCGCGGAGTCGGGCGCCGCCGTCGTGCTGGCGGACTGGAATGAGAAATCGGTGCGTGCTGCCGCCGACGAATTCATCGCCCGGGGCCACAAGGCGCTTGCCGTCGCCTGCGATGTCTCGGATGACGCGCAGGTCGAGGCCATGGTCGAGAAAGCCGTGGCCACATTCGGGCACATGGATGCGGCTTTCAACAACGCAGGCGTCCAGAATATCCTCGCCGAGACGGCCGATACGACCCGGAAAGATTACGACCGGGTCATGGGTATCAATCTTCGCGGTGTATGGAGTTGCATGAAGTTTGAATTGCAGCAGATGCGCAAGCAAGGAAGCGGCGCCATCGTTAACTGTTCTTCACTTGGGGGACTTGTGGGAGGCGCCGAGCGCGGGATCTACCACGCCAGCAAGCATGGAGTGCTCGGATTCACCAAGAGCGCGGCTCTCGAATATGCGCCCCGCGGCATCCGCGTCAACGCTGTATGTCCGGGCCTCATCTGGACACCGATGGTGGACCAGATGGTCGCGGGAGGGCAGGGTGAAGCCATCAAAGCCATGGAGAAGAGCGTACCTATGCAACGTGTCGGCCGCCCCGAGGAGATTGCGGATGCCGTTCTGTGGCTCTGCAGTGAGGCAGCCAGCTATGTGACCGGCCAGTCGATATCGGTGGACGGCGGCTACATCATGCATTGAGGGCAGTGCCCTGATTGACGCCGTTACCGTACAAGTAGAGTCCTGCTACGGCAAGTTTCCGGTAATCCGGCACGACTTACCAGGCATTGGACAGAGTTTGTCCCTGACTCGCCATCAGTTCCTGTTGCTCCGCAATAGAATCGAGACCAGTTGACAGCCTCCGAACGTCAGTTGGATGCTTGGACGAAATGCCAGAGAACATCAAGCTACGAGTCGCATGCGATGCGGATTTCGCTTTCGCGCGTACCGTATACTTCGAGACAATGCGTTGGATCATCGAGCGCTTGTTCGGCTGGGACGAAGTGCGCGAGGACAAGAACTTTGCTCAGTTCTTCAAACTCGACGAAGTCAGGATTATTACCGCCGATGACCAGGATGTTGGCTGGATTCAAGAACAGGTTGAAGGTTCAACCTTAAACATTGGCTCTTTCTATGTAACGTCTAAGATGCAGCGATGCGGGATTGGAACGGAAGTTCTTCAGATGTTGTTCGCGCGTGCCAGAAATCAATCAAAGGCAATTACGCTGGCCGTGGCTAAGATCAATCCAGCTCTTCACTTCTATGAGAAACACGGATTTCGAATCACGCATGAGGATAAGCACAAGTTCTACTTGCGAGCTGAACCGCGCTAAGCCAAGGTCCTGATAAACGCATTAACCGGAAACTGACCCATCGCCGCAGCTCCGCGGAAGGTCGCTGAGCAAAAATTCAACGTCGAATCAGCGCATCAAGCGAATACGCGTTGTATTCTCGCGCAGCCAGCAGCACCGCATAAATCAGAGCATATAGCAGCTGGATCGCGACGATATTCCAATCCGAACGCAGCGCCGTCCCGAACACCAGCAAGGCCATCGTTGCCGAACCGACCAGCAGCGCCTCCAGCGTCCACAATCCCAGCAGCAGAAGCAGCCCGACGGCAGCCTCGACGAAAACCAGCGCCAGCCCGAACGCCCGCACCAGCATCGCGGGCAGCACGGTATCGGCGAACATCCTCATCAATCCGTCCGCGAATTCCTGCAAATGCGGCAACCGCGAAAGCCCATGCATGAAAATGCTCAAGCCCAAGAGGAAGCGCAAAACCAGGTAACCAAGTTTTCGATCAACGGTTGGCGAGGATCGCGGCGGTGCTGAAGGATTCGGATTCATGCGGCATAAATCTTTGGTAGCGCTAACGGGAATCGAACCCGTATTTCAGCCTTGAAAGGGCCGCGTGCTAACCGTTGCACCATAGCGCCACAGAGGAAGTCCTGCGGGAACGTAACTAGATTATCAGACATAACGCTGCAAAAATGAAAGAAAAGGGAAATTAGAAAAGAGAAAATCGAAAATACGGGCGCCCGCGCTCCCGACTGATTCACTCACCGCGACGAACACAGCGCCAAGTTTCTATTTTCCATTTGCGGTTGTCGCGCGGAGGCAGCGCCCGCGGCGACGAAAGCCCCCGGCGAGCCTATTTTCCATTTTCTCTTTTCTATTTTCGCGGTTTTCACGCCCAATGCTCGCGTTCGCGCAGCGCCGTAATATGCGCCACGTGATGCCGCCCGTGCCACGCATAAAGCGCCAGCTGCTCGTCGAGTGACATCGGCTTTTCCCACTCCGGATGACGAAACTTCCGCGCCCATTCCGCCGGCCCCAGCGATCGCAGCAACAGCACCCACCGCTTGTGCAGATTTTCCAGCAGCACCAACGAAGGCTCGATCGGCGAAGACTTCGCATCCGCCAGCTCCGCCCACTTCGCTTCCGCGTACGGCTTGATCGTCGGCTCGTCTTCCGTCAACCCAAGCTTGAAACGCACGTACGCGTTCATGTGGCTGTCCGGCACGTGATGCACCACTTGCCGCACCGTCCACCCCTCCGGCCGATAAGGCGTGTTCAACTGCTGCTCGTTCAAACCCTTCACCGCGGCGCGAACTTTCGCCGGCGTCTCTTCAATCACCGCAATAAAGTCAGCCCGCTGGGCATCCGTAAGAGCTCCCGGACGATGAAATTTCCCAATCGGATACCGCAGATCCGTTTCCATCGCGCACGCTCCTCAATTGCCAGTCCTAAGTGGCGGTGATTAGGATAAAGCAAGCCGGTTCGAATACGCGGATTGGATGCAACCAACACTACCCGGGTTCGGAGTCAATTTGGCGGAGTAGCGGCACGGCATGCCAACGATCCGCCGGAGGAGGACCGTGCCTTGCAGTTTCTATCGCAGGTGCGGACGACAATGACTCGCGCGAACGGTTCTAGCTCTGTGCATCCAGATACTCCTCGTGCCAGGCCATCTGGATCGCTTCCAGCTTTCCTTCGTTCGAAAGCTTGGGATCGCCCACAAACCCCGGAAGCGCCGTCACATACTTGAGCAAATCCGTAAACCGCACGGTCAAGGGGTCCACGCCAGCATGCGTTTCCGCCAGCTCAATGCCAATCTCCTCCGGGCTATCCCAATCAAATGTATTCGCCATTCCGCCTCCGTGCGTTGTCATCCCGAGCGCAGCGAGGGATCTCTCTTGGGGTTCGTACGACACAACGCAGCGCGATCCCTCGCCGCGCCGTCAGTGCTCCGCTTCCTTCGCGTAATTCTTATTCCACTCCGGAATCTCCACCACAATATCCTTCGTCCCATCCGGCACGCACTGGCAACCCAGCCGCGACTTCGGCGTCACGCCCGGCGCCTCATCCAATTGATCCAATTCCGCGTCCGTCGCTTCATTGCACGAATCCAGACCCTCGTGCACGATCACGTGGCACGTCGAACAAGCGCACACTCCGCCGCACGCATGATCAAGCCCCTTATGAAAACCCTGCGAAATATCCAGCAGGCTCCCCGGCAATCCGTCGTGCCCGTAGGGCACCCTGTCCGGATCAATTTCCACCGGCTGGCCATCCTTCACAAACGTGACCTTATACTTCTTCGTCGCGGGCGTGAACTTTGTCTCTTCAATATATGGATTCTTACCGCCCATTCCTTCTCACTCCTCTGGCAGCGCCATTCCTCGCGCCATCAAACTCTCCCCACGTAATGCGTGTTGTCATCCCGTTCACCCTGAGTGCCGTCGCGAAGGGAGCGCCGCGGGGGACCTGCTTTTTCAGAAGCGTACATCGCCTCGCGCCTACACGTCGTCGAGCCGCTTCCCCTCAAACGCCGTCTGCAAAGCTCCATTCATCAAAACTTCCGCCAAATGCTCCGTCGCCTTGTTCAACTCATCAATCCGGCTGCGAATCAATTTGTAATCCGTCCCCAACATCGCCTGCCGCAACTTCGCGTCCGACTCCGTAATCGCCTTCCGCTCTTCCGCCGAAATCTCCTGCGCGCGCGATTCTCCAAGCGCCTTCACCGTCGCCGCCAGAATCGTCTCCGCTTCGGTCCGCGCTTCAATCAACTGGCGATCCGCGAAATCCTGCTCCGCGTACTCGATGGATTCTTCAAGCATCCGCTCGATGTCCGTATCCGAAATTCCGTAGCTGGGCTGCACCTCGACGGTATGCTGCTCGCCCGTGCGCATATCCCGCGCCGCCACTTGCAATATCCCGTTCGCATCAATCAGAAATTTCACTTCGATGCGCGCCAAGCCCGCCGGCCCCGGCGGCGTCTTCAATTGAAACCGCGCGAGCGAGCGGCAATCCTTCGCCAGTTCGCGCTCGCCCTGCAAGACGTGAACGTCAATCGCCGTCTGATTCTCAACGCCGGTGGTAAATAATTCCTGCGCGCTCGCCGGAATCGTCGAATTCCGGGGAATGATTTTCGCCACCACGCCGCCCATGGTCTCGATGCCCAGCGAAAGCGGCGTCACGTCCAGCAAGAGCATCGTCTTCACGCCCGTCTCGAGAATGTCGGCCTGCACCGCCGCACCTAGCGCCACCACTTCGTCTGGGTCCAGCTCGCAATGCGGCGCCCGCTCGAAGTAATCGCCGACGGTCTTGCGCACCAGCGGAATGCGCGTCGAGCCGCCCACTAGCACAACTTCGTCAATCTGCTTCACCGCGAGCTTCGCATCAGCCATCGCCAATTTCACTGGCGTCATCGTGCGCGCCACGATCGGCTGGATCAACTCATCGAATTCCGCGCGCCGGATTTCGCGCACGTACATTCCCCGGCCGTCGAGCGGAAAATGAATCGCCGTCTTATCGGCCGTGGAAAGCTCGTGCTTGGCGCGAATCAAGCTCTTGCGCAGCGTCTGAATCGCTTCGCCGCGCGCATCGAGCTCCACTCCGAATTTCACCTGAATTTCCCGGCGCGCGAGGTCCAGCAACGCGTTATCAATGTCATCGCCGCCCAGATGCGTGTCGCCGTTGGTCGAAAGCACCTGGTAAATGTCGCCTTCCGTGGTGCTGATCAATTTCAAAATCGAAATGTCAAACGTCCCGCCGCCGAAATCGTAAACCGCCACATGCCCGCGCTTCTGTTTGTGCAATCCATACGCCAGCGCCGCTGCCGTCGGCTCGTTCACCAGCCGCAAAACTTCCAGTCCCGCGAGCCGCCCCGCATCCTTGGTGGCCTGCCGCTGCGCGTCGTTGAAATACGCCGGCACGGTGATCACCGCGCGGTCCACCGGCTCGCCAAAATATTTTTCCGCCCACGATTTCAATTCGCGCAGGATGTACGCTGAAATTTCCGGCGGTGTGAAAGTCCTCTCGCCGAGGCGCACACGAATCACGTTGTCGCCGTCCGGATCGATCCGGAAAGGAAAAATCTTCAGCTCGCTCTGGACGTCCGCGACGCCCCGGCCCATCAGCCGCTTCACCGAATAAATTGTCCGGTCGGGCTGTGTCAACAAACGCTGTCGCGCGGCGTCGCCCACAATAATTTTGCCATCGCTATCGACGCTAACAACCGAAGGACACAGCGCCGAACCATTCGGCCCCGGAATACACTTCGGCGTCCCCGTCTGCGCATCCATATACGCAATCAGGCTGAACGTCGTCCCCAAATCAATTCCAACTACGCGTCCCATTGCTCTCTCCGCACAATCTAAAAGAACATGTCATCCCGAGCGCAGCGACGCCTGCCTGCCGCAGGTAGGGATCTGCTTTTCCGCGCTACGCTTCGGCTAATTCCTTCTGCACCCCAGCCACTAAATTCCGAATGTAACTCCGGCGGTTCAATACTTCATTCATTCGCGCCAGCAGCGCGCCACGCTTGGCATCGTCGGCATATCCATCCACCGCGGCGTCCCACTCGCGTCCAATCCGCTCTAGCTCCGCATCCACTTCCTCGAGCTTCTCCTGAAAATTCACAGCCGCGACATCCAGACGCCCGCGCAAACCCGCGACATCCCCTCCGCAGGCCCGCGCCTCGCGCAATTCATCCAGGGATTCATTCAACTCAAAAACTTCCTCCAGCAATTCCGGCGGCGCCTGCTGCTTGGTAGTTCCCTCTTTGCGCACGCCCAGATGTTCCAACAAATATTCCACGCGCGGAATCGGCTCGCGCAAAGTCCGGTAAGCGTCGTTCAACTCCGAAGAACGCTCCAGCGACAGGTTCCGCTCGAATTCCCCCGCTCTCACGAAATTATCCGGATGCAGCTTCCAGCTCAAAATGTGGAATTGCCCTTCCAGCTCCGCCGGATCAATCGTCAATTTTTGCGGCAACCCAAAAAACCGGAAATAATCCCAGCCGCCAGGCAACGGCTGAATTTTCCTGCAAGCCGCGCAAAAATGTGCGCCGCTGACCGCCCCCTTGCAGTTCCAGCAGCTGGCAACTGGCACTCCCTCCGCGCGTTTCTTCTGTGGCTGCGAAATGCTCATGCGTTTCCGATTCCTTCCACCGCGAGTTCCGCGGCGCGACAGCATCACCGACAGCTCCACCCATGCCTCGACCGCCGCGACGTTTGACTGGGTTTCAGAAAATCCGTGTGGACCTAATCCAGCCGGCGCTCTGCCCCGCGCCCCGGTCTTAGGCAGTGAACGAGCTTCCGCACCCGCAACTTCGCGTCGCCTGAGGGTTCTGGAAGACGAAGCCTTGCTTCATCAAGTCTTCGTGATAATCGAGCGTCGTGTCGTGCAAATAGAGATAACTCTTGGGATCCACGAAAATGCGCGCGCCGTTTTCCTCGAACACCTTGTCGCGATTCCGCGCTTCCGTATCCAGACGCATCGCGTAACTCAGCCCCGAGCACCCGCCGCCCTGCACACCCACGCGCAGTCCGCCGGACTCTGCCGGTACGCCTTCCTTCTGCAACAATTCGCGGATCTTCACCGCGGCCTTTTCCGATACGTGAATCATGGCGTTGATACAGCTCCCGTAAGAGGCATGGCGAGTTCTAGCCACTCGCCACTAATCACTAGCCACTGCCGTCATCCCCAAAACTGCCGCCGCAAAAAGTCAGCGGCAGTTCAACGAACGAGCAAGCCAGCACCTAAAACCTAGTTATGCGCGCTGGCAGTCTCAGCCGGAACAACCGAAGGCTCGCCTTGCTTCTTCTTCCAATCGCCCAAAGCAGCCTTGATCGCATCTTCCGCCAAAACCGAACAGTGAATCTTCACCGGCGGCAGCGCCAGTTCGCGGACGATGTCCGTGTTCTTGATCGCCAGCGCCTCTTCCACCGTCTTGCCCTTCACCCATTCGGTGGCCAGCGAAGAGCTCGCGATCGCCGAACCGCAGCCAAACGTCTTGAACTTGGCCTCTTCAATCACGCGAGTTTCGGGATTCACCTTCATCTGCAGCTTCATCACGTCGCCGCATTCCGGTGCTCCCACCAAACCCGTGCCCACGTTCGGATCGGCCTTGTCCAGCGAGCCGACGTTCCGCGGATTGTTGTAATGTTCGATCACTTTATCGCTATAAGCCATTAGTTGATTCTCCTCTTCATGGTAACAGTGCTATCCAAGCCTTCCCCTGAGATCACTTCATCCGTTAAAGTGACGGGCGCGATCGAAGCCGATCGTCCCGCGCAAAGTTCTTCCAGCGTTCGGGCCACCACTTCCTCGCGCAGCCGGAGAAACTCCAGAAAATCCGCCAGCTCCCCGATCTCCCGAAAACGCCGCGAATTGCACGCCGCTCCATCAGCATTGGGTGCAAAGAAAACATCAAACACGGTTTCGCTGCCGCTGAACGTTCGATGTACGCCGATTGTGCCTTCGTAGGTCACGTTGCCCTCCTCGACGTTGGGTTTTTCTTTCTAGTCCGATGCCACCTGCCATTTCATCTTGCTCACGTCCACTCCCTCTTTCGCCATTTCATACAGCGGCGAAAGCTCGCGCAGTCTCTGCACCGTCTCCACCACGCGGTTCGCCACGTAGTCCACTTCCTCTTCCGTGTTGAACCGCCCCAGCCCGAATCGAATCGACGTATGCGCCAAATCCTCGCCCACGCCTAACGCCTTCAGCACGTAACTCGGTTCCAGCGTCGCCGAGGTGCACGCCGATCCGCTGGACACCGCAATATCATTGATCCCCATCAGCAGCGATTCACCCTCGACGTACGCGAAGCTGATGTTGATGTTGTGCGGCAGGCGATGCACCATCGAACCGTTAATAAACGTCTCGTCCAGCCGCGACATGATGGATTCCTTCAAACGTTCGCGCAGCCCCCGTAGCCGCTCGCTCTCCGTCGCCATTTCCTGCTGACAGAGTTCGCAAGCCTTGCCCAATCCCACGATTCCCGGCACGTTCAAAGTTCCGGAACGCATCCCGCGCTCGTGCCCGCCGCCGTCAATAATCGCAGCCAGTTGCACGCGCGGATTCTTGCGGCGCACGTACAACGCACCCACACCCTTCGGCCCATAAATCTTGTGCGCCGAGATCGAAAGCATGTCGATGCCGTCTTTCTGCACGTCCACCGGAATCTTGCCAACGGCCTGCACGCCATCCACGTGAAAGAAGACGCCCTTTTCCTTCGCGATCTTGCCGATCTCCGCGATGGGCTGCACCACGCCGATTTCATTGTTCGCGTACATGATCGAAATCAGAATCGTTTTCGGCGTGATGGCCTTGCGCAATTCGTCCAGGTCCACTCGCCCATCTTTCGCCACCCTCAAATAAGTCACTTCGTAGCCGTATTTCTCCAGCCGCTTGCAGGTATCCAGCGTGGCCTTGTGCTCGGTCACCTGCGTGATGATGTGGTTGCCCTTCTCGCGATACATTTCCGCGATGCCCTTGATCGCCAGGTTCGTGGATTCCGTCGCTCCGCTGGTGAACACAATCTCTTTTGGCGTGGCATTAATCAGCTTCGCGATCTGCCCGCGCGCATTCTCCACCGCCTCTTCCGCCTTCCATCCATATTCATGATTGCGGCTCGCGGCGTTGCCATACTTGTCCGTAAAGTAAGGCAGCATCGCTTCAACCACACGCGGATCCACCTGCGTAGTAGCGTGATTATCAAAGTAAATCGGAAGCTTGATTGCCATTCTAGATCTCCTCAACCCCGTTCAATTTAGATGCCCAAACCCAAGTAAAGTGCCAATGCCGCTTAGATCTTCGGCTGAGTCAGCCGCCTCAAACTCTCAACTCCACCATCTCCGACATGGGCGCCTCATCCGTCATCTGCGAAATCGTCACATTCCCCAAAACCGCCAAAATCGAGTCATTCACCCGTCGCAAAGGCTCCCGTATCGAACAAGTAGTGGTCACATCGCAAGCCCCGCGCGAAGTCACGCACGAAGTAATAAAAAGAGGCCCGTCAATCGCCCGAATCACATCCAAAGCCGTAATCAAAGACGCGTCCCGCGCCAAAGTGTATCCACCGCTCGATCCGTGCCGCGCCGCCACCAATCCACCCTTCGCCAATTTCTGCAGCACTTTCGCCATCAACGGCGTGGACATCTTATATAGCTCCGCGATATCCCCCGCGCTACACGACCCGCGCCCGCCATGCATCGCCAAATGCTTCAGCGCGATCAACCCGTAATCAGCCTTCTTCGATAGCTTCATCATTAGAGTATGTGCGACTGATTCAGTCGCATTTAGATTCTAGACGCCAACCCCACAACTTGTCAAGTGATACAGCTCAGCCAACTCCAATCCCACCAACACCTTAAACAACGACCATTTTAGTCCACTTGGTCAACAACCCCACATCCAACGGCAAGAATCCAGGCCCGAACAGCAATGTCGCCCGCCCAACGGTTTCGCGACCCTTCGCCCCATTTTTCTCGCGGATTCATGGAACCTTCTAGGTTAGAATCCCAAATCGCATGGATTCCGCCGAACCCAGACGCGTCACTGCCATCTATCCCGGCTCGTTCGACCCGGTCACCAATGGCCATCTGGACCTCATCACTCGCGCCTCCAATATTTTTGACAAGCTCATCGTCGCCGTCGCTCACAACATGGAAAAGGATCCGCTCTTCACCGAAAAAGAGCGCGTCGAGATGCTTGAAACCGTCACCTTCAAATGGACCAACGTGGAAATCGACGTCTTCGACGGCCTGCTGATGGACTACGCGCGCGCCAAAAATGCCAATGTAATCGTCCGCGGCATCCGCGCCGTTTCCGACTACGAATATGAGCTGCAAATGGCCATGATGAACCGCAAGATCGAGCCGGATGTGGAAACCGTCTTCATGCTGCCGGCCGAGCAGTACAGCTATCTAAGCTCGCGCCTGGTGAAAGAACTGGCGCGCCTGGGTGGTCCCATAAAAGAGTTCGTTCCACCGATCGTGCACGAGCGTCTCAGTGTAAAATTCAAATAGCGGTGAGACAGCAGTCCTCGGCCGCACGGTTTTGCAAGCTGCGGAAAAGTGGAATCGAATGTCATCCCGAGCGCAGCGAGGGATCTGCTTTTCGCTGTAACTCTAAGAAAAAAGCAGATTCGCAGTTTTCCCGCAAACTATTTGTTCTGCTGACAGAAACTTGAAGGAGTCCCATGGAACTGGCCACCGAGAAAAAGATGGAAGAAACCTTCCAACTCGCCGATCGCGTCAATCGCATCAACGTCTCGCCCACAATGGTCGTGCTGCAGGAAGCCGAAAAGCTGAAAGCCCAAGGCGTGGACGTCGCCGACTTCGGCCCCGGCGAACCCGATTTCCCCACGCCCGATCACATCAAGCGCGCCGTCGTGCAAGCGCTCGAAGAAAACCGCACCAAGTACACTCCAGTCGCGGGCATCGCAGCCCTCCGCCAGGCGATTTGCGATTGGCACGCGCAGAATCTCGAATCTTCCTACCAGCCTTCCGAGTGCGTGGTAAACGTCGGCGGCAAGCACGCCATCTTCAACGCCGTCTGCTCGCTCATCAATCCCGGCGATGAAGTGATCATCGGCGCTCCCTATTGGGTCAGCTACCCGGACATGGTGAAATACGCCGGCGGAACGCCGGTCTTCGCGCCCACGCGCGCCGACGACTTCTTCATCTTGCGCGCCTCGCAAGTGGAACAGGCCATTACGCCGAAAACCAAAATCGTCATCGCCAATTCTCCCAACAATCCTACGGGCGCGGTGATTCCTCCCAACGAATTCGCGCGCCTGCAGGATCTCTGCAACCGCCGCAACATCTGGCTCCTCTCCGACGAATGTTATTCGCACTTCGTTTACAAAGACGCCAAGCCTTTTTCCGTCGCCAGCGTCCCGGGCCCCAAGCATCGTCTGATCATCGCCGGCTCATTTTCGAAGACGTTCGCTATGACCGGCTTGCGTCTCGGTTACATTCTCGCGCCCAAGCCGCTCGTGGACGCCATCGCCAAGCTGCAAAGCCAGTCCACTTCGAATCCCACTTCGATCATTCAATACGCAGGGATCGCGGCCATGCGTGGCTCAATGGATTCCGTCGCCGCAATGCTCGCGGAGTACGCCCGCCGTCGCGAACGCATCCTCACCGGTCTGCGCGCGATTCCCGGAGTCAGCTGCGCGCCGCCGCTCGGCGCGTTTTACGTGTTCCCGAATGTTTCCGCTCACTTCAATCCGCAAATGCCGGATACCACGGCTGTCGCCAAGCAGCTTCTCGAACGCGAGCACGTTGCCGTGACGCCCGGTGAAGCGTTCGGCGCGCCGGGACATTTGCGCCTTTCCTACGCCACTCCCATGGAGCGAATAGACGAAGGACTGCGCCGCCTCGCGCGCTTCTTCGGCCAGGCAAAGTGACTGCGACTGACGTGAACCTGTCTCCCGCGCGCCTCGATCCCATATTCAGCCTGCGCCCTTGGGGAGCGCTTTCTCTCGCGCCGCTTTTCCCGGAGAAATCGAATTTGGCCGAGCCTCTGGGCGAAGCCTGGATGACCGGCAACGAGTGCCGCTTCGCCTCCGGGCCGTTTGCAGGCGAAAAATTGGGCAACGTCTGGCCCAAATTGCCGCCGCAGTGGGCTGGAACTCAACCAGATCTCGCCCATGACTTCCCGTTGCTCGTAAAATTTATTTTTGCCGAGCAAAAGCTTTCCGTGCAGGTTCATCCCGACGATGAATTCGCCAAGCGCCACGAATCGTCCGCGGGCGCCAGCGCTTCCGGCAAGACGGAAATGTGGTACGCCCTGCGCGCACGCGAGGGTGCGGAAGTGATGGTCGGCCTCAAGCCCGGGGTCACCGCCGAAAAATTCAAGCGCGCCATCGTGGATGGCACCGCCGAAGACTTGCTTGAACACGTTCCCATGCGCGCGGGCGACGCCATCTTCGTTCCGGCCGGCACGGCGCACACCATCGGTGGCGGTCTCGTCCTCTGCGAAATCCAGCAGCACTCGGACATCACCTATCGCGTCTACGATTACAATCGCCGCGACGCGCAAGGCAAGCCACGCGATCTGCATATCGAAAAAGCTCTGCAGGTGATTCAGTTCGGCGAGCAAAGCGGCGGCAGAGTTGATCCCGTGCGCATCTCGCGCGGCGCGGTTACCGAAACCTACTTCGTCGCCTGCCGTTACTTCGCCACCGAAAAATGGGAATTCGCCGAGCGTATCGCCTCCACCACTTCGCCCGAGCATTTCGACCTGCTGATTTTCCTCGACGGCCACGGCTCGATTCACTGGGGGAGCGAATCTGTGGAATACGCTCCAGCCCAAACCTGGCTTCTCCCTGCTGCCCTCGGCGCCTATCAATTAAATCCCGCCGCGCGCACCACGCTCCTGCGCACCTACGTACCCACACACATTGACGAATTCGCGCGCAAGCTTGCCGATCAGGGCGTCAGCGAATCCGCCTGGTCCCGCCTGGTGTACCCATGACCGCATCCGCGAAATCGAACCGCGCAAAACTTCCAGCCTGCGCCGTGCTTCTAGCCGGCGGTCGCGGCACGCGCTTCTGGCCGCGCAGCCGTATGCGCACACCCAAGCAGCTGCTGAATATCACCGGCGACGAAACGATGCTGCGCCAGACCGTCTCGCGCCTCGCGCCGCTTTTCGGGCAGCGCAATTTCTGGGCAGTGACCAACGTCGAACAAGCCTCGGCCGTCCGCCGCGAACTTCGCGGCATCCCCGCCTCGCACATTCTCGCCGAACCCGTCGGGCGCAACACTGCCGCAGCCATCGGCCTCGCCGCGATTCACCTCGCGCACGACCACGGCGACGCGCTGATGGCCGTCCTGCCGTCGGACAGTTACGTCGCGGACGTTGCGCAGTATCGCCGTCTGGTTCGCGCCGCGCTCGATCTCGCCCGCACACCCGGCAATCTCGTCGTCCTCGGCATTCCGCCCACGCGCGCCGAAACCGGCTACGGCTACATCGAAGCCGGCACCAAAAGCGTCGCGAAGCCCGGTGGCCTGACCGCCTACTCCGTGCGCCGCTTCACTGAAAAACCTGAGCTGCCGCTCGCGCGCCGCTATCTTTCCGCCGGAAGGTTCTACTGGAACGCCGGAATGTTTTTCTGGCGCGCCTCCACGTTCCTCGAAAACCTGCAGCGCTTTCTTCCCGCCACTCACGCGGCGCTAGCGGATCTCGCGGAAACCATCGGGACGCGCAAGTACGCCGCAACCCTCCGCCGCATCTACCCCAAGCTCGAAAACATTTCCGTGGATTTCGCCATCATGGAACCGGCCACGCACGACGCGCACACTCCCTCTGTCTTCGTGCTCCCCGCCAAAGTCGGCTGGAGCGACATCGGCTCGTGGCAAGCCGTCTTCGAATTGCTAGCCGCCCAGCCCGGCGCCAACGTATCCGCCAGCCATCATTTCGCGCTAGACGCCACCGGTAACTATTTCTGGAGCCCGAAAAAATTCATAGCCGCCATCGGCGTCAACAACCTGGTAGTAGTCGAAACGAACGACGCCATCCTGATCTGCCCCCGCGACCGCTCCCAAGATGTAGGCAAAATCGTGAAACACCTAGAGCAACAAAAACTCAAAAACCTCGTATAACGCCAAGCGGTGAGCCAGGGGCACACGACTCAGCGCAGCTCAGCCAGCCCCCGTGTCCTAAAGCCTTATCTCTGTGACCTCCGTGTTAAATCTTTTGACTTCCTCAAATGCATCGCACGCGCAGTAAGCGCGATTTTTCCACCCACCAATTTGGCGCCGCCCAAATTCCCGTCCACCGCACAACGAGCCTTCCCTCCGCAAAATTCATCCCTTATACTTTCACCGTGAACAAAATCACGTTCGGCACCGACGGCTGGCGCGCCATCATCGCCGAGGATTTCACCTTCGAGAACGTCCGCAAGGTGGTCCACGCGATTTCCCGTTACGCAGTCCGCGCTGAAAAACCCGGCGCCGGCCTGCTCGTCGGCTACGACACGCGCTTCGGCTCCGAACGTTTCGCCCGCGCCGCCGCCGAAACCGTCTCCGCCGCCGGCATTCCCGTCTGGCTAGCAGCTGACGCAGGTCCCACGCCAGCACTTTCGCTGCTTGTAAAGCTCCGCGGCGCCGCCGGAGGAATTCAAATCACCGCCAGCCACAATCCCTATCAATGGAATGGCGTGAAATACAAAGCCAGCTACGGCAGCTCCGCTTCGCCCGCCATCGTCGCCCAGATCGAATCCGAGCTCGCACAAATCCTTCGCGACGCCACGCCCGCTCTTCCGCCGCAGCCGAATCTGATTCATTCGCTGGACGTCCGCGCCCCCTACCTCGAAGCGCTCAACAAATTGGTCGACTGGGACCGCCTGCGCGCCTCTAAATTCCGCTTCGCCATTGATCCGATGCACGGCTCCGGACGCGGCCTTCTGCGCGATCTTTTCCGCCGCAACGAAATCGCCTGCGAAGAAATCCGCGGCACGCGCGATCCTCTTTTCGGCGGCGTGAATCCCGAACCCATCGAGCCACACGTCTCGGCCCTTCGCGAAGCAGTGGTGAAAGGCGAATTCGATGCCGGCTTCGCGCTCGATGGCGACGCCGACCGCATCGGCGCGATTGACCGCGACGGAACCTTCGTCACGCCGCACCAGATTTTTTCCATCCTGCTTTGGCACCTCGCCGGCACTCGCAAACTTCCAGGCGAAGTCGTAAAGACTTTCTCCACCACC
Source organism: uncultured Acidobacteriota bacterium (assembly GCA_963828865.1). GTDB lineage: Bacteria > Acidobacteriota > Terriglobia > Acidiferrales > UBA7541 > Palsa-295. The sequence goes on along the minus strand of CAWHGI010000002.1, from coordinate 392,120 downwards.
AAGCTCATAGACAAAATCGGCGCCAAATTCGGCCGCAAAGTGTGGGAGACGCCTGTCGGCTTCAAATACGTCTGCGACCGCATGCTCGAAAGCGACATCCTGCTCGGCGGCGAGGAAAGCGGCGGCATTGGCACCAAACTCCACCTCCCCGAGCGCGATGCCAGCGTCAACGCGCTGCTGCTCGCCGAAGTGATGGCCTGGCACCGCAAATCGCTCGGCGAACTCGTCGCCATGCTGCACGCCGAATTCGGCGAGCATCATTACAACCGCGTGGACCTGTCGCTGAAAAACGGCCAAAAAGAAAAAGCCCTCGAATATTTTGCGGATCCCAAGCTCAGCCGCTTCCTCGACTGGCCGGTCACCCGCCGCGAAAATCTCGACGGCGTCAAAATCTATCTAGGCGAAATCGGCTGGGCCATGGTCCGCGCCTCCGGCACCGAGCCAATGCTGAGAATTTATTCCGAGACCACGCACCCGGAAACCACCAGTCGCGTCCTAGAAGAAGTTTCCAGACGAGTGCGCGCTCTGTAGCGCCGGCGTCTCGCCGGCTCTTCGCAGTTGACGTTGCCTTTGACTATGTAGCGGCGCACTTCAGTGCGCCATGCACATAAGGGCGCAAAATGATCGCGCCGAAAAAATCGTCGTGACGAGACCCTCAGAAGGAGCACCACGATGGAAGCCATCAACCTGAACGAAAAGTTCACAAAGATAAACGACCACTGGAATCCCCGCATCATCGGCGAACTAAACGACACGTACGTAAAGGCCGTAAAGATCCAAGGCGAATTCCACTGGCACCATCACGACGACGAAGACGAACTCTTCTTCATCGTCAAAGGCCGCCTGCGCATGAAATTCCGCGACCGCGAAGTCCTCGTGCAGCCCGGCGAATTCATCATCGTACCCAAAGGCGTCGAGCATCTTCCCGTCGCCGACGAAGAAGTCCACATGCTGCTCGTCGAACCCAAAACAACTCTCAACACCGGCAACGTGCGCAATGAACGCACGGTCGTCGAACTGGAACGCTTGTAACGCACCAAGAGCACCGGGCCCCGCAACAATGATTATGCACGCAAATTTCCGCCCGGAACCACGCGGGCCAGAAAGCAGAAAAATATGCAGCGGCGCCTCTACACGCTCGACGTTTTCACCACCAAGCCTTTCGCCGGAAATCCGCTCGCCGTCGTCACCGATGGCGACGGCCTCTCCACCGCGAAAATGCAGTCCATCGCGCGCGAAATGAATTTATCGGAGACGGTCTTCATCCAGCGCCCCACGAATAATCAAGCGCTCGCCCGCCTGCGCATTTTCACCACCACGCGCGAACTCCCTCTCGCCGGACATCCCGTCATCGGCACCTGGTTTCTGCTCGCCGAACTCGGTGTCGTCCCGGCGTCCGAAGGCAGCGTGCACATCCTGCAGCAAACCGGCGCCGGAATTCTTCCCGTCGAATTCATGTTTCACAATGGCCGCCCCGTGCGCGTCACCATGACGCAAAAGCCCGCCCGCTTCACTCGCGCCGCTTTCACGCGCGCCGCTCTCGCCGCGGCACTGGGTCTGAAGCCCAGCGACCTCGCGCCCTCGCTCCCGGTTGAATTCACTTCCACCGGAATTTCCAATCTCATGGTTCCGCTAAAAAGCCGCGCCGTGCTGCCGAAAATCCAGATGAACATGCGCGCGCTCGCGCACCTCACTTCGCCGCACGGCACCATGGCCTATTGCTTCGCGCTCGCCGGACGCGGACGCGCCTACGCCCGCGGCATGGTCCCCTGGGGAATAATCGAAGATCCCGCCACAGGCTCCGCCGGAGGCTCGCTCGGCGCATATCTCGTCCATCACGGGCAGATGAAGCCGACGGAAACCCTGCTGATCACCCAAGGAGTCGAAATGGGCCGCCCCAGCGAAATTCAAGTAGAAGTACAAGAGGAACGCGGCAAACTAACCCCCAAAGTAAGCGGCTCAGCAGTCCGCATCTTCGAAGGCCACATCGAAGCATAGGATTCACCGCCGCGTAACCGTTCGCGCAGCCACGAGGTCTCGACGAGCCAAGCTCTATATGGAGTGCGGCGGCCCGCCGCCGCTTTGCGGACGATAATCTAACCACAAAAGCCAACGCCGAGTACGAGTCGAACGAAAACGCGAATTACGTATTCAACGCCGGCCCGCATCACGCGCGAGCCACATATTCCTACTTTTCAATACTCTTCCACGCCGCGTCCAAAATCCCATTCAAAAACGCCGGCGATTCCGCCGAAGAAAACTTCTTCGCCAACTCCAACGCCTCATCAATCGCCACTTTCGCCGGCGCCGTCCCAAACCTCAATTCATAAATCGCCAAACGCAAAATACTGCGATCCACCACCGCCAAGCGCTCCAATCGCCAGTTCTCCGCGAGCTTTTCCACCAGCTTGTCGCTCGCTTCCGTTTCTGCTACCGCGCCTTCGAACAATTGATTCGCGAATTTCCGCGTGGAATCCGCCGCGCGCGCCTGTTTCCAGAAATGCTGCTCCACCAAGGCAGGCTTCCGCCGCGTCATGTCCCACTCGAAAAGCATCTGCAGGGCAAATTCGCGTGATTTGTGGCGAAGCGTCATTCTAACGGCGCCGCGCCCGCCCGCTCTTCGCGGCAGCAGCACCAGCGGCGGATTTTCCCCCGATCTTACGCACCAAACTCCCCATCTCCACCGCCCCCAATCCCGCTTCGTAACCCTTGTTCCCTGATTTCAAACCCGCGCGGTCAATCGCCTGCTCCAAAGTGTCGCAAGTAAGCACGCAAAAAATCAGCGGCACGCCAGTATCCAGCTGCGCCAGTTGAATCCCGCGCGCCGTCTCCGACGCCACCACGTCGTAGTGCGAAGTCTCGCCGCGCAAAATGCAGCCAATGCAAATAATGGAATCGAATCGTCCGGTCGCCGCCAGTTTCTTCGCGGTAATCGGAAGCTCAAACGATCCTGGCACGCGCACAATCTCGATCTGTTTCTCGTCGGCGCCGCACTGCGCGAGGCCATCGAGCGCTCCCGCCAGCAGCCGGTCCGTGATGAAGCTGTTGAACTGGCTTACTGCAATGCCGAATCGCAATCCCGCCGCGTTCAATTCCCCGCGCGCGCTTGCCGGCTTCAATTTTTCGGCCATCCTTCAGCGCCCCTCGAACTTCGCCGGCCGCTTCTCGATGAACGCGCGCGTCCCTTCGTGCATGTCCTGCGTGGTGCAGCACAACCCGAACAAAGTCGCTTCCAGATACAACCCCTCTTCCTGCGGCATTTCCATTCCGCGCTCCACACCCTCCATCGCGTACCGCACGGCCAACGGCGCGTTGGCGATGATTTTCTTGGCGATCGTTTCCGCCGTCGCCATCAGTTCCAGCGGTTCCACCACGCGATTCACCAGTCCAATCCGCAACGCCTCGTCCGCGGTGATCATGTCGCCAGTCAAAATCAATTCCTGCGCCACGCCTTTGCCGCACAGCCGCGGCAACCGCTGCGTTCCGCCCATCCCCGGAATAATCCCCAGTTTCACTTCCGGCTGCCCCAGCTTCGCGTTGCGGCTGGCAATCCGCATCGTGCACGCCAACGCCAGTTCGCATCCACCGCCCAGCGCGAATCCATTGATCGCCGCAATCGAAGGCTTTCCCAGCGTCTCAAAGCGGTGAATGATTTCTTGCGCGTGCAAAGTGAATTCCCTGCCGCTCACCGGCGTCTGCTGCGAGAGCTCGTTGATATCAGCACCCGCTATAAAAGCCTTCTCTCCCGCTCCCGTCACAATCAGCACGCGAACCGCGTCATCCCCGCGCACCGCCTTCAGGCAATCGCCCAATTCATCCAGCGTCTTCGAATTCAGCGCATTCAATACGTGTGGTCGATTAAACGTCAGCCGCGCAATCTGATCCTTCACTTCGAACAGCAAATTATCGTAAGCCATAATTTCCCTGTAATAAGATTCCGGATTTTACCACCGTATGGTACCCGAAGAGGCCCAGCTTTGGCGTGCCCGCGAAGACGTCGCGAAATTCACCCGCGTTCAGCCCACATAACTCGCCACAAAAATGAACGCGATGTCATCCCGCTTGCCCTGACGAAGGAAGGGAGCGCAGCGCGCCTTCTGCGTCCCCGTCGGCTTCGCGGGACGAAGGATCTGCTTTTCACGGTACGCTATCAAAAAAGAAAGCCGTTCAATCAAGGTGTGCCCAGCGCCACCAAGGTGTCCCCGCCGCGCTGCCGCGCATCTTCCAATCCCGCATCCGCGCGATTGATCCACTCTGTCACGCGATCTTCCGTCTCGTCCCCGGGCCGCGAAGAAGCTTCCGCCACCACGGCGCTGATCGTCAAATCCGGCGTGCCCCACGAAGGACGCACCGAAGCCGCTGTGTGGCGCAATTTCTCCGCCAGCGCGCGCGCATTTTCCAGCGAAGTGTCCGGCAAAATGAAAACCAGCGACCACGCCGTATATTTCACGGCGATGTCCGTTTGCCGGATAGCCGACGAAAGTCCGCGCGCCAACTGCTCGATGTAATGATCCAGCGCGGCGTCGCCGTGTAGCCGCAGCAACTCTCCGCCGCGGTCCACCTGCAGCACAATCAACGAAATCGGCGTGCTCTGCGCCCGCGCGCGATTCGATTCCACCAGTAAACAATCAATATAAGCTCCGCGGCTCAGCAACCCGGTTTTTTCATCCGCCACCGCGAGCGATCGCACCAGCGACCGCAGCCGCGTGTGATTTACGGATAGCACCAGCTGGTCGCCGACCGCCTGCAAAAAGAAACTCTCGTTCGGCTTCCACCTCCGCGCTCGCACGTCGCCGATCAAAAGCGCTCCGGAAGGCGCCTGCGTTTCCTTGTCCGTCAGCATCACGCCCAGCGCCGATTCCAATCCCAAATCGCGCAACGCCGGCAACGTCGCCGCCTGCAATTCCACTCCGCCCAATGAATCCGGCGGCATCTTCGCCACCAGGCCGGCAATCGTTGAGATTTTTGCGGCACCCACTCCAGAAATTCCCGGCGCGAAATATTCCGCCGTCGCCGGCACTCCTTCACCCGGCGCCCCGACAGCCACCAGGCACCGGCTGGTCTGCAGATGCTTCCCGATTTCCGCCGCGGTGGTTCCCAACACTTCGCGCGGCGTCGGTTGCCGGTACATCAACCGGTTAATTTCCGCGATCGCCGCCAGATCGCGATGCGTTTCCGCGGCCGTCGGCCCCGGCAGCGTTCCATAATTCTCCAGCTGTTGTGCAGACGTCTGCGCAGGCTGTGCAGCTGGCGGCAGAGGCGGCGCTTCCATCACCGCGGGAGCAGCCGCCTTCGGAGCCGTCTTGCGCCCCGTTCCTTTCGGAAACCAATTCGCCCGTTCGTAGAGCGCGCGCAACCGCTCGTTCTTCTCTTCCTCGCCGGGAAAAAGTTCCGCGATACGCTCCAGTCGTTCCACCGCCTTGCTCTGCAGCGAATACTGCAAGAAAATTTCGACTTGCACCACCAGGTCTTCCAGCGCCTGTTGCGCCCGCATTTCCTCCGGCACGGATCCGGGGCTTTGCGATGGCTCCCGCCCCGCCCCCGTAAATCCATCCGTCCGCGTGGAAACCGTCGCCGCTTTCGCCGCGCGCGCCAGAATATTCTGCAAGAACGCGGGATCTGCCTTGCCCTCGAGTTTCGAAATCCGCTCGTGATTCCGGTAGTCGTACGGATCAATGTCCACCAGCCGGTCCAGCGAATCGCACGCTTCCCGCACCCGGCCCGCTTCCAGGTACAGATCAAAAAGCTTCATCAGCGCATCGAAATATTTCGTCTCGCGATTGAGCTCTTCGTAGAGCTTCGCCACCATCTGCGCCAGCGACAGTGAAGCAGGATACGTCGCAGCCAGCCGGTCCACGTTCGCCGCGAACTCCACGTCTTTGCGCAAACTGCGCATCGTCGTTTTCGTCTGGACCAGCACCGCTACGCCCTTCTCATCCTGGCCTACGCGCAGATACGCACCGGCTAGCTCGAACAATTTTGTGAAACTCTCCGGCCTCTGCTTGTAATACGCCTCGAAAACTTCCCGCGCCCGGTCCAGTCGCCCGGTACGCAATAACGCCTCGCCGAAAAGCGCCAGAAACGCCGGATCCGCTTCGTTGACCGAAAGCGGATCGAGCAATATCACCGCGCCCTCGGCGTCACCCTTCCGCAATTTCGCGTCGGCGAAAAACAACGCCCCCGCGCGGTCGTGCGGAGAAAGATGGTTGGCGCGGCCGAAATATTCCAGCGCCTCGTCGAGCGCTCCCACGGCCAGCGTCAATTGCCCCGCGCGCAAATAGCTCCGAGTCGCCAGGTCTGCATGGCGCAACCGCTCCGCCTGCTCGCCCAGTACGATATGCCGCTGCGGATTTTCCGGATCCAGCAGCGCCATACTCTCGAAGCACGCCAAGGCTTCGATGTCGCGCTGCTCTTTGCCGTATAGTTCCGCCGCAATTCCAAATTGTTCGATGGCTTCCGAGGTGCGGTTTTGCTTCTGCAGCAGGGTCCCGTAACGCATCAAGCGGTCGGCGGGCTGCGGATAGTTGCGGAGAAAACGGATGAAGACTGCGGTGGCTTTGGCGCCGTCGCCGGCATCCACCAGCCGGTCGAACTGAATGCCGTAATACTCCGCGGCCTGCGAAGGCTCGTTCAGCCGAGTGTAGATATCCGCCAGCGCCTGCAGCGCTTCCTGATTGGCAGGCGCTTCCTCAAATACCGCCTGGTATTCCACGATGGCTTCGCGGAGCTTGTTCTTCTCCAGGCTTTTGCGCGCCCGTTCGAGATGCTTGGTTATGTCCTGAGCCATGGGAGTCCGGGCGTCTATCGGGAATTGCGGGCTTGCTGAGGAAGTCCGCCCGCGAGCCTCGTCAACACGGCGAAACGAGCCCCCGATTTTCCGCGCGGGTCGAATGACCACTATATACCGGAGGCGAAGGCCGCCTCACAACGAAATCAAGTCCGCGTGCCCAGTTGGGCGATAGATGGAGGAAAAATGGTGGGATTCAAGCCCGTACTTGGCTCGGCAAACCCTTGACCTTCTCGCGCATGGACTTGAGCGAAAGTCCGCTGCGCACCAGCCCCGCAAAACCTAAAAATATAAACGGCACGGTGAGCGCCAAAAAGGCGAAGAACGAAAAACTCGTCGCGGTGGTCTTATCCACCTCAAAAACGCTCAGCCCCAGCACGCAGAAAAACTGGTACGCTCCGACGTTCGCCGGCGCATTCGGCAGCGACACGCCCAGATTGATCACCAGCAACACCACAATCGCTGCTTTAAAAGGCAGATGCAATCCGTACGCCTGCATCATCGCCCACAGCCCCAGCACCTGGCAAAATGGCAGCGCCAGCGACGCCATCACTGCCGAATAAAAACTCGGCGCAGTGCCCATCGCGTGCAAGCCTAATAGCGCTCCCATCAATTTTCCCGGCAGCCGTCGCGGGCCCGTGGCAAAGTCCGGTTTCTGCGACAGCTTTATTTCCAGCACATAGATAACGATCACTACGATCCCGAGCAGCACCAGCGTGGCGATTCCCAGCGTGTCCGCCACGCGCCGGAAGGGCGGCCGCAAATCCACCAGCAGCGAAGCCACCGCCAGCGACGCCGTCGCAATCACCAAATCCACCAAGCGCTCGACGCCCACCGAGCCCAACACGCGGCCGATAGTGATGTCCTCGGAATCCGATATCAGATAACTGCGCAACAACTCTCCCGGCCGCAGCGGAAAAATCAAATTCGCAAAAAGTCCGGCGAACACGGCGCGAATCGCGTGCGTCAATTTCACTTTGCCGAACGGGCTGAGCAGCCACTTCCAGCGCACCGCTTGCACCACGTAACTCAGCACATCGAAACCCATTCCCACCAGCACCCATTTCCAATCTACTTTCGCCAGTTCCTTCATCGCTTGCACGATGTGAAAATCGTGCAACACCCAGACGAGACAAACGACCGCCAGCCCGTAGCCGATCAGCTTCGGCAGCCGCGACCGCTCCGGCACGGTGGTTGGAAAAAGTGTGTTCACGCCCGCAGGCATCCTCCAACTGCCTCCCGTTTGCGGCTACCGCGCCAGCCCGCCGCCATGCGCCATATATCATTAAAACCCGGTACAGCCTACGACATCCCCTTCGCCCATTCAATCCACGACTCCCCGTAACCCACGCCGGAGTTAACGCGACCGCAACCCACGCGAAATCGGGTGACTGGGCACGACCTGGCGCTGCGGTTCGCATTGGAAAGGCGTCATTGGTGAGTGGTGAGTGGTGATTCTTGATTCGGGAGCTGCGATCAATCGTTTGGGTTTGTGGCGTGAAATTTTTGGTGTTTGAAAACGCGTCCCGCTGCCCCGTCCGGGACGCAAACAACGCGTTTTTGTGCCGATTAGAACGTGGTGCGATCGTTTGTTTTGAGAGGTTTACGGTGATTTCTAATATCTGCCATTGTCGATTAGAAACGATGTTGCTGGCGACTTGCGGTGGGCGATTTGCGTCTGCGATTCGGCGTTGGTGGCTCTCGGAACCCTGCAAAAGGCGACGATTAGAAAGTGTGGACTTTGCGGAAACGTCTATTTTGTTCCGGTTAGAAAATCTTTTCTCATTTCGTTTCAGGCAGTTACGAAAAATTTGAATGAAGGTGTGTTCCGGATAGGATTTGCGTGGTGTGAGTTCCGCGTAGACTTCTTGAGGGCAAACTGGGCGATAGATGAACAGCGCGGGGCGGTTTTTGGGTAGAGATTTCCCTGGGGGTGGGAGTGGTCTGCCCGTCGCCGTCGTGGCGGAGTGCATGTGGCGTCCTCAGTGGGCTGGAATGGTAGCCCGAATCTATTTTATCACATTTACTGTATGATTACCAGTCCCAACATGGGAATAGGTGTGGGGCGAGCACGGTAAAGTGAAAGGCTTGCGCGCGTGTGGCGCGAACGGAATCTGACTTTTCGGGCGGCGGGGCGAGCGGGTTCGCGGATTGCGCGGGAGCACGCGGGTCACGCCGAGGTGTGGCGGGGAAACTCGAAAACTTCGCGGGAAAGGCACCGCGATCGGTTTGGCGCTGCGCGCCGTCTTTTCCCGGCGCTTCCGCACCGGGCTAATTTATGCCGCGCCTGACGGCGCTGGTGCCTTGCCTCGTTTTGACCTGTGCGTTGGAGCGGAATGTGAATCTACGTGCGCGCCAGGGCGTCAGCTTGCTGGGGCAACCGGAAGCTTCCAAGTTCAAGCCGCGCACCCTCGCCTGCGGCGAGAGTGCGGCAGCCCCAAAAACATCAAAGCCAGCGCGAGACGGGATGAAAGGTTCGGCCACGCAATTTGTATCACCATACACCGACGCTGCGAACGTTGTGGGCTGAGTCCACGAGAACGTAAAGCTGGCGTGCGCCGAATTGGTAGAGATAACCTTCGCCCGGTTGGCCCTTGGGCAATTTCACCTTCTTGTAGTCCTTTCCGATCTTTTGCCTGACGTCCTCCCAGGACACTACGTTTCGGTAATAGAGGTAGGCCGCTACGAGCTTGTTCGTGCTCCGGCTGATGCTCAGTTCGACCGTTCCGAAGGTCGAAAACGACGTATTGTATTTGTAGATGTCGGACACTACAGCGTTGTTGAAAACCCCATCGCGGCGATCAACTGACGGCCCAAGTTCGACCTCTGCATCTTCCTTCGTCCAGACTCCCATCTTGGTGGAGACGTACGTTATCAGGTCGGTTTTCATTGCCTGCGAAGGAACGGGCGCGGACGCGGGCTGCATAGCAGTCGCCGCTGGTGCATTCGATGTGGCTGGTTTCGAGTCAGCGGCTTTCTCAGGGGCTTCGGGCTCGTAGATCGATTCGAGTGAGCGAGTTTGAGTGGAGTCCAACATCCCCGCTGCATAATCGACGGGTATTGCGAAATTCAGGTTTTGGCCTTCGGACAGTGTCGCTTCAACGATCGCGATGACCTCGCCGGAGGAGTTGAAAACGGGGCTTCCCGAGCTTCCGTGGCTTATCGGCGCGGAGATTTGGAACAGTTTGTATCCATCCATTTGGCGGATACCGCTGAGAATTCCGTCGGACAGCGTATTTTGGAAAACACCGAGGGGATTCCCCAGGGTGTACAATTTGTCACCGACTTGAGCCCCGCCGGAATGGCCGATTTTCACGAAGGGTTGGTTCACCGCTTTTATCTTCAACAGCGCGATGTCTTTTCGCTTGTCTATCTCGATCACTTCCACTGAATCGTACGCGTCCTCGTTTGCTAGCGTGACGGTTGCGCGTTTCGTGTGTGCGATTACGTGGTAGTTCGTAAGAATCTTTCCATTGGCGCTTACGAGAAATCCGCTACCGGCCGCTGAGACCTTGCCGTCCTCGCCGTACGTCTCGATGAGGACGACTGCGGGTGACGACATCTTGTAGATGTCTCCAGGTCCGAGTGTCGTAGGCGAACTTTGGACGGTTTGTCCCTGGACAATACATGGAAAGAGAAGAAGAGCAAGGCCCGTGAGAATCCGCGCAAGCATTATCGCCTCCGGGACATAGAATTTGCTGTGGACGGGTCGGAGTTCACCAGTGAATCTATCTCCGAAGTGGATATCAATCAAGGAAAGGTTGTCCGTTGTTGACTAGAATTCGACGAGGCGCAAGAGAACGGTCCGCCACCCCCCACACCGCATCCGGGGTCGGGGCGATAGGGGTGTAAGTATTGCCACGCACCCTTTGCAAAATACGCAAAGGGTTGCGGCACCCTCAAAACTTAAAGGCGGTTGCTCGCCTGGCTACGAAGGTGGCCCACCCGCCATAACTTCCTGCAAGGACGAGCCACACCGACGACCTTTTGGCAATGGCAGAATCGACTGTCTTGTGCGCTGGACAGATCCCGTCGCGAAGGTATAGCATAGCGGTGTTGTCGCCAGAAATACGTTCTCAATTTGTCGCGGCCTTCCTACGTTCACATGGGAGGCTTTAATGCCCCGCAAAAAGTCTAGGACCGACCTCAGGGAAATTGCCAGCTACGGAATTCCCGAAGCTGCTCACTATCTTGGTTTGTCTGAGGCGACGCTCCGCTCCTGGGTTATCGGCAGAAGATACTCCACGACGTCCGGGATCAAGACATCGCAGCCCCTGATTGTGCCTGCCGATGCGAAGGGTGAGACGCTTTCCTTTTACAACCTCGTTGAAGCTCACGTTCTGATGTTCACCAGACAGGTCTACGGAATCCAGATGAAGCACGTGAGAAGTGCTATCGCGTACGTTCGATCCAGAACACCAGCAAGAAGGCCGCTCATCAGTCAGGTTTTTTATACCGACGGGAAACATCTATTTGTCAAAGAACTTGAAGCGACGATCGATGCATCGAAGATGGGCCAGTTGGGAATCCGTCAAATCCTCGATTTGTACCTGGAGCGCATCGACTGGGACAACGAAGGGCTTGCTGCCAGGCTTTACCCCGTGTGGGCAACATCGCGGGAACCTCGTTCGGTGGTTATCGATCCAAAAATTTCATTTGGCCGTCCCGTTGTTTCCGGGACGGGCATAACGGCGTCGGTTTTATGGCACAGAAAACGACTCGGGGAAAAAATAGACGAAATATCGAAAGACTACGGTCTAGACAAAGTTGCGGTCGAAGAAGCGATCAGCTACTACCAGGCTGCGTGAAGAAACAACGTTTTTCCTCGATCGCTCGATCGGAAAGTTTAAGTGTGCCCAGCATCTTCGAAATGCGAATCTCAAGGTTGAAATTCACGACGACCATTTTCCCCAGAGCGCGGGCGACGAACAATGGATCGCAAGGTGCGGCCGAGAAAACTGGGTTGTAATCACCGGCGACATTTGGAAAAGAGGGCGCAAGGAAGCTCCACAAGTGAACGCGGTCGCCTTTGGTCGCGTCAGAGTTTTTCAGCTGGCAACGAACGATATACCGTCAGAGTTATGGGCTCAAGCTATTCTCAAGGCTGAACAAAAAATCCTCAAAATTCTCAAAATGAATAAAGGGCCGTTTATGGCGAGGATCACTCCAGGTGGCAACGTGTCGGTGCTTCCTGGATACTTTGAAGGGCACAGGGACGATGATCTCCTCGCATAAGAAAATCCCGTGCACACTTTCAGGAGATTCGCAGGATGGACTTTCAGGAAATGCGGCAACACTACGTCGAGAAAATGGGCGCGGAGCTCGGGCCTTTATTTCACGCCGCGTCCAGCGAACTCGGGTGGATGCACTGGCGATGGAAACAGTTTCGAATCCTTTTTGCTGACAAGCCCGCGCGATTGGAATTGTTGAACGAAGCCGCCCCATTCTTTTTTCACACCGTTCACGAAAGCCTGTTCGAGCTTACGCTGCTCGGGATCGCTAGGCTTGTCGGACCACGGAAGTCTCTCGGAAAGCCGAACCTGTCGCTGCAGGCGATTCCTCCACTGTGCGATCCATACCTCCGTGATGACGTTCTCGGCCTCGTCGAGAAGGCAAAAGACGCGGGGGCTTTTGCAGTCGACTGGAGGCACCGCCGCATTGCTCACCGCGACCTAGCTTTGAGTTTGGGCAAAAATACTAAGCTGCTGGAGATCGCCACGCGCGATGAGGTTGAAAGCTCGCTGGCGACTCTCCGGGATGTGCTGAATTGCGTCGAGGTGAAATGCTGCCAGGCGACGACGCTGTACGACTCGCCGACTCCCTGGGATGCCGAATCGCTACTCTGCGTGATCCGAGACGGTCTGCTCCGCGAAAAAGATCGTCATGCGTGTTGGGATCGCGGCGAAAATCACCAAGACGACATTCATCCACTTGGCCCAATCTAGCTCTGGTCGAAGAAGGAAGAATCCATGTTGAGCCCCCGAAAAAAGATCAATCCACATTGCGTTGTACCTGGTTGTAGAACTAAAAGGCCGCACAGCGAAAGTGCAGCAACGCAGGAGATCATCCAGTGTTTTTCGGACCCTGCGAAACTGACTATGGGGGTCAAGCTAAGCATTGGGGACCTAATAGAGTCCGTTAATGACGACCTAGCGAAAGGTAGGTTCTTCGCGTACCACACCCGAGCACGCCAAGTTGAGGAATTGTACTGTCGTGTGCTGTACGTGCTGTTCATCGCCGACGAACGCGCCCTACCACACATTTTCTCTGGCGACCCGCCGAATAGCTTTTCGCAGATGTGGAGAGAGGTAAACCGAGTTGTTCTTGGTGGTAAAGGCACCCTTGATACGTTAAGGACGAACCCAAGCGGAGAAAAGTTCACCGCTATGAACATGCTGAACGAGAGTGCTCACGCTTCGTTTGCGGCGATTGCTATTTCTATCGCAATTGCGCATAGTCCGGACTCGCAAGCGCAACTCCCTAGGCATATGGATTACTGGGGAAAACTTTATACCTACTTGAACTATATGGAAGGCATGTTCAAAGCAGGAAAATCAAAATCCGATGTCTTGGTGGGAGTAAGAAACCTGCACAAACCCGCCTCAGCGTGGGCGCCTCGCTCAAGGGGAACGAACTTTTAGGACCAATCTAGCCCCGGCCGAAGAGGACAGAATCTGATCCTTCGCCGCGCTCCCTTCCTGCGTCAGGGCAAGCAGGATGATAGATTAAAGAACGAGCACAGACCCTTCCGACCTGCCACTGGCAGGTTCTCATGGCAGGCAAGAGTGGCTGTGCCACACGCGCGGGGGCGGCGTGCCCTACCCGAAGGCTCGCCACGGCTATGGATGAGTCGATAATTGTGTTGCGGGCCCTACAGTTTTAACTGCATTGCCGTGGTACAGGGATCGGCCTACAATGCTAGTCCCGGCCCAGAGGAACATGTATGACCGGGGTGTTTTCCAGCTTTTTTGGTTTGCGGGATAATCCGTTCCGGGTGAATCCCGATCCGCGCTATCTCTTCCTTACGCAGCAAACGCAAGACTCCCTGGCCCAACTGATCGAGGGCATCCGCGCGCGCAAAGGGCTGATGGTGCTCACCGGCGAAGTGGGCACGGGCAAGACGGTCTTGCTCAATCGCCTGATGGAATGGCTGGACAGCGAGCGCATCCCCAAGGCATTCATTTTCAATTCGCACCTGAAGGTGAGCGACCTGTTTGACATGATCCTGAAGGATTTTGGGGTTCCCTTCGTGGCGCAACGCGGAACACCGCTCGCCGCTTTTACGAATTGGCTGGAGGACCGCTATCGCGCGGGCGAGACCGCCGTGCTGATCGTGGACGAAGCGCAGGGGCTCGCGCTGAACGTGATTGAAGAGCTGTGCATGCTGCTGAACCTGGAGGCGCCGCAGGGGAACCTGCTGCAGATCGTCCTGTGCGGGCAGCCGGAATTCGATGGAATGCTGCAGCGTCTGGAGCTTCGGCAAATCCGCCAGCGCGTGGCGGTGCGCTGCAGGACTTTGCCGCTGACGCCCGAGGAAATCCGCGGGTACATTGCGAATCGCCTGCGCATCGCGGAGGCGTCCGATTCGGGGACCGCGATTTTCCATCCGGAAGCGCTGCAGGCTTTGTACATGTATTCAGGCGGCATCGCGCGCATTCTGAATCTGCTGTGCGAGCAAGCGCTGATGCGGGCTTCGCGCGAGAAGCTGCGTCCGGTGCCGGGGCGCATCATCGGTGAAGTGGCCCATGAATTTCAACTCGACAGAGCTAGGCCGCTCGCGCCACTTTTCGGCGTGGAGGGCGCAAACGTTTTGGAGTTGTTCGCTCCGCGGCCAGTGGTCGACGAGACCCTTGGACGATTCGCGGCGTCTGCGATGCTGCGCAATGACGGGCTAATCGAAGCTCATTCGCCGGAGATCTCGTCGAGCGCTTGCGCAAACCAACCAGCAGCGCCAGCTGCTGCCGGTGAATCCATGGCGCGTGTTTCGAAACCACCGATCAAGTTTCCTGCTCACGTCCAGCCGCAGCCTCCGGCCGCTCTGGGGCTGAAAGAAATGGTCGCGCTCTCTATTTTGGGTTGCCCAATGGACGCGGCGCGAGTTCCACAAACACAATTTGCTCTCGGCAAGCGCTGGAAAATCCATTTTCTTTCTATGGCGAACATAGCAAAATGCGGAATCGCAGCGATGTCCTTGCAGGCTGGAATCCTTCTTGTGCGGCTTGAAACGCGGATGCTTTTGTCGCTCCGAGCTGCCGCCCGGCGATTGGCGCTGTGGCGAAACATAAATCGGCATGTGAGAATCGCGTTCGGATGGCCGGATTTTGCCAGATCGTGGCGGCAGTGGCTGCGAGCAACGAAGCGTCGCACGGAACATAAATTGGCGACGACGGTTGCACATCCGAGCGCGCCGCATCCGGCGCCGGGCGCGCATGGGCTCGCCGCATCGCAAATTTCTCGGCGGCGGCTACGCAGTAGCGCTACTCGCGTGCTGCCTGGCCGCAATCTCGAAAATACCCGCCGCTTCACCACATCGGTGCTCCATTGGTTGCAGCAACCGAGCCGTACGCTCAGCAGCGGGCCATCGGCGCATTCTTCCAGCAAGCGCATCGCCTAGGCGCCTTCGATTCGGCACTGCCGAATCTCAGGGTGAATCGCTCCGCAGGGCGATTCACAAATTCAACTGCAACGACCGGGCGCGTCGCTCGCGTCGCGAATCACTGCGCACGGCTCTTGCGCTCCCATTTCGAATTTCGAATTTTTCTGTTTGTGTGGCAAACTCGGAAGTTAGTTGCGTCCACACAGAGAGCCATGGATCCCCAGTACATCCGGAATTTTTGCATTATCGCGCACATTGACCACGGGAAGTCTACCCTGGCGGACCGTCTGCTGGAGCTTACCGGGGCGCTGAGCCAGCGCGAGATGCATTCGCAGGTGCTGGATTCGATGGACCTGGAACGCGAGCGCGGGATCACGATCAAGGCGAAGAGCATCCGTCTGCATTACACGGCGCGGGACGGGCACGAATACCGGTTGAATCTGATTGATACGCCGGGGCACGTGGATTTTTCGTATGAGGTTTCGCGGGCGCTTTCGGCGTGCGAAGGCGCACTGCTGGTGGTGGACGCGAGCCAGGGCGTGGAAGCGCAGACGGTGGCGAACGCGTTTCTGGCGTCGCGGCACAATCTGACGATCATTCCGGTGATCAATAAAATTGATTTGCCGGCGGCGCGCGTGGATTTCGCGAAGGAACAAATCGAAAACGTGCTGGCGATACCGGCGGATGAAGCGCTGCCGATCAGCGCGAAAAGCGGGTTGGGCGTGGAGGAGGTGCTGGAAGCGATCGTGCGGCTGGTGCCGGCGCCGGTCGGCTCGCCGGAGGCGCCGCTGCGCGCGTTGATATTCGATTCGTGGTTCGATTCGTACCGCGGAGCGGTGGTGCTGGTGCGCGTGATGGAAGGGCGCATCGCGCCGCACATGAAGATCCGGCTGACTTCGAGCAACGAGACATACGAGGTGGAAAATCTGGGCGTGCTGACGCCGAAGCCTGTGGTGCTGGAGGAGCTTTCGGCCGGGGACGTGGGGTTCATCATCGCGAATATCAAGCGGGTGGCGGATGCGCGAGTGGGAGATACGGTGGTGGAGGATGGACATCCGGCGCCGCCTTTGCCGGGGTTTGAAGCGATCAAACCGATGGTGTTCGCGGGACTTTTTCCGGTGAATGCGAGCGATTATGAGATGTTGCGCGATGCTTTGGGGAAATTGCAATTGAATGATGCGGCGTTTTTTTATGAGCCGGAAAATTCTGTCGCGCTGGGATTTGGATTTCGTTGCGGATTTTTGGGACTTTTGCACATGGAGATTGTGCAGGAGCGCCTGGAGCGCGAATTCAATATCGGGCTG
Organism: uncultured Acidobacteriota bacterium; assembly: GCA_963828865.1. Lineage (GTDB taxonomy): Bacteria > Acidobacteriota > Terriglobia > Acidiferrales > UBA7541 > Palsa-295. The sequence continues at coordinate 375,433 of CAWHGI010000002.1, read as the reverse complement.
ATTACTACTGCTCCGAGCGTGCAGTACCGCATCACTACTACGGCCAATGAAGTGATGGAAGTGGATAATCCCACGAAATTTCCGCCGCCTGCTTCGATTCAGAAGATTGAAGAGCCGATGCTTACGGCGATGATCATTACTTCGGAGGAGTCCGTGGGCGGTGTGCTGCAATTGTGCGAGGAAAAGCGCGGCGTGCAGAAGAAATTCGAATACCTTTCGCCTACGCGGATCATGCTGACCTATGAGATGCCGCTGAATGAAATCGTTTTGGATTTTTACGACCGGTTGAAGAGCGTTTCGCGAGGGTATGCTTCTTTGGATTACCACTTGTCGGGGTATCGCGAGTCGGATTTGGTGAAGCTGGATGTATTGGTGGGCGGCGAGCCGGTGGACGCGCTGACCGTTATTTGCCATCGCGATCAATCTTATGAGCGCGGGCGCGAGCTGGTGACGCGTTTGCGGAAATTGATTCCGCGGCAAATGTTTGAGATTGCCGTGCAGGCGGCGATTGGCAGCCGGGTGATTGCGCGCGAAACGATCAGCGCGATTCGCAAGAACGTCATTGCCAAGTGCTACGGCGGCGATATTTCGCGCAAACGCAAGCTTCTGGAGAAGCAAAAAGAAGGCAAGAAGCGGATGAAGCGCGTCGGGCGTGTGGATATACCGCAGGAGGCGTTCCTGGCGGTGCTAAAGGTTGCGGGCGGAAGCGTGGATGAGGAATGATATGGCACGGACCAAGCATATTTCGATCTGTCCGGTTGCCGTGGATGCTTTCGACTGCGATTGGCCTGCTGCAAAGCTGCCGCTCGCGATCGCAGACTCAATTTCAGCTGCCGACGTCTCTCAAGTTGTCCAAGAAACAACCTTCAAACCTTTGTCTCCGCTGCTCGTTAGCGAATCGGAAGTCACTCGGCTCGAACAGATTCGGTATGCCCTAGTCCGTGATCTTGAATGCGAAGAGGCAGACAGACCAGCCGAATACGAAAAATCAGCAAATGCTCTTTATCACCTCTATCTTGGGCTGAAGGTCATTCGCCCATGCGCTGGAGTATTCCAGGTCTTCCATTATGACTTGACCGAAGGGGCGCCGAGACTGCCCCGCGCGGAGCGTAACAACCGCGAAACCATCCTCTGCGACTACGATGTATTAAACAGTGTTCGATGGAGCGATTTGCAGGAATTAATGACGCTCGCTCCGTCTATCCTAAGAGTCGTCAGGACTCCCTTATTACCGATTTCGCAGGCGATTCAAAACCTGGAAATCGGATACCGCGCAGACTTCGCGAACGTTCGTCATCTCCTGTGGGTCGTTGGTCTAGATGCTCTGTTCAATTCAAAGAAGCGGACATACAGAGAGGCCGACCTCACGAGGAGGCGGGTAATAGACTTTCTGGGCAACGACTTTCCGATTTACTCTGACCAGCGATCACCGTATCTGCCAACGCTCATCGGACTGTCACTGAAGGATTCTCTTAGCGAGATGTATGTTCTCCGCAACCATTTTGCGCACGGGACATGGCCCGACAAACAATGGGCGGGGCGGGTATGCCGTCGAAGTGCCGATGGGACTGCGGACATTTACTATGGAGATCTGCTCGCGGAAGCGGCCTCCTCCATTCTGCGCGGTTGCTTGAGGAAGATATTGGCAAAGGATGAGTTTGTCGACCTATTCAACAATAAGGCGAAAATGCACGCGCACTTTGCGTCTCGCGGCCTGATGGGAACCCCAAAGAAATCACTGACAACTGGAACCTGAGTTGAACTCGGTCGCCGCAGCTAGAGAGGCTGGGAGCAAGATGAAAAGAGAAACTAAGGAAACATTACAAGAGATTGAAGAGATCGAGTGCGTTCGTGCGTATGATGCCGCGAAAAAATCCGGAGAAACACCAGTACCCTATGAACAGGTTCTCAAGAGAATCGCGCGCGAGCGCGGACGGGTTTTGCGCAGCGGGACGACAAAGAAGCACAAGAGCCAGCGCTAGGATTTGGTTTTTTGCCGCACGGTGGCGGCGAGTTCGCCTTGGGCTATGCGCACTGAGATGTCCTCGCCTATGGCGACTTGATCTGGCGAGCGCAGTACCTTCCCTGACGCGTCGTAGGCGATTGCGTAGCCGCGTTCCAATAGACGAAGCGGGTCGCGCTCCTTAAGTTGCGTTTCTAGCGCGTCGAAGAGCTTGCGCTTGGATTTGACGACGCGCTCGAAACGAACCTGCAAGTCCGCGGAGTCGCGTTCCCATCGGCGCCGCAAACTCCCCACGCGTGCGCGCAGATCGAGTGCCGCGAAACGCATTTGGACCACGTTCAGCTGGCGATGTTTGCGTGCCACCACGCGATCGAGCGCGGCGCTTAACTCGCTGCGCTGCTGATCGATGCGGCGGCGCAGCACCGTTGCGCGGGCGCGCAGATCGAATGATGCGACGTGTGCGTTCGCTTCGGTGATGCGCTGCCGCGCCATCGCGAGGCGCAGCCGCAAGCCAATCGCGAGCGAATTGGACATTTCATCGAGCTGCTGGCGGCGTGCGCGCAGGACGCGCTTGAGTTCCCGGAATCCGCGATGCGTTTGCAAATCGCGCACGCGATGGCGCCACTGCGAAAAGCGATAGCGCATTTGCTGGATCAAGTGGCGCTGGTGCTCGGCGATGTGCCGCTCGAATTCCTCGCGCGACTTCACCACGATTTCCGCTGCGGCGGAAGGCGTGGGCGCGCGCAAATCCGCGACAAAATCCGCGATGGTGAAATCGGTTTCGTGGCCGATGCCGGTAATTACCGGAATTTCCGAGGCAAAAATCGCGCGGGCGAGAATTTCTTCGTTGAAGGCCCACAAGTCTTCGAGAGAGCCGCCGCCGCGCGCGAGAATCAGCACGTCCACGGTCTTCGCGCGATTGAAATATTGCAGCCCTTGGACGATCTCCGCAGCAGCACCGGTCCCCTGCACTTTCGCGGGATACACGCTGACGTGCGCATTAGGAAACCTACGCTTCAACACACGCAGAATGTCGCGAATGGCGGCGCCGGTCGGCGACGTTACGACTCCGATGCAGCGCGGCAAGACCGGCAGCGGTTTCTTGCGCGCCTGGTCGAACAGGCCTTCCGCGTGCAGCTTCTTTTTCAGTTGCTCGAACGCCAGTTGCAGCGCGCCGAGGCCGACCGGCTCGATGTTCGTAACGTAAATCTGATATTCGCCGCGCGCGTCATAGACGCTCAGTGAGCCCCGCACGGTGACGTGCAGCCCGTCTTCCGGTTTGAATTTCAGCATGCGCATTTGGTCGCGAAAACAGACGCAGCGAATTTGGGCCTTGGCGTCTTTCAGTGTGAAATAGCAATGACCGGACTGCGCCGCGTGGCAATTGGAAACTTCGCCCTCGACCCACACGTCCGGTAACGCGGATTCCAGCAGTTCGCGGATGCGCGCCGTCAGCTCGCTGACTTTCCAGGTGCGGCGTTCGGGCATCAGGTTGAAAAGAGAGGCTTGGCTCATGGGTTCAGCGGCGGAACAAGTTTACAATCCAAAACAAAAGCGTCAGTCCGACGCTCAGCAAGAGGCAAGTGACGATGGGAAAATAAAAGCTGCCATTGCGTCCTTGATAGGCGATGTCACCGGGCAGGTGCCCGAGCCGCAACGGCAATTTACCGCCGATCAGCAGAAAAGCCCCCGCGCAGGCCAGCACAATCCCGAAAATCAGGAGGGCTTTGCCGAGTTCGCGGAGCGGATCCATTGCCTTGGCGGTCGCTATTGCCATTCTACTCCACTACGCCTTCAGGCAAGTCGCCGGAGAAACTTCTTGGTGCAGAAGATTAGGAACCAACGAGAATCCGGAAGGGCTGGGACGGCCGCGGTTCTATACCAATTCCGCGCCGGAGAAAAAGTAGGCGATCTCGGCCGCTGCGGTTTCCTGCGCGTCGGAACCGTGCGTGCAGTTGTACTGGATGCTTTCGCCTAGTTCTTTGCGAATCGTGCCCGGGGCGGCTTTGGCGGGATCCGTTGCGCCCATCGTGTCGCGCCATTTGGCGATGGCGTTTTCAGCTTCGAGGACCATCACGACAGCCTTTCCGGCGCTCATGAATTCTGTCAACTCGCTGAAGAATGGGCGCTCGCGGTGCACGGCGTAAAATCCCTCGGCCTGCTTCTTCGTCAGGCGCAACGACTTGATCGCGATGACGTGAAATTTCGCGGCGTGGATGCGGCTGATGATATCAGCAGTGAGGCCACGGCTTACGGCATCCGGCTTCACAATTGCTAACGTTCGTTCGACAGCCATTCGATTCATCTCCCAAGTGTGAAAATGTTCGCGGGGCTCTGTGGAACTAGCGCGCGTTTAGCTACTTTCTCTTCTTGGCCGACTTCTTTGATTTTTTCGTGGCGCCTTTTTTTGCAGGCGGTTTTGCTTTCGCCTTGGACTTTCCGAGCGCGGCGGCCATGGTGTGGCCGATCTCGGCGGGACTTTGCACGGTGCGAATTCCGGCTGCGCGCATGGCTTTATATTTTTCGGCGGCGGTGCCCTGGCCGCCGCTGATGATGGCGCCGGCGTGGCCCATGCGACGTCCTGGCGGCGCGGTTTGGCCGGCGATGAATCCGACTACCGGCTTTTTTACATGTTTCTTGATGTATTCTGCTGCGACTTCTTCGGCGTTGCCGCCAATTTCGCCGATCATTACGATGGCGTGTGTGTCGCGGTCTTCGTTGAAGAGCTTGATGGCATCGAGAAAGCTGGTACCGATGATCGGATCGCCCCCGATTCCGATGCACGTGGATTGCCCGATGCCAAGATGGGTCAGCTGATCAACGGCTTCATACGTGAGCGTTCCGCTGCGGCTGACGACTCCCACGTGGCCCTGTTTGTGAATCGAGCCAGGCATGATTCCGATTTTGCATTTTCCCGGCGAAATAATGCCGGGGCAATTCGGGCCGATCAATCGCGACTTGGAATTTTTCAGCGCGGCGGCGACGCGGACCATGTCGAGTGTCGGCACGCCTTCGGTGATGCAAATTACCAGCGGTAAAGCAGCGTCGAAAGCTTCGAGAATGGCATCCGCTGCAAACGGCGGCGGCACAAAAATCACGGAAGCGTTTGCTTTTGTCGCATTCACCGCTTCTGCGACAGTATTGAAAACCGGTACGCCGAGGTGTTTCGTTCCACCTTTGCCTGGGGTGACGCCCGCCACAACTTTCGTTCCGTAATCCAGCATCTGTTGCGCGTGAAAACCACCTTCGCGGCCGGTGATCCCCTGCACGATCAGTCGCGTGCTCTTATCAACCAAGACGCTCATCGCGCGCCTCCCGCCAAAGCCACTGCCTTCTCCGCTCCATCCTTCATTCCATTCGCTACTGCGAAATTCAGTCCGGAGTTTTGCAAGATTTCCTTTCCTTGCTTGACGTTCGTTCCTTCCATGCGCACGACCACGGGAATCTTGAACTTCAGCTCTTTCGCCGCATTTACCACGCCGCTGGCGAGGACGTCGCAACGCAGGATGCCGCCAAAAATATTCACGAAGACTGCTTTGACGTTGGGATCGCTGAGCAGGATGCGAAATGCGTTTTTCACTTGCTCTTCCGAAGCGCCACCGCCTACGTCCAGAAAATTTGCGGGGCTTCCGCCGCTCAGCTTGATGATGTCCATCGTGGCCATGGCGAGGCCCGCGCCATTCACCATGCAGGCGATATCGCCATCGAGCTTGATGTAATTCAATTTGAATTTCGAGGCTTCCACTTCGAGCGGCGTTTCTTCGTCGAGGTCGCGCAGGTCCTTGAATTCGGGATGCCGGTACAGCGCGTTGTCGTCAAAAGTGACTTTCGCGTCGAGCGCGACGAGTTTTCCGTCGCCAGTCACGACGCACGGATTAATTTCGAGCATTGAGGCGTCCGTTTCGACGAAGGCGCGATAGAGCGACTGAAAAAACGGCACCGCAACGTTTACCTGTTCGGGCGTCAGACCCAATCCAAAGGCCAGTTTTCGCGCCTGGTAAGGTTGAAAACCCGTCGCCGGATCAATCACTTCGCGCAGGATGGCTTCGGGCCGGTCTTTTGCAACTTCTTCGATTTCCATGCCACCCGCGGCGCTGGCCATGAAGATGGGCGCGCCTACGGTGCGATCCACGAGCACGCCGAGGTAGAGTTCGCGCTTGATGTCCAGGCCTTCTTCGATCAGAAGGCGCCGGACGACGCGGCCTTCTTCGCCCGTTTGCGGCGTGACGAGCGTCATGCCCATGATTTGGCCGGCGAGTGTGGCGGCTTCGTCGGGAGATTTCGCGAGTTTCACGCCGCCGCCTTTGCCGCGGCCGCCGGCGTGAATTTGCGCTTTCACGACGACGACTTTTGTGCCCAGGCGCTCCGCTACGGCGCGAGCTTCGTCTTTTTTTACAACAACTTCACCACGCGGCACCGGAACTCCAAATTTCGCAAGGATAGCTTTGGCCTGGTATTCGTGGATCTTCATGCTGACTCCATCGGCTTCCTGAAGGTCGCCTTGAATAATGGTGTTAAAATTTGCGATTGAATCAAGCGACCTAGTTTACTTGGAACGCGCAACACGGGCAAGGAGCGGCATGGGACTGGAAATGAGGGCGTCCTGTGAAAAGTGCGGCGGCGTGCTGGCGATGGATGGCGAAGCGTACATTTGCTCGTACGAATGCACGTTTTGCGCGGGCTGTTCCGCGCAAATGAAGCAAATTTGCCCGAATTGCGGTGGCGAATTGCTGCGGCGGCCGAAACGGCAGGCGTCGAGCGCGTCCGCGTGAAGCTGCGAAATTGCTGCAAAGGCTTGCTCACCGACTATGCTTCATGAAGCGCTAGAAAAAGTGATGCGGGGCGAAAATCTTTCGCGGGTGGAAACCTGCGCTGTGATGGAAGAATTTTATTCGGGGCAGGTGACGCCCAGCCAAATGGCGGCGCTGTGGACGGCGCTTTCGATGAAAGGAATGACGACGGAGGAGCGCTCGGCCGTGGACGAAGCTAGAAGAGAGCACGGGCCGACTGCGGAGGGCTCTGAGACAGGAAGTGCTGAAGGGTACGAGTTCGGGCATCCGAAATTCTGCGCGGGGTTGGTGGTGGCCTCGATGACGGTGGCGCGCGGAGAAGATTTATCGCGGAAGGATGCGGAAACGGCGATGGAGGACATTCTTTCCGGCAGGGCGGATGACGTGAGAATCGCGGCGTTTCTTGCAGCCTTGCGTTTCAAGGGTGAAACGGTGGACGAGCTGGTGGGCTTCGCGACGGCGATGCGGCGGCACGCGGTGCCGATTTTTCCGCCGGGCATGCAGCGACCGGACGAAGTGATCGTGGATACTTGTGGAACGGGAGGCGACGAGCGCGGGACTTTCAATGTGTCCACGGCGGCAGCTTTTGTGGTGGCGGGAGCCGGAGTGCGCGTGGCGAAGCATGGGAATCGCTCGACGAGTTCGCGGTGCGGTTCGGCGGATGTGTTGGAGGCGCTCGGGGTGCGAGTGGAAATTGCGCCGGAGCGCGTGGCGCAAGCGATCGAGCAAATCGGGATTGGATTTTTGTACGCGCCGGCGATGCACTCGGCGACGCGACACGCTACGCGTGCGCGGCGCGAACTGCGCATGCGGACCGTTTTCAATTTGCTCGGGCCGTTGACGAATTCTGCGGGGGCTTCCGCGCAGGTCGTGGGAGTTTACGATGGCGGGTTGATCGAACTGGTGGCGCGGGCGTTGGGGGAGCTGGGCGTCTCGCGGGCTTTTGTGGTGCACGGGGCCGACGGGTTGGATGAAATCTCGGTTAGCGGCGAGACTTCCGTGGCGGAGTTGCGCGATGGCGCAGTGCGTACCTTTACGGTGGTGCCTGAGGATTTTGGTTTGCGGCGCGCGCCACTGGAAGCGATTCGCGGCGGGGACGCACAGCACAATGCGACGATCATTCACAAACTGCTCGGGCAGAAAATTCCGGGAAGCGCGGCGGCGCATCACGAACACGGGCCGCATCGCGATATCGTGCTGGCGAATGCGGCGGCGGCGTTGGTGGCAGCCGGACGCGCTACCGATTTTCTGGATGGCGTGCGACTGGCGCAGGAATCCATTGATTCGGGCGCGGCGCGCGAGAAACTCGAGGCGCTTGCGGCGTTTTCGCAATCGGAGGCGGGGCACGGACTGTCTGCGACTTGAAGATTGCGGCTAGGGGCGGGCGTTCGAAGGATCGGCAGACATCGCGGAATCGAGATCGAGAAGAATTGAGCCGGGAGCCGTGCCTGCGGCGCCGGCACTTTCGGGCGGATAGCAATTTCCGTCGCGATTGTACGTTGAGCTGCAACTTTTTGTGAATTCGTGACGGCGCGGCGATTGCGCGAATTGCCAGATGGACGCGTAGGGAACGCCGCTCGCCGAGGGCGGCGGCGGATTTTTCAAGTAGGCGCAACCGGGCGACGGCGGGCAGGCGTCATTGTAAACGAAGAACGATTTGGCTGCGGTGCGCTGGTGGATGTCGTCGGCGGTGATGATGAACTGGGCCTTCCCTTCCTTGGCTTTCATTCCCGAGCAGTAAACTCCCGCGTTGAATTCGGATGAATTAACGCGCTGGATCCAGGAATAGAGGTAGTCAATCTGCACGGGCAACATTCTGCCGCCTTCTTCCTGATCCAAATAGATGATGGTGTGGGCGGGGAATCCTTCGCGGCGCGCCGCCTGGATGGCGAGTTCCGCATCGGTTGAGCCGAGCTGCGCGGGAACTACCGGCGGCTGAAGCTGGCTTTCGGTGCGGCCGTTGAATAACACGAGGAAGCCAAAACCGTTTTGGAGCAGCGTGGCGCGGTGACCCGACCAGGGATTTGTCTTGGCGCCGGGAGGTACGTTCAGCCAGTAACCCGCGAACGTGAATGTTTTTCTGAGCGCGGGTAGCGCGGCGTCGCCGGGGTATTCGTTAGCGTCGAAGCCGAGATAGGTGCGGGGCGAGGCCGCGTCTGCTTGATTGACTGATCGCGGCTGCGGATGGGCTGGCGGTTGCGGCGCGGAAAATAATGGCGTGAGGCAAATTGCGGCGACGATGAGCGCGGCACGCATGACGCTAAATGTTCAGAAAATTCTTCAGCAGGTCGAAGCCGGCGCCGGTTAGCACCGATTCCGGATGGAACTGAACGCCTTCGACGCGGAGTTTGCGGTGGCGGAGGCCCATGATGGTGTGGTCGTCGGTCTCGGCGGAAATTTCGAGGTCGCGCGGGAGGGATTTGCGTTCGACGATCAGGGAATGGTAGCGCGTGGCGATGAAAGGTTTCGGCAAGCCATGAAAAATGGTGCGGCCGTCGTGGACGATTTCGCTGGTTTTGCCGTGCATGAGTTTGGGGGCGCGGATCACGCGTCCGCCGAAAGCCGCGCCGATCGCCTGATGGCCGAGGCAGACGCCGAGAATCGGGATCTTGCCGGCGAAGCGTTGGATCAGCGGGACGCTGATGCCGGCTTCTTTGGGGGTGCAGGGGCCGGGGGAGACTACGATGCGTTCGGGGCCCATTGTTTCGATTTCGTCGAGCGTGATTTGGTCGTTGCGGCGGACTGCTAGTTTTTGGCCCATTTGGCCGAGGTACTGCGCCAGGTTGTAGGTGAAGGAGTCGTAGTTGTCGAGGAGCAAGATCATTGGACGCGACGGGCTAAACCGAAAAGAAAGAGACAGCCCTGCCTGCGGCAGGCGGGCTTCGCTGCGCTCAGGATGACGACCCGAATCGTGGTGCGTTTCTAGTTTAGCTTAAACGCGACAAACCGGCGCGATTTGAGACCAGCCCCTACCAATTCGCGCGAGCACCATTCACTCTGCGCGGCTGCCGCCTGCGCCGCGATGGGCGATTTCTAGCGCGGTGAATAGCGCGCGGGCTTTGTTGACCGTTTCCTGATATTCGCGCTCGGGGACTGAATCGGCTACTACTCCGCCGCCGGCTTGGATGTAGGCGCGGCCGCCTTTGGCTACCAAGGTGCGCAGCGCTATGCAGGAGTCGAGATTGCCGGAAAAATCCATGTAGAGGATGGCGCCGGCGTAGATGCCGCGGCGGGTGGGTTCGAGCTCGTCAATAATTTGCATGGCGCGAACTTTGGGCGCGCCGGAAAGAGTGCCGGCGGGGAAACAAGCCATCAGCGCGTCAAGGCAATTCACATCCGCGCGCAATTGGCCGCGCAGGCTGGAGACCAGATGCATCACGTGGGAATAGCGCTCGACGAACATGAGGCGCTCGACCGCCACCGAGCCGTACTCGCAGACGCGGCCGAGATCGTTGCGGCCGAGATCCACTAGCATGATGTGTTCGGCGCGTTCTTTGGGATCGGCGAGCAGTTTCGCTTCGAGCGCGCGGTCTTCGGCTTCGTTGCGGCCGCGCGGGACGGTGCCGGCGATGGGGCGGTAGTGCGCGTTGCGTCCTTGGACTTTCACGAGCATCTCGGGGGAGCTGGCGACGACCGAGACGTTGTCTATTCTCAAAAAGCACAAGTACGGCGAAGGGTTCACTACTCGCAGGGCGCGATAGATTTCAAAGGGATCGGCATCGGTTTGTGCGGAAAAGCGCTGGCTGGGAACTACCTGAAAGATGTCGCCGGCGCGGATGTAACTTTTGGCCTTGCGCACTGCGGCCATGTAGCGCGCTTTCGTGAAATTCGATTCGATGCGCAAGGGGCGACGAGACCGCGCCCGGCGTTGGCGTGGCAACGGGCTTTCCAGTTTGCGGCGGTTACGGCGGATTTCGCGCACCGCAGCGTTGTATATCTGGCGCAGGCTTCTCTTGCCTTCTGTAAAAACGTTGCGAATCACCCAGACGCGGTGTTGCACGTGGTCGAAGACGACTAAGCCGAGATAAAACATCATCACGGAATCGTCGAGATTCAGATCGTCGCGACCGCTCGCGGGAATCTTTTCGATCAGGCGCACCATGTCGTAGGCGAAGTAGCCGATTGCACCGCCGATCAGCGGCGGCAGGCCGGGGACGCGCACGGGGTGGTAGCGTTCGGTGAGTTTGCGGAGATAAGCGATGGGGTCCGCGGTGAATTTCTTGCGTTTGCCGCTGGTTTCGAACCTACATTCGCGTCCGCGGCAGCGAAAAATTTCTTCGGGATTTGCTCCGGCGAAGGTGTAGCGCGCAATGTTCTCGCCGCCTTCGACGCTTTCGAGCAGAAAAGAATATTTTGCATTGCGCGCGAGGCGCAGATGCGCGCCGACGGGCGTGAGCAGGTCCGCGGTAAAGGTTTCGTACACCGGGACCAGGTTGCCCTGGCGCGCGAGCTTCGAGAAGGTCTTAAAATCGGGCTGAATCATCGCGCAGCCATTTTCTCTTCGTTGTGCAGGGCGTGCAAGACCGCGCGGCGCATGGCCGCCTCCGGGGCGCGTTCGCCCGTCCAGATTTCCCACTGCGCGGTGCCCTGCGCGACGAACATTTCGACGCCGGAAACCGTCTCGATGCCGCGGCGCGCGGCGAGCTGCAAGAGCTTGGTGACGCGAGGACGGTAGATCAAATCGAAGACGAGGCGGCAATTCAGCTCCGAAGCGTTGAGTGGCGAGCTTGCAGCGTGCGGATACATTCCCACTGGAGTCGCGTTGATGATCGCGTCAAACAATTCATGCCGCAGGCGCCGCCGTTCCACTGCCTCACCCTCGACGGCGCGGGCCAGAGCCTTGGCTTGCGCCATGCGGCGCGCACAAATGCATACTGACGCGCCCGATTCCGCTAGCGCGAAAGCCACGGCACGCGCCGCGCCGCCCGCGCCAAAAATCAAGGCCCGGCTGCCACGCAACGGAATGAGCCGATCGAGCGCGCGGAGCACGCCCACATAATCCGTGTTGTAGCCGTAGAGTTTTCCGCCCCCGCGCACAACCACAGTGTTCACCGCGCCAATGGCGGCAGCCATCGGATCGCAATCATCGAGATGCCGCAGGATGGCTTGTTTGTGAGGGATCGTGACGCTGAAACCGGAGATTCCCAGCGGCTTGATTGCTCCCAGAAAATCGCGCAGGTCGCGCACGAGAAACGGGAGGAAAACCGCGTCCATCTTGCGCGCCTGGAAGCCCGTGTTCTGCAGCACGGGCGAAAGCGAATGTCCGATCGGGTCGCCGATGACTCCGTAGACGCGGGTCTTCCGCCTCAGCGCGTCGGCGCGGTAAAGATGCTTCATGGCCTCGAGCGTCGGTTGGCCGGGTGCGGTGGCGTTTTGCACCGGCGCATACGCCAGCGCGCTACCTTCACGTAGCGCCAAAACCCGCGCCGGCTGCGCGACTTCGCCCATCGGAATGACAACTACGTTCTTTCGTCCGCGAGCCAGTCGAAGCACGTCCATGCCCTCTGCGAGCGAGTGGCACTGCGCGGCAATCTTGATAACCGCTGGCTGCACAAGCGCCAAATCAGCTACCACGCGCCGCAAATTCTTGGGAGTGCGCTGAAAAAAATGCGCGGAAGCGATCTGACGTCCCTCGCCCAGCAGCACATCCAGCAATTCCGGTGGGCACTTTGAAGATGACTCTATCTCGAGGTCGTACCAGGTACAGCCTGCAGCGATCGCTTCGGCGAGGTGAACGAGCTGCTTCGCGATCGTTCCTGCGAACTTGCCGCCTGCTTCTCGTCGGCGGCAAGTGGCTATGAATGTGGCTCGCGGCGCACCCGCCCGATGGCTCGCGCGCAGTCGCGTTAGAAATTTGGCGAGTTCGGCGTCAGTTGACAGCCAATCGAGCCGCAGTTCGATGGTTCGCGTCACATCCAGCGCACGGCGAACCTGCGCCCACATCGACCGGGCATCCACTGCGGCGACGACCGCGCAGATCTTGTCCTTGCCGATCATTGGCCCGGCCGCGAACGAGCGGACGCACGAAGACCGATCGAAGGTGTTCGCGCTGGTGAAATGGGGCGCATCCTGTCCTATGGTACAGGTAATGCAGGGCTTGTACCAAGCCGTGCACAATGTGTAAAGCGGGGCCGACCATTGTCTTGACGGGTTCCAGTACGTCCATTACAGTCAGGACATTGTCAGGATTATGGGGAGCGCCTGTTCCGCGGCGCACGATTTTCAAAGGAGCATGCTTTATGCGTGGGAAAATTGTCCTTGCCGGACTGATTTTGAGCCTTTCGGGGATCGCGACGTCGGCGCAATCCGCGCCGGCCGCCCCGACTCAGGCCGACTTGTATTGCACGGGCACGATCACCAACGAGTCCATACCGCGCGATGGTTACGTCATTACAGGCGAAGGCTCCAATTACCGGATCACTTTTGACGAAGGCGACTACGTTTACTTGAATAAGGGCGCCGCGCAGGGTGTGAAAGTGGGCGACGAATTCTCCGTGGTGCGGTCTGTGGAGGACCCCACGGAAATTGACTGGTCCAAATGGCAGAGCCAGATCATTCGCAAGCTGGGAACGTGGTGGGAAGACGAAGGACGCGTGCGCGTGGTGGTGGCGCAGCCCAATACTTCGGTCGCCCAGGTGGAAAATTCCTGCAGTTACGTGCAGCGCGGCGACATCATTCTGCCGTTCAAGGAGCGCCTGGCACCTCCGCTGAAGTCGGAAGCGAATTTCGACCGGTTCGCGCCATTCAGCGGGAAAGCCACCGCGATGGTGATGATCGGAAAGGCGTTCCAGGTCCAACTGGGAACCAATGACGTCTTTTTCGTGAATCTGGGCAGCGAACAGGGAGTGCGGGTCGGCGACTACTTCCGCATCTTCCGCTACACCGGCACACAGCACGAAACTGCGTACCAGACGAAAAACTTTGCGTTCGACGCCGATAAGGAAGCGAAGGTCGGCAGAGTATACGGATTCGGCAGCGTCCCGTCGAAATACACGTGGGACAATACCCCGCGCGAAGTGGTCGGCGAAGGAATCGTTCTGCGCACGGGTTCCAATTCAGCCACGGTGCTAACGACTTTCAGCCTGCGGGAATTCTACGTGGGGGATTACGTCGAACTCGAGTAGTTCACGGCCGCTGGGCATCCAGCGCTTCAGCGCAGATGTTTGACGCGCGGTTGAAGCGCAGGTTCGCCGAAGACTTCCGCAGTGAAAGCCTGGACCCGCGTGTGCGGATCCTTCCAGGCTTCCCGTTCCAATCCCGCCTTGACGCACGTTTCTTCCAAGAACCGCTCCGCCGGCCAATTGAATTCCGTCGCTACCTGGGGCAATAAAACGCCGCGACGCCATCCCCGACTCACGACCAAACCGTGTTTGCCTGGCTCGATTTTCTCGAGCGTCACGTCATCGAGCGGCGACAAGATGGAGAGCTCGATCTCGATTTCCGCGAGTTCTTCGGCCGGCACAGGTTTAAAACGAGGATCCTCGAGCGCCGCCGCTTTGGCGCAATGCGCCACTACCTCTCCCAGCGGATCTTTGGACGGCAGTTGTCCGACGCAGCCGCGCAGACGCCCGCGCCGGTGTAAGGTGACAAAGGCACCGCCCGGCTGCCGCAATATCTTGTCGTCTGGAAAGTCTTGAATCGGTTCGAGTTTTTCGACGCCGGCAATCAGGGCGCGCCGGGCCAATTCCAGCAGCTGCTGCTTCTCGCGATCAGCGAGTGGGGACATCCTGCGGCTTTTCTTCCTGTTTCACTAACATGGCGCCACGGCGCCGCTCCTGCACGCGGAAATTAATCTGCGTCCAGAACATCTGGAAATAATGGCCCGCGGACGCTACCGCGCTGATTACCACCAGCCAGAGCAGCACGGTTCCGACGAGCTTCAACGCCGGATGATCGGCGGTGAGAATCAAGGCGCAGCCGGCCATGACTTGCAGAATCATTTTCATTTTGCCCAGCGGCGACGCGGGGATAATCAAACCTTCGACCGAGGCGATTTCGCGCAAGCCCATGACCATGAATTCGCGGCCGATGATGATCACCACCATCCAGGCTTGCATCAAGCCCATTTCCACCAGCGAAATGAAAGCGGCGGAAATCAGAAGCTTGTCTGCGATCGGGTCCAGCAGGATGCCCAGCGTTGTGATTTCTTTGCGGGAGCGCGCGAGGTACCCGTCCATCACATCGGTCGCTGCGGCCACAAGCAAAATCAGAACGCCCCAAACTTCGAAGTGAATGGGTAAGCCGAGGAAATTGAAATTGGGCTGGCGAGTGAGGAGGACGACCACGAGCAGCGGAACAAAAAAGATCCGCAAGGTCGTCAAACTGTTCGGCAGATTCATGGAGTTCCCGGGAAAAATCCCCCGGCCCGCGAGCAGACGCGCTCTCCGAAGGTTCAAGCCACTATAGTCCCGCAATACGGGCGAGTCAACGGTACCGGAATGGGCGTTTTAGGATTGCATGGGTGGAGTATTTTCACTGATTGGCTAAAAAGGCAAATCCCTATGCTAGTGACGCTTAGCCAGCACCCTGCTGCAAACCTGTGCAAATTCCATCGGGCTGTAACAAAGGAGCCTGGAGCGGGGCACGGGCTGGCGGAGGGCTTTGAAATAAACTTAAGATACTTATTTGCAATGACTTACAAACAGAGCCGCGGAGGAGGGCGGGGAAATAGCTGGTTTTTTGTGTGTTTTTTCTCTGCGGAGGGGGCCTTCTTTTCCACAACGATTTCCACAGAATTGGCGATTCAAATCTCGTTGTTTCTTACGGATTTAGCGGGAAATTGCCGCGGGCCAGCCAAGAATTATGCGCAATATCCGCAGGCTGTCCTGTTGAAACTACGGCTTGACGGAATCGGCACCTTCATCGCGCGCCGTCAAAGCTCTCGCGCTTGGCACGGCAAAATCCTCGAGCCTGCGGGCCAGCGATTCCGGGATTTCGGCCTGTAGATGCATGTGGCCGTCGAGAACTTCGGAGTGCAACACACGGCCGCAGGCGTGGACGAGCGAAAGATGGCGGCCGTCCGAAATCGGAATGCGCAAATCGAGATGCACCAACGGATCCACGGGAAGCGCTGCGTCCATGCGCGCGAGCAAATCTTCTAGGCCCGCGCCAGTGACTGCGGACGTGAAAATCTTGTTGGCGTTTTTGCCGTTGGCTTTTAACAGCGCGGCTAATTCTTCTGTGGAGAGGCGATCGGTCTTGTTGAAGACTTGCAGGCGCGGGCGGCCTTGCACACCGAGGTCGGCGAGAACTTTCATCACGTCAGCATCCTGCTCGGCGTGATGCGGATTCGAGATGTCGCAGACTTGTACGATGAGCGCGGCTTCCTGGACTTCTTCGAGCGTGGCGCGGAAAGCGGCGATCAAATCGGGCGGCAGATCGCGCAGAAAACCGACCGTGTCGGAAAGCAGCGCGCGGCGGCGCGAAGGCAAACGGACTGCGCGAACCGTGGGATCGAGCGTCGCGAACATTTTCGAGGAAGTGAGGACGTCGGAGTGCGTGAGCGCGTTGAAGAGTGTGGATTTGCCGGCGTTGGTGTAGCCGACCAGGGCGATCATGCCGAGCGGGACTGCCTGGCGCGCACGGCGGCGCGTGGTGCGCTGGCGGCGAACTGTTTCGATGGCTTGCTTGATTTTGCTTACGCGGTCGCGGATGCGACGGCGGTCGGTTTCCAGTTTTTGTTCGCCAGGGCCGCGGGTGCCGATGCCGCCGCCCAAGCGCGAAAGCTCTTCGCCGCGCCCGGTGAGGCGGGGCAACAGATAATTCAATTGCGCGAGTTCGACTTGCAGCTGGCCCTCGCGGGTGCGCGCGTGGCAGGCAAAAATGTCGAGGATCAGCTGGGTGCGGTCTATCACGCGCGTGCCGATGCCCTTCTCCATGTTGCGGAGCTGGACCGGCGTGAGGTTGTGGTCCACGATCACCAGCGGGACGTGGCGCGCTTCGGCTTCGGCGCGAATTTCGTCGAGTTTGCCGCGGCCAACGAGCGTGGCGGGGTCGAGCGCCTCGCGCACTTGCATCACGCTGCCGGCAATTTTCGCGCCGGCGCTTTCGGCCAGCTCTTCCAGCTCTTGCAGCGAGTCGCGGCCTGCGGCGGAGGGATCGCCGGCGTAGCCGCGCATCGCCTTTTTCAGGCCGACGCCTACTAGAAGCACACTTTCGCGATTGTCCAAGGGTTGGGGAGTCTTCATGCGGCTCGCTTGAGGCTGGTCCCGTGCAACGTGAGGAGGCGCCTATCCATTCGTTTGGTCATTATACTCCGAAGGCGATTTGCGCGCGAATCGAGTGGCGAAAGTGCGGCGGCCCTGACTGCGATTCGGTGGCTAGGGCGTGGTAATATGACCCTCAATTCCTCGAGAGTCGGTCCGAGAGCCAACAGGAGGTGCGCACATGGCGACGATGGGATCCGTGCCAGCGCCGCTCGAAGCCGGCGTCGCAAGTTCTAACGCGGCGGTCCCATCTGCAAAGGCTGCTGCGCGGCATTCCGCGCTGGTGCGCGTCACCCATTGGATCACTACTCTGTGCTTTCTCGCTTTGCTCATCACCGGAATGGAAATTGTGGTTTCGCATCCGCGTTTTTATTGGGGTGAAACCGGGAATTTGTTGACGACACCTTTGTTTCAGCTGCCGATTCCTTCGTCGCGGGCGTTGGTGCAGACGGGATATGGTTACGTGATGCCGGACCAGAACGGTTGGAGCCGGTATCTTCACTTTGAAGCGGCGTGGATCGTGGTGCTGACTGGATTGCTTTATGCGCTCTACGGATTTTTCACGGGACATTTCTGGAAAAACTTGAGTCCGGGGCGAGGCGATCTTTCGTGGCGCGCGCTTTCGGCTGAAATCGTGAATCATCTGCGATTCAAGAGGCCGGGCGAGGCGGAAGCGTGGTCTTACAACACGCTGCAGCGGCTCAGCTATCTGTTCGTGATCTTCGTGCTGTTTCCTTTGGTGATTTGGACCGGCTTGGCGCTGTCTCCGGCGTTTGATTCGGCGTTTCCGGCGGCGGTCACTTCGTTGGGCGGCAGGCAATCGGCGCGCACGCTTCACTTTTTCGTTTCGCTGGCTCTCACGCTCTTTTTGCTGGTTCACGTGGTGATGATTTTTCTGGCGGGATTCAAGAGCCGGATGGGAGCGATGATTACGGGACGAGTTGCCACGGGACGGCTGGCGGATCATAAGGAGCGCACATGACCGATCTCTCGCGCAGGAAATTGATCATCGGCGGGATTGCTGCGACTGCTGGCGTCGCGGGGTTGGGCGTGGCTGCGCGCCTGGCGGAAAAATATGGACTCGTGCCGCCGGATCACGGCGGAATCTTCGGCGTCGGCGAAACTCTGACCTATGCTTCGCAGCGGCTGCTGACGCGGCATTCGCTTGCGCGGGAGTTTTCGCGCAGCCAGATTTCGAAGCGTCCACTGATGAACGAATTGGCGCCTCTGGGCGACGACTTCAAGCGCCTGGAGGCGGGAAAATTCGCGGACTGGCGGCTTACTGTGGACGGGTTGGTGGACCGGCCTGCTGCGTTTTCGCTGGACCAGATTAAGAGCTACCCTTCGCGAAACCAGATCACGGAAGTGGTCTGCGAAGAGGGTTGGTCGTATGTGGCGGAGTGGCACGGCGTGCCGCTGTCGCACGTTCTGGATCTTGTCGGCGTGCAGCCGCAGGCACGATACGTGGTTTATTACTCGATCCAGCCGGATTGGTGGGAAAGCATGGACATGGCAGACGCGTTGCATCCGCAGACTTTTCTGACGTATGGCGTGAATGGTGGCGATCTTCCCGTCGGACTTGGCGGGCCGTTGCGCATGCGGGTGCCGCGGCAGTTGGGTTACAAGAGCGTGAAATTCATCACGCATCTGACGGTGACGGACAGCATGAAAAAATTCGGCAAGGGGCTTGGCTCGGCGTCGCCGGAAGCAGGTTATGCGTGGTACGCCGGGATCTGACGGCGTCGTTTCAGGCGCATCGCGTATCAGGTCGTCGCGGGCGTGGAACGATCGGACGCTGCCAGGATCAGGTCGGAGAGCGATTCGCTGAGGCTGCGGCCAGTCACTTGAAATTCGAGGTCGCGCGTGGCGCGATCGAGCCAACCGAGATAGACCAGTAGCGCGATTTCCGCCCAGGATTCGGCGAGTTCCGGAGTGAACCCAATATCGTGGAGCACGCTCGCAATATGCTGCGCGCGTTTCTTTTCGACGGCGGAGATGCGCGCAGCGACGCGCTCATCGCGACGTGCCCACGCACGCAGGGCTGCTTCCACGCGGGCGCGTGACGGATCAGCACAATGTTCGATGAAACGGGCCCAGCGCGCCGCGGCGCGCGGGGTTATCACCGTCGCGCCAAGCCATTCGGTTTCATCGCCTTCCCAGCGCTCGAGCATCCTCGCGAGCAATTCTTCACGATCCTGAAAGTGCCAGTAGAAGCTGCCCTTGCTCACGCCTAGATCGCGCGCGAGCAATTCAATGCGCACTGACTCGATTCCTTCGGTGGAGAGGCGCGCGAAGGCGGCACGAACCCAGTCGTCCGGTTGCAGTGGTGAGGATTTAAGTGCGGTTGCGCTGGCCATGACGGTCGCCTGTGGTTGTCTGCGTGCCGCGGCACAATACTCGACTGCACGCAGCGCGTCAAGTTTCGTAATTGATTATGACGGAATTTTCATGAGCGCGGCGGAAAAAATTTTCGGGGCGTCGCCGAATCCTTCGAGCCAGTGGACTGCGGGTTCTTTGCGGAACCAGGTGATTTGGCGTTTTGCGAAATTGCGCGTGGCCTGCTGGATGCGCGCTTTGGCTTCATCTTTGCCGAGGCGTCCGGCCAGATGCTCGCGCCACTCGGCGTAGCCGATGAATTGAAAGGGCTTGGCGTCCGCGGGAACGCCGGCTGCTCCGAGCTGGCGCACTTCCTCGATCCATCCTGCGCGGATCATGGCTTCGACGCGCTGATGAATTCGCTGATAGAGCGCCTCGCGCGGCGGCTGAAGGCCGATTTTGATCACCTCGTATCCGGTGAGAGGTTCGCGGCCGCTGCGATGGATTTCGCCGACGGTTTTGCCGGTGGCGAGCCGCATTTCGATTGCGCGAATTATTTTTGGCGTGTCGCGCGCGCCGATTCGCGCAGCTGCTTCGGCGTCCAGACGAGTCAGCAGGCGATGAAGATATCCCGGCCCGCGCTCTTCCACTGCCGCGCGCAATCGCTCGCGCAATTCTTCGGAGCGCAGCGGCGCTTCGGCGAGCCCTTCCAGAAGCGCGCGGAGATAAAGCCCGGTTCCGGCGGTCAGAACAGGCGATTTTTCGCGGCGGCGTGTGTCTTCGAGAACTGCGAGGGCGCGGCGGCGATATTCTCCCGCGGTGAAGACCTCTTGCGGCTCGACCAGGTCCAGCAGGTGATGCGGAATCCCGCGCTGTTCAGCTACGGGAACTTTTGCGGTGCCGATATCGAACTGCCGATAGACTTGCGTGGAATCGCAGACGAGGATTTCGCCGCCCAGGCGCTCCGCCAGCGAAATTCCCAGCGCGGATTTGCCCGAGGCAGTCGGACCCAAAATCACGACGAGCCGCGGGAGCGCCGTCATCCCGAAAACTTCCAGTAGCGCAGCAGGAGGACGAGCAAAACCAGGGCAGCCAGCAGGAGAGCCCCTACGACTTGTGTGCGGCTGAGTTTCATGGCGAATTACTGGGCGTTATTGATGGGGATATTATAGAAGAAGATGAAGCGCAGTTCGATGTACGGCCCCTTGAATTGCGGAGGCAGCGGATCGAAGGGGTTGGTGGTGCGAATCGCGGACATTGCCGCGGTATCCAGCGGATCTTTTCCGGAAGTCCGCTCCAGGTTGTAGTTTTCCGAGGGGAAAGAACCGTCGCGATTGATGCGGAAGGTGATCGCGACGATGCCCTTATCGCCCATGTAAGCGGATTCGGGCATGACGGCATACCAATTCTGCTTCACCCTCGCTACCAGGCGCGTGATGTAACTGCTGAAGTCAACGCCTTCCGTCGGCGTCAGGATCGTGACGGCGTTGCCAACCTGCCCGCCTCCACCTCCGCCTCCGCGCCCACCGCCACCACCGCCAGCGCCTCGCGGAATGCTCCCGCTGTTGCTATACGTTCCACTCCCGGCGTGCTTGACCGCATCGTGCAACTCCTCGTCCATCGCTTTACCCGGCGACGAATTCGACAGTCCGAGATTCAGATGGCCGGGTACCGGCTGCGGTGCGGCGGGCAGAAGGCGTGATGGCGACGGCGCGGAGTCCACAGGCGGCGTAGCGGCCGTGGGCGGTGGCGGAGTTCGATTCGGCTGCGGCGTAGGAGCAGACGGCAAATCCGAAGGTGGCCGCTCGGGGTTGCGCGGAGGCGGCGCTTCAATGGCGTGCTCTTCCGGCCGCGGCGGAGCTACTTTATTCAAAACTTTCGGGCTGATCTTCACCGCGGGGCCGGGCGGCGGCGAAGGCGCGCGCGAGAGCGCGCCGGCGTCCGGCGGCAAATAGACGACGCCCAATTCCTTGCTGGCCATTTCGATTTCGTCGCGCGTGGGCACGTGCGGCGGAAAAATTTTCGGAAGGAATACCAAGAAGACGATGAACGCGATGTGCGCGAGCACCGACGCGGCGCGGGTGATGGCGTTTTCTTTGGCGTCGCGCTTGTCTTCACCTTCGACGAGAAGATTGGCCTCGCCAGTCAGGAAAACGTCCGGCTCGACCACCTCGCGCAGCTGCGCCGTCATTTCCGGCGGCTGGTCGAATTTGTCGATCTCTTTCTGTTCGGGCCTTTCTACGAATGCCGGAACCACTACGCGCGAATCGAGAATGGCGATGGGAACGTGTTCGCCCCACGGCTCAATATTTTCGAAGGGCTTGGCGGCCATGCCGCGCGGAACCAGGGTGCGATCCACGAGGACGCCCAGCGGCAGATGTTCGGGAATCGTAGTTTTGCCGGTAAGCGGCGGCGCGTCGGACAAATCCGAAGGCACGACGGTGCGGTCGTCCATGTACGTCGTGAGACGGCGCGGCGGCTTCCTGGCCTCGCCGTTCTCGAGCGGGCGCACATCTGTGGGCACAAGTGTCCGGGGGATCATTTCGTTTCCTGGGGACTGAGAGCATCCAGTTTGACGCGGCGGGCATGTTCCTGGATGCCTGCCATAACGCGATCGGCCAATTCGAGGGCGGCGCGGCCGGCGGCGCCATCCACGCGGGGAGGCCGGCGGGTGCGCACGGCGTGGACAAAGGCGCGCAATTCGGCGCGCAGCGGCTCTTCGGGAACCGTAGGAACTTTTTCGAAATTGATTTGCGGGAGCGTGGCAGGCTCACCGTTTGGCTGTGCGGCAGACTGGTCCACGCGGACGCGCAGCAAATCCTGGCGCGTGAAGTCGATTGAGACGTATTCGTGCGCTTGGAAAAAGCGCATTTTGCGGACGCGCTCGGTGGAAACACGGCTGGCCGTGAGATTGGCTACGGCGCCGGTGGCGAATTCCAGGCGCGCGTGGGCGATGTCTACTTTGTCGGTGATCACCGGGATGCCTACGGCTTTCAGATCCGTCACTGGAGAATCCACGAGCGAGAGCAGAATATCCAGGTCGTGGATCATGATGTCGTAGACGACGTCTATATCCAGGCTGCGCGGGGTGAAAACGCCGAGGCGATGGACTTCGAAGAACATGGGGTTGGCGACGATCTTTTTCACGGCGGTGACGGCGGGATTGAAGCGCTCGAGATGACCTACCTGCAGAATGCGATTGGCTCGTTGAGCGGAAGCGATTAGACCGTTCGCTTCGCCCACCGTCGCCGCCATCGGCTTTTCTACCAGCACATCCATGCCCCAATCGAGCAAGCGGCAGCCGAGCGATGAATGTTCCTTGGTGGGGACGGCGATGCTGACTGCATCAATTTTTTCGATTTTCAGCGCGTCGATATCGCGGATGACGCGGGTGGTGAATTCCGCCGCGACTTGCGCGGCGCGGGAGGCGTTGGTGTCCACGACTCCCACCAATTCGACGCCTTCCATTTCCGCCCACACGCGCACGTGATTGCGGCCGAATTCGCCGACGCCGACGACTGCCACGCGTATGGGCTTCTCGTTCACGATTTCCTTTTAGACGCGGCTTTTTGTGATTCGCCGCCCTTGCCTGCGCCGCTGGCTGCGGCTTCCGGCGCGAATGCCTGGATCGCGATGCCTGCTTCGTCCGCGGCGCTAATCAATTCGTCACGATCGAAGAGCAGTGTGCGTCGCGCATCAATCGCGAGGGCCGTGGCGTTCGAGCGCTTCATCACTTCGATCGTCGCCAAACCGATCACCGGGACGTCAAAACGCATGTCCTGCTGCGGTTTGCTGACTTTCACTACCACCAGGCGTTGCCCACCCGTAATGCGCGCCGCGCGCTCGATAGTCTCGTCCGTGCCTTCCATCGCTTCAATCGCGACGCACGCGCGATCTCGCACTACCACCATCTGGCCCAAGTCCATGCTGGCAATCTGGCGCGCCACTTGCATTCCGTAGGCGATATCCCGCGCTTCCGATTCATCCGGCGCGCGGCGAGTTAGCACGCCCGCCGTGGGCAAGAGCGTGCCCAGAAACTTTGTCGAATCCACCAGCTCGATGCCTTCGTCTTCCAGGACGCGGGCTACCGCGCCGATGAGCGAATCCGTGTTCTTGGCCGGCAATGACAGCAGCAATTTCGCCAGGCGCCAATCGGGGCGAATTGCGCTGAAAATTTTATTGTGCTTCACCTGCCCGGCCATCACCGCGCGCTTCACGCCTTCCTGATGCAGCAAGTCGATCGTCTTGCTGAGTTCTCCCAAGCTCACCCAGTGCAAACGTTTTGCAACGCGCTCCAGTCCTTGCGAAGCTTCTTCGCGGATCGCGATCACCGCCATCTCGATGCCGCGGCTGCGCGCGCCCTCCAACACCAAAAACGGGAAATCGCCGTTGCCGGCAATCAAACCCCAATCCGAATGGACCAGATTTTGTGTGTTGCTGGATTGCGCTGACACCATCACCCTATTTCGTCAGACCGCGGTCGGACGAGGCCGACTCGATGAACTGGACTAATGTTATGACGTCCTGAGAGTCCGAGAGGGTTCCACGCATTTTTTCCACGGCCTGCGAAGTGTTCAATTTCGAGCGCAGCAGCAGCCGGTAGGCTTTTTCGATGGATTGAATGCGCTCGGCGGAGAAGCCCTGACGCTCGAGGCCGACGCGGTTGACGCCCAGGCAGCGCGTGCCGCGGGGCGCGACGATCTTCGAGAACGGCGGCACATCCTGCGTGATCACGGTGTGCGCGGCGACGTAGGAATATTTGCCGATGCGGCAGAATTGGTGCACGGGGCAGAACGCGCCGATCTGGGCGTTGTCCTCTACTGTTACGTGGCCAGCGAGCGTCGCGCCATTTACAAAAATCGTGGAGTCTCCAATCTGGCAGTCGTGTCCGACGTGCGCGTAGGACATGATCAGGTTATTGCTCCCAAGCCGGGTGGTGCCGCCGCCCTTTACCGTGCCGCGATTGACCGTGGAAAATTCGCGGAACTCGTTGCGGTCGCCTGCTTCGAGGGACACCCGCTCTCCCTTATACGTCAAATCTTGCGGATCGCCGCCCACCACGGCGAATGAGTAAACGTGGTTCTCGCGGCCGAGGCGCGCGGGGCCGTGGACGACGGCGTGATGCTCGAGGATGCAGCCCGCGCCCAATGTGACTTCGTCGCCGACTACCGCGAAGGCGCCGATTTTTACGTTCTTGCCGAGTTTCGCGGTGGAAGAAACGATTGCCCGCGGATCAATTTCGCTCATCGGGCTCACTCGTCGCGGTTCACTCACCGGGCTTACTCATCGAGCTTCTTCACCGGAACTCGCGCGGACATATTTGTGGAGACCGCGGGATTGCCGTCCGGCCCTACGTCCACCATGGCGCACATCAGCGTGGCTTCGGCGGCCAGTTCGCCATTCACGCGCGCGTGGCCTTGCACTTTGCAAAACGGGCCGCGAAAGGTGATGACGTTCACTTCCACGCGCAATTGATCGCCGGGAACTACCGGACGGCGGAAACGCGCACCATCAATCGCGGCCATGTACATTACTTTGTGGTCGCGATCTTCCACTTCCTGCAGCAGCAGAAGCCCTCCGATTTGCGCCATGGATTCGATGATCAGGACGCCGGGCATGACGGGCTTGCCGGGAAAATGTCCTTGGAAGAAATACTCGTTGATGGTGACGTTCTTGATTCCCACAATGCGCTTTTTTGGTTCCATTTCTTCGATGGCGTCCACCAGAAGGAACGGGTAGCGATGTGGCAGGATCTTCTGGATCCCGATACTGTCGAGGATCATCGTGTATTAGCCTTTGCTTGCGTTTTGATCGTTTGCAGTGTGGAAGTCGCGTGCGCGTGCTGTACGCGCCGCTTGTGAATTGAGCCGTGCCCGTCGGGTCGTTAGTTTTCGCGCCCAGCGCGGATGACCGCACCCACCCACCGATATTAGCCGCCACCGGTGCACAATCCAACCGATGCGCAATCAGACAATTCTATACGAAACGCGAGCAGGTGGGAATCGCCGCCGCAGCGAGCGTCCATGTCCAGACTAAATCCCTTAGTCAGGTACGTGGTACTCAGTCGCCGTGGGTTAGAATCGCGTCTTGTGGGAGAGGCGCAACGGCCTCGACTTTTGCAACGTCCGGCCGTAATCTCTCGTTATTTTGCAAAACGCAATGACGGGCACATGAGCTTCGACCTCTATTTCTGCTGGCGCAAAGATGAAAGAATAAATTTTGAAGAGGTAAAAGCATGGGCGATCGGTTGCGGGAACTTTAAGTTGGCTGACGCTCAGCTTTGGTACGAAAATCCGAAGACGGGGGTTTATTTCAGCTTCAACTTTGAAACTCCAGGATCACCCGAAGACTCTCCTCGCATACCAGGCGGCTACTTCGATTCAGGTCTGTCTTTCAATCTGAATTATAACCGTCCTAGTTATTTCGGTCTTGAGGCGCTACCTATCGTCGAGACGCTTGCTGCCCGGTTTGCTTTAAGTGTGTTCGACCCCCAAGCGGTTGGCGACGAACCGGAAATACTAACCGATGTGCGAAGCGAAAGCCTGGTTCAGTCGTGGCTCAAGCATAACGGGTGGGCTACTCTTGCTTTGGCCACAAACGAAAAGTCTTCGAAACTATTACGGATGGCGCCATCAGCTTCGCTTTATCTGTGGAAATTCAGGCAGGCTAAAGACGCTCTTCAAGAAAAGTGTGGAGATGGGATTTTCGTTCCCAGTTTGGTTCCGGTTCGGAAGAAAGGAAGCACCAGCGTGGGCCGCGCGTTTACATACACGCAGGGTTTACCCATGATTGTGCCGGAAAGCGAATGGGTACTTATTGTGAGGCGCAAGAAGGGATTCTTCGTTGACAAAAAAGAACAGGACGTCGCCGTCATAAGCGCGGGGACGTTTCGCGGGCTGCTCGTTGATTACATCAAACCTTTTCAGTGGCCAGATCCGAGGGTGGAGATCGTTGGCCCTGAGTCTGCCAAAAAGGTTGGTAAGCTCATCCACTCGGTTGACCATGCGATTGCTCGGTCCGAATTCGAAATCATTGGCGCGGACGGCTTCGTTGACGTCGAAATGCCCGACGGCAAGTGACGAAGATGTGGGTTGTGTGAAAAACGAATCGCGATTCCGGAGTGATTTTGACAAATATCCATATAGAGCAAATCCTGCGCGATTTGCGCGCGCGGCAGACCGCAATGGTGAAGCTGCTTGGCGAATTTGTGCGTTGCGAGTCGCCTAGCCACGATAAGGCCGCTGTGGACCGTTGCGGCGAGCTTGTTGCGCGGGAATGGAAACGGCGTGGGGCTAGCGTGCGCATTCTGCGGCAAGCGGAGCGCGGGAATCACTTGCGCGCGGAAATTTGGCTCGGCAAGGGGAAACCTGCTGGACAGATCATGGTGCTGGGCCACCTGGATACTGTGTATCCGCTGGGGACGCTTGCGAAGATGCCATTTCGCGTTGCGGGTGGACGGGCCTGGGGGCCTGGGACTTTTGACATGAAAGGCGGTTTGGTGCTGGCGCTTTTTGCGGTGGATGCGTTGCGGGCGGCTCGCATCGCTGCTGCGAAGCGGTTCGTCTTTTTGTGGACTTCCGATGAGGAGATTGGCAGCGAGAGTTCGCGGAGGGCGATCGAGCAGGAAGCGCGGCGAAGCGATGCTGTGCTGGTGCTGGAGCCGGCGTTTGGGACCGATGGGCGTTTGAAAACGCAGCGCAAGGGTGTCGGCGGGGCGGAAATTATCGTCACGGGGCGATCGGCGCATGCCGGGATTGATCCGGAAAAGGGCGTCAATGCGGTGCACGAGCTGGCGCTGCAAATTGAAAGGCTGATGCGGTTGAACGATCCGCGGCGCGGGATCACGGTCCAGACTACCGTGGTGAGCGGCGGGACGCTTACGAACGTGGTCCCGGAGCATGCGCAGGCGTCGGTGGACATTCGCTATGCGCGTCTGGCGGATGCGGCGAGGCTGAGTCGCAAGTTGCGCGACGTGCGGCCGATCCTCAAAGGCGCGCGCGTTGAACTGCGACGCACCGGAGACCGCCCGCCGCTCGAACACAGCGCCGCCGTGCGCAAATTATTCGCGCACGCGCAATCTTTGACGCACGAAATGGGATTGCCGCTTGGCGAAGCGTCTACGGGCGGAGGTTCGGACGGCAGCTTCACCGCAGCGCTGGGTGTGCCGACGCTCGATGGGCTCGGCGCCGTAGGAGATGGCGCGCACAGCCCGCGCGAGCATGTGTTGATTCGGGCTTTGCCGGAACGTGCGGCGCTGATCGCCGGACTGCTAGCGACGCTGTAAAAAGGTTTTGTAGCGGCGCACTTCAGTGCGCCAGCGGTGTTGCCGCAACACGGATGGCGGTCTAAAGACCGCCGCTACAAAATCGATTTCGTGTCGGTCTCAAAAACTTCCGAACAAATGAGGCGGGCTAGCGGACGTCTTCGTGCTGCAGGAACACGATGGCCTGTTGCTGCAAGTCCGAGTAATCGTCGTGGAGGGTGTCGCGCAGGGCTTGCTCGGTGTTGGGAGAGGTGTTGATCGCGTCCATCAGGCGGCTGATGTCGGCGATGCTGCCAGTTTGGATTATGGATTCGACTACCGCTAGCGACCAGGCGTAGGCGAGAGCGGCGGAGCCGCCTGACAGTCCCATCCACGAACCTTCGAGGCTTGGAAGCCCGGGCAGAGCGCCCTGGCTGCCGGCATTCAGCAATTGCCCGGCGGAATCGATGGTGCGGCGGCCTTCCATGTATTGAGCCACTCCCTCCTGCAGCCAAGTCGGCGCGCGGTTGTGCGTTTTCTGGCCGATGAAGCTGTGCGTCAGCTCGTGCTTCAACTCGTGCGCAAGTTCTGGCGTCACGCTCGTCAGGCCCTGCACGGGAATACGGATACGGCCGTCGTTCAATGCACCCACCCAGCTCGGCGCGCGCGTGATGTCCGCAAAGCCTTCCTCGGTGTACAAAATCACGCCGATCGGTTCCGGCGGAGTGAAATCCAGCTCCGATTCCAGATCTCGGAAATCGTCTTCGAGGGCGTGCAGGATTCCGCGCGCCAGATCGGGCGTCGCACTGCCGTTGTATCTCAGGACAAAGTGCGCGGTTTCGCCTTCGCGGTAGCTTTCTTCTTCAGCCTTGTCGCGTTCGGCTTTGTCGAGCGCTCGTTCCACTTCGGGGTCTGGACGCAGCCTTTCCGAGCGCTGCCACTCCGCAACGGCCTGGTCCATCTTGTTTGCGCCGTAATAAGCCCAGCCCATCAGTTTCGCGACGTCGGGGGAATCTGGCGCGAGGTTGCGAGCGTGTTCGAGCGGGTCCATCGCTGTAGTGAACTGGCTTTGGCGCAAGTAAAGAACCGCGAGGTTCAGCAGCAAGCCCAAATTGTCCGGCGCAAAGCTCAGCGCCTCGCGGTAATGATCAATCGCGGAATTCGTGTCGCCCTTGGCGACCAAAAATTGGGCCGCGGCGTAGTGAGCGGCCGCCACCTTGTCTATCGCGCTGGCGCCGCCGGAGCGCGCGTTCACTTCCAGTTGGGCCAGGTAGGTGAAATCTATCGCATCGTCGTGAACGGCAAGGCTCGCCACCTCATCATACCCATGTACAGGGGTGACCTGCGGGGCGGAGACCGGGGGCTCGGACGACGCCTTCGCGGCGGACGAATAGCCAAAACCGTCGCGATCAATTCTGGCGACGATGGATTTCGGAATGGACATCTGCCCGGCGGGAGTGTCGTAGCTGACGTGGTCGTTATCTTCGGTGACGTTTGAGGCAACGATGCGGCGGCCATTCTTCAGGACAATGGTATCCGCCGCCGCGGAAGACACGGCCAGCAGCACCAGCGAGGAGATGAGCGCTACGGAACGCACAGATAGATTTTATCAAGCGCACTCGCTGCGCCGCGCAGGCTCCTTGCTGAGCGATGCCCTAAGCGGTACAGTCGGGGCCATGCTGAGATTTTTGCGATTTTCGCCCAGCCTTCTCCTGGTTCTGGTGTGCGCGGAGGTGCTCAGCCTTCCGCACGCGGCGCGGGCAATGCAATCGCCGCAGAATTCGCAGGCTGCGTCCGCGCCTCCAGCGACGATGTCCACTTCTTCAGTTCCGGTCGCGCAGCCGATTCCCACGGACCCGCTCGCGTTGTACCAGGCGCTCACGGCGCTGCGCCCTGACGGAACGCGTGTATATACCGTCAACGATTTGAATTTGCGGCGGGACGTGCTCAATTTCACGTTCTCGGAGGGAAAGCTTGCGTTTCTGCAGCCGCTGGGCGGGCGCGTCACTGGGATTGTGTTCGCAGGCCGCGGGCACGTGATTGCCACGCCCCACGAGCGTGGTGAACGGCGCTCGCTCGCGCAGTTCCTAGGAGTGCCGATACTCGACGTGAGCTTTTCCGCGGCGTATATCCGGTTCACCGACGACACCGGCAATGAAATTGAGCGGGAACTGAAACAAGACAACGCCGAGCCCGCCGCCGATCCGGTGTTTGCGCAGCGCTGGGACCCGGAAGTAGCGGCCCTGGCGCCTTCGCAATCATTGCGCGTGATGACCGATCTGCTTTCGACGAATCCGCTGCCATATTTCTACACGCTCCTGGATGGCGAGTCCTTCGGGCCGTTCGAAGTCACCGTGGATCAGCGCCGCAACGAACAGGTGCTCATCGGGCAAGTGCGCATGAACAATGGAATACCGGTGTACGACGTCTGGGCGCATTTCCCCACTGAGGAAGCGCCAAAAGTTTCTCCCGAGTCTTTCGCGCCGCTGGATTATCGAGTGGATTCCACGATCGGAGAGGATCTCTCGCTCACGGGCAAGACGACGCTGCACTTGAAGACGCTGCGCTCGGGTGAGCGCGTGGTTCCGCTGGAGCTTTCGCGCGAGCTTACTATCAGCGATATCCGCGGAGACGATGGGCAAACCTTGCCGTACTTTCAAAACGAAGAACTGAGCCGGCGCAATGTAGCGCGCCGTGGCAACGATTCGATCCTTGTGGTGCTGCCCTCGGCACATTCCGCGGCGCAGGATTTTCATTTAGAAGTGGCTTATCACGGCAACGTGATCGCCGATGCGGGGAACGGCGTGGATTTCGTCGGCGAGCGCGGCACCTGGTACGCGCACCCGGACGGCACGCATTTTGCGCAGTTCGATCTTACGTTCCATTGGCCGAAGCATTTGACTCTGGTGGCAACGGGCACGGAGAGCAATGCGCAGGAGGACGCCAACATAAAATCCGGCC
Organism: uncultured Acidobacteriota bacterium; assembly: GCA_963828865.1. GTDB lineage: Bacteria > Acidobacteriota > Terriglobia > Acidiferrales > UBA7541 > Palsa-295. The sequence goes on along the minus strand of CAWHGI010000002.1, from coordinate 344,956 downwards.
GTTGGCGTTCGGACGTTCCGTTCGCGAATGCCGGCTTTAATCTGAGCGAATACAAGACGCAGGCCGCCACCGGCCAGCCGCCAGTGCAAGTGTTCGCCAACCAGCAACTGGAGGACGCCATTCTCGCGCGTTTGCGCGTCAACACTGCCAACGAGCCGCCGCCCAACGCTATTTTCAATGAGAGCCGGCGCGGCCTGATTGTGCAGCAGGTTCCGCCGCCGGTGCCGCCCAGTCCTTCCGCAGCGCTCAAGCAAGTGAGCGGAGAAATCGCGGATTCGATTCGCTTTCTGGAGAAATTGAACGGCGATTTTCCTTTCAATCATCTGGACGTGACGCAGATTCCCGGCTCGTTCGGGCAAGGCTGGCCCGAGCTGGTATATCTCTCGACGCTTGCGTTCCTGCCGCCCGACACGGCGGAGGTCGCGGGGTTGAACGCGTGGGCGCGCAGCGCCGCGCGCGATTTGATGCCCTGCCACGAGACGGCTCATCAATGGTGGGGCAACGTCGTGGGTGCCGCTAGCTATCGCGACGTGTGGATCCAGGAAGGCACGGCCCAATATTTTTCGCTGCTTTACGCCGACAGCAAAAAACCGAGCGAGCACATTTTGAACAAATGGCTGAATCATTACCGGGATGACCTGGTCACGAGGATCCCAGGCTCGGATCATTCCATCGAAGACGTTGGGCCGCTGGTCCTGGGCCCTCGGCTCACTGCCGCGAAAATTCCGGAGGCGTACGACACGCTGATCTACGGCAAGGGCGCGTGGGTGATGCACATGCTCCACGAGATGTTGCGCGATCCCGAGAGCAAAGATCCCGACGCGCGGTACCGCGAATTTTTGCGCGCGGTTCTGAGCGAGTACCGCTTCAAGCCGCTCTCGACGGAAGATTTCCAGCGCGCCGTCGAAGCGCACATGACCCCCGCGATGGATCTGGACGGCAACCACAAAATGGACTGGTTCTTCGAGCAGTGGGTGCGCGGCACCGGCCTGCCGCACTACACCGTGAAGTTCGAAGCCAAGGCGCGCGGCCGCGAATTTCTGGTGTCGGGCAATCTGGAACAGGGCGGCGTGGAAGACGTGTTCACCGCGCCGGTGCCGCTCTACGCCAGTTCGGGCGGAGGGAAGCCGCAGCGACTGGGCGTCGTAGTGACTACCGGTCCGGAAACGCATTTCCGTTTTGTCTCGCGCGTTCGTCCGTCGCGCATCGTGATTGATCCGTATTTGACGCTCCTCTGCCGTAAGGACTGACTGCCCACCGTTCGTGTGAAGCGCGACAGCATTTGGCCACGCGCAACCGCAGCCTAAGCATGGTGGCACATCGCGAAAATTCTTTGCATCCAGAATAGATGCATATGCATCTATTTTCCTGTGAGCGAATCAACACTTCCGAACCTGCCTTGCCTGTGCGCCAACTTCCGGCGCGCCTCGCGTGCGCTGACGCAGGCTTATGAGGCGGCGATTCGTCCGCTCGGGATACGTGCGACTCAGCTTACGATCCTGCAAGTGCTGGCGCGGGCGGGCGATTTGCCGCAGGGGAAGCTCGGCGAAATTCTCGCGATGGATAGCACCAGCCTCACGCGCACGTTGGCGATCATGAAGCGGCACGGCTGGATCGCTTATCGCCGCGGCGAAGACCGGCGCGAACGCTGGGTGTGTCTCGCGCCCGGTGGAAAATCGCAGCTCCGGCGCGTCGAGCCGACGTGGGAGAAAGTTCAGTCGCAATTGCGGAGTCAATTGGGAGACCGGAAGTGGAAGGATTTCCTGGATCTTACGCATGAGATCGCAAGTATGGCCACAACTCAAGGAGGATCGCTATGAAGCACTATGGAAAGCTCATCACGGGGATCATCGCCGTTTGGTTCTTGTTCGCGCTGTCCGCATCGGCGTTGCATCTTTTCGCAAATAACGCGAATCGCATCGGAATTTCCGTGGCGATCGCTGCGGCGGCGCCGCTGATTGTGTTTTCGGTGTGGTTCGCGGCGTCAGAGGGCTTTCGAAAATTCGCGTTGTCTCTGAATCCCGGAATTCTGACCGGCGCGCAAGCCGGGAGAATCATCGGGTTCACATTCGTGCTGCTGGAAGCTCACAACGTGCTACCGGCAATTTTTGCGTTGCCCGCCGGCTACGGTGACATGTTCATCGGGGTGACGGCTTTTTTTGCTGCCTGGCAGCTGGCCAATTCGCAGCGCCGCAATATATTTATCGTGTGGCAGCTGCTGGGAATTCTCGACCTGGTGACCGCGGTGACCCTCGGCGTTACCGCCGGCTCGATTGACCCGCATGGCGCTTCCATGGCCGCGATGACAGTGCTGCCGTTAAGCCTCATACCAACGTTTTTCGTGCCGCTGTTTATGATTTTCCACGTGATTTGCATTGCACAAGCGAGGGCTTGGAAGGCCAGCGCGGAACGGTCAAACCAATTCGCGAGCCCGCTACAGCATCGAGCGGTCTAGGCTGATTCTCATTTGCTGTCGAAAGTTCCTGGAACAGGAACCTGTGCGCCGCGACGAGCAACCCGGGAAGCCACCACGGCGCGTCGCGGCGCCCCAGCCTTGGGAATCAGGACTTGAATTAGAGGCGAATTCTTATCGGGTGAGAATCGGAGTAACCTGCAGCAGATAAACCGCCCAGTCGTCGCCGTCCGGGGCCAGCACAATCGTCATGCGGTGCATCGCCCGAGGCGGCTGGTTCGGAACAGTTACGTTCTCCCACAAGACGCTTGCCAGGACGGACCCGAGCGGTCCAGGATAAACGCCCTCAATGCGGCCGGCGATATTTTTCTTGGCGTAGGGAACCGTAAGCATTTCGAATTGCTTCTCGATCTCCACGCGGCCAATCCAACGCTTCCCTGCGTTATCCACAAATTGCGAGTTCAGCGCGAAGAAAGAAGTCAACCGTTCGAAGGAATTTGACGTGAGCGCCGCTAGAAAAATCTCGAGGGTGCCAGTCGCCTCTTGCAGCCACTGCACAAGTCCTTCTTGTTGGCGCAGCGGTTCCCTCTCTCTCTCTTCGGCGAGGTATGGCGTCTTAGCTAACCGCTTTCGGATCGCGTCCGGCTCAGCGCCTCTCTCCCGTAAGAGTCTTGCCGCGAGCGAGGTCTCCAAACCCAACAGCCCAAGCAAGAGGTGTTCCGTTCCAATGTGGCGGTGGCCCAGGTGATCGGCTTCGTCCTTGGCGCGCATGAGGATCTTCTTGCACTCCTGCGCCAGCGGCACTTCTACCGAAGTTGGAATGCTCGCACTTGAAGGTATCTGTTTGTCGATTTCACTCTTAAGATCGGTCGCCGTACAATTGGGTCGCAGGGAACCCAAGACCATCGCGCCGCTCTCTCGCATGAGTCCAAGCAAGAGATGTTCTGGCTCAATGTACGGACTTCCGTATTGGCTCGCCTCATAGCGCGCGAAAAAAATCAGTCGGCGAGCTTTCTCTGTGAATCGCTCGAACATATAGTGCTGTCTTCCTCCTTTGCGCAGAAATGCCCGGAACTGCGGAGGAAGTACGAAGAGAGCAGTATATGGTTGAATACACGAGCCTGCAATTACTGCTGAACTGAATCGGCGCGCCTGTGGTCCGGACCGTCGGGCTAAATTCTTCTAATAATTCGCGGTGCGGCAGGATTTCCCCACTCTTAGTTCTCTTCCTCGCTGCAAAATTTTCTCCCTTTCAACTTGCGTCCTAGCGCCTGAGGTTTTATCCTAGCGGTCGTAATTTTGCAGGTGTACTGATTTGGGTGTGTCCCGTGTGCGGACGCACGATAATTGCGTTGATTTAATCGTACTTTGCAAGTCATAGAAACGCTTCACTGCAACTTGCCGGTGTCGTGGGGTTGAGCCATCGGCGGTTTCGAATTTTTAATGCCCCTTCTCTAAGCTCGCAAGCATCTGTAACTATTTTCCTGGGGTTGCCGCGTGGATTCTGAGGGCGCTGAAAGTCCAGTCCAATCAACTTCGGCTCATCCGATTATCGAGCCGGGGCATACGCTTGGATCGGTAACAGACAAGATCAGCTCGATTGTGCTGGGCCGCGGCACGTCCAAGGGCTGGATCTTCGGCTTCGCCATCTCGTTCTGCCTTCTGATGCTTCTGATGATCACCCTGACGTACCTGCTGGTGAAGGGTGTGGGCATCTGGGGCATCAATATTCCCATCGGCTGGGGCTTTGCGATCGTCAATTTCGTTTGGTGGATCGGAATTGGCCACGCCGGGACGCTGATTTCCGCCATTTTGTTGTTGTTGCGGCAGCAGTGGCGCACTTCGATCAACCGGTTCGCGGAAGCGATGACGCTGTTTGCGGTTGCTTGCGCTGGAATGTTTCCCCTGCTCCACATGGGCCGGCCATGGCTCTTCTACTGGCTGATGCCTCTGCCGAATCCAATGTGGCTGTGGCCGCAATTTCGCAGCCCGCTGGTGTGGGACGTCTTCGCGGTCTCTACGTACGCCACGGTTTCGTTACTGTTCTGGTTTGTGGGCTTGATTCCCGACCTGGCCACGCTACGCGATCGCGCCAAGAACCGCCCCGCGCAAATCATTTACGGGATGCTGGCGATGGGGTGGCGCGGTTCCGCCGTGCACTGGTCGCGGTATGAGACCGCTTCGATATTGCTGGCCGGGCTCGCGACGCCTCTGGTCGTTTCCGTACACACCGTGGTGAGCTTCGACTTTTCCGTCGCACAACTCGCCGGCTGGCACACCACAATTTTCCCGCCGTACTTTGTGGCCGGCGCGATCTATTCGGGTTTTGCGATGGTGATGACTCTCGCGATTCCGATTCGCAAGTTCTATCACCTGGAAGATTTCATCACCATGCGGCACCTGGGAAATATGGCCAAGGTGATGCTCGCGACCGGGCTGATCGTCGCTTACGGCTACATGATGGAAACTTTCATGGCCTTCTACAGCGGCAATCAGTTCGACCGCTTCGCCATCATCAATCGCATGACGGGACCGTACGCGTTTTTCTACTGGCTGCTGATTGCCTGCAACATCGTGATCCCGCAGTGCATGTGGTCACGCAAAGTGCGCAATAGCGTGGGAACGCTGTTCGTGATTTCACTGGTCGTGAACGTGGGCATGTGGCTGGAGCGTTTTGTGATCGTGGTAATCAGCCTGCATCGCGACTTCCTGCCGTCGTCCTGGGGCATGTATTACCCCACGCGCTGGGATTGGGCCACTTTCGTCGGCACGATTGGTTTGTTCTTGACTTTGCTGTTCCTCTTCATCCGCTTCCTGCCGGTGATCTCGATTTATGAAATGAGGTCGCTGGTGGAGGAGACGAGCGAAGAGAATCCCAAGAAATAGGAGCGGGCGCACAGTTCCATGCCGCAAATTTTTCATCACAGCACGAACACGATTTCGCGATTGAGCATCTATGGCGCCGTGTTCTTCATCGCGATCCTCGGCGCGGTGCTGTACCGCATTGAATTGTCGCCGTTCTACACGCGCGTGAATGAAGCGCGCGAGCAGCCCGTGCCTTTCAGCCACAAGCACCACGCCGGTGAATTGGGGATTGATTGCCGCTATTGCCACACGACTGTGGAAAAATCGTCGTTCGCGGGAATTCCGCCGACGCAGACGTGCATGACTTGCCATTCGCAGATTTGGACGAACGCGCCGATGCTCGAGCCGGTGCGCGCCAGCTACCGCGACGATAAATCCATTTCCTGGACGCGCGTGAATGCCCTGCCTGAATTTGTGTACTTCGATCACAGCATTCACGTGAGCAAAGGCATCGGCTGCACCACTTGCCACGGCCAGGTGGCCGAGATGCCTCTGATGTGGAAGGCCAATACGCTGTACATGGAATGGTGCCTGGACTGCCACCGCAATCCGGCAAAGTATGTGCGGCCGAAGTCCGAGGTATTCGATCCCGGCTACGTGACGCCATCGAACCAGCTCGAACTGGGCCGGCGTCTCGTGAAGGAATATAAAATTCAAAGTTTGACCAGCTGTTGGACCTGTCACCGGTGAAGGCGAACTGAATAAAAATGAGCTCCGACTCCAATCCGAATCTTCCGACTTCCGTAGACCTGGCGGCCGTGCGCGCGAAACTCGCGCAGGAGAATGGCAAACGTTTCTGGCAGAGCCTCGAGCAGCTGGCGGAGACCAAGGAATACCGCGAGTTCCTGGAAAATGAATTCCCGCACGATCCGGAGAAGGATCCGCAGGGCATCAACCGTCGCGACGTGCTGAAGCTCGCGGCGGCCTCGGCGGCGCTGGCCGGCTTGAGCGCTTGCACCAAGCTGCCGACGCAGAAGATTGTTCCGTACGTGAAGGCGCCCGAGGAAATCGTGGCGGGCAAGCCGCTCTTTTACGCTACGTCCATGCCTCTGGCAGGAGTCGCTGCGGGTCTGCTGGTGGAAAGCCACATGGGGCGCCCGACGAAGATCGAGGGAAATTCTGAGCATCCCGGCAGCCTCGGCGGCACTGACGTCTTCGCGCAAGCTGCGACGCTGGGCCTTTACGACCCGGACCGTTCGCAAACGATCGAGCATGAAGGGCGCATCAGCGACTGGGGCGCATTTGTCACCGCGATGGGCAATACGAAATCGCAGCTTGCGGAAGGCGGCCCGGGGTTGCGCATTCTTACCGACACGGTCACCTCGCCGAGCCTGGCTGCGCTGATTCGTTCCGTGCTTACGGAATTTCCGCAGGCTAAATGGCATCAATACGAGCAGTGCGGCCGGGACAATGTGCGTGAGGCGACGCGTACGGTCTTCGGCAAGCCCATGAATCCCGTCTATCGCTTCGACCAGGCGGATGTGGTCGTCTCGCTCGATGCCGATTTCATTTCTTCGGGGCCGGGCCACGTTCGCTACGCGCACGACTTTGCTACCCGCCGCGCGATTGAAGGTCCTTCCTCCACACTGAATCGCCTGTACGTCGTCGAGAGCATGACCACGAGCACCGGCGCCATCGCCGACCATCGCAAAGCGATCCGCGCTTCGGACGTTGAAGCGTTTGCGCGCCAGCTTGCTGCCGCCGTTTCGGTGCCGAATGTGAACGCCGGCGGCTCCGGGGCGGGCAAAATTCCCGCAGACTGGACTCGCGTGGTGGCGAAAGATCTTACCGACCATCGCGCCAAGTCTTTGGTGATTGCCGGAGAAGAACAACCGCCTGCGGTGCACGCTTTGGCGTTTGCCATGAACGAGGCGCTGGGGAACACAGGCAAAACGGTTTATTTCACCGAGCCGATTGAGGCGAATCCGGTGAACGAACTCGAATCGCTTCGCGACCTGGTCAACGACATCAACGCCGGCAAAGTGCAACTGCTTTTCATGCTGGGTGACGGCAATCCTGTTTACGACGCGCCGGTCGATTTCGATTTCGGACCTTCGCTTCTGAAAGTCGCTACCCGCGTTCATTCCGGCCTGTATTACGACGAGACCGCGGAACTCTGCCACTGGCACGTGCCGGCCGCGCACTTCCTGGAAATGTGGGGAGACGCGCGAGCCTATGACGGGACCATCGGCGTGATTCAGCCGCTCATTCAGCCGCTTTACGATGGCCATTCGCCGTACGAAATTATTTCGCTTCTCACCAAGGATTCCGGCAAGCCGGCGCACGACATCATCCGCGACTACTGGGCAGGCCAGCGCCCGGAAAAAGACAAAGCCTTCGAAGCGTTCTGGGAACGCTCGCTGCATGACGGGCTGATGGCCGGCACTGCGTTCACCACTCCCGCCGGATTGAATCAATCGCACGTGGCCATTTCGAGCCAGGGTCAGAGCGCCGCGGAAGGCCTCGAAATTGTTTTCAAGCCTGATCCGACCACGTTCGACGGCCGCTTCGCCAATAGCGGCTGGCTACAGGAATTGCCCAAGCCGAATACGCGGCTCACCTGGGACAACGCCGCGATGGTCAGCACGGCCACCGCGCAGAGACTGGGCCTAGAAACCGGCGACTATGTATCGCTGCAGGTTGGCGGGCGCGAAACCAAAGCGGGCGTCTTCATCGTTCCCGGCCACGCGGACGATTCCGTCACACTACATCTCGGCTACGGGCGCCGCCGCTCCGGACACGTCGGCACCGGACCCGGCTTCAACGCCAATTTTATTCGCGCTTCCGCGACGCCCTGGATCGCAACGGGGCTGAAAATCCAGAAGACGGGTGACAAATATTATTTCGCCGTCTTTCAGCACCAGTACGTCATTGATCAGGACGGCCACCCGGCGGTCGAAAAAGAAGCTGTGGAAGAGGCGCGCCGCGATTTGGTGCGCATCGCGACGCTCTACGAGTACCGCCAGAATCCGAATTTCGCGCAGGACCCGCGCGAAGAAGCCACCAAGGGGCTTTCGCTTTATCCCGGCTACAAGTATGAGGGCTACGCCTGGGGCATGTCGGTGGACCTGAACAAGTGCGTGGGGTGCAATGCATGCGTGGTCGCCTGCCAGGCGGAAAATAATATTCCCGTCGTCGGCAAGGAACAGGTAATGAAGGGCCGCGCGATGCACTGGATCCGCATAGACACGTATTTCCGCGGCGACATTGACGCGCCCGAAACCTATTACGAGCCGGTGCTATGCATGCACTGCGAAAATGCGCCGTGCGAAGTCGTCTGTCCGGTCGGCGCCACGGTGCACAGCCCCGAGGGCTTGAACGAAATGGTTTACAACCGCTGCGTCGGGACGCGCTATTGCTCGAACAACTGCCCGTATAAAGTGCGGCGGTTCAATTTCCTGCTGTTCTCGGACTACACCACGCCCAGCCTTTTCGGCATGCGCAATCCAAACGTGACCGTGCGCAGCCGCGGCGTGATGGAAAAGTGCACGTACTGCGTGCAACGCATCAACGCCGCGAAAATCACGTCCGAGGAAGAAAACCGCAGCGTGCAGGACGGCGAAATCATCACCGCCTGCCAGGCCGTGTGCCCGGCGAACGCGCTGGTCTTTGGCAACATCAACGATCCCAATAGCCGCGTCGCAAAGCTGAAAGCGCAAACGCGCAATTACAGCTTGTTGGACGATTTGAACACGCGCCCGCGCACCACGTACCTCGCGCGGGTACGCAACCCGAATCAGGAGATTCACGAGTAGAGCGATGAAACGCAAGCCTATTTATGGATTGCTGGCCGAATTCGAGACGCCCGAAGAGCTTCTCGCCGCCGCGCAACGTACCCACGATGCGGGCTACAAGAGCATTGACGCGTTTTCGCCGCTGCCGATCGAGGGTTTGGCGGAAGCGGTGGGCTTTCACGGCACGGTTCTCCCCGTGGTCGTCTTTATCGGGGGATTGCTTGGCGGCCTCACCGGATTTTTTATGCAGTACTACGCGAACGTGATCAGCTATCCCTTGAACATCGGCGGCAAGCCGCACAATAGCTGGCCCGCGTTCATTCCGATTACCTTTGAGCTCACGGTGCTGGGCGCGGCTCTCTGCGCCGTCTTTGGAATGCTCGCGATGAACGGCCTGCCTACTCCCTATCATCCGGTTTTCAACGTGGCGCGCTTCGCGCTGGCTTCGAAAGACCGCTTTTTCCTGGTAGTGAAAAAGCGCGACAAGAAATTCGATCTGGCGGGAACGAAGAACTTCCTGGAGAGTTTGCACCCGCACGGAGTGTTTGAAGTTGAAGTCTAGCTCACAATTCGCATCCACCCGCTGCGCGCGCGCACGCTTTTCCGGTATCGCTGTGCTGGCCGCGGCGGCACTGCTCTTCTCCGGCTGCCGCCTGGATATGCACATCCAGCCGAAATATCTGCCGTACGACCCCACCACGTTCTTTGACGACGGGCGCTCGGAACGGCAACCAGTCCCGGGGACCGTGGCGCGCGGCCATCTGCGCCTCGACGAATTGCTTTACACGGGCAAGGAAAACGGAGTCGAGTCGAACCGTTTCCCCTTCCCCATCACGCACGAAGACCTGGAGCGCGGCCGGCAGCGCTACAACATTTATTGCACGCCGTGCCACGATTACACCGGCAGCGGCCGCGGCGTGATCGTGCTCCGCGGATTTCCGCCTCCGCCTTCGTATCATATTGACCGGCTGCGCCAGGCGCCCGTCGGGCACTTCTTCGACGTGATGACCAACGGCTTCGGCTCGATGTACAGCTACGCGTCGCGGATTGATCCCGAAGATCGCTGGCGCATCGCGGCTTACATCCGCGTGCTGCAATTGAGCCAGCACGCCACGCTGCAGGATGTGCCGGCGGACCAGCGCGAAAAGCTGTCGCAGCCACAATCTCAAACGCCAGGACAATCGCAATGAGCATGTTCAGTCAACTGCTGCACGCCTACCTCGTCGGCTACGTCTACTGGCTGATGATTCCTCTGGGCTGCACGGCGATTTTGATGATGCATCACCTTACGGGCGGCTGGTGGGGTTACCCCATCCGGCGGCTGCTCGAAGCGGGCTCGCGCACGTTCGGCGTGATGGCGGTTCTCTTTCTCCCGATCTTGCTGGGGATGAAGATTATCTATCCCTGGGTCACCTCCTACGGAGAAATGGCCGGCGATCCGAACTTTCGCTTCAAGCTGGCGTATCTGACGCCACAATTTTTCGTGGTGCGCGTCGTGATTTATTTCCTGATTTTGTTCACGCTGTCTTATTTTCTGAATAAGTGGTCCCGCGAGCAGGACCGCACCGGCGATCCGGCCACCGCCAAGAAACTGGAAGCCTTTAGCGGACCTGGCCTGATTCTCTGGGGCATTGTGGTTTCGTTCTCGATGATTGATTGGGTGATGTCGCTTGAGCCGCAATGGTTCTCGACGATCTATGGAATGATTTTCATGATCGTGGGGGCGCTTACGGCGATGTCCTTCATCGTTTTCGTGGTGCGCCGGATGTCGGACGATCCTGCCTTCAAGAACGTCACTGCCGGGCAGTACAACGACCTGGGCAACCTGATGCTGGCGTTCACGATGTTGTGGGCCTACCTTTCGTTCTCGCAGTTCCTGATCATCTGGTCCGGCAACATCAAGGACGAAATTCCCTGGTACATGACGCGGGCATTCGGCGGCTGGGCGGTGGTGGCCGTGATTCTGATCGTTCTGCATTTCGCGCTGCCTTTCTTGCTGCTCTTGCAGCGCAACATCAAGCGGCGCGTGGAGCGGCTGGTGAAAGTGGCAGCCTTGATGCTGATTCTCAGCACGGTGGACGTGTACTGGCTCATCGTTCCCGCCTACGAAAAAGATCACCCGCATTTCGGCTCGCTGCTGCTCGATATTTTGTTCATCGCCGGCATCGGCTTCATCTGGGTGAACATGTATTTTCGCGAAGTGAAGAAAATGCCGTTGCTGCCGCTGCACGACCCGCGCTTTGAAGGAGAGCTCCTGCATGAGCATGGAGACTAAACACGGGCCCGGGCACGACCCGCACGGCGCGCCGAACGAGGGTTACGAGCACAGCGACGCGAGTCCGCGCAGCTTGTCGAAATGGGCGGTGGCGCTGGCGATCGTGATGGTCGTCGTCTTTTTTGCCATGCGGTGGCTGTTTGGTTTTTACGGCAAGGAGCAGAGCCTGGGGCGGCCGGCTTCGCCTTTTGAAAACGCGCGCGTGTTGCCGCCGCGGCCGCGCCTGCAAGTGGAGCCGCGCGCCGACCTGCACGCCTATTGCGTGCAGCAACTAGCCACACTGAACAGTTACGGCTGGGAAGATCAGCACAACGGCGTGGTGCGCATCCCGGTGGATCGTGCGATGGACTTGATAATGCAGCAAGGGCTGCCGGCGCGCGCTGCGAGCGACGTTCCGCAGGGCGTGAGCAATCCGATGCCGTTCGTGCCGAAGGTGACGGATGCGCAGGGGCCGTGCGGGTTTGTCATCGAGCGCGATTCGGATCAGGAAATGAGCCAGGAAGCGAAGCGCTAGCCGCTTGCTGCTGGCAGGTGGTTCGCTGCGATTGTGATGCAGCTTCAGATTTTGTGCGGTTCGCTAATTTGAGAGGGCGCAGAGGAAGTGTTCGTGTCTACCAAATCCGGTTTACGAAATAAAGTGCTGGCGGCGCTCGCCCTGGCCTTCGTGGCGCTTGTGCTGGCTTCCACCGCCGCCGCGCAGCTTGCGTCCGACCCCATGCAAAGCGTCGGCGTGCGCCCCGATCTGCTGAAGCAGGTCGGCATTGACCAGAAGCTGAATCAATCCGTTCCACTAAATCTTACTTTCCGCGATGAACACGGCCAGACGGTGCAGCTCGGCCAATATTTCGGGCAGAAGCCCGTGATCCTGACGCTGGTGTATTACAACTGCCCGATGCTTTGCACCCAGATTTTGAACGGCGTCGAATCGGGGCTGAAAGAGCTGCCGCTGGACATCGGCAAGCAGTTCAACGTCGTCACGGTGAGCATTGATCCCAGCGAAGGCCACGTGCTCGCGGAAGTGAAGCAGGAGATGTACACGGGAATGTACGGCCGGCTCGGAGCGGCGCAGGGATGGCATTTCCTGACGGGCGATGAGCCGCAAATCAAGCAGCTCGCGGATGCCGTCGGGTTCCGCTACGCGTACGATCCCGAAACGAAGCAGTTCGCGCATGCCAGCGCGATCATGATCCTGACGCCCGAAGGAAAAATTTCGCGCTATCTCTACGGCATCCAGTTCCCTTCGCGGGATTTGCGGCTGGGCCTCGACGAAGCTTCCGAAGGAAAAATCGGGTCGCCGGTGGATGCGATTTTGCTGTTTTGCTATCACTACGACCCGCACACCGGAAAATACGGCCTGCTGATTTCGCACGTGATCCAGGCGGGCGGCGCGGTTACTTTGCTGGTGCTCGGCGCGCTGGTGCTGGTTTTGTTCCGCGGCGAGCATTACGCGCTGCCCGGAAGAAAGGCATGAACGCGGACGCGCCGCGGCACGCGGCCGCCGGCCCGCGAAAGGCAGCTTTAGAGAGATTATGAACGGTCTGATTCCATCGAGTCTGCAGTCCCTGGCCGCGGTAGGCGCGCTGATTCCGATCAAGCCGACGGCTGCTTCCTCCATCGCCGAGGGCGTGGATCACCTCTATTTCTTTCTTACGGTGATCACGCTGTTTTTCACCATCCTGATTTTCTCCACTATTTTCTTTTTCATGATCAAGTACCGCCGGCGCTCCCCGGATGAAATCCCTCCGGATACCAAGGAGCATTTGGGCCTGGAATTGACCTGGACGATCGTCCCCACCTTGATCACCGTGTTCATTTTTGTGTGGGCGTCGAGCCTCTACTTCGAAAATTCGCGGCCGCCCGAAGCTGCCACGGAAATATTCGTGGTGGGCAAGCAGTGGATGTGGCACATCCAGCATCCCGAAGGCGTGCGCGAAATCAATGAGCTGCACGTGCCGGTGAACGTGCCTATCAGCATCACCTTGACGTCCGACGACGTGATTCACGATTTCTACATTCCCGCCTTCCGCGTCAAGAAGGACGCGGTTCCGGGCCGTTATACCTCGCTGTGGTTCCAGGCCACCAAAATTGGCACGTACCACATTTTCTGCGGACAGTACTGCGGCGCGGACCACGCTGAAATGATCGGCTGGGTGTACGTGATGTCCGACTCGGATTACGCGGCATGGCTTTCCGGCGGTTCGAAAAACGAATCCATGGCACAAACGGGCGAGCGGCTCTTCACGCAACTCGGCTGCGTCACTTGCCACGTTGCGGAGGGTACCGGCCGCGGGCCCTCTCTGGTCGGCCTCTACGGGAAGCCGGAAAAGCTGCGCAGCGGCGACATGAAAGTGGTGGATGAAACGCTCATCCGCCAGGCGATCGTGAATCCCAATTCTATCTTGTTGCCCAATTATCCGCCGATCATGCCCACCTTCCAGGGGCAGATCAACGAGGAGCAGGTGCTGCAACTGATCGCATACGTGAAATCCCTCGGAGCGGAAGAAAGGAAGACCAACGCGAAATGAGCACCACTCTCATTGCCGAGCCACCCGGCCAGGACGTTCCAGCCAGTTCACGCGTTAATTACCTGAACGCGAACTACGGCGTGAAGTCCTGGCTGCTGACCACGGACCACAAGCGCATTGCGCTGCTGTACCTGGGCTCGATCACACTGATGTTTTTCGTCGGCGGCTTTTTCGCCGTGCTCATGCGCTTGCATTTGATCGAGCCGCAGGGCGCGCTGGTCGCTCCGGAGACCTACAACAAGCTTTTCACCATGCACGGCGTGATCATGGTGTTTTTCTTCCTGGTGCCTTCGATTCCCGCGACGCTGGGGAACTTCCTTGTCCCCATGATGATCGGCGCGCGCGATCTGGCTTTTCCGCGCCTCAACCTGCTGAGCTGGTACATTTACATCATCGGTGCGGGCTTCACGCTGTACGCCGTCATTTCCGGCGGCGTGGATACGGGGTGGACGTTCTACACGCCCTATAGCAGCACCTTCTCGCACACCAGCGTGATTCCAACGGCGCTGGGGGTATTCATCACCGGGTTCTCTTCGATCCTCACAGGGCTGAATTTTGTCGTCACGATTCACAAGATGCGCGCGCCGGGGTTGACCTGGTTCCGCTTGCCGCTCTTTATCTGGGCGATGTATGCGACCAGCATCATCTTCATTCTCGGCACGCCGGTGATCGCTATCACCCTGTTCCTGCTTGGCCTCGAACGCCTTTTGCACATCGGCATCTTCGACCCGGCGATCGGCGGCGATCCCATCCTGTTCCAGCATCTTTTCTGGTTTTATTCGCACCCCGCCGTGTACATCATGATTCTTCCCGGCATGGGCGTGATGAGCGAGCTGATCACCTGCTTTTCGCGCAAGCGCATTTTCGGCTACAGCTTCGTGGCTTTCTCGAGCCTGGCGATCGCGGTGATCAGCTTCCTGGTGTGGGGACATCATATGTTCGTCACCGGCCAGTCCATTTACGCCGGACTGATTTTTTCCTGCCTGAGCTTTCTGGTGGCCATTCCGTCGGCGGTGAAGGTGTTCAACTGGACGGCCACGCTTTATAAAGGATCAATCTCCTACGACGCGCCCATGCTTTATGCACTCGGCTTCATCGGCCTGTTCACGATGGGCGGCCTGACGGGATTGTTTCTCGCGTCGCTGGCGACGGACGTGCACCTCAACGGCACCTACTTCATCGTCGCGCATTTTCACTACATCATGGTCGGCGGCGCGGTAATGGCGTATCTCGGCGGCATCCATTTCTGGTGGCCGAAAATAACCGGGCGCTTATATCCGGACGGCTGGGCGCGCTTTGCCGCGCTGGTGATTTTCGTCGGCTTCAACCTGACTTTCTTTCCGCAATTCGTGCTCGGATATCTGGGCATGCCGCGGCGTTATGCGGTCTATCCCGGCGAATTCCAGGTTTTGAATGTGATGTCGTCCGCCGGCGCTTCCATTCTCGGCATCGGCTATCTGATTCCGCTCATCTATTTGATCTGGTCCATTCGCTATGGGCCGGTGGCCGGGCCCAATCCCTGGGGCGCAAAAGGCCTGGAATGGCAAACGCCTTCGCCACCGCCCACGGAAAATTTTGAGGAGATTCCGATCGTCACCGAAGAAGCTTACGACTACGCAGGAACCACTGGAGCGCATCGTGGCTGATATGGCTGCACATAGCGCGCAGCCCGAGGGGTTCGCGCATCAATTCGAAGACATGGAGCAGCAGCGCGAGGCGGACAGCCTCGGCATGTGGGTATTCCTGGTCACCGAAATCATGTTTTTCGGCGGCCTTTTCGCCACCTACATCGTCTACCGCTCGCTCTACTTGCACTCGTTCGAAATCGGCAGCCGCCTGCTGAAAGTCGATTTCGGCGCCACCAACACGGCCGTGCTGATCGCCAGCAGCTTGACCATGGCTCTATCCATCCATGCCGCGCAGTCCGGCAAGAAGAAAAATCAGCAGATCATGTTCCTGGTGCTGACCTTGGTCCTGGGCGTCCTCTTCCTTTTCCTGAAATTCAATTTCGAGTGGCGCGCGGATTACACCGAACATTTGATCCCCGGCTTCGGCTTCATCATTCGCCCGGAATGGGGCGCGGCCGGATCGCACGTTCCGATGTTTTTCTTGTTCTATTTTTTCATGACCGGTTTGCATGCGCTGCACATGATCATCGGCTGCGGGATTCTGATCGTTTTGATGTTCATGGCCGGGCGCAACCGCTTCAATTCCGAATACTACGCGCCGCTGGAAGTTACCGGGTTGTACTGGCACTTCGTGGATATTGTGTGGATCTTCCTGTTTCCGCTGCTTTACTTGATCGGTGGGCGCTACATCATTGGCGGAGGCCACTAATGTCCGAACATATCGTCCCGGTGAAAACCTACCTCGGAATATTCGTCGCGTTACTCTGCCTCACCGCGCTTACGACTGCGGTTGCCTATAAGGATCTGGGCGCGGAATGGAACACCGTGGTGGCCTTGGCTATCGCCGTCGCGAAAGCGCTGCTGGTGATTCTCTTCTTCATGCACGTGAAATACAGCAGCGGTCTGACGAAGATCGTGATCGTCGCGGGATTTTTCTTTCTGGCGATCCTGGTCTCTTTGACGCTCGCCGATGAACTCACTCGCGGTTGGACCCCCAATCCCGGCCCGTGGGGCGCGATTCTGCCGATCTTCCGCGGCCTGCTCTAGCCCGCGCGCTTAACCCGCCAAACTAAACGTCACGAACAACGCTACCGCGCCGACACATCCCAGCGACCACAGAAACATGAGGTCCGCCACGCGCGCCAGCTTGACTCTGCGCGGGCGGCTCTCCGAGCGCAGCGCCATGTAGGCGAGAATCGTCGCGACCAGGAATCCCAGCGAGACGAAGGAAAGAAAGTTGTCCGCCAAGGTCGTGATCTTTTCAAATCGCGTGTAGATCTTGATCAGGCCGATGGCTGTGAGGCACAGCATAAGCATGTTCGGCGCGTTGGCAAAAACTTTTTCGGAAACGTCTACATCGTGTTGTTGCTGGCCAGCTGTCGCCATCGAGGCACCTCCCGAATTTTTCGTTTGTCTCGCCGCGCGAGTGTAACGCAACGTGGTGCCACTCTGCATCTGCATCAAACCTTGTGGTGTGCGTGGGCTTGCTTCTTCTGATTCGCGCTGTTGCTTATTCTTACGCCGCAAAAAGCGGCGGCAAGCCGCCGCACTCCCAGATGGCGCCTCGCCGCGGTGTCAGATGTTCGAGCCCTGCGCTGAACAGCCCAGTTGCGCCGGCGGCTCGATTCTGGCGGGGCGGACACCGCTGCGACGGATTTGCGAATATAGGAGAAGTAAGAAATCAATGCGGGACGGCGCGGAAAGCGATGACGGCGTTCAAGCCGCCGAAAGCGAACGAGTTCGAAAGCGCGGCGCCCACCTGCAAGGCGCGCGGCTGATTGGGGATGTAATCGAGGTCGCACTCGGGGTCGCGCTCGTTGTAATTCGCGGTGGGCGGCAAAATCCCGTGATGCAGCGCGAGCACCGTGGCCACCGCTTCCAGCGCGCCAGCCGCGCCCAGCGCGTGGCCATGCATGGATTTCGTCGAGCTGACGCCGATCTTGTCCGCATGCGCGCCAAAAACCTCGCGAATGGCGCTGCTTTCCACCGGATCGTTGCCGGGTGTCCCGGTGCCGTGCGCGTTAATGTAGCCGACTTCCTCGGGAGCAAGACCCGCTTCGCGTAGGGCGCCGCTCATCGCGCGCGCCGGACCTTGCACGGTCGGTTGGGTCAAGTGGTGCGCGTCCGCGGTCATCCCGAAGCCGCAGATTTCGCCGTAAATTTTTGCGCCGCGTGCCTTGGCCGCATCCATTGGCTCGAGGACCATCATCGCGCCGCCTTCACCAAGGATCAGCCCGCGGCGGTCCTTGCTGAAAGGGCGGCAGGTATCCGGCGCCACCACGCGCATCGCTTCCCACGCCTTCAACATGCCGATCGTAAACATCGCTTCGCTGCCGCCCGTCATCGCGAGATCGGCCAGCCCGTCGCGCACCAGGCGAAACGCCTGGCCGATCGCATGATTCGCCGAGGAACACGCCGTTGAAACCGTGTAGGTCGGCCCACTGAGACCGATATCCATCGCGATGTGGCTTGCGCCGGCGTTGGCCATGGTCTTGGGAATCGTCAGAGGGTGGACGCGCCCGCGTCCCTGAACCCACAAATCTTCGAAGCCCGATTCGATCGCCGCCTGCCCGCCGACGGCGGAACCGCAGACAATGGCAGAATTTTCGCGCAGCTCGGGGGTCAATTGCACGCCAGAATCGCGCAAAGCCTCGCGAGCCGCCACCACGGAAAATTGCGCGAAACGGTCAATGTAATTGTCCTTGCCACCTTCGAAATGCTTTAGCGGGTCGTAGCCGCGCACCTCAGCGCCATTCTGGAAACGCAACGCGGAACAGTCCACGGTCTTGATAGGCCCGATTCCGGAAAGCCCCTTGCTAAGCGAGATCCAGCATTCCTGCAGGTTTAATCCCAGTGGAGAGATGATTCCCAGCCCGGTAACAGCGACTCGGCGCGGCGCCATTCGTCAATCCGCGGGAGTAGCCGAACCCAGCGAGGAATTGGGAGGCGCGGCGGCCAGCAGCTTCTTGATGCCGTCCACGACGTCATTCACCGTGCGCAGGGAGCGCACGTCGTCGTCCGGTATCGAAATCTTGAATGCGTTTTCCAGTTCGAAGAGCAGCGTGAATACGTCCAGCGAGTCGATGCCCAAGTCCTGCAGATTCGTTTCCAGGGTGATCTTGTCCGCCGGGATGCGCTTTACGGACGCCAGCGTGGTGATCACCTTCTCCGCAACTGCATCAGACATCGAACGTACCCTCCGTTGGTTGAACGCTTGCTGAATTCATCGCCGGACGCGCGAGCGCAGCGCTACGGCAGCCGAAATTCCGCTGCGCGCAAACTTAAACCGTATCCGAATCTTCAGCGATAATCAAATTCTAGCAGGAGTGCGCGCCCGGTGGCTCTCTGTTTTTCCGCGTGGCAAACTCGCGTTCCTGTTCAGCGTTTGGTTGCCGCGGGTGCCGGTACGGGAGCCGCTGCCGCGGTCGCCGCAGGCTCCAGCTCCTTCTGCGCCGCCGGCGGAAGTTTTTCGGTGTTGCTCAGAAACGTGACCAGTTGCCAGGTTTGCGTGTCATTGAGCGTGCCGCTCCACGCAGGCATTCCGCTCCAGCGAATGCCGTGCTGGATGATGTAGAAATTCTGGTTTTCCGGCATATCCGGAGCTTCCTTGAAAAATTGCGGCACCGGAGGATTAAACGACCTCCCGAACTGCGTGTCCGGATTCGATGGCAATCCGTGACAGCCCGCGCAGTGGTCCATAAATAATTTCGCGCCCGCCACTAGAGTATCTTCGTTAGCGGTGAGCGGATTCTTCACCTGCGGCGCATTGCGGTCCGTGGAGGCGTCCACGGCCGCCATCGCCAGGTGCATCTCCGCATGCGAAGGTTCATGATCGGCGCTGAAATCCACGTATCCTTGCTTCAACAGATAATATCCGCCGGCAAAAATGAGGATCACTGCGACTATGATTCCAACGAGAAAAGCTCTCATATATTAAGTCCCCCTCCATTTTAGATGTCGCTCCCCAGCGACAGGTTATTGTCGTTCGGCCAGCCGGTTGTATTTCTTCAGAACCTCGCGTAGCCGGTCGTGCGGCAAAGCCTCCACGGTGTGCCCGTCGGCGCCGGTCATCGTCCTGGCCGCAACCAGCGCGTTCACCACCGCTTCTTCCGTGGCCTGCACTGTGGCCTCGAAAAGCGCATCCATGCGATCGTTCGGCAGCATTTGCACGGTCACCGGTTTCTTCAGCTCCGTTCCCGCGCCGCGATTCGCGGTAGAAAACGCGATGAAGATATCGCCGGAACCGTCCCCCGAAATGCTGCCCAGCCGGCCAAGTCCCAGGGTGACGCGCTTCGCGATCCTCTGCAGCTGGCTCGGCAGCAGCGGCGCGTCCGTCGCAACCACCACGATAATCGAGCCGGTGTCGTCGCCCCAGATCTTCTTGCCGGTGATTTCATATCCCACCGGAACACCCGCGATGCGCAGCAGGTGGCGCGTGCCAAAATTGCATTGCACCAGCACGCCCACGGTATACCCAGCCAGTTTATCAGGCAATTTTCGTGATGCGGTGCCCGTACCGCCTTTGAACTCGAAGCAGATCATTCCGGTGCCGCCGCCGACGTTGCCCTCGGCGATCGCACCTCCGTGGGCATCTTGCATTGCTGCGTCGGCGTCCGCGGCTGTGACGTGAAAGCCGTTGATGTCGTTCAAGTAGCCGTCCCAAGTTTCGGCGACCACCGGCAGCGACCACCAGTCCTCGAGCGGCAGCGCTGTGCCATATTTCAATTGCCAGGCGATCACCGCGTCGCGCACTACGCCGACGCTGTGCGTGTTGGTGATCATCACGGGACCATACAGAAAACCTGATTCCTGCACCCAGGTCGTTCCGGTCATTTCGCCATTGCCATTTTCCGTGAACCACCCGGCGAAAACGGGATCGAGGCTCTGCTTCCCGCGCGGGAAAATTGCGGTGACGCCGGTGCGCACCGGTCCCTTGCCGACCACCAGTTTCCCGTCGCCGGAAATGAGGGTACGGTATCCGACTTCTACACCTTTCACGTCGGTGATCGCATCGAGCGGTCCCGGCGTTCCTTCAAACGGCACGCCGAGTTGCCGCGCGCGGGGATCTGTCTGCGCGTGCACCGCCGCAGCCGTTGCCAGCGCCGAAAGTAGAGCAAAAAATATGACTGAGAGACGCTTCATGGCTTCGAGGCCTCTGAAATGGAATCCAACTCATTCTTGATGTGCTTCAAGAGCGCGGTGTTTTTTTCGAGCTCGCTTTCCAGAATTGTCGTCTGTTGCGCTAGCACTGGCCAGTTGCCGGCCTCGGCCGCTTCGGTCAATCCCGGCAATTCCAGATGCGCGTACGTGTAACGCGTCGCGTACAAAGAATGCTTGAACCACGGCCGACCCGGCATTCCTTCCGGATTGCACCAGTTTCGCTCGACCTGCATCAATTCGCTATTGACCAGCGCGGCGTGCGCAACGTCCATGCGCCCACTGGCAATCGCTCGCGCCGCTGCGGCGTTCAGTTCGCGGCCGGAGGCTTCGAAATCGGCCACGTGCTGCTGTAACGCACCGAGGTCTATGTGTCCATTGACGCGGTTCGCGAGGTTCAAGTCCACTACGAATTGACGGATATTTTGCGCGTAGCTTTCGAAATCAAAGGGCAGAATTTCCGCGTTCGCGAGGCGCAGCGCCAGCACGCCCCAGAGCTGCGACATCAGCCGGTGATAGCGATACTCCGGATCGCCGAAATGATTCATCCAGAAAAAATCATCGTACAACGAATGATAAACGCCGTAGGGGCCCACGAACGTCAAGCCCATCACCGGAATCCCCAGATAATTCAGGAACACGGTATGGTCGGAACCGCTGCCGATCCGCGTGTTCGCCAAATCGAAATCCGCCACAGGTTGTTTTTCGCCGAGCTGCGCCTGCCGCGAGAGTTTCCACTCGTCGTAGAGAGTCGCGCCCGAAGGAGCCGGCAAGGTGCGGCTCACTTCCACCAGCAGCGGCGCAAGCGAACCCACTGCGTCGCCCTGAAAATTCTTGCCGGACGTCGCCTCATCCACATTCAAATACGCCACCGCTTTTTTCTTCAATTCATCCGCGTATTGTTCGGCCCACTCGGTCGAACCCGTCAGCGCGTATTCCTCGCCATCCCAGCTGCAAAAAACCAGCGTGCGCTTCGGACGAATTCCCTGCTGCAACAATTTGCCGAGGCCGCGCGTCATTTCCAGCATCGCGGCCGTGCCGCTGGATGGATCCACTGCGCCGTAAACCCACGCGTCGCGATGATTGCCCAGGATGACCCACTCGTCCGGAGCTTCGCTGCCGCGGATGCGCGCTTCCGTCACGTAATATGGCTCGACGCGCGTATCCATATCCACTTTCAAGTGCACGACCACGCGTGCGCCGCCGATCCGGTATTTAATCGGCAATCCCCCCTGCCACGCCGCCGGCGCCGCCGGACCATCCATTTTTTCCAGCAGCGGTTTCGCGTCGCGCCACGAGAGTGGAACGCCCATGATTTTCGGCAGCGTCTTGGCCTGCTCGATCGGAATGCGCGGCGCGCCGGGCACTGACGCGTAACCCGGCGTCAGCGGATCGCCCGGCTCGAGAAAATCGTAGGTAATCGCGCCGCGCTGGATGTGGCTCTCCGGTCCCCACGGACCGTCCGGGTACACCGCGCCCTTCGTGTAACCATCCTCCGCGGGATCGGAATAAATCAAAATCGCGGCTGCGCCCAGCTTTTCCGCTGTGTACGCTTTGAATCCGCGATAGCTGTACGGCAGCGAATAACGCACCAGCACGATCTTGCCGCGCACATCAACTCCGTGCTGCCGCAAGTAATCGTAGTCCTCGGGATTGCCGCTGTGCGCGTACACCACCGGCGCGGTCACTTCTCCCGATGCCGAATATCCGAGATACGCGCCGTCCACTTTCGGATTGCTCGTGTCCGGGTCCACGCTGTAAGCATCTTCGCGCAGGCTTGCGCGGAAGTGTTTCGGCTTGATCATTTCGAGGGAAATTTCGCGCGGCTTCGAATTCAGTACATCGTATTCGTGGATGGTCACGTCTTCCAGTCCCTGGTCGCGCCACTGCTCGGCCATCCACTTCGCCAGGTCGTTATTGCGCGCGGAACCTGCGGGGTGCGGCTCCGCGGTCAAGTAGCGATGAAACTTCATGATCTCGGCGGCGGATATCGAATCGCGGAAGGCATGCTCCGTGGCGTTTTCTGCCGCAGCGCCCTGCGCTGAAAAGCCAGGCATTTTCGCAACGTCCGCGGCAGCCAGCGTCAGCGCCAGTGCGGCCGCGCCGAAAAGTACGATTACCGCCGCAGGTGAAAAAGCACGCGGCCGATCATCACACCGCTGATCGTCGCGGCCGCGTGGAAAGCCCCCGTCAGGACGACGCAGATGTGCCTCCTGCCCCGGCCAGATGAGTTCTCTCCAGCTCTCCGATCGCGCGTTCCAGCGCGCTCACGAGCATATGAATCATGCCAGTTGTAAACGTAAAAGGCGGCGCCAGCAGGATGTGATCGCCGCGCATTCCATCCACGCAGCCTTGGATCGGGTAGGTCATGACGCCGGCCTCGAAGGCATCTTCCTGAATCCGCGCGGCTACGCGCGCGTCCGCCGGAAATGGCTCGCGAGTCTTTGGGTCGTTGACGAACTCGATGCCGAAGAGCAAGCCCGTGCCGCGAATATCTCCGACCACGGAAAACTTCTTCAGGGGGTCGAGGGCCTCGCGCAGCTCCATGCCCACGGTCGCGACGCGCTCAAAAAGCTTTTCGCGCTCGATGTAATCGAGAACCGCGTTGCCCGCCGCCGCTGCCACTGGATGCGCGTTGTACGTGAATCCGTGCAGAAACGCGCCGGAACCCCGCGAAATTGCTTCCACCACGTGCCCCGCCGCAATCACCGCGCCCAGCGGCGCGTAGCCGCTCGCGATTCCTTTCCCGACCAGAATCATGTCCGGCGTCACGCCCCAGTGCTCGATCGCGAAGGGCTTACCGGTACGGCCCATTCCGCTCATCACTTCATCGGCGATCAACAATATTCCGTGGCGGTGGCAAATTTCCGCGATGCGCTGAACGTAACCTTCGGGAGGAGCTACCGCACCGAGCGTCGCTCCGGAAACCGGCTCGAAGATAAACGCGGCCACGTCCTTGGACCCATCGCGCTCCAGGACGCGATCCAGTTCGTCCGCGCAATCCACATTACATTCCGGATAACGCAGGCCGAACGGGCAGCGGTAGCAATAGCACGGCGGGATGTGTCCCCATTCTTTCAGCATCGGCGCGAAAGGCTCGCGCCTGCGCACATTTCCGGAAACCGAAAGCGCTCCCAGCGTGCTGCCGTGGTAACTCTGCTGCCGGGAAAGGACGCGATGACGTTTCTTTTCGCCGCGTTCGATACAGTATTGCCGCGCGAGCTTCAGCGCAGTCTCCGTGGCCTCGGAACCGCCAGAAGTAAAATAAACGCGACCATCCTTGCGCATATCGCGCGGAGCAAGGGCGAGAATCCGCGCGGCCAGTTTTTCCGCGACGGCAGTTTGAAATTGCGAGGAATGAACGTAGGCAAGGCGCGAGGCCTGCTCGGCCATCGCGCGCGAGATTTCTTCGACGCCGTGCCCGATCGTCACGACCGCCGCGCCGCCGGAAGCGTCCAGGTAACGGCGGCCGTCCGCCGTGTAAATGAAGCACCCTTCCGCCCGCGCTGCTTGCGGATACGTCTTCAAAAAGCTTCGTGGGAATACCGCTCTGTCCGTCATTGGCCGCCGGGTGACCGCCGACTCTGCTTGCGCCCGCACCCCAGGTTCCGAGCACAATCTAAAA
The DNA here is from genome assembly GCA_963828865.1 of uncultured Acidobacteriota bacterium. Classification (GTDB taxonomy): domain Bacteria; phylum Acidobacteriota; class Terriglobia; order Acidiferrales; family UBA7541; genus Palsa-295. The sequence continues at coordinate 320,734 of CAWHGI010000002.1, read as the reverse complement.
GACGAGCGATTCTAGCAGAAATCGCGCTGGCGCAATCACGCGGGCTACTTCTGCTTCAGCTTCTTCAGGTCAATAGTCGGCGCGGGGAATTTCAGCTTCATTTCGTCCAGCGTCTCCACGATGATGTGTGAAACTGCGAGATCGCGGAACCATTTCTTATTGGCCGGAATCACGAACCACGGCGCCACCTTTGTGCTGCAACGCTCGAGCGCATCCTCGTACGCCTTCATGTAATCGTCCCAAAATTTTCGCTCGTTGAAATCGGCTTCGGAAATTTTCCAGCGCTTCTCGGGATCGTCCACCCGCTCCATGAGACGCTTCTTCTGCTCCTCCTTACCGATATGCAGAAAAAATTTCAAGATCTTCACGTTGTTGTCGGCCAGATACTCCTCGAATTGATTGATCTGCTCGTAGCGCTCCGACCATACCGCTTTCGGTACCAAGTTGTGGACGCGCACGATCAGCACATCCTCATAGTGCGAGCGGTTGAAAATCCCGAAATTGCCGTATTCCGGAATCGCATGATGTACTCGCCACAGATAATCGTGCGCGGCTTCTTCCGGCGATGGCACCTTGAAAGACGTGACGCTGCAGCCCTGCGGATTTACTCCAGACATCACGTGCCGGACGGTGCCATCTTTCCCAGCCGCATCGAGTCCCTGGAGCACGATCAGCAAAGCGTGCTTGCGATCCGCATAAAAAAGATATTGCAAGTGATCGAGCTTCTTGATCGCTTTGTCCAGGCTGGCCTTCATTGCATGGCCTTTCTCCCAACCGAGCGTGTCGTCCGGGTCAAACTTCGCGAGCTTTGCCTTTTTCCCCGGCTTCATCATCAATTCTTTCGTAAAATTCGTGGCCATGTACCGTGCACCCTGTCCGTATGCTTTGCTTTTCATTTGTAGCGGCGCACTTTAGGGCGCCATCGATGTTGCCGCGCGGATCGATGGCGGTCTAAAGACCGCCACTACAAAGGCCTCGCGCCTTGACTGCGCGCTGTCCACGAGAAGCTACCGTGTCCATTGCGGCGTTGCGAATGTCAGGCCGCCAATCTTCGGTTGTAACACTTTTTTCACATTTGGGCTTCTAGTTCCGCGTTATCATTGAGGGTTGTCAGCGGGTTCCACACGAATGGGGATACTTACGTCAGAAATTCCTGCCGCAATTGAGCCGCTCCCGATCAAAGAGCCGACGCTCAAACGCCAATATCCCGGCGCGCTGGTGGTAGTGGAAGGAATTGACGGCTCCGGCAAAAGCACCCAGCTCTACCTTCTGAAACGCTGGCTGGAAATCGGCGGCTACCGCATCCATTTCACGGAGTGGAATTCCTCGCCGCTGGTGAAATCCGCCACGCGCCGCGGCAAGCAGCGCCGGCTGCTGACTCCCACCACATTTTCGCTGTTGCACGCCGCCGATTTCGCGGATCGCTGCGAACGGCAGATCATGCCGCTGCTGCACGGCGGCTACCTTGTGCTCGCTGACCGGTATATCTACACCGCGTTTGCGCGCGACGCCGCGCGCGGCTGCACGCCGCACTGGCTGCGCAACCTTTACAGCTTCGCGCCCACTCCCGATATCACGTTTTATTTCCGCGCGCCGCTCGACGTCGCCGTCAACCGCATCGTCGCCGGCCGCCCCAAACTGAAATATTACGAAGCCGGTATGGACCTTGGCATTTCGCTCGACCGCGCCGAAAGTTTCCGCATCTTCCAGGAACGCATCCTCAATAATTACGATCAGATGATCGAAAGCGACCGTTTCGTTTTAATGGACGGCACCGTGCGCGTCAATAAACTCCAAAAACTCATGCGCCAGATTGTCGGCGAACGGATCTCGCTCCAGCAGTTCGCGCCCAAAAAATAAATGACCCGCGCTACAAAAAATCCGTCAAAAACGGACGGCTCGAACGGCCGCCCGCACAAGAAAAAGAAAGCCGCCGCCGCGGAATTGCCTTCGCGCTTTTATGGCACACCGCTGCCGGGAGTAAAACCCGAAGAGCTCAGCGGCACGCTCATCGTCATCGAAGGCACGGACGGCTCGGGCCGCTCCACGCAAATCTCGCTGCTCACCGAATGGCTCGAATCCGAAGGGTTCGCCGTGCAGACGATGGGCCTGCGCCGCTCCTATCTCGTCGGCGAAGATATTGACGGCCTGCTTGCAGAAAACGCCGTCACGCGCATGACCCTTTCGCTGATGTACAGCACCGATTTCTTCGATCAGCTCGAACGCCGTATTCTCCCAGCGCTGCGTTCCGGGTTAATCGTTCTCGCTGACCGCTACATCTTCACCCTGATTGCCCGCTCCGCCGTCCGCGGCATCGGCCGCGATTACCTCCACGGCATTTACGAAACTGCTTTGCGTCCGGACCTGACCTTCTGGCTCAACGTGCGTCCCGAAGTCGCCTTCGATCGCGAATTCAAAAAATCGCAGACCATCAGCTACTGGGAATCCGGCCGCGATATGTCGCTCTCGAATGATTTGTTCCAGTCCTTCATTCGTTACCAGTCCATGATCAAGCGCGAATTCGAATATCTTTCCAAGCGCCACGGTTTCATCGAAACGGACGGCGAAAGCAGCGTCTCCGAGGTGAACAGGGTGTTGCGCAAACGCATCGCCTTGCACTTGGGCATCCGGAGCACGCACTACAAGCCTTCGCACGCCTTGTCGCAACTCTGGCGATAACGAGTGGCCGCTCCCGTTCAACTGGCAGCCATTGACGCTGGCTCCAACGCCATCCGTCTCGTCATCGCTCGTGCCACTTCGCCCAAGAACATCGAAATTCTCGATAGCGAACGCGCCGCCGTGCGCCTGGGCCATAATGCTTTCACTCGCCGCGTCATTACCGGCGCCACGATTTCTCGCGCGGCGCGCGCTTTCCGCCAATTTCGCGATCGCATGGATCAATACAATGTGGGCGCATACCGCGCCGTGGCCACTGCTGCCGCGCGCGAAGCCCGCAATTACCGCCGACTGATGGAGCGCATTCGCAGGAAGGCGGGCATCGAACTCGAAGTGATCAGCGGGGAGGAAGAAGCGCGGCTGGTTTGCTCGGCCGTGCAGTGGGCTTTAGGCGACCGCGTGCAGCCGCGGCTGATTTTCGATCTCGGCGGTGGCAGCCTGGAACTGAATTTTTATCAGCGCGGCATTCTGGAACATCGCATCGGTTTGCCGCTCGGCACCATTCGCCTGATGGAGACATATTCCATCGAAGGCGCGATTGATGAAGACAATGCCAACCGCCTGCGTCATCACATTCTTTCATTGCTGCGCAGCGCGATGCCTTCTCCGCCCCGGTTGAGCCGTTCCCTCGCAGTCGCGTGCGGAGGAAACGCCGAAGCGCTGGTGCGCATTGCGCAAGGCCCGCCGATCGAGCGTATTCCCGCGATCAATACGCGCCTGCTGCGCGATCAGACCTGGCGCATGTTGGCCCTCGATATTCCGGGACGCATGCGCGTCTTCCGCCTGCGCAAAGACCGTGCGGAAGTCATCGGCATCGCCGCGATTATTTTCAATACGCTCGCCAAGTGGCTCGACCTGCGCACGATGCTCGTTCCCGGCGTCGGCGTCCGCGAAGGCATTCTGCTCGACCTCGTCGCCGAACAGTATTCCGTGCGCATCACTTCGGAAGAAGAAAAAGGCCGCGCCTCGGAGCTTCTCGCCAGCGCTCGTTGGTTCGCGCGCCGCCTGGATTACAACCCGCAGCACGCCGAACAGGTCGGGCGCCTGGCGCTTTCTCTTTTCGATCAATTGCGGCCCATCCACGAAATGGGAGCTGACCTGCGCCTGGTGCTGGAGATTTCCGCGTTGCTGCATGACGTTGGGCATTTTGTCTCGCGCAAATCGCATCACCGTCACGGAGAGTATCTGATTCGCAATGGAGAAATTCCCGGCCTGCGCGGTTGGCGTCGCGATATGGTTGCCGCCGTGGTGCGTTACCACAATTCGAAATCCGAGCCGGAACTCGAGCACGCCTCCTACGCCGCCCTCGACAGCGAACGGCGCCGTCACGCGCGCCTGCTCACCAGCCTGCTGCGTATCGCCGAAAAACTGGAATCCGAGCACGCGCAGCGCATCGCCGGCGTGGACGTCCAAATTTCCGGACACAAAGCCATCTTTGTAATTCGTGCAATGGACGGCACGCGCCTCGACCTTTTGGGCCTGGAACGCAAATCCAGCCTTTTCGAACGCGAATTTCACCTCAAACCAGAATTTCGGCGCGCTCAAGGCAAAGAAAAGGTAGCCTAGGGGTATGATCCTTTACCTTGTGCGTCACGGGATCGCCGTCAATCGCGACGATCCACAAGTTCCCGCGGAAGCGGAGCGTCCGCTCACTGCGAAGGGCGTGCAGAAAACGCGCGCCGCCGCGCTCGGGCTTCAGGCCCTGCACGTGAAGCCGGATGTGCTGATCACCAGTCCGTACGTGCGCGCCGCGCAGACCGCTGAGATTTTCGCCGAGACTCTTGGCTTTGCGCTGGCAAAAATCCGCACGCACGACGCGTTGAAGCCCGCAGGTAATCCGGCCGAAATCGTCAAGGAGGTGATTCGTGTGCGCGCCAAGGAAGTGATGTGCTTCGGCCACGCGCCGCAGCTGGATTTGATGATCGCGCACATCGCTGGCTCGCGCGGCGTATTTACCACATTGAAAAAAGCGGGCGTCGCGTGCCTCGAATACACGGCCGCACACGGAAAGTGGGAACTGCGGTGGATTTTGACGCCGCGAATGCTTCGTCAGCTCGCTGATTGAAGCCGCTGCGCTTCGCCGGGCTCAGAACTTTGTACGATGTGAATGTTTTGGAACCCGGCGCGCCACACCTGCCAGAGCGATTCCTTGCCGTGGTTCGCCGAGTGGCCGCTCCCGTTGCTCGAATGGCTGGCAGAGCCGTTGGTGGCTGCGCTTCCGTTGCCGCCGATTAAGGAGCGGAATTCATCCAGGCGCGTTTTTCGCGCGTCTTCAATTTTCTGATACCACTGCAACACGAGCGCCTCGGGCAATTTCGCGCGCTGCCGCCGGATTTCGCTGCGCAACACATCCATATCGTGCACTTCGCCGAGCAAATCCTGGATGCGCTTCAAATTCTTGCACCAGGGTTCATAGCGCTGCGGCATGAAATTTTCCAGCGTGTAACGAAACCCTTTCAGCCCGATCCGCAGCCGGTGCCACGCGATGCGGCTGCGTCCTTTGCGCGCGCGCTGGTAAAGCTCAGCCGCTTCGTTCAAACGCGTCAGAGCCAGCCGCTGAAACACCACGCTCTCCGACGGAAAGAACCGCGCCTTATCGCCGAGCTTCTGGGTCCATTTCCGCCAGTTCTTGCGGTCGAAATCCTCCAGCGCCTTCTCCGCTTCTTTCTGTTGCTTGCTCTCGGCTTGCTCCAGAGTCTTCAGCAGAAGCTTGCGCACCGGATCGTCGGCAGTCGAAAGCTTCTTCAGCCATTCCTGCTCCACTTGCGTATCCCGCAGTTCCCCCAGTGAGCGAAACAGTTCGCGGCTGTCCTTTTTCAGTTTTCGCCATCCGCGGTCTGGATTCACTGCGCTCAAAGTGTCCGCCATCGTTCGGCAGCGCCGCAACGCCACGCGCAGATCGTGCACGTCCTTCGCTTTCCAACCTTCTTGTACGGCATCCGCCAATTCCAGGACGCGGTTCATCCACGTCTCCATCCCAATTCGTTTCGTTGAACCACCCGAGGGCAATGCAATCGTTTGTGCCACTAGATAATTACCAGCTTTCCGTGTCGCTAGACAGAATCACCCATCCTACACCTCTGATTCGCGATTTTCCAATGCGCCCTGTGGAATTCGGCCTCGCAACTTACGAGGCGTACTGCTTGAAGTGGTCGAGCGCGAGCCCCCGTGTATTAGACTAGGTGCATCTTTATTGCAGGGAGGTCCTCATCATGCAATTCATCGTAGTGGGAATTATGGATGGCTACCGGGAAGCGGAAGAAGCGGTGCAAGATTTGGAATTGGCCGGCATCGTCGGTGAACAAGTGGAAGTGATCAGCGATGTTAACGAGGACGCGCGCACCGCGGACACGCCCGGAGAGCCTGCGACAAGACCCCACGAGGCGCACCACAGCCGCCTCGCGCGCCTATTCGGCGCAGACGGCACCCTGCAAAAGCCCGAAGTGCGCGATCTTTCCGGCGAGCAACCGAACTACATTGGCGATCAGGAATATTACGCCACGCACGTGAAGCAGGGCGCCGCTGTGATGATCGTGCGCGCCGACAGCGAACAAATCGCCAATCGCGCCGCAGCAATCCTGCACAATCATGGCGCGCGCACTCCGGGACACAAAGACGCACCGACCGTCCGCCGCATTGAATAGGCCCCGGGGCTTCGTTACGGTCACACAGGAAAATCGCAGGCGAATTACCGGAAGTTGCTAATCAACACGACGTCGCTGGTTTCTTCACCCTTCGCCAGTAGCAATTCCTTCCCATCGCGCGACCACCCAAAATCGAAGATGCGCCCCGAAGTGAAATCCGTAACGGGATGCGGGGCTCCGCCGGCCAGCGGCTGTTCCCACACGTTCGTCGCACCGCGCCGGGTCAAAAGATATTGCACGCCTTTGCCATCGGGCGCCCAGTGCATTCTATTCGCTCCCAGCGGCCGGACAAACGTTGCGGTCGCTGCGCCTCCCTCGGCCGGAATCACCGCGAGCTTGGCTACCGGCGTCGGGCTCTGCTCCTGGTACGCGCAGGCGATCCATTTGCCGTCCGGAGAAACGGCTCCTGACGCGATGCTGGACGAACTGAAGACCTTCACGGGGGATCCTCCCTCGATGGGGACACGGTAAAGGTTGTGGCTGTCATCGAACACCACCCACTTGCCATCGGGGGAACATTCTGAATTAAGCACATCGTCGCCTAGTTTCGTGTAATTCGCGCCGTCCGCATCGGTGCGCATCAACCGCAGATGATTGTCCTCGTAAGAATCGAATACCAGGTAGCGGTCGCCACAACTGGACCTCGAGATGTAGTTGAGCAGCCCGGGATGCACCAGCTCTCGCTGGGTGCCATCAACATTTATCAACGAAAGATCGGAGCCGCGGCTGCGTACCAGCAGCTTGCCTCCAGGACCGGACGCGATACCATCATCGGGAGTTTCCCCGGAAGTAATTTGCTTTGCTTCCGCCGTCTTTCCTTGCGGCAAGATCCAGATATGCGAACTCTGCGTGCTTTCCAAGGCCACCAGCATCCTTCCGTCCTGGGTCATTTCCAGCGTCTGGCTGTAATCGGAGAGATCGTTGGAAAAGCGCGTTCTCTCGCCGCCGGGAAAGGAAACTTGGAACAATTGTGCGCGATTCTCCGGCACTAACCCGACGGAAAGCAGAAAGGAATTGCCGTCGGGCAGCCACACCGGCCTTCCGACCATCTCGTTACCGAATGACAGGTCTCTGAGCTTCCCATCGGCCACGTTGACGGCAGTCACGGCCCATTTCGTTTCCTTGCCCGCTTCCAATCCGGACGCCAGAATCGTTTTTCCGTCCGGCGACCACGCGGCCCCGTACATGAAGCCCGGCCAGTCCGGCAGAGTGGCAAGGAGCCGATCGCCGCTGCCGTCCGCGTTGGCCAGGCGCAATTCCACGGAGTTGTGCTCCGGCACCCCACGCATGAAAACGAACTGCTTGCCGTCGGGCGAGAAGCTCAGAGGGCTGTCAATATCGCGGATTAATTGACGCGGCGTGCCGCCCAGGACGGGCATCAAGTAGAGGTAGCGGAAATTTGTGGTGCTCTTGTCCGAGCGCACGAAATAAACGTAATTGCCGTCCGGCGAGAAAGTCAGTCCCGCGAACGCTACTACGTCTGGCGCCAGCACCTGCACGTCGCTCTTGGTCGCTACGTTGCGCACCCACAGGCTTTGCTGCTCGCCGTCGCGCAACACGTAAACGATATAGCGCCCGTCGGGCGAAATCGCGACACCTGTCGCCTTGCCGCTGTCCGTCAGCTTCGTGATCTGCATGTTTTGGAGATTCAGCGCGTGGCCGCGGTTCAGATATTTGTAACCGGCGAATCCCACCGCGGCGAGCACCACAATCGCTGCGGCTAAAATCGGTATCGTGAGGTTGCGCTTCGGCGCCACTGCCGGCGTTGCGGCCGAGCCGGAGGGCGCAGCCTCGGCGGTTGCGACGGCGCCGGAGGACGGAAACGAAGCACTCTGGCCCGATTCGTGCGCGGTGGCGATTGACCCGCTCGCCGAACTCACTCGGCCCGAACTCGTATCGCGCTTCAACCGCTTCAAATCCGCGCGCATTTCCGCGGCGCTCTGATAGCGCAGGTCGCGGTCTCTCTCCATCGCTTTGAAGATCACTTGCTCGAATTCAACCGGCAAGCTGTTATTCAGTCGCACCGGCGCGACGGGATGCTTGTGCAGGATCGCGTCAAAAATCGCGCCCGAGCTTTCTCCCTGGAACGGCAATGCGCCGGTTCCCATCTCGTACAGCACGATTCCAAAAGAAAATAGATCGGACCGGGCATCGAGATCTTTCCCCAGCACTTGCTCGGGAGACATGTACGCCACCGTCCCCATCGAAGTGCCCGGACTGGTCAGCTGCGCCGTGTCCACGCCCACGGTGAGCATGGAATTGCCGCTGCGGCTCGCCACTTTCGGGTTCGCCACCTTGGCCAACCCGAAATCCAGAATTTTCACATGTCCGCGTTTCGTAACGAAAATGTTCGCGGGCTTGATGTCCCGGTGCACGATGCCTTCGCTGTGCGCGGCGTCCAGCGCGTCCGCCACCTGAATCGCCAGATCCAGCAGGCTATCCAATTCCATCGAAGGCCCGGCGATCATGTGCTTCAGCGTGCGGCCATCCAGGAATTCCATGGCGATGAACGCTTTTCCATCCGCCTCGCCGATGTCGTAAATCGTGCAGATGTTGGGGTGATTCAGCGCGGAAGCGGCCTGCGCTTCTCTCTGAAAGCGCGCGAGAGCCTGAGGGTCTTTCGCCACATTATCGGGCAGGAATTTCAGCGCAACGAAACGGTGCAGCCGCGTGTCCTCAGCCTTGTAGACGACACCCATGCCTCCGCCGCCGAGGCGTTCCACAATGCGGTAATGCGAAAATGTCTGTTCAAGCAGCGGGTCGTTGGCGGGCATGCGCAGCACATATTAGGTCGCGCCATCAGCCAAGTCAACGAGCAGCACGGGCTGAATTGCGTCCGATGGACGAATTACTGCAACGGGATGCGGTACAGGTTCCGGCGCGTACTCTGGCGGGTGAAGGCGTAGAGGGTTGGGCTTACCGCGGAGTCCACGACTTGCGGAGTCTCAGCGACCGTTGTTGCTTTTTTCAAATCGTCGCTCACTGCGATTCCGGTGCGTGGCAATTTCGGAAGTCCCGTGTCATGTGATACAGGTAGCAAGTAGCTTCCCTGTCTCATCAGTGGAAATGCGATATACACGAAGTTTCCAGAGGCGTCCCAAGTCAGCGAGCAGTACGTCTCGCACAGCGCCGCCGTCGTGCTGCCATCCACGGCAAATGCTACCACCTGCGCAACGTGCTCCTGATCGAGCGCTGGTGCAGCGGCCACGAACCAGCGGCCGTCAGGCGACATCGCGAAGGCATCCAGCACCCGACGTGGAGAAATCTTGCGGCGGTCGGCGCCATTCGCTTTCATTCGATAGAGAAAGTTCGCCTCGCCCTCGATCGCCCGGAAAACAATATCCCCATCGGGCAGGAAGCGCGGCGAATCCTCGATCGCTGTGGCGGGCGAGATTCGCACCGGCGACGTGCGGCGATTCGTGGGCGCCACCCACAGGCTGGAACGCCCACTCGGATCGTTCACCGCGAACACGACTTGCTTCCCATCCTTGGAAACCGAGTAGTCCTGCATGAAATAACCCGGCAGAACGCTTTCGGCGTTCCCGCCAGCCAAATCCTTCACCTGAAGTTCGTAGCCGGCCGTTTGCTCGTTCCCTACCAGGTAATAAAGGTTCTTTCCATCGGATGAGAACGTTGGCCTCACCGCAAAACCCTCCGAGGAAACCTGATGATCGCCGTCTTTGTCGTGGTACCAGACGGTGCTGTCCTGCGATCCGACGGCGGTGAGCAGCGACTTGCCGTCGGGTGTGAGCGCAATGCCCTCTTGCGAGGTGGGACCGAACGTTAATTGCTCGGGCGTGCCATCCGGAAAGCGCTGCCGCCAGATGTGATATTGGCCGTCCCTCTGCGCAGTGAGGTACATCCATTCACCGTCAGGCGACCACGCGCCGGAATTGCATTTGCCGACGGCAGGACCGACGACGCGCACCTCGCCACCGCCGTTAAATGGAACAACGCGGCACGGCAGCAGGTTGCCCTGACTATCCATCTGCACGACGAGCACCCATTTGCCATCGGGCGAAAGATAGGAATGATGAATCATGCTGCGCTCGCCGGGAGGAACGTACACGTCGCGACTCTGTCCGCGGCCCAAGTCCGTAGTGACTAGGACCAGGTGCAGTCCCTCTTTAATCTCGGAAAATAACAGGCGCTTGCCGCCTTCAATCCACGTGAGAGACGAAGCGTTGGGCAGAAGTATGTGCGAGTCGCCGCCGAGCACCGGCACTTCCACCACGTCCCAGGGATCCACGGTGCTGTATGCGACGTTCGAGCCATCCGGTGAAAAAACCGGTCCCAACTTTACCGACGCATCGTGCGTGAGCTGTACAGGCTGGCCGTCCGGCATGAACTTCACATAAATCTGTCCCGGCCCCATGAAGGAATTACTCCCACGGATGAAGGCGAGCATGCGCCCATCCGGCGAGAGAGTCGGGTAGACGGCGGAATCCGTGAAATAAGTAATTTGTTGCCAATCTTTGCTCGTAGGTGGGCTGCTGCGTTGCGTGCGAAACAGAAAAAACGTGCCACCCAGAGCCGCCAGCACGAATATTGCGATGGCTACATAAACAAAGGCTCGTCGCCCGGTGTGCATGCGAGCCGCCGGCGAAGTTGCAGTCCGCGGCTCCGGTTCCGGCTGTTTCGTCTGCCCCCCAGGCAAGGCGCGCGAACGGCCCGAACTGCTGTCGCGCTTTAATCTTTGCAATTCCGCTCGCGGATCGGACGCGTGCTGGTAGCGCAGATTGCGGTCTTTCTCGAGAGCGCGATTGATAATCTCTTCCAGCTTCGGCGGCATATCCGGATTCAGGCGAACGGGCGCAACCGGCTCGCGATTCAATATGGCGTCGAATATCACTCCGGACGTATCGCCGCGAAATGGCAGCGCGCCCGTGGCCATCTCGTAGAGCACCACACCAAACGAGAAAAGATCCGTGCGCGCGTCCAGCGGTATGCCTCGCACTTGCTCCGGCGACATGTACGCGACCGTGCCCACCGCGCTGCCGGGACTGGTTAAGAATTCTTCCGCAGCTGCTGTGGGCAGCGCAGAAACACCGGGACCTGCGCCGCCCGATTCGCGCTTCGCTAAACCAAAATCGAGAATTTTGGCGTGTCCGCGATCCGTTACAAAAATATTCGCCGGCTTGATATCGCGGTGAACGATTCCTTTAGCGTGCGCCGCGTCCAGTGCATCCGCAATTTCAATTCCCAGCTCGACGATTTGCTCGAGCGGAAGCGGCCTGCCAGCAATCTGCTGGCGCAGCGTCTCTCCTTCCAGAAATTCCATCGCGATGAACTCGCGCCCATCCTGCTCGCCGATATCGTAAATCGTGCAGATGTTCGGATGGTTGAGCGCGGAAGCCGCTTGCGCTTCACGCCGGAAGCGCTCGAGCGCGGCTGGGTCGTTGGACATTTCGCCAGGCAGGAATTTCAGGCTGACGGCGCGATGCAGCCGCGTGTCCTCGGCCTTATAGACAACACCCATGCCTCCGCCGCCAAGCTTTTCCGTGATGCGGTAATGAGAGACGGTCTGCCCGAGGAGCGATTGAAGATCTGCCATTGCGTGCTCATCTTAGGTGGCGTCCGAAACCAAGTCAACGAACACAAAGTTCGTTGATGCAGCGGTGACACCCGCCGGGCCTTCGCCTCTGATTTTGTAGCGGCGGACTTCAGTCCGCCATCGATGGGAGGCGGCGCACCGATGGCAGATGTCTCATTGGTCGGAGGTATCTCACCGATGGCGCACTAAAGTGCGCCGCTACAAAGGCACCCGCATACGGGACGCCCCAGTCGGCTCCGCTTCACTTAGCCTCTTCAACACCCGGAGCGGCGTAACACCCGTCAAAACCAGGTGCGCGCCTTATATTGGCGGTATTCCTCGCCGAATTTTGCTTCCAGTACCTTCTCTTCGTTGCGGGCTCGATAGATCTGCATCGGAATCATCACCACAAAGACCAAGAGAGCCCACGGCTGGTCGATATATAACACGAACCCCACAACCGTCAGACCTCCGAACAGATAAATAGGATTGCGGATTCGAGAATACAGGCCGTGCGTAACCAATTTCTGAGCTTTCGCGCGAACCGAGAATGACGCGCCCAGTTCAATTCGCGCCAACACCAAAAGCGCCAACGACGGCAGCCCAATCACTACGCCTGTAATGCGCGTAGCATTCCAAGGCAAACTGCCGTAGTGGATCGCCAGCAAGACGATCGCCGCCAGAGCAAGAACAAGTGTAGTGATGTTCGCCTTCATATTCTCTGTCCGTCCTCCAACCCATCGTCATATAGCTTGTTCAAGCGCCCGTCCTAATTGTTGCCGATAATTGCGCGAATGAAATCCACTTCCTGCTGGTTGTATGGCGTCCCATCGGCGTGAAAAATATCGTGGAACCACACCGGCGGCTGGCGGTCTGTGTAAGGATGTCGCCAAGAATCCCACGGCAGATAAGTCTGCGATTTCCCTTCGACCAATCCCCAGTTGATCGCAGCCACGTGATATTTCTTAGCAATTGGCAGCGAACCTTGAAAAGTGCTGCCCACTCCCCGCGCCATGTATTCGGTGCAGAGAATCGGGCGATCGTACGGTTTCAGCCACACGATCCGCTGTTCGAACTCTTCGGGCTTGTTGTATCCGTGAAAAGAAATCACGTCGGACATTTCGATCTGGATCTTTTCCATCGCGTCCAATTTTTCGGGTGAAGACCAGCCGCCCTTCCACACGCCGCTGGTCAACGGCTGCAAGGGATGCGCCTCGCGCGCCCACTCGAACGCCTGCGGCAGCAGCGCCAGCACCAGCGCTACTTTATTCTTCGGCTCTAGATCTTTGTAGCTTCCTTCATTGGTGTTGTCCGGCTCGTTCCAAACGTCCCACGCCAAGACGCGCGGGTCCTGTGCAAACGCTCCCACCACTCCCTTCACATAGGCTGCTAGCCGCGGATATTGCGCGGGATCCTGCAATGCTTTCGCGCCGGGGCTTTGCACCCACCGCGAATTGTGCACTCCCGGACGCGGCGCGGGCTGCTTGCCCAGTTGCGGATTCGGATCCCAGCACGAATCGAACAAAACAAAAATCGGCCGGATATGATGCCGAGCCGCAATCGCGAGAAACGCATCAATGCGCTTCTTGAAACCGTCCGCGTCTTGTTTCCACAGCAGATCGTGGAGAAACACGCGCATCGTATTGAATCCCAGCGACTCGGCCCACCCCAGTTCCAAATCAATCCGCTTCGGGTCAAACGTCTCCGCCTGCCACATCTCCAATTCGTTCACCGCATAAGCCGGCAAATAATTGCTGCCAACGAGCCACAGCTGCTTCGCGTACCACCCGCGCGCCTGCGCCTCAGTCCAACGCGGCAATTCGCGCTGGCGTATAGGCGTTGGCGCAGCTGGGTGAACGCGCGCCTGTGCGCTTCCCTGCAACAAGAAGAAAAACAGGCAAGCCAGTGCGATTTTACGGACGCTGGGTGGGCACGTGGTTGTCTGCATGGCCGCCATTCTACCCGCAGTTGCAAGGTTCGCGCGCCAATCGCTGGCGGGCAGAACCGGCAGTGCAGCCGACCAGCGGTTGTTACAAACTGTAATCGAATATTCGCACTGGATTCACAAATGTGGTTGGACCGGCCGCTAGCATTCGTGATTCGCTACAGAGATGGGAGCGCTTACCCTCTGCCCTTCGCTTCGCCAAATCATGGGTTTGTAGGCACCCTTATGCATTCCGGGTGCGGGATGCGGCGCTTCATAGCGGCGATTTTCGGGATCGGCGTGCTCCTTTGCTGTAGTCCGCCGGTTCGCGCGCAGAAACCGGCAGGCGAAGAGTGTCCGCGTCCAGCGCCCGGCAGCCAAATGCCTGAGCCGGAAGACCTGCACAGCCAAAATGGAGTACTGAGTGTAGATTTAACGATCCGGAACGATGTGGGCCCCGACGGCAGCACGCGTTACTGCTACGTCGCCGCCGACGGCAGCCAATTGCCAAACTTACGACTGCGCCCGGGGGATCTGCTGATTCTGCACCTGAAGAACGAGCTCACGGACTCCGCAGAGCAAGGGAAAACGCGCCCCCACCCCCACAGCAGCGCCAATTCCAGCGCCAACTCAAGCGCCAACTCAAGCAATGACCCCTGCGCGCGCGGCGAAATGTCCGCAGTGGCGACGAATCTGCACTTCCACGGGATGGCGATTCCGCCTGTGTGCCATCAAGACGATGTGCTCAAGACGGCGATTGATCCTGGCGACCCTCCCTTTGAATATCGCGTACGAATTCCCGTGGATCAGCCTCCGGGCCTGTACTGGTATCACCCGCACATCCATGGTTTTGCCGAATCGAAAATTCTGGGCGGGGCTTCGGGCGCCTTGATTATCGAGGGCGTCGAGCGGGTGAATCCGAAGCTCGCGGGTCTGCCGGAACGCGTATTCGTGGTGCGCGATCAGCCGCTCGTGAATCCCAACGCGCAGCCGGTGCAAACAGGCTCGATGCCGCCTCCGATCGTCCTCAAAGATGCGGAGGGAGACATCCTGAACGCTGGAAAAGACGGAGGCATGCCCGCGCGGGACCTTTCGATCAACCAAGTAACTGTCGCTTTTCCAAAATACGACCCCGCGATAATCCGAATGAAGCCGGCGGAGAGGCAATTATGGCGGGTGTTGAACGCCTCCGCTGATACGTATCTGGATTTGCAGGTGCTATTCACGGGTGGGCCGCAGTTTATGGGGGTGGTGGCACTGGATGGCGTGCCCATTGCGGCAAACGGGTCAGATCCACACCAGGTGCTATGGGAAAGCCACATTGCGTTGCCGCCGGCGGCGCGTGCGGAATTCGTTCTCAACGGGCCGCCAGCGGGAACCGCGGCAAGTTTCGTGACCCGGAAAGTGGATACCGGGCGTGACGGCGAGAACGATCCAACGCGGCCACTGGCTACGATTGTGACCGCAGCAGATGCTCCCGAGCCGCAAGCCAGCCTCTCGGCGATCACCGCGCCTCCGATCCAACCGGACGTGGCGTGGCCGGGCAACGTGAAACCCATACGGCAACGTACTCTTTATTTCTGGGAGAAGCCGCAGGACCCTTCCGACCCGAAAAGCCCAATCGTCTACGGCATTACCGAGGACGGCCACAAGCCGGAGCCATTCGATCCGAATGCAACTGCGCCGGATATCACCGTGGAGCAAGGGACTGTGGAAGACTGGCTAATCGAAAATCGCACACAGGAATTGCATGCCTTTCACATCCACCAATTGCATTTCCTGCTGGAAGACTGGAACGGAGTGCCCATTGAAGAACCATATCTGCGCGACACAATCAACGTTCCATATTGGGACGGGAAGAGCCAGCAGTACCCGAGCGTGAAGCTGCGCATGGATTTTCGCGACCCGGCAATCGTAGGGACGTTCGTCTATCACTGCCACATTCTGGAACACGAAGACGGCGGAATGATGGGAACCATTCGCGTGGCGCCGTCGGCCGCAAAACCATAGGACCAGTAGTACTGATATTCTATGGAGCGGTCGGCACTTCAGTTTTAACGGACCTGTCATCGAACGATAACAAGCCTCGCGTATCACTTACCGGCGCGCGTTTGATTCCTGTACTTCACCCGATTGCGACGGTGTGCGTCTGCAGCAAACCAGCAAACCGTATGAAATCAAACGACAGCACTTTCTCCAAAGGAGCTTACATGATCCACAAGAGACTTGCCTGGTTGGCTGCGGGCTTCATCGCCGCGAGCTTGGCTGCCCTGCCGATCGGTACGATGGCACAATCGGAAACAGAAACCAAAACGCCGATCAAGCACGTCGTCGTTATCTTCGACGAAAACATTTCGTTCGACCACTATTTCGGGACCTATCCTCACGCCACCAACCCGGGAGGCGAAACTCCCTTCCATCCCAAAGACGATACGCCTCGCGTAAACAATCTGCTGGCCGCCGGACTTCTGGATCAAAACCCGAACTCGACGCAGCCCTTCCGTATGGATCCCGCGCACTCAGTCACCTGCGACCAGGGCCACGGATACACAGCAGAGCAATCCGCCTATAACCACGGCTTGCTCGACAAGTTTCCGGAAAACACCGGATCGGGCGGCCCCGGATGCTACGACTACGGTAAGGGCACCGGAGTAGTGATGGGCTACTTCGACGGCAACACCGTCACGGCGATCTGGAATTACGCGCAGCACTATGCGATGAACGATAACTCCTACAGCACGATGTTCGGACCTTCCACGGTCGGCGCGCTGAACTTGGTTGCCGGCAAGACCACGACTGCCACGATGTCTCCTTTCGATGCGGATGGAACGACACCCGGCAACCCGAACGGGGATATCGCGGGAGGCCAAACCACCGGCGCAGCCATCGGTGACCCGCGGCCCCTTTTCGACGTGTGCAACGCGACGACGCCGCTACTCGGCGTGCAGCACTCGACGCTCATTTCCATTACCTCGGGCAAGAACGTCGGAGACTTGCTGAACGAGAAGGGCATCACCTGGGGCTGGTTCCAGGGCGGATTCCGTCCCACTTCCTACCTTTCGAATCCAACGGGTGGCACTCCGCTGCCGGTTTGCGCCGCGGAAAGCACCGGGCTGGCGGGGCCGTACCAGGATTACATTCCCCACCACGAACCGTTCCAATACTTCAAGTCCACCGCGAATCCGTACCACATCAAGCCCAGCAACGCGAGCTTGATCGGCACATCGAAAGATGGCACGAACCACCAGTACGACCTGATTGACTTCTGGACCGCTCTCGGTGAAGGACGCCTGCCCGCAGTTACGTTCCTGAAGGCCAAGGGCATCCAGGACGGCCATCCGGGCTATTCGGATCCGATTGACGAACAGAACTGGCTGGTCACCGTAATCAACGCGATCGAGAACAGCCCCGATTGGAAAGACACCGCCATCGTGATCGCCTACGACGATTCCGACGGTTGGTACGATCATTCGATGGGCACGATCATCAACCAGTCGAACGTTTCCGACGACACGCTGACGGCGCCGGGTGCTTGCGGCGTCACCCCTTCCGACATCCTGCCGGGCCGCTGCGGCTACGGTCCGCGCCAGCCGTTGATCGTAATCTCGCCCTACGCCAAGCAGAACTACGTAGATCATCGCCAGACCGACCAGTCGTCTATTCTGCGTTTCATCGAGGACAACTGGGATCTCGGGCGCATTGGCGATGGCTCCGCGGACGAGAAGGCAGGAAGGCTTAACGGACTGTTCGACTTCGACGATGCGCAGCACGCGCCGAAGTTGATCCTGGATCCGTCCACCGGTGTGATCCTGCGACAGAACCAAGACTGAGCCGCGGAGATTCGTCGCTGAATCTTCTGTGACGCATTACCTCTGGTCCGAGCCGGCGCACCCGGTTCGGGCCAGTTTTTTTGGCGGAGACTGGATCGCTACTGCTGCGTCGGAGCGGCATACGTTTCCGAAATCGCGCTGGTCGCGCATAATGGTGGCGCGGAGGCTTCGGCGTGGCGCGTAAAGCTCGCAGCGTGGGTCTTACACAGGTATCTGAATGGGACGACGGCGAATTGCGCCGTAAGGACGATTACCTTGCGGCGGAAGAGCCGCTGGAAATACGCGTCGGCGATGAGCCGCTTAGCGTCACGATGCGCACGCCCGGGCACGACCGGGAGCTTGCCGCGGGATTTCTTTTTACCGAGGGATTGATACAGACTCGCAGCCAGCTTACGGCTCTGGAAGTTGCCACGCCGGAGAATGGCTCGCAGAATTCGGCGCAGAGCGAAAGCGGCTTGAAGAACGGGAATGTGATCGAGGCTAGAATTTCGTCCGATGCCGCGCCGGACATGGAAAAAATGCGGCGGCATTTTTTCGCGGCCTCGAGTTGCGGCATCTGCGGTAAGACTTCGATTGACGCGATCCGCGCGCGCGGGCTGGCGGCGCCGAATCCGGATTTCCGGCTTGATGCGGAAATTCTGGTACGGCTGCCCGAGAAGCTCCGCTCCGCGCAAGATGTGTTCGAACGTACCGGCGGCTTGCATGCCGCGGCATTATTCGATGCGGGCGGCGAATTGCTGGTTTTGCGCGAGGACATTGGCCGGCACAACGCCGTGGATAAGGTGATTGGCTGGGCGCTGCTGGAAAACCACTTGCCGATTGCGAATTGCGTGCTGCTGGTTAGTGGGCGCGGCGGATTTGAAATTGTGCAGAAAGCGATCGTGGCAGGGCTACCAGTGGTCGCGTCCGTCTCCGCGCCTTCGAGCCTTGCCGTGCAGCTCGCCCGGGAACTGCGGATGACGCTGATTGGATTTCTGCGCGGCCGGAGATTCGTGATTTATTCAGGCGAAGAGCGCATTGCGAGCGGTCCTCGGGCGACTTAAGATGCGGATTCCGCGTGCGACGCCTTAATTCACGGTCTTGCGGAAATTTTCCGGGGCCAGTTCGTCGTGGTGTTCCCGCATCATTTCGCGGAAGGTTTCGAAAAGTTCGGGGTCCCACCAGCCGCGGGTGGCTTCTTCTTCCATCAGATCGAGCGCCACTTGCGGAGAGAAGGCCACTTTGTAGGGCCGGTCGGTGGTGAGCGCGTCGTAAACGTCGGAGATTTGCAAGATGCGCGCGGTGAGTGGAATTTCATCGCCGTGCAAACCATCCGGATAACCGCTGCCATCGTGTTTCTCGTGATGATGACGAATGATCGGCAGCACCAGGCGAAAGGTTTTCAGCGGAGCGCAGATGCGTTCGCCTACCACGGGATGCTTCTTCATCACCATGACTTCTTCCGACGTTAACGGCCCGGGCTTCAGCAGGATCGAATCCGGGACAACGACTTTGCCGATATCGTGCACAATCCCCGCGCGTCGCAGCGCTTTGATATGTTCTTCCGGGACGCCGAGGACCTCTCCCATGCGCGCGGACATCTCCGCCAGCCGCTCGCAGTGGCCATGCGTGTACGGATCGCGCGCTTCGATGCTGTACGCCAGGCTGAGCAGAACCGCTTCGGCGTTTTCCAGTTCGTCCGTGTATTGCTTCAGGCGCAGCAGCGAGCGCGTGCGCGCGAGAAGTTCGTTCAAGTCAATCGGCTTACTGAGGAAATCATCCGCGCCGGCATTGATGCCCATGATGCGATCTTCGGTAGCAGAAAGGCCAGTGATCAGCACAACGGGAGTGAGGCGCGTTTCCGGCGTGGCTTTGATGTGGCGGCAAACTTCGAAGCCGTCCATGCCGGGCATCAGAATGTCGAGCAGAATCAGATCCGGACGAAACGAGGCGCATTCGACGATCGCGGTGGGGCCGTCGCTGGCAGCGCGGACCTCGAAGCCTTCGCGGCGCAGCAGCAAGCCGAGCGCGGTGCGCGCGGCGGCTTCGTCGTCAACGATCAGAATCTTGTCGTGCATAAAAGCGCGTTCAGGCTCCCAGCCAGCTAAGGGAAATCGCAATAGCGAGCTTTTTTTGACGCGGACCGCACGCGCCGGGTTGCCAACTGGCAATCGGACCTGTGGGATGGGATACGTTCCGCAATTAAACAAATGTATCGCGTCCGCGAAATTCGAACAACCCTGGAATTGAGGCTTGATGCGAGGCCGGAAACGATTCTTTGGCTGAGGGTGCGCGCGACGGCGCCCGCTTGGGTGCTACTCCCGGCGCAGCGTGGCTTCAATCAGGCCGTGCGGCTCGTCGGTCGGAAGAAAAACCTGCGCGGGATTATCCATGCCGAAGGGAGAAAGATCCACGAGGTTGAAATGCTTATTGGGCAGCGACAGGCGGATTTCGTGGACGCGCTCAAAATTCTTCAGCACCACTTCGCCCATCGCGTAGAGCGTGTGTTGTAGCGATTCGCTATCGTGCTCGGCAAAGGTTTCCAGGATCGTCTGGCGGATGCCGTGCCAGTGCTGGCTGAATTCGATCTCGCCGGCGTCGTAGAACCAATCGGTGTGAATCGAGGTGGAAAGAATCCGGTTGCGATCCTCTTTGAGAGTGGTGTAGGGATCGCGCAAAAACTTGTCGAACGCGGATTTGGTGGTCTTCAGCACGATCAAATCGGCGATGCCCGCGCGAATCGCCGTGCCGTCGCGCGTGCCGATGAGCTTCGCGGTGCGTTTCTCGTCGCCTCCGCGCTGAAATGCGGACGCATGGGGCTTGCCGCCGATCACGATGCGGTTCCAGATATTTTCGGCGGCCTCGACGCTGACGCGAGAGACCTGCGAGTTGTACGTCAGGAAATGCTCGATCAGGTGCTGGCAAAACTCCTCGACGGCTTCCACCGGATATTGCCGCGCCAGAACGTAAACCGCGTTCTTCATCGTGTCGGTGGGGAGGATTTTGGAATTGTCGCCCTTGGTGTGCGCGGATTCGAAATCGCCCTCGAAGGAAATCGCGAGTGTCAATTCACGGATGTCGTGGCGGCCATCCTGGCGCACAACGCGCAGCAGGCGAACGCGCGATTTGCCGTAATTATTTTCCGCCAGCTTGATCGTCATCCCTCAGCTCCCGCGATAGGTGGAATACCCGTAAGGGCTCAGAAGCAGAGGAATGTGATAATTCTCTTTTTTGTCGCGAACCTCGAAGGCGATCATGATTTGTGGATAGAGGCTTCGAATCTCGCGTTCCTGAAAATATGAGTGCGTTTCAAAAGTGAGCCGGTAGATGCCTTGCACCAGCGCGCCGGGCTCGAGAAGATGACGGAGGCGGCCATCGGCATCAGTGGCGCCACGGCTGATTTCTTTCCAGCCGGCGCCCTTCTGAATTTCCAGCGTGACTTGCACGCCTGCGGCGGGCCGTCCGAGAGAAGTATCCAGCACGTGCGTGGTAATTTGGCTCATAGACCGAGAAGCCTCTCCAGACGCAGCCGCGTGATTTTTTTTTGCTCGTCCGCGGCGATCCGCAATTCCACTTCGGAATCGTTGGCCAGCCGTTCTTGCAGCGATTTCAGGATTTCGTCGCTGGTTTTTCCGGCGGCGCAGATCAGGAACACGTGGCCAAACGTCGCCTGATAGGCCTGATTCGCCGCGGCCAGCACTGCCAGCGTATCGGGCGAGGCTTTCTGCGCGACGGATTGTTCGCCGGCGGACCAGCGCCGCGCCGTTTCTGTTTGCTTCGCCGCGGCTTTCGTCGTGCCGATGGCGGGATGCGCGCGAAACGCCGCGAGCCAGTCTTTGCGTTTGAGCGCCTCCCAGGCGTCGTCCGAAGCGTCGTAGAGACCGGCCGCGTCGACGAATGGCCGGCGCGCCAACACTTGCTCGACCCATTTTTTCGAGGCGCAGCAATCGTGCAGGGCCTTGGCTGCCTGCGCGCGCGCCATCTGGTTAAATCGTTCGATGCCGGTGAGCCGATCGGCGGCGTGCGCCGCGCGGCCGAATACGCGAAAGCGGCTGACTCCACCATCTGGAAAAATATTCAGGCGTACGTGAGTGGCTTCGCCCGCGTCGTGCAACTGCTTTTGAAAAACGTGACGATGATTCGGCTTCAGCGGAGTCCGCGAGAGAAGTTGGCGCCAACCTGCACCGGCAGCGGCGGACGTTAAGCGCGAAATTTCGGCTTTGCTTCCTTCGGCGTGGCAGACTTCCACCGAACAACTATCCGGAAAATTGCCTTTGAAATGCGCGGTGTCAATTTCGAGGCGATGAATCGTCCCGGCCATCCCCAGTTTCACGATCACCCAATCGTGCCCTGGCCCGCGACGGCGGCGCGTCTCCCAGCCGTCGCTCATCACCTTGGCTCGTCCCGGCATCAGCAGGTTCAATGGATCGCTGTAGAATTGGTCGCTCGAAGCGACCGGTCGCCCGCCGCTTTCGACTGCGGCCAAATCGAACTCGCCTTTGGCGATGCGCGCCGCATCCGGAACAACTTCCCCATAAAGACGCACCCTCGCGACGCCACCATCGGGATAAATTTTCAGGCGTATGTGTGTGAAGCGCCCAGAATTCGGGATAGCGAACGGATTTTGCGAATCCCCTTTCAATTCGGTTTCCGGAAGCAGCTCCGTCCATTTCGCGGTGGTGGCCTCAAGCTTTTTCAATTCGTCCTTGCCGGGCGACTCGCCGCGCAGCTCGCAGCCCTCCAGCGAAAATCGCGCGGGATAGTTCCCGGTGAAAAAGCTGGTGTCCACTACGACGCCGCGCAAAACTCCCGGCAAGCCTAGCCGGATGATGCACCAATCGCAGCCAGGGGTGCGGCGGCGGCGCGTTTCCCAGCCGTCCATCCAGTGCCCGCGGTCGGTGAACTTCTCCACAAAAATCGGTTTGGACTGCTTTACCAGGCTTTCCTTGGGACCAAAAAATTCGTCGTTAGCGGCAATCACGCGCCCGCCGAGCCGCTCGGCTGCCAGATCAACGAATTGAGTGAAGTCATTCATACCGCGCCTCGAAGCAATGCATGGCCGATGGGGCCCGCGGAAAATTCACCGCGGTCGAAGATTTTGCGCCCGCGCAGGAATGTGGTGGTGACCACTCCCTTGAGTTCGCGCCCCGCATACGGCGTGATCTTGTGCCGGTGCAGCAGTTGCGCCGGATCCATGCGAAATTTTTCGTCCGGATCCCAGATCACCAAATCGGCGTAGCACCCCACGGCGATGGAGCCTTTCTTGCGCTCCAATCCCGCGAGCTGCGCCGGTCCCGCGCACAGCCACCGCGCAATCTGCGTGACAGCATAGCCGCGCGAGCTTGCTTCCGTCCAGACGGCAGGCAAGCTGAGTTGCAAGGACGCAATGCCGCCCCACGCTCGCAGGAAGTCGCCCTCGTCGCGCAGCTTCATCGCCGGTGGACAAGGAGAATGATCGGTGGCGATAAAATCAATCGTGCCGCCGGCCAAGCCTTCCCACAATTTTTCGCGATTCTCGCGTTCGCGAATCGGCGGCGCGCATTTGAATTCCGTGGCGCCGTCGGCAATTTCTTCGGCAGTGAAAGTCAAATAGTGCCCGCAAGTCTCCACGCTGACTTTGGCGCCTTCGTTTCGTGCATGCTGCAAAACCGGAATCGCATCGGACGACGATAGGTGCACAATGTGAATTCGTGCGTCGAACTCGCGGCTTAGCCGCAAAAGCAGGGCGATAGCTTCGTTTTCCGCATCGCGCGGCCGGGACGCGAGCCAGGCTCCGTAGCGGCGCGGGGATGCGTTCTTCGAGAGGTTTGCTACGGCTTTCTCGATCGGCTCCGGCATCTCCGCGTGCGCCAGCAACGGCGCGCCTAGCGCGGCGAGTTCCGGCAACGCAGCGCGAAGATGTTCTTTCGTCACGTGTTCAAATTCCGGAACGCCGCTCGGTACGAGAAAACATTTGAAGCCGAAGACGCCCACTTCCCACAGTGGCCGCAGTTCCGCGATATTTCCGGGAACTACGCCGCCCCAAAATCCCACGTCCACCCAAAGCTTACCCGCCGCGGCGGCCAACTTTTCGCGGAATGCCGCGGTGGAGGTGGTCGCCGGAATACTGTTGAGCGGCATTTCGATGAGAGTGGTTACCCCGCCAGCTGCCGCGGCGCGCGTGGCGCTGGAAAAACCTTCCCACTCGGTGCGGCCGGGCTCGTTGATGTGCACGTGCGTGTCCACGATTCCCGGCATCACTACTAGGTCATCCGCTTCGTGGATGGGGGCTCCTGCGGCAACATCGTCGAACTCGCTCAAAGCAGTTATCACGCCGTTGCGGATATGGATGGCCGCCGCGTGTTCACCGTCAGGCGTGATCACCCGCTCGCCGCGGACGATCAGGTCGTCCGATGCGCCGGGTTTAGGCGATGAATTGAGCTTCGGATCCGAAGAATTCGTCATGGGCGCTCAGCCTGCCAGGCCTTCGATGAATTCCGCGAGTAAATTCCGCGCGACCGCGCGCCGATAGCGCGACGTGGAGCGAATGTCGTCAATCGGCGCGATTTCATTGGCCAGCGCCTCCTGTGCGGATTTTATAAGTTCCGGGTCCGGCTGCCGGCCGCGCAGCGCTTCTTCGGCGCGCGTGGCGCGCAGCACTGTAGGCGCCACGCTGCCGAGAACGATTCGCACGTCAGCGATCTTGCCTGCTTCCATGCGAGCCGCCGCCGCGAAACATACTTTCGAAATCGCTTGTGCGCGCCGCGCGCCGACTTTGCGGAAATATTGTATCCAGGCGTTCTTGTTTCGCGGCAGACGAATCCGGCGAATCAGTTCCGGCGGTTGCAAATCCATTTGTTTATATCCGGAATGAAAGCGATGGTACGGAATCCAGCGCGCGCCGCTTGTGGAAACGATCTCGATTTCCGCATCGTAAACGAGCAGAGCGGGCGGTGAATCAGCGGCGGGCGAAGCGTTGGCGATGTTGCCCCCCAGCGTGCCGCGATTTTGCGTGGCAATGCTGCCGGTTTCTGCTGCGGCGCGGCAAAGTAGCGGAAATTCGCGCACGAGAATTTCGTGGCGGCGAACTTCTGTGTACGTCGTGAGGGCGCCCAACTCGATGTGATCGGCGCTGGCCGCGATGCCGCGCAATTCTGGAAGGTTCCGGATGTTCAGATACTTTCTGTGCGGCAGTTTTCCCGCTTCAAGCAAAACCATCAAATCCGTGCCGCCGGCGAATGGCTTCCAGACGCCCGGATCCTTCGCCATGCGGGCGAGTGCGGCGGCAAGATCGCGCGGCGTCTCCATGTGATATCCGGGGAGAAACGCCCTCACGCGCTGGTCCTCGTTTGCGATTCCGCCGCAGCGGAATGTCGCACGGCTTCGACTACCGACTCGAAAATTTTCATGTAGCCCGTGCAGCGGCAAAGATTGCCGGAGAGGCCTTCGCGAATCTGCGCGTCATTGGGCTGTAGATTGCGCGCGAGCAGATTTACAGCCGCGAGAATCATGCCCGGTGTGCAAATGCCGCATTGCGCTCCACCGTAAGTGAGGAACGCCTGCTGCACGGCGTGCAGCGTTCCGGCGCCGTAGCCAACGAGACCTTCGATCGTGCGTATTTTCGCGCCTTGCGCTTGCAGCGCCGGAAGCAAGCAGCTATTCACCAGCGCGCCATCCATTTCCACCGCGCAGGCGCCACATTCACCTTCGCCGCAGCCCTCTTTCGTTCCGGTGAGTTTCAATTGTTCGCGGAGGACGTCGAGGAATCGCGCCATAGGGTACGCTTCGAATGTCGTGCGCTCGCCGTTCACTTCGCAAGTGATGGCAACTTTGCGCGCCGCTTCAGACATGCGCGCCTTCCGATATCTTTGCAGGAGTTTTACGCGGCAGCGTGGCGAGCAATTCGAGCAGAGTTTCCGGCGTAATGGGAATTTTGCGGATATCCACGCCAGTCGCGTGCGCAACCGCATTGGCAATCGCGGGAGCTGTGCCGTCGAGCGGCAGTTCGCCGATCCCCTTCGCGCCGGCGGGGCCGCGCTCGTAGGGAATTTCCTCGAAGAAAACGCGAATCGGCGGCAGATCCATCGAAGTGGGCATCACGTAATTCGTCATCTGTGCGTTGACCATGCGGCCTTCCTGCCACACCACATTTTCGTAGAGGGCGAAGCCGATGCCTTGCGCGACGCCTCCTTCGATTTGCCCCGCAGCAAGCGCAGGATTGATCACCTTGCCTACTTCCTGCACCGCCACGAAATCTTCGACGCGAACTTCTGCAGTTCGCGTGTCCACGGAAACTTCGGCGACATACACGGCCCAGGCGTAAGCGCCGTAGGCGTCGCCTCGATAGTGCTCATCGTCCCAGTGCAGGTCGGCGGGATGTTGGTACTTGATGAAAGATTTCAGCGGGCCATGCGCGTCAATATATTTTGCGCAGGCTTGCGCGAAATCCGCGGCGCTGTTGCCGGCGTCATCGCCATCACGCGGTTTCAGCGCGCCACTATCGAGCAGCGTTTTCTTTAGTTGCAGCGCTGCAGATTCGACCAGCTTGCCGACGATCATTGCCGTGCGCGAAGCAACGGTGGGCCCGCTATTGGGCACTTGCGCGGTATCGGGTTGCGTAATCTTGATTTGATCGCAGTCGAGGCCGAGCGCGTCCGCCGCAATCTGCGAAAAAATGGTGTTCGTACCCTGCCCCATTTCCGTGCTGCCGGCGAGGACGCAGACGGTGCCATCGCGCAGCGCTTCCATTGCGACTTCCGACGCCAAATATTCTTCGCCGGAGCCGGTGAATCCAGCGCCGTGCAGGAACGAAGCGAAGCCGATGCCCTTCTTGATGGTCGTGTTTGCGCGAGCGTTCTCCTCCGCGAATCGCTTGTGCTTGGCGTGATAATCGCTCAGCGCAAACGCGCGATCGAACAGCACGCCCATGTCCACTTTTTCTTTCACGACCTGGCTCACCGCCAGCGTATCGCTCTGCCGAATGAAATTGCGGCGGCGCAATTCATCGGGCGCGATGCCGACCGCGGCAGCCACGCGATCTAGATGCCGCTCGAGCGCAAAGACACTTTGCGGCGCGCCGAATCCGCGAAACGCGCCATGCGGCGGGGCGTTGGTGGCGACGGCGCGGCTGCGAATGCGCACGTTCGGACATTGATATGGACCGGCGGCATGAATCGTGCCGCGTGAAAGCACCACGGGCGAAAGAGTCTCGTAAGCGCCGCCGTCAATCGTGAAGTCAATCTCCATCGCGAGGAGCTTGCCGTCGCGCGTGACGGCGGTGCGATGGCGCGTCTTCGAGGGATGGCGCTTGGTGGTGGCCGCCATATCTTCGGCGCGGTCGTAAATTATTTTTACCGGGCGTCCGGATTTTTGCGCGAGCAGCGCGGCGTGCGCGGCGATCATCGAAGGATATTCTTCCTTGCCGCCGAATCCGCCGCCGGTTTCCGTCTGGATCACGCGCACGCGATCTTTGGGCAAGCCGAACAAAGTCACGAGCGCTTTGTGCACGTAGTAAGGGCATTGCAACGAGCCCCAGACCGTGACGCCGTCCACGGCGTTCACCTGCGCAATTACGCCCTGCGGTTCGATGTAGAGCTGTTCCTGCGCTCCGGTTGCGTACTCCCCTGCAACGATAATATCGGCGCTGGCCCAGGCCTCGTCCACATCGCCCTTTTCCACGCGAAAGGTTTTGAAAATGTTGTCCTGGCCCCAGATGATTTCTTTGCGCGCGAGAGAATCGCCAATCAAAAAAATCGCGGGCAGAGGTTCGATTTCGATGCGCACGTTGCGGCGCGCTTCTTCGAGAAGATATTTATCGTGATGAGCGAGCAGGACCACCGGTTCTTCGCAGTGGTTGACGAATCCGTCGGCGAGGCAGGGCTGATCTTCAATCAGCAGCGCGACACAATTTTTTCCGCAAATATCCTGCGCGGTGACAGTCGTAAATTCGTTCCAGGGAATATCGCCCTCGAAACGAATCTCGCGAATCCGGCCGCGCGGCGCGGGACTGCGTACAGTGACGCCGTGGAGCATGCCGGGAAAAACGAGGTCGTCAATGTAGCGCGCACACCCTGTGACTTTTTCGCGCCCTTCCTTGCGAGGCACCGATTTTCCGATACTGCGCGTTTCCACCGGACGCCGCCTTAATAGCGGATTTTATCCTCTTTCTCCTGCCAGGCGCGAAATGCGGCGAGCGCGCCATCCTGCGCGAGTTGAATCATGGGAATCTGGCGCTCGCGATGGGGGCGGCCGATTTCCTGGTAGATGAAAGCGTCGTCGAATCCGGCGCGGGCGGCATCAGCCGCCGAATTCCCGTAATAAACGCGCGCGGGACGCGCCCAGTAAATTGCGCCGAGGCACATCGGGCAAGGTTCGCAGCTGGTGTAAATCTCGCAGCCCTGCAAATCGAAAGAGTTCAGCTTGCGGCAGGCAGCGCGAATGGCGACGACTTCGGCGTGCGCGGTGGGATCGTTCGTCGCGGTCACTTGGTTCGCGCCTTCCGCGATGATCGCGCCGTCTTTCACCACGACCGCGGCAAACGGGCCGCCGGCGCGCTGCTCCACGTTCTCCAGCGACAGCGCGATAGCACGAGCCATGAAAGCGTTCGG
Source organism: uncultured Acidobacteriota bacterium (assembly GCA_963828865.1). Classification (GTDB taxonomy): domain Bacteria; phylum Acidobacteriota; class Terriglobia; order Acidiferrales; family UBA7541; genus Palsa-295. The sequence continues at coordinate 292,562 of CAWHGI010000002.1, read as the reverse complement.
CGTGGTTATCATTCGATTCCCAAGTGCAGCCACCTGGTGGATGCGATGCAGAAGATTGTAACGCAGGCCCTGCCGTGAGGCCGCGCAATGTGATTTCTTTGTCGCTGGGCTCCTGTTCGTATTTGGCTTTTTCTTTGTTCTTAGCGTCTGCCGCTTTTATCCGTGTTCGTCCGCGTTCATCTGTGTCGCGGTTGCGATCTCAAGGGTCGGCAAGTACCCAGCCGCGAACGAACGTTCTTTGCGCCGCCAGAAGTAAAGGAGCGCGCTGCCGATCAGAATCAGCGCGACGGAGAGCCCCGCCCACATTCCCGGGGCGCCCCAGCCCACGCGGAAGCAGAGATACGCCCCGAGCGGCAGTCCAATGAACCAGTAGAAAAATAAATGGCACAACATCGGAGTGCGCGTATCGCCCGCGCCGCGCAAAGCGCCAGTGGCGACCGTTTGCATTCCGTCGAAGAGTTGAAAAAACGCCGCGACGAAAAGTAACGCACTGGCAGCGGGGATCAATTCAGCGTCCGGCGTGTAAATGCGTACGATCTGGCGCGGGATCAGAAAGAGAGCGATGGCCATGCACCCCATGAAGCTCGTTCCCAGCAGCAACGCAGTCCAACCAGCACGGCTTGCGCCGTGCGCGTCGCGCCGTCCGAGCGCCTGGCCAACACGCACGGCCGCTGCGGCACTGATCCCCAGCGGCACCATATACGTAAGGCTGACGGTATTGAGCGCAACCTGGTGACTTGCAAGCGGCACCGCGCCCAGCTTGCCGATCAGCGCCGTCGCCACGGCGAACACGCCAACTTCCATCCCAAATTGCGTAGCAGCGGGCAGCCCCAGATACACCAGCCGCCAGACGCGCGGAAAATTCGGCAGCCGCGCGGCGTTGCGCAATCCGGTTTTATTGCGATGGTCGTAATAGAGCGCATACACGAGCAGCACGAGCATCATGTAAGTGCGCGCGAAACAGGTGGACCATCCGGAGCCGACCGTGCCCATCGCGCGAAATCCGAGGTGCCCATAAATCAAAGCCCAATTCCCCGCCAAATTCACCAGATTCGCGGACACCAAGGCGAACATCACAGGCTTTGCCATGTTCATGCCTTGCAGATAGCGGCGGAAAACGAAATAGAGCAGTAGGGGCAACGTGCCCCAATTAAGCGCGCGCAAATACGGAATCGCTTGCTGCAAAACCGACGCCTGAATATCGAGCGAGCGCAAGAGCGGCCCGAAGATCCATACGACACCCATCAGCACTGGAGTAATGCCCAAACTGAGATACACACCGTTGACCAACGAGCGATGGCAGTCCTCCACGTCGCCGGCGCCGTAGGAGTGCGAAACCAGCGTATCGAGACCAAGCATCAGGCCCGTGCCGAAAATCGCGGCGGAATTGAAAAGGATGCTGCCCAGGCTCACGGCTCCGATCGCCACGGCGCTGTCGTGCTGGCGGCCGACCATCATGGTGTCCACGATGGCCATGGTCATCCAGCCCAGCTCCGCGAGGACCAGCGGCAGCGCCAGGCGAATCATGGGGCGCGCCTCTTCCGCGACGTAATGTAAAAACAGCCGCTTAATCATGAAAACGCAATCCTGGCGATGCGAGCGAATCCACTTCGGGCAGGCTCTGCAGATTCAAAGCACGCAGTGGCAATCCTATGCACCACGAGTTTATACTTTTATGGCTTTGGCGTCTCCCGATTGCGAAAGCGCATAATAGACGGCGCTCTGACCATTGCGCGCAAGCGCGCCATCGCAACCCCAGCCTGGAGAACGATCCAATAACGGATGCTTGCGCGGCATCCGCACGTAAGCGATAGCCAGGAGGAATCCATGCCAACAAAAGAAAAGCGCGTCGTATTGCAGGGCAGCGAACGCGCGGCGATGCCGGGCGCCACGAAAGTTGGTCCGGCGGACCCCAAGGCGCAGATCCAGGTGACGGTATTTCTGCGGCGCGGAACTCCGCTGAAGAAAGTTTCGCCCGCGCAGCGCCCGCGCCTGACCCGCGCGCAATTCGCAGCGGCGCATGGCGCAAGCCTGAGCGACATCAAGAAAATCCGCGCGTTCGCGAAAGAATATGGTTTGAAGGTGGTGGAAGAAAGCGCGGCGCGGCGTTCCGTGATTCTCGGGGGCACCGTCGATGCGTTCTCGCGCGCCTTCGGCGTAGAGCTGAACCGCTACCAGCATCCCGGCGGCACTTGCCGCATGCGCGCCGGTACGATTCAGATTCCGGCGCAGCTCGCCGGAATCATCCAAGGCGTATTTGGCCTCGACAACCGGCCGCAAGCGAAGGCGCATTTTCGCATACGGAAAAATAATCCGAACGCCGTGAGCGCCCAGGCTGCGGCAAGCTCCTTCACCGCGTTGCAAGTCGCGCAAGCCTACAACTTCCCTGCCAATACCGATGGCACCGGACAAACGATTGGCATCGTGGAATTAGGCGGAGGCTATCGCGCGGCCGATCTCACCACATATTTCAAGAACCTCGGCATCACCACGCCCAAAGTCACCACGGTTAGCGTGGACGGCGGCACGAACTCGCCGACCGGCAGCGCCAATGGCCCCGACGGCGAAGTGGAACTCGATATCGAAGTGGCCGGAGCGGTTGCACCCAGCGCGCAGATCGCGATGTATTTCACTCCGAACACCGATCAAGGTTTTCTCGACGCGCTCACTACCGCGGTCCATGATACGACGCTGAAACCCTCGGTCGTTTCCATCAGCTGGGGCGGTCCGGAAAGTTCCTGGACGCAGCAGGCGCTCAATGCGTTCAGTTCCGCTTGCGAAGATGCTTCCACGATTGGCGTGACTGTGCTGGCCGCTTCGGGCGATGACGGCTCAAGCGACGGCGTCACGAGCGGCACGCCGACGGTTGATTTTCCCGCGTCGAGTCCCTTCGTGCTCGGTTGTGGCGGCACTAAGCTCGCGATTTCGGGCGGCTCAATCTCGAGCGAACAAGCCTGGAACGAATTATCCGCGGGCGAAGGCGCGACCGGTGGAGGCGTCAGCGAGGTCTTTGCGCTACCGACTTTTCAGCAATCCGCAAACGTCCCGAAGGCACCGAACGGATTCGTTGGGCGAGGCGTGCCGGACGTCGCCGGCGACGCCGATCCGGAAAGCGGCTACAACGTGCTGGTGGACGGAGATCAGACCGTGATTGGTGGAACCAGCGCCGTTGCGCCGCTGTGGGCTGGGCTTTTGGCGCGCATCAATCAGTCGCTCGGAACGAGTGTGGGTTATCTGAATCCGACCCTCTATGCCGCGAGCGTGGAAAGCACGTTGCACGACATCACGAGCGGTAACAATGGCAGCTACTCGGCCGGGCCGGGTTGGGATCCGTGCACGGGGCTTGGCACTCCGAATGGAGCAGCGTTGCTGGCGGCGCTAGCGACCCAGAGCACAAAGCCGACTAAACAAGGTGCTTCAGGCAAAGGCAACACAAAATCTGCAAAAAGCAAGCCCGCGCCAGCAAAGCGAAAGAAAAAATCCTCATCCAAAGGAAAAAAGTAAGCCTCATGTCGGGGTCGCTGCTTGCGTGTCCCAGTTTGAGACGGAACCGCGACGCTGCAAGGGTGCTAGTAGCTCGTCTTCGAAGGACTTTCGTTGAGTTCGTCCCACACGGCGAAACTCATGCCAGCAATGGCTCCGGTGAATATCAAATAGAAGGCCAATTTTTTCCGCCGGCGCTTACGCGGCTGTACGACTTGCGCGTTATTGGACTGCGTGTCCTGAGGCGCGGCATCGGCCGTGGGCGCGACCGCTGCGGGTTCCAAATCCATCGTCACGCGATAAGATTTTCCGGCGGGAATCGTGTGTAGTTCGCCGTCATTATCGAGCACGAGCGTCCCGCGGTACGCCGAAATCACAACCTCCACTGGACTGGTGATCGTCACTTGGCCATACGACGGCACGCCATCGGCGGCGCGCAAAATGCCTTCGGGAATTTCCAGTTCGATTTTATCCGCGCCGTTCGAAGCAAAGCCTACCGTACCGTGCGCAACCACCGCGTGCACGATCGTGGAATTTTGCGCCAACGTAGCGGCGCTCGACGCGAGCAAGTAGAGCTGGTTCGTGCCGAGCTTCAGGCGGAGTGTGCCTCCCGTATCGGTCTCGACGGTATCGCCGGGATACACCGTGGTGCCGACGGCGAGCTTGGCGTTGTCCACGCTTGCTTGCTGCGCTTGCAGGACCATGCCCAGCGGCTTTTCATTCGCCGCAAATCCGGGAATGTCCAACAGGCCAATCACCAACACCACGACCAGGCAAGAGCGCGCAATCAATCGCAAAGGATCCTCCGAGAGGGTACGAATTCAACGTAGGCGCTCGCGCAAAAACCGTCAACGAACAAGGCTTGCAATGCTACGTAGGAATCAACGCTGTAGTGGACGTGTAGTGGAAATCCGGGCGAGATTTAAGCGAAGGCAAGTCCACCGCAGAGACGCAGAGGGCGCAGAGAAAGCAAACACGCGCTCCGCTTTGCCAAAGCAAAAAAACGTTTGTCATCCCAAACGAACCGCGCCGTTTGCGCCCCGCTCATTTTCGCGGGGTGAGGGATCTCTCTTGGCTGTCTTCGGTTTTAGCCCGCCGCCGCTTTTTCTTCCCCTCTATTTCCGCTGCGCCAATACCCGTGCCGAGTAGTATAGTTTTTGGTCCTGGGGAGGGCCGTAAATGTCATTCTGCCGGCGCGTTGCCGCACTTAGTTCGGTCATCGTTTTTATCGCGATAATGAGCGCGGCCGCACCTGCGCACAATGCGCCGGCGACTCAGACGACCGCGACCGCCAGCGAGCTCCAATTCAATCCGCGCATGTATCACGATCTGCAATGGCGCTGCATCGGACCATTTCGCGGAGGACGCACGGTCGCCGCGACCGGCGTCGCTAGCAAACCAAATCTTTTTTACATCGGCGTGAATAATGGCGGCGTGTGGAAGACGACCGACGCCGGCCGCACCTGGATTCCGATTTTCGATAAAGAACCCACGGGCTCGATCGGCGCGCTGGCGGTCGCTCCTTCGAACCCCGACGTTATTTATGTCGGCAGCGGCGAAGGTCTGCGGCGTCCCGATCTTTCCACCGGCGATGGAATCTACCGATCCACGGACGGTGGAAACACGTGGACGCATCTCGGGCTGCGCGACGGACAACAAATCACGAACATTCTGGTGGACCCGCACGACCCCAATCGCGTCTTCGTTGCGGTGCTGGGACATCCCTACGGACCGAACGACGAGCGCGGCGTTTTTCGTTCGACCGATGGCGGGCAAACCTGGGACAAAGTTCTGTACAAAGACGAAAACACCGGCGCGACGGACCTGGCGTTCGATCCCACCAATCCCCAAATCCTTTACACCGATTTGTGGAATTCGCGGCGCCCGCCGTGGACCACCGGCGGCCCGCTCGAGGGCCATACCGGCGGGCTTTTTAAATCCACCGACGGCGGTGACACCTGGAAGCCGCTGACAAAGGGCTTGCCGACAAACGAACAAGGGCTTGGCCGCATCGGAATCGGCATCGCGCCCAACGATCCAAACCGGATTTACGCGCTGGTGGACGCGCAGCCGGAAGTTGGCGGCCTCTATCGTTCGGACGACGCCGGCGAAAGCTGGCAGCGCGTGAATCACGAAGAGCGCATTTGGGGACGCGGTTTCGATTTTGCGTGGGTGCGCGTCGCGCCCGATAATCACGACGAAATTTACATCTGCAATACTTCCACTTACCGCTCGATGGATGGCGGCGTCACTTTCACCGCACTTAAAGGTGCCCCGGGCGGCGATGATTACCACACGGTCTGGATCAATCCGGAAAATCCGCAGATCATTTTGCTCGCGAGCGACCAGGGCGCGACTATCAGCGTCAATGGCGGCGCCACGTGGAGCTCCTGGTACAACCAGCCTACCGCGCAGTTCTATCACGTGATCACCGACAATCAATTCCCTTACTGGGTCTACGGCGGACAGCAGGAAAGCGGCTCCGCGGGAACGGTGAGCCGCAGCGATTGGGGCGAAATCACGTTTCGCGACTGGCATCCGGTGGGCACGGAAGAATATGGATACGTCGCGCCGGATCCGTTGCATCCGAATTTGATTTACGGCGGCAAGGTTACGCGGTTCGACATGATTACCGGGCAAACGCAGGACGTTTCGCCCGTGATTTTGCGTACCGGGAAATATCGCTTCAATCGCACTGCGCCGCTGATTTTTTCACCCGCCGCGCCGCACACCTTGTATCTCGGCTCGAATGTCCTATTCATGACCAACGACGCGGGGCACACATGGCAAATCGTCAGCTCCGATCTGACGCGCGAAGATCCCGGCGTACCGGCGAACCTGGGCGATCTGGCCGCGAACGATTCGGCCAAAAGCAAACACCGCGGCGTTATTTATTCGCTTGCACCTTCGCCACTCGACGCGAATTTAATTTGGGCCGGCACCGATGACGGCATGATCTGGATCACGCGCGACGCCGGGCAAAACTGGCACGACATCACTCCCACGGAACTGACTCCGTGGAGCAAAGTTGCGCAACTGGACGCATCGCATTTCGATCAGAATACGGTGTACGCCGCAGTGAATCGTTTTCGGCTCGATGATTTGCATCCTTACATCTATCGTACGCACGACGGCGGGCAAACCTGGCAGAAAATCACGGATGGCTTGCCGGATGATTCTCCGGTGAACGTGGTGCGCGAAGATCCGGTGCGGCAAGGATTGCTTTTCGCGGGCACCGAAAACGCGGTTTACGTTTCGTTCAACGACGGCGATTCGTGGCAGTCGCTGCAATTGAATTTACCGGCGAGCTCGATGCGCGACCTGGTGATTCACGGAGACGATTTGGTGGTGGGCACGCACGGCCGCTCGTTTTGGATTTTGGACGACATCACGCCGCTGCGGCAGCTCAGCGAGCAAGTTGTGGCTTCCAGCGCGTTTTTGTTCAAGCCTGGGCTTGCGTATCGCGTGCGGCGCAATGTGAATACCGATACTCCATTGCCGCCGGAAGAACCTGCCGGCAAAAATCCTCCCGACGGCGCGATTTTCGATTACTACCTGCAATCGGCCGCAGCGGGGCCGGTTACGCTGCAGATTATTGACGGCGGCGGACACGTGCTGCGCAGCTATTCAAGCACGGACAAGCCCGACGTCACCATGGAGCAGCTCGGCAAAGAATTGAACGTTCCGCTTTACTGGATACGTCCGCCGCAAATTCTTTCGGCGACGGAGGGATCGCACCGGTTTGTGTGGGACTTGCGGATTCAGCCGCCGGGTGCGGTGCATCACCAATATCCAATTTCCGCGATCGTGCATGACACGCCGCGCTACCCGCTCGGTCCCGCCGTGCTGCCTGGGAATTACACCGTGAAGTTCGACGCCGGCGGGCAAAGTTATCGGCAGCCACTTGTAGTGAAGATGGATCCTCGCGTAACCACGCCCGCCGACGAATTGATGCAGCAATTCGCGCTGGGTTCGCGCATTTGCGACGCGATGAACACCACTTACACGGACCTGGGGATGGTTCGCGCTCTGCGCGCGCAATTGAGAGATTTGGGGCGGCAAGCGCCCAAAGGCGAAATCACGGATGCGATTTCGGCGCTCGATCAAAAAGCTGCGGCGCTCGAGGGGAAAGCCCAGGGGTTTGGGCCGGCCGCAAGCCAGGATAGCTTCGCGCAATTGAACGGACAATTCGGACACCTGCTCGACGTGGTGGACGGCGCCGACGCAGCGCCTACGCAAACCGCGCAAGACGCTTTTGCTGATCGCCAGAAAGCACTAGCCGCCGTGATCGCCACGTGGGACGACATCCGCGCGCACGCCATTCCATCTCTGAACGATCAACTGCTGCGCGCCAAGCTCCCAACAATCAATTTGGAGAAGCCGCTGGAACCCGAGGCGAACGACGCGGGCGATGACGAACCGTAAACGCCAAGCAGCGCCGGCGTCCCGCTGGTGCTACTGGCCTCCACCCGCCTCGAGTGTTTTTTGAAGGATTGACGATTTTTAGTTGGCCAGCTTCTTCTGCAGAGCCGAGAGATCTTTTTGGAGTGACTCCCACCGAGCGAGCGTGTCATTCATTTGCTTGCTCTCTTCGTCGAATGCGGTTTGTGACGTAACTGTGGGAGCGCTGTCGGCGCTTCCTACGGACACGGCCAACACTCCCAAGGAACCAGTGACGCCGATCATTCCGCCGGGGGTTTGCGGCCACTCCGCGCGCAGATTGCCTTGAATTGTCTCGGCGCGTTTATCGAGTTCGTTCACGGTTTGCAGCAGCGCCTTCGCCTCGGGCTTCGCAGCGAGATTCGTCTGCAGCGCTTTCAATTGCTCGCGAATTTTTGCGATTGCCTGAGTGGTTTCTGTGGCTTTCGTCAGGGCCGCGTCAACTTTCTGCTCGAGCGCGAGCTGGCGCGTTAGATCTTCACGCGAGACTCTCACGCGCGGGTCCATTTCCACTTGCACCATGCTCTTGTAGGTTTGGCCGCCGACCTTCAGTTCCACTTCGTAATCGCCCGGAAGTACCAGCGGACCTTCCGGCAGGAGCACCGTGCCGCTGCCGATGATCGCCGTCATATCGTATTCGTGGCGCATCGAAGCAGGCGGCGCGTAGCGCAAATCCCAAACGAACCGATGCATGCCCGCGGAATTCGGCAGCGGGACGAATTTGGGCAGCCAGTATTTTTGGATTTCGGGCGCGTCGCTTACCGCCGGAGGTTTGTCTTCGCTTGAATAGCGGCGCACGAGATTGCCTTGCTGATCGCGGATTTCGAGAATCACTTCGCCCGCGGCCGATTTCAGGAAATAGTCAAAAATCGCTCCGGCCGGAGGATTTTGGCCCACCGGTGTTTCCAGTGGCAGCGGAGTATCGTGATTTTCGCTGCGGCGGATGCGTATGGCCGGCGCGGGATGGAACAAATGCGCGTCCTCCGCTGCAATCGTCGCAGTCCATTCGCGCAGCACGGCGATACCATAAAGAATCCAGAAAGAACGTCCGTGCGTCGCAACCACCAAATCGTCCCCATGAATTACGAGATCGCGGATCGAGCTTACCGGCAGATTATTTTGCAGCGGCTGCCAGCGATCGCCGTCATCGAACGAAACGAACGCGCCGAGTTCTGTTCCCGCGAAAAGCAGACCCTTGCGCTTGGGATCCTCTCGCACCGCGTGCACGTACCCTCCCGGCGGTAAATTCGTGACGATCTTTTGCCAGGTCTTGCCGGAATCGCGCGTGCGATAGATGTAAGGATTGAAATCGTCCACCTGGTGACGGTCCACGGCGGCGTAAGCGACCGCTGCGTCGTGAGGGGAAGCTTCGATCAAGCTGATCTGGCTCCACTCGGCGACGTCCGGCGGCGTCACATTCGACCAATGCGCGCCGTCGTCGAGGGTAAGCTGGATTAGTCCATTGTCCGTGCCGGCCCAAATTTCGCCCGCGCGCAACGGAGAAGCAGCAATGGTGTAGACCACTCCGCGAGCTTCTTCCCTTTTTGGCGCGTCGTTCGATCCGGCGGCAGTCGTAGCGCTCGCGCTCTTCACCGTCAAATCCGAGCTTATCGCTTGCCAGCTCTGCCCACGGTCGCTCGAACGCAGGACGAACTGCGCCCCCAAAAAGAGCACGTGCGGATCTCGAGGTGAATTCACCAGCGGAGAAGTCCAGGTAAACCGCAGCTTTTCGTTGTTGTAGCGAATCGCGGCGGGTGAAATGTCGAACGACTGCCCGGTGATCCAATTAAAGCGCCGCACGACGCCAAACGGCCCGCCGCCATACACAGTATCGGGATCGGTACGATCCACGACGATGTAGCCGCTCTCTTCACCGCCCACCGGCGACCAATCGCGAAACGTAATTTGCCCGTAATCGCTACGGCTGCTGACTGCGGCTGTGCCACTATCCTGTTGCGAGCCGTAAACGCGATACGGAAAGCGATCGTCGGTGATCACATGATAGAACTGCGCGGTGGGCTGGTTGTACCAGGAGCTCCAGGTGCCGGCGCCGTCCACGCTGATGGCCGCGCCTTGGTCGCTGCCGAGGATCATGCGCTTCGGATCATCCGGCGCGATCCACAAAGAATGATAATCGTCGCCGCCCGGCGCACCCTTGATCGCTTCGAAATGCTCACCCCCGTCGGTCGAGCGGTAGATCGCCGTATCCATCACGTAAACCACATCTGGATTGCGCGGGTCCGCGGTGATGCCGCCGAAATACCAGCCGCGCTGCCAGACGCGGCGATCGGCGGAAACGCGCCGCCAATTTTCGCCGCTGTCATCGGAGCGATAGATTCCGCCGTCATGCGCATCCACCACGGCGTAAATGCGCTTGCCGTTTTGTCCCGGTGGAATGGAGAGGCCGATGCGCCCCAGGCCTTCCAATCCCGGACTGGGGAATCCATGGTCCGTGATTTGATTCCAGGTTACGCCCGAATCCGTGGACTTGTACAAACCGCCGCCTGGACCGTTGATGGGCGCGTAAACGCTCCAGGGAGGACGTCGCGTTTGCCATAGCGCGGCGTAGACTATTGTGGGGTTCGCTGAGTCCCAGCAGAGGTCAATCGCGCCGGTGTCGTCATTTTTCGCAAGAGTTTTGGTCCAGGTGGCGCCGCCATCGGTCGAGCGATAAACGCCGCGCTCAGCGTTCGGTCCGAACGCGTGGCCGAGCGTCGCGACCAGCACGATATTGGGATCGTGCGGGTCTACCAGGATTCGTCCGATATTCTGCGAATCGCGCAGCCCGATATTGCGCCAAGTGGAGCCGCCGTCGGTGGATTTGTACACACCGTCGCCGTAGGAAATGTCCGAGCGCATGTCCGATTCGCCGGTGCCCACGTAAATTACTTGTGGGTCCGAAGGAGCCACCGCGATTGCGCCAATGGAAGCGATCGGCTCGGCATCAAAAATCGGCTCCCAAGTGCGGCCGCCGTTGATTGTTTTCCACACGCCACCGCCCACAGCACCGAATAAATATTCGTTTGCGTTGCCGGGTACACCCGTGACAGGAACCACGCGCCCGCCGCGAAACGGCCCAATCATGCGCCAACGCATTTCAGAAAAGGATGGCGCCTGTGGCTGTTGGGAGAAGGAAAGTGGCGCCGTGACAAGTGCAAAAAAAAGGATGCCAATCACTTTAAAAATGGCGCGGGCCACGAGGGTATCTCCGTCCGGGCAAGGATCTCAGTAATCCTCATTTTTTATTCCGGCTGCGCAGTATACACCATTGAGTGCGAGCGTCTGTGCTGCTGGGTAAGAGGTAAAATTCGTGCTCGCGAATTAACCAAACACTGCGCCCGAACAAGGGAGAAGGTCGAGGATACGGCATAGACGAAGGAAGGATCACCCTTTTTTCAAGTAAACCGTGAGGAAATCAGCCCAACCAGTCCATGGTGTAGAATAGCGCCGTCAAATCGTGCGCCGGAACGAAGTTCGCCACTGGTTCGAGGAAGCGAGGAGAACGGCATTGCACGACTGGAACGATTCGCTGAAGGGAGTCCTTGTAGGCGGGCTGACCGGAATTGCGTTCGGGCTCGGAGGGTTTTACTTGGCAGAAATCCCCGGCACGCACGCAATGGGTCCGGTCCTATTCTGGTTAGTGCCATTCGCCGCTGGATTTGCGATCACGATGGTCGCCCATGATATGCAGAGAGTATCAGCAGCCGCGTTGCTGGCGACAATTGGATCACTCGCAATATTGATCGCTACCGGTACGGAAACTCCCCTTTGCGCTGTTCTGGCATTCCCCTTGCTTTTCGCTGGCCTCATAGGTGGTGTGGTACTTGGATCCTTATTTCAGATGGCTATAGCCAAGCTGAACGGCAACAACGTCACATTTACGTCGGTCGTTTTGCTGTCCATGCCGCTTGTAATTCTTGCGGGTCACCGCGTCGAGGTAGTTACGCTCACTCACCCTCGCCAAGAAGTTGTGACCTCCACGATTCGACTTCCCGCAGATCCCGGGCAGCTTTGGAGCGCGCTTCGGTCATTCGACAGCCTCGCCGCTCGGAAACCTCTGTTGATGTATATCGGCCTTCCCATTCCCGTTCGGTGCGTTATGGAGGGCAGCGGTCCCGGCGCCAAAAGGACTTGTTACTTCGACCACGGCTACATCCAGGAGAAGGTTATCGAGTGGTCTCCACCAAATGTAATGCTGCTTTCGATTGATCGCACGAATCTGCCGGGGCGCCATTGGCTCGGCTTCGAGTATGCCCGGTACGACTTGAAGAGGGACGGTGGCGGTGAGACCGTACTCACGCGAACCACGACGATCACGTCCAATCTATACCCCGCGTGGTATTGGCGGCCCTTTGAGCGTTGGGGAGTTAGGAGCGAACACGATTATATATTCAACGATCTCGCGCGCCGCTTGCCTCAGGTGACTTCTCCAGAGCATTGAGTTTTTTGAGGCAGAAGCTGGAGGCGCGCGCACTGTGATGCACAATAATCAAGCTCGTCCGGTGGACGTCTGGCTACGTCCTTAGCTCGACCGCTGAGCGGCGATGTGGCAACATTGAGATTCGGCCTTGGTGAAACTCATTGGGCGAGGAGATTTGGGTTATGGCTATCGCAACTTTTGCGGCGGGTTGTTTTTGGGGAGTGGAGGACGCGTTTCGGCAGGTGGATGGGGTGACCAAGACTACCGTGGGTTACACCGGCGGAACTGCCAAGAATCCTTCGTACAAAGAAGTGTGCACGGGACGGACTGGCCACGCCGAAGCTGTGGAAGTGGAGTTTGACCCGGCGAAGGTTTCTTACATGCAGCTGCTGGGCGTTTTCTGGAAGAGCCACGATCCCACGACGATGAACCGACAAGGGCCGGACGTGGGGACGCAGTACCGCTCCGCGATTTTTTATCATGACGCGGAGCAGGAAGCGGAAGCGCGCGCGTCAAAGGCCGAACTCGAGAAGGAACACGTGTTCAAGCGGCCGATCGTGACGGAGATTCAGCCCTCCGGAGAGTTTTATCGCGCGGAGGATTACCACCAGCAGTATTTCGAGAAGCAGGGAATTCGTTCCTGCCACATTTAGCGGGTAGCTACAATTATTGCCAGAAACGGTAATCCGTCGTATTGCCGAGGGATGAGCGGTTGCTCATCCCTTTATTTTTTCGATAGCGTTGAGTTCTGCAAAGGCGGGGACAAGCCGACGCACTCCAAGATTGCATCGAGGTCTCTCCACACTCAAGTTGCTTGCGCGGTGGGTTTAAGGGTTAGACGGGCTCTCCGTCAAGTGGTACCAGAGCGCGTAGCCCGCGCCAGCCCCGGCTCCCAGCATGATTAGGTCGAAGACCAGGTGGCGGTGTTTGGGGTAGGTGATCTTGCTGTTCGTCGGCGCTCCGGCGGGACCTTGCGGTTCGGCAGCCGGCTGAAAGTCCATGGTCACGCGGTAGGATTTGCCTTCAGGAATCGTGTGCAGTTCGCCGTCATTATCCAGAACCAGCGTGCCGCGATAGGCGGAAATCACGACTTCCAGCGGACTAATGATCGTAACCTGGCCGTAAGTCGGCACCCCATCCGCAGCGCGCAAAATCCCTTCTGGGATTTCCAGCGCAAGTTGGTCCGTACCGTTGGATGAAAATCCGACTGTGCCGCGAGCGACGACCGCATGCACCGCATTGGAACTTTGCGAGAGAGTGGCCGCACTAGAAGAGAGCAGATAAATCTGGCCGGCGCCGATTTTCAGGCGAGCTGTACCGCCTACTTCAGTGGCGATTGTATCGCCGGGGTACACCGTGGTGCCGATCGCGACCGTCGCATCGCCCAAATGAGCAGACATCGCTTGAGTGACTAAGCCGAGTGGCTTTTCGTCCGCTGCGAACGCCGGAATATTTATGATCGCTGCAATTAAAATGGCTATAAGGCAGGACTTAGCGAAATATCGCATATCATCCCTCCTTTACGTACAGCAACAATCTAGGCGTAGAACTCTCTGGTGTCAATAGAGTTGAATAGCAATTAATCGGCCAAAGATTGCCGGTCGTGAGCGGCGGTTCAGGGTGGGTCTCTCGCATGGTGGTACCTGCTTGAGGCTTTCTCGGAGGATGCGCGCCCTAAGAGGGAATTCAGAGAGGCAGGAAAGTAGCGATTTTGTTGTGCTGGAGCGGTCGCGACACTGAATGCACGCGTGCCTCGTCTGATACTCGGGGCGCGCGCCTTCTGCGTTAGAATGTTCCGCATATATGGGCGCTTGCAGGGAGGCGGGATGATTCATCGTTTCGTTTTTCATAATGACCGGGTGCAGCCGGTCGAAGACGTGAGGCTTTCGCCGGGACAAGCGGGGTTGCTGAACGGCTGGGGGCTTTTCACCACCGCGCGGATCTACGAAGGCGTTCCGTTTGCTTTCGAGCGCCATTGGAAGCGCCTGGAACGCGACGCGGAGCGCACGCACTGCCCGTTTCCGTTTCAGGAAAACGTGGTGCGCGGGCAATTGCAGGAGCTCTTGCGCGCGAACAAAGTGATCGAAGGTGCGGCGCGCGTGTACGTCGTGTACAACCAGGTCGGTTTCTGGCGGAGCGACGAAAATTTTCCGCGTGTGGATTTGATTTTGTGCTCGGCCGATCTGCCTTCATATCGCGAGCCGGCGCGGCTGGGATTGCGCGAACACGGGCGGTATGCGGCTTCTCCCTTGGCAGGAGTGAAAGTGCTTTCGTGGCTGGATAACGTCTGGAATTATTACGAAGCGCAACAAGCCGGGTTCGATGAAGTCGTGCTGCTCAACGAGCGCGGCGAAGTGGCGGAATGTACCGCCGCGAATATTTTCTGTGTGAAGGGCGGGCGCGTCGCGACGCCTCCTGTTTCAGCGGGATGCCTGCAGGGGATCACGCGCAGCGTGCTGCTGGAAATTGGCGCGTCTGTGGGTGCTCCCGTAGAAGAGCGGACGCTGCGGCCTGAGGATTTATACGCGGCCGATGAAGTTTTCATATCTTCGACGAACCGCAGCATGTTGGGAGTAAGCGAAATTGCCGGTCACAAGATTGCTTCCGCGCCGGGCCCGGTCACATTGAAGCTAGAGAAGGCGTTCGGCGCATTCGTCCGCCAATATCTGGAGGCCCATTCGGCCACCGCCCGGCAGCGGTGATACGGCGGAACCGCCCGCACGAGACGCCTTTGTAGCGGCGCACTTTAGTGCGCCACCGGTGTTGCCGCGACAGCCGATGGCGGTCCCGCAAATTCATCCGGGACGCAAACGACGCGTCTAAAGACCGCCGGTACAAAATCTTTCACTCGTTCCGCCTCGTGTGGCGTGATAAATCCGCCGCTAATGGATCATCCAACCGGTAACGCCGATGATGATTCCGGTGAGCGACAGCACGATCCCGAATACCCAAAAAAGCTTCTTGCGCGTCAGCAGGGTGATGGATGAGATGACCAGCGCGGCTTCCAGCAAAACTTCCGCCAGATCGAAACGGTCCGCGCGAGCCTCTTCGACCTTCACTTCGGCTTCGGCCTTTTTGGCTTCCGCCTCGATTTCTTTCAGTTCGTCGGCGTAGCGCTCGATCTCTTTTGCGTACTTCTCCTTGACCGCTTCCACCTGCTTAGCATCCTGCAGCGAGAAAACCGAAAGCTCGTCGAGAAAAAGCTCATAGTTGCGGCGGCGGATTTCCTTGGCCTGGTAGTAGGCCCATTGATCGGCCGAGCGCGTCTGCAGAATAATCTCCTCGGTGTGCGCGCGGTGCCCCAGCAATGTGACGGCGGCGACCAGCACCGCCAGCACGGCCATGGTCAAGGTGACGGGGGCGAGACTGTGTTCGTGCTCGCCGCTTTCGGCGCGTTCTTTCAATTCGCTGACTTCGTCAGGCATTTTTATTCCTCACAGGTTCGTGCTTGAACGGTTGCTGGCAAGCTTTCGTGCGCAAGAGGATAGCAGAAGAGGTCCGAGACTTACACCGCGAGATTGCATGCGCGCCTCGGCGGACGATAACCCGGCGAAGGCCGGTTCCTGTAGAATCGGAAGCGGCGTTCATTTCGAGGAGGTTTACATTCATGAGCGATCTTGCGAGCAAAACCTGCGTGCCGTGCAAGGGTGGAGTTCCGCCGCTGTCTGGAAAAGATCTGGAAAATCTGGCGAAGCAAGTCCCGCTATGGAAAGTCGTTGACGGGCATCACCTCACGCGGACATTTGCTTTTCCCGATTTTCGCCAGGCGCTCGCGTTCGTCAATAAAGTGGGCGCGATCGCAGAAGAGCAAGGCCATCATCCGGACATTTTGCTGGCGTGGGGCAAGGCGGAAGTCACTACTTGGACGCACAAGATCAACGGCTTGACCGAGAGCGATTTTATCTTGGCGGCGAAAATAGACAAGATTTGAAGCGCAGCGCGGAGCTTGTTTCTCGTTTTGTAGCGGCCGTCTTTAGTCGTTTAGACCGCCGCTACAAAACCGCTGCGATCGTTGGTCCGGGCAGCCTCGCCATCATGTCGAACGATCAACCAGCGCGGTGCTTCCGTTCGGTGCCACCGCAACACTTGCAGAGCGCTCCAGAATCTCCTCGAACATGCCTGGAATTTCAAAGACGGCTTGATTTTTCAAAGCCGCCGCATTCGCGTGGAACCGTTGCAACGTCCCAGGCGTGATCATCTTTTCCACCGCGCCGACGATCTCGCGAAAACTGTGCAGCACGATCCCGACTTCTTTTTCGACCACCCAGTCGGCGTTGTAACGCTCCTGCGGCAGCGTCCAAGCATTGCATTCGACAATCACCGGCAGCCGCATCGCCAGCGCCTCGCTTACGCTTCCGGGTCCGGGCTTGCCGATAAAAAAATCGGCGAGCTGCATGTACGTGTTCACCTTGGTCGTGAAACCTTCCACGAAACGTGGCAACCGCGACGCCCGAGCGC
Source organism: uncultured Acidobacteriota bacterium (assembly GCA_963828865.1). Lineage (GTDB taxonomy): Bacteria > Acidobacteriota > Terriglobia > Acidiferrales > UBA7541 > Palsa-295. The sequence goes on along the minus strand of CAWHGI010000002.1, from coordinate 275,761 downwards.
GCAGAGCATTCGCGAGCTTTTCATTTCTGCCGCAAATAAAAATCAATTGCAGCTCGAGCGCCGACTCATCCAATCGTTCCGCGATGTCGAGCATCACTTTCGAGCCATATCCGCCGAATAGCACAATTGCAGTGGGGAGGTCCGGACGCAGCCCCAGGCGCACGCGCTCCGCGACGGGATCTTGCACCGGTGGCTCGTAAAAACGCGGATGCAAAATCATCCCCGACGCGCGAAATATATGGTCGTCCGCGTGGCCGTGCTCCCGCGCCTGAGCCACCGCGCGCTCCGACCCACACACCAAATATTGCAGCTGGCGCTCGATCCAAAAATGTGGCGGGTGATCGGCGATGTCTGTGAGTACTGTAACGAACGTCCGTCCAGGAAACGCGTTATTGAAACTTTCATAAAGGGCTCGATTGAAGTGCGGCACGAACGACACCACCATGTCCGGCTGCGTTTCCTTCCAGTGCCGCTCCAGCATGCGCACCGTCGCAGAATGATACGACCAGATCGTGAACTGCAGCACCTTCATCAATTGCACGCTGCCCAGAGTCCACCCGCTGCGCAGCATCCAGTTGTAGTAATCCTCGATGCGTATCCCCGCATATTTCTTGAGGATATCCAGCTCCTCCAGGAGTTCCTGTAGGTTCATAAGGCGAACATCCCACGAACGTTCCTGCGCCTTGATGGACATTTCCAGGGCTGTTGCGGCAGCACGGTGGCCGCCGCCAGCATCAAAGAAAACGAACTCGATTCGTGGCATGCGGGCGGAGTCTCGCATTGAGAAAGTTTCACACAGCTACAACAATGTTAAAAGACCGTGAATGTGTCGAAAGAGTTAAATATCTGCATTTTCAGAAATTTAGCGCGTGTGTCATCTGCTTGTAACCTTCGCCGATTATTTTTGTTTACGTGAAATGCGACTTGCATGTTCACTCGTACTTCTCCGGACCATGTACGACTCCTATTGTCCGAAAGATTTGCCGCGAAAGTTATAGCGATCCGCAAAAAGTTTACGCCCTCCTGCAGCGGCGCGGCATGAATCTTTTCACGCTCACCGATCACGATTCCATCGAAGGCGCCGAGCAATTGCGCCAGCATCCCAAGTTTTTCGTGAGCGAAGAACTCACTTGCAAAATGCCGACCGGCACGGAAGTGCACATCGGCGTTTACGACGTCAGCGAGCGCCAGCACGTGCAGCTGCAGCAGCGCCGCAACGATCTCGTCGCGCTGCTCATGTATCTCACCGAACGCCGGCTCTTCTTCAGCATCAATCACGTTTTTTCCAGCGTCACCGGCCGCCGCGAACTCGAAGACTTCGTCTGGTTCCAGGAATATTTTCCGGCAGTGGAAATTCGCAATAGCCACATGCTCGAGCGCGCCAATCAACAAGCCGCGCAACTCGCGAAGCACTGGGGCAAAATCGGAATCGGCGGCAGCGATGCGCACGCGCTGCCCTCGGCCGGCACCGCGTACACGGAAGTTCCCGGTGCGCGCGATAAAGAAGAATTCTTCGACGGGCTCCGCGCGGGCCTCGGCCGCGTCGCCGGCGAATCCGGCAGCTTTTCGAAACTGACCCGCGACGTTTTCATCATCGCCTACGAGATGATGCGCGAAAAATCCTGGACCACGCTGCTCTCGCCGCTCGCGGTGCTGATCCCGGCAGTCACTTTCTGGAATTATCGCGACGAACACGCGTTCGCCCGCGTCTGGGCGACGCGAGTTCTTGGCGAGCCCGAAGCCCGCAAACATCCCCGCTGGATCTCGGTGCCGCAATCCGCGGCAGAGGAGTGGGTATGACGGTCGCACGAGGCGTCTGGAACCAGATTCAATCCAACGATCACCGCTTGATGCGGCGCGTGCATCGCTGGCGCGCTCCGCGGTGGTTTCGTATTCTGATGATTTTGATGACGCGCATGGGCGACGGCTGGCTATGGTATTCGCTCGGCCTGATTCTTTTCTTCTTCGGCGGCGAACATCGTTTCCTGGCGATCGGCGCTGCCGCTTCCGCCGCAGTCGCCGGAATTTTTCTTTTTCGCGCGCTAAAAAAAACCAGCAAACGCAAGCGCCCCTGCGAAGTGGAACCGCACTGCTGGGCGTCCATTCTGCCGCCCGATAAATATTCCTTTCCCTCGGGACATTCCATCACCGCATTTGCGATTGCGATTTCAATAGGGATGTTCTACCCGGATCTCACGGGCGTTCTGCTAGCCGTCGCTTTCTTAATCGCTTCTTCGCGCATTATTCTCGGGATGCATTTCCTGAGCGATGTGCTCGCAGGCTCCGCAATCGGCGCTCTGCTCGGCGTGATCAGCTACCACGTTTTCGCCGCACTCTGAGGACATGAAGCACGAGCGCCGCCGCCTCCACTGGATCCAACTAGCCAAGCTCCGGAACGCGCGCGCGTTCAAATCTGCCGTGCGTCGCATGGAGACGCGCCACAAAATGTCAGCGCTACAGCACTTCTTTCGTCCCGCCCTTTCTTCGTAAGCACAACTTGGGCTGCAGATCTCAGGCGCGAGCTGCCGCCTCGTGCAAGAACCTGAGTATGTTTTCAGCCGTATCAGTCTCGCCCAATCGCGGAAAGATCTGCTCCACGCTGTGCCGATGCGCTTCGGCGTTGCGGTCGGTCATCGCGTCCGTCACCAGCACCACGTTGTAGCCGTGGTCGTACGCACTCCGCGCCGTGGATTCCACACCTGCGCTCGTCGCGACCCCGGTCAAAAAGACTTGCGTCACGCCGCGCTCGCGCAAGTAATTATCCAGCCCCGTGCCGATGAACGCGCCCACGCGCCGTTTGCTGACCATGTGATCGCCGGGCTGCTGCTGCAGCTCCGGAACAATCTCGGTCCAATCGGAGGGAAGTGAAGCGAGATTGAACTTGCCCGCGTCGGTGCGCCCCGGCGCCACACCCGTCACGTTCACCAGCACCACCGGCAGGCCTCGTTCGCGGAACGCCCGCGCGAGCTTCGCGGTGCGCGCAACGATTTCGCCCACAGGATGCGCAGTGGGCATACCGACAACTCCTTTTTGCAGGTCAATCACGATCAAAGCAGCGTGCGTATCAAGTTTTGTGAGCGGCATATTGTCCTCTGGCTCCCTCTTTTCAACTAGCTAAACAAGCGGCGATGGCGCGCTCCGCACGGGCACCAAACCTTTCTCCTGATAGATCGGCCGCATCAGTTCGCGAATCTTCGGCCGCTCCAGCGTGAACCACAGCGACCCAGCCACGCAGAACACGCCCAAAATCATCACCGTGTACGGAGCACCGATCCGGTGAGCCAGCGCGCCGGCCAGCAAACTGCCGAACGGCGCTCCGCCAAAGAACGCCATCGTGTAATAACCCATCACCCGCGCGCGTTTATCTTCCGCAACAAGCGCCTGAATGATCGTATTGCTCACCGAAGCGCTCTGAATCACTCCAAATCCCGCAAACACCATCAATACCAGCGACAGCCACAACGTGTGCGACAGTCCAAAAAGAATCAGCGCCCCTCCCAGCATCGCCGCCGCAATTTGCAACATGCGCGTCAACCCAGCGAGCGACTTGCGCACCGCCAAGGAAATCGCCGAAGTCAGGGCGCCAATCCCCGACGCGCCGGTCAACCAGCCGAGCGTCGTCGCGCCGCCGCGCAGCACGTGCCCCGCAAAAATCGGCAGCAGAACCATGTAGGGGTAGCCCATCAGGCTGATCAACACAAAAAGCAGCAGAATCGAGCGAATCGGCCGAAAGTTGCGCACGTAATCCCAGCCCTCGCGCATTTGTTCGAGCATGCTGCTCGCACGCAGGCGAATATCCAGCGGCTTGATGCGCATCATCAGCAGCGAAGCGATCACAGCGAAGTAGCTGACGCCGTCAATCAGGAAACACCACCCTTCGCCGACCGCCGCAATCACCAAGCCAGCGATCGCCGGGCCGACGAGCCGCGCGCCATTCGCCATCGAGGAGTTGATCGCGATGGCGTTGCTCAAGTCGTTGCGGTCTTCCACCATCTGCACCAGAAAAGATTGCCGCCCGGGCATGTCAAACGCGTTGATCAAGCCCTGAAAAGCGGCGAGTGCGATAATTTCCCACAGCGTGATGACATGCGCGAGCGTCAGCGCGGCCATCGCCAGCGATTGCGCCGCCGCAAGGGCTTGCGTCCACACCAGCAGCTTGCGGCGATTCAGGCGTTCCACCCACACGCCCGCAATCGGCGCCAGCAGAAACGCCACAATCTGGCCCGCGAAGCTGACAATGCCCAGCAGCAGCGCCGAATGTGTGAGCCGATATACGAGCCAACCTGTCGCCAGGCGCGTCATCCAGGTCCCAATCAGCGAAATACTCTGCCCTGCGAAAAATAATTTGAAATTGCGATGCCGCAGCGCGCGCCACGCGTGCGACATGGAGCCGAGGAGTGAATGTTCCTGTGTCTGCGAAGTTGTTGCCGGCTCGCTCACAATTCCGCCAGCCGTTTGATCAACTGGGTAACCGCAGCGAGACTTTTTTGTTCCTTGGCGTCGAGCTTGGCGATCGCTTCCGCCAGCCACACGCGCTTCGCACTGCGCGCATTCTTGCGCACGCTGGCGCCTTTCGCCGTCAATGCGATATTTATCTGCCGCCCGTCGGTTGGATGCGGCTTACGCTCCACAATCCCCTTCTCTTCCAGCGCCGCAATAATCGCGCCCATGGACTGCGGCTTCACGCTCTCCGCCCGCGCCAAATCGGCCGTAGTAGCAGGCCCGTCGTTATCCAGCCGCCGCATCACGCTCATCTGCGCCCAGGAAAGTTCGTGTGATTCCGCAGGCACCTCCGAACGCAACCGCCGCACCAGCATCCCCAGCGCCAGCGCCAGTTCCGTAGCCGCATGTTCGTGACTCTTGCTTGGCATAGTAAACACAGGATATCAGATCAACAGCCACACTTGCAAGCTAGACTTGCAAGTCTAACTGTTAATAAACGTGGGGCGGATGCCACGCGGACGCGCTACCGGCGGCGCCCTTTCCGGCAGCGGCAACGAGCTTCTCGCTCTATTATTTCTTTTCTTGCGGGACTCGCCGTTCCAGCTCTTCCGACCAGTTGAGGATAACGTTCAGTTCCCTGGGGTTGGCGGATACGTCTTCTTGCTTGATCATCAGAAAATGCTGGCCGTCCGGCGCCACGTCGTAGTTGCCGTAACCCACATAACCGGCAGCTGAAAACAACGCATGCGGCGTCCCTGCCTTAAATGCGGGCCGCGTTTCCACGTCCACGCTCATCAGTTCGTCTCCCTCAAAATAAAAAATTTCGCGCCCATTGGGCGCCCAGCGCGGAGCCTCCCCGCCGTTCGTCGAGATCATCCACTTCCCGCCGGGTCCGGGAAACGGCTGCACGCAAACTTCTCGGCGCCCCGATTCGTCCGTCATATAGGTCACCCAGCGGCCATCCGGCGAAAATCGCGGAGACGACAAATTGAACGACGATTGCAGAAAAGGTTGAACCTTGCCAGTGCCATCCAAAGAAAGCGCCTCGATGGCCTGCTCCCCGGCGGCACTGTGTCCGGCGAACAGGAGAATCTTGCCGTCGGGCGACACCGCGATGGGAGAGACTCCAGGATCATTGAGTTCGTTGCCGAAGAGCGTTTCATCCTTGCTGCTTCCGTCAGCCAGCTTCCAATGGAACGAAGGATTACCGACTGTCGTCCGCGAGTTGTAGATCAGCCTCCGCCCGTCTGGAGTCCAAACCGGGGATGTCGTAATGGTTGGACCAAAGGTGAAGCGGGTCAGCGTGTTTCGCGCAAACTCATAGATCCAAATCGCAAGGTCGCCACCATCGTTTATCTGGAACGCCAACTGTTTTCCATCCGGCGAGAGATGTGGCGCGCCATAAACTCTCTGAGGTGCGGGAAGAATCTTGGCGTTCCCGCTGCGATCAACCCACGCCAGCGAGCGCACGGGAGCTTTTGCGTTCCCTGGAACGTAAGCAAGCATTCCCGACGGCGTCACGTCATACTCCGCGCCACCACTGGTAAGCGCGGTAGTCACCACGCCCTCCTGCACCGGCACAGGCGCCCCGCGCAGTTCTATCCGCGACAAATCAAACGGCACAGCCATCAGCGATCCGGCGTGTGCATACACAATGTGCCCGGGAGGAACATAGCGAGCGTACGAACCACTCGTCAGTAGCGTTCGCCATTTGTCCGTTTCCAGTGAAAGCACGGCGATCCGCGCTTCATCGAAACTGGAACCACTTGCCACCTGCATCGTAAAGAGCACGTTTTTGCCGTCGGGCAGGACCTGCGGCCAGCGATGACTTATTTCCTGCTCCTTTTGGTTCGGCGTCGTCAAGATTTGCGGTGTGCCGCCTGTCGCGGAGATTCGCAGGAGGCCTGAGCCGAAATTCGGCGCGTAGATGATCGTGTCGTCCGCGCCCCAGCTCGCCCCGTGAGGAACCGGCGCTTCGCCCAGCTGCACTGGCGGACCTCCCTGCAGCGAGACCTTGCGCATCTTGCCTTGCGCGAAAAATCCCACCGACTCCCCATCCGGCGAAAAAAATGGCTGTGTTGCGTTCTCCGTGCCAGGAATCGGAGTGCCCGATTGCTGATCGAAAAGACGCAGATAGAGCTGCTGCGGCTTGCCCGCAACCGACGCGACAAACACAATTTGCGATCCATCAGGCGAGAGCGCAAACGGCGACCCAGGGTTCGGATCGAACACCGTCGCCAAAGGCGCCGGGAGCGGAAGCGACAGTTGCATCACCGGACGAGGCTCGCGCAGGCTCGCGCGCCAGTAAAGCGCGCCGCAAACGATAGCCGCCGCTACGGCGATCGCCGCAACTGCCCAAGGAATCGCGCGGTGCCACGGCGATGGCGCAATCGTCGTCACGGCGAGTGGCCCGGCGGCTTCTTCGGGCGCTCCGGAAAGCGCGTACTCGATCGCGATGCGTGCCTCGCCGATATCGCGAAGCCGCTGGTTGGGATCCTTCGTCAGACACCGCCGCACCAGCCGGTGAATCGAAGGCGGCAGGTTGCTCGGAAGCGCGCTCCAATCGGGCTCGCCGCGAATCACGGCCGCCAGCGTGTCGGAAATTGTTTCTCCGATGAATGCCGGCCGCCCCGTCAGCATCTCGTACAGCACGGCACCAAACGCCCAAATGTCCGCGCGACGATCCACCTTCTTCCCCCGCGCTTGCTCCGGGCTCATGTACGCCGCGGTGCCCAGCAAAATGCCCGCCTGCGTCGCCGCGTGGCTCAACGTCGGCGACGTGGAAATGTCCACGGCGCTGATATCGCCTTCCAGCGCTTTCGCCAGCCCGAAGTCCAGCACCTTCGCCGCGCCGTCTGGAGTGATCTTCACATTCGAGGGCTTCAGGTCGCGATGAATGATGCCCCGTTCGTGCGCATATTCCAGCGCTTCTGCGATTTGCTTGGCGACGGGCAATGCTTCGTCGGGCGGGAGCGGACCTTGCTTGATTCGCTCCGCCAGCGTTGGCCCCTCGACCAATTCCATCACCAGCGCGCGCACGCCACCGGATTCTTCCAGTCCGTAAATCGCAGCGATGTGGGGATGATTCAGCGATGCGAGGAGTTTGGCTTCGCGGTCAAAACGCGCCATGCGCTGCGCGTCAGAGGAAAACTGGTCCGGCAAAATCTTTATGGCGACAGAACGCCCCAGCCGCGCATCCTGCGCCAGGTACACCTCGCCCATACCACCAGCGCCAAGCGAGGAGAGAATCTCATAAGGCCCAAGTTTACTGCCGGAGGCCAAGGCCATAATTGCCGAGGATTATAACCCTGCGCGCGCCGCCCCACGCATGTTCCGCGCCAAGATCGCCGCCACCGCCGAGGAGCGCAGACGAAGCCAGCCTTGCCTCGCTCCGGGCTGTCATCCCGACAGGGCCGCAGCAAGACGAGGGATCTCCCTTTAGTCCTCCGAGTCCGTGTGGCGGGTGCCCTATCTTTGCCGGATTTGCCTCATGGGTGGATCCATTGCATCTGTCCTCCCGGCCTGGCGCATCTGCAGAGCCACAGAGTCCTGCTTTTCTTTATGTTACCCTGCTACGTAGTTCTCCTAATAGTAATCAGCTCGCGATTGTGTTAACGTAAGTCGGGGCACTTTTCAGCTTCGACGAGGACGCAACATGGAGACGGCAGCGCCGGCGAACGCAAACATTGGGCGTAGACGAGGCGGAACTCCACTCGCAGCAAATGAACGAAAACCTAACCGCAAACAGTTATGCAACTCATTGAAAATAAATGACCGGCGCAAATTCGGGCCGCTGCAAATAGACAAATTAGCCGCAATAAACTGGCGATCGAGATTTAACTCGCCATTTCCTTGTTTCCTTACCACAAGCAGCCGTACCCTGCGGCAGTCGCATTCTAATCGCAACAACACCTTATTCAAAAACGTCCGCAATCCCCTGAGTCCAAACGAGAAAGCATTTTCTAATCGCAACAGTAAATCGCTTTTCCCCATTCGCAGCCCCCTTCGGTTAAACTGGCGCGGCACAGTCGAATCTGTGAAGTGGCTGAAAGCGTTGTGCGAGGCGAATCATGAAAAATTCAGCAGCGGATAAGGCAGAGATGACGCGCACCAAGGTGCGGAGCATTGCCGATTCGCGGCACGCTTCGCTGGGACCATCGGCGCAGGAGCGCATGGCGCAGGGCAAAGCCTTGCGCGAACGGGTCCCGCGCAGCGCGCACGCGAAATGGAAGCCGGCTGCCGACCGTCCGGACGTGGTGGCGACGCTGAAGGCCTCGGACCACGGCCGGTTGCCGGAATTGCTGCCGATCCGCTACGGAAGAATGATCCAGTCGCCCTTCGCGTTTTTCCGCGGGGCGGCGTCGGTGATGGCGGCAGACCTGGCCGGAACTCCGAACACGGGATTGCGCGTGCAGGCCTGCGGCGATTGCCACTTGCTGAATTTCGGCGGCTACGGTTCGCCCGAGCGGCGGCTCGTTTTCGACATCAACGACTTCGATGAGACGCTGCCGGCGCCGTGGGAGTGGGACCTGAAGCGACTGGCTGCGAGCGTGATGCTGGCGGGGCGCCAAATCGGGGCACGCGACCGGATTTGCGGCGACGCGGCGCTCGCCACCGTCGCTTCCTATCGCTCGCACATGCGCGAATACGCGCGGATGACAGCGCTCGACACCTGGTACTCGCATCTGGACGCCGAAATTTTCATCAAGGAAGCGAAAACTCCCGAAGACAAGAAATATTGGCGGCAGGTCGAGAAGTCCGCGAAGCTGCAAACCGCCGAGCATATTTTTCCGAAAATGACGGAACTGGTGCGCGGGCGCCGGCGCATCGTGGACCGTCCGCCGCTGGTCTATCACCCGCGAGACTTCGCGAAAATTGATGAACACGTGCGTGCGATGTTCCACCGCTACCGGCAGACTTTGCCGGAAGAGCGCCGCGTGATTCTGGATCGCTATCAAATTGTGGACATCGCGCGAAAAGTAGTGGGCGTAGGTAGCGTGGGAACGCGTTGCGCAGTGGCGCTGCTCATGGCCGGCGAAAATGACGCGCTATTTTTGCAGTTCAAGGAAGCGCTGCCGTCGGTGCTGGAGGCTTATGCCGGGAAAAGCCGTTATCAGAATCACGGAGAGCGCGTCGTGACCGGGCAGCGCATGTTGCAGGCGGCCAGCGACGTGTTTCTGGGTTGGACACGCGATGACGACGGCCACGATTATTATTTCCGCCAGCTGCGCGACATGAAAATGTCCGTGGACGTCGGGAAATTGAACAAAAACGAGCTGACGGAATACGTGGAGGTGTGCGGCTGGGCGCTGGCGCGCGCGCATGCGCGGACCGGAGACGCGGCGAAGATCGGCGGCTATTTGGGAAAGAGCGCAGCGTTCGATAAGGCCGTGCAGAAATTCGCGGTGGAATACGCGGACCAGACCGAGCGCGATCATCAGACGCTGGTGAAAGCCGTGCGCGCCGGAAAGCTCCGAGCGTCAGCGCACCTGGCGGCCTGATCTGTGATTCAAGCGCACACCTCGTCAATTGTCATCCCGAGCGCAGCGAGGGATCTGCTTTTCGCGCCAATTGAGCGGAAACACCGCATCCATCTCGGCGTCGTCGACAAGCACGCTATCTCACAAATCCAGCGGAAGCGGATTTTTGCCGGTGATCAGGCGCGCGGAACGGTCGAAGGTAATGTACAGCCAGGCCCACTGCAGCATTACGAGGACACGGTTTTGAAATTGGATGATGTAAGCGAGATGGATGAAGACCCAAATGAGCCACGCCGGCCAGCCGGACAGGCGCAACCAGTTCAAATCGGCGACGGCGGCGCCGCGGCCGATCGTCGCGAGATTCCCTTTGTCGAAATAATGGAATGGCGGATATTTTTTGCCGACCAGCCGCACGCGGATGAGCTTCGCGACGTAGGCTCCCTGCTGAATCGCCGGCTGCGCGACGCCGGGGAGCGGCTTTCCGGTTTGATGGCTGAAATTCGCGAGGTCGCCGATGACGAAAATCTCGGGATGCCCGGGGATGCTCATATCCGGTTCGACGACCACCCGGCCAAAGCGATCGAGCTTGGCTCCGGCTTCGTCGCCCAGAATTCGGCCGAGCGGCGAGGCGAGCACGCCCGCGGCCCAGAGAATCGTGCGCGTGGGAATGTCTTCGGTGCGCTCGCCTTCGCGGATGGTGACGCCGTCGGCGCGGACGTCTGTGACCATGGCGCCGGTGCGCACCGTGACGCCCAGGCCCGTGAGCATTCTGCGTGCGGTTTCGGAAAGCTTGGGGGGATAGCTTGGCAACGGGCGGTCGGCGCCTTCGACCAGGATGATTCGCGTCTGCGTGGGATCAATATCGCGGAAATCGTGCACCAACGTATCGTGCGCGATTTCGCCAAGCGCCCCGGCCAGTTCCGCGCCAGTGGGGCCCGCGCCGACGATGACGAACGTCATCCAGGCGCGCAGCTTTTCGGGATTTTGTTCGCGTTCGGCGGCTTCGAAGGCGAGCAGGATGCGGCGGCGCATCGCGGTGGCGTCGTCAATATTTTTCAGCCCGGGAGCGAACTCCGCCCATTCGTCATGGCCGAAATACTGGTGCATGGCGCCGGTGGCCACGATGAGTGTGTCGTAGTCGAGTAAGCCGTCACTGAGGATGACGCGGCGCTTGGCGGCGTCAATGTGAATGGCTTCGCCGAGCAGAACCTTGGTGTTTTTTTGTTTGCGTAAAACCTGGCGCAGCGGCCCGGCGACGTTGGCGGGCGAGAGCGACCCGGTCGCCACTTGGTAGAGCAGAGGCTGGAAAAGATGGTAGTTGTGGCGGTCCACCAGGGTGATTTCGACAGGTGCGTCTTTTAAGTGCTGCGCGGCGCTGAGCCCGCCGAATCCCCCGCCGATGATCACCACTTTGTGTTGGTCAGTCATTCTCAATTTATTCTAACTGCATTTGAAAGGCAGAGCGACGCGACGCTTTGTATTTCTTCCGCAACGCCTATTCATCCGATGCATATCGGGCATGAAAAGGCGCACGAATCGATTTGTGTGCTCGCACGAGTGGTAAAGTTTGCGACGAGCGAGCAGCACTGCGAAACTACCCGGATTACACTGGGATGCATCTGAGCGAAACGGAGCTTAACGCGAACTCATGAAGCGGCGATTCTACAAGATTGCTACATGGCTGCCATTGATCGTGATCGTCGCGCTTGGACTTCGGCTGGGATTCGCATGGGAGCAAGAGCGCAAGATTCCACGAGATCTGGTGGGGCTTGTGCCATTTATGCAGGAGACCGGGAACATCGCGTTCTCGATTGCGCTCGGTCAGGGATTTGGTTCGCCTTACTGGCAGGAGACCGGGCCGACGGCGTGGCTGACGCCTGTTTACCCGTACATGGTGGCCGGCGCTTATCGGATCTTCGGGATTCACACACCGCACGCGTTCTTTGCGATGGTGCTGCTGAATATTTTGTTTTCAGCGGCGACGTGCATTCCGATTTTTTACATTGGGAAACGCTTGGGAGGGTTAGGCGTTGCGAGCATTGCTGCGTGGTTATGGGCTGTTTTCCCCAACGCATGGATTATCCCGTACGAATGGATATGGGATACGTCGCTTTCCGCGCTGCTGATGGCGACGATTTTGTGGGCTACGTTGCGCGTGGTGGATGGCGACGCGCGCGCGGAGGAGGGCGGTGCGAATCGCGACGGGCAGATTGCGGCGCGGACGGGTTCCTGGCGCGGATGGTGCGGCTATGGATTGTTGTGGGGATTTGCGCTGATGACAAATCCCTCGCTGGGAGTGATGTTGCCGTTCTTGATCGGCTGGATTGTGTATCGCGTGCAGAAGGGTCGCCTGTCCGGGTGGCGCTTGCGACTGGCGGGACCTGCTTTGGCGGTGGCGATTGCAGTTTTGTTCTGCGTGCCTTGGACGGTGCGGAATTATCGCGTGTTTCACCGGTTTATTCCGCTGCGATCGAATTTCGCTTTTGAGTTGTGGCTGGGGAACAACCACAATTTTGACCCGCAATCGCAAATTGTGCCGCCCGCGAATCCCGAGCGCGCCGAGATTCATAATTACATTCACATGGGCGAGACGGCCTTCATGCAGGAAAAATGGGCGGAAGCTATCAGCTTCATGAGCAGCCACCCGAAGCTGGAAGTGATCCTATTTGCCAGGCGTTTTGTGGCGACTTGGACCGGGATGGAAAATCCCGTACAGGGATTTCTCGACAGCGATTCGCTGATGACGCGGTTCGCGCTGGCGAGCAATTTTTTGGCGGGGATCGGGGCGCTGTGCGGGATTGTGCTTTTGTTTTTGAGACGAAGCCCTTATGCGTTCTTGCTGGCGGCGTTTCCGATCGTCCTCCCGGTCGTTTACTACGTGACGCACGCGTCTTTGCGATACCGACATCCGATTGATCCGGTCGTCATGCTGCTGAGCGCTGTGGCGATTTGCGGAGTTGGCCGCCGACCGTTTTTGCTGCAGGGATGACGCGATTCACGGATTAAAGTGCTCGCTACAAAGTCCTTGCTTACAGTCATTTGCAACCGTCGATTTCAAACCGGCTGCACGTGCAAAGGGCGCGCGGTGTTAGCGGACGATTTTCCAACCAGCCTTATTAAATCTTTATGACTCGCTTATGCCCTCCTGATGCGCAGGAATTAGCCTTCTAGTTGAATGTGCTGGCGTGCGGGTGTGCCGAAGGATAGAAGGCTGTGGTAGCAATTCTGGCGATAGCGTTCACTTGCGGCGTCTGCGGTTTTTTTCTATATGTGCTAGTGCAATTCCGGCGCGACGAGAAGCATCCGAGGCGTGGCGATGACAGCCTCGCGGGATTTCCAATGGTGGCCTCCGGGCAAATCGTCCGGCCATTCGTAGAACCAAGCGAGCAGAATAATGGGAAAGCTGCGCCGCAGAAGGATTCGGGCGGTGGCAGCAAGAAAAGAGGTGCGTCATGACCAAACGGACAGGTTGTCGCGGCTCCCAATTCGCGTTTGCGATTTTATTACTTCTGTTCGGGCAGGCTCCCTGTTTTGCGCAAGACAGCAGCGACTCGCCCAAGCAACAATCCGATGATGCAGATCAGCAGATCCCACCGGCAATTGCGAAGCAGCTGGACGCCATGAGAAAGCGGATTGATGAACTGGAGGCGGAGCTCAAGGCTACCAAGGAACAAGCGCACCCCGACACTGCTGTGACGAGCGCGAAGGCTACGGTGCCTGTTGCCCCCGTAGCTCCGGCGACTGCGGCTTCGACTGCGGAGAATTCCTCCGCCGTTGCTTCCAATGCTCCGGCGCCGTCCGTCGCGAGCGCTTCCGCCGAGGCCAAGGTCGCCAAAGTGGAGCCGTTTTCCGACGCGGATTGGACCTGGCTGAACGGCAATCCGCGCACCAAGGAAATCTTCTGGGACTCAAAATTCTTTACGCCTGAAATCCGCGCCGACACGGTTTACGTCTATGATTTCAACCATCCGACGGATCACTCCATGGGTGGATCCAGCGAGCTTTTCCGTTCGCAGGAAGTGCAACTGACGCAACTGGGCGTGGGCGGAGATTTTCACTACGACAACGTTCGCGCAAGGATCATGACCCAGTTCGGCATATATTCCGCGACGACGCCGCGGAATGACCCGAGCCCCGGTCACGGCCAGTGGGATCTCGTTTCCGCGTACCGCTATCTATCCGAGGCGTACGGCGGCTATCACTTCGACAAACTGCACGGAGTGAACGTAGATGCGGGAATCTTTCTTTCTTACATCGGCTTGTTCAGTTACTACAACTTCGACAATTGGGCGTATCAACCGTCATACGTTTCGTCGAACACGCCATGGTTTTTTGAAGGTGTGCGCGTGCAGATTTTCCCGACGGCGCACCTAAAGATCGAGCCGTGGTTCATCAACGGATGGCAATCGTATGCGTCGGCGAATCACAGGCCGGGGCTGGGCGGCCAGATCAAGTGGACTCCGAAGCCCTATATCAATGTGATCTCCAACAACTACGGCCTCGGCCGCGATGATTTGTTCATACCCGATCGGCGGCGCATTCACACGGACAACAGCGTGGAGGTGAAGTATTACGACAGGCCCGATAATCTGGCGCTCGACAAGATGGCGTTTTCGCTGACAGCCGATGCGGGCTGCGAGTATGGTGGCGGCGTGAGTTGTTACGGCGACCACAAGGGCGGGCCGAAACAAAGCTTTCTGGGATTTATGCTCTACAACCGCTTCTGGTTCCATCACGATTTGTTCGGCCTCACGCTGGGCGGCGGGAAGATCAACAATCCGGGACGGTATCTGGTGCTGCTGCCGCCGATCAATGGGGAGAGCGCGATCACGGCGTCCACGAATTCTCCTTACTTTACGGAGAATCCGGGCGATCCGTTCAAGGCGTGGGACTCGTCGATCACGTTTGACTACATGCCCAAGCAGTACATCACTTTCCGGTGGGAGTATGACTATCGCCACGCAAACGTGCCTTACTGGACTGGCCGGGGCGGCATTACGCCTCCGGGCGGCAATACTGGAACTCCGACGGATTACATTTGCAATAACGGCGTCTCCTCTGGAGAGACGTCACTGGGGCCGGCAACCACTTTCTGTACGAGCGCGCCGCAGAATTCCAGCGTGTGGTTCCCGGACCTTCGGCGAGACGAGTCATTTATTGACATGTCTATTTTGGTCAAGTTCTGACGACGACGGAACGAGTTTGGACGAAGCGATGGTTTTTGGTTTCAGCGATTTGACGAATCGACGCAAGAGGTTGAAAGGGCCGAATTGTATACGGGCGGAAGGAAAGTGATGGGAATTGTGCTGGGGATTGTGCTGTTGCCGTGCATTGTGCGAGCTCAAGAAGGTCAGCCGCAACAGGGCGCGAAGCCTGCGGACACGACGGCGGCGGGTGAGGACCCGCAGGGTGACGACGCAACGGGGGATCGCGCCGTTGTGTCTAGCGCTGCGGATAGCGCGAGTGCCGGAGCCGATCAGAGCGGAAGCAGCGGGGCTGCTGCGGGACCATCTACAGCCGCAGCGCCAGCGTCTGGCGCACCCGCACAACAGAACGCGACGCAAAATACAGCCGAGGGAAATTTCTTCCAGCGACTGGCGAACGCATACAAGGAGGATTGGAAGGGCGCGGCAACGAGCGGGCCTGCGCCGGCTTTTCGCGGCGATCCGGCACCGGTGAACGGTCCGCCGTTTCCCTTCTCGACGTGGCCGATTGGCGGCACGGTGACGATTGGATATCCGTGGACGCAGTCGGGTCCGTTGATGGAGGCGATCTGGAGCGGGAAGCATGGCGACTGGTGGAAGAAAAATGGCATTCAGATTTATGGCTGGCTGAATTTCGGCGGAAACTTCAGCACTTCGCACAACGTGTCGAATGGGCAAGCGCTGTGCGGAGCGACTCCGCCCTTGAACTGCAAGTACGGGAATTCCCCTACGTCATATGACGAAGTGCCGAATTCGATTCAGCCCGACCAGGAAGTGATCTACATCGAGCGCCAGCCGGATACCGTGCAAACGGATCATTTTGATTGGGGATTTCGCATCGCGAATTTGTGGGGTATTGATTACCGCTTCACGACAGCAAACGGAATTTTCAGCCAGCAGCTTTTGAGCAAGAACAAGGAATACGGCGACGATCCGGTGATGGTCTACGCCGATCTCTACTTTCCGCAGGTGGCGCAGGGGATGGACGTGCGCATTGGGCGCTATATTTCCCTTCCGGATATTGAAGCGCAACTGGCGCCGAACAATTACACATACAGCCATTCGCTGCTGTACACCTTCGATTGCTACACACAGACAGGGATCAACACCACGACGAAAATCAACAATCATTGGACGGTGCAGGTGGGCGTTTCGCCGGGGTGCGAAATCGCGCCCTGGAAGGAGACGGGACGACTGGCGAAACTGACGCTGAATTTCTGTTTGCAGTATTCGTGGCACGAGACGCGGGACCAGCTGTACTTCTGCGACAACTCTCTCAACTCAGGGAAGTATGCCTACAACAATCTAAACGCGTTTTACTTGACGTGGTACCACGTCATCAACAAGAGCTGGCACACTTCGACGGAGAGCTGGTATCAGTACGAGCGCGACACGCCGAATCTGAACAACCCGAACGTCGGGTTGATCGGCAGCACGGTGCCCGACCCGATTTTGATTTTCGGGGCGAACGGAGCGCGCTGCAATAACACGACTGAGACGACTTGTTTTGCGCCGGAGTGGGCAATGGTCAACTATGTGGAGGACCAGCTCAACGCACACAACTACATTTCGATACGCAACGAGGTGTTTGACGATATCCGCGGGCAGCGGACGGGCGTGAAGGGGTGGTACACCGAGCACCTTATCGGGTGGGGACATTGGATCGGGACTACCGTTTTGTTGCGGCCGGAAGTGCGGTGGGAGCATGTCTACAATCCGAATTTGGGTTTGATCGCGCCACCGCCGGGGACGAAAAACGAATTGCCGGGATCTTACGACAACGGGTTGCGGCACAGCCAGCTTACTTTGGCTGGAGATATTATATGGTTTTTCTGAGATTGGGAACGGGTGATGTTGGCCAACTGTAAAGGCATTACCGCAGAGACGCGGAGTGCGCAGAGAAAGACGGATTGGCGGGCGGAGATTGCTTCTGATGAGAATTAACGTCAACGGATTTAACACAGAGGGCACAGAGGTAATGCGGAGGACACGGAGACTTTGTGCCCGTGCCTCATATCGGGAGTTCCGGTGATGGGAGACATTGTTTTCTTGGCGGTGACGTTGGGATTCTTTTTGGTGGCTTTGGGATATGTGCGCGGGTGTGACCGATTGAAGTGAGGGGTGCGGCTCGATGCTTGGCAATATTTTTCTGCTGGTGATTTGCGTTTTGATTTTGGGGTACCTGGTTGCGGCTTTGCTGTGGCCGGAGAGGTTCTGACCATGACGGCCAATGGCTGGCTGCAAATACTTTTGTTTCTGCTGGTAATCTTCGCGGTGGCGAAGCCGCTGGGCGTCTTCATGACGCGGGTATTTTCCCGCGAGAAAACTTTTCTGGATCCCTTGCTGCGTCCTTTGGAGCGTCTACTTTACAAACTGACTGGCGTGGACGAGAGGCGAGAGATGCGATGGACGGAGTACGCCATCGCGATGCTGCTCTTCAGCGGCGTTTCCATGGCGCTGTTGTACGCGATAGAGCGCGCGCAGCAATGGATGCCGTGGAATCCGGAGAAGCTGGCGGCGGTGCCGACAGACCTGGCGTTCAACACGGCGGCATCGTTCACGACGAATACGAACTGGCAAGCGTACGTGCCGGAAGTGACGATGAGTTACTTCGCGCAGATGGCGGGACTGGCTTATCACAACTTCATGTCCGCAGCGGTAGGAATCGCGCTGGCGATCGCGGTGATCCGCGGAATCGCGCGGCGAGAGCAGGAGACGATCGGGAATTTCTGGGTGGACCTGACGCGAACGATTCTGTGGGTGCTTTTGCCCGCATGCCTGTTGGTTTCGATGCTGTTCGTGTCGCAAGGCGTCATTCAGAATCTGAAGCCTTACGTGACGACGCAGTTGCTGGATCCGCAGACGGTGCAGGTGACCGGCGCCGATGGGAAAACGACTACACAGGTGGTAAAGGAGCAAAAGATCCCGCAAGGGCCGGTGGCGTCGCAGGAAGCAATCAAGATTTTCGGGACGAACGGCGGGGGATTTTTCAACGCCAACAGCGCACATCCTTACGAGAATCCCACGCCGTTGAGCAATTTCCTGCAGCTCATTTTGATTTTTGCGATTCCGTCCGGATTGACTTACACGCTGGGACGGATGACGGGTTCGCAGAAACACGGCTGGGCAGTGTGGGGCGCGATGGCGGTGCTGTTTTTGACCGGGGTCATTTGTGCGTACGCGGCGGAGGCGCGAGGCAATCCTCTGCTGCACGGTGTGGATCAGAAGGTGAGCGCGCAGCAGCCCGGCGGAAACATGGAAGGCAAGGAAGTGCGTTTCGGAATTGCGAATTCGGCGCTCTACGCAACGGTGACGACGGATGCGAGCTGCGGCGCCGTGAATTCGATGCACGATTCTTTCACGCCATTGGGCGGAATGATTCCCCTGATTAACATCATGCTGGGCGAGGTAGTTTTTGGCGGAGTTGGATCGGGACTCTACGGGATGATTGTATTCGTGATTTTGTCGGTGTTCATCGCGGGATTGATGGTGGGTCGAACGCCGGAATATCTGGGAAAGAAAATCGAAGCGTATGACGTGAAGATGGCGATGCTTTCGGTGCTGATTTTTCCCTTAGTGATTCTGGTGTTCACCGCGATTTCGGTCGTGGCGAAGAGTTTCGGCACGCCGTCCATCACGAATCCGGGGCCGCACGGGCTTTCGCAGATCTTGTATGCGTACACCTCGGGCACGGGAAATAACGGCTCGGCGTTCGCTGGATTCAACGCGAACACGGTTTGGTACAACACGACGATTGGACTGGCGACGCTATTTGGACGATTTTTTGCGGTGATTCCGATACTCGCGATTTCGGGAAGCCTGGCGGGAAAGAAATACGTGCCGGAGTCCGCGGGGACGTTTCCGGTGACGACGCCGCTTTTTACGGCGCTGCTGGTATCGGTGGTGCTGATCGTGAGCGCGCTGACATTTTTTCCGGCGCTCAGTTTGGGTCCAATTCTGGAGCATCTGCTGATGAATGCAGGAAAGGTGTTTTAGGCACACATGACGGCCAAGGCAAGTACTCGAGAGCAATCGCGCTGGGGCAAGGAAATCGTGGTGCCAGCGCTCTGGGAATCATTCGTGAAGCTGGATCCGCGGACGCTGACGAAAAATCCGGTGATGTTCGTGGTGGAAGTGGGGGCGCTGCTCACGTCGATGGATCTGGTGCGCGGCGTAGTGCAACACACGCCGGGATTCGGATTTTCGCTGCAGATCACCTTGTGGCTGTGGTTCACGGTGCTTTTTGCGAATTTTGCGGAAGCGATGGCGGAGGGGCGCGGAAAGGCGCAGGCGGAGACTTTGCGCAAAGCGCGCGCGGAAACGATTGCGCGGCGATTGAAGCCGGATGGGAAGCTCGAATCGGTGCCGGGATCGAAACTGCGGATCGGCGACGTGGTGGTGGTGAGCGCGACGGAATTCATTCCGGGCGACGGCGAGGTGATCGAGGGAGTCGCGTCGGTGGATGAATCGGCGATTACGGGCGAATCGGCGCCCGTAATACGCGAATCGGGCGGGGACCGTTCCGCGGTGACGGGCGGGACGCGGGTGCTCTCCGATGAGATCAAGGTGCGGATTACGTCGAATCCGGGCGAGACGTTTTTGGACCGGATGATCAAGCTGGTGGAAGGCGCGCTGCGGCAGAAAACGCCGAACGAGATTGCTTTGAATATCCTGCTCGCGGGACTGACAATTATTTTTCTGCTGGCGGTCGCGTCGTTGCAGCCGATGGCGATTTATTCGGGAGCGCCGCAATCGGTGTTTGTGCTGGTGGCGCTTCTGGTGTGCCTGATTCCGACGACCATTGGCGGATTGCTTTCGGCGATTGGCATTGCGGGGATGGACCGCGTGCTACAGAAGAATGTGCTGGCGATGTCCGGGCGCGCGGTGGAAGCGGCGGGCGACGTGGACACGCTATTGCTGGATAAGACGGGGACGATAACGCTGGGGAACCGGTTTGCGACGGAATTCATTCCGGCGCCGGGCGTGAGCGACGCTGAACTGGCGGATGCCGCGCAGTTGGCGTCATTGGCGGATGAAACGCCGGAAGGGCGCTCGATCGTGGTGCTGGCGAAGGATAAGTACGGTTTGCGCGCGAGAGAATTGGGGTCTATTGCGGCGACGTTCATACCGTTTTCGGCGGTTACGCGGATGTCCGGCGTGGATTTGGATGGGCGCAGAATTCGCAAGGGCGCGCGGGATGCGATCGTGAAGAGCATCAAGGATGCGGGCGGGTCAGTGCCGCCGGAAACGATGGAGGCGGTAGACCGGATTTCGAATTCAGGCGGAACGCCGCTGCTTGTGGCGGAAGACGGTCGGGCGTTGGGCGTGGTCCATCTGAAGGATATTGTGAAAGGCGGCATGCGGGAGCGGTTCGAACATTTGCGCGTGATGGGCATTCGAACCGTGATGATTACCGGAGACAACCCGCTGACTGCCGCGGCGATCGCGCGCGAAGCCGGCGTGGATGATTTTCTGGCGGAGGCGCGGCCGGAAGATAAGCTGGCTTTGATTCGCCGCGAACAGGCCAAGGGGAAATTGGTGGCAATGACCGGCGACGGGACGAACGATGCGCCGGCTCTGGCGCAGGCCGACGTGGGGCTGGCGATGAACGCGGGAACGCAGGCGGCGAAAGAAGCCGGGAACATGGTGGATTTGGATTCGAATCCGACGAAATTGATCGAGGTGGTGGAGATCGGCAAGCAGCTTTTGATTACGCGCGGGGCGCTGACCACTTTTTCGGTGGCGAACGACGTGGCGAAATATTTCGCGATTATTCCGGCGATGTTTGCCGCTGCCCTTCCGCAGCTGGGCGTGCTGAACGTGATGGAACTGAAGACTCCTCAGTCGGCGATTCTTTCGGCCGTGATTTTCAACGCGCTGATTATCATTGCGTTGGTGCCACTGGCATTGCGGGGCGTGAAGTATCGGCCTTTGGGAGCGGAAGCGTTGCTGCGGCGGAATTTGCTGGTGTACGGATTGGGCGGGATTATCGCGCCGTTCATCGGGATCAAGTTGATTGATTTAATTATTACGCATATCGGGTGGGCTTGAGGAAATTTATGAAGCGCAATTTCATGATTTCGATCTGGATGACGTTGGCTACGACCGTGTTGCTGGGGATTGGGTATCCGCTGGCGGTTACGGGGCTGGCGCAGTGGCTTTTTCCGAGGCAGGCGAACGGGGAAATGATTCAGGTGCACGGGAGGCCGCGGGGATCGAGATTGATCGGGCAGCCATTCTCTGCGGCGGGCTATTTTCATTCGCGGCCGTCTGAGGCGGGGCCTGCCGGATACGATCCGGACGCGCCGGGCGGCGGGGCGTCAAATCTGGCACCGACGAACTCGGCTTTGATTACAAGGGTGAATGGCGACGTACAGAAATTACATGCGGAGAACCCAAGCGCGCCGATTCCCGTGGATCTGGTTACGAGTTCGGGGTCGGGGCTTGATCCGGATATAACGCCGGCGGCGGCGGAGTTCCAGGTGGCGCGGGTGGCGCGGGAACGCGGGATGAGCGAGGGGGACGTGCGCGCGGCGGTGGCGCGGCATACCGAAGGGCGGCAGTGGGGATTTTTGGGTGAGGCGCGGGTGAATGTGCTGGAGTTGAATTTGGAGTTGGATGCGATGCGTCCGATGCAGACGCGGTGACAGGGCGGTCATCGCAAGTGAGATCCCTCCCTTCGTTCGGGATGACAACAAAATGCAACGGCGAAGAGCCAGCGGAACGCCGGCGCTAATTTCGTGGGCGCTACTTTTCTTGACGAGTTGCGCGCGATTTGGGAGTGGCGGGCGGGTCGAAGCGGTAGCCGATCCAGGGTTCTGTGTGGATGTATCTTGGATGGCTTGGGTCGGGCTCGATTTTTTTTCGCAGTTGGTTGATGAAGACGCGCAGGTATTCGGTTTCTTCCCCGTAGTCGGGTCCCCAGACAGCTTGCAACAGGCGGCGGTGGGCTTGGGCTTTGCCTGCATTTGTAACTAACTGGCGCAGAAGTTCGAATTCCTTGGGAGTGAGGCGAACCGGGCGGCCTTTGACCAGGACATTGCGTTTGTCGAAATCTACTTTCAGATCGTCAGAGACGAACGCTGGCGTTGATTCTCCGGGGCCGGTGCGGCGCAAGGCGGCGCGAATGCGCGCCATGAGCTCCTCTACGCCAAAGGGCTTGACGACATAATCGTCTGCGCCGGCATCGAGGGCTTGCACTTTGTCGCGCTCTGAATTGCGCACCGTAAGCATGATGATGGGGGCGTCGCTGGAGCTGCGGATTTCCCGACATGTTTCGAGGCCGGAGATTCCGGGCAGGTTCACATCGAGAAGAATGAGGTCGGGGCGTTCGCCGCGGATTTTTTCTAGAGCTTCTTCCCCGCTGCGCGCTTCGATGACGCTGTAGCCCTGCGAGGCAAGCGTGGTGAGCATGACGCGGCGGATCTGCGGTTCGTCATCCACGACGAGAATAGTGGCGGCGTTCATCAGTCTCCGGAGCGGCCACGGTCGACGGGCAAGGTGA
Source organism: uncultured Acidobacteriota bacterium (assembly GCA_963828865.1). GTDB lineage: Bacteria > Acidobacteriota > Terriglobia > Acidiferrales > UBA7541 > Palsa-295. The sequence goes on along the minus strand of CAWHGI010000002.1, from coordinate 253,130 downwards.
AAGAAAAGACCGAGCCCTGGCCGCGCTGGCTGGTGAGGCTCATGGTGCCACCGTGGGCTTCGATAATGGCTTTGGCGATGGGCAGGCCCATGCCAGTCCCTTGAACGAGGTAGCGCTGGTCCTTGCCGCGATAAAACTTCTCGAAAATCAGATTTTGTTCGAGGTCGTCAATGCCGGCGCCGCGGTCGGCGACACTGGTGACGATGAAATCGGGAGTGGCTTCGGCGCTGATGGTGATGGGCTGGTCGGCCGGCGAATACTGATTGGCGTTTTCGAGTAGATGCACAAGAGCTTCGCGGGCGCGGAAGAGGTCCACGCGCACATTGGGCAGACCGGGGGGTAGCTGCACGCGCACGACACGATCGCCGAGGGCGAGCTTGCACTGGCTGAGGGCGGCGTTGATGACGTCTTCAATCGGATGGGATTCGAGGCGGAGTTCGACTTCACCGGCATCGAGGCGAGCCATTTCTCCGGCTTCGCCGACGAGGCGGTTGAGTCGGTCAGTTTCCTCATTGATGATGGTGAGAAGTTCCTGACGCTGCTGATTCGTGACGCTGGAGTTCGAGAGCAAATTCGTTACCGAAGCCTTGATGGAAGTGAGCGGAGTTCGCAGCGCGTGGGTGACGGAATCGAGGAGCGCGGTACGAAGGCGTTCGCCTTCGCGAGCCGCTTCGGTGAGGCCGAGCTGCTCGATGGCGCGAGCGCGTTCGATGGCCACGGCGATGAGGGTGCCAACGGCTTCTAGCGTTTGCCGGGAGAGCATCGAACCGGAAATTCCCAGGCTGCCGATGGGACGAACGCCGAGACGCACGGGAACAAAGCAGAGGCTATTGGCTTCGTCCACCAGCGGCTCTTCGCGAATGACCATGGCTTTTAGAGTTTCGAGATCGAGTTTCGGGATCACTGGGCCGGAACGGTAGATTTTCTGCTTTTCGGCGAGAAGCAGGGCGGCGGCGCCGACTTCGAAGATGTCCACGATTTGGGAGGGGATGCGATTGAGGAGCTGGATCACGTTGCCGGATTCGAGAAGGCCCTGGCTGAAAGCGTAGAGTTTCTCGATTTCGCGGCGGCGCTGCGCGGCGTCTGTGGCTTGCTGGCGCGCGCGCGTGGAGAGGTGGCTGGCGAGCATGGAAACCACGAGAAAGGCGAAGAGCGCGACCCAGTTTTGGGGATCGGCCACCGTGAACGTGCCAACCGGTGGAAGGAAGTAGAAATTGAATGCGAGCATGGCGACGATGGACATAAACACGGAAACGGCAATGCCCCAGACGGTGGAAACAGCTAGAATGGCGAGCAGAAAAGTGAGCGCTACGGTGGTGGGATTAACAGGCAACACATGTCTATAGAAAACAGAAATTATGAGAACGATCGCAAGAGCAGCAGCGAATCGCAAGAAGCGTGGGAGTAGGGACTCGCGCACCGGCACATTCTAACGTAGCTTTCCGAGAGGCCGTAGAAGAGAATACCCGCATGCCAAAGACTCCGGAACAGTGGCTAGCTGCGTCCAAGCCATCCGAAAAGACCAAAGGAGCGCTAAAGCTATTTCTGGGTTACGCGCCAGGAGTGGGCAAGACGTTCAGCATGTTGAGCGAGGCGATCCGAAGGCATAGCCGCGGCGAAGACGTGGTGATCGGCGTTGTGGAAACGCATGGAAGGAAGGGTATCGCGGAACTTTCGTCACAATTGGAAACGATTCCGCGCCGCATGATTGATTACAAAGGGACACTTTTTGCGGAAATGGATCTGGAGGCGATCTTGGCGCGGCATCCGCGCGTGGCGCTGGTGGATGAACTGGCACACACGAACATCCCGGGAAGCAAGAATCGCAAGAGATACGAGGACGTACTGCAAATTCTGGATGCGAAGATTGACGTGATTTCGACGGTCAACATCCAGCACATCGAAAGCATCGCGCCGACGGTTCGCGCGATTACGGGTGTGCCGGTGCGGGAAACGGTGCCGGACTGGGTGCTGCAGGTGTCCGACGAAACGGTGATGGTGGACCTGACTCCGGAAGCGTTGCAGAACCGCATGAGGCGCGGAGACGTTTACGGGAAGGAAAAGATCGAGCAGGCGCTGAAGAATTTCTTCCGGCGAGGGAATTTGATCGCGTTGCGCGAACTGGCGTTGCGCCAGGTGGCAGAGCAGGTGGACCGCAGCCTGGAATCGTACATGGTGGAGAAGGACATCCAGGAGGCCTGGGGCGTGCGCGAGCGGTTGGCAGTGTGCATCAGCGCCAACCCAAAGGCGCAGTACTTGGTGGCCCGAGCCGCACGCATGGCGCGGCGGATGGATGCGGAGCTATACGCACTGCATGTGGATTTAGATCAGGACAGCGACCCGGAAGAGGAAAAGTTGCTGGAAGCAAATCTGCAATTCGCCGAAAATTTGGGAGCGAAGCCGGTGCGGTTGAAGGGCGATCATGTGGCGGAGGCGGCCGCGCAATTTGTGAGAGATAAGCACATCACGCAGGTGATATTCGGGCGGACGGCGACCGAGGGGTGGAAAAAACTGAAGTACATGAACGGGATTAACCGGTTTTTGCGGGACGCGCCGGCGGTGGACGTTCATATTGTGACGCAGGAGCCGGATTAGGCGAAGTTCGGCGGTGGGACGCTATCGGATTGTTTGCGCGAGAGCGGATCGCTTGCGTTTAGCGGTTATCGCGACCCGATGAGTGCGGGTTGGGTGCTAGTCGAAGTTGGCAGGATCATGCGGACCGGTTCGCGAATGGCGAGCTCAGGAGAGAAGTTACGCATGCGTTCGAGCAGCGCGGGCGTGACTTCCTGGCCGCGGGCGATCAGAAGCAGACCCTTGGCAGATTTCAGGTCTTCGCCGAAGACCATACCGACCGCAACTTCGCGGACGGACAGTTCCAACAGCTGAATTTTGTCCTGCGCACTGCCCCGCATCGCGGCGAAAGCCTCGAGAATCACGGGATCGTACCATCCCTTGCGGCCTCGCATGATGGCGAAGGGATGATCGGAATGAGCTTCGCCCGCGTCCAGCGAATCAAAATCGAGGGCAATTTTGAGCGCGCGGGCACCCCAGGGAATTTCCTCATCAATGGCGGCGTCTGATCTTTGCTTGGCTGCGGCGAAATTGCGGTTGTGCTGGTGCAAGATTTCGCGGACGGCGTCAATGCGGGGAATATGGGACAGGCATTTTTCGGTCACAGCGGGCATGCGTTTGACCATTTCGTGCTCGGAGTCGTCGAGAATATCACCGCGATAGAGCTTATCCAGGGTTGCGGGTGGAAGAGTGACGCAACCGATCTGAGAGAGCATGGCAGCGACCTCGACCGGCCACCGCTCGCTAATCTTGAAGTGTGCCATGAGTTGCTCGACGCTGTGACGAACCCGGGTGGCGCGTCCGAAAGCCGTGGGATTGGCCATGGAGAGAATGTCAATCAGGGCTTTAATGCTGCCGCGCAGGGTTTCCTCCAACAAGACTTTTTCCGATATGACGAGGCGATATTGCTCGACGCAGGCATCGAGGGCATTGAGAAGAGCTTCGGTGGAGCACGGCTTGGTGAGAAAACGGAAGATATTGCCTTCGTTGACGGCGGCGATCGCGGATTCCATGTCGGCCTGCCCGGTGAGCAGGACACGGACCGTGAACGGCGCGACGGTACGAATGTGGGCGAGCAGGCGGACGCCATCCATTTGGGGCATGCGCTGATCGGACACGACGACGGCGAAAGGTTCGCCGGTGCGGATTTTTTCCAGGGCCTGTGCGCCGGCAGTGACGGTTTCCACAACAAAGTGGCTGCGAAGCGTGCGGGTAAGGCCGTCGAGGACGTTCTGTTCGTCGTCTACACAGAGAATACGTGGGCGCTCAGCGTTTGTCATTGCAGACTCCCGAAAGCTCGAGGGCGGCAGCATCGGCAGACGCCAGCCACTCGGGCAATTTTTCTTCGACATCGAGTTTGGCGACCACGTGAGAATTCAGCGGAGGATTGGGGATCGCAGTGTCTTCAGAGTTGCGTGCGTCATGGTCGTGGGCCAGCCAATTGGCGAAATAAACGCACGCCAGCACGTCCAATTTATCGTGAGGAACGCGCTCGGGATGATGATGATGCGCGACAGCTTCGATGATTATGTACGGAAGCCCCCAGAGGCTGAGCAGATAGGCTCCGACCTCTGCGTGAGAGATGCCCGTCATTTCCTCTTCGACTTCGAATAGCGGACGCTGCTCCTGCCGCGCGCGCTTCAGGGCGTTGGCCAAATGGCCGGGCATGGCTTCGGCGAGGACCAGTTTGCCGACGTCGTGCAACAGTCCGGCGATGGGAGCGGCGGCGGCGATGGCGACGTTGGCGGAAAGGTCTTTTGCGATACGGCCAGTCAACTGGGAGTGCGACTGCTGGCCTTCAGGCGAAAAGCCGGGAATAGACTGCGCGGGATGGAATACCCGAAAAACTTCGGCGGAGAGGACCAGATTTTGCAGCGTTGAAATGCCGAGATAATTGATGGCGGTCTGAATGTCGCTGACGTTGCGGACGAAGCCGAAGAATGCGGAATTCACGAGCTGGAGAATTTTGGCGGACATAGCGGTGTCGCGTTCGATGATCTGTGCAACCTGGCGCGAGGAGGAATCCGGGTCCGCGAGCGTTTGCTGCAGCTCAAGGCACATCTGAGGAAGCGAAGGCAATTGCTGGATAGAGCCGACGAGGTTGGCGAGCATTTTGCTGTTGAGGACGTCACTGAGACTGGTGGCGCGGTCTATGGCGGCGCGCAGAGTGTCCTGATCGCAGGGCTTGAGCAAGAATTGGTGGGCGACTGGCACGGCGTTGAAGGCGGCTTCCATATCCGAGTAGCCGGAGAGAATGATGCGCAGGACGCTGGGATATTTTTCGCGTACGGTCTTGAGCAAGGAGGCGCCGTCCATGCCGGGCATGCGCATGTCCGAAATGATCACGTCGAACGGAGCGGCGTCCAGCATACTCAACGCCGCCTGGCCGCCGGGAGCAAAAGCCATCTCCCAGATCTGGCGTTGCGGGCGGAGCATGCGCTGCAGGCCTTCCAGAATTTTGATTTCATCATCCACAAATAGAATTCGCTTCACGTGACCACCACCTCTCGACTAGCGGGCACACTGTTCGCCGGAAGGCGAACAAAAAAAGTGGTGCCTTCGCCCATTTTTGTTTCAAAAGAGAGAGTGCCGCCGTGTTTATCGACGACAATCGCGCGTGCTAGAGCCAGACCTTGTCCCGTGCCCTTCCCAACTTCCTTGGTTGTGAAAAACGGGTCGAACACTTTGGCGCGAACGCGTTCGGGAATTCCCGTGCCGGTGTCTGCAACGGAAACAACGACGTAGTCGCCATCCTGCCAAGTGCGCACGGTGATGCGGCCTTTTTCGCCGGTGTTCTTTACGACGTCGCCGATGGCGTGAGCGGCATTGACAAACAGATTGAGAAACACCTGGTTCAGGTCGCCCAAATGGCAGTGGATGTGAGGAAGAGGGCCGAAGTCGGTTTCCACGCCCGCGACGTACTTGACCTCATTACGCGCGACAATCAAAGTGCTCTCGATGGCTTTGTTCAGGTCGGCCGGGGCTTTTTCGGAGCTGTGATCCACATGAGAGAATTCTTTCATGGCGCGAACGATGGTGGCGACGCGATTGACGCCGTCTAGCACCTGATCGAAAGCCTTGGGGACTTCCGTGCTGAGGAAATCCCACTCGATCCGCTGGCGGACTGCATCCACCTCCTGCAGCATCTCAGGCTGCAGCGTGCCTTTCGCGGCGTGTGCGCAGATTTGCTCATATTGCGTGATCATCTGCATGCTTTCGACGAAGGAGGTTTGAAGAAACCGTGTGTTATCGCCGATGAATTGAATGGGCGTGTTGATTTCGTGGGCGATGCCCGCCGCTAATCCCCCGACCGCTTCCAACTTTTGCGCGTGGCGGAGTTCGACTTCCATCTGGCGCTTTTCGGAGATGTCCTCAAAACTGACCACTGCACCGGTGACGCGAGCGTGTTCGAAGACCGGGATCGCCGAATAACTGACGGCAAAATGCGAGCCGTCTGCTTTCCAAAAATATTCGAGATCGGTGTGAAAACTCTTTCCGCACTTTAACGTGCGAGTTAGCGGACATTCGAGCCATGGATAGGGAGTGCCATCTGGCCGAGTGTGATGAAACAGAGTGTGTGCGTCCTTACCAACCACGTCTTCGCGATTCCATCCGAACATGCGGGCGGCGGCTTCGTTGATGAAACTAATCGCACCGCTGAGATTGACTCCATAGATACCCTCCGATGTGGAATCCAAAATGAGGGCCAACTCCTTGCCGATCTTGGCGTGCTCTTCTTCGGCAAACTTACGGGCCATAAACTGGCCCATCTGGTTGGCGATGCTCATCAGGAACCTGATCAACTCTTCGTCTGGCGCTTTCCTCTCGTGGCTGAAGAATGCAATGACCCCAAAACTTTTCTGAAATAATCCGAGCGGAATCGCGAAACCGCAGCGAAGTCCTGCAGATATTGCGGCGCCGGTGCGAGTAAAAGAAGCACTCTCGGTTACGTCGTCGATCCATTCTGGAGCGTGCGTATCCCAAACGCGCCCCGGCAGACCTTCGCCACAGCGGAATTGCACCGTTTGGCTCAGCGCTTGGAATTGCAGAAACCTACGTGACGACGCGGACCACGAGCGGGAGTGAACGAGTCGGTTCTCAGCTGGATTGATCTGCCAGATTTCCCCTAAATCGAATTTCAGAGACTCGCAGAGGACGCGCAGGATTCCGTCCGAGGCTTCGGCGACGGTTTGGGATTCGGCCAGGGCGCGCGAAACGGCAAATTGTAAGGTGGTGTGGCGGCGGGCGGCGTGGCGTTCGACCGCGTACAGCAGCACGCGTTCGAATGCTGCCGGATTCATGCGGTTCTTCACGGTGTAATCGTCGGCGCCGGCGCGCACGGTTTCAAGCGCCTGAGCCTCGTCATGAAGACTGCTGATGATAACGACCGGGACATCTTTGGCGACCGCGATAAGGCTTTGCAAACCGCTCACGCCGTCGGAATCTGACACTGCAAGATCAGCCAGGAAGATGTCAAAGGATCTACTCGCGGTTTTCTTGAATGCATCCGCGAAAGTCGAGACCGTGTGAACATCAAATCGAGCTTTTCCGGCCCCGGCGAGCTTTTGGCGGATATCGGCCTCGTCGGCTGGGTCCGCGATGATCAGGAGAACTGTAAGAGCTATAGGATCCATAACGTTTGCGGCGATGACCTGAATTGAAACTGCCCGCCACGCGATTCTGGCCTTAGAGATTTCTGCAGGAGACGGGACGGACACATGCTTGCGCCGCAGTCCCTTATCGAGACAATCGTCCGTTTTGGCAGAAAGGTTTAGTGGGCGGAAAAGTGTGCCGCGGCGTTGGAGAAGCGGCCGCGTGGAGTGGGGATTTTGTGCGGAATTTGCTGCGAGGGCTTAAGCGTCGTCGGCGGGGATATCGAAATTGACCAGGTCGGCCTGGAAGCCGCGCGTTTTTATGGCACCGTAAGCGATGCCGATGACCATCCAGATGGCGCCCAAGCGGAGGGCGGGACCGCTGAGGTGGCTCCAAATGAAAGCGCAGATCAAGAAACCGAGGAGCGGCGAGAGCAAGTTGAGGATGTTTTTCTTTTCCGCGCGGAGGTAGTAACGGACCAGCGCGGCGACGTTGACACCCATAAAGGCGAGAAGGGCTCCGAAGTTCAGAAGGTCGGCGCCCTGGTCGTAAGTGATGATGAAGGAACCTACCAGCGCTATCACGCCGACAAAGATGACATTGTTGCGCGGGACGTGGCTTTTGGGGTCCACAGCACCAAAAAACTTTTTGGGGATACCGTCGCTGCGACCCATGCCATAGAGCAAGCGCGCTGCTCCGAGTTGAGAGCCCATCCCCGAGCCGATGTTGGCGACCAGAATCGTGAAATTGATGAGCTGGAAGAGAAAATAGCCGCCGGCCGTCTGCGCGACGAGGGGAAAGGCGGAGGTGATTTTGTCCGCCGGGAAAGGCTGATCTCGCCAGACGAGCTGCGCGGCGTAGACCTCGAGTGAAGCGAGGACTCCGGTGATGAGGCAGACGAGAACGGTGGCAAGCATGATGTTACGGCGAGGATTTTCGACCTCTTCGGAAAAGGTGGAGATGGCGTCAAACCCGATGTAGGTGAGGACAGCGACCGACGTGCCGTGGAATACGCTTTTGAAGCTGAAGGTAGCCGGATTGTAAAAGGGGTGCGTGAAAAAGCCGGGGCCGTATTGATGAAGGCTCCAGAGAAAGTGAATGACGAAGCCGAAGAAGATGACGACGACGATGCTCATTCCAGCCGCCATGACGTCATTGATACGGGCGGAGGTCTTGATGCCGCGGATATTGAGAAGAGTGAATGCGCCGGCGTAGAAAAAGACAAGCACCCAATACGGCAGGAACGGAAGAATGTTCTGCGTGAGCTGACTGCAGATGATGGTGCAGATGAGCGGGTTGAGGATGTAATCCATCACGATGGCCCAGCCGGTGATGTAGCCGAGAGCGGGCTTCAGTTCCTGGCCGACGTAGGTGTACGCGGAGCCGGCGGAGGGATACGCTCGGGCCATTTTGCCGTAGCTGACCGCAGTGAAGAGCATGGCGACCATGGCGATCAGCAGGGTGGTGACGACGTGGCCGCGGGCGTCGTTGCTGATCACGCCGTAAATGCCCATGGGCGCGATGGGTTGGATGATCACGATGCCGATGATGATGAGATCCCAAAGGCCCAGGACACGGCTGAGTTTTGCTGGGGCTTGCGCGGTTTGGGTCGGGTTCGTGGCCATTATTGTTTTTTCGGTTCGCAGGAATTACGAGCTGCGCGATCCACGATCTCATCCGCGAACAAAGGGGCGGGTCTGAGACCCGCCCCTACAGAAAAATCCTGGTTGTGAGAAGACGCAAGGAAAGTCATTCGGTGACGACAGCCTTGACTAGATTTCTGGGGCGGTCTACGTCGCAGCCGTTCAGGATGGCGAAGTGGTAGGCGAAAAGCTGCAGCGGAACTACCTCGAGAATCGGAAGGAGCAACTCCGGAGCCGGTGGGACGAAAATGTGGCGATCGGCGACGGGGAGAATTTCACGATCGCCTTCCGTGGTGATGACGATGGATTTTCCGCCGCGGCTTTTGATGTATTCGAGGACCAGCAGAGTTTTTTGATAGCGCAAGACGGAATCAGGATCGGAGGCGTCGCGGGTGGCGAGCACGATTATTGGAAGCTTGTCATCCACGAGGGCGTTAGGACCGTGACGCAACTCGCCGGCCGGTAGGCCTTCGGCTTGGACGTAGGAAATTTCCTTGAGCTTCAGCGCGCCTTCGCGGGCTAGAGCGTAATGGACGCCGCGACCCAGGAACAGGAAGGCTTTGGAATTCTGGAAAGCGCGGGCGCAGCCGGCAGCCTGTGCGTCCCAGCCAGCGAGAGATTTTTCGATGGCTTTGGGAACTTCGGCGAGGGCATTCAAGTGCGTGCGAGTGACTTCGGAAGTCATCCGGCCGCGCTGCCTAGCGAGGAACAGCGAGAATAAATAGAGGATGGTGAGTTGCGCGGTGAAACTCTTGGTGGCCGGAACAGCTTTCTCGACGCCGGCGCAGGTCTGAAGTTTGGCGCTCGCTTCGCGGGAGATGGTGGAATCGGCGACGTTGGAGATGGCGACGGTTTTGGCGCCGCGATTGAGGGCTTCACGCTGCGCGGCGGTGGTGTCCGCGGTTTCGCCAGACTGGGTGATGACGACCACGATGGGGTTGGTGTCCGAGTGCGTGGAGCGATAGCAATATTCGCTGGCGTATTCGACGTCCACGGCAACGCCGGCGAGGTCTTCGATCATAATTTCGCCCGCGAGGCCAGCGTTGCGGCTGGAGCCGCTGGCGGCGATGATTATTTTCTTGAAGTCGAAGAGAGCTTTTTCGATGGGCCGCAGCGAGTCCGGAAATATCAGGTCTCCATGCACGTTATGGCGGATCGTTTCACGAATGGCGTGAGGTTGCTCGTAGATTTCGCTGAGCATGTGGTTCGCAAACGCGCGCGGAGGACTCGACGGAGTTGTCTGCTGATCGGACATTAGCGGCCGCCTCCGGTGGAAGTGGGGGGCAGGCCTCTTCCCTCTTTCAAGGGGATCGTAGCAGGCGCGATGTTCCACCCGGAAACGTTCAATTCAACACCGCCGAAAACGGGAGTGGAGGGCAAGTAGCGCGCGGTTAGCTCGCGGGATTCGCCCGGCATTAGTTCGATGTAATTATCGTCCCAGAATACGGGAAGAATTTCACTTGTTTGGCCCGACCTGCGAATTCCGAGACGAATTTGGAAAGCGAGGTGGTCGCTCGTGTTTTTCAGAAGTACGTGCGCGACGGGGCCATCGGGTCCGGGCAGCAGGCTTCCGGTCGCTTCCACGTTCGCTTCGGGAAGCGTTTGGAGGACTGTGAGGTCTTCGTATGAAGAAACGGGAGTGAAGCGATAGGTCGTCTTGGCCCAGTCGTAGGTGTTGGGCTTGGAGGAGAGCCAATAGAAATTGCGGCTGGCGATCGTTCCATCGCTCGATTTCAGCTCCAGGGCGACGAAGTAGGCGGGAGACGCGGGGTTGAACGAGCCCGCAGGGAGCGTGAGGACTTTGCGGACGCCGTCGGCATCCACGTCGGTCTGAACTTGCGTTGCGAACCGCTGCTGCAAGGACACGTCGTAGAGTTTGGCCGTGACGGTGAGCCCGGAAGCTTTTTCGTAGCGGCTATTGACGACGACGATGCTGTTGTCGTCGTAAGAATATTGCACGTGGAGAGGCTCACAGGCTTTCTTGGTGCCGAAATAACCGCCGGCGGGCTGCAAATAATAGTCGAAGAGGTGCCAGATGGTGGAGGGCCAAGCGTTGTTGAGCATCCACTGAATGATGCCGGTGGTTTGGTATTTGTTGCGCGAGTAGGCCTCAAACATGGCGCGTTCGCCCTCGTAGGCCATGGTTTGAGATTTCAGTTCGTAGGTGTCGAGGTCTTTTGCGGGGCCATAGATTGCGTTCATTGCGCCATTGAAGTGGCTGAGATCCTTGAAGCCCTCGGAACCCGCGTGATAGTTCCAGTAAATGTCCTGCGGCCACATGTGGTCGGCAGGAATGAAATTTTTCAGGCAGCTTTGCAGCGGGACAGCAGGGCCGGGGCTGGTTTCAGTATTGAAGCCGAAGGCGCCGCCGTATTTATTCGTGTCAATCAGCCAGTAATCGGGCGGGACGTAATCGTACGGTCCGGTCATTTTGACGCCGGACTGCCCGGTGACGGAGGTGGGGGTGGCGGAAGCGGAAGAAATGTAAGGATTGGGCCAGTCGGATTCTTTGAGGACTTTGATGTAGGCGGTTTCGACGTCGGCGGGCGGCGGATTGTCGCTGCCATTGAGCCAAACGAGCATGCTGGGATGGCTGCGCATGCGCATGATCTGGGAGCGTAGTGACGCGGTGGCGATTTCGAGATCGCCCGGCTGCCAGTGCTTCCACTGCTCCCAATGATCGCAGCAGCACCAGCCGGCCATGATCAGGACGCCTTGTTCATCGGCGAGATCGTAGAACTCCTCGGTTTCCATTTTGCCTTCGAGGCGGATGGTATTGAGGTTCATATCGCGGACGTAGCGAAATTCGTTTTGCAGACGATCGAGGTCTTGTCTGAGAAGCATGTCCGGCGACCAGCCGCCGCCGCGGATGAGAATTGTGCGGCCGTTGACGTAGAACTGGCGCGCGCCATTGGAATTCAGCTCGGAAGTTATTTCGCGGATTCCGAATTTGACGGCTTGGACGTCGGATTCCTCCTTGCCGATCGTGAAACGGATGGAGAGTTCGTGAAGGTCTTGCGGACCCATCTGGTAGGGCCACCAAAGTTTGGGATTCTTGATTTGCAGTTGGGGAAATTCATCGCAGGGAAAGCGGACGGTTTTGGTTTCATGCGGCTGCAGGGTGGTCGTCTGCTTGAAATTCACGTCATCAAACTGGCCTTCGAGGACGCCGGTGACGGCAGCGTCGGAGGCGTTGTGCAGTTCGGCTTCGACGGCGAGATTTGCTTGGTCGAGCGAATTGGTGGGGAAATGCGTCATTACCTGGGGGTAGCGAATGGCCACCGGGCCGCTTGCTTGTAGGTAGACGGGACGCCAGAGGCCCATGTCCTTATCTGGAGGCGCGGGGTTCCAATCCACCCAGTTAATGCCTAGATCTTTTTCGGTTTGCGCGATGGTCTCGACGGCGAGCGAGTTGCTTTGATCGAGCTGGATGAAGGGCGTGATGTCGTATTCGTAGGTACGATAGGCGCCAGCGACGTCTTTTGCGGCGGCGATCTGGTGGCCGTTGAGCCAGATATTGGCGCGATTATTGATGCCGCCGAAATGCAGCCACACGTGGCGATCGTGGAAATTTTCCGGCAGCTTGAATTCGGTACGATACCACCAGGAGCAGCGGAAGGGGCTGTCCTTGGGCATAGGCAGTAGGGAGAAATTCTTGCCGATGGGATAGGTCGTGCCAGGAATGTCGCGGAGGTTCATGGCGAAGTAGGGGTCGGGGTAGGTCTTGTCGGCTACGAGAGCGGCTACTACCGTGGAGGGAACTTCGGTGGAATGCCAGCCGTCTGTCTTGAAGCCGGACGTGGAAATTTGATCGCCGGTGGCAGAGAACTGACAGGAAGATTGCAGGCGCCAACCGGACTGCAGGAAAACCCTTCCGGCAGCGTCCGGGGCTGGATTTGCGGCGACTGGAGAAGCAGCCAGCGCGAGCAACGAGAGCACGAGCATTGCGGCGGAGACGACGCGATGTAGCGAGAAGTTGGAATGCTCGCAAAATCGGGTTTGCAGGCGCACGAACAGCCTCCCTGGACGGCGAATGCCAGGCAAACGGATGCCGACACGGAGCCGGTTTGGATGATGACGGTGGTTTATTAAACTTTATTAAACGTTCGTATTATTCCTTGCCGTTCTGCTAAGTCAAGTCAAAAACCAATCGAAAAAAAGCACTATCGGCAGCCAGCCGTAGCGATGTCCGCACGCAGGACGGGCAAGGCATGCCGTGCCCCTACCGTGACGAGGCGAGAGGTGCGCTAGGCCCAAGAGACCGCGCGGGTGGATTCGCGCACTACAAGTTCTGGCGCGAGCTGGCGGTGCACCGCTACCGATTCGCGCTCTTCGATGGCTGCGTTGATGCCCTCCATGATCATGCCTACGGCCGCGGTTCCCAGGGCTTCCATGGGCTGGCGAACTGTAGTGAGCGAAGGCACCGACAGACCGGCGGGTATTACGTCGTCAAAACCGATTACTGAGCAGTCCTCCGGTACTTTCAGGCCGGCGCGGGCGAGGCCGCGAATGGCGCCGAAGGCGGTCATATCGTCGAACGCCATTATCGCGGTGAAGCGCTTTTTGTGTTTCAGAAGCTCTTCAGTGAGCTTGAAACCGCCGTCGAAGCTGGAATTGGGATCGAGGGAATCGGGCAAATCCACCACGAGCGTGGGATCTATTTCGAGGCCCATCGAACGCGCGAAGGAGCGGACGCCTCGCCAACGTGGAGAGCTATCCACCAGCATCTTGGGGCCGCGAATAAAGGCGATTTTGCGGTGGCCGAGCGAATACAGATGCTCCAGGGCAAGATGCGCGCCGGCTTCGTTATCCACCATGACGGAGCTGACGGCGCCGGTGCGCAGTTCGCGGCCGATCATGACGGCGGGGATGTTTCGCTTTTCGAGGTCGGCGAGGAGGTCAATATCCACGAAGAGCCAGTTGGCGACGAAGACGAGAGCTTCGACGGGACGCGCGAGAAGCATTTCGAGATAACGCTCGAAGCGGCCGCGCTGGTTGTGCACGTCGGTGAGGATCGGGAGGTAGGAGGCCTGATACAGGGAATTTTCGATGCCGCGAAGGATGAGCGTGCAGAACGGATCGGTAATGTCGAAGACCATGACGCCGACGGTGCGATTGCGTTTGGCGCTTAGAAAGCGGGAAACAACCTTGGGACGGTAGGCGAGTTTTTTGGCGGCGCGTTCGATGCGGTCTTTGGTGGAGGGCGGAATGTAGCGCGCGAGAGGTGCGTTATTGAGGACGATGGAGACGGTGGCGGGAGAAACGCCGCTTTCTTGCGCTACGTCGCGCAGGGTAACGACGGAACCTTTCGGTTTGCGACGGCTCAAGTGTGCTCCGCTGCTTAGGTGCGCTGAGCGCGCGAGACAGAACGGACATCTTTATCACAGGAGCGGAGAGGAGGCTAGGGCGGAACGACGGATGGGGACGTAATGGGAGTGACCAGGTGATACGTGGTGCTGCACCGATGGCGCACTGAAGTGCGCCGCTACAAAAGCAACAGCGAAGAGCCGGCTGGTGGTTTCGATTAGACGTGCGGGATCTGGGAGACGTTCCAGCCGCCGCCTATGGCTTTGATCAGCAGGACGCTGGCGGCCATTCGGCGCGTCAAGATATTCACGGCGGTGACTTCGTCGGAGAGCGCGGCGCTTTGCGCGGTGGTGACTTCGAGATAGTTGGTCACGCCGCCTTTGTAGCGGGTGATGGAGAGGGAGAGAGAGTGTTGGGCAGCGGCAACGGCGCCGGCTTGGGTATCAGCTTCGTTTTGCAGGATGCGCAGCGCGGCGAGATTGTCTTCGACTTCCTGAAATGCGGTGAGAACGGTCTGGCGATAATTATCGACGGACTGATTCCACGCGGATTTCGCTTGGTCGGAAACGCCGCGGCGGCGGCCGGCGTCGAAGAGAGTTTCCGCGGCGTCGCCGCCGAGCATCCAGAAACCGCTGGGGCCTTGAATCAGGGTTGTGAATACGGCGCTTTCAAAACCGCCGGCACCGCTGAGCGTCACGAGCGGGAAATAAGCTGCCTTGGCTACTCCAATCTGGGCGTTCTGTTCTTGCACGCGGCGCTCGGCGGCGGAAATATCAGGGCGGCGTTCCAGCAGATCGGAAGGAAGGCCAGCCGGGATAACGGGAGGCGGCGTGGTGAGAGGTATCGGCGCGAGACTGAACTGCGAGGCAGGCTTGCCGATCAGGACGGCGATAGCGTGCTCGTACGCGGCGCGCTGGACCTCGACGTCCACAGATTCGGCGCGTGTGGTTTCGAGGATGGTTTGCGCCTGAGCGACGTCCACGGCGGAAGCGAGACCGCCGTGATAGCGGCTTTCGGTGAGTTGGAGAGCCTTTTCGTACGAGTCGACGGTGGAATCGAGAAGTTGTTTCTGCGCGTCCAGGCCGCGCAACTGGAAGTAATCGGAAGCAAGCTCAGCATGAAGGCTCAAACTGACGTTGGCCAGATCGGCGGCGGTCGCTTGCGCTTCCGAGCGGCTGGCCTCGACGGTGCGGCGGACGCGGCCCCAGAGGTCGGCTTCGTAGGAGACGTCAACGGGGATAGTGAAAGTGTTGTAATCCTTGCTTTCGGTCGCCGCATTGTAAAGCGGCTGATTACGCGAGAGGTGCGTGCGCGACACCGACGGGTCGGTCCCGACAGTGGGAAACAGATTCGAACGGGTAATTTTGAGAGCGGCACGCGCTTCGGCGAATTGTTCTTGCTCGGCTTTCAGGGTCTGGTTGGAGACGTCAATCTGCTCTTCCAGAGAATTAAGCTGCGCGTCCTGATAAATCTCCCACCACTTCCCTTTGGCAATCGCGTCACCGGGCTGAGCGGGTTTCCAATCGGAAGGCAACTCTTTGTAAGCGGTGGGGACTTCCGCGGTCGGGCGGACGTAATTCGGGCCGACGGTGCAACCGGCGAAGAACAGGACGGCTGCGCCAGAGATCGCCGCGAACGAAAAGCAGTTGCGAGTTGCGCGGCGCACGTTAATGAGCTGCAGGCGAACCACTGCTCGTACCTCCTTGTGGATTGGGCTGCGAGATTTTCACCTGCTCGCCGTCTATGATCGAATCCGGGGGACTGACGATGATGGATTCCTGGCCGGTGAGGCCGGAGACGACTTCGATTTCGGAGCCGAAATCGCGGCCGGGGCTGATGGAGACGAGCTTGGCTTTGTTGTCCTCGACCGTGGCGACCTGCAAGCCTTGAGCGCGGAAAATCAGCGCATTCACGGGAACGATGAACGAGGGAATGTCCGAGGGAATTTTCAGGTGAACTTCGGTGAAGGCACCGGGAAGGAGTTCGCCAGTGGGATTGTCCACGTCCACTTCGACCAGCAGCGTGCGGGACGCGAGGTCGATGGCGTTCGCGGTGCGAACGAGCTTTCCTTGGAACTTGCGACCGGGAAATTGCGCGAGAGTGAGATCGGCGGAGATGCCTGGCTTAGCGGCGGGTGAATAGGGCTGCGGCACGTTGATGAATACACGCAAGGTGCGGATCGCGGCCATGTGGAAAAGTTCCTTGGCCGGAGTGCCGGAGCCGGAATCAATCAATTGGCCTATGTCGGTCTCACGCGCGGTGATGACGCCATCGAAGGGCGCGTAGATTTTCGTGAAGGATTGCAGGTCCTCAAGACGCTTTACGTTGTAGGCCGCCGAGTCCACAGTGGCTTTCTTGGCTGCGTAGTCGCCGTGCGCGTTGTCTACATCCTGTTGCGAAACGGAATCGGTGTTCTTCAGACCTTCGTACCGATTGTTCGTGATTTGCGAAAGGCCCAGGTTCGCCTGGGCGGTGTTTAAATCGGCGCGAGCTTGCGCTAACTGCTGGTCAACTTCGGGCGTGTCAATTACGGCGAGCAACTGGCCTTTGCGCACGTGGGCGCCAATGTCGAAATACCAGGATTGCAGATAACCGTTGGTGCGAGCGTAAATCGGAGCATCTATAAAGGCCTGCATGTTACCGGGCAAAACAAGCTCCTGCTGGGGGGAGCCGCGCTTTGGTTGAATCACTTGGACGGCGGGGACCGCCAAACTGTCGGTTTCGACCTTCAGTGCGGCCTTGGCTCGCAGGCGCGGAACCACGCCGGCGACTACAACGGCGACGACGACCAAAAGCACGACGATCGCTATAAGTGCCCCGTGACTCGACTTGGGTGCGTTTGGAGCGGGGTGGCCGCGATCCGTTTGCCCGGGCTTTCCACCAACTGGCTCTGTCATTTCATCCTCTTAGGAACTGCCATTAGGCCTGCTGCGGTGTACTCTAATGATGCGACTGCGGCGCCTTGCGTTTCAATCCGCTTCGGATTGTTTCTCGCCGCGCAAACCGTGCACGATGCTGAAGGTGACCGGAACGAAAAAGAGCGTGGCCACGGTTGCAAATAGTAGACCACCAATTACGGCGCGGCCCAAGGGCGCGTTCTGTTCGCCGCCTTCGCCCAATCCCAGCGACATTGGTAACATGCCGATGATCATGGCAAGGGCGGTCATGAGAACCGGGCGAAAACGGGTGAAGCCAGCTTCCGAGGCGGCCTCGGAGGGAGTCTTCCCTTCCCCTAGCCTCTCTTTCGAAAAGCTAACGACCAGAATGCTATTGGCCGTGGCCACGCCCATGCACATGATGGCGCCGGTCAAGGCCGGCACGCTGACAGTCGTCCGGGTGATAAACAGGAACCAAACGATTCCTGCCAGCGCTCCTGGCAATGCCATGAGGATGATAAAGGGATCCAGCCAAGATTGAAAATTCACGACGATAAGCAGGTAAACCAGGACGATGGAAAACGCCAGGCCCCAGAGCAGTCCGGAAAATGAGGAAGCCATTGTAAGAATCTGACCACGAACCACAATGCGGGAACCGACGGGAAGATCCTTCTTGCTCCGATTGATGATGGGAGTGATCTCGCGAGAGAGACCACCGAGGTCGCGGCCTTGCACCGCCCCGAAAATATCAATGACGGGCATGATGTCATAGTGTGAGACCACGCCCATCTCGGTGCCCCGGCTGAAGGACGCAACCGTCGCCATAATTTCGGATAGTTGGGTACCCGGACCGGTGACGGGAATATTTTCCAGATCCTGCAAAGTATCCACGCGGTATTGCGGGGTCTGGGCGGCGATGTTGTAACTGACACCCGTGTGGGGATCGAGCCAAAACGTCGGCGTCGTCTGGAAGCTGCCGCTCAGAGAAACCAGCAGGTTTTGCGCGACGTCGCGAGCGGAATATCCTATCTGCTGGGCTTTGGTGCGATCCACCTCAATATGCAATTTTGGCTGGTCGAACTCCTGCTGAATGCGGAGGTCCACGGTTCCTGGAACATATTTCAGTCGGTTCAGCAGGTTATCAGCAAATATCCTATCGGCGGGAAGATTCCTTCCAAGGATTTGAATGTCAATCGGAGCGGGGAGTCCGAAATTCAGAATCTGACTGACGATATCGGCCGGCAAAAAGTAAAAAGTGACACCTGGAAAATCCTGAGTCAGCCTGATGCGCAGGTCGTGGACATACTTCTCAGTGGGATGATGGTCTCTCGAAAGTTCCGCGAGGATATCGGCGTCCCCAGTTCCAATCGGCGCGGAATTGCTGTAGGAGAGGTTGATGCTGCTGTAGGGAAGCCCGATATTGTCAATCAGGCTGACGAGTTCCGATGGAGGTATCTGCTGGCGAATGTCCGCTTCCACGCGATCACATAGGGCTGCCGTTTCCTCGATGCGCGTGCCGGTGGGCGCACGCATATGCAACTTGAACTCGCCGCTGTCGACGCTCGGGAAAAAATCCTGTCCGAGCAAGGGCAGCAGCGCAAATGAAAGCACGCAAGCGGACAGAAATCCGATAGCAAAGAGCACGCGGTGACGAATGCAGCGTTCGAGCAGACCATGATAGCGGTCGCGGAGCCGGTCGAAATGGTATTCGAACCGCTGCTGCATACGCACAAACGGGTTCGAAGACTGCGCCGTTTGCCCCGGAACCTCTTCCGTTCGCTCTTGGAGCAAATACTTGGCCATGGTGGGCACGAGCGT
The DNA here is from genome assembly GCA_963828865.1 of uncultured Acidobacteriota bacterium. GTDB lineage: Bacteria > Acidobacteriota > Terriglobia > Acidiferrales > UBA7541 > Palsa-295. The sequence goes on along the minus strand of CAWHGI010000002.1, from coordinate 234,322 downwards.
TCTGGAAAGCAGATAAGAGGCGAGCATTGCGAACGACACGGCTTCGGCGAACGGAACGAAAAGGTACCTGGCGACGCCAGTGAGAAAGAACATGGGCACGAACACGATGCAAATAGAAAGAGTGGAAACCAACGCCGGCACAGCGATCTGCGAAGCACCATCCAGGATGGCCTGAACGATTTCCTTGCCTTGATCAATGTTGCGGTTGATGTTTTCGATTTCGACAGTGGCATCGTCCACCAGAATGCCGACAGCGAGAGCGAGACCGCCGAGAGTCATGATGTTGATCGTCTCGCCGAGCGCGCTCAGAACGATCAGCGAAGTGAGTATGGAGAGCGGAATCGAGACCGCGATGATTAGCGTGCTGCGCCAGCTGCCCAGGAAAACGAGAATCATGAATCCCGTCAGGCAAGCAGCGATGAGCGCTTCGCGGACCACACCAAGTATCGATGCCTTTACAAAGATAGACTGGTCAGAAAGCGGAGTAATTTTCAGCGCAGGCGGCAGGCCCGCGGCAATCGTGGGCAGCAGTGCCTTAACACCGGAGATGATATCCAGTGTGGAAGCGTCGCCGGCTTTCAAAATCACCATGAGCGAGGAACGCTGACCATTGACGCGAACGATGTTTGTTTGCGGAGGAAAGCCGTCGCGGACATTGGCGACGTCGTGGATATAGATCGTGGAGGTGCCAGACTGTTTGATGGGAAGATCGTTCAATTCCGCAACTGTTAACGGCGCGCCGTTCGTATCCACTTCGTATTCGAACGTGCCGATTTTCGCAGTACCGGTGGGAAGGATCAGGTTCTGGAGGTCAATGGCGTTTACAACGTCGCTAGGCGAAAGCCCCTTCGATTGCAACGCACCCGTGTTGAGGTCGACCTGTATTTGCCGCTGCTTACCGCCATAAGGATAGGGGATGGCGGCGCCAGGGACGGTAACCAGACCGGTGCGAATGAAATTCAGTCCGAGGTCACCCAACTGCTGCTCGGAAAGGCCCTGACCGGAAAGCGCGAGTTGAATGATGGGAACGCTCGAGGCGTTGTATTGAATGACGAGCGGAGGCGTGGTGCCTGGCGGGAGTTGGCGCAGGAGTGTTTGTGAAACGGCGGTAACTTGCGCGACGGCGTTGCCGATATTGACGCCCGGGTGAAAGAAGATCTTGACGACGCCGATGCCGTTGAGCGATTGCGATTCGATGTGTTCGATGTCATTTACAGTGGTGGTAAGCACACGTTCGTACTGATAGACGATCCGGTTGCCCATGTCCTCGGGCGAAAGACCCGTGTAGTTCCAAAGAACGCTGACGACGGGAATGTCAATGTTTGGGAAGATGTCGGTGGGCGTGCGGAGAATCGAAACGGGCCCAAGGATGAGCAAAAGAATGGCAGCGACGACGAAAGTATAAGGCCGGCGTAACGCCAGCCGAACAATCCACATCGATATTTCCCCTTAATGCCCAGAAAGAACTGTGCCGAAGAGCCCGTGAAGCAGGAAACCGTTATCCGCGGAATATTATGGCACGCCGAATTCCAAAGCTATAGAGCGAGCGTTGAGCGGAGGGTGTAAGACGTTCAGTGGGCCTGATTTAATTTCCCCGGAAGATCGTGATGGCGACTAATTGACGTGCGCGAAACCTGGCCGAGCTACGACGGTCTTTCGCCAACCGTCGGCCCACCGTCACAGGTTCAACGCGCGACTCGCGCCTGCGCCAATCGTTCGGAACGTCCATCCGTTGTGATTATCGGAGTTCGAAGCATTTTGAATCGAGGATTGCGAAACGTCCGGGGCATTGTATGCGTCAGAGTATGTGCGGGTCAGGCGCGGTCTGGGATCGTGAATCTATCGTAAAGCGAATCCCATCTGATGCTTGTATCGAGGGCGGGCAGATGGAACAAGCGGCGCGGATGCAACCGGTTACGGTACCCCGGCGGAGCGCGGAAACGACGCTTCAGCAATATGCCTTGCTGCTCGAAGTATCGAAGTCCATTGTTTCCCACCAGAATCTTTCCGAGCTATTTCACGATCTTTCTGAGCGTCTCAAGGGGTTGCTGAATTTTCATTTTCTCTCGCTCGTGCTGTATGACCCGGCGCGAGACGTGATGCGCATGCACGTGCTGGAGACGACCGCGGCAACCGCAGTCCGCGCCGGTGATGAGTTTGGCATGGATGAATCGCCTTCCGCGACAGCCTGGAGCACCCAACAGCCGTTCATTATCGAAGACACGCGCACCGACGAACGTTTCCCGCGCGTGATGAAATTGTTGCGCGCGCAGGACGTGCGGTCATTTTGCAGCTTGCCACTTACGTCGGCACACCGCCGACTGGGGACGATGAACTTCGGTTCGGAAAAGCCAGGCACGTTTTCGTTGAAAGACCTGGGATTTCCACGGTTGGTTGCGGCGCAACTGGCCGTCGCTGTGGACAACGCGCTGAATTTCGAAGAAGCGCAATCTTTACACCATCAACTAGCGCGTGACCGCGACCGTTTGCAGCTCTTGCTGGACCTGAACAATCGCATGGTTTCGAGCCTGGATCTGCGCGAGCTGTTTCGCGCGATCTCTTCGGGAATCCGGCGCGTCATGGAGTGCGATTACGCTGGCTTGTCTTTACCCGATCCGGATAGAACCGAGACGATGCGCGTTTACGCGCTCGATTTTCCGGAGGGCAAAGGGCTGCTGCACGAGGAAATGCAGGTGCCGTTCGAGGGCGCGTCTTCCGCGAAAGCTTATCTGACGATGAAGCCGGTCACTTTAGACAACAGCTCTCCCGGTTGGTGCAAATCACCGATTGCGCAGATTGCGGCGAGCGAAGGGCTAACGAGACTGTGCTTTTTGCCTTTGATTACCCGCAATCGGGCGATTGGCAGCTTGAATCTGGGCAGGCTGCGTGACGAGGCCTTCACGCAGGAGGATATCCATTTTCTGGGACAGATCGCGAGCCAGGTAGCTATCGCGGTGGAAAATGCGTTGGATTACGCGAAGGTGACAGAATCGCGGGCGCGGCTGGCGGAGGAAGGCCGCTATCTGAAAGAGGAACTGCGCACGGAGCACGATTTTGAGGAGATTGTGGGAGAAAGCGCGGCGTTGAAGGCGGTGCTGAGGCAGGTGGAGACCGTGGCGCCGACAAATTCGACGGTGTTGATCTTGGGAGAGACTGGGACCGGGAAAGAGTTGATTGCGCGTGCGATTCATAATTTGAGCGCTCGAAAAGAACAGCCGTTCGTGAAGGTGAATTGCGCGGCAATACCGCTGGGATTGCTCGAGAGCGAACTATTCGGGCACGAACGGGGCGCATTTACCGGAGCGATCGCGCAGAAAGTGGGACGCTTCGAATTGGCGCATAAGGGCACGCTATTTTTGGATGAGGTTGGGGATATTCCGCTGGAGTTGCAGCCGAAGCTGCTGCGCGTGCTGCAGGAACAGGAATTCGAGCGCCTGGGGAGCACCAAGACTACGCGTGTGGAAGTGCGATTGGTGGCGGCGACCAGCCGCGATTTGGGGCAGATGATCGCAGAGAATCAGTTCCGGCGAGACCTTTTCTACCGCTTGAATATATTTCCTTTGTCACTGCCGCCATTGCGCGAGCGCAGGGACGACATCGCGCTGCTGGTGGAACATTTCGTCGAGAAATACGCAGGCTTGATGAGCAAGAAAATCGCCAGGGTACCCGACGAGGTGATGCGGGCGTTGCGCGAATATCATTGGCCGGGAAATATTCGCGAGCTGCAGAACATCATCGAGCGAGCCGTGATTCTGTCTCCGGGATTCGTGCTGCGGCTGTCGTTGGCTGAATTGCAGAGCCAGAATAATGAGGCGGGTGCGGCTTCGAGCCGCCCAGAGACGCTGCACGAGGTGGAAAAGCAGCACATTCTGGAGACGCTGCGGCAAACGAAATGGGTGATCGGCGGGCCGTCCGGCGCAGCGCTGAAGCTGGGAATGAAGCGCACTTCGCTGGTATACAAGATGGGAAAGCTGGGGATTGCTCGTCCTTGGAAGTGACGGCATTTCGACTTGTGACGAGCGACCGTCCGACTGCGTGACACTCAATCGCCGCGAAGCACTGCGATAAGGCGCAAACCCATTCCGCTCGTTCTCTTGAATTTACGCAACATAGCGGCGGACGTCTAAGCGCGTCGATTGTGCAAACGAAAGTGGCAGTGAAAGTGCGAGTTTCACGCGTGTACGGAGGGAACGCGCATGGAATTCACACCGATCAGCGGAACTCAATTCAAGGCCTCACGGATTGCCGTGGGGACGTGGGCAGTGGGGGGAACAATGTGGGGCGGATCGGAAGAGGAAGACAGCATCCGCACCATTCACGCAGCGCTGGAGCGCGGAATCAATGTGATTGACACTGCGCCGGTATACGGATTTGGCCGGTCGGAGGAGATTGTCGGGAAGGCGCTCGCACGGCATGGCAAGCGCGAAAGCGTGATCCTGGCGACGAAGGTTGGGATTGAGTGGCGGAATGGCAGTCTTTCGCGGAATGCGTCGCGCGAGCGAATTCTGCGCGAAGTGGACGATTCGCTGCGACGTTTGCAGACGCCGTACATTGATATCTACCAGGTGCATTGGCCGGACCCGCTGGTGCCGATCGAAGAGACGGCCGAGACGATGCGGGGACTTCTTGAGCAAGGGAGAATCCGCGCGATTGGAGTGAGCAATTACTCGCCGCAGCAGATGGACCGTTTTCGCGCAGTGGCGCCGCTGCACACGGACCAACCGCCTTATAACTTATTTGAACGACAGATCGATCGGGACGTTTTGCCATATCTGCGTGAAAGCGGCATCAGCGCGCTCGTCTATGGGCCTCTGTGCCGCGGATTGCTGACCGGTGCGATGACGGCAGAGACCCGTTTTACCGGCGACGATTTGCGCAAAGTGGATCCCAAATTCCAGCCGCCGCGTTTCGAACAGTACCTGCGCGCGGTGCAGCTGCTTGATGAGTTCGCGCGAAAAAATTACGGCAAGCGCGTGATCGACCTGGCGATTCGTTGGGTTCTGGACCAACCGGGAGTCAACGTGGCTTTGTGGGGCGCGCGTCATCCCGACCAACTGAAAACCGTGGATAACGTGGATGGGTGGAAACTGGATGCCGAGGCGTCGAAAGCTATCTGCAGGATCGTGCGCGATAACGTGAGCGATCCGATCGGACCGGAGTTCATGGCGCCTCCTGCGCGGCAAATGGCGGCGACCGCATGAATGTAAATGGGAGTCAAACAATGTGCGCGGGCGAGGGTAAATCCGGCCCCCTTTGTAAGGGAACCTTGCCCGCACACGCCAAAACTGGGGTTTATTGGAATGTAAAGATTTTTCGTGCCGAGGAACTTTTTTCGGGGCGCGGGTTTACCAGGAGTGAGGCGGCACGGATTCTCGAACGAGCAGTGAAACGCGGCCGCTCGTCAGATACGGAAGGAGAGCCAACATGCCGGCAATAGTGATTGTGCTGATGTTTTTGGTGCTGTTTCTGGTGGCATTCCTGGCCGTGCTGCTGGGGCCGTTCGTCGGGCTGGGCTTCGCGATGTGGAAACACAACCGAAATTCGTCAGGTCCCGCAGCGAACACGGGTTCTGAGCCGCAAATCTGTAAGTAAGACTACGATTCGCGGGCATTTTGACCGCGAAAGTTACTGCGTGACTGCAAATCCCTTGTATTACCCACTTTATACCCCACCTTGGTTTCGTCCGCCTTTCGTAGAACGAAGGTACCACTTACGGGAAACTTAATTCTCTCGCGGCTCGAACCGAGCCAATCAAATCTGTGGGAAACCTTACAATCCAGATCAAAAACAGAGCTTTTGACGCTGTTTGCCGCGCAGAACGCTCATTTTGGAGCGAAAAACCGCGAAAATTCAAATTGGAATGATGATTGCGTAGTACACCCCTGATGGTGGGGTTCCGGCATCTTGGGCGGTGCCGGGTTCAAAGGGGAAATGGGGAAGGGTCTGACGAGTTGGGCGAAGCTCGCCATAACAACATGTGACTGCCGTCGCTTGGGAGCGATGGCGATCTTGTTCCTCGAAGCTATTTTTCTATCGGCGATCCTGGCACCTCGAGTTGACTTTGTGTCGGCGGTCAGCAGAGGGAATTCCTCACCCGTAGCATTCCATTCAGATGACGATGCTAATTTTCTTTCGCAGCCTGCTGAATTGGAGAATGACGGGCGCGCCTACTATCCATATTCGGTAATCCCCGGCGGAGCGAGAAACGAACTCGAATTGCGCCGCGCGGTGGCGCACGACGGCGTCGTCGCCAAACACTACTCCGATTTCGATGTAGAAAAAACACGCGTGATGAGATTGAGCGAAGCGCGCGCGTTCTTTGTTTCCTATCGAGTCGGCAACCGAATTTTCTGGACGAAAAACCGATTGACTCTCCCCGAAGGGGAGACGGTGCTGACCGACGGCGCGCATATGGCGCGAACGCGTTGCGGTAATCGACTTTCCGAAGTTCCGGGCGAGCCTGTGCTGATGGCGGAACCCTCGCCGGAGGCGATGGAACTCCCGGCCGCGCGGGGGCCGCTTGCGGTGCTGGTCCCTCCTGCGGGAATTCCGCTGGTTCCGCCGCCAACGACCGGGATTGTGGCGCCAGAAACGCCTCCGGGATCTATCTTCATCCCGCCCATCGTTCCGATTTTTCCTCTCGGCGGAGGGCCATTTCCACCCGGCGTGCCGACAACTCCCACGCCGCCAACCGGGCCGCCATCGCCGCCGCCCTCGGGACCTCCTCCGCCACCGCCGCCTCCTGTTGCTGCGCCGGAGCCGTCGAGCATATTGATGCTTACGGCTAGTCTTGCTGGACTCTGGCTCTTCCGACGAAAGAACCGAGCGTAGTGCTCGATTCCCCGCTGTGGAATTTTCATCGCGACGCGTGGGCATCCGTTTCTTGACAAAATTTTGGCGGCGGGATATGCATCGTCCACCGCAGTAGCCTGAGAGCGACGCAGCGCGTAGGTGGCTCCTATGAGTTGGACACAGGTTTATGATCCCCTCGACATTTGGTGGCTCTCCACTTCCGTGGCGGCTCTTCCGATCATCGTGCTGTTCACACTGCTTGCCGGTTTTCAGGTGAAACCACATCTGTGCGCTATTGCATCGGCGGTGACCGCCGTGCTGGTGGCGACTTTTGTTTTCAGAATGCCGCCAGTGCTGGCGGCGTCGAGCTTCGCTTACGGCGTGGCTTACGGGATTCTGAAAATAGCCTGGATCGTGCTGGCGGCGGTTTATCTGTATGACATTTCGGTGGAGGCCGGACAGTTCGAGATCATGAAGGAATCCATTGCTGGGATTACTCCCGACCGCCGTCTGCAAGTGCTGCTGGTGGCATTTTGCTTTGGCGCGTTCATCGAAGGCGCAGCGGGATTCGGAGCGCCGGTAGCGATCGCGGGAGCGTTCATGATCGGGCTCGGGTTCCGCCCATTTCATGCAGCGGCTTTGAACCTGATTGCGAATACTGCCCCAGTGGCGTGGGGGGCCATTGGAACTCCTGTACATGCGCTGGCGGCAGTTTCGAATTTGCCGGAATCGGATTTGAACGCGATGATCGGGCGGATTTTGCCGTTTACGGCAATGATCGTGCCGTTCTGGCTGGTGCGCACGATGGTGGGCTGGTCGGAGACATTCGAGGTGCTTCCGGCGATTCTGGTGGTGGGCGTTTCTTTTGCGACCACGCAATTTCTTTGGTCGAATTTTCGGGACAGCAACCTCGTGGACATAATGGGTGGCGTTGTGTCCATCATCTGCACCGTGATTTTCCTGCATTTCTGGAAGCCGAAGAGAATCTGGAGGTTTGATTACGACCAAGAGGCTGCGCGGCCAACAGCTGAACCGGGGAAAATTGCGGACGATATGGGAGGCGAGTGGGGGTCGAAGCAATTCGATGGATATACGACACCGCGGAAATATCCATTTGGCACGGTGCTGAAGGCGTGGATGCCCTTTGCAATACTTTCGATATTCGTGTTTGCGTGGGGATATCCGCCGGTGAAACTGGCGATCAACAAGGCAACGACGCCCGCGTTTCATGTGGTGCAAGCGGACGGCAAGGTTCGACCGGGTGCGCCGGGATGGGATTGGCCGTATTTGCATAACGCCGTTACGCGAGCGGCGCCAGTGGTTACAAAGCCGACGCCCGAAGCGGCGCGCTACGATTTCAATTGGCTATCGGCGACGGGCAGTGGGTGTTTTCTGGCGGCGATCGTGGCTGGGTTGTTATTGGGATTGAGTCCTTTGCGATTGATGAAAATATTTTGGCACACCCTCGTGCGTATGCGTCTTGCCATGATTGCGATTTCGTTCATGCTGGGGCTGGGTTTCGTGACGCGCTACTCAGGACTGGATGCGGTATTGGGTTTGGCGTTCACGCGGACTGGATGGCTTTATCCTTTCTTCGGCACGTTCCTGGGATGGCTGGGCGTTGCCTTGACCGGGAGCGATACTTCTTCGAACGCGCTGTTTGGAAGTTTGCAGAGGATCACGTCACAGCAATTGGGGATTGATCCGATTTTGATGTGCGCGGCGAACAGCGCGGGCGGCGTGATGGGGAAGATGGTGGACGCCCAGTCCATCACGATCGCGACCGCCGCGACGGAGCAGGTGGGCAACGAAGGGATCATTTTTAGATTTGTTTTCTGGCACTCGATTGCGTTGGGTTCGATTGTCGGCGTGATCGTGATGCTGTATGCGTACGTATTTCCGCACCTTGTGCCGCACGGATTGACGTTTGTGAAGTGATTCTGGTTTGAGCGGAGCGGGACTGAGCCTGTCCCGATTATTTTTTTGTCGCTCGTTTGGTTGTGAGGCGAACGCCGTCCGGTGCGACGGCTAGCTTTCGGACTGTCGCCGACCGTCCACTCTCCGCAAAGCGACTCACCATCGCTTTTCCGATTTCGTTGAAATGATCCGTGGCGAGCGCAATGACGCTGGGTCCTGCGCCGCTTAAGGCGAGCCCCAGAAGGCCGGGCATTCGCGGAATCTGGAGAACGCCCGCTAGGCCGGGGATGAGCGCTTCACGATACGATTGATGCAGGCGATCCTGCATGGCGTCCCACAAAAGATCGTAGCGTCTGGAGTCCAGCGCCGCGAGGAACAGCGCAGAACGCTGGAGATTGTGGACCGCGTCGGCGTGGTCGACAGTTTTGGGAAGCGCTGCGCGCGATGCGCTGGTTTCCAGAGACATTTTCGGCGTGACGGCAATCACGCGGATTTCCTTCGGCCACTCTCTGCGGACTGCGACGACTTTGTCATCTGCGCCGACAAATGACACAACCAGGCCGCCGAGCAGAGCGGCGCTGACATTATCGGTGTGCTTTTCGAGGTCCGCGGCGAGGCGTAGAGCCGCCTGCTGCGGCAATTTCTTCCCGCAGAGCGCGAAAGCCAGCGAGATGCCGGCGACGATGGCTGCGGCGCTGCTTCCCAGGCCGCCGGCTATGGGAATTTCGTTCTGGACGTCGAGGCGTGCGGGCGGCAGCTGAAGATTTTCGCGTTTCGCGGTGTGCTGCATAGCGCGCAAGATCAGATTTTCTTCAGGCGCGGTAGGCAGATTCGCGCTGCCCGATATTCCGCGACTGCGGGCGATAGTGCGGGCGCCCTCGCCGGGCTGAACGGTCGCACGCACGGTCAAATACAGCTGCAGCGCCAAACCAAAGCAGTCGAAGCCTGCGCCGAGATTGGCGGAGGAAGCTGGGACGCGAACCTCGAATATTTGGCGCTTGGGATTCTTCATTGAAGACAGGCGATTTAGCGCCGCCGCTCCAGACTTTCCAGGATGGCGTCTTTGCTGGCGGCGATTTTTTCGGGAGCATTGCGAAACGCGCCGGGAATTTGCAGCGGTTTGGGCGCTTCTACGTGTTCCGCGACATCGAGCGACAAGGTGCCGCGGTGATAATGGCTAACGTAATCAGGATCTTTCAGAACGTGGCCGGTGAGCACGGCAATCACGGATTCATCGGCGTGTATTTTTTCAGCCTTCACGAGCTTGCGAATGCCAGCAACGGTGGTAGCTGAAGCGGGCTCGCAGCCGATGCCATCGCGTCCTATGATTGCCTTGGCGTCGGCGATTTCCTGCTCGGTGACCGTGATGATAGTGCCGTGCGAACGTAGAACCGCGCGGAGGGCCTTCTGCCACGAAACGGGTGCGCCAATTTTTATGGCGGTCGCGAGGGTGCGCGGATCCCGGACATTTTCAAGTTTGTTCGGCAGATGGCTGGCGTCCACGGCTCCGGTCGCATTGATAGTCGCGAATAGATGCGCGAGAGGGGCTGCGCCCTCTGCCTGAATCACATGCAGCTTCGGCAGGCGATCAATCAGGCCGAGGCGAAGCAACTCATCGAAGCCTTTGCCGAGAGCGGAGCTATTACCCATATTTCCGCCCGGAACGACGACGTGTTCGGGAACTTGCCACTCGCATTGCTGAAGAATTTCGAACGCGACTGTCTTTTGCCCTTCGATGCGAAAGGGATTGATGGAGTTCGCGATATAGATTGAAGGCTCATCGGCAAGCTCTCCGATCAGGCGCATGCAGTCGTCGAAGTTTCCCGCGATTTCGCAAACGATAGCGCCGTAGTCCATGCTCTGGGCGAGTTTCGCGGGGCTGATCTGGCCCTGCGGCAAAAGGATCGCGCATTGCAGTTCCGCGCGGGCTGCGTATGCTGCGAGGCTGGCGGCAGTGTTGCCTGTGCTGGCGCAAACAACCGTGCTGGCGCCGAGCAGCGCAGCCTGGGTGACTGCCACGGTCATGCCAGTGTCTTTAAATGACGCCGTGGGATTGCAGCCTTGATGTTTCAGTCGCAGAGTTGCGAGTCCAGAATATTCTGCGCTCCGTGGCGCGTCATAGAGCGGCGTGTTGCCTTCGAACAGAGTAACGACTGGAGCGCCGGCTTCGAATGGAAGCAGTTCGCGATAGCGCCAGACGCCGCTGCGGTCTTTGGGATTGTGCGACGCGGCACGCGCCTCCCAGCGTTTGGGAAGATCGTGCGCTTGGCTTAGGGATTCCAGCGGGATTTCGATTTCCAGCGGGCTGCCGCAGCGAGGGCAAACGTAAATCTGATCGCGAATGCCGTAGCTTGCCGCGCACGACGGCACGATGCAACGTTGCACAGCTTCCGCGCCAGCTTGCGCGGCCGCACCGCGGGCTGCTTTTGGGTTTGGAGCGCTCATCTTGTAGCAGACGACGTTTCGTGCGCGTTGCGCATGTCCAGAGCGAATTCACGATGGACGGCGAGCAGCGCTTTTTTCATGTCACTGCTAGCGACAACAAATGAAATATTTGACTCTGAAGAACCTTGCGCGATGGCGATTATGTTGACGTTTTCGCGGCCGAGAACGCTGAAGGTGCGCCCGGCCATGCCCACGGTGCCGCGCATATTTTCGCCAACTACGGCCACGATAGCGATGTTCGGGTCGAGAGTGATGTGTTCGACGGTTTGATGCGCGAGGTCCTGGGCAAATTGCTGGCGCAGCGCTTCGACTGTGCGTTTCGCGTCGGATGACGAGATGATGAAGCAAATATCGTTCTGCGATGACGATTGCGAGATGAGCAGCACGTTGGCGCGAACGTTGGCGGTGGTGGAAAACGTGCGGCCTACGACATCCGGCAAGCCGACAATTCCAGGGCCTCCGACGGCGATGAGCGAAACGTCGCTGATGGCGGTGAGGGCTTTCACGCCGGCGCTGGAGCTGCGGCCCTGGGGCGTGATTTTTGTGCCGGGATTCTCCGGCTCGAAAGTATTGCGAATCCATACGGGAATTCCCGCCTGCATCACGGCGCGCAGCGTCTTGGGATGGAGAACTTTGGCGCCGAAATAGGCGAGTTCAGCGGCCTCGCGATAGGAAATTTCGGGGATCGTCCGGGCTTCAGGAACGAGACGGGGATCGGCGCTGAGCACGCCGTTGACGTCCGTCCAGATAATGACTTCATCGGCGCCAAGCGCGCCGCCGAGAATTGTGGCGGAATAGTCTGAACCACCACGGCCGAGAGTGGTAAGGATGCCGTCGGACGTCGCGCCGATAAATCCGGTGACCACGGGAACGATTCCCTGCGCCAGCAGAGGTCGGAGGCGCGCTTCGGAACGCTGGTGCGTGAGGTCCATTAGCGGTTCGGCCGCGCCGTGATAGGAATCGGTGACCACCAATTCGGTGGCTTCAACTGCTTCGCTGGGGACTCCCTGTTCCGTTAAGGCGCCGGCTACGAGCGGCGCGGAAAGACGTTCGCCGAGGCTGGAGATCGAGTCGAGCGTGCGCGGAGTCAGCTCGTGGATGAGCGCGGTGCCTTCGCAGAGGCGTTGCGCCTCGCGGAGATTTTCTTCGACGCGCAGCGCGAGGCGCTTGCGAGTTTCGGGATTATGGATCAACGCGTCGAGCGCGACGGCATGCTGGTCGCGCAAAGCCTGCAGAAGCGCCGAGGTGCGGTCGCGCTCGCCCGCTTCGGAGCACGTGGCGGCTTCGATGAGCCGGTTCGTGACGCCACTCATTGCGGAGACAACTACAACGACAGGATTCTGGCGGGCGGATTTCGCAACGATCTGGGTGACGCGCGCGATGCAGGAGGCGTCGCCGACGGATGTGCCTCCAAACTTCATGACCTGCAAGAAAGATTTCATTTGAGATAGACCTGTGGCACGGCGAATCAATGTGGCCGGTGACGATGCTGGCAACTGGAATGGCCGCGCCTGCAAAAACTATACACTAGTGGGGCAAATTGTCAGAAAGGGCGTAAGTGGACGTGTTTCGCAACAAGGAACAGCGACGCGGACGCGCCGCGTCAGCCGAAAAGATTTCAATTCAGCTCGCGCGTGGCGCTGCTATTCGCTGGAACATCAGGTCAAATTCGAAGAGCCGGCGAGAGGCCGGCGCTACTAACCTGGCAAGCGTTACAGGTGCGAGGTGAGGGCTGGGATTAGAACTTTGGATTGTGGAGTGCCGAGGCCGGTGACGTAGTCGTATCCGGCGAGAGCATCGCAGATCACGCCGCACGAACCATTCGTGCCCGCCGTTACGGAGTGAAAGTTTGCGCCGAGATTGGATTTGGCCGTCGAATACACCGTTCCGTTTGCACTGGTGAGATTTGCTTTGCGGGCCGCGGTGCGCTGCGAATTTGCGATGGCGACCAGAGCCGCCCATTGCGGCGCTCCAGCGCTGGTGCCGCCGACCTGGAACCAGCCGCTGGCACCGTTGATGCCGATTGAATCGTAGATCGCGTAGCCGGTTCCGGGATTGGCGTTGTAGGAGACGTCCGGCACGCCACGAAAACCGCGCGAGTCGTCGGGGATCGCGAATTGTTCCTGGGCGAGCGGCTCGTTTTCATAGCGGCTCAGGCCGCCGCCGCTTCCGCTCCAAGCTGCTTCGCTGAGGTAATTCCCGTGGGCATCGAGCGTGAGCGACGTGCCACCGACGCCGATTACATAAGGCGATGCTGCAGGATAGTTGACGGCGGTACCGGTGTCGCCGGAGGCGGCCAGGAAAGTGACACCGTTGGCGACGAAATGATTATCCAGATTGCGCTCGCTGGAAATTTCTCCTGCGGTCCAGCTCATGGAAACGGCTGAAGCGCCGTTGCGGACGGCAACGTCAACTGCAGAAAGCAAGTCGCTTAGATTATTCGAAGGAGCTTCGACGAGCACGATCTTGGCTTGCGGCGCGATGGCGTGCGCCCATTCGATATCAAGGGAAATTTCCACGGACCAATTCGAGTTTGCGACCGGCTTGCGGCCGTTCGAATAGATTTTGCGGAAGCAGCCATTGCTGCTGGTGCAGGAAGGAAGGCCGAATTGCTTGCCGAAGACTCCGAGATCGTTTTCAGCGTTGGCGTCGTCGTAGGCATCCACAACACCGATGGTTTGGCCTGCTCCCTGATTGGCGATCAGGTCAAAACCATAGGCGTGGCGGATCTGAGAAGGAACAAAGGCCGATGAAGGCGGCGCGCTCAAGCTGGCGCCAGCGGCTTCATGAATGAAATAGTGAGGCCGCATGAAGGAGATCGGATCATTGCCGCTATCGCCTGCAGGTAACTGTAAATGAAGGAGTTGCTGGGCGCCGAGTGACTGGCTGGCGAGCAGAACGAAACTGGCTATGAGCGAAGTGCGAAGAAGACGTTTGAGTCCCCCAGATTGCATCTAGAACCCCCATTTTGCGCCAGTCCGTCGGTGCTGCACTGGTTCGCGTGTGGCTACTTCCAATGAAATGAGGGTATCGTTCGGCTGCTAGGGCCGGCTATGGGCCGAGGTTCTCAATCTGCTAGTACGAAAGACTATTGGGAAGATTTGCGTTTACGGGTGAGACGTTTATTCGAGCGGCAGGCCGACGTAGTTTTCGGCGAGACTCTGCGAGGCGGCGCGAGAGCTGGTGACGTAGTCGAGTTCGGCGAGTTGGCGGCGATGATCGAAAGCGTTTTCGTCTTCGAAGCGATGCAGCATGGAAGTCATCCACCAGGAGAAGCGCTGCACTTTCCAAACGCGGCGGAGGCAGGTTTGCGAGTAGTTTTCGAGAAGATCGCGACGGCCGTGCGAATAGTATTCAGCGAGAGCACGCGCGAGGATGCGAACGTCGGCGACGGCGAGGTTGAGGCCTTTCGCGCCCGTCGGCGGAACGATGTGCGCGGCATCGCCTGCGAGGAATAGCTTGCCGCATTGCATCGGCTCGATTACAAAACTGCGCATGCCGGTGACGCCTTTTTGAATGATCGGGCCTTCGGTGAGCTTCCAACCGTCGTCAGTTTCAAGGCGCGTGTGGAGCTCGCGCCAGATTTTTTCGTCCGGCCAGTCCGCGATGTCTTCGTCAGGTTTGCATTGGATGTAGAGGCGGCCGATGTGCGGCGAGCGCATGCTCAGGAGACCGAAGCCGCGATCGTGATAGGCGTAGATGAGTTCTTCCGAAGAAGGAGCGGCTTCCGCCAGGATGCCGAGCCAACCGAATGGGTAGACGCGATCGAACGTGGTGAGCACGCCGGCTGGCACTGAGGGGCGACAGATGCCGTGGAAGCCATCGCACCCGGCAATGAAATCACAGACGAGTTCCTGAGGCTCGCCATCCTTGCGAAAGCGAATACGCGGCTTGGCGGCCGGTTGCACGCTATCGAAATCGTGGATGCTGGTGTCTTCGACTTCGAAGAAAATCTGACCGCCGGCGGCGAGCCGCGCATCGGTTAGATCTTTGACCACTTCGTGCTGCGCGTAGATCGTGACGCCTTTGCCGCCGGTGAGTTCCGCGAAGTCAATTCGATGAGTATGTTTGTTGAAGCGCAGGTTCACACCGTAGTGGACCAAGCCTTCGCGCTCGAGGCGCGCACCGACGCCCGTTTCTTTCAGCAGGTCCACAGTTCCCTGCTCGAGGACACCGGCGCGGACGCGTTCCTGGACGTATTGGCGGCTGCGATTTTCCAGGACGACCGACTCGATGCCGTGAAGGTGCAGGAGATGCGACAGAACGAGGCCTGCGGGTCCGGCTCCGACGATGCCAACTTGCGTGCGCATTTTGCGATCTGAAAAGAATCCACTTAGACGATACCAGAATCAACCGATGCGACGGAACGGCAAGATCGGGCAAGACTTGGAACCGCTGAGACGCGGATGTTACCATGCGTCCCTGGATTTGAATTTATTGAGCGCGACTGTGCGAATTTTCAGGAGCCTGACGCCATGTTTGTAAGCCAGAAGCATCTGCTAGTGGAATGGGGCCATTGTGATCCCGCGGGGATCGTATTTTATCCGCAATACCTCGCGTGGTTTGATGATTGCACGACGGCGCTTTTTGGCAATGTGGGGATGCCCACGCGCGCGCTTTTTAAGGCGCACGGAATATTCGGCGTGCCATTGGTGGACGTCCGTGTGAGATTTTTGATTCCTTCCACTTTTAATGACGAATTGCTGGCGGAATCTGCCGTGATGGAATTTCGCAGGAGCAGTTTTATTATCCGACACCAGCTCTTCAAGGCAGGCGCGCTGGCCGTGGAAGGATTCGAGACGCGGGTGTGGACCGGGGCGGATCCGATGAATCCGGAGCGCATGAAGTCGCGGCCGCTGCCCGCGGAAGTGATCGAGCGACTTTCGGCGGGCAAAGGGTAAACCAGTATCCTCTAAGTGAACCTCAACGGCTTGGGTTTGGCGGGATCGCTGTAGTCGTAAAATCCGCGGCCGGCTTTACGGCCATTCCATCCCATTAGGACCATGCGTTTCAGTAGCGGCGGAGGCGCGAAGCGCTTCTCCTTGAATTCGTCGAACATGATATTCGCGATGTAATAGGTGGTGTCGTGGCCTACGAAATCGAGCAGCGTGAGCGGACCCATCGGGTGGCCGCAGCCGAGCTTCATGGAATTATCGATATCCTCGATTGAGCCGACGCCCTCTTCGAGCGCGCGCACGGCATCGAGCAGGAACGGCACCAGTAGCCGATTGACGATGAAGCCGGTGCGGTCGGTGGTGCGCACGGGCGTTTTTCCAAAACGTACGGCGAGAGCGACGGCTTCTTCTTCCACTTTTGGATTGGTGGCGATGGTGCGAATGACTTCCACTAACTTCATGACCGGCACGGGATTGAAAAAGTGCAGGCCGAGGAAACGGTCGGGACGCTGCGTCAACATTGCCATTTCCGTGATCGACAGAGAGGACGTGTTGCTGGCGAAGACGGTATGCTTCGGACAGATCTTGTCGAGAGCGGTCCACAGCTCGCGCTTCGCGGGTAGCTGTTCGATGATGGCTTCGATGATGAGATCGGAATCCTTCAGGTCTTCGAGATTCGTGGTGCCGCGAAGGTGTCCGCGGACCTGATCGCGGTCGGCGGCGGAGAGTATGCCCTTATCTACCAGTCGCTGAAGATTTTTCTCGATTGATTGCAGGCCTTTTTCGACGAGTTGCGGGGAAACTTCGCGGACTGTCACTTGGCAGCCCGATTGTGCCGCAACCTGTGCGATTCCCGAACCCATCAAGCCGCATCCCACCACTCCGATTTTTTGCATCGGCATTTGCGATTCCTCCTGATAGCGATCGAATTATTGAAGATTGCGGTGCTACATGAGCTCTTGAAGCCCTTGCTCAAATGCGTGGTTCGTGGATAACTTCATTTTGCCGCATCAATTTCAGCGAAAACTTCCTGCGCGATGTGAAACGCGGTGTTAGCCGCCGGAACACCACAATAGATTGCGCTTTGCAGCAGGACTTCCTGGATTTCCTCGCGCGTGACCTGGTTATTGAGCGCCGCGCGCACGTGCATGCGAAATTCATCGCTACGATTCAGCGCGATCATCATGGAAAGCGTCAGAAGGCTGCGCGTGTGCCGTGGCAAGCCAGGGCGCGACCATATTTCGCCCCACGCGTAACGAGTGATCAAATCCTGAAACGGCTCGCTGAAGGCGTTCTTGGTGCTTTCGGCGCGATCCACGTGCGCATCTCCGAGCACCGCGCGCCGCACTTTCATTCCGGCGGAATGCCGCTCACGCTCGTCCATTACTTCGCCTCCTGCTGAGTGAGAAAGTTTGTCAGCGCCGCGGTGAAGGCCTCGGCATCTTCGATATTGGAAAGATGCGCTGCGTTTAATTCCACGTACTGCGCGGCGTGAATGCGATCAACAAGGAAATGGGCGTCCGCGGGAGTCGTGACAGCGTCGTGCGCGCCTGCG
This sequence comes from uncultured Acidobacteriota bacterium, assembly GCA_963828865.1. GTDB lineage: Bacteria > Acidobacteriota > Terriglobia > Acidiferrales > UBA7541 > Palsa-295. The sequence goes on along the minus strand of CAWHGI010000002.1, from coordinate 216,718 downwards.
ATGACCAGAGTGCGAACCGAGACCCGCGCCACCGTTTCTCGCTGATCCATTTCTCGGAGCGCGGCACAAGTGGCGACGTAACCCTCCGAAGGGGTGCGCAGCAACATCTGGCGGGTAGCCTCCACCACGGCCGGCGATTTCTTGACGAAATCATCGGTGAACCAGCGGGAGACAACAGCATCCGCGACTGACGCCATGCCGCCTTCACGAACTGTCTTAATGCGCGTGTTCCAACCAGCTTGCGTGCCGATGCGAGCGGCCGTGTTGCTCAGCACTAGACCGTTGAAACGACGGGCGGCGTTGACGCCAAGCCATTGGCCCAACGCACCGCCCACCGAGATGCCGCAGAAATGTGCGCGCTCGATTTTCAGCGCATCAAGCAGACCCACAACATCACGTGCCAATCCTTCGATGGTGTATGGCCCCGGCGTGACCGAGGTCAGGCCGTGGCCGCGCATATCGTAGCGCACGACGCGAAATTTCTGCGAGAGAGCTGGAACTTGCAAGTCCCACATTGAGAGCGTGGTGCCAAGCGAATTCGAAAACACGACGACTGGTGCGTTGGCAGGACCGTCCAACTGGTAGTTGAATTTTGCTCCGTTGGCGTCTATGAGGGGCATATCTATCGCTTTTTGCGCGAACGATTACTTAGCGCTGCTTCTTGTGGTCCGCGAGGACCCGGTTAATCATTGACTCGGCTGATCCAGTGTAATGCTTTGGGTCTAAGAGCTTCTCTATTTCGGCCGGTTTGAGATGCTCGCCGACCTGCTTGTCCTCTAGCAGCACGTCTTTTAAGGTTCGACCCGATTCGAGCGCTTGACGCGAAGCCTTTTCGATCAGGTAGTGGGCCGGCATTCGCCCCATATCCTTGGCGAGCGCGATGGCAACGGCTTCGGCCAGGATCAAGCCGCGCGTGGCTTCGAGGTTGTGCGCCATTTTGTCTTCATGAACTTCGAGCCCGCTCGCGATTTGAGTTGTATGGGCCAGAGCCCCGGCCGCAAGCATGAATATTTCGGGCAGCGTTTCCCATTCAGCGTGCCAGCCGCCCAGTGCGCGCTCATGCTCCTGGGGCATCGCGGCGAGCATCGTCGAAACTAGCGCCGGGACCCGGATCGCCGCCGCGAGAACCACTGCAGACCCTACCGGATTGCGTTTGTGAGGCAGCGTGGAGGAGCCGCCTTTGCCGGGTGCCGTCGGCTCGAGTGCTTCGCCGACTTCCGTTTGCGACATCAACGAAACATCGCGCGCGATTTTCCCTAACGTGCCCACTAGCAGACCTACTGTAGTTGCGACTTCGGCGAAGCGATCGCGCTGCGCATGCCAAGGCAAACTGGGCAGTTCGAGCTTCAATTCTTCTGCCAACGCGCGCGCGACTGCCGGTCCTTGTGTTCCCAATGCAGCGAGCGTGCCGACTGCACCGCCAAACTGAAGCACGAGAACTTGCTGGCGCGCAGCTGCGAGCCTGGCACGGTGGCGATTGATCGCGTCGAGCCATCCGGCAGCTTTTAAGCCAAAAGTTATCGGACTTGCTTGCTGCAGCCAGGTTCGACCGGCCAGTAGCGTGGAGCGATGCTGGTCGGCGATACGAGCAAGGGCGTCGGCCAATTCTGCAAGCTGGGGCGCGATTGCATCGAACGCGGCGCGCAACTGCAGGACGAGGCCCGTGTCAATGGCGTCCTGGCTAGTGGCGCCCCAATGCACGAAGCCCGCGGCCTTCTCGTCGGATTTGGCGACGGCTGCGGTGAGCGCCTTCACCAACGGGATGGCGAGATTCCCGGCGAGAGCAGCTTCGCGCGCGAGCGCGTCGGTGACGAACAGTTCTGCTTTGCACTGTGCTTGGATCGCGGATGCCGCGCCGGTCGCCGCGACACCAGCACGCGTCAGCGCTCGCGCGAGAGCGGCTTCGAAATCGAGCATACCTTGTAACCTGACACGATCCGAAAAAATTTCACGCGCTTGGTCTGTGGTGAACAAGGGATCGAGCAGGCGGGTTGATTGTGATGAGCTCAAATGGTGCGCGTCCTCACTCTTGCGCTACGCTCCGGCTTCTCGCTTGAATCGCGAAACCTCAGTGACAGCCCGGAAACCCTGATCGATCGCTGCATTCGTGTACGCAAACGCTTCGGCGTCCGAATTCGCGATCGAGATGCGCCCAAAGGGTTGCCGCCCGATGACACAAGGCTGCTGATCCTCCGGCCAATCGGGATCGTACAGCGAATTGTATTCGTAAGCGTAGCCGTGGGGCCAGCGATTCACGGTGATCGCCTGGATATCGCGAGCAGGATCGAATCCAGCGGGAGAAAGCATCGCGGCGAGCTGTTCGCGAATATGCCGCTCGAAAATCGCGAACGTGGTGGTGAGAAGTTCCTGGCGCCCGGCCCTTTGTTGATCGCGGGCAGGCAAGCCCGGTTTGCACGGGACTCTTTCGAGATGCAGGAGGCAAGGTTCGGCAGGATCGCTCGGGAATTGATACGCACCCATGCTGACGGGAAAATCGAGCGTGACAGTTTCGAAGTAACTTCCCGGGCAACGCACGCCGCTCGCGCCCAATTTCCTGAACGACTCCCAGTTGCTGATCTGCACGTTCGTGTAAACGAGCGGCACTTTCACCCCATAAGCGAGCGCGTCTTTTTGTTTGTCCGAAAGCTCCGGACACATGAACGGAATCACCATGTTCCAGCAGGCCAGGATGCAAGTCGCGCCTCGCACGGTTCGCGCGCGGCCGTCTTTCACGTAGGTGACTTCGACCTCTTTTGCCGTGGCGGGGTCGCCGACATTGCGCGCGTGGATTGCGGTGCTATTCAAACGCAAACGCACGGGCGAAGCAGTATCGTCCAGAGTTCCGTAATCGAGCTTCGCGGTGACGATGTCTTCCATCGTGTTGCCCGGCGCGGATGCGGGGATCAGGGAGCGGACTAAGAGGCGTGCGATGGAAGCATTGCCATCGGGAAAATGAAAAATATAGGGCTCGTCTCCTTCATCTTGCTTCGTGATTTCGACGCCCAAACCGGGGCCGGGAAGCCCGGACAGGTCCATTCCCGCAAAGCCAGGGTATCCGAGTCCTGCTAAATCGCCGGCGGGAACGGCATCAATGCCGACGCCGTAGAGGCCGTAAGTCTCCGTTTGCATCACGGGAATTGCATCGGGGCTGACCTTCACGTAGTTGAGCAGGTAATCCTTGTAGCTGGTCTTGGCCAGAAGGACCTTTTTATCCCAGGACGACAAATGCGGGAGATAGTCGACTTTTTCGGTGTAGAGCCGTGCGAGGTCTTTTTGCACTTGCGGCGAAAGCGGTGTTTTGGCGAGGAATTCAGGCCAGGACGGTTTGCCTATGCCTGCGACGAGGCGGTCTTCGCCAAACGTTTTCTTATCGAAAAACATGCTGCGGGAGAGGCCGTTGGACTTCTCAAAATTCCGGTCGTAATACTTGTAAAAGCGCTGGACGTCGACGCCCAGTTCCGCCAGGAGCTCCTTGGCTTGCTTGCTGTAGAGATTCGGGCCGGCGATTGACTGCGTGCCGCCATAGCCGAGGATCATGCGGCGATCAGTGTGGAATTCATTGCGGCGCGCGTGGCCCCCGAAATCATCGTGGTTCTCGAGGATAAGGATTTTGGCTTTCGGTCCGGCGACCTTGCGAAAGAAATACGCCGAGGCAAGGCCGCTGATGCCGCCTCCCACGACGATCAGATCGTATGAGTCCGAATCGGGAGTTGGGTTGCTCCAGGCGTTGCCGTCGCGCAGAGCGTGGCCGACTTCCATAACCGCGTCGGTGGTACCGCGCATACCCGTTAACGCCGGAGGATAACCGCTAGAAGTTGATTGAGGGGACACCGGCGAGTGCGGAAGACCAAAGCGTTCGAACCATTTGGTGCCGGGGGATAGTAAGGATCCGCCGACTGCTACTGCGAAACCATTGAGGAAATCGCGCCTTGGGATGGCGCGGCCCATTCCGAGTTTCTTTTCATCCTTTCCACGACTCACCATCTCCCCCGAAAATTTGACCACCGGCTCAATGAGCGTTCATCGCTCTAGCCGGCTTTAGATTTGTAGGCAACGAGCATACCGCAGACGTCAGCGCCATACAGGGGCAAACTTTCCGAGGGATGCGAGCCGCTACCGGGAGGCGAGGCTAGTGCGAGGCGATATCAACACGCAATGCGGAAATTCCGATGCGGAACTCGGCGGAGGCGTCGAGTCTTGCGGCCAGGACACGCCTGCCAGCTACGTAGGTGCCGTTTGTGGAGCGCAGATCACGCAGAAAAACGGCGTCGTTCTTCACTTCGATCGCGCAGTGCAAGCGAGAGACTTGTGGATCGTCAATTTCGATATCAGCGCCACCCCTCAAGCGGCCGAGTGTTACGAGAGGCATCGTTAGATCGCGCTGGAATCCTGACGATGGGCCGTCAATGACGGAGATGGTGATTGACTTGCCGACCGGGAGGTCGAGCGTCGCAGTCTGCGTTCCGGAGGCTTCCGCGAGGCGGGCGGCTGCGAAGGGGCGTTCGCCCGGAGCGACGGGATCGGAAACGAGCGTCGAGGAATTCACGTCCAGCGGCATCAGGTCCACCAGGGAGCTTTGCGCGCACATCCAGCAGCGAATCTGGGCCATGCGGCGGCCAGCGTACTGGCGGTCGTCTAAATCCACTTGTGCGGAGCAATGGGAGCACCGTACGCGCATGAGGGGACTTTAGCATTAGGGACGGGGCGGTCGGCGATGGTACGACGGTTCCATTTTGGGCGCGCCGTTTCCAGGAGTCAGCTGGTTGGCTGCAGCGGTGTTTTCGGCTTGTTGCCGGCACTATGTTGCATGTACGTTGTGTGGGGGTCGCGCGCCATACAGCCGATTTGCATGTATTACGTTCTTTTAGATATACTTACAAAAGACACACGAGGAGCTTAGAACCATTGGAAGCGCCAAATTGGTTGAACGACGCAGCGGTGCGTTGTATTATATTGCATGTCAATTAGGACGCAGAACTTGAGCTGCGAAACGCCATCGCGGTTTGCGCTTCCACTGGCAGAGGGAATACCGCCGGCGAGCGACCCGGAATTCCTCGGCTTCCTGGGTGCTCGGGTACGCGAGTTGCGCAGCCTCCGAGGCATGACTCGCAAAACGGTTGCGCGGGAAGCGGATGTTTCCGAGCGGCACCTTGCGCAACTGGAATTGGGCGACGGAAACATCTCTATCCTGCTGCTGCGGCGGATTGCAGTGGCGCTGAACGCATCACTGGCCGATCTATTTTCGTCTCGCACTGCAGTAGCGGACGACGACAAACGAATGATCGGTGAGATTTTGGAACGGCTTCCATCGAATCGCTTGCAGGAAACCGTTCGGCGATTGACGCGCGAATTGGCGCACGAGGAAAAGTCCCGACGCTCGCGGATCGCACTGATTGGTTTGCGCGGCGCGGGCAAGTCTACCTTGGGCGCAAAGCTAGCGCGTGAACTGGAAGTCCCGTTTATCGAGCTGGATCGCGAAATCGAGAAGGACGCGGGAATCGCGCTGGCAGAGATCTTTTCGCTGTACGGCCAAGCTGGCTACCGCCGTATTGAAAAGCGCACACTGGATCGAATGCTGAAGGAACATGCGCGCGCGATTATTTCGATCGGCGGAGGCGTGGTTTCCGAAAGGGAGACCTACGATCGCGTGCTGGCGAACTGCCTGACGGTATGGGTGAAAGCTACACCCGAGGACCATATGTCGCGCGTGATCGCGCAGGGCGATTTTCGGGTGGTGGGCGACAACAACGAGGCCATGGACGATTTGCGACGAATTCTGGAAGCGCGGGAAACACTTTATCGCCGGGCGGACATTCATCTGGAGACTTCTGGCGAGTCGGTGGATGAGAGCCTTGCGAAACTCAAACAAGCCGTACAGACGGAAACGAAGTAGGAGGCATTTGTGGACGCAAGCGCAGCGCAAGGCTCGGAGACAATGGCTGCACCGGTTGACTATCAGACCGATCCTTCGAAATACAAGCACTGGCGAGTGACTTACGACGCGCCTGTGGCGACGTTGACGATGGACGTGAATGAGGATGGCGGCCTGCGTCCGGGATACAAGTTGAAGCTCAATTCCTACGATTTGGGCGTGGACATCGAGTTGCATGATGCGTTGCAACGAATACGATTTGAGCACCCGGAGATTCGCTCGGTGGTAATTTCCAGCGCGAAGAATCGAATCTTTTGTTCAGGGGCGAATATTTACATGTTGGGACTTTCCTCGCACGCGTGGAAGGTGAATTTCTGCAAGTTCACCAATGAAACGCGCAATGGGATTGAAGACGCGAGCCGGCATTCAGGATTGAAGTTTCTCGCCGCTTTAAATGGAACCACGGCCGGCGGAGGATACGAGCTCGCGCTGGCATGCGATGAAATTATTCTTGTCGATGACCGGTCATCGGCGGTGAGCCTTCCGGAAGTGCCATTGCTGGGCGTGCTGCCGGGGACGGGCGGCCTGACTCGCGTCACGGACAAGCGAAAAGTGCGAAGAGATTACGCGGATATATTTTGCACATCGGCCGATGGCGTAAAGGGACAACGCGCGAAAGAGTGGGGCCTTGTGGATGACGCGGTGAAGACGCAGCAGTTTACCGAACACGTGAAACAGCGTTCCGTGCAGTTGGCGGCGAAGAGTGATCGGCCGGCGGGTGCAAAGGGAGTCGTGCTGACTCCTTTGCGACGAAGCATTGACGAGGCGGGGCGGCATTACGAATTTGTCGACGCGCAGGTGAATCGAGAGGCGCGGACCGTGACGCTGACGGTTCGTGCGCCAGAATCTGTGGGTTCACTGAGCCTCGATGGCGCCATGGCAGCGGGCGCGTCCTGGTGGCCTCTACAAATGGCGCGCGAACTGGACGATGCAATCCTAGGACTGCGTACCAATGAAGCTGAACTGGGACTGTGGATTTTGAGGACGTGCGGAAATCCCCAGGCGGTGTCGGCTTTTGACGAATTCATTCTCGCGAATCGAACAAATTGGTTCGTGCGCGAGGTGCTGGGCATGATGCGGCGCACGCTTGCGCGGCTCGATGTTTCCTCGCGGTCGTTTTTTGCGCTGGTTGAGCCGGATTCGTGTTTCGCGGGAACGTTGCTGGAATTGGCGCTGGCCGCTGATCGCGTTTATATGCTGGACACGCAGGAGGGCGACGCAAAAACATCGATCATGCTCTCTGAGATGAGTTTTGGCGGATTACCGATGGTGAATGGATTGTCGCGATTGGCTGCCCGTTTTTATCAAGATCCGGTGCAAATTAAAAGGCTGCATGCTCTGATTGGCCGCTCATTGCAGGCGCAAGAGGCGCTGGAGGCAGGCTTGGTGACTGCGGCGCCGGACGATCTGGATTGGCAGGACGAGGTGCGCCAGGCGATTGAATCTAGAATCGCGCTCTCGCCAGACGCTTTGACCGGGCTGGAAGCGAATTTACGATTCGGCGGGAACGAGACGATGGAGAGCCGAATTTTTGGCAGGCTATCGGCGTGGCAAAACTGGATTTTTGTGCGGCCGAACGCGGTGGGTGAGAGCGGGGCGCTGAAGATTTACGGAACGGGCGCGCCGGTAAAATTCAACTGGGAAAGAGTGTAGGCCTGTATATCCCACCCTGATTCTTTTCACATAAGGCTCTTGCAAGGAGATTGGAATGATTGATTACACCGAAAAAATTCCTAATAACGTGGACCTAGGTCGAGACCGCGTCCTGCAGCGCGCTCTGGAGCATTGGCAGCCAGCATACATGAATTGGTGGTACGACATGGGACCGAGCGAAAGCCACGCGCTGGAAGTGTACTTGCGCACGGCGACTAGCGTCGAACCCGACGGTTGGGCGCAGTTCGGCTACGTGCGGATGCCGGAATATCGCTGGGGGATTTTTCTGCAGCCGCGCGATGCAGATCGCCAAGTGAATTTCGGAGTGCACAAAGGCCAGCCGGCGTGGCAGGAAGTTCCGGGTGAGTACCGGTCCACATTGCGACGGGTGATTGTGACGCAGGGCGATACTGAACCCGCTTCGGTAGAACAACAACGGTTGCTGGGGATCTGCTGCCCTTCCCTGTACGATCTGCGCAACATTTTTCAGGTGAACGTGGAAGAGGGGCGCCATCTTTGGGCGATGGTCTATCTGCTGCATCGCTATTTTGGGCGCGACGGACGCGAGGAGGCGGAGGCGTTGCTCGACCGCCGCTCGGGCGATGCGGACAATCCGCGCATTCTGGGCGCGTTCAACGAGCCGACGCCCGATTGGCTGGCATTCTATATGTTCACGTTCTTCACTGATCGCGACGGAAAATTCCAGTTATGCGCGCTGGCGGAATCGGGATTCGATCCGTTGGCGCGGACTTGCCGTTTCATGCTGACCGAAGAAGCGCACCATATGTTCGTCGGGGAGACGGGCATCAGCCGCATCCTGCAACGCACGTGCGAGGTGATGAAGGAACACAAAGTTGAAAATCCCGGCGACGTGCGCGCGCTCGGCGTGATCGATCTGCCGACGATGCAGAGATACCTGAACTTTCATTTCAGCGTGACGATCGATCTTTTTGGCTCGGATGCTTCTTCGAATGCCGCCAGCTACTACACCACCGGGCTCAAGGGCCGTTACGAGGAAACGAAGATCGAAGACGATCACGTGCTGCAAGATGCCGATTACCCCGTGCTGGAAGTTGCTGGCAACAAAATTATTACACGGCAAGTGCCGGCGCTGACGGCTCTGAATGAACGGTTGCGCGACGATTACATTATCGAAATCCAGGGCGGCGTGGACCGTTGGAACAAGATAATTGAACAAGCCGGCATTCCGTTCCGGCTGGTGCTGCCGCACAAGGGATTTCACCGAGCCATCGGAAATTTTGCGGGAAAATTCATTAGTCCGGAAGGTGATGTGCTGACGAAAGAGGCGTGGGAAAACAATCAGCACAAGTGGCTGCCCAGCGCCGGGGACCAAGCGTTCGTGCAGTCTTTGATGGCAGGGCGGGTGATCGAGCCCGGGAAATTCGCGAACTGGATCGCGCCCCCGGCCCGCGGGATCAACCGGCAGCCGTTGAATTTCCAGTATGTGCGATTTAATTGACGACCGCAGCACCTGAGATTGCGCACGCGCGCCGCGAGCTGCTCCGGCGCGGAACTTTTCTGCGATTACGACTGCAGAGTTTCCGGCGCCGATGCCAGCGCGCTCATTTCCAGGGACTCACCGGAGCCGACGAATTCCAAGCCAATTCCAAATCTTCCCTGCCCTAGGGCGTCACAGTAGGCGACTCGCGCGGCGGACGTGAAATGACCAGCCGGCAAGGAAACCAGTATGGTGTCGTCGATGTACCAGTCACTCGTGGAGATAACGCGAACGCCGCGAGGGCTGACATTTTCCGTGACCGCTTTCTCCACTCCGAGCTTACCGTGCGTGCCGATGAGCATGGCTGTCAACTTCATGCCGACACGGTTCTCCGCACGCTCCGCGACGAACTGTTGTTCCATTAGATTGGCCTCCCGAACAAGACTGTCTGGGAACCGACTTGTCGGCATCGAAGCTTGGCTCAACGCCGGCACCCCTGTGCACTCATCGTAACCAAGTTGCTGAGAGAAGGCGGGGAAGGAAGCGGCGCTACTGTCGAAAAAGACACTACGAAGGCAACCCTCAGCGCTTCGAGCGGAGTCCATCAACTGCGCGGGGCTGAAGTAAAAGGCTGGTGGGCCTGGGGAGAGTCGAACTCCCGACAAACGGTTTAGGAAACCGCTGCTCTATCCATCTGAGCTACAGGCCCGCGCGGGGAAACTGCTGACAATCGGTAGGTTAACATAGAGGCGATTCTTCTTTGGCGGGCAAGTTCAAGCTACGGACGCGCCTCCGGCCGTAGGTGATCCTGGCGAGTTTGTCGTTGGGTCGGGAAGCGCAGTCGCGGGGAGAGTCAGTCGGCGGGCGAATAAGATCGACCGACACCTTCGAGCTTTGCTTCTGCGGCATCAACCAATCCTGGTTCAGCGGATATTTGCGGCGGTTGCGATTCTTCGGCGACTGGCACCGGGGTTGTCTTATCTGGGAATATCCGGTCGCGGATTTTCAAGAACGGCCATTCGATCAGAAGCGTAGTGACGACACCGACGCAAATCGCCGCAGCGTATTCAGCAATCGTTAGGCAGGGCCATCTCACCACGTCGGGAAGATGCTGCGACAAGTGCGTCAGAGGATCGCGCACGGAATTGTGCCACAGATAGATTCCGTAGGAGTACAACCCGATAGCCGCAACCCATTTGTAGAGCCGCCATTCCTTGAAGCGCCCCGAGTGCCGGTACACCAGCAAGAGGAACGCGCCATACCCGATGTATAGAACGGTGAGCCCGATCGAGTACCGCACGCTCTTGCTATCAAACGCTGCGTATAGAGTGACGGCCGCCGCCGTCACGCCGGCCAAGATCCACTTGTGGCTTGCGATGCGGTCGAATTTCTCCGGGAAAAAGTGGAAAAGCGTGGCGAGCACCACGCCAAACAGCAACGCGTCCAGCCGGTCGTGTGTGTAGGTGAAAGCTCCAGGCCATCCCGCATAGACCGTGACGCAGCGGATGACGATGACTGTGCCGATGACCCAGAGAAACGCCTTCAGCATGCGATCCGCTGGCCAATGGCGGCTTGCCATGTAGGCCATGGCTAGCGCGAGAAGAAGGTAGAAATGTTCTTCGATAGACAACGTCCAAGTATGCAAAAGCGAAGTGCCCAAGTAATTTTGGAGATGGAGAAGGTTGGGAACGAGGAACGAAATCAGAGGATGTTTACGAACGACTATTTCGGCGAGGATATAGAAGTAGTAGGCAGGCCAGATTTTCAAGCCGCGACGAAGAAGAAATCGTTTGGCCCGGATGGTTCCGGTGCTCTTGTATTCCTTCAGAAGCAGGCCGCCGACGAGGAAACCGCTGAGAACAAAGAAAACATCCACGCCCGTTTGCCCCATGAGGTTGCCGGGAGTCTGCAAGGCTCGAAGGATTGGATGACCGACCGGCGCCAAGCCGAAGTGATGCGCCATCACCATGAGAATGGCGATCCCTCTGACAAAGTCCAGCTCGGAGTTGCGCTGTTTAAAGTTGGGAGCCGAGAAACGCATGCTGTAACGAACCTTCCAAGGAAGCCCGATGCAGCATCACCAGCGGAAACTGCGAGGAATGAAGTTGTATCATCGGGTCTTTCCTGGCTTCGAGATTTAATTCGAACGCCGCACGGAGTCTGGGCCCGAAATCCGGCAGAGAGAAGTCAACGGCTGACAAGAGATTTTTGCGGAACGCGAAATCGTTCGGCTGCTGCTCAGTCGTATTTCTTCAGATGAAACATCTCGAGAGAGACGCTCCACACGGCGCTCGGAATCGTCACCAGGTAGCGTTTCCAGAGACGTTTGGGCTCGACGAGGAGTCGAAAGAGCCACTCCAAGCCAGTGTTGCCCATCCAGGAGGGCGCGCGCTGGAGTTTCCCTGAGTTGAAATCAAAGGCAGCGCCCACTCCGAGCATCACGGGAACTAGAAACTTGTCGCGGTGCTCGTACATCCAGCGCTCTTGTTTGGGGGTGCTCAAGCCGATCCACAGTACATCGGGGGCGGCCGCCTGCACGCGAGTCGCGACTTCTTTTTCTTCCTGGTCTGTAAGCGGGCGAAAAGGCGGGGTATAGGTGCCGGCGATTCCGATGTCGTGGCGCTGGCGCAGACTTTGCGCCAGATCGTCAGCCACTCCGGGGGCGCCGCCGTAGAAGAAATGGCGATAACGCGATCCAGTCAGCTTGCAAAATTCTTCCATGAGATCCGAACCGCAGACGCGCTGGCTGATCGGGTGGCCGTGCCAGCGAGCCAGCCATACGAGCGGCATGCCATCGGGCACAACGAGCGACGCGGATTTCAATATCTCGCGGAAGCGCGCGTCTTTGCGCGATTCCGAAACGCCGTGCATTCCGGTGATCGCGATAAAACGAGTAAGGTCGCGCTTGGCGATCCACGATTCCATTTCCGCTATCACGTCGGACATGCGCACGCAGTGCACCGGCACGCCCAGGACGCTGTAATTCGGCATGTGAGGTTCCAGTTGACGATTGAGTGCGTCAGGCATAGCTAGCCAGCGTCTGTTCGTAGATTTCCATCAGGCGCGTGTAGTTTTTCTCGGCAGTGTACTCCGCTTCAAACTTGCGGCGAGCGGCACGCCCCATTTCTGCGAGTTCGGCCGGATGATTCCACGCCCATTCGACCTTGCTGGCGAGATCCTGCGCGTCGCCGGCATTGAAGTGGAGGCCGGTCCCAGAGTCGGCGACGATTTCCTGCATTCCTCCCAATCGAGAACAGAGCACCGGCACGCCACAGGCGAACGCTTCGACGATGACCATGGGAAACCCTTCGTACCAGACGCTCGGAGTGATTTGGAACCGCGAGCCTTTCACGGTGGCGATGGATTCGTCGCGGGAGAGGCGTCCACAAAAAGTGATTCCCTTGAGACCGCGCGCCTTTGCCTGGGTTTCCAGGCTGGCGCGGAGGGGGCCGTCACCTACGATTTTTAGCGGAATGCTCGGGTCAAGGTGTTCCCAAGCCGCCACTAGCGTTGCGACGCCTTTCTCCTGAGACAGGCGTCCGGCGAACACCGCATAATCGCCGGGACGTTCACGAAGACCGGGATCGCGGTCCATGAAGTTCGGCTTTACCACAATTTTGTCGGCGTGGAATCCGGCCGCGACAAATTTGGCACGCGAAAACTCGGTGGCCGCGACGGAGCAGTCCACTAGGTCCTGGTAGGTTTTCAAATGGCGATGCCAGGCGAGCATCAGCGCGACGCCCGCGGTTTGCACCTGCGAATCGCGGTAACAGCCGTGCTGAACTCCGCGCCAGAGGCTGTGCTCGACGCATTCCTCGCAGACTTTGCCATCGCGAAAAAAAAGCGCGCCGGGACACATCAGGCGATAATTCTGCAGGGTCTGCACGACCGGAACGCCCTGGTCGCGGCACGCACTGTAAATCGAGGGGGAAATCATGATGAATGTGTTGTGCACGTGGACCACGTCCGGAGATTCGCGGGCGAGGAGTTGAGCGAATTCACGGCGTGAGTCCGTGCTCCAGACGATGCGCTTGATCAGCGTGGCGCGCTGCAGCGCCGAGTACGCCTCGATTTCGTGATTGCTGCGCTCGTAGGTGGCCACGTAGTGGCCGCCCCGCTGCAGGTTCCTCTTTTCCTGTTCGAAAACGACATCTTCGCCGCCGGGCTGTTGATAGGTATTGTGGACGAGGAGTATCTTCATCGGTTAAAGATCAGCGGCTACCCCGTAGTGACTAAATACACTGGCTTCGAGAGATTCCCAGGCTGAGAATCACTTGGCTTTTTGCAGCCTTCGGAAACCCCGGACCAAAATCGGCGGAGTAATATCCTTGATAGTCTGGCGGAAGCCGGAGACGCTTTTTTCAGATCCGTAAAAGCTGGGCGCATAAATCGAACCGTGCGGCGTGAAATCCTTTTTCTCCCTGACCCCTGCCGTGTGGTAGTACACGGCAAAAGAGTTTCTGCTGCGGCCATTGGGAGCCGCGACCGGCTTCGGAACGCCGTGATAGTTCTTGTCGGCAATCTCAAAAATTATGGTGCGATTGAAAATCGGCTCCACGACAACGTCGCAGCGGGTCCCGTCCGCGTTCCACAATTCCAGCTGGCCGCCGTATTCGTGCTCCCAGGATTTGTTGAGGTAGGTGATCAGCGTGAGACGGCGGTTCAGACCGGTCTCGTACGCGGTGTTGCGATCCACGTGGACGTCAAACTTCCCCCCTTGCGGGATGATGTGATATCCCGCGCCTTGAAGGTAAGGATCAGGCAACAACTCCCAAATGCCGGTCAACTCCGAGAGCAGATACAGAAAGCCGGCGGAGTGCAACAGGGCGGTGTGCCGGAAGCCGGTGTCGCCAAGATCCACTGCCGACCGTAGATTGGTTTTCTTCAGATGGTCATTGTCTTCATGCACCCAATGCTCGGTGTTGAGCGGCCGCATCTCCGAAACCAGATCTTCCAACTGACTGGCGGGAAACATATTGTCAATGATGAGATGCGGAAACGGCTGGGCGGTCTTGTAGGCACGGCTAAGGTTCTCGGGTGTGTCTGGAAGGACAACTTTGTCCTTCAAGACAGACATAATGCCGCTGCCGTTACTGTTGTTGTGGTTAGTCATACGCCTTCAACGCTACTGGGCCCAAGCGCCAAAGACATCCAAATGGACACAAGATTTGAGCGGAACGATGCCTGCATTGACCGGCTGCCAGGGGATGGTGGCACCGAATGCGGCGAGCAATACTCAATCAATTGTGCCGTTCTGGGGATTTCCCCGTGTCAAAATTTAGATCGGGGACCGCGTCTTAGCCGCCAGACCCGGACCGCACCGCGTAGCGCGCTCCTTTTCGCAGTGAATTAGTGACTTTTCTCGTAAATCCAAAAGTCCGAAAAAGAACCCCGTTGTGTTGCTGGTTCCCAGGGGAATTTATTAGGAATATGCCGGAGCAAACGCCAGGAGGGCTGCTGTTGCTCGATCCAATCGCTAAACTTGCGGTGGCGAACATGAATCATGTCCCGCGGAGCTTCTTCATTATCCGAATATATGATCACGAAGCGCGTGGCGGCCTCGAATACGTGGCTCATATATTTTTCGTAAATATCGTCTTCGACCAGATGGTAGATTACATCCAACGACAGCGCCAACTCCGCGCGAGCGGCGTTTGCGGCGGGTTCGTCATATGGTAGGAACGTCTTTGTTGCGTCACGGTGAAATCGTTCCTGACACCGCTCGAGCGCCGTGGGTGAAACGTCTATTCCCACATAGCGAGGATATTTCGCCAGCGAAAGTTGATTGCCGTCGCCGCACCCGAATTCGATCACGGAATCAATGCGGTTTTCGGCTACGAAGTTATTTATTATTCCGGATTTGAATTTTGCCAACTCTCCATAAGACCCATCGCCCGAGTTGCCGCCGTTGGCGTATCGAGAGTCCCAATAGCTGGATGAATTGAACTGAACGAACCGGATGCGCAGCGGGCGGCTGGTGCGTTCAAGCCATTGAACCGCTTGTCCAACAATCGGCAAACGCTTGATGCGCGCCTTCAGGTCCATTCCGGATTCGGTCACATTGCCCGTCAGTTGTCCCATGGTCCGATCCTTCGGCGTCGCGAAGACGCCCGGAGGAGACTGCTGAATTTGTGAGGTGACTCGTGATTGGTTTAATCCTTGGGCGGTGAAGGATCGGTAAAAACTACGAATCGGCCGGGCGTTGCGCGACAATCCGAATCTGAGAAGTCACCGCAGGGCTCAAATTCCAATAGGTAAGGAAACCGTAGAGCCTGCAGCCGAGTTCGAACAACGGCCGGCCACCAATCGAGCGCAGCAGCCGGGGAATGAACTTGGGCGGCCAAATGTGCACGTAGGCCTTGGATTCGTGAACCTGGAAACCTGCGTCGGTAAAGAGATTCGCCGCAGACATCGGACTCCAACAGTAGAGATGATGATTGGGATCATCCGTCTTGTAACTGTTTCTGATGGATTCGCAGGGAACGACGAAGATGACCTTGCCCCCCGGAATTACCTTCGGCAAGAGCGCCTGAAGTTCCTGGAGCGGGTTCGGGCAATGCTCCAGCGCGTTGTTCGAAATCAAGATGTCGGCCCAACCGTCCTCGACTTGTGAGGTTGCTGCAAGAGTGGTGATACCGTTATTCTGCGCGGCGTCGCGAGCGACAGGACTAATCTCAATGCCGAGTTTTTCCCGGCACGTGATGTTGGCAAGCAGATAGCCGCCGCCGCAGCCAAAATCCAGGACTTTCATCTCGGGGCGGATGTAATCTGAAAATTTGGTCAGGTTCGCCCACCCGCCGAAGCGGCCGATTTCGGATTGGTATTTGAAATACTCAGCGTCGTAGTGCGACGCGGTTGTCATGGCTTGTGAATTCATTTATGTTCTCGCGCCTGCAATCCGGTGGTGTGAATGCCAGACAAAGCAAGTGTGCGGCTCATTCGCTGCGAGTTCATCTTTCGCTCTCGGACGTCAGCAGGACAGGAACGGGGCCGATTTCTAGGCTTGAGCCGCTCAAGGCATGGGCTTCTTCCAGTAAAGGCGTGAATTTTTGGGGATGCCAGGCCGCGGGGACGGAGAATTCTTTTTTTCCGTCGGGATTCCAGACGATCCAGTCGCGGCTGCCGTCGCGCTGCAGTTGGCAGGCCCAAGTATTGTCGGCCTCCTGTTCGCACCAATCCATGCGCGCGCCGATCAGCCACTTCTGAATGATTCCGAAAGCGCGTCCCGCGGGAGTAAGAGTCTCGTCATCCGCTTCGGTCGTCTGGATGGTCATCTTATGATTGTCCCAAGCGTACCAGTAAAATCTTTGGACACCCCCAGCCCAGTTCAAGATGTACGCGCGCGCGAGATATCCGGCGCCGAGTTCCTCCGAAGGGAACGGGTTGGGCTTGAACCAGCCGGCCTCGGTGTCCCACAGCGGCTTGCTGCCGACACCATTGTCAGCCATAGTCTGCTGCACCTGGCGAATCACCGGCACCATAGCTTCCGGCGGCTGATCGGCCACGTAAAAGTGATAGCCGATAACGTCTACATATTGCCCGCCGCCCTTGCTCAAAAATTCAGCCAGCCATTTCACGCCGTACCCGCTAGTGGCCGGCGGTGAGACGACGAGCGCATGCGGATCAATGCCGTGAATGATTTGCGAGGCTTCCTTGGTTAGCTCCAACAATTGATCTACAGTACCACTCCAAAATTGCTTCAGATTCGGCTCGTTCCATATTTCGTAGTAGTGGATGCGGCCTTTGTATCTAGTAGCGACGGCGGTGACGAATGCGCGCCAGTCTTCGTTATCGGTCGGCTCGGCGGCGAATCCCGGCTGATAGCCGGACGGTTCCTGCGGCCGCGATGACGCCCACCGCGGAGTCAGACCGAGTGTGAGCAGCAGGTCTTGATTGTGATCCTGGGCCATTGCCAGACAGTTATCCAAGGTTCCGAACCGCCACTGGCCCTTGCTCGGTTCCAGGTCGGGCCAGGTGACGCGCGCGTCCCAAAGCCGACGCGCCGGGACGGGCACGCTGGGCCACGGGGTGGAACTGCCGGCGCGATGAATGTGCATCCCGAAAAAGACGGCAGGAATCGGCTGCGCAGGAGGAACCAGCTTAGTTTGATCGACCGCAAACGCCGAGAGCGCCGCGAGCAGCATAACCGTGATTCCGCCAATGATAGACAGGCGAGTCATCGGATTCACTCGGCCCACTTTCCTGATGCTTGTGATTGCATATTAGCTTCTTCTCTTGCTTGCCGAGCTGCGAACGGCTCCTAATGGATCAATCGGCAACTTTTTGTTCTTGGTACGCATGCTGCTTCGCAGGGACTCGAGAAATGACGCCTGTGCGAGCCAAACATTGATTGACGCCCGCTCGATAGTTTTCGACCATGGCTTCGATCGTGTATTGGGAGCCCGCTCGTTCGGCGCCGCGCCGCAAACAAGCCATCAATTCTGGCGTGGCGAGTACTTCCACGACTGCGTCAGCGAACGCGGCGGCGTTATGGGCGGTGAGTCTGCCGTTTTCACGGTCGCGCAGATAGCTGATCTCGGGCGGGTGCGTGGGCAAATCAGTGGCGATGAGGGGCAAGCCCGCCGCGAAACTGTCTACGATCGCGAGACCTGCCGTTCCGGCCAGCAGAAACACGTCCGCGATCTTATAGAGCATGGCACTCTCGCGACCGAACTGTGATCCCATGTAGTGGACCCACGGATCTCCCGCGATGGCTTGTTCGAGCCATTTGCGATCCGGGCCATTGCCCACGATCACGAGATGGAAACCGGGGCAAAGTTGACGCACGAGGTGGGCGGCTTCGACCAGCATCGGTATGGCTTTGATTTCGCCGAGAAAGCCACAGTAGATTCCAATCTTGCTGGAATCGCTACCCGTCAGCGCCTTCTTCGCTTGTGCGGCTTCGTCGTCTGAGATTTCGCTCAATTGGCGGCGGAGGTCAACTGTGTCCGTCGCGTTTTGTACGTTCGAGATTCTGTCTGCCGGCATGCCATGTTGCCGCAGATAATCTGCAACAGTCTCGGTGTAAGCGAACCACCAATCCACCGAAGTAACCATTTTCTCTTTTATCCACTCGGAGAAGGCGGTGCGGTCCGGATGCATGTTGGGACCCAGCCCCCAAAATGCGACAGTCTTCAGCCGCAGAGCAGAAAACAAAAGCAGAAACGGGTTAATGATGTATTTGTTTTCGTTGCCGACGATGACCAGATCGGCGCTGAATACTTCTTTCCACAGCGATTGATATAGAAAGCGATCGGCAAACCAATAGCCCGGCACTTCGCGGCCGATTTCCGGTGGCAGTTCGGCGCTATCACCGCGTGAAGCCTGTTTTCGATTTTGCGCGCTGTATGCGATGGCCAGTTCAATGCCGTCCTGCCGAAGCGCCTCGTGGAGCTTCGTGAAAAAAGGCACCCGATAGTGCTTCATTTCGGCTTGGATGATGAGGACTCGAGGCATGTTCAGTTTCCTTGCGGAGCGTAGAGCGGCGGGCGGCTTGGCTCGCCGATAGCGTCGGCTTCGAGCACGCCGTCGTAAATTTTTTCGAGCGCGCTGGTTTGCGTATTCAAATCAAAGAGCTGCAAGACTCGCTGACGCCCGGCGACTCCGAATTTGCGGCGGAGATCGGCGTTCTTGAGCAACAACGAAAGATACTTTGCGAGAGTTGGCCAATCGCGATCCGGGGCCAGGAAACCCGTCTCGCCGTGCAAGACGGCTTCGGGTATGCCACCCGTGGCGAAACTGACCACGGGTTTTTCCATCGCCTGCGCTTCGGCGAACACCATTCCGAAGGCCTCTTCCTCTCCGGAGCGCCCGCGGATGCTGGGGGCGCAAAAGACGCTCGCGCGATCGAGCCATTCGCGAACCACGTGATGAGGCTGAACTCCCAGGAATCGGTAGCGCCGCAGGCTGGAGCTGGCCAACTTTTCGAGATCGGCGCGCAAAACGCCGTCTCCGATCAAAACGAGCTCGGCGGCCGGATTCTCTTTCTGCACTTCGACCATCGCGCGAATCAGGAATTCCGCGCCTTTTCTATCGGCGAGACGGCCGACGAACAAAACGGTGGATTCCCGCTCGCCTTGCGAGGGCGAAAAGAGTTTGGTGTCCACGCCGATGTAATGGACGAGAGTCTTGTCCGCGGGAAAATGCTGTGCGAGAAGTTTTCCACGAATGAACTCCGAGACCGCGAGAAATAACGTTGCGCCGCGCCGCAAAACTGCGCGTTGCACCAGGTAACGGCGATGGCCAAAAGGAGCCTTCACATGACGGACGTCCGTCGCAGTCGCATCCGACCCGTGAAACGTCACGATCAGCGGCAAGCCCAGATTTCGAGCCAAAGGGAGCGCGCGCAATCCATCGGGGCCAAAATGCGAATGCATCAATACGGGATCAAGCGCCCGCAAACGCTCCACCAGGTCCGGCGCGGTCCCGAAAAGCTTGAACATCAACTCGCGAACGCGGCCATTCACATCGCCTCCGCTGACGGTGTAGGTGCTCTCCGGGGGAAGGTCAAGTCCCCGAACCCTGCGGGAACCGGCATAGACAGGACTATATCTATGCAATGCCTGCGCCTGCGAGCGAACGAACGTCTCCGAGGGATATAGGAGATGATCGCAAAAGATTACGACTGTGGGTTGAAGGTTATCGTTCATGCAAAGTCCTAACTCGTTGCAAACGACGGGCTGGAGTCCGCTCCCGGTTCGGTTTCGTCATCATCGTCGTCCACAAGCTCCAGTGCTCCGACGGGCTGAGAAACCGTGCAAGCGGCCGCGACGAACAACATCCAAAAGATGGTGTTGGGGGCTAAGACATAATTCTCGGTGAAACTGTAGAGCAGCACGAAGCAGAGATAAATCAGCGGCCACTTCGAGCTATTCCCGCCTTCCATGCGGAGGTACGTCGCCGCGCGTTTCAAGGCGAGCAAATACGCAGCCACGTAAAGGCCGAGTCCAACCAGCCCCAATTCCAGTGCCAATTCGATATAAGCATTGTGTGCGTGCGGAACGGTCCAGTTGATTGCGACGTCAATTCTCATGGCTTCGGGAGACGCAAGCCAGAAGGCGCTATAGCCATAGCCCAAAACCGGTTTCAGCGCGATGCTCGCAAGCGAAAGCCCCCAAATCTTTACTCGCCCGGTGAGCGATGCGTTGCGGCCCATCAGTTCGGTGACCGCGTCGCGGTAATGAATCAGAGCGTATAACGTGGGCGCAGCAATCAACGCGCCAATAACCTGCACGGCCCGGCGAATGCGAGGGCCCCAGCGAAGGGTGGGAGCGAACTGCATCACCACGATCATGCCCGTCAGGGCCACGAACGAAGTCATGGACTCAGCAGCGATGATCAGCCCCAGCGCGGCAAGCAAAGCCAAAACCGCGACGATTATGCCCCCCAAGGACTTGCGGACCGCAGTGAGAGTGACCAGGGTGGCGAGAACGACGATTCTGCCGAATTCATTTTTCTGGCCGAATAAACCGACCCAAGCATCCGGATACATCATGTCCACGGTCGGAATCTGACCGGGGAAGAACACTTGCACGACCACGCTGAGGAATACGACGCTACCCAGAGCAATCGCGAGGAGCCGGAGCTGATCGCGTATGGAATAGCGAACCGCAAAATCCACTCCGAAAAGAGTGGTGGCGAGCAGCGCGATGCCGCGGCGCAGCGATAGACCGGGATCCGCGGACCAAGCCGTGGAAAGGAGCGCTAGTAAAACCAGCCCAATCAACAGCTTGTTCGACCGCACCGCTTCCATGATGGCGCGCGACTGCTGCCCCGCGCGAATCGCTACGATGACGTAGATGACGGCCCAAACGATCTGCAGAAACGGATTGCCTTCAGAGATAGCTTTGGAACTCGAGCTATCCACAATCAGCGACTGCAACGCGCCCGTCGCCAGGATCAGCACGATGATCGTGAAGATATCGCCTAAATATCTGCGAGAGACGTTCATGATTTCAATTCGCGGCTGAGTTTCATACCATGCGACGGTATTTGATTGGAATCAGACATTCGAAGCTAAAGGCAAAACCTAATCCGTTCCGGCGTGCACGGTGGCGTTGACCAAGACGCTTTGCGAGCGGCGAAAGAGAACAAAAGCGGCGAATCCGATGCCACAAGCCAGCAGGCCATCCGAAGCGATGCTGGACCACGCAGCGCCGCGCCATGAATATGCCGGTATCAGCCAAAGATTTATGAGGACGTTAAAAATTGCCACGCCCACCTGAATTTTGGTGCGCAGCGCCTGATGCCCGGAGCCCGTGAGCGCGTTCGAGTAAAAATAATGGACTACTTTCAGAATGGGTAGCACGGAAAGCCACCGCAGCGCTTCCACTGTGCCGGCGTACTCCGGACCGAGGATGCGCGGCACGATGCCTGCGCAGGTAAGCAGGGCGACACAGGCGAATACGGAATACCCCAACGCACGCAGCAAAAGCGGCTTCGCATACGAAAGACTTGCGGAAATGCCATCGGCCCCCGCGCGGAAGAAATTGGAAAACGAGGCCGTCAGCAGCGATGAAACCGGCACGAAGCTAACGTCAATGAGCCGGTAGGCCGCTCCATAAACGCCCGTGGCTTGCAAGGTACCCAGACGGGCCAACATCGTCTTATCGAGATCGTTGTAGATGGTTTGCGCGCTGAGTCCCGCAGAGAAGTAGAAGCCTTCGCGAACCTCGCCCGGGCCTCTTTGCCATCCGAACCGCGGCGCACCCAGCTTGGTCCAGACCAACACGATCGCCGCGATGGCTACCACCGTGGTGCTAAAGAAGTATACGTAGCCCCATTGCAGAGGGGACGGATGCCGTTGAATCGCAACCAAGATCAGCGCCGCGCTCAGCCGGCTGGCGCTGACGAGCACGTTTATCGTGGCGGTCCACTGCAGACGATCGAACGCCTGGAATGCCTGCCCGCACATCGTAATGATGTTGAGACCGACGAGGTCGGACCCGGACACCAGCAATACGAGCAACACCGGAATTGTCGCTGGCAGGGCGAAACGCGACAACGCCACGACGGCGAGGAACAGCACAGAACTGGACGCCCCGGTAGTGAGCAGCGCCGTACCCCAATAAGCCGGGAACTGGCTTTGGTCGCGCGAAACGTTCTTTATGAGTAGGCCGCCACTGCCCATGTCCCCGAAGGGAAAGACAATGCCCACGAGCGCAACGACGCCGATGAATGCGCCGTATCCGCTCGCGCCCAGGGAACGCGCGATTACGACGAAGTACAGCGCTTGGATGACGAGCCTCAGCCCCAGGCCACAAAACATCCAAAGCGCATTACGGGCCACGGTGCCTGAGGATTCAGGCTTAACCATAGCTGCCAGCGATCATTGGTCCTGGAGGTAAAAGGGGATTGCTTCGGCGCATTATTGCGAGCCCGTGTCCTACGCCAGCGCTTTCTTCGTGTGCGCCGGAATGCGGCCAGTCTTCTGCAGTTCCCCTGCAATCCACTTGTAGGTGACTTCGAGGCCCTGCTCGAGCGAGATGGAAGGCTGCCATCCAAGAACTTGGTTCAGGCGCGTGTTGTCGCTATTGCGGCCGCGAACACCCTGGGGTTTGCTGGGATCGTGGCGTTTGATGAGACGCTTCTCGGCGATTCCCGAAACCAAGTCCACTAATTCATTGATCGTGACCAAGCGATCGGTGCCGAGGTTGAGCGCATCGTGGTGATTCGAAGCCATCAGACGAATTAGACCTTCGACGCAATCGTCAATATACATAAAGGATCGAGTTTGCTCGCCATCGCCCCAAATCTCAATTTCGCCGCCGTCGTGAGCCAACGCGACCTTGCGCGAAATCGCTGCCGGAGCTTTTTCCTTGCCGCCCTCGTAGGTGCCGAGCGGTCCGTAGACATTATGGAAGCGAACGGAATACGTTTCGAATCCATAGTCGCGGCGGTAGTACTTGCACATTTCTTCCGCGAAGAGTTTTTCCCATCCGTAGCCGGGCTCGGGTTCGGCTGGATACGCATCTTCTTCGCGTAACGGAGTGACATCCGCACTCTTCTGCTTGTTCTGTGCATAAACGCAAGCAGAAGAGGAGAACAAGAAACGCTTAATGGCGTTCTGGCGGCTGGCTTCCAGCATGTGTACGTTGATCAAAATGTTGTTGCGTGAGATGTCCGCGAGATACGCAGTTATGTAGCCGATCCCGCCCATGTCCGCCGCAAGGTTGTACACCTGATCTACGCCGCCACGCGTGGCCAGCAGGCAATTCTCGAACTTGCGCAGGTCGAGTACGTCAAATTCGTCGGCGGCGGAGCGCCCGTACTCCGGAAGTTTGATGTCGGCTCCGCGAACCCAATTCCCTTCCGCCTTCAGCCGCTTTACGAGATGATGACCGATAAAACCGCCCGCGCCAGTTACGAGGATTCGAGACTTGCCCATGGGTTACGCTCTCCCTTTAGATCAAATGAGTTGCGATTAAATTGGTGCTGTTCGTGCGTTGCGAACTGGGAACCTGCACTCTCAAACGGTTTTGGTGTCGATGTGACTTGGAATCGCGTCCACTGCGGTCCGGATCAAGCCGCCCCGGATCCCCTTAATACCGCCGGAATCGTGCGCGCTAATATCTTCAGGTCCAGCCACAGCGACCACTTATCAATGTACTGCATATCAAGCTCCATCCACTGTTCGAATGGAATCAGGTTGCGACCGTTGACCTGCCAGAGACACGTAATTCCCGGCGGAACACTGAAGCGACGCCGCTGCCAGTCTTCGTTAAAGAGCTGATAATCGCGGACGGACATGGCTCGCGGTCCAACCAGGCTCATATCTCCCTTCAAGACGTTGAAGAGCTGCGGCAATTCATCAATGCTGGTCTTGCGCAGAACCTTTCCGATGGGCGTGACGCGTGGATCGTTTTTGATTTTGAATACGGGACCCTGCATCTCGTTCAGATGTACAAGCTCCTCCTGAATGCGTTCCGCATTGGGAATCATGGTGCGGAACTTGTAGATCTTGAACTTGCGTTTATTGAGGCCCACTCTTTCCTGGCCGAAAAGGATCGGGCCCGGCGAACTCAGGATGATCAGCAGCGCTACGGCGAGCAGCAGCGGAGAGAGAATCACCAGCAAGCTGAAAGAGACGACGAGGTCTATCGTTCTTTTGAGAACGAACGGCCAGCCGCCGAATCCGCCGCTGCGGGCGGTAATCTGTGCGTCGCCATCAAACACGTCGGCATGCGACCGGGCGATCTTCAAATCAAAAATGTCCGAATCGAAGCGAATGATGATACCGTGCTGTTCGCAGAGGGCAGCCATTTGCGCGGCGTGCTCGTAGAAGGAGCGTAGTGGAAGGAAGATGGCTACCTCGTCCACCACGTTGTGGCGCAGAAACTCGGCGACGCCCGCATTTTCGCAGGCCAACTTGAAGCCGCTTGCTTTGAACTCGTCCATTCGGGCCCAGTGGTCATCCACGAAGCCCAGCAACCGGTAGCCGCGTTCCGGGGAGGCTTCAATGCGCCGAGCGAAGTCAACGGCACGAGTGTTCGTACCGAGAATCAGAATGTGATGCAGATTGTGGCCGCGCCGGCGGATTCTCGCCAGAGTGTAGCGCAGCAGAAGACGGGACGTTGCCACGGTGACGAAGCACGTGACGAAAAATAGCAGGAAGAAACGCGGCGTCATGAGCTTAACCCGGAAGACCGCGGCGACCAGCGCCAAGCTGAATGTTGCCAACGTGACTGCTTTCAAAACGTCAACGACTTCCGCGAATTTGGTGGAAAGCCTGCGCGATTCGTAGATTCCGCACAGCACAAACATGGCGTGGCTGGCCAGTACGGCCAGCGCGAAAATGACGCAATCCGACAATTTTACGCGGACGGCAAACAGCCTCTCGATGGAAATGCTTCTTCCCGCATAAAACATCCAGACGGAGGCCACGGAAAAGGACAGCACAATCAATACGAGGTCAAAGAACTTCAGCGTGCCAACGATGAGTCGTCGCCTTGTCTCGTTCACGGAGGTTCTCTCTTTTGAAAGTTATTTATTTTATGGACTGGGGAAACTGCTTAAGAATTCCGGTAAAAGCCGAGTTGCCCGCTACCGTGGCGCCCGAGATGAATCGTTCACGCCGGCTCGACTGCCAAGCCGGTAATGCGAATGGCGAGTGACCGCTGGATGAGTTCAACCGAGACAACCAAGGTCGCGTCATTGTTGACAGCTGTCAGGATGCCTACGATTCCGTCCAGACTGCCACCGCGGATTCTGACGCGTTTTCCGATGTTCAAAAATGAATGCGGCTTGAACGGGACGTCTTGCGCAAGCACGGCGCGAATTGCATCAATTTCTGAGTCCGGCACCGGTAGGCCCGCTCCTCGCTTTCCCACAAAGCCTCTAACGCCGTTCGTCCGCAGTACCGGAATGCGGGCCGATGTGTCCGAGGGAATCCTGACGAAGGCGTACTGCGGAAACAAGGGCGACTCCACGAATCGCTGGCGATCGCTCCACTGGCGCTTCTCGCCGAATAAGGGAAGAAAAACGCTGACGCCTTTTTCGCCGAGCGCGGCCGCTACTTTTCTCTCGTGTCGCGGCCAAGTCTGGATCGCGAACCAAGAAGATTCAGATTCGGCCGATAGAAAGCCGCAAGCGGAGGCTGCAAGCAGACTTACCGAATTGGGGAAACTGGACAAAGCTCCGCTACGCTGAGTCACATTCGTCTGTGACCCCATCGATGTTGATTACCCGGCGACGGCACCGGTAGCTACTGCGAAGACAACCCAGGCTTGGCCGCGCGTAATCTGCTGCAAGACTTCGAATCGGCGGCGATACACCTCGCCGATTCTAGAGCCTGTGATACAACGACTCCGGAATCGGGAACGTGCGCTTATTGAGCACGGCGCCGAGTACTTGAATCCCCGAAGCGCGCAGATTCTCGGATACTTTGAGAGCGGCTTCGCGGCGCGTGACGTTCGCTTCCAGAATCAGTACAAAACCGTCCGTCATCTGACCAAAGGCCACAGCATCCGCATACCGCGTGAGCGGGGGCGCATCGATCAAAATAAAATCAAATTCTTTGCGAAGTTCAGCGAATCGCGCTTTAAGCCGATCCGAGTTGAGGAGCTTGGCGGAGTCTGGCGCAAGGGAGCCGCTGGAAAGCAGCCACAGATTGTCGCCGCGGAGAGGCTTTGTGAATGAGCGAATGGGCCCTTCTTGTAACAGCGCATCGGTAAGACCGTGGTGATTGGTGGTGCCGAACAATCCCGGCAACGCCGGTGTCCGGAGATTCGCCTCGAGCAAACAAATGGAGCCGCGTACGTTGCTGGCCAAGGTCTCCGCCACCGAGGCACATATTTCGCTGCAGCCGTTACCATGGTCAATTCCCGCGAACACCACGGCGCGGGGCGGAGCCTGAGTCTGCAATAGGAAGATACGCTGCACCAGACGAAGAGATTCCTCGCGCGCGAATTGCTCAATATTCAGAGGAGTTCCCTTCGTGTGTCCATTGGTGTGCCCGTTTCCGGCGCGCCGCCGCGGAGCAACCGGGATATCCGGCACGCGGACCGGACGCAAGGATTGGTCCAGGCCGGCCTGCTGCATGAGTTCAAAATTCTTGCTCATTGTTTTACCTCTATTGGTAAATCGCTATTAGATTGAGCCGCCAATTGGCGCGCATCTGGCGCGGTGACCGAAGCCGAAGGTATAAGAATCTGTCGCCCCGAACGAATGTGGTCCGGGTCATTGATCCAAGGGTTGAGCCCGCGAATCTGGTTCAGGATGTCGTGATTGTACTTGCCGAGATTTTTCACGCTGATGCGGTAGAGAGTCTCGCCTGGCATCACCTTGACAGACGCCGTAGCCGGAGCGGCCGGTACGGATTGCGTAGCTGGCGGCACGGACATGGTGGCAGCGACCGGCGTAGCGTCCGGAACAGGTTGTGCCGGTTTCACGACAGCGGTAGGCGGCAAAGCATTAGAAATCTCGACGGGTTGAGGGTTCCGGCGATTTCTCGGGACCGCCGCCCAGCTGAGAGTCAGCAGCAGCGCCGAAGCGATTGCGACCTTGAATAGCCAGCCCCCGAACATAGATTGCTTTCTCGCCGCGGGAATGGATTCGTGTGAGGTGTGGGCCAGGCGCTGCGGCGGAGCAGGCGTTGTTGCGCTCGTAATCGTGGGCTTGTCGCGTAACGGCTCGAGGTCGAGATCGGAAATCACTTCCTGGATGATGTCGCGATCGATCGTCTTTCTCTTCAGAGCACATCCCAGCGACAAGGCGTTGAAGCAAAGATTATTGATGTTGCGAGGGATCCCTTCGCTGTGCTCGGCAATGAGCTTCCGCGCACCTACGGTAAATAGAGAAGGCCTGTCGCATCCGCCGATCCACAACCGGTGGTCTATGTAAGCATCCACTTCCTTGTGCGAGAAAGGCTCGATACGCATAACGATGGAAACACGCTGGCGAAGCTGAGACATCGAGGGGCTAGCGAGGCGGTCGGCGAGCTGCGGCTGCCCTGCCAGCACGATCTGCATCAACTTCATCCATGGAGTTTCGAAGTTAGATAGTAGCCGGATCGACTCGAGCACTTTCTCTTCGAGGTTCTGCGCCTCATCCACGACAAGAACAAAGCGGCGTCCGGCGCGCATTTCATCGGTAAGAAGACGATTGAGGGCATCGTGCATGGCGGGCAAATCCATGCCATTGACATCGATACCGAGGTCGATGAGAACGTGACGAATGAATTCGCGGGAGTCACAATCCGTGCGGAATACAAAGGCGGTGCGCGCTTTATCCCGTAGGTAACCGAGATAGTGGTAGAGCAAAGACGTCTTGCCCATCCCCGGCTTGGCAATCAGGGCAAGAAATCCCCGGTTGCTCTCGGTGCCATATACCAGGGAGGCGAGCGCCTCGCGATGCTGAGGACCGAGGTACAGGAACCGCGAGTCCGGAGTCACTCCGAACGGCTGCTCCGCGAGATTGTAAAAGTCCAGAACCATTCGCCCTATGCCACCTTCCGGGGAAGCGATGCGAGAACCGGCATATTGAGCGTCTCGGCCACTTCTTCCGGCGTGCGGAACGAAGGATCAACGTACTCGGCCAAGTAACCAGCACCGATGCTGAGAAGGAACGCCAACACGAAACCGATCAACATGACCAGGAAAGGCCCATGCGCGGGGATTATTGGCACGGTTGGCGGAACAGCGATCGCCACGTCGGCGATTCTGTCCTTGTCCAAAGCGTCCGATTGGCGTTCCTCATCGCGCTTGTTCAGATAGAGCAAATAGTTGCTTTCATCCGCCTTAGCTTCCCGGATGAGCGCGGCTTGCTGGACGGCCTTCTTGTCCAAATCCACCATTTGCAACCGCATGGTGTGGATATTGCTTGCGAGCGAGCCCACGGTAGCCTTCTGCGACGCAAGATCCGCTTGCGTTTTGGCCAGATCTTGCCGCAAGAATTGATACGTGGGATCCGTGTCGGTGGTTTCGTTGACGTATTTCTGATCCTGCGCTTTGGCGATGGTGGCTTGCGTATCCGCGATTTCCTGGTCAGCTTCTTTCACCAGAGGATAGCTGGGATCGTATTTCAGGACTAATTGCGCGCGCTTTTCCTGAGCCGCCAGCAAAGTAGACTGCAGTTGTTGCAAAAGAAGATTCGCCGAATTTGTGGTCTGTTCCGTCGGCATTCTTTCGGGTGTCTTCCCCAGCTGACCCTGCACCTCCTTGATTCTTTGCTGGTCCGCGGCGATAGCCTGTTGTGCGGTCGAGAGAGAAAACTCGGAATTGGCAACTTGCTGAGCCATGTAGGTTCGTAGTACGTCGGGAGCGGCCACTCCCTGGTCTTGGCTGAAGTTGGCAACGCGGCTTTCCGCAGCATCCAACGCGCGCTTGGCGTCGTCCGTCTGTTGTGCGAAGAACTCACTGGAGCCCGCCGGACGACGCAATTCCAGGTGCTTGGCCAAATACAGTTTGCTGAGAGTTTGCAGCACGCAGGCCGGCACGGCCGGGTCCCCGGTCTTGCCGTACTTCACGTTAATGACGTCGGAAGTCTTTTCCTGCTCGACGACCAAGCTGCGACCCAAGCCCGTAGCTGCTTTTTCCAACTTGATGGCCTTACGCTTCGCGGGATCGCGCGGCAGGAATACATCGGTGGGGAACCAATAATCGTCGAGGCCACATGTCGCTGCTACCTGACGCATCATGTCTTGCCCCTGCAGCAACGCGATTTCAGACGTAATTTGGTCGGTGGTGACGGGCTTGTTGTTCATCACTGCCGCATTTAGTCCGGAGGTTACTGCGGGGTCTGAGCGGTCCTGTTGTACGACGACTTGCATCTCTGCGAGGTGATAGCGCGCGGCCCAACCCCAGGCCACGAGGATTCCGAGCAGGGCTACGCCGCAAAAGGTGAAGAGCACCAAGCGCTGGTGACGGAAGAGCGGCGTCAGCACGTCGCGCAAGGTCAGTTTGGGCATTCCTTCGTCTGCGGGAACTCGCTTAAGATTCTCTTTTTTCATTGACGATCACCTTTATGAAAGTCTTGCGTACGGAAGTCTCACGGCCACGCGGGTGGACTGATGCTCGTGCCTACATAGTACGGAACGTATTTTCGAAACTTCGCAATAAATTTCTCGGGTACGAAAATCATGTCGCCGGGACCTAAAAGGGCATCCTCATTGGCCTTCTTTCCGTCCAGGATATCGTTCATGCTCAGTTTCTTTACTTCAAACCAGCCCGTGGAAACGCGGTGGAAAAGAAAAATCTGCGTTTTGGCTGTGGGAGTGAACCCGCCGGCAATACCGATCGCCTCGGCAACTGTGGTGTCGTGGCGGAGATCATACTGGCCGGGCTTGCCGACCTGGCCGGAAACGGTGAAAAAGGGCCGTTGAAAGTCCTGCAGATCAACGTCCACGATGGGGTCGTGAAGGGTGCCGGAATACGCTTTTTTGAGCGCTTCCACAACCTCTGGGACGGTCATGCCCTGGATATGTAGGTTCGGTGCGCCATACAAGCTGATGTAGCCGTCTGGTTGCACAGTGACGGTTTGATCGAATTCCGGAGAAAGTGGAAAAGCGATGGTCAATACGTCTTCGCGCTGAATTTGATAGCGCGGATATCGTTGCTGCAGCGCGGGACGATCGGGATTGGCTTCGTGTTCCTCCGTGGCATTGAAGCGCGTAGAAGTTTGCGCCGGAGGATTCGCCCCGTTTTGTTGAGCCTGAGCGAAAACCGTGAGAGGAACGCTAAAGAGAAAAACAGCGAGCCCCAGTTGGAGTGCGTTAATCCTAGCCACCGGTGTTCTCCCTCTTTTGCTTATTTCTGTTCGTTCGGCGTCACACGCCGAAAATCGTAACAGCGGGGTCTGGGCCGATTAACCTGGCTGGGTAGGTCAGCCCAAAAAGCATAACACAACAACCCCACGAATAGTTTCGCGCTCCGCAGCATTTTCAACAAAATATTTGCAGCGGCTTCGCCTCTTGTACGCTTCGAACTTTTAGCGAGCACGCACGCGCGTTTGAAGCGTGCGACGCCAGGACTCGCGAAAACCGGCACTTGCGATTGCTACGACGGCCCCAAAAAGCTTTTCTTCGCTGTGCATCATAACTTGAACGATGGAACCCAATCATTCAAAGTTTGACGTGTGTCCATTACAGAACGCAATACCGTATCTCCTAGTACTCGGTTTTTCAGGACACCAGCACGAGGTTCTAGCGTGCATTTTTCGAACCACGCGGTTCGCACAAGTAAATAAAGGGCTTCGGGCGTTACGGGGAGCGGCACACCGATATTCGATTACTACTTATGTGCAACACCTTGCAAAAATATCATGTCCGGCAACCTACACTATTTTATGCAGAGAGCGCGCGAAGTGGCGCAAATTGAGAAAAAAGGCGACCGGGAACGCGTAGTGGTGTCGCGGCTCAATCGTTAGATTAGGCGAAGAAAGAAGAAACTTCAGTAATTGTCGTTGAATTTCTCACGCCGGCTGTATGCCAAATAGACAATCCCGGCAGTGATCAAAACGGGTGGGAACATCAAAATCAAGATGCCGGCTTTCAGGGCGTGGATTGTGCGGGGACCGGAAGCAGCTGCGCTCTGATAACACATTACACAGCTTTGCGCGTAGAGAGCTGAAGGGCTGAGGACCGCCGCCAAACCACCGGCCGCGAGCTTTAATTTGCGAATCGCGTTGCGTTCTAATTCGTCCACAGTCAACTTCTCCTGCAGCAGCGTAGCTCATTGCGGGTCGCGCCTCAAGAACACTTTCGAGACGGACTCCAATCGAAAACGACTACTGAATCGGAACTTTCAGGCTGACCATGCGAAAAGCGTCAGGCCAAATGTGATTCATCATGAATAGCACGAAGACCACCGCCGGAACGAGGCTCCAAAGCAGGATGTGTTTCTCGTACTTCAGATGCATGAAGTACAGGAGGCCAATGGCGGCTTCGATGAAAGCCAAGATCAATAATGACGCAAGCAGCTCGTGAGACGGCAATCTCATAAGCGTCAGAAACACCTCGATGCCGACGATACAGAGCAATCCGATCCAGATGCCGATATAACCTGCCATTGTGGGTTCATGTTTCGCTTCCATACGAGCTTTGCCTCCCGTCGTTGGGTCAGATCCTGATTCAGCGGCCCACGTTCATCAAGTACAACAAGGGAAAGACGAACATCCAAACCAGATCCACGAAGTGCCAGTACAGGCCCGTGGTTTCAACGTGTCCCGCATCCAACCACTCCGTGTTGTATCCGATCGCAATCACGATCAGGGCGATGACTCCGGAAATTACGTGCATGAGATGCAGGCCCGTAATACTGAAAAACGTGGCGCCGAACATCGCCGTGCCGCCCATGGGATTATGCGAAAGGCTCCAGCCTTCGTGGAACATGCGAAACCACTCACGAAGATGCAGCGCCGCGAAGATGATGCCCAGCACGATCGTCGCGCCGAGCCATTGAATGCAACTGGACTTGCGACCTCGCCTGGCCGCCGTCACCGCGGCCAGCATCGTAAGGCTGCTGGTGAGCAGCACGAAAGTCATGATGACGCCGTTGACGAGGCTACCGCTTTCAAATGGAGTCGGCCAATTCGGAGTCCCGGCGCGCAGATAGGAATAGCCGAAGAGAATCGCTCCGAAAGTCACCGCGTCGGACGCGATGAAAAGCCACATCGTCAGTTTTTTTGACTGCATGCCGTAAGGGGACGCCTCCATCGTGTCCGCGTGCCCCGCACCCATGGTGATTTCCGCTTCGCTCACGGCCCCTCCTGAAAAAAATCCTACATGCGAATCGCGAGAAGCAACAGCAGATAGACCCAAAGAATGTCCATGAAGTGCCAGTAAATGGAGAAGGCTCCCAAGCCGCTGTTTTCGGCCGAGCCATTTGTTCGGACGAGTTTGCGCAGCACGTAAATCAGGCCGCCAATGCCCCCCAAAAGATGGACTCCGTGCAGTGCGGTAAACACATAAAAGAATGACGAACTCGGATTAGTGGCGAGGAACAAGCCCTGCGCCGCCAGATTGCGCCAGGCGAGTATTTGACCCAGCAGAAAAGCGAATCCCAATCCGGCAGTCACGTACATCCAATACGCGCCGCTTGCAAGCAGCGCCTTTACGGATCCTGAACCGCTGCGCTGCACCTCCGGGATGCCGGCAACGCGCTGGCGCGTTAGTTCCAACGTAACGCTGCTGGCAAGAAGGAGAAGCGTGTTGAAATAGAGAATGTGGGGCAGCTGGAAGTGTTGCCAATCGCTCGAGGCGTCTTGACGGACGATCATCGCGCTGGTGAAGGCCGCGAAGGACATCGAGATGGCCGAGACGGCCACCCACATGCCCGTTTCAGACTTTTGGGCCTGCACTCCGACTCTCGAGGCAATAACGGACTGAGAGTCCAGACGGCGATCAGGCGCCGCTTTCAGCGCCGCTTCTGCATGCGATGGTAATGTTGAGGTTCCCATGGGTTGCGCCGCCCCTTTGGCGTTTAACCAGTCACCACTTTTTCGGGTGAGGTCTGCATCACGTAATCCTTGGCAGCGCCCTCAACACCGTATTCGTTGGGGCCGTTGTAGACCACCATGTGCCGGCCGCCAAAGTTATCGAACGGCGGGGGCGAAGTGGTGGACCACTCCAGCGAAGTGGCCTCCCACGGGTTGTCTGGAGCGATCGGGCCCTTAAAGCGGCTCCAGATCAGGTTGAAGAAAAAGATTAGTTGAGCGCCGCCGGTCAAGAGGGCTGCGACAGTAATGAATTTGTGCACGGGAATCAGCGGTATCATGTAATCGTCAGTGAACGCCGCATACCGGCGGACATTACCCGCGAGGCCAAGATAGTGCATCGGCATGAAGATGCAGTAGACGCCGATGAACGTAAGCCAGAAGTGCAATTTTCCCAGCCCGTCGTTCATCATCCGGCCAAACATCTTGGGGAACCAGAAATAGGTTCCGGCAAACACACCGAACAGCGAAGCCACCGCCATGACGAAGTGAAAGTGGGCCACGACGAAATAGGTGGCGTGCAGATAGATGTCAATCGAAGGTTGCGCCAGGAAGAATCCGCTGATGCCCCCGCTGATGAACACGGAAACGAAGCCGATGCAAAATAGCGCGGGCGTATGGAACCGCATCTTCGCGCCATAGACCGTGCCGATCAATAAGAGGGTCAAGATCGTCGCCGGAATCGTAATGATCAGGGTAGGCACCGAGAAAAGATTCGCGGAAAAGGGATTCATTCCGCTGACGAACATGTGGTGGCCCCAGACCATGTAGCTGAGAAAACCAATCGCGATCATGCAACCGATCGAAGCGCGAGGTCCCAAAAGCGGCTTGCGAGCGAACACGGGCAGGATGTGGGAAACAATTCCTATGGAGGGCAAAACCGCGATGTACACCTCCGGATGGCCAAAAAACCAGAACAGGTGCTGCCACAATAAAACCGAGCCACCAGCATGCGGCTGCAACCTGTCGCTGACCACCAAGCCCGCCGGAATGAAGAAGCTCGTGCCCGCGGTGCGGTCGAGGATGAGGAGGATACAAGCGGGAAGCAGAACCGCAAAGGCCAGTAGAGCGATTACGGATGTCACAAACCAAGCCCACGAACTTAGGGGCATACGCGCGAGCGACATACCCTTGGTGCGCAGGTCGAGAGTGGTGGCGATGAAATTCAACGCGCCCAGAAGCGAGCCGATGCAGAAGAGGGCGATCGAGACAGCCCACAGGGTCTGGCCCACGGCCAGACCCGGGCCGGCGTCGCCACCTACCGCGCTAAGAGGGGCATATGACGTCCAGCCGGCGATCGGCGGGCCGTCAGCGACAAAGAACGAGCTCATCATCACCAGGAATGCCGCGAAGGTGGTCCAAAAAGACATCATGTTGAATCGCGGAAAAGCCATGTCCTCGGCGCCGATCTGAATGGGGAGGAAGTAATTGCCGAACGCAGCGAAGGGTGCGTTGGTCAGCACGAAAAAGATCATGATGGTGCCATGCATCGTCATCAGGGAGAGGTAGTACTCGGGAGTCATCACCCCGCCCGGAGCACCGACCGCGGAAAGTTTATCGAGAAGCGGGATCGGCCAGGCCGGCCAGCCCAGATGA
Organism: uncultured Acidobacteriota bacterium; assembly: GCA_963828865.1. Classification (GTDB taxonomy): domain Bacteria; phylum Acidobacteriota; class Terriglobia; order Acidiferrales; family UBA7541; genus Palsa-295. The sequence continues at coordinate 182,150 of CAWHGI010000002.1, read as the reverse complement.
AGCCGCATCAACCAGGAAAGAACCATCCCGATAAACACTGCGAGGAGCGCCAAGCCGTAGTACTGCTTGCCGATCACTTTGTGATCGAGGCTGAAGATGTGCTTGCGAATAAAGCTGGTCGGTGGAGCGTGTTGATGCACGGCGTGTTGTGCAGAAGTTTCATGCATGGTTTAGCCTCGAAGAAAACAAGTTAACCCCTCGCACTCAAGAAACGCAAAAGAGTCGGATTACGATCCTTCTTGAGTCTTCAGCCACTGCTCGTAGTCAGCTTCCGACATCACTTGCAGGTACGCCCTCATGTTGTAGTGGCCCAAGCCGCATAATTGTGTACAAACGATTTCGTATTTCCCGATTTGCGTGGCCGTGAAGTGCACTGGAATATCCAGGCCAGGGACGAAGTCTTGCTGAATGCGAAGCACCGGCACGTAAAAAGAATGTCCCACGTCCTTGGAGTGTAACGTGAGCAATATTGGATGGTTCACGGGGATGACGAGCGACCCAACTACGACATCATCCCGCGCTGCCACGTCGGTCTTAGGATCGAGACCAAAGTAATTTCCGTCGGCTTCATCTATCAATTCGGGATGGAGGGCACCGAACTTGCCGTCCGGACCCGCATAGCGGAACCAAAAGGCGAACTGTTCGGCCTGCACGTCAATGTGCAGGGAGTCGGCGGCGGGAGGCGCAATGTTGATGGCAGCCCAAGCCTTGGAACCCATAAAGGTAAGCGCCAAAACTTCGAGCCCGACTACGATGATCGCGGCCGCGACCAGAGGAGTCGAACCGCCGGGAAATATCTTAATTTTTCGCGCAGGGTTCTTGTCGCTAGCCTGCCACACGAAAAGCCCGAGAAGCAGTTGCCCTGCGAGGAAAAGAATCCCGGTCTCAACGAAAGTTTCATCCAGTTGATGATCAATCGATAGACCGGTGGTGGAGATATCGGTGGGAAGCCACCAGGTGTGCATCACGAAGAAAGCGACCGATATAATCGTGATCACTGTGACGACAATCGCGAACAATTTGCCCATGTGTGATCGCCTCGCCGAGAATCTTCAATTTGCAGGGAAACTCTTGGCGGCCGCGTCCCGCCCAGGAGGATGACGCGGCTGCCAATCTGTCGTCGGAACCTATTCGCCTAATAAGGTGTTGCTGTAAAGACGAAGTTTGCAGTCTTCGCCTCGCTGCCACTGACCGTCACTTCCTGAGTTTTTGTTCCGTACTGTTCTTGCCAAGCGGTCACCGTATATTTGCCGGGAGCCAGACCCTTGATTTCGTAGGCCCCGTCGCTGCCGGTGGTGGCGTAGTGGGAGGTTTTCAGCACCACAAAATAGCCATGCATCCAGGGATGAATGTTGCACTTTACAGGGATGAATTCGGGCTTTTCCCACTTCGTGTCAATGGGAGGCGAGCCCGGAGGCTGCGACTTGTTCCATTCCTGATTGATCTTCGCGAGCGGGTGGATATTGTGGGAAGTCTGGTCGTCGTTGTAAATCATGAGTTGCTGGTCGGCTTCCATCGGCAGGATGTGCGGAATGTATTCGCACCCCCGCTGGTCGTAGCGGACCGCTTGGGATGGAGCGCCGGAACCCTGGTCGCCTGCCGAAATATACACGATCACCCATTCCAGCGAATTTCCCGGACCGGTGGTGACGTTCTGGGTCAAGACCGGAGTGGCATGCTGCTTCGCGCAGGAGGGTTCTTTGGACATATCAATCGGCTTCATCTTCATCGGCGTACCGGTATAGGTCACCTTGCCGGTGATAGAGCCCGAACCCGCGGGCGGTTGAGCAAAAACCACCATCGCAGCGCTTACCATTAGTACGATTGCCAACGCTACAAAATACTTCACTCGCATCTGATGAGTCCCTCCTTCTCTTATAGAATCATTGTGCTCCGGCGGCGGCATCAGGGCCGATGGCCTTGAGGTCTTTGCCGTGCGCGGATAGATAAGCGTGCCAGAGATTCGCTTCTTGCGTGTGGAGCGGCATCAACGTGCGCAAGAAGTGAACTAGATCCCACGCCTCGTCGGGCTTTACGACATCGGCGAAGGACGGCATCGGTGAACCGTCAAGGCCGGTCATGAATATTCGATACAGGTCACGATTGGTGTCGCCGCACATAAACCGCTCACCCGCCGAGAAATTGTACGGCTTGATCGGATTGCCCTTGTCGTCGGTCAGGGTTGATGCCGACGGCCCGTCGCCGTGCCCATCTGGACCGTGGCACTTCCAGCATTCCAATTTCTGGAACATGGCTCGCCCGCGCAAGATGCTGTCTATCGTTATCGGCGTTTCCGGAGGAATGCTGAGCGGCGTTCCGGGCTTTTCCTTAACCCACCTCGGCGACCAAGTCTTGACGAAGGCCACCAAGTCGGCGCGTTGGTAGGGGGAGAGCGGACGCCATGACGGCATGTTGGTGGTCACAAAGCCGCGAGTGATGGCGTTGAACAAATCTTCATCTGTGGGTAACGTGCCAGTCGGAGTCGAGCGGCACTTAAACGTGGCCTCGGTGAAATCTCTCGGCTTGGGATCGATCCATTGCGCGTTCTCACCTTCGCCGTTGCCGTACTTACCGTGACACCCGATACAGAAACGCTGATAGAGTTTCCTGCCGTCTTCGGCGTTCCCGGTAATGCCATCCACATGACTCTGCATGCTCGCAACGTCGGGCGTACCGAGCCACGGGTCGGGTGGAACAACATGCGTTGACTGAGCGATCAAGGTCGAAGCTCCGATCGTCAGAAGGGCCATCGAGCCCAGAGCCAATGTCACTGCGTATTTGGTTAGTGTCATCGCTGGTCTCTCCCTTAGAAGTCGAAGTCAAATCCGATGAAAATGCTGCTGCTCCACACGCCGTCTGTCGGCAGCAGCGGCGCTAGACCCGTTCCATCACCACTTTCAGGCACGATACCGATCGACTTGGTGATCGAGTATTCGGCGTCGAAAGCGAGACCTGCGCGGCTGAGCATGATGGGATACCAACGGTACCCGGCGGAGTAGGCAGTCACGTTGCCATAACTACCGGGCGTTCCAGCGAACGCTTCACTGCCCACATTAATCTTCTCGAAGCGGAAAAGCAGCACGTTCTCGGGGTTGAAGTAGTAGTGCGCCTCCAGGAACCCACCATGGAAAGTGGGAGCCTGAGCACCGGCCGGCAACGTTGTGTTAGATGGAGTCGACGTGCCCAGATACGCGTTGTCGTGTCCGTACATAAATAACGGCAAGAATTCAAGGTTCTTGTAGGTGAGGTCGCCAGCGAAGCCGACCCGATAAAACGGCTCGTTACCCAAGCCGACCTGGGGCACGCCGCCGGACGTTTGATAGTACGTGGGACGTTGGCCGATGTATGCGAACGCTCCGACCCGCTGCAAACCGAAGCCGCTTTCACTAAAACCAGGCGCGTTGAACGCTTGACTAAAGGCCAGATTCACGTCGTAGCCGCGGTTCGACGGGGTGCCACCAGGAGCGACCGAATTCGTGAGGCCCACCCCTCCCTCATTGCTGCTCATCATCGCAACGGAGTAGCGGGTGTAGCTATTCTTGGAATGACCCATCAACTCGATGCCGATTTGATTGTCGCCATAACCGAAATCATTGGTTCCGCCCGGCACGTTGAAATGATAAATCTGGTAAAGGCCGCCGTTATTCGATAGGAAGAGAAATCGCTTCTCGGAAATCAGATTGTCGAGTTCGAATTTGCCGAATTTAAAATTGAACCATGAACTGCCCTTTATGTTATCGAATCGCACGAACGCACTTTCGAAGTGCCAAGTGGCGGTCGAGTCCGAAGAAGGCAAGAGAATGAATGAAATGTTCTTGTAGAGCGTTCCGCCCGACCACAGATCCATGCCCGAAAGGTCAAACCCGGCTTGGGTAACCTTGCCGACTCCGTCGCTAGCACCGCTGCCCGGAACCACATCGACGATCTGATGGTCAGTGCTCTCACGGTGCCAGTTTGGCGTGATGCGGAAGGCGATCGGGAAGTAGGAGGGGTTTTGCCAGATCGGTGAATCGCGGTCGTTCATCAATTGATAGCCGTTGTCGCGAAAGACCTGGCCGAAGTTGTTGAGCTCGGGCCAAGCGGTATGGCACGCCGAACATGGCAGTCCATACTTGCGCGCGAACGCGGGAATCGCCATAACTTTACCGACAGGCAGGGCGCGCGCTGCCTGAACGTCACAGAAAAGCATCGCCACAACAAGGAATGCAAATGCAAAAAGAGTGTTCAACCGCGACCACTTCGCCGGATTCGCACCCTTTAGAAGCTTTCTAGACATACACCCTCCTGTTCCAGGTGGTGGGAATGACTTGGTCCGTGACTCGCAATCGGGTTCTGAATAAAGGAAGGAGCGACTCTCGCAACGAGCCAGCTGGCGGAACCGAGGACGAGTTGGCTTCGACTTTCAAACATTCCTAAGGACTCGGGACATCCTATGAACGAGGACTTCCCGCAACCGCACACCCCAAACGCACGGAAAATACCTCTAGGGAAAAGAGAATGCAAGACAAAAATTAACAAATCTTTACAATTGTTTTTTGGAGTCGTTTTGGGGCATCTTCACGAAGGGCGCTTCCACGTCCGCGGGCGCTCGTGCGGGTGCAATTTTTTTGAAATTGACAGGCGAGTTTCCCGGGCGTACGACTAGATGGGCTTAAATGAAAAATGGAAGCGAGGGAGTGGATGTTTGGGTGCGGTAACCGCGCAGCGACGCTGCTTGCGAATCCGGCAGAGAATGATAGCGAATCTCCCCATCATTCGAAATGCAGTCGCCTCCTGTCCTGGACCTACTTCATAGTTTGCTCGGCAGCCCTGCTGATTGCGGGAGCCGGCGCCGCCGCAGCGGCGCGTGGAACGCGTCCGCAACACGAGAAGAAATCGGACCTGCCGGAAGGCTTCGCGATAGATTTAAAAGCCTCGGAAGCAGATGTGACCAAAGCGGTGCAATACATTATCCAGGATCAGATCATTCACGGGACCCAAGTGTACGCAAAAGAAGACGAGCTGACCGACGCGGAGCCGGCGACGGCTTCGCCGTACTACGGTCCGTGGAATGGCCCCGGGAAGGCCTACTACAAGATACGACGCGGCGCGCTATCTCCTCGCCACTTCAAGAACAGCACGGATATTGGGACGATTACCGTGCGCTACATAGTAGTTGCCGTCAACCCGAACCGCACCCACCTGCAGATTGACGCCGTGTTCGTGGAAGACGGCTCGAAACGCGTCCACGAATCGGATACGACTGTGGAAACCAGCGAGTTCGCCGAAATTCAAGGGCAGATCGTGCGGATTCAGAGAGAAGAACGGGAAACCGCGGAAGCCCAGGCTCGGCAGCAGCAACTGCGGGAAGCGCAAACTGATGCCAAAGAACGAGCGGCGGAAGCGGCGCGGCTTCAGGATGCCGACGCCTCTCTGAATAGCTTGCAGATGCGGGCGCACGAACTCGAGCACGACGCCGAAGTGCGCGTGATTGACAAGGCCGATCTGAAGTCGGCTCCGTTTCAGCGCGCGGCGACGCTTGTGTCAGTGCCGGCGAATTCGAATGTTCTGGTAGAAATCATTACGCCTTATTGGTACGGCGTTGAAACCACCGACGGGCATCGCGGATGGCTGCGTCGCGAGCAGGTGGAACCTCTCCCGTGAAGGTCCTTCGTCAACCGGTAAATCGTCTTTGGCTACTGCTTCTTTTTGTCGTTCTTCTCGCCAGAACTGCCGTCTCACAACAGGTCTATCAGAGGACGTTCTCGAAGAATGTTTCTGACGTGCAAAGAGCGGTGGATGAACTGCGCGAAGCGTCCAGTGGACGCTTGCCGACTCTCGAGGGGTTTGTGGAACCGGGAGACCAGCCAATTGACCGGTACGAGCGCGGATTCTACGAATGTACTTTTCAGGTCACCGCGACCCCCGCGGGCGGCGCAGTGGTTCAAGCCACCGCGAAGATAACCGCCTGGTACAAGGACCCCTTGCCGCCGCGGTCCGGTTATAGGGTGCTGGTGTCGAACGGCCATGTTGAAAACGATCTCCTCGACCAGATCGCCGAGACCTTAGGGCCGAATTCCACCGTGAGTCCCAGCGCGACTCCAGGAACACCTGCTCCGCGAAACACCTCGACTGGCGGCCTGCGCCCGCAATTCAACACTGACCCAGCGGCTTCGACAGATTCAGCGGCTTCGACCGACGGCGAATCTTCATCGCGAAAGGGCACTCCGAGCGGTCCGCTTATTCCGCTGCGCCCGCCGACGTCTACCTTTGCTCCCGCCGCACCCGCCGGCGAGAGTATCGCCTCCATGAAAGCGCGTCGCGCTGCGGACGAAAAGCAAGTGCAGGACCTGACGGCTGAGATCAAAGCCCTGGAGGACGTCCTACACAACCAGGTGCGGCCGACTGACCTGGCGGCGGTGAAGAAAGGCGGGGCGCCGATCTATTCGAAGGCTTCAGAAAATTCACCGGTGTTGCTGACGGCCAACGCCGAGGATGAGTTCCAGATCATCGAGGCCGAAGGCGGATGGGTGCACGTGCAGATATCCGGGGCGTCTCGAGGATGGATTCGCCGCAACCATTTGGATTTGCCTGCCGATTTCGCCCAAGCCGGAGTCAAGCCCGCCGAATCCTCTCCCGCAGGCGACGAGCTTTTCAAAGTGAGCCGGCAAGAAACCAATAGTTTTGGCGGTAACTGGGAGCCGCTTAAAGGCAAGACGGTAAAGGTAATTTGGGTCGAGCCGGCGTCGCCGACTGCGGGCACAACGCCAGCGCAAAAGCTGGACTTTGCAAAACCACTCCTGGTGAAGGCCTATGCGGAGGTGAGTTCAGCCACACCGGCGGTTTACGGCGTGGTTATAGTTTTTGATTCTGCAGACGGAGGACAAATCGCTGCCACGCTGTCGAGCTTGAAACAAATGGTGGACGGGGATTTGCCGGAGGCCGCATTCTGGAAACAGTGCTCTCTCGATCCGCCGGAATCATTCCAGGAGTCGGCGAAGCCTTCGGGTAACCAGTAGCAAGAACCAGTTCGAAATAGCTCATCGTCCCGCCGCTCTGGGAACGCCCTTCGTCGCAGCCGGTTCGCGAGTAGCTTCTTGCGTCGCGGCGATGTCGGTAGCGCCCGTGTTTTTCAGAATCGTCCTGGCCTGGTTTGTCTTGGCCCCGCTTTCCGTGTGCACGGAAATCAGAACGCCACCTTTTTTTAGACGTTCTTCGTACAACTTCGCTTCGTCCTCTGGAATTCCCAGACCGACGAGCACTCCGACAGCGCCGCCCGCAGTGGCACCGGCGAAGGCGCCGAACAGCGGACCAGCGATCAGCAATGGGCCAATGCCAGGAACCACCAGGCCAGTGAGCGCCGCAAACAATCCGAGAGTGCCGCCCAGCGCTGCGCCGATACCGGCGCCCGTGCCAGCGCCTTGCGGGATTTTGGTGTTTTTCGCAGCAACATCCTCGGACCTTCCGGAGCTGATGTCCTTGGTTTCTTTAAAGCTTAGCTCCGTGACTTTTCCGGGAATATCTTTAGGTTCGCGGTCTTTTGCGTTCTCGACCGTAGCGGCTCCGCGATCGTCGGGAAGCAGAATCGAAATCTCGGCGGTGTCAAGCCCGGCGGAGGTCAATTCGGCCACTGCGTGATCGGCCCCGGCGCGGTTCTTGTAAGCGCCGAGAACGACCATTTTTCGGGTTGTCATGAGACTCTCCGGCAAAACGAAATACGGCCAAACTAAGCTAATTACGCCACTAAAAATCGCCAAGATCAGGCTAACGCCCCTCACAAACTTGCGGCAATACAGCAAAGATAGTAATTGTGTTCGTCGCGCGGCATTGTTTGGCGCAGGTTTGATATCCTCAGAGGCCGCCGAATGCAGAAAGCGACAAAGGCGATAGAGGCTCAATGAAATACCGGAAGCTCGGAAGAACCGGATTCGAAGTGAGCGACATCGCCCACGGACTCTGGGGCATGAGCGGCTGGAGTGGTTCCGAGGACCAAGAATCATTGCAGTCACTGCAATTGGCTGCTGATCTTGGCTGCAACTTTTTCGATACAGCATGGGCCTACGGCGACGGGAAAAGCGACGGGCTGCTCGGAACGATTTTGGCGAAGAATCCCGGGAAGCGGCTTTATGCGGCATCGAAGATTCCTCCGATGAACGATCAGTGGCCGGCGAAGCCGGAGTACAAATACCGTGAAGTTTTTCCGCGGGAGCATGTTCTTAACTACGCAAACAAAATCCGGCAAAAGCTCGGGACCGATTCGATTGATCTGCTGCAATTCCATGTATGGGACGACAGCTGGGCGAAAGAGAGCGAATTCCGGGAGACCGTCGAGAAGCTGAAGCAGGATGGCTTCATCCGCTTTTTTGGACTGAGCCTGAATCGATGGCAGCCTGAAAACGGCATCGTCGCGCTGCATACGGGTCTGGTGGATGCAGTGCAGGTGATCTATAACATTTTCGATCAAGCGCCGGAGGACAAGTTATTCCCGGTTTGCCGGGAATTAAATATCGGCGTGATTGCGCGCGTGCCTCTCGATGAAGGCAGCCTGGGCGGAAAAATGACGGCGGAGACGAGGTTTCCGCCGAACGACTGGCGGGCCAAGTATTTTGGCCCGGCGAATCTCGCGAAGACGATGGCTCGGGTGGACGAACTGAAGAAATTGCTGCCGCCCGGAATGACTTTGCCGGAAATGGCGCTGCGCTTCATCCTTTCGAATCACGATGTCAGCACGACGATCATCGGCATGCGAAAATTGCAGCATGTGAAAGAAAACTGCGCGCTCAGCGACGCCGGGCCGCTGGATGGCGGTCTGCTCCAAAAATTGAAGGCGCATCGGTGGGATCGCACGCCGAAACAATGGTCTGACTGAGGTTGGACTTTGTGCTTACGGGCGGGATGCGGCGAGGACCAACTACGTGGATATGGCATAATAATTGACGATGGATCGGGCGTTCCGGGGGAGTGTCCGATTTCTCGCGACCTTGATGAAAAGCACCAAAATTCGGCGTAAATTCCTCGCGGCGCATCGCAAGCTGCGCGAATTGCGCATGATCGCGAAGGGACTCGTCTCTACGCGCCATCCGCTGCTGGTGCATATCATCCCTATCCGGCGCTGCAATCTGGCCTGCACGTATTGCAATGAATTCGATGATTCTTCGAAGCCGGTGCCGACCGAGGAAATGTTCCAGCGCATTGACCGGCTGGGCGCGATCGGCACGTCCATCATCACCATCAGCGGCGGCGAACCGCTGCTGCATCCGGACCTCGACGCTATTGTGATGCGCATCCGCAAGAACGGCATCATGGCCGGATTAATCACCAATGGGTATTTGCTGGTTGCCGACCGCATCAAGGCCTTGAATCGCGCCGGGCTGGAGTATCTGCAGATCAGCATAGACAATGTGAATCCGGACGAAGTGTCGAAGAAAAGCCTGAAAGTCCTGGACCAAAAACTCAAGCTGCTCGCCGAATACGCGGAATTTCAGGTGAACATTAATTCGGTGCTGGGCGGCGGCGTGGCCGATTCCGAAGACGCACTGACTGTGGCGCACCGGGCCGTCGAACTGGGATTTACGTCAACGGTGGGAATTCTGCATGACCACAATGGCCAGCTGCAGCCCCTCGGAACTCGCGAACAGGAAATCTTCGAAGAAATCATGACGCTCGGGAAGCAATCGTTCACGCGCATCAATCAGTTCCAACACAATATCGCCAGAGGACGCGAGAACAACTGGCGGTGCCGCGCGGGGTCGCGCTATCTATATATCTGCGAGGATGGCCTGGTGCATTACTGTTCGCAGCAGCGTGGATATCCCGGTGTACCGCTTGCTGAGTACACGGATGAGCAGCGCCAGCGCGAGTTCTTGACCAAGAAAGGCTGCGCCCCGCGCTGCACCGTGTCTTGCGTTCATCAAATCTCGACGATGGACTTCTGGCGCGCTCCGCAGTCGCTTGAATCTGGCCCGATTCCTCCCGTTTCTGCGGCGGACAACCTCGTGCAGTTGACGGGTTCATCCACGCGCGATTAGTTGCCCATTCTGCCCCCTCGATCGTCGAAAAGCCTCGCTGGTTTCAGCTCCTTTGCTGCACCTTGAACAGGCTGCTAATCGCTTGAACAAGTCTCATTCAACACATTAAAGAATTTTATTGCAAAGAGTTACGCGCGGGCGTAGAAGTCGCTCATCAGGCGCTCTGCGGGGGCCAGAGCGAAATCCGCTTTGCCTTTTTGCGACGGCATACGAGTGCGGACGGGCGGTTCGCAATTCAACGTGGAATTTCGTACTGGGGGGTGATCCGATGGGTGTGCGCAAGCTTGTCAGCGCCGTATTGCTGATTTGGGTGATGATCCTGGCGGCAACTCCGCCCAGTGCGGCGCAGGTGAACACGGTGAATTTGTCCGGCACCGTGCTGGACCCGCAGAACCTGGCGGTGAAGGACGCCAAACTCACATTACAGAATTCGGCAAAAGGCGTCTCGCGGGTCGCTACCAGCGACGCGAATGGAAGATACGAATTTGTGGGAGTGCCTCCGGGAATCTATTCGCTCACAGTCGAAGCACCGGGCTTCGCAATTTTGACCGATACTTCCTTTGCACTGACGCTCGGGCAAGCCGCGGAATACAACCCTCAATTGCAATTGAAGACGACGGCAGCGTCTGTGAGCGTTTCAGCCTCGCCGGACCTTGTCGAGACGAGCAAGACAGACGTGTCCATGACGGTGACGCAAAATCAAATTGATAATCTGCCGATCAACGGACGAAACTACATCAATTTCACATTATTGGATTCGCGCGCGGCGCGCGATAACACGCCCTCGATTGGCGCTGCGCCAAACACGGGGTTGAACGTCGGTGGCCAACGAGGCCGCTCGAACGAAATCTCAGTTGACGGCGCCGATGCAATCGACAGTTCCGTGAACGGCGTGCGGGCCACGGTTTCTCAGGAAGGCGTGCAGGAGTTCCAGGTAATCACCAACAGCTACATGCCGGAATACGGGCGGGCCATGGGCGGTGTGGTCAACATCGTGACCAAGTCGGGCTCTAACGAATTTCATGGCAATGCGTTCGGATTCTTGCGCAACGGCGGCATTCAAGCCCAAAACCCATTTTCCGTAACGGCATCCTGCGATCCGACTACATTTCAGTGCGGCACAACTCCCGTCAAACAGTCTTACACGCGCGTGCAATCGGGGCTCACACTCGGCGGCCCTATTCAGAAGGACAAGACTTTTTTCTTCTTTAGCTACGAACTCACACGTCGCGAAGAGACCGGATTCACCGCGATCGGCCAGGACAATTTCGGCTTCGTCAATTCCAATATTCTTCCTCCTCTTGCAGGACCGTGCCCGCTTCCCGCGTATTTGGTGACGCCGACCCAGCAAGCGTTTGTCGCAAGCGTGCCCGCCTCGGTCGGTATCCCATATCTTTGTGCGGCAGCGGCGAGCTCGTTCACCGCCCTCTTCGGGAACACGCCAATTTACCCGGGTGCCACATTTCCCAGCACCAGTGCGCCCGTGCCGGCATCCTTCACGGGATTGCTGTCGACGATCGGCAATTTCCCGATATCCGAAAAGGGAAGCATCTATTCCCTGCGCTTCGACCACGTGTGGAACTCCCAGAACACCACGTTTATTCGTGGCATGATTTCGCCCGACAGCCTGGACGGCATTCAGGTAAATGCGCAAAATCAGACTTACGGCCAAAACTCGGGGAATCGCACTTCCAGCCAGCAGACGCACGATTGGGCTATCATCGCCCAGCACACTACGGCCATCCGGAACGACTTGTTCAATGAGATCCACTTCCAATTTGCCCGCCGCAGTCTTTTTTACGGCTTTTCGGATCTTCCCGGGGGTTCCGATCCGGCTGTCAATATTGCCGGCGCCGCATACATCGGACGAGAACCATTCTCGACCGAGGATCGCCTGGAAAAGCGCTACCAGATCACCGACGACCTGACGTGGACAAAAGGAACGCACACACTCAAATTCGGCGTTGACTTCAATTTCATCCAACTAAAATCGCCGGCCGCGCAGACTTTCACGTTGAATTACGGCGGCGTCTACGATTTCGGCAGCGTGTCGATCGCGAATGGCGCTCCCAGCTTGACCCCCGTGCAGGCCTATGGTTTCGGCACTCCCACGATTTTCTTTCAGGGAATCGGAACATCGAATAACCCGTTCAACAACGAGTTGCTGGGAGTCTTTGCGCAGGATAGCTGGAAGATAAATTCGAGGCTCACCTTAAATTACGGCGTGCGCTATGACATCGGATGGCAGCCGACATTTGCGGCCGCTACGCCGGCGAACGCCGTGGCCGAAAAAGCCTTCGGCGTACAGGAGGGCGTGCCGGTTGACTCCAACAACGTCTCACCGCGTATCGGAATCGCCTGGGACCCTTGGGGCAACGGCAAGACCGTAATCCGTGCCGGCTACGGCTTCTTCTACGATAATCCCGCGCTGGCGCTGACCTTCCTCGCTACCGCCGAAGACGGTGCAAGGTCCGCGTTACTGCAGTTTCCCGGAGGCACGCCGGATGGTTCGTTAAATGCAGCTTCGATTTTTCAAGGAATACTGAATGTGCCGAACATGGGCTGTTCGACAGCTACTCCAAACATGTGCTACGAGCCGAATCAGCAACGGTTCAACGAGTTCCAACCCAATTCCCTCTTCATCAATCAAAACTATCTTTCGGTTCCCAATCCAGAAGTGCCGGGCGCGTTAGGCTATCCGCTGGTAGGTATCCCCTACACGATTCCGATCGCCAAGAATTTCCAATACGCACTGGCGCAGCAAGCGAACCTTTCGATCGAACGCGAGATAAATAAGGACTGGAAAGTTAGCGTGGGTTACAACTATACGCACGGGACCCACCTCGACCGGACGATCAACATCAACGTCACTAATCCAGCTATTCTCGATTCCAACGCAGCTAATGCCATTGCGGCGGGGCTGATCACGCCCGGAACGAATCCACTTACCGTCGAGGTTCCCACAAACGGCGGAGTGCCCGGTTGCGTCTCGACCGGCACAGGAAGCGTGCTCGTCGAGGCTCCCGGCATCTTCGGGATCGGTTCTTCCACTCCTGGATGTGGATCGCCGGTCGGACCTATTGGTACCGCGGCCGTGTTTAACTTCTTTCGTCCCTCGGGACCCAACCCATCATTCGCCGGGCTGGTTGGCGGCTACACCAATCTTCTGGGGCTGGCACAGTTGGGTGGATTCCCCACGGGCTTTCCGGGTGTGCAGGTACCTTGGAGCGATGTGAACCCTCAGACTTCCACCGGCAATTCTCTCTACAACGGATTTACATTGACGGTTACGAGGCGCTTTTCGCATGGTTTCGAGATGGTCTCGGGCTGGACGTACTCCCACACGATTGACGACTCCACGGACCTTTCTACGCTTCTGAATCCGCAGGACAACAGCAACCCGAACGGCGAGCGTGGAAATTCGGATTTCGACCAACGGCATCGCTGGATCACCAGCGCGGTTTATCAGACGCCGTTTCGCCAAAGTGATTCAGGCTTTTGGAAGAAATTCCTAGCGAATATCACCGTCTCGCCGGTTATCGAAGTGGCCTCCGGCCGGCCTTTCAACGTGTTGCTCGGCTATGACACGAACCTAGACTTCGGGTCTTCCACGGGCCGGCCTTCGGTTCTACCCGCCGGCGCCGCGGTGCCTGCAGGGTTCCCTGCTGCGACGGTCTCGCCTTATATTCATAATGCTGAATTCATCATTCCGACCGTTTGCTTGGGCAGCGACTTATCGCCAATCCCGCCCAACGCTGCCATTCCCGCGCCGCCGACGGGTTGCACCGGAGACCTTGGCCGCAACGCCTTCAATCAGCCCGGTTTCTTCCAGATTGATTTACGGATCGCCAAGCAATTCCCGATTACCGAACGGGTGAATCTCCAAGTGATCGCCGATGGATTCAACATGTTGAATCGTTTCAACGTGAGCGGCGTCAATCCCGTCTGCGATTCCACTGCGGGAGCGACCTCGTGCGCGGCTGGGCAGCCAACATCAGCCTACGATCCACGCACATTCCAGTTTGCCCTGAAACTAAGCTTCTAGCGCCTCCTGTCGGAGGCTTACCGGAAGGTCGCCAGTGAATTGCCGCGGCGCTTGCTGCGTCTTTGTTCGCTGATTCCTAGAGCTAGGCGAATCACCTTCTCCCACTCGCGCGTTCGCGCTACAGTAAATGGAAGTACCCGGTAATAGCGTCACGCGTGCGAGGAATTCCACTGATGAATGCGGTTCTATGGGTGGTTGTTGGCCTGTTGGCGATCGCGGTAATCGCGTGGGCAGTGTGGTCCGCCGCCCGACGCTCGGATGCGCAACTTACAGCTGTGCGCCAGGAGATGCAGAACTCCTTGGCAACACAAGGGCAGGCGGTTAACACCCAAATCAATCACCTCATGCAGTCGGTGACGACGCAACTCGGACAGGTGCGCCAGGAACTGCAGACCGGCGTGGCATCCTCGGGAAAGCTAGCGAGCGACGCGCAAATCGCGATGGCGCAGCAACTGCAATCCTCGAACGAGGCAATTCGAAAAATCAGCATGCAGCTGGCGGAAGTGCAACTGGCGGGGCAAGAGATGTCGAAATCAACGCAAACCCTGCAAAACGTCTTGGGCGGAGCAAAGACCCGCGGAATACTGGGCGAAGTGGTCCTCGAACGCCTGCTGCAAGACGCGCTTCCGCGCAGCGCGTACGAGACGCAGCATCGCTTCGATTCGACCGGCGCAATCGTGGACGCGATCGTGCGCAGCGGCGACCGGCTTCTTTGCGTGGATTCGAAGTTTCCGCTGGATGCCTATAGGCGGCTCATGGACACGGGCGAGACTGCGCGACGCGAATTTTCCGCGGCCGTCCGCAAACATGCAGATTCCATCGCCGAGAAATACATTCTGCAGGACGAGCACACCTTCGATTATGCGCTGATGTTCGTGCCGTCCGAAGGTGTGTATTACGAATTGCTGATGACGCAGGATTCCAAGTACGGCCAACTCGACGAATATTGCCGCGCGAAGCGCGTGTTTCCCGTTTCGCCCAATACTTTTTACGCGTGCCTCAGCGCGGTAGCCATCAGTTTGCAGGGGCAGAAAATCGAGGAAAACACTCGGCATTTGCTGGCAGGAATGGCGGGGCTGAAAAAACAGTTTGAAACTTTTGCCGACGTATACGACAAGCTCGGCACGCATCTGCGCCACGCGCAGCAGAGCTACGAAGATGCAGACAGCCGCTTGGGGCGCGCCCGCAATTCGCTCGAGCAGATGGCCCAAGGCGCGTTGCCAGAGGCGCCTGCCAAAATACTCACCTCCGCCAGCGACGAATAGGCGATTACGAGGTCGTGATCTTCGATATATTCCGGACTTGCGATCAACGGTTCACGGTTCGATTCCCGCGTTATTCCAGTGCAAAAGCTGCTGATTCGAGCAGTGTGCGGAAATCTCCCGCCATCGTTGTGGACATGATCTCGTCTACCGCGCGAGCGACCTTTTGTGTATCGCCCGGGTGGCGCGTGAGCCGTTCGGCAAGATTCCGGGTGGTGTGCTGGAGATCCTTGGGAGCCAGCGAAACCGCCTCGGCGAGATAGCGGCGCGCCGTATCAACGTCAGGCGGTGCCAAAATGCGCGCATGAAACGAAAAATCGCCGGTGGTGATCGCCTGAACCGCGACTTCGGCGGAATTCTGAGCTCCGCCGGAGGTAAGCAATTCCTGGCGGTCGCCGCGCAAGAACCGCAGTACACCGGGCGTCCTATTTTCCACCAGAATCCGCAACGCTTGATCGGATCCCTGTACGTGCAGCACGAGCTTGCTTCGTTTATCGGGCACGAGCGGCGGCAACGGAGGGTCGAAATGCAGGCTGACGAGCGTGGTAGCCGCATTCCACTGCCCACCCGGCGTTTCGATAAGGATTTTCGCCGGACCGGGAAGCGCTCGCGGGCTCGCCAGCACGGTGAGGCACTCGGGCGACGCGGCCAAGACGAAGGCGCGGTCGCCGTCGAGCGTCACGTGGTTCGCGTCCGCGTCTCCGCTAAAGCCGCGGCCGCAAATCGGAAACTGATCCGGCTGTGACACAACCGGCGCGACGGTCGGCGCTTGCGCCGCCGCGGCGGAAACATCCGGGTCCACCGGGGCCGCGGCTGAATTCCCTGCCGCCGTAGCGATCAAAACCGAGCCGCCCATCGGAGCGCTGAACGATGCGCGTCCCGTCTTGTCCGTCCTGACGCGCTGGTCGTTTCCGATCTGAACCGCGATGCCCGGCGCGAGACGGCCGTCAACACCGAGGACCGCAAGAGTCGCGGGTTGGCCGGAGACAAGTCTGGCGGGAAGCACAATCGAAACGGCCCAAGTAGTTGCTGAGGTCGATTGCGCCGGCGCGGTTAGCGCGGGAGCCAGCAAACAGCAAAAGGCTGCAACGCTAATAATTCCGATCTTCCGCTTTGCTTTGGCCGCGTTGTGCTCGAAGGATATCAACCCGCTGGGCATTACTTGGATGCGGGCGGCAGCACCCGCTCGTAGATCTTCGATTCGTGGAACAGGCGGAAGAGTTCCGAGTCAATTTCGTTGGCGCGGACACAATCGGCCAGGATGCTGAGCGCTCGATCCACCGGAACGGCGCGTTTGTAGGGACGGTCGGAGGCGGTCAGGGCGTCAAAAATATCGCAAATCGTCATCATCTTGGTCGGCACCGGAATCTCGTCGCCGCGCAACTTGTAAGGATACCCCTCGCCGTTCAACTTTTCATGATGCGCGCGCGCAATTTCCGGAATGCGGCGTAATTCCTTGGTCCATGGTATCTGGCTGAGGAAATTGAACGTGTGCACCACATGCGATTCGATCTGCTGGCGTTCTGAAGCGTCCAGGCTTCCTTTGGGAATCGAAAGCAGGCGCATTTCG
The DNA here is from genome assembly GCA_963828865.1 of uncultured Acidobacteriota bacterium. Taxonomy (GTDB): domain Bacteria; phylum Acidobacteriota; class Terriglobia; order Acidiferrales; family UBA7541; genus Palsa-295. The sequence goes on along the minus strand of CAWHGI010000002.1, from coordinate 165,266 downwards.
ACCGAGTTGATATAGGGCATTTCGATGCCGGTAGTGTCCACAAAGTACTGTTGCGCGATTTCGCGCAGCTTGCGGAACTCGCTTTGCTCCATCAAGGTCGGCTCGTTTGCTTCCAGTATGAAATCGAGATAATCCTGAAGGCGCTTGACGCGCTGATCGTAGTCCTCGCTGAGGCGAGCGATTTCAGCAAGGGCGTCGCCGCGATCACGCTCCAGAAACACTTGCAGCTTGCGGCGCACCATGTTCGTTTCCATTTCCTTGCGAATGTAATCGAAGCGCTGCTTCACCAGATCCATCTGCATCGGATAGAGTTTCTTCGCTTTGACCAGCACGTCTTCGCGCACTCCCACTTTTCCGAAATCGTGCAATAGCGCCGCATAGCGGATTTCGCGCATTTGTTCCAGATCGAAACGAGTGGTAGCGTATGGGCCAGAATGAGTGCGGTCCACGATTTCCGCGAGTCCGCCTGTGTAGGTCGCTACGCGCAGCGAATGCCCGGAAGTGGTTGGGTCACGCTGCTCGATCGCGGTAACGGCTGCGCTCACAAAGCCCTCGAAGAGGGTTTGAATATCGTTGTAGAGCTTACGATTTTCGTAAGCGACCGCTGCTTGCGAAGCGAGAGAGAGAGCCAGCCGGACCGAGCGTGGTTGGAACGGCTGCACATGCTGGGCGACATCTGCGTCGCTGCGCAGTCGCGCGGTGGGGTTGCGCTTGGAATTGATCAGCTGCAAAACGCCTAGCACTTCGCCTTTTGCGTTGCGCATCGGCAACGTCAGCAGCGAGCGAGTGCGATATCCCGATTCGCGATCGTAGTGGTCGTTGAAGTGGAACGGCAGGTCCGGCGGGAGATTGTGCGCGTCGGCAAAATTCAGGACTTCTCCGCGCAGCGCCGTATATCCCGCCATGGAATCCTCAGCCAACGGCAAAATGAATTCCTTGAAGGGAAATTCCAGGCTGTCGTTTTGGGTCAGCACAAAGCGTAAATGGCGCTGCCCTTCGCCTTCGTTTTCGACCAGGTAGAGCGAGCCGGCATCCGCGCGCGTAATCTCCCGCGTCTTCGTGAGAATCAAATTAAACAGCGCCTGCGTGTCCCGTTGCGAGGAAAGGGCCACGCCGATCTCGTTCAATTGTTCGCGTTCGCGCTCGGCGTTCTCCAGCGCTTCATGGCTGATGCGTTCGCGTTCGGCAAGTTCGATATTCTCAAAAGCAAGAGCCAGCGTTTTTTCCACTTCTTCCGGCGAGAAGTTGAGCGAGATGTAGGCGACGATCGCAGGCGCCCGCGAAGGTGGAGGCGATCCAGCGCCCTTCGTGGCGCGAACCCCTGACTGGGGCGCAATGCTAATCACCCGAAAGTTTGCACCGGGGTCGCTGCATCGCGGAGGCAGCGCGAGCGAACCATGTACTACGCCGGTGAGCACTACAAATGTTCTTTTAGCTGTTTCGGCGAGCGCGGTATCGCCGGACTTACGATGCTGACCATTGCTGAAAGCGCGCAAATCGTAGCTCGCGCGGAGCGGAGCAACCAACTTCGCTGCCGGCGAAGTTTCGAGATACCAAATCTGTCGCTTTTCAGGCATGTAGTTTTCTGCGGCGCGGGTTTGCGCTTCAGTATAGCGGAACTAAACCGCGCCGGACAGTTGAGCGATTCTACTACCGATTGGCGGCTCCGCGCATAGCACGGCCTCCGGACTCACGGCTTGAATCGCTGGCAGGCCTTTGCTAGCCTTGCGCAGATTTCGATTCCCGCTCGTCCGTGACGTTGTTCCTCTTGACCACGATGGCTGATCGCGCTACAGGCAAAATTTCGACGCTCTTGCACGAATGGTGGCGGCACAGAGTCTCGTTCGCCATCAGCCTCGTGGTTACGCTCGCCGCGCTCGCGATTTACGTTACGACTTTCGTCGGCGAGCGGCCCATGCCGCTCTTCGACTTCGTAAATCGGCTGGAGTTGAGTACCCTCGATACGCGTTTTCAATTGCGCGGACGAACGCCGATCGATCCGCGCATCATCATTGTGGACATTGATCAGCGATCGCAGGAAGTGCTCGGACATTGGCCCTTCCCACGACACTATTTCGCTCAAATGCTCGACGCCGTGCGAGAGGATGGCGCGCGTGTCGCTGCCTTCGACATTACTTTCAGCCAGCCAGACCAGTCGAATCTGCCGCTGCAGGATCTTTCCGCTGATCTTGCGAAACAACGGGCCAAGGGCGTGACGATTAGCCCCGAAGTTCTTTCCGAGGTCAAAAGTAAAGAGGCGCAGTACAACTACGACCAGCAATTCGCGGATGCCATTCAACGATTCGGAAGCGTGGTGCTCGGCAATTATTTCCTTTATACCCAGGTGGATTTGCAAGGCGTCTCGAGCAAGTCGCTTGATGAATACGCGAATTTGGTCGCATTCTTCCCCTTCCCGCAGGTGCGGCCACTGCCGTCGGCCAAAGGCACCGAGGGTCGCTTAAAGCTGATTCAGAACTACGAAGTTCTTCGTCTGGTTCCGCGCGGCGTCGAAGCGAATGCGGCAATTTTCACGGGAGCAGTGTCGTCGGAACAGGGGGGAGATGGTTTCTTTAATGTACTGGTAGATGCGGACGGCGTCGTACGGCGCCTACCGCTGGCGCTTCCCTATGGACGCGACCCGGACCGAGCCAATTGGGATCTCTATGCTTCGCTCGACGTGCAGACGGTCCGCTTGTATCTGGGCCTTTCGAGCCAGCAGACCATCTTGAACTATGGTGATGCAGGAATCGTCAGCGTCGAATTCGGGCCGAACCTGATAGTGCATCCGGATGAGCTCAGTCGCCTGATGGTGAACTATCACGGCCCGGCACGCACGTATCCCTACGTTTCGTTTGCAGACGCTGCTCTGAATAAATTCCCGAAAGGAATATTCAAGGACAAGATCGTTTTAATTGGCGCATCCGCGACGGGAATCGGCGATGCGCGCACTACTCCTTTTGCTGGCATTGATTTTCCCGGCGTCGAGATCCATGCCAACCTGATTGACAACATTCTGAATCAACAATTTCTCGTACACCACGCACCGCAGGTGCTCACGGACATCGGTTTCATTTTCCTTTTTGGCATTCCGCTGGGTATCTGGCTCGCGACGGTGCAGCCGCGGTGGATGGCGCTTGGCTTTGCTCTGCTGTTGCCGTTTGCCGGGATCGTGTATTGGGCATTCCTGCACGGCTGGTGGCTGAATTTTGTTGTGCCGGCGGCGTTCACGCTTATTCCGAATGTGAGCCTCGTCGCGCTGTACCGCGTTCTCGTCGAAGAGCAGGAAAAGCGCAAAGTTCGCGGCGCGTTTCAACAGTATGTGAGCCCTGAAGTGATCCGGCGCCTGCTGAACGATCCCGAACGTGTGAAACCGCGTAAGACAGATGTCACCGTGCTCTTCAGTGACATCCGCGGCTTCACCACGATTTCTGAATCACTCGATGCGCAAGAACTCGCGGACCTGCTGAACGCATACCTCACTGAGATGACCCGGATCATCTTTCATCACCGCGGCACACTCGATAAGTACATCGGCGACGCGGTTATGGCCATTTGGGGCGCGCCGTTTGACGAGCCCAATCACGCGGAACGCTGCTGTTTCGGCGCGGTGAATATGATTACGCGACTCGCGGAACTGCAATCGGTCTGGCGCGCACAGGGAAAACCAATCCTCGATATCGGAATTGGCATCAATACGGGCGTCGCCTCGGTCGGAAATATGGGGTCTTCGCTACGCTACGGATACACGGCCATCGGCGACGCGGTGAACCTGGCATCGCGCCTCGAAGGCCTGAACAAGGAATACGGCACGCACATCCTGATCAGCGAATCCACCCGGAAAGAGTTGCACACCGACCAGCTGATGCTGCGTGAGATTGACCTGATCCGCGTGAAAGGCAAACTGCAGCCACTGACGATTTACGAAATTCTGACTCCTGATTTGGTCGCGAACAACGGGCAAGAACTCGTCGAGCTATTTGGCGTCGCGCGGGAAGCCTACAAGCGGCACGATTGGCTGGAAGCAATTTCCGCCTTCGAAAACGTTCTGAGCCGCTGGCCCGATGACGGGCCCGCGCGAATTTTCCTGGCGCGCTGTGTGGAATATCTGTCTGAGGCGCCTGATGCAAATTGGGACGGCGTTTACGTGATGAAACACAAGTAGGATGGTTCGCCACTGCGGGGCCGGTTCAGTTGTCGAGGCGAACCACAAACGTAGTGAATTGACCCGCGGTGTGCAACTGGCCCGCGAGCTGTTGCGCCGCGTCCTCGGTCGGCAATCGCCCTACGCGCACGCGGTAAAAAGTTCCATTCGGTGAGGCGTACGCGGCGATACTCACCGGTGAGTAGCTCGTCTCCAGCTGCGCTTTCAGCTTTTCGGCGTTCTCCTCCATTTTGAACGCTCCAATCTGAACGCCGAAGAAGCCGGCTTGTGGATTTGGCCCGGACACGATCTCCAAACGCACGTGCGCCGTGCCCGGCCCGACCATTTCAATTGCTTGCGCAGCGGATAGCGACAAGTCAATCACGCGATTCGCAACGAAGGGGCCGCGATCGTTGATGCGCACTTCGGTCTGCTTGCCGTTATCGAGGTTCGTCACGCGCACGAGGCAATTGAAAGGCAGGGTGCGGTGCGCGGCGGTGAGCTGGTGCATATCGTAGATTTCACCGTTCGAAGTGCGATGGCCGTTGAACGGGATTCCATACCAGGACGCGACGCCTTCTTCGAGATACTCGCCAGGAATCGCCGGCTGGCGTTCAATTGGCGGGGGCGCGCCGGAAGTCGGCGAGGGCGGCCTGGCCGGCGCCGTGCTCGGCTGCGGAGCTGGAGTAGCTGCTGGTGGATGCGCAGCAACGTTGTGGCGCGCGCAGCCTCCGACCGCGACCACAACAAAAATCAACAGCAAGGCCAGCCGGATCGTGCCGCTTCTTTCGCGGCATAATTCGTGCGCTGATTGAAGGGAAGAAGCCTCCGGCAGGGTGGCGGCCCTCACGCAGTTTCCCGATTCACTCGTTTGCTCCCAAGTTGGGTATTATAGGAACGCATCTACATTCTCGCAAGGAACCTGATTGGATCTTTCACCACGCCTGCGCTGGAAACTGGACCGGTTTCGCGAACAAATGAGCGGTCTTTTCGGCGGCACACGCAAAGAAGATGCGCGCCCGAAGCTTTGCCCCGCGTGCGGCACGCTGGTCGGCTCAACTGCTACGAAGTGCCATCAATGCGGGGCGAGCATGACGTTTGGCATGGCGGCGGCCACGCGTTCGCTCAGCCGTTTGCTCCCAACCACGTCTCCCGCAACGTACGGGATTCTGACTTTGAGCTGCCTGCTTTACGGCGTGAGCTTGCTTGCAACACTGCGCACCAGCGGATTGCAACCGCCAGCGGGCGGTGGGTTTTCGGCGCTTATGGGTTTGGGCGGAATCAACGGTCAAGTTTTGTATATGCTTGGCGAATCTCGCCCATGGCCGCAAGATTTGTTTGAACCTTATCGACTGATTGTGGCCAGTTTCCTTCACGGAGGGTTACTCCACATCGGCTTCAACATGTGGGTATTGATGGACATCGGTCCCCAGATTGAAGAGCTATACGGATCGGCGCGGTATCTGTTTATCTACGTAGTCACAGGAATCGGCGCGTATCTCTTAAGCGGCTTGGTTGGCAATTCCAGTGTCGGAGGCTCTGGCTCGTTGCTCGGATTGATCGGAGTGCTCCTCGCGGTTACGACGAATCGGCGCAGCGCTTCCATGCAAATGCTACGGAGCCAGTTGATCAAATGGCTGATCTACATTGCGATCATGGGATTCATGTTCTCGGGGATCGATAATTTTGCGCACTTGGGCGGCCTCATCAGCGGATTCATACTCGGAAAAATCATGGTAGATCGGGCTCCAACCTCGCCTGAAGAACGCAGGAACGCAAACATACTCGGCTGGGCAACGGGCCTGGCTGTGGCCGCAAGTTTGGCGATGGTGGCTTTTGGGATTTTCCGCCCGAGTTAGGTCGAACCATTCCGGATCAAGGTTATGTTACACGCCCGCGTGCAATCGCCGGGATACGACGATGCTGTAGTGCAGTCCCGACAGGCAGACAAAGGCCGCAACGCAGTATGCGCAAATCCCCTTTAGCACCCAGAGTACATGGTTATCCCAGAGCGCCAGCACCAGCACCAAAAAAATCATCACAATTTCAAAGAACGTAGTGGCCTTGCCGAAAATGCTGGGAGGCAGCGACATATAGCCCACGGTAACGATGATCACCGCGCTAGCGACGAGCAGCAATACGTCGCGCCCCAGAACCAGAATCGTGAGCCACCACGAAACTCTCCCGTGCAGGGCGAGCACGAGGTAGGACGACGAAAGCAGCAACTTATCCGCAATGGGATCGAGATAGGCGCCGAGCGGCGTTTTCTGGTTAAGGCCGCGCGCCAGCAGTCCATCGAGCGCGTCGCTGAGGCCCGCAACAATCAGGATCGCGAGCGCCCAGTTATAACGCTCGTAATGGATGGCGATCACAAAAAAAGGAAGAAAGGCAAGCCGCAGGAACGTCAGTTGATTGGGGACTGTGAGTATTCGGCTGGGCATGGAGTTGGAATTTCAGAACGAAGGCTGCTCACACAAACTGCGCCAGATAATCCGCGAGCGACCGGCCCGTCTTTTTTTCAAAGACTTCCGCGAGTGATGGTATGGAACCACGAGCTTCGTCCAGAGCAATACGCTCGATTCGCAGCATCGGAAAGAACAGAGTCGGCAAACCCATGCGGTCGCCCTCGGGGTGCAGAACCTGGCTGACGAAGTCGTCGAACGAGCTCAGATCAATACCGCGCAAGGTGATTCCGGAATTCGAAATATCCATCAATTCGCCCCACAGCTTTTCTTTGGGCGTATGCAGACTGATGACCACGATTGAATGCGGCTCCATCGCCTCTCCTGGAAGATCGCCGTAACAGGGATGGTATCCTAGTTCCCCGCTCTCGCGCAGCCGAGCCATTCAAAAGCTATTTCCCGCGCTTGATCCTTAAGCCGACATCGTTTTCAGATCGGGAGCTCGGAGCAAAACCGGTTCCGTGAATTTTTGTACTTCCTCTGGCGTTGTCCCTGCCGCCACTTCGCGCAGCAAAAGTCCCTGCGGCGTCACTTCGATCACGCCCAACTCGGTGACAATCAATTTCACCACGCCCACACCCGTCAACGGCAGGCTGCATTTTTTCACGATTTTCGGCTCGCCATCCTTCGTGGTGTGCTCCATCGCAATGATCACGCGCTTAGCGCCGGCCACCAGATCCATCGCGCCGCCCATGCCCTTCAACATTTTGCCGGGAATCGCCCAGTTAGCGAGATTTCCTTTTTCGTCCACCTGCAATGCACCGAGTACGGTCACGTTGATTCGTCCGCTGCGAATCATGCCGAAGGATTCCGCGCTCGAGAAATAGGAACAGCCGGGAATTTCGGTTATCGTTTCCTTACCGGCGTTGATTAGATCCGGATCTTCCTCGCCTTCGTAAGGATAGGGGCCGATACCGAGCATGCCGTTCTCAGATTGCAGAATGACCTCCATGCCCGGCGGCAGATAGTTGGGGATGAGCGTGGGCAGCCCAATCCCCAGATTGACGTAGTAGCCGTCGCGCAATTCCTGCGCCACGCGGCGCGCGATCAGTTCGCGTTTGTCGATTTCAGAATGCATTCGCAGCTCCTAACGCTTTCGCACGGTTCGGCGCTCGATGCGCTTCTCATAATTCGCGCCCTGAAAAATCGCATCCACAAAGATTCCCGGAGTATGCACGCAATCAGGGTCGAGAGCGCCCAAATCCACAATTTGCTCCACCTCAGCGATCACATAATCCGCCGCCGTGGCCATCACGGCATTGTAATTTCGCGCGGTCTTGCGGTAGACGAGATTCCCCCAGCGGTCCCCCTTCCAGGCCTTGATGAATGCAAAATTGCCGCGCAACGACGGCACCAGCACGTGCGGGCGGCCATTGAACTCTCGGACTTCTTTACCCTCGGCGGCCATCGTTCCGTAGCCTGTTGGCGTGTAGAACGCTGCAATTCCCGCGCCGCCGCAGCGAATGCGTTCGGCCAGAGTTCCCTGTGGATTTAACTCCACATCAATTTCCTTCTTCAGAGCGAGTTGTTCGAAGGTTTTGTTTTCGCCCACGTAACTCGCGATCATCTTTTTGACTTGTTTGCTCTGCAGCAGTTGGCCGATGCCAAAATCGTCCACGCCCGCGTTATTCGATACCAGCGTCAAATCCTTAGAACCCCTACGACGAAGCGCTGCGATCAGATTCTCTGGAATGCCACACAAGCCGAAGCCCCCGAGCAAGATGGTGGCGCCATCTTGAATAACCTCAATGGCGGCATCCGCATTGGCCACACGCTTATCCATCCATGCTCCTGTTGCTGCATTTACATCGAAAAAGTGCGAGAGAAGTTTACTGCAAACCGGGAAAGCTGTTGCAAAGTTCGTCTGGACTCCGAATCCTTCTACGGCACTTCGCTGCTGCGCCGGCTGACTCCACTGCGCGCCGCGGACTTCAACGAACGAATCAGTGCACCGACGGCGCTCGCAGCCGCTTCTGTAGTTGCGGCTTTCTCAACTTCGGCCATGATCGCCGAGCCGACAACCGCGGCGTCGGCGATGCCCCCAAGAACCGTCACATGCGTCGGCAGCGATATGCCGAATCCGACCGCGATGGGCAACGAAGTGAACTTCCGTGTGCGGCGAACGAGTGTAGGCAATTCTGGCGGCAAAGCTTCTCTTGCTCCAGTGACGCCTGCACGCGAAATGAGGTAGAGAAATCCGCTCGACGCCTGCGCAATTCGCGCGAGCCGCGCATCCGTGGAGGTGGGCGCCGCGAGAAAAATCGTATGGAGCCCGTGCGTTTGCATGGTCGCCCGGTATTCCTCGGCCTCCTCGGGCGTCAGATCCGTGATCAGCACGCCGTCGGCTCCCGCAGATGCGGCATCCGTGGCGAACTTCTCAAGTCCCATCTGCAGGACCGTGTTGAAATAGCTGAACAGAATGAGCGGAACATCAGAGTGCGCGCGAATTTTGTGAACCAGCTCAATCACACCCGCGAGCGTGGTGCCGCTGCGCAAGGCGCGTTCACTGGCCCGTTGAATCGTGGGACCGTCCGCGACAGGATCGCTGAACGGGACGCCCAGTTCAATCACGTCCGCGCCGGCTTCCGCGGCAGCCAGGACGATCTTTTCGGTAGCCGCGAGCGATGGGTCGCCCGCCGTGATGTATGCAACCAAGCCCAACTCGCTTGCGTCGGCGAGTTCGCGAAACCGGTGCGCGATGCGACCGGCGCGCTTGGAGCCAATGGCAGTCTGCGAGGCTGCGGGCTCAGACATAGCGCGAAAGAATTTCCATGTCTTTGTCGCCGCGGCCGGAAAGATTCAGAATCACGAGCTCGTCTTTCTTCATGCGCGGGGCGCGGCGAATCAGCTCCGCGAGCGCATGCGCGGATTCCAGAGCCGGGATGATGCCCTCCAGCCGCGCCAGAGTGCGCGCGGCGTCCACCGCTTCTTCATCGCTCGCAGCGCAGTATTCGGCTCTACCTTGTTGTGCGAGCCAGGCATGTTCGGGACCTACGCCTGGATAATCCAACCCCGCTGAAATGGAATGGGTCGTTGAGATCTGGCCGTCGGCCGTTTGCAAAATGTACGTGTACGTTCCTTGCAGCACTCCAGGCCGCGCTCCGCTGAAGCCGCTCGCCGCGGCAAGCCGGGCTGCGTGTTCGCCGAGCGACATTCCTCGCCCGCCTGCCTCCACTCCGATCATCTTCACGGACTTATCGGGAATGAACGCATGAAACAGCCCGATCGCATTCGAACCTCCTCCCACACAGGCGATCAAAGTGTCCGGCAAACGCTCTTCCGCGTGCAGAATTTGCGCGCGTGCCTCTTCACCGATCACCTTCTGAAAGTCCCGCACGATTTGCGGATAGGGATGCGCGCCGAGGACCGAACCCAGCAAATAATGCGATGTCGCGACATTCGTGACCCAATCGCGCATCGCTTCGTTGATGGCGTCCTTCAGCGTGCGGCTGCCGGAATCCACGCCGATTACTTCGGCGCCGAGCAAGCGCATCCGAAACACGTTTAGCTTCTGGCGCTCCATGTCCTCCGTGCCCATGTAGACCGTGCAGGTAAGCCCTAAGCGCGCTCCGACCGTCGCGGTCGCCACTCCGTGCTGGCCTGCTCCGGTTTCCGCGATGATGCGTTTTTTGCCCATGCGCGCGGCCAGCAGGGCCTGGCCGAGCGCGTTATTTATTTTGTGCGCGCCGGTGTGCAGCAGATCTTCGCGCTTGATGTAAATGCGCGGGGCGCCTAATTGCGCCGTCAAGCGCGAAGCAAACTGGAGTGGCGTCGGCCGTCCGGCGAAATTGTGCAGCAACTCATCGAGTTCCGCTTGAAAGCTGCTGTCCGCGCGTGCCCCGGCGTAGGCCCGTTCGAGTTCCTCGAGGGGCGCCATCAAAGTTTCCGGCACATAACGCCCGCCGAAGGGGCCGTAGCGTCCGCGCGAGTCCGGCACGAGTTGTGGGATGGCACTCATCGCTTTGTCTTTTTCCTAGCGGTTCGCACCGCCTGCACCAGCGCCCTCATTCGTCGAGCATCTTTCTTGCCCGGGCGCGATTCGACTCCGCTGCACACGTCAATGGCGTAGGGCTGAGCCGTGATCACGGCTTCCGCGGCATTTTCCGGCGTTACGCCTCCAGCCAGAAAGATGCGCCGTTTGCGGCTGGCGCGCTTCACCAGTTTCCAGTCAACCCGCTTGCCGGTGCCGCCGCGGAGCTTACGATCGAAGCCGTCGATCAACACCGCCGACGCTGCTTTGAATCGCGCCAGTTCTGCACTACGCAACGCACCGTGAACTCGCAGCGCCTTGATCACCGGGAGAGTTCGCCGCAGGTGCGAGACCACCTTGGGCGTCTCATCGCCGTGCAGTTGCAGAAAATCCAAACCTACTTGGCGCGCGATCAAAAGCGTTTCCTCTTCAGGTTCATTCACGAAAACCCCCACCGACGAGACTCCTTCAGGTAAGCGCCTTACAATCCGTCGCGCCGCAGCCGGCGCGATATAACGCGGGCTCTTGCGGTAAAAATTGAAACCCAGGAAGTCTGCTCCGGCTTCCAACGCGTTCCGCGCGTCGGTCCAATTCGTGATCCCGCAGATTTTTACCTTCACCATAACGGGCTCATCACGCCGCTGAGTGCCCCACTCCCGCCGGCTCGCGCAAGGCTCGTAAAGCCGCGGCCGGGTCGGCGCTTTGCATCACCTGCTCGCCTATAAGAAATGCGTCAAACCCGGCGCGCTGCAAGCGAACTAGATCGTCATGCGAGCGCAGCCCTGATTCACTTACGGCAATACAATCGTCCGGAATTGCTTCGGCCAGTTCGAGCGATGTTTCCACATGCACCTGAAAATCGCGCAAATCGCGGTTGTTGACGCCGATAATTCGCGCGCCGGCTGCGAGCGCCCGTTCCAGTTCTTCGCGCGAATGAACTTCGACTAACGCTTCCATCTTCAGCGAACGGCCGAGCTCGAGCAACTCCCGCAAGTTGGCATCGTCCAGAATTGCGGTGATCAGCAAGAACGAATCCGCGCCCGCGGCTCGCGCTTCCCACACTTGCCACGGGTCTACGATGAAGTCCTTGCGCAGGACCGGAATCTTCGTCACTTTACTGGCCTCTTTCAAGTCCGCAAGCGATCCGGAAAAGAAATCCTCCTCGGTCAACACGGAGAGGGCGGCTGCCCCGGCTTCTTCCAAGCTCGCGGCCAGCGCCGCCGGTGCGTATTCCTGACGAATGACTCCACGAGAGGGCGAAGCCTTCTTCAACTCGGAAATGATGTTGATATTGCCGGCGCGCGAAAGCGCACCGGCGAAATCGCGCGGTGCTGCAACTTTCTCGACCGCGATCTTCAGCGCGACTTTCGGCAGCACGCGCTTGCGATGCGCGATCGAAGCAATCCGTGCTTCGACAATTCGATGCAGAATGTTTTGCGAACGCGAGTTAGTTTCCATACACGATAGACGCAGTCGTCCAAATTCGGCAGGCACACCCTCGGGGACGCCCGAAGGAACAATCGCTGAAACTATGCTAGCCGCGCCGGTGGGCCGTGTCAATTTCGTCGAGGCGTTGCGCGAAACAATTTGCGCAGCGGCCTTAATGCTTCAAGAGCGGCTCGGAAAACCGTATCGGAATTCCGAAGTTCGAGCCGCCGAAACCCTTCAATACCGCGTAGGTGACGCCGATGACCTTGCCTTCACGGTCGAAGAGAGGACCGCCCGAACCCCCGGAGGTCGTTTGCGCGTCGAAGACGATTTTGTCCGGTAAAATATCGCCAATGTGCCCTTGCGTGATCAAAGGACGAATGAGATTCCGTTGGGCCAAGTCGTCGAGTACCTGAGAAACATCACTGCCGCTTTTCTTCAGAATCTCCTGGGCAGTGTCCTCGTCGGTGCGCGCCAGAATCGCCGCCAGTCCGGTGGCGTAGCCCATCAGGATAATGGGCTGCCCGCTCATGGCCCCTCCCTTGGCCGTTTCAATCGTCAGCACCGAGCGCTTCAGTCCTTGCATATCCACGCGCATCGCCGCCAAATCGGTTTCCTGCGAAATCTGGTGGATTTCGGTATGAAACGCGCGGGGATCGCCCGGGAAATAAGCGCGGATGACGGATATCTGCGGCTGCAATCCCTGTTTCGTCATGGAGGAAAGGTCGTCGTTCTTCCACCAGGGTTCCGCGACGTGCCGGTTCGTAATCACCGTTCCGTCCGCACCGGCCAAGAAGCCCGTGCCAAATACGTCCAGCTTCACTTCCGGTCCATTTCCGTCCAGCGTTAAAACCGGATTGCCATCGCTGTCTTGTATCGGTTCGCCATCTTGATTCAGGCCGCCGTAACGCAATCGCTTGCCCGTCTGCTCATCGTTGAACGCCACCGCTACGTGCAGCAGACACACGGACTGCACATCTGCCGGAATGATGCTTTGGGCGGCTTCTCCTTGATGTTCGAGCCGTTCCAGTCGCGCGTTGGTCTCCGCCAATTCTTTTTGCAGGCTGGCTGCATCGTTGGGATTCGCATTGGCCATTTTCTGCTTCAAGTCCTGGGCCTGCTTTTTCAAATCGTCTTTTCCGGCAGGGGTTGAATCGGCGAGCCCTTGCTCCGCGCGAAGTTTTCGCGCCTGGGCAATCAAATCCTGCTGGCGCAGGATGCCGCCTTCGAGTTTGGTCAGAATCGAATTGGAGCGCTGCGTCACCTTCTGAGCGCTGCGCGCAAACAGGAAATAGATTCCGGCCATCAGAATCGCGATTGCGAATACCGCCGCAAATCCGGTCTTGAGCTTGCGGTCGAGAGAAAAAGCGTCGCTGGTCATTTTCTCGGTGACGGCCAGCGCTTCGAAGGCGGTATGAGCGATCTGCTGCCCCTCTTCCGCGATGCGCATCTTATCGCGCAGATCCTTTTCGATCCTTTGAACGCGCAAGCGCGCACGCACGCGCGCCAGCACTTCCCTGGTATCCAGGGGCTTCGAGATTGCATCATTCGCCCCCAAATCCATTGCTGCGGCTCGATCTTCGGCACTAGACCCCACCGCGAGAAAAACTCGAGTGGTCGTCGTTTTGGGGGTGCCCCGAACCGCCGCTATCATTTCGCTCGCACTGGGATTCTGTAAAGAAGCATCCATCAGCACGATGTCGGCGCCGCCCTGTTGGATAGCGTCGAGCCCTTCGCGGCTGGTTGCGAAAGCCGCAACATCGTATCCAGCAGTCTGCAAGGCAGAGCGCATTTCTTCCCGAGCGCGGGAGTCGGGGTCCAAAACGACAATTTTTTCGGGTGCGCTATCCATCGAAAGCCGGTGTCTCCGGTAGTTAGCTCGCTAGTGATTCTAGAGGGAAACCTGTTAATTGCAAACGAGCGGCCCCGCTCGCTATCAGTACAGTAGACGTATACACCGCCCGCGAGGATTCATGGTAGCTTTCTCGCAGAGACCGAATTTGAACGAATTAGATCAGCTCAACCAGGAAATCGTTCACTGCCGCAAATGTCCGCGCCTGGTGCGTTACCGCGAGCAGGTAGCGAAAACCAAGCGGCGTTCGTTTCTGAATTGGGATTACTGGGGCAAGCCCGTCCCCGGCTTCGGCGATCCTCCCGCCGAGTTGCTGGTCCTCGGTCTGGCTCCTGCCGCGCATGGCGGAAATCGCACCGGCCGCGTTTTTACCGGCGATCGTTCCGGCGATTTTCTTTATAAGGTCCTGTTTCGCGCCGGCTTCGCGAATCAGCCGACTTCTACGCACCGCGGAGATGGCCTGATTCTTAAAAATGCTTACGTCGCCGCAACACTTCGTTGCGCCCCGCCCGCCAATAAGCCATTGCCTTCGGAACTGGCGAATTGCCGTCCATTTTTCGAACGAGAACTGGAAATTCTGCGCCCACGGGCCATCCTGGTGCTTGGCAGCATTGCCATGCGATCGTACTTAGGCTTGCTAAAAGAGCGCGGGCAGATACCAAGTCTGGCCGCATTTCCCTTTCGCCACGGTGCAAGTTACAAGCTTCCCGGCGGCCTCCCGCGGCTTTTCGCTTCCTATCATCCCAGCCAGCAGAATACGTTCACTGGCAAGCTTACCGAAGCGATGCTGCTGAAAGTCCTCCGCGATATTCAGAAATTTCTGAGCAGTCACAGAGGCTAATATTTCAACCGGAGCTTCCGCTTCTAGGTGTGAGCCGCTTCGCGACTGGCCGACGGATTCTGGCGTCGGGGCATCAGCAACAGATAAAGGAAGAACGACACCGTGAACCCCACAAACCAAGCGTAGGGATACAGGCCATGCAGGGCGGGAACTTCAAGACCGCTCAAGGCCACCCCGATTCCCGCGGCGAGAGCGCCAATCGCACGCCAATTGAATCCGCGCATATATTCATAAATGCCCTCGTGCTCGAATAAATCGTCCGTCGCGATTACACGTTTCCGCACCAGGTAATAATCCGCGATCATCACTCCTGCAATCGGCCCTAGGAAACTGGAATATCCTACCAGCCAGCCCATCACGTAGCTGCCGTGGCTCGAGAGCCATCGCCAGGGCTGCATCAGCAGTCCGATAAAGCAGGTGATCACGCCGCCAATCTTGAAACTGATCTTTCGCGGGTAGAGGTTCGAAAAATCGTTCGCGGGCGACACGACGTTCGCGGCCACATTCACATTGAGCGTCGCGAGTAACAGCGCCAACATCGCAACGACTACCGCGATGGGATTCCCCAGATGGCTCAGCACCACCACCGGATCCCAGATCGCGTGCCCGAAAACGATCACCGTCGCCGATGTGACCGCGATCCCGATAAATGAGTAAAACGTCATGGCGGTGGGAAGGCCCAGCGCTTGCCCGACCATCTGCTCGCGCTGGCCTTTCGCGTAGCGAGTGAAATCCGGAATGTTCAACGCGACCGTCGCCCAGAAAGCGACCACACCAGTGAGCGACGGAATGAAGAACGCGAAAAACTCGTTGAAGGAATGAAATTGCGACGGCGCCGAAAGCATCGGGCCCAAACCGCCGGCCTTGGTGAACGCCCATCCGAGCATCGCGATTCCCAGGATCAACAACGCCGGGGCAGTGACGCCCTGCAGGAACCGAATCGTTTCAATGCCGCGTAAAATCACTGCTAGATTCAACAGCCAGAAGCCGAGAAAGCACAGCCATGGGTGGTTCCAACCGGGCAGGACCGCGGCGAGCAACGTATTGATCGCTTCGCCGCCGATCCACGTTTGAATACCGAACCAGCCGCATGCCACCAGTGCGCGCAGCACTGCCGGAACGTTCGCACCAAGCACGCCGAAGGAAGATCGCGCGAAAACCGGAAATGGAATGCCGTATTCCGCGCCGGCGTGGGCGTTGAGCAGCACCGGAATCAGCACGATCACGTTCCCGAGGAAGACCGTGAAGATTGCCTGCTTCCAATTCATCCCACCGGCAATCATGGCGCTCGCCAGCATATAGGTGGGAATGTTGACGCTCATGGCGATCCAGAGCGCCGCGTAGTTGTACGTTCCCCACGTCCGCCGGTCGGGCGGGATCGGCGCCAAGTCCTTGTTCCATAGCCAACTCGATGCCTCGCTCAACCGCGATGAAATTTCTGCGGACGGTGCGCCTGACGGGGACAATTGCGAGCCCGCAGCGGCCGAGTCGCCACTCTGAATCTTCGACGGGTTTGTCATCTTTTGGTCGTTCGCGGCAAAAATTCTCGCCTCCAGGAATTGCGCCGCTTATACTCTGACTTGGAGCACCTCGGCAAGCTGTTTTGGCGCCTGCCGCGAGTGGTCGCAAGCCGCCTGGTTTGACACATCCATCCGCCGCTTGTTAGCCTGCGTGCGACGCGCCCTTTCATTCCGCCGTCTGGACCGCATGCCCTCCGAGAATCATGGAAGTCCCGTCGCCGAGCAAGAACCGGTCATCGAATTCCGCCATGCTGGCTACCAGCTTGCCGGCGGGCGAAATCTGCTCAGCGACTTGAATCTGTCTGTGCCGAGAGGCGAGACGGTAGCACTGCTGGGCCGCAGCGGCGCGGGAAAATCAACGGCACTCAAGCTCATCAATCGCATGCTCGAGCCAACCAGCGGCGAAGTGCGCGTTAACGGCCGCTCCACGCTCGACTGGAATCCAATCACCTTGCGGCGGCAAATCGGGTACGTGATTCAAGACGTCGGCCTCTTTCCGCATTACACAGTCGAACAGAATGTTTCTCTGTTGCCGCGTCTGGAGCGCTGGCCCAAGGAGCGCGTTCGTTCGCGCGTGGCGCATTTGCTGAAACTCGTCGGTCTCGAATCCGGAGAATATTCGCGCCGCTATCCCCACGAACTTTCCGGCGGGCAGCGACAACGCGTCGGGATCGCCCGGGCACTTGCCGCCGACCCGCCCATTCTGCTGATGGACGAACCATTCGGCGCGCTCGATCCGCTCACGCGCGCCGAAGTCCAATGCGAATTCCAGGAAGTGCAACAAAATCTCAGGAAGACGATCGTGATCGTCACTCACCATGTCGGCGAAGCGCTTCTGCTCGGCACGCGGATTGCCGTGCTGGATGCCGGCAAACTCGTGGGAGTCTATTCACCCAAGGAATTCTTTAATGCGACCGAGCCCGTGGCGGCTGCGTATGTAGAAAATCTGCGATTGTACGAGAGCGCGGAGAGGAAATTATGAACTTGCTGGAATTTTTTGTGCGCCACCACAGCGAAATCCTGCAGAGCACTCTGGAACACGTATGGCTCGTCGGGATCGCCATGCTCATTGCGGTTGTCGTGGGCATACCGCTGGGTGTGCTGGTGGCGCGCCGTCCTTGGCTTTCGACTCCGATTCTCGGCGGGGCCAACATCGCCGAAACGATTCCCAGTCTTGCGCTGTTCGGTTTTTTGCTCCCGATTCCCTGGCTCGGCGGCCGCGCCGACCGACTGGCCATCACCGCTCTTGCGCTCTATGCGCTGCTTCCGATCATTCGCAATACGGTGGCAGGAATTTCCGGCGTGGACGCGCCGGTTCGCGAAGCCGCCCGTGGCATGGGCATGACCGAATCCCAAATTTTGATGAAGGTTGAAATCCCGCTGGCGTTCTCGACGATTCTCGCCGGCGTACGCGTGGCAACGGTGTTGACCATTGGCATCGCCACGATCGCCGCGGCGGTGGGCGCCGGAGGCCTCGGCGAATTCATCTTTCGCGGATTGGCGATGGTCAATAATCAATTGATCCTCGCCGGTGCAATTCCAGCGGCCCTTCTCGCACTCGCAGCTGATTTCCTACTCGGCCTTCTGGAACGTCGCATGCGGCCCGTACGCGCATGAACCGGCGTACCCTGCTCGCTGGTTTCTGCGGTCTGTGTGCTTCCGGTTTTCTCGCTGCCTGCAATCCGGGCCGCCATTCGGGCGTAGTCGTCGGCTCGAAGAATTTCTCGGAACAATCGCTATTAGGAGAAATTGTCGCGCAGCACCTGGAGGCACGTCTTCACCAGCCGGTGACGCGACGCTTTTATCTCGCGGGCTCCTATATTTGCCAGCAAGCCCTGCTGGCGGGCCGCATCGACACGTATGTGGAATACACCGGCACCGCGCTCACAGCCATTCTGCACGATGCACTGGAATCCGACCCCTCAGGCGTCTTTCGCCGCGTGCAAAGCGAGTATAAGCAGCGTTTCGATTTGGAGGTCCTGCCCTCGTTGGGATTCAACAATACCTTCGCGATCGTGGTACGTGGAGAAGACGCGCGGAGCCTTCATCTGAAAACGATCTCAGATGCCGCGCCCTACGCTCCGCACTGGCGCGCCGGCTTTGGTTACGAGTTCATGGAGCGGCCGGACGGCTACGAAGGCCTTGCGCGCACGTACGGTCTCTCGTTCGCTGAACCGCCGCGAATTATGGATCTGGGTTTGCTGTATCGGGCGCTGCTCGATAAACAAGTGGACTTGGTGGCCGGCAATTCAACGGATGGTTTGCTGTCCGCGCGCGACCTGGCGATGCTAGAAGACGACAAACACTATTTTCCACCGTATGAAGCCGTGCCGATCGTCCGCGTGGACACGCTTGCGCGCTTTCCCGAGGTGCGCGGGGCCCTACTGGAACTGAGCGGTAAAATCGACGATGCGGAAATGCGCAAGATGAACTACGAAGTGGACGGCGAGCATCGCGATATCGCCGACGTGGCCCGCCAGTTTTTACGTGGTAAAGGGCTCGATTGAAACGAGCGCAACGGCTCAAGCGTTTCGCACGCATCCTTGAAAGCCAACCCGCTAGTCGCTGCCGGTGCTCGTCACGCTCGCTCCATTCGAAATCGGATCGTCACGGAACGAATAATCATTCTTCAAATCAGCAAAGGGCTTCCCATCCAATTCCGCGTACGGATACACGAAATAATTCAGCGGATCGCCCTTCTGCGGCGGATTCAAGCGAATGTCGCGGCCCAATGACATCTTCACGCGATTGTCGTCCGTCGCACCGAAGAAATAGTCATGCTTTTCCGGGTGTTTCCAGGCTTCGGAGGCATCAATCGGAATCCACCCGATGCCTTGGACGTAGAATTGCGCCCAGCAGTGGTAGCTGGTGATCGCGCCGTCGTGGGCGTTAGTTGGCAAGGGAAATCCGATTTCAAAACGAGCGGGAATTCCCGCGGCACGGGCCATCCCGATAAAAAGAGAGTGAAAATCGGTGCAATTCCCGTGCTTGGAATCGCAGGCCCACACGGCGTCTCCGTGGCCCCAACCCGTGCCGTTGTGGTCGTAGTGCATGGTCGCAATCACGTAGTTGTAGATATGCCGGGCCTTGTCCAGCGGCGCGGTCACCCCTTGCGTTTCCTGTTGCGAGATATTTTCAATCACACCGTTAATGGGAACCAGGCGGTCAGGCTGCAGGAAGCGCGTGGTGGCGATGGCCGGCCGGTCCGGCGGTTCATTCTTCCCGTCGAGAGAAACGCGGTGCTCGAACCGCTGGACGTGAAACGAAACGCGGATATCAAATGGAGCTTGGGCTTTGGCGGCGCTGACTACGATATACGCATAACGGTTGCCGTATTGTTTTTCGCGTTCAATATGATACGAAAAAGGGCTCTCGATTTTGAGGTTGCTGACGGACTGGTATGTTTCTTCGTACGGCAGCGGAATCCACAATCGGAGTTCTTTGTTCCCAGCCGGCATCGCTGGTACATGCACAATCGAACTGAATTCGAAACTCCGCGAAGGCGAATCGAGTGCGTCCGCGGAGCGGGCGGGTCGAGACACTAGTCCCAATGACAGTAAACCGGCAAACAGAATTGCGGCTAAAGCGCTCGTCTTTGGTTTCATCTTCAAACTCCCGGCATCGGCATCGTCTCTTGGTTGGACGGTGACTTGCCGGAGGGATTTTGACATCGCGAGGATGAAATTCCAAGTCCATCAGGTGGCGGGAAAGCGAGCTTCGAGGGAACGACTAAAAGCCTCGGAACAATGTTTGCGGCGATGTGAGGGAAACGCTGGCTATACCGTTTCTTGCAGCGTCTTGAAGTGAGCCTCCAGCGCGTTGCAATACTGCTTTTGGGCCTCGAGCTCCGCTTGCAGCTTCTTCACTAGTAATTCCAGGCGGAGAACTTCGTTGCGCAATTTTTGCGTGTCCGCCGCTGGCGGAGCCGGAGCACGAAGTACCGGAGCAGCAGGCGCCACGGGATAAGCGCGCGGTGTGGGTGCGACTGATCGACGTGGCGCGAATGCGGTCGGTGCTTCATTGCGTAAGACAGATGCTTCCGGCGGATTGGTGTTCGCCGAAGTTGCGGAAAATAGACTTCCCAGAACGCGCGAGGCAGCGTGTGTGGCATTGGCATCTTCCTCACGCAAGGAGCCGCTGGCTTTAGCGGCTGCGGGATTCAGAAGGCTCTTCACGCGCGCGATCAGATCTTGCGGCTGAAAGGGCTTGCGCACGAGCTCATCGGCTTTTACCAGCATCGCTTTCTCGGCAACCGTGCGATTCACCACGCCCGACATCAAGATGACGGGGGTTTTTCCGAACTGCTCGTGGTCCTTGATGAACTGGCACACTTCATATCCATCTTTATCCGGCATGATCACATCGGTGATCACCGCGTCCGGGGCGGCTTCGCCGAATTGCGCGAGCGCGGATGCGGCATCGGCGCAGGTGATGACGTGGATATTTTCCTTGCGGAATGCGATCTTGATCACTTCGCGCATCGTCGCGCTATCGTCAATGAAATACACCGTCGGAATGCGGGCAGCCGTGAGTGTTTGCGTTTCGCTCATGACAATTCGTTCTCCACTTTATCGCGTTCAGATTCGTCGAAATCGCGCATCGCGTCGAGCAATAAATCGGTGGCGGAGCGCAACACCGTGCGCTGTGCAGCCGTCGCTCCGTACACGAACTTGTACACGCCCTTTTCCGCGTTCTGGCACGCGGCGACGATTCGCGTCACCGCTTCGTCGCCGAAGAGCAGGTTGCACTCCGCGTGAATGATCTGTCCGGCCTCGAAGAAGATGATGCCATCCAGATCGCTGGCATTGATGTGCAATGCGCCGGTCTGTCGCGCCTGTTCGAGCATCTGAATCACGCCCGGCAAATCGAGGTGCTGCAAACTGCCGCTCAAATCCGTTTCCGCGCTGGTCAACATCTGAGTCGGCTGAAAACCATCCTGGCGGCTCACCAAAAAGCTGCGCACGTGCGCGGCGATGTCTGTGGGAGTGCGGCGGCGATCCACGAAATCGTCGCAACCCGCGCGATACGCTTCCAGCAGCGCTTGATCGCTGCCTCCGCCACCGACAGCTATCAACGCGATGTGCGCGGTCTTGGGATCGGCGCGCAGAATCGGCGCCATTTCCAGCGCTCCCATTTCGCGCAAATTTGTGGCACACAGAATCGCCGACGGTGCATTCCATTCCAGCATCGTCAATGCATATGCAGCCTGCGTGCACGGCACGACTTCAAACCCGAGCTGCTGCAATGCTTCGCCGACCCGTTTTGCGAAGTAAACGTTGCTGTCCACCAGCAAAATGCGCGGAAGATTAGCGAGCGCGTTCATCGCGGGACCTCGGCGTGGCGCGCTTCGCTGGCAGACTTCTGT
Organism: uncultured Acidobacteriota bacterium; assembly: GCA_963828865.1. Classification (GTDB taxonomy): domain Bacteria; phylum Acidobacteriota; class Terriglobia; order Acidiferrales; family UBA7541; genus Palsa-295. The sequence goes on along the minus strand of CAWHGI010000002.1, from coordinate 143,687 downwards.
GAAGCAGTCACGAGCTTCTCCAAATCCAGCACCGCGATGTCTTCATCGTGAATTTCGAGCTTGCCGGCGAAATAGTTCGGGCTGTCGCCTGCGGGAGCAAGCATCTCAGCAGTCGCGAGTTCGCATTCTCCGTTCACAGGAATCGCGCCGGCTTCCTCGTGCTTGCCAAACGTCCGCTGGGCAACTAAATAGAATCGATGCACCGATGATTCTCTCCCGCATAAGACCGGAGCAACGTCATACACCGGAACGATCCGGCCGCGCCTGACAATCACGCCGACAATCGGCGGTGAAGCATGAGGAAAATGATGCAAGCGCACGGGCGGAGCCAGTTCCATCACGGAATGCGCAGGCAAAGCAAACCGGCGGTTGCCGACTTGCAGCAACACCCATGATTCCCGTCCGCGATTTTCCGCTCCGCTCATGCTTATTGCACCGCTCCTTCCATTTCAGTGCGCGCGAGAGCCGCTTTCGAGGCGATGTCCAGCCTGCCGAATTCCTGTGGAGTCAGAAATCCCGCCGGATTGACCACTGGAATCACGCGATCTTCCAAATACACAAGGCCGCGGTACCACTGCCGCTCTTCTCCGTGGAATCCCTCCGGAAGCGCGTACACCCTGGGAATTTCGGCCATGCGTTCGATTGAATCCACCAGCACTGCCGCGCGAATTTGCCGGAGTATCAACACCAAAGTGGGCCGCGTGACGCGCAATCCGAAATGCGCGCAGCCGCTCACGACGTAATACGTCCGGTGTCCGCGCTCGACGAGATGGCGCACCTTGGGGACTTCGGCTTGCTCGATTTCCACGGCGGCCGTGGCCAAACTATCCGTGCTGCGGATTTCCTGCACAGCCTCTGCGGCGATCGCAAACGTCTGGTTTCCAATGCAGAAGAGGATCACTGCTTCCGTTGAGTGCGACCGGCGTGCCTTCGCTCCATCCTGGCTTGCAATCTTCATCGCACACCCACCGGCGCCATCCTGCAGATTTTCGCGATCCTTTTTTCGATCGCACCGCTGATGTCATGGAGGCCAAGAACTTCATCCACCACGCCGGTCTTGATTGCTTCAGCCGGCATGCCGAAAATTACGGACGTCGCTTCGTCCTGCGCGATCACATAGCCGCCTGCCGCTTTCACTGCCAGCACACCTTTAGCTGCATCGTTGCCCATTCCCGTCAATACCACGGCCACGGTGAGCGGCCGCGCATAGGCTGCGACGGTTTCCAGCGCAACATCCGCGCACGGACGATAGCCCTCGATTCTCGGGCCACCATCCAGCGCAATTTTCCCAATCGAAGAGAGCCGCAAATGATTCGCTCCGGGACAGAGATAGATCATCCCCGCCTGTAGTGGCTCTTGCGATTCCGCTTCTTTCACCGGCAGTTGCGCGATTTCTGCGAGCTGAATCGTAAATTGTTTCGTAAACGCGGCGGGCATGTGCAGCACCAGCAGCACCGCCGCCGGCAAATCCTTCGGCAATCCCGCTACCACGCGCATTACCGCCGCGGGCCCACCCGTGGATGCGGCAATCACGACGATAGGAACTTTGCCGCCCGTGCCATTCAAGGTTGCGGCGTTCATCGGATTCTTTGGCAACGAAACGGGGGCGTGTGCTGCCGGAAGCCTGGAAAGCGTAGCGGTGCGCACCACGCGAACTTTTGCGGCCATCTTAAGCTTCCGCGTCAACTCTTCGCGCACGCTTCTCATGTCTAAATCAATGCCGCTCGAAGGCTTGGGCACGAAGTCAATCGCGCCGAGTTCGAGCGCACGCAACGTCCCAGAAGCGCCTTCGCGCGATTCCGAACTGACGATCACGATAGGCCGCGGATGCTGCGACATGATCAATTCCGTCGCCTGCAGCCCGTCCAGGTGCGGCATATTGATGTCCATGGTGATGACGTCCGGACGCAGCGATTCCGCCAGCGCCACGGCTTCCCGGCCATCGCGCGCCGTCCCGGCCACTTCGAGCTGTGGGTCTGAACTGATGATTTCCTTCAGGACCTTGCACATGAAGGCGGAATCATCAGCCACCAGCACTCGAATTTTCTTTTCTGGCGCTTTCATCGTCTCAATCCTGCCGCGCCGGCACGTTCATCGCCGGGCGTTCTTGCGGCTGTTCCGTGCCGATCAGTTCGTCCACCTTCGCGACCAGCTGATCTTCCTGCACCGGCTTGGTCAAAAATCCCGAGGCGCCTTCTTTCATTGCACGATCGCGGTGCTTTGCGCCAGCGCGCGAAGTCACCACCAGGACCGGAATCCACCTCGTGACCGGATCTTGGCGCAAATGCGCCATCAATTCGTATCCGTTCATGCGCGGCATTTCGAGGTCGGTGATCACCAGATGGCAGCCGTGCTGCGCTACGATCTCCGAAGCCTCCAGACCATCCGACGCCAACTTCACGCGATACCCGGCCTTCTCCAGCATTCTTCCCACGAATTTGCGGACGCTTATCGAATCGTCGGCCACCACGACCACGCGATCGTTCTCCACCGAGTCCACAGCCTCGGACGGAATGCTGCCCGCCGCCACTGCTTCCGCTCCCGGCGCAAATACGCGCGCTGCGGGGGACGACGCCGGCAAGGCATTTCTTTCCGCCGTGTCCGCGGAAGCGAGGCGATTCAAATCAATCAGCAGAATCAAACTGCCGTCCGGCGCAATCGTCGTGCCGGGGAAAAGTTTAACGCCACGGAGATAGTCGCCGAGGTTCTTGATGACGATTTCGTCTTTACCGAGAACCTCTTCCACCACGACGCCCACCTGCTTGCCCGCGACTTTCACGATGACCATGTGGAAATAGCCATTCAGCGGTTCCAGCGGCGGCAACGCGAGTTGCAAGTCGAGCCGCACAACTTCGGTCACCACATCGCGAACCTTGGTGAGCAGCTTCCCGCCAACGTCTTCGATTTCGCCCGGCTTCAGCCGGCGAATTTCTTCTACCACCGCCAGCGGCAGCGCGAATACCGAAGTCCCGCAGCGCACGAAAAGCGCCTGCGAGATGATCAGGGTTAGCGGGACTTTTACCGTGAAACACGCGCCTTTCCCGGGTTCGGAGCGGACTTCGATTTCTCCGTTCAGCGCGTGAACGTTGGCGCGCACGACATCCAAGCCAACACCGCGGCCAGCCAGCTCCGTCATCGAAGCAGCCGTAGTGAACCCGGGACGGAAGAGAAATTCGCGCAGCTCGCGTTCGGTAAGCTCGTCCGCGGCGACGGACGACATCGCGCCCATTTCCACTACGCGTCGTCGCGCGCTTTCGTAATCAATTCCACGGCCGTCGTCTTCCACTTCGATGAAGATATGATTCCCGCGGTGATAGGCACGCACGCTAATGCGGCCCTTGTCGGACTTGCCAGTCCGCTGGCGCGCGTAGCGGTCTTCCACGCCGTGAGCCACCGCGTTTCGCACCAGGTGAATCAGCGGATCGGAAACGTGCTGGATGATGTTGTTGTCGAGTTCCGTATCGGCGCCTTCGAGCGACAGTTCCACGAGCTTGCCGGTCGCGTTGGCCGCATCTCGTACCGTGCGCGTCAGTCGCGTGTACAGGTTTCCGATCGGCACCATCCGCGCCGCGGTGATTTCGTCCTGCAGGTGGTGCGCGAGTTTCGTGAATTCGTCAATATCCGAATCCACGCGTCCCATGAACCCTTCCAGTTGCGTCAGTACCACGTTGACGTCCGCGGAGATTTCCGTGAGCGACCGCGAAAGGATATTGAAATCGTCGTAGCGATCCATTTCCAGATCGCTGAATTCCAGCAGATCGTTCGACATGATCGCCGGCATCCCCGAAAAATTCGGCCGGAAGGTGTCCATTTGCGGCGCGTGACTTCCGGGAACTAGCGACGGGCTGATCCGGCTGAATTCGTGCTTCTCCTGAAATTCGGAAATCTTGCCCGACAAGCGGCTCTTCGAAAAGTTCAGAACGTCCACGAGCTTGGCTAGTTCAGACAAGCGTCCGACCATGCGCGTCCGGTTGATCACCAGTTCGCCCACGGCGTTCATCATGCGGTCCAGGCGCTCGAGCGAGATGCGCACCGATTTCGCCTGAGGCAGCACTTCAGGAGCCGCACGCCGTTTCGCGCTCGCTGGCGCTGCCAATTCGCCGGATGCTCTTTCTCCACCGGCGGCCTGCGCGGCCTGTTCTGGCGTCGCTTCTTCGGCGGCTTCTTCCGGAGCCAGTTCGGCGATCTGCGCAAGCAATGGGTCCACCGCGGCACGCATTTCTTCGTCGCTCGCCCACTGCTTGTGCAGGAACTTCTTCAGGATATCCACCGACTCGAGGCAGATATCAACGATGTTCGCGCTGGGCTTCAGTAATCCATCGCGTAATTGCCCAATCAAATCTTCCACGCGATGAGCCACAGCTGAAAGACGATGCAATCCGACCTGCGCGGCGGAACCTTTCACCGTGTGCATCGAGCGGAACAAGCGGTTGATATCTTCGGCGTTGGGATTGGCTTCGAGCGACAACAGGCATTCCGTTACGGCCTGCAAATGCTCTTCGGCCTCGGGAACGAAGAATTCGAGGACTTCCGCGGGGGTCTCGCCGTCTTGCGGCAGTTGATCCACATACGAATATGCGGGGATCGCTTCCGCTGCGGGCTCTTCCGTTTGCGCGGGTTCCTCGCCATGTTCGCTCGCGGTTCGCGCGGATGGCGGCGCGGGAAACGCGAACGAATAGCGTTGCTTGAATGCCGCAATGTCTCCGTCCGTTTCGGTGCCGCTTGAACTGATCTGCAGCAGATCGAATTCCAGCACGGAAATCGCATCGGAGATGAATTCCGTTAGGGGACCGTGCATGTCGGCCGTAAGAGTCGCGTTCATGGCGTAATGAAAAATGTGCGCCATCTTCGCGGCCACCTCGGAAAATTGCGGGAAGCTGTAACTTGCGGATGTACCGGCCAGCGTATGCGCGGCAATATAGAGTTTTTCGAGATCCTCGGGCCTGGTCTGCGGTTCCTGCAACATCCCGGAGTACTCCCGTAGATATTGGAGGTTGTCAGAAGCCTCCTGGAGGAACAGTTCGACCGATTCCTGGTTCGGCCCGTTCACAGACTCTCCTCCACGAGTACAGCCGCGGCGTGCGGCTCCGCGCCGCTCACCGGCTTGCGATAAATCCGGCAATCACCGATTACCAAAGGCTCGAATTTCATCGGCACGTGCGAAAGCGTCTCCGAGTGGCCCAGCAGAAAATATCCGCCGGGTTCGAGCGCGTCGTAAAACCGCCGCAGAATCGCCAAGCGCCGCACTTCTGAAAAGTACATCAGCACGTTCATGCAGAAGATGCAGTCCAACTTGCCGACGTACACCGGTTCAATCAAGTTCATCTGCGCGAAAGAAATCATCTTGCGAATGCGCGGACGTACCTGATAGCCATGCTTCGTCGCGGTGAAGTATGTCTCCACCTGCCTCAGCGACAAATCCTGCAGGCTGCGTTTCGCGTAGGCCCCGCGTTCCGCGTGACGCAACGCACGGCGGCTGATGTCCGTCGCCAGAATCTCGATTTCCCAGGCTTCGGCGAATTTCAGCGCGTCGCACAACGTCACCGCGATCGAATACGCCTCTTCGCCCGTGGAACATCCCGCGCTCCAGATGCGCAGCGTGCGCGGGCTTTGCCAGAATTTTCGTTCCTGCACTTCCGGCAAAATGCGCTTTTCCAGCGCTTCGTAGACCGCCGGGTAACGAAAGAATGAAGTCTCCTGCGTCAGCAAGCGTTCCAGCAGAGCCTCGTACTCCGTGCTGGAACCCTTCACCAGCTGCAGCAGTTCCCTTCCTCCCGTGATTTCCTTTTCCTCGAGATATTCTCGTATGCGCGTCGAAAAGAATCGTTCGCGCGATGCATCAAACAGAATCGCCGAGCGCTGCTCGATTAACGTGCGGATTTCATCGAGTTCGGACTCGGTGAGCGTGGCCGTCGTTGCTGAATGTGGTTTCATGTTCGGCGCAAGTCACGGGCCGGTTTGCATCGCCGGCGCCAAGATTCACTTCGCCTTAACGATTTGCACCCACCGGCGCGGCGGGACGTGCTTCTTCCGCGGCGTCTGTCGAACGGCCCGAACGGAATTGCGCCAGCGCCTCGTTCAATTGTTCCGAGAGCTTCACCATGTTGCCGACGGTCGACGCAGTTTGCCGCGCGCCCTGCGTGGTCTGCCGCGTGATCCCCGAAATGATCTGCATCGCGTTGGCCACGCCTTCCGTGCCGCGCACCTGCTGCTTCGAGGCCAGCGAAATCTCCTGCACCAGTTCAGCCGATTGCCGCACTACGCTCGAAATCGCTTCGAGCGCTTTACCGGCCTGGTCAGCCAACCCGGCTCCCACTTCCACTTCGCGTGTACCGTCTTCCATGACAACCACCGCTTCGTTCGTTTCGGCCTGAATGGCCTTGATCAGCGCGGCAATGTCTTTCGTCGCGCTGCGTGAGTGTTCGGCTAGCTTGCGAACCTCGTCCGCAACGACGGCGAATCCGCGGCCAGCATCACCGGCGCGCGCTGCCTCAATCGCGGCATTCAGCGCGAGCAGGTTGGTCTGCTCGGTGATGTCGTTGATCACGTTGATGATTTCCGAAATTTCCAGCGAACGATCTCCGAGCGACTTGATTTTCTTGGCGGTCGCTTGCACCGAAGCGCGAATCCGCTGCATGCCTTCCAGCGTGTCGCGCACCGCGCGATTGCCTTGTTCGGCGGCATCCAGAGCGCGGCGAGCGGCTTCGGCGCTGGCTTCAGCGTTGTTCGACACCTGCTTCATCGAAACCGTCAGCTCTTCAACGGCCGAAGAAGTGTTGGTGATTTCCTGGTCCTGTTGCGTGGCACCGGCAGTCATGTCGTCCGCTGCGTCCAGAATTTGATTCGCGCTGCCGCTCACGTCCACGGCCGCCTTGCGCACGCGCTCCAGAACTTTGGTGAAGTTGTCGAGCATGAAGTTCACCGAATCCACTACGTTGCCGAGCGCGTCGTTGGTCACCTTGCCGCGGATCGTCAAGTCGCCGCGCGCTACCTGATTGATGGTGTTCAGCAGGTCGGTAATGCTGCGCTGCAGCGAGTCTTGCGCTTGCTGGTTCGTGACGGCATGCGCGACTTTCGCCGCGCTGCGATTGAAATTTTCCGCGATGAATCCGAACTCATCGTTCGATTCAATTTCCACGCGCGCGCGGACATCACCGGAAACCACGCGCTCCGAAAATTTCGCCAGCTCCTCCACCGGCGTCAGCACGCGCTTGCTCAGCACATAAACCACCGAGATCGCGGCGATCAACGCCAGGAGAGCTGCGCCAAACAGCGCGCCACTCGCGCCGCCGGGCACCGACGACACGTCGGACGCACCTTGGCCGACGGAATGTGCTCCGGCGTAATAGGAAAGACCCAAAACTCCGAAGAGCGCCAGTGTCACCCAAAACACCAGCAGCCATACAGTGGAACTCAAACGAGCTTTCATGACTTCCTCCCAAGAACTTGTGCGCTCAGCGCCTTGAGCGGCCCACAACGCTTACCGCAACTTGCACGACCTGCAATTCCCAAGACCGCAGGGCCCATCGCCTGATTCGAACTCTGGACCAAACCCGCTCTAAATCACCGGAACCGGGAAAACATCTATCAGCCGCCGCAAATCCACCACCAGCGCCAGACGGTCTTCGTGCCGCAGCATTCCGCGGCAATGCGGCACGTCAGTCGGCGCTTGATCGAGCAACGCTTCTTCGGTAGCGGAGAACGTACCGATCACCTCGTCCGCGGCGATGCCCAGCCTCAGATCTTCGCGTTGCGCGTCGCCCTTCAGCACCGCAACCACCACGTGCTTGGGCAATAGTCCTGGCCGCCTGCCCTCCGTAAACGCGATGTCCACTAGCGGCACAATCGTTCCGCGCAAGTTGAAAACGCCCATCAGAAACGCCGGCGTCAGCGGGATACGCGTCACGATCGGCCAATCCACCACTTCCTCGACTTCGAGCACCGAAAAGCAAAAACGTTCACGTCCCGCGCGAAACACGCAGTACTGCCGCTCCGGCAGCCGTTCCTCGGAAAATATTTCACTTTCGAGGAACTCGCCGCCATCCAGTTCCACCGGCAGCGCAGCGTTTTCTTGCTGATTCGTCATTAAGCGAACCTTTTCACCGCATTGATCAATTCGTCGGGGGTAAACGGCTTGGCCACATATCCGTTCGCGCCTTGCTGCTCGCCCCAGTAGCGGTCGCTCGGAGCCGTCTTCGACGTCACCAGAATTACCGGAATATTCGAATAGTGCTGCTGGCTCTTCAAATCGCGGCAAGCTTGAAAACCGTTGCGCTGCGGCATCACCACGTCGAGCAGAATCACATTCGGACGTTCATCCTCAATCGCTTCCTCGATTTTCGTCGGATCTGAAATTCCCACGGACTGAAAACCGCCCTGCTGCAGCATGGACTGCATCAGGTGCAATTCCGCCTGGGAATCATCCACAATCAGGACTTTTTTCATTACCGACGCACCTCCACAGAAATATCCGATAAGAGAATTGCAAGTCCGCGGCCAAGGCGTGGGCGAGTTTCGCGCCTTGCGACTACTTCGCAATAGCCTTTGGTTACTTTAGGTTACGAGGCGCCGCCCTATCGTACCGGTCCGGTCACAAGCCTGGAGGACGCGTCCGCCGTCTCAGCGTGAGATTCCGTCTCACCCGCGCGCATCTCCGCCGCCAGCGATGAGAATCGCTGCATGATCTCGTTGAGACGCAGCGCCATGGCATGAATCGTGCGAATTTGCTCGCGCCCTTCCCCGGAGATTTCGCCCGAATCGAGCAAGAGCAGGTCCGCGTTGCCGATCACGGATGTGAGCGCGTTGTTTACGCTGGGCCGCACGGCAATCATGTATCGCCCAAGCGCCGCCTCGCGCTGACTTTCGATTCCGGCGCGTTCCGCGCGCTGCGCGCGAGCGACAGCCTCGGTGCGGCGCAAGGCTTCACCAGCGACGAGAATCAGCGTCCCAATCCATCCATCTTCGCGGGGAAGAACCAGGAGGTGCGGATATTCGGCGGAGAGGACAACCGCTTCGCGCGCGTCGCCACAAACGCAGAGAGATGCGGTGCCTATGTAGGCCGTCAATGCTGTGAGGATTGCGGAAGCTTTGCCGTCGCGAACGGGTCCGACGATGACGAGGTTATATCCATCGGCCGTGCTGGCCTGCCAGACGTCACTGGTGGTGAGCGTGATTTCCGGAACGCGCCGCTCGGCCTGCCAGCGTGCCGCAACCGTGCGCGCAAATTCCGTGTCGTCCGAAACAATCAGGACGCTAGCGTAACTCAAGAGATGACCCCCAAGACCTTGCGCGTTTAGGGCTGAAGTTTTTCTGCTTCCTCGATGAAGGAAAGCAGCCGCTTGGTGCTGATGCCAAGGTTCACCGCGGCTTCAGTATTCTTCGCGCGTTTCGCTTGCTCCACGCGCCCCTGAAAATAGGAAACTTCCGATTTCGCAAGCGTCATCGCCGAAGCGAGCTGCTTCAAGTCGCCAGAACGCTTGCGCTCATCAGTGGCCACGGCGAGCAGCGCCCGCGCTACCACTGCGCGGCGCAAATCCTCTGCTTCCTGATCGCCTTCTGCCACGAAGGCTGCAACTTCCCACGACGAGAGCAGCACTTTCGTATCCTGCAAGACGACTGTGGACATGGAACGCCCGCGCGAGGGCGGCGCGGCGATGAGTTGCTCCCAAATCGCTTCCAGACACTTCTCGGAGTCCACCGCGCTGCTCGGCGGTGTCGCCGCGTCGTTCGCTGCTGCTTTTGCGGCCTTGTCGGCTACGGGAGCTGGGGGCGGTGCAGTCGCGGCTGCATTTTCTTTTCCAGCCGTTTGGGTTTGCTTCGAAGGACGTCCAGCGGCAACAGGCGTTTTGCTCGGCGGGACCTCTGGCCGCGCCGGGCTTGCCTCTTTGGCCGCTGGCGGTGTCGCCTTCGGTGCTTCCATTCGCGCTGCAGCCCCGGACTGTTTGCGCGCCAAAGCTTCCTCGAGGTCAGCGCGCAATGCCAGCAGTTGCTCGAACGCGCGGCTCACGGATGTTTCGGTGTAGTCCTTGTGAAAGGGCTGCTTCCAGTTCTCCGTGTAGTAGCGGAGTTGTGTGGTTGTCTCCGCTGCGGAGAATCCCGCGCGGCGGCAGTCCACAGTTTTCACCCCGGCTGCATCTAGAGCTTCTACGGCATGGCGAATCGCGCTCAAATCCGCGTGCAGCATGCGTATAAACGCGCGTCGCAGCAGAAAATTGAACCGGCAGAACGACACAAGCGCGGCCGGATCGTAAAACATCGCGCCCGCGGAATCTTTCAGCAGTCGGCCCTGTTCCAACAGTCCGCTCTCCATCATGTCGCGCAAGCTTTCGCAGTGTGCGATCTTCTCCAGGATTTGATCGAGCGGCTCGCACCATTCCAAAGGCGTGGCGTCCGCAACTGCCAGCACGGGTTGCAAAACGGCCGCCACATCCTGGAGATGAATTTCCTTGCGGTACAATTCCTCCGGCGCGCACAGCGCAAAATACTGCACCAACAGCAAATCAATCTTGTCGCGGTCCGCCGTCGTTTTTTCCGGCTTGCGCAATTGTCGGTGCAAAAAAGAACGCAAACTTTCTTCACTCGCGTTCAAAGTTTCCGAGGGAAGCTGGCGGATCTGGAAGGCGCGCACCGTCTCATCAATGGCATCGAGCCACTTCAAATCGCCATCGAAGACGTCGTGCGTCGGCCGCAAAGGCGGCAATTCCCCCGCTGGATGTGGCAGCGGTGCCAAATTGAATTGCGTCGCGAGCGCCGCGTAGAGCGGATAGGCGCCGCGGGCCTCGGTCCACTGTGCCACGAAGTCTCCGGCTCCGGATTGAGCAGCAGGAGGCTTCAGAGTCGTAACATTCGATTTTAGGGTCATCATTTTATGATCCAGTTGCCCACTTCACTGACGAACCGGGCAGCAACCGCCTTCCGTCCTCGGTGGTATCTCACCGCCACGACCGTGGCGCGCGCGTCGAGCGAACCATCCGAATTCACTACGCGCACGCCATCTTCAAATTCCAGTGGAAGCGAAGAAGCGAACAGTACTTCCTGCTCGGTGCCGAATTCGATCGTGGTTTGCTCCTGCAGTGGCCTTCGCGCTGTGGAAAGCGTCATCACTCGGACCGGAATCCGTACTGGCGAGGCGCTCGGGAAGAGCTGCGCCAGTTTCTCGACGCAGGTTTGCGATAGGCCGGTCGGAGCAACCACTGTGGCTTCACTGAACACGAAACCAGTCCTTTGCCTCTCTCATCCGCATAGGTGTTTATCGGAGAGAGGGATCAGAATCTCGAAATTTGCGTAGACACAAATACACGCCCGCGGAATGGCTTGCACGAAAGCAGCCAAAGCCAGCGACCGATTCCGTTTGATAAGTAGTTCTTTATGTGACGTTTGCGGTTGAGGTGTCAGCGCGAAGGTCTTGCGGGTGTCTCAGGGTGAAACACGAGCGTCTCACGCCTGCGCGTGCGGACCAATCCGGGAATCGACGACGCGGCTTTGCCGCCGACTACGACGCCATCTCGACGTCGTGCTTTTGTCCAGGACGCAGCGGAATATTGTAGAGCTTCAGCTTGCGATACAACGTAGCGCGGCTGATGCCGAGCATTTTGCCGGCGAGAGCCTTATCGCCGCCCGCCTTTTCAAACACTCGCAGAATCGTCATTCGCTCTAAATCTGCAAGCGCGGTCGTAGATACCGCAGACCCGTTAGCGGCAGACCCCTCGGCGTCTTGTGCGCTCCGGATTGAAGGCGGCAGATCTTTGACATCAATCGTGCGATGCTCGCCGAGCGCGACAGCGCGCGCGATGCAATTCTCGAGCTCGCGCACATTTCCCGGCCATTCATACTGCAAGAAACTTTTCATCGCCGCCGGCGTCACCTGAATATTTTCACCCGGTGCATAGCGATCGAGGAAATAGTGGGCGAGCTGCGGAATGTCGGAGCGCCTCTCGCGGAGAGCAGGCACGTGGATTGTCACCACATTCAACCGGAAGAACAGATCTTTGCGGAACGTGCCGCCACGATACCCAGCCTCCAGGTCGCGATTGGTCGCCGCGATCACCCGCACATCCACGGGAACCTTGTCGTTGCTCCCGACCGGCCGCACTTCCTTCTCTTGCAGCACGCGCAGCAGCTTGGCTTGCAATTCCAGCGGCAGCTCCCCGATTTCGTCCAGGAATATTGTCCCGCCGTTCGCAGCCTGAAAAAGCCCGGCCTTCGATTTCAGCGCGCCCGTAAAAGAGCCCTTTTCGTGCCCGAAAAGTTCGCTTTCCATCAGCGTCGGTACCAGCGAACCACAATCCACGGCTACGAACGGCATGGCCGCCAGCGGCCCGCGAAAGTGGATGGCACGCGCGACGAGTTCTTTCCCCGTACCGCTCTCGCCCGTAATAAGGACCGGCGTTCGCGTCTCCTTGAGGCGTGAAATCATACGCAACACGTCCTGAATCTTTCCCGACGTGCCGACGATTCCATCGAGTTCCGTCTCCGTGTTCACGCGCTCGCGAAGAAACTGGTTTTCGGTGACTAGGCGTACTTTCTCCGCCATGCGCTGTAGGAGCTGCCGCAATCTTTCGACGCGAAATGGCTTTTCGATGTAGTCGTAGGCGCCCTGACGCATGGCATCCACCGCGGTCTCCACCGATCCGTGACCAGTCATGATCGCCACTTCGGTGCGAGGTAGTAGCTCCTTCACTTTGCGCAATAGCTCGACGCCCGAAAGGCTCGGCAATTTCAAATCGGTGACGAGCAGGTCGGGTGGATTAACTTCCAGCGTTTCCAGCGCCGCTTCGGCGGTTTCGGCCTCGGCGCACAAATAGCCCAGCCCTTGGCCCACCGTGATGCACAGTCGGCGGATGCTCTGTTCGTCGTCTACAATCAAAAAGCGCAATTTCAATTCGTCTGTCATGGTTTCCCTATCGTCTTCTCCACCGCGTCCATCAATTGCTGCACGCGGAATGGTTTCTCCACGCAGGGAGTGCCTGCCAAAGCCAGCAGGGCAATGGTTTCGTCGCTCGCGGTATCGCCGGTAATAAAGATAATCCGCGAGGCCATCTCCGGCCGGTGACGCAAGAGCCAGTCATGGACATCCGAGCCCGTGATTCCTCCCGGCGTGCGAAAATCCGAAATCACCCCTCGAAAATCATTTAGGGCCAACAGCCGCAGGCCCTCTACAGCGGACGACGAAGCGGTCACTTCATAGCCACGTCGTTCGAGCGCTGTCCTCAGAAATGCCGCAACCGATGGCTCATCCTCGATCACCAGAATCCGCGCGCGCGCCTTCGGAGCCGATGCCGGCGCGCTGGTCATTCCCCCGCTCCCGCCGCATACATCTCCGCAGCCTTTTCCGCGATCGGCAGGCGCACCACGAAAGTGGATCCGTGCCCATCCGGGTTATTTCGCGCGACGATTTCCCCGCGATGCGCGCGAATAATGCCGTAACAAATACTCAATCCCAGGCCCGTACCCTTGCCCACTTCCTTGGTGGTGAAAAACGGGTCAAAAATCCGATCAATCTGCGAGATCCCGGGCCCATTGTCGCGAAACACGATCTCCACTTGGTCGCCGCGATGCATCGTTTGAATTTCGATCTTCCCGGCGCGGCGCGTTTCCTGCACCGCGTCGTAAGCGTTGTTCATGATGTTGAGAAACACTTGCTGCAACTGGTGCGGGTCGCCGATGACCGCGGGGATTTCCTCGGCGTACCTTTCGATGAGCTCGACGCCGTGATTGGAAAAATCATACGCGCGCAGCTTCATGGTCTGCCGCAGAATCGTATTCACCTGCACCGGTTCGCGTTGCGCCGGCATCTGCCGCGCAAAGCTCAAGAGATTTTGTACAATTACTCGCGTTCGCTGTGCTTCCTGCAGAATCACCTGCAATTCTTCTTTGGCGTCGTCCGGCACTCCGGAATTTTCCAAGAGCAAATCCGTGAAGCCCACGATGGCGGCCAGCGGGTTATTCACTTCGTGCGCTACGCCGGAAACCAGTTGGCCCAGCGCCGCCATCTTTTCGGTGTGCATCAATTTCGCCTGCAGATCCGCGGCATCGGTAACGTCGGTCATCACCACTACGACGCTGTTAATGTCTCCCTGTTCATCGCGCATGGGACTCAAGCTGATGGAAAATTGCCCTGCGCTCCCGTTGCCGCGAAACAGGGGAATTTCCAGATTATCGAGCGCCGCGCCCTGCAGCGTTCGCTCCAGCGCCTCGGTGAATAATGGCCGTCGCGGCGGAGGCACCAGTTCAATCAACGGCTGTCCCAGCAATTCCTGTTCGCGATAACCTGCCTCAAAGCACCGGCGGTTCGCATAACTCACGAGCCCCGCCGTATCGAGCACCAAAATCATGCTCTGGGTATTGTTCAGGATGTTTTTGTTGAAGTCGCGCTCCCGGCGATAGCGCCGCTCGGCCAGGCGGCGGTCGGTGATGTCCTTCATGACGTGCACGGTGCGCAGATCGTTCCCCGGCATGTTCTGAATCCGCGAGGCCGAAATCAAGAAGGTCCGCATCCCAGCTTCGTAAATGAATTCTTCGTGCGGCAGCCGGGGATTCCTGCAGAAAGGGCAATGCCCTTCCTTGCTCGGCGCCGAAAGAATGTCCAGCTGATCAATTTCGCGGCCAATGGCTTCCGTGGGTCTCAATTCCAGCACGTCCGCCAGCGCGCGGTTCAACCGCAAAACGCGATTACTGCCGTCATGCACTAATATGTAGTCGGAGATCGCGTCGAAATCCTCTACCCATTGCTTGCGCGATTGCTCCACCTTGGAAAAGAGCCGGACGTTCTCCAGCGCCACGGCTGCGTGCCCCGCCAAAGCTTCCAGGAGTTGCCGCTCGGTCTCCGTGAGCTCGTGCGGCAGATCCGCGATGCACAGAATCCCCAGCAGCTCACCTTCGCTTCCGGACAAACGCGCCAGCACCAACTCTTCCCACCCCAGCGTTTCTGCCAGACTACGGCCGAGCAGCGACGGAGCTGCGCCTTGGCGCAATTCGGTTCCCGGAATGCCGGCTTGCTCCGCCAACAAACTCGCCAGCCGATTCTGCGTCATCGGATCCCAACGATGCGCGGGGCCGCTGAGCGCAGCGATCTCCCACTCACGCTCGTGGCCGAGCGCCAGCACGGCTGCACGCGCGCCCAGCATCTCCGCGGCTCTCGTAGTGAGACGAATGGAGAATTCAGTGGTTCCCAGCGATGGATTCAGCTCAAGCGTGGTGGCGGAGAACTGCGCCAGCAGGCTCTCGAAGGAGCCCGTGAGACGGGACGGTACTTCGCGACTTCTTTTGAGTGCACGCATGGAGGATTGGGGGCACTGCGCGCGCTTCGCCTATACAAGAAAAGACGTTACGGCGTCATCTCAATTTGAGTCAAGCACGCTGCGAGCGGATGTTGCCCTAATGAACACTCGCGGGATTCGCAAGCTGAGACGCGCACCCGAACTTATGACGGCCATTGAGACAAATGAGCCGTCTAGGCTCCGCGCAGACTCGCGGCCAGAATCCTGCTAAGTCGTTCACAACCAACAATATGGCAAGCATTTCGGCGCTCTCGGGATTGCCTAAAATAATGATCCCATCATGGCATTGGCATTGCAATTTCAGCGGCGGGACCTTTCCCCTCGATGGAGGAGGTGTGTTGATGAGACGCAAGTCGCACCTGCTGGCGATAGGCTTGACGCTGATCTTGGGCGGATCAGCGGCGGTCGCACCAAAGATTTCTGCACAAGAAAATTTTACTGACACGGCGAAACGAAAAGTGCGCACCAAGGTAAGTCCGGAGTACCCAGCGCTCGCCAGGCAGATGAACGTAACCGGCAAGGTAAAAATCGAAGCAACAATTGCGGCGGACGGCCACGTGACCGCGACACGCATTGTGGGTGGCAGCCCGTTGCTTGTGTCATCGGCGACGGAAGCCCTAAAAAAATGGCGGTTTGAAGGTGGCCCAAAGGAAACGACGGAAATTGTCGAATTTGATTTCTCGGCGCAAAACAAGAACTAGCGGCACGCAATCCGGGGGCGGTTGGTTTCTCACTGGGAGTGGAGGCGTTGGCTATGACGATCGGCAAGAAATTGTATCTGGGGTTCGGCGGCATCCTGGGGATCATGTTCTGTCTGCTCATCATCAATCTCTTCACCGCACTCCGCGAATATTCCGCGCAGGATACCGTTCGCGCCACGCTTTCCGTGAAAGATACCATCGAAAACGTGCGCTTCCAAATGATGGAGAACCGCTTGTCCCTGGGAAATTACCTGCTCAGCGGCGATCTGCGCGATGAAGACAAAACGAACAAGGGCGTTGCCGACCTGCTGGCGATGTCGAAGGACGGAGAGTCCAAATCAGCCGATCCGCAGTTGCGGTCGGCCCTCGCTCAGGTTGCGGACACCGAAACCAATTGGTCCGAAAACTTCGCGAAGCAAATGATGGCCAAGCGCCATCAGGTGGATGCCGGCGATGCCACTGTTTCAGACCTGCAAATTTATTATCTGCAGCACGACCCGGCGTCGTGGGTAAACAAGTCCTCCGCCGTACTCGACGAGGCCAATAGCGCAGTGCAGAAGTCGCTGGACGACTCCAACGCGTCGGCATGCTTCAGCAACCAAGCTCTAACACCTGGATTTCTCTCTTGGGGACTGTGGTAGCCATCCTGTTGGGCATCGTCATTGCCTTTTCCACGGCCAAATCCATCAAGGAGCCTTTGCACCATCTCATCGATGTGGCCCATCGCATCGGCGAAACCGGCGATCTGGATCAATCCATCGACATTCATCGCAGGGATGAAGTTGGCATTCTCGCCGAAAACTTCAACAAGATGATCGTGCACCTGAAAGACATGGCCGCGGTCTCGGCGGCCATCGCGGAAGGCCAATTGTCCGTCACCGTCCAGCCGCGCTCGCAGCAAGACACGATGGCCAAAGCGTTCGCGCAAATGACTCGCGGACTCCGCGAACTGGTCCGCCAGGTGCGCGACAGCGCCGCGCAAGTCGCCAGCGGCTCCGGCCAGATGGCCAGCGCGTCGGACGAATCGGCAAAAGTAGCGTGCAAGCCGCCTCCGCAATTGACGAAGTCACCAGCACCATGCACGAAATGAGCATCAACGTGCAGAACGTCGTGAAGAATACGCAGATGCAGGCTTCCAGCGTCGCGGAAACCTCCGCCTCGATCGATCAGATGGTCACCTCGATTCAGCGCGTGGCCGATACCGCCAAGCTCCTCGTGGATATCTCGCACCGCTCGCGCGAAGAAGCGCAAACCGGCATGGCCACCATGGAAAAAGCCACGGAAGGTCTGAACCGCACCAGCCACGCCATTCAATCTCGCGCGGAGATCATTGACGTCCTGGGGCGCCGCGCAGACGACATCGGCAAAATCATCGAAGTCATCGACGACCTTGCCGAACAGACCAACCTTCTCGCATTGAACGCGGCCATTGAAGCCGCTCGCGCCGGAGAGCACGGCCTCGGATTCGCGGTCGTGGCGGAGGAAGTCCGCAAGCTCGCCGAAAAATCCACGCAATCCACCAAGGAAATTTCCGAACTGATCGAAGGCATTCAGAAAGAAGCCCGCGAAGCCGTCGAAAATATGGAAAAGAGCACCACGATGGTGCAGGAAGGCCTGCTCCTGAACAAGGATCTCAGCGTCGCGCTCGAAAAAATTTCAGACGTCGTGTCCGAAGTTTACAAATTCTCTCAGGAAATCGGCGCGGCCACCACGGAACAGTCCAGCGGCTCGGCACAGATCGCCAAGGCCACCAACCGCCTCACCGAAATCACCCAGGAAATCAATTCTTCGGTCGAGGAGCAAGCTTCGGGATCGCAAGCCGTCGTGCGCGCCATGGAGAAAATGCGCGAACTGGTGCAGCAATCCACTTCCAGTTCCACCGAACTCGCCGCGGCCGCCGAACAAATGTCCAAGCTTTCGCGCGTCCTGCTGGAATCCATGGATCGCTTCGCGCTGGATGAAGGCTTCACGGACGGCCGCCGGCAATTCGGGACGCGGCATACTTCCGGCGGCCAGCGTGGCGGTTCCAATGCTGTAGACCGCAACGTTCCCGCGGAATATGCGGAAGTCGTCCGGTCCTGAGAGCGCTACGCACAACATGGAAAAAGAAATTCAAATCGTAGGCTTCCGGATCGGCCGGGAGACATTCGGCCTGCCGATTGCCATCGTCCGTGAAATCGTACGAGTGCCGGAAATTACTTCCGTTCCGAATGCGCCCGAATATATCGAGGGGGTCATCAATCTTCGCGGGCGGATTATCCCGGTGGTGGACTTGCGCAAGCGATTTGGCGAAAAAGTCATCGAGTCCAGCAAGAAAAATAGAATTGTCGTGGTCGAGCTGGAAACTCGAGCCATCGGCTTGATCGTGAATTCCGCCTCGGAAGTGCTGAAGATTCCGCCGTCCGAAATCGAAGCGCCGCATACCGTCTTTCAGGAAGGCGAATTGAATTACATCACCGGCGTCGGGAAATTGCGCGGGCGGCTGGTGATGCTGCTGGATTTGAGCAAGATTTTGCAGCGCGGAGAACTGCGCCGTCTTGAAGATGCGGCGGAATCCGCTGAAGCGGTCACCATTGGCGTCGAGGCCCGCAACTAGCGGGCCGAACGCCAGCACTACGACGAGGAGCGAATGTCCACACTTACAGCACAGGTTCCCCTGACGGAGCCCGAATTGAAGCTGCTGCAGACCCTCGTCTACCAGGAATGTGGCATGTATTTCGACGAGCGCCGCACCCATTTCCTGCGCGACCGCTTGCAACGCCGTCTGAAAGCCTGCCAGATTGATTCGTTTTACAGCTACTACCGCCTGCTGACCAGCCGTGAAGGCAAGCAAGAGCTTGTGGCGCTGTTGGAAAATCTCACGGTCAACGAAACCAGTTTTTTTCGCATTCGCCCTCAGCTCGAATTATTCCAGAAGTCCGTACTGGAAGATCTTCTGCGCCGCAAACAGGAACGCCGTGACTGGTCGCTGCGTATCTGGAGCGCGGGATGTTCCACCGGCCAGGAACCTTACACGCTCGCCATTCTGGTGTGCGATGCGCTCGCTTACTACTACCTGCGGAATCCGCTTCCGTTCGATATGCCCACTCCTAAGCCGCTGATTCCTCCGCCCTGGAAAGTGGAAATCATCGCTTCGGACATCAATTATTCGGCGCTGCTCACCGCTCAACAAGGCATCTATACCGAGGCGCAAATGGAAACGGTGGATTACACCTGCCGCCTCCGCTATTTCGATAAAGTCGGCGATAAATATTCCGTGAAGCCGGCTCTAAAAAGTTTGGTCCAGTTCGACTTCCATAATTTGAAGACCGAATATTTGCCACAGCGGAATGACGCCATTTTTTGCCGCAACGTGATGATCTATTTCGACGAAGCCGAACAGAAGCGCCTCATCGAAAAATTTCATCGTTGCTTGAATCCAGACGGCTATCTTTTCGTCGGGCATGCCGAGAGCCTGTTCGGCCTGACCACGCGATATCACATGATTCACCAGAACAACGCGACTGTGTATCAGCGCATCGAGGCCGCGCAGTGAACTTTATTCCCGACGATCGAGCCTCGGAGCTTCGCGATCTCTTTTTCGAGAGCGCCGAAGAAATCCTGCAGGCATTGAATGATGCCGGGCTGGCGCTCGAGGACCAGCCGAGCGACAAGGAGAGCTTGCGCAGCGTCCGCCGCGCCGTGCACACGCTTAAAGGTGACTCCGCGGCCTGCGGCTATCGCGAGCTCAGCGAACTCGCGCACGAACTGGAAGACGTCCTGACGCCCGATCTGGCGAAACAACACGCCGGCCTCATCGCGGAAGTCGTTCTCACCGCGGCGGATACGTTTCACGAAATGCTCGCGGCCTATCGCAATAATCTGCAGCCTCCTGCTGGCGGGTCGTTGCGCGAACATATTCAGCGCCTTCTGCGTAAGCCGCCGGCCGCACTCGTCGAAAAGGCCGCGCCAGAGTCCGCTGCGACCTTCAGTTGGACGGAATACGAGCGGCTGCTTATCGCCGAATCCTTCCGCCGCGGCGAGACGGTCTATCACGTCGCACTGCATCTCGCGACGGATTCGCTTTTGCCCGCCGCTGGTTATGAACTGGCAAAGAAGGCTCTCGAACGAGCGGGCAAAATTCTCGCGATCCGCCCCGAGAACAGCGCCGACGTCATTAATGGCGGACTGATCGAAGCCGCGCTTTCCAGCACCAAGCCACCTGATTGGATTCGCAAACGCTGCCAAGTGCCTTCCGTAGTGGCCCAGATCTCAGTGGATCGCGTGCCGCTGATGGAGACGGCTCCGCGCGACGTTCTTGAAATCCTGGTCGAGTCCGAAGCGGCCGCCGTTTCCGCTGGGATTCCCGGAGAATTCACGGATCTGGACGAAGCTCACGAGGATGAATCGCACCCTGTCGCCGCACCTGGTGGCCTCGCCCACGCTGTGGCCGAAAACACTCTCCGCGTTGACGCGGGACGCATTGATACGGTTATGAACCTGGTCGGCGAGCTCATCATCGGCAAGTCCATGCTCCAACGCACCATCACGGAATTCGAGCGTCGTTTCCCGAAGGACCCGCTCCGGGGAAAATTCTCGGATGCCTTGGCATTCCAGTCGCGCATCCTGAACGAGTTGCAGAAATCCGTGATGAAAATCCGCATGGTGCCGGTCGAACAGCTCTTTCGGCGCTTCCCGCGCGTCGTGCGAGACGTCGCGAAACAGCGCAACAAGGAAATTTCGCTCGAAATCGCCGGCCAAAACACCGACCTTGATAAAAGCATTTTGGACGCGCTCGCCGAACCTCTCGCGCACCTGATTCGTAACGCAGCCGATCATGGCATCGAATCTGCCGGCGAACGCACTGCGGCTGGCAAGCCTAGCCACGGCACCGTTCGCTTGGACGCCTACCATGAAGGCGATCAGGTCGTGATCGAAGTCTCCGACGACGGGCGCGGCATCGAGCGCGAGAAGATCCTTCGGCGTGCCATCGAACGTGGACTCCTTAAACCCGACGAAATTGCCAGGATGAACGACTCCGAGATACATCACCTGATTTTCACTCCCGGTTTCAGCACGGCTAATGAAGTGACGGAAATCTCCGGGCGCGGCGTGGGTCTCGACGTCGTGAAATCAGCGCTCGATGCCCTGAAAGGTTCGATCGAAATCGAAAGCGAAGCTGGAAAGTGGACTTCGTTTCGGCTGGTCGTGCCGCTCACGCTGGCCAGTATTCAAGCGCTCCTGTTCCACGTCGGCGGCCGCCTCTACGCCGTCCCGATTGCTTCCGTCGTCGAAATTAATCGCATCACCGAGGACGCCATTCACCGCGTGGATGATCACGAAGTGTTTCAGCTGCGCCAGCAGGTGCTCACGCTCGTTCGCCTGGAGCGGCTGGAATCGCAGCAGCCCGCTGGCCGCAGCAAACGCATTTTCGTGGTGATCATCGGCGCGGGCAGCCGCCGTTTCGGATTAGCTGTGGACAGCCTCATGGGCGAAGAAGAACTAGTCATCAAGGCGCTCGAAGATCAATTGGTCACCTCTCCCTTGGTGAGCGGCGCTTCGATCCTGGGAGATGGCACCGTGGTTTTGATCTTGAACATTCCTGCCGTGATTTCGCACCTTGCACGGATTCCCGCAGTGGGAGCCACCGCATGAGCGAAAAGATCCGCGTTCTGGTTGTAGACGACTCGGCGCTGATGCGGAAGCTGATTCCGCAAGTGCTACAGCGCGATCCGTCCATCGAAGTCATTGGCACGGCCATGGATGGAGCTATCGGACTCAAAAAAATCACGGAACTGCACCCTCAGGTTGTGACGCTCGACCTCGACATGCCGCGCATGGACGGCATCGAGATGCTTCGCCAGATTACGCGCAGGCATCGCGTTCCGGTGATCGTCTTTAGCGCGCAAACCGAGCGCGGTGCCTCGATCACTCTCAAGGCTCTTGCCTTGGGAGCCTTTGATTTCGTCACGAAGCCACCAGACGCGGCCTCGGGCCGCATCGAACAAATCGCGGCGGAATTGGCGCTGAAAATCAAGGTAGCCGCTTCTTCCGGCGCTCCGAAAATGATCATCACGATGCCCGCGGCCAGGCGCAAAGATCGACGCCGGTCATCGATGCCGCATTGGCCATCGTCCATCGTAGCGATTGGCATCTCCACCGGCGGGCCCAATGCGCTCCAATATTTATTCTCGCAATTGCCGGAAGATTTCCCGGGATGCATCCTCGTGGTTCAACACATGCCCGAAGGATTCACGGAAATGTTCGCCCATCGCCTGGACGAATCATCAGCGATCGAAGTGAAGGAAGCGCAGTCGGGAGATCTGTTGTTGGCAGGCCGCGCCCTGATCTGCCCCGGCAATCGCCACATGAAGGTGCGCAGGATGGAGCACGGCAATGTCGCGATTCTTGTGGACCAACCTCGCGTCAACGGACACAGGCCGTCAGTTGATGTACTTTTCCAATCCGTCGCGCAAGAATTTGGCGCCAGTGCGATTGCGGTGCTGATGACCGGCATGGGCGACGATGGAGCTGCCGGCATGGGTGCGATTCAATCCGCTGGCGGCATCACGATCGCGCAAAGCCCAGATACGTGCGTCGTGGACAGCATGCCGCGCTCCGCAATCGAACGCGGCTTCGCCGGCCGCGTCGTGTCCCTTTCCAGCCTTTCCAGCGTTTTGCAGGCAAAGTGCGCTCCGGAGCGGCGGCCAGCCGATTCGAGCGCCGAATATTCCACTGCGGAGACCGTTGCCGGTGAGCCAGGGTTACGAAGGAGATCGTCATGAAACAGTTTGAAGCACTGACGCGGAAGAAGGACAGCCAGGCCGTGCGTTACTTGATCGTGGACGATTCCGTCTTCGCTCGAAAGAGTCTCGCCAAAATGGTGGAATCCTTTGGCGGCCACGTCGTGGGAGAGGCGGGCGATGGATGCACCGCCATCACGGAATACGCCAAAACCTCGCCCGATCTCGTACTGATGGACATCACCATGCCTCAGATGGAGGGCATCGAAGCGGTCGAGCGCATCGTGCAGGAGCATCCCGACGCTCGCATCGTGATGGTCTCTTCGGTCGGCTACCAGGACAACATCCTGGCCGCGCTGCAGAAAGGCGCGCGCCATTTCGTGCAGAAGCCCGTGAAGCCTGACGCGCTGTACGAAATCATTCGTTACGTGCTGAACGATGACGGCGTCACCGCGCCCGTGGGCGCCGGGGAGAGCTCTCGATGAGGATGGACCTGATCCAGCCGTTTATCGGCTCACTCGACGCGGTACTAGCCGAAATGATGAACGTTCCCGCAAAAATCGTGGATCTCACGATGGAGGAAGAGGGTTATCGCCGCAAGGGAACGGCTGCGTCGGTTTCGTTCAAAGGACAAATCGAAGGCCGGGTAATTCTCGATATGGAGCCTCGCGCCGCGGCACAAGTTGCCAGCTACCTGGCAGGCGGCGAGGTGGATCCGTCCGAGTCCATCGTTCCGGAAACGGTTTGCGAACTTGCGAACATGGTGATCGGTAACGCCGTTACGCAGCTCAACGATGCAGGCTTTCAGTTCAAAGTGCTGCCACCCGAAATTCTATCTCAAGAGCAGGGTGAAAAAACCGGACAGGATTCGGAGGCCACGATTCTGTGTTTCGAAACTCCCAGCGGCAACGTGCATCTCAACATCGCTATGCAGTACCTACAGCGACGAAGCGGAGAGCGCACGCCGGTCAGCGCTCACTAAATGAACGGCAGGCGTAATCGCCAAAGCAGCTACTGACGTAGCCCCGGCCTACGATATTCCACGCCGTGCCGGAACAAGCCAGCCTTGGGCATTTCTTCGCAGTAAATTACGCGCGCCGGTAAAAAAATATTAGCCGCCTCCGGCGAGTACGGCACGGCCACATTAATCTCAGTCCCTGATTCATAGCGCCGTTTGCTTCGATAACACATCCCGACTGGAGAAATATCTTCGCAGACGGCCAGCTCATCATCCTCGTTGGCCTGTCGGATGCACGCAGTCAGCCGCGTCTTCATTCGCAGGCGCTGCCGTTCGCGCTGCTCGCCGCTGGCCGGGACTTCTCCCGCAGGAGCCTGCGCGCGGCGCCCGCGCGCCAGTCGCGACGCGAGCTTCTTATCGTCCTCGTGCGGGGCTTGCGTCCAGATGCTCGGCACACCGCAAATCTTGCAATGCCGCGCTATCCCCCGCGTCGTTTCGAAGCCGCGCAGTTCCAGCTCGTTCAAATAAACGACTTCTCTCCCGCGGCAGTACGTGCATTCGAGTAGCATCCGCGCGACGGCTTCTTCCGATTCGGCAATCGGAGGAAATTCAATTCCCCAGAGATCGCTTTCCGGCGTCAAAATCTCGATGCCGTAGATGTAGCCCTCTTTTTGCCGGCCAAATTGCCCCACGATGCGCGCTTTGCTCTGCCGATGTGCCTCGCTGGCAGCTTTCCGTCGGATCTCGATGTGCTGATCGGGCCGCAGATCGCGGTCCAGCAGAATCACCGCGCCGGTCCGGTTGATTTGCATCGTCCGTGAAGGTTCTGCAAACTCCTGCCCGTTGATGTCCGTGCCGGAAACTTGCAGCAGCAATATCAGCGAAACGCGATCACTCCGACGCTGTGCCGCACTCGCCATGCGATTCCTCCTGGAATGGGCCCTTTGCCGGCAGCCAAGATATCACACTGGCCGCGCTGATTCGCGTCCGGCACCGGCTGCGCTCTTCGTCCATTCCCGTCATCTTAACTGGGTTATCATAATCGCGCATTTGATCTCCGGAAAAATCCGCGTGGGTTACTGGGAGGGATTTTGCTCTCTTTCGCGAGCGCCTTTTTGCGGCGACTCACGTTTGGCGCCAATGCCGGCATCACGGTTGGCGTGGCGCTATTCTGCTTTTTGCTCGCCCCTGCCGCGCAAGCGCAAAAAGCTCGCGTCGCGGGCGTCGTGCGTGATTCGAGTGGTGCCTCCATTGCAGCCGCCCACGTGGAACTTCGCGCGAATTCATTTGTGGCTTCCGCGATCACGGACGCCGCCGGAACCTTTGCCTTCGACAATGTTCCGGAATCGTCCGGAACGCTCGTCGTCACCGCAAACGGTTTTCAACCAGCCACCGCGCGATGGACTTCATCCGCGGGATCCTCCGCGCAGGTCGAAATCACGCTCAACACTTCCCCGCTAAATCAACAGGTCGAAGTCACCGCCAATCGCGCGGCGACGCTAACCGCGGATGTTCCGGTGAGCGATGTGCAACTCACGCGGGAAGACCTGCAACAGACTCCCGCGCTCACGCTGGATGATGAGCTCCGCCAGGTTCCCGGTTTCAGCCTCTACCGCCGCTCCAGCAGTCGCACCGCGAATCCCACGACGCAAGGAGTTTCGCTGCGCGGCCTTGGTGCGAACGGCGCCAGCCGCGCGCTCGTGCTCCAGGACGGAATTCCGCTGAATGATCCCTTCGGCGGGTGGGTGTACTGGGATCGCGTTCCGGCTGAATCCGTCGCTGACGTCGAGATCGCGCAGGAGGGCGCCTCTAGCCTCTACGGCAGCGACGCGCTCGGCGGCGTCGTTCAATTCGTCTCGCGTCCAGCCGAACCCGCCGGCATTTCGCTCGAAACTTCCTACGGTAACCAGAACACTCCCGATCTTTCGCTGTGGGCCGGCGGCCAAAAGGGGAAATGGGAATCCACATTTGCCGGCGAAGTCTTTAACACGGACGGTTACGTCCTGGTGCCGGAAGCCGATCGCGGCCCAGTGGACACCAAGGCTGGCTCCGAGCATGGCACCGCCGATTTAATGGTCGGCCGCAAGATTGGCGAAAAAAGCGAGATCTTCGCGCGCGGCTGGTACCTGGATGAAACTCGCGGAAACGGCACTGTGCTGCAAAGGAACGACACGAAACTAGGCCAGGGCGCGCTTGGCGCAAATCTCGATCTCGGCGATTTCGGCGCGCTCACGTTGCGCTTCTACGGCGACGCACAAACCTATCATCAGAGTTTTTCTTCGATTACTTCCGTGGTGTCGCAGCGCGACACCGAAACACTCACGGATTTGCAGACTGTGCCGGCGCAAGGTGTAGGCGGCTCGGCGCTGTGGTCGCGGCAATTGGGAAAACATCAGTCCCTCGTCGCCGGTTTCGATGACCACGAGGAAATCGGGGCAAGCCACGACGTCCTTTTCACAAAGGGCGCGCCGTCGGCGAACCAATCCTCCGGTGGACGCCAGCGCACGGTCGGTATTTTCGGCGAGGACTTGATCCAGATTACGCCGCGCTGGCTGCTGTCCCTCAGCGCGCGCGTGGATCACTGGAGCAATTTCGACGCGTCCATCGTGCACATCCCGCTTTCCACTGGTATTCCCGCCGTGATCCCGTTTGCGGATCGCTCCCAAAATGCTTTCAGCCCCCGAGCGACGCTGCGGTATCAAGTCAGCTCCAATATTTCGTGGGATGCTTCGGTCTACCGCGCGTTCCGCGCGCCGAGCCTCAACGAATTGTACAGGTCATTTCGCCAGGGCAACACCACCACGCAGGCCAATGCAGACTTGACGGCGGAGCATCTGACAGGCGGCGATGCGGGAATATCGGCGTTCGGATTCAACCGCCGCCTGGAGGTCCGCGGCACGTTTTTCTACAACCAGATCGTAGACCCTGTCGCCAACGTGACCTGTCAGCCTCCTCCGAACGCCCTGCCCGGCTGCCCAGCCCCAGTGCCCAACGTAATCGCACGCATCCGCGAAAATCTGGGCCGCATCAGCGCTCCGGGATTTGATGCTGGGGCTACTGTGCACTTCACGCGTAATTTCGATCTGTCCGCTGGGTATCAATTCGTGAATTCCAGGGTCGTAAGCTTTCCTGCCGCGGCCAATACCAGTGAAAGTTTGGTCGGCCTGTGGGTGGCGCAAGTCCCCCACAATTCGTTCACCTTCCAGGCGCGCTATTCGAATCCCAGAATCATCTTCGTCTCCGTTGACGGACGATTCGTCGGGAAGCAATTCGATGACGATCAAAATCAGTTCCCACTTGGCAATTTCTTTGTGCTGGACGCGCTGGCTTCGCGCTCCATCGGCGCAGGTGTGGAATTGTTTGCAGCCGCCGAGAATTTGTTCGACGAAAAGTACACCACTGCGGCGACGCCGGTACCACAACTTGGCCTGCCGATCGCGGCGCGCATCGGCCTGCGCTATCAATTTCCAAACCGATAGATTTAGGGTGACTGCCAGGCGAGCGGCGTGGTTCCGGCGTCAGTGCGTAATAAGGGCAGGCGGCGGATATTCCGGCAGCTTGGCGTTCTTGCTGTCGGTTCGCTTCACTTCCAGTTCGTCGAACAAAATCGAAGGGCTGATCACGGTCGTTGGCACCGCGCCTTCCCGGTTGCTCACTAAGGGATCATTTCCCGCGGCCACTAAATCGTTGCGCAGTGTGCGCGTATCCAACTCATCGAAAATAGCGCCGCGCACCAGTTCCTCATGGCCATCGCTAACGTAAATCCGATAGAGGAGCCGCGGATTGTTGCCGACCAAAGTCTCCGCGTAATAGCCGTAGACCTTATTCTCCTGCTTGCACATCTCAATCAGCTTTTTCTTCAGCTCCTCGGGCGAACTCGTTTGTTTCGCCTGCAGCATCACGATTCCGATGCTCGGCGAAGGCACTTGGCCCGGCGCCGCGCGGCCGTGACCATTAGAATCGCTGAAATCGCGAATGGGCTCACGGCCCAACAAATAGCCCGTCAGCATTCCATCCTTGATCACCGGAAGCGGCGCCACCCGTACGCCCTCTTCATCAATCTCGTAGCTTCCCACCAGAGTCTTTCCCTCGAACGTCTTCATCGTGGGGTCATCCACCACCGTCAAAAATGCCGGCAGCACACGGCCTTTATAGTTCGAAGAAAATTCCCCCACTGTGCGCGCGGAAGCACCCGGCTTCGGACGAATTCCCAGCACGTTTTCACCGATCATGGAATCCAAGATGTCGCTCGCCGCGTCATTCGAAAAAAGCACGGGCCCTCGGTAATCTTCTTCGACCATCGGAGCCTCGCGCAGCGTCTTCAGCGTCTGAAGCATTTTCGTCGTATCCGCCAGCAATTTCTCCTGCGACGGCAATTCGCCCGCCGTACTCGTCACGTAATAAGGCGACCGGCCGAGTTCCATCCCGTCATCCGCCTGCGTCTGCGCGGAAAGATTAAGCGAGTAGACCGCATACCCTTGCCTGGTGCTGGTGCCTTCGGTGTTCACGAAGTATTGATTCACGGCGCGAAATCGCACAAGCGCATCGAGAGACTCAATCTTCGCATCGCTGCGATAAAGGTTCGTCGCCTTTTCGATCTCCTCCGTCCACGGTTCAGGACGGAAATCGAGGCGGACCAGCGGCGCGATCATTTGTAGTGCCGGCGCCCGCGCGAAATCATCGAAGGGCTGGTCGGCAGTGTATTGGCTGAGCAACGCCTTCTTGGACGCCAGCGCTTCGCTCGCACTTTTGTACGCGCGGTCCGTGGCAATCCACAACTCGCGCCGCAGCGCGATCGAATCGTTATCTATCGGCGCGAAACTCACGACGCCCGTTCCCGGACCGTAATAGCTATCCTGCTTGTAGTCGCCCACTCGCACGACCACCCGGAGGCTCCGCGCGTGCACGCGCTGCTCCTGGCGTAGCGCGCCGAAGGCCGCCTCCGCGTCATATTGATCCACGTCCGATACGCGGTATTCGATGTAGTACGGCGCAGCAACATTTTCCATTTTGAGCTGCGATTTCGAACGACCGAGTTCCTCGCGCATCGCCTTCAAGATCGGATCCGCCAACGCTGCACTGGACTGAGCGGCTGCGGTCGCTGATTTCTCCTGGGCGCGCAACGGCGCTTCGCCGCCGACAAAAATCACCATGAAAGCGGCAGCTAGCAGTCGCCCAAGAAACGAAAATCGCGAGGCAGTTCGCGCGTTCGCGCTCATGGTCTCGCTCCCGATGCTGCCGGCGTGCTCGCTGTCGCATGCGAGGGCGCCGATTCAAATCCCGGTGGCGGCAGAATGGGAGGCCGCTCGGTACCGCGGCGGCGTTTCTGCACTTCAATCTCCGAGAAAAGCATCGCAGGAGCCGCGGCTGCCACCGGAACCTGGCCTGATTCCGCGCCGCACACGCCATTGAATACTTTCAAGGTGTCTCCCGTCAGAATGATGTTGTTGAGCGAGAGCAGCGGCGTGCCCACAATGTCCACACCGCGGACCAGTTCATCCGGACGCCCATCCGCATACACGCGATACACCATCACCGGAATCACTTGAAATGCTTGCGGCGACGCGCGCTGCGTCAGCGTGAATCCGCCCTGAATGTCATCAAAGTACAATCCGTACGGCTTCCCTTGCTTCTTGATCTCCTCGATAAACTTCTGCCGCAATTCGGCGTCCTTCACCGTCTTAGTGGACGTCACGATCAGGTTTCCTTGCCGTCCCGTCGGCATCAGTCCCGGCTGCCTGCGCCCGTGCCCGTTCGATTCGCTGAAATTTTTGATGGGCATGCGCGACATCAGAAAATTCTTCAGCACGCCATTTCCCACCGCATCCACGCGCTCCGCCGGAACGCCTTCATCGTCATAATCGTAATGCCCCGCAAGTTCCACGCCGTTCAATTCCTTCAAAGTGGGGTCGTCCGTGACGCTCAAAAACGCCGGCAGCACCAACTGATTCACTTTCTTGGTGAACGTCTGCCCCTCATTTTCGTCGCGCTGCCGATGCCCTTCCAACCTGTGCCCCAAAACCTCGTGGAAGAACACCGCCGCCGCGCGCCCGGAAAGCATCGCGGGTCCCGCGTATGGCTCCGCAGCAGGAGCAGCGCGCAGCGCCTTCAGATCCGCAGCCATTTTCTCGACTTTCGCTGTGATCTCCGCCGTCGGAGGAAGCTGCTCCGCGGTCGCCGCCTGAAACGACTCCACGCGAAGCAATTCCATTCCATCGTCGGCGCGCGTTTCGGCTTGAATGATCAGCCGCGCAATCGCGCTGGGGCGAATCAGCGCAGTCCCTTCGCTCGTCGCCAGATACGACCGGTCGGCGGAAACTGTGAACGACACGAACGACGAGTACACCTCGGGATACTTCAGGAATTCCGCCGAAATTGTCCGTGTCCGTTCCTCCCAGGCTTTCTGACTGAAAGCATCAGGTAGCTGCTTCGCGCTCAGATGCTCCTGCGGGGGCTCTTTAGAAAAATCCGGAGACTTGTCTTCCTCTTCCGATTGCACCGCGTTGCTGGTCTTCACTTTCAGAAACGCCGCGGAAGCCTGTTCGTACTCATGATCGGTCAATTGCCACAACACCCGCGCAATTGCGTTGGTGTCGTCGTCCAGCGGAAGCATGCCCGACATGATTCCCGATCCGCGGCTCTGATTGTGCGTATTGTCCAGCGCCACCGAGCCCACGCGCATCATCACGTCCGCCTCGCGGCGGCGCGCGCCGGTTGAGAAAATCACGGCTCCGTTCGACGCGACCACCGCCGTGCCGTTGGAGTCCGTGACGGCATAACTCAGGTAATAGGGCGCTGGATCGGTCTTCGCCAAAGACGTCGTCGCACGCTGCAGTTCCCGCTGCATGGTCGCCAGCAAGGCGTTTTCAGGCGCGCTTGCTGAAAACACGCCGAGCGGAATCGCGCTGAATATCCCAACAAATACAAAGAACGAGAGGACACACGAAAGGTTTCGTCGCATTGGATGGGTTAGCTCTCTTTTTAAGATATCAAATCTAACACACGCACCGAGCACCCGCGACAAATCCCAAGCAGCGGCACATCATATAAATAAACAGCCTCATTTCGGTGCCCTCAAGGCGTTTGGAATGGGAACTTCGCCCTCATTTTTCACACAATCGGATTCCAATTAGTCGGTAAGCTGTAACCGGAGAGAGTTCGCACTGGAGCCATGGCCAAACTCAACTTTCTAGTTTCGATCCCGACGGACGACAACGATTACCAACAGGAGCAGGCGTCTGCGGCGAAGGAAGCGGCACAGCGGCTCGGCGTGAACGTCAAAGTCGTTCAGGCCGATAACGACGCCATCAAACAGAGCGATCAGATCCTGAAGGCCATCCAAAGCCCGGGCGACGACCGGCCCAACGCAATCCTCTTTGAGCCCCTGGGAGCCACGTCGCTGCCGCAAGTGGCCCGTGCCGCGGCCGCGACCGGCATCGGTTGGGTGGTTCTCAATCGCGACGCCGACTATCTTCCCGAACTTCGCCGCGCCAATCGCGCGCCGGCATTTTCGGTAAGTTCCGACCATCTCGAGATCGGCCGTATCCAGGGCCTGCAATTCGCGGCTCTTTTGCCGCAAGGCGGTTCCGCGCTCTACGTGCAGGGCCCTTCAGAAAATTCCGCCGCGAAAGATCGCACGATCGGCATGCAACAGACGAAACCGGCCAATATCAAGATCCATATGCTGAAAGGCCAGTGGACCGAAGAAAGTTCGTACAAAGCTGTGGCGTCCTGGGTGCGTTTGCCGACTTCCAAGAAGCAAGATATTGATCTGGTTGGCGCGCAGGACGATTCCATGGCCATCGGCGCCCGAAAAGCCCTTCAGGAGCAAACCGACGAGGCTGTGCGGGCCAAATGGCTCAGCGCCCGCTTCACCGGCTGCGACGGGCTGCCCAACACCGGCCAGGAATACGTGCGCAGCGGCGTGCTTGCGGCGACGGTAATCGTGCCGCCAAACACGAAGCTTGCCATCGAAATGCTGGTCGCGGCGATTCAGAAAGGAAAGACGCCAACGGAATTGGCTTTGACCATCCCAGTCTCGTTCCCGACGATAGACGAGTTAGTCAGAGCCTCCACGAAAAAACCATAACCGCACGCGAGAAACGATTGGATGCGAGACGAACCGGAACTCCAGCAGAAACTGCGGGGATCGGCCAATTGGTAGCGGTACCGGGAATCGAACCCGGGTTTCCAGATTGAGAATCTGGCGTGCTAACCCCTGCACCATACCGCCACGGAAATAAAACGTCGAACCGTCAGCCTCGCTGAGCAATCAGCTGCTTCCGGCTGCATGAATTGTAACATTGCGACTAACAAGCGGGGAAGCACGACCCTGCTCCCCTCTCGACGAACGATGTTCGCAATTCTTCATGCCAATTATTCCCGCGAAAAAAAAGGCGTCCCAATTTCTTGGGACGCCTTTTCTGCGAATAACAGATCGATCCAATCTACCGGAAACTCAAACGGGCAAGGCGTCAGTCCGCCCTCCCCATCAGGAATCTACGGCATGTAGTAACGGAACGAGGTCAACCACATCGGCTCGGAGACAGCCGGCTGCCCGGTCACGCCGAATCCGTTTGTGGATGAGGCATTCCCCACACCGCTCCAGGTGTTGCGCTGCACATACGAGTACTGCATTCCGTAAGCAAGCGTACCCTTTGGCCCCTTATAGAAGCGGTACCAGAAGCCCAGAGTGCCCTCGATGATGTTGCGTGTGTCGCCGGTGCAGTTCGAGAGTGCTCCGGGAATATAGCCGGAGCTCGCGTTCGTTCCGGCTGGCACGGTCGTGGTAGGTGGCGTCTCGATCCAGCAGCCGGCGTTACTGAACAACGGGTTTCCGTATCCCTCGGCCTTTCCGGCGAGCGTCGTGTAGGCAGCACGGGAGACGTACTCCCCGCCCACGTTCATGTAAATATCCAGTTTCGGCGTCGGATGGAATTGCAGCGTCCCGAGCGCCTGATACTGGTGAAGCAATGCAATCGTGCCGTCGGGGCGGATCGTCGCGTCCGCCAAGCCAGCAGTCCCGTACCGGCCAACTCCGTTGCCGCCCAGGAAGTGAATGCCGAGATCCACCTTCTTGGCAAACAAGTTCCACCGGGCGTTAGCGCCAACGCCGCCGCCCGTTCTGGAATTATTGAACGCGCCCGTAGCGGAAGGCACCGTTGTGCCATCGAAGCAGGGGCTGGCAACCGTGGCAATCGCGCATGGGAATACGCGATCGCGGAACTGGCTCACGATGCCGAACACTTCGTAGTGGCCGACACCCGGCTCCAGAACGACCTTGAAAATCAGGTCCGGCGAAGCATTGTAAGAGTAGTTGGCCAGCGGATTAAAGAGACCGCCCCCGGTTCCTGCTTGGCCCAGCAGGAAATTCGTGTAAGTGGTGGTGGTACCGCCGACACTCACGGTTCCTGCCGCGCTGCAAGTTCCGACGCCCGGATCAGGGCAGGAGACTAACGTTGTGCCGGTCGTCACGGAACCCGTGGGGTTGCCATGAACGGTAAACGTCGTCTCCGGTGCTTCCACCGCGAAACCCAGCGTCAGTTTGTTGTCGAAGATGCTCTGCGTGAACCGGAACCCATACTGCCGCGCCCAGCTGAAACCCACGTTATACTGGGGGTCAATCGTGAGCGGCGTCAGTTCCGTCCGGTTATCCATCGCGTGCCCGGTTTCCGTCACCAAGCTCCACATCTGGCCGGCGGTGATCGTCAAGCCGGCGTCGAACTTCGCCTGCCCCCAGAATTGCCGCTGGCGGAAGACGTAGCTGTTACTTTCGTTGTTGTTTGACGTGCTGCCGCCACCAAGGAAATCACCCTCGTAGTAGCTGCCGATTTTCACATTGTCCAACTTCCCTTCCGCCAGCATGCTGATGCGCGACTGACGGCCGGTGGCGTTGAACTCGCTGACGTTGCTGCCAGAGGCGCCGGGCAGCGGTACTGAGTTGAACGGCGTATTGATGTCCGAGCTGGTGCTTTTTTGACGCCACACGGTTTCAGCCGCCGAGAACCCGCCCGGAGTGAGCGTGATTCCCTTGTAATGAATCGCGATTGGATTATCTTCACTGGCGGGTTGCCCGTTACTGGTGCCGATCCACACGCTCTTCGCTGTTTTAGCCTTTTCGTCCGCGCCGTTAGCGGGTTTTGGCACGCGGCTGTCTGGAGCCGGCTGATAGGAACTGTCGTGCGCGGCGACGTCGGCCTTCATTTCCAAATCCATCGACTCGATCCGCTCTTGCTGTTCCTTCATTTGCTCGTTCTGCAGCGCAATCTGCCTCGATTGCGCCTCGATCAGTTCGCGAAGTTGCTGCAGTTCGTTTTCAAGACCGGAGGTCGCCGCCTTTGCAGGTGCGGGAGTACTCGACGAAGTCGCTGTCGTTGCTGGCTTGTCGGCGGTTGTGTCCGCCGTCTTGTCAGCAGCAGTCTTGTCAGCCGTCTTGTCAGCAGTCTTGTCGGAGCCGGCGGTCGCGTTGCTCGCCTTAGCCGCTGAACTGTCCTTATCACCATCAGCCGGTGAATTCGCCCGCGCCATTGCTGGCGTCGCGGCGAGCCCAAGGGCCAACACATATGCCACGAATGCTCGCATCCCTTCCTCCTTAAGTTGACTGCCAAGCTGTCGAGATATATTTGAAAGACCGAAACCCTGAACAATCCCCCGCGGAACGATGAATCCCAACCAGGCGAATCGGCTCTCGCGACTAATAATCCTTGATTCAGGAACCTCTTGACCAAGGCATAGTTACGGCACATGGCTTGCGGCGTTGCACATACCCTCTGAAATCACGAAACTCTAGAAAGACAGCCACACGTCCATACCGGACCGGGGTGCCCATTCATACGCACACAAGTCACGGAGGTGGCACGTTAAGCGGCTTATTTGAATCTCCTGTGACAGCTATGTTAATTGTGCGTTACCACGGGAGGAACTTCTCGCGGCTGGTGTCTCGGAGGTTGGTTCGAGGCGGGGATCCTAGCAGGCCACTTCCTTGTGCGCATCTCCTTCAAGCGGCGCAGGCCGGATGCGTCGGAATTGCCTGGCACTGAAAAAACGGTGGCGGCAGGGGTCACAACGGTAGGCCGGAAATCCGAGCCAGCGCTTCACCGTAATCATCGTTCCGGCTTCCACGCGCTCGCGAGAAATGTGCTCAAGGTCGAAGTTTCCGCAGCGCGGACAATGCGCGTAACCCTCGAAGATAGCCGCCACGCGCCAACCGTAGAATCGGTGGTCGCAGGTGTGGCATCGCCAGGGCCTGAGGCCCACCGTGCTGAATACGAAATCGCGTGAGCCCCCGCGGTGTGATCGAAAACAATTCACGCTGCGGCACTGCGGACAAATCATTGTCACCCCACGACTCAGGGCCGCAGAATACCGAAAACCATGTGATCGGGCAAGGCGGACCAATACCCCGTTTTGGCGCATCCATAGCCGGGCCAGTGTAGAATACCCAGCGAAAGGAACTTGAATGTCCGTTTACACATCCGAGCACGCGCGCGCTGGAATTGACGCCGAGCTTCCCGCGCTGGAAACCTGGCCCAACCATTTTCCCGGCTACGTGATCACCACGCGCTATCCCGAATACACGTCCGTCTGCCCGAAGACCGGCCTGCCCGATTACGGCACCATCACGATTGAATACGAGCCGCGAAAGCTCTGCCTGGAACTGAAGTCTCTGAAGATGTACCTGCTCGCGTACCGCAGCCTGGGAATTTTCTACGAAAATGCTGTCAACCGTATGTTGCGCGACTTCGTCGCGGCTACCAAACCTGCGTGGTTTCGCGTCACCGGAGAATTCACCCCGCGCGGCGGTTTGACCACCACCGTCGTGGCCGAATGGCCGCGCACAAAGAGTAACCTCGCGCGCCATCGGGGATAGACTTCCCGCTGCGCCTCAGCCATAATTTCGCCCGTAGTTCGCGGCCGATGCCGCATTCAAGGAGGCTCAATGAGTTTGACCCCTCAAACTCCTAGCGAAGAAACAACGATCGTGGAAACGTCCACGATACCGCGCTGGGTCACGATACTCTTCGTCATCGCATTCGTGCTTGTCGCGTATTTGCTGTACGCCGGTTACACCGAGCGCGAGGCTGCTCAAAAAGGGCTCGCTGATGCCGACAAAAAAACGCAGGCTCTCGCCGCTGAACTCGACAAGACCAATTCCAGAATCGCAGACCTGAAGGGCCAGCTGGATGTGACCTCTCAAAAACTCGGCCTCACGCAGGACGAACTCGCGCGCGCCCGTAGCCTCGCGCAATCCATCAAGAAAGATCAGCAAAAGAGCGACCAGCAGCTTCGCACGCAGATTGGCGAAGTGCAGGCCGATACGGCCACGAAATTTGGCCAGGTCACTACCGACCTCAACGGCACAAAGACCGAAGCCGATGCCACGAAGGCCGACCTCGACGCCACCAAGGGTAAACTGCAAAGCACGATCGGTGACTTGGGCGTGCAAAGCGGATTGATTGCGCGCAACCACGATGAAGTCGAGGAATTGAAGCGGCTCGGCGAGCGCGACATCTACGAGTTCGACCTCAACAAATCCAACAAGGGACCCGCGCATGTTGGCCCCATCCAGTTGGCCCTGCGCAAGGTAGACACCAAACACTATCGTTACACTCTAAACGTCGTCGCTGACGACAAGAGCATCGAGAAGAAGGATAAAACCGTCGGCGAACCGGTCCAGTTCTACGTTCACGGTGCCCGCGCGCCCTACGAAATCGTGGTCTTCGACCTGAACAAGAATGAAGCCAAGGGATATTTGAGCACGCCGAAATCGGCCAATTCGGCGCCGCCGGCGAGCCCCAAGCCCGGCAACTAATTGGGCGTCCGTTTTGCGAAGAGTCCTGAACGCGCGGCGGCGTAACGCGTTTTATTGCGCATAAGAGCTCGCGCTTCGCGGGTCCGTATGCGCTAACCGTAGTTCGGGGCATTCGCAAGAACGAAATCCTCGGCGGTCACATTGATTCGTACCCTTAACGGATCCAATTCGCTTCGTTCGCGCGGATTCCTCCTCGTCGTTCTCTTCTTGGTTCTCGTTCCGTGTCCACTGCACGCTCAGACACCGATCGCTCCAGCGCAGCAGCCCGTGCGCGTGGCGACGGACATCGTGAAGATCAACGTCAGTGTGATGGGCAACAGCGGTGATTTCATCGCCGGGCTCGAACAGAAGAATTTTCGTGTTCTCGACAACGGAACCGACCAGCCGATCACTTTCTTCGCGTCCACCGATGCTCCAGCGCAAATCCTGGTGATGGTCGAAACCAGCCCGGCCGTTTACCTGATTCAGAACGAACACCTCACGGCAGCCTTTGCGCTCGTGCAAGGTCTGGCAGCCGACGATCAGGTGGCGCTAGTCACCTATTCCCAAGAGCCGCACGCAGTCCTGGCCTTCACCGCGAACAAGACCGCGCTCACCAGCGCGCTCGGGCAGCTCCAATACACCGTAGGAATGGGCCAATTGAATTTCTTCGATTCTATTTCGACGGTGCTCGACTGGATCGCGCCGCTTCCGGGCAAGAAAGCGTTAGTGCTGCTGACCACTGGTCTCGATTCTTCACCTCCTGCTCGTTGGGACGCGCTGGTCCAGAAGCTTCGCGCCCAAGACGTTGTGATCTTCCCTGTCGCGCTGGGCGGTTCGCTGCGGCGCGCGCCGCTCGACAAAAAAAAGAAACCCAGCGCGCCTGCAAACGAAAGCGCCCTGAGCTTTCAGGACGCGGACCGGGCGCTCTTTGCCCTTGCCGACATGACCGGCGGCAACGCGTTTTTCCCCATGACGCCTAAGGACTTTTTTCCGGTGTATCACGAAATCGCTGCCGCGCTTCGTCATCAATACCTGCTGGGAATCGCTTCGGCGCACGATGGGAAATTTCACCCCCTCAGCGTGCAAGTTCTCGACGACGCAGGACAGCTGGCTCCGAAAGAAGGCAAAAATTCCATCTACCGGGTTTTCGCGCGCCAAGGCTATCTGGCGCCAGGCCCGTGATACCCGCAACCTAACCCGCAGACGAATTAATTCGTATAATCGAGCGACGGTTCGGTGGAATTCTTACAGTAAGTGAGAAGGGGTCTAATGACACGGGGAGACAAGAAGTGCTGGGCTGGTCTGTTCGTTGTGTTGGTCGCCTTCGCCGCGATGCTTCCAGTGCTGAAGGCACAGAACGCGGGCAGTCCGGCTTCCCAGGCTGCCGCTCCAGCGCCGCCGGCTCGCTTCGCTTTTGGCGGAAACGCAGCTCAAATTCCCGCCGACTTCGTCCAGAACCTGATCTTTCTCCCGGTGCGCGTCAACGCCAGCCGGACTTTTCTTTTTCAGCTCGATTCGTCTGCGGCCACTTCCTCGATTGATCCGGAGCAAGCGGCGCGACTTGACGTAAAGCTTCAAACGGGCAATGCCGGCGCTGACTCGTCGCCCCCCTCCGCTCGCGACGTGTTGCTCGAACTTCCCGGATTGCAGATTCCGATGACTTCCCTTCCCGAACTGCCTCGTCAGAAATCTGCCGAGCAGTCCGGACAATCTTCTCTAGGAGTTCTTGGCAAGGACTTCTTCGACCGCGTTGTTATAGAAGTTGACTACGTCCGGCAAACGGTGCAGCTCTACGACCCCAGCGTCTTCACCTATGCGGGTACGGGCAAAAGCTTCCCGTTGTCGTTCGCGGGTGACCTTCCGTTGCTGCGCGCCAAAGCCGAAATCTCGGGGCACAAAAGCGTGGACGCCGACTTCGTGCTGGATACCGGACTGGATTCCGCGATCGTCTTCTACAGAGCTTTCACTGACTCCGAACGGATTTCCGCCGCCCATTTCAAGACCGTGCCGGCCTACTATCCCGAAATTAATGATGGAGCGAAAATCCTGCTGGGAAGCCTGAAGGGCTTTCAAATCGGCCAGTACGGGGTGGAGACTCCCGTTGCGGTATTTTCTCAGTCCAATTCAAGCGCGACCCAGGACAAAAAAATC
The DNA here is from genome assembly GCA_963828865.1 of uncultured Acidobacteriota bacterium. Lineage (GTDB taxonomy): Bacteria > Acidobacteriota > Terriglobia > Acidiferrales > UBA7541 > Palsa-295. The sequence continues at coordinate 105,084 of CAWHGI010000002.1, read as the reverse complement.
GCCGGTGCGATCGGCGCCAATTTCCTGCGCCGCTTTACCGTGATTTTCGATTTTCCCCATCAGCGCGTAATTCTCGAACCCAACCTGCAGTTCAATCACTCCGTTGACGAGGACATGAGCGGGCTATCTCTGATCGCACAAGGTTCCAATCTGCGGACGTTTGAAGTAGTCCACGTGCAAGCCGGAACGCCCGCTGCCGATGCCGGGATCCAGCCGGGAGACGTGATCGCTGCCGTAGACGACGAAGCTGCCGCCGACCTCACGCTCTCTGCCGTGCGGGACTTGTTCCGCCAAATCGGCCACGAATACAAATTGCTGATTGACCGCAAGGGGCAGTCGCTCACGTTGTCGATCAAAATGCATCGCGTGATCTGAATCCGTTAGCGGGACCGATTTTCGGCGTTCTCTGCTGCCGCGCCTGCCGCAGCATCCGAACTCTGCCGCGGCATTCGGCCCAGCTTAAGACATCGCTGATGAGGCTGCGAACGGCGCGAGCAGACGTGCAGGAGGAACTCATCATTCAAGGTGGGCACAAGGAAAAGCGGCGGCGGGGCTAGTGCTCGAATTTTTTGACGGTCATCGCCATTTCATGGAGGCGGGCGTCCACCTTGCAGAAAACCGTGTCAGGCTCGTGCTTCCCGGTCGTAAGCCTCTTGCCCGCATGGCATCCGGTAAGGATTTCGATTCCCTGCTCGACGGTTGCGACCGGATAGAGATGGAACTGGCCCTTCGCGACGGCCGCAATCACTTCGTCGCGCAACATCAAGTCGTCAACGTTTTCCGCCGGGATCAGCACACCTTGATTGCCGGTCAGTCCTTTCAGTTTGCAAACGTCGTAAAAGCCCTCGATTTTCTGGTTCACGCCGCCGATGGGCTGAATGTCACCCTGTTGATTCACCGAGCCGGTAACGGCGAGTTCCTGGCGAATCGGCAGCCCGGAAAGCGCCGAAAGCAGCGCGTAAATTTCCGTGGAACTGGCGCTATCGCCATCCACGCCCGAATACGATTGCTCGAAGCACAGGCTGGCTGAAAGCGCCAGCGGCTTATCCTGCGCGAATGTGCGCCGCATATATCCCGAAATGATGTGCACGCCCTTGTCGTGGAAACGCCCGCTCAAATTCGCTTCGCGCTCGATATTAATGATCCCCACTTTTCCAGGCGACGCGGAAGCGGTGATGCGCACCGGCTTCCCAAACGCGTAGCCTCCGATTTCCAGCACGCTCAAGCCGTTCACCTGTCCCACGCGCGTCCCGGTGGTATCAATAAACAAGAGATTCTGCTCGATCATTTCGCGGATCTTGGTTTCGGTCAGGTTGTGCCGCTCGATCTTGGAATCAAGCGCCTGCCGCACGTGAGCCGCGGTCACCACGGATTGCCCTTCATTCCGCGCGATATAGGAGGACTCGCGCGCCAGGTCGGCCAGATCGAAAAACCGCGTCGTGATTTTTCCGCGGCGGCCGGCCAGCCGCACGCCGTGCTCGAGAATCGCGGCGAATGCCGAGCGGTCGAAGGGGCAAAGCTTCTCGTCATCGCAAATTTTCCGCAGCCGCCCGGCGTACAGGCGGATCACTTCGTCGCTCCACTTCATTTCCTCGTCGAATTCCACGCGCACTTTGAAAATCTTCTTGAAGTCTTCCTCGAAATCGTAGAGCAGTTCGTACATGTCGCGGTCGCCGATCAGGATGATCTTCACGTGCACGTCAATCGGTTCCGGCTTCAATGCCGCCGTACTGAAGGGGAAAAACACGTCCACCGGCTGAATTTCCAGCTTGCCGTGATTCAGCGTCCGCTTCAGCGTCCGCCACACACCGGTTTCCGTGAGCGTGTCCAGCGCGTACATCACCAAAAACCCACCGTCGGCGCGCAGCAAGGAACCGCCGCGCAAATCCATGAAGTCGGAGCTCCATCCGCCGCGGGTGTCATAGCTGCGATGAATCGTGCCAAAAAGATTTGCGTACGTAGGGATCGTCTCGAAAATCACCGGGCAAGTTTCGCGCTCGCCGTGCGCCAGAATCACGTTCACGCCGTACACGCGGAAGGGATCGCGTTCCTGCCGCTCCATGCGCGGCCCCGGACCACCCTCGGATGGCGGCTGATCTTCCTCGCCCTCGCGCTCCTTGAACGGCTCCAAGTTGTCGAGAATATGGTGGCGGACTTCCTCCAGATACTCCGAAATTTGCGTGCTCGGATATTTTTCCTTCAGCTCCTCGATCACACCGTCCACCAGCACCGACGCAGCTTCCTGCTCCAGGTAACTCATTTCGCTAGCCAGCTCACGCGAAAGCGAAAGAGTCTTGCGGTACACCACCGTAAATTCCTGCCGAAACTGATCGTATTTCCTTTCGAGTTCCTCGGCCGCCACGCTCTCGAGTTTTCCTTCCTGCACCATCTTTGGAATTTCTTCGATGGGAACCATCTGCCCTTCGAGGACAGGAAAAATTTCCGGCAGCGCCACCGCACCCACTTGCATGCGCCCCAGCGCGAACTGCTCGCGCGCGATGCGCCGCGTGAAATCGTCCATCAATTCCTTTTCGCGCTGTGTGAAGCGCTCCACGATCCGCGTTTTCTGTCGCTGGAACGGCTCGCCCTCGAAAACTTGCGGAATGCGTCGCCGCAAAAAATCAATTCCGGATTCCACTTCCTTCTTGAACGCGTTCGCTTGCCCGCGCGGCAACGTCAACAACCGCGGCCGGTCGGCATTCTTGAAGTTATTCACGTAGGCGCGGTCCGGAGCTGGCTCGCTCTGCGGATGCATCTCTTCAATCATCCGAACAATCATGCCGCCGCGGCTCGTCCCGGAAAGTCCGCACACGAAAAGGTTGTAGCCCGGCGCCGTCAAATCCACGCCCATGCGCAGCGCACGCAGCGCCCGCTCCTGCCCCGGATCGCCCGTCGAAGGAGGCACGTCTGCCGTCGTCTCAAAGGGAATCGAAGCCGGATCGCAATGCCAGCGAAGTTTTTCTGGCGGCAATGTCGCGTGTTTTGGTTTGGAATTCTTGCTCATGCGTACGTCCGAAGGGCGCTACTCTAGCACGGCCCCTTTCTTCTTCACATTCGCTTGCAATCCCAAGTTTCCACCAGGTGCACTGGGCGCGTACAGGTCCAGCAGACTCGCCCCAGTCGCAACCACAATCGGTCCCACTACAACTCCCAGCAGTCCAAATGCGCTGATTCCCCCCAGCACACTAATGAACACCACGAGCCCGCCCATTTCGGTCCGTCCTCCGATCACCCAAGGCCGCACAACGTTGTCCACCAAGCCCACGATCACACTGCAAATTACCGCCAGCACGATGCCGGCGCCGATGTGACCTTGCACAATTAAATTGATCGCCGCGGGCGCCCAAATCAAAGCCGATCCCACCACCGGAACTAGCGAGAAAAATCCCATCATGACGCCCCAGAACACCGGCGCGCTGATCCCCGTCAGCCCAAAAGCGAGTCCTCCCAGGACGCCGTGCGCCGCGGCCGCCACCGCACTGGAGACCACGCTGGCAAAAATCAGATCATGCGCTTCGTCCATCATCCTGTCGCGGTGCGCAGCCTCAAACGGCAATATTTCGCGCACCCGTTCAACAATGGATTCGCCGTCGCGAAATAAATAAAACATTGCCAGGATCGTAACGCTCAGGTGGAACAAGAAAAGCGCTGTGTTTTTTAACAGCGTCCCCAGGCGCGCGGCAATATAACCGGCAGCCTCTTCGGCATACCGGCTCAACACCGTGCTCAAGCTCGTTACGTTGTTGCTTTGAAATTTTCCTTCAATCTCGAGCCACAGGCGGTTTACCCAATCGAAATGCCCGCTCTGGATCTGTTGCTGCAAGGTTTGCACCGCTTGCACGCCTTGGTGCACGAACGCAGCCATCACCAGCAACGTCGGCACAATCAGAATCACGGTGACGCCCACCGTGCAGATGAGAGCCGCGGCCGTCGGACGAAATCGCGCTCTCAGCCGCCGGTATGCGGGATACGAAACCACCACAATCACGATGGCCCACGCCAGGGCAGGGAGAAACGGTTCGAACACAAGGAGGACGAAGTACACGAGGGCCACGACGATTCCGTAAAAAAGCACGGTGCCCAATCGCTTCTGCGTGGTCTCTTCGATGTTCAAAATTGCTCCCTTTTCATCGGTCGCAAGGAGACTGATAGTTGCAATAACTCCATTTGTCAACTTCCGTCGCTGCGGTCGTTGCGGCGAAGCAGCGGCGCTCGCCAGTGCTATAATTCGCGCAGCTTCCGCAAACGAACATGCTAACACCCGATCCCGCCTGCCGGCACAAACGAACTCAACTCATCGCCAAAGACGACGACTCGCAGTATGTGGAATGTCTCGACTGCGGCGAAATCTTCGAAGTCGGCGAGCTAAAGGACGACGCTGAGTTCGGCGAATCGCTATCCGACGCTTAACCCCCGGCTGATTGCTTCCGCGTGCTCCCAGCGCAAGAATTCCGCGCCGGATTGCGGTGACCGGAGTACAATTCCCCGTAAACCAACTTATGCACGTCAGCTGTGGAGGCCCTATGCGAATAATCGTTCGCGTTGTCTCGGCCCTTGTACTGCTTTGCTTCACGGTCTCGGCGCAGGAAGAGCCCAAAACTGCGGCCCCGCCCGCCTCCAGCTCTGCCGCCGAGTCTAAAATCCCCCCTGAAGCGGCCAAGCTTCCGAACCCCGTCAAACCGACTGCTGCTTCGCTCGCGCAAGGCAAGAAATCCTATGGCTTCGATTGCGCGGTGTGCCACGGAAAAGACGGCGACGGCAAGGGCGATCTTGCCGCGGACATGAAGCTGAAGCTCGCCGATTATCGCGATCCGGCGGCGCTGAAAGATTTCACAGACGGAGAGCTCTTTTACATCATCAAGAATGGAAAAGGAGAAATGACCGGCGAAGGAGATCGCGCCAAATCCGATGAAATCTGGGACATGGTGAACTACGTTCGGTCGTTTGCGAAAAAGGGAGCGGCTACAGCGTCGAAGCCCCCTGGCTCATAAAGCATTCAAACGACGGAAACTCACAGAGGGAACTGCTCTTAGCGAATCCCGAGCTGCTGGATGATGCGAAGTACGTCCGCTGGAGAAACATCATAGAGTGAGTGCTCGTCTTCCTGCTCGAGCCGCTCGCGCAAATATTCGGCGGCAATGTAGCTGGCTTCGCGATCGCTCAGGTTTCGCCCTGAGCGCGCCCTAAACTCTACAAATCCCGGGTGTGCTAAACCTAGCACCACGCCTTTGCCATCCGCGAAGAATTTGCAATCCATCGTGTCGGCATGCCGCGTCGCGATTCCATTCCAGCAGTGCGAAAACCGGCAGCGATAAATGTAATCGGTCACTTTCGACGGCACATCGAACGCGCCGATAAAATCGCTCATGGCGCCGACGTTCGGAATCGCAGTCACTTCCGCTTTGGCCATAACGCTCCCGATTATTGAATGAAGCCTTTTTCGTAACGGCGCTCGATCTTCTTACTTCTGTGCGCCCGCCACGGCGGTCTGGCCGGCTTGCTGATAGCTTCGGATCGCCGCAGCCACTCCCGCGCCCGCCGGCACACGCACTCCCTGATCAAGCAGCACTTTTTCAAATGCCGCAAGGAACAGCAGCACATTCGTATTCTGGCTCGAATATCCCATCAATCCCACGCGCCAGATTTTCCCCTTCACGGGACCAAACCCGCCCGCAATCTCGATGTTGAATTCATCAAGCAATTGCATCCGCACCTTGCGATCGTCGGCTCCAGCCGGAATCTTTACGCCGGTCACGGTAACCAGCCGCTCCGCCGGTTTCGCCACGAACATTTCCAAGTCCATCGCTTCAAGCCCCGCAACCAGCGCCTGCTGATTGTTATGGTGCCGCTCCCAACGCGCTTCCAGCCCCTCTTCCAGCACCAATCGCAGCGCTTCGCGCATCCCGTAAATCAAAGATATCGGCGGAGTGTGGTGATAAGTTCGCTCGCTGCCCCACATCGTCATAATCGGCGTGAAATCGAAATACCAGCTGCCCACTGGAGTTTTCCGCGTGCGCATCAATTCTTCCACGCGCGCATTCACCGTGATCGGCGCCATGCCAGGCGGTGCGCTCAAGGCTTTCTGCGATCCGCTGAAGCATATGTCGAGCTTTTCGCGATCTATGTTCAGAGGCATGCCCGCCAGCGTTGCGACGGCATCCACCACCAGCAACGCGCCCAGTTCATCAGCCACCTTGCGATAATCTGCGAGCCGCTGCACCACGGCACTGGAAGTCTCGCCGTGTGCCAGACCGACAAATTTGATTTTCTTGCCCTTGCCTGCACGCCGCACTTCTTCGGGATCCACCGTGCGTCCGTAAGGCGCTTCCACGCGGATCACCTTCGCTGGACTTCGCTCCGCGATCACCGCCATGCGTTCGGAAAACCAGCCGTTCACGCAAACAATGCATTCATCGCCTTCTTCCAGCGGATTCAGCACTGCCGCTTCGATGCCTCCAGAACCGGAAGCCGAAATCGGAAACGTGATGCGATTTTCCGTCTGAAAGACGCGCCGCAACAAAATCTGGACGTCGCTCATCATGGCTGTGAACCACGGGTCCATGTGGCCTACCACTGGAGTGCTCAGCGCGCGGTATACGCGCGGGTCCATATTCGAAGGTCCCGGCGTCATCATCAAACGCGCGGGGGGAAGAAGTTCGCCAATAATTTCGTTCATCTAAATATTCCTCGTAGCGCCTCCGTCCACGCGGGTCAAGGGCTTAGCCGGAACCAACTCCGGGCCGCCCTGCGTGGCGAGAAGGCGTGTACTTCCAAGACCTTTAGTCTCCCTAAACTCTCGGCCCCCGGTCAACCTCCAAAATGGTCCCAGCGCCTGCCAGAAGAATCGGAGCGATCCTTTTTTCCACAGTCGCGGTTAACTGATTGGAATCACAGGGAGTAGCAGTTTCCGCAACTCGCGCGCGGTCGAGTTGAACACCCTATACCCCTATGCTAGATTTTGTAATTAGCCCCAAATCAACATGAGCGATAGCAAACCTACGATGTCGCCGGCGGCGAAGCCAAAAATCTCCCGCGTGGAGGTGTATTGGCACACCGTTACGTATAAAACGGTGGTTTTGTACGTTTTGGTGATCGGCACGATCGTCGGCGCCGCTACTTACCTGGTGTTTCCAGAAACGTCCGCCAGCCTGGTTCGCAAGCTCAGCGATACGATCACGCCGCACGATACCGGCGTCGCCACCATCAGCGCGCGCCAGGCTCGCTTCGTCAACCTCGACGGAAAAGTTCAGGTAAAAAAAGTTAACTCAGTCACCTGGGAAAACGCCGACTATCAACTTACACTCGATAAGGGCGATTTAATCCAGACAGCTTCCGAAGGAGTGGCGCGCATCCAATTCGCCGATGGCACCACCTACACCGTGAAGGGCGATACTCTCGTCACCGTAGAAGAAAACCTCGTCGAACAGGATCACGCGTCTTCCGTGGGCGTGCACATCACATCCGGCCAAGTGGACCTCGCGACCGGCGCATGGGAAGTCCCGGGCTCGAAGGCCGAAGTTTCCTTCGCGAACGCGGTGGCGTCGTTGCAAGCGAACAGCCGCGCGGCTGTTCGTAGCGACCCGGACACCCAGCAACAGGAAATCACCGTCGCTTCTGGTAGCGCGGAATTGAGCCGAGGTAGCGAACATTTGGACATCGGACAGTGGGAGCGCGTAACCTTCCCCACAGGCGGCGCGATTACGAAATCGCAAGTTCTCGCTCCGCCGGACTTGGTACAGCCGCTGAACCTGCAACCCATCACCGTCGCCGATCCCAAGCATGATCCGGTTCGCTTTGCCTGGAATCCAGTAGCCACCGCCAAGTCCTATGAATTTCAAATCAGCACCACCGCGGCCTTCAATCACGTCGTAATAAGCAAGAAAACCGCCAATGAAAACGTGGACATTGCCGGACTCGATCCAGGCGATTATTTCTGGCGCGTCCGTGCCATTGATGCCGACAATAAATCCAGCGACGAGAGCGATTCCTTCAAATTCATTTTGGTCATCCAAGGTAAAGAGCAGGAAATGCTGCTCGAAGTGGATTCCACAGAACTGCAAGGCAACGTCGTCGAAGTGATTGGACGCACCGAACCAGGTGCCGCGCTGATTATCAACGGTGAGCAGGTTGCCAGCATCCAGTCCGACGGTCATTTCCGGCATTTTCTGCCGCCCATGGCCAAGGGGAGCCATGAAATCGTTATCACTGGACAAAATCGCCGCGGTGGCACCGCCACCAAACGCGTTGAAGTTGTAATTCCGTAATAATCATCGGCCTGCCGAAAAGACCGGTCAAAAATCACACTCGTCGCCGCAGCGGCGTTCAAGTAGAACCTGGGGGAAGCAAGACGTGACGAAAAACGGTTACAACATGCGGTCGGTCTTTAGTCTGTTCTCATCCGACCTGGCCATCGATTTGGGTACCGCCAATACACTCGTATTCGCCCGTGGAAAAGGCATCGTAGTGAACGAACCTTCCATCGTGGCCATCAATAAGAACAGCGGCGAAGTGGTGGCCGTAGGGCGCGAGGCAAAAGACATGCTCGGCCGCACGCCCGGCAACGTGGTCGCCATCAAGCCGATGAAAGACGGTGTCATCGCCGATTTCAAAGTCACCGAAAAGATGCTCACGTATTTCATTCAGAAGGCGCACAACCGCCGCGTACTGGTTCATCCGCGCATCGTAATCGGCGTGCCCAGCGAGATCACTCCCGTTGAGAAGCGCGCCGTGCAGGATTCCGCCTACCGCGCGCGCGCCAGCGAAGTCTATCTCGTCGAACAAGCTATGGCTGCCGCCATCGGCGCCGGACTTCCGATCGAGGAACCCTCCGGCAACATGGTGGTGGATATCGGCGGCGGCACCACGGACATCGCCGTCATCTCCATGAGCGGCATCGTCTATTCGCGCTCCGTCCGCGTCGCCGGGAACGAAATGGACGAAGCCGTGATGCACTACTTGAAGCGCAAATATAACCTGCTGGTCGGCGAACGCACCGCCGAGCAGATCAAGATCGAAATCGGTTCGGCCTACCCGCTCGAAAAGCCGCTGACGCTCGAAGTGAAGGGCCGCAACCTTATCGAAGGCGTGCCGCGCACCGTCACCATTGACGACAGCGAAATTCGCGAGGCGCTCTCCGAATGCATCTCAACCATATTGAACGCCATTCGCGTGGCGCTCGAGCGTACCCCGCCCGAGCTATCCGCGGATATCAGCGACCGCGGCATAGTCCTTACGGGAGGCGGCGCGCTCATCAAGAATCTCGATAAGCGCATCCGCGAGGAGACGGGCCTTCCGGTTTCTATCGCCGATGACCCGCTCGCGTCCGTCGTTCTCGGAACCGGCAAGATGCTAAGCGATTTCCGGCTGCTGCGGCTGGTTTCGATCGACTGACCGCAATTGCGCGAAATCAGAGCACAACAGTGCAAGGCTCTTAGCTTATGATCGACACTTACTCCCGTCATCGTCCGCTCGCGCTGCTCGCTATCGTCGTGCTCGCGCAAGTGCTCCTGCTCGCCTTCCAGATCAAGGGCGAACACGACGTCCGTCTAATTCGTTACTGGGCCGTCGAATTGGTCACTCCGCTCGAGCGCGCTGCCACTTGGACTTCCTCCAAAGTGGGCGGCGCATGGGGCGGCTATGTGGGGCTGCGCAACGCTCGCGCGGAAAACCAGCGCATGCACGCGGAGCTTGACCAACTCAAGTTGCACAATCGTGAACTCGAAAGCCAGGCAGCCGAAGCGCAGCGCCTTGCAGCTCTACTAAAATTCACCGAAGCCCATCCCGAAGCGCCCATGCTGGCGGCGCAAGTAATCGGTTCGAGCGCGGACCCCACTTCGCACACTCTTTTCATCAATCGCGGCGAACGGGATCATCTGCGCCTGAATGACGGCGTGGTCACTCCGGAAGGGATCGTCGGCAAGATCGTCGAGGTTCTGCCGACCACAGCGCAAGTATTGCTGATCAATGATAAAGACAGCGGCGTTGGAGCGCTTTTCTCCGCCAGTCGCACTCACGGAGTCGTAAAGGGCAGCGGCGACCCCGAACCCCGCATCGACTACATCGTCGGCGACGAGAAAGTCCAGCCAGGCGATTTAATCGCGACGTCTGGCGAGGATCGCATTTTCCCCAAGGATTTTCCCATTGGAGTGGTGGAAAGCGTAAAGCCAGGGAACCCGTTTCAGATCATCCGCGTCCAGCCTGCCGCGCGTCTGGACCGCCTCGAAGATGTGATCGTCCTGCTGTCTCAGCAGCAAGTGATGTTCAAGAAGCCCGAGGCTCCGGCAGCAGCCGGCGCTCCGCCGGCAACTCCCGCCGCTCCATCAGCCGGAACGGCTCCGGCTTCACGGCAAAAATCTGCCGCGCCTAAACCGTGAGATGGCCTACATGCTAAATGTCGGAGAGCGCCCGGACCCCAACGTCGAGGTCCACAAATTTTACAGTGGCGCAGTCCTGGGCGTTGCGCTGCTGGCGCTCGTCTTTCAGGCGTTCTTGCACAAATACGGCCGCTGGGCCGAACTGATTGACCTGCCTCTGCTGGTCACGATTTATTTCGGAGTGAGCCGCAGGAATCCGGTGACGGGAATGTTTCTGGGCGGCACCATCGGAATTCTTCAGGATGCCCTCAGCCACGACAATCCTATCGGCATGTACGGAATTGCAAAGACGATCGTCGGATATTTGGCCTCTTCCATCGGCGGCCGCATTGATACCGAACATCCGCTAAGCCGCTTCGGTCTCGTCTTCTTCTTTTTCCATTTTCATCAGGCGATTCTTGCAATCACACAGCGCGTCCTGCTGAATCATTCCGCTCCGCTATTCACGCCGCGCCTGCTGCTCGATTCCCTGGTAACCGCCGCCTTTGCAGTTCCCCTCTTCGCTATCCTCGACCGTCTCCGCCGGCCCTCCTGACGCCTCATTCGATTCCCCATTCAGCCAGTTCCTCCACCGGCAAAGGCTCAAAAAACTTCGGGCCAATACGGAGTTTTCCCTTTAGTCGTCCAGGAACCCGCTTTACTGAAGGAGCTTTCACACCGATTAGTTTGGCAACGGGAGTTTTGCCCTTGGTGATAATGATCTCCTCACCTTTATTTGCCCTCGCGATTAAGCGAGAGAGGGCCTTTTGCGCTTGCACGATCGTCACGGCGGTCATCGTCACTCCTCGTCTCAATTACCTTTATCGGATTTATTGTGCCGGCCTTAAATTTGGAACGGTTCGCTTTCGCCTGTCTTAAAGAATCGCCATACGTACAGGTGACCGAATAGACATGCTCAACTTGCAGCGCACGCTGCGCGAGTGTTAGCTTAAAGACCACTTCGGATGATTTCCGCATTCGAAGCAGGTGCGCGCAGCAGGGCCGAGCCAGACCCGTGCAGGAGCAGAAATTCCGTTGCCGTCGTGGAATGTTAACGATCAGAAAATCCCGCAGGGCCGCCTTGCGCTGGTCTCCTATGTTTCCGTGATCTTCGTCGTCTTTCTGATGATCGGCTTCTGGAAGCTGCAAGTAGTGCAGTCCGGCCATTTCGCGGACCTCGCCGACCGCAACCGCACCCGCTCCATTCCCATCATCGCTCCGCGCGGCCCCATGCTGGACCGCGAAGGGCGCGTCCTGGTGGATAGCTATCCATCCTTCAGCATTCTTTTGTTGCGCGATGATCCCAAGTCGCTCGAAAAGAGCCTGCCGCAAATCGAAGACGGGCTTGGCATCAGCCACGACGATCTATTGCAAGAACTGGAAGCCGCCAAGAACGAGCCCAAGTTTCAGCCTGTGGTCATTAAACCCGCCGCTTCTGAAGCGGACATCGCCTTCGTCGAATCCCATCGCGCTGACTTGCCTTTGCTCGAACTGATGATGGTCCAGCGCCGCCGCTACCCGCAGGGTGAAATGGCCGCCAATACCATCGGCTACGTCGGCGAGGTGTCGCCCCAGCAAATGGAAGATAGCGACGGCCATTATCGTCCCGGCGATATCGTCGGGAAAGCCGGTCTCGAACGCGAATACAACGACCAACTCGAGGGCACGGACGGCATGCGCCGCGTCGTCGTCAATAGCGTCGGCAAAGTGATGCGCACCCTCGACAATGTCGAAGCCATTCCCGGTAAACCCATTCAGCTCACGATTGATTACGACCTGCAAGCCATCGCTGAAGCCGATATGGCGGGCAAGACCGGGGCCGTGGTGGCCATGGACGCGCGCACCGGTGAAGTCCTGGCCATGCTCAGCAAGCCGACCTTCGACCCGAATGATTTCGCCGTGCGGATTCCGCAAGAGGAATGGCAAAAACTCAACACCGACAAAAGCACGCCCCTGCTCAATCGCGCCATTCAGGCGCAGCTCGCTCCCGGTTCTGTGTTCAAGATTGTCATGGCCGCAGCCATGCTGGATTCGAAAGCGATTCCCGATAACTTCACCGTGTATTGTCCCGGGCACGCCAATTTCTACGGCCGCGAATTTCATTGCTGGCGTCCGCAAGGGCACGGAAACGTGGATCTGCACCACGCCATCGTGGATTCCTGCGACGTCTACTTCTACAACGTCGGCAAACTTCTCGGTATCGACAAGATCGCGTACTACGCCTCGGGTTTGGGACTGGGCCGTCGCACGGGAATAGATTTACCCAGCGAAGAGCCCGGATTGATGCCGTCCGAGGCGTGGGTCGAACGCGTTTTTCACCACAAGTGGTACGCGGGCGAGACAATCTCTGTCGCCATCGGCCAAGGCGCCGTCACCGTCACGCCCGTACAGCTCGCACGCATGGCGGCAGCGGTTGCCAGCGGCGGCAGTCTCGTTGAGCCGCACCTGCTCAAGAACGATCCCAACGTGAAAACAGAACGCTTCCCGCTTTCCGATAACGCCGTCGAACAAGTCACGCAAGGCCTCTACGGCGTGGTTAACGAAGGCGGCGGCACGGCCTATCACCTGCGTCTGCAGAATATTGACCTCTGTGGCAAATCCGGCACCGCGCAGCTCATGAGTTACGACGCCGCCAACCGCATCGGGACCAAGAAAATGGACGGTTGGTTCGTGGGTTTCGCGCCGCGCCGCAACCCTGAAATCGTAGTCGCCGCCATCGTGCAGGATACGGTGGAGCATGGCGGTGAGGCCGCCGGCCCCGTGGTCCGCGACATTGTGAAAACCTTTTATGACAAGAAAAACGCCCGAACACAGCAAACCGCGACGAACGTAGCCCCAGCGCCGACACCAGCCCCCGTCGCCGCACGGCCGCTCGTTGCCACCGTCGGAGTGCAGCATCCATGAAAGACCGCCCCCAGGTTCAAGACTTCGACTGGACCTTGCTCACGATTGTTGCCGCCATCTGCACCCTCGGCGTGATGGAGATCTACTCCTCCACCCACGCCAGCGCCATGGCCGGCATGCACTGGAAGCAACTCATCTGGCTCGGCATCGGAATCGCGGGAATGTTTCTGATTTCCCGGATTGATTACCATACGCTGCTGGATCAAGCTCCCATTCTGTATATGGTCGGCATCGCGGGGCTGCTGGTCGTATTAGTGATCGGCTCCACGCACTTGGGTGCCAAACGCTGGATCTCGCTCGGCGGCCTCGGGCCTAATTTGCAAGTGTCAGAGCTAATGAAGTTGATTATAATCATAGTGCTGGCTCGCTACTTCAGCGAAGTGCGTACCGACCGTTTGACCCTTCCGGATTTGGTAAAAGTCGGAGTATTGACTATCATTCCGGCGGTACTGATCCTAAAGCAGCCGGACCTGGGCACGGCGCTGGTCTTACTCCCCGTCGCGATTGTCGGCGCCTTTATCGCCGGGATTGAATGGAAGCATCTGGCTATCGGTGTTGTTCTGGTGGCATTATTGATCCCGGTCGCCTGGAACATGCGGCGTCATTTGAAGCCGTATCAGCAGCAGCGCATTCAGACCTTCCTGCATCCGGAAGAAGATCAGCGCGGCGCTGGTTATCAGATTCTGCAGTCGGAAATTGCAGTGGGCTCCGGCGGTTTTTGGGGTAAGGGATTCGGCAAGGGCAGCCAGAACCAATTGGGCTTTGTCCCGGTGCGCTATTCGGATTTTATTCTGGCGGCGCTGGCCGAGGAGCAAGGTTTCATCGGAGTTTGCGTAGTCTTACTTTTGTACTTGGGTCTGATTCTGCGGCTGGTGGATAACGCGCAGAAAGCGAAAGATCGTGCCGGGATGTACGTGGTCATGGGAGTCACCGCAATTCTGGGCTTCCACGTTCTGGTTAACGCGTCAATGGTGATAGGCTACATGCCGGTGACCGGCATTCCGTTGCCATTGATGAGCTACGGCGGTTCTTCTACCGCGTTTGTTTTTTTGGCTTTGGGCCTGGTGATGAACGTCCGCATGCGGCGCTTCGTCAACTAAGCCCGCGCGTATGTGCAGTACAGATGAAAGTCGAAGTCAGTTGAGTCATTGCCCGAGCCGCGGAAAATCCGCCGGCCGGAAATCTACTTTTTTGAATCAGGTAAGCATCGGGTGAGGAAGCAAACCACACAATCCGAAGGGTTTTTCCTGGGCGGCCCGTTGTGGCCAGCGCAAGGCGTTGCCTTGCCCCACTCCGGTCGAGCGCGCGCCTCCGCGCGCGCCGCCGCGGCCCGATGCGCCATGAGGAGTTTCCATGTCGAAGGAAATGGTTATATCGGCGAACCCGCACGAGACGCGGGTTGCCATTCTGGAAGAAGGTCAGCTTTGTGAGTATTACGTAGAGAGGGAAAAAGAATTTGCGTTAGTCGGAAGCATCTACAAAGGCAAAGTCACACGCGTGCTGCCCGGCATGCAGTCTGCCTTCGTGGAAATCGGCCTCGATAGCGACGCTTTCCTCTATGTCAGCGACTTCCTCGAGGAAATCGAGGAGCTCGACCACGTCGTCACGGCTGTCGAAGACAAGACTCAGAAGATGGAAGCGGAAGGCGGCCAGGTATTCCCTGCCAATCCCGGCTCCGCACCGATCATCGAACCCGTGGACGTCGAATCATCGTCCCCGGCACCGGCTCTCGAGCCTCTTGCAGGTGAATCTATCTCTGGCGGTCACGCGCCCGCATCATTTACTCCCGCTGCGCCTCGCTCATCGGGAAGCTCTTCTAGCGGAGATCGCGGTCGTTTCGAAAATCGTTCGCGCGGGCACCGGCCCGGCGGCGGAGATCGCGGTGGCCGTTTCGGTCGTCGCGGTGGACGCGGACGCAGTGGCGGCGGGGGCGGACGCGGCGGCGATCGCCGTTTCGGTCGTGAGCTTCCCTCTTCCAAATACGCTTCATCCCGGCCATCAGAAGATCACCCGAGCGAACCCGGAGCTCCCGAAGGGCACATTTCGGTGTTGCTGCCCGGAGAGTCTCTCGCGAAGTTCAAGGAGCGCAGTCCGTCGGATCCTGTCGCCTCGGTGGTTCCATCGTTCGTGGCGCATGAACCGGAGTCGCACGAGCCCGTCGTTCCCGCTACACACGGCGACGAATCTGTGGCGCACGATCACTCTGCGATCCAGCCGGAGGAACGCCAACCGGAGTCTCACGAGTCAGCACCGCGCGAAGCATTCCCGACGCGCGAGGCGGTCTCGCCGCGCACTCCCGCGCCCTTCCGCGCTTCCTCTTCATCGGGCCTTGAGCCGCTTCCCGGCGAATCGCTCTCGAAATGGAAAACGCATCAGCATCTTCCGCCGGAACCGGCGGAAGCCGAGGCTCAGCCACTAGACGACGCGCCAGTTCCCGACGCAGTTCGTTTCGCGCCGCTCTCGCCGCTCGTGCCCACTGGACCGGAAGTGGATTCCGTGCCGTCGCCGGACACGCATATCGAGGAACCCGAAACTTCCTTCAGCCATGAGGCGTTCGATGCGCACGAAGCTGCTCCGCCGCTCGAAACGGAGCATCACGAAGATCACGCCCACCCGGAGCTGACCGAAGACGAAGCCAGTGCCGTCGCGGAACACATTGCCGAAGCGCAGGATGAACTCGCGGCCCGCGACGCGCAACAGCGCGGCTTCGCTGAAGCGGATGCCATAGCGGAGGCAGCTGGATTGAGCCCAGCCGAAGAAGATCATACGGAGGAAAACGATTCAGAGGATTCCGACGAAGTCGAACTCGAACAAGAGGAAGCCGCCGCCGAAGAAGAAGGCATGATCGCGCATCCAGAGGAAGAACCCGGCAGCGAACACGATCACGAAATTGCCGCAGCGCCCGAATCTGGCGAACTCGCAGCGACTCTACCGGGCGAAAGCCTCGGAGGTCAAGCGCCGCAACCTTTCCAGGCGCGTGTGCGCAACGATTTCCGCTCCCGCATGCAGAACCCATCTCGCCGCGGCCGCGAGCGTGGTGGACGCCGCGATGACCGTGGACGTCGTCCGCAGCACGGGCACAGTGGCGGGCACGGTCATCATCGCCCGCAGCAGCCGCGCCGCACGCAACTCATCGCGGACATGCTCAAGCAGGGCCAGGAAATTATCGTACAGATCGCCAAAGAACCGCTCGGCAAGAAGGGCGCTCGCATCACCAGCCACGTCGCGCTACCCGGCCGCTTTTTGGTGTACATGCCTACGCTCGATCACACCGGCGTGTCGCGCAAAATCGCTTCCGCTGAAGAGCGCTCCCGATTGCGTCATCTGGTGAACGACGCCAAGGGCGCCTCCGGCGGCGGCTTCATCGTTCGCACCGCCGCAGCCAGCGCCGCTCCCGAAGAAGTTCGCGCCGACGTTGAATTCCTCACTCGCACCTGGGCCGAAATCAAGGCGCGTTCGGAACAGCGCAAAGCCCCATCGCTCCTGCATCGCGACTTGAATCTCGTCGAACGCATCCTCCGCGATTTCATCACGCCCGATTTCGGCGCGATCTGGGTGGACACCGAAGACGAATACACCAAAGTAGTTGACTTCATGAGCCGCTTTCAGCCGCAGCTCGTGAATCGCGTGAAGCTTTACACCAAGACCACGCCCGTCTTCGAAGAGTTCGGCATTCAGCAGGAAATTGATAAAGGCTTGCGTCCCAAGGTCTGGCTGAAATCCGGCGGCTACATCGTCATCAACCACACCGAAGCGCTCGTCGCCATTGACGTCAACACCGGCAAATTCGTCGGCAAAGGCTCGAACCGCCTGGAAGACACCATCGTCCGCACCAACCTCGAAGCCTGCAAGGAAATCGTCCGGCAAATGCGCCTGCGCGATCTTGGCGGCATCATCATCATTGACTTCATTGACATGGAAGAGCGCCGCAACCGCGAAAAAGTCATGGCCACTCTGGAAGACGCGTTGCGCGCGGACCGTGCTCCATCGAAAGTTCTGCGCTTCAATGAATTCGGCCTGGTCGCCATCACCCGCAAGCGCACCAAGCAAGCTCTCGAACGCACGCTCTGCCAACCGTGCCCGTACTGCACCGGCTCCGGCATGGTCAAATCCATTCCGACTCTCTGCTACGAGATCCAGACCGAGGCCCGCAAAATGGCTCCGGACATGGATTCCGGCAGCCTGACCCTGCGCGTCCACCCGGAAATTTCAAAAGCCCTGAAAACCCGCGAGTCCTCGCTAATCGAAGAACTAGAGCGCTGGACCAAAAAGAGCGTAATCATCCAAGCCGACCCCACGCTCCACTGGGAACAGTACGACATCTACTAGTCTCGCGGGATCGTAGGGGCACAGCATGCCGTGCCCCGCGCCTGTAGGGGCGGGTCTCAGACCCGCCCGTTTTCTTTCACCTCGAAAAATCTACGACCGAACTTCGTCAACGTGGGAACGAACTGCACATCGCCGGGGTCCAACTCTGAATGACGCAACCTGAGCGGTCTCGCTTGATACTGGTTGTCGCTTTAACGTTGATCCTCGGTGGACTCAACAGCGCATCCCCGCAGACCATTGCGCCAGCGTCCGAGATGTTGGGCCAACTGAAAATTACTGTTTCAAAAGTCGAGCAGTACACGATGACTGCCGATAGATTCGTTGGCGGACCAATTTCCACCTATCCTAAGGGCCGCATTTAACTCCGTTTGAAGAACTTCGACCACTTTCCCGCATGCGTTTCGCTTATGCCCTCGGTTGAAGAATACAAAGGCTCGGAACTCCAGTACACGCAACCGCTCAAGACTGGGTTTGCTTATAACCCCAGAATCGAAAATCTAAAGCCTGGCGGGGAAACCTCGGGATACTATGATTTCCGGCCGTCGCCCCAGAAGAGATCATACGCCCTCATCCTGCAACAGGCCGCTCTAACGCAAAAGTGCGGTGAAGGAGGCAAAACCAAAAATGCCACGACGTCGGAAGGGCCAAGCGTGCGGTTCCCGCTATCGGAAAATACATAGCCACACTGATTCCGTCGCATACGACGTCATTCCCCAAAAGTGATGCCAGCAAGTTTCTCCTTTAGGCGCCGGCGCTCCTCGGGCTTTTCGGATTCGCGAAGCCGGCTGGCGAGTTTGAAAAGCCGCTCTTTCTGCCGCGATTTTCTGGCGTCTTGCTTATGTGCCGCTAATATTTTAGCCACTGTACCGCTCCTCCTTGAACGGATCGCCGAACATGTTGTATCCGTTCTCCTCCCAGAATCCCGGTGCATCCTTCGCCATGAACTCCAGGCCGCGCACCCACTTCGCGCTCTTCCATGCGTAAAGATGCGGCACCACCAGCCTCACGGGATAACCATGCTCGGCCGGCAACGGTTCGCCGTTATGCTTCAGCGCAAAAAGCGTAGTAGGTCTCATCAAATCGGCGAGCGGCACGTTCGATGTGTATCCTTGCTCCGCCAGCACCATCACGTACTTCGCTTCCGGCTTCGGCGCAATCAACTTCATCACGTCGCTGAACAACACACCCTCCCAGCGCACATCAAACCGGCTCCAGCGCGTGACGCAATGCATGTCCGCGGTCACGGCGGTCATCGGCAGGTGCGAGAATTGGTCCCAAGTCAATCGCAGCGGCTTTTCCACTGACCCCGTTACGCGAAAATCCCATGTCATCGGATCGAATCGCGGCACGCTGCCTTCGTGCAGCACCGGCCACTTCAGCGTGGCCGACTGCCCCGGCGGCAATCGCCCCGCGTCGTGCATCGCGCGCTCGAGCTGCTTCCGTTCGTTGCCTTCGCCAAACATGATTGCGCTATCTCCTCCAGTCAATCACTCGCCCTTCCATTCTAAGCCGTTTCCGCAATGCGTGCGAAGCTCCGGCTCCCGCCACGCTCACGCAGTATTTTGCTGTGCTATCATGGCGGCTCACAAGATTTCAACGCAACACCAGGAGTTTTTCTTGGCCGCGCGCATTCTGAATGGCAACACAATTCGCGATGAAATTTACGCCGAGCTATCCGGCGAAATTTCCGCGCTAGCCGCCGCCGGAATCCGTCCCGGGCTCGCCGCCGTGCTGGTGGGCGACAATCCCGCATCAAAGGTCTACGTAAAAAGCAAAGTGGCGGCCTGTGAAAAACTGGGGCTGGGCAGTATTCAAATCACCCCGCCGGCCACGATCACCACCGCCGAGCTGCTCGCGGTAGTGCAAGACTTGAATCGTCGCGACGATGTGGACGGCATCCTCGTCCAGCTTCCACTGCCGCCGCAAGTGGACGCGAAGAAAATCCTCGATGCCGTGGATCCCGCCAAAGACGTGGACGGCTTTCATCCGCTCAATGTCGGCCGCCTGGTAGCCGGACGCCCCACGCTCGTCGCCTGCACGCCCCTGGGCGTGATGGAAATCTTCAAGCGCAACAAGATTCCACTCGAAGGCGCCAATGCCGTCGTGCTCGGCCGCAGCGACATCGTCGGCAAGCCCATGGCCTTGCTTCTAATGCACGCCAACGCCACCGTGACGATCTGTCATTCGAAAACCCGGGACTTGCCCGGCGTCGTCCGCCGCGCCGATATCGTCATCGCCGCCCTGGGCCGCGCGGGCATGGTCACGCCCGATTTCATCAAGCCGGGCGCGACAGTGATCGACGTTGGCATCAATCGCGTCACCGATCCCGCGCAAGCCGAAGCATTCTTCGCGCATGTTCCGGAGCGTCTCGCGGCCTTCCGCGAAAAAGGCACGGCTCTTATCGGTGACGTGCACCCGGACGTCGCAAGCGTCGCCGGCGCCATCACTCCCGTTCCCGGCGGAGTCGGCCCGCTCACCATCGCCATGCTGATGAGCAACACCGTCCGCGCGGCCGCGCGGCGCCGCGGCGTGCAGACGCAAGTGCCGGCCGCCGCAGCGGTGCGACGCTGATGCTCCGCGTCGGCCTTACCGGAGGAATTGCGTCCGGCAAATCCACGGTCGCCTCCTTGTTGCGCGATATGGATTGTCCCGTCCTCGACGCCGATCCGCTCGGCCACGAATTGCTCGAACAAGGCCAAGCAGCCTACGACGAAGTCGTGCGCGATTTCGGCAAAGAAGTTTTAGACAGCTACGGCAACGTGGACCGCAGCAAACTCGGCAAGATCGTTTTCGCCGACGCGCAAAAGCGCGCGCGCCTGAATCAAATCCTGCATCCGCGCATTCTGGACGTGATCCGCAAATGGTTTGCAGCGCTGGACCAGGTCGGCGGCCCGGAACTTGCCATCGTCGAGGCCGCGCTGATCATCGAAGCGGGCTATCACAAAGAGCTCGATAAAGTGATCGTTTGCTGGTGCCGCCCAGAACAGCAAATCGAGCGCCTCAAAGCACGCGGCCTGACCACCGAGCAGGCGCAGTTGCGCATCGCGGTGCAAATGCCCATGGAAGAGAAGCGCCAATTAGCCGACGAGCCGATTGACTGCTCCGGTTCGATCGAAGAAACCGAGCGCCAGGTAGCCGAGGCCGTAAAGCGCCTGTTGCAGGCCGCTACTTCCGGCAAGAATGTTTAGAAACATTTTCTGCATGCTCCGCGTATCACTAGAAGGAGCGCGGGGATGCCGCAATGGAATGCCTGCTTGATCACATCGTGCAAGGAAGGATAGCGATTTTGAAATGGCACTCTCGGCAAGTTCGAGCAAAGGACGCGCAGTGCGGCTCTTGGCGATCGGGTTGATCATAGGTCTGGCCGCCTATTGGGCCGGTACGCGCTATGGCGAACGCAATCCCGGCTCGGTGGCTGCACTGCATGCGTTGCTTCCGGAGCCGAGCGCCGCGGGTGCACTCGACCCCAACGAAGCCGAAAATGTGCGCATCTATCGCCAAGCCTCTCCGGCGGTGGCCAATATCGTCACGCGCACGGTTGAATACGATTTCTTCTACAACCCTGTGCCCGTGGAAGGAGCAGGCTCGGGGTTCCTGATTGATGCCGACGGACACATTCTGACGAATTACCACGTAGTGCAGGGTGCGCAAACCATTGAAGTCACGCTAGGTGATTTGTCGCGCTACAAGGCAAAGCTGATTGGTGAAGACGCGCGCAACGACATCGCGCTCATCCAGATTGACACCAAGGGCCACAAACTTACGCCGTTGCCGCTCGGCGATTCGCGCAGCTTGTTGGTAGGCCAGAAAGCTCTCGCGATCGGAAATCCGTTCGGATTTTCCAGCACGCTCACCACCGGCATCGTCAGCGCATTGGGCCGCACGGTGCAAACCAGCGAAAGCACCTTCATTGACGAGGCCATCCAAACCGACGCCGCCATCAACCGCGGAAATTCCGGTGGGCCGCTGCTCGATTCGCACGGACTAGTGATTGGAATCAATAGCGCGATCTACGCGCCGACGGGCACCACTGCCGGCATCGGCTTCGCGATTCCCATCAACACCGCCCGCCGCGTGGCCGAAGATCTGATCAAATACGGCCGGGTGCGTCGCGCCACACTGGGTGCAGAAGGCCGCGCGCTTTGGCCTGGCCTCGCGGACGCGTTGAATTTGAACGTCCAACAAGGAATTCTGATCGAGAGGGTGGATCCCGGCGGCCCCGCCGCGAAGGCCGGCATTCGTGGCGGCAACAAATCCATGTTGGCCGGCTTGCAGGAATTGCGCATCGGCGGAGACGTGCTGATCGCAGTGGACGGCAAAGCGGTCACGAGTCAGATGGATCTGAATCTGTTGCTGAATCGTTCACAGCCGGGCGACACAGTTACGCTCACGATCGTGCGCAACGGCCAAAAGATGAACGTGCCGGTTAAGCTTGGTGAAGGATAGCCTTTCGCTACAAGCGGCGACCCGCGCGCGCTCATTTCTGCTTGCTCCACTCTTCCCTTAACTGGTCCTGCTCGCGCGGCGAAAATCGAAACCACGATTCGGCTGCATCACGCACGCGCTCGAGTGCCGCCTGCATTTCTGCTTGCTTCGCATGCAAGACATCGCTTCCCGCATCCACGGGAACGCGAATCGGCGGCGCGAATATCATCACCGCGCGGGAAAACGGCAGCGGCACCTGAAATAGGTCCCATGACTTCTTGAAGGTGAAGGCGCGCTTTAGTGCAATGTGGAATACGGAAATCGGGCTGCCTGCGCGGCGCGCCAGAATCACGGGGCCGGGCTTCGCGACGTAGCGCGGGCCGCGCGGCCCATCAATCGTGAACGCGACGTGTTTCCCTTCTGCGAGTCGCTGGCCCATTACCACAAGCCCTTCCATCGCCCCACGTGACGAACTTCCCTGCGCCGTGCCGAATCCCAGGCGCTCGATCACGCGGCGGGTCCATTGCCCGTCGAAATTCACGGTGTTCATCACCACCACTCCGCGGTTACGCCAAATCCATGCGGCGGAAAAGATGCAGCGGTGCCAGAATGCGCCGATGGCCGGCTGGCCGTTGCGGGTAATTTGAATTGCGTTCTCGATGCCGACAATCTCCGTGCGCAAGGTTGGCCCAATCAGGCGTATCGCCCAATAAACGAACCATGCAATCACTGGAATTTGCCTGCGCCGCCAGCGCGATAGCGGCGGCCCGGTTGAATCGTATAGCGATTTGCTGCTTTCGCCACTGGCGGCAGCGGGTGATTTCGTGTCGGTATTCACTGCGGTATAGTATAGGCGACCTCGCACGGGTCTCGATGTCCTCCCTCACCAAAGCCGCTAGCGCGCGCGCCTCTTCCTCGTCGCGCGGAAACCTGCTCGCGCGTGCAGGCTTGCCGATTGCAGCGCTGGCCACGCTGCTGGCGTGCCCGTCGCTGCGCGCCCAAGCGACTCCGTCTGGAGCGATCGGCCAACTCGAAGGCAACGACGTTTCGATAGACACAGGAGCAGGAACGGGCGCGACCGCTTCGAGTTCGTCGGCGGGCGGTCCTGTTTTCAACGGCAGCGTGGTGACGGTGCACGACGGGAAGGCGCGCTTGACGCTTGCCGTCGGCGGCGAGGTGGATATTTGCGGACCGGCAAAGCTCACGCTTTTGCAGTCCGGAGGCGCGGTTACGCTGGCGCTGGACTTCGGGCGCATCCATTTGCAGTTGCTGCGCGGTACATCCTTGCGGATTTTCACGCCCACGATTATTGCCACGCCGCTCGATATCGGCGGAGAGACGCGCGACATCACCGCGGGTCTGGACATGAACGATTCGCTGTGCGTGCTCGCGACGAGCGGCGCGATTCGGCTCGAGCAGCAGTTTACGGGCGAGGGAATCATCGTGCCGCAAGCGGGCGAGTTCTTTCTGAACGCAGGGAAACTGGTGCCGATCGCCGGAACGCCGGGAAGCTGTGCGTGCGCGGCGATGCACGCGCAAGCAGCGCCGCCGCCACAGATTCCAGTGCTGGGCGTTTCTTCGTCGGCGCCGCTGGCGCCGCCACCGCAGCCTGCGGAATCCGCCTTGGCTGCTGCGACGCCCGCACCGAAGGTGCCCGATTCCGAACCAAACGTGCAATTGCGCGTGCTGGCGCAAACGGACGATATACATCCGACAGTTCCGCCGGCGAAAGATGTGGCGCCGCCGCCTCCGCCGGACGCGATGCCGGAGTACAAGATCATCATGCCGCCGCTGGGATTTTCGGCGGCATCGCCTACGACGCCGCCGGACCCACCGATGGACGCGGTGTTATTGGTGCGGACGGTGCACGTCGAGCCCGAGTACGAATTCACGGGGCACGTGGAAGCGCCGCAGATGGCCTCGCTGGATCAGGATAGTGCTGCGGCGGCGACGCGGGAGTCGGCGAAGAACGCGAAATCGGCAGGGAATAAGAAGGAAGGGTTTTGGGCGCGGCTCAAGAGGGCGTTTGGCGGCTAGCGAAGAACGGTTGGACCGAACGCACGCGCGTAATACTTTCGCAGATTCAAGTGCAACGGCAGGCGAGGCAAGCCGCCGCACTCCCAGATTGGTGCGCGCTGCGGGCAGGGTTATCGCGAGATCGTAATTGTGTTGATGCGGGCATCGCTGGCCTTCAGTGCGTCGCTAAAACTAAATTTGCCGTCCATCACTACATGCCTTCGTAGTTGGGGCCACCGCCACCTTCTGGCGGAACCCAGTTGATGATCTGGTAGGGGTCGGCGATGTCGCAGGTCTTGCAGTGGACGCAATTGGAGGCGTTGATTTTCAGTTTTGGCGCGCCTTTTTCCGTGACCATTTCGTAGACTGCCGCGGGACAAAAATATTGGCAGGGGTTTCCGTACTCGCGGACGCAGCGGTCGCCGCAAATATTCGGGTCGAGCACGACGAGATGGCAAGGTTGATCTTCTTCATGGCGCGTGCCGGAGTGATAGACGTCGGTGAGGCGGTCGAAGGTTAGTTTGCCATCGCCCTTGAAACGCGTGGATTGATCCACGAGAGTGTTCGGTCGATTTAGCTTGGTATATTCCTGATAGCCGGGCTTGCTGCGCATCGGATCGGTAAGCCCGCGGCCGCCCGTGACGAATTGCAATCCTGCGTTGACCAGACCCGAATACAGGCCGCCGTGGAATCCCTGGTGAAAATTCCGCACTTCCCACAATTCTTTTTTGATCCAGCTTTGTTCGATTTTCTGCGGATATGCTGCGAGAGTTTTTGCGGAAGTATCGCCGGCGCACAGCGCTTCGTAAATCGTTTCCGCCGCGAGCATGCCGCTTTTGATCGCGGTGTGAATTCCCTTCAGGCGCTGCGAATTCAGCAGGCTCGCGGAATCGCCAATGATCAGGCCGCCATCCACATAACTGCGCGGCATGGAGTACCAACCGCCGTATGGGACGGTTTTTGCGCCGTAACGAACGAGTTTGCCGCCTTCGAGGACTTTCTCTACGAAGGGATGCGTTTTGTATTTCTGGAAAGCTTCGTGCGGATCGAAGAGCGGATCTTTGTACTCGAGCGCGACGACCATGCCGAGCGATACGCGATTATTCTGCAGGCCGTACACCCAGCCGCCGCCGTACAAATCGGAACTGAGCGGCCAGCCGAGCGTGTGCGCTACGTAGCCGGTGTCTATGCGTCCCGGCTGTACGTCCCACAATTCCTTGATGCCGATGCCGTAGACTTGCGGGTTCAGGCCGTCAAGTTTCAGTTTGTTGACTAGCTCTTTGGTGAGCGAGCCGCGCGGGCCTTCGGCCAGCACGGTAACTTTCGCGCGCAATTCGTAGCCGGGTGTGAAATTGTCTTTGGGCTTGCCGTTTTTATCCACGCCTTTGTCTTCGGTTAAGACTCCTGCGATTCCGTTCTTGTCGTAGAGCAGTTCCCTACCGGCAAATTGCGTGAAGACGTTGATGCCTTTTTTTTCGACGAGACTACCTAGCCATTTCACCAGCCTATTGAGCGAGACAACGTAGTTGCCGTGATTTTGCAGCGGTGGCGGAGTAATCGGCAGCTTGTGGCTGGTGGATTCGGTGAAGTAATAGGCGGCGTCGCCGGTGACGGGAGTATCGAGCGGAGCGGTCTTTTCAAAATCGGGGACGAGTTCGCGCAGGCCGCGGGGGTCCATGATCGCGCCGGAGAGTTGGTGTGCGCCGATTTCGCGTCCTTTTTCGAGGACGTAGATATTTTCCGCGGAAAGCGCAGGGGATTTTTTGGCTTCCGTGTGTTTTTCGATGAGGTTGGCGAGATGGAGCGCGCAGGCCAAGCCGCCCGGGCCGGCTCCGATAATTAGAACATCTGCTTCGAGCTGTTCGCGGGCGGGGGAGGTGGAATCTGTCATGGCGCCATCTTAACAAAAGGCGGAAATTGGAAAATCGAAATTGGAAAATCGCGGGGTTGAAGAGGCTTTGCGGCGCACGAAAAGCGGATTTGAGAAGTGGCAGAAAGTTGGCGATTGACTTGGGTTGTCGTCGTTTGTTTTCTATGACTTATACGTGTTTCTAATCCCCTTGGTTGGCGATTGATTTTCGCTCGATTTGAGGGGGGATTTGAGGTTGCGAGCGGAGTCGAGAGTGATCGCTCACCGCCAGTTACGGCTTTTGCGTCGGACGACGTTGTATTCGCGCTTCGAGAGACTGAGGGTTGGGTGGGTGGAAGGCACCGCGGAGGAGCGAAGGATCGCGAGGCGACGAATTGCCGTGGCGGGAATTCCCCGAAGGCTGCAGCTAAGCGCAAATTGGCAAAAATATTCACGAACTACGGTAGCACAGCGGCGGCGGAAACACGAATCGGGTGTGTGTACATGCCGCGTCCGGTGACAAACGCTACGCCCTGCGCGAAATGTGAATCTAAACCGGGCGCAGCAAGCAGCGCCCCTACGAACGAGCGCCCACACGAGCCCGTACTTGAATTGCGCGCTTGCCGATCCACTTAGAGCGCGGTATGCCGTCGGCCTACCCGCCAATTTACCATTGCGGTTTGGCGGATCATTCGTGATCGACGTGGTTTTATTCGTAGCGGAGGGCGACCATGGGGTCCATACGCATGGCGCGGCGGGCCGGGAGGTAGGCGGCGAGAAACGCAACGGCGCCTAGCACGAGGGCCACTACCGCGAACGTCAGCGGGTCGGTGGGCTTCACGTCGAACAGAACGCTGGACATCCAGCGTGTAACAACAAGAGCTTCCGCGACGCCGATCGCCATGCCCAGCAAAACGAGGCGCAGGCCGTGGCCCACGATGACACGCAGGACATCTGTGGGATGCGCGCCGAGGGCCATGCGCAGGCCGATTTCGCGCGTGCGTTGAGTGACCAGATAGGAAAGAACGCCGAAAATTCCTGCGGCGGTGAGCAGGAGAGCGATGGCGGCGAAAGCGCCGAGCAACAACGTGTTAAAGCGGTCGGATGCGGCGGAGCTTGAAACTACATCCTGCATCGTGCGGAACGCGGAAGTGGCTTCATCGGGATCGATCGCATGGATGGATTGACGCACGACGGCGGTGAGCGCGCCCGGATCGCCAGCCCCGCGGACGACGATGTTCATTCTGGTGAACGATCCCGGCTTGAACATTTCGGGGCGCAGCGATTCCTGTAGCGCGAAGTGCTTGTTGCCCCCTACGATTCCCACAATCTCGCGCTCCACGAATTCCGGTTTGCCTTCGAACATCTTCAAATGCTTTCCGATCGGGTTCTCATGTGGGAAGAATTTTTTGACGAGAGGCTCGTTGACGATCACAACCTTGCGGGCTTCGGCGGAGTCCTCCCGGTCGAAGGAGCGACCGGCCAGGAGCGGAATTCGCATCGCCACGAAGTAGTCTCCGTCTATGTTCCGGAAATCAGCGTCGTTGTTGTCGCTGGGATTTTCCGGCGGGTGTTCGACGATAGTGAAAAATGTGTCATTCGCCTCGCCGCTGAGAGGCAATTCGGAAATGAACCCGGCGTTTTTAACTCCCGGCGCGGATTGGAGGCGATCCTGAAGCTCGTGGAAAAAGGATTCGCGGCGCTGCTCATCGTCATACCTGGGGGTGGCGAGCGAGATTTCGGTAGTAAGGACGTTCGCCGGATCGAACCCCAGTGGAGCGCGCAGCAAGCGCCAGAAACTATTGAGCAAGAGTCCGGAAGCAATCAGAACTACGAGTGAAAGTGCCACTTCCGCAACGACAAGTACGTTGTGCGCGCGATGCTTCGCGCGCGAATCGCCGGAGGAACCGCCTTCTTTCAGACTCTGCGTGAGATCGCGGCGGCTGGCTTTCATGGCCGGCCCGAGGCCGAAGAGAATTCCGGTGACCACCGCGATGGCGAAGGTGAAAGCCAGCACGACACCGTTCACGCTGACTTCGCCGAGGCGCGGCAGGCTTTCCGGGCCGAGTTGCTTCAGAAATTCCACGCCGGCGTTCGCGAGAAAAATTCCGACGGCACCTCCTGCGAGCGCGAGCACCAGGCTCTCCGTCAGCAATTGCCGAATGAGGCGAAAACGGCCCGCGCCTAGCGCGGTGCGGATGGCAATCTCGCGTTGCCGCGAGGTATTGCGCGCGAGAACGAGGCTGGCGATATTGGCGCAGGCGATCAGCAGGACCAGGGCGACGGCGGCGATGAGAATCATGAATGCGGGACCCACATTGCCAATAAGCACGTTGCGCAGGGGGTCGAGCTTGGCGCTGAATCCCGCGTTCGTCGCGGGATATTGAATGCCGAGACGAGCGGCGATGACATCGAGTTCCGATTGCGCTTGAGAGATGGTGACGCCGGGTTTGAGGAGACCGATGGGACGGAGGAAATGGGAGCGGCGGCTTTGCATTCCTTTATTTTCAAAGGGAGCGGGAAACCACAGATCAGCTCGCGTCAGGAGCGGTGGGTCATTCGCGAGGACGCCGACAATCGTGCGCGTCTTGCCGTCGAGGGCAATAGATTTGCCAGTGACGTTGGGATCACTGTCGAAACTCTCCTGCCACAGGTGATGACTGAGGATTACGGATTCCGGATCCGCGGTTTTTTCGTCGGCGACGTTGAACACGCGGCCGTAACGGGGGCGAATTCCCAGCGCATCGAAAAATCCCGCGGTGACCATCGAGCCTTTGATCTGAATGGGCTTGTCGTTGCCGGTGAGGTTGAAAAGCGAATCACCTCCGGCCATCGCGCCGTAGTGCTCGAAGGAGTGGTTCTGCGCGCGATAATCCAGAAAATCAGCTGGTGAAACGGCGGCTTGATCACAGAGCGAGCAATTGCCCCACGTCCAGACGAGGCGCGATGGATTTTGGAAGGGCAAGGGACGGAGGAGCACTGCGTCCACGACGGAGAAGAGCGCGGTGTTGGCCCCGATGCCGAGGGCGAGAGTGAGGATGGCGATCGCAGTGAAGCCGGAAGATTTGGCGAGGGTGCGGATGCTGTAACGGATGTCTTGCAGCAGAGTTTGCATCTGGCACGCTCCTCAGATCGGCTGAGTGTGGTGCATTCGAACGGACTTCCCCGGGTGTATTACCATTGCACACTAAATGCCATGGGCTGTTTGCGTAAGCGATTTGGTTTCATTGAGATCGGGCGTGAAACGGCGTGGCGGAGCATGGGGATTGCCCGCTAGCGGGATGGGGCGTCGCGAAATTGGACAAAGGTTCAGCTGGATTTAGATTTTTCTAGTTCTTCGATCAGGGCTGGGACGATTTCGAAGAGGTCGCCTACTACACCGTAGTCGGCTACTTCGAAGATGGGGGCGTTTTGGTCTTTGTTGATGGCGGCGATGGTGCGGGCACCTTTCATGCCGACTACGTGTTGGATGGCGCCACTGATGCCTAGCGCGAGATAAAGCTTGGGCGCGACGGTCTGGCCAGAGCTGCCGATTTGGCGGTCCATGGGGAGCCAGCCCTCGTCGCAGATGGGGCGGCTGGCGCAGATTTCGCCGCCGATGAGTTTCGCGAGTTTTTCGGCCATGGCGATATTTTCGGGAGCTTTGATGCCGCGGCCGACGGAGACGAGGATCGGGGCTTGCGTGAGGTCTACGGCTTGCTTGGCTTCGCGGAAAAGTTCTAGAGGCTTGGTGCGGATTTGATCGGGTTGCAGGTTTACGCTGACGGATTTTATTGGAGCTTTCCCGCCTGCGTGTTTGGCGGCGAGGTCTGCACGGAATGCGCTGGATTGGAAGGAAGCGATCCACGGCGGGTCGCCGGCGAAGACTACGTCTGCGGCGGTGCGGCCTTGAAACATTTGGCGGACGAAAATGAGTTTGTTGTTTTCGTAGCGGTAGCCGGTGCAATCACCGATCATGCCTTTGTTCATGGAGGCGGCTAGCTTGGGCGCGAAATCGCGGACCTGGTAGGTGTGCGGGAGCAGGACTAGGTCCGGTTTCGCGGATTCAATTACTTGGCGGAGGGCTAGCGAGAAGCCGTCCGGCGTGTATTTTTCGAGGAGGTCGTGTTCGACGGTTAGGACTTCATCGAGTTGGTAGGCGGCTAGTTCGTCGGCTAGCGTCGAGATGCCTTTGCCGATTACTACGCCTGCGAGCGTCCCGTTCGTTTGTTGGACGATTTGTTGCGCGGCGGCAAGCGTTTCGAAGCTGACTTTGTTCCAGGTGTTTTCGCGCTGTTCGGTGATTAGCAGAATTTTCATTTTTTATCCGTGTGCGAGTTTCGGGAAGTCAAAACCGGGCGCGGCAAGCAGTGCCACTGCGAACCCTGTACACAAATTGACGGTTTCACAGGACTCTTGCTTCGTGTTTTAGTTTTTCCAGCAGCTTGGCTGCGATTTCTTTTGGCTGACCCGTGATGAATTCGGTTTTTTTGGTTTTATGCGGTACGTAGATGCGTTCCACGTGCTGCGTAGGAGCGTCGGGAACGCCCAGCGTCGCGCGCTCGATGGTAGCGATTTCTTTTTTCTTGGCGGCCATGATGCCTTTCAGGGTGGCGTAGCGCGGCTTGTTGATGCCGGACTGAATCGAAAGTACCGCTGGTAGCGGCAGGTCGACATGTTGGAACCAGCCGGCTTCGAGTTCGCGCTTTAGCTTCATGTGATTTTCTACCACTTCGATGGCCATGATGATCGTCGCGTGCGGGCGGCCGAGAAGCTCGGCTAGCAGGACGCCGGTCTGGCCGAAGCCTTGATCGTCACTTTGCAGGCCGGTGAGGATCAGGTCGAAATTTTCGGATTTGATGGCGGCGGCGAGGGAGCGCGCTGATGAGAGCGGATCGAGTTTGAAAAATTGTGGGTCGGAGACGTGAATGCCGCGGTCGGCGCCCTTGGCTAGGGCTTCCTTGATGGTTTGTTTGGCGCGCTCGGGGCCCATGGAAATGGCGACGACTTCGCCGCCGTGTTTTTCTTTCAGGCGAAGAGCTTCTTCGAGCGCGAAGCTATCGGGTTCGTTCGTTTCGAAGCCGATGTCGGATTCGCGGATCCAGGCGCCGCCTTCGACGATGGCGAGAGGCGCGTCTTTCGCGGGGACCTGTTTGACGCATACTGCGATTTTCAAGAATGCCTCCGGAAAATGGCGATGCGAACAATCTGATAGTTTCTATCAGAATTACGGATTTGCGGCAACCGGACAAACCGCGCAACTACAATCGCAAAGTCAGCTGCTAGGAGCCGGGGGGACGCCGGCGTTACAAACCCCAGAGCACAGCCTGAAGGCTGTGCCACACTTACTCCGTCCAGCGCTTGAAGAGGAGGCTCGCGTTGGTGCCGCCGAATCCGAAGGAATTGGAGAGCACGTACGTGACTTCGGCTTTGCGGGCATGGTTTGGAATGTAATCTAGATCGCAGGCGGGGTCCGGCTTCTCGTAATTGATTGTGGGCGGCAGAATCTGATCGCGCAGTGCCAGGACGCTGATGCCGGCTTCCAGGCCGCCGGCGCCGCCTAGCAGGTGGCCGGTCATGGATTTTGTGGAGCTGATGGGAACTTTTTTGGCGCGCGCGCCGAAGACGCGCTTGAGGGCTTCGGTTTCGATGGCGTCGCCGATGGGAGTCGAAGTGCCGTGCGCGTTGACGTAGCTGACATCATCGGGAGTAATCGCCGCGTCTTTCAGCGCGGCGAGCGACACGCGATAGCCGCCATCGCCGTGTTCGGCGGGCTGCGTGATGTGGTACGCGTCGCCGGACATGCCGTAGCCGGTGATTTCGGCGAGAATTTTTGCGTCGCGTTTCTGCGCGATTTCGAGCGCTTCGAGAATCACGACGCCCGCGCCTTCGCCGACGATGAAGCCATCGCGATCGGCGTCGAACGGTCGGCTGGCGTGTTCGGGATCGTCGTTGCGCGTGGTAAGCGCGCGCATCGCGGCGAATCCGCCGACGCTCATCGGAGTGATAGCAGCTTCGGTGCCGCCCGTGATCATCACGTCAGCAGCGCCGCGCTGGATAATTTTGAACGCGTCGCCGATAGCATGCGCTGAAGCGGAGCAGGCCGTGGCTGTGGCGGAATTCGGACCCTTCGCGCCATAGCGGATCGAGACGTGGCCCGAGGCAAGATTGACGATCGTTGCAGGAATGAAAAACGGCGAGATCTTGCCTGGGCCGCCCGCGAGATATTTCGAATGTTCGCGTTCGATCACGTCGAATCCGCCGATGCCGGAGCCGATGTACGCGCCGGTGGAATCGGCGATCTCCGGAGTGATTGCGAGGCCGGACATTTTCATCGCGAAATCCGCAGCAGCGAGCGCGAGTTGAATGAACCGCCCGGTCTTCTTCAGCTCTTTTTTCTCGAGCCAATTTAGCGGGTCAAAATTGCGGACTTCTCCGGCGATGCGGCAATCGAAGGCGGCGGGATCGAAATGCGTGATGGGGCCGATGCCGCTCTTCCCCGCCAGCAGATTGCGCCAGACCTCTTCGGTGCCGATACCGCATCCGCAGACCAATCCAACGCCCGTAACGACAACTCGGCGATTCAAAGGGAATTTCTCCTGTACGGAATGGGACGAGGGGAGGGCGGTTTACTTGCCCTTGGCGTGCTTTTCGATGTAGTCCACGGCGTCTTTGACCGTGGCAATTTTTTCGGCATCCTCGTCCGGAATCTCGATGCCGAAATTTTCTTCGAATGCCATCACCAGCTCGACGGTGTCGAGCGAGTCGGCTCCCAAGTCGTCCACGAAGGAGGCGGTCGGAGTGACTTCGCCTTCGTCCACACCGAGCTGCTCGACAATAATCGTCTTCACGCGTTCTTCGACGCTGGCCATTCTGATTGTTCCTCCGATTTCAGCGAACTTGAATTTTCGGGCCGCACCGCAGGCAAGTATAGCGTCCCCAAGACAACCTTGCCATTCTATGCGGGGCTTGGTGCGGGGTCAACATTTACAGGACGCTGCTCGATGTTTTCCACCCAACCACGAAAGATGCAGATGGCCTCGCCCAGGTTCAGAGGCCCTGAGCGAGCCTCAAATTTCTCGGCCTCTACCCAACATCGGACCCAGTCATTTTCCGTGCGGTCGACCTTCATTCGCTTAAAGGACTGACCCTCAAGATCCGTCCCGCGCGAACTGATCGAAAGCTTCCAGCCGGGATTGTCGAGGGTATCAATCTTTACTCCAAATAAGTGCTCCCATAGCCCATCGCAATTGTTGAGGTACCAATTCTGCAGCCAAACAAGCTCATCGGCCCTGTTCAAGATGCCTCCTGTGCGTGTCAGCCCATGTGGAGGCCGCCGTTTACGTTTAGGACTTGGCCTGTGATGTAGGCGGCTTCGTCACTGGCGAGGAAGACTACCGCGGCGGCTACGTCTTGTTCGGAGCCGAAGCGGCCTAGCGGGATCATGGTTTTCATTTTGTCTTTGATTTCCTGCGAGAGCGGGGCGGTCATGGGCGTTTCGATGAAGCCGGGGGCTACGGCGTTCACCGTGATGCTGCGCGAGGCGACTTCGACGGCGATGGCGCGGGTGAGGCCGATTAGGCCGGCTTTGGAGGCGACGTAATTGGCTTGGCCGGCGTTGCCGGTTTCTGCGACGACCGATGAGATGTTGACGATGCGGCCGGAGCGCTGTTTGAGCATGGCGCCGAGAGCTTGTTGGATGCAGAGATGCGCACCGGTCAGGTTGGTGCGCAGGACGGCGTCCCAGTCTTCGAGTTTCATGCGCAGGGCTAGCGTGTCGCGCGTGATGGCGGCGTTGTTTACGAGGATATCGAGTTTGCCGAATTTCGCCAGCGTTTGCTGGAAGCCCGTTTTTACTTGCGCGGCATCGGCTACGTCCATGGGGACGGCCAGCGCTACTCCACCTGTGGATTCGATTTCGGTTACCAGCGTGGATAGCTTTTCGGTGTTGCGGGCGACCACGGCTACCTGTGCGCCGGCGGCGGCGAGGGCTAGGGCCGTGGCTCGGCCGATGCCTTGCGAGGCGCCAGTGACCAATGCAATTTTGTTTGTGAGTGAAAACATAGGAACTGAAACTACCTTACGGCGCGAGTTTGGGCAATAACAGTTGACGCTGCGGATGAGGAAGAATGGCGGACTGAAGTCCGCCGCTACAAAGTCAAAAGAAAGAGCACAGCCTGAAGGCTGTGCCACACGCGAGATTTAGGGTTCGCGGACTTCGGCGCGGGCTTGCGGGAGCTTTTCTAGCGTGGACTGCAGGGTAGCGCTGTCTTCTACGTTGAAGACTCGTACGCTGCGATCTATTTGGCGAAGCAGGCCGGTTAGGACTTTGCCGGGGCCTACTTCTACGAAGACTGTTACGCCGTTGTCGATCATGTCGCGGATGGATTCTAGCCAACGGACTGGATTGGTGACCTGGCGGATTAGCGCGTCGCGGGCTTCTTCACCTCTAGAGATGGCTTCGGCGTCCACATTCGTGATCAGCGGAAATTTCAGGTTGCTGAAATGCGCGGCGCGGAGGTCCGATTCGAGGCGCTGCTGCGCGGCCAGCATCATCGCGCAATGGAAGGGCGCGGAGACCGCCAGGATTACGGCCCGCTTTGCGCCGCTTTGCGAGGCGATCTCGACGGCGCGTTTTACGGCGGCGGCGGAGCCGGAGATGACGGTTTGCTCGGGCGAATTCATGTTGGCGGGCGAGACGACTTCACTTTCCGCGGCTTTTTTGCAGACTTCGGCGACGTCCGCGGGCGATAGGCCGAGGATCGCGGCCATCGCACCTTGGCCCGGCGGCACGGCTTCCTGCATGTAACGGCCGCGGCCGCGGACTAACTTCACTGCGGTGGGAAAATCCAATGAGCCTGCGGCGACGAGAGCGGAATATTCGCCGAGGCTATGCCCGGCGACAAAATCCGGCGTGATGTCCTGCTTTTCGAGCGCGCGATAAGCGGCGATGGAAACGGTGAGAATGGCGGGCTGCGTGTTTTCCGTTTGCTTCAGAGCTTCTTCGGAGCCTTCAAAGCACAATTTCGAAAGAGAGAATCCCAGCGCGGCGTCGGCTTCGTCGAAGACGGCTTTCGATTCCGGGAATTTTTCGGCGAGATCGCGCCCCATACAGGGATATTGCGAGGCTTGGCCGGGAAAAAGGAATGCGAGTTTGCCCATGAGGATTTATTCCACGCTTCCGCTGGAATCAGCCGCGCCCAGCAACCGCGGCGGCAGCGGAAAGCTCCTGTTCGATTTTTTCGTTGAAGCGCGAGCGGCACAATTCGCTGGCGACGCGAATAGCGTTTTTAATGGCGTTAGGATTCGAGCGGCCGTGTCCGATGATGGTGATGCCGCGAACGCCCAGCAGGGGCGCGCCGCCGTATTCGGAGGAATCGGTGCGTTTGCGGAAGCTATCAAAGGCGTCTTTCGAGAGCACATAACCGACCTGCGATTTCAGGCTGCTCTTGATGGCTTTTTTCAGCATGCCGCCGATGTGTTCGACGAGGCCTTCGCTGATCTTCAGAGCGATATTGCCGATGAAGCCATCGCAGACAATCACGTCCACGTCGCCGCGGAAGACGTCGCGGCCTTCGACGTTGCCGACGAAATTCAGATGGAGCTGCTTGAGGCGCGCGGCGGCCTCGCGGACCAGATCGTTGCCCTTCATTTCTTCCTCGCCGATGGATAACAGCGCGACACGCGGGCGTTTGGTGCCCCAGATGGTGCGGTAGTAGATCTCACCCATCACTGCGAATTGTTCAATCTGTTCCGGCTTGGAATCCACGTTCGCGCCGACGTCTAGAATTACCGTTACTTTTTCCTTCATGTTGGGAAAGGCAGCGGCAAGCGCGGGACGGTCCACGGCCGCGAGCGTGCCGAGGACGAAGCGGGCCACCGTCATTACCGCGCCAGTATTGCCCATGCTGACGAGCGCCTCGGCTTTACCATCGCGGACGAGGCGCGCCGCAACATGAACCGAGCTTTCTTTTTTGCGGCGAAACGCTTGCGAAGGAGAATCGCTCATAGTGATGACATCAGTGGCGTTGACGATCTCGATGGGCAGTCCGCGATGTCCGTGGCGATTCAATTCCTGCCGGACGATGGCTTCATTGCCGACCAGCAGGATGCGCACGCCAAGTTCGCGCGCCGCAAGGATCGCGCCTTCCACTTCGGCGCGAGGCGCATGGTCGCCGCCCATAGCATCGAGAGCGATGGTGGTCATCTATACACCGATTGGCCCCAAGAGAACGCCAGTTCGGAAAGGTAAGCGAAGGAAAGTTAGGCTGTCTTGGCCGCGGTGTCAATCACTTCGCGGCCTTTATAGTAGCCGCAGTGGGGACACGCGTTGTGGGGCAGCTTCTTCTCGTGGCAGTTCGGACATTCCGCCAAGGATAGGGGCGTAAGAAAATCATGGGCGCGCCGTTTATTTTTGCGGGCGTGCGAGTGACGTCGTTTTGGATTCGGCATTCCAGCTCCTCAATTGACAGGCGGCTACGCAGAGCGGCCTGAATGGCAAGGGAATAGTGTAGCGTTTTATTGCTTTTTGAACCAGTCCTGCTTCAAACGAGCGAGGGGGGCCAGCCGGGAGTCGGAGGCGTGTTTCTCGCAACGGCATTCTTCGTTATTCAAATTGGCGCCACAGTGCGGGCAGAGGCCGCGGCAATCGCTGCGGCAGATGACTTTCATGGGCAGCGAGAGATTCACCTGCTCGGCGAGGATGTCCGCGAGGAACAGGCCGTCGCCCTCGAAGAAAGCGACTTCGGTATCGTCGAGATTCAGGTGAAATTCCTCGTCCACGGCGATGGAAGTCATCGGACGGTAGTACAAATCGAAATCGCGGCTGATTTCTTCGACGACGGTGTCCAGGCAGCGTGCGCAGACCAGCTCGACGCGAGTGTGCAGATTGCCGTAGATACGGATCTGCCCTTCCACAAGCTCGGCGGTGGCGCGCACCTCGAGCGGTTCGATCTGGCGGAATTCGCCGGAGTGGAAATCGAGCGTTCCGGGCGTGTAGCTCTTCCGGATGCGGATTTTGCGTACGGCGAGTTCGTTAACGTCGAGGAACATGGTTTTACCCCTTAATTGCGGGGTGATTTCAATTATATGTCTGGTGTGGGCGATGTCAAGGAACGGCGGTGGGGCGATGATTTGGCTGACACCTATCGTGCAATGACAATTTTACGCTGAGAACGGTGTGCCGGAGGAACTGAATCGCGACGTCGCGGGCGAGGAGGGGTGTAAACAGCGGCGAGGCGAGCCTCGCCTTGCAACAGGCGGGAGCAAGCTCCCGCACTCCCAGATGGTTCGCGCTACTTCAAAAATTCTTCGCATTGGCGGAGTAGGAAGTGGTCGGTCATGCCTGCTATGTAGTCGCAGACTACGCGGTGGCGTGGTTCGCGGATGGCTTGTTCGGTGTATTGCTGGGGCATGCGGTCGGGATCGGCCATGAAGAACGTAAACAACGCGTCTAACGCGGCTACCGAACGATCGCGATCTTCGGCGATGGCTGGATGGGAATAGACGTGAGCGAAGAGAAAGCGTTTGAGCTCGGCGTTCTGTTTTGCCACTGGAGCTGAGAAATTTGCGAGGCGATCTCGTTGACTGCGGACTTCGTCCACAGTTTTTACTCCGGATTTTTCCACGGCGCTTGCGGTGGTTGCGATCAGGTCGGTGGCTAGCAGATCCAGGATGTGTTTCAGGGCTTCGTTGAATTTCAGCTTGGTCTTTCCACTGGGATAGCGGCGGTCCACTTCCGCGTACGCTTCGGCGAAGATGGGAACCTCCGCGCGCAAGCGATCGAGGTCCACTAGATGCGCTTCGAAGCCATCGTCGAGATCGGCGGTGTTGTAGGCGATTTCGTCCACCAGGTCTATGAGCTGGGATTCGAGGGGCGGGCGCTGGTCGAGAAGATATTCGGCGAGCCGAGGAAATTCCGCGGCGGGATAGTCGCGGGAATGTTTGATGATGCCCTCGCGGACTTCGAACGTGAGATTCAACCCGGGATATTCGAGATAGCGCTGCTCGAATTGCTCGACGATGTAGAGCGCGTGGAGATTGTGGTCGAAGCGGTCGCCGTGTTCGCGCATGCGCAACTCGAGCTGTTTTTCGCCGGCGTGGCCGAAGGGCGGGTGGCCGATATCGTGGACCAGCGCGAGAGCTTCGGCGAGATCGGTATTGAGTTTCAGAGCGCCGGCGACGGTGCGAGCGACCTGCGCGACTTCGAGAGTGTGCGTGAGGCGATTGCGAAAATGGTCGGAATAGCGCGTGGTGAAAACCTGCGTTTTGGCCTCCAGGCGGCGAAAGGCCCGGGAGTGGATTACGCGGTCGCGGTCGCGTGCGTAATCATTACGGTAGGGATGCTGCGGTTCGGGGTAGCGGCGGCCGCGGGAGCGGCGCACGT
Organism: uncultured Acidobacteriota bacterium; assembly: GCA_963828865.1. Lineage (GTDB taxonomy): Bacteria > Acidobacteriota > Terriglobia > Acidiferrales > UBA7541 > Palsa-295. The sequence goes on along the minus strand of CAWHGI010000002.1, from coordinate 66,845 downwards.
CCATGGCGTAAGAGGCCAGCATTTTGCGATTCGATTCTAGCGCCATCGCCGCGATTCACCGATGTTTTCCGGTTCGGACGCGTGCTGAGCACAGGAGTATTGGTATCATTTGCGGATGATTTCGGAATCTGCGGTACTGAAAAAGCTAAGGGCGATATGCTTGCGCCTGCCGGCGGCGACCGAGGGAGTTACGTTTGGGCATCCTACATTCCGCATTGCCGGGAAAATGTTTGCGGTGCTCGAGGAATATAAAGGCGAGCTGGGGATTTGCGTGAAAGTGGGAACGCTGCTGCAAGGCGTGTTTCTGGACGACCCGCGATTTTTTCGCACTCCTTATATCGGGAAGCACGGATGGGTGACGTTGCGCGTGTACGCCGCGCGCCTCAACTGGAGCGAGATTCGCGAGTTGGTGAAAGGCAGCTACGATTTAGTTGCGCCGATGAGTACTGCGAAGAAGCGGAGCGGTCGCGCACGAAAAGCAGATCCCTCGCTGCGCTCGGGATGACACCCGCTTCTCTTTACGTCTTGCCGGGGAGTAGGTTCAGTTCCTGGTCGGCTTGCTGGGCGATAGGCGTATCGGGGTATTCGGATTTAATCTGGCCATAGAGGCGGCTGGCTTCGGCTGGATTTTTCGCGCCGTAGTGTTCGGCGAGCGCGAGCATCACGACCGGCTTGGGAACCAGCACGGTAGGCTTGGCGATCAATTGCTGGTAGAGCTTGACGGCTTCATCGCCCTGGCCCTGGCGGTCGTTCATTTGCGCGAGTTCGAAACGTGCCATGGAAGCAAAATCGTCGTTGCCGCCGGTTGCGACACCTTGCAGCCACTTTTTCGCATCGTCCATCTTGCCCAGTTTCTCATCGCTCAACGCGGCATAATACGCAGCGATCTGGCCCGGACGCGTATGCGGATATTTCGTGGCCACGTCGGCGAATTTCTTGGCGGCATCGGAATATTTATTGCTGTCGTCAAAGAAGGTGGTTTCGCCGGGCAGCGAGGGTTCGCTGGGCGTGCGAATGCGGGCCTGGTAGGACTTCATGGCTTCGTCAAAGGCCGCGCCGGCTTTCATAGACTGGCGTTCCGTGTAGGTTTTCCAGCCGAAAATGCCGAGCGCGACAACGATTGCCGCAAGCAACAGGTATGTGGTGAAAAGCTTGTGGGACAGCAGGGCATCCGCGCCGAGCGCGAGAGTGTCGCGGACTTCGTCCTTCTTCAGTTCCTTACGGGAAATATGCGCCAAGCGTTCACCCCGAGGAAAATCGCAAACTCACATGTTATCACAAACGCGTGGCGCAGTGAATTCAAACGCTCCCTCAGCCGGATGCGAGCGTGTCGCGCGGAGAGTATTGCCGGGGCGCTATGGCGGATTCGTTCGCGTCAATTCCTGGCGGGGCCATCACTTGTTTCGGGGTCGGGGCCGAAGAATGTGCCGCCGGCGAGGATGCGATCAATCGCGACGATGAGGTCGCGGGAGGCTTGGGACTTGACGACGTAACCTTGAGCGCCGGTGGCGCGGACTTCGTTGATGAGGCTCTTGGTTTCGTGCATCGTGAAGATGAGAATGCGGGAAGCGAGGCCCATGCGAGCGATGCGCGAAGCGGCTTCCAGCCCGCTCATCACCGGCATGGTGACGTCTAGTATAAGGATATCGGGCGTGAGAGCTGCGGCAGCCTCGACGGCTTCCTTGCCATTTTTGGCTTCACCGCACACTTCCCATTCCGGACGGATGCGGCGCAGAAGGGTGCGAATCCCTTCGCGGACAATCTCATGGTCGTCAACGATCAGAATCCGCGCAGCCATGCCCTCGGTTTTCGACTGCCTTTCCCGCGCTTGCGTAGCAGATGTACCCATAATCACACCGTCGCGTTCGGCCACGCCGAGTGCCTCCCGTTTGGACGATCGTTCAATTCGTCGAGAGTGAGCCGCTGTAAGACAGGCCTTTTACTCTTTTCATCAGCGCCGGCGAAGAATCGTGGTGCAGACGGCTCGGCCGAAGGGCGCAACAAAAGCAACCGGCAAATGGTAGGTCGGCCGACCGACGGAGACCATACAGGTAATCCTGTAGATTTTCGAGGTGGTCAACAGCCGCCAGAACCTACTGGACAGGCCGGAATTCGCGCTGGCTGGCGGCTTGTGCCATGCCATTATGCATCAGCGGAACATAGCGTCAGGGCTCTTGGAGGCTCCGAACCTATGAGCACATCCATAGCGAAGCGGATCAGCCCCATGTTGGCGGTTGCCGATATGGAGGAAACGATTTTGTTTTATCAAAGAGTGCTGGGATTTAACCCCACAATTAGATCGCCGGAATATTCAATCGTGGAGCGCGACGGCCAAACCATCCATCTGCAGAAAGCGGCGTCCGAGGAAGTGATGAAATGCGTGCGCGGACATACCGAGATTTACGTGGAGGTCAGCGGGATTGAGGAGTTGTGGAAGCGCGTGGAGACGTTTAAGGATCGCTATCGAATTCGCGACTTATTTCGCAGAGGATACGGAATGACTGAATTCCACGTCGAAGATCCAAACGGGTGCCTAGTGTTTGTTGGCGAGATCACTACAAAATCCTTCTGACACAGCCGACATTTTCGGAGCGAGCGCTGGCGCTGGGCTGCAGTGCCACCGGCAACGCGGCGTCACGGCAATAAGCGTTCCAGACGCTCCAGAAATGTGCTGACTTGCGCGGGATTGCGAAGGGAAAAATGCGCGCTGGTGGGGCGCCGCGAACCTACAAGAATCGTGATTCCTTTGCGCAGCGCGCGGAAAGCCGGTTCGTCGGTGAGGTCGTCGCCGATATAGATGGGGAGGAAGGCGGCGCCAAGTTCTTGCAGTAGGACGCGAACGGCGTGTCCTTTTCCGCGCACGCTGCTTGGAACGAGTTCCCAGACGTTTCCCGCGCGGATAATCGTCAGATGCGGGCGGCAACCGGCGAGCAGCTTACGAAGACGCGCGCGTGCGCGGCGTTCTGATTGTGGCGACGCATCCCGAAAATGGACGGCGAGGCTGATGCCCTTCTCCTCGATGAAGATACCGGGCGCGTGATGCGGCAGAGAGGCGAGAGCAGCGCGCGCTTGGGACATTTTGCCGGTAGCCGCCTTCGGCAGCGTCAGGTCATCTTCATTCTCGCTGCCATACAGGCCATGCAGGAAAACTCCGGGAACTTTTACGAATTGCAGTAGCGATTCGCGGCGGCGTCCGCTGACGACCATGACACGAATCGCGCGATGCGTGGCCAGTTCGCCGAGCGCCCTGCGCGCGCGAGCGCTCAGCTTCACCAGGTGCGGGCGCGAACGGAACCCCACGAGCGTGCCGTCGAAATCCAGGAAGAGCGCGATGTTCTTCGCGGCGCGAACGCGGCTGGAAATTTCACGCCACGAATCCAAAACCGAGGTTACACGGCGAGTAGCGCGGGGCTTCGTGATCTTTTTTCTGGCTTTTTTTTGAGGGCGAGGCACGCGTTATCGGGTCTCGGTCAATTCTGGCGCGTCCAGGCGAATTTCGGCAAGCTCCAGGATCAGGTCGGCGGCCCAGCGGTACACGTTGTGCTCTCTTACGATGGCGCGCATCCGTTGCATGCGCGAGTGGCGCTCCTCGGGAGGCATTTCCAGCGCGCGGCGGATGGATTCGGCGAGTTGCTCGATGTCGTAGGGATTGACCAAGAGCGCGTCGCGCAATTCGCGGGCTGCGCCGGTGAACTGGCTGAGTACCAGCACGCCGTCTTCATCCTCGCGCGCCGCGACATATTCCTTGGCGACCAGGTTCATGCCGTCGTGCAGCGAAGTGACCAGGCAGAGGTCGGCGGCGCGATAATACGGATCAATTTCCTCGTGGGTGTGATGGCGATTGTGAAAAATGATGGGCTTCCATTTCTCGCTCTGAAAGCGCGCATTGATACGCTGGACTTCGCCTTCCACCTCGTTGAAAAAATCTTGATAGCGCTTGATGTGGGTGCGGCTGGGCGCGCCGAATTCGACGAAGGTAAAGCGCGAAAGGTATTGCGGATACTTATCGAGAAAACGCTCGATGCCGCGGAAACGTTCCAGCAAACCTTTCGTGTAATCAATGCGGTCCACGCCGAGGCCGAGGAAAATCGTGTCCGGGCCGGTGGTCTCCAGAATCGAGGCGCGCGTGAGTTCGTTGGGAAAGAGGTCGTGAGACTCCGGCAACGCCACGCTGATCGGATGCGGCCGGACGATGGTGAAATGATTATTGCGATTCACGGCGAAGCGTTCCCAGTCAATGCGGCATTCGATGGCTTGGTCCACCGTTTCCAGAAAATTATTGCAATGGGCCTGGATGTGGAAACTCACCAGATCGGCGCCTAGCAGGCCGTCGAGAAGCTCCTTCTGCCAGGGACAAATCGCGAAGGCTTCCGGATTGGGCCAGGGAATGTGCCAGAAAATCGCGACGCGCGCGTCGGGCCGCGCGGATTTGATCAAACGCGGCAGCAGCGCGAAGTGATAATCCTGGATCAGGACGAATGGCGATTCGGTGGATTCGATTTCCTGCAGCACGGCTTGCGCGAATTTCTCGTTCACGCGCTGGTAGTACTCCCAATCGGAGGTGCGGAAACTCGGGCGCGTGTAAGCGATGTGGCAGAGCGGCCAGATGCCTTCATTGGCAAACCCGAAGTAATAGCCGTCTTCTTCTTCCTTGGTGAGCCAGACGCGGCGGAGGGTGTAGTGCGCGTGGTCGGGCGGGACGCGCAGGCGGTCGTGCTCGTCCACTGTTTCGCGGTCGGCGTCGGCCGAACCGTGAGCGATCCAGGTGCCATCGCAAGCATTGAGAATCGGTTCGAGCGCGGTGACCAAGCCGCTAGCGGGAACTTGCACTTCGATTCCCTTTTGGCCGTGCACGTGGAGATATGGCTCGCGATTCGAGACGACAAAGAGCGAATTGCCGCGCAATTTTTTGCGCAGGCCCACGCGAAGGCGCTCGGCAGTCCAGCGCGTATCGCCCGCAGCGCGCAGGCGGGCTTCCTGCTTTGCGGCCATGCGCGCTTCAGCCAAACTTTGGCCGAGCGACGCGGCTTCCGAAGTGAGCGGCTGAAGGAAATCTGGGGGCGAGGCCTCTGGAAATGGTCCGGGCTGCTTGCCGGTCCGCAAATCCTTCATCCACTGCGAGAGTTTGTTGATGGGTCCGGTGATAGTGGAGCGCACGATCAGCAGGGTGATGAGAACGATCAACAGGAGCTGCGCGACCACGTGCCAGATGGCGCTGCGCCAAATCTCCACACTTTGCGCTTCGATGTAGCGGGCATCATGAAACGTGACGAGCACCCCGGCCAGGCCGCCGCTGACATGGTGCAGCGGCATGGCGTAAGCGTAGACGGGCAACTTGGGAAAATCGGTGAATCCGCCGGCTCCAGTATCGCTGGCTTTGCACTCGTCGAAGACTCTCGGCGGAACATCTGCGTTGCGGCCCAGCCGATCGCTGGCGGCGAGCAGCTTGCCGTTGGGATCATAAATGGCGACACCCGCCAGATGCTCGCGGTCGCCGAAACGCTCGACGATTCGGTGCAATTGGTTTTCGGAGCCGCGTTGCAGAACGGGTTCGACGGTTTCCTGCAAGCTCTCGGTGAGGATTTCGCCGCGGCGGGCCAGATCGGCGCGCAAGCCCTTCTTTTCGCTGCGCACCTGGTTACGAGCTACGAAGAACGTAACGAGGCTAATGCTGACGACGAGCGCGGCGATGAGTCGCAGGCTGAGCTTCATTCAGTGCCCCTAACCGTTCGTCTTGAGTTTGGCGGATTCTTGCGGCCGAAGTGCCGCAGTGATGTCTCATGCAACTGACCAACCGTCGCTCGGCAAACTAATTTGGTGCTGGGTAATGACTTAGCGGTGCTCGATGAAGGAAGGCCATGCATTCTTTACACGTTCGCGAAGACTTCGGAGTTGCGGCCTAGTACGGCCTCGCCCTCAACGCAACTCGCGCTCTGCAGCGCCCCCACGTACTAAGTGTACCAAACGGCGCGAGGCGTGACACATACCAGAAATCGTGTAGGCCCAGGCTGTTGCGCCAGGTCAGACTCTTCGGCCCGAGACGCGATTAGGACTTGAAGCTGCGGATGGCCGCACCTTCTTCGGACTGCACGTCGAAGACGGTGAACAGGCGCGTGATTTGCAGGATGTCGTGAACGCGCTTGGTGAGATGCAGGAGCTTGAGTTCGCCGCTCGCGTTTTTCACCGTGGTGTAGGCGCTGACGAGCTCGCCGATGCCGGAGCTGTCTATGTAATCCACGTCGTAGAGGCTGAGCAGGATTTTTTTGTTGCCGGCGTCCACCAGATCGCGCACGGTCTTGCGCAGAGTCGCGCTGCCTTCACCGAGAGTGATCTTGCCGCTGAAATCAACGATGACTACGTCGCCGAGCTGGCGGCGAGTGCCTTGAAGAGCCACGGGAACCTCGTATCTTGATTCTACTCCGGTTGGTGCTTGCCGTTGCCGGAAACTGTTCGTGGGAGTTTCTTGATCATGGTCAGCTCGGCCCCGCCCTCGGGCCCGCGACCCACTTTGAATTCGTCCATGAACGCGCGCATCAGAAAAAGTCCGCGACCGGAGGTGCGCAGCAGGTTTTCCTCGGCGAGCGGGTCGGGAATTTCGGTCAATTCGAAACCGTGGCCCTGGTCGAGGACGCGGACGATCATGTTATCGGGTTCGAGTTCCACCGTCATCATGATCTTCTTGTGGCGATCTTGCTGGTTGCCGTAGTTGTAGGCGTTGATCACGCCTTCGCGCACGGCCATGCCGATCTTGTGTACCTCTTCCTCGGGAAACCCGGCAGCCTCTGCAACCCGCATGGAAATGCTCTCCGCGAGGTCCACGCTTTCGAGAAGCGTCTCGAGCGTGACTTCGATCCGTTGAGCTTTGGCCGGCATCCGATGTCGGGAAAATCCTTTGAAAGAGCGGGAGTATGGTTATCACAGCGCCGGAGTGCAAGTCAATGCGCTCCGGGTACTGGGTGGGCTGGGCCAGTCGAGGCCCGGGAATCCTTCCGGCTAGGTCGTTGGCTGCTTTGCAACTTTGGCGATGACGAGGCCTGCGATTAGCCAGGTGATGGTGGAATCGGCGAGATTCACGGCCGTATATGCGCCTGAGAAGCCCCACCAATTCCAGTTGGGGAGATCCACTATTACGCTGGCGGCTAGGCCGACTATCGCGAGGAACGCGACTTTGCGCGCGTAGCTCAGGCCGCTCGTTTGCAGCAAGAGCCAGGTCAGCAGGAACGCCGCGGCCAGCAAGCTCAGGAATTGAATGATCAAGCCGCGGGTGTACGAGCCGAATCCGTGGAGGCGGACGGCGGCGAACATGATCGGGCCGGATTGCATCTTCGCCATCGCGGCTGCTTGCGCTTGCTTCTTTTGGTCAGCGGTCATGCCTTCGCCGGAGGGCATGCTGGGGAGAAGGTAGAGACCGTCCGTGGTGGCGTGCGAAGCGATCACGGCGGAGACTTCGTCCTCGTTTTGAAATCTCACCATGTCCTTTTCGTGCCAGCCGAGAAGTTCCCACGAGATCGAACTCCAGATGAATGCGGTCAAGCCACCCAAGATTGTGCCCAGCAGCAATGCTTTTTTCATGGCGACTCTTTTCTCCTTAAGCCGATTACTTGCGATGTTGGCTCACGGAAAGCACGTTGCCATCGGGATCTTTGAACCACGCAACTTTGTCGCCGCCGGGAGCTGTCCAGATGCCGAGTTCCTGATCCTGAATGAATGGGTATTTTTCGAAAACGATGCCGCGGGCGGTGAGCCAGCGGACCAGCGCTTCGATGTCTTGCGCTTCCCAACCCATAACGGTGTATGGCGCGGGAGTGAAATCTTTGGCTTTAGCGATGCGGATCATCGTGTCGCCGGCCATCATCACCAGCGCGAAGGGGTCGTCGCTCACAAACTGGAAGCCCAGTTTGCCTTCGTAAAATTCCCGCGCGGCCTTGGAATCTCGCGTTGGAACAAACCCGATCATCTTGCTGGCAGCGAGCATTGGCGTCCTCCGGTAACGCGCATATGAGATGAAGACTCAGAGAATATTTACGGCGCGGGCGGCCAGCAGCGCGACGATCGTCAACGAAATCAGGGATTGCAGCATCATGCCGGCTTTGGCCCAGCGCGATAGCGCGGCTGTGTCCGTGGGCGAAAACGCCGTGCTGGTATTGAATGCCAGAAACAAGTAGTCCATGAAGTGCGGCGACCACGAAGGGTCTTCGCCTTCCAGCATCTGCGGGAAAAGGAATGAGCTGTCGAGTCGGCCACGCGAGCCGTCGCGGCCGAGCGGGCCGCCCGCATCCAGCTTCCAATACCAGAGCGCGAAGACCAGCACATTCGTAACCCATAACGCGACCGCGCCGCGCAGCAGAGCCGTCGGCGAATCGCGATGATGCGGGATGCCTTCGATCAGTAACGCCAGCGATGCAACCATGCCTATGGTGATCGCGGTATTGGCCACGATGGTGAAGAGTTTGGTGATGTGAAAATCGCCGCGGCGGTGCGACAACACGATCGGAATCAGCAGTAAAAAAACGACGACGAGCAGCAGCCAACTTGGTCCGAGCGAGAGCCGTTCCGGCAACGCGAGGTACACTCCGCCTGCGGCCGCCATGGCGACAAACGCGGGCCAGCGCGGTTCACGGACAATTCTGGCGGCGGTGGGCATTTTGGCGCCGTGCGCGGGGGGAGTTTAGTACAGTTCGCGCTGCGGCTCAAAATACATCCCTGAGAAACCGCTGCGCCGCGAGAAAATATCGGCTGCCAACCGCAACCGAGGCTGGGCATGCAACCATTCCCTCATCCCTAAATTCCCGGCGTAATTTTCGCGGCTTATACCCGGTAGGTGCGGTCGACGTGCTGGATAAACTAATTCGTAGAGAAATCTTCGGCTGAACAGGCGAGCTGGTTAATCTCCTCCTTCAGACACATCCATTAGAACAATTTCTCCGGTTTTGGTTTCAGTCCATGCGCTGATCATGCCAGAGGCACACATCACCGCAATCACGCGATCGGCTTGCTGCTCCGTAACCCCCATAAACAGAGGAATCATGGCAATGGAAATGTTCGCTCCACGAAACTTAGCCAATGCAGCAGAAGAGCTGTGCTGATTCAGGAAAGCGTTGAGTTCTCTCAACCACTCGATCCGTTCGCGGAGTTTGTCGTGTGTATCGATTGAATTCAGGTCAAGGAGAGCGTAAACAAAGTTCGGCTTTTTCTTTTTTTGCTCCAGGAATTTCGTTATGAGTCTGAACTGTTCGTGATGCGCCATTTTAAGCGCCTCAGAAGGGCTGGCAGCAAAGAGCGGCAGCGACGGAGCATAGCCGATAGCCCACAATTCAAGCGCAGCGTGCAGGGCGCTTATCTCCATCAGTTCGTCAGGCTGCGTCGTGAATTTTGTTAAGCGGGCGGGAATCGCGAAATAGCCGTCTTGATCGTTATGGCCAGCGTAAGTTGGCGGAGCCACGCCACCAAACTCTCGCCACGCTTCATTCAGCCGCGGACTGAGAGGGGGCAAGACCGCGCTGCTGAATGATTGGCTTAGTCGACTGAGGGCCAATGCTTCACTCTTGCTCAGCTGGCCCTCGACAATCTCCGAATGAATGGCAGCGGTGCCGGTTTCATCTAGCGTAACCAGATGAACGTGAGTTGCCAATTGCGTCTTGAAGTCAAACTCGAGTACCACAAACCCGCCCGTCCGGAGCAAGTTCACCAGCACACCTTCGCCGTACATTTTGATGTGCTTCAACTTGGCTTCATCCAAACACTCCTGGGCCACGCTCCTTGTGTTTGCGGTAGTCTCAAATTTACGAAGCGTGACAAATTCGACTCCTGCCGAACCCGCGACCTTTGTTCGAAGCAGCGATTGAGCCTGCTCTTCGGTTAATTCCTGCGTCGCTGCGCCGCTTGGAAGTTGAGCGCGTGCGGGTAGTAGCCGCAGGAACAGGCAGCAGAACGGCGTGAGACGAATAAGCGTTTTGAGCATCCTATTGGACACTTACGGTGAAGCAAGCAAATACGATGCCAGATGTAATTCGTCTGCGTTCATTCGTACCGCTTAATGCTTGCTGTGCCTCGTCGGTCTAACCAGCAGCAGATGAATTAGTTAGTTATAGCGCCAGACACGGGCCCCTCGAAACTCAAGATTCACTGACAAGGAAGCACGCGGCGGATTCGTCCTGTGTGCAATCTTCTTCGGACAGGTGAACGCCAGACACGGCAGTCGGGTGCACTCGTCAGTCAATGGTTGGGAACGAGAGCTCCTGAAGCACGTGCGTCAGGCCCAATACGTGCGGTCGAGGGTGCGGTACTGGATGGCTTCGCTTAGATGTTTGGGCAGGAGGGATTCGGCGCCTTCGAGATCGGCGATGGTCCGCGAAACTTTCAGGATGCGGTCGTGGGCGCGGGCGGAAAGGCCGAGGCGCTGAATCGCGGATTCGAGGAGCTTTTCGCCATCGGCGGTGATGGCGCAATGTTTGCGGATGAGCTTGGGAGGCATTTGAGAATTGGCGTAAAGTTTTTTTTCGCCGCGGTAGCGCTCGAACTGAATTTCGCGCGCGCGCAGGACGCGGTCGCGTACGCTCGCGGAACTTTCGACGTCTCCATTGCCACGCAGCTCTTTGTATTTCACGGCGGGAACTTCGATGTGAATATCAATGCGGTCGAGCAGCGGGCCGGAAATTTTCGAGACATAGCGCTGAATCTGCACGGGCGAGCAGTGACATTCGCGCGTGCCGTCGCCGAAAAATCCGCAGGGGCACGGATTCATCGCGGCCGCGAGCATGAAGCGCGCCGGAAAATTCACGGAGAACGCGGCGCGCGCGATGGTGACGCTGCCCTCTTCGAGCGGCTGGCGCATTACTTCCAGGACGTTGCGCTGAAACTCCGGCAGCTCGTCGAGAAACACTACGCCGTTGTGACCGAGGGATACTTCTCCCGGACGCGGGATCGCGCCGCCGCCAATCAAGCCCGCGTCGCTGATGGTGTGGTGCGGCGAGCGATACGGCCGCGTGCCCACCAGGCCGCGCGAATCTTCTAGCGCTCCGGCGACGCTGTGAATGCGCGTCGTTTCGATGGCTTCCTCGAGCGACATCGGCGGCAAAATCGTGGGAATGCGTTTCGCGAGCATCGTCTTGCCGGCGCCGGGCGGGCCGATTAGCAAAATGTTGTGGCTCCCGGCGCAAGCGACTTCGAGCGCGCGCTTCGCGGACATTTGGCCGCGCACGTCGCGCAAGTCCACGGAATATTGGCTGGCCTCGGCGAGCATCAGCGAAGTGTCCACGGCGGTGGGATGGAAGGATTCCGGCGCGTTGATCAGATCCACAGCCTGCGGCAGCGATTTCACACCGAAGACGTTGATCCCTTCGACCACGGCGGCTTCGCGCGCGTTGGCTTCCGGGACCACGACATTTTTGATTCCTCGTTCGCGCGCCGCCAGCGCGGCGGAAAGCGCGCCACGCACCGAGCGCACGCCTCCATCGAGCGAGAGTTCGCCGAGGAAAACGTGCGTATCGAGAATTTTGCCGAAGAAACTTCCCTGGCAGCCGGCGAGGCCCAGAGCCATGGGCAAGTCGAACGCGGAGCCTTCCTTGCGGATGTCCGCGGGGGCTAGATTCATGGTGACGGCGTGGCGGGATGGAAAATCGAAGCCGGTATTGCGCAGCGCGGCGCGTATGCGTTCGCGGCTTTCTTTTACGGCGACGTCCGGCAAGCCTACGACATTGAAAAAGCCCTCGAGCACCGGGACTACGTCCACTTCGACTTCGACGAGGTAGGCGTCAATGCCGAACACGGCTGCGCTAAACGTCTTGAAGAGCATCCCAAGATGCCTTTTGAAAACCTAATTCCAGAGGAAGGGGTATCCTCGTGCGGTATTGTTGCAGAGAGCCTAACTCAAAAGGTGTCTTGACGCTAGCGATAACGCGGAGCGGCTTATCGGGTTTTGGGCCAGCCTTGTTGCGCCGATACGATACCCAGAGCGATCAACAGCCCAACCGTGGCGGCGTGAAAGATTACGTGTAGGGTGTTCACACGGATGCCATTGCGCTCTGGCAGGAAGGCGTGCGTTTTGCCGTACATCACCTGATAGCGCGCAGCCTTTTCGGGGGCCGGATGCAGGAAGTACGGAATCCACCACATCTGCAGTATTCCGTAGAATAAAAGAGCGTAGCTAATCCACAGCCACCAGAAAAGCCAACTCGGAAAGGTTCTGCTGGAATAGATCACGCTGGCAACGAATCCGATCCCGAACGGTACGGCGCTGATGAGCGTCGCAGCGACACGCTTGCCGAGAGAATCCGCCTGGCTGACACCTTTCAAGTCGTTGAGCGTGCCGAGCGGAATCCAATCGTGCAGCAAGAGAAATAGAACTACGAAACACTGCAACGCGAGCAATGCGCCCGTGGTGATGGAATGCATGAGTGCGGAGAGTATACGACACCACAGCTTTGTTCGGCTCGCTGCGGATGCTGCAATGGACGGTTGACGATGAGGATTTCGAGTGTGTTACGCTGCCGCTTGCGGATGGGAGGCCTGCCGGCGATGCGGCTTGCGTTCGGGCAAATCGCAGTTCTTGTGGCTGCCATTATTTTTTTGGGAGCTGCCGGGGAGGTTTGCGCGCAAACGCGGGCGGTCGGCGGTGGCGACGCGGTGACGCTGAATAATCGCGGCATGGACCTCTACGAAAAAGGGAAATTTGCGGAAGCGGCTACGGTCTTTCGCCAGGCGCTCGATTTGAATCCGAATTTCCCGGAAGCGCTCAGCAACCTGGGCATGGTGATGGATCTGCAGGGGAAGGATGACGAAGCCGTCGCGGATTTCGACAAGGCTTTGGAGATGAAGCCTTCGGACGGAATCACCGAAAGCAATCTGGGCCTGGCGCTTTATCACGAGAAAAAATATTACGATTCGATTGCGGCGTATCAAAAGGCCATCGCGCTGAATCCGAAATTCGCGCAGGCGTATAACGGCATGGGCGCTGCCCTTTTCGCTTCCGGCAATCCCGCGGATGCGATTGCGGCGTATCGCAAGGCCATCGAGCTTTCGCCGAAATACACGGATGCTTTGAACAATCTGGGTGCGGCGCTCGATTCCGGAAAGCAGTGGGACGAGGCAATCAAGGTTTACGAGCAGGCCGTGGCGCTCGAGCCGACGTCGCTCGACATCCGCACGAATTATGCGCTGGCGCTCCGCAATGCCGGCCACGACGAGGAAGCCACCGCGCAGTATCGCCAGATTGTGGCCGATCATCCAGACGATGCCGCGGCGTGGTTCGATCTGGGGCAACTTCTGTACAAGCAAGGGCAGCTCGACGAGGCCGCTACCAGTTTCGAGAAATGCCTCGCGCTGCAACCGGACCAAGCGGAGGCGGATTTCCATCTTGCGCTGGTCTACCAGGGGCAAGGAAAGCTGGACGACGCGATTGCCACGTATCAGAAGGGTTTGGCGCTGAAGCCCGATGAGGCGCACGCGCTTTATAATCTGGGCAACGCGTACATGCTGGCGAGCCAGCCGCAGAAGGCGGCCGACAATTTCAAGAAGGCGCTCGATCTGCAATCCGATTTTCCGCAGGCGCAGATTGGTTTGGGCGCGGCGAAGATGCAACTGGGCGATTTGGATGGCGCGCAGACGGCGTTTACGAAAGTGATCGCCGAGCAGCCGGACAACGCGGACGCACACTTCAATCTGGGCAACGTGCTCTTCAACAAAGGCCAATATCAGCCTGCCGTAGACAGCTACCGCGAAGCGATTCGGCTGAATGCGAATCTTGCGCACGCGCACTACAACTTGGGGATGGCGCTCACGCGTTTGAAAGATAGCGACGCGGCGAAACAGGAATTTCAGGAAGCGAAGCGCTTGGATCCCACGCTGAACCCGCCGAATTGAATTTCACTGCTCGAACCTACGTTGCCAAACTGAAGAGTCGTTCTTATTTTTTCTGCAACTTTTGCGGCGCGTCGCTGAATATCGCGTGGCAAATCAGGTGCGTGGCTGAATCGATCCACTGATTGAGCTCCGCTTTGGGCAAGGCTGCGGCTTGCGCGAGGAGGCTCCAGAAGAGAATGGACGCTTTCGCGCGTCAAAAAGAAGCGAGCGTCTGCTTTACAATCGCTAATCCTTCGGTGATACGGTCGCGGTCACGCTCGTTGCCAACCGCAAGACGGAAGCATCGCGTGAATTCCGGATTTCCGTTTCCATAGCGCGAGCCGGGGGTAAGCAGAACGCCGCTGGATTCGCACGCTGCGCAGAAAGCGTGCGCGTCAATTCCCTGCGGCAGTTCGATCCAGGAATGGAGGCCGTTGCGGTGCGCGCGGATTTTCCATCCCGCGAGACCACTCGAGATCAATTCTTGGCGCGCGCGGCCGAGAGCCTGTTTCTCTGCGATCAGCCGTTGAACGGTCCCGTCGAGAACCAGCCCGGTGAGAATGTCCGCGAACAAGAGTGACGTGCCGCTATTGACCTGCGAAACAAAGTCGTCGAGACCGTCCGCGAAGGCATCCGGAACCGCGAGATAGGACACTTTCATTCCTAGCGCAACCGGTTTCGTGAAGCTGTAGATGTAGAAACTGCGTTCGGGAATGAGCCAGGAAATCGGAGCGGGGCCATCGGGTTCGAGGAAACGGTACGCGTCGTCTTCGATCAGCCAGAGACTGTGCTGGCGAATAACGTTCGCGAGAGCAAGCCTTCTGCCGGAGGGCATCACGCTGCCCAGTGGATTGTGTACCGTGGGCGTCAAGTACAGGGCCTTCACATTTTGCGAGGCGGCGGCTTCAGCGAGCGCCTGAGGCAACATTCCATCTTCATCGCCCGCGCAGGCGATCACTTTCATTCCGCGATTTGCGGCCGTCCTGCGAAAAGCCGGATAGGTGAGTTCGTCGACGGCTACGGCGGCACCGTCAAGCGACGCTCGGGTGAGCGCAACGGAAACGGCGCTATGTCCGCCGGAGCACAAAAACACGCGATTGGCGGAAACCTCCGCGCCCCATTGCGAGAGGAAGGACGCTGCTACTGCGCGATGCTCCGCGGTTCCGGCCAGGGCTTTCTGAGAAACCCAGGCGTTTGATTGCGCGGCGTATTTCTGCACGGCTGCGGATACGATCGCGGCTTCTGTGCCGAGCAGCGGATAGTTGTATTGAAAATCGATCACCGTGCCTCCACAGCTTCAATATATCAATGAGGAATCAGTTTCGTCGCTGGATGGCATCGCGAAGCCGGCATTTTGGAGGGTCAAATTGGATGGCGGACGGAAGCGCGATTGCGGACGCCCTTCGCCGCTTTGGCCCGCGTCGCGGCCAGCGGTCGCGATTCGCGCAAATTTGCGACCGCTGATTACAATGAGAGCATGACGACTCCGAAGATACGGCAAGCGCGGCGCTGCGACCGCGATGACCTCACGAAGATGCAGGCGTTGCTGTGGCCCAGCGCACCGACCGAGGAACTTCTAAACGAGCTCGATGATGCTTTAAGCCATCGCGCCTGGGACACTGCCTGCGGTGCTGCTGGTGGCTATAGACGAAAACGGAGCGTTGACCGGATTTCTCTCGGCTGGTTTGCGCTCTCATGCGGACAGCTGCGATCCGGCGCGGCCTGTGGGATATGTGGAAGGCTGGTTCGTGCACGAAAAGTTTCGCAAGCAGGGCGTGGGCAAGGCGCTGCTGAATTCGGCGGAGGAGTGGGCTCGCGCGAACGGCTGCGTGGAGATGGCCTCGGACGCATTGATCGAGAATGAAGGATCGCAGCGTGCGCACGAAGCGCTGGGCTTCGAAGTGGTAGACCGCTGCGTGCACTTCCGCAAGAAGCTCAAACACCCGCGCGGCTGACAGCGTGCGGAAGCGCCGTCATCATCGACGCCTACCTTGGTTCATCCGCAAAAAACGCTCTCCTTGACAGTCGAGGAGAGCGCTGCTATCTTCTCCTAGACGTACGAGGAGAGACGGTGGCAAAACCGATTGATCTGGTGCAAGGCACTCTGGATATGTTGATCCTGAAGGCGGTATCGCTGGGGCCGCTGCATGGCTACGGCATTCTCCTGCGCATCCAGCAAATATCGAAAGACCGCTTGGAAATTCAGCAAGGCTCTTTGTATCCAGCGCTGTATCGCCTGGAGCATCAGGGCTGGATCGCAAGTGAATGGGGCGAATCGGAAAATAAGCGGAAGGCGAAATATTACCGGCTTACGGCTGCGGGCAAGCGCCGATTCCAGGAAGAAGCTGAGAAGTGGAACCGGATGACGGACGTGATCGCGGGAATTCTGGGCACGAGGCCGGAGGAAGTATGAACATAGCGAGCCGAGTGCGATCGTGGCTGCGCGCGAATCTGTGGCGCTCGCGCGCAGAGGACGAGATGGATTCCGAGTTGCGATTCCATCTGGAAGCCCGCGCCGCGGATTTGGAGCGCGGCGGTGTGCCGCGACAGCAGGCGTTGCGGCGGGCGCGCCTCGAATTCGGCGGCATTGATAAGACCAAGGAAGAATGCCGCGAGGCCAGCGGCGTCCATTTGTTCGAAACTCTGATTCGCGATCTGCGTTACTCCGCTCGTGCTCTGCGCAAAAGTCCCGGCTTCACGATCGTGGCGGTGCTGACGCTCGCGCTCGGCATTGGCGCCAATACCGCAATTTTCAGCGCCGTGAACGCATTGATGTTGCGGCCGCTGCCTTTCACTGCGGCGGACCAACTCGTCCGTATCTACTCGATTCAGAAAGGCATGTTTAATACCTTTGCAAATCCTGATGGACCTTCGGCGCTGGATGTTCGGGACTTCGCGCAGAGAAGTCGCAGCTTTCAGAATATGGTGGCTTATGACACCTGGGCTAAGAATGTGAGTTTCGGTGAGTCCGCGGGCCAGCCGGAGCAGATGGAGGTCGGATTGGTCCCAGCAGCGTATTTCGAAATCCTCGGTATTCGACCGATTATTGGCCGGCTTTTCACCGAGGATGAAAATCAGGAAGGCAAAAACCACGTCGCGGCAATCAGCGCGCAGCTGTGGAGAAACCGGTTCGCTGGCAACCCTTCTGTACTGGGCCGCAAGATTCGCATCAATGGGGAGCCCTACACCATTGTCGCGGTGATGCCAGACGTGATTCCTGCATGGGCGGAGCCTGGGCGGCACAGCGAAATTTGGACTCCCTTTCCATATTCGCCGGACATGTGGTCGGAAAGTGGGAGAGGAGAGCGCGGGTACGCAGTGTTGGGACGGCTAAAACCTGGAGTGTCGCTCGAACAGGCTCAGGCAGATCTCTCGGTGATCGCTGCTGCGCTTGCAGCAGAACATCCGGTGGATCAAGGTGTCGGAGTAGCGGTGAAGAGATTGGCCGACTCCCGGGTGGGAGCGCTGCGGCCGATGCTGTACCTGTTAATCGGAGCGGTGAGCCTGATCCTGCTGATCGCTTGCGTGAATCTCGCCAATCTGCTTTTGGCGCGCAACTCGGCGCGTCAACGGGAGCTGGCGGTGCGCGCGGCTTTGGGCGCGGGACGAGGCGGGCTTGTGCGGCAATTGCTTGCGGAGACGCTACTGCTGTCGCTCGTCGGCGGAGCGGTGGGATTTGCTGGCGCGGAGATTGGACTGATAGCGCTCGCGAGGATGCACCCGGAAAATCTATCCCAACTTGGTTCGGTGGGAATCGATTGGCGAGTGCTGACGTTCACACTATTGGTGTCTCTTGCCACAAGTCTAATTTTTGGGTTGGCGCCGGCGTTCATGGGCACTCGTCTGAACCTTGTGGATGCACTGAAGCAAGGCGGGCGATCCGGAATGTCCGGACGTTCGAGCCAGCGTGTGCGCGGCTTGCTGGTGATCACGGAAATGGCGATGTGTTTGATGCTTTTGGTGGGAGCGAGCCTGCTGATTCGCAGCATCGTGCGTTTGGAGAGTCAGAATCTGGGCATCCGCCAGGACCATTTATTGCGAGGCCGCATCTTTTTGCCGCCTGTCCGCTATACAGACCCAGGAGTGAGAACGCGCTTCTGCGATGATTTTGCAACGAGGGTGCGGGCGTTGCCGGGCGTGATGGAGGCGACGGTGACAACCGTCTACCCGCCAAATAACGGGTGGATTCAGATGTTGGTTATTCCGGGGCATTCTGTGACACGAATTCAGGATGTTCCGTCGGCGCAGTTTGGAGTTGTGGACCAACATTTTCTGCGGACTTTGGGAATTCCGCTGATTCGCGGAAGAGATTTCGCGGAGTCGGACAGCGCCACGAGCCCTCCGGTGGCGTTGATTAGCCAGGAATTCAAGCGGCGCTACTTCGCGACGGTAGATCCCGTCGGCCGGAAGATCCACATCGGGCCTCCGCCATTACCGGGAATCACTGCTGAAGACAATATAACGGACAACGTGGACGTTACGATTATCGGTGTTATCGGCGATTTGAAGAATGCCGGTCTGGCCGTCGCGGCGCAACCACAGATTACCGTGCTGTATTCCCAAAACCCGCTGGTGAATGGCGGGTTCAAGGATATTTTGGTTCGCACGGCTGCGGAGCCGCGCTCGCTGGAAGCCGCCGTTCGGGGCGAACTTCATGCGATGGATTCCGACATGCCTCTCGCCGAGGTGCAAACCATCGACGAACTGGTCGAACGCCAGACCGGCGGGCAGAGATTCACGACGGTTCTTTTGAGCTTATTTGCCGTTGCCGGTCTGGTGCTCTCGATCGTGGGTATCTACGGCGTGGTTTCGTTTCTCGTGGCGCGACGGCGCCAGGAACTGGCGGTGCGCGTTGCGCTGGGCGCGAGCCGGGTGAATGTGCTGTGGCTGGTGCTGAAGCAAGGCCTGGAAATGGCGACGATCGGCGCGGTGATCGGGCTGCTGGGGGCTTGGACGGCGCAGAAATTGACCAGCGGTCTTTTGTTTGAAATTTCGCCGGTAGATCCGCTCACGTTTGGCGGGGCGGCCATCTTTTTGCTCGCGGTTGCTGCAGTCGCGTGTGCAATTCCCGGCGCGCGAGTTCTGCAGATCGACCCTGCACAAACGCTGCGAGAGGATTGAGGTTGCAGAAAATGATCTTCCGACTGTATTTGCGCGTTCGTTCGTGGCTGCAGGCAACTGTGCGGCGTTCGCGGATGGATAAGGAGATGGACTCCGAGATGCGCTTTCACCTGGAAGCGTACGCCGAAGATCTGATCCGCGGCGGAGTGTCGCGGCCGGAGGCGTTGCGTCGGGCGCGGCTGGAGTTCGGCGGCGTGGACAAAACCAAAGAAGAATGCCGCGAAGCGCGCGGCACGCACCTGGCGGAAACTCTGATCCAAGATTTACGTTACGGCCTGCGCATGATGCTGCGTGCGCCGGGATTCACCGCGATGGCGGTGATCGTTCTGGCGCTCGGTATTGGCGCGAACACCGCAATTTTCAGCGTCGTCAACGCCGTGCTGCTGCGGCCGCTGCCGTTTGACCAACCCGACCGGTTAGTTCAGCTGTGGCACACGCCGCCGCAAGCAGCTTTTCCGGGTATGAAGATATTCACGGTTTCGCCGGCCAATTTCATTGACTGGCGCAATCAAAGCCACGCCTTCGAAGGCATGTCGGCCTATGGATTCGGCCGCTACACACTCACCGGCTGGGGCGATCCGGAGGCAATTCGCACCTGTGCGGGGACGAGCGGACTCTTTTCCATCCTCCACGTTCGGCCCATGCTCGGCAGGGATTTTCTCGATGACGAATATGAACCCGGCCATGACCACGAAGTGGTCTTGAGCCACGAACTGTGGCGCAGCCATTTCGGCGGCAACCCTGAAATCGTCGGCAAGAACGTCGAACTGAATGGGCAGGCGTTCACCGTGATCGGCGTGATGGGTCCGGGATTCCAGTTCCCGATTGCCAGCGATCCGGATGATCGAGCAGAAATGTGGAAGCCGCTGGCTTGGAGCGATCAGGACCGCGCCGTTCGCGACAACCATAACTATGCCGTTGTCGCTCGTCTTAGGAACGGAGTTTCCTTGCGGCAAGCGCAGGCCCAGCTTGACGCAATCTCCAACCATCTGGCGCAGCAATATCCGGCCCAGAACAAGGGCTGGGGCGCGATTGCCGTTCCCCTTCGCGATGATCTGGTCAGTGATGTCCGGCCTGCGCTTTTGATTCTGCTCGGCGCTGTCTTGCTCGTCTTGTTGATCGCTTGCGCCAACGTGGCCAGCCTGATCTTGTCGCGGACATTTTCGCGGCGAAAGGAATCCGCCGTTCGCGCGGCGCTGGGAGCCACTCGCCGCCGGTTATTGCAGCAGGCGTTCTCTGAAACGTTGCTGCTAGGGATCATAGGAGGCGCGCTGGGCCTGGTCTTCGCGCACTACGGCGTGATTTTGATCGTTAGATTTCTGGCGCAGCGGCTGCCGCGGTCGAACGAGATTGCGTTGGACGGCCGGGTATTGGTTTTCACTTTGGGTGTTTCGCTCTTGACGGGATTTGCCGCCGGCCTGCTGCCGGCACTGCGCATGGCGAAAGCGGATCTGAACGAAGCCTTGAAACAAGGTCTTGGCCGTACTGCCTCGGATTCGGGCGGCGGGCGAACGCGCAACGTGTTGGTTGTTTCTGAAGTCGCACTCTCGCTCATGCTGCTGATCGGCGCCGGCCTGATGATTCGCAGCTTATGGATACTGCAGAAGACTAACCCCGGCTTTGATCCCGATCACGTTGTGACGATGGTGGTCTCGGTTCCGCAAAACAAATTTCCCGAGCCGGGGCAAGAGGTCAGTTACTTCAACCGTGTTCTGGACGCAGTTCGCGCGTTGCCTGGAGTGCAGGCGGCCGGGCTGATTGACGCGATGCCTTTGAGTGATGACGGCTCGCATCAGCCGATTTCGATTGAAGGGCGTCCGGCGGCGGCGATGGCCGACCAACCCGAGGTGGATGTTCGCCTGATCAGTCCTGGATACCTTAGAGCGATGCGCATATCGCTCTCGCGCGGGCGTGATGTGGATGACTCAGACGTCGCTGGGAGGCCGGGAGCGGTGCTGATCAGCCAATCCATGGCTGAGCTTTTCTGGCCACACGAGGATCCGATCGGCAAACATCTGACGATGTACTTTTTTCCAGACGTGGCGCGCGTGGTAGTCGGCGTGGTGGCCGACGTCAAATTGCAAGCGCTCAACGAGAACCACCCCGCTCCGACTCTCTATCTTCCTGTGGGTCAGCTGTCTCCTCCGAAGGGGGCGAACTGGCGCTCCTTCGGGATGATTCTCACCGTTCGCACGGGGATGGACCCGGTAAGCACGATTCCATCAATCACTAGTTCCGTGCGCAACGTCGACGCGGACATACCCCTGTTAAATATTCGTACGATGGGCGATAGGGTCTCCGAGTCTCTTTCACCACAACGCTTTTCGATGCTGCTGCTTGCCGCCTTTGCAGGCTTGGCTTTGCTGCTCGCGGTGGTGGGGATCTACGGAGTGATGAGCTATTCCGTATCGCGACGCACACATGAAATTGGAATTCGCGTCGCGCTGGGTGCAAAGCGCAGGGACGTGCTGATGCTGGTCGTCCGGCACGGATTGCTACTGGCTTTGACCGGCTCGGCCATCGGCGTTGTTGGAGCGCTGTCGCTATCTCGGGTGATCGCCAGTCAGCTCTATGGCGTTTCGCCGACGGATCCGGTCACTTTCGTCGCCGTTTCGATCTTACTCACGGCTGTGGCGCTCGCGGCATGCTACGTCCCTGCGCGACGCGCCATGCAAGTGGATCCGATGGTGGCGCTGAAATACGAATAACCGTGTACCGGCGCGATTCGAAAGGATCATTTGCCGGCGGTTGGGCTAGTGCTTGACTTTTCGGATGCCCGATCCCTGCGGGATTCGCAGGGGTGGGCGCTTTTGGATTTTTTTCCTGCGCCTGCGCACGCAAATACACGGGGTCTACGCGCCGTCTTTTCCGCTGGTTAGCTCTTCCGCAGTGTAATCTATAGTAAATACACGCAAAATGCGATAAGGTAAATCGGGGCACGTTTCCCGCCCCGCCGAGGACGCAACATGCGGACTGCCACACCGGCGACGGGCAGACCACTCCCACCGCCAGGGAAAACTCTACCCAAAAACCGCCCCGCGCCCCTCACCTCCCGTCCCACTCACCATCCCACCGCCCCAAAACCCCATGTAACATCCGAACCACAATCTTACATCCCCGCTCTAATCGAGAATGACTGTCGATCACTCGCTGCCACTCCCGCCAAATTCAATCGCCAACCCGTGCGATTAGAAATCGCTATATCTCCCACAAAACACCCGCGACCCAATTCAATCGCCAACTTTTTGCCGCTTCCTGCATCACCAACCTGCCTCGCCGGCAGGCGGGTCACTACTCACCAATCACCACTCACGGCCTTTCTAACCGCAACAAGTCCTCATTCAAAAATCGCCGCAACCCCATGAAAATAAAGGCCGCGCCACTTTCTAATCGCAACACGAATCCAGTTTCCGCGCATCCGCCGCAACCCGCAGGCCCTGGTTCCGCGCAATGTGCCGTTACTAAGGCGAAGCAACTGAATCGGGAGCGCTTGATTACCGAAGGCCGGGACGTTAGTTTCAACAGGCGTCCGAATGACCCCTTCGATTGCACCAATCACGACCGAAGATCCCGATTATGGTGTCGCCGAAATCCAGTCGAACCGGCGCAAGCTGGAGCGGCGCGGGCTATGGGTGTGGGGCAATGCGGCCATCATCATTCTGGCCCTGACGGCGCTAGTGGTGGCGTTGTCGGCTTCGCTGCACTTGAGAGTCCCGAGGCCAAGTTATGTATGGGATTTGAATTCGTCTGTGTGGGGACTGGTGGCGCTGGTTTTGATTTTTACGCTGCACATGATCTATCAGCAAGTGCGGCTGCAAAAAGTTCAAGGCGAAATGGCGGAGCAGCAAATCGAAGCCGAAGTCTTCCGGCGGCTGGCATTATTCGATCCGCTGACGGGCTTGTACAACCGGCGCTTCGCCGAACAGCGCCTGAAGGCCGAGATCGCGCGATCGGAAAGGCAGGGCCTTGCGATGATCGTCGCACTGCTGGACCTGAACGATTTCAAGAAGATCAACGACGGCTATGGACACCAGGCGGGCGACCTGGTGCTGAAGGAATTCGCGAAGTGCCTGATCAGTTCTACGCGCGGCTCGGACCTGGCGGTGCGGTGGGGTGGCGACGAATTCATGTTGCTGCTTCTCGATTGCAAAATGGAGCAGCTTGCGGTGGTTTTGAACCGGCTCCGCGACTTGACTGTCGAGCTGGGTGGAAAGACACTGCCCGTTTCGTTTTCGATTGGCTGTAAGGCCTACGAACCGGGGTATGGGATCGAGGAAATGATCCAAGAAGCGGACCGCAATCTTTACAGCCAGAAGGCCGCCAGCAAAGCCCCGAAGCAACCGCAAACCGTGCCAGCCTGAATCCCCAGAAACTGATTCCGCACCGCGCTGCCCATAGTTCGCTTTACACGGATAAGCACAGGCCGTATGCTGAGCGGGCTGCGACCCCGCATCCATCCTGGGCTGGAGGGCCGTGATGATCCTAGCGCTTTTAGTTATCGTTGTGCTGCTGTTCGTATTCGTCATCGGAATGTACAACGGGCTGGTGCGCCTGAAGGTGCAGTGCGACAACGCCTGGTCGGACATTGATGTGCAGCTGAAGCGCCGCTACGACTTGATTCCTAATTTAGTGGAAACCGTGAAAGGCTACGCCGCGCACGAAAAAGGCACGCTGGAAGGCGTGGTGGCCGCTCGGAACAGCGCGATGTCGGCGCAAGGTCCGGAGGCTAAGGCGCAGGCCGAAGGCATGTTGACGTCGGCGTTGCGCCAGGTTTTTGCGCTGGCCGAAGCTTATCCGCAATTGAAAGCGGTGGAAAGTTTCACGCAGCTGCAGCAGTCGTTGAGCCAGATTGAGGACAGCATTCAAAATGCGCGGCGCTACTACAACGCTGTCGTGCGCGACCTGAACACCAAAATCGTGCAGTTCCCTTCCAACATTATCGCCGGCATGTTCAACATCAAGCCGCGCGAATTCTTTGAGATCAATGCGCCCGCCGAACGCGAAGCTCCCAAAGTGAGTTTCGGCGGCGCAGGCGCTGGCGCGGCATAGGCCGTAGCGAACCATGCGCGTTCTGCGCCGCAATCTTACCGTTTGCCTCCTCGTGCTGTGCGCCGCGATCCCCGCCGGCGCGCGCACTTTGGTGTTCCAGCATTTCGACGCGCAAATTCAGGTTCACGCTGACGGCACGATTGACGTCACCGAGACGATTGAAGCGCAATTCACCGGCTCCTGGCACGGCATCTACCGCACCATTCCCGTCGAGTACACCAACCCGCAAGGACTCAACTACACCCTTTTTATCGAAGATGTGAGTGCGACGGACGACTCCGGGCAGAAACTGAAGCTCGAACAAAACCGCGAGGGACGTTACCTGAAATTCAAGATTTACGTTCCAGCGGCGGAAGATGCCACGCGCACGATTGTCTTGCATTATCGCGTGCTGGATGCCATCCGCTTTTTCGCCGATCACGACGAGCTGTATTGGAACGTGACCGGCGACGAGTGGGAAAACCCGATCAACCTGGTGACGGCGCGTATCGAGCTTCCCGAAGGAGTTACTGGACTACACGCGATCGCTTATACGGGCATCATCGGTTCGCGCGCGCAGGACGCGCAGGTAGCAGTGAATGACAACGTGGTGGATATTCGCAGCTTGCGCCGCCTGGGATACCACGAAGGACTGACGGCTGTGGTCGGCTTCGATAAAGGCTTCGTGCATCCGCCGACTGCCGGCGATCAGTTTGTGCGCTTCCTGCGCAGCAACCTTCCGCTCTTCATTCCCGTGCTGGCGTTTTTCGTGATGCTCTGGCTGTGGTGGACACGCGGCCGCGATCCGGCCCGCGAAGCAATTTCCGTGCAGTACGAGCCGCCGGATAAATTGACTCCCGGTGAATGCGGCACGCTGGTGGATAACGAAGCGGCCATGCGCGACATCACCGCGACGTTGGTGGACCTCGCCGTGAAGGGCTACCTGACCATCGAGCAGAAGGACGAAAGCCATTTGCTCGGCCTGACGCACAACAAGGAATATATTTTTCACTTGAAAAAGCCGCCGGGGGAATGGCAGTCGGCGCGCTCGCACGAGCAGGAAATGCTTTCGGCGCTCTTTGACGCCGGAGCGACCACCGACGTGAAGCTCTCCGATTTGCAAAATCATTTCTACAAGAACCTGCCGTTTATTCGCGACCGTATCTTCAACGCGCTGATGAGCGACGGCTATTACCTGCATCGTCCGGACACGGTGAAGCAAGGCTACATGGGCGGCGGGTTGCTGATCGGCTTCTTGCTGGTGGCCGCCACCGGATTTCTTTCGCAGCACACCGGGATCGCATCGGGCACCTGGATCGTCGCGGGCATCGCCACCGGCGCGGTGATCGCGATTTTCGGATGGTTCATGTCCGCGCGCACGATCACCGGCGAGCGCGCCCTCGAAAAAGTGCTGGGCTTCGAGGAATTTCTCGGACGCGTGGAAAAAGATCAGATCGAACGGCTGCAGAAAACGCCCGAGCTATTCGAAAAATATCTGCCGTACGCGATGGCACTGCGCGTAGAGAAAAAATGGGTGCAGGCATTTTCCGGAATTGCCATGCAGCCTCCGCAGTGGTACCAAGGCTCTTACGTCAACGGATTCGCGCCGTATCTTCTGGTGAGCGACCTCAACGCGATGTCCGTGCATGCCGGCAGCGTGATGGCTTCAGCGCCGCGCAGCTCCGGCGGCTCGGGATTTGGCGGAGGAGGCGGGTCCGGCGGTGGCTTCGGCGGCGGCGGTGGCGGCGGATTCTAAATTCATTTTACGGAAGCTTGCGGAGTTCGCTTCGGCGCGCGCGACGAAGCTCTCCACAGCCGAACCCACCCGTGTTCGCGGACGCTCTCTTCTTGCATCTGGCGCGTCCAGGCACCCAGTACGCTCGAACGATTGAAGTACCCGACCATCTGTGACGGATTTTCGCGGCTGACCACCGGCAGCCTGCCGATACCGCGCTGCAGCATGCGGTACATGGCATCGTGGCCGAGTTCATCCGGATAGGCGACGACCGGCGGTTGCGAACCCGCTGCCAGCACCGTCATGCTCCCCTTCGGGTCTTGTTCTAAGGCGCGCAACAAATCTCCCTGAGTGACGACGCCCACCAACTTACCGTCGCTTGAAACAATCGGCAGGCCCTGAGTGAGATTGTAGGCGCGTTCGCCGTGGCTCATCCGTTCGGCTAATTCCCCTACGGTCATTTCCTGCGGGATTGGTTTCACGTCCGTGCGCATCAATTCGCTCACGCGCACGGTTTTCAGAACTTCGGTTTCGCTTTCGCCCGGCACGGGCATGCCGCGCTTGGCGAATTTCTGCGTCATGATGGAATTCGGCAGCAGGGTGAAGGCCACTCCGTCCGCCAGCACGCACACGAGCAGCACCGGGAGCACCGCGTGGAAGTCGCGCGTCGTCTCAAACGCGCAAAACATGAACGTGAACGTGGCGCGGGACGACGCCCCCAGCAATGCGCCCATCGCGGCGACCGCAAACGCTTCCGGTGAAAGATGGGCACTCGGGAGTATGCGGTCCACGATGATGGCAAACGAGCTGCCGATTGCGGCGCTGATCATGAACATTGGCGCCAGCGTGCCGCCGGATGTTCCGGAGCCGAGCGAGAGCAGCACCACGAAGGTTTTCAGAACCAGCACCAGCAACAACACGCTGAGCACGAGATGGTTATTCAGGACGTCTTCAATCGCGTCGTAGCCCGAACCTAGAACCCGCGGAAACAAAAATCCCACGATGCCCAGGCCCACTGCTCCGAGCGCCGGATGCAAGAAACTCGGCACGATTTTCAGGTGGTCGAAGAACTCTTCGAGTTTTTCGAGCGCGCGCGTGAACGCCACCGCCGCGAATCCGCACAGGAGCCCGAGGGCGACGTAATAAGGAAGGCCGGGAAGGAAGTTGTAATCAATCGTGCCGATGGCGAACATCGGTCCGCCGCCGAAAAGCAGGCGGCGTACGGCGACGGCCATTGTGCTGGCAATCACCACGGGAATGAAGGAACGCGTACGAAATTCAAAGAGGAGCAGTTCGAGTGCGAGCAGCACTCCCGTGATGGGCGCGTTGAAAGTCGCGGCAAGCCCCGCGCCGCCGCCGCATGCCAGCATCACTTTGCGCTCGGCGGCGGTCGTCGAAATGAATTGCCCCACCAGCGAGCCAAATGCGCCGCCGGTTTGAATGATAGGACCCTCGGCGCCGAACGGGCCGCCCGTGCCGATGCCGATCGCCGCCGAAAGCGGCTTGAGAAACGCTACTTTGGCTTCGATGCGGCTGCGCGACGTGAGCACCGCTTCCATGGCTTCGGGAATTCCGTGGCCGCGGATTTTTTCCGAGCCATATTTTGCCATCAGGCCGATGAGCACGCCGCCGACCACTGGAATCAGAATCATCCACCAGCCGAGCGGTGAACTCCGCGGGCTGCGGAAATGAAAAGACCATTCGTGATAGAAAGCGATGTTGGTGAAAAGTCCGATCAAGCTATAGAGCGCGTAAGCGATCACGCCGACAAGGGCGCCGATCGCACCGGCAATCACGGACACCAAGGCGAGGCGATAACCGGCGGGCTGCGGCAATTCATGAGCTACCGCTTCGCGGCGGTCGTCGGCCGGGCTTAGCGGCGATTCGTCGTCAAACGGAGTGTTCATCGAGAATATGTTGCCGCGCGGCGCGCGACGGGTGTTCTTCTGCCTGTCACTTTCTGCTGAGCTGGTGCTTTCGCGTCGCTTGGCGCTTCGGCCGCGCACTCGCTCGCGACGCGGTGTTGCGCGTTCGTTCGGTTCGAGCGGAGGGCACGTCGCGCACGACCACTCTCGTCAGCGCTTGCAGCAGCTTGGAGCGCGCCGTCTTCAGTTCCGCGCGGTGCGTCAAGGCCAGTTGCTTCAGCAGCTTTTCTCCGCGCCGCGTGAGCGCGAGCAGCACGCTCCGCCTGTCGTCGGCGCCGCGCGCGCGCCGCAGCAGGCCTTTGGCCTCCAGGCGGTTTACTAACTCCACCGCGCTGTGATGCTGAACCAGCAAGCGCTCGGCCAGGACGCCCACCGTCGCTACACGGTGTGCGGGCAGTCCCTTGATAGCCAGCAGGGCCTGATGCTGTTGCGGCTCGAGGCCGGCCGCGCGCGCGATGCGTTCGCTGGAGTGCAGGAAGCGCCGGATTTCGAAACGAAAGTCGGCGAGGGCGTGATAATCAATATTCGAACCGGAATGTTTCGTCATGCTCTCTCCCGTGTTTTCACATTATATCGTATTACGATATTTTGTGGGAAATAACGCTTATGCGGGCTGGGGATGCCGCGGAAGAGACAATACCTGAAAAATGTGTTTCTAGAGCTGCTTGCGAAAAGATTTTTGGGTCTTGAGGTGCCGGTAACCGTGGCGCTCGTAAAAAGCATGCGCTCTGTCACGCAGGACGTTCGAGCGCAAGCCGATCGCACCGCAGCCGCGCTCGCGCGCCCACTCCTCGCAACGCGCCAGCAGATGCTCGCCGATTCGCCGCGAGCGGTAGCGCTCGTCCACCACGAACCCGCTGATCTCGGTTCGGGCGTCGGCCTCTACGGTGCGGTACACAAAGACCGCGATCCAGCCGGCAATTTCGCCATTTGCAAGTTCGGCGACGAACACCGCGTGGTCCGCGGAATCTCTTAGCCCGTGAAGGCGCCGCGCGATTTCTTCCGGCGTCGAGGGATACGACAACTGTCCCGCGAGATCGGCGATGCGCGCGTAATCAGACTCCCGCGGCGCGCGAATTTTCCCGGCAAAGGCGCTGGACAGGACGCTCATTTGCTTGGCTCACCTTTCATCGAACGGCCTTCTTGAGCACGGCGATCTGCCCAGCATGATACAGATCGTGCTGGATCGCTCCGTGCAGCATCACGTACTTGGAACGATCCTTGCCGGGAGCGATTTCCGCCAAATGGTCCTCCCGCAAGATTTGCACCGCGGCGCGCAAACGACCGTGACATTCGCGCAAATGCTCGATGGAACGCTTCCAGGCGACGTCCGTTGACTCCCACACTGGCGGCCAATCCTGCTCCGGGCTCACGTCCACTTTCTCGCCGGACGCGCGATGCTGCACGATCGAATTCCAAGACGCGATGTGATTCACCAACTCCCAGATGGAATGTGCGTTGGGAATGGGATGCTGCGACGCTTGCTCAGCGGTAACACCCTCGAGCAGCGATTCGAGTGAGGGGCCGTGCCAGGCGTCGCCATTAAACGCACGGTCCATTTGATCAACGATGCGTTCAATCTCGCTCATAAAAATCTCCCGGAAAAGCGTAAGGCAGTGCGGCTCGACGCGCAAGCGACCGATCGCCGGGCAATGCTTGGCGATTTGACGCTTGCCGGTCAAAAAAGTTTGTCGGAATCGAGCAGGATCGTCACCGGGCCATCATTCACCAGCTCGACGGACATGTGCGTTTGAAAAACGCCGGTTTCAACGCGCACTCCGAGACCTTGCAACGCGTGGACGAATTCTTCGTAGAGCGCTTTGCCCCGCTCGGGCGGCGCGGCTTGAATGAAACTGGGGCGGCGCTGGCCACGCGCGTCGCCATAGAGCGTGAATTGCGAAACGGCGAGAGCGGCGCCGCCGGTGTCGAGCAGCGAGCGGTTCATTTTGCCTTGCTCGTCATTGAAAATTCGCAAGTTCGCGACTTTTTCGGCGATCGTCGTTACCGTCGCGCCTGTGTCTTCGCGCCCGACGGCCACCAGCACGAGCAGTCCCGCAGCGATTTCGCCTTTCACACTGCCATCAACGACTACACGCGCGCTGGTTACGCGTTGCACCACTGCTCTCATGTTCTCCTCTCGCGCTGAATGCTCGCCACGACGCTCGATTCTATGCAGGCGCGGGCGCTAAGGCAAAAGATTCAACACAGACGGCACAGAGACCGGAAAAGAGAGCACACGGAGAATACCGGCCTAGCGTACATGCGGGACGTCCACACTTTAGTCGTTGCGGTTGTAGGGGCGGCTCTGAGACCCGCCCCTACGGACTCAGCCGGAGATCTACGGCGGCCAGGGAAGCAAGCGGGCCCAAATTTCTATGCCGATTTCTTGCGAGCGCGGAAATGTGTTAGAAACGAGGGCGCTGGAAGTGAGAGGCGGATCATTGAAACTCGCGCTGATCGGAACGCACGGAGTGGGCAAGACGACTCTGGCGTACGAAATTTGCTCGCTGCTGAAGAAAGCGCACTTTAATGTGGAGCTGGTGACGGAAGTCGCGCGCCAATCGCCATTCCCGGTGAATGCCGCGACGACCATCGAAGGCCAGCTTTGGATTTTGCATGCACAGATTGCCGCAGAACTCGCTGCAGCGCGGCAAGCGCCGCACGTGATCACCGATCGCGCCGTGCTCGATAATTATTGCTACCTGGTGAACAAATTCGGGCGCCAGCCACAGCTCGAATCGTGGCTCGCTTGGTGGATGGATTCGTACACGATTCTCGTCGGCGTGCCGCCCGTAGCGGCCGATATTCCCGCGGATGGTTTTCGTTCCGAGGATCGCGCGTTCCAGCGGCGCATTCACGAATTGCTGCTTGAATTGTTGGCTGCGGCGCCATTCAACGATTTGCGAACGCCGGTGATGTGGCTCGATCCCAACGAGCGGGCGGCTTGGGCTGAGCGCATCTTCCAGGCTGCGATCCCTCTGATGGACAGCGCCGCCGCTGCCGCGTCGTCGTCCGGCCCAAGCCCGGCTCGTTAAGGCTCCGTCGAACCATGACAAGTCCTTCCGCTGTTCCCCCAACTTCGAAGCGCTGGCTCACTCGCGGCGTCTTGGGCATCGGTCTCGCTAGCCTCTTCTCCGATTGGGGACATGAAGCCGCGACTTCGATTCTTCCCGCGTTTCTGGCGAGCCTCGGCGCGCCGGCATTCGCGCTCGGCGTGATTGAGGGGGTTTCGGACGGTCTTTCCAGTTTTGCGAAATTAGCGGGCGGATGGATTGCGGATCGTCCGAAGCTGCGGAAGCCTACAGGAATCGTCGGGTATGCCGCGACTGGGCTTTCGACCTTCTCGTACGCATTCGCGCAAAGCTGGCCGGCGATTTTGGTGATGCGCGCTCTCGGATGGGTCGGACGCGGCAGCCGCGGGCCTTCGCGCGACACGTTGCTGGCCGATTCCGTCGCGCCGGAGCAGGAAGGCCGCGCGTTTGGATTCGAGCGTGCGATGGACACAGTTGGCGCGGTGCTCGGCCCTTTGTGCGCGACGGCGCTGCTCGCCTGGCTGGGACCGCGCAGCGTGTTGCGCTGGACTGTGGTTCCTGGACTTGCGGCAGCGGTTGCGTTCGCGCTGCTCGTTCCGCCTGGGCGGCAGGATGACGCTCATCACGCTCCCAGCTTCGTTTCCAGTTTTGCGCAACTGCCAAAAACGTATTGGCACTATCTCGCGGGAGTTTTCGCGCACGGCATCGGCGATTTCGCGCCAACTTTGCTGATACTGCGCGCGGGGCAGATTTTGACGCCGCGATTCGGTTTCGCGCGTGCCTCCACCATCGCGGTGGCGCTTTACACTTTTTACAATTTTGTGGATGCGGCGGCGTCCTATCCCGCGGGGGCACTCGCCGATCGCATGAACAAGCGTGCGATTCTCGCGGTGGGATATCTTTTCGCCGTTGCGGCGTTCGCGGGATTCATCTTCGAGCCCCCCACGATTCCCATGCTCGCGCTTTTATTCGGTCTGGCGGGGATTCATGGCGCGGTGCAGCAATCGGTAGAAAAATCGCTCGCGGCGGAATTGCTGCCGAAAACCAATCGCGGCTCTGGCTTCGGTG
Source organism: uncultured Acidobacteriota bacterium (assembly GCA_963828865.1). Taxonomy (GTDB): domain Bacteria; phylum Acidobacteriota; class Terriglobia; order Acidiferrales; family UBA7541; genus Palsa-295. Next base: position 35,097 of record CAWHGI010000002.1, on the reverse strand, counting down.
TGCTGGCCACTGTGAATGGCGTGGGCGATTTGATTTCGAGCGTGGTAGTTGGCGTGCTGTGGTCCAGCGTTAGCCCAAATGCGGGCTTTCTCTACGCCGGATTTTTTACTTTGCTCGGCGCGATTTTGATTTATTTCTATACCGGGCGGAGCGGCGCAACGGCCGCTTGACGCGCACCTCAGATTTGCGGGCTCGCGCACCTCGGGGAGCAGGCTGGCAGCGCGGGCAAAAATGGCTGCTGCGCCCCGCCACGATGATTCGTCGAATGATCGCGCCGCAGCGAAAACATTTCTTGCCGTCGTGCTGGTAGGCGCGATGTTTTTGCTGAAACTCGCCGCGGCCTCCATCGAGATCCACGTAATCGGAAATCGAGGAACCGCGCAGCCGTATGGCCTCGCGCAAAATGCTTTGCACGGCGCGATGCAGCCGCCGCAATTCGTCGTCTTTCAGCCGAGTGCCGATTTTTTGGGGATGAATCCTGGCGCGCCACAAACTTTCATCGGCGTAGATATTCCCGATGCCGCGCATGACACTCTGATCGAGCAGCAGAGCCTTGATGCGCGATTTTCGCGATTGAATCCGCGAGCGAAATTCCTCCGCGGTAATTTCCAGTGGTTCGAGTCCCAAGCTGCCCAGGACGCGTTCGTGGGCTCCATTCGCGAGCAGCGCCATGCGGCCGAACCTGCGAACGTCGTTGTAACGCAGCTCGCGGCCGTCATCGAGCGCGAAAAATACGTGGGTGTGAAGCGGTACGGGAGTTTCAGGCGGGCAAACGCTGATTTTGCCCGTCATGCCGAGGTGGATCAGCAGCGAACTTTCTTCCGCCGCCGATTTCCTGGGCTCGAGGTCGAGCAAAAGAAATTTTCCCAGACGCCGAATGCGCGCGATGGTGCTGCCAGGCAAATCCTGTTCCAGTAGAGCGGGATCGTCAATGAAATCGGTCTTGCCCAGGCGGACGCTCAAGATGCGTCGGCCGGGCAGAACTTCGCGCAGACCGCGCGCGACAGTTTCGACTTCTGGCAGTTCTGGCATACATCTATTCTACTGCGCCGGCGGAAGTAGCGCGAATACGCGCACGGCGCCGCCTGATCCGCCTTCGAGCTTAATGGGCGCGACGATCAAGAATGCCCCGGCCTCAGGCAGCTGGTCCAGGTTTGCGAGATTTTCCAGGTTGTAGAGTCCCGCAGGCAAACCGGTGCGGTGAACTTCGAAATCCTTCGACGGACCGTAATCGATGCTCAGCGTGTCAATGCCCAGCCCCACCGCGCTGCGTTCGATCAGGAGCTTTGCTGCCTCCACGGAGTATCCGGGAAAGTGCATCACGCCCTGCGTGTCCATGTTCCGGTAACTTTTCTGGTCCGGCCAACGCGACGACCAACCTGTCCGCAGCAACACGATAGCGCCCGTGGGAATTTTTCCGTGCTGCGCCTCCCACTTTTCCACGCGCATCACCCGCAGGCGATAATCCGGATCCTTTTCGACTTCTTCGCGCACGTCAATCACAACAGCCGGTCCGAAAAAATGCTCCACGGGAATCTGATCGAGATATTCCTTGCCCGGAGGGAAATGCGCGGGCGCATCCAGATGCGTGCCGTAATGTTCGAGCATCCAAAAGCTGCGCGCGAAATAGCCGTCTTTCTCTGGAGTGGCGACCGCCTTGGCTTCGAACGTGCGGTCATCGCCGGGCCACGCGGGCAACTTGCCATTGATCGCGTAGGTCATGTCCACAACGCGGGTGCTGCCGTCGGAGACTCCGCGCAGCCACGCCTCCTGGGACGCCGCGTGCTTCTTCTGCGCTGACGCGGCAGGCGCTCCGCCCAAGCGCACAGCTGCGATAATCACAAAAATGCCGGCCAGCGCCGTGATCAAATAAATCAACGAACCTCTGCGCATCGAAAGGTCCTCCTCAGGCGATTGCCATCTTAGCTGATTTCGTATGATTCGGCGCGCGGGAGCCTGACCTCAATTCTGAACTGCACAGGCGCGCGATTACGGAAGCGGAATACCGGGCGAGGCGACGATGCCTGCCATGCGCAGGATCTCCGAATACTCTTCGTCGGTGAGCGGACAGATGGTCATGCGCGTGTTTTTGAGGAATTTGATTTTACGCAACAATTTATTTTCGCGCAGCTCGGCGAGCGTCACCTGGCGCGGCAGGCGCTCAATGGCCCGCAGGTCCATCACCATTTTTTTCGTGTCGTTCTCGTGTGGGTCGGGATAGGGGTCGCGGCTCACTTCCGCCAGCGCGTAGATCGCGTGTTCGGGCTTGCCGTGATAGGCGAGGGCGCGGTCGCCTTTGTGGATTTGCTTAAGCTGGCGCAGCGCGTCCGGACGATGCCCGGCGTGCCGCCACATTTCCTTGCCCTTCACGAAGAGGGTGTCCCAGTGATAGACGCGAGGGTCTACGGCCAGCAGCCAACGTCTTGGTTTGAGGGGCGGTTGCGTCATCCGTCAAAAAGTGTCGGGCGAACTATACACGGAAGACGCGAGAAATGGCGAACTTTGTGTGTGAATTTTTGCCGGAGCGCGAAATAGGTGGACGACCCGATTGGAGTTAAGGTTAAAGCGTTTGTTACCCTACATCTACGAAGATATCATCGCCACGGACTTCGACGGCGTAGCAGTGCACACCGACCGCCGGATTCGTCGTCAGCTTTCCGCTCGTCACGTCGTATTTCCAGCCGTGCCAAGGACATACAACGACCTGGCCTTCCATTTCGCCTTCGCCGAGCGGCCCACCTCGATGCAAACACACGTTATTGATTGCAAAGAGCTTACCTTCGACATTCGCGACTGCAATGTTCTTTCCATCCAATTGAAATTCGCGAATTGTACCGGGCGGCACTTCATCTTTCTTCGCTGTCCGCAAAAAAGCCATCGAATCGTGTGCTCCGTGCCAACTGTACTCACGCTGAAAAGCCGGCGCTAGTCCCAGCAGTCCTGATGCCTACACCGGCTCTGGGGACTGCGCCACCATCACGCCGCGCTTGAATTCATCTACCATTCCGGGTTGCAAACGCACCGCCGTGGGCCGCTTCGCGAGCGACATCTGATCAATCTTGTCTTGCAGCTTCAACAATGCATAAAAAAGGCCTTCAGGCCGCGGCGGACAGCCAATCACGTAAACATCCACCGGCACGATGCGGTCAACTCCTTGCAACACCGAATATACGTTGAACGGCCCGCCGACGCTGGAGCACGCGCCCATCGAGATGCACCATTTCGGGTCCGGCATCTGGTCCCACACGCGCTTCAACACCGGCGACATCTTCAGCGTCACAGTCCCGGCTACGATCATCAGGTCAGCCTGGCGCGGCGACGGACGAAAAACTTCGGCGCCAAATCGCGCGATATCGAAGCGCGACGTGGTGGACGCGATCATTTCGATGGCGCAGCAGGCGAGTCCGAACGTCAGCGGCCAGATGGCGCTTTTGCGCGCCCAATTAAAAACGTAGTCAACTGTGGAGAGAACGTAGCTGCGTTCAAAGCGGTTGTCCAGGACGCCCATCTGTCTCCCATTACCCCACAAACGGTCGGAGTATATGCGGGTGGGTGGTGCTAGTCAAACACGACAAGGCACCACAGATGAACGCAGATAAACACAGATGAAGGCCATTAATTGGAAGAAACAGTCTCTGAATTCTCGTGCGAGGTTCCAGAGGCTGCTTTAGCTTGTCGTCTGATGGAAATCTAGCGGATTAGCCTTTTCAATCATTTCGTTCTTATCTGTGTCAATCGGTATTCATCTGTGGTGATGTTTCTTTCTTGCTGCCGTAAACGAGCAAGGCGCCGATCGCGCGAAAATCGGCTAGTTCCTCGGCGTCGCGGAACCAACGTCCGTTGTAGACGTCCGGATTGGGAGTGGGATCGGGAATCAGCCGGTGCGCGACGTCGGCAAATCCAGCGTCGCGAAACAGCTTTTCCCATTCGGCGGCGGAGAGCAGATGCGTGGGAACCGCCAGTTTTTCGCCCCACTGATGGCTGTACGCATTGTCGCGGTAATAATTGATGAGAATCCAGGCGGAGCCGCCTTCCGCCAGCACGCGATAGATTTCGCGGAGCCCTCTCGCCGGATCGGGCCAGTAATAAGACGACTCCACCGAAATCACGCGTGAGAAGAAATTCGCTTCCCAGGGGATTTCGTCCACGCCGCCCACCACGAACACCAAGTTTTCGTTGGCAACGCTCGCCTCGCGCGCGTGGCGAATCATCTCGTCGGAGATATCCATGCCCACCACCCGGCCTTGCGGCACGCGCTGCGCCAGAATACGCGACAGCCACCCCGCGCCGCATCCGAGGTCCAATATATTGTCGGTGGGTTCGATCTGCATCAGACCGAGCGCGGGCTTGGTAATGGGCCAATGGTCATGCTCCATCGACTCGCCCTTGCCGGAATCAGCCCAGCGGTTAAATTCTTCGCGGAGATTTTCGTCTGTCGGGGATTTCGTCACGCGAGCACTCGGGAGCAGAAATTTAGTCTATAGATGCCGGCCACACGCCCAGCAGAAATGCGCGCCCACCGGCTCCAGCGCGCCGCAGCGGCAGAAGTAACGCGAACTGCCGGCGGGCACGAGCACGGTGGAGACGCGCGGTTCCGACGCGCAAGCCCAAAGCAGCGCGATGAACCATCCGATTCCAGTCCAGCCAAACAACAAATTTACGAGGAAGATTCCGGTCGCGTCGCGCTTGCTGTGTCCGATGATCGTCGGCAGAAAGTAGAGCAGGACCGCGACAAAGAGAAACGTCATTTTCGCACCTCGTCAGTTTTCAGCCGGACATGGCGCGTTGCCCCCGGCTCCTATTCCTATACTGAGATACGATTCAGAGGCTCTTCCGGTTCCCTGGAATTTCCACTTTCGCCAACAACTGCGTAAATTTCTGCTCGCGCTCTTTCTGGTCGAGGCCCTGGTAGGCTTCGGCGATCTGCGTGGTATTCATCGAGCAGAATTTCGGGCCGCACATCGAGCAGAACTTGGCTTCCTTGTAGAAATCGTCGGGCAGCGTCTCGTCGTGCATTTTGCGCGCGGTTTCGGGGTCGAGCGAAAGTTCGAACTGCTTGTTCCAGTCGAAAAGAAAGCGCGCGTAGCTCAACGCGTCGTCACGATCGCGCGCGCCCGGACGGTGCCGCGCCACATCCGCCGCATGCGCAGCAATCTTGTAAGCGATCACGCCCTGGCGCACATCGTCCGCGTTGGGCAAACCGAGATGCTCTTTCGGCGTGACATAACACAGCATCGAAGCGCCGTGCCAGCCGATCATCGCCGCGCCGATAGCGCTGGTGATGTGGTCATAGCCCGGTGCGATATCGGTGACCAGCGGCCCCAGCGTGTAAAAGGGCGCTTCGTAGCACATTTCGTTTTCTTTTTTCACCTGCAGTTCGATCTGGTCCATCGGAATGTGTCCCGGACCTTCGATCATCACCTGCACATCATATTCCCAGGCTTTTTTGGTGAGTTCGCCAAGGACTTTCAGCTCTGCGAATTGCGCTTCGTCGCTGGCATCGGCCAGGCAGCCGGGACGCAAGCCATCGCCGAGCGAAAAGCTGACGTCATGCTTCTGGAAAATCTTGCAAATCGCGTCGAAGTTCTCGTACAGGAAATTCTGTTTTTTGTGGAAGCTCATCCACTGCGCCAGCAGCGCGCCGCCCCGGCTGACGATTCCAGTGATTCGGTTGCGCACCAGCGGCAGAAATTCGCGCAGCACGCCGGCGTGAATCGTCATGTAGTCCACGCCCTGTTCGGCCTGTTCTTCGATCACTTCCAGCATCAGCTCGATGGACAAATCCTCGGCGCGCCGCACGCGCGAGAGGGCTTCGTAAATCGGCACAGTGCCGATGGGCACGGGTGAGGCGTTGATGATGGCTTTGCGGATCATGGGAATGTCGCCGCCGGTGGAAAGGTCCATCACGGTGTCCGAGCCGTAGTGCACGGAGCGGTGCAGCTTCTCGAGCTCTTCGTCGACGTTCGAAGTGGTGGCGGAGTTGCCGATATTCGCGTTGATTTTGCAGAAAAAGGCGACGCCGATACCCATCGGCTCCAGATTGCGATGATTGATGTTGGCGGGGATGATGGCGCGGCCGCGTGCAACTTCGTCGCGCACCAGATCTGGCGTGAGCTTCTCGCGTTTGGCGACGTACTCCATTTCCTCGGTGATGACGCCCTGGCGCGCGTAGTGCATCTGCGAAAAGTTGCGCGTGCCGCCGCTGCCGTTTGCGGCGCCATTCGTTGCCGCAGCACGTTTTTCAATCCATGCATCCCTCATCGCCATAAAGCCCCCGTGTACACCAATCCTGAAGCGGCTGCAGCTGCCGAATGCAGCATTATTACACCGCGTTGGATGCGCGGCAACCGGTGCGGAGACGCATGCAAAAACGTCCAGATCAGGGCGCAGCTATGGAAGCCGCGGCCCCGGTGAGCAGCGCTTCGAGTTTCGCGGAATCAGTCACTGGTGGGTAGCAAGTGGTTGCGACGCAGACCAGTGCTTGCGGCTTTGCGGCGTCCAGATGTGGCAACGTCTCTCGCAACGCCGGTGCGAGCGAAGCGCTTGCCAGGTTTTCGGGAGTGACGCGCAAGACCGCCTTGCCGAAGCGATAAATTTCGTTCGCGGCTTTTTCGAGTTCCTTGGCTTTCGGGTCGCCCGTGGCGCCCATCACCACAACCTGCAACGGATGGCGCGCATGCAAAAGTGCGGCGAGGCCATAGGTCGCGGCGAACAATCCGTATTGCGGTACCAACCTGACGAACGCTTCCAACGTCTTCTCCGCCCAATCGCGATGAAGCTTTTCGCCGGTGAACGCGTGGAGCCGGTCGAGAACGATTACCGCCACCGAATTCGCTCCGGGCGTCGGCGAATCCTGCAGCGGTTTGCGTCGCACGTCCATTCCGCCCATCGGCGCGGCATCTTTCGCGCGGTCGAAAAACCCGCCGCCGTCGGGATCGCCGTAACGCTCGACGGCGAGGCGCACGGCGCGCTCGGCAATATCGAAGTAGCGCCGGTCGAGCGTCGCTTCGTAGGCATCGAGCAGCGCGGCAGCCGCAAAAATTTGGTCGTCGAGCGAACCTTCGAGGTGCGGGCCACCCACACGATGGCGAAAACCTTTCGCCTCGTCCCATGCTTCCGTGAGGATGCGCTCCAGCGTCTTCAGCGCGAAGGCGCGGCAATCGTCGCGCCCCAGCACGCGCGAGGCTTCGAGATATGCCGAAACGAACATCGCGTTCCAGCCGACATAGATAGTCGTGTCTATCGCGGGTGTGGGATGCCGCTTAAGCCGCGCTGTGAGCAGCTTCCCTTTTGCTCGTGCAATCAAGAGACGTGCGCTCGCTTCGTCCGTGCCGAGCTGCGCGACAAGGTTCGCAAAACTGGAAGCGACCCACAAAACGTTCTTCGCTGGGTTGTGATGCATCTCGCCGTGCGGCTTCACGTCGTGGTAAATCTCGATCGCGCGCGATTCCTCCGGCGTAAGCACGGCGCGCACTTCGCCCAGCGTCCACGTGAAGTAGTCGCCATCGTCATCGAGCGTCTGATCCGCGTCCTGGCTGCCGTAAAATCCTCCGCGTTCGCGGTCGGACAGCACCGCGCCGACCCACTCGATAATTCCCTCGGCCGTCTCGCGGAAAAGCGGCTCCCCCGTCACCTGATAGCCATGCAGATAATTCTTGAGCAGCTCCGAATTGTCGTACGTCATTTTTTCGAAGTGCGGCACCAGCCAGCGCTCGTCAACCGAATAGCGGTGAAATCCGCCGGCCAGTTGATCGTAAACACCGCCCTGGGCCATGCCTTCGAGTGTGCGCTTGACGACGTGCAGCAATTTTTCATCGCGCGATGATTGATAGCGCTCCAGCAACAAATCCACCGCGCTGGCGTGCGGAAATTTCGGCGCGGTGCCGAACCCGCCGTGCGCCTCATCGAACAGATGCAGCGCGGACTCGATGACCGAGTCCACTACGCCCGTATCGAACTCTCCGCGCGCGGTGTGAAATATTTCCGCCTTAGCGACGGCCTCTTCCAGCGCTTTCGCCGAGCTGTCCACTTCGGCGCGGCGCGTCTTGAACGCATCGGCAATGCCCAGCAGGATGCGCTTGAATCCGGGACGTCCCATGGCGTCTTCCGGCGGAAAATACGTGCCGCCGAAAAACGGTTTGCCGTCGGGCGTCAGGAACGCTGTGAGCGGCCAGCCGCCTTGCCCTGAAATCGCGCTGATCGCGGATTGATACCGCGCGTCCACGTCCGGGCGCTCGTCGCGGTCCACCTTTACCGGAATGTAAAACTGATTGATCATCGCCGCGATTTCAGGATTTTCGTAGCTCTCGCGGTCAATCACATGGCACCAGTGGCACCACACCGCGCCGATATCCAGCAAGATCGGTTTGCCTTCCGCGCGCGCGTGCGCGAAAGCTTCCTCGCCCCATTCACGCCAGTCCACCGGCTGATGCGCAGCGGAACGCAAATACGGGCTCGCGGAATCTTTCAAACGGCCTGAAGGCGTCGTATCCACAGGTATCCTTGGAATTTGGGCTTCACAATGAAGCTAGCACACAAGTCAGCCGCTCGGGGAAACTCCGTTTGCATCGCGAAGCCCGGACGAGTGCGGCGTTCTGGGGGCTGTGCGAAACGGCGTCCGCCTCGTAGCACGCCGCTGCCAATTGCGTAATTTTTTCCAGTTGCATTCTCCGTTGCCGAGGATTAGATTCTCGCCAATTCGAAACAGTCGCAATGCCTAGACCACCGCGGCGGAGGAGTCTATGCGCACAGCCCTACGTGTTTCGCGTCTCTTACTTTGTCTGGCGGTATTCGTTGTTCCGCACCATGCCGCGGGCCAGCTCGATTCGAACGCTGCCGTCTTGCCTGATCCTTCTCCGCAAGCGGCCCACGCCTCGCTGAAAATTTGTCTGCGGCAGCAGGACGACACCCCTTTCAGCGGCCTCGCGACGATCCGGCTCACATCGCCTGATGGCACGGAGGTTGCGGGGCGCAGCGCGGAGTCCGACGACCAGACAATTTTTCCGGATCTGGCACCCGGAAATTATGTCGTCGAGGCCGTCGCGCCTGGTTTCACCCCTATGACCGAAACAATTGAAATCAAAGCGCGACGCGAGCTCGAAACAATTTATCTGGTGATGAGGCCCGAATCGTTTGGAACCGTCCGCGTGGATGCTTGCTCAGCCCTAGGCATTGCCACCAGCGATGCCGACGCTTTCCACTGGCTGCCGCCCAGTGTGGATGCCAGAGTCGCCGGCAATAGTGACGATACACAGTGCTCGCTTCCTGCGGTGCTGCAAGGCGTGGGACAACGCATGAAGCAGTTCGTTGACGGCCTGCAGAAATTTCGGGCGACCGAGCAGATCGAACATTTCAAGGTGGACGCCGACGGCAAACGCGAATCACGACAAACTCGTACCTTTGACTATGTAGTTTCCGTGTCACAAGCCCGTAATGGCGTTTTCGAAATCGATGAATTCCGGAACGGAGGCGTCGACCGCAGCCAATTTCCCGCCGGGATCGCCACGGAGGGCTTGCCGGCGATGGCGTTGCTTTTTCATCCCACACTGGCTGCCGACTTCAATTTCAAATGCGAAGGTTTGGGCTTCTGGGAAGGGCGGCCGGCCTGGCGAATTCGCTTCGAACAGCGCGCGGATCGCCCGAACCGAATTCGCGATTACGTGGTCAAGAACTTGCACTATGCCGTTCCCATCAAAGGACGCGCGTACATTGACGGAGCGACTTTGCAGGTCGTGCGGCTGGAATCCGAACTGGCGCAGCCCGTCGACAAGATCGGCCTGACCGTGGAGCGCTTTGCAATCAACTACGCGCCGGTGCAATTCCGCACGGACGCCCAGGAGCTCTGGCTGCCGCAAACGGCGGAGCTGTATGTTGAACAAAAAGGCCACCGATATTATCGCGAGCACTCCTTCAAGAACTTCCAGATTTTCGCCGTGGATGCGACGCAAAAAGTGCGCGCCCCGCGCGAGTCCTACTCTTTCACCAACACTTCTGACCAGGATATCTTCGGCATCCTCACGGTCACTCCGGCGACAGGCACGGATTTCCGGCCCGTGTCCATCAAATTCGAGATTCCCGCGGGGAAAAGCGTCTTCAAAGTCGTGGGCAACGGAAAAGATGTGGATCTTCCGGCGGAGTCGGTGGCCTCGGCTACCTTCGTGCACAATGGTCGTTCCGGCTCCGTCCACGCCGACGCGTTTCTGATGGAAGAGAGCACGCTGGATCTGATTGGCGACAGCCCGATTTCGCCAGCGCCATAGCGGTGGAACAAACTTGACCACATGATCGAAAGCGTGATGCCGGTTTACTGGACGGGATTGTTGTAGCCCGCGTCGCGAGGATCGATCGGCTTGCGACCTGCAAAACCTTCGTCCTGGGAGTGGTAGAAACGGATGCGGTCTTCACCCAGCTTCCAGCAGAGATACACTTCCTGATCGTCAATGCGTGCGGGGAAATCGAGCAGGCCGACGTCCAGGTCCTTCACCACGCAGCCGGTTTCCTGGATCTGATCGAGCGCGGATTGTATGGACTCTTCCAGATGGTTGCGCTCGAGCCGCACCTTCGCGGCTTTTTCGTAAGATACCGCCAGGCCACCGGAACGCTGAATGCGTTCGGCGAGAGCGCCGAGCTGCCCATCCACATCATTCATTTTACGCCGCGATTCCATCGCTTCGATCAGCAGCGGCTCGAGCTGCGTGCGCAAGCGCTCTGCTTCCGTCAGCGAGAAATATTTCGATTCTTCGTCGGCCATCTTTAGGCATTCTCCCAGGGCCGGCTCCAATTAGCCGCCAATGTAGACCATGGTACGCGAGGGTGGGATGAAATCCGGCTCGTTGATGCGATGGCTCTTTTCCTTGGTCTCGACGATGGCCACGATCGCGTCGCCAATTTCGCGGTCGCTCGAGCCGTCGCGCAGCAAGCCTTTCAAGTCGTGGTCTTCCTTGCTGAAAAGGCAGGTGCGCAATTTCCCGTCGGCGGTGAGCCGGATGCGCGAACAATGTCCGCAGAACGGCTGCGTCACCGGCGCGATCAGTCCAATTTCGCCGGCGCCATCCACGAAGCGGTACTTTCGCGCGGTTTCGCTGCGCTCGTGCACCACGGGAATCAGCGGCCAGCGCGCCGCGATCCGGCGATGGACTTCCGCGGCGGGCACCACCATATCGCGGGTCCACGCACGGTCCGCATCCAGCGGCATGAATTCGATGAAACGCATCACGATATCTTTTTCGCGCGCAAATTCAGCGAAGGCTTCCACTTCGTTGTCGTTCAACCCGCGCACCAGCACCGCGTTCACTTTCACGGGACGCAGCCGCGAAGCCTGCGCGGCCTCGATTCCCGCAATCACATCATCGAAAGTCTTGGTGCGCGTCACCTGCTCGAACTTTTCGCGGTCCAGCGAATCGAGGCTGATGTTGATGCGGTCGAGGCCAGCAGCCACCAGCTTGTCGCAGCGTTCGGCTAGCAGGAATCCGTTGGTGGTCATCGAAAGATCCTGCACACCGATGGCTTTCAGCCGTGCGATGAAATCTTCCACGCCCGGACGCACCAGCGGCTCGCCGCCGGTCACGCGCACTTTGCGGATGCCCATGCCCACCAGGATGCGAACTAGCCGCTCGTATTCGTCCCATTCGAGCAGCGCGTGCTCCGCCATGTGATTTTCGGGGTTTGCCGAGCGGCAATACACGCAGCGGAAATTGCAGCGGTCCGTTACCGAGACGCGCAGGTCCGTGATTGGCCGCCCGAATTTGTCTATGAGTGCCATCGTCGCTTAGATGCCGCCAAAAATAAAAAAGCCCATCTCCAAGTTCGGAGACGGGCGAAGATTCCAGCAGATCCTGGCGCGGATTTCTGCGCCTGCTGGATTCACTCCTTTCCAAACTTGGGAGGACCGGGCGTTTCCACCCGTTCCCTGATCTCCTGCTAAAGCCAGAGCATCGCCCCCGCATCCGTGGGTTTTTCTCTCCGTTAGGCCGAGGGGGTCGGAGAAATCAACTTCATTCTACGCTCAGTTCCTTTGGAAGCAAGCTCCCGAAATCGACGACTGGGTCCCGCGACTTTAGGTGGGCGATCTGCCGCTCCCGCGCGCGGCAAGCAAAACGGGGACCAAGTACACAATCGGAAAGCGGCGGGCGGGAACGGGCAATGACGTCCATTGATTGTGATAAAGTTGCCAGCCGATGCGCATCTTCGTACTGGGAGTGGGCGGCGCCGGCTCCTTACTCGCTCATTTGCTTCAGCGCCAGGGACACACGGTCTGGTGCGGCGATCGCGACCCGGAGCGCGCGCGGAAGTTCCTCGGCAAGAAAAGCAAAATCGAAGTCAAAGAAGCGAACGCCCGCAATCTCTGGTCTATAGTACGCGCGGCCCGCGGCTGCAACCTGATCGTCAACGCTTCTCCCGCCGTTTTCAACGAGATCATCCTGCGCGCCGCGTTGCGCCTGGGCGTCCATTACCTGGATTTGAATTCGCATCTCAATCGCAATCCTTTCCGGCCCGAACAATTCCGCTTCCACAAACGATTCCTCGCCAAAAATCGCGCGGCGGTGATCTGCACAGGCGCGGCGCCGGGCCTTACCAACTTGCTCGCGAAACGCGCTTCCGAGCTGCTCGATACGGTCGAGTCCGTGCAGATTCGCCTGTACGAGAGCACAGAGAGCAAAGATCCCGTTTCGACGTGGTCGCCGGAAGTGATGTACGACGAAGCAATTTCCAGCCCGCGCGTCTATCGTCACGGGCGCTTCGTGCTGGCAAAACGCTTTGCGGAGCGTGAGAAATTCCGTTTCCCGCCGCCGATTGGAGAGACCACGGTGTACCTCGCGGCACAGGATGAAGTTTGCATGTTGCCCTACGTGGTCCCCATGCACGATATGGACGCCAAAATCGGCGGCAATGATTTCGATCGCCTGTATCGCTGGTATCGCCAGGGCCGCTTGAATCGTTCACAAGGAATCGTGCGCAAAAGATTTCCGAAGACGCCCACGCCGAAAGGCGTTGCGGGCTTGATTCGCCGAGGCGTACTCGAAAACGCGCGCTTCGCCGCTGCAGTGCTGGTTCAAGGGCTGAAAGACGACCAGCCGCTGCTGCTGCGATACGACGCGAATTTTCCCACGCTGCGTCAGATTCGCCAGCACGGATTAATTTCTACCCCGATCGCTTACGCAACTGCGCACCTCGCGTCCATTTTCATCAAACATTTTCCGCGCGATATGGCCGGCGTCATCGGTCCTTCGGAATTGCCGCCCGAAACGCGCCGGGCAATCCTTGCCGAAGCCCGCTCACGCGATTTTCGCACTACGCTAAAAATGACGCGCCTGAAGCAGATCGAAGAAGACGAATACTAGCCGCCAGCGGGACGCACTCTCGGCGCGTCGGTGGCGGCTAACGCGGCCCTTCATCCGCGCGGCCGATAGCTCCTGAAAGTGATATCCTCTGCAAACCCAGTCCGATCTGCTCGCATCATCGCGCACCGCCATTTCACTGCGCCAAGAATAACTCCAATCCGCATCACTCAAGAGGGCACCATGCGTTGGACACCCGGCGGCACCAGCGGCGACATCGAAGACGATCGAAATTCCAGCGGCGGTGGTGGATTCCCCGGCGGAATTCACATCGGTATCGGAGGCCTGCTCGTCCTTCTGGTGCTCAGCTTCCTTTTTAAACGCGATTTGATCACGCCATTTTTGAACTCCGGCGCAGGAGCAGGTTCCGCGCCGGTTTCGCGGCCTGCCGATCCCGCGCGCGATGCCGCCGAACAACGAGAAGTTCAATTCGTTTCGTTCGTCCTCGATGATGTGCAGCACACATGGACGCAGATTCTTCCGCAGTATCGCCACGCGAAGCTGGTGCTTTTCCGCGACGACGTCAATTCCGCGTGCGGCCTGGCGCAGACGGCCACCGGGCCATTTTATTGTCCAGGCGATGAGAAGGTTTATCTCGATCTCTCATTTTTCAACGAGCTGAAAGACCGCTTCGGCGCCTCCGGCGAATTCGCGCAGGCCTACGTTATCGCGCATGAGCTGGGCCACCACGTACAGAAAATTCTGGGCACCGAGAGCGAAGTCCGCGCGGCGCAGGAGCAAAATCCGCAAATGGCGAATCAACTTTCCGTCCGGCTGGAATTGCAGGCGGACTGTTACGCGGGCGTCTGGGGGCATTCCACCGAGCAGCGCAACATTTTGGAGACGGGTGACGTGGAATCAGGTTTGAACGCCGCAGCCGCCGTGGGCGACGATCACATCCAGAAAATGACACGAGGCGAAGTGATGCCGGAAAAATTCACGCACGGTACGTCAGCCCAGCGCGTGCAATGGTTCAAGCAAGGCCTGACCACCGGCCGCGTGGACGCCTGCAATACGTTCGCTTCAAACCAATAATCGCCTACGGCGGCGTGATTTGCTTGAGCAATCCAAAATCGGTAAGCCCGTTGGCGATGAATTGCACGGCCAGCGCCACCAGCAGCAATCCCATCAGCCGCATCAGGATGCGAATGCCCGTTTCACCCAGGTACTTGCGCACGCCATCGGCGCCCGCCAGCACCAGGTAGGAAACAAACGCGGTCAGCAGAATCGTCGCGTAGATAATCACGTGCTGCCAGATCGAATGCGATTCACCCACCAGCACCATCACCGTCGAAATCGCACCTGGTCCGGCCAGCATCGGCATTCCGAGCGGAATAATGCTGGCGTCGGATTTTTCCGCGCCTTCCTGCTGCTCTTCCGCCGTCGCTTTCGTACCGGACTGCTTGGCTTGCAGCATGTCCAGCCCGATGCCCATCAAGATAATCCCGCCGGCGATCTTGAACGCGGGAAGCGTGATGCCGAACATCTTGAAAATCAGACTGCCGGCCAGGGCGAACGAGCACAGCACGATCGCGCAAGTCAGCGCCGAGCGCCGCGCTACGCCGCGCCGTTCCTCCTTCGGCGAATTCGCGGTGACGGCCAGAAACATCGGAATCACCGCGAAAGGATCCACCAGAAAAAACACCGAGGTAATCGCCAACAGCGCGAATTCGAGGACGGTGGTGATCGAAGTAGGCATGCAACCCGGCGCGGAAATACCGCGACCGAGTCACAGTAACATTTTTGTGGCGCGGTGCACTTCGGAAAAAATGCGAGGCTCGCCGGTCGGGCCTGGGCTGCGCATCATTATTCATTCGTAGCGCAACGCCACGATGGGATCCATGCGCATCGCCCGCCGCGCGGGAATAAAGCAAGCCGCCAGCGCCACCAACATCAACAATATCGCCACCGCGCCGTAGGTCACGGGATCCGTGGCGTGCACTCCGTACAAAAGTCCGCTCATCAGCCGCGTCAGCATCAGTCCGCCCGCGGTGCCAATCGCCACGCCCGCCAGCGCCAGTTTCACGCCCTGCCCGACGACCAGCATCAGCACTTCCTGCCGCCGCGCACCCAACGCCATGCGAATGCCGATTTCCCGAGTGCGCTGCGCGACGGAATAGGACACGACGCCGTAAATCCCCACGGAACCAAGCAAGAGCGCCAGCGCCGCAAACACGGCAAACAGCCCGGAAATGGAACGCGGTTCTGCCATCGCCTCCGACACCCAATTTTTCATCGTGCTTACCTGGCTCACCGGCACCTCGTTGTTCAACTCCGCGACGACGTTCTTCAATTCGCCGGCGATTTGTACTTGGTCGCCCGATGTTCCGATCACGAGCGTCATTTCCGCGGGCGGAGCGGCCACGCCACTGCCACGAATCGCATGCGGGCCATAGGGCGTATAAATCACGCCGTCAATCCAACTCGCGGAATCCCGCTTGATGTCGAATTCACGCACATCGCCCACCACGCCAACCACCGTCCGCCATTCCTTTTCCCAGTTGGGCTTGATGTGTTCGCCCACCGCGTCCTGCCCCGGCCAAAAACGCTCCGCAGTAGCCTTGCTCACGATCACAACGGCTTGTGCGTCTGCCCCAGTGTCCGATTCGCTGAACGCGCGTCCGCGCAGAACTGGAATTTTCATGATGCGCAAATAATCGGGCGTGATTATTTTTTCCCACAGCATCGGGACGTGCGCGCCCGCGGGCGTCGGGTGTGCTTCCACCGCGCCCGGAAATATTTCCGCGCCGCCGCCCAATGGCAATCCATTCACCGCCGCCACATCCTGCACGCCCGGCAGGGCGCGCGTACGCTGCAGCAATTCGTTGTAGAAAGCCAGGCAGCGCCCCGGAACCTCACAAAACGATTCGTTTGGAGTGATCCGCGCCGTAACTATGCGTTCGGAATGAAAACCCGGACTCGTGCCGGACAAAATCCATAGACTCTTCACCAATAATCCCGCCGCAACCACCAGAATCATCGAGATCGCCACTTCTCCGACGACCAACAGCCGGCTCGCGCGATGGTTTCCCCGCGTCGCACTGCGTTGCCCGCCGGACTTTAGTGTCTCCGTCATGTTTACCCGCGAAGCGCCTAGGGCGGGAACCAATCCGAAAATTATGCCGGTGAGAACTGCGAGGAACGCCGTGAATATTAATACGTGCCCATTCAATGCGACGTCGGCGAGCCGCGGCGTGTCCGGCGGCAGGGCCGTCTTCATGATGGAAAGTCCATATACCGCGACGCCCAGCCCCAGCGCGGCACCAAGTAAAGAAAGCAGCACGCTTTCCGTGATCAATTGCCGCAAGATCCGCCAGCGGCCCGCGCCTAACGCCACGCGCACCGCAACTTCTTTTTCGCGCGTCGTGGCGCGCGCCAGCAGCAGGTTCGCAACATTCGCGCACGCGATCAGCAGCAAGAGCCCCACCGCTCCGAGCAGAATCAGCAATTTTCCGCGGGCGTCACCCACAATCGCTTCTTCCAGTGAGACGACCGTACCGGTTACAAAAGATTCGTCCGGCATTCGCCAGGCAAACGCCGCCAGCACCCGCGGCCGCATGGTTTTCAGTTCAGTACGAGCCTGCTGGACGGTTGCACCAAGTCGCAAGCGGCCGATGAGACCCATATAGCTGTCGCCCCAATAGGTGCCGATGTTCCGGGGATCCATGTTCAGAGGGACCCACAACTCGGTTTTCGGCGACGGAAAGCGAAAGTCCGCGGGCATTACGC
The DNA here is from genome assembly GCA_963828865.1 of uncultured Acidobacteriota bacterium. Lineage (GTDB taxonomy): Bacteria > Acidobacteriota > Terriglobia > Acidiferrales > UBA7541 > Palsa-295. The sequence continues at coordinate 18,031 of CAWHGI010000002.1, read as the reverse complement.
CGACGATCTGGCGGTCTACTCCTTCCAACGTGATCCAACGCCCGACGATGTTCGGATCGGATTGAAACCGCCGCTCCCACAGCGTGCCGCTGAGAATTACTTCGCGGTCCTTGCCCGGCTGGTCTTCTCCATCTTGAAAGGTTCTGCCCATCGCTGGTTGTGCACCCAAAACAGAAAAGAAATCCGCCGACACCGAATTTCCGATCAGGCGCACCGGGTCGCCAGAACCGGTCAAGTTGAATTCCCCATTATCCGAGACGCCCACGAGTTCCATCGTGCGGCTTTGCTCGCGCATGACCTCCAGAGCACCCTGGGGATAATACTCGGTAGTTCCCACCAACCTCTCGGGATGCGAATATGGCAGCGGCTGGAGCAGCACTCCGTTCACTAGGCTGAATATCGCAGTATTCGCTCCGATTCCGAGCGCCAACGTAAGCACCGCGACCATCGTGAACCCGGGATTTTTTCGCAAAGTGCGCGCGCCATAACGCAAGTCTTGCAGCAGGGTTTCCAGCCACGTCCAGCCCCATTGATCGTGCGTCACATCGTGAATCACTGCGGCATTGCCCAGCTCCCGGCGCGCCGATTCGCCGGCCTGCGCGGGCGACTCGCCGCGCGCCTCGCGATCGCTCGCAGCCATCTTCAAATGGCTGGCGATTTCTTCCGCCAGCGCTTCCTTGCGCTGTTCGCGATCGCTCCATGGAAATTTCATGCTTCGCTCTCCCCGGCGGCAGGCTCCAGAACTCCCGCGATCGCCTGCGACATCTGCGCCCAGCGCGACCGCTCCGCCGCCAATTTCTTCTTCCCCGCCGCGCTGAGCCGGTAAACCCGCACGCGCTGGTTGTTCTCGGAAAGCTTCCACTCCGCAGCGATCAGCTTCTGCCGTTCCAACCGGTGCAGCGCCGGGTAAAGCGAACCTGTATCCACCTGCAGGACTTCGCCCGAATTTGCGCGGATCGCCAGGGCAATCCCGTAACCGTGCTGGGCTCCCCACCGCACGGTCTGCAAAATCAAAAGGTCCAGCGTCCCTTGCAGCAGCTCGACGCGATTCTGATAGCGCGGTTTCATTTTCCCCTCGGGCGTAGTCTGTCTACAGCCTAGATGTAGGTATTCTACTCCCTGGCACGATGCACTCCCCGTGCCGTTGCGCCCCGCGGTAGAACTCGTTGCAAGCGCAAGCTTTTAGCATCTCACTGGCAACGGGCGGCTGGCAGCCGCTGCCCGATTCTGGGACGCGATGTCGCCAAACCGAACGAACCAGGACCGTGCTGCCAAGACGGAACTACGTGGCGCATCGAACCGCTGCCGGGCTTCTCAATGATGTAGGAAGGTGCGTGTTTGAACGGCGCTTGACTATGACCCATCAATGGGAGCAACGTATCGTACAAATCTGATGGGCGCAGAATTTTGGTGGACCTATGAGTTCCTCTGCATACCCCGCACCAGGGCCTTTCCCAGTGAAAAAGGCCCTCTTCATTGACGCTGACCCTGAAGTCCGCGCTCTGATCCAGAACGTACTCGATCCCAAGCTGTGGAACATCCAGCATGCTCCAGACAATAAAGCGGCCCTCGCGCTCGCTAAAGCCTCGCCGTTTGATCTGATTCTGACCAGCGACAAAACCTCCGGCAAGGACGATATCGAACTCCTGCGCAAAATTCGTCTCGTGCGACCTCACACCCGCCTCATAATTTTGACGGATGAAAGCGCGCCTTCCTACGTCATTGATTCCATGCGCGAGCGCGCCTTCAGTTACTTTTCCCGTCCGTTCTCGCTCACTGCCCTCGCCGACATGGTGCAAAACGCCATCGAAGGGCCCTGCTGGGATGATGGAATCGAGGTCGTATCGGCGACACCGGAGTGGATACGTCTGCTGGCGCGCTGCGACTTAAAGACTGCCGACCGGTTGATCCAATTTCTCCACGAAATCGCCGAGCTGCCGGAAGCGGAAGGCAACGCCGTGGCGACGGCCTTTCGTGAAATCCTGATGAACGCGATGGAATATGGCGGCCGGTTCCAGCCGGACCAGTGGGTGGAAATTTCTTACGTTCGCGCGCGCCATATGGTGATGTGCCGCGTGAAGGACCCGGGAGAAGGCTTTTCGCTTGATGAGATCGAACACGCCGCTATTGCTAACCCCGATGACGATCCCATTCGTCACGTCACTCTGCGCGACGCTAAAGGACTGCGCCCGGGCGGTTACGGCGTGCTGCTCGCCCAAAAGTTGGTGGACGAGCTGATCTACAGCGAGAAGGGCAACGAAGTGCTGTTGGTGAAATACCTTCCAACGAACGAGCACTAACATACCCACCCGCGCCGCTCTATTGCCTGAATGTTGCGCTACTGCTACACTGTCGCGGCAAGAGCTATATTGCTGCTCCTGCCATACTTCCTTAAAAGGTTCACCTATGTCTGGACACTCCAAATGGGCCACGATCAAGCACAAGAAGGCGGCTACCGACGCCAAGCGTGGCAAGATTTTCACTAAGATCATCCGTGAGTTAACGATAGCGGCGCGCACTGGTGGCGCCGACCCGGTCACCAACCCGCGCTTGCGCACCGCCATTCTTTCGGCGAAAAGCGAAAACATGCCCAATGACAACATCGAGCGCGCCATTCAGCGCGGCACCGGTACGCTCGAGGGCGAGACACTCGATGAAGTGACTTTCGAGGGCTACGGTCCCGGCGGCGTGGGCGTGCTGGTACAAGTTGTCACCAACAATCGCAACCGCATCGTCAGCGAAATTCGCCACATGTTTTCAAAGAACGGCGGCAACATGGCGGAAACCGGCGCGGTCGGCTGGATGTTCCACCGCAAGGGCGACATCGTTGTACCCAAGGAAGCGGCCGACGAAGAAAAGATGATGGGCATTGTGCTGGATGCCGGCGCGGAAGATTTGCGCGACGACGGCTCGGCGTGGGAAGTGACCACACCTCCCGAAGCATTCGAAAAAGTGCGCGAGGCGCTACTCGCCGCGGGCGTCACCCCAGCCACCGCCGAAGTGGGCTGGGTGCCGCAGAATTACGTGAAATTGAGCGGCCAGCAAGCGCAGCAGATGGTGCGCATGGTCGAAACCCTCGAGGATCACGACGACGTACAGCACGTCTACGCCAACTTCGATATAGACGAAAAGGAAATTCAAGCCGCTGTCGCAAGCTAGCTTTTTCTTGGAGTGCGAGAGCAACGCGGCCGCTGCACTCCCGGATTCTCCTCGCATCACGCGCGCGGTGGTTTTCTCTGCGCCCTCCGCATCTCTGCGGTGAATAGGTTTCGCATCGCGCATCGCCAGCCTGAAAAAATGCTACCCTCCGCTCGAACCCGCACGTACACTTGTGCCGACCGCGATGCCGCATAACTCCAACGCGAACGCCGGCGGCAACCGCCTCTGCGTGCTGGGCGTGGACCCCGCCGCCGCAGGCGCAACGGGCTATGGCGTCGTCGAGTTTCTCGGCTCGGCCCCGCGGTTGCTGCGTTTTGGCGCGTTGAAATTCCCCGCGCGCGCCACCTTCGGCCTGCGCCTCCGCGAAATCCACGATTTGATTTCGCAGCTGGTGGATGAATACGCGCCCGACGCAATCGCCGTCGAATCCGTCTTCACCGCGCTGAATATGGGCACCGCGCTGCGCCTCGCGGAAGTTCGAGGTGTAATCCTACTGGCTGCGGCACAAGCTTCCATTCCCGCGCACAGCTATTCGCCGCGCGAAGTGAAATCCAGCGTCGCCGGCTACGGCGCGGCGTCCAAACAGCAAATGCAGCAAATGGTCAGCTCCGCGCTGGGACTGACGGAATATCCCGAGCCTCCCGACGCAGCCGATGCTCTAGCAGTCGCGCTGTGCCACGCGCACCTTTCCCGCGCGCAAGAGCGTTTGGCGGCAGCGATGAACATCCGGCCCGCGGCGGCGCGCGCCGCTACAGCCATTACAGCTCGCGAAGCAGCTGCCAGGCGCGCGAAAAACTCATTGCGAAACCAAACGCGCACTGCGCGCATCTCTGGACTGTAATGCTTCGCGTACCACAACTTCGCGACACCCGTGTCCGTACCATCCCCGGCCTCCTGCTGTCCGTGCTCGCGTTAATCCTGGCTACACAATCCACAACCCAGGCCGCGCCGCCCGCGAAATCAACATCCCCGCCCGGCCTTCCCTACACCGGCGCGCCGGCCGGCAGCGCCCAAATCACCTACCGCAAAATCTTCAAGACCAGCTATCCCGAGTTCGTGGAAATCAAGATCAATGAGAGCGGCTCCGGCACCTACGACATTCGCCAGCTCGACGAGGACGCTAATCCGCAGCCTTTTGAAATCAGCGCGCCGCTCGCCGAACGGATTTTTTCGCTCGCCGCCAAGCTCCACGATTTTCAAGGCGTGGATCTGGACGTGCACCGCCGGCTCGCGAATCTCGGCGAAAAGACTTTCGAGTACGAGAACGGCGCGGAAAAACACGAAACGAAATTTAACTACACACTCGATGAATCCGCGTCGCAACTGGTGAACATTTTCGAGGGGCTTGCGCGGCAAACTTCGGACATTTCTGATTTAGCGCGCACGATGCGTTACGACCGCCTGGGCGTGAATGACGTGTTGTTGCAAATCGAAAGCGATCTCAACAACAAACAGATTCCCGAGCCAGAGCGCTTGCTCCCCATCCTCGATCAACTCGCCGGCGACGATAAACTCCTGGAAATCGCCCGCCAGCGCGCACGCACCCTCGCCGGCCACATTCGGTCCGGCCACTAAAAAGCGCCCAGCCTGCGCGGTTCGCGGCGATAATGCGTTCCATTACTACCCCGTCCTGCGTCTCTTCTTCGGCCGCCTGTCCCGAAGTGCAACTTGACACATCGTATAACTACGTCTATTCTCCCCCGCGTCCCCAAGTCCCAAAAACGACGTCTCAGGTGAAGGGAACCATGCGCACCCAACCCGCACGATTCTTCCGAATACTCCTGTTTTTTGCTTTTGTTTCGCTGTTTCCGCTGCAATCCTTCGCGCAAACCGTAGCCAATGCAGCGCGCATCACACAACCCATAGACGAATCCCAACTGACGGTCCTGCGGGGCAACACTTATTACCTGGCCGCGGCGCAGTACGATCGCGGCCCGGCTCCCGCGAGCCTGGCAATGAATCGTATGCTGCTCGTGTTGCAGCGCAGTGCGCAGCAGGAAGCCGCGCTGCAGCAATTGCTCGCGCGGCAGCAGGACGCGACTTCGCCCAATTATCACCAATGGCTCACTCCGCAGCAATTCGGCCAGCAGTTCGGACCGGCCGACCAGGATATTCAAACCATCAGCGCGTGGCTGGAATCGCACGGCTTCCTGGTGACGCGCGTTTCGAACGGCCGCACCGTGATCGAATTCTCCGGCACCGCGGGCCAGGTGCAAGAAACGTTCCACACTGCGATTCACCAATATGCAGTCCCCGGCGCCAATGGCATCGAAAACCACTGGGCCAATTCCAGCGATCCACAAATCCCCACCGCGCTTACGCCCGTGGTCGCCGGCGTAAGGTCGCTGCACAATTTTCCAGCGACGCCGATGAACCACTTCGCCGGAATTTTTCGCAGGGATAAACAATCCGGCAAGATTGTCCCGACGGGACCGCTGCCGATTCCGCAATTCACGCCCGGGAGCGGCTTCGGTTGCGGACTCCTCGGCGGACCTTGCGAACTGCTCGGCCCGTACGACCTCGCGACGATCTACGACATATCGCCGCTCTGGAATGCGGCGACTCCGATTGACGGCACCGGACAGACGATTGCGATCGTCGGCGAAACCGACATCAATCCGAGCGACTGGACCGCTTTCTGGAATGTTTTCGGCGTGGCCACGCCGAAGGGCACGCTGAACATCATCCACGACGGCCCCGACCCCGGCGTTCAGAGCGATGAGCCTGAGGCGGACATTGATACGCAATGGTCCAGCGCCGTCGCCCGAGGCGCAACGATCGATTTCGTAGTGTCCGAATCCACGGAGGCGACGCTCGGCGTGGATCTTTCGGCTGAATTCATCGTGGACAATAACCTCGCGCCGGTAATGAGCGAGAGCTACGGCATCTGCGAACTCGGCATCGGCACGACAGGAAACGCCTATTACGATGCGCTCTGGCAACAGGCTTCCGCACAAGGCATCACGGTTCTAGTATCGTCCGGGGATCAGGGCTCCGCGGTCTGCGATCGCGGCGCGGTCGCAGCGAAATACGGACTGGCTGTCAACGGCTTCGGATCCACCCCCTACAACGTTGCCGTTGGCGGCACCGATTTCAACGACCTGACCACCACCTCGAAATACTGGAACCCCACCAACAACACAAACCAAGCCAACGCCAAGGGCTACATTCCAGAAATGACCTGGAACGATACCTGCACGAATTCCGAAGTCTTCAGCGTCGCGGGTACGACCACCGCCGAACAGACTTGCAACGATACAAGTGTTCAGCAGTATTTCCTAGGAGTCGCCGGCGGCAGTGGCGGCGCCAGCAATTGCACCACGTCAAATGGCAGCTTGCAATCTTCCTGCTCGGGTGGTTACGCGAAGCCCGTCTGGCAAAACGCGCCCGGAGTTCCCTCCGACGGCAGCCGCGACGTACCGGACGTCTCCTTATTCGCCAGCAACGGATTCAACAACACGTTTTACATAATCTGCCAATCCGACGCGTCCGGCCCATGCGATCTCGACAACGGTGATTTTTCGGGCTACGGCGGCACCTCGGTGTCCACGCCAGCCTTCGCCGGCATCATCGCCCTGATCAACCAAAAAACCGGCGAGCGCCAGGGCAACGCCAATTACGTTTTCTACAAAATGGCCGCGACCTCGTCCAATAGTTGCAACTCGAGTTCGGTCCCCTCGACCGGCACGAACAATTGCATTTTTTACGATATCCCTTCCGGCTCGACGATCGCGATGCCGTGTGTTTCGGGCAGTCCCAACTGCAAGACATCCACCGGCGGCGATCAATACGGCGTGCTTACCGGCTACAGCACCGGACCCGGATACGATCTCGCCACCGGCCTCGGCAGCGTCAACGTGACGAATCTCGTGAATCAATGGAGCACCTACGCGGGTAAATTCAGTGCAACGAAGTTTGGGTCGTTCACCCTCGGACCGCCGGCAACGATCACGCACGGTCAAACCATGCCCGTGGCCGCCACGGTGCTGCCCCAGTCAGGTTCAGGAACTCCCACGGGTACGATTTCATTGATCGCCAACACCGGCTCAAGCCCGAGCGACCAGCAAGGCGCGCAGCAAATCTTCAACCTGAGCAGCGGGTCATTACCGGGCGGAACGTCCACCACGTTTCTGCCCGGAGGCACAAGCTACTCCGTCACAGCGCACTACTCCGGCGATTCCACATTCGCGCCGGCTGACTCGTCGCCGGTTACGGTCACCGTCAACCCCGAATCGAGCAAAACCCAAGCCGAGATCATTACATTCAATCCAACCACGGGACAGACCACCAGCACAAACGCTACTTCCTTTTCTTATGGCAGCTTCTACATTCTTCGCAGCAACGTGACGAATTCCGGCGGGAGCTTGTGCGCGCCCAACGGCAACCAGCTATACGGCTGCCCCACCGGAACCGTCACGCTGAACGACACTCTAAATGGAGTTACCAGCCCGCTCGATGGCGGCACTTTCGCGCTGAGTGCCGAAGGTTACGCCGAGGATCAGCCAATCTTCCTGATGGGCGGCCAACACACCATCGTTGCGTCTTACGGCGGCGACAAGAGCTACAACGCCAGCAGCAACTCCGCCGCACCCGACGTCGTCACCGTCACGCAAGCTTTAACGAGTGTCAGCTTGACGGCGGGCACCAATATCATTCAAGTCGGCGCCTACCCGAACTTGACGGCCACGATCACCACGCAAGCGTTTCTTCCTTCGAACGCGCCGGTCGCCGACTACCCGGCCGACAGCCTGCAATACTTCGACGGCTCTGCGAAGCTCAGCGGGCAGATTTCTTATTCGCCCGCAACTACCGCTTCCGGTACCGCTCAGGTGACCGCCTACATCGTCACGAACGCACTGCACGTGGGGAACAACACGATCACGGCGCAATTCCTCGGCGATCCGAACTACCAGGCATCGGCAACTTCCAATCCTGTAATCGTGGACGTGGTCATTCCGACGACCGCCACGATCACCACCTCGAATGCGACGATTCAGCACGGGACCTCCGTGACGTTCACCGCGCAGATCACTCCGCAACAAACCGGCAGCCCGGCCATGACCGGAACCGTTCAGTTCTGGATCAATTGCGCGAACTGCACGAGCATCGGCAGCGCCACGCTGGCCAACGGGCAGGCCCAAGTCACCACCTCAACGCTGCCCGCCGGCAACCTGACCATCATCGCCACTTATGGTGGCGATACGAACTATTCCAGTTCCTCTGCCGGCGTTTCGGAAACCGTGAACCTTCTCGGCTCGACAACTTCGGTTTCCACGTCGAGCGCCGCGATTTCGCAGGGCGCCAGCGTAACTCTCACCGCGCAAGTAGCCGCTACCAAATCGGGCGGCCCCGCTCTCACCGGCACCGTGCAGTTCTATTCCGCCGTCACCGCTCAGGGGAACCAGACTCCCATCGGCAGCGCTGTAACCTTGGCCAGCGGACAGGCGCAGCTCGTCACCACCGCGATCCCCGCAGGAACACAGTTGGTGGTGGCCACCTATAGCGGCGACTCCAACTATTCAACCTCGACCGCCTCGACCGCGGAAGTCGTGACTGGGGCACCCACAGTTACAGTGACTGCCAGCCCCACCTCGGTTCCGATCAGCGCGCCGGGCGCGAACGGATCCACGATGATTACGTTCACGGGCATGAACGGCTACAGCGGAACTGTTCCGCTTTCTCCGGCGCTGTGTGCGGGAATGCCGTTGGAAACCACTTGCAGCTTCAGCGCGTCTTCCGTGGTTCTCAATAGCACCACCACGACGGGGCAAGTCATGGTCACATTTCAGACAACAGCGGCTTCGAGCGGATTGCCGCAGTTCGTGATGCCTCCCGCAACGTTTGATTGGTGGAGCTTCAGCGGAATTCTCGCGCTGGCTTGCCTGCTTTGCGCGTTCGTAATGTCACCTCGCAGCGGCGTAGTCAGCCGCCACCGCTGGAGCATGGCGTGCGCAATCCTCGCGATTGCGTCATTGGCTGCGATCGCGTCATGCGGAGGGGGCGGCGGCGGTGGAACCGGACCTACAAATCCGGGAACTCCAGTCGGCGTTGATCAGAACGTGGTGATTACGTTCACCGGCGCGGGCGTCACACCCAACCCGACGCTGAATCTGTCGATAAACGTCGAGTAACGAACGATCGGAGATGGCCGAGCCGTACGGTACGATTGGCAATATGCGCGTCTCTGCCATGCGGGCACAATAATCACAGACGAGCAAGGAGAGACAAGGCGCGGCTATCTCTGTGCCCTCAAAGTTTTCTCTGTGGCCTCTGTGTTAAATCTTTTGACGCTGAGCTGATTTCTTGCGGAAGCAACAAGCTCAACGAACAATCAATCCCGCATATCCCACTACTTCTTCGCGCTCCCCAGTGACGTCCCCCGAGGTCGCGTAACGCACGAGCTCCGCGGCCTTCGCGCCCAGGTCGCGCATCGCCACCACCATCGCAGTAGTAGCCGCGTAGCCGCACATGGTGATTCCCTCGCCACGGACGGTGTCGTATAACCCCCGTGGATCAAGCGCCAAAATCCGCGCAATCGCGCGTTCATCTTTCGAGCGTGTAATCGCATCGTTCTCGTAATGATTCATATCCGTACTGGCGATCACCAACACGCGTTCCGCCGCATGAGCCGTCACGACCTTCGCCACCGCGTGTCCTAATTCTTCCAGTACCGGATATCGATCCGCCGCCAGCACTACCGGCACAAATCGAAAATCCGGCGCGAGCTGCTGCAGAAATGGAATCTGTACCTCGAGCGAATGTTCCTGTTCGTGCGCCACGGCGTCCTCGCGCAAACGCGGGAACGCGCGCATCAGTTCCCCGGCCAACTCCGCATCAATTCGCGCTTCACCCACCGGCGTCCGCCAGCTTCCTTCCGATAAAATTGCCATCGCTTCGCCGCGTGGAAAATGCCGCGGCCCTAGGAGAATGCAGCGCGTCGGAAATTCGAGCGCAGCATAAACAGCCCCGGCGACGTGCCCCGAATACATCCACCCCGCATGCGGCACCACGCATCCGCGCGCCAGGATTTTCGCGGCGCCGCCCGGCGCATACTCTTTGACCGAGCGTGATAATTCGTTCGCGTCGGATGGATAAAAGCGGCCGGAAACGGCGGGAGGGCGAATCATTTCATTGTGGTGCGCTGCCGGCAGAGCGCCGGCGTCACCGAAATCAAATTGCTGGAGAAGGTCTGCCTTTGATGTCCAATGCTTCCGCACTGCCGGGAATCCAGCGAATCTTCACGCGGTCGCCGGTCTGATAGCCGCCGGCGTCCAGCACCCTGCTGATCTTGTTCTTGGCCTTCTCCGAGTAGGTGAAAGTGTGAATCTTCATTTCGTCGTCGGCTTCGCGAACAATGATCGTCTGCTGATCGGCATGAATCACTTCCGCCTTCAGCCAGCGCGCTTTCACCGGGGTTTGCTTCACCACCACGGCCGGCGCCGAGGAATCGCCGGTAATCTGCGCGCGAACAGGAGCCGGCGCCAGTGCGCTTACACCGGCGCAGACAATCACGGCCGCGAAAATTTTATAGTTCTTCATCGAAGGAGATCTTGAGCGATTTCAAAAATTTAATGTCTTGCGCGGTGATTTCCACGCGCGGTTCGATGGTTTCTTCGTCCATGATTTCGTCGTCCACGCGAATGTGCAGGGATTCCAGGAATCGGCGGTCTTGTGTGGTCATTTTGGCGTCTTGCGCGGAGCGTCGCGCCAGGCCGATGGTGGCGTCCAGCTTCAGCACGATGTCGAAGCCCGCCGAACGGACTCCCGAAATCGCTTCGGCGATCCGGTCGGAATCAGACACCGTGTCGTTGATGGCGTGTCCCAGCTCTCGCAGTAACTGCTTCATGCGATCGTCGAGTTGCAAGGGCATCACCTCCTGTGAAAACCCTTTCTATACCAATCTTAAGTCGCTCGCCAGCCCGAAACAAGACCCAGGTGCGCACTACGAACCCCTCCAGTTACCTGCCCTATTCGTTTGGGCGTGACGCCGCCGGGCCGCCATTCCCGGCCTCACTCCTGCGCAATATGTACTAGAATTATGGCGTGGCTGCCGGCTTCTATTCGACGCTCTGGAACTCCGCAAAAATCACAATGCGCGTCGTGTGGCGCGCCGCGCGCCAGCTTTTTCACGAAGCCACCGGCGCAGTCTTCGCGCTGTTCGCCCTCTACTTTGCAAGCATCGCGTGGCGTCTCTGGCACAACCGCCCTGCGGCATGGCTGCTCGGCTTCACGATCGTGTATGCGATCACAATGCTGGTCTTTGCGTTCACATCTTTTCGTCGAGCCCGCCGCGTCCGTTGATGACTGACTCCGTCACCAAATCTCCAGCCCAGCGTGAGCGCAAGGCCGCATCGCCTTCCGGCCTGCCGATGGAAGCCGTTATCACCTCTGACGACTTGCAGGACTGGGACTTCGAGCGCGACCTCGGCTATCCCGGCGAGTTCCCTTTCACTCGCGGCGTCTATCCCACTATGTATCGCGGACGACTCTGGACCACGCGCCAGTACGCCGGCTTCGGCAGCGCGATCGAGTCGAACCAGCGTTACCGCTATCTGCTCGCGCAAGGTGTGAAAGGACTTTCCGTCGCATTCGATCTGCCCACGCAAATCGGAATGGACTCCGATCATCCGCTCGCGCAGGGCGAAGTCGGCAAAGTCGGCGTCGCGATTGATTCACTCGAAGACATGCAAACGCTCTTCGACGGAATTCCGCTCGAAAGCGTCTCCACTTCGATGACGATCAACGCGACTGCCGCGATTCTCCTGGCGCTCTACGTCGCCGTGGCGAAGCAGCAAGGCGCGAATCTGAAACGCCTCGCCGGCACGGTGCAAAACGACATCCTGAAGGAATACATGGCGCGCGGAACTTACATTTACCCGCTGCGGCCCGCGATGCGTATCGTCACCGATATTTTTGCGTGGTGCCGACACGAGATTCCCAATTGGAACGCCATCTCGATTTCCGGCTACCACATTCGCGAAGCGGGCTCGACCGACGTGCAAGAAGTTGCCTTCACACTGGCGAATGGCATTGCCTACGTGGAAGCGACAGTGGACGCGGGCTTGGCGGTGGACGAATTCGCGCCGCAGCTTTCGTTTTTCTTCAATTCGCACAACGAGTTGCTCATGCAGATCGCGAAATTCCGCGCGGCGCGCCGCCTTTGGGCGCATACGATGCGCGAACGTTTCCACGCGCGAGATCCGCGCTCACTGATGCTGCGTTTCCACGCGCAGACCGCCGGCTCTTCGCTCACCGCGCAGCAACCTGAAAATAATCTGGTGCGCGTGGCTTTGCAGTCGCTTGCGGCGGTGCTCGGCGGCTGTCAGTCGCTGCACGCCAATGCTCTCGATGAAGCTCTCGCGCTTCCGACCGAACAATCCGCGCTGCTTGCGCTGCGCACCCAGCAGATCATCGCGCAGGAAACGGGCGTCGTGAATACGATCGATCCGGTGGCAGGCTCTTACGCCATCGAAAAATTGACCAACGAAATCGAAGCAGGTGCGCGGGATTACATTTCGAAGATTGACGCCATGGGCGGGATGTTGCGCGCCGTCGAGACCGGCTACGTGCAGCAGGAAATCCAAAAATCCGCCTACGAATATCAGCAAGCCGTGGATTCCGGGGAACAAGTCATCGTCGGCGTGAATCGTTTTCAGGCCGAAGAAGAAAGGACGATCCCCACGTTGCGCATTGATCCCGAAATCGAACGCGCGCAAGTGGCGCGGCTGCAGGCGCTGCGCGCGCGCCGCGACGCTGCGCGAGCCAACGCCGCGCTCCTCGAAATCGAGCGTCGCGCTCATACCACCGAAAATCTCATGCCCGCGATCCTCGCCGCCGTCGAATCGTACGCCACGGTAGGCGAAATTTCGGATGCGCTCCGGCGCGCCTTTGGTGAATACCAGGAATCCGTGGTCATCTGAGCCTCCGGCGCGCGGCGTTTCGCGCACATTCACATTTGGCGCGGGTGCCGTAGAATAGGCGCGGATGAGCGCTTCGGTTGAGCTTGATAGTTTGCGCGTGGTGCTGGTGTCCACGCGCAACCCTTTGAATATTGGCGCGGCGGCGCGCGCGATGAGCAATTTTGGGTTTGGGCATTTGCGCGTGGTTACGCCGTACGAGCCGGCATATCGCGAGGCGCGGTCGGCTGTGGGTGCCGCGCCGGTGCTGGCGAAGGCCGAGGAATTCGAGAGCGTGGCGGAGGCGGTGGCCGATTGCCGCCTGGTGGTGGGCACCACGGCCGTGGGCCATCGCGAACTGCACCATCCGCTGCGGCGGCTTGAGGGTGGTGCGAAGATTATTCGCAAGATGCTTGCTTGCGGAGCGGCTGGCGGGAGGGAAGCTCCGCGCAAGAAGGGTCCGCGGAAGCGGGTGGCGTCGAATCGCGTGGCGCTGCTTTTTGGCTCCGAGAAATTCGGATTGACCAATGAAGATTTGAGCCATTGCCATTGGCTGCTGCACGTTCCTACCTCGGCGCAGAATATTTCGATGAATTTGGGGCAGGCGGTGGCGGTGTGTCTGTACGAATTGATTCGCGGCACGGGCGGAAAAGCGAAGGGCGCGCCACAATTCGCGGCGAGGTTTGCGGGGCGATTTGAGAAGGCGTCGGAGAAGCTGCCGCCGGCGACGGCGGGCGAGCTGGAGCGGTTTACCGCGGTGTTGACGGAAGCGCTGAGCGCGAGCGGGTTCCTCGATCTGCGCAAAGTGGCTGATGCGGACGAGAGAGTGCGGAGGCTGGTGCGGCGGCTGAATTTGCCCTCGCGAGATGCGGATATGTGGACGGGGATCATGCGGCAGATTGTGTGGAAGTTGGGGCGGAAGGCGTGATTGGTGATTCGTGAGCGGTGATTGGTGAAGCTTTGGATTGTTGTACCGGTTAGAAAATATTTTCTCGTTTGCTTTCAGGGAGTTAGCCGATTTCTGAATGAAGGTCTGTTCCGGATAGAAAAAGCGGAGACGCAAAGCGCGTGAGCCCGCGAAACCATCCGGGTCCCTTTGCAGGACTGCGGCGGAGTCCGTCGGATGAACGGAACCGGCGACGGGGACTGTGCGATTTGTGACGTTCACAACTCGAAAAAAGTGTCGATTAGGATGAGGTGCTGTTGTTTGTTTTCTGGTGGTTACGGTGAATTCTAATATCTGCCATTGTCGATTAGAAATGCGTGCGGTGGGAGCGTTCTGAGCAGTTGTTTCGGCGTGGTTGTTGCGTCTTGCGGCCGTGGTAATGGCAGGCTGGCGCATGGTTCTGGTTCGTTCTGCCGTCGGCACCCCCGTTGGTGATGTCTCGATCTCCATGGCGCGTCCTCAGTGAGTCTGAAAAGTGCCCCGACTCACGTTACCACATTTACCTTGTAATTACTAGTTCTAAAATGGGAAGAATCGAGGAGAGGGATTCAAAAGCTCCCACCCTTCCCCAACTTCGGGAAGGATGGGGCACCCGAGATTCGATGCAATTTTCGCCGCGGGCGGGAGAGTGTGCGACACGGCTGGGTCGTGCGGGACTGCGAGTGCATTTGAGATTAAGAGGTTTCGATCGATTCGTTGCGACGAGATGGAAGAGCGCGGCGAGGCGCGCCTCGCCGAAGAGAAAGCGGCGGCTCGCCGCCGCACTCCATATAGTTGGTTGCCGGATGGCAGAGTCCCGCCCCTATTTGGAGCACGCGATATCGCGCTAGTTGGCCTTGCGGGCAGGGGCTGCCCGCGGCGGGCTAATACAGTTCCGCGCTGCTGAGTAGCGTGTTGCCTGCGCCGCCGACAACCAGCGCCGTTCCATTGTTGAGGAGCACCGCAGTGTGAGCGGCGCGGGCGGTGTTTAGGGCTGTGGTTGCGGTAAAAGTTCCGGTCGAGGGATTATAGAGTTCCGCGCTGGCCGTCACGCCAGTAGTTGAGATTCCACCGGCCACCAGAACCATTCCGTTGGCGAGCAGCGTCGCGGTGTGTTGATAACGCGCGACGTTTAAACTTCCAGTCGCCGTGAACGTTTGGCTGGTCGGGTCGTAAACGTCGGCTTCAGTTCCGTACGCGCTGGTGCCATTGTCACCCCCAGCGATCAGCACCGTGCCGTTCGCGAGCATGGTCGCTGTGTGGTAAAGGCGCGGGCTGCGCAGACTGCCGGTGAGAGAAAACGATCCGCTAACAGGGTTATAGATCTCTCCGCTGGCAATCAGTGAATTGCTCCCACTTTGTCCACCAACGATCAGTACGGTACCGTCAGGCAGCCGCGTAGCAGAATCAAAACGACGCCCTACATTCAGGTACCCGGTGAGGGTGAATTCGCCAGTATTGGGATCGTAGATCTCGGCACTGGCCAGAATGGAATTGACTGAGCTTGCCCCTCCGGCGATCAAGACCCTCCCATCCTCGAGCAACGTCGCAGTGTGGTTATAGCGCGCATTGTTCAAACTGCCCGTTGCAGTGAACAATCCAGTTGCGGGGTTGTACAGCTCCGCACTGGCCAGGGCAGGACCGGAGGTAATGCCACCCACGATTAACACCATGCCATTATTGAGGAGCGTAGCGGTGTGGAAGAAGCGCTCAAAAATGGGAGCGCCCGTGAGGGAAAACGCCCCGATCCCGGGGTCGTATAGTTCGGCGGGGGACGGAGATCCGAGCGAGCCGTCGCCATCTACGACCAGCGCAAAACCATTGTTGAGAACGGTGGCAGTAAAGTCCTCGCGGGCCACGTGCATGCTGAGGGCGTTTACGAAACCTGTGGGGCGCACGTCAAGCGTGGCAGTGCCGCTAATGGTGCCTGCGGTGGCGGTTATCGTCGTGGTGGTTGTGGTTGCGGGTGATCCGACGGCTACCGCTGCGCCGGGGTTTGTTGCGTCATTGCTGATTTGTGCGGTGTTGGGGGAGGAAGAGCTCCAGTTGACGGCGTGGAGAAGCTGGCGGCCTCCTGGGAAAGTGCCTATGGCGACGAAGCGTTGATAAGTGCTGGGAGAAATTGGGGGTGTGAACGGAGTGGTGTGCGGCGCGGGAGAGACGGCGATGGCGGTTAGTCCGGCGGGAGTGAGCGAGGCTGGCTCGTAGAGATCGGCGCTGGCTAGCGCGCCGTTCGTATCGAAGCCGCCTGCGACGAGCGTGGTGCCGTTTGGCAACAGCGTGGCTGTTTGATCGGCGCGCGCCGCGTTTAGCGGGCCAGTCGTGGCGAAAGTGCCGGCCACCGGATCGTAGATTTCGGCGCTGGATAGGGCTACGTCGTTGGAACCGCTGAAAATCACGCCGCCTGTAAACAATACGGTTCCGTTGTTCAGCAGCGTGGCGACGGTATCGCTGCGAGCGGAGTTCAAACTTCCGGTTAGCGTAAATGTTCCGGCGGCGGGGTCATAAAGCTCGGCGCCGGAAAGCGGTACATAGCTCGAGCCGCTCGGAGCTTCGCCGCCCGCGATCAACACCATTCCGTTGTTTAGAAGCGTCGCCGATTGGTAGAAGCGCGCGACGTTCAGGCTCCCGGTAAAGCTGAATGAGCCAGTGGCGGGATTGTACAGCTCCGCGCTCGAGAGTGTTGCGTTGCCATCGACGCCGCCGACGACGAGGACCATGCCGTTATCGAGCAATGTGCCGCTGGTGAGGCGGCGCGCGATATTGAGGCTGCCGGTCGGCGAAAAGGTGCCGGTGACTGGGTCGTACAGCTCGGCGCCGGATTCTGCCTGCAAGGGATCGGTGGCGCCGGCGCCACCGGCGACTAATACCTTGCCGTTTTGCAATAGCGTCGCGACGAAAAGGCGGCGCGCTGTGGTCATGTTTCCAGTGTTGGTGAAGGCGCCCGTAATGGGATTGTAGATTTCGGCGCTGGTCAAGAAGCCGGTGGAGTTGTAGCCGCCGGCAATCAGAACTGTGCCGTTATTCAGGAGCGTGGCGGAGTGGAGATAACGCGCGGTATTGAAGCTGCCGGTGGCGGTGAACGATCCGGTTGCAGGATTGTAGAGTTCGGCGTCCGTTAAGTAAGTTCCGGATGCGATGCCTCCGGCGATTAGCACCATGCCGTTGTTGAGCAGGGTTGCGGTGGCGTCCGAGCGCGCAGTGTTCAGGCTGCCCGTCGGGAGGAAGCCGGGAGTAACTGTGAGCGTGACGGGGGTGCTGGTAACGCCGTTTGCGGAGGCGGTGATTTGGGTGGTGCCGGGCAAGAGGCCGAGGGCGAGGCCGCCTGGGGAAGTGATGCTCGCTATGTTGGGAGCGCTGCTCGTCCAAGTGAAGACGACATTGGTGATGACGTTGGAGTTCGGGTCGTTCGCGGTCGCGGTGAATTGCAGGGTGCCATTCACCGGGATGGATAATTGCGTGGTTGCAATCGTGATGGTGGTGACTTTGGGGGAGTTGGAGCCGCCGCAGCTGGATAGGAGGATGCAGAGGAGCGCAAGAGTTGATAACGGTGCGGCGGATTTGCGAGTCAGCATTGTGGGAGCGCTCCCGGTTGCGGAATTAGCAATGCCAGGTGGCCGGAAATTCAGGCGAGGGAGGATACCACACTTTGTAGAGCGACCTAGTGAGCGTTTAAATAGGTATCTGCATGGTTATGGCGCGTAGGCTTGAGGCTTGTGTCGCGCCCACGGCGCTCGCGTTTTTGGGTGCGGCGGTGCCGGCGCTGCTGTCGGTGGCGGATCGTGCTGTAGGCAGCATGAGCACGCTCGCTGCGGCGTTACGAAAGGCGGGCGCAGCAAGCAGCGCCCCTACGAACCCGTCGAGCGACCGCGGCGATGAACTGAGTACGACGTGGCGCACGGCAAGGTCTCCAGCGTGTTCCGCGAAGGATGGGCGCAGTCTCCTGTGGTGGCTCTCCGAGATGCTCCAGGGATTCGTCGCGGCGCACGGATCACGAGTTACGATTTATTCTCACTGCTGCACTCGTCGCTTTTCACTTGTCGCTGACTTC
>CAWHGI010000001.1:0-1022628 GCA_963828865.1 uncultured Acidobacteriota bacterium | reverse complement strand
GTTTGCCGGACCAGACCGAACCCGCGCTATACTCTCCGCCAGGAGAAAACGATGCCGGACGAAAAAGATGAATCAACAGAACGCCTGCTGCGCGAGCACGAAGCCATGACCAAAAAACTCGCGGCCCTCCGCGAACAAGCCAGCAAACTAGGCCACGAAGTCGAAGAAAAGCTGAAGCCGGAAATCCTGGAAGCCGAAGTCGAACTCACCCGCCTAAGCGGCATGCTAGGCAAAATCGGACTATAGTCTGGAATCCCGCGCAGGACCATCGCCGTACTACAATTCAAAAGTGCGGAAGAAGGGACTCGAACCCCTACGGCCTTTCGGCCACCAGCTCCTAAGGCTGGCGCGTCTGCCAATTCCGCCACTTCCGCAGCGAAACCACAGTATAACATCGGGCCAAAATTCTCATGCCCGCGAAGGCCTTGTGGGACAACGCCGCGCAGCGCCGCTGCTCACTCGCCTTTGCGCTTGCCGCTGCAATGTTGTTTTGTTAGCCTCCGCCCAACATACCCGGCTCGTCGCAACCACATCTCGGGAGGAACTCGATGCCACATTGCACAAAATGCGGAGCCACTGTCGCGGACAATGCCGGATTTTGCCCGAACTGCGGAGCACCGCAGGCCGCTGCAGGAGCACCCGCGCCCGGGGCCGTCGTCAGTTCCTCGCCGCCCGGCACCTCCGGGATGGCCGAAAACGTGGCCGGCTTACTCTGCTACGTGCTCGGCTGGATCACTGGCCTGATCTTCTTCTTCATAGACAAGCGCCCGTTCGTTCGTTTTCACGCCGCGCAATCCATCGTAGTGTTCGGTGGCCTGATGATCGTTCAAATCGCGTTGAGCATGGTGTTCCTCGCAGGCGGCGTTGCCTTGGGATTCAGTCTGCGGGCGTTGATTTCCATCCTCGGTTTCGTTCTGTGGATTTTGCTGATGATCAAGGCCTACCAGGGAGAAAGATATCGCCTTCCGATAGCCGCCGATCTGGCCGATCAGCTCTTCGGCAAATCCTGACAATTTCAGCGACAATTACGCGGCCCCCTCGCCGCGCATCCCTTAACTATTGACAACTGCGGACTGAACGTCCATCTTTATTGGCTTTCCCGCACGCGGCTTTCTTTTCCGCGGCGGTCTCGCCAGGAGAGGGAATTGAAAGTCCGGGTTTGCTTCCACGATAAGTGTTTTGACGGAGCGTCTTCCGCCGCAATCTTCTCTCGCTTCTACAAGGAGCGCATCAATCCCAGCGCCGAATTCTTCTACACCGGGATGACGCACAAGGCCTCGCAGCCCTTCGAAGACGGCACCTTTGACGGTGACGAAAACGCCATCGTGGATTTCAAATATTCCAGCTCCCCGCAACTCACCTGGTGGTTTGACCATCACCAAAGCGCGTTCCTGAAGCCCGAAGACGCCGAGCATTTCCGCCACGATCACTCTGGCAAAAAGTTTTACGATCCCGCGTATAAGTCCTGCACCAAGTTTCTGGCTACCATCGCGTCGGAGAAATTCGGATTTGACGCCAAGCCGCTCGCCGAACTGATCCACTGGGGCGACATTATTGACGGCGCGCAATTCGCCTCGCCCGAAGCCGCCGTCGGCCTCGCCGATCCCGCCACCAAATTGGCGCTAGTGATCGAAGCCGCGCCGGAAGCCGACCTGGTACCCAAGCTCATCCCGCATCTCGCGTACCTCTCGCTCGCCGAAATGATCGAATTGCCGGACGTGCAGAGGCATTTGCCCGCATTGCTCGAGCGCCATCGCAAATCCATTGACGTATTCCGCGAGCGCGCCGATTTTCGTGACGGCGTAATTTATTTCGACGTGAGCGACCTGGACCTCGAGGGCTACAACAAATTCGTTCCCTATTTCTTGTTTCCTGATGCTCTTTATTCGGTCGGAGTCAGCGCCTCGCCGACGCGCGCCAAAGTCTCGGTGGGCACCAACCCTTGGAAGGAAGCCTCAGCCGATGTGAATCTCGCGTCCCTCTGCGAGAAATACGGCGGCGGCGGGCACGCTCGCGTCGCCGCAATTTCCTTCGGCCCCGGCGACCTGGTCCGTGCGCGCCAAGCCGCACAGGAAATCGCGGCTACTCTCCGTCGTCATCCGTAACATTTTCCCGCCGCGGGTGATCGCGAGTTCAATCCAATAAATAAGGCGAATCAGCTGTTCCGGTTGGGTGCGTCTTCCGCTCGTGTTACAATCTACGGCTCGTGGGCCGGTAGCTCAATGGTAGAGCAGCTGCCTCTTAAGCAGCGGGTTGGAGGTTCGAGTCCTCCCCGGCTCACCACTTCACGTCGCTGCATTTCTTTAGCGTCTTGCCGAACACTCCGGCGCGCAGGATTCCCTGTAGAATGGCCCCGAATTAAAGGGTATTGCAGAACCCCGGCTCAACGACGAAAATTGACCGGGATAGCTCTGCCCCCGTCCGCCCCGTTCCAGACCGGTGTGGACGTTTCTTCTCGGTGCCCCAGCCAGCGCCGAGTTCTAGGTAGTTCGAGCATTTCGTTCTGTAAACTTTCATTCTATGGTTTCAGCGCCATTGCAACGGGCCAGTGCTGTCGCCGTTCGTTTCTCACTCGCAGTGACGATTCGCATTTGAGCATACATAATGGATGTGGAGCGGCGCGCTCCGCGATCCAGGAGATTCAGAATCGCTAACATATGACCAGTTCGACCCAAATTCCTGCGCCGATTTTTACGGAACCAGAAAAGCCGATTCGTTCGGAACTTTTCAGCGTCGAGCGTCTGGAGCAGCACGCGGAAAGCTTGGCCGCCGCGCAAGCGGTCGTGAGCGGCCAGGAAGAAGGTCGTCCCCTTATTCCGCGCGTCTTCGAAAACGGCCGCATTCTGCTCGAGTATTACCGCGCCATCGCCCGCGCGATTCAGCACGAACAAGCCATCATCCCCGCCGCCGAATGGCTGGTAGACAACTTTTATATCGTCGAAGAGCAGCTCCGCGAAATTCGCGACGACCTGCCTCCAGGCTTCTACCGCAAGCTTCCGAAGCTGGGCCCCGGGCACCTGGAAGGTTTTCCCCGCGTTTTCGGCGTCGCATGGGCCTACGTCGCGCATACCGACAGCCGGTTCGATCCGGAGGTATTGCGCCGCTTCGTAACCGCCTACCAGCGCGTCCAGCCGCTCACCATCGGAGAACTCTGGGCCGTCGCCATCACCCTGCGCATTGTGCTGGTGGAAAATCTGCGCCGAATCGCAGAGCGCATGGTTCTGAGCCGCAGCGCGCGCCTCGATGCCGATATTCTCGCTGACCGCGTGCTGGGAACCGGCGGACAGCAAGCCGTCTCTCCCGAATCCATCCTGCGCCGGTTTGAAAATAAGCCCCTCGACCGCGCATTCGCCGTGCAACTCGTCCAGCGCCTGCGCGACCTCGATCCCAAGGTCGGCCCCATACTCGTCTGGCTCGATGAACGCCTCGCCGCGCAAGGCACCACCGCCGATGAAATCGTCCGCGCCGAGCATCAAGAGCAAGCGGCCATGACGGTCACCGTCCGCAACATCATCACCAGCATGCGGCTGATGTCTGCTTTCGGCTGGGAGGACTTTTTTGAAAGCGTCAGCATGGTGGACGAAGTTCTTGGCAACGGCAGCAATTTCGGAGAGATGGATTTCGCCACCCGCGATTATTACCGCCACGCCGTCGAAGACCTTTCGCGCGGCTCCCGCCACACGGAAATAGACGTCGCCAAGCGTGCCGTTGAACGCGCCAAGCACGCGCGCGCGGAATTTCACACCGACGGGCAACCCACCGCGGACCGCAAAGCGGATCCCGGCTACTATTTGATATCGCACGGCCGGCTCGATTTCGAACGCGAACTCGGCTTTCGCGTTCCGTGGCGCCGTGGTCTACTGCGCCTCTACGTCCGCGCTGCGGTCCCCGGCTATCTCGGCACCATCGCCGCGCTCACCGCGATTATTCTCGCGCTGCCTCTCACGCACGCCCACTCCTTCGGCGTCAGAACGCCCTATCTGGTCCTGCTCGGCCTGCTCGCCTCCGTTCCCGCGTCCGACCTCGCCATCGCGCTCATCAACCGCGCTGTCACGGACTTGCTCGGCCCGCGCACGCTGCCGCGCCTGGAACTTCGCGACGGTGTTCCCACCGAGTTGCGCACGATTATCGTCGTCCCGACTCTTCTCACTTCGGTTCATGCAATCAAAGAACTCATCGAGCGCCTCGAGATCCATTACCTCGCCAATCCCGAAGGCGATCTGCGGTTCGCGCTGCTCACGGATTGGGTGGACGCTCCCACCGAATCCCTGCCGCAGGATGAAGAGCTCCTGAACGCAGCGATCAACGGCATCGCCAACCTAAACGCGACGCATGGACACGCACCCGGCGGAGGCGATCGATTTTTCCTGTTTCATCGCCGGCGGATTTGGAACGAACGCGAGCGCAAATGGATGGGCTGGGAGCGCAAACGCGGAAAGCTGCACGAACTGAATCAACTGTTGCGCGGGGCGACCAACACCACTTTCCTGCCCGTCGCCGGCGTGCCGCCGCAAACAATTCCCGGCGTTCGTTACGTAATCACTCTCGACGCCGATACGCGCCTCTCGCGCGGCACCGTCGCGCGCCTCGTCGGTACCATGGCGCATGCGCTCAACCGGCCGCAATTCAGCGATTCGCTTGGGCGCATTGTGGACGGCTACGGTGTCGTCCAGCCGCGCATCACTCCTTCGCTTCCCAGCGATCGCGAAGGCTCGCTCTTTCAGCGTATTTTTTCCGGCCCCGCCGGCATTGACCCCTACGCAGCTGCGGTGTCCGACGTTTACCAGGACTTGTTCCACGAGGGCTCATACACCGGCAAAGGCATCTACGATCTCGACGCCTTTGAAGCCGCGCTCGCCGGCAAAGTGAAAGAAAACACGCTCCTCAGCCACGACTTGTTCGAAGGAATTTTCGCGCGCGCCGCGCTCGCCACAGACATTGTGCTCTTCGACGAATTCCCGTCGCATTACGAGGTAGCGGCCGCCCGCCAGCACCGCTGGGCGCGCGGTGACTGGCAGCTCATTCCCTGGATTTTTGGCCGTGGAAGCCTTTCAAGAGATCCGCGCCGCCGCATCTCGATTCCCGCCATCAGCCGCTGGAAGATGTTTGACAACCTCCGCCGTACTCTTTCGGCCCCCTGCATGTTTCTCACGATGCTGATCGGCTGGCTGCTTCCGCAAGTCTCTCCGTGGATGTGGACCCGATTCGTTCTGGCCATGGTCGCGATTCCTGCATTGATTCCTTTTCTTGTAGGCCTGAATCCGCGCTTCGGCGGCATCTCTAAGCGCAGCCATATTCGCGACCTGCTCTCCGATCTTTCGCTCGGCTTGTCGCAAATTGGCCTGACCGTGACGTTCATGGCTTATCAGGCCTGGCTCATGTCGGACGCGATGCTCCGCACTCTCGCGCGCCTGGTAATCACTCGCAGAAATCTTCTGCAGTGGACCACCGCCGCCCAGGCCAAGCACGCCGTGGACCTGAATCCTTGGGGCATGTACCTGCGCATGATCGGAAGCGTTATCCTCGCCATCGCCGCGCTCGCATCCGTGATTCATTGGCGCCACCACGCTCTAGGCGCCGCCATTCCGTTCGTGCTGCTCTGGATCGCAGCGCCTGCCGTCGCGCGCTGGATCAGCGTTCCGCCTCCCATCGAGGACGTCAAGCCACTCTCGCCGACGGAGACCAGGACGATGCGATTGATTGCTCTGCGCACCTGGCGCTTCTTCGATCGCTTCGTCACTCCGGAAGACCATTACCTGCCTCCGGACAATTTCCAGGTGGATCCAAAACCTCGCGTGGCCCATCGCACTTCCGCGACGAACATGGGTCTCTATTTGCTCACTGTCCTCGCTGCCCGCGATTTCGGCTGGATCGGCGCGCAAGAGGCCGTAGACCGCCTCGAAGCGACCTTGCACACCTTCAGCCAATTCGAGCTTTACCGCGGGCACTTCTTCAATTGGTACGACACGCGGACCTTGAAGCCTCTCGACCCGAAATACATTTCCAGCGTGGATAGCGGCAATCTCGCCGGGGATCTGCTCGTTCTAACCAGCGGCTGTCGCGGGCTGATCCAGGAACCGTTTGTCGAATCGCGAATGTTTGCGGGCGTCGCAGACACCATCCACCTGCTTCGCGAAGTCCTCGGCAGGTTTACGGACGCTCGGCGCACCCAGACCGTCACGCGCAAGCAGCTCAGCAACGCAATTGAATCGTTGGCCGCGTTGGTTGACCCGGTTCCCCGCGACGCCCGCGAATGGGCGGCGCGTTTCGTTGAATTGCGCGAATTTGCTCAGACCGCTGCGGACATTGCCGAAGCTCTCGCGCAAGAACTCGGCGAGCCGCCCGACTCCGAACTGCGCGCGTGGGCGGAAGCTGTCCGGAATTCGGTCGAAAGCAATCTGCGCGACGCGCGCATTATCATTCCTTGGCTGCGTCTGGACGTGAAGGAAGTCGTCGCCATGGCGGGACGCTCGCAAGAAGAGTCTCCTGAATGGGTCGCGATCGAACCTCAATTCCGCACGCTCCCCACTCTCGCGGAAGCTCCGGAACGCTTCGCATCCGCTATCCGCGCGCTCGCTCCCGTCCGCGGAAGGCTCGTGACGGACACCGCTTCCAATCGCGAAATCCTCGCGCGTATTGACGCACTGCTCGACGCGCTGCAATCCTCCACAAGGGAAGCATCCTCGCTTGCCAATCGCCTTGAAGTGATTGCGGTCACGTCGCAAAAAATGTTCGACGCGATGGACTTCAGCTTTCTATTCGACAATTCCCGCAAGCTCTTTTCCATCGGAATGCGCGCCGCCGACGGCACTCTGGACGAAAGTTGTTACGACCTGCTCGCCTCCGAAGCGCGCCTCACCAGCTTCATCGCGATCGCCAAAGGTGACGTCCCTGCTTCCCATTGGTTTCACCTCGGACGCGCTCTCACTCCCGTCGGACGAGGTTCGGCATTAATTTCCTGGTCCGGCTCGATGTTCGAATACCTCATGCCCGCGATCATCATGCGTTCTCCCGCGAACAGCATGTTGAGCCAGACTTACGAGCAAATCGTTCTGCGCCAAATCGAATATGGCAACGAACGAGGCATCCCCTGGGGAATTTCGGAATCGGCGTTCAACGCGCGCGACATTGATTTCACTTATCAATACTCGGGCTTCGGCGTGCCGGGTCTGGGCCTGAAGCGGGGTCTCAGCGAAGATCTGGTAATCGCGCCCTACGCCACGGCTCTCGCTTCCATGATCGAGCCTGTCGCCGCGCTGCAAAATTTTGCGCGAATCGCACAAGCAGGCGGCGAAGGAGCTTATGGCTTCTATGAATCGCTCGATTACACGCCCAGTCGCATCCCAGAAGGCAAGGACGTAGCGGTCGTTCACACCTTCATGGCCCACCACCAGGCCATGTCATTGATGGCTTTTGCCGACGTCGTGAATGCTGGCGTCATGCGCAACCGTTTTCACGCCGAGCCAATCGTGCGCGCCACCGAGTTGCTGCTTCAGGAGCGCACTCCACGCGACGTGCTGGTCGCCCGGCCACGCGCCGAAGAAGTTTCGGCCAGCGCGAAAGTACGCGAACTGATTCCTCCGGTAGTTCGCCGCTTCAGCACGCCGCACGACGCGACTCCGCGCACGCAATTGCTTTCAAATGGACGCTACTCCGTGATGCTCACCGCGGCAGGCTCCGGCTACAGCCGCTGGCGGGACATCGCCGTCACGCGCTGGCGTGAAGACCTGACGCGCGACTGTTGGGGCCAATACATCTACCTGCGTGACGAACAAACGGGCAACGTGTGGTCGGCGGGCTATCAGCCTGCCGGAGTCGAACCCGACGCCTACGAGGCGGTGTTCTTCGAAGACCATGCCGAAATTGTCCGGCGCGATCGCTCGCTCACCACGACTCTGGAAGTTGTCGTCTCCTCCGAGGACGACGCGGAGGTCCGACGGGTCTCGCTCACGAATTTAGGCGTGCGCGCTCGCGACATCCAGGTCACCTCCTACGCCGAGCTCTCGCTCACGACACAAGCAGCGGATGTCTCGCACCCTGCCTTTGCGAAGTTATTCGTCGAAACGGAATATGAGCCGGACGTCGGCGCGCTGTTGGCCACGCGCAGAAAACGCTCCGACGATGAAGCTTCCGTGTGGGCGGCGCACGTCGTGGTAGTGGCGGGTGAAACCGTCGGCGATCTGCAATACGAAACTGATCGCGCAAGATTCGTCGGGCGCGCCCGCAATCTTCGCGATCCCGTGTCGGTAATGGATGGCCGCCCGCTTTCCGGCACGGTCGGCTCCGTCCTGGATCCGATCGTTAGTCTGCGCCGCACCGTGCGCGTTCCGGCAGGCAGCACGGTTCACCTGATCTTTTCCACGATTGCGGCCGCAACGCGTGAGGAAGCGCTCGATCTTGCCGACAAGTACCGCGATCTCAGGACTTTCGATCGCACTCTGACGCTCGCTTGGACCCAGGCGCAAGTCCAGCTTCACCACCTCGGGATCAGTTCCGAAGAAGCGCTGCTGTTCCAGCGTCTGGCCAACGCCGTCCTGTACGTGGATTCATCGCTCCGCCCCGCCGCCGATGTTCTGGCGCGCACGCCTCTGGATATCACGACGCTCTGGGCTCAGGGCATTTCCGGGGACCTCCCGATCATACTGGCGCGCATTGACGATTCGGACGACGTTGAAATCATCCGGCAGCTATTGCGCGCGCACGAATACTGGCGCATGAAGCAGCTGCAAGCGGATGTCGTGATCATCAACGAAAAGGCTCCATCCTACGTGCAGGAACTTCACGATTCGCTCGAAGCGCTGGTGCGCGGAAGCAAGCTGAGGCTCTCTCCAGATTCCGCAGGGCTGAGCGGCAAGATATTTTTGTTGCGAGGAGATCTGTTGTCGGAGCAAGCGCGCGCACAATTGCAGTCGGTCGCGCGCGCGGTGCTGCTGAGCCGCCGCGGAACCCTTGCCGAGCAGATCGTGCGTTCGCAGACGCCGGAGACGGAACCTCCCGCGCCACCGCGTGCGCCACGCGCGCGTAAACGCGAGGATTTGCCGCTGCCCGAGCGGAGCTTGCAATTCTTCAACGGCCTGGGCGGCTTCGCGGAGAATGGACGCGAGTACGCGATCGTCCTGAGCGAAGAATTGCGCACGCCCGAGCCGTGGATCAACGTGATCGCCAATCCGGATTTCGGTTTCCTCGTCTCGGAATCCGGCGCCGGTTTCACCTGGTCGCTGAACAGCCGGGAAAATCAACTCACGCCGTGGTCCAACGATCACGTTTTCGATACTCCCGGTGAAGTCATCTACCTCCGCGACGAATACTCCGGCGAAGTCTGGACTCCCACGGCGCTGCCGATTCGGGATGAAGACGCCACGTACGTTGCACGTCATGGGCAAGGCTATTCGCGTTTCCAGCACGGTTCCCGCGGCCTGGTGGTGGATCTGGTGCAATTTGTGCCGCCGGAAGATCCAATCAAAATATCGCGGCTTACGCTGCACAATGACTCGGGGCGCACCCGTCGCATTTCCATCACTGCCTACGTCGAATGGGTGCTGGGGAATACGCGTAGCACTTCCGCCCCGTACATCGTCACGGAATACGATCCGCAGTCGCGCGCCGTTTTCGGACGGAGCGCGTGGAACGGCGAATTCGGCGGCCGTATTGCATTTGCCGATTTGTCCGGCCGTCAAACCTCTTTCACGGGTGATCGTGCGGAGTTTCTCGGCCGCAACGGAGCTCCAGAGCGACCCGCGGCGCTGGAACGAGGCGCGCCGCTCTCTGGAAAAGTCGGCGCCGGCCTTGATCCTTGCGCGGCTTTGCAAACGGTGATGGAACTGCGCCCGGGAGCCAGCGCCGAGGTCGTGTTTTTCCTGGGCCAGACGGCGGACCGGGAGCGGGCGCGCGACTTGCTCAGCCGGTATCGGAGCGCCGACCTCGATAAGGTTTTTGCAGACGTCACGCGGCAGTGGGACGACATCCTCGGAACGGTGCAAATTTCAACTCCCGATCCCAGCATGGACCTGCTGCTGAATCGTTGGCTGCTCTACCAAACTCTCTCTTGCAGAATCTGGGCGCGCGCGGCGTTCTATCAATTGAGCGGCGCGTACGGCTTCCGCGATCAACTCCAGGACGGTATGGCGCTTACTGTTTCCAAACGAGCAGTGACGCGCGAACACTTGCTGCGCGCGGCGGCGCACCAATTCACGCAAGGTGACGTTCAGCATTGGTGGCACCCTCCATCGGGACGCGGCATTCGTAGCCGTATTTCCGATGATCCGCTCTGGCTGGTCTATACCGTCATCCAGTTCATCGAAGCGACAGGCGACCGCAGCATCCTCGAAGAGTCGGTCGCGTTCCTTGAGGGCGATGAACTCGCGGATGGCCAGAAGGAATCGTATTTCCAGCCGCGCATTTCAGAGACTCGCGCGTCATTGTTCGAGCATTGTGCGCGGGCGCTGGATCGCAGCTTGGGCGTCGGCGCGCACGGCTTGCCTTTGATGGGCACGGGCGATTGGAACGACGGAATGAACCGCGTCGGCCAGGATGGCAAAGGCGAAAGCGTGTGGCTGGGCTGGTTCTTGCACACCGTGCTGTGGGAATTTGCCAAGTTTGCCGATTCGCGCGGCGAACACCAACGCGCGGAAAAGTGGCGGATCCACGTTAGTGGACTCAAGGCCGCTTTGGAGCGCGAAGGTTGGGATGGCGAATGGTATCGCCGGGCTTATTTTGACGACGGCACACCGCTTGGTTCGGCGGAAAACACGGAATGCCGAATAGATGCTATCGCGCAATCCTGGAGCATCATGTCCGGCGCCGCGGAGCGTGGACGGAGCCAGCGCGCCATGGCCGCGGTGGATCAGCAACTGATCCGCCGTCCGGAAGGACTCATCTTGCTGCTGGCACCGCCGTTCGATCACCCTGCGCGCGATCCTGGTTACATCAAAGGCTATCTTCCTGGGATTCGCGAGAACGGCGGACAGTACACGCATGCCTCCACCTGGAGTTTGATTGCGTTTGCGGAACTCGGCGACGGCGACAAGGCTGCGGAACTATTCCGGATGATGAATCCCATCAATCGCTCGAATTCACGTGCGAACGTTCAGCGCTATAAAGTCGAACCGTACGCTGTCGCTGGCGACATCTATGCTGAGCCGCCGCACGTGGGCCGCGGAGGATGGACGTGGTACACGGGTTCGGCGGGCTGGCTTTACCGTGCGGGCATCGAATGGATCCTCGGTTTCCGGCTGCGCGGCATGTCGCTGTTCATGGATCCGTGCATTCCGCGGGATTGGCCGGGTTATAGCATCGAGTTTCGCTACCACTCAGCGATGTACAAGATCCGCGTGGAGAATCCGTCGGGGGTTACGCGCGGGGTCGCGCTGACCGAGCTGGACGGTAAGCTGCTGGCCGGCTCTGCGGATATTCACCTGGCGGACGACGGAGCGGTGCACCAAATTCGCATTGTATTGGGCTGAGGGCAGGCGGGAACAGCAGCAACAGTCGCGGGCTTTCATCCACATGGGAGGCTGTAGAACTTAGACTTACCTGGCCTTTCCATCTTCGAAACACTCTTTATATTGGCGGGTTACGCGGTTTTATTCGCCCCCAGCATCGTCTAACATTGTGTTGTGCTTGGAGACAGGTTCATGCGCAGGCGGCTCTCGCGCCGCGAAGTGCTCAGACAGCTTGCGGTTGCCTCGGCGTGGAGTGTTCCGCTGCTCGGGAACGTGCACCGTCTTGGTACACAGGCTCCCGCAGCGCCAGTGGTGCCTTCGCCCAATGAGCTTCCACCCCCTTCATACCTAACGCCCCGTGACGACGCCTTTCTGGAAGAGCTTGAGAAGGCCATCTTTCAGTATTTCTGGGATCAGACTAATCCCACGACTGGGCTCACGCGGGACCGGTGCAACGTACGGTCCTCGGATAACGGAATCCTGGGCAGCATTGCGGCGACAGGATTTGGGCTGACTGCGCTGTGCATCGGCGAGAAGCGCGGATACGTTTCGTTCACGCAGGCGCGGGATCGCGTGATCAATTGCCTGCGATTTCTATGGAAGAAGCTGCCCAACGAGCACGGGTTCTTTTATCACTGGGCCAACATCAATACGGGCGAGCGGTTGTGGCAGGCGGAGTTTTCGTCCATTGATACATCCATATTGCTCTGCGGCATTCTCATGTGCCGGGAGCATTTCGAGCATTCGGAAATCAGCCAGTTGGCGCACGAGATATTCAATCGCGTGGATTGGAACTGGCTGTCCGAGGACACGCGCATTCTGCCGCATGGCTGGACGCCCGAAACCGGTTTCCTGCAGTATCGGTGGGACAGCTACAGCGAAATGATGATGATGTATTTGCTGGGGCTGGGATCTTCTTCGCATGCGCTGCCGCCGGCGACCTGGGATGCATGGAAGAGGACGACGTTTGAGTTTGATGGGATCAAATTTATCGGCTCCTACGCGCCGTTGTTCGTGCATCAGTATTCGCAGGCTTGGTTCGATTTCCGCGGCAAGCGCGACAAGTATGCCGACTACTTCCAGAACTCGATTGTGGCGACGGATGTGCACCGGCGATTTTGCCTGAGCCTGGCGAACAAGTTTCCGGATTACAGCGACGACCTGTGGGGAATTACGGCGTCGGATTCGATCAAGGGGTATGAGGTGTGGGGTGGGCCGCCGGAGACGGGTCCGATTGATGGGACGGTGGTGCCGTGTGCGGCAGCGGGCTCATTGCCGTTTATGCCGGGGCCGGCGATGCGGGTATTGCGGACGATTGATAATCGTTATGGAGCGGGGACGTGGAGCCGTTATGGGTTTGTGGACGCGTTCAATCCGCTGATCAACTGGTACGACAGCGACGTGGTGGGAATTGATTCGGGGATTACGATCGTGATGGCCGAGAATGCGCGGACGGCTTTTGTGTGGGACACTTTCATGAAGAATCCGGAGGCGCAACGCGGCATGGAACGCGCCGGATTTAAGCCTTTCCAACCGCTCGCGGCGCAGGAACTAGTGGAAATGCACGCTCGCAGCGCGAGCAATGTTAATTCAAGTAATCCGGCCACCGAGCCACAGAAGTAATTCCAGTCCTGAAGCATTCCCCGCAACGTCAGAAACAACCACAGAGACTAGCGGTAATTGGCCGCCTGAAGTTCGAAGAGCTCCGCGTAGTGTCCGCCTTCTTTGAGGAGCTGATCGTGCGGACCCTGCTCGGCGATTTCTCCGCCCTTCAACACGAGAATGCGGTTGGACATTTTCACCGTGGAGAAACGGTGGGAAATCAGCACCGACATTTTTCCTTCGGTCAATTCAGAGAAGCGCTGAAAGACTTCGTGTTCGGAGCGAGCGTCGAGAGCGGCGGTAGGCTCGTCGAGAATCAGCAGCTGCGCATCGCGCAAGTAGGCGCGAGCGATAGCGATTTTCTGCCACTCGCCACCGGATAGATCCACGGCGCCTTCAAATCGCGAGCCGAGAACTTGATCGAAGCCCTTGGGCAGTTTGCGGATGGCTTGCTCGGCAAGGCTCTTATTGGCGGCGGCGCGAATTTGGAACGGATTGTGGCGTTCTTCGATGCGGCCGACGGCGATATTCGCGGAGGCCGTCATTTCATAGCGCATGAAATCCTGGAAGATGACGCCGATCTGCTGCCAGAGGCTATCGAGGTCGTATTCGCGCAGGTCGCGCCCATCGAGAAGGATTTGGCCTTCGGAGGGATCGTACAAACGGGTGAGCAGCTTGACGATTGTGGTCTTGCCCTGGCCGTTTTCTCCAACGATGGCGATGCGCTCGGAGGGAGCGAGCTTGAAATTCACGTTCTTCAGAATGCGTCGCGAACTGCCGGGATAGCGGAACGAGACGTTCTTGAATTCGAATCCTTGCTGGATGCGCTTGGGAGCGGGAATCGCGTTGGGCTTGGACTGGATTTTGGGCTTCACGGAGAAGAATTCGAGCAAGTCGGTCATGAACAGGGCTTGATTGGCGATTTCGGAGAAGGTAGTGAAAACCGCTTGTATGTTGGTGCTAGCGCCGCCGATCGCGCCGGTGAGCATGATCATTTGGCCGATGGAGAGGCTACCGAACAAGGTCTGATAGATAACGAACGCGTAGGTACCGTAGTATCCGGTGACACCGAGCAAACCGAGTAACGCGCCGACGGTGAGCTTGCGGCGCGCGACGCCGACCGTCTGGTTGCAAAGCTTGTCGGCGACGTCGGAATAACGCCCCACGAGGAAGGGCGCGAGACCGAAGAGCTTTACTTCCT
The DNA here is from genome assembly GCA_963828865.1 of uncultured Acidobacteriota bacterium. Taxonomy (GTDB): domain Bacteria; phylum Acidobacteriota; class Terriglobia; order Acidiferrales; family UBA7541; genus Palsa-295. Next base: position 1,008,384 of record CAWHGI010000001.1, on the reverse strand, counting down.
TGGCGCCTTCCTTGGTGCCGCTGACGCTGCGAAGGTAGTCGAGTTCGCGGCGCGCTGGGGTCTGCTGAAAACTCATTGAGTAGCCTAGGAAGGCGAAATGGGTCTCGCCAAGGAACGCCGGGACGACGCAGATAACCAGAGCAAGAAGCAACAGCGGCGAATAGAAGAGGATTCCGGCAGCAAGGCTGATGGTAGTGATTAGTTCCTGGATCAAGCGTCCGGCAATTTTGATGGTTTGGACGCGATCTGTGCTTTGGACGCGGGCGCGCTCGAGCTTGTCGTAGAAAACGGGGTCTTCGTAAGCGAGCAGGTCGAGGTTGGCAGCGTGCTTCATCAACGTAATGCTGATGTGGCGCATGAAGCGCTCGGCGAGAGTCACGTCACAAAAATCGATCAAGCGGATCAGGACAGCCGAGAAGCCCGCAAGTCCGAATTCGAGAGCGACGAGCCACCAGAAATAGTGCGGCAGGGCAGTCTGATGGGCTTTGTATGCTTCGATCGAATCAACGATGCTGCGGGTGACGAGCAGTACGGACAGCGGAACGAGAGCGACTGCGACGCGGGAGATGATTTCGCCGATGACGACGCCGGGAGCCGCTTCCCAAACGAACTTCATTACCTGCGGAATATTTTTGAGGGCGCGGAGGCGTTCGCCCCATCGAGGGCTGGGAATATCCTCTGAAGGTTTTACTTCGCTGGCTGACTGCTTACCGAATAACGCTCTGGCGCTCACGACTGGGCTCCATTCCCACTAGGGCTGGGCTGTACGATTTCTTTACAACCGGCGGCTACTTTATTGCCGCCATTATGCACGAGGGCACGTTGCCTGCCAATCGGAAATTGGGCGTAACTTGCTAAAAAGTAAAGACCTAGGGAAACGTGAAGCGATCGGCGAATCTGTTGTTTTTTCGCACCTTGGCAAGTTCTACGTGATGAAGGCAGCGACGAGTGATGAGTGACAAGTGACGAGAGGTTTCGCCGCTTGGAAAAGCTGGCGACCAGACGGTGAGAGGTACAAGCGATGCCCGACGCCGTGATCTGCGCTTGCTGATGAAAGAGGCAGTGGCTAGTGGTTAGTGGCGAGTGGCTAGAATTGGCGTGGCGGAATTGATTTTCAGAAATGCGTGATTGTTGGCGATTGAATCGAGGTCTGGGCGATTGTTTTCTATTAGATACGACGATTTCTAATCCCCGGGGTTGGCGATTGATTTTGGCTGTTTTCAGGGCGATATAACAATGTGACATTTGGTTGGCGCTGCTGCGAATTGTTGCAGCGCGGGTACCGGCGACACTTTTCCGTGCGGTTTCGTGATGGGCCTCGTTGTCGTTGTGGCGCGCTTCATGTTGCGTCCTCAGCCAGCTTCAAGACCCCTATTATAACAGCTTTTGAGTTCATTTACCATTCAGGACATACCCTATTGGTTTAACTCATTGACGGGATTGAGGATTAGCTGTGTGTGTTTGGTGTGTGTCGGGCTGAAGAGTCTGTGTGAGAACTGCAAAAGGTGTACTGCAGCGGCTGAAGCCGCTTCGATTTTGCAGCGTTCGTGCCGGAGCTAAAGCTACGGCCTACAAAGATTCCCGAAGGGATCGAGGGAGTGAGGAAAAAAGTGAAAAAAGGGCTTGCAATCGTTTTAGTGTTATAGTTAAGTATAGCACTGAGATTGATGAGCGGGGTTGGGGCTCGCAGGAGCGCCCGCCACGCTTCACAAAGCTCCAGGAGGATGTGACATGAAATACCTTCGATTTGTGTTGCCTGCGGTTATGCTGCTATCCCTTACGGCTCCAGTGTTTGCGCAGTCGGACGGTCAAAAGTCATTTGACACATTGAAAACTCTGGCGGGAAGCTGGGAAGGCAAGGTGACCGTTGACCCGGCCCAAGCGGACATGGACATGAACAAGCCGGTGCACGTGTCGTTGCGAGTGACGTCCCGGGGAAATGCGCTTGTGCATGAAATGCAGGAAGCGGGAACGCCGCTGGACTCGAAGAAGTACGACCACCCGGTCACGATGATGTATCTGGATAACGACCAACTCACGCTGATCCATTATTGCGACGCCGGCAACCGTCCGCGGATGACGGCCAAAGCGTCGCCGGACGGAAAGACGGTGGAGTTCACGTTTGAAGATCTTTCCGGCGGCAACGAGTATGGACACATGTACCACGCGGTGTTCACAGTGATTGATGCGAACCACCACAGAGAAGACTGGACTTACATGATGCCAGGTGACAAGCCGATGCATGCACATATGGATCTGCAGCGGGTCAATTGACGGTGCGGGACGATTTTAGGGTGATCAGGACGCCATGATGGACCGTGAGTGGAACGACAATCAGCCGATATACCGCCAGATCCGCGACCGGGTGGTCGCGCTGATCCTCGACGGAGCCCTGAAGGAAGGGGATCCGCTGCCTTCGGTGCGGAGTGTGGCGGCGGACTACCGGGTGAATCCGCTCACGGTCCTGAAGGGCTATCAGCAATTGGTTGATGAGCAGTTGGTGGAGGCCAAGCGAGGGCTCGGGATGTTCGTGGTGGAGGGTGCGCGCAAGCTGTTGCTCGAGGGCGAGCGGCAGAGGTTTTTGGGCGAAGAGTGGCCGCGGGTGTATACGACGATCGTGCGGCTGGGGTTGCAGGCCGAGGAATTGATGGACGTGATCAAGCACCAGCAGGCGAAAGACGGCAAGCAGCCGAAGATGAAGAAGCCCGATTCTCCCGACGAGGAGCGTTGAAGCCATGACATGCATAGAGGCACGCGGACTTCGTAAGACGTTTGGCGCGACGGTGGCGCTGGACGGCTTGAACTTGCAGGTGCAAGAGGGACGGATTCTGGGGCTGATTGGCCCTAACGGGGCGGGGAAGACGACCGCGTTGAATGCGATTCTGGGGCTTACGCCTTATCAGGGAGAGCTGAAGGTGCTGGGGCGCGATCCGTGGAACGAGCGCGAGCAGTTGATGCGGGATGTTTCTTTTATCGCGGACGTGGCCGTGCTGCCGCGGTGGATCAAGGTTGGGCAGCTGCTGGAATACCTGGCGGGAGTGCATCCGCGATTCGATCGTGCGAAGGCGGAAGGATTTCTGGCGAAGACGAATATCGGGAACAAGAGCAGGGTGAGGGATTTGTCGAAGGGGATGGTGGCACAGCTGCATTTGGCGGTGGTGATGGCGATTGACGCGCGGTTGCTGGTGTTGGATGAGCCGACGCTGGGCCTCGACATTCTTTATCGCAAGCAATTCTACGACTCGCTGCTGAATGATTATTTCGATCGCAGCCGGACGATCGTGGTGACGACGCATCAGGTGGAAGAGGTGCAGAACGTCCTGACCGATCTGATGTTCATCAATCATGGGAGGATTGTGCTGGATTGCAGCATGGAAGAGTTTGAGACGCGGTATGTGGAACTGGCGGTGAATCCCGAGCAATTGGCGGCGGCGCGGGCGCTGAAGCCGATTTACGAGCGGCAAGTGTTCGGCCGCAGCATTTTGCTTTTCGACCGCGCGGAGCGTGAAAAACTCGCGGCGCTGGGCGAGGTGCATGCGCCGAGTATTGCGGACGTGTTTGTGGCGGTGATGGGCGGTGCGAATGGAGTGGGACAAGGAGCAGGGCGATGAGCACGCAATCAAACGCGATGTCCGAATCGTTGCAGGCGCAGAGAGTCGGAACGGCGGTTATCCCGCCGAGCCGAGTCTTCTATTGGGCGGTGCGGCGTGAATTGTGGGAGAACCGTTCGATTTACCTTGCGCCGTTGTCGGTGGCTGCGGTGGCCCTAGCGGCTTTCTTGCTGAGCGCGATGGCGGGCGTCTGGCAACGGCATCTACGAGTTGGTCCGGACCCCCCGCGCGCAGCGGTGGTGATGCCGTTTGACATTGTGGCGGCCCTTTTGATGGGCACCTGCATTCTGGTGAGCTTCTTTTATTGTCTCGACGCTTTGCACGGGGAGCGGCGGGATCGCAGCATTTTGTTTTGGAAGTCGCTGCCGGTGTCGGATCTGACGACGGTGCTGGCGAAGGCGAGTATTCCGTTGATTGTGCTGCCGCTGCTTACGTTTGCGATTACGGTGGTTACGCAGTGGATCATGCTGCTGGTGGGAAGCGCGATATTGCTGGGGAGCGGAGTGAGTTTGGCGATGCTTTGGGCGAAGGTGGGGTTCACGCGGATGTCGCTGCTTTTGCTTTATCACCTTTTGACGGCGCATGCTTTGTGGCCTTTTCCGGTTTATTGCTGGCTTTTGTTGGTTTCGGGATGGGCGCGACGGGCGACGTTTTTGTGGGCGGCTTTGCCGGTGGTGGCGATCTCGGCTGTGGAAGTAATTGTGTTCCGGACATGGCATTTTGCCGCGCTGGTGGGATCGCGGTTGATTGGAGCCGCGCCGGCATTTGCCGAGATGCCGGAGGAGGCGTTTCCCTCGGGTCCGATGACACATATTACGTTGGGAGCGTTTTTGAGTAGTCCGGGGTTGTGGGTGGGGTTGGCAGTGGCGGCGGGGTTTCTGTGGTTGGCGGTGGAGGTGCGGAGGTATCGGGAACCGATTTGATTCAGGTGAGTTCGGCCCACGCAGGAGCGGTGGGCGCGGCGCTCCTGCGGCGAGTTTTCGACGTGCCGTGCCCCTGGGTGCGCCGGAGTGTGCGAGGTGGTCTTAGGCTCCTGAAAGGAGGACACGATGATTCGGGAACGAACCCTCAAAGTGGTGATGGCATTAGTGGGTGTACTGTTTGTGGCGGGCCTTTACGCGATCACGCAAACCGATGAGCCCGCGGACCAGATGCTCGGTATCGTGTATGGCACGCTGGGGATTTTCCTTCTGCTGGCTTTGCGGAACCCGTCGGCGAATCGGAGTCTGATCGCGTTTACGGCGTGGTCGAGTTTGGCGCACGGCGGCATTATGGCGCTGCAGGCATACCGTAACATCATCCCGCGCGCGGATTTGCTGCGGGCCGTGCTGCCGCTTGCGATCATCGGGGTAGCACTGATCGCGCTCGCGCCAGGGAAAGCGAGTGGTTCAGGGCAACAAGCACGGCCCACGCTTAGCGCAGGATGACAGATTTAAGAAAGAGCACAAACCCTTCAATCGTGCCGCTGGCAGGTTCTCAGGGCGAGCGGGAGTGGCTGTGCCACAACTGCGCCGAGGAAATTCTTGACGACCGGGCAAGCTGGGGCGCAGCAAGCAGCGCCCTTACCTGCGTCGTTATATTTGGAGACTTGGAGAGGGCGCACAGCCAAGAGTGGCTGTGCCACTGGGGCCTACTGGAGTTTGGCGTATTCGGATTTAGCTGCGAGCAGGATTGGGATTTTGGGGTCGGCGTCTTTCCAGAGGGCGAAGAAGTCCTGGTAGGCTACGCGAGCTTTGGCGTTGTCGCCCTGGAGCGCGTAGGCGCGGGCTAGGCCCAGTTTGGCTAGGGCGCCGGTGATGGAGTTTGTTACTACGCCGGGATGATCCACGATTTTTTGAAATTCGGCGGCGGCTTCTGTGGCTTTGTGTAGCGCTAGGTACGCGCGGGCGCGTTGGTTGGTGGTGCGCATGCCGCGGCCGTTGGCTAGGTCGTATTGTTGGGCGATTTGCAGCAGGTCGATGGCTTTCGCGGGATTATTGCGGCCGATTTCGATGGCGGCGCGGATGACGGGGAGGTCGTAGCCATTGAGGAGGGTGTTCGCGGGGTTTTGCTTGGCTAGTTCGGCGGCGATGCCTTGGGCTGCGGCGGCGTCGCCGGAAAGCGCGAAGGCGTAGCCGACGTCGCTACGCACGCGCAGCGACATGGTCTTTAGCGCCAGCGCCACGGAGGCATCGCGGCGAGCGTCATCGCCGATATCGGCTTCCATCGCCGCGAAGTCAGCAAACCAGCGTGCGGCGGGTTCGCTTTGGTGCAGAGCCTGATAGGCGGCGCCGACACTTTCAACGGTATTGCGCGCTTTTTCGATGTGGCCCGCGTAGGCGTCGGTTTGTGAGGCGAGTGCCAGGGAGAGCGCGGCTGATTCGGGACCTTTGGAAGCGAGAAGCGCAAGTTCGCGGTCCGTGGCGGCGGGATCGTTTTGCGCGAAGGCGATGAGGTAGGCCAACCGATGAAGATTGGCGACGTCCAGCTTTTTGGCCAGGGCGTCATTGAGGGTGGCCTTCGCTTCGTCGAAGCGGCCCAGGCCAAGGTAGGTGCCGGCGAGGGCGACGAAGGAGATGCTGTCTCCCGGGTCGAGTTGATTGGCCTGATGCACGAAGGGCAACGCTTTCTCCCACTGTCCCATTAAGCCGCAGGAAACTCCCAGATTGTTGAAAGGAATTGCGTCGCGCGGATAGGTCTGCGTCCAGAGTTGATAGACTTCGTTTCCCTTTTGCAGGTCGCCTTGCACGTTTTCGTAATAGTGCGAGTCAATGTAGAAACGCTCGGCTTCGCTGGCGCGGTCGCGCAGGGCGTAGGCTTTTTTGGTGTATTCGGCGCCGTTGGCCGCTTGGCCAAGATTGGCTTCGACTTGGCCGAGAGTGGCAAAGGCCATGGCGAAATTGGGATCGAGAGCGATGGCTTGCTGGAAGAAAGGCGCGGCGCTTTCCTCGCCTTTATTGGCGCGCGCTTGCATGCCGAGGCTGTAGGCTTTGAGCGCTTCGAGGGACGAGGTGGTGGCTTCGTTGATGGGCGTATTGAATTTTTGAATGGAGGCGAGGGATTCGCCGAGTTTGCCGCGGACGTCTTCGGCGGCCTGGCCCAGGGCGGCTAGGACGTGATCTTTGTCTTGCGCTTCGGCTGTGGAGCTGGCGAGGGGTTCGCCGGTGGAGCAGTTGACGGCGTTGAGGACGAGATTGTAAGTGTTGCCGATTTGCGCGATGGAGCCTTCCATGACGGCGGCGGATTGTGTGCGCTGGCAGATTTGGCGGGCGAGCTCGTTGGTGACGCGGGCGGTGGAGGGTTGTCCCATGTATTGCATGGTCTGCTGCATTTGGCGCTCGGAGAGGATGTGGAGGAACGGGGATTGCGCTAGCTGAGCGGCTAGGCCTTGGCGGAGGGCGCCGTCGAAGACTGCGTCGCCGGTGGTGTTGGTGAAATCGGCTAGGACGATGGAGCGTTGACCGCCGAGTTTGGGGCCGCGATGCGTGAGGATATAGCCGCCGATGGCGAGGGCGGCGACTAGTATGGCTGCGCCGATTAAGGGCAGGCGGTTGCGCGGCGTGGCCATGGGTGACGTCGGCATTTGCGGCGGGAGTTGCGTTTGCGTTGCGGCTGAGGGCGCTGTGGGAGTGGATGTGGCCGAGGATCCTGCGCCGCCACTGAACGCTGGGAGCTGGGCACTGCTGATTGGTGCGGCACTGGTGCCGCCGGATGGAGTCATTGCGGCTATGGCGTGGCCGCTTGAGGGTGTGGGTTGCGCAGCGGTTTCCGCGTGGGGGTATGCGCCGGAAGTTTGCGCGGAGGGGACTGCGCCGGAGACGCGATTGGAGCCGCTGTCACGTTTGAGGCGGGATAGATCGGTACGCAGCTCGGAGGCGTGTTGATAGCGCATGCGGCGATCTTTTTCGAGTGTTTTGGAAATGGCTTCTTCGAGGCGCGGAGGAATATCGGGATTCAGGCGGACGGCGGGGACGGGCGGTTTTTCGAGGATGGCGTTGAAGACGACGGCGGTGGTGGCGCCGCGGAAGGGAACTGCGCCGGTGGCCATTTCGTAGAGGACCGCGCCGAAACTGAAAAGATCGCTGCGGACGTCGAGCGTTTCGCCGCGGGCTTGCTCGGGTGACATGTAGGCGACTGTGCCGACGGCGGTACCGGCGCTCGTGAGATCGGCTTCGCTGATGGCGGGGCGATCGATGGTGGCGGACGAGAGGCTCGCGGCGCGCGTCTCGTCGCTCGTGGCGAGGATTTGTTTGGCAAGGCCGAAATCGAGAATTTTGGCGTGACCGCGGTCGGTGACGAAAAGATTTGCGGGTTTGATGTCGCGATGGACGATGCCTTTGGAGTGGGCGGCGTCGAGCGCGTCGGCGATTTCGATGCCGAGATCGAGCAGCGATTCCATATCGAGCGGGCTGCCAGAAATGCGGTGCTTCAGCGTCATGCCTTCGAGGAATTCCATGACGATGAAGGGGCGTCCATCATGCTGGCCGATTTCGTAGATGGTGCAGATATTCGGATGATTCAGCGCGGACGCGGCGCGCGCTTCGCGGCGGAAACGTTCGAGCGCTTGCGGATCACGGATGAGATCTTCGGGAAGGAATTTGAGGGCGACGAAGCGGCCGAGTTCGGTGTCTTCGGCTTTGTAGACGACGCCCATGCCGCCGCCGCCGAGTTTTTCGACGATGCGGTAGTGCGAGACTGTTTGGCCGAGCGGAGACTGGGAGTCCGGCATGCGGGCACATAGTAGCGTGATTGGTGATTGGTGAGTAGTGATTAGTGGAGGGCGGTGGGAAGGGATTCATGACTCGTGACTCGTGATTTGTGATTCGTGAACGGCGAGAGACGCGTGGGCCTCAATACGGTGCCGAGGAGATGTTGAGGGCCGGGCAAGCTGGGGCGCAGCCCTTCGATTCGGCACTGCCGAATCTCAGGATGAATCGCGCTGCAGCGCGATTCACAAGCAGCGCCCCTACCTACGTGGTTTTAGGTCCGGACTTGGAGCGTGTGGCGGCATGCTGCTTGGCTGTGGGGGTGGGTGCGGATAGACTGTTTAGCGAAACGCGTGGTGGGAACTTGGAATTGGACGGGGGATACACTTTGAAAGTGCGGGCTCTGCGTTATCGCGATGTGAAATGCTTTTTGGTGTTTGTGGTGGCTAGCTTTTTTGTTTTTCTTTTCGTGCCGTTTGTTTTGCGTGGACAGAATATGAGCGCCAATGGCGGATCTTGGTCCGGGATTGTTGTTTCCAGCGCTTGCGATGCGGATGAGGCGTTTAATGAGTCGCCGGAGTGTTTGACGCGGGTGCCGGGGGCGAGTTTGGCGCTTTATGACGATACGAATCGGGTGATGTATAGCTTGGAGCCGCAGTCTTTGGTGACGGCGCAGTTGGGCGATACGGTGACAGTTGCGGGGACGCTTGAGGGCGAGACGATTCGCGTGGCGCGCGTTGACGCGATGGAGATCGGGCTCGCGGTGGGGCAGAAGGCTCCGGACTTTTCTTTGCGGGATCAATTCGGGCGGGTGCAGACATTGGAGAGTTTGCGGGGAGCGAACGGGACGGTTTTGCTTTTTTTCCGTTCGGCGGATTGGTGACCCTTCTGCAAGGGGCAGCTGGTCCAGCTGCAGAATGCGTTTCCGCGATTCGAGAAGCAGGGGGTGAAGCTGGCGGCGATCAGTTATGACTCCGATGAGATTTTGAAATTTTTTGCGGAGCGGCACAAGATCGAATTTCCGCTGCTTGGGTGATGCGGATTCGAAAATCATCGAGGAATACGGGGTGTTGAATAAGGAAGCTACCGGGATGCAGAAGGGATTTGCGCGGCCGGGATATTTCTTTATTGATGGGCACGGGATTATTCGCGAGAAATATTTTGATCCGAGATACCGGGAGCGTTTGACGGGGAATAGTTTGATCGGAAAATTGTTTCCGGAATTGGGGCAGGAAGTGACGGCGACTGTGGACGCGCCGCATTTGCAGGTGGCGCTGGAGCAGTCGGATACTACGGGCGTTCCGGGGACGCGAGCGACGTTGGTGGCGGAGGTGCGTTTGCCGCCGGACGTGCATGTGTATGCGCCGGGGACGAAGGGTTATAAGCCGATCCAGTTGGTGCTGGATCCGATTGCGGGAATGAAATTTGAGCCGGCGGTTTATCCGGCATCGAAGACGCTATTTTTGCCGGCGATCAAGGAGCAGGTGCCGGTGTTCGAGGGAGCTTTTCGCATCAGCCAGGATGTGCAGGTTAGTACAGCGGCGGGGTTTTGGGGAGCGCTCGGCGAGGGCGGCAAGACTTTTACGATTACAGGGAAATTGGAGTATCAGGCTTGCGACAAGACGATTTGTTTTTTGCCGGCTGCGGTGCCGGTGAAGTGGGAGTTACAGGTTTTGCCCCTGGATCGAACGCGGGCGCCGGTGGAGATTCGGCATAAGTAGGTGAGGAGGTGTTGACGCCCGGGCAAGCTGGGGCGCAGCGAGCGGCGCCCCTACCTACGTTGTTTCCGGTCCGGACTTCGAGCGTTGGGCAGGGTTCTTTCGGCTACGATTTTGAATGGGAATGAGTTTGGCCGACCATTTTTTGGGCCATGAACAGCAGGAGCCGGCGGTCGGTTTCGCTCACACGCTTCATTAGCCTGCGGAAATTATTCAGGATGCGCGCATCCTTGCCGGAACTCCCCCAGGCGAGATCTTCGCCCTTCTTGCGCGGAGGGAGATTCGGGAGCTTGGGTGGTTCCTCGCCGTCATAGAAGAGCTGGTAGAGCGGAATTTCCAGTGCGCGCGCCATTTTTTCGAGGGTTTCAACGGCGGGAACAGTATGGCCGTTCTCGACGCGCGAAATGTAGCAGCGCAGCAATCCAGTGCGTTTTTCGATATCTCCCTGAGACAATTTCTTTTCTTCCCGCAAAGTGCGCAACCTATCACCTATGATCATGTTTGATGCCCCTCCGGAACGCTTCCGATTGGATTTGACAAAACGCTCTCACTGCTAATCGTCCTCAGCATCGAAAGCTTAAACGCTGAAGAGTGCCACAACTGCTAACACCCTTACGATACACCTTCTGGAGACGAGCGGGGTGTTCGCCGGGAACTATTTCGTGCCAACTCGATCTGCAGGGCCTCGACGGTGTCTTGCAGCACGCGAATTTCGCCTTCTTTTACGTTTTTAAGGACGCAGTACATGCCCAGGACATCTTTGGTGGCGCTTTTCTGTTCCGCATTTGCCGCCGCGATCGTAATGGTCATGGCGGTACCGACGGCCATGAAACCGCCGACGAAGAGTGGCAGGCTGACCGGGCTCTGAAAGGGCCCCAGTCCATGCAGCGAACCCCAGGACGCAAAACCGCCCATGATGAGGGTGGCGCCTGCGGCTTCCAGGGGGCAAAAACGGAGCGCGGCCCATACCAGAAAGGGGGCACAGAGGAACAGAAAACCGTTGCCAGGGATCCAAGATACCGGTCGCAGTCCGAAATTCAGGACGCACATCATGCTTAATCCGGCTACCAGAGCGGTCATTTCGAGACGTTCGGTGGGAGCCGGAGAATGGTGTTTGTGGCCCAGCAGCAGGACAAGAAACGGCGTGAGAAAAAGAATGCCGAGCATGTCTCCGACCCACCAAGTGAACCAGAGCGTCGAGAATTCTACGGGCTTCGCAAGACGAAACGCGCACAAGAAGCTGACCCCGCCCGTGGCGGCGAGCGCAGGGGTGAGGACAGATCCGAAAAAAATAAAGCGCAATACGTCGCCGGTCTTGAAGAAGGCACGGGTGCCATCGGCAAATTTTTTGATGAGAGAGGCGCCCAGAAAGTCGGCGAAAGTGACGCTAGCGGCAAAAACCAGCGACTGTGGAAGGGAGCCGATGATGGAGAAGGTTATGAGAACCGACCCCAGATATACTCCGGGCCAGACGCGATTTCCCCACAAAAGAAAAGCGGCCAACGAGATTCCCGCAGGGAGCCAAATCGCGGTAACGGAATGGTTGGGCGTCTCCGGATGGAGGCCCAGCTTTCCGATGAGGAAGTAGGCGGCGGCGACGGAGGCGATGAGCGCGATATTGGCGGGTGCGAGGTACGAGATCGATTTGGCGACGGCGGAGCGAAGCAGTGCGATAAACGCATGGCGCTCAGGAGCTGGCTTCTGGGAAAGGGTCATTGCTTCCTCTGTGTGAACGATACCAAGACCGCTCGGCTAGGAACTGCATTTGATAATTCTAATGGGCGTTGGTGTCAAGCGGAGATTGGGGATTCGTTTCGAGCGTGTTGTAGCGGCGGTCGTTACAGGTTGCGGCAAAAATCAAAATTGAGGCTTCAGGGGCTAAAGTCCCTAGAGAAAAGGCACGACTTACGGCGGGGCTGAAGCCCCGCTCTTCCCTTTATTCCGCAAGCTGTTTAGCCCCCATCGGTCGGTGGCCTGACACTGATGGCGCACTGAAGTGCGCCGCTACAAAATCACGCTCAAAATCAAAGGCTACGAGCCAGCGAGATATTGGCGCCGTGCCGCGTTTCAGAACAAAAGCAGATCCCTCGCTGCGCTCGGGATGACAGCTCGCTGTATTGTGGGCGGAGAATTATTCCTCGGAGGGCAAGGCCATGGGTTCGTCGAAGCTGCCGCCGTAGATGTTGGGGACTTTGCCGCCCATTTGGCGGAGGTAGGCGCACAATTGGCCGCGATGATGGATGGAGTGGTGGAGCATGAACTGGAGGTAGAGAACCATCGGGTTATTGTAGATACCGAAGAAGGGGACGGGCGTGGCCCAGACCTCTGGAGAGATTTTGGCGACCTTGGGAAACTTTGTCTCGAAGCCGTCTTCGTAGAGAGCGACGATGTCGTCGGTATTGCCGATGTCTCCGGGCATGGAGTCATCTTCCATTTCGAATTGGCCGGTGAGAAAACCATCGAGGAACCAGACTTCCGAGGAAGCGGTGTGCCAGGCAAGTTCGAGGGCGCTGCGGGAGTCGGGGTGGGGGCGGTAACCGTCTTTGCCGACGGGCACGGCTTTCAGTACGCGGCGCGTGGTGGCGTATTCTTTTTCCACCATCGGCAGAAAGATGTCGGCGAGAAATTTTGCTTGCTCGGGCGTCATGTTGCACCTTTCTTCGCAGAGCGTTACCGGTCAATACCTCGAGTTTAGTGACGAATGCCGCAGCCTATAGGATGCTGCTTCGGCCAAAGCGGTGCGCTGCTGCCAACGGCGAGTTACGCCACTCCTGAAGCAAGCCTGCCTGCACGAATGCGTCCCTATGCCGGCTTCCAGCGCAGGATCGGTTTGCGCGCGGCGGCTACTTCGTCGAGGCGGCCTACGCGGGTCGAGTGCGGCGCGGTTTTTACCAGCTCGGGATTGGCTTCTACTTCCGCTGCGATGGAGCGCATCGCGTCTATGAACAGGTCGCATTCCTGCTTGGATTCGGATTCCGTGGGTTCGATCATCATGGCGCCGGGGACGATTAACGGAAACGCGGTGGTGTAGGGATGAAAGCCGTAGTCAATCAGGCGCTTGGCGATGTCCATGGTATTGACGCCACGAGCTTTTTGGCGCGCGTCGCTGAAAACCACTTCGTGCATGGACGGCAAATTGTAGGGCAGGTCGAAATAGGGCTCGAGATTTTTGCGGATGTAATTGGCGTTGACCACCGCGTCTTCGGTGGCCTGGCGGATGCCGGGGCCATAGGCGAGGGTGTAAGCGAGGGCGCGGAGCAGTACGCCGAAATTTCCGGCGTAGGCGCGGACGCGGCCGACTGATTTCGGGCGATTGTGGTCGAGGGCATAGGTGCCGTCTTGTTTTTGGAAGACGACTGGAACCGGAAGAAACGGCTCCAGGATTTTTTTGACCATTACCGGGCCGGCGCCGGGGCCGCCGCCGCCGTGCGGTGTCGAAAAGGTTTTGTGCAGATTCAGGTGCATGACGTCCACGCCAAAATCGCCGGGGCGCGTGACGCCGGCTAGCGCGTTCATGTTAGCGCCGTCCATGTATAGCAGGGCGCCGCGTTCGTGCAGGATCGCGGCAATTTCTGCGATGCGCTCTTCGAAGACGCCGAGAGTGCTGGGGTTGGTGATCATCAGTGCGGCGACGTCGTCGGTGACGAATTCGCGAAGGTGATCGGTATCGAGCTGGCCGCGGCTATTGGATTTGATGTTTTGGACTTCATAGCCGGCGATGACTACCGAAGCGGGATTGGTGCCGTGCGCGGAATCGGGGATCAAAACTTTATGACGCGCGTTGCCCTGGCTTTCGAGGTAGGCGCGGATCATGAGCAGGCCGGTGAGTTCGCCTTGCGCGCCTGCGGCTGGTTGGAGGGTGGCGGCGTCCATGCCGGTGATCGAGAGCAGGCATTTCTGCAAATCGTGGAGGATGCGGAGGCAGCCCTGAGAGACTTCGCCGGGTTGTTCGGGATGTTCGGTGGCGAGGCCTTCGAGGCGGGCTACGAATTCGTTTACGCGCGGATTGTATTTCATGGTGCAGGAGCCTAGCGGGTACATGCCGAGATCAATCGCGTAATTCCAGGCGGAGAGGCGCGTGAAGTGGCGGATCACTTCGATCTCGCTGACTTCTGGGAAGCCTTCGATAGCGTCGCGGGTGAAGTTGGGGCCGAGTGCGGCGGCGGGATCAACCGCTGGGACGTCTAGCGGCGGGAGTTCCATACCGCGTTTGCCGGGGGCGGATTGTTCGAAGATCAGGCCTTCGTTTTGGGTGACGTGGGCGCGGGCTTTGCCTACGTTTTTTGTGGGGGCTTCGAGATCGGTTAGTTTCGAGTCCAACGGGTTGCTGCTCCTTGGTGCTGTTCAGGCGTAAGGCTGGCGGACTGAAGTCCGCCGCTACAAATTCAAGTACAAATTCAACACCGGCAAAACCGGCCCGGTTCGATGACCCTGAACCGGCCCTTACACAATCAAAACCGGAGACGTCGCCGGACGCGGGCACGGCATGCCGTGCCCCTACCAAAACCTCTTCTAGACCGGCTTTTCCAGTATGCGGCGGACTGCGCCCGCGAAGCGTTCGATTTCGGCGCGCGGCGTGGTTTCCGTTACGCAGACTACCGCGCGCTTGGTTAGATCGGGATAGTGCGTGCCTAGAGCGTATGGGCCGATGATTTTTTCTTTCAGCAGGTCGGCGTTGATCATTTTCACCGAGCGCGGAAATTCTAGCGTGAACTCGTTGAACGTGGGTCCGCTGAAGACGCGGCGGACGCCGGGAATTTTTTCAAGCTCGGCCTGGGCGAAACGGGCTTTGGCCAGATTTTGCAGCGCTTGCTCGCGCAATCCTTCTTTGCCGATCAAGCAGAGATGGATGGTGGCGGCGAGGGCGTAGAGCGCTTCGTTCGTGCAAATGTTGGAGGTGGCTTTCTCGCGGCGGATGTGTTGTTCGCGCGTGGCGAGCGTTAAGACGAAGCCGCGATTGCCGGCGGCGTCGGTGGTTTGGCCGGCTAGCCGGCCGGGCATCTGGCGGACATTCTTTTCGCGCGTGGCGATTACGCCGACATAGGGGCCGCCGTAACTGGGAGCGATGCCGAAGGCCTGGCCCTCGATAGCGACGATGTCTGCTTCCGCCGGAGGACTGACGATGCCGAGCGAGACGGCTTCGGTGATCGTTGAGATGAGCAGGGAGCCTTGGGCGTGCGCGATTTCGGCTAGTGCGCGAAGGTCTTCGAGGACGCCGAAGAAATTCGGAGATTGCACGACTACGGCGGCTGCTTTGGCGAGAGTTTCGGGCTTCAGCGGGGCGCGATCCAGTTGGCCCGACTCGGTGTAGCCGATTTCTTCGATTTCGAGGCCGAGATTCTTCGCGTAGGTTTTCAGGACCTGGCGATATTCGGGATGGACCGAGCGCGCGACGAGAACGTGGCTGCGGCTGGTTAAGCGTTCGGCCATCAGGACGGCTTCTGTGAGGGCTGTGGAACCATCGTACATGGAAGCGTTGGCGACTTCCTGTCCGGTGAGCTGGCACATCAGAGTTTGAAATTCGAAGATCGCGGTGAGCGTGCCTTGCGCGAATTCGGCTTGATAGGGAGTGTAGGAGGTGAGGAATTCGCCGCGCTGGATCAGCGCGTCGGCGGCGACCGAACGAAGATGCTGGTACGCACCGGCGCCTAGAAACGAAGTGTAGCCACGAGCGTTTTCCGCTGCGCGGGCTTGAAAATACTGGATGATCTCCGTTTCGGAAAGCGGCCCAGGAAGATTCAGCGGTTCGCGCAGGCGAAATTTTTCTGGGATAGACGTGAACAAATCTTCGACGGAACGAACGCCGATCGCTGCGAGCATTTCCTGGCGTTCGGATGGACTTTTGGGGAGATAGCGCATCAGGCGGAGTGTTCCTTTGCGGCTTCGGCGATGTAGGCCTGGTAGGCGGCGGCGTCCATGAGGCCAGAGACCTCGTTGGGATTGGCGAGCTTCACTTTAATTAGCCATGCGGAATTGTGCGGGTCGGTATTGATTTTTTCGGGAGCGTCGGTCAGTGCAGGATTGGTTTCAGTGACTTCGCCGGAAACTGGGCTGTAGATTTCGCTGACGGCTTTTACGGATTCGACCGTGCCGAAGGGGGAGCCGGCTTTCAGTTGGGCGCCGATTTTCGGCATTTCGACGAAAACTACGTCGCCGAGTTCGTGTTGGGCGTAGTCGGTGATGCCGATCGTGCCGGTGTCGCCTTGCACGTTGACCCATTCGTGTTGTTTTGTGTAGCGATAGTCCGTCGGGTACATGGAGCCTCTCTCGTTGGATGCTCTTAAGCTATTGCGGTCGCTTGTAAAACGGGATCGGAACGATGCGCGCTGCCGCGGCCTGACCGCGAATGCTGATTTCGATGTCCGTGCCGACTGCGGTGGATTGCGGCGGAACGTAGGCCATGCCGATATTTTTCTTCAAGAACGGTGCGGGGCAGCCGCTGGTGACATGGCCGGCTTCGCGACCGGCGATCAGGACGGGATAGCCGTCGCGGCCGATGCGCTTATCGAGCATTTCGAAGCCGACTAGCTTGCGCGGCACGCCCGTTTGTTTCTGCTGCGCGAGAACTTCGCTGCCGAGGAACGGGGCTTTTTCCATTTTGCAGATCCAGCCGAGGCCGGCTTCCCAGGGCGTGGTGGTGTCGTCAATTTCGTGGCCGTAAAGGCACATGCCGGCTTCGAGGCGTAACGTGTTGCGGGCGCCGAGGCCGCAGGGAATCATTTTCGCGGATTCGCCGGCGTGCATTAGGTCGTGCCACAATTTTTCGGAGTGCTCGAGCGCGAAATAGATTTCGAAGCCGTCTTCGCCGGTGTAGCCGGTGCGAGCGATCAGGCAGTCAACACCGCTGACTTTGCCGAAGGTGAAATGATAATAGCGGATGGGATCGAGTTGAACGGGAGTGAGCTGCTGGAGGATCTCTTTTGCGCGCGGGCCTTGGATCGCGAGCTGCGAATAGCGCGGGCCGGCATTTTCGACTTGAGCGTCAAATTTGTTGTTGGAGACGATGTGGTCGTAGTCGGCGTCTTGGTTGCTGGCGTTGACGCAGAGCAAATAGTGTGTGTCGGAAATTTTGTGGACTAATAGGTCGTCTACGAACGTGCCGCGGGAGGTCATCAGGCCGGAATAGTGGGCTTGGCCAACCGTAAGTTTCGCGGCGTTGTTGCAGGTGACCCATTGAACTAGCTGGAGAGCGCCGGAGCCGCGGATTTCTAGTTCGCCCATGTGGCTCACATCGAAGAGGCCGGCACGAGTGCGTACAGCTTCATGCTCGGCGAGGATGCCAGAGTATTCGAGGGGCATGTCCCAGCCGCCGAAGTTGACCATCTTGGCGCCTAGGCGGCGGTGGATGGAATTCAGGGCTGTTTTGCGCAGTTCGACGGCGGCCGACGTGTTCACAGGGGATTTCTCATGAAAACGGTGAAACATTGACGCTAGCATGTGAGTTTTTGAGTGTCAAGGAACGGCGGGATGCGGCAGTGGGTCAGTTTCCGATTAGCGTTAATCAGGCACTTACGGACGCTCAATCGGTTAAGCTATTTTGCTGAGAGATGGGACAAATCGTGTTTCGAGTCTTCGGCGGAATCCTTGGTTTTTTCGCAGCAATAGCCGCTGTCATAGGGCCCCTCCTTTTTATTTCCAATTCCCTAAATGAAGCAGACTCAGTTCGCCAAAACGGTGGCCACTTTTCACTCACGGGTGCTATCGGAGGCTCGCTCGCAGTTTTAGCTTTAGCGGGATTATTTGGGTTCCTCACATTTACGCTGCTGCGCTTTGCTCTTCGTGGGCCTAAAAGCCATGGCTCCGTCTAACTCCCGATATGTCGTAGTCGGAAACTGACGCACCGGCCGGAATGCGCGATGTGACGCGGCGAAATCCGAAAGGCAACAGCAGAAGATTTAACGCAGAGGACGCTGAGAAAAACGCGCAGGGGGCGCAGAGAACTGCTGCGGGCCTCGGCGCATACTGACTTGGGCGCTGGAATTGCGGTCAAGAATTTAACCCAGAGGGCACAGAGCCGGAAAAAGAGAGAGAGCACGGAGATATCGCGGTGGATTCGCGACGACGTCTCGAAGCATTGGTTTTAGTACCCTTGCAGGGGAGCGCGGCGGTCGTGGTGCTCGCATGCTCTTCGGCAAGGGAATGGAGGCGCGCAAGTTGCTTGTGGCTGTGGCGTGGTTGCCCTACTATTGGTCGAACGGAAAGCTGGGGCGTTCCAGAGAGGCACAAACTGTGATTACGTTGTGCTCGCAGTGCGACAAGCCGGAAACGCAATGCACTTGCGAGAAATTCTGCTGTTTCTGCCAGTCGCAATACAATATTCGGCTGGCGGTGGACGGAATGTATTATTGTCCGGATTGCCGCGAGGCGTGCGACGTGCGGCTGGCGGACAAGGAAGAGCACTGATTTTTGAGTTTCCACACGGATTTTTGGCTGCGGGCCGTACCCCGGGCCACTGAACGATGAGCAACGAACCGGCGCGAACCGAACTGACTCTGCCGCACGACGAACGCCTGCTGGCCGCGATCTCGACCGTGGTGCAGCATGCTTCGCAACGCTGCGGGCTGTCCACGAAATCGCAGGAGGGGCTGGCCTTCGCGACGCTCGAAGCGGCGCGCGAGGCTTTTCCTTTGATGGAAGGCCGGACGGCGGATGAGCCGAAGGTGAAGGTGGTGGTATCGGATTATCCGGACCGTGTGGAAGTGGCGATCGAACACACGGGAGCGCCGGAGCCGACCGCGGGGCTGGATACATTCGTGAAAGATGCCGTGGCGGGGTCGGACGCGGGATTGAGCATGGCGCTGCAGACGACGCAGGTGGATCGCGTGCAGTACGAATCGCGCGACGGCGTGTCGCGCATGACGCTGATCAAGTATTGCGATGGAAGCAAGAGCAAGGCGACGGTTTAGGTTTTTGAATCCGCGTTACTTTCCGCTGTTTCCCGCAATGAAGTTTTGACGAAACCCTTAAACATTTACATGGGCTGCGTCCCGCTCTCTCGCCTCAGTTTCGAGAATAGTTTAGAGACAGAAAGCCGGCGAGACGCCGGCGCTACAAAGCCGCGCTCACATCGGTGCGGCGAAGGCCTTCGTTTGGATGAGCGACATCAATTGTTCCTGGCTTATGGGGGCGTCCACTTTCAGGCGGTCGCCGCTGGGCGTTACGCGGACTTGATCGATTGTCTTGGCTAGCGCGGGATTGGTTTGCGCTTCCTGGTAGCGGCGGTACATGAGACCGGCTTGCATTGCGGCGCTGAGCAGATTGGCGTCGTCAACGGAATCGCAGACGGCTTGGAAATGAGCGTCCACACCGTCGTCGGCATTGATGTTGATGATCATCGCGTGCATGCGTTCGATGATCGCCGCGGCCTGCGGGAATTGGCTGGCTTGGGGAACCAACTGCTGCATGGCGAGATGCGTGTGTTCTTTGTCCAGAATGCCCCAAATGATGCCGTTGCCGTTGGCTTCGGAGATCAGCGGAAAGAGCTTGCCGGTGAGAAGAGTTTCTTCGCCGCCCATGCGGACGTTGATCAAATGTTCGAGGACGGAGCGATTGCCGAAGGCTGCGGTATTGGCGTCGAAAAAGACGAAGAGGATATCGCCGGCGGCGGCGCCACTGCCGAATGCGTAGAGGTGGAAGCCTTGCACTTCGAATACCGGAACTTTCTGGGCTTTGAGCTTGGTTTCGGCGGCGGAGGGGTCAAACTGGCCGAGCGCGATGCCGACCGTATCGTCACCCTTGCCGCTGTTGGTGATGTTGGCCCAGGCGATTTCTTCCACTTGTGAGTTCGGATCCACACCCGAAGAGCCCAGGAATTGCTCGAATTGCTTGAAGCGCGGCGGGAGCACCTGGCTATTGAGCTGCGAGAACCAGGAGAATTTTCGCGCGGACTTCAGGTCGGCGTAGGCAAATTCGCCGACGTTTTTCGGGAACATGGCGATGATGGCGGTGCTGAGCGTCCCGGCCGCGGCACGCTTAGGCGCTATGGTGACGGTGCTCAAGACCAGAGCTGCGGCGAGCAGGCCGGAAATCGCGGATCGTGTGATGGAATGTTTCACTGGTTATCCCCTCAGTTCCTCGTTCTTCGTCTTTCTTTCGAAAGTCTAGCGCCCTATGTTTACCGGGCTTTCGGCGACGCGTGCGGACAGCGACGCAGACTCCGAGCGCAGCCTGGATGCGAACGCGCTGTCGGAGATGGATTCCAGGTTGATGGCCACGTTTTCGAGCGCGCCACGAACGGCGGCGGCTGCCATCAAGCGTCCCACGCGGATGTCTGAATACATAGACGGGCTGGAGATGGGTTCCAGTTGCCCGAGCCGGTCAAATACTTCCACAGCTTTGCGCGCGACTTCGAGCGGGACGTTTGCGGCGCCATGCAAGGCTTGCTGGATCGCGGCGTCGCGTTGCGCCATCTGTTCAGACGTTTCTTTCGGTCGCTTGTAAGCAGCCATTACTTGCTCGAAGGAAGCGGAATCGCGGTCGATCGCTTCGGCAAGCGCGCGGGAGGCGGCTTCAAAGCCGGCGATTGCTTCGCTGAGTTGGTCCACGTGTGCGGCTTGCGACTTTTTCTTGCGCGAGAGGCCGGCGACCATCTGTCCCAGGCTGGCGCCGAGCGCACCTGCGAGCGCCGCAACGGAGCCGCCTCCCGGAGTGGCCGTGGGCTCCGCGACGGCGTCGAGAAACGGTTGCACGAGCGACGCGAATTTGCCTGTCCCATCGGGCGCGACCGCGCCACCGAGCGAAGCTTCGATACGATTCTCAAACACTTGCGCGGGAGAAAAGTTCTCCAGTTGCAGGTAAAAATCGGCGGTGAGTTCGATGGCGCGCTTGGGGATCAGGCCGACGATTTCGCTGCCCACGATCGAGACGCCGTAGCGTTCGGCTTCGCGCTTGACCATCTCGAAGACGCGATGCAACGGCGTTTGCTCGAAGTCTGTCATGTTGATGGAAACTTGCGCGAGATGGCGCGCGCGGAGGTCCACGCCCATGGCCTTCACGTAACGCAGGCCGCCATTCGAGAAACGGATGTTCTTGCCGATTTTTTTGGCGATTTCGATGTCGGGAGTATTGAGGTTGATATTGTAGGCGACGAGAAATTTGCGCGCGCCGACGACGGTAGCTCCTGCGGTGAGATGCAGGTGCTGCTCGCCGATGTCCGGAGCGCGGTCGGGATTTTTGGGCACTTCGGCGAGCAAGCCTTCAAATTGGCCTTTGCGGATGTTTTCGAGGTTGGCGCGCTCGGGGCGTTGCGCGGCGGCCTCGTAGAAATAGACGGGAATCTTATAGCGTTGCCAGATTTCGCGGCCGACTTTTTTCGCCAAGGCCACGCAGTCTTCGATGGTGACGCCTTCGACGGGGATGAATGGGACGACGTCGGTTGCGCCCATGCGCGGATGTGCCCCCGAATGTTTGGTGAGGTCTATCAGCTCGGCGGCTTTGCCGACGCCGCGCAGCGCGGCTTCGGCGACGGCTTCAGGTTCGCCCGCGATGGTGATCACGCTGCGATTGTGATCGGCGTCACTTTCGCGATCAAGTAAGTAGACGCCGGGAACTTCGCGCACGGCCGCGACAATCGCGTCGATTTTGGCCGCGTCGCGCCCTTCGGAGAAATTCGGAACACATTCGACAAGTCGTTTCATGAAGTCAGAGTCAGAGATTCTTCGAGTGGATGACGGTGCCGCGTTTCATGGTGAAGCTGCAAAGATTCACACCAAAATAATACGGGATTTCGCGGTAGTCGGCCACGTCAAAGGCGGCGATGTCGGCATATTTGCCAACCTCGAGAGAGCCGACGCGGTCGTGCTGGCGAAGGGAGTAAGCGGGGTTGATGGTGGCAGCGGCGATGGCTTCCGCGGGAGTCATGCGCATCTGCGTGCAGGCGAGCGAGAGAATCATGGACATGCTGAGCGTGGGGCTGGTGCCGGGGTTGAAGTCGGTGGCGATGCCGACGATGGCTCCGGCGTCGATAAGTTTGCGCGCGGGAGCGTAATGTGCGAGGCCGAGATGGAAGCAGCAGCCCGGTAGCAGCGTGCAGACGACGTTAGAGAGGGCGAGTGCGTGAATGTCATTGCGATTGATTTTTTCGAGGTGATCGGCGCTGGCGGCTTGCAGTTCGATGGCGAGGCGGGCGGCTCCGGTGTTGGCGAGTTGCTCGGCGTGGATGCGCGGGACAAGGCCTCCGGCGCGTCCCGCGGCTAGGATGCGGCGAGACTGTGGGACGGTGAACGCGCCGCGATCGCAGTAGACGTCACAGAATTCGGCGAGTCCAGCCATGGCGACCGTGGGGATCCATTGACGGACGAGAAGATCCACATAAGCGTCAGGGCGTTTGCGAAATTCGTGCGGCACGACGTGCGCGCCGAGGAACGTGACGCGAATATCCAGCGGATGGTGCTGATGAAGGTGCGAGAGAAGCTCGAGCATTTTCAGCTCGCTCTTCCAGTCCAGGCCGTAGCCGCTTTTGGCCTCGATGGTGGTGGTGCCGTGGGCGGCGAACTCGTTGAGGTTTGTAATGGCGCGGGCTTCTAGTTGCGCGGCGGGGGTGCGGCGCAGATGCGCGACTGTGGAGCGGATGCCGCCGCCTTTGCGGGCTATTTCCTCGTAGGTGGCGCCGGCGTTGCGTTGTTCGTATTCGGCAGCGCGGCTGGCGGGGAAAATCAGGTGCGTGTGCGAATCTACGAAGCCGGGGAGGACGACGCGCCCTGCGAGATCGAGTTTTTCGGCGCGGCGCGCGGCGCGGATTTTTTCGATGCGGCGGCGGGGGCCGATGGCGGCTACGCGGTCTTCGCGGACGAGGATGGCGCCGTCGCGGATGATGCCGAGTTCACCGAGGGTTTTGTCGCGGCGGGGAACTGGGCCGCGGAGAGTCAGCAGCTGCGAGCAGCCGGTGATTAACCAGTCGGGCATGGGCGATTGGATACTAACGCCGAGAGGGGGCAAAAACCACTGCGATGGGGATCATCAACGCGCCGAGAGGGTTTTGTAGCGGCGGTCTTCAGACCGCCGTCGGTGTTGCCGCGAGATCGATGGCGCACTGAAGTGCGCCGCTGCAACTGCCACTGCGGCGCTACGCTTTGGCGGCTTGCGCTGAGTAGGCCGGAACGAAGGCTTCGGTGACGAACGATTCGAGCGTCGTCGGAGTCGTGTTCTTGGCCGAGCGTTGTTCCAGCGGCGTGATCAATCCGGCGTTCCCGCCTTTCCACATTTCGATCACCAGCGCGGCGGTTTTCTTTGGCAGGCCCATCTGCACCAGGGCCGGCTCCAGCATCATGAACGGCACCTGCATGTAGGAAAGTTTCGGTTTGCCGATGGCATTGCCTACCACCGCGGCGGCCTCTTTCATTGAAATGTCGCGCTGGCCGTGGAGTTCCTGCGTGCCACTGCCGGAAAAATCGCGGGCGGCGAGGTGGGTGGCGGCGTATTCGCCGATATCTTTCGTGGCGATCCAGGGCATCGGCATATCGCCTTTCAATCCGCCGGGCAGGATTCCCATCGAGCGCAGCGGCGCGATGCTCATCAAGAGATTTTCCATGAAGTAGGCGGCGCGGAGATGGAGGACGTTGAGGCCCGCGATGCGATTCAGTTTTTGTTCCAGATTGTGCAGGCCGACGATGGGGCCGGTTTTTTCGGAGTGTTGCGCGCCGATGCTGCTCAGGCTTACGACGTAGGGCACGCGCGCATTTGCGATGGCGGCGGCGTAGCTGTCGGAAACTCGCTCCTGATGAGCGCGCAGGTCGTCTTGCGAAACGTCTTCGGGTAGCACGAGGTAGACGGCTGTCGCGCCGTCGAATGCTTTCGTCACGGAGGCTGGGTCTTCGACGTTGCCGACGAACGCTTCGGCGCCCGCGCCTACGAACGGCTTGAGTTTGAAGGCGTCGCGGCCGACCACGCGGATTTTTTCGCCTTTGGCGAGTAGCGCTTCCGCTGCGGGTTTGCCCGTGTGGCCCGTGGCGCCGGTGATTACGATCATTGTTTGCTCCTATCTGTGGTTGCGAAACCGAAGAGCGGTCCTGTGCCGCGTTCGGTCTGACGACACAAAGCGAGCGCGCGGCGCTTCGTCAGTCAAAAAAAGCGGCGGCAAGCCGCCGCACTCCCAGAAAAGGCTACGGCATCGGGATTTTTACGCCAGACTTTTTTGCGAACTGGATGGCTTCGTCGTAGCCGGCGTCCACGTGGCGGGCTACGCCGATGCCTGGATCGTTGGTGAGAACGCGCTGGATACGCTCGCCCATTTCTTTCGAGCCGTCGGCGACCGTAACCTGGCCGGCGTGCAACGAGTAGCCGATGCCGACTCCGCCGCCATTGTGGATTGAAACCCAGCTGGCGCCGCTCGCGGTATTCAGCAGGGCATTGAGAAGCGGCCAATCGGCGACGGCGTCCGAGCCGTCTTTCATTTTTTCGGTTTCGCGATAGGGCGAAGCGACCGAGCCGCAATCGAGATGGTCGCGGCCGATGACGATGGGGCCCTTCAGTTCGCCTCGCGCGACGAGATCATTGAGCGCGATGCCGAAGCGATCGCGTTCGCCATAGCCGAGCCAGCAGATGCGCGCGGGCAGGCCCTGAAAACGCACGCGTTTCTGCGCGAGTTTGATCCAGCGCGAGAGAATTTCATCGTGCTGGAACATTTCGAGGACGAGCTGATCGGTGCGATGAATGTCCGACGGCTCGCCGGAAAGCGCGGCCCAGCGGAAGGGGCCGCGGCCTTCGCAGAAAAGCGGGCGAATGTAAGCAGGCACGAAACCAGGGAAATTGTAGGCGTTCTTCACGCCCTGCTGGAATGCGAAGGTACGAATGTTATTGCCGTAATCGAAGGTGACCGCGCCCATTTTTTGCAATGCGAGCATACCTTCGACGTGGCGCGCGATCGAATCGAGCGACCGCCTTTCGTAGGTTGCGGGATCTTTTTTGCGAAGCTCGGCGGCTTGATCGACGTTGAGGCCTTGCGGGATGTAGCCACCGATGGGATCGTGCGCGCTGGTTTGGTCGGTGAGCAGATCTGGAAGGATGCCGCGGCGGGCGAGTTCGGGAATCACGTCCGCGCAATTGCCGACGAGGCCGACGGAAGTGGCTTCTTTTTTGCGCACGGCATTTTTGAGGATGCGCAGAGCTTCGTCGAGGTCGTTGACCATCACATCGCAGTAGCCGGTTTTTACGCGGCGCTTGATGCGTTCGGGATCAACGTCAATTCCGAGGAATGCTGCACCATTGAGCGTAGCTGCGAGAGGCTGGGCGCCACCCATGCCGCCCATGCCTCCGCTGACGACTAATTTTCCGGCGAGGCCGCCGCCGAAATGCTGGCGGGCGGCGGCGGCGAAAGTTTCGTAGGTGCCCTGCAGGATTCCTTGCGAGCCGATGTAAATCCAGCTGCCGGCGGTCATCTGACCGTACATCATCAGGCCGGCGCGATCGAGTTCGTCGAAATTTTTCCAGTCGCTCCAGTGGCCTACGAGATTGGAATTAGCGATCAGGACGCGAGGCGCATATGTGTGGGTGCGAAAAATACCGACGGGTTTGCCGGATTGGACCAGGAGGGTTTCGTCATTTTCGAGCGAACGGAGCGAGGCGACGATGGCGTGGTAGGCGTTCCAATTGCGAGCGGCTTTGCCGCGACCGCCATAGATGATCAGGTCTTCCGGCTTTTCGGCGACTTCGGGGTCAAGGTTGTTCATCAACATGCGCAGGGCGGCTTCCTGCTGCCAGCCTTTGCAGGAAAGAGTTGCGCCGCGGGGGGCGCGGACGGGTTGGTAGCCAGCGGCTTCTTCGGTGGCTAGCTTGGACATTTGCGTTTCTCCCGCGAGTATCTTAGCGCAGACCGATGGACGAGGCGTAGAGCGAAACGCGGAAGCTTGGAGCATATGCGGACGAGGGGAAATCCAAAAACGTAAAGGCTGAAACACAGGGTGCACAGAGGAATCCGGAGTGCACGGAGACTGCAGGGTGAACACAGAATTGCGGAGTTCACGGGGACGGCGGGAGCGCGTTGCGTGGCGGATTCCTATACGTTAGAGTTGCAGGAGTGCACATGGACTACTCCTCGCTGAACAAACTTTTCCTCGAAGCAGTTGATCGCCACGCAAATCCTAAGGCGCAGATATACAAAGCGGCCGGCGGCTGGGAATCCACGTCCGCAAGGGAAATGCTGCGGCGCGTGGCGGGATTGTCGAAGGCGCTCGGCGAGCTGGGAATCAACGCAGGGAACCGCGTCGGATTGTTTGCACCGAACTGTCCGGAATGGCATGTGGCGGATTTCGCGATTACGGGACTGGGCGCGGCGAGCGTGCCGGTTTATTTCAATGAATCGGTGGAGCGGCTGGTTTATATCCTGAACGATTCGGGCGCGCGCATTGTGTTTACCGCGGGAGAAGCGCAAGCGCGGAAGATTGCAGAGGCGCGCGAGCGCATGCCGGCGCTCGAACATGTGATTTCAGTGGCTCCGCCGGCGGATTTGCGCGGCGATATTCTGCGCTACGAAACTTTGATTGCTACGGCGGGAGACGCCGATGTGGCGGAATACCGGCGGCGGGCAGCGGAGGTTGTTGGCGGCCAGTTAGCGACAATTATTTACACTTCCGGGACAACTGGCGAGCCAAAAGGAGTGATGCTGAACCATTCGAACTTGAGTTCGAATGCGATTGATTCGATTAAGGCTTACGAGTTCCTGCCCGGAGACGTCGCGCTGGAATTTCTGCCGCTAGCGCACGTATATGAGCGGACGGTGGGTTACGCGTACCTTTTCCGCGGCGTTTCGATTGCGTATGTGGCGGCGATCGAGGAAGTGGCGCAGGCGATGCTTGAGGTGCATCCGACAACGGCGGCGGCTGTCCCGCGGTTCTTCGAGAAAATGTACACAAACATACTGGACAAAGGCCATTACGAGACTGGTCTGAAGCGCAAGATTTTCGATTGGGCTTTAGATGTGGCGGCAGAGGCTGTGCCGTGGCGCGCTTACGGAAAAGACGCCTCGTCCGGATTGAAATTGCGCTGGAGCATTGCGGACCGGCTGGTGTATTCGAAGATTCGCGCGGGATTGGGCGGGCGGATTCGGTCGTTCTGTTCAGGTGGAGCGCCGCTCGCGCCGGAGCTGGCGGAATTTTTCTGGGCTTTGAATGTGCCGGTGTATCAGGGGTATGGATTGACGGAGACCGCGCCCGTGCTTACGTCGAACGTGCCGGCGGCGAATAAGGTGGGCACGGTGGGACGTCCGATCCCGCAGGTGGAGTTGCGGATCGCGGAAGACGGCGAGATTCTGGCGAAAGGGCCGAACGTGATGCAGGGCTATTACCGGAAGCCGGATGCGACCCGCGAGGTTTTGAGCGAGGATGGCTGGTTTCGCACGGGGGATATCGGAAGAATTGATGAAGAAGGGTATCTGATCATCACCGATCGCAAGAAGGAGTTGCTGAAGACGTCGGCGGGGAAATTTGTCGCGCCAGCGCCGATTGAAAATATGCTGAAAACTTCCCGTTACATCACGAATGCAATCCTGGTGGGCGATAAGCGGAAATTTGTGTCGGTGCTGATCGTCGTGAATTTTGTGGCGATTGAGGCCGAAGCGAAAAAACAGGGTCACGATTTTGCTGGGCCGTCGCAGGCGATTGCGGATCCTTGGGTGCGCGATTTGATTTCGCGCGAGGTCGAACGGCTGACGGCTTCGCTGGCGCAGTACGAGAAGCCGAAGCGCTTTGCACTGCTGGAGCAGGATTTCACGTACGCGAGCGGCGAGTTGACCTACACGCTGAAAATGAAGCGGCGCGTGATCGAGCAGCGTTATCAGGACTTGATTGCACGGCTTTATGCGGATGTGGAAGAGCCGCGGCCGCACCACCTGGCGTGAGCGTGGCAGTCCAGCGCGTTATGGCGATGCGCGGCGTTACAATAGTTTGTGGGAGCATTCATGCCTGATCAACTGACGATTGCCGGACGGACATTCAATTCGCGGCTGATCGTGGGTACGGGGAAATATCGCAGTTTTGCGGAAATGCGCCGCGCGCACGAGGCTTCTGGTGCGGATATGGTGACCGTCGCGGTGCGGCGCGTGAACCTGACGGATAAATCGAAGGAATCGCTGCTGGATTACATTGACCGCAAGAATTTTTTTATTTTACCGAACACCGCGGGGTGTTACACGGCGGATGAGGCGGTGAGGACGGCGCGGTTGGGACGCGAGGTTGGTTTGTCTGAATGGGTGAAGCTGGAAGTGATTGGGGACCAGCAGACTTTGTTTCCGGATACCGAGCAATTGATCAGCGCGACGAAAACTCTGGTGGCGGAAGGGTTCGTGGTGCTGCCTTATACCAATGACGATTTGATTGCGGCGCGGAAATTGATTGATGCGGGGGCGGCGGCGGTGATGCCTTTGGGGGCGCCGATTGGTTCGGGGATGGGGATTCAGAATGTGGCGAACTTGCGGATTTTGCGCGAGCGGATTACGGAAGTGCCGTTGATCGTGGATGCGGGCGTGGGGACGGCTTCGGACGCGGCCTTGGCGATGGAATTGGGCGCGGACGGCGTTTTGATGAATACTGCGATTGCCGAGGCGCAGGATGCGGTGTTGATGGCTGAGGCGATGGGTTCGGCGGTGGATGCGGGGCGGAAGGCGTTTTTGGCTGGACGGATTGAGAAGAAATTGTATGCCGCGGCTTCGAGCCCGCTGCACGGCGTGGTGAAGTAGTTTTGTAGGACGGAAAGCGCAGAAAAAGCAGCTCCCTCGCTGCGCTCGGGATGACACCTCTTGCGCGCAGCGGACCAATAGAACGAGGAATCTAGCGGAACAGAACGTGCCACAGGATATCCACCAGGGCGTGGACGATTGCGGCTGGGAATAGCGATTTGGTTTTCATCCAGGTGTGGCCGTAGAAGAAGCCAGCGATCGTGGCGACCGCTACGTACTTCCAGTTGGGGTAGGGCGCGTGGAAGATGTGCGATAGGCCGAAGATTACTGAGGCCAGGATCAAGCCGGCCCACTGATTCTTGAAGGTGTGCTGAAAAAGATTCTGCAGGATGCCACGAAAGAGAAATTCCTCGGGCCACGCCGTGAAAAATAAAATACCGATGATCGTTAGAGGCAAGGAACGCAGGCGCGCGGCCGACGGGTCGTAGGTGAGGAAGCCGATGCGGATGCCGATCGCTACGGCGATCGCGGCGAAAATGCCGAAGTGGGCGAGCACGTTTCCCGCGAAGCCGCGCCGCCATTCGATGGCGTAGCCCACTCCTTCCATGCGGCGCAACAACACGAAGGCCGCGACTCCCGTACTGAGCGCGAGCAGGATAGTCAGCGTGTGCGTCAATTGCGTGGGATAGGGGAAGAGGCGGTACATCCAACGGAATTCGACTGGGAGCCAGACGATTATTGCGGCAAGGTAATCCGCCGGGGTGCCGGGCGGTTTGCCGGCGCTGCTCGCGACTAACAGGGCAGGCAGCACCGCGTACGCCGCGCCGATCAGCGCCATTTTCCAATTCGTCGTGACGCCGATGGTGTAGATCAGCACGGCGAAGAGCGGAATGAGTGGCGCGAGCACGCCGCCGTGTTCGCCGAGTGCTTGGCCCGCTTGATCGAGAACGCTAGGTGCCGCGAGGAATAATTCAAAGGCGAAGAGCACGGCCGCAACGCCGAGCGCCAGCGAGAATGCGCGGCCTCCGTAGCCGAGGCGCATCCCGAAAAATCCAGCGAGGATGACGATCGCGGCCCAGATGCCGGCGGCGGTTGGGAGATTCATTTGCCAGGATTTCGAGGTGGTTGGCATCGCGATGGATTTTACTGAAGTGTCGGTGGGTTCAGCGAAGAACTTCGGCGGGGGCTAGGCTGCGTCTGAAGAAAAGTATCGAGATCGTTGTCGAAGCAGCCAGGAGGATTGGACCCACAAACGCACCGACCAGCGGGACGTATTCGCGCGACAAAATGAGTGATCGAATTTCGAAGCGAGTTGAGAAGGGCATCAAGAAGCTGACAACAATTAGCGGGGCATAAAAAATCCACGACAAAAGGGAGCCCCCGAGCGCGACTCTCGGTGCTATGTGTAGTCGAATTCGCGTTAGAACCGCGGCTCCGAGGAGGGCCACAGAGCCCAACAACGCAGCGCAGTTTAGCAAATTAATCGGAGCGCCATTCACAATGCTCATGATTTCGTAAGAGTTGTGCAACCCAGTGACCAGAGCGGTCAAGGTATATAGCACCATCACCTTCATGCAAGTATTTAACCACGAGACTCCATAGGGCGTAAGTTGAGTTGTCGGAAGAGACCCGCGTGACGACCTTCTTTGCGGTTCCAGGTGGGGAACACTTGTGCGATTCTGGTGCGGCTCAAAACCGCATGGCGGCGCCTTCCAAACAAGGACGATTGGCTTACATTGACTGGCTGCGCGGGTTTGCCTGCGTGTTGATGTTTGAGGTGCATTCCTACGACTCGTGGCTGAATGCTTCGGCGCGGGCTACGCGTTTCTTCAAGTGGTCGCAGCTTAGCGGGACGCTTCCTGCGCCGCTTTTTCTTTTTCTTGCCGGGGTTTCCTGCGCGCTGGTTACGGACAAGTCGCGCAAGAAGGGGATTGCGCCGAACCAGATCATGCGGACGATGATTTTGCGCGGATTGGAGATTCTGGCGCTGGGTTATCTTTTTAGATTGCAGGAATATTTGTTGGGGCTGCCTTGGGCGCCGTGGACCGACCTGCTGCGCGTGGACATTTTGAACACGATCGGGCTTTCGATCGTGCTGGTGGCGATTGTTTCCCGGTTGGCGCAATCGCGGGCTGCGAACATCGCGCTTGCTTTGGCGGCGACGGCAGTGACTGCGCTGGCTACTCCTGCGCTTTACACCACCTGGCGTCCTTCGTGGTTGCCCTGGTATCTCGAGTCTTACATCAACGGAGTGCACACGCTGAACGCGCCGCAGCCTTGGTTGTTTCCGGTTTTTCCGTGGGCGGGGTTTACGTTCGCGGGGCTGGCCTTGGGATTTTTTCTTTTTGGCGATTGGGCGACGCGGAATGTCGCTCAGGCGGTCGGGTTATTGGGTGCGGCGGGCGTTGCGTTTTATTTTCTCGCGGCTTGGTTGGATGCACGGCCTGCGCAGATGTCTGCGGTTTACGATTACTGGCATACCAGTCCTAACTTTTTTCTCGCGCGCGTGGGGATCATGTTGGTTTTGTTTCCGGTGAGCTATTGGTGGTGCCGGTGGGTGGTGGCGCGGATTCCGTTCAGTCCCATCGTGCAGCTGGGGCAGACTTCGCTTTTGGTTTATTGGGTGCACATCGAGTTTGTGTACGGGCGATTTTCGATTTTGCGGAAGAATATGGAGACGATTCCGGTGGCTACGCTGGGCTTTTTGATTGTTACGGCGGGGATGGTTGTATTGTCGGTGGCGCGGACGCGGATGAAGGGCCATGGAGCGGAGATGGCGGCGTGGTTCCGGCGGACTTTGCGATTTGCGTTCGAGGTTGCGAGCACAAAGTCGAAGGCAAAGATTTAACACCCCGACTATGTCGGGGTAAACGCCGGGCACAGAGAACAGGCTGAGAGCACAGAGACGGGCGCATGGGTCGGCGACTGTGCTTGGCGAGGCAAGCCTCGCCTGGACGCATTGTGCCGGGGCTTACTTGCGACGGCGGCGGCGAGCCGCCGCACTCCCAGATTGGGCTGGGCGATTTTGTTGATCGCGAAGGCGGAACGATGGCGCACTGAAGTGCGCCGCTACAAAGGCTGATTCGCGGAGAGGGCTGCGCTTGGGCCGATGCTCTCGCTGCACTTTAGACGCTATTCGAACTGTCTGCGGAATTATTGCGACGAGCAGGGTTGTTGCTGTTGTTGTGGCGTTGTTGGGTGGGCTGGGTCGGCGGGTCTTGGCTGGGTTTTGAAGATGTGCTCGCCGGGGCGGGCCAGGCCCATGTCTTCGCGGGCTATGCATTCGATGGTGGCGGGATCGGTCTTCAGGTCTTTCACGTGGTTTTGCAGGGCTTGATTTTCTTTGTCTAGCTGATTGATTTCTTGCTGGATTTTGCGGGCTTCCACCTGCGAGCGATGCATGGCCAGGACGCCGTGGGTGCCGAAGATGTCTTGCAGGAGCAGCAGCGCGAAGCCGGCTACCACAAACCAGTTCATGCTGCGGCGGAAAAAGCTGCCGAGTTGCTCGCTGAATGTTTCGCGCGGATTTCCTGCGGCCACAGCGTGGGGGCGCGTTGCTGCACGCGCTTTCGGTCGCCGGATTTTTGTCAGGCGCTTCTTCATTTTGTGATCCACGCGCGCGCGTCCTCTGCCAATTTTTCGGCGGCAGCCGGCTTCGCGGCTTCGGTGTAAATCCTCACAACTGGCTCGGTGCCCGAAGGGCGCATCAGGACCCACGAGCCGTCGTCAAAAATCAATTGCAATCCATCGGTGCGATCCGTTTTGGCGACCTTGCGCCCGGCGAATTCGCTGAAATTTTCGCGCAAGCGCTCGGGCAACTTCGCCTGCGTTTCAGCAGGCAGATGCAGGTTCATGCGAATCGGCCAGTATTCGCGGCCGACTTTACGGAAAAGTTCGCGCAACTGCTCGCCGAGAGAAGCGCCGCGCGCCGCAATCATTTCCGCGACCAGCAGGCAGGCGAGGATCCCGTCTTTTTCCGGCAGATGGCCGCGGATAGTCATGCCCGCGCTCTCTTCGCCGCCGAGCGCAATCTTATCCTCGCGAAGCAGCGGACCGACATACTTAAAACCGACAGGCGTTTCGTAAACCTTAACGCCGTGGAGGCGGGCGACGGCGTCGAGCAGGTGCGTGGTGGCCACGCTGCGGTGCGCGCCGAGTTTCCAGCCGCGCGTTTCGAGCAGGTAATCGAACACGAGGCCTAGAATGTGGTTGGGCTGGACGAACGAGCCGTCGCGATCGAGGATGCCGAAGCGATCGGCGTCGCCATCGGTGGCGAGTCCGGCGAGCGCTTTCTTTTCGATCACCAGCTTTTTCAGGGGCGCGAGATTTTCTTCTGAGGGATCCGGGCCTGAGCCATCGAAGAGGACGTCGCGCTTGGTGCGGATGGATTCGACGGTCATGCCGTGGTCGGTGAGGATGCGATCGAGCCAGCCCGCGCCGCATCCGTGGACGGCGTCATAGGCGAAATTCCCTTTGGCTTTCGTGAGCACGTCGAAGCGAATCATTTTTTCGAGTTGCGCGAAGTACGGGGCGCGCGGGTCGAGCCGCTCGAAGTCGTCGGCCATTTCCTGGAAGGGAGTTTCGTCTTCGGGCAAAGCGGCGGCGCGCTTTTCGATGTCTTTTGTGATTTCCGGGAGGGCGGGGCCGCCGTCGGGGCCGGAAAATTTCAGGCCGTTGTACTCGGCGGGGTTGTGGCTGGCGGTGATGTTGACGCCGCCATCGAGTTTATTGTGGATGATGGCGTGAGCGAGGACTGGAGTTGGCGTCGGTTCCGGGCAGAAGACGATGCGGCAGCCATTTTTGCGCAGGACTGTGGCCGCGGTCCGCGCGAATTCCGGCGAAAAAAAGCGCGTGTCGTGACCAACGATGAGTGTAGGGGATTTCTTGCCTGCGCTGACGTGTCCGGCGACCGCGGTGGAAGCTCGGCGGACGCCAGGGAAAGTGAAATCGTCGGCGATTACGCCGCGCCAGCCGGAGGTGCCGAAGTGGATCGTTTGTTTCGTCACGGGCGGATATTGTATCTTGGCCTCCAAAACAAAGTTACGAAAGAACTGGGCTAGTCGCAAGAGTAAAGGCGCTTGGCGGGATTCGATGACGGATAAAATTGTGGTTTTGGTGATGTGCGGGTCGCGGAAAGAGGCGCGCAAGATTGCGCGGGTGCTTGTCGAGCGACGATTGGCGGCTTGCGTGAATGAGATTGGGGCGCCGGTGAGGTCGGTTTATCGTTGGAAGGGCAAAGTGGAGACGGCTAAGGAGTTTTTGCTGGTGATTAAGACTACGAAGAGGCGGTTTGCGGGTTTGCGCGACGCTGTGCGCGAATTGCACAGCTATGAGGTGCCGGAGATTGTTGCCTTGCCGGTGGCGGAGGGTTCAGAGGCGTATCTAAACTGGATCGATGAGTCCGTAAAGCGCTAGCGGGCGGAAAAGTAAAAGCCCGAGATTTCGTGCGGTTTTCACAGACTACAGAAAAACGCGCAGAACTGTCATTCCGAGGGCGAATTTGGACCGAGGAATCTGCTTGTTCTTGGGGTTGCGACGAAAAGCAGATCCCTCACTGCGTTCGGGATGACAACCGCTCTCAAGTGAGCCGGACCTTGGTATGCGGAGTGTTTGCCATCGCAACGATGGCGTCCGCCGCCGCGACCGCCGCTACAGATGCAATACTTAAGCCAGGCGCTTAAATTTTCGCGAGGGCTTGTTCTAGGTCGGCGATCAGGTCTTCTACGTCTTCGATGCCTACTGAGAGGCGGACCAGACCTTGCGTGATTCCGATTTGCATTTGGATGTCGGGCGGGATGGATGCGTGGGTCATGAGCGCGGGCAGGGAGATCAGGGTTTCGACGCCGCCGAGGCTTTCAGCTAGCGAGCAGAGCTTCACGTGGTTCAGGAAGTTTTTGGCGGCATCGAGTGACCCGAGGTCAAAGGAAATCATAGCGCCGAAGCCGCGTTGCTGCTTTTTGGCGATTTCGTGTTGGCGGTGTGAGGCTAGGCCGGGATAAATCACGTATTTTACTTTGGGATGGCTTTCCAGGTGCTTGGCGACGGCCATGCCGTTCGAATTGTGACGATCCATGCGGACCGCTAGAGTCTTTACGCCGCGCGAAACCAGAAAGCAATCCATTGGAGCGAGACCAGCGCCGGCGGAGCGTTGCACGAAATAGATTTTCTCGGCTTGCTCGGGCGTGCTGACGATTACGGCTCCGCCGGTGCAGTCGCTGTGGCCGTTGAGGAACTTGGTCATGGAGTGGACGACGATGTCCGCGCCGAGCGCTAGGGGCTGCTGGAGGTAAGGGCTTAGGAATGTGTTGTCCACGACGGCGAGCAGATTTTTGCTGTGCGCTAGCTTTGCGATGGCGGCGATGTCCGTGACGATCATCGTCGGGTTCGTGGGCGTCTCGACGTAAATCATGCGCGTGCTAGGTTTGATTGCCTGCGTGACTTTGTCGAGCTGTGAGGTGTCAACGTAGCTGAACTCGATGCCGAATTGGACGAGGAGCTGAGTGGTGAGGCGGAAGACGCCGCCGTAGACCGCTTGCGAGAGTATGACGTGGTCGCCTGGACGGAGCAGCCGGAAGACAGAATCGATCGCTGCCATTCCTGAAGTAAAAACGTAGGAGGCGTGGCCGCCTTCGAGTTTCGCAATGGTGCGCTCGAGGGCTTTGCGATTGGGATGGGCCGTGCGGGCATAATCGTAGCCTTTGCTTTTGCCCATGGCTTCGATCACGTAGGTGGACGTCTGATAGATCGGCGCGACAATCGCGCCGGTGAGCGCGTCCGGTTCCTGGCCCACGTGAATTGCATCGGTGGAAAAGCCCATCTCGTTCCTCCTGAAATGTTTCGTGACCGTGCTCGGGCTATGCGCCGTGTCCATTTCAGGACGCGGCGCGGAAAATCGCATGCGAAGCCTTCTATAACTTTCTGCGAAGGCGGGATACTTCTCATCGCTCCGCGTGCGTTGGCGGAATCGAATCTCAATCATACTTCAGACGAGCTCGGCTACGACATTCGTCGGCATGGCGAGAGACCAAAGATGCAAAGAGCGAACGGTCGAGAGGATTGAACTCGGCGCACGCGACTACGACAGTAGTTGCGAAAATTGCCGCGGGTCCGCGGCGAGCCGTGGGGCTTGAGAGACTCGTCCGATTGGAGTAGAACGGAGGTGCATGGATGCCGCCACCATCCGCCGGGGAATTCGCTCCGAGTGCGCGCTCGCAGCATTCTTGGCAATTAGATTGCTTTGCGCCGGACCTTGTTTCGCTCAGACGAACAATACGGACAAGTCTGGCGCGCAGAACCAGCCTGCTGCGAAGGACGATAAGCCGAGCGCGAAGGATGATAAGTCGGCGACTCCGCACACCACCCACCTAAGGATCAACGTTACAAACAGTGAAGATAAACCGGTTGGGAACGCGAGCGTGTACGTGCGTTTCAACGAAGCCGGCGGATTCTTGCATAAGGACAAGCTCGCCGAACTGAGCTTCAAGACGAACGAAGACGGATCGGTGAAGGTGCCGGCGATTCCGGCTGGAAAAATTTTGGTTCAGGTGATCGCGAAAGGTTTGCACACTTACGGCAAGTGGTACGACATCGAAGACGAGACAGCCACGATTGATATCAAGCTGGATCCGCCGCCGCATTGGTACTAGGTTTCGCGTCTGGAATTTTTCCTGCTGCTTTTCCAAATTTTTTATTTCCATGGCGGGCCGGAGTACTGCACTGAAATAGTGCAAAGAGGATTTTTGCAGCGAATTGCTGATAAATTTTAATTTTGTGGCGGCCTTTCCACACGGTTTTCAACAGAACTGTTGAAAACTTTTACGAAGCATTCATATTTTTTCTTTGGATTGTCGCGCGAGTGGCGTCAAAAATGCGTGCGCGGCGCATTTTATTTCTCCTGATGTTCGGCGAAGCGTTCGAGCGTCTCGGGAGAAAGTCGTGGCGATGAGATTTAAGTTGACTGGATGCATCGTCTTGCGGCTGCGTGATAATATTTGCTGGTCCTTCCGGAAATGCTCGCGGTCTCGATGAAAAAATTAATTCTCAACGCCGACGACTTTGGCATGACGCGTGGTGTGAACGAAGGGATTGTGCGCGCGCATCGCGAGGGAATTCTGACCAGCACAACGTTGATGGCGAATGGCGATGCCTTCGACGACGCTGTCGAGCGTGCGCGAGAGAACCCGGAGCTGGGAGTTGGCTGCCACATGGTGCTGGTAGGCGGTAAATGCGTGGCGCCAAGGGAGAGCGTCGCGTCACTTGTGGATGCAAGTGGCACTTTGCCGGACTCGCTGCCGTTTTTTGTCGCGCGAATCAGCTCGGGGATGATTCGCGGAGAGGAAATCGAGCGGGAGTTGCGCGCGCAAATTGCCAAAATTCGGGCTGCGGGAATCGAGCCGACGCATTTGGACACGCACAAGCATACGCACGCTCATCCGCGTGTAATGGAAGTGCTGGGTAAAGTCGCCAAGGAATGCGGAATCAGGCGAGTGCGCAAGCCGATCGAAGATCTTTGGGATTCCTGGGAGACCAGCAAGGCGGGAGGGCAGGGAATTTCGCTGCAGATTTTGGCGGCGGGGGCTGTGCGAGCGACCGCTCCCCAATTTTTCACGATCTCGAAGAAGTACGGGTTATCCTCTCCGGATCATTTTCTAGGCTTGGCTACGACGGGACGGCTTGGGCCGGCACTGTTGCGTGGCATAATCGGCACAGTTGCCGACGGGACGACGGAGATCATGCTGCATCCGGGGATTTGCGACGCGGATTTGGCGCGGTCGGGGTCTCGCCTTCAGAAGCATCGAGAGGACGAGTTGCAGGGACTTTTGGATCACGGCGTAAGAAGTGCAATTTCGGAACGCGGGATTCGCTTAATCAGCTATCGGGAGTTAAACTGAACTTATGCGGGAGCACTCAGGCATGCCGCCGCGTTATTCGGTGGTAGTTCCTCTCCACGACGAACAAGAGAGCGTGCGCGAACTGCACAGCCAGTTGAGCGCCATTATGACCGGGCGCTTTGATCCGGTGGAGTTTGTGTACGTGGACGATCAGAGCTCCGACGCGACTCCGCAGATTCTGGCGCAGATCGCCGCGGAAGATCCGCGCGTCGCGGTGCTGCGTCTGAAGCGGAACTACGGGCAGACGACCGCGCTTGCCGCGGGATTCGATTACGCGTCGGGAGACATCATCATCTCGATGGACGGGGATTTGCAGCACGATCCCGCGGACATTCCGACGTTGCTGGGAACGATGGAGACGACGGGGTGCGATATTGTCAGCGGGTGGCGGCAGAAGCGCGTGGATAATTTTATTTTGCGGCGGCTGCCTTCGCGCATCGCTAATTGGATGATGGCTAAGCTTTCCGGAGTGGACATCCACGATTTCGGAACGACTTTTAAGGTTTACCGGCGCGAGATTATCAAGGACGTTCCGTTGTATGGCGAGATGCACCGGTTCATTCCTGCGCTGGCGGCGTGGAATGGGGCGAAGATTGTAGAAGTTCCGATCCGCAATATCGTCCGGCCCGGCGGGAAGTCTCACTACGGAATATCGCGCACGCTGCGCGTTTTCTTCGACATCATTACCATTCGGTTTTTGATGCGCTACATGACTCGGCCGCTGCACTTCTTCGGGCCGCCGGGATTGTTGGGGATGTTCTTGGGCGGCGGCATCCTGGCATTCTTACTGCTGGAGAAAATCTTCTCGCAGGCGTCGATATTCGTGCAGCACGGGCCGCTCTTGGTGCTGGGAATGATGCTATGTCTCTTCGGCGTACAGATACTCGCTGTGGGGCTGGTGGGTGAGTTGCTGATGCGGATGCATTTTGAATCGCGCGAGGATCCGATGTATCGCGTGGAGCGCGTCTTGGGAGCGTCGCGACAAACAGGAAACGCGAGCGCGGAAGCCGAAAATCCACTTGTTGCCAGAAGGGCTAGCCGCTGAGGTAGTTTCAGGTATCGCCTGGGGATTGGAATTGTGAAGTGCGAGCGAGCGCGATCGAATACCCGCCGCGTTTTTGCAAGCGACTTTGCTATATTTGGCTGCCTTGAAACTTGAAAAATGACGGTCGCGGTTTCTCCCCTGGCTTAATATCGGACCTTTGACGGCGAATACTGTTTGAAGCCTATCCGAGCCGCCAACTGCTCCGCTCGTGATTGGGAGGTTTTAATATGAAACGCAGGAAACATACTTTATCGCTCATACCACGGTTTTCGAAGCTGGTCACGGGTGCGTTGGCATGCGTGATTTTGGCCGCGCTTGCGTGGGGTGGCGGAGATCCGTGGAAGGTCAAGCCGTACCAGCAGTGGGACGCGAATGACATAAAGAAAATTCTTAACGATTCTCCGTGGTGCAAGATTGTGCAAATTGATGTGAGTTGGAAGGCGAGCAACCTGGCAGCGGCGGCAGCAGCAACGGGGGACGCGTCTAGCGCTGGCGGCGTGAAGACGCCTGGGCTGGGGAACACCCAGCCGGGAAGTCAGCCTGGCTCTGCGCCAAGTCAAGCGAGCGCCCCAGCAAATCAGCCCGGCCCGGGGGAAGCACCGCCACCGCCCACCGAAGCGAAT
This sequence comes from uncultured Acidobacteriota bacterium, assembly GCA_963828865.1. GTDB lineage: Bacteria > Acidobacteriota > Terriglobia > Acidiferrales > UBA7541 > Palsa-295. Next base: position 969,204 of record CAWHGI010000001.1, on the reverse strand, counting down.
TTCATTGTTCGCTGGATTTCTTCGCGGACAATTCGGGAAGCGGGTTATCGAAATTCCGTGATCGAAGGCAAAATCAAGGAAGATGAGGCTGAGAAGCAACTGGAGTTGCCGGTGGACGCCTATAAGGTGTATCTCGGCGGACCGGATATGACGCCATTTCAATCGATGGATGAAAAAGCGTTGCAGGGCGCCGCGGTTCTGATTGGCAAGAAGACCAAACAACATATCAGTGCGACGAAAGCGGAATTGGTGCATAGTGAGGACGGCAAAACCTTGCAAGGAATCGTATTTAGCTTTCCGATGCAGACCGGCGGTGGGGAACCTTCGATTTCGCCGAATGAAAAGGCGGTCGAATTCAACTGCGTCGTCGGGAAAGTGAAGATCCAAACAACGTTCGACCTTTCCAAGATGGAAGATTCGAAGGGACGCGATATATAGCTTTGCGCTCTTGCGCTGCTTTCAAAGGAGCGAGCATAAGCCATGACTTTGGCGCGACGGTTCGGTATTGCTTGCTTTGTGGTGATGGCGATGGCGCTGGCGGCGAGTGCTCAGATGGGGATGCGCAGCGCGCCGCAATTGCGCGGGATATTGAACCCCGTAGTCGGCTTGGGCGGGCAGTATGAGTTTACGACGGCGAAGGGCGAGAAGACGTCGATGGAGATGGTGATTGTGGGCAAGGAAACGGTGGACGGCAAGGACGCCTACTGGTTCGAGAACACGATGACGAATACGCGGATGGGCGGCGAGATGATTATGAAATCGCTCACCGTGGTGGATGGACAGGACACTGTAGTCTCACGCATGATCATGCAGATGCCGAACCATCCGCCGATGGAAATGCCGGCGCAGATGGTGCAGATGCACGGACAAAAGAAGCCCACCGACATTCGCAGCGAAGCAGAGGACGTCGGCCCCGAGTCGGTGACGACTCCCGCAGGAACTTTTGCGACGGAGCACTATCGAATGAAAGATGGTTCCGGCGATATGTGGATTGCGGCGAAGGCCGGTCCGTACGGCCTGGTGAAATTTCAGGGCAAGGATTCGACGATGCTGCTGACCAAAGTGATCACCGACGGGAAAGATAAAATCACCGGGACGCCGCAGCCGTTTAATCCTATGATGTTCGGGCAGGACCAACAGCATCCGTAACGGCAGTCCTCTAGTTCCAGTGCTCGGAGGCGCTCCGGAAGTTTCGGAGCGCCTCTTATTTTTTAGCGGAGATGTTTCGGATTGCATGGGGCGCGACACACTTGGGAGTGAAGCGATATGAGGACAGCTGAAGAAAAATTCTTGCGCGCGCGGATTACGCATCGGGAAAACTTCGCGCCGGACCTTTGGAAAATCAAGCTGGATCCCGGCGCCGAATTTAATTTCGTGGCGGGGCAATATGCGACGCTGGGCGTGGACACGGCGGTGAAAAAAGTCGAGAGGGCTTATTCGATTGTGTCGTCGCCGTACGAGCACGAGATCGAGATTTTCTTTGAGCTTGTGGAGCAGGGCGAATTGACGCCGCTGCTGCACAAGCTGCAGGTGGGCGATGAGATGTTTATGCGCAAGATCGCCAAGGGGCGCTTCACGCTGGATTTGAAGAGCGGGCACCGCAATCATTTGTTGCTGGCGACTGTTACGGGCATTGCGCCGTACGTGTCGTATATCCGGACGCTGTACGCCGATTGGAAGGAGAATCGGTTTCCTGCAGATTTGAAGCTGTACGTGATTCAGGGCGCGAGCCGGGAGTGGGAATTGGGTTATCGCGGGGAACTTGAGCGGATTGCCGGCGAGGTGCCGTGGCTCACGTATGTTCCGACGGTGAGCCGTCCGTGGGAGGACGCCGCGTGGCGCGGCGAGATTGGGAGAGTGGAGGATTTGATTCGCAAGTACACCGATCAGTGGGCGCTGGACGCGGCCGACACCACCGGATATTTGTGCGGGCATCCGCAGATGATCGAACTGGGAATGGGGATACTTACGCGGCGCGGATTCGCCAAGCAATCCTTGCAGCAGGAAGTGTATTGGGTGCCGGCAAAAAATCCCTGATTCTGACGGGCGCTTCGAGGGGCTTCGCAGCGCCCGCCAGTGAGGGAATCCGCAGCGAGCTAGTTGCTGGAGTCGTCGCTCGCGGCGGCAACCTGTTCGATGGTGCTGGAGATGGCGCGAATCGGCGCGGAGACGTGTACTGTTTCATCGTGGTCGTTGACGTCTACTACGACTGAGCCGCCCTGCTTGGTGACGACGACATGCTGGCCCGGTTCGGTGACCTCGACCAGAGTGACGTCGTCCGTCTCGCGCAGTTGATCGAGCGCAGCGCGAATCGTCGGCATCCATGGCTGCAGTTCCCGTGAGGCGTGGCCGAATTTGCGGCTGGGGATGAAGCGCACCGTCATGGGAACCAGCGCGGCGGGAGCGAGCACGTAGACGTGATGAGCTTCCGGCGCCTTTTCCACTACGTTCACTTCGATTAGGCCCTCGCTGCAGAGCAATCCAACACCGGCAGCGGCGACGGCCGCAGCGCCGAGAACTACCTTTGCTAGCAGAATCATCGCGATCACCTCGTTTCGATCGAGTCCGAATTAGTCTTGCGTGTTGCGTGAATCCACCCAGACGCGCACGTGTTGCGTTGCGTCCTGGACAGTCACGAGAAGCGCATCGCCTTCTGCGCTGAGGGCTTGCAGAGCGGCGGCGACATCGAGTTCATTTTGCTTTACGGTCGAGAGCAGCGCGTCTACGACCTTCATCGGGACAGTGACGTCCACTTTTTCGCCGCCTTTGGTGGTGTCGCGGACATGTACGATGAGGTTGCCGTTGGATTTCGCTACGCGGACGTCCTGATCTTTCTCTTTTACCGTTACGAATTCGTTGTCGGGGGCAGTGCGGATGGCGTCGAGAATGGCGCGTACGTCCACGTCGTTCAAGTCGGCGTGGTTGATCGTGACGTGGCCGTTGTGCAGAGCGCCTTTATTCACGGTGGGCAGGATTTTTTCGGCCATGGAGAGAGGGACGTTGACGTTTACGCTTTCCCCTTTTGTGGGATCCTCCACGCGGACGTGCAGATAGCGCTCTGGGGGCGCGGCCAAGACCGGCATTGCCATGCTCGACACCATTGCAGCCGACAAACCAGCAACTGCTATTGATCGAAGGACTTTTCGCATTTGGGGGAAGCCTCCCGTGCTCTTCCTGCACGTAAGTACGGAGGCACCCGGAAAAATGTTCCGTGAAAAATGACGCAGTTGCCCCAGCGTGGTGGCTGGGGCAAGCGGCGGGTGCTTAGTCGCGTTGCGGCTTGAAGTAGACGGCTGCGAGGGGCGGGACGCGCAGTTTCAGGGACCATGGGCGGCCGTTCCAGGGGATTGGTTCGGCATTGACGCCGCCGGCGTTTCCTTTGTCGCTGCCTTCGTAGTAGGCGGAGTCGGTGTTGAGCATTTCGCGATAGTAGCCGGCCGACGGGACGCCGACGCGGTATTCCTCGCGCAAAACGGGAGTGAAATTGCAGACCGAGACGATGAAGTTTTCGACGTTGCGCGCGCGGCGGATGAAGGTAAGGATGCTGGCGGCGGCATCGTTGGCATCAATCCATTCGAAGCCGGCCCATTCGAAGTCCACTTCGTAGAAGGCTCGTTCCGTCGCGTGCAGGCGGTTCAAATCGGCGAGTAGCCGCTGGATGCCGCGATGCCAGGGTGACTGTTCGAGCTGCCATTCCACGGTGCTCTCTTCCCAGAATTCGTCTCTCTGCGCGAGCTCGCTGCCCATGAAGAGAAGCTTCTTGCCGGGGTGGGAGTACATGTAACCCAAGAGCAGGCGGACGTTCGCGAATTTCTGCCAATCGTCACCGGGCATTTTTTCGAGGAGCGTGCGTTTTCCGTGCACGACTTCATCGTGGGAAAGCGGCAGGATGAAATTTTCCTGGAAAGCATAAATCATCGAAAAGGTGAGTTCGTTGTGGTGGTATTGGCGATAGAGCGGGTCGAGCGCGAAATAGCGCAGCGTGTCGTTCATCCAGCCCATATTCCATTTCAGGTCGAAGCCCAGGCCGCCGACGTAGGTGGGACGCGAAACCGCCGGCCACGAAGTAGATTCTTCGGCGATCATCAGCGCGCCCGGATGCCGGCTGTGGAGAACCTCATTCAGGTGTTTCAGGAACGCAATAGCCTCCAGATTTTCGCGGCCACCGAAGGGATTGGGAACCCACTCGCCGGGCTTGCGCGAATAATCGAGATACAGCATGGAAGCGACGGCATCCACGCGCAGCCCGTCGAGATGGTATTTGTCGAGCCAGAAGAGCGCGTTCGAGAGAAGAAAATTTTGCACTTCGTTGCGGCCGTAGTTGAAGACGAGCGTGCCCCAGTCAGGATGCGCGCCGCGCCGCGGGTCTGCATGCTCGTAGAGGTGCGTGCCGTCGAAATATCCGAGGCCGTGCGCGTCGCGCGGAAAATGCGCGGGAGTCCAATCGAGGATCACGCCGAGATCTTCCTGGTGGCAGCGGTCCACGAAGTACATGAAATCGGCGGGGGTGCCGTAACGGCTGGTAACCGCGAAATATCCGGCGGTTTGATAGCCCCAGGAAGCGTCCAGGGGATGCTCCATGATGGGAAGCAGTTCGATGTGGGTAAAGCCCATGCGCTTGACGTAGGGAATCAGTTCGTCGGCGAGTTCGCGGTAAGTGAGCCAGCGATTTCCTTCGTCGGGTTTGCGTCGCCAGGAGCCTGCGTGCAATTCGTAAATCGTCATGGGTGAGTGCAGCCAATCGCGCAGCGCGCGCGACTCCATCCACGGGCGATCCTTCCACTGATAGCCGTCTATGTTGCGGACCACTGAGGCGTTTTTCGGCCGGACTTCACCGGCAAAGCCGTACGGATCGGATTTCAGGCCGAGGTAATTGCCGAAGCGCCCGAGAATTTCGAATTTGTAGACTTCTCCTTCAGCGAGGCCGGGGAGGAAGATTTCCCAGATGCCGCTTTCGCCGCGATGGCGCATGGGATGGACGCGGCCGTCCCAGAAATTGAAATTTCCGACCACGCTGACGCGTTTCGCATTCGGGGCCCAGACGGCGAAATGCACGCCGCGAACTCCAGCGACTTCGCGAACGTGCGCGCCCAATTTTTCGTACTTCAGGTAGTGCGTGCCTTCGCCGGATAGATATAAATCATACTCGGTGAGAACCGGAGGAAACGCGTAAGGATCGAGAGTTTCGAGCACGTTGCCGTCGCTGAATCGAATGCGGAGGCGATACGCGGTCGGCGGTACCGTATCGCCTGCCGCAACGCCGAAAGCGGGAGCTGGGATGATGGCCTCAAACAGACCTTCGGGCAGAACCTGCCGCGCACCATACGATTCGTTGTTCTTGTTCCCGAGCAGGGTCACTTCGGTAGCGTTCGGACGGAAGACGCGGATCGCCAGCGAACGTTTGCCATCTGCGTGATCCAATGCGGGCCAAGGATCGCGAAAGGGTCGGAATGTTCGCCGCGGACGATCAGCTCGAATTCTGTTGGCTGCCTTTCTTGAGGATTTGCGGGGAAGCTTTGTACTTGGTTCTTCGTTTTCCATGACGGTATGAGTCCTTATCAGGGCTGGACTCCATCTTACCGAAGCCGAAGCGTTGCGCCAAACTGACTTCTTTGGGCCGAGGCGGCTAAATTTTTAGTACCGGCGCTCTCGTCCGTGATCACGCACGGTCCATGTGCAGTTGCGGTGCGACTTCTGAGAAGGCAAGTTGCTGGACTTGATTCCCAAAGCCCGGTAGGCTAGCCGCCGACCCTGGGGCGCACGGCGAGGGCAATTCACGAAGGAGATTGCTCATGAGATATGTCGTTCGCTCGATGTTTCATCTCGCGCTGCTGGCTCTCGCTGGCTCCGCAAGAATCGCGCAAGCGCAGGATGGCGCGCAGACGAAGGCTCCCGCGCACGCCGACGAAAGCCGTTGTGGATAATTGGAATGATGTCGGCGGCAGGCTGATCACCATGGCGGAAGATTGGCCGGAGGATAAATACTCCTACAAATTGACGCCTCAGGTTCGCACGTTTCAGCAGGTGATTCTGCACATTGCCGGCGCGAACTACGACATGATCAACCGTTTGACCGGCACGAAGGCCGGCGACGCACGAAATGATCCGCCCGTGAGCGAATATAAGACCAAAGCGGAAACGGTGGCGTTTCTGAAGAAGTCGGTGGCAGATGGCGCGGCTCTCGCGGAAAAAGAAGGAGACGCGGGAGTGATCAAACATCTGGAAGATTGGATCGGCTACACGGAACACATGGGCGAGCACTACGGTTTGCTCGTGGCTTATTATCGTGCGAGCGGCTGGGTGCCTCCGGAATCACGTCCTAAAAAGTAAGGCAACTCAGGCAGGTCTGTAAGCAAGAGAGAAATTCGTGGCTCGGACGTCGCGTGCGGAAGTTGCGCGCGGCACCGGGCCACTTTTTTTTGGCCCAATATCTGCCCGCGCCCCCAGGGTGTTTTGCGTTGGCGCAGAGCAGCTAAGTGCCACGGAATGTGAGCATTTGGTACGTTCGTACCATTGTCGCAAAATTGCCGCTTATCTATAACCGGTACATGGGGTCATTGGGCAGCGAGAGAGCCTTGCTCCGAACCTGACAAATGGCGAAAAAGGTCACTGCGTTTCCGGAAAACGGGGATGGTCTATTGCGCACTAATGGGCGCGGAACGTCTGTTGCACCTAGCTCTGCAAACTCGGGAGCCGCGGAATCCGCTTTCGTGACGGAGCAGAGTCTGCGCCTGCTTTTCTCCAGCAACCCCCATGCGATGGTTGTGCTGGATCAAAGGCATCGCGTCCAGTTGTGCAATCCTGCGTTCGAAAGCCTCTTCCAGTATCAAGAAGCCGAAATTCGCGGTGGAGAGCTGGATTCATTGCTTGCGCCCAAGGAATTGGCGGGAGACGCGCGAGCTTTCACCGAGCGCGCGGCGATTGGAGAAGTTGTACGCGCGAGCGCCCAGCGGCGGCGGCGCGATGGATCGCTGGTCGAAGTGCAAATTACATGCGTGCCGTTGGTGGAGAACAAGGAAATCGTCGGGAGTTTCGCGATTTATGAGGATATTACCGAGCGGCGCGAGGCGCAGCGCGCGCAGCAGCAGGCGGAAGAAAAACTCAGCCAGCTCTTTGAGAATGCGGTGGAAGGAATTTTCCGCGCGTCGGTGGAAGGGCAGCTTCTGAGCGTGAACCCGGCGCTCGCGCGCATGTGCGGTTACTCGTCTCCCGAGGAAATGATTCTCAGCATTCAAGACATGAGTCAGGATTTGTACGCGGATCCGCAAGCGCGCGTGGAATTCAAGCGGCGGATGATGGAGCACGGCTCAGTGGAAAGTTTCGAATACCAACTGCGCCGCAAGGATGGCGCGCGGATTTGGGTTTCGGAAAACGCTCGGGCAGTGCGCGTCTCGAACGGCGAGATCGTGGCCTACGAAGGATCGATGGAGGACATCACCGAGCGGAAGCGTTCCGAGCTCGAGCGGCAAGTAACCTTTGAAATTATTCATGCCGTGAACGTGACCGACAACTTGGACGATTTGCTGTACCTCGTTTATCAAGCGCTGCGCAAAGTGTTATATGCGGAGAATTGTTTCGTGGCGCTGTATGAACCATCTTCGGGAATGTTTCACTTTCCGTTTTTTATTGACCAATTTGACGAAGCGCCGCCGCCGCAGCAGGTGGGGCGGAGTTGCACGGCTTATGTGTACCGTACGGGCCGCGCGATGCTGATCCCGCAGCAGGTTTTTGACGAGCTCGCCGCGCAAGGTGAAGTGGAGCTGGTCGGCACACCTTCTCCGTCGTGGCTGGGTGCGCCGTTGCGGACTCCCGCGGCAACGATTGGCGTTCTGGTGGTGCAGCACTACGAGAATGAAGCTGCCTACACGGAACGCGATCTGGAATTTTTGGTTTCGGTGGGCGGCCAGATTGCGCTGGCGATCGAGCGTAAACGCGCCGAAGAAAAAATACGCGAGAGCGAAGCCCGATTGCGCGTGCTGGTGGAGCAATTACCGGCCGTGCTGTGGACGGTGGGGAAAGACCTGCGTTTCACGTCGGCGTTGGGCGCTGGTTTGGCGCGCCTGGGTTTGAAGCCCAATCAAATTGTGGGCGTATCGTTGATGGACTATTTTGAAACGAACGATCAGACGTTCCTGCCTATCGCGGCGCATCGCCGCGCGACGAAGGGCGAGGCCGTGACTTTCCACGTGGAATGGAAAGGCGGGTCATATACTTGCCACGTCGAACCGTTGCGCACGGCTGAAGGCGAACTGCAGGGCGCGATTTGCATGGCGCTGGATATTACCGACCGCAAGCAGCTCGAAGAGCAGCTGCGGCAGGCGCAGAAAATGGAAGCGGTGGGACGGTTGGCCGGCGGGATTGCGCACGATTTCAATAATTTGTTGATGGTCATTCAGGGCTATGCGGACTTGATGACCGAACGGCTTGCCGAGGGCGATCCTTTGCGGCGCAGCGCGGAACAGATCCAGACTGCGTCGCAGCGCGCAACTTCTCTGACGCGCCAATTGCTGGCGTTCAGCCGCAAACAGATGCTGGCGCCGAAGGTGCTGAACGTACAAAGCGTCGTGGTGGATATGGAAAAAATTCTGCGGCGCCTGATCGGCGAAGATATTCAGCTGGAGACTTCCAGCGTAGCGGACCTGGGATTGATCAAGGCCGATCGCAGTCAGATCGAACAAGTGATCATGAACCTCGCGGTGAACGCGCGCGACGCGATGCCCGAGGGTGGCCGCTTGACGATTGAAACTGCGAACGTCGAGCTGGATAAGGCTGCCGCGCATCCACCGGCGGTGCTGTCTCCCGGGAAATACGTGATGCTTGCGGTGACAGACAACGGCTGCGGCATGGATGCCGAAACGCAGGCGCACATTTTTGAGCCGTTCTTCACGACCAAAGAGAAAGGCAAAGGAACGGGGCTGGGACTGGCTACGGTATACGGAATCGTGAAGCAAAGCGGCGGGTATGTGTGGGTGTATACCGAGCCGGGCCGTGGAACGAGTTTCAAGGTTTATCTGCCGCGGATTGAAGATGAGCAAACTGTGCGCGGACGCGACGGCAAGAGCGACGCGCGAGAATTGCCGCGTGGTTCGGAAACGGTGCTTCTGGTGGAAGATGAAAAGGGCGTACGTGAACTCGCGCGCGAGTACCTGGAGCTGACCGGTTACACCGTGATTGCCGCCGAAGACGGCCATACGGCGCTGGAGCTTGCGGCGATGCACGTGGGGCCGATTCAACTATTGATGACCGACGTGGTGATGCCGGGAATCAGCGGGCGAGAACTTGCGGGCCGCGTCAAAACCATTCGCCCGGAGATCAAGGTGCTTTTCATGTCAGGATATACGGACCAGGCTGTGGTGCATCACGGAATCTTGGATACTGACGCGGCGCTTTTGCAGAAGCCGTTCACGATGGCGGCGCTTGCCGCGAAACTGCGGGAGATTCTCAGTACCGAAATGGTGCAGTAGGCGCTGCAGCCTTTTTTTTCACTCATCCATTGCCATCCGCTTGAAACAGCTAGAATTCGGCGTTGTTCCTCCACGAAACAGTTGCGCGTCTGCGAACCATCGAATCGCTAATGTTCGCGCGATGTTTTCTGACCTAGCAGCGATCCTCACGCCTTGTAAGTCGCACAGTTCAGGATGCTTGATTGCTGCCTCGCGAGTGCGTGCGTATGCAGCGGTTTTGGCGTTCGGGATGCATTTAGCAGACGCGTGCGCCGGTCGAAACAGCCGGTCAGCAACGAGGAGGAAAAATGGGAAACATGGGCAGTCAGGTTTTCTTGGATACGCAGAGCAACGTGACGGAGGATTTGATCTCGGAGCGCCGGTTGTGGACGGCTGTGATCGTGAACGCTGTGGAAGAGTGGCGCGGTGGGACGCTGCGCGCGCGGCGCGAGGCCCAGGAATTTCTCTTTGATAGCCACGCGGATTTCGAGATGGTTTGCGCCGGAGCGGGGTTGAACGCCGACGATTTTCGCAGGCGCTTGCTGAAGATTGGCCGCCGCATCGAGATGGAAGGCGCGCTGCAGTACCCGATGGCCGCGTGATGGCGCGGTACTTCGGGGCGGCGTTCGCGAATTCTCGGCCCGCGCCTTGCGCCCTTATGGCGTAGAATTTCCTCGCCGCGTCCTCGGGCGGGGAATGGATGAAGGCGAAAACCCAAGTTGGTCCGTGCGCCGAAAAACAATTGCTCGCTTGTTGCGCGCGAACGCGACTAGCGCCGGACGACGCGCAAAAAATACGCGAAATTGTGAGCCAGCCGCTTGATTGGGAATATCTCCTCGCCGAAGCGGAAGCGAATTCGATCACGCCTTTGGTGGAGCGCCACCTGTCGGCGATCGCTGCGAGCGCGATTCCCGCCGCTGCTTCGGAGCAACTGAAAAATACCTGCCGGGCGAACACCGTTCGCTGCTTGTATCTGACCGCTGACCTTCTTCAAATTCTCAAACTTTTTCGCGAGCACGAAATTCCCGCGCTGCCCTATAAGGGGCCGGTGCTTGCGGCGCAGGCTTACGGAGACGTCGCGCTGCGCGAATTCGACGATCTCGACATTATTCTGCGGCAGCGCGATATTCCGAAAGCGCATGAAATAATTCTTTCACTTGGATACAAAGCGAAATTCGACTGGATTCTGTCACCGGAACTTGCGCCCTCGTTGGTCCCGGGCGAATACAATTACCGCGACGAGCCGCGGCACGCGATGGTGGAGCTTCATACCGAAATCACGCTGCGGCATTTTCCCGTAAAGCCTGATCTGGACTACTTCATCGCGCGGCGCGCGCCGGTCCGGATCAGCGATCACGAAGTCCTCACCTTCACGGCGGAGGATTTGTTGCCGATGCTGTGCATCCACGGGTCGAAGGATTTCTGGGAGCGATTCTCGTGGGTGGCCGACGTCGCTGAGCTGATCCAATCGCAAGCGAATCTAGATTGGGATGAGATTATCCGTGTAACGAAGTCGCTCCGCGCGGAACGAATGGTACATACCGGCTTGGCACTGGCGCACGGGCTACTGCAGGCGCCGCTGCCCAGCGAGATTTTGCAGCGAGTGCAGGCGGATCCGACTGCCTGCGAAATCGCGGGCGAAATGCAGCGGATGCTGCTGAGCCGGCCAGTGCAGACGCTGGCTACGGCTGGAAGGCTGCGCTACCGGCGCAGGATGCTTACCGGTTTCTTCGCGGGATGGCGCTACGTAGTGCGTCTGGCTGTGGTTCCGGCGGAGGAAGATTGGGCGATGATGCGGTTGCCCCGGGCTCTGGCGCCGCTTTATATCGCGCTGAGGCCGTTTCGTCTGTTGCGCAAGTACGGCGCGGCGAATCGCGAAGAAGCTAAACCTACGGCGTGATCACAAGCGCATTGGGCGGAAAGTATCGACCGGGTTCAGCGGCCGTCTAGGTCCTGATAATCATTACCTCGGTGGATTTGATCAGCGCCGCCACGGTTTGCCCCTTCTTGAGGCGCATTTCGCGCACCGCGTCCGCGGTGATGATGGAAGTGATGTGCTGCCCGCCGATGGATAGAGTCACTTGCGCCATCAGGCCGCCGGTCTTGATGTCCATCACGCGGCCGACGAGCTGATTGCGGCCGCTGATGCGGCGGAAATTGGTGCGGCGTTCCGCCACGGGAGCGCGCTCGCTTTTGCGGTAGAGAAACTTGTCCACTTCTTTTTCGGGGACGCGATGATGGCCGCCGGCGGTCTGCACGGTGCGGATCTGCTTTTTGTAGATCCACTGCTTGAGAGTGGGATAGCTGATGCCCAGCACCTGCGCGGCTTCACGTGGCGTGTACAATTTTCCGGCGATCATGGCGTGCTCCGTGGATTTCTGCTCGGATGCTAAACAGCCTGCCGCGAGGTGTCAATCAGGGCGGGGGTGCGCCGGGAGCTGTAATCCTGGGGCCGGCGTGGCCGATATCCTCAAGGAGCACCGCGCCTGCGGGTCAATTTGGCTTTTGCACTCTTGGATCGTGATTCTGCGATAGAATCTTACTTCGGGTACGGCCCGGGACTGAGCCAGGCTGCGATCCCCGAACCACGCGTTCCAGATTGAAACGAAACCTCGGCGCATTCATAGCGCCCACTTAGTAGCCTGGCGCAACCAGCGTTCCAATTTTGATTGGAGGAGATCCCAATGAGCACTACAGCAAAACCGACCTCAGCATCTGCCGCAGGAAAGCCCGCCGAAAATCCGCTGAAGGCACTATTGAAGTTTGGCCAGTCCGTTTGGCTTGATTACATCCGCCGGAACCTCTTGACCACCGGCGAATTGAAACGCCTGATCGAAGAAGATGGCTTGCGTGGGATGACTTCGAATCCCACGATTTTTGAGAAGGCGATCACCGGCAGCACGGACTACACAAAAACGCTGGAGGAACTGGAAAAACGCAAGGACCTGGACGCAAAAGGCCGCTACGAAGAGCTGGCCATCAAGGATATTCAGGACGCCGCGGATTTCCTGCGGCCTGTTTATGAATAGTCGAAAAAGCGCGATGGCTACGTGAGCCTGGAAGTTTCTCCTTACCTCGCGCATAAGACTCAGGAGACTTTAGACGAAGCGCGGCGCTTGTGGAAGCGCGTGGGCCGCGAAAACCTCATGGTGAAAGTCCCCGGCACGCCGGAAGGCATTCCCGCGTATCAGCAGCTAATCAGCGAGGGCATCAATATTAATGTCACTTTGCTGTTCGCGCTCGATGTGTACGTGAAAGTCGCGGAAGCCTATATCGCCGGCCTGGAGCAGTACGCCAAGAATGGCGGAGACGTGAGCCGCATGGCCAGCGTCGCCAGCTTCTTCATCAGCCGCATTGACACGCTGGTGGATGGCGAGATAGATGACAAGATTAAAGCCACCTCCAATGCCGGCGAACAAGCGGCACTGCGCAATCTGAAAGGCAAAGTCGCCATTGCCAACGGCAAAATTACGTACCAACGCTACAAGCAGATCTTCAGCGGTCCGCGGTGGAAGGCTTTGGCGGATCGCGGCGCGCAGACGCAGCGCGTCCTGTGGGCCAGCACCAGTACGAAGAATCCGGCTTATGGCGATGTGTATTACGTCGAAGAGCTGATCGGTCCCGATACGGTGGACACGATTCCGCCCGCCACGTTTGACGCTTTCCGCGATCACGGCAAACCGCGCGCCAGCCTGGAAGAAAACATTCAAGCGGCGCACGACACCATGCAGGGATTGGAGCGCGCGGGCATCTCGATGAAAGCCGCAACTGATAAATTGACCGAAGACGGAGTGAAGCTGTTTGCGGAAGCGTTCGACAAGCTCTTGGCGGCCGTGGAGAAACGCACGACGCAAGCCCAGCCTCCATCCATAAACAAAATGACTTACCAATTGCCTGAGGAACTGAACCAGGCGGTAAAAAAAAACCTTGAAGACTGGAAATCGGGGCAAAAAGTAAAACGGCTATGGGCGCGCGACGCTTCGCTCTGGACCAACCAGGATGAAAGCAAGTGGCTGGGCTGGCTGGCCGTCGCCGACGACCAGGTTTCCCACGAAGACCAATTCAAAAAGCTTTCCGACGAAATCGCGAAGGCAGGATTCACGCACGCTGTGCTTTTGGGCATGGGCGGCTCCAGCCTTTGCGTGGAGGTTTTCGAGAAAACCTTCGGCACGATTCCCGGCCATCCGCAATTCCACGTCCTCGATTCCACCGATCCGGCGCAGATCCGCACGATTGACAAGAACATTGACATCGCAAAGACGATTTTCATCGTTGCCAGCAAATCCGGCAGTACTCTCGAACCCAACATTTTCAAGCAATATTATTACGAGCGCGTGAAACAGGCTGTGGGCGCCGGCGAAGCGGGGAAGCACTTTATCGCCACCACCGATCCCGGTTCGCACATGCAGAAAGTGGCCGAAGCGGACGGCTTCCGTCACATATTTTTCGGCGTGCCGAGCATTGGCGGACGATATTCGGCGCTGTCGAATTTTGGCATCGTTCCCGCGGCGATTCAGGGCGTGGACCTGCCGAGGTTCCTCGATCGCGTCGAGGAAATGGTGCATGCCTGCGCCTCGGCGGTTCCTGCGGATGAAAATCCCGGCGCGATTCTGGGAGTGATTCTGGGCACGGCGCAGACCTTGGGCCGCGACAAGGTGACGATTTTCACGTCACCCTGCGATTTCCGATCTCGGCGCGTGGCTCGAACAGCTTCTTGCTGAATCCACTGGCAAAGAAGGGAAGGGGTTGATTCCGGTGGACCGGGAAGCCGTTGGTGCGCCCGATGTTTACGGCAAAGACCGCGTCTTCGCGTACGTGAGCCTGGTGGGCGATGACGACGCCAAGCAGGAAGCGGCGATCAGCGCGCTCGAAAAGGCTGGGCAGCCCGTAGTGCGCATTGCGCTGAAAGACAAGTACGACCTCGGCGAGGAATTTTTCCGCTGGGAAATCGCCACGGCCGTGGCGGGATCCATCATCGGGATCAACGCGTTCAATCAGCCGGACGTGGAAGCCAGCAAAATCGAAACGCGAAAATTGACCGACCAGTACGAAAAGACCGGATCGCTGCCGCCGGAATCGCCGTTCTTCGAAGAGCAGGGCATCAAGCTCTACACCGACGAAAAGAATGCTGCTGCGTTGAAGCAGGCGGTGCAGGGAACTCCGAATCTCGCGGGATTCTTGCGCGCGCATTTGAATCGCATCAAGGCCGGCGATTATTTCGCGCTGCTCGGTTACATCGAGAGAAACGCTCCGCATCAGACACAGCTGCAGGCGATGCGTCACTCGGTGCGCGACAAGAAGCATGTGGCGACTTGTCTGGGATTCGGGCCGCGATTCCTGCATTCGACCGGACAGGCTTACAAGGGCGGTCCGAATTCGGGCGTGTTCTTGCAGATCACCTGCGATGACGCGGCGGACCTGCCGGTGCCGGGACAGAAGTATACGTTCGGCATCGTGAAGGCAGCGCAGGCGCGCGGCGATTTCCAGGTGCTTGCGGAGCGCAACCGTCGCGCCCTGCGCGTTCATCTGGGCGCTGATCTCGCGGCCGGCTTGAACAAACTGCAGGCAGCGATGCAAGAGGCGCTTTCGTAGCGCGCTTCAACGACATTCCAAAAACTAGAGTGCTAAGCTGTTCGTCAGCATGATCCCTCGCAGGAATCGAGCGGGCGGATGAAGTCCCGCGCGCAAGCGCTGCAAAGCATCGCGGGGCAATCGTTCGACGTCTGCGTGATCGGCGGCGGCGCGACTGGCTCGGGCTGCGCACTCGATTCGCAACTCCGCGGTTACAAGACCGTGCAACTCGAAGCGGCGGATTTTGCGTCAGGTACGTCCAGCGCTTCCACAAAAATGGCGCATGGCGGCGTGCGTTATCTCGAAGAAGCGATTCGCCGGCTGGACCCTCGGGAATATCGCGTCCTGCAACGCGCTTTGCACGAGCGCGTCCACATGTTGCGCAATGCTCCGTTTCTCACTCGCACCCGAGAGTTCATCACTCCGTGCTTCAGTTGGCTGGATGTGGCGTACTTCGAGACCGGTCTGAAACTTTACGATTGGATTGCGGGGCGCGATGGGTTGGCGCCGAGCCGGTTTATTCCGCGCGAAGAAACTTTGCGTCTGATGCCTGCTCTGGCGGCGATCGCCTAGTCGGCAGCGTGGCGTACACAGACGGACAATTTGACGATGTGCGCTTCAATATCACGCTGGTGAAAACATTCGCCGCGGCTGGCGGCGAAGCGCTGAATTATGCGCGCGTTGTTGCATTTGAAAAAACGAAAGACGGCAAGATCGCAGCGGCGGAAGTCGAAGATCGAATTGGCGGCCGGCGCTTTTCGGTTCGCGCGCGGGCCTTCATCAATGCTACCGGGCCGCACGCTGAAGTGCTGAGGCGCATGGCCAATCCCGCGGCGCCTCCTCGAATGCGCCTGAGCAAAGGCATTCATGTCTTACTGCCGCGAGAAGTGCTTGGCGAGCGACAGATGCATTGCTCGTTCCCAAAACCGAAGATGGACGCGTCCTTTTTGCGATCCCCTGGCAAGGGCGCTTGCTCGTCGGCACCACTGACGACGAAACGAGCTTGGATGATCCGCTTGAGGTGAAGAAAGAGGAAGTGGCGTATGTTCTGCGCCAGCTGAACAAGTATCTGACGCGTCCTGTTACCCCTGATCAAATTGTGAGCGCGACGGCAGGTCTGCGGCCGCTGGTGAGTGCCGGAAAATCGGGCGACACGAAACATTTGGCGCGCGATCACGAAGTCGAAACTGACGAGTTGAGCGGCTTGATCAGCATCATGGGTGGGAAGTGGACGACCTATCGCGCCATGGCCGAAGACACGTTGAATGCAGTACAAAAACAGCTCGGCGGCGGTGGCGAATGCTCCACGCTGCGAGCATCCTCTGATGGGTTCGCGGGATTACACGCTCGACCTTTGGCAGACGCTTGCGAAGCAGTTTGGCGTGCCGGAGCTCACTGCGCGTCATCTGGCCGAAAAATATGGCTCTTGTGCTTCGGATGTATTGGAGCTTGCGGAGAACGGAGCCAGATCTTGCGCGTCCGCTGCTTGAAGGACTCGCTCCAATTCGCGCGGAGGTGATATTCGGCGCGCGCGCAGAATTGGCAGCGACGATCGAAGACGTGCTCGCGCGGCGGATCGGCTTGCAACTGTATGGCTGGCGGGATGCGATGCGCGCAGCGCCGGATGTGGCGGATTTGCTGGCGCGAGAGCTTGGGTGGCCGGAGGCAGCGAAACGCGAAGCCGTGATTGAATATCTAGCGAAGATAGAAAAATGGATGCAGACGTCAGGAATCCCCGCGGCTGAATGACGGGCCGTCCTACCGGATCTTAAGAGCACGCCGCGTGTCGAGTAAAATCCGCCTCCACCTACAGTAACGCCCTTATGGTGCGCCAGACCGTCCTGTTCGATGCTGAGATGTTCCGCTGCGCGTAGAAAATATTGCGCTGGAGGCAGCGATGGGCGGGTTCGGAGGGGAAGTGCGCGGAAGGTCGCAGAGCGAAGTTTGGCACAAATTCGAGCAGTACATCCGACCGCAGGTGGTGGAGCAATATGGACTATTCCTCGAAGGACCGCTCAGCAAAGAAGATGCTTACCGAAGCATGCGCTACGATGCTTTGCATGGTTCATGGGTGCTGGGTTTTTATTTTTCTAAGTAGCCCTACCGGCGCGCGCCCCTCGGCCGCGCGGAAATAAGCGAGGTGCGATGGCGGCCTGCGCGCGACTGAAAATAAGCGGAAAGCGATTTGTGCAAAATCGCGGCAGGAGTTATATAGGTCTTAGACACCGCCGCTTATGCGCGTGCAAGGACTAGCGAATGACACTGAAGGAATATGCCAAGAAGCGCCGCTTCGATGTGACGCCTGAACCTTCCGGTAAGACTTCCAAGGATAAGAAAGAATCGTCGCTCATCTTCGTGGTGCAGAAACACCGCGCCACGCAACTGCATTACGATTTCCGGCTGGAATGGAAAGGCGTGCTGCTGTCGTGGGCCGTGCCCAAGGGACCTTCGCCCGATCCGAGCGTCAAGCGGCTGGCGATGCAGGTGGAAGATCATCCGCTGGATTATGCGAATTTTGAAGGCACGATTCCGGAGAGCGAGTACGGCGGCGGCACCGTGATGGTGTGGGATCACGGGACGTGGGCTCCCGACGCCGTGTCCGAAGATGTGGACGCGGCGCTCGAAAGAGGCGATCTCAAATTCACGCTGCACGGGAAAAAGCTGAAAGGTTCCTGGGTGCTGGTGCGCACTCGCGGCTTTGGCAGCAGCAAGCCGGGAAAATCGTGGCTGTTGATCAAGCATCGTGATGAGTATGCATCCACCGAGGACCTCACGATGGAAAAGCCGCGGTCGGCGATTAGCAACAAGCTTCTGGCCGAAATTGCGCAAGAGGGTGGCGGAGATGTCGCCAAGGCCGCCACCGGCGATCCAGCGCCAGAATACAGTCGCGCAAAGCCAGCCAGCCGTTGCGGCAAGAAACCTGCGGCCAAGAGCGCTTCCGCCAAGAAAGCGGCCGCTGCCAAATCGGGCGGAGCGGCTTCGCGCCGTCGCGCCAGGAAAACTTCCTAAATAAATTCCATCGCTCGAGCGAGCCGCATCCCTTTGAAAGATGCTATTCCATTTCGCGTCCATCCGATGCTGGCGACGCTGGTGCGCAAGCCGTTCGAGAAGAAGGGCTGGGTGTACGAAGAAAAGTACGATGGGTTTCCGCATCCTTGCTTATAAGGAGGGCGATCGCGTGAGCTTGATGTCGCGCAACGATATTGATCGCGTCGCGCGGTTTCCGCAGATTGCGGCGGCAGTGAAAGCGCTCAAATCTCACACGCTGCTTCTCGACGGCGAGGCCATAGTGGTGGATCGCAAAGGCGTTTCACATTTTCAATTGTTGCAGCAGGGAAACAAAGACGCGATTTACGCTGTGTTTGATTGCCTTTTTCGCGATGGCAAAGATTTGCGGAAGCAGCCGCTTTCGGCTCGGCGAGAGGTCATGGACGCGGCAATCGGCTCCGGCAAAATCCTGATCCCGTCGCACCGGCTGGCTGCGAACGGCCTCGAAGCCTACAAGGTGGCGCAGAAGAAAGGCTACGAAGGACTGGTTGCTAAGGATTTATCGTCGCCATACGTCGAATCGCGCTCGCAATATTGGCTGAAAGTGAAGGTTCATCAGGAAGATGAGTTCGTGATCGGAGGATTTACCGCGCCGGCCGGATCGCGAAAATATTTCGGCGCGCTTGTTGCTGGGAGCCTACAGCGGCGGCAAACTTCACTTCGTGGGAAAAGTGGGCACGGGCTTCGACGAAGATACTCTGAGCGCGCTCTACAAGAAACTGCGTCCACTGGTTCGTGCGAAACCCGCGTTTGTTGATCCGCCGCGCGCGAAGGGCGTCACGTTTGTCGAGCCCAAACTGGTGGCGCAAATTTCTTATCAGGAAATCACCGAGGACAAAAAACTTCGCCAGCCGGTTTATCTGGGATTGCGCGATGACAAGAAGTCGCGCGAGGTTTCCTTGCCGGAGGCGCAATCATGAAAAAGGCTACCAAGAGCGCGGCGAACAAGCTGCCCGTCGAAATCTCGCATCCCGACAAGGTTTTTTGGCCGAAGGAAGGATACACCAAGCTCGATCTCGCCGAATATTACGCGGCAATTTTTGACAAGCTCCAGCCTTACGTGAAAGATCGCATCCTTACGCTCGAGCGTTGCCCTGACGGCATGGGCGGGCAGTGTTTCTATCAAAAAGAAAAGCCCAAGAGCATGCCGGCGGATACACGGACGATTTTGATCGAGCATTCGGACGCTAAGAATGAAGCAACGAACTACGTCATCGGCGGCACTCTGAAAACTCAACTCGCGCTGGTAAATCTTGGCTGCATTCGCGGTGCATGTGATGGGGACGCGCGCCGCGTCGCCCCACAAACCGGATTGGGTGTGCTTCGATCTCGATCCGGGCTCGGGAAAATTTGCGGATGCGGCGCGAGCTGCGTTGCAGGTGAAACAGGGACTCGATATTTTGAAGCTGGATTCGTATGCCAAGACTTCGGGCGGCAGGGGGCTGCACGTTTTTGTTCCCATTCGCCTGGGACCTGATACAGACGAGATTCTGCAATTCGCGCGGTCATTCGGCGCGATTGTGGCGCAATCGAATCCGAAGGATTTCACTGTCGAACATTCCATCAAGGCGCGAGGCGAGCGCGTTTATCTCGACCCATTCCGCAATGGCTTCGGGCAGACCGTGGTCGCTCCCTATTCAGTGCGGCGCCGCGACGAGGCGCCCTTTTCGATGCCTTTGGCTTGGTCTGACGTGAAGACGAATCTCGATCCCACCGATTTCAATCTAGGGAATTTTCAAAAGCGATTGAAAGGCAAAGATCCTTGGGCGGATTTCTTCGAAAATCGCCAGAGTCTGAAAGACGCCGCGCGCGGGTTGAAGAAAATCTGAACGCTCGATTGAGATGTTCTGGATGGTCGCCCGAGGCCTGGGTTTCTACAGTGTTCCCTGTATTGAGATTTGCGCGATAGCCATCAAGTATGGACTTTCAGTTAGCTGTTCGTCCGCCACATCCGAAGACGTCTTAATCCAACGAAGGTCCACCCATGAATAAGAATCGCGAGTCAGACGCGCCTTCGCGCGCAGCCGTCTCAAAAAATCCTTCCGACGATGCCAACGGCAATGGCAACAAGTCCGATGAATTCAGTCGCCGCTCATTTCTGACGCAATTGAGCGCCGCGGGAATCGCAGCCGCGGCTGCGCCGCTGATTCATTCGCCGCACGCGATTGCGGCGCCGGCGACAGTCGTTGAACCGGTCCCGGAAATCGCAGGCTCCCGGCGCGGAGCGGTTCGTCCTCAATATAAATGGACGGGACTACCGCGTGCTGCTGGAACCGCGGGTCACCCTGCTCGACGCGTTGCGCGAAAATCTGCAGCTTTCCGGAACAAAAAAAGGCTGCGACCACGGCCAGTGCGGCGCGTGCACGGTGCACGTCAATGGACGCAGGGTGAATTCGTGCCTCAGCTTCGCGATCATGCATCAGGGCGACAAAATCACGACGATCGAAGGGCTCGCGCAGGATGGCGAGCTTAGTCCCATGCAGGCGGCGTTTCTGGAGCACGACGGATTTCAGTGCGGATACTGCACGTCGGGGCAAATCATGTCTGCAACAGCATTGCTGAAAGAGCCGTGCGGCGCGGATGATGCTTCGGTGCGCGAATGTATGAGCGGCAACATTTGCCGCTGCGGCGCTTATGACAACATCGTCGCAGCCGTACAGACCGTACGGAAAAACGGCTAGGCGCGAGCGCAAGAGAGGAATCACGATGGACGCGTTTCAATTTATCCAAGTCAAAGACCGTGGACAGCGCTTTGAATGCCGCACCGCCGCAAGCTGGCGCTAAATTCGTGGCCGGCGGGACGACGTTGATTGACTTGATGAAACTGAACGTGGAGCGCCCGATAACCGTCGTGGATATCAATGGCTTGCCGCTCACGCAGGTTGAATCCACACCCGACGGCGGACTAAAAATCGGCGCGATGGTTCGCAATAGCGACCTGGCGCACGATGCGACGGTGCAGAAGCGGTACACGGTGCTGTCGGAAGCGCTGCTCTCCGGCGCTTCTCCGCAGTTGCGCAATATGGCGACGACGGGCGGGAATTTGCTGCAACGCACCCGCTGCTATTATTTTCGCGACACCGCCTACGATTGCAATAAGCGCAACCCTGGCTCCGGCTGCGCCGCGATTGACGGCTTCAACCGCATTCACGCGATCCTGGGCACCAGCGAACATTGCATTGCCACGCACCCTTCGGATATGGCCGTCGCGATGATGGCTTTGGAAGCGATCGTGATGATTCAGGGCGCGAGTGGAAACCGCAGCGTGCCATTGAATGAGTTCTATCTGCTGCCTGGGTCCACGCCGCAGAAGGAAAACGTGCTGGCTCCCGGCGAGTTGATCACGCATGTGACGTTGCCCGCTCTGCCCGAAGGCACGCGCTCGCATTATTTGAAGCTGCGGGATCGCGCGTCGTACGAATTTGCGCTGGCATCCGCCGCGGTGGTCGTCACGATGAACGGCAATCGCATCCGCCGCGTTCGGGTGGCGATGGGCGGGGTCGGCACGCGTCCGTGGCGATCTCCGGAAGCCGAACGCGCGCTGGAGAATCGCGAAGCCAGCGAGAAGAATTTCCGCGCGGCTGCGGAAGCAGCGTTGCGCGACGCAAAGCCGCTGCACGACAACGCGTTCAAAGTGGAGCTTGCGAAGCGTGTGCTGGTGCGGACGTTGAAAGTAGCGACAACTCAAGCGGCGTAAGCTTCACATAGGCCATTCAGAAGTTTGACGTCGAGAGGAATAGAAATGAGCACTTCCGTAATCGGCCAGCCGGTGACGCGTATTGACGGGAAGCTGAAAGTGACGGGCGGCGCGCGCTACGCTGCCGACTACCCGATCGAAAACCTGGCGTATGGCGTGGGCGTGCCGAGCACGATCGCCAGCGGCCGGATTCTGAAGATTGACGTGTCCACTGCGGAAGCAATGCCCGGAGTTCTCGCGATATTGCGTCACGACAATTTTCCGAAATTGTATCGCCCCGCAAACGCGTTCGAGCCTTCGAGCCGCGCCGGGGAGAGCCGTCCGCCGTTTGATGACGACAACATCTATTACTACGGCCAATTCGTCGCGCTGGTGATTGCGGATTCATTCGAGCAAGCGCAGGCTGCGGCCGCCGCTGTGCATGTGGACTACGACGCGAAGAAGCCGTCGGTTTTCATTAGCCAGGGAACTCCGAACGAAACTCCAGCGGCGCAACATCACCGCGGCGATTCCGAATCGGCGTTCAAGCAAGCGCCGGTGCAGCTCGAAGCGACATACACCACGCCGGTCGAGACTCACAACCCGATGGAGATGCACGCGACGATCGCCGTATGGCGTCAGGACAAGGTCACGCTCTTCGAATCGTCGCAAGGAGTGGTGAATCATCTTCACGTGATGTCGGAGATGCTCGGGATCCCGTTGGAAAATATCGAAGTGATCTCGCGATTCATCGGGTCGGGATTCGGAGGCAAATTATTTCCGTGGCCACATTCGCTGCTGGCTGCAATTGGCTCGCGCCACGTTGGCCGCCCCGTGAAATTGTCGGTGCCGCGCACGCTGATGTTCACGACGGTGGGGCACCGCCCGGCGATTCGTCAGACGATACGCATCGGCGCGACGGCGGACGGCAAAATGGTCAGCTTGCAGAACGACATTTTGCAGCACACCTCGATGGTGGACGATTACACGGAAAACTGCGTGGAAGCGACTTCGATGCTGTACAGCTGTCCGAACGTCACCGCTGTGCAGCGACTGGTGCGCCTGAACGTCGGCACGCCTACGCCGATGCGTGGGCCGGGCCGAACGCCCGCGCTTTTTGCGATTGAATCCGCGATGGATGAAATGGCGCTCAAATTGAATATGGATCCACTCGAATTTCGTCTGCGCAATTACGCGGAGACAGACGAGGGTTCGCAGCGCCCATTTTCCAGCAAGCATCTGCGCGAGGCGTATCAGACCGGCGCGGAGAGGTTTGGTTGGTCCAAGCGTAATCCGAAAGTCGGTTCGATGCGAGAAGGCGACCTGATTCTCGGATGGGGAATGGCGACGTGTACATGGCCTGCTTCGCGGCACGCCGCGGACGTGCGCGTAAGGCTGCTCGCCGATGGCACCGCGCGCGCGTCGTGCGCTACGCAGGATATCGGCACGGGCACGTACACCGTCTTCGCCCAAGTGGTGTCTGACAAGACGGGCATCCCGGTGGATAAGGTTCAGGTCGTGCTGGGCGATACGTCGCTGCCTCCGGGGCCGACGTCCGGAGGCTCCTCCGTCACCTCGACCGTCGTGCCGGCGATTGCAGAGGCGACCGAGAACGCCGTGACTGCCGTGCTCAAAGCCGCGACCCAATCCGCGAATTCGCCTTTTCACGGCGCGGATCCGAGCACGCTGAAATTGACGCAAGCGCGAGTTCACTTGCAGGATAAATCGCCCGACAGCGGCGTGCCGTTCCAGGAAATTCTCGCGATGCAGCAGTTCGCGGGTTTGGACGGCCAGGCCAAGACCGACGCCGATCCTGCGTCGCGAAAATTCTCGACCCATTCGTTTGGCGCGCATTTCTGTGAAATCTCTGTGGATCCCGGAATCGCGCGGCTGCGCGTGCGACGGTGGCTGACGGTGATGGATGGCGGGCGCATGATCAACGAAAAAACGGCTCGCAATCAGATTCTCGGCGGCGTCGTGATGGGTATCGGCATGGGCTTATTCGAGGCCACGGTGTACGATCCGCGCGATGGGCATCCCATCAACAACAATTTCGCGGATTATATTGTCGCGGTGAATGCTGATATCCCGGAGATGGATTGCATCTTTCTGGATTATCCGGACCTGGTGCTCAACGAGTATGGCGCGCGCGGCGTGGGAGAAATTGGACTCACGGGCGTGGCTTCGGCGCTTGCCTCGGCCACTTATCACGCGACAGGTGTTCGCGTGCGCGATCTTCCGATCCGAATCGAAAATCTGCTGGTGTAAATCCCGTTCTAGTCAATTTTTGTCACTGCATAGGCCCCGCATTATCAATACGTTAACCAGCGTTTACCGACTCGGGGAGTACTGCTACATCTCGTAGTTCACGCCTCTTTTCCATTCGTATAATTGTGTGAACCAAGGCGAGCCTTCACTGGCTTCCGAAAATTTGTGAGAAACCTTCCGCGAGTAGCGGTGTTAGATACGGTAAGGATTTGGCGCATTCCGAAGTTGGGGCGCTACTTTAAAACTTAAAAATTGCCGGCCCAGAGAACCAAATCTAGGGAGGAATTTGCGATGCGTAAGCAGAATTATGTTCGAGCACTCGTTCTCGGTGTTTTCCTGGCAGCAGGATCCTTTGCAGTTGCGTCGCGTGCTTCCGCACAGATCGCAGTCGGAATTTCGGTTCACGTGGCGCCGCCGGCATTGCCGGTTTACGAGCAACCGCTTTGCCCGACGGAAGGTTATCTTTGGAATCCGGGCTATTGGGCTTACGGTGACGCCGGTTATTACTGGGTGCCGGGCGTGTGGGTGGCTCCGCCGCGCGTGGGCCTGCTGTGGACACCTCCGTACTGGGGCTTCGCCGGCGGCGTTTATGGATTCCATGCCGGCTACTGGGGCCCGCACGTTGGATTTTATGGCGGCGTGAACTACGGATTTGGTTTCGGCGGAGTGGGCTTCGTGGGCGGCGAGTGGCGCGGTGGACATTTCGCGTATAACACCGCAGTGGTCCATGTAAACACCGAGGTTGTTCACAACACTTTCGTCAACCGAACGGTGGTCAACACGACTGTGGTGAACCGTACCAGCTTTAACGGCGGTCCTGGCGGAATTGCGGCGCGGCCTACGTCACAGGAACGCGTGGCGATGAATGAGTCGCACGTGCAGGCGACTTCTGAACAAACGTCCCACGAACACTCGGCCAGCATGGACCGGTCCAACTTCGCTTCCGAGAATCACGGCAGACCCGCGAATCCGGCAATGAGCCATGTGGGTGAACGCGCCGAGAACCAGCAGAAACGGATTGGCAATGGCGTCGAGAGCGGGAAAATGACGGCGGGCGAAACAGCTCACGTCGAACACCAGGAAGCGCATATCAATCATCAGGTCAAATCCGACCGCGAAGCCAACGGCGGCAAATTGACCTCTCAGGAAAAAAAGCAAGTGAACAAGGAGCAGAACAAGACGAGCAAAGAGATTCACCACGACAAGCATAACGGTAAGAATGAGAAGTAAAAATCAGCGCTCTCGCTGATTGGGTGCGGATTGCGGAAGTGAGAGCGATTGCGATTGAAACCGGGAGGCGGGGCTGCCTCCCGGTTTTCTTTTTTGCTGACGATTCACGCAGCCCAGTTGGTTCAAGCAACCGCACGCCGCGCATCTCGCCTCCGATTCGCCTCCTTTTTCACTCGGTGTTATCCTAGAGACATCCCGCGCATCCAGTTTTCGCGAACGTCTTGCGCCGGAGCCTAACCGTGGATCCCGTAGCCATCGCAAACTCGTCCGAGTCGCGCTCGCTGGGATGGGCGCACCCGCTCGTTCGCGAATGGTTCGTCAATAAGTTCGGCACGCCCACGGAACCGCAGGAAATGGGTTGGCCGCACATCTTGGCGCAGAAAGATACGCTGATTTGCGCGCCGACCGGGTCCGGCAAGACTTTGGCCGCATTCCTTGCGTGCATTGACATGCTGGTGCGCAAGGCCATCGCGGGCGATCTGCTGGATCAAACCGAAGTTCTCTACGTCTCGCCGCTGAAGGCTCTCGGCAACGACATCCAACGAAATTTGGACGCGCCGCTGGGCGAAATTCTGCAACTGGCGCGCGAGCGTGGGTACTTGATGCCCGAAATCCGCACGGCGGTGCGCAGCGGCGACACGCTGATGCACGAACGCCGCGCCATGCAGAAGCGGCCGCCGCACATTCTCGTTACGACGCCCGAGTCGCTTTATATCCTGCTGACCGCCGCGAAGAGCAGGGAAAACCTGCGCACAGTGAAGACGCTGATCGTGGACGAGATTCACGCCGTCGCCGACGACAAGCGCGGCTCGCATCTCGCGCTTTCGATAGAGCGTCTCGAAGCTCTCGTCGAGCAGCCTCTCACGCGAATTGGTTTGTCCGCGACGCAGAAACCGATCGAGCTGGTCGGGCAATTTCTCACGGGCAGCGCGCGGCGCGCGCCCGTGATCGTCCAGGTCGCGCAGCGCAGGCATCTGGATCTGGCGATCGAAGTCCCGGCGAGCGAACTTGGTCCCGTCGCTTCGAACGAGATGTGGGAGGAGATTTACAAGCGGATCGCCGAGTTGGTACTGCAGCACCGCTCGACGCTGATCTTTGTGAACACGCGGCGTCTGGCCGAACGCGTGGCTCATCATTTGCGCGGGATTCTTAGCGACGACGCGGTGGCTTCGCATCATGGCAGCCTTTCGCGCCTGTGGCGGCTCGCGGTTGAGTCGAAACTCAAAGCTGGCGAAGTCCGCGCGCTGGTCGCTACGGCTTCACTGGAACTTGGAATTGATATCGGCACGGTGGACCTGGTTTGCCAGATCGGCTCGCCGCGTTCGATTGCGGTTGCCTTGCAGCGCGCCGGCAGAGCAGGGCACTGGCGGGGTGCGATTCCCAAGTGCCGCTTTTTTTCTACCACGCGCGATGAATTGCTGGAATGTGGCGCGCTGGTGCGCGCGATTCGTCACGGTGAACTGGATCGCATCGAAATTCCCGAAGCGCCGCTCGACGTTCTCGCTCAGCAGATCGTGGCGGCGTGTGCGGCCGAGGATTGGCAGGAGGACGATCTATTCGCGCTGATTCGCCGTGCGTTTCCTTACCGCAATCTCGCGCGCAAAGATTTCGACGAAATTATCGCGATGCTTTCTGATGGAATTGCCGCGCGGCGCGGGCGCTATGGCGCATATCTGCATCGCGATCAGGTGAATCATCGTCTGCATGGACGCCGGGGCGCCCGGCTTGCGGCGATCACCAGTGGCGGCGCGATTCCCGACAATGCGCTCTACACCGTCGTCGCCGCGCCGGAAGGCACCGTGGTCGGCACCGTGGACGAAGACTTCGCGGTGGAAAGCCTGCGCGGCGATATCATTTTGCTGGGAAACACTTCTTGGCGCATTCGCCGCGTGCAGTCGGGTTCTGTCTCTGTTGAAGATGCCAAGGGCGCGCCGCCCAACGTGCCTTTCTGGCGCGGGGAAGCTCCTTCGCGAACGATGGAGCTTTCGCAGCAGGTCGCGCACGTGCGGGAAAAAATAAACGCTCTTACCGAGAACGCAGTACCTTCCGACGCTTTGATGAACTCGCCACAAGCTGCGGCCGCTATTCAATGGCTGCAGGACGAATGCGGCATGGATCGTCCCGGCGCTGAGCAAGCTGTCGAATACATCGTGCAGGGCAGGGCGGTGCTGCGCGCGGTGCCGACGCAGGAAACGGTTATCGCGGAGCGTTTCTTCGACGAAAGCGGCGGAATGCAGCTGGTGATTCATGCGCCGTTTGGCGGGCGCATCAATAAGGCCTGGGGCCTCGCGCTGCGCAAACGTTTTTGCCGGTCATTTAATTTTGAGCTGCAGGCCGCAGCTACCGACAATGGGCTGAACATCTCCCTCAGCGAGCAGCACAGCTTTCCTCTCGCCGACGTTTTTCATTTCCTGCACGGCGAGAGTGTGGAGCCGCTGCTCGAGCAAGCGGTGCTAGCTTCTCCAATTTTCACCACGCGCTGGCGCTGGGTTGCTGGACGCGCACTGGCTCTGCTTCGCTTCATGGGCGGGAAAAAAGTCCCGCCGCAGATCCAGCGGATGCGCTCCGATGATCTGCTCGCTGCCGTGTTTCCGGAAGCCGCGGCGTGCCAGGAAAATATTTCAGGTGATATCGCGATACCCGATCATCCGCTCGCGCGCGAGACGATGAAAGACGCGCTAACGGAAGCGATGGACGTGGAAGGGTTGAAAACCGTCCTGGCGGATATTGGCTCGGGCAAGATTCGCTGCATTGCGGTGGATACGCCGGTGCCGTCGCAATTTTCGCATGAGATTCTGAATGCGAACCCCTACGCCTACCTCGATGACGCTCCGCTCGAAGAGCGTCGCGCGCGCGCCGTGGAAATGCGTCGGATGCTGCCCGAGGCTGTTCTCTCGGAAATAGGACGCCTGGATCCTGCCGCGATCGCGGAAGTGCGTGAAGAAGCTTGGCCGGATGTGCGTGACGCTGATGAACTGCACGATGTGCTGCAGGAACTGATCGCAATTCCCGAATCCGAGAGTGAAGGTGGCGCGAGGCTAATTCCGCGTCCGGTTTCTGCTTGGTCAGACTATTTTTTGGAGCTGGTGAGCGCAGGGCGCGCCGCCCTCGCGCGTTTCGACGGTCGCACCTACTGGGTCGCCGCGGAGAAAGCCGCGACATTCGCGGCTATTTTTCCCGCCGCGCAGTTCGATTCGACGCTAGCTCGGATTGAAACGCCGCAACCGTCACGAGAGGACGCGATTCTTGCTTGCATCACGGGATGGCTGGCGCATCTCGGGCCCGTCACAGCGGAGAGAGTGGCGGAATTTCTGGGAATTGCAGTCTCCGACGTTGAAAGATGTTTTCTGCGCCAGGAAGCCGCCGGAACTATTTTGCGCGGCCAGTTCACCGACTCATCACACGGCGCCACCGAATGGTGCGACCGTCGTCTGCTCGCGCGAATTCATCGTCTGACGCTCGGTTCGCTGCGGAAGCAGATTCAACCCGTCACTGCGGCGCAATTCATGCGTTGGCTATCGCGTTGGCAGCATCTGACGCCCGAGACAAAGCTTCTGGGCGAACGCGGCACGCTGGAAGCGCTGCAACAACTGCAAGGATTTGAAGCTCCCGCCAATGCCTGGGAACAGCAGATACTCGCGCGCCGGATTGCGAACTACGATCCGAAGGTCCTCGACCAGCTTTGCCTTACCGGGGCTGTCGGTTGGGGCCGTGTCTCGCCGCATCCCGCGACGCTGGCGGAAAATGGCGCCGGGATTCGCCGCGTGGTGCCGACGAGCACCGCTCCGCTCACATTTTTCATTCGCGAAGATTCCGAGTGGATGATTTCGCAGCACGCGGCAAATGGCGACGACGCAAACGTCGGATTGAGTCCCGCCGCGCGCGACGTGCTCGGTCACCTGCGCCAACGCGGGGCATCGTTTTTCGCGGACATCGTGCGCGGAACCGGAAAGATCAAGGCGGAAGTGGAAACGGCACTGTGGGAACTCGTGACCGCGGGAATGATCACGGCGGACGGCTTCGATAATATTCGCGCGCTGATTGATCCGAAGCGCCGCGCGGGACACGGCCGTGGACACAACGCGCGGCCGCGGCATAGCGCCGGACGGTGGTCGCTGCTGTACGCGGGCGAGCCTGCCGAGCGTTCGCGGGTCGTCGAATCCACTTGCTGGATGTTGCTGCGAAGATACGGAGTCGTATTTCGGGAAATGGTGACGCGCGAAACGATTGTTCCGCGCTGGCGCGAATTGCTCATCGCGTTTCGGCGGTTGGAGGATCAAGGGCAGATTCGCGGCGGACGTTTTGTCAGCGGATTTCTCGGCGAGCAATTCGCGCTTCCCGTCGCGGTGGAATCGCTACGCGTGACGAGTAAGCTACCAAGCGTGGGGGAAGCCGTTACGATCGCCGCCGCGGACCCGTTGAATCTCGTCGGAGTGTTAGTGCCCGGCGAGCGTGTGGCGTCGAGTTCGGGCAAGACCGTAACTTTTGTGGATGGCATCGCCCTCGATGTAGAAGATTCTGGGGCACGATTCGCCAACGCCAGAGCGGTTTGAGCAGAGGATGCAACGCGCGGTGTAATCGTTCGTGATTCCCGCTGGCAGCGGCTACGATGACGGTTTCGCACACGCGGCGTTTGCGCGGCGTCAGTCGCTTTATAATAAGAGGATGCAGAAGAAAATATTTTGGGCCACGTTTACCGTCCTCGGTCTGCTCGCGGATATGGCGTTGCCTCTGTGGTGGGCAGTGGCTGCCACAATTCCCATTGGCTATATCAGTTGGTGGTTTGCCTACCGCAGCGATTGGTTCTAATTTCCTGCGAATATTTTCCCCGGTCGTGTGAGCTCTTAGCAGTTAAACTGATTTCAGGAGAAAACTGTTCAATTTGCCACCGATTGTCAATGCACAAGGCTTGTCCAAGCGATACGGAATCGTGCCGCTCTTCCGGAATATTTCGTTCACGATCTCGCCGGGTGAACGCCTCGGGCTGATCGGACCGAACGGCTCGGGTAAATCCACGCTGCTCGAAATTCTGAGCGGCCGCGTGCAGCCGGACAGCGGTGACGTGGCCATTCGCAAAGGCACTAAGCTCAGCTGTGTTTCGCAGATTTCCGAGTTCGATGCGAGCGCGACGGTCCGCTCCGTAATTGAAAACGTGCTCGCCAAATCGGGCGTGCCGGAAACCGATCGCGGGTACCGCACCGAAGAGGCTCTTCATCGCGCCGGTTTTGAGGATCCCGAGATTGTGACTTCAGCGCTCTCCGGCGGATGGCGCAAGCGGCTTGCGATCGTGGAAGCGTTGGTGCAGCAGCCGGATATTTTGCTGCTCGATGAACCGACCAATCATCTGGATCTTGCCGGAATTCAGTGGCTCGAAACGCTGCTGGAAAATGCGTCGTTCGCCTATGTGGTCGTGAGCCACGACCGCTACTTTCTGGAAAATGTGGCGCGCCAGATGGTGGAGCTGAATCGCACGTATGAAGACGGTTTCCTGCGTGTCAATGGAAACTATAGCAAATTTCTGGAAGCCAAGGAAGAATATCTGCACGCGCTGGGCAAGCGTCAGGATGCGCTGGCCAATCTGGTACACACTGAAATCGAGTGGCTGCGCCGCGGGCCGAAGGCGCGGACCACCAAATCGAAATCCCGCATTGATAAGGCGCACCAGATGATTGGCGAGCTCGCTGAACTGAACTCGCGGACCCGCACCGGCACCGCCGGAATCGATTTTTCGGCATCGCAGCGGCAAACGAAGCAGTTGGTACAGCTGAACGGCGTCACGCAAACACTCGGCGATCGCACGCTTTTCGAAAACATTGACTTTGCTATTACCGCCGGCATGCGCGTCGGTCTGGTTGGCCCGAACGGCAGCGGCAAGACGACTTTACTTCGGCTGCTGCGCGGAGATATCGAGCCTACCGCAGGGAAAATACAAAAAGCGGATTCGCTGCGCATCGTTTACTTCGATCAGAATCGCCAGCTTGATCCAGACGTCAGCCTGCGGCGAGCTCTTGCTCCGGACAGCGATTCGGTTGTTTATCAGGATCGCGTAATTCACGTTGCCTCCTGGGCCGCGCGATTCTTGTTCGCAAATGAAGATTTGAATCGTACGGTGGGAAAACTTTCCGGCGGCGAACGCGCGCGTGTCCTGATAGCGCAACTGATGCTTCAGCCCGCGGACGTATTGCTGCTCGACGAACCCACCAACGACCTCGACATTCCCACCCTCGAAATATTGGAAGAGAGCCTTCTGGAGTATCGCGGTGCGCTGGTGCTGGTGACGCACGATCGCTACATGCTCGACCGCGTTTCCACGATTGTGCTGGGGCTCGACGGGCGCGGAGCTGCGGAACGCTTTGCGGATTACTCGCAGTGGGAGGAATGGTTGCGTTCGCAGCAAACGAAGAGTGCCGCAGCCGCTGCGGCCACGACTGCGCGAGTGAGCCGAGAACGACCGAATACGCGCAGCGATCAACCCAAGCTTGCGGACAGGAAGAAGCAGCGCTCGCAGGCAGAAAGCCGCGAAGCTGCGTCCATCGAAAAGCGCATTGCCAAGGCAGAAGAGGATCTGCGGGCCAAGCGCGCCGCGCTCGAATCGCCGGAAATCGCCAGCGACGCTGTCCGCCTGCATGAGGCGTACGCTCAAATGGAAGCGGCGCAGAAGGTGGTGGATGAGCTGTATGCACGATGGGCGGAACTGGAAAGCAAAGGGACCGGCGGGGCTGAAAAAGTGCAAGCTGAAAGTTAATCGCCGCAAAGCTTACGAGAAATTTCTGCCTACGCTGCCGGCGGTGCGAATTCAGTCAGCAGCGCTTCGTGTAAACGCACCTGATGCTCCAGCGGAAGTTTGGCGCTGCTGGTGGTGAGATAAAAGACGTCAATCGCGGTTTCGCCTTCCGTTTCGATGATGGCGATTTCGATGTTGCACTTTTCGCGCGCGAAAACGGAGCTGATGCGGTGCAGCAGTCCGGGCTGGTCTTGCGCGACAATTTCCACCAGCGTGCTTTGCGCCGAACACGTGTCATCAATTTTCACGCGCGTTTCCACTTTGATCTTCGGCGGCCGGTGTTTCTCTGCCCGCACTCGGTCGCGCAACATTTTGTCGAGATCGGCTTTACCTGCCAGGACGTCATGAATGCTGGTTTGGAAGCGTTCCCACTCAGGTAGGTTCAGCTCGAGCGTGCGGAACCGGTCGGTAAAGTAAAATGTATCAACGACTGTCCCGGCTTGATTGGAAAATGCGGCCGCCTTCACGATGTTCATGCCCCAGGCAGCCAGCACGCCCGCCATCGTGGCAAACAGGGACGCGCGGTCCTTGGTCACCAGCGTCAGTTCGTACCAGTGACGGCCACGGCGCAAATTGATTTGTACCGGATCTTTTCCGAGGCGAGCCGCCATTTCTAGATGCGCGAGCACGTCGCCCGCCGCGTGAGTAAGAAGATAACGGCGGGGAAGGCCCTCTAGAAAATTGTCCAGTCGGCTTCCCACCGTTAGCGCGAGCGTGCCCAGATGCGCCATCACTTCGTCATGCGCGTCCACGTGCAAGCGCTGATCGAGGCTGCGATTCAGGTGGTTCGCAGTGGCGATGTAAAGCTGCCAGATATTTTCCGCCTTCCAGGGTGTGAGAGCTTCGGGATTCACCGCTTTGATGTCGCCGTAAGTGAGCAGACAAAGCATTTTCAGCCGCTCGGGGGTTTCCACTTTTTCCGCGAAGGCGCGGACTGTCTCGGGATCAAAAATGTCGCGACGGAGCGCTGCGCTCATTTCCAGATGGCGCTCAATCAGGAACAGGACCGCTTCGCGATCGGGTTCGTCCAGGTCCAGGCGGTCGAGGGCACGTTCGGCGATCTCAACGCTGGCACGCACATGATCTGCGGTTTTCGCGCCTTTGCCTACGTCATGCAATAGCAACGCGAGATAAAGCAGGTCGGGCTGTTCGACCTCGTCCAAGAGTTCAGCGTAGCGCTGGTCCCATTTCGATTGTGACTGGTGCAGCGCGTGCAGATTATCAATCGCGACAAACGTATGTTCGTCCACGGTGAAACGGTGCGAGTAATCGCGGACCACGAGCGCGTCAATTCCAGCAAATTCGGGAAATAGCAGCGTGAGCAGGCGCAACGAGTGCATCGCGCGCAACGCATCTGCGGCGTGCGGCGCCATCAGAATTTCCTGCAGCAGATGCCACAACTCCGCGCCTCTTGGAGGCGCTTCGGCGAGCGCTGGGAGCATGCGTTCGATTTGATATTCGGTGCTCGAATTAAGCGTGAGGCCGTGGCGTGCGAGAAAGCGAAACGCGCGCAGAATCAACTCCGGATCATTCAGCGCTGCAGGCTGGCGTAGCGTGAGCATTCCATCTTCGACAGAAAATTCAGCATTCGAGAGGCGGGAGCGCAATTGCTGAAATTGATGGTGCAGCGAAAGGCGCGCTGCAGGAATCTCTTCCAGCATTTGCACGCAAACCCGATGGATGGTGCGGGCATGGCTGAAATAAATGCGCATCCAGTCCGAAGCGGTGAGCGGTTGCGAATCCACGCCATTTGAGGAATGTGCCGCCGCGGAAGAATTCGCAACGCCTATCTTGTGCGCAGCCGCGGCGTCTTGCGCCTCCCAGGTCAGCGCGTTGTCGTCTCGTTTGTGGCGCAAATGCAGGAAGCAGCGCGCGGACATCAACGAATTCAAAGCTGCGTCGAACTGCTTTTGGATCGCTTCCGGAAGCGCCGCGTTTTCGCGCGGCCAGACGTGATATTTTTCGATGGCCGTCAGAAGCGACAGCCAATAGACGACGTTGTAATCGCGCAGGCCTCCCGGTCCGTCCTTCATATTCGGCTCCAGATGAAATACGGTGTTGCCGAATTTTCCGTGGCGCGTGCGGGTAAGGTCCGCAAGGCGTTTGACGATTTGCGCCGAATCGCGCGCGATCAGCTTTGGAATCACGTCATCGTGCAAACGCGCGAAAAGCGCGCGGTCGCCGGCGAGATAGCGGCAATCCAGCAGGGAAATCGCGAACTCGGCATTTTCCGCATCGAAGCGGGTGCATTCCGCGAGAGTGCGCGTGGCGGGACTGAGCTTCAGTCCCAGATCCCAAAGATCCCGGGAAAATTTGCGGATTGCGTCTTTCAGCTTTGCTTCCGTGCCGTTTCCGGCGTGCAAAAACAGCATGTCAATATCGGAATACGGAAACAGCCAGCGGCGGCCAAAGCCGCCCAGGGCTGCGGCGGCGAAACCCGCCGGGCCATCGAGTTCAGGCGATATGTATTGCGCCCATAGGCGCTGGACGATCGTTTCGATCAGCGCGGTGCGACCTAGAAGCGCGGCACGGCCGTCGCGCGTCGCCACAAAACTTTCCTGAATGCGCGCGGATTCCTTCGCGGCAAAATCGCGCAACTCAGTCGAGAGCGATGGCGTTGGCGGCATGGATATTATTTACCGTTGATCAATCGTTTTCGTTCGCACTGCGTCAGTATTTACGCACCTCGCTGCTGAGCTTGCGACCCGGCAGCTAGCATTTCCACGGCATCTTCAGGATACGCGAGCATGCCGAACTCCGGCACGTCGAGACCGGTTAGCTCGACTTCTTTCGAGACGCGCATCGAACGCCACGCGTTGACGCCCTTGAATACGATGAACGTGGCGCCGAAGGAATACGCCGCCAGGAGCGTCGCGCCGCCCAGTTGCATCCAGAACTGCGAGAAATCGCCGTGAATTAATCCGGTGACGCCCTGACCAGCCCTGCCAAGATACGACGCGACGCCCACGCCATTCCAGCCCGAGCCGTAGGTGCCGTCCGCGAAAATTCCCAGCGCCACTGCGCCGAACCATCCGCAGTAACCGTGCACGGAGATTGCTCCGCACGGATCGTCAATCTTCAGCACGCGTTCGTTGAACAGCACGCCCAAACATACGACAACTCCGGCGACGATGCCGATGATCACCGAGCTTGTGGGCGATACGAACGCGCACGGCGCGGTGATCGCCACCAGTCCCGCGAGCATTCCGTTGCAAGCCATCGTGATGTCCGGCTTGCCAAAGAGGAAGTACCACAACACCATCGCCGCAGCCGAGCCTGCCACCGCAGACAAATTGGTATTCACCGCGACAACCGAAATGCGCAGATCCGTCGCGCCCAGCGTGGAACCAGGATTGAATCCCATCCAGCCAAAGAGCAAAACAAACGTACCGGTGACTACGAACACGATATTGGAAGCGGGGAACGCCCGTGGTTTCCCGTCGGGCCCGTATTTCCCAAGGCGCGGACCGAGAATCATCGCGAGCGCCATCGCGCAGAACCCCCCGACGGCGTGAACCACGGTCGAGCCGGCGAAATCCACGTAGCCGTGGCCCATGTGCATCGTCGAACCTAGCTGCGACATCCATCCGCCGCCCCAGACCCAGCAGCCAGAAATCGGGTAGAGCAAGCCGCCGACAAATAACTCGCAAAGGAGAAACGCCCAGAAGGTTATGCGTTCGCAAATCGCGCCGACGATGATGTATCCGGCCGTCTCCATGAAAACCACTTCAAAGAGCGTCAGGCAATTGCTGCTGGCGTCGTAAGCAGGGCCGGTGAGAAAAAATCCTTTACCACCTAGGAAGCCCCATTGTCCGCTGCCGATCAAAAAATGATTCAAGCGTCGGCGTACCGCCCAAATTCGTGGGCGCCGCGTTGATGGCGACGGCACCGAACTGGAACGCATATCCAACCGCGTAATAAGCGAGGAACGCGAAAACGTACGCCGCGAAATTCAGCATCATCAAGTGCGCTGCGTTCTTTTTTCGCACCAGACCGCACGTCAACAGCGCGAAACCAGCCTGCATGAAGAGCACCAGGTAACCGGTGAGCAGCGTCCAGGAGAAGTTCGCGCCCAGACGCACGTGGCCCACGTCGTCCGCAAGCTTCAACGCTAGCGGCTCCTTCGCGGCCTGCGCCTGAAAATTATCGAACTCCTGCTTGCTCTTCGCGTAATCCGGCGCGCTCTTGTCCGTCGGCTCGGGGACGACAAATGGATTGCCGGCCGCGTCGAAGACCAGCGTCCGGTCGCCGGTAGAGGTTCCGGCGGGATCCGGTTGCGGCGATTGATCCGCAAACGCAACGCTGAGCGAGCCCACGAAAATCTGTCGCGAACAAGAAAGCGACGATGGCAGCGAGCGTCCACTTTCTGCTGCGTCCCACAAATGCGCTTCGCATCACGAAATTCCTCCCTGATTGGGATAAAGGCTGCGTTCCATTCGCGGTTCAGCCGAAATCGTCAGATGGCGCCAGGACCTCGTTCCCCCGTTCGAATGCGTATCACCTCATCGAGGGACGAGACGAAAATCTTGCCGTCTCCAATCACGCCGGTGCGCGCGCCCTCGATGATGGCGTCCACTACCGGGTCAACCAGCTCTTCCGACACCGCGATGCTTACAAAAATCTTCGGCAAGAAATCCACGGTATATTCCGATCCGCGATACGTCTCCGTGTGGCCCTTCTGCCGGCCGAAGCCACGCACCTCGGAAACCGTGAGTCCGGTCACGCCCAGGGCAGTGACGCGCTGCTTCACCTCCTCGAGCTGCGACGGCCTGATCACGGCATCAATAAGCTTCATTTTCGATTGCTCCTTTCCTTCTGGAACCGAAAACACGCCGCCAGCAACAAGGTATGGAACCTAGTCGCGAAGAATCAGTCAAATCCAAATCAGTGATTGACCGCATCAGGTTCATGATGGGCGGAATCGGGTCGAGTCGGTTGCACAGAGTTCAGCAAGATCGCACTGGCACGCCAGGATTGCAACGCGCGAACTAGCCCGAGCAGACAGGCCGTTGAGCGCGTACGCGCGACTATAACCGAAATTGAATTCCGGCGAATGCGGAAGTTTGGACTGCTGGGCCGCGGTCGCGGCGTGGGATTTACTTGCTGACGAGCAGCACTCCGAAGGAGTTCGCCTTCATGGGCGGCCGCCGCTGTCCGGGAGGAGTAACTGTCTCAAACTCAGCTATCGGAAGGAAAATGTTATGAGTCTTGAAGTCAATGGCCATGGTGCGAGCATATTTCTGCGTGGGCACTTCTTCGACCACCGTGAATTTTTCGGGCGAATCCTCCCGCACCACGGTAAGCGTTCCCGAACCGCCGTTGGAACTAAATGCGAGATGCAAGTTCGGGATCGAAACCGGCGGCATCCGGGTCATCGCCGATTTTGGGAGTGGCGATCACTTTTCCAGTCGCTGCATTCACGACGGCCATCATGTTGTTGTCGCAAACGGCGAAGAGACGATGGTTCTTGGCGTCCATCGCTAGCCCGGATGGTTCCTTGCAAGGCGCAAGCGGCCAACGATGAGTAATCGTGAGCTTTTGCGCGTCAATCTCCGCGATTTCGGATTTGTCCTCGACGTTGAAGAACACATGTCCGTCTCCTGCGCCGACTGCGAATTCCGGTTTGCCGCCAACCGGAAACATATTCACAACGCTTCCGTCCACGCCGTTGATGGCGGTCACGTTGCCACTGCGTCCATTGAACGCAAAGACGCGCTTGGAAGTCGCATCGTAAAAAATCGCGTCTGGATTTTGGCCGCCGGTGCTGACGCTGGAGATGGTCTTCAAAGTCTTCAAATCGAAAATCGTAACGGTATTCGCGCGGCCGTCGCTCACAAATCCGCGGCCCAGATCGGGCGCCAACGCTACTCCGTGAACGCCTTCGGTGTCCGGAATGTCGCCGACAATCTTGTCAGTATCCGCGTCGAGAACGACGACATGCGTGGCATGTGAAACGTAAACGCGCCGCGCGTTGCTATCCACGATGCAGTAGTCCCAACCGCCGTCTCCGCCGATGGGAATGGTCTTCACGACGTGATACCCGGATGGACCTGGGACGATCGCATATCCATCCAAGGCTCCGGCCGCGAAAATCGCGGCGGTAAGCGATGCTACTCCTACGATGGCGAGAATGGTCTTGCGAAGCATGATCGTTGGCTCCCGAGAATCTGAGTTGCGGCGATAGCTGCGCCGTTTTCAGCAGGGTGAAAATATACCGCAAGGCGGTGGTATGGTGGTAGGACAACTTCGATAGCTCGCTCGTTTGTCGAGACTTGGGGGATTTTAGTCGGAAGCTTCCAGTTGCTCGGCGATCTCCAGCATCTTCGTCACGCTGTTCCAATTTCTGCCAGTTCCGGAGGTCTTCAGGATCCTCTCGATGCTTGCCCAGGAAACTTTCGGCCGGGCCATGCCGTTGCGGTAGTAGATGTAGACTTCGCGCCGACCCATGCGCAGCTCCTCGGGCGCGGTGTCGAGCTGAGCGGCTTTCTCCCGCGCTTCTGCGGCAGGTTCGCCTGCGAGAAAGGTGACCAGCAGCCTATTCGGCTCAACGCCGCGCCTTTTCGCGAAGGGATTGCGCGCGATCACCTGTCTCATTTCGGCCGTGGTGCGCAGGACTGTGCCGGGGCGAAATCCAAACTTGCGTTCGATGGCGTCCTGCAGCCGCTTGGCCAGCAGGTCGAGGTCGGGCTCGTCGGTTTTGAAAATCAGGTTGCCGCTCTGTACATAGGTGCAGGCGTCGCGTAGTTTCAAAGTTTTGCAGAGCGAGCGCAGCTCCTCCATCTTGACCTTATTGTGGCCAGCGACGTTGACGGCACGCAGCATTGCGATGATTACCGTCATTTGAAAACTCCTGTCGATCCGCAAGTGTGATTTCTGCGATGCCCGGAGATCGCCGCCAGCGCTTGCGAGACTAGAGAGACTTGCGATCGTCTACTGTTTCGCCGCGCTCCAGCAGTGCTTGCAGCCAGCCCAACATCCGCGGCCAACCCTGGTAGCTCTTTGCCAATTCCGGATACGCAGCCAGACCGCTATGGCGAATCTTGACGAGCGTACCACCAGCTGCCGGAATCAACTCCCAACGAACTACTGTTTTCGCGTCGCCGGTCCAACTTGCCGTCCAAGTATACGCGAGGACGCGCGGCGGACTGATTTCCAGATACTCGCCGCTCACTTCGAATTTGCCGGCATCGGGCCCGACGCCGGAACTGCGCCACTTGCCGCCGGCGCGCAAATCCGAATCGAACCGCGTGCAGCGGTACACACCGCCTTGTCCCCACCATTGCGGAACCTGCTGCGGATCGACAAGCGCCTGAAATACGCGTTCCGGCGCCGCGTTGATGTGGATTTCATTGACAATTATATCTGCATCAGGACTGCTGCCTGGTGTCGCCATGTTGCTTCCTCCAAACTAATTTCTTTTTCGCCTGCGCTGCGGCTTGGTTCGCCGTTTCGGTTCTTCAGTTTCGATGAAATGCTTCAAGCTGCTCAGGTTGGCCCGCCAAAACATCCGGTAACCGCCGAGCCAGGAGTCAATCGCCTTGAGCGGGTGGGCATCGAGCTCGTAGACGCGGAGACGCCCTTCGCGTCGCTCCTGAACCAGCTTGGCGCGGCGCAGCAGCCGCAGATGCTTCGAAATGGCTGGGCGTGAAATAGGGAAGGCGCGTGCGATTTGGCCGGCGGGCCGGCTTCCGCGGCGCAGCAGGTCCAAAACGGCACGCCGGGTGGGATCGGCCAGCGCGCTGAACGTTGCTTCATTGGAACGTGTAACCGTAGAGTGACGCATAATGCGTAACTATATGGTTCCGCAACAGTAATGTCAAGCCAGGATTTCAGCGCTTCGAGCGGAGCGGTGTTGTACTTCTTGCGGTCCGCGATCGGCGCCGCGCCGCTAGCTTTTCAGCCATGGCCAGCTTTTGAGGAGAGCCGCGCGTCGAGCGACCACGCTCCAGCGCCCACGATCAGCAGAAAGATCAAGCCCATGAGCATCGAGTAGTCCGTGCGCGCCTCCGCCTCGGCCGGCCAGAAGCCGCTCTTCAGAAGCAGTGGAATTTTTGTTGAGGCGATGGCCACGGAGATGTCAATCACGAGCAAGAGTGACGCGATGCGTGTGAACAGCCCCACGAGAAGCAGGAGGCCGCAAACAATTTCCACCACTCCGACGAAAGGCCCCATGATGTGCGGCGCCGGAATGCCGATTCGCGCAAACCGGCCGGCGCCCCACTGTTCGACGAAGAGAAACTTCTTGATGCCCTCAAGGAAAAACACACCGCCGACCAGCAGCCGGATAGCCACGACTTCCGTCGGCGCGTTCGTCTGAATGATTTTCCTGAAAAGGCTCATGGGCTTGGCGCACGCCTCATACGTAATCGAAGAGCGTCATGAATCCAAAATCCACGTGCAGTTGCTGATGGCAGTGGAAAAGCGTCAGGCCGGGATTGTTCGCCACGAAATCTATTTCCACTTCCTGGTATCCGTTGACCATCACGACGTCCTTCATCACGCCCGCCATCGGAATTCCCGCGATCCTGGTCAGTTCGAAACTGTGCCGATGGAGATGAATGGGATGAATGTCGTCGCTGGCGTTGTGCATGCGCAGCCGGTAACGCCGGCCTTCGTGCAAATGGAATGTAGCGGGGACCATCGCCTGGGTCATCGGGTAAGCCGCGCCGTTAATCGTCCAGCGGTTAAAACCGTGTTCCGCGGCGTTGTCCTTCGCAAACGTCATGTCAATCGTTTCGTCCGGTGCGGGCGCACTTGCTCCGGGCTTTGCAAAGCGCGCGTAATTCCAGTGAAAAGGTTTGGGAGCCGTCCAGAGGGGCTTGCCTTTGCTTCCCGCGTATTCCACCACGATGCCCATCCCATGCGCGCGATCGTCATTCGCGAGGTCGCCCATGATCCATACGCCCGGATGATTCATCTCGACGATCGTCGAAATGCGTTCCGCCGTTCCCAGCCACAGCACTGGAACTTCGGCGGGCGTGGGCACGTCGTTGCCGTCGAGCGCGATAACCTTAAAGGTGTGCCCCGGAAGCGCCAGGCTGCGAATTTCAGTCGCGCTACCGTTCAAGATGTGAAACAGCACGCGCTCGCCCTGTTTTACGCGCACCGGCTCGCCGTGTCCGAGCATGCGGCCGTTAATCGTGAAATACCGGTAGCCCACTTCGTAGCCGTGCGGCATGCCCTTCGCGAGCGATGCCTTCATCGCGGACTCGCCCGTTTCCTCCAGACTTTTCACTCTTGCTGCCGGAGCCAGAAAGTCCTGCGGCATATCGCCGCCCTGGCTGAAGGTGGGCTCGAACTCTTTCAATACGAGAAAAACTTCGCAATCGTAACCTCCGGGCTCGTGTTGAGCTTCAATGTAAACGGGGCCTACTTGCCCGCTGTACTGGCCGGCGTGCAGATCGGCGCCGGCGCGATTGTGTGAGTGGTAGAAACGCAAGCCGGCTGGGCGCGGAGTGAAATTGATCCGGCGCATTCCGTGCGCGGGGATGAAAGGCGTTCCTTCTTCTGCCGCGCCATCCACATCGGTTGAAACGAATTGCCCGTGCCAGTGCATTTGTTCGGGAGTGTCCGTGTCATTGTGGATTTCCACGCTCACTGGCCGGCCTTCTTTGAAGCGCAACAAAGGGCCTGGAAACGCACCGTTATACGTGATCGTCGAGAGGATCAGTTTGGGCGCGATTTCGATAGGCGTTGCAGCGATTCGCAGCGTGTAGTCTGCCGATGCGGATTCTGATTGCAGAGAGGAGGGGCGGGAAGAACCATTCGCGAATCCAATCTGACCGAGACGGCTGGCGCCCGGCAAAAATGCGGCGCCGGTCGCGGCCCCGGCTATCTTTAGGAAGTTCCGTCGCGAGGAAACTTCGTTGCTCATCGCGCGCCTCTGGGCTACTCGTCTATCGTATTTTGACGCGCTATGAAATGCAAAGGGTCCGCGAGAACGTGGCCGGCACAGACGGACGACACAAGAAAGACGCCGGTGGAGCAGAGTAACTGAAGAGCATCCCAACGCGGGAGACTTTCAAATTCTTGCAGGCACCGGAACTGCCGGGGCATTTCCGGCGGCTCGCGTGTACTTTTCGAGAAGTTCATCTAATTCCTGCTGACGAATCGGTTTTGTCAAATAACCGTCCATGCCGGCGGCCAGGCACAAATCGTGATCGGCTTTCATTGCGTGGGCCGTCAAGGCGACTACCGGCTGATGTCTTCCGGTAATTTTCTCCATGTCGCGAATCTTTGCGGTTGCCTCCATTCCGTCCATTTCCGGCATCTGTACGTCCATCAGAACCAGATCGTAGTTGTCTCGTGCCAGAGCGTCGAGCGCCTCACGGCCATTCGCCGCAACCGAAACGCGATGACCTCTCTTTTCCAGAAGGCGAGTCGCCAGGCGTTGATTCACCACATTGTCTTCCGCGAGCAGGATGCGCAAGACTTCCGCAGGGTCGCGCGCGTCGCGTAGCGAATAGCGCGTGAGCAATGGAATCGCGCCTTGTTGTTCGCGGGAGCCAAGAACACGCGCGATCGCTTCGCGCAATTCCGACTGGCGAATGGGCTTCAATAGATAGGCAGAAACTCCCGACTCCTTGCAACGCTGCGCGTCCCCGCGGTGGCCTGCCGACGTAAGCATCATGATCGTCGCGGCGGAGAGGCCGGGCGTTTGCCGGATGCGCTCGACGAGCGTGAATCCGTTCATTCCCGGCATGTGCACATCGGTGAGAATTAACGCATACGGTTCCGCAGCGTCGCGCGCCGCCGACAATTCTGCGAGGGCCGGTTCGCCGTCTCCCACAGACTTGAATTTCATTTCCCAGCGTTTCAAGATTCCCTCGAGGATGCGGCGGTTCGTGCGGTTATCGTCAACGATCAGAACTTTTACGCCTTGCAAAACTTCCGGCGGAGCAAAGCCTGGGCGCGAGTGGCGACGATCGCGGCGCGCGCGGCCGAAATTCGACTTGCCGGGTGCGGGCAGGCCCCAAATGAACTGACGTTAGGAAAAAAGAGGCTCAGTCGCGGTTTCCGGCCGATGGCGGGGCGACGAAGACGAGCGAAACCAGGTACACGAGGATTCCCAAGCCGATCAGCGACGCAGCGACAAATGCAAACAGCACGAACGACAGGGGATGAAACCACAATAGGCTGGCGATCTCGAGCAGAAGGCCGACAATTACCAGACCGCTCGAGACTTGCAGCAGGCGCCGGATTCCGAGTTCGCTGAGTTTCATTGGCCAGGTTTCCAGAATTTCAAGTGGTCCAAGTTGGCTATATCGTGCGCAGTGTCGTGGCAGCCGCTGGTGAGGCACGACGTCTGGCCCGATTTGATCGAATCCATCATCGCCGAATGTATTGCGTCGTCCTCGAAATCGCGCGCGCCAGCGTGGCAGTGCAGGCACTGATCATTCTTGAAGCCGCCCGGAATGCGGATCGCGGCCGGGTCCGGCGGAGTGCTCACGTACTGCATGTAGATGCGCTTAAGGCCCTGCATCTTGTCTTTCAACGGACCGTAGATGGAATAGTCGGCGTGGCAGGAATAGCAGGCCATATCCGGGGGCACACGGTGATT
Source organism: uncultured Acidobacteriota bacterium (assembly GCA_963828865.1). Classification (GTDB taxonomy): domain Bacteria; phylum Acidobacteriota; class Terriglobia; order Acidiferrales; family UBA7541; genus Palsa-295. The sequence continues at coordinate 925,624 of CAWHGI010000001.1, read as the reverse complement.
CTGAAAGTGTTGCGCGGGAAGGTGGCTGGGTTCGTCCACGTACAAGCTTCGTCCGTAGGGAACCATTACATGGCAAGAAATACAGAATTGAGTTTGCTCGGAGCGCTGGATGTGCGTGTTCATTCCGCCGACGATACACAGGGCCGGCAGCACGCACAAACCGATGAACGCCAGGATTTTCCAGCTGGCTGCGTGCGTCAGCGAAGGCCGGACCACAAAAAACGCAGGCCAGCACGATGCTCAGGACAATTTGGCAGATGAGAATCCCGATCACCCAGCCTCCTGCTTCGGCCGAACTGCCGTAACCCAGGTTCGTGACGGCGCTGCGATTGAGACGCGCGCTACTTCTTTTTTGCCAGTTCGCGAATGTAACCGACGAGATCCTTGATCTGGTCGTCGGTCAGCTTGCTTTTGTACGCGGGCATTTTCTTGCCTTTGCCGTTGGTAATGCCGTCGGTCAATTGCGCGTCGGTTTCTTTCTGTATGGCGTCTGAGCGCAGATCGGGCGAGCCCAATTTCTTGCCCATGTCGCTGGTGCCACTGCCATCGGCGGAATGGCATGCGGAACACTTCTTCATGTACAGAGTGGCTGCGTCATCGGCTCGAGTGGGTACGGAAATAAAAACAAGCGCACATGCCACCGCAAGAATTTGCCCGATTCGAATCATGGAACCTTTCATCTCGTTTCTCCTCCTAGAAATCATGTTCTTACTAAGCGCCACGAAAGCAGATTCGTTACGGCTTAGAACGCGTAGAGGAACGAGAACGTCGCGTTGCTGCCGTTGAAGTTCTGCGATGGAATCGTGGCAAGGCCAAAGGGAGTCTGGTTTCCGGTTTCGTTGTAGCCGTAATAGTTCCAGCCCATTTTGTAGCTGAACCCGCGATAAACCTGCACCAGCACAGAAGCGTACGGCCTCTGATAATTGAAATCAAGCGTTCCAGAGGGCGTCAGCGGATTCAGGAAAATGGTGTTGCCGCGGACGAAGCTGCCGCCATAACCAACCATGGCAGTGACGCGCTTCGATGGTTTCCACATCACTCCAGCATGCGCGAAATGGTCCGTGCTGCTGTAGGTCGAGAGCGCGCCGAGCGGCGAAGGCGATCCGGTGATCGGGCACGCCGTGCCGGTGGACAGCTCCGGGACGCCGGGAGGAAATGCGGAGACGGTGATGTTGGTCGGCGGTGGTGCCGGATTCGCCGAGGTAGTGGAATACGCAAAGCAGATCAGCGACTGGGTGTACATATCCCAGTAGTTGTAACCGAAATCCACGGAGAGCTTGCGATTGCCCATGAACATCGCCGCAAAACTGTACGAGCGGTCATGCTCCAGGTTGTCTACCGTCGAGACGTTGTCGCGGTTTTCGTGGATCTCGACTCCGCCATCGAGATTGGCCCACGGCTTGGGCTTGTAGTTCGCGTGGATCTTGTAAGACTGTACTTGGCGCGGATCAATGCGCGTAAATGATTGATCGTTGTAACCAAACTCGAGGTCCGCGGTAATTCGCAGGGTATCCATGGGCCGCATGACCGCGCCCAGCAGCAGGGCATTCTCATTGATCGTCGTAATGTTGCGTGACGTGTCGTTGCCCGCTTCCGGTATTGGGTTGCTGGGCGAACCCTCCACAATCGCCCCGGCCAAAGGTCCCGTGGTTACCAGCGTGCAACCGGCCGGCAGCGCGCCGCCCACAGCCGCGCAATCTCCCCGCGCCGCTAGATAAAAATTCGCGGCCGTTCCGGTAGCCCCGCCCGGAAAATAATATTCTCCGGTATCAAACGCCGCGTCCATGCTGGCGATCGTCCGGTTGGTGTAGAGATATCCGATATGAGCGGTGAACCGCCGGTTGAAATCGTATTCAAATTCCAGCGTATTGGATTTGATGTTCTGCGCCAGAAATTGCGAGGCGATTTCGTTGGTCAGATCGGCGGCTGAGCTCGAGGTGTGCTGGGGACAGGTGGCCTGGTTGTACGGAGCAACAGGGCAATTCGTGGCACTGAAAGCGCCGGGTGAAAGCAACAGGCCGACAACCCCCGGCCCCGGAGAAGGGGTTCCGAATACATTGGTCTCCGCCGTATCCCACACTCCTGGAATGCGCCAGTTGTCGTAGCGGAACATATCCACAATGCGGAACTTGTCGGTGACGGCGTACGCGCCGGACCAATCGGCATTCACCGAAACGCGCTTGGTCTTGATCGGACCGCCGGCCGTGCTCCCGCGCGACCCGCTGCGCGCCGTCCAATCGTTGACGATCTCCGAAAGATCCGAGAAGTGGTAATCGCTGGTGCTGTAGCCGATTGAGCCGGATGTTTCAAAATTCTTGAAATAATTCGATTGGAAACGCAAGCGCTCCGTGGGCATGAAATTGCGTGGGTCGCCCACCTGGCTATATGAGAGGTAACCGTTGCAGGTAGGGGTGGCCGTGTTGGTCGTGCCGGTCACGATCGGAGTTGCGCAGGGCAGCGCCTCCGACGGAGTTTGCGTGCTCCAAATGTTTCCGAGGTCTACAGGTGTGCCGGCTGGCGTGCCCTGATTGGGAACCGTTCCCAGCGCGAATCCGAAATTGCCTGGATTAACAAGCGGGCTATCGGCGATCACGTTGTCCTGGCGGTAGTAGCTCAAGTATTCGTCAAACGAAATGGTAGTGCGCGGCAGCAACCGGAAATCCACTCCGACTCGATACGCATTTGTCGTGTAGCTGTAATTCTCATTGAAAGCCGATATGGTCCCGCCGTCGGTGGTGAACAGGCCAGGCCCTTCATCGCGGTTGCGCGAATAGCCTAGCCGGAAGCGGATCTTCGATAGCGGCAGCAGCGTGACGTCGTAATCCTGCATCCGGCGCACCAAATCCAGGTCGTGCAGGGAATTCGTTTGCGGAACCGCCGGGTTGGAGCAGTAAGAAGGCGCGCCCTGCGGGAAAGCCGCAGTGGGTGGACCCACGTAGCAACCGGTGGTCAGCGAGCCGGGAGGATTCAACGCCGCGGGGTTCAGCGGGTTGGCATACAGGTTGTAGTCCCAGAAGTTCTTGTCGCGCCGAAACATCATGCGAAAGTCGTACCATTTGTTCTTTTCGATGCGCAGCCGGGTCACGTCATTGGGATCGCCGCCATAGCCGAAGTTGCTGAAGCTGAGGTTATCGAACAACAATCCGTTGTGATCTATCGAGCGCATTTCCAGCGTGAAATCGAAAAGCCGCACGCCGGAGCCCAGATTTTCAAAAGTGTCGTAGGTGTCTTTATTGCCGTTGATCTCGCTGGCGCGATAGCCGAATTCAATGCTCTGGTGAATGTTGTATCCGCCCGAGTTGATTCCCGGCGATGCTTCGGAGGTATCTTGGGCGCGCGCGGCGGGCATGCAGCAGAGGGCCGCGATAAACATGACGGAACGCAATTGCGTGAACCCCCAGGCGACCTTTCATGGTTTTGTCTCCGCATCCGCATTTTCGTTGCGGCGTTAATGTCTGTTCAGATTGTGTGTCTTCTCCATAACCGCAGAATGAGGTCCTGGAGCCCTCTACTTGAAAAACGTCGCATCAAAGTTCGAGCCGTGAATCTGCGAGTGGCACAGCACGCAAGACTGGAAGAAGCTCGCCTGGTTGTGGAAAGAAGGCGCTCCGGGCGCGCCGCTGAAGCTTGATTGCGTGTGGCATTGCAGGCACAGCAGGTTCACGTTGCTCAGTTTCAGCATGTGCGGATTCGGACCGCCGTGCACCAGATGGCAGGATTCGCAGCCGTCTACTTTCACCGGCTGGTGCTCGAACACAAATGGCCCCTGCTTGTCGGTGTGGCACTTGAAGCAGACTTCATCTTGGGTGGCCGTCGCGCGCACCTGGTGCGGCTTCACGGTCCCGTGCGGATTGTGGCAGTCGGTGCACTGTACTAGGCCCTCGTTCACGCGATGGTGGAAGGGCATATCGAATTCAGCCCTTTTTGCGAGGTGGCAGGTGTAGCAAAGCTCGGGCTGGGACTTCACCAGCAAGAAATTGGATTCTTTGCCGTGATGCGGTGAGTGGCAGGCGATGCAGCTGACGTCATTCTTGGCATGGACCGAATTGATCGCGTTCATGTGCTGCGTGCCGCCCGCATGGCACTCCAGGCAGTGCGCATCTATTTCTTTGGCCGACGCCTTTTCGAAAAGGAACAGCTTCGAAGTGTCGGTCGGATCGGACACGTGGCTGGCCGCGGGGCCGTGGCAATCCTCGCAGCCGTGCTTCGCGATTCCACCTTCTTTGTACGTTTGCTGCCAGTGCGCGCTCTTCTCCCAGCTGTTGTAAACCTCTTCGTGGCAGGACTTGCAGGATTCCGCGCCGGCATAGTCCGAAGACTGCGGGTCGGACGTCGCGGCCGACTTTGAGTCCCTTGCTGCGGGCGCCGACCCGCCGTCAGTCGCGGTAGCTTTTTGAGCCCGCTGTCCCAAAACGGGAACCGACAGCAGCCCTAAAGCAACCACAAGTCCCGAAACGTTCAAAACTCCGAATCGCCGCATCGGACTTCCCCCAATTTGTCCCTCAAATCAAGCTACTTACATCGGCTGCACCAGAACTTACCTGATGAGTTTGAAAAATCTAGTGACGGTAACCACATATGATTGTGACGATTATCACAAATCGCGTAAGACGATTGATGTAGCGACCAAGGCGAGCACTTAAATTACCAATTACCTACATCACGCCGCCGCAGTCGGCCAGGTGGCCGGTACCAGCGGGGATTCGGCATGGGGCTTCGACACGGCTGACCTCAAGATCCCGACAGCCTCAGAAACATGCGCCTCTGCAAGCAGAACAGCTGCAGCTGTTCGAGATGTTTGGGAGGGAAGCAGTTCACGGTGCAGCTCCTCCATGATCCTTACCAGCGCGTCTGCGGTGAGAAGAATGAGGCGGGCTTCGTCAACCGGCTTAGGAGGCGTTCGGGCCGCTCGCGCCGCACTTGCCATGGGCAGTCTCCCTCACGAGCGGCTGAGGTCTCGTGAGACACGGTCGCATCGTCAGTAATTCTCTGGACTGAAACGAAGGCAGGCTGACTACCGGGACTTCGCCACCACCAGGAGGGGGTGAAGTACCGACGGAACGGACCGAGGAACTCTTATTAAGTCTTGGTAATAATGGAACGATGCCCAACTTGTCAATTCGTATTGACCGCAAGCCAGGTCAGCACTACTACCTAGATGCCAGACGCACCGAGTCTTGAGGAACACAAATCTCCGGCTGGTCTCTAAAGGGAGATCTTGCTTTGCCGATTAGATATTGTGCTTACCCCCTCCTGCACAAGGAGGAGTTATGCGCACTTCCGAACGTCGTTGTCTCGCCGCGATTTAGACTCCGCACCCCGATGGCTTTTCATCGCACCGGAACGCTTTTTGCAGGCGAGTGCCTGGTACGATGCATCAATATTTCAACCGAAGGAATATTCTTTGCGACTCATCTTGACCTGTCAGTTGGAGAGCGCATTGAACTTACGCTGGAAGTGCCGAAACGGATCACGGGGGAACGCACGCCCAAATATCGCCGGTTTACTGGCCGGGTCGCGCGCGTCGTGTCAAACTTGCCGCATGGAGCGGTTGGTGTGGCTGTGCAACTAATCTGCTACGAGACGCCGCCCGACGAACACCCGCAGGCCTGCCAAAGCCGCGTAGCTGTCCAACGCCAGAACCGCGTTACGAGGCCCAACCGCCGGCCATGTGTTCCAGGCCGGCTTTATTGCGGACGATGAGCGTGGAACCCTTCATCTGCAGAATTTCCTTCTTCTTGAAGTCGCCAAACAGGCGCGTCACCGTTTCACGGGACGCACCGATCATCTGTGCGATCTCTTCATGAGTCAAAGTCAAAGTGGCGCGGATTTCGGCGTCTCCTTGGCCATGGCTGGCGCACCAATCCAATAAGAACCGCGCCAGTTTTTCCGCGGCGGAATGCGATAGCCCGATGGAGCGCATCTCGGCCACTGCAGCATGGTACGTTTCGCCGAGTTGCTGCGCGACGCGCAAGGAAACCTCGCCGTGCTCGCGCAGAAAATTCAGGAAGTCCGCGCGCGTAATAAAATTCGCCTGCGTCGGCTCGATGACGTCCGCGGTAAGCTCGTAGGGCTTTCCCGTAACCGTGGCCGGCAAGCCCAGCACTTCGCCGGCTTCGGAAATCCTTACGATTAGCGTGCGGCCATCAATCGAGGTGGTCGAAAGCTTCACGCGGCCCGCGCACACGATGAAGACGCCACGCGAGGCTTGTCCTTCCACGAAGAGCGTCGCCCCTTTGGGATAGGAAGCGGCTGAGGTGATCGCGGCAAGCCGTTGCACGGCCGCAGGCGGGAGATTGCAGAAGAGCCGGTCCTCCCGGTGAGGGCAAGTTACGCAGTTCTCGATGATTTCGAGACCGTAGGGAGCGCGCATATTGGCTGTGAAGGCAGGATTGTACCCTTGTTTACCGCGCACGACAATTCTGAAGCGGTTCACCATATGTTCAAGCGTTTGGCTGTCTCTCCGCGCCTGCTGCCGCCAGTGTGCCGCGAGTTCGCCGATCCAGGTGTGACCGCAGTCACATCCGCGCGTGCTCACTATCACAGCTTGGTTGACGAGTATCGCGGATACTTCTGAACGAAGGAGGCCGCCATGCAAAAAGATGAACGAGATCTTCTAGAGGTGCTGAAGTTCGAACTGAATTTCCTGGAAAAGGGGGGTTATGGGCGTTCCCCGCGCGAGGCGTGGAGGCCGCAATTCATATTCGAGGATTCGCCGACCTGCATGAACTACGATTCCAAGGAAAATCCGGAGCCCTGCAGCCATTGCGTCCTGATGCAACTGGTGCCACCGGCTTTCCGCTCGGCAAAAATTCCGTGCCGTCACATTCCGATGAACGAGGCTGGCGAGGGCCTGGATTCGCTCTATCGGTATGACGACCAGGCCGAGATTGAAAATTCGGTAGGGAACTGGCTGCGGCAGACCATTGCGCGCCTCGCCGAGATGCGGAAAACGGCTCAGCTCGAATCGAGCCAGAACCTGGCCGCGGCCGATAGTGCGGAGACGCCGGGCACTCCGCTGTTCCAGAAGTTCCACCCCAAGTGCGCGAATCCGGCGTGTGCAACGGCTTTCCATTGGCTCGGCGGCGGCAAATTCTTCCGTTTCCGGCCCGGCGAAATTGACGAAGTGACGGACCGTTGCGCGGGCGAATCCTCGGGGAACGTGCACGGCGTGCGGCATTTTTGGCTGTGTGAGCGCTGCTCTCACGTTTTCACGCTGGTTCACGATCCGCAACACGGTATCGTGCTGCATTTACTCTGGCCCGAACTACCGCTCGGCGAAGCGCAGAAGCAGCTGCCGGCGGCATCTCACCTGTGAGACCGAACGTCCGAGAGGTGAGCGCGAAACCTCTCGGACGATGAGGTCTACTCCCTATTCCCCCCGAGTTGTGAGAATTGACAGCTTTCGGTGGGCGTCGCTCAGGCGACGGCGGTATCGCTTAGCAGATTGGCTCCGTGGCCAAGTAAAGAGTTGGCTGGCGCTCCCGTTTGAACGAGGGCGGCAGCCTTCGAGCACATGTAATTGTGGATCTTAGCCCTTACCGATGGCCGCCGCGCGGGCTCGCGCCAGATTCAACACAGCCGTCAGCATTGTGGGATCCTTGCTCGGCCGCAGCTGGAACCCGAAGCGGTCCGCAAGCGCGCGCATCCCAAGATTTTCAGGCAAAATGTTAGCGACGATTTCCTGCAACTTCTCCTGGCGAGCGATCTCGATCAGCCTCTGCACCAACTCCGCACCCAGGCCCTGATGCTGATAGAGGTCGCTCACTAAAACCGCAATCTCTGCCTGCTGGCCATGCGGCATTTTACTCAACCGGCCAACCGCCAGAATCTCGTGCTTGCCTGTCTCCGGCACGGTCCGATCTGCCACCAGTGCCATTTCCTGCCGGAAATCCGCGGAGCACTTCCGAATCAGCCGCTCGTGCGCCACCCGCGAGCTCAGGTTTTCCATGTGGAAGTATCGAAGATAGACGCTTTGATCGGATAGGCTTCCATGAAACTTAATCATTAGCGGCTCGTCGTCGGGCCGAATGGGCCGCAGCAAGATCTCCTCGCTGTTTCTCAATTTCCAGCGCGATGTATATCGCGCTGGGTAGAAATGGATCGCCGAATGCGGATGACGATCCCCGGCTGCGTCCCGGCCATAAATCGCAACTTGCGCGTCAAGCGCCAAGGGATGCTCAAGCAAATGTGAATAGGTGTGCATTTTTTCATCCTCCTCTCCCATTCCGCGTCGCGCTCAGCCGCGGATCGTGAGCAACGGGCAGGCCGCATGGGTCACAATCTTGTGCGCGATCGCCATCGGCAGATGCGTCGCCGCACCGGGGAATCCGCTCGGGCGCCGTACTCCCAGCACAATCAGGTTTGCCTTTCTCTCGTTCGCGACTCGCAAAATAGACTCGGCCACCGCGCCGTGTTCCACCGCAAAATGCGGCGCGCACCATATCTCGGCTTCCGGCGGGACGAATTTACGCAAAAGCCTTTCGGCCGATCCGGCCAACTCCGCGGCATTAACCAACTCGCCCGGCTTCTCCTGGGAGATCACATGCAAAAGCGTCAGATGGGCCTGAAACTCTTGCGCCAGAGAGATCGCGTGCATTGCTGCGCTCGCCGAAGCAGGGCTGAAATCCGTGGCATAAAGAATCTCCGTAAATTCTCCAACCCGCGGTGGCGCAGGCCGCACATTCGGACCCACGGTTAGTACCGCGCACGGCGCTTCGCGGAAGATTTCCTCCGCCTTCGATCCCAGGAAAAACTTCGCCGCACCGGAACGCCCTCGCGTTCCGAGCACAATCAAGTCAATTTTGTCCTTCTCAATTGCGGTTTTCAAGTTTTGCCAGAAATTGCCCTCTGCGATCATCACTTCGGGCTTGAGTCCGGCAAAAGCTGCGAGCATAGCCTGACGCTGCGCCTCCGCTTCCGCTCGTGCGGCGTTTTCCAAGGCGGGCCAGGTCGCAGGTTCGGTCATGGGATTCACGACGGGAGGCCGTACGTGCAGGACGTGCAGCTTGGCGCCAAACCGCCTCACGATTTCTGCAGCGAATGGAATAGCCGCATCTCCGGCCTGAGAAAAATCCGCGGGAAATAGAACGTTTTTAATATCTATTCGGGCTTGAGTTTGAATCGTGTTCATATCTCACCTCCTCCAGCTATGTTGTTAGCCCGAACCTCTTCTGCCTGCTGTGACGGTGGTCACACTACGGCGTGCCTCGTGTCACCGCGCAGCTAGGGGTTGCCGAGACATGCTCGGTCGCAAGGAGGATGGCCATGCGAACTCTCGAAATCACTGCACCAGTAAAAGTTAAGAACATTCTTTATCTCACCGATTTCTCACAGCCCTCCGAATCCGCGCTGCCATTTGTGACCACTCTCGGCCGCGGCTTCGGGGCTAAGGTGCTCGCCCTGCACGTTCTAATACCTTGGCCCTACGTGTACACGGCCCCCGGACTTACCGAGGCGGCCATCGAAGCCGCGGAGGAAACGGCTCAGGCCGAAATGCAGCGCGTGGAATCTCGGCTTGCGGGCCTGGAGCACAAGACGCTCGTGGAGCGAGGGCTTGAGGTGTGGCCAAGCGTGCGCCGCGCGATCGAAGAGGATCACGTGGACCTCATTGTGGTCGGAACGCATGGCCGCACCGGCGCGGAAAAACTGCTAATGGGTTCAGTCGCGGAAGAAATCTTTCGCCGCTCGCCCGTTCCGGTGCTTACGATCGGCCCCGGCGTGCGCAGCAGCACTCACAATGCCGGCCGATTCCGCCGAGTACTCTTTGCAACAGACCTCACGCCCGAATCGCTGGCGGCCGCGCCGTATGCGATCAGCCTCGCGCAGGAAAATCATGCCCGGCTGGCTTTGTTGCTGGTGATGCCCAAACCGGATGCAATCAACGGAAGCGACAAGCGCCTTTTCGACTTGTCCGTCGCTGAAGCCATGCATCGGCTGTATGAACTCGTTCCGGATGAAGCCAGTCTCGAACTCCCGCCCGAAGTTGCCGTCGAGTATGGCGAACCGGCGGTGCGCATCGTCGAGTTTGCCGCGCAGCGCAACGCCGATTTGATTGTGATGGGAGTTCGTAGCGCTGCGGGACGGCTCGGCGCGGCCACGCACTTGGAACGCGCCACAGCGCACAAAATCGTCGCGCATGCCCCGTGTCCAGTGCTCACGGTTCGCGGCTGAGAGAAGATTTTTCGAGCGAGCGGATGCTGGCAAAGACCGAGAGCAACCACGGCGCACGCTCTAAACGCGCTTAGCTGTTGCGGCTGCCATGTATGACTGACAGAGAAGCACGAGTTGCTCTCGCGATTTGCGCACCGTGGCGGGTGATGGCCCAGCCTCGAGCAGGGAGCGCATCGCGCCCGCCATGGCTGAAAGCATTATGTCCACGGCAAATTTGTCCGGTGGGAATTTAACGTCTGTCACCGTCTGAAGCATCGCCCCGACGGCTTTCCGCGACCGCTGACCGGCACGTTTGACCAACGCGGGACCTCCCAGGTCTCCCGCCACCCGGTAGAGAGCGACGGAAATATCAGGACGCTCCATCTTGGCCTCCACGAACGCCTCCACCATTTCCTTGATCATTTCGGCCAGCGGTTGATGACAAGCGCGTTCACAAGCTGCTTCAACCCTGGCCGTTACGCGATTCAGATGATTTTCCACCACGGCAAAGAGCAATGACTGCTTATTGGGGTAATACTGATACAGAGTGCCTACCGAAACGCCGGCACGCTCGGCGACCCGTGTAGTGGTCAATCGCTCGAGGCCATGGCTGAGCAAAACCTGAATAGTGGCCTCACAAATCGACTCGACCGTTACGGTGGACCGCGCTTGAATGGGCGTCTTTCTTGGCTCAAATGCAACGAGGGCATCAGCGGGCATATGCGAACTCCAAACCTGAAGAATCCTTCATCCAATGATTGTAGCAAGGAGGAACGAATGATTGAACAAATTGGTATCGCGGGCAGTTTCACGCTGCCCGGCACTTCGATGACTTTGAACCGCATGGGTTACGGCGCCATGCAACTGGCCGGCCGGGATGGCGACAAAATGGTATGGGGACCTCCACGAGATGTCGACGGAGCGATCGCTGTTCTGCGAGAGGCCGTCGCGAGCGGCGTGAATCATATCGATACGAGCGACTACTACGGTCCGCATGTGACCAATCAGATTATCAAGCGGGCGCTTCATCCCTACCCGGATGGCCTGGTGATCGTCACCAAACTCGGCGCCCGGCGCCCTAAGGACGGATCGTGGGTTCCCGCTTACTCGCGCGAAGACCTGACTGCGGGGGTTCACGACAATCTTCGCAATTTGGGTCTGGATGTGCTGGACGTGGTCAACCTGCGTTTTGGCGCGGTGATGGAACCATCCGAGGGATCCATCGAGGAACCGTTGACGGCACTGGCCGAACTGAAGCGTCAGGGGATGATTCGTCATATCGGATTGAGCAATGTAAGTCCCAAGCAAGTGTCGGAGGCTCGAACGATTACCGAGATCGTGTGCGTGCAGAATTTCTACAACGTGGCGCAGAGGAAGGATGATGCTTTGATCGACGAGCTGGCCGCGCGAGGTATTGCCTATGTTCCATTTTTCCCGCTGGGAGGGTTCACGCCACTGCAGTCATCGGCGCTGGACGCGGCGGCGGCTTCACTGAAGGTCACACCGATGCAGGTTGCGCTTGCGTGGCTTCTGCAGCGCTCGCCAAACATCTTGCTGATCCCGGGAACATCGTCAGTCGGGCACCTTCGCGAGAACCTGAAGGCCGCGACGCTTCAAATCCCGGCGCCAGTGCTTGCGGATCTGGAATCAATCGGTCGCGGCCCCAGACAGTAACAACGGCTCGAAGCGTTCATCGCTTATGGCCATAGCCCGAAAAAAAAGGAGATTACTGTGCATAACAAACTCGTCGCCCTCGTGACCGGGGCCAATCAAGGAATCGGTCTTCAGATCGCCAAGGATCTCGCGGCACACGGCTTCACTGTGTTGGTCGGGTCGCGCAATTTCGAGCGCGGCGAGGCTGCGGCCAAGCAGATTGGGCCGGACGCGCGCGCCATCCAGCTCGACGTGACCGATCAAGCTTCGATCACCGCCGCGGAGAACCGTATCTGCGAAGAACTCGGCCGCCTTGACGTGCTCGTCAACAACGCGGCCATCTCGCATACAAGCAAGCGGCCGGACATGCCCATCGCGGAGTTCGCGAAATTGACCCGCCCGAGCAACGTGTCGCTCGCTGAAATGCGCGCGGTGTGGGACACCAACGTCTTCGGCGTCCTCGCCGTTACGCAGGCGATGCTCCCGCTTCTGCGCGAAGCGCCCGCCGCCCGCATCGTCAACGTGTCGAGCGGCGTCGGCTCGCTCACGCGCAACTCGGACAAAGCTTCCCCCTGGCGCTCGATCTTCGGCCCCGTCTACCCCGCGTCCAAGACGGCTCTCAACGCGATCACGCTCGCCATGGCGATCGAGCTGGAGTCAACCGGCATCAAGGTCAACGCCGCCTGCCCCGGCTACACCAAAACGAACCTCAACAACTACACCGGCACGCGGACTGTCGAGGAGGGCGCGCGCGAGCCAGTGCGCCTCGCGCTGCTCGGTCCGGATGGTCCGACGGGCACGTTCTCGAACGATGCCGGCCCGCTCCCGTGGTGATGTAGTCTCGCGCGCGAGATCGAAGTCCGAATCTCCGACGTTGTCCAAAAAAGAAAAAGGCTGGGCGCCTGATCCCCAGCCTTCGAATCCCCAAAATTGGTTGCGGCGACCTGCAAACATCCGGATTGCTTAGTGCTGCCTTCTAGCCTGGCACGTATCCGGCTCGCGGCACAGCCGGCGTGCAAGGTCACAGACTTGGCGATTACTTCTAGGTTGCCGACCACTCGCCCAGAACCGCATCTTTACGCTTCCCAGAACCCGTTTACGCAGGTATCGTACCTCGGGCTGCGCTCTGCTCGGATGGAGTAGGGGACTTTTTGCTAAGACGTCAGCTGCTTCGAACCCTCTCATTTGCTTTCAGTTCGAGCGTCATGTTGGGCCGAAACCAACTCGGCATCGCTGCCCAGACAGCCACACAACCAAAGGTCTCGCCGTCCCCCGCGGGGGCCGCTGTTCGTGATGGAATCGCTGGAGGAGCGGAAATGGAAAAAGTGACGGGAATCGGAGGATTCTTCTTTCGAGCCAAGGATCCGAAAGCGTTGGCGCTTTGGTACCAGCAACACCTGGGGATTTCGCCGATACCAACGGGCGAGGGGGAAACCGCGTGGGAGCAAGAGGCCGGAACGACCGCTTTCGCTCCCTTCCCGGAGACGAGCAAATATTTCGGGGATCCCAGCAAGGGCTGGATGCTGAACTTTCGAGTGCGGGATGTCGACAAGATGGCGGCGCAGCTACAAGCTGCGGGAATCGAGGTCAAGCTTGACCCGGAATCTTCTCCGTACGGCCGGTTCGCTCGCGTGCATGACCCGGACGGAAATCCGATCGAATTGTGGCAGCCTCCAAAGCCAGACGCCAAAGGCTAGGTTGCAAAGCTGTTTAGGACTTCCTCTGACGGCAAATGGGTTTGCTGGGAGACCGTCGGCCCGAAGCCACCAGTAGTTCCGCAGGCGGCTCCGGATGGTTGCGGGGGCCTGCAACGCACCGAACGCGCTCATAGTCCCATTTCGAATCGAGATATTTCGTCCTCCCATCTAATTTATTCGTCAAAATGTGAGCCGGGTCCGCCTAGCACCAGATCCGAGATCCGTTCGTCCGGCAACGCGACTCACCGAAGGTATTCCGAATCGTGCGCTCCCCGAGCGATGCGGTTGCGAACCCATAGCGACGAAGTGTACGTGGGGAAATTACTTAATTAAACCGTGACAAGATCAAGGTTTTGGCTATGATGTCCCTCCATGAATTTAGAGCGTAACTGCGTGGCACTGTATTCCAACTCTGCCGGCGTTACATTCAATCTCCTCCGAATCGCCGCAAATGTATTATGGCCGGAAGACGATTGTTTCGAAGGTGCTGATGGCAACACAATCTCAAATCGAAGAGACTTATAACTACATGGATGAGGTCTTCCGTGCCGCATACGGCGAGGACGCTGACATTACCTGCGCTATGTTCAACGGCGATTTCACTGTATCCCTGGAGCAGGCACAGCATGCGAAACACGAGTACATTCTTACCCGCCTACGTGTGGGATCCGGCAAGCGAGTGTTGGATATTGGTTGTGGTTGGGGACCAATGCTGAGAGCTTTGCAACAGCAAGGAGCGACAGGACTTGGCATCACTTTGTCCACGAAACAGGCAGAGGCTTGCCGGAGGAATGGATTAGACGCCCGCGTCTCGGACTGGAAACATACGGATCGCGCAAGTCTGGGGAAGTTCGACGCAATCGCCGGTGTTGGATCGTTGGAGGCGTTTTGCTCCAAGGAAGAGTTCCTCGCAGGCAAGCAGAACGAAATCTACAGCCAGTTCTTCGCATTCTGTCACCAGCTATTGCGACCGGGTGGAAGGCTATACATACAAACCATGATCTGGGGCAAGAACGCCCCCTCCGTCGACGAAGTCTCTCTCGAGGCTGACAAGAATTCCAATCAGTATGTAGTGGCACTCACAGAGAAGTTCTACCCAGGATCCTGGCTTCCCTCTGGCGAAACTCAAATTATCGACTGCGCTAGTCCATATTTTAGAGTCGTCTCGAGTAACAGTGGACGTTTGGATTATATGGAGACCATCAGGCAATGGAACAGACGGTTGCATCTGACGTTCTCAATTTCGGTTGCGATGCTTCGCACACTTCGCTATTTCCTGATCGACCGAAATTTCCGATTTAAATTGATGTCTCTAGTCCGAGGATGTCAATATGAGTGTTTCGAGCGTGAAATCATGGATCATCGACGCATGATATTTGAGAGGATAGAAGAATCGGATGCCTGGCGGGACGACCGCTAGATTCTAGCTTCGATTCCAGAGCAAGTACTGCGTATCGATAGCGGTCTCCTGCGGTCGAGACTTCCGGTTACGTACTCATACACTCTATGATAGGAAAGACAATTTCCCATTTCCGCCTTGTGGAACGGGTGGCTGCTGGTGGCATGGGGGTGGTTTACAAAGCCCGCGACGAGAAGCTAAATAGAAATGTAGCCCTGAAATTTGTTTCGGAGTCGCTTTCAAAAGACCGGGTTGCTAAAGAGCGTTTTCTACGCGAAGCGCGAGCTGTGTCCGCATTAAATCATCCCAACGTTTGCACCATTTACGAAGTCGATGAGTTCGAGGGCTCGTTCTTTATCGCGTTGGAGTTTTTGGATGGCGAATCACTCGAGCAATACACGTCTCATCACAATTTGACGGCGGAAGAAATCCTTGATATTGGAATCCAAATAGCTGAGGGTCTTTCCGCCGCTCACGCCAAGGGCATAATCCACCGGGACATTAAGCCTTCAAATATTTTTGTGACCACTGGACACATTGTCAAAATCCTGGATTTCGGTTTGTCCAAACTGACCAGCGAATCCCCGGAAAATGTGGCAATCGGATCCAATGACGTCACCGCGCAAGGCGAAATCCTCACGAGCCCGACTGGTATGGTCGGTACCCTTTCGTACATGTCCCCAGAACAGGCGCGGGGAGATGAACTGGACCCGCGCACTGACCTTTTTAGTCTTGGACCAGTCATCTACGAAATGGCCAGCGGTCAGAAAGCTTTCTCAGGTGACACTCCTGCGCTTATCTTAACCGCCGTAATGAGCGCCCGGCCCCCGTTAATCAGGAACTTCGACCAGAATTTGCCAGTTCAATTGGAAAGGCTAATTGACAAGGCGCTGCAGAAAAGCAGGGCGTTACGCTACCAGAGCGCCCTCGAGCTTGCTGGTGACCTAAAGCGCCTCAAACACGATATGGGAGGAGGCGGTAAACCTAGCCCGGTAACTAGTCTCCGTGAGGAGTCGCCCGTCTCACCGGCCCCGACGATTACTCGCGTTCGCAAGAAACGAGCGATCAGGTCTCTGGCCGTTCTCCCGTTCGGAAATGAGATTGGTGATGACCCAGATGCCGAGTATCTGAGCGAGGGAATCACAGACAATATAATTAACTCTCTTTCCCAGTTTCCTGGGATTTCCGTGATGGCGCGCAGCGTAGTATTTAGATATAAGAATCCGACTGAACCCCAAAAAATAGGGCGCGAACTTAACGTTGGTGCGGTCCTAATCGGCGGAGTATTACAACGGGGGGAAAGGTTGATCGTCAACGCTGAACTTGTAGATGTTGCAGATGGTCGTCAGCTCTGGGGCGCTCAGTACAACACGAAGTTCGCCGAGATATTCACCATTCAGGAAGAGATATCAAATCGAATTTCGTCTGAGCTTCGCCTGCACCTGTCACCTCAAGAAAAAGAAAAGCTGCACTATCACGATACGCAGGACCCTGTAGCGTATCAGTTGTATCTCAAGGGCAGGCACCACTGGAATAAACGAACACCTGACGGCGTAAAGAAGGCCATCCGTTTCCTCCAGCAGGCTATCGATCAGGACCCAGGATACGCTTTGGCGTACGCTGGACTGGCTGATTGCTTTGCCTTGTTCGGAGGTTATCGATTTTTGTTGCCGCGGGAAGCCTTTCCAATGGCAAGAGCCTCTGCCATAAAGGCCCTCGAGATCAATAGCCGCGTCGCGGAAGCCCATAATTCATTGGCCGTCACTTCGCTGTTTTATGACTGGCGTTGGTCCCAAGCGGAGGAAGAGTTTAAACGCGCCATTGATCTCAATCCGCGATACGCCACAGCTCATCAGTGGTACACGATTTTTCTAGCCGCGATGGAGCGTCCCGACGAAGCGTTGGCGTCTATCACGCGAGCGCATGAACTCGACATGCTGTCGCTTCCAATAAACACGCACTTGGGATGGGCGTTCTATTTTTTTCGCCGATTCGACGACGCTATCAAACAGCTCCATGCGACACTCGAACTGGATCGTGATTACATTCTCGCGCGTTACGTACTCGGCCAGGCTTATACGCAGCGAGGCCAATACACCGAAGCAATTGCAGAATTGCAAGTGGCTGCCAGTCTTTCCGCGCGTTTGCCCCCGATCTTGTCCGCGCTGGGCTACGCGTGCGCCTTGGCAGGGGAAGTTGATCAAGCGAGACAAATTCTAGTGGAGCTGGCTGAGGCATCTTCGAAAAAGTACGTTTCCGCTTACGATTTGGCTCTTGTCAACCTCGTATTGGGTCAAAAAGATATCGCATTCGAGCTGCTGAATAATGCTGTCAAAGAGCGCTGCGGATGGCTTATTTTCCTTAAGATTGAACCCGCGCTTGACGCGCTTCGGTCGGATCCAAGATTTCGAGATCTAGTCCGGACAGTCGGGCTTAGGCTCGATTCTTGATTGTCGTAACGCTTCGAACGAGCGTTTTTGCGCTGGCGAGGGAGACGTGATGCAGGTCAATTGATGCGAAATTCACAGCCTCATTTCCGACGCGCTCTGGCAGCTTTGGTTGTGACACTCGTAGTGTTGGCAACGCCTGCTGACGCTGCAGATCTCCAGGTCCGCACCGCGCAAAGTTATGAGCGCTACGTCGAATTGACGCAGGCGCAGATTGACGTCGAACTGGCACCGGGCAATCCTTACCTTTGGGTGGAGCGATTGCCGGAGCCGCGTCGCTCTGAGGCGGAAACCCAGCTGCGCAACGGTGAGGTGGTAATCGCGCATCTCGAAACTCTCGACAACGGGAAACCGATTCCCGTGCCCGGCGCAATGATCCATCATTGGATTGCAACCATTTTTGTGCCGGGCGCAACTCTCGCGCAAACGCTTGCGTTTATGCAGGACTACGATCACAACGCGAATTACTTTCAGCCGGATATTGTGTCGTCGAAGATTCTTAAGCACGAAGGTGACGATTATTTTGTGCAACAACGATTTTACAAAAAGAAAATCATCACCACCGTAATGGAAACCGATCAGCAGGTTCACTACCACGTCGTGGATGCTACTCGCGCCTGGAGCCGCTCGCGTGATACGCGTGTGCAGCAGGTAGACAATTGGGGTCGCCCCGACGAGCGCTTGGAACCCGAAGGGCACGACAAAGGATTCGTCTGGAAGCTAAATGCGTTCTGGAGATTCGAAGAGAAGAACGGTGGGACCTATCTGGAATGTATGGCAATTTCCTTGAGCCGCGACATACCCATAGGACTGGGTTGGATAGTCGGGTCGCTCGTAGCCAATCTGTCGAAAGAATCGCTGACGTTTACACTAACGACATCGCGAACTGAACTCGCTAAGAAGAGGCCCGCCCCGGACTAGATCAAACACCTGGCGGCCTCCGGGTCCGCCAGTCGAGTATATGTGAAGCGTCCCGAATGTTCTGGGATGTCGAGCTTTGTGTGTTCCCCGGCAGACCGGTTCGAGATTGATCGCAATTCTAGCGTTCACACTGGTTTTGAATGCCGGGTGTGCTCATGAAACGGAATCGGGCGGAGCAGAGATTTGCAGTCGCTGGAGCTTGGTACGTAAACCTTCGCGGCTAATCCCCAGCACTTCGGCGGCGCGCGTGCGGTTTCCCGCCGTGTGCTGTAGCACTGAGAAGATCAGTTGTTTTTCCATTTCCTGCAGCGACATCGGAGCGATGGTCGTCCCTTCCGGCGAGACCACCGGCGAGCAATTGCCGCGACTGCGGATTCTTTCATTTAGCAGAGCGGTGTCGCACGCAACATCAGGCTCCGCGAGCGCGACCAGCCTGCCCATTTCACTTTCCAGTTCTCGCACATTTCCTGGAAATGCGTAGGACGCCAAGGCGGATAAACAACCCTCCGTGAGCAGTGGCGTCGGCCGGCCGTAACGCGCCGCGGCGGCTCGAAGAAAATGTTCAGCCAGGAGCCGGATATCGTGCGGACGTTCGCGCAGGGGCGGCAGGCGAAGCGTGATGGCGGATAGTCGAAAAAAAAGATCGGCGCGAAATCTGCCGGCCTTCACTTCACTTTCGAGGTCGCGATTTGTCGCGGCGATGAATCTGACATCCACCTGCTCGGGCCGCGAGTTGCCTAGCCGCGTAAACTCGCCGGATTGCAGAACACGAAGTAGATGGGGTTGCAAATCCAGCGGAAGATCGCCGATCTCATCTAGAAACAGCGTTCCGCGATGCGCCGCTCCGATGAAGCCGACGCGATCGCGATTCGCACCAGTGAACGCACCCTGCACGCAACCAAAGAGCTCAGAACCTATCAGCGGGGCCGGAATTGCCGCGCAATTTAATGCGACAAAGGGTCCTTTTACTCGCGCGCTATGACGATAGACAGCTCGAGCGATTAACTCTTTCCCTGTTCCGGTTTCTCCTTCAATCAGCACGGGCAAATCCGTGGTGGCGATCTGGTGTACCGTCTGCAATACCCGCACCATTTCTGGGTCGGCGGTCAAAATTCCGTCAGACCGGCTGTGGGCGTGTTCTAAAGCCTCCGCGCGGCGCTGCGCTTGACTCATTGCCACCGCTCCTCGCAATCGCGGCGCGGCTAACCCGCAGACTTCGTCTAGCATCAC
Source organism: uncultured Acidobacteriota bacterium (assembly GCA_963828865.1). Lineage (GTDB taxonomy): Bacteria > Acidobacteriota > Terriglobia > Acidiferrales > UBA7541 > Palsa-295. The sequence continues at coordinate 906,125 of CAWHGI010000001.1, read as the reverse complement.
TCGCTGCTCTTCCGTAAAGCAATTCGTGACTTGGCGGTTTTCCAGGTAAATAAGTGCGAATGCTTCATCGCTAGTCACCAGCGGAGCGCACAACACCGATCGAATCGAGAATTCTTGCACGCTCGTGCTACCGCGATAAGGCTCGGTCGTGGAGGCGTCGCCGATCAGCACCGCTTTCCCACTGTCCATTACCGCACGGGCAATTGAGCGGCTGAACGCCTCTTCTGCTCGCGACAGCGCTTCACTGCGAAAGTTTCGCGCCGCAGTCGCCCGGAACTCTCCCCCTTCGCGCGCGACTACGAATCCCCGATCCGCTCCCAATCCTTCGATGAGTGTGTCCAAAAGCCCAGAAAGGAGTTCGCCGTATTCGCCTTCCTTGAGGAGTGCGCGCGAAACGCGATATAGAAGACGGAGGTGTTCAGCCGGTAGATTTTCTGGATCCAAGGCCATTCCATCCATTCCTGCGGCGAATATACACGATCCGGTGACTCACCGCCACGCTCGACCGTCTCGTCCTACTGCCGAGAAAAATGGCACGCGAGCTGCACACTCCGAAGAAGCGAGGGGAAGTACACTGGCCGCATAGCGAAAAAAAATGAGAAATAAAACACTTACTGGTCGAACCGTCCTAGAGATGCCGGAGGACTGGGCCAAGCACTGCCAAGATTATGGGCAGCCCGCGTACCCGTCCGATCGAACTTGGCATGAGAACCGTGCGTGGCCCCAGCCCCGCCCCGGTCTCCCTCGAGTGATGTTCGCTCCAACGGCGTTGGTAAAGAGAACTCGGGCAGACGGACGTAAATCAAAACCAGTTCAAAAGGAGGAAAGTGTGCCTTCTAGGTATCTCTGGCGCGGAATTCCAGTGATCGTCCTCGGGGCGGCAGTGATTAAGTCAGCTGCGGCACAAACAGGAGTCGGAGCCGCAGCGGCCGCATTTAACGGCTCCGTCATGTCCTACTCCTTGAAGGACATTGCGGCTGTGTTGGTCACCGCGGTCGTGTACCTGCACGAGTTATCCCGAATACTCACGCTATGTCAGTTTGCCGCGCCCGTTCCCGCCCGATCAGCCGAAGCGACAAATGAATCCGCCCAACCACCCAAGCACGGCACCGTCAACGGAGCTACAGGTGCGATCCGCAGCGTGGCGAAAAAGACTACTGCCGAAATGAACTTACTTGGGACGCTCATATTATTGTCGAGAAAATTCGGGTGAAGTAGGTGCATATCTCAAATCGTTCGCGACCACTGGCGAGGACGCGCGATCCGTTACACCAGGACAGCGGATTGTGTTCACCGGTCCGATGGACGCGATCGGACACCAGCGAGGTTTGGCATCTCACATCGTTCTCGCGAACGGCCTCGCGGATCAGATACCAAGAACGATTGATCTGTCGGAAGGCGTTCGCTCGGTGCTCGTACGCGAAGATCGTTTCCACGTCGAAAAGGAGACACTACAAGATGCGAAAGCTTTGGATTCTCGCCTGCGTTCTGGCGCTGCCCAGCGTAGCTTCCGCCCAATGGGACAACTTAAATAAGCTGCAAGCGGGACAGAAGATTCAAGTCGTTGAAGTGAGCTCGAAGAAAGACTCAGGGACCGTCTTGAGCGTTTCGGACAAGACGATCTCGCTGCAAGGAAAGTCAGGCCAGCAAAACATCGAGAGACAAGACGTTGCCAGCATTAAGCTCATGGAAAATAAACATCGTTTGCGCAACGCACTTATCGGCGGCGCGGTAGGTGCCGGAGCGGGAGCCGGCATTAGCGCGGCGGCGTGGGAACCCCATGGATACGCTGGAGGCAGAGGAACCGGAGCATCTTTCGGCGCGGCGATTGGCTTCGTGGCCGGCGCGGTAGTAGGGGCACTGTGGCCCAGCCACCAACTGGTTTACCGCACAAAAGGCCCATAACGCCAAATGGACTCACGAAGGTGTCCATCTACGGTGGATTTGGAAGAATTATGCGCCGTAAATTGAATTACATCGAATATCCCGAATGAAGTACTTCGATTTAGGTTGCTCTACGGGCGGGCTCGAACAAGTCTTTTTTCAAAGAGAAGCAACAGGAGGCGCCGAGTGAAGCACGCCAGTCTTAGTTCTCGTCGAAGCAGTACGTCGTTTGCGGTTCTCGCACTGGTTTGTGTGGTCGCGGGACCGTCTCTGCTTGCCTCTCAAGAGAAAGAAGCCAATTCCGGAAGCGCAGGACCGGCTCCGCCTGCCTCATCCGCAGATGTAATTACGGTGCCGGACGGCAAGCCCGTCGAGACAAAACTTACAAGAGACCTCTACACCGCCACCGCCAAGATAGGCGATAACGTGGGGCTGACAGTAGCTCACTCAGTCATGCAAGACGGTCTCGTGATCATTCCGAAGGGCACGGTGTTGTCTGCAAAGATTATCTCGGTTCGCCACGCGAGCCGCGCGTCCAGAAACGGTAACGTGAACTTCTCGGTTGAGAATGCGGCACTCCCTGGCGGCAAGACGGCGGCGTTGCGCCCAGCGCCACCGCTGACCGTCGGCCAAAACCTTCACCATGCTGCTGCGGCGATGGGTTACATGGCCGTAGATTCGGAACTCCCTCCCGGAGGGGGTATCGTCTTGCTGGCGGTCGGGGGCCCTCTCATGCTCGTTTGGAAGGGCCATGAGAAAGTCTACTACGCGGGTCAAACCACGACTCTCTATTTACATGGACCCCTTGTTCTGACGCGAAACGCCGTGCTGCAGATGCAGCCGCCGCCCTACCGAGGGCCGGCTCAGATTTTTTATAAGGACCTCGCGTCTTTTATTCATTACAAGGGAGAGGACCTGGACATGGAATTCTACTGCGGCCGAAAATATCTCGGCGACGTCCGTCCCTATGGCACCTTGCGGCTCGAACTGAACCCCGGTGCATATTGGTTGAGCGCCGGCAAGGCCGGGCGGCTGAAGTTGCGTTTGGTGGTCGAGGCGGATCATCGGTATTACGTCGAGCGCAACAATCAGGGACTTTCCTTAAAGTATTTTGACGACGACCCGAGCTTGCTCGAAGACGGACCCTTGCGGAACAACATGGATTTCACCTCGGCGTGTCCTGAAGTAACCGCCGATCTACTGGCACTGCCCCCGTCTGATGGCGCCGCGCAAAACAGCCATTGACTTTTGGCCGAAGGCGCTTGCGCCGTTGTTAATAGGAAGGAGGAATCTCCGTGGCGACTCACACTTCGGCGGTCAGAGTCTCGTTGACGCTCGCGCTGATTTCCTTTTTAGTTCCGGCAGCGCCATGCTTATGGGCTCAGGCGGATCAATGGGAAAAGCATATGAAATCGGGCGACAAAGCCTATTCGGGCGGCATGTATCAAAAGTATTATATCGAATCAGGCGCCGCATGGCCGAATCCTCAGTTTGCGAAAGCCGAGAAGGAGTATCTCGCCGCGCTGGCGCAGGCGCAATCATTTCCGGCCGGAGACCTGCGGACGGGAGAAACGCTGGGCGACCTGGCGACTGTGTACATGGAGGAAGTCAGATACGCCGACGCCGAAAGCAAGGGCAATCAGGCGATTGCCATAATCGCAGCAGCCGTAAAGCCTGACGACCGGCGGTTAGGCAACGACTTGATCCACCTGGCATTGATCTATGACTCGGAAAACAAAACCGAGCAAGCTGCTCCGATGTGGGAGCGATCGCTGGGCATCATGAAGAATTCGGGGGGAGTAGATCCACGGGTGATTTCGGATTTGGAATCCCACGCTGATTCGCTCCACCGCGCCGCCAGTGAGCAGATTTACCAATACATTCTCGATCTCAAAGAGTCCACGGGCGTCTCGGACACTGACTTGAGGGACCTGCTGGTGCGATTGGCGGGAAATCAGCTAGGCACGGATGCTGAACAGAACTACCTGCGCGCGCTGGAAATCGACAAGAGGCTCTACGGCCCGGACAACGTCAGAACGGGCGTAGACGAGAATACGCTCGGCAATCTCTACTTGGATGAAGGGAAATATACAACGGCGTTGCCCCTTTTGCAGCACAGTCAGGAAACCCTGCAAGCGAAACCGGCCCCGGAACACGAATCAAAGCCTGCGAAGCGATTCGATGCTTCCGTGATCAACCTCGATAGGGAGTTGGCGCAGGCCTACGCCGGCGCGGGCAAAGATGCAGAAGCTGAAGAAATGTACAAACGGGTCATATCCATGGAAGAGTCGGACACCACGAATGGCAAGGTGTCCAACGACATGGAACTGAGCGTTGATCTGACGGGTTTATCCGGCGTGTATCGGCATGAACACCGGTACGACGATGCCCTGGAAGTCACCAGGCGATCCGAAGCGGTTGACGACGAGATTACCAATTCGAAGTTTGGCAAATCAAAAGCGGAATCAGGCAAACCCGGCCGAACAATTTGGTTTTGGCTCAGCCAGAACGAACTTGCAGAGACCTATCGTGAAAAAGGCAATAGCGCGGCCGCGGAGCCTCTCTTTCAGAGCTCTCTGGAGATGACGCCAAACATGCATCTGGCGGCGGGGCATCCTAAGCTGGCGCAGATGCTGGACAACTACGCGACCTTGCTGCGAGATGCCGGAAAATATGAGCAGGCGGAAGCTCTCTACAAACGTTCGCTGGAGACCTGGGCGAAGTGCCCGTATCCGGAAAATGAGGATGCTGCCGAGACCCTTACGAATTACGCTGGGTTGCTGCGGAAAATGAATCAGCCGGCAGAAGCGGAATCGCTCGAAGCGCGCGCATCTGCAATGCTCACGAAAGTTGGCGCGCCCAACCGAACCAAGTGACGGAGCATCTGTTCGCCGTACCACGAACGATAACTGTGGCAAATCACGGTGTCGGTAGGCTTGACGTTGAAGTGGCGCGAGGTCCGTATTCACATTACGAAAACCCGCGCATTCACGAATTGATTGCTATCCCATTCGGCCAATCGGACCAGAACTTACGTGCAATAACACAATTGTTAGGAGCACATCGTGAAGAGGAAATTGCTTGTTTGGGGCGTGACGCTAACGGTAGGCGGCTGGCTCCTTTTTCGCATGAGTGTATTCAAGGTGATCCCTGCACTTCGAAACTCCACTGATCTTCAAGGAATTTGGGCTGGCATGACGGTTTCCCAGAAGCTAACGATCACGGGACTAGAGCTACCTTTCTTTGCAGGCCTTTTGTGTCTGTTGTTGTCCCTCGTCCTTCACCTTGCGGTGGCGAAGAAGTAGCTAATGCACGCGTCCTGCATCCACCGAGCTATTTCACCAGTTCGCGTGCGTTAAACGGGCTGGCAAGAGTGTTTGGCGATATTTAATATCGCAGGGAACTGTGAAATCTGCTCGTGGCAAAAACGATGGATTCACGCTTCCGATCTTACAATCGGTAATTTGTTGAAAGACGGAGAGTTAGAGTTCCGGGAATTGAGCGACGTGTCCTCGCGAATTAAATGGGGGCAATTCTCCGTGAAATCGCCAATCCGAATCGCAAAATTTGAAATTCCAGTGTTCCAGAGGCGGCAGTGTTCGTTGCGATATCCAGTATAAACCTCGGCGAACGGTCAAATCTGTCCCTCAACCCGATTCTGCCGACCCCATTTCTCTGCCGCATCTCTGCCGATCCGACCAAGATCCTTTAGAGATCTCGATACCTTAGGTGGTTTCACAGGATTTCAAGCTTTTCGTTTTACGCACGCACTGCAATCGCATCCATATTAAATGGGGAACTCGAACGCGCCGAAAAAGCCTCGGGGTAATTTGAGGCCGCTCGACGGTTCCTTGTTCATCTATACGCTATCCGGCTTCGATACTGGCCCGTTGTCTGTCGAGGAATTGGCTTGAATGTTTTCAAAATCCTTTCCACAGCGTTGAACGAATCTTTCAAAAGCCAGGAAACTTTTGAACCTAGTGCCGTCGGGGTCTACACGAAGTTGGAGCTTCACTAGTGGAGGGAGCGGCGCAGCCATGGAAAAGAGAATGGAGAGGTACAATCGGCAGCGTTTTTTCCATCCTAGTCGAGGTTTGTATTTGACCGCGGTTGCTAGCTTCTCGAAAAACGGGCGATCATTATGAAATTCTGCCTGCCTGATTACGTTCGCCGTGCAGCTGTCCGTCAGAAAAAGCCTATCCACCCTGATCAGATTCAGCACTGCCTCGACATCTCCGTTCCGAGCCCGATTAATTAGCACGGTCGGATATACCTTGTACAGGATCAGACACAGCGCCGCAGCCCGAGCCGGTCGGCCTCGGCCGACGATAGAAGCAAATGCGGCGCCGCGCGCAGGCGTAATTCCTTCCGTGATCCGCTTGCCGAGTTTGTCGACGATTGCGGATCGGGCTGCTTGAACGCCTTTAACGTCGTTCGAGTGAAGTGCTGAGGTTAGCCGCTGAGCGTCCTCAGGCGAAATGTCACTTAGCAGCGTCGCAATTCGCTTCTCCTCCTCGCGTCCGGCACATTTTCGAGATGGCAGCCAGTGGCACCTCTCTGAGAAAGATTGCCAAAACGCTCAATAGAGAAAAGATTGCGCCACCGCGCCCAAGGGCCAAAAAGGAGAACCCGAGCTGGTGCCCCACGGCCATTCACGCGATGCTCCGACGGGAAATGTATTCGGGACGTGTTATTTGGAATCGGTCCAGATTTGTAAAGTCACCCGGCACCAACAAACGAATGAGTCGTCCGCGCCCCCGGAGTGAATGGCGAGTGATCGAAAGACCGGAACTAAGAATCGTTTGTGGTGAATTATGGGAACGCGTTCAGACCCAGCTGGCCTGGAAAAAGAAGACATACGGTCAGCAGACACGCAACGGATTGCTGAACCGATCAGCCTCAAGCCAGTATCTGTTCAGCGGTATCGTGAAATGTGCCGATTGCGGCGGGAATCTGGTAATCACGTCGGGGCGGAGCCGCCGAGGTCATCGAAGATACGGGTGTTCGCAGCACTTCTATCGAGGAACATGCTCAAATGGCCTCCAAATCAGAAAGGACTTGTTAGAAGCGAAATTGTTAGAGGGGCTGCAACAGGCCGTGCTCCGACCGGAAGCCGTCAGTTACGCTGTTGCGGAGTTTTGCCGCCAGCTCAAGGAAGCAGACGGAAATGTGTCGCGTGAGGCGGAGCGTGCGGTTGAGCAAAAGCGAAAAGTGCAAGCCGAGTTGAACCGATTGGTCTCAGCCGTCGCGGATAGTGGACACTCGACATTCTTGATTGAAGCGATTGATCTGAGAGAACGAGAATTGCAGAACATTGATGAGCGGCTCAACGCCTGGGGACTTGGACTTCCGCAAGTGCAGCCGTCTGACGTCACAGATTTCGTAAGGGATCGCCTCGCAACGCTGTGTGATTTGCTAAACAGTGATGTCACCCAGGCTCGGGCTGAGCTTTTGCGCCACGTCGGTGAAATTCGCCTAAAACCGAGTCAGACGGTGACCGGCGGCGAATATGTAGCTGAAGGGGATTGGAACCTGCTGGGAACCTACCCAGAAGCAGATCGAGCGCGCCACCTTCTCGGTGTACGCGCTCGGTTGGTTGCGGGGGTTGGATTTGAACCAACGACCTCCGGGTTATGAGCCTGCGTAAGAACTAGCCCGTCCTGGCTTCTCAACAACTTACATTGGGGCTGATACACGTATTGCACGAGTGTTTTCGGGTATTCTGTTCCCGATCTGTTCCTCGTACTGCTGTTCGCTTGTCGTTCGCCTCGTCGTTCGCTCTTTCGGTGCGTCCAGCGACCAACGACCGTTGGGATCGGGTTCTGCGTTCGTGACCTAACACGGTTAGTACCTCCCCATACAGCCTCAACCCGATGGCTCGGAGCGCTCAAAGCGGCTAGATTAAACTGACTTCACGTCACGCTGTTTCGTGCGTGAGCCCAACTGCCCAGCATTCAAATCCCCGCTTTATTGCTGCTGCATGCTGAAGTTCTGCCGCGAGGGAAGGTGATAGAGATGGACTATGAGCGCCGTCGTGGGCCGCGGTATCTGATCATAGCGGACGCCGAATTGACGGATATGACCTCTGATTCCAAGCGTTCCTGTCGGACAAGCGAACTCAGCATCAGTGGGTGCTTCGTTGATACGGGGAACCCGGCGCCGGCAGGCACAAAGCTTGAGGTCAGAATCTCTCAACGAAACACTACGTTCACTGCGTTGGGTTGCGTCATGTCTGTCATTCCCAAGACGGGGATGAGTATCGCTTTCACGAGCATCGAGCCTCACCAGCTATCCGTTTTGCAGAACTGGCTTCCTGAGCGGTAGGGCTTGCCCAGGCGGGTGCGAGGATCAGGATTTCTCGCATCATCTTTTCTCTGTGTCTGCGAGTCTAGCCGATTTGATTATCTTCATTCGCAACTACGCGCGATCGAAATTCGCGGAGCAACATGGAGGTTCGAGCAAGATCTGTAATCCAACCTGTCCTTCCACGGAACGCGACTTCGCGCTTACAAATTGCCGCTAAGCTCTCAATACACTCGCGAGATACATCGCCTGAGGAAATATTTCGGGTGCAAGCGTTCGCGCGTTCGGAACAGGTATATTCCCTGAACGAACAGGCGAAACCAACCTGACCTCTTTTGTTCCCGAGTCCAGTAGATAGCCAAGCCGCGACTTTCTTAAGCTGTTCGCGTTATGAAAGTGTGCGTACAGAATTGGAATCATCCGGTCCAAGTCCACAGGCGGGCCTCCCACAAGCGGTACGATCTCCTTCGCTTTCTCCGGCCCACCACCACCACCCTCACAGCAATCGCAATGATTATCAGCATCAGTGGACTAGCTCTACCCCAGTCAATTAGCGCAGGCGTGACATCAGCGGCGCGATCTGCATGGGCATCGTCAGGCAGGACTTCGGGAAGCGTCGGCGCGGCACCAGAAAGGCTTCGGGAGCATTCACGCCGGCGACTCAGCGCTAATCAGGCGAGCGTAAGCTTCGGAAGCATAGCCGTGGGAAGCACCGGATTGCAGTCGCTGACCCTGACAAACTCGGGCACAGCCAGCACCACGATTTCATCTGTCGGCGTTTCTGGCACTGGTTTTTCCATCGCCGGATTGTCCACCCCGATGACGCTCAGCGCGGGTCAGAGTGCAAGTTTCTCGGCGGCCTTCACGCCGGCCTCCGCAGGTAACGCAAGCGGCAGCATTTCGATTGACAGCGATGCCTCGGCTTCTCCCATGACGATTGCGTTGAGTGGAACTGGGACGCAGCCGCAATGGAGCGTCCTCCCGACGAGCGTGAACTTCGGCAACGTGAACGTGGGAAGCAATTCTTCGCAAAACGTTACAGTGACCAACTCTGGAAGTATCGCGTTGACGATTGCGGCGACGACATTGTCTGGTCAAGGATTCAGCATCAGTGGGCTGGCTGTGCCCCAGACAATCGCCGCAGGTGCAAGTGCCACATTTGCGGCGCAATTTGCGCCTGCATCGGCGGGCAGCGCTTCGGGAAGTATCTCGGTTAGCAGTAATGCAGCTGGGTCACCGACAACCATCGCGCTGAGCGGAACAGGCGTTCAGGGGAAACTCTCCGCTAATTCGGCGAGCGTGAGTTTCGGAAGTGTAGCCGTAGGCAGCAGCGGATTGCAGTCCGTGACCCTGACGAACTCCGGCACGGCCAGCATCGCGATTTCATCTGCGAGCGCTTCCGGGACTGGTTTTGCCATCGCCGGGCTGTCCACGCCGATGACGCTCAGCGCGGGTCAGAGCATAGGCTTCTCGGCAAGTTTCATGCCGTCCTCCGCAGGCAATGCAAGCGGCGGCATTTCGATTGCGAGCAACGCTCCGGGTTCTCCCTTGGCTATTGCGTTGAGCGGAACCGGGACGCAGGCACAAATCGCGGTCGCACCATCGAGCGCCGCGTTCGGGAGCGTGGTGGTAGGCACGAGTAACTCGCAGACCATCACTGTCTCGAACAGCGGCAATGCAAGCCTGACGATTTCGCAGGCCGCCGCAACCGGTGCTGGTTTCAGCATGTCCGGACTGAACGCACCATTGGCGATTGCCGCAGGAAACAGTGCGACGTTCAACGCGGTTTTTAGGCCATCGTCTTCCGGCAGCGCGTCTGGATCTGTCACGCTCGCCAGTAATGCGGCCGGCTCACCGCTCACAATTGCCTTGAGTGGAACCGGGGTGGCCGCGAGTACATCGCTGGGGGCGAATCCGACTAGCTTGAGCTTTGGGAACGTAAACGACGGAACCACTAGCTCGCTCAGCGTAGTCCTTACAAACAGCGGGAATGCAAATGTGACGATCTCTGGCGTAAACGCGACCGGCGCCGGCTTCATTCTAAGTGGTGTGGCTGCAGGAACTACGTTGACCCCGAATCAAACAGCGACGCTCACCGTGGCGTTCGATCCGGCAACGCCGGGAGCCGTCACTGGCGGGTTGACCGTTACGAGCAACGCTACGAACTCTCCGGCTACGATTTCGCTTTCAGGCACCGGTGTTGCACCCGCATCGGTGGCGCTTTCCTGGACTGCCAGCACTTCGTCCGACGTTGTGGGGTACAACGAGTACCGCGGAACTACGCCGGGATCGTATTCGAAACTTACCTCATCACCGGTTGCCTCAACGACATACACGGACACGACCGTGCAATCCGGTCAGGACATCACGTACTACTACGTAGTAACCGCGGTGAACTCCAGTGGCATGGAGAGTGTCGAATCGAGTCCAGCCAGCGTCACGGTACCGTAGATTTCGCAAGGCCAACGCTTGACCCAGGCCGATTTCAGACATGCCCGAGTCGCATGTCCTTCCGCTAGTAGGGAAGCCGGAATACGAGGCTGATATCCGCTTGGGTTTGAATGTGCCGTCCATCCAGAATCGTTGGAGCATAGCGCCATTCATGAACCGCGACTACTGCAGCTGCGACAAGCAACGGCGAGCCACTCACCGGTTCGACGCTCTGCACCTTCCCGTCCTCGCCGATCGCCGCACGTAGACGCACCGTACCATCAATGCGTTGCTGCAGAGCGTCCGGTGGATAAGAAGGATCCACACGTCTAAGCAGTCGACCAACCACTAAATTCTTTGCTGGCTGCATTTGCCTGTTGACACCGGGAGGTAACGGGACCATACGGCGAGAACTGATCGCAACTGACGACGAAGCACCCACCGCCTCTTCCGGCAAAGTTAAGAGGAAAGTCGGGGCGGCTTCCCGCACGGGACTGGTCGACACTGCACCTTGAGGCTGGTGCATAGCTTCGTTTTCCGAGCGAACTTGAGAATCTGCACGCGATTCCGGTACATTGCCGGCGGGCGGCTGAACTGGATCTGCCTGCCGAACATTAGGAATAACAGTGCCGGTGCTGGCTGGAGCAGCCGTTTCGCCTTTGGTCGGCTCGCTATTTTGTTTCATATCCCCGGTATTCGCGGGAGGCTTCGCGGGTGGCTCCCCTTCCAAGATGCTCTGAACGCGGATCGTGCCGCTGAGCCCGTCGAACGTGCCGGTAATCAAGACATCTTTCCCGAAGAACTGTGCGGCTTTCTGCTGGTCATCTAAGTGGTACCAGACGTTATTGTCGTCATCCCGCAAAACAAGACGCACATCGTTTTGCGAGACGATCTTTCCACTGAAGGTCTCCACCTTCGGTTCCTGCTGCGCCCACAAGTCTCCCGAGACGTTGAGTCGTCGTGAAGGACAAGTCAAAAGGAAGCAGCCGAGCAGAATCGAAACTGCCGTCCTGACGATAGCCGTTCGTCTCATGTGTCACCTCGAGATCAGGGAGAACTACTTGGAGGAGCCCGCGCGGCAGGAATCTTCAGGCCCCATCAAAGCTTCTTTTCCTCTGATGAATGGCCGGGGACTAGAAGCTAACGAAGAAAGTTGCAAAAGTAAATGGCCCGTGCTTACCTGCACTATAATTTCGTGTAAATTGCAGTAGGAGGAAGCCTATGCACGCAGACCGCGTGGAAGTCTCATGGGATGCGGCCAAGTCGAAATGGTTGATTCGAATCGAATCGGGCGAAGAAGTGATTCGCCGTCATTGTGATATGCCGAAGAATGCAGACGATCAGACTCTTCGCTCGGCTGCCCGGAAAACAGTAGAGGACGAGGGCTACGAGGCCGACCCCTCGCAGATTAGCTTTCGTCGTTAGCAGCATTTCTGGTGTTAACGCTGGAGCTAACGGGCGGGCTAGGCTCACTCTATCCGCGCGAGATTTTTGAGCAGATCATGAAAGGGCTAGCGAGGGAAACATGCACAACATCGCTCGTTGCTTCTCGTCCGCTTCCCACCCGGCGGCGCCATATTGTCATATTCGGAGGATCTGCGTAGAATTATAATCCAGAAATTGACGGCAGATGGAGTCAAGTGCATCCGAGAAGCTCCAAACCAATCCCTAAGCCTCAGGCTCAATATAATGCGGAGGATTAGAGGGAAACATGCCCGAATATCCAGCACTGGGTGACAGCGTGGATTCACCCAACGGGAATCGGTGGCTCATGTTGGAAGAGAATTCCAAATATGCCTACATCGTTGGGTTCTTGCAAGGCATGTTTCAAGGGCACTGCTTTTCGACGTGGGGGCTTCCGCGCAGTCAAGAGAACGATTCAGCCTACTTGAATGCCACAGAGTCTTACAAGGACCATTGGAACCGATTCGTTGCCAGGGTGACGTACCGCCAGTTCTGTGAAGGACTGGACAGACTTTATGCTGATCACAGAAATCGAAAGATCGAAATCCAGAACGGCATGTGGATTGTGATGAACCAAATTTCGGGACAACCTGGGGCGACTTCGGAGTCGATGACCGAGGCGTGGCGGCGAAAAGCCGCTAGGGCAGCGGCACCTGAACCAGACCCGACACCTCAACACGATCCGATACCTAAATTCTGACCACAGCTGTAACTTTCTTGTCCCTCGTGAGTTTTCCGCGCGTGGATCAGCGGCGTTAAGTGGCGAGTTGTCGGTAACGTCATCACAGGCGCCTAACCTGCTATTTGGGTTTATCTGACGGTGCTATCGGTGCTTGTTCCGCAGGCGCTTGGTCTGATTTCTGCGTCTCGACCGAGACCACGCTGAAAGCACCGTTTGTGTCGCGCACTTGAACCGTCTTTGTCTGCTGCGTAACCGAGGCAGCGTACTGCACCGTATATTTGGTTTTCTGCTGTACTTGCAAACCGTCACTGGGATTACCCGGATTGGGCTGCGCGATCCACTCTGTTTTTGTGTCTGAATCTTTATTCTGGACGGTAGTGGCTCGCTGGTTCAGATGCAATCGGCCATCCTCAGCTAACCCAGGGGCGATTGCAGAATATGTCGCGATGGTGTTGCTTCTTTCGCCGCCGGGGGTCACCGTTTCCTCGCCAACGGTACGTGAAAATTCTGAAAGCTTGCCATCTGCATCCGGTCGCGACACGCGCTCCTCTATGGTTCGATTCTTGCCATCTTGCTTGATTGTTTTCTCTCTTACTTCGCTCAACTCCCAACTGCCGTTGCCGTCGGGCCGAAGCGTTGTCGCCTTTACCTCGGCGCTGTGGTCGGTATTGCGCTTTTGCAATTCCTGCGTCTGCAGAGAGGGCGTAAAGCTGCCATTGCCGTCTGCGCGGTATACCGTCGTCCTCGTCTCCTGCGCGTCCGGGCTCGTCTTTTTCGCATCCGCTACCTCGCGGAGCATAACCTGAAGATTTCCGTTCACATCAGAACTCGAGGTTGTGCGCACGATGTGAACATCGCCGTCGGCTGAGCTTCGCGCTTCCTCTTCTGATACCTGCACCAGGTACCTTTGTCCATTCCCATCCCATCCGTAAGTGCGTACCACGGTACGGGTCGTCGCGGCATCTACCTGAATGATTTCCTTCTCGGTGTCCGAATCGGGCTGATACCGGCCATCGGGCCCACGCACCTCCAACCGCTGTTTATCCATACTCCGGTTGCCGGACTTGGTGTGGCTTTCCGTCATCCGCGACGGAGTGGTGTTGTCTATGTGAGTTTCTGTGGTCGTCGTCCAGGATTCGTCGGTATTGTTTGGCGGAGCATCTTGCGCTCGTGCGCAGACGGCTGAGCCCAACCACAGAGTCAGGACAATCAGCGAGTTAACTAAGAGCTTGTTCGCGGACGCAGTGACCTGCTTGTCAAACTGTGACAATGCCATGTATGGGCTCCTGCCGTGATTCGGGCGCCTACTTCGCATCAGAGGCCGTATGGGTTACTTCAGTTTTGCGCGACGGACAAATACCTTGGCCCACGTCGGCGTTCATGTTCACTTGTAACAGTTTTTCGTGGGGTAGTACAACAGGCATTCACCAGACAGCGAGGAGCTAAGCGCAGGGCTATTGGCCTCACTGTCGGTAAGAAGTAGATGCGCGAGTTTCGCTCCACGAAGAACGGAACCCGCTATCTCCGGGCGAAATTTCAGCGGTTCGCGGCTGCTACAAATCGGAAAGCGTCCTCGATCGTCTTGAGACTTCCCTTGGAACCCAGCGAGCTTGTTTCCATCTTCGAGAATTGATACTGACGGTGCGGAGAGAAACTGGCCGGATCAAAGGTGCCTTTCGGAAATTGAAATATCCAGACGTATTCGCGGTGCGCTTTGTCCGCTTCGGATTCAGGTACGAGCGCCGTGTCGATTGGCGTCATTGGTGAGAAATCCGAAAACCCGTTGCTCTTGTGCACCGGCTCGGGCATCGTCGTATTAAAGAAGTCCACATCATGCGTAAAGATGATCACAAAGTCCACTTTCGAAGGATCGGGAGCCGGACAGACATCGGAGAACAGCCTTTTCCTGTTTTGAACAATCCATTGCGTCTGGCGGGGGGTCAAGCCGTACGCGGAAAAATACTTCTGGCATCCGGCATCCGCACTCACGCTTTCCGGTAGCGCGTCGGAATTCTCGGTAGAATTGCTAGGTGCGGCCACCGAATCTGCGGGCCGGCTGATGGTTGTGCCAGTCGCTTCAACGACCGACACGCTGGCCGACGAAGTTGGCACGGCCACCGTTGATTCGGCGGCAGCTGTCGCGGCAGGTGTGCCGGATGAGGCTTCCCTCGCTTTCGAAGAAACTGGTGCCGGACTTATTTCCGCGTACTCCGCGAACGGCCCCACCGAACCTTTAGACGCTTTTTCCCCGCTCGTCGTCTGCGCCGGAATTGCACTGGCCGAATCAGAAACGGGTAGGGCTTTCGCAGGAGTTGAATCAGCCGGGGCTGGATAGGCTTCACGCGCAGCCGCCTTGGCAATTTCCTTCGCTTGCACCTGTTTCGCGACCAGGCCCACGTCGTGGGACGGATCTTGGTAAATTTTCAAGGGCGGTAGATCGGCGATGGCAGCCTCAGGGATGTAACCTTCGAGGTTATTTTGAGCGCGAATCTTGACGTAGCCCTCGACGCGCCCTACGATTTCGACGTCCTCCCCGCAATTCAGTTTTGCCGCAACGTCGAAACTACTCAAGGACTCATAGACCCAAATTTGATCGTGATGGGAGTTACACTTCAGCGCCGTCGTATTGGCCGACGCTGACCCAGCCAGAATCAAAACGCTCACTACACCCGTCATCACTAAGAAGAGTCGCCCCCTCGTGTCCATTTGTCCTCCCTGCCTTTTGCTGGATTGCCTTATCGCAAATCTAGTACTTTGGGTCAAGCGAACAAACTGCCCTTTGGTACAGAGAAAGGACAGGTGGTAACAACACACTATAGCCCCTTGGTGGCGATCTGCCGCGTACCCGTTGCGAATCGATAACGGTGAGCGACCATCTGTATCAACCAGCCGCTTGCGCTAGGGCTCTCTTCGTCGTATTCATTCCACTCCAGATCTATCGAGCGCGCCGTGGTGCAACAAGCCTGGGGGCAAGATTCGGTGACGAATACCGCCAATATAAATCGCGAACCTGCTTCTGACAAACTCCGCGCCGCTCGGCGCAACCTTTTAATACGTCTCCGGTCCCCCGCGTTCGGACCCGAAATCGACGGTGGGCAAAGTGGGGCAGTTTCACAGTGCGCCGGGGCCGGGGTTATACGTTCCGTCACGAAAATTCACGGCTCAGGTCATTCAACGTTGTGGGTTCGCTACAATTAGCCTGTGCCGAAGCGCCAATGCACAAACCGGGCTGAGTGGCGGTTCCAGCCGGGAAAGCCCGCTGAGCCTCTTTCTGCAAATTACCGCCTCGACTGCGACTACGGAACTCCAGTCATGACTTGCTGGGAGGAGGGAGGGAGTGAACCAATTTACGTGTGTGAAAGTCACGCGAAACAGCTGGGACGCTCTCGTGAACGTTGCTCGGACGTCCGCATCGTAACGGCTCAGTCGGTTGATACCGACGATCCGATCAAAAGCGAGGATCGAACCGAACCTCCGCAAATCCCTGACACAAAGTCGAACGGTTCTCCTTCATTGGAAGTTGCGTGCACTCTCGCGGATACCAAGGTCGAACGGGCAATTACAGATCCATCGCTCAGGTCCCCTGTTCGCGACCTTACATACGGAAATTCAGCGAAGGCTATGGTGGACGAAGTTATTTGGAACATGGCAGCCGGAAACTATCAGGCCTACAGGACCGCGCTGCAACAAGGGAAATCTGCGACAGAGGCGGCACAAGCCGCCGGCGGACAGTTTGCCGTGGTCCAACGTAAAATCAGCGATTACACACTCAAATTGGAAGCTGTTCTTTCAGGATCAAAAGCAATAATCAATCTAGCAGAGGTTATAGATAAACCGCTCGAACAGTCGCTGCTTGGAATTATCGGCAATGGCGCAATGAATGAT
The DNA here is from genome assembly GCA_963828865.1 of uncultured Acidobacteriota bacterium. Taxonomy (GTDB): domain Bacteria; phylum Acidobacteriota; class Terriglobia; order Acidiferrales; family UBA7541; genus Palsa-295. Next base: position 889,477 of record CAWHGI010000001.1, on the reverse strand, counting down.
TTGGAAAAGGACGCCGCCATTCAGCAACTCGGCGCTCTTCAAGAATGGGTTAAACATGGTCTGCAAGGAGATACGACTCCCCTGCAAGCGAACCGAATCATGCTGGCTATCGGTAACCGCGTAAACTGGGGAGGAGCTGCCGACATTTCGGAGGAATTCAAAGCAGTCTATCGAGTGCTCTACGCTGGCCTGAGAACTTCAATTCGTACCGCAGTTCCCGAGGCGCAAATTCTTTGCGATCGACTCACCAACCTGTACGCAGCCAAATCTGAACTGGAAACCTGCTGGCCACGAAGAGTTGACCTCGATTCGTCGCATTCCGTCGTGAGCAGCACGCTTGTCAGCGAGAAACACGCAAGGGGTTGATTCGGACGTGAACCCAATCCGCTGACCTCACTTGACTGGTGCAGGAGTAGCGGGTACGCCGCCACCCTGCCCGCCGACAGTGCCACCTTGACCGCCGCTTGAACCCGAGCCGGTGCCGCCCTGACCACTGCCACCGGACTGGCCACCACTCCCACCTTGGCTACCCCCACCAGACTGGCCGGCGCTTCCGCCGCTTGCCCCACCGGAGGAGGCAGTCGAAAGACTAGTTGCTGTGTTATTGATTGCCTTGCCGTTCGACAATCCAAAGCTGTAGAGCGCAACGATAACGACCAAGGCAATCATAGCTACGAGTAGCGCATATTCGGCGACATCATCACCGGAGTCATGTCGCCACAGACCCGTCAAAATTGTCTTCATGGCAGGACCTTCTATTTCGCAGAGCGACTACGCGTCCGAGAGTCAGAAGAACTTGAGTACCTATATACCCCTTTTTCTCCGTAAGAGCAACCCTTTACGCCCAGGAGCTCCGATACGGGCATAGCCGTCGTGCCTGGCCAGATAAATATCAGCCTCGCGTTTTAACTAGACTAAACCACGAATCGAATGTCTGCGGGAAAACTCTACGGCTACTTGTGGCCGCCTGATCTGTGACGGTTGTGCGCCGACTTGTGGACGCTATCCTTGTAATGTGGATTCGATCTTTCTGGGTGATTGTTGTGGAACCACTTGCGTGGGCCGCTCGTTGACCATGGCTGAGCAAGTAGCGGCAGACAAAATGTGAAAAACAGAATTGAAATTCTAGCTAATTTACAGTTTTTCATCTTCCACCCAAGCTTTCGCGAGCACGGTCGAATGCACCCTCTGGATGCAGCGGCAGCGCTAGCGTATCCGATATGTGAGTATGTGAAGGCGGATTGGGGCATGCCGGCCACCGCTCGCCTCCGCGAAGTTATTTGTTAGGTCGCGTGATTTCCAGGCGGTCACCTATTTGGGTACCCGTCCGGTAAATCGTGTGCGCCGGAAGCTCCAAGACACTCATCGCTCTGAGCGACACCGCCGAGATTCGAAATGGGCGTACGTGCTCCTCCACATGAACGACTTCCTTTTCCTTACTGAGAAAAATGAGGTCGATCGGAAAAAGCATTCCGATTGTGTGAACACCGCGAGAAGGCACGATCCAAAGGCCGCGGCCGAGTTGCGCCCAGCGCTTTGTCTTACCGAGCAGTCCCACGAGCCGGCGGAGGTAACTGTCAGCGACGGTAGCCTCCGTAGCCACAAATGTCTCTCTCGTCTTGTTGTAGATGTAGACGTGACCATTTTGAGCTTGAGCTTTGCTAGGCATGGGCCTGCCGTTTCCACCCTCACGAGCGTCTTTCATCGAAAGGTCTCCAGGTCTTTTCTATACTTACGCCACTATTCCACGATCTTCCGCTTGCGGCGCCAAATGATGATGAACAAAACCACCACTGCCAATGCACCTGCTACCAACCGAATCAGCGTTACGTTATCCATTTGCTTCTCCTCGTTGTCTTAATATTCGATCTTACGAACTTCGCAAGATCGTTGCTGTCGCCTTCACTTGTTGAGGGCTGGTAAAAACTGCCTCATCAACATGATTACCGCGGGTCCCAGAATCACTACCATCAAAGCCGGAAAGATAAAAAACACTAAGGGCGGCACCATCTTTACGGTGGTTTTAGCGCTCATTTCTTCCGCGCGCTGACGCCGCTTCATGCGCAAGTCATCGGAATGAACCCGCAGCGACTGGGCGATGCTCGTTCCAAACCGTTCGGTCTGAATTAGCATGGCGACGAGCGCCTTGATGTCTTCCACGCCTGTCCGACGAGCAAGTTCCCTCATCGCTTCAAGTCTGGTTTTGCCGACCCGCATCTCCATGTTTACCAACTGCAATTCTTCGCTGAGCTGCGGATGAGTAATGCGCAGTTCCTGCGCTACTCGCATGAGCGCCTGATCCAAACCCAGCCCGGCTTCTACGCAAATGACAAGCATGTCCAAGGCATCCGGCAGCGCCAGGCGCAACCGATGCTGGCGAGCTTGAACTCTCCACATCAGCCAAAGTTCAGGCAGGAGATAACCAACCACAGCGGCTAAAAGTGGAACGAACACAACGTTCAAGCGGTACATTCCTGTAGCGAACGCCAGCGCGACGAACGCAACGGGCATCAAGATTTTCATACCCTGCATTGCCATCATGGCACTCGCGCTGCGGTACCCCGCTCGAACCATGGGGAGTTGCGCCTTCGATCCTGCCACTGCCGGAGTGGACGATATGAGACCTCCCACAGCTGCCAGGCCGTCGCGCACCCGTCCTTTCTGTTTATCCGCAAAGCTCGTTTCGCGGACCTGTTGCGGCGGCGGCTGAACCAAACGCGAAAATCGCTCTGCGATCCCCATTTCACCTGGGGCAAGCGCGTAAAGCAGCGCCGCTACTCCAGCAACAGTCGCGACAAAGGTAATCATGGTAACGGCCCACAGCATTGACTTTTCTCCTCCCGGGCGCTCAGACCTCGAAATGTATAATTTTCCAAAGCAAAGCTGACCCAATCAATTGCATGGTTACCGCGACGGCTAGAACCATGGGGCCCGCGGGATCATCGAACAAGATATGCATATAGTGCGGGTTGATTATTTCCAGCATCAACATCATCAAGGGTGGCAGCGAAATCAAAATGCCTGCCGTCAACCTTCCTTGTGCCGTTCGCGTCTTGACCTCGCGGTGGATTCTGAAGCGGTCGCGAATGACTCGGGCCAGTCCATCCAGAATTTCCGCCAGATTTCCGCCTGTCTCTTTTTGAATGAGCAGCGCCGTGACAAAGAAGCGCACATCCACCATTGGCACGCGTTCCGTCATATTCAAGAGAGCATCCCGGAGCGGCAGGCCAAAATTCTGCTCCTCGAACGTGGCGCGGAATTCCCCGGCCACGGGCTCGGACGATTCCTTGGCGATCATCTCTAGGCCAGTAGTGAACGCGTGCCCGGCACGCACTGCGCGGCCCAAAAGATCCAAGGCCTCCGGAAAATGCTCTTCAAATTTGCGCAAGCGGCGGCGCCGCCTGAAAGCGACTACGGAAAATGGAATGATCGCCGCAATTACCGCCGCCAACAACGCGACCGGAAACTGTGGATAGGACATTTTAGTAATGAGGTACGAACCCAATCCAATTACCGCACTTGTCATCAGAAGTTTGGCTGGTTTTGTCTTCATTCCTGCCTGCGCCACAAAATCCCGCAAGCGCGACGACCAAGTCCACTTCATCAATAGTCGATGCAGAGCAGGAACGCTGCTGAGCATTTCATCTCGTACTAATTTCAGACTCAGTGAGACGTTTCCCCGTTGTTCGGCTTTGCGCACTGACTCCATCCGCCGCCGCACAACTTCCTGATTCGCGTCAGTCCCCACAAACATCCAGAGCAACGCGATGATCGCCACCACGATCAGGAACGTTAAAATGGAAAGTAGCAGTGCCATTGTGAACTCCTTAGTGCACTCGTGGCATTTCGAACATGGACATCGGCAAATGAATGCCAGCTACGAGCAATCGTTCCGCGAATTTTGGACGAATCCCGGTTGGAATGAATTCGCCAATCACCTCCCCGTTTTCGCGAATGCCGCGCTTGCGGAACACAAAAATGTCCTGCATGGTGACGACGTCGCCCTCCATGCCTGTGATTTCAGCCACGCTGATCACCTTGCGACTGCCGTCACTAAGACGGCTCACTTGAATCACCAAGTCAATCGCGGATGAGATCTGCCGACGGATCGCCGAGTCCGGAATGCCCAAGTTCGCCATCGCTACCATCGTCTCCAGCCGGCTGAGCGCATCTCGCGGAGAATTCGCGTGAATTGTTGTGAGCGAACCGTCGTGACCTGTATTCATTGCCTGCAACATATCCAACGCTTCTTCGCCGCGGACCTCACCCACGATGATGCGATCTGGCCGCATACGGAGAGAGTTGATTAGTAGCTGACGCTGATAAATCGCGCCCTTTCCTTCAATGTTCGGTGGCCGGGTTTCCAGCCTGACAATGTGTTCCTGATTAAGTTGCAACTCAGCCGCGTCCTCGATCGTGACAATTCGTTCCCGATTGGAAATGTTGGAAGACAACACGTTCAGAAATGTGGTTTTCCCAGCGCCCGTGCCGCCGGATATCAGTATATTTAGCCGCGCCTTGACGCACCCGCGTAGCAAATCCAGCATGCCGACTGTGAGCGTATGGTTGTACACCATATCGTCGGCCGTCAGGCGCACATGACCAAATCGCCGAATGGAAAGGCACGGACCATCCACTGCGAGTGGCGGGATAATCGCGTTGACACGCGACCCGTCCGCCAGGCGTGCATCCACCATGGGCGACGATTCATCTATTCGGCGGCCGATGGCCGAGACGATCCGGTCGATGATGCTCATCAGGTGCGCATCGTCTCGAAACTGAATCGACGTCTGCTCCAGCATCCCTTTTCTTTCGACGTATACACGCTTGTAGGTATTGACCAGGATGTCCGAGACCGTCGGATCGGCCAGGAGCGACTCCAGCGGGCCGAGTCCGAATACCTCGTCGAGAACTTCCTGGGCCAGGCGCTCTCTCTCCTGCAGGTTCATCGGTGTAGATTCACCGACGACCAACGCCTCGAGGATATGGCCTACCTCACGCCGAACCTGTTCTCGATTGACCTCAGTCAGTCGGTCAAGATTCAATTTCTGAATCAGTTTCCGATGGATTGCGGTTTTTACTGCGCCGAAATCCGTTCGCGTGATAGCCGGAGCAACTGGTGGCATCGTTTCCTACCTCTTCGTTGGAAATGAAAAGAATCCGCCAAGCGAACTCTTCTTCGCAGCTGGGGGCGACTCCATACCGGTCAACTGCGAAGCGATCTGGCGATACCGGCCGCTCAACACATTGTTGTGATTCTCCATCAACGGAGTCCCGAGATTGATAGCTTCGGATGCCTTACGGAAATCGTTGGGAAGGCACGCAAAAATCGGCCGATTGATATCCTTTTGAATACTTCTCAACACTTCGTCGTCACCCTTGTGCCATCGGTTGATAATGATCCGCGCGCGCTCAGGTTCGATTCCAAAGCCCTTCAATGCCAGCAGACGGCGTTCCAAAGTCCAGAGCGCTGGCACGTTGGCCTCCGCAACGATCAGGATCATCCGCGCCATGCGCAATATCGGACTCCACTCGGATGAGAATTGCGAACCCATATCCACCAGCACCATGTCGAAAACGTTCTGCGCCACATTCACCACGCGTTCAAGCGGCGGCACCGGGATCGTCTGCCATTCCTCCGGCTGCAGCGCGCCTCCCAAAATCTCAAGCTTGGTCTTGTGCGGCGTCATCAAACCGCTGAAAAAATGGCTATCCAGGCGGTCCAGGTTGTCCACCGCGTCGCGAACCGTGAATCGCGGATGCAGATCCAGCAGCAAGTGCACGTTCCCGAGCGGCCGCGCAAAATCGAGTAACGCGACGTGCTTTCGCGCGAACGTCGAAAGTTGCACCCCGAGGTTGACGCCCACCGTCGTCGTTCCCACCCCGCCCTTTGATCCCATCACCACAATCAGTTTGTCCAGCGAAGGCCGGTCCTTCGCCTCCGAAGAGTCCTGCGCGAACCGCGACAACATCTCATTCAACGTTTCGGCACTCACCGGCTTGGGCAAAAAATCCTGAACGCCGCAGCGCATCGCCTCCAGTAACAGCTGATGGCTGGGCGGCACAATTGCGGAAACGGCCACCAACTTTAGCGCGGGTCGAATCCGGCGCAATTGCGCGCCGAACGTGAAATACGTCTCCGGGTCGCGCGACAAGTCCAGAAAAACCACGTCCGGCAGCGCATCCGCCGAATCCGGAAGACGGTCGGAAGGAATCGTCCACTGCTTGATGGACCTCACGATGCCCGTCTGTTGCAGAGCAGCGAGCAATTGCGCTGAACTGGTTGTATCTCCGCTGGCTATCGCCACCGTTAACATTGGCCGATTTCCCTGATCCTTTGAATCTCTTCCCTCAATGACCCTTGCACCGGCGTCCAGATTTTCATTTCGGTGACTGCGACGGCGTGGGCGCCGCAACTGTTGCTCCCAGGAACGCCTTGGGCATGGCCGGCGTTGGCAGGGCGCTGTCCGAAGGGTGCACAATTCGCGGCGTCACTACGATCAGCAGTTCGTTCTTACTCTTGGTCAGCGACCGGCTCTTGAAGAGATTGCCCAGGACCGGCACGTCCCCGATCCAAGGAATCTTGTTGAACTCTTCCGTCACCCGGTTATCGAGCAAACCTGCCATCGCAAAGCTCTGCCCGTCTCTCAATACCACGTCCGACTCCGCGCGATTGGTAGCCAACGCCGGAATCAAGAAGCCCTGGATCGTCAACGCGTTCGTGAAGTCCAACGAGCTGACTTCGGGCTTTACCTTCAAATGAATCAGGCCGTCGGGAGTCAGCGTCGGCGTGAAGTTCAAGCGCACGCCGAATTCCTTGAACTGAATCGTGATGCCTGCGAATCCTCCTGCGCCCGTTCCTTGCAATATTGGAAAAGGGAACTCGCCGCCCGCCAGAAAGCTGGCTTCTTTCCCGGACTCGGTCATCAAATTCGGCTCTGCCAGGATCTGCAGTATGTTATTTGTCTCTAGCGCCTGGATCGTCGCTGCGAAATCAATGTCCGGCCGGAAGATAAAGATGTTGAGTAAGTTGCTTAAGCCTAGGGCAGAAGTGGTTCCGCTCGAGCCGGTTCCGGTTGTCGGCGCTACGAGTTGTGGCGGCGAGAACTGTTGGGTCGAAATTATCCCGATATTCTTCGCTCCCGGCAGGCTCAAAATATTGATGCCCAGTTGGCTCTCCAGCGTTCGGTTTACGTCCGCAAACTTCACTTCCAACAAAATTTCAGCGTCTGGCATGGCCGGAACTTCCATCAGGCTCGTGACTTTTGGCGCCGCGGCCTTCACGACTTCCAGAATCTTGTCCGCCAACGCCGCCGAAGACACTTTTCCGGACACGATTACCATGTCGCGCGAGGTTTCCACCTGCACCCCTTCCGCCGGGAAAACCTCGTGAATCTTCTGCGTCAGGCCCAGGATGTCGATGTCCACCGAGACTTCGAACGCCTGGCTCTGATCCGCCTCGTCCCACAGCAGCAGCGAAACTCCTCCGGGCGTTTTCCCGTTCACCAACACTTGAAACGGGCTCACCACAATCGCTTCCGCTATCGTTGGATCGGCTAACGAAACTCTCTTGATTCTTGTCGGAGAAGTAATCACCAGCGAACGCCCCACGAGCAGATGCAGCGTCTGTGGCCCCTCGGACTCCGTTGCGGCAGTTTGTGCTGGCATCTGCTGCACGGCCGCAGTCGCCGCCTGCGTTGGGGCCGGAACAGGTTGCGAAATCGCCACCATACCCGGAGCGGTCGGTTGCGTTTCTTGAGCTTTCGCGCCCGCCGCACCAACTAGCAGCGCGCCGATCATCAGCACGCTCGCCAACGCCGCACGGACGCCCGCGTTGCGATTTGTCTTGCCGTTGAGTTCAGACATTCTTTTCCCCTGTGACTTTTTCACTGTGGAAAGCTCTTGTTTTCGCGCTTGTTGCCGGTGATCACTTCGACCACGTATGGCGACGGCGGAGGCGGCACGTACTTAACGCCGGGCGAACGCTTTGGCGCCGGCGCTCCGCCGGAAAACAACGCCTCCTGCAGCACTGCAGGCGGGGCCATTACTTTCGTGTCCACCGTGTTGCGCAGAGCCAGTTGGATCTTTCCTTCCGTGCTGGCCATGGCCAGCCTCGCTGCGTCATCCGGCGTGACCAGGAGTGTGATCACCGGAACGGTCTGTGGCTTTCCTTCGCGGTCTTGCTCGATCTTTTGTCCCGCGGCGAGCACCTTTACATTTTCTAGAATCGTGCGCGTGATGTTCTCGTCGCCACCGTGGGTAGTTCCTGCGATTCTTCCCGTCACCAGGACGTCCACCATCGTTCCGGGAATTACGAATCCGGCGACGCCCACTACTTCGTTCACCGCCACCGAAAGCGCGCGCATACCCTCCGGAATCGTCGCGGGCAGTCCGGCGCCCGACTGCGTTGCGGCAAGCTTGCTCTCCAAAATCGGCTCGTTCTCGGCGACCGGCGTAATCAACGCGCGGTTCGCGCAATCTTCGATTCGCGTAAACATTCCGGAAACAGGCTCATCCGAAGGCCATGGAATCAACCGCAGATTGTTAGCGTCCACGCGCGTGCCCAGTTGCAGTGGTATCGCCGCCACCACGATGTGCTGGCCGATGAATGGCTTCACAGCGCTGGCGTTCTTGAATGCGCGATACACATACGTGCTCAGGAACAGCCCGACCACGACAGCGACCGTCAATCCGATGAGCATCCGGTTTCGATTCATAGAAAAGTCTCCCTTGCCCCAGTCTCAAACGCCCCAGCGCGCTGCGCAGTAACAAATCACCGTGGCTGCCGCCACCGCCACTCCAAACGGCAGTTTCAGCAGTCCCGGATTGTCCAACGAAATTTCAGGGTTCTTGCGCAGCCCGAAGGACAGAAATCCTCGCACCAGCACATACATATTCCGCATCGTCTGTCTCACTCGATGCGTCCGCATCACTTCCACCACCGCCATCAATCCAGAAACCAGAATGCTTCCCAGCAGTACATACACGAACAAGATGGGCCCCAGGAAAGCTCCCAGCGCTCCCATCAATTTCCAATCGCCTGCTCCTAGCGCGCGCAATAGCACCAAAGGAAGCAGGAGACCCAGAGCCAGACTGGCTCCCGCGAGCGAAGTCTTGGCTCCGGGCCAACCCGCAATCACGGTGTGTACCGTGAAGCCGAGGAGCAGCGCAGGAGCGGTCAGCCAGTTGGGAATTTTGCGGGTGTGCCAGTCAGTCCAACCGGCGGAAAGCGCCAGCGCGAGGGCAAGCATCCAGATGATTTCGGTCCCGTTGATCACTGATTTGAGATCCTGTACTTCATAGTCCCGGCATCGTTGGGTCCAGTCTGCGGTGCTGTTCGCCTTGACCCGGCTTGCTTGACGCGCGAGCCGTCGTCGCGCGATTCTGAATTAGGTGGTCACATTTCCCGCAGCATTGGAAAACACACCATTGATCGCGCTCGCGAGTGTGCCGAGGGACCCGATCGCGGCCAACGCTACCAGAACCAAGAGCAGCGCGTACTCTGTCAAATCCTGCCCTTCCTCTTCCTTCCACAGTCTTGCCAAGATTGCTTTCATCTTCGTTCCTCCAAGGGAATTTGCGCACTTAACCGGATACAGGAATAAGCCGCTGGGAATTTGAGGTCTTCCCAGCGGCCTCTTGCTCTCCGTGCCTAAACCCACGCCCCAATGGGTGGAACCGATTAGGTGGTGAGGTTTTGTGCGGCATTCGAGAACGTCTTGTTGATCGCGTTCGCGAGTGTACCGAGCGAACCGATTGCAGCCAACGCAACCAGAACCAACAGCAGCGCGTACTCGGTTAGGTCCTGTCCTTCCTCTTCTTTCCAAAGGCGTGCCAGCATGTTCTTCATTTGTCTTTCCCTCTCTTGATGTAAGTTGTACGGCACGGGAGCCTGTTTGCCGCTACCGTCTTAAAGCACCTACGGCACCAATCAAACGTTACTGGTTCACCCGCGTAATCCCCTCATAAAGAAAGGCTTCCTCCAGCGGGAATTGAGTCTTCGCACTAACCCACGGAACTCGCTTCAAAAGCGTCACCGCTTGTGGACACCCGGATTCCTGCTCGCACGCCCTTTGTTGACGCTCTTTTCGGCTTGAATCAAAAGCGACTGTGGCTGATGGCAGTGAGATGACGAAGTTCAGGTGCTGCGTGTGCCGCCCTCAAACGATAGGCAGTTATGCCACGACCACTGAGAGAGCCTCTTCGGAATGGGATGGCAGTTCAGACATGGACAGATGCCCAAGGACGCGATTCAACAGGAAGAGGGCCGCTACTTCTACCGTCATGAACAAGCCGACCTTGCCCGTTGAAAGCATCACCAAGTAGAGAGGGGTCAGAAAGAATACAAATCCAACCGTCAGGAGTACGCGTGCGCTCTTCCGCGGCACGCAGTTAGGCGGCCCTAGGTACCTTCCAAAAATCAACAATGGAATGATCAGAAGGCTGAAATCATTGAGAAACGAGTGGAAGCTCACAAGTGCAACGCTGGCCACGACGAACGCAAGAGCCAATTCGAATGACAGCTGATCTTTCGCCGCGCGAAGCTTTTTCGCTGCAAAAAACAACCCAGCGAACGTTCCAGAAAGCAGCAAGACAATCCGCAAACCGCTCGGCACCCAAGCTGGCAGGCAGACCCATAGGAAGCCGCGCCAGGTCGCCATCAGACCTGGTCGTACCTGCCACTGGCCGGCAAGAGCGCTCGCCGAGCCTTGCGTCCCTTGCGAAATCAGTACTTTTCCGTACTCACTCATTCCATGTAAACCGACGACCCATGTGGATGCGATTAGGACGAGAATGGCTCCTGGGACGAACCCACGAAAGAATTTCCACTTTCCAGCAACGAACGCCACGAATGCGAAAGGGAGCACCAATTGGGGTCGAAACAATCCGATAGCCAGAACAAAGCCCGCCAGATCGTCTTGCCCTCGCTTCCAAAACCAAAACGAAAGGGCGAAGAAAAACAGTAACAAAATCGAGTCTTGCCCCTGCAACAGGCAATACCACACCGGGAAGAAAGCTAGGATCGTAAGTAGCGCGATCGCAAAACTCGACTCTCCGGGCCTGATGTCTTGCATCATAAGCGCAACACCAACAAGCATGGCCAAACTAATCAAAGTCCACAGTATATGTGCCGCGCCGAAAGGCAGAAACGTAAGAGGAACGAAGATCAGGAGTTCGTACGGCAAGTGATTATTGGGTGCGCGGGTCACGTCACTGACGCGGTGCACAAACCTGTTCTCGGCATCGAAAGCATAAAGGTGAGATGCCTGCCCCTCATGCACCATCTGCGCGCTCGAATAAAAAACCGGGAAATCGTTCTTCCCGGCCATTATCTCTTTCCACGGAATGAACAGGATCACAGCATTCATGACAGATGTTAGGATCAAAAAGCCAAAAAGCACGCGGCGGTCGAACCGGATCTGAATCGGATTGTTTACGGAATCTTCTGTGTTCGCCGGCGGCATTCAGCCTGCTTTGCGGGCAATGGTGACATGCTGTGCGCCTGCCGGACACCAGTTCAAGAAGCGCTCGAACAAGCGAAGCCCGCTTAACCATTTAGGAAAGAACACGATGTAGTCTCGCCGCAAAAATTCCAGGCCAGCCGTAAGCAGGGGGCGTAGTTCTCCAGCCGACAGCAGTTCGACTCCTTCATCGAAAGGACAATGCGCCACGGCCCAGCGAGTTAAAGGATTCAGCGGATTGTGCTCGAAAATTACCAGCTTCCCGCGAGGAGCTAAATGCGAAGCCGCCTCGGATATCAGCGCCCTCCTGTCTTTCGGGTTTACATGGTGGAGAACATTCGCAAGGATAATGATTCCGTAATCCTGGGCAACGTCGGCGAGCCTTGGACTGAATACCCCCTGCGACCGCAGCGCTGGTTCAACGCGTAGCAAACTGCTTTCTGACACATCGAAACCATCGATTTGCACCTGCGGCAAACGCTGCTTCAAATGAAACGAAAGGAGCCCCACGCCGCAGCCGTAGTCGAGAATCTTGGCGTGAGCGCCATCGCTGGCGCCTACCACCTGCGTGGATACATAGCGAGCCTTATACGCAGCGAAGTAATCAGAGTTCTCCCCGGTGATTCCGATGCTTCCATCCACGAGTTGCTGGTAATTCGAAGCAACGGCGTCAAATTCGGCCACAATAAACTCCACTGATACCGTAAACCTGCGCTGATTTTTCGTCCAATCCGACCACTAACGCTTTCGCGCAATCGCAGTTTTTATCAGCGGCATCATTTCAGGCGCTAGATTGCGCGTCTGAAATCCCATGCGCTCCCGCACGACATAGAGCGGCCGCCGCTTCGATTCACCGTAAATCCGCCCAACGTACTCGCCGATGATCCCCATGCAAATCAGCTGCACGCCGCCGATGAACAAAATTGCCACCAGGATGCTGGCCCAGCCTTTTACCAGGCCCTCCACTCCCATCAATCTTTCGATCACCGTAATCAGGACGCCCAGAAGCGCAATCCCCGACGCGGCAAATCCGACCCAAGTGGCCAAGCGCAGCGGCAAAATCGAAAATGAGAAGATTCCATCTGCCGCGAAGCGCATCATCTTGAACAACGAAAACTTCGTCACTCCTGCCGCCCGCGCCGCACGGCGATAAGGCACCGCTGCTTGCGAAAATCCCAGCCAGCTCACCATTCCGCGCACGAAGCGGTCGCGCTCCGGCATCGCCAGCAAGGCATCCACCACGCGGCGGCTCATCAGCCGGAAATCGCCCGTATCTAACGGAATTCCCGTGTCTGACAATTTTCCGATCAACCGGTAGAACAATTTCGCCGTCCACAGCTTGAACGCGGTCTCGCCTTGTCGTTCGCTGCGCACTCCATACACCACGTCGAACCCATCCATCCACTTGGCCACGAAATCCGCAATCACCTCTGGCGGGTCCTGCAAGTCGGCGTCAATGATTGCGACAGCATCGCCCGAGGCGTGTTCCAGCCCCGCGGTGATCGCCATTTGGTGGCCGAAGTTGCGCGAAAAGCGCACCGCGCGAATTCGCTCATCCTCCGCCTGCAACTCGTGCAGGATTTCGGGCGTCCGGTCGGTGCTGCCGTCATCCACGTAAAGAATCTCGAATCTCTGCGGCAATTGCTCCAGAACCGCAACGAGCCGGCGGTTCGTCTCGCACAGTACTTCCTCTTCGTTCAAGCACGGCACGACGATAGAGATAATCTCGGGCATAGCTACCTCATTTGCGCGGCGACAGTTCCAGGCGCCGCCGCAACCACCTGCTCAGCAGTGACGACCTTGGCGAGATCTGCATCCCGCTTTACGTACAGCGCGCTTACATCGTCGGAGTAAACCTTGTGCCACTCAGGCATGAACGCCAGCACTGTCGAGAATGGCTCATCGCGCTGCATCAGACAGGACTGGATTCCATACCCGCTCAGCACCTTCATTGCGCCTGGCTTCAGCATCGTGATGTGCATGTAGTCGCCGAACACACCGACCTCTTCGAACAATTCGCCGCGGCCATCGATAAACGTCTTGTAGCCGGATAGAATCATGTATCCGCCGAAGCCGTAGCTGTTGAACATCGGACCTGGCACTGGATGCTGTCGAATATATTCCAGAGCATGGACCGGAAATTGATCAGCAACTCTCTTTTCCATGTCAATCTTTGAAGGAAAGTAATGAACCATTGCGATCGTGATTCCTGCCATCAACGCTAAATTCAACAGGTACTTATCCTTCGATCGCTCGTAAGTTGGAACCCAGCGAGCCAATACTGTTACGAACAGGGGGGCAAAGAATGGGACGAACAGCAGGACAAAACGCACGTGAATGCACGCCATGGCTGTGCTGAAGACGAACAGCAAAATCTCATATATCCGCCACGCAAAACGAAACGCCATTTGTGCGAGGAAAAATCCCAGCACGAGTCCCAGGAATATTTTGCCGCCGACGATGTTGAACGGCATCACTTGCCATTCCAATATGTTTGCTATGGCGATGGGATAAGACGATGCTACGGCAAAGGGATACGCCGCCAGCCGCACTCCGTACGGCGTGACTGCGATCGCCGCCAGCGAAAGCATGAATACCGTTTCCAGCCGCAGACGTTCTGACGCGCTCCAGCGCCGCGCTTCCAGACTCCCTAGCTGAAAACTCACCAGTCCGCAGGCGATGTACAGGGCCACCACGCCCAGGCCGATAATCCACGACCCGTGCGAATTGATCCAGATCATGAACAGCACCGGCAGCCCCCACACGGCGCGCTGCTTGCCCTGTCGAAAGCGCTCCAGCGCGATCAGCGTGAGAATCAAAAACAAATACCCCATCATTTGCGGACGCAGATTAAAAGACGCGTTGGCCAAAGTGAGCAACACGGCCGCGGCGACGAATCCCGCCTTCGAATTCCCCGAGCGCAGCGTCGCGAACGCATAAAGCGCCAGGATCACGGCGCTGGCCAGCACTACCAGCAGGGCCTCTAGCCCAACCAATCCGCCAATCCGGTACACAGCGGCGAACACAACGTCTCCCAGCCACTCGCAGGACATCCACGGCATGCCCTTCGCCGTGTACGAGTAGGGGTCTGTCGTGGCCCAGCGATGCGTTGAGAGAATCAGTTCGCCTGTCTTGATGTGCCACCACAAATCAGGGTCCACATTGAACGACCGCACCACTCCAAACACCGCGCCGACGAGCAACATCGCTAGCATGGCTGGAAACGAGACGGCGCGCCGCAACAACTCGGCAAGCCGCGCTGTTGTTGCGGATCCTGTACGCGGCGCCGAAATCGCATCGGGGAACGAGGCCGCGGCCGAAGCAAAAACATTCGACGCGCGCGCGTCCGGCACAAAGGCGGGGGCTGGGCCCGCTGTTGCCGCCTCTGCCGCTGCGAACTTTGTGCTCGCGGCGTCCGCAGCCGCAGCCTGCGCCGCCTTGCTGAACCGCATCCCCCGTAAACCGATGTCCGCTTCGCTCATGGTTCTCCGTTAGGGATGCTGAATCAGCCTCACCGGGACGAAACTCGCTCCACCGCCGCTCACCGTTCCGCTGCCGCCTGTGTTCCCTCCTCCCGTGGACCCGCACGACGCCCCACCCGACACACCACAACCCGACGCGTTCATGATGATCGCCGTAATGTAATCGTCATTTCCCGAGTGCGTGATGCCTTGGATGAATATCTGCAGATACCCGACGACCGTGACAGTCGCCCCGCCCGAGCTAATGTCTTGCCCCGCAAAAAGCGGCACGGTAACGATCGAAGCGCTCTGCGCAATTGTGGTTCCTGCAGCAAAAAAGGGATTGCCGGATCCCGCGGTGATCGTGAACGGGGGACTGCCATTGGAGTTCACGGTGATCGAGTCCGTGGACGACCCGCCCTTCGAGCTGCAGTCATTGTTGTAGGTAATCAAGCAGGAAACCGCCTGATCGTTCGGGCCTACTTTCTTCCCGTCCAAGGCGCAGAGCGTGCTGCCACAATTGAAGACGTCGTTGGTACAATACTGCACGTCGTGCGCAAAGTTGCTCCCGCTCTGGCTGCAATCAAAAGCGATTTCGTACCAGTGGCTGGGTACTTGATTCGTGTGCAGCGTCCAAGGTTCGCCGACGATTCCGGCGGGGTAAACTCCGGGGTTTGCCACCGTGCCGTTAGAATTGATGAAGTAACCATAGTTGCCGCCACCGGGGCACACTGTGTTTGTCGGCGTGGTGTGCACCGGATCGCAATTCGGTAACAGAAAAGGCTTCAAGCAGGTGGCGCAAAAAGTGGGTCCGCTGCCGGTCGAGCCTCCAGGGTTGTAGGCCTCCGCTGTAGCCGCAGTGCCGATGGTCACCGTGCTTATTCCGAATATGTTCATAAAGAATGTAGGCTGAGACGTCGATATCTGCACCGTGATCAACGGATTCCCCGATCTAGAGAAGTCCAGAGCAGGAACCGTGATGTTTGACGCCGTCAATGTTTGTCCGCCCACTTTGTTTTGTTCCGCCGCCGCTGTAGCCGCGTCGGTTGCCAGTGTCGTCACAGCGGATTGCGTGACCGCGCCGGACGTGAACCCAGACAGCACAAACTGCTGAGCGCCAGCTAGCGCGCCAGCATCCGCGGCCCGCTGTGCCTCGCTTCTGCCGAGATAGAACGCCACCAGATCAATCGCGAGGCCCGCGAGCAAAAGAAAACCGACCAACGAGGCTGCCACCACTACGAGCGTGGCTCCGCGTTGCGTCTTCTTAGATTCATTCCGCGCGGAATATACCATCATAACCGTTCGCTCCTAGTTAATGTTCTGCATGGTGGTGTCGGTCTGGACGGTTGCAGGCAGCCCGGAATTCAAGGTCGAAGCCGGCATAAAAAGCTTCATGATGTTGCCGATGGACCAGGCGTACGGGTAGGTGATCGTAACTTTCGTCGCCAAGTACGTGACGGACCCGGACGTAATCGTGGCGCCGCGATTCACTTCCAGCTTGAAACTTCCGCACCCGCTGCTCGTGGAACTAAATGTGAAATCAACAGGACCGCCGCTGGCACTCCCGACCGTGCACTTTGTGACGCCCGCATTCGTCAAATAGTTTGAGACCACAGTGCCAACCGCCCCCACCGAGGTTGTGCTGATGTCGCTGATGTTCGAACTCTGGTTCACCGCGTACCTTGCGCCTTCGCGCGCTGCGTTATTCAGCTTTTGCTTTAAGTTGTAGACTCCGCCGAAATCAAAGATGCCGATGATCATTACCAATAGAAACGGAGCGGCCAGTGCAAATTCGACAAGCTGCGCCCCGTCGGTCGAGGCGCAACGTCTCCAAAGCGAGTTTGATAGCCGTACTTTCCGGCGTGGCATTTTCGTCCCTCGATTGGCAATCACTGCTCTTCCACCATCTGCGCGGTCGTGGTCATGCTCACCGTGCTTGCGTTTAGCGACGTAAATGGCAGAACAAACTGAAATGGGTAGGTAACCGTCACTACGGTCCACAGAGCCGAAGGATTGTTCGAATCCAGGTTCAACTGCTGATGCTGCTGTACTGTGATCGTGATCCCGGTTCCTGAGGTTTGCATTCCCGAGGCTGCCAGCGAGTTCGTGACCGCCGTTTGCACTGTGGTGGAACTCGGAAATGCATCCCCGCATGTCGAACAAGTCGGCGTGACCGCTGCTCGCGCGCCCTCGCGCGCGGCACGCGCGATGGTTTCATAGATGTTGTAGGCCCGCCCTGCCCAGAAAATTCCGATAATGAGAGTGAGCAACACTGGGATGACGAATGCCATCTCGACAATTTCCGCGGCTCGCGTCTCCTTCCATACCCGCCGTAGGCTCGAGAACACACCCGCGCTCAGTGTCATCTTTTGGATACAGCTCGGCATCGGCAGCGCCTCTATCCCACCTTGCTATCGCAGGTCTAATTCCAAACTCGGTCGTCGGGATCGCGCAGGCTCTTAAAGGCGTCCAGCACGGCGAAGGGAGTTCGTACAGAAGCGACTTTTTCGCCAAGCTGCTGAATCTTCGCGGGATCGAGGTGGCCTAGCATTGTCCCGGCGGCATCAAGGTATTTCACTTTTTCAGGACGTAGTGCCATTACCCGGCAGCATGTGGCATCCACGGCCACGGGGTCGTCACCAAGCACTAACACTCCGCACGGTTTGGGCGTTCCCTGAATCGGGCCATTGCCCTCCATGCCCAGGATTCCGTCCGCAATCGCGAAATCGGGCCTGGCAGCAGCGTTTATATCCAGGATGGAGCGATCAATTCCCGCCCAGTGCAGCACATTCTTGGGCCAGCCATAACAGCTCCCGGGCACGATGCCGAACATGTTCTTCAGCGACAGAGTCACACCGGCCCAGTGGTGCGTCTTCAATTTCGGCATGGAAACTAGGAAATCCACACCCAACACAGTCTTGGGAAGGAAAAGCTCCTTCAAGCGCGACGCGCGAGTGCTGAGCGCAACTCGCTTCACGTCGTCCACGTTCAGGTCCACAAATGTCCGCGCCAAAGGCCCTGTAAATTCCCGCAGCCTTACCGATTCGATGATGGCTTCGGTGTCGCGGTCCATCGCAGGGCCATCGCCAATCAGAACTTGAGCGGCGCCCAGGCGCAAAAAGCTTTCACGCGTGGCGGCAATCACGCACGGATGCGTGTTCATCACGCCTAACGGATCGAGGCCGACAAGATTGGGTTTCAAGAGCACGATCTTGTCTCTTACCGGAAGATCGAATTCACGAAGAGTCTCGTAGATCACTGCAGCGAGGTCCTGTTCGTAACTCGCTGCGTGCCGGATGGCCACCCGCGACGCGGGACGCTGGAACGAAGGCACCAGCGCGATCTCAGGCCTTCGCATATTCAGGGGATCCTTCTTTCATGCCGCCACTCAGCCACTTGTGTTGCCTGCACGTTGCCAGACAAGCCCATGCCGCGACAGGAACGCTCTGAAGAAACTCGTTCCGGGTGTAAAAATCCGCAAATGTTGCCGCGGTCGTCGGCCATTCTCTGCCGCACGCTTCAAGGCCAATTCGCGCCAGCGCACACGAGCCCGCGCTTCGAATGTCGCGCACATTCTTTTCCAGCCAATCGAGGCTCATTCGGAACTCGGTTCTGTTTGGCTCGTCGCGCACAGCAAGCAGCGCCCACACGGTGGGTACGATGAGTGCTTCACCGGCCACCCCGTACACCATTGGGTTGCCGCAATTCCAGCCACCGCCTGGACACATGCGGTCGTACAACATTCGCCTTGCGAGCTCTCGCCTCCGGTCGGCGCCCGGAGGTCGCACATCCTTGGGCAATCGGGCCAGCAGGATCAGTGCAAACGAAGTGGGCTCGACCCAGCTACTTGTTCGAGGAGTCCATCCCCATCCACGGAGGGAATCATTCTGCGCGGAAATTTTATGTTCGGAGGAGAAGCGGGCAAGCAGGCGTCTCCAGGGAGCGCTATCGCGCGGCCAGTCGTCGCACAGCCATTTCAACCCAGCAGCGACTGCCTGTTGTGCTTGAGCGTCTGCAAGTAACACCCAGCACGCGAGCGAAGTGACCCAACATCCCGTGGTCACGTCCGGCGAAGCTGCCCACGAACCATCCGCAAGTTGGGCTGCCCGCAAGAATTGAAATCCACGATCACGGATTCCGGCGAAATCGGACGCGTCACCCCAAGCCTGCAACGCCAATACTGCCCAACACGTGGGCTCCGCGCGGCTTTCGGACCCAGGGTGAAATCCCCAACCGCCATCGGCGTTTTGGGAATTTCGCAAGAATGGCAAGCAGAAATCGGAAACAAAGCGCGAGTCGTTGGAACGATCTAGGGAGCGAGAATCTGCATTTTCATCGGGAGTCATATCTTCGGCGTCGTGCCGATACCGTCACATGATTTGCCGAAGCGGAGCAGGTTCTACATTCTTCTCTGCCGCTAGCTCGCCGCCCGCCTGCTGTATACCGAGTTGGGTGATCAACCTGTGTAGATACCCACGTGCCACGCCCAGCGTGCGTGCGCTCTCCGCTTTGCGCCAGCCACATTCCCGGAGCGTGCGCAGCACCAGCCGGCGCTTGAATTGCCGTACTTCTTCCTCATACGACTGGTTGAATTGTGGGGCCTCGCAGCCGCTGCGAATCGCCGCAGGCAATTGCCAAACGTCCACCGTCGGGCCTTCAGAAAGAACCACGGCGCGCTGCACTGCGTTTTCCAGTTCGCGCACGTTTCCCGGCCAGCCGTACTCCTCGAGCGCGCGAAACGCAGGCTGTGAAAAGCGCCGGGCTTTCTTTTTAAATCGCTCGGAGAAATCCTGGAGAAAATGTTGCGCAAGTAATGGAATATCGTCCTGCCGGTCCCTCAAGGGAGGCAGATGCATCTGTACCACATTCAGCCGGTAGTACAAGTCATCGCGAAACTTTCCGTGTTGCACCATCTCCGCAAGATTTCGATTTGTCGCGCAAATCAGACGAATATTCACGTCAATTTTCGTGTTGCTTCCGAGGCGCTCGAAGCTTCGCTCCTGCAAAACGCGCAAAAGTTTCGGCTGCAATCCCAGGCTCAAGTCCCCGATCTCATCCAGGAACATCGTGCCGGTATCCGCTACTTCCACCCTGCCCCGACGAGCCACCAGTGCGCCCGTGAACGCGCCCTTCTCGTGGCCGAAGAGTTCGTCCTCGATCAAAGCTTCCGGCAAATTGGCGCAGGAGAAAGCGACCAATGGACGCGTACTTCGCCCGCTCATTTTGTGAATCGCCCGCGCAAGCAACTCTTTGCCGGTTCCCGTTTCCCCCGTGATCAGCACACTCACATCACAAGGAGCTATTTTGCTCGCGAGCGTGAACAGTTCCTGCATTACCGGCGAAGTGCCGAGAAGTTCGTGAAGTCTTCCGTCGCTCTTCGAGCTTACACGGAGACGCGCCAGCTCAAGTTCCGCCGCGTGAAATTTATACGCGCGTTGCAGGATCAATCGGAGCTCAACGATATTCGGAGGATTCGTTACAGTGTCGTAAGCGCCGTGCTCCATCACCTTCAGCAACAGCGGCCGGTTCTCGCCGTCACTGAGCACGACAATCGGAGGGTGCGATGGAATTTTGTTCCAGTCATCCATGAGCCGCAGTCCGGGTTCATCATCACCCTGCGTGCTCGCGGCCCGTAAATCCAAGAGAACGACGTCACACCACTCACGCAACTCATTTAAATCGTTGAACTGAAACTCACTGCTGACACGATATTCGAACCTATCGCCCAGCGCTCTGGCGATGGCGCCTGTTAGGCCCGAGTCCTGGCTCACAAAACACACGTGCACGGCCTGATCCATCAACGTTCACGCTCCCGTGTGTCGACACCTGCGATCGTTCTTCGCCAGCTGAACGCCGACACCACAACTTCGGCTTCCAGGAAAAGCCGTCAAAAAATTTAGGGGTTGGCTGGGGCTGCAAACGGGTCCCTTTCCCCTCGCCCTATTGGGGAAAGAATTTGCAGTGGCGCTACCTGTGCAAGTTAGGTGCCAACTGCGTCCTTTCTCACCAGGTGTGCGCATTCTGATAAGCCCACCGTAGTCAGCCTGTTGCGCGCCTCGCGCCGCAAACCCTCACCGGCGACGCTTACTGCAACACCTGGAAAGAGAAATGTCTGCGTAGTTTTGCCATATTAGTTCCGATAGTATGCCGTGCGAGACGCAGTCATCGTTTGGTTACACGAGCCTCCGGACGCATATCACCGATAGCTCGGCAGCTAACGGTACTGCTAGAACCAGTTGTCACCTGTTGTGCACGCCGACCTGTCCGGAAGGTTTAGCATCAGCGACTAACGCCTTGCCCGGGGTCTTCGGTAGGGACCCCGACCAGGATTTCGACGGCTATGGGTTTTCCATCGCGCAAGGCGGGCTTAAATTTCCATTGACTGAACGCGACCTGTGCTGCTTCGTCCATCTGCGGTAGAACCCCCTGATACAGTTCGATGTTTTCCACGCTCCCGTCGTCTCTCAAAGTGCCCTTGAGTACAATCATTTTGTGAGCCTTCTCTGGCGGGAGTGGCAAACGGCGAAAATCGAATCTGGCTTCCGCATCCGGCGGCACCAGACCTCGCTCAAGATGGATGACAGTGCTGCGAGTTTCTGACGTGGACTTTTCCGGCACATCTGACTTTACGCAATACTCCATGGCCCAATTCTTCCCCGGCATCGCTAGGAAAATAGAATAAATCTTCCCGCAGTGAAGCGCGCCATAGGTTCCCAATCCTCCTCCGCCCATCGGACCCGCAGCGACAACCAAAGAATTTTTTCGCAGCGTAAACGACGAGGGCACGGGATACACCATGCTCGGCACAAATTCCTTTCCCAACAAATCGCCCGATCCGTTGCTGCCTTCGGCTCCCTTGACGCTAACTGCTCCCGCAGGTGCTAATTTTCCGCCGCTACCGCCGCCTTCGCCAGGACCGACGCCCGTGCTCCCATCACCGCCCGAGCCGATTCCTCCCTTTCCGCCCGCGACCACACCGTAGTTGACTCCTCCGGCTGATCCCGGTACACCTCCTGCGGGAGAAATCGAAAACGATCCCCACCGGTTCCCAGCTGGAAGGCTGACTTCGGTCGCTGGGCCCGACGGATCGACTCCCAGCACGAGTAGCTCGGCGCCATCTCCGCCGGCCTTCTCCTCAGCATCACGCGAGTTCGCTGATCCGCTCTTCTCGGCGGCATTCCTGTTGGGTTTCGCGACTGCCCCAGTCGCTATAGGCAAGCGCGGCTGTGTGTTCGAGGGCTGGAGAAAAGTCATGAGCGGCGAAGAAGCGTTTTCAGTAACAGGCGTCGGTGCCGCATCGGGCGCGATTTTTCTCGTCGAACGCGAGGGTCTTGCGTCGCTGGAATTCAAAGGTGCTTTTGGGAGTTCGGATGGCGCGCCTAAAATGATGTTTGGCAATGGCACGTCTGACGCGATGTGGACGTCGGGCGGCGAGGAGCGCTGATAAATCGTCTGTCTGAAATTGTCAGGATGCGTGGGATTCGAAACGGCCATCAAGCCATCTTGGCGTGCCGTGCTTCCTAGCGCGGGCGGCAGTTCGCGAATTGCGCCATCACCGGGACGTGCGCCGGCCCCTGCGGGCGCAATTCGCGGCAGTGGTTTCGCGGTGTCTGTTGCAGGCAATGGATAATAAATTCTCTCGTAAGCAGGCGTCGCTCGCTCCAGTGGCGAGGCGTCAGCTGGAATCGCCTGGCGAGCATAGATCAATATCAATAGCAGCAAACAGTGCAGTGCGAACGAAGCTCCCAGCGGTTTCCCAGGCCTTTGCGCGCGAGCCAGCGTCCCGTGGCGAAAGAGATAAACCGTCCTTCTCGATGACGACTTGTGCGCTCGAGAGAAAACGAGCGCGAGCGATTCCCGCCATCCTTCGAATGAAAGCTCTGGCGGCAATAGTAGGCGGGGTGGCTTGGCACTAGCGCTCGGAACAGACATACCTGCAGCTTGGCCGCCCGGGCGTTTCCCAACCGGAGGCCGGGGAATTGTCAAAAGAGTGGAACGCGTTGTCGAGCCGAATATGGAGTCGTACACCGTTCGTTTACTCACATTGAGGCGCACGGTTTGGCATCGTCGCGAGAGCGGACCCCGTTCTTTTCTGCCGGCGGCGAGTGCAGCTATGGCCCGAAGCAACTGAGAGACCAATACCCTAATTCCCGCGAATGCTCAAAGCGTTTGGGTTGGTAGAAGCGAACAGTAACAACCGTCACCATTCGTGGACGCTCGCGTACCCCTCGCGGCAGATTTTGGTCACCAAATCCTTTCGCTCGCCCAACTTAGGTCGTGAAGCCAACACAATTCTGCGCGACACCTTGAGCCCAATGAGCTTGCAGCCCGTGGAATAGAGAAACGGATTCAGTTTGGTATCACTCCTGCTTGCTCTGACGTCGGAGCTGAGTGATGACCTTGGGTCCAAACTTATGAAGATGTTTTTTGGTTCTCGAAGTTCGTTCTTACGGCTTCGGCTGACCTTTCTACCAGCCTGTCTGCTGGCCCTATTCGTTTGTGGCGTGTCGCACGCGCAAGCAACTGCGGAATATGCCGGGACCACTTCCGCGGTTTCTGCCACCGCCGCGAGCCAGCCGAACCTGCCGAAACCCAGTGGCTCGGCGACTCCAGCGAACGCCGCGACGGATCCCACTAAACCACAGCACATCGCGTCTCCGTCTGGGCCTCCGCCCGAAGTCACAAATCGCAAAGCTCTCGAAGAGCGCGCGGGCAAGAATCCTTGCAAGCTGCTGCTTCGCTCCACTCCGTCGGCGGCTCAGGTATTTGTAGATGGCGCCTTTGTCGGCGAAAGCCCGTTGCTCCTCATGGTGCCGCCCGGGAAGTATCAGATCGAAATGAGAGGGCACCGCTTGGAGTTTGGCCAGAGTTCCGTAGATTTGCTACCGCGCGAAACAAGAGAAGTCGCGCTGTCTCTGACGACGCGATATCCGACGCGCGTCACCGTGCATTAAGAATCGTTCCCGATTCCGTTGCACCCGAAGGAGTCAAGCATGGCAGGCATTGATTTTGACCGGCAAGTATTCGTTCCCCCGGTGGATTCACCTCAGAAACCGCCGTCGCGAATCATCGGCGTCGCGATTCTCGCCATCGCGATCTTGGGAATTGGATTCGTCGGTTACAAACTCATGTCCGATACCAGCCTAACCGGCGGGTCTACTGAAGCCAACAACCTGCAACAAATTCAACAGGAATTGGCGGACATGAATGCACGTATTGAGCTGCTGGAGAAACGGCATAAAACGGCGCTTGAATCCACCGTGGTAACGCCCAAGCCTGAACCAACCGCCTCTAGCCCGACCACTCGCTCCAAACCTGCCTATCAGATATCTGCGGCCAGCGCCTTAAGCCCGCAGCGAAATCCCACCCCGACCTCACAGCCGTCCGCAGCACGGACTGCGCCGACCAACGCGAACGACACCGCCGCACGCGAATCTTGGCAGGCTACTACGGATCGTTTGGCTGACGTCGTAGGCGCGGTCGGCTCACAAGAGGGTGAAATTAACCAGACTCGCGATGAATTGAATCAATTGCTCGCGCAGAGTCGGCGCAGCGCTCTTCAATTTGAGCTGACTCGGGGCACGGGCCGCCAGTCGGTGGGACCGGTAGAGTTGCTGTTGAAAGGCTCCGATCCCCGGAGCCAGCGATACACCGTCTGCGTATACGTCAACAATAAATGCATCGAACTGAAGGATCGTGTGTTGGACGAGGTTGTTGTCTTTGTCCTGGCGCGCGGCACGCCACCGCTTGAACTTGTCGCCACCAGAATCAGCCGCGACGAAATCGTAGGCTATCTCGAAGTTCCCACGGAGAAAGTGGTTCGCTAGCCTTTCGCGATCGGCAGAAAATAATTGTGACAGGCTTGCTCCAGGGTTTTCTGCGTCAGCCGCGGCTCCACTCCCAGGTATGAGGCCGCCCAAAAGATTTGGTTGATCAAATCCCGGGCGTAGCACTGCGAAAGCGGCATTTTCATTCCCTGAGTGATGAACTTGACCAACTGCTCGGGCACGCCGGGGTCGCTATCCAACAGGCGCGTCGCGCATTCCCGCCTGAAAATTTCGACGAACTGCTCAGGATTGGCATAATCAATTCTGATCTTGTTGGGGATTCTGCGCAGGAACGCTTCATCCGCCAATTCGCTCGGGTCAAGATTGGTGGCGAAGACCACAAACAAATCGAACGGCACTTCGAATTTCTTGCCTCCCGGAAGGGTCAGAAAATCCACCCGCCGGTCTAGAGGTGTCATCCAGCGATTAAAGAGTTCTCCCGGGCGCATTCTTTGGCGCCCGAAATCGTCCATAATGAGCACACCGTTATTAGCCTTCATTTGCAGTGGACCCGTGTAGTAGCGGCTGGCCTGGTTATATTGCAGGTCCAGCATTTCGGGGGAAAGCTCTCCCCCGGCGATCACGCGCGGCCGATGGCACAGAACCCAGCGCCTGTCGGAGTCCTCAGGCACCTCCTCTTCGCTTTGGCGGTGCACGCCAGGGTCGTAGACAGTGATGATCTGGCCGTCCACTTCCACCGCATAAGGAATCCAAACCTGATCGCTGTAGATCGCCGGAAGGCTATTGGCAATGCTCGTTTTTCCAGTTCCGGCGGGTCCGTATAGAAAAATCGAAGTTCCCGAGACCACTGCTGTGCCGAGGCGATAGATTACGTCATCATGCAAAACGAGTGGGTGAAACGCACGAATCAGGTCGGACCTTTGCACCTGAGTCTGCTGCACGCTTTGCATGCGGACGCGCGTCCCATAATTCATCAGCGAGACCGGTGCAGGGCCCGCATACTGGTTCAACAGCAGCAACTCGATCGCTCGCGCTTTTCCTTGAGTCGTAGTCGTGATTCGATGGCTTCCTCCGGCCATGCCTTTCACTTCGCAGAGCTGTTCCTTCCGGAAGAACTTGAAAATCTCGTCCACCACGCCTAGGCCTAGGCACATGCGGTCGCCCAGTTCGCGCAATGTCATTTCGCCATTCAGGTACAATGTCTTTAGGGCCAAGTCTTCGAGCAGACCTCTACGAATTCCTGTTTCTTGCACTTCCTGAGGAGTGGCTAAACCTATATCTGGCATCCTCAGTGTCTCTGGATCGCTCTCAAAGTCTGCACTCGATTCGTGCACGCTGGATCCTCCTTTGGTGACATTCGTGCAAGTGCTCTGCCATCTGGCACTCAGGTATGGAGTGTCGAGTTCAGTCAGGAGCGATACCGGAGTCATGCTCGCCTCTGTTGCGGCAGTCAGCCTGATCATGCTCGCCTATTCCGTGCACCCGGCGATACTGATTCCTCTATCGGCTGCTTGTTTTGCAATTGTGCTGCTTGTCCCCATACGCGCTTTTCAAGGCATGCTCCATATGCCCGCATACTGCGGATTTGCACTGCTTGCGTTTGCCTTTGGGCTAATCGTAGGCAAGATTGCGGGCATGCAAGTTCCGGGTTCGTTTCTGGGAGTGGCCCTTTCAATCTTGTTTTTCCTGGCAATGGCGGCCTGCCTGGGTTCAATCCTGGCGATCTTTGTCTATCGCCAGCGTGAAGCATAAGCCAGAGCGGCTCCTAGCCACGCTGGGAGAGGTGCTGGTGCATTTGTGTGCATCAGCGAATCAAACGCCTGTCCACTTTAGGAGACGCCGGAATCTCATTTGTCCTGCCGAGCGTGTCTCTGCGGAGGCTATCTTGTTTATTCTGGAGGCCCGATCAAAAAAGGCAATGTCTATAAGTACTGGGCATGTTCTTGCAAGGAGCCTCTGGAGGGAATGCGGGGTCCCGCCGCGCCTCTATGGCGCGCTCGCTGCCTACTCGACCGGAGAGGCGACCATGCCGCCAGAAAACAGCTTAGATGAGTTTGAGATAGCCCTGCACCAAGCTTGGGAAATACTGCGTGGCTGCGCGGGAGCGCCGAACGATCTGGTGCATCCAGCCAACACGTCTAAAGAACATACCAGCCAAGATCACACTGATTCAGAAGAATCCGATCTGCCGTCTACTGCGGCCGGTTAAATACGACACGCTTTCATCGTGATGGCGGTGCGATCGATGCATTCCCCGCTGCAATCTCTGGTGTTGCGGTTGTAACCCGCAATGTCTCAAAAATCATGTCAGCGACGGCATTCCATTCCGAGGACTCTCCGCGCTCGCACGAGCGACGTCGCTTCGTCCGGCAACGCGTCCGTTCACTGGCTTATCTCGATGTCGTCCCCAACAACGGCGGCATCGTACTTAACCTAAGCGAAAACGGTCTTGCGCTACAGGCAGTCAATCCCTTCGACGAAACGCGGGTAAGCCTTCGCATCCAGCCGCCGAAATCCAGAAGGAGAATCGAAGCGAGTGCCGAAATAACCTGGCTTAGTGAGTCGAAGACACAAGCAGGCCTGCAATTCCTCGAACTCTCAGAAGAGGCGCGCCTTGAAATAGCCGATTGGGTTGCCGATGAATCTGGTCTTGCCGAACAACGGCCGCTTAGCGATTTACCCGCTGTTCCCACGCAGCAAATTCCGTCAAATCGCGCGACGCCTGAATCGCCTCGCATGCGAGAAAAATGGTCCGCCATGCTCGCCGATTCGGCGCCGCAGCAGACACTCGAAGATCAGCAACCACCGGAGTATCCGGTAAGCTCGGAGGTACAGCGCGACGACGTTCGATTGCAACCCGATGTGCCGCAGGCAGAAAATCTCCCAACACGGCCGACGAATATCCCAGCTTCCAATGTCAGTGTGATCCACCCGACTACAACCAACGAAAACGTTAAGCCCGTGAATGCGCTGGCACCGTCGGCATCTGTATCCCGTGTACTCGAGTTTCCAACGCCAGGACCGCAGGCGCCTGCAGTCAACGATTTGCTCCGCGAACTATCGTCACCGGTTCCCGCCGCGGTCACAAGCAACGCTATTGAAGTTCACAGCGCGGTGGCTCCAGCGGTGAATGCGGAATCGCTAAAGCTTCTCGCGCATCGATTCCGGAAGCCGTTGGCCATCGGGGCGCTCTCGGCCTGTGCCGCTGCTATATTTCTGGTCGTGGGTCTAGCGATTATTCGCCAACGGCCTTTGGCAGGCTACGCGAAATTGGCTGCCCATGAAGCGGCTTGAGTCGTGCCGGGCTCGTCATCCCTCGCCGCCGCGTTCAAGAGCCCCACATCACGCTTCGACACGAAGCGCCGCAAGACCGGGGGAGAAATCGCAAGTTCGCCTCACCGAGAAGGCTCTAAGACGCGATACGGACGGAGCGCTCATTCGCCCTATCGGGTTGAAAGTTCGAATTCCGCGTTTGAGAAACTCTCATCGCCGATCGAGCCTCCATCAGGACGACCGACGAATCGTTCCCCGGATGCCACCATTGCATCCGCGCCGGTCTTGTCTATAAAGCCCGATTCCACCGCCGATCTGGTCCCCGGCTCGCCCGAAACTAATCCTCCACCTCCGGCGAACGTTCAGCGCCGCAGCGATTGTTATTTGCTCTATCGCGTCGAACCTCTCTATCCCAGGGAGGCAAAGGCACATCACATCGAAGGAACCGTGACGATTCACCTGCAGATCGGAACGGATGGTCGAGTGCAAAACCTGAGAGAATTGAGCGGCCCCAGTCTCCTGGTGCCGGCGGCACTGGACGCGGCTCGGGAGTGGCGCTTTATACCGGCGCTTGTCGACGGTCAGGCGGTCGAAGCGGAAAAGGACGTCAGTATCATATTTCAACTACCGCACTGAGCAGCGCCATTCGCCCAAAGTCGTGGATCAACTGTTGCATTGCTCTGGCACAGCGTGAAAAAGCGAAGTCTAATTCAAGATATACCGGGAAATTCCTCGATAAATTTGGGCTCTCCGGTAAGAGTTGCGGAAATCCCTGAGCCCTGGACCACGAATCGGCTTTCATCTTGCGCAATGAGGATCAGCTTCACAGCTCCATCGTAATCCAGGGGAAGCGGAATAATATTTTCAATCGTTTGATTCCCGACCTGCAGGTTGCCCTCCCACAAGTCGCAAGGCATTTCCGGGACGCCTCCATCGATCGTTCCGTTCTCAACGCGAAGGATGACGTCCTGCGCCCATCCGCCTCCGGGGTCCACCCCCGGCGTCCCAGTGCTCCGGTGAATATAGGCCGGCTTGAGATCAATTACGACGTGTCCACCATCATCTGTCACGGACGCCAGTGTCGAATCGTAAATCTCAATCGCGATCTTGCGATTCGGATCTTTCATTCACTCGGTCCCATTTGCTTCGCTGCTCGTGTTGCCGCAGTTTGATCGCTCGGCCACCACAGCTTCAGGCGAACAAGTTTACCCGAAGTAAGCTGACGCTTTCGCGAAGAATGCGGTTTCCGCCCGCGAATATGGTGGTGCATCTTACCCGTCCCGCGGATTCGGTAGAGATACAGTCGGCGGCCAACACTCTAAGCTCGTGGCTGACCTCATTGGGGCTTTGTTTTTTAGGTCAAAGCGGTGAAGCAACATGCGGCGCTTCGGTAAACGACGAGTAAGGCTCTTGTTGTGCCGGCTTTCTCACGCTCCCGGACTGCCGGCTCACCTTGTTGGGGGGAAGCGATGTTGACTTGCCCTTAGGTTCAGCCTAGCATGCTCGAAAATGGAAGTTCCGCCTCAAGGTTACATCCGCGGGAGATCTGCGTTTAGCTTTCACCGAGTAGCCGGGAATCGTTGGAGCCGACTGGCCGAATTAGAAACCTCGGCTGTCGTGCGGTCTGTCGTCATTGTTTGCCTGCTGGCATTTCTCGCCCCACTCTCGTTAGGAGCGCGGGAAATCGTTATCCGGCATTTCGACGAACAGATTGTAATTAGCCCCGACGGCACGATCGAGGTTACAGAGACGATCGAAGCGGAATTCATTGGCTCGAATTGGCATGGCATCTACCGCACGATCCCGGTCGAGTACATTACGCCCGCAGGGCTCACCTACACGCTACTTCTGGAGCCGCTCAGCGTCACGGACGACACCGGCCAACTGCTCAAGTACGAGCAAAGCTGGCAAGGTCGCAACACAAAATTCAAAATCTATGTGCCGAATCCAGATAATGCGATGCACACGATCATTATTCGTTATCACGTGCTCAATGCGTTGACTTTCTTCGACGATCACGACGAGCTGTACTGGAACGTGACGGGTAATGAATGGGAAGCCCGAATTGAACATGCAAGCGCGATGATCTCACTTCCGGCCGGTGTCACGGGCCTTCATGCCATCTCCTACAGTGGCCCGTTCGGTTCACGCGTTCAGGATGCGGAAGTCGAATCGAGAGGCAATTCCGTCGAGTTTCGCTCCACGCACTCGCTTGAGTTTCACGAAGGCCTCACCGCCGTCGTGGGCTGGGACAAGGGATTTGTTCACGAGCCCACCGCAAGCCAGAAGATCCTATTCATCCTGCGGAGTAATTGGCCGATTTACATCCCCGTCGGGGTGTTTATCCTGATGTTCTATTGGTGGTGGACAAGCGGGCGGGACCCCGAACGAGACACTATTACCGTCCAATACGAGCCTCCGGACAATCTCACGCCCGCTGAGTGCGGCACTCTCGTGGACGGCAAAGTTGCGATGTGCGACATCACTGCTACGCTCGTGGACCTTGCCGTGAAGGGCTACCTCACAATTGAATGCCAAGACCAAAATTTGCAGCTTGGCATTATGAAGGATTATATATTTCATCTGAAGAAGCCGCTCGGCGATTGGGATGAGCTAAAGCCCCATGAGCGACAAATGCTTCGCGGCATTTTTGTCCCGGAAAATCCTGCGCTCATGTTGCTGGCTAGGTTGCAGGACGTTAGCAAGAATCTCCCGCCTGTCTTCACCCAGATCACTAGCGCGATGGCCATGTCGGCGCCGCAGCAGTATCCGGCGATCCCAACGCAGTATGCAGCCGCCGCATCAGAAGCCTCTCACGCAATCTCGGAGCTCGAAAAGGTTCCTCTCCCAAAGGTCGCTCTGTCTGACCTTCAAAACCGATTTAGCCTTCACCTACCTATTATCCGCAACTACATCTTTGACGCCTTGAGGAAGGATGGTTATTACCTCCGTCGGCCGGACATGCATAAGCACGGAATCGTCGTCTTGGGATTTCTCGTTGCGTTCCTGATACTTCTACTACGGAACGTGCTGAGCTCCAGGACGGCAGCAGCTCCGCTTCCGTGGATCGTGGCCGCCGTCGTCAGCGGCATGATTATCGCCGTATTTGGAATGTTTATGACCGCCAGCCGGACGGTCGCCGGCGCTCGAGCGTACGCGAAAGTGCTTGGCTTCGAGGATTTCCTCGGTCGGGTGGAGAAGGATCAGATCGAGCGCCTCGAGAAAACGCCTGAGCTATTTGAGAAATATCTGTCGTACGCGATGGCCCTGCGTGTCGAGAAGAAGTGGGTGCAGGTGTTCTCTAGCATCGGCGTGCAGCCCCCGCAGTGGTATCAGGGTGCCGCCGGCAGCAGTTTCCAGCCCTCGCTCTTCGTCAACGACCTCAACGTGATGTCGAGCCGTGCAGGAAGCGTGATGGCCTCATCGTCGCGCAGTTCCGGCGGCTCGAGCAGTTCGGGCGCCAGCAGCGGCTCAGGTTTTAGTAACAGCGGGAGTTCCGGAGGCAGTTCTGGCGGTGGCTTCGGCGGCGGCGGTGGTGGCGGGTTCTGACTCGCCCAGACCCCATCGGACGGATGCGAGCTACATCGATCCAGCTCAACTGTCGATTCCCTCGATCCCCGTTTGGGGGGAGACATCCCTCATGTGTTCACGGTGTACTCGAAATCGATGGGCGAAAACCGCATTCTGTAACCGTTCGTAGTCATAGGCGTTCTATGACTAGTTTTCCCCGCTGTAAACAAAGACGTTACCATCGTCACTTGGCATTGATTTTGCTTCTTTGTCCCATCGCATAGTCTCGCCCCCCTCGGGGGCGTCTGCGATGATGACGCCCAAAGACGGCGCCCCCGAGCCCACTCACCAAAGGTACCACGGGGGATAGGACAGCGAAGGAGCGGAGCAAATGTGGAAGAATGAAAACAACAAAGACGACGGTGCGCAGCACATGACCGATATGCTGACGACGTATAAAGGAGCAGTCGAGGAGTTCTCTGCAAGCGCCGCCGAGTTCCTGACACATATTCCAATTTTGACCAAGGCTCGGGACGCGTATCAACGCGCGATGGCGGTTAGTTCTCAGCTGCGGCAGCTCTTGGACAAGGGTGATGAGACCCTTCGGCTCCTTATGGGCCAGATGGAGCAAGCCGCCAATGTCCAATTTGCAGTGGCCTCTGACAAGAAACGACCCGAAGCAGTGAAACTGGAAACAGCTGCGGCAAATGCGGACAAAGCCGACGCTGCTCGGGCATAGCAGCGCGTGCCGTGGAACGGGCGAACTACGGCGACTTGTTCCCCGTTTGTTCCTCAAATGAATCTGGAAACAATACTGCGGTGGTGAACTAAGCAGTGCAGGATCATTACTCGGCCTACAACTGAAAGAAAAAAAGGCGCTTCGAGGTTTTATCTCGTCGCGCCCATTGGTTGCGGGGGCCAGCAACGCACCGAACGCACTCATCATTCCGTTTCGTATTGAACTATTTCGTCCCGTCGCTTAATTCCACGCCTTCGAAGTTGTGGCATATAACGCCAAGTAACCCTAAGAAATCTCAAGATCGAATGCGTTTGGGCTTTGTAA
Source organism: uncultured Acidobacteriota bacterium (assembly GCA_963828865.1). GTDB lineage: Bacteria > Acidobacteriota > Terriglobia > Acidiferrales > UBA7541 > Palsa-295. The sequence continues at coordinate 856,920 of CAWHGI010000001.1, read as the reverse complement.
AGTGAAGCCGCTAAAGAATCGAGCGTGCGCTCCTGTCGTTTGAACTTCTCAAATGTGATGAGATAACCCAAGCGTACAATGCTCGCGGAATGTTTCGAGGTGACGCAATGGACGGGAAGGGAGACCGGCTTACGCAGAGACAACGCAAGCTCATCGATGAGCTTGAGGAAATCGCAAGGATTGTCAGGGTTGATTACTGGAATATTCGAGAGCGTGAGAAAGAAGCGAGAACACCGGTCTTGGAAGTAATGAAGCGGGAGCTGATCCGAGGCGAGGTCATCGGGCAATACACACTGATCGATGATCTGCTGAGCACAGAAGTGTGTTTGTATTTTTTACCGGGCAAAGATTTGATCAAGCAATGGAAGACGGAGAAGTTTCGCCGTTTCAATTATTATGTTATCGAACGGCTCTACATGACGCAAAAGCTCGCGTTCCTCAAAGATGTCTATGATGTTCCAAAAGAGATCGCAGGAAAAATCGAGGAAATCAATGCGCTGCGTAATGCCTTAGCCCATGCATTCTTTCCAGAGAACCTGAGGGTATATCAGATGAAAGGGCGGCCGGGACCGCGAAAACCGGTCATAGTACGATATAAAGGACAAGACCTTTTTAGTATCGAGGGCGTTAGCGCGTTCGTAGAGGATTGTTCGAAGGTCACTGATTTTCTTTTGAGAAAACTAAAACGCCGGCCAAAAGCAACGGCTGCATTTCTCCTCTAGTCTGGGAAGTCGGACGGGGGGCACAAGTTGAGGGAGGCGACCGTAGGTGCATCCTGACTTTAATTTCTGGAGCGCGGTCATCGGCGTGCTGGCGTTGATCCTAACGCTTCCGCTGGGAATTGCGGGAAACCTGCTTGCACCGAGAGTCGCGGATTGGTGGAGCAGGCGGAGCGAAGCGTCCCTCGGAAAACGGATTGAAAAATTGGAGGGTGAACTGAGACTGCTCGAGTCAAAGCCACTCCTTACGGAAAATGAAGCGAAAATAACGGAAATGCTTGAACGGATTGTTTTTGTGTTCGGCTCGCTCTTCGGCGCGATTATCTTCATAATTTATCGCCTGACTCATGGTCCATACGTTCGGTTTTCGGGATTCGGGTTAGAAGCAAATAATGCATTTGGGTGGGGACTGCTTATAGGGACCGTCGTTGGAGCTGCCGCGGCATTCATAAGGATGTGGCGTAAGGAAAGAACGGAGAAGTACCGGGACGCGATCCGCGCGAAGCTCCAAAAGCTTAAGGCTGCCGCAACGTAATCATAGTTCAGCCTTGAGCTAGGTGCCGAAATCTTCGGAGCTAGAGAGTTTGGCAGCCTTGGCGGCTTCCCGCAACGCTACAAAACAAAAAGGGCGGACAGCTGGTCCTCCCTCAAATCTCAGAATTGGTTGTCGGGGCCTGCAACGTACCGAACGCACTCATCATCCCCTTCAGAATTGAGTTGTTTCGTCCGGTCGCGCAGGTCCATGTCCTCGAAAATCTAGCGGGTGCCCAAAGCAATGGTTTCGGTACAACGCGACACCCGGACCGTTGCAGACCCTGAGGGTCATTTCGAGGATTCGGAAGAAGTTGCGGTTGGGGACGCAGCCACGGTTGAGACACACCGAAAGCCCAGGTGATTTGTTCCGGTACTAACCTCGCCCTTACCGCGCGTTCCCACCATGTAGCGAGAGCAGTATTGATCCGTGCAAAGAAACGAACCGCCGCGGTGAACCTTTTTCTTCTCTGAAGGTTCGGCAGGGTCAAAGGGAGTATCCGGCCCCCTTGGATTGCGCGCCACTCCGCCGGTCCTAGCCAGTTCCGCGTAGTAGTCGGGTCGATACCAGTCCGAGGTCCACTGCCAGACGTTTCCAGCCATGTCGTACAGCCCGTATCCATTGGGTGGGTACCGTCTCACTGGCGCAAGACCAATGAAGCCATCACTACCTGAGTCTTGATTGGGAAAATGTCCCTGATATGTGTTCGCCATCCACTTTCCGTTAGGCCTGAACTGGTCACCCCAAACGAAGGGTTTCCCCGCAAGTCCGCCACGCGCAGCGAATTCCCACTCCGCTTCGGTGGGTAGGCGCTTGTGGGCCCATTTCGCATAGGCCTCGGCATCTTCGTAGGCGACTTGGACGACAGGATAGCTTTCTCTTCCTTCGATAGAACTGTTCGGGCCAGTCGGGTGGCGCCAGTTTGCGCCCCTCACATAGCTCCACCATTGAAAGTTATCATTCAGCGGGACTGCATGATCCGGAGGGGAAAAAACTACGCCGCCTGCAACTAAATTTTCTGGCGGAGCATCTGGAAAATCCCCGGCGCGAGGAGTTTTCTCAGCAACGGTTATGTAGCCTGTGGCTGTGACAAACTCGGTGAATTGCGCGTTGGTCACGTCGGTTTTGTCCATGAAAAAGCCATCCACGTAGACTCTATGGATGGGCCGAGAATCAGTTGTTGCTTGCATCCCGACTTCATTCATATCCGGCGAATTCTGTGCCCCCATGGAGAACTCGCCTCCCGGAATCCAAACCATGCCTTGCGGCGCCCTGCGCGGAGATGGAGCTGTATTTGGTATGGTAGGAAGGAAATTCTTGTTCCCGGCCGAGGACTCCAGTACAGAGGTCGCAGCGAGAGCATCAGAGCCCGGTGAAGCAATGGGAGGCGACGCGCTGTGTTGGGAATGTAATGTCCAGCCGACAATTCCTGCCAATAGAAGAGCAGCCCCAAGCAGAGCCAGCCTGGTTCCTCGTGGCGCTGTTGGCCGTATTGTTTGCCTCACCTTTCTAAGGTGCATAACTAGGCATGGACGGAAACGGTTCTGATGGATGCAAGAAAAGCCAGAGAAACCGCTGTCAAGGTCACCGCTTAATCCTTTCTCCCTAGCGGGGGCACGCAGACGCGGCCCGCGCGGCTCGACTTTGTTCGCCACTGCCGTCGGCGTGCATGCGCGCTTTTCTGCTGGCAACTTCGGCGGGACAACGGGCGCGATTAATACTCCCGACGGGTGTGCTTTCAGGCGTGGAGTTCCCGGTCACATCGATGTATGTCGCGTCGGCAGTCGGCGCGTCAAGCTGCGAATTTCTTATAAGCGTAAGCCGCCCGACCGTGTGGAAAGGAGCTTCCTTTTCGTTCCACTCGATGCTTGCGTTTTCGACCCAGAAGCTGGTATCACGACGTTTGCCCCAGTAGGTCATCTTGTCTACGTCGAGGAATTGCACTCCGAAATCGAATGAACTCATCTTGCCGTCTTCCTTGAGGTGCCGTATTAACTCGTCCTGCAGGCCGGTCGGATTAGTCTTTTGCAGAGGACGCGCAGGATTGTCCGGAGAGGGTGTAGCCGAATGCTTAACAACATCGGCAGGTCCGTGACGGAACGGCACGGTGCTCCAATAGCGCAGTTTCGTGTATGGCTTAATTTTCTGACGCGACTGTAATTGAGCAAGCGCGAGGGTTCTGAACACTCTCAACTTATCCTTGAACGGTAGTGCCCACAGCCCAGCGGCTGGGTTCGATGCAGTAAGCAGCTTCATAGTCGCCACAAATGCAGGTGAGTCGTTTATGGGCAGGGTCGTCGCGTTTTGCATTGAGAAATCCTGGCGGCCAACGTTCGTTAGGGAAGTGGTCGTGCCATCTTGGGTGAGATCAACGGAGAAAGACAAGGAGCGAACGTCCGGTTTGAAATCAGAGTTTATGTTGGGGTCCGAGTTTCCAAACCTCACAACGGCGGGGTATACGCCCGGCTTTGCAAAAATTCCCTTCGCAAGCCGTTCCGCCAGCACAGGATCGCGCCCGACCGACACGTCAAACACTTCGAATTGAGCTCGGACAGAGACGCCTTTCGCATGAGTTCCACGACAGAGAGACCGATGTTGAAGGGTGGCAGCATTCTTTTGCATCAACATAGCTCTCTCGGCGATCTCCTCAATGTCAGATTTTTCCCTGGCGAGGTTCCGGTCCGCGTCGCTCTCTGTCACTCCGAACCATCTGGTGAGAAAAGGCATGGAAACCTCCTTATGCCAAGTTTGAGATGAACTTGATCGCGGTGATACTCGGCAGAAAACAGTAGGCGGCAGCTTTCGTCGTGACGAAGGTTGAGAAGCCAGTGAGCTTGATAGGAGGCGCGCCATTCGCCTGTGGAATCACGAAAATACTTTGCGCTGGGTCCTGAGTGCCGACCATTGGATCCTTCGATTTAGGAGGAAGCCGAACTGCCCCGGCGAATTCTGCCTCGTTCACCCATTGGCTTAGCACGAACTCATATTGATTCTCGATGCTTGAGTTGATGAAATATCCGAGAAGCCCGCGCTCGATGCCGTCGTAGGGTTGCTTCGGATCATAGTTCGGCCCGTAAGGCATGCCACGGCGGATCAGCCGGTGGGTGTTGTTGCTGCCTCCGGGTTCGCCCTGGCCCGTCACTGGCTGGCCTCGTGGATTTATGCGGCGCATGTGCGAGCCAACAGGACAACGCAGTCCCTTCGGATCGCCCGATCCGTCCGCGTTTACATATTCATAGTCGTTCAGCTGTTCGAGTGGGATTCCTCCCCGGGGGGTATCTGTATCTGGCGACAAGGCCAGAGGAACACCATTGCGCCACCGTCCGCAAATTTTGGCTGCAAGCAGTTCGGGATCGATCTTGTCTTTGTTCGATTGCAGGAAATTCTCGAATCCGACAACGTCTGTCATGATCATTTTGAAGACGGCGAAACTGCCGTTTAAACCGAGCTCCTTAGGCTCGGGCACGAAGTAGTTCTCAGCCTCGTCTCGCAAAACGAAGAGCCACGGGTCGCAAGGCTTCTGATGATCCGGCGGATAGTGTTCGGGACCGCCGTGAATGGTCGTGATGCTTATGCCGTCGGTATAACCGAAAGGAACTTTTGCACAGGGGCTGGGCTTGCCATCCTTCATCTCAATCCACGCCATACCATCCATTCGCCAAAGCTCCCGGAAGGCGTTTGCTTCCGCGAACAGAGCCGCGAGGCGGTTGCTGTAGATCTCCATCGAGTCCGGACTGAGCGCATGCAGAGTCACCAGGACGTGATCGCTCCCCTTCCCGAAGCCGCCGACCCAATTCTCGGGCGCGCTTGGTCCTGTATCGCCGACTAGTTTCGCTCGCGCGGCGGCGCCAGCCGTGAATGCACCGAATGATTTAAAAGAGACGGTCGGAACGCGATCTTTGATTTCGAGAGCGACCATTCCAGGCCAAGTAATCCCCACATTCAGGCAATAGTCGGGTTTGCGGCGCGGAGCTTCGGCAGGATTGTCTCCAGGTCCGGGCGCAAACCCTACGTGCCAATCTTCGGCGGTGGTGATCTGTGGTGCGTCTGACTCGTCGCCGCTGACGAGGCGTCCGAGAAGCTTACGCGCGGCCGCGGGAACGCCCACCGTAAGTAAGAAATGGCGCACCATCGGCATCCTGTAACCGCGGAGGATGAAACCCTGAATATCCGCAAGTTCGAGGGTGGATTTCGAACCCGACACGTCACGCTCGCCTCGACGGAACAAGTGCGCAAAGAGGCCCCGGCCACCTCTTGCCGGCGCCTCCACTGTTTTGTTGTCCTGGCTCAATGCGCGTCTCCTATCTGAACCTCAATCGCGAACATGCGGCCGTTGCTCCGCATTAGCGGGCACCGCGCATGACTAGCTAGGAAGCCGAGGCTGCTTGTGACTTGCTATCGGCGATTAGGGCATGAACGTCTTGAACCGATAACCCGGGATACGCCTGGTAGAACCCGATGGGAGTGCGGTTCGCGCCTGCCGCAAAGTCAATGAACTCCTGCAGGTGCTTTCTGCATGGCGAGGGCGGTGCGCCTTTAGTGAATTTAAAGAGAAGATCGAAGACCTCTCCGATGTTCTTCGTGAAATCTGCGATATACGTGTCGAATGAACCGTCATAAACGGTAAAGAAGCCAATCTGATTGTCCTCAAGTGGCACGAACTGGGCGAAATGTGGTGTGCCGACTTTGTCCAGGTCTTTCGTCGTTCCGTGGCCTCTGGCGCGCAGGATCAATTGCACTTCGTAGAAAGCAAGTTTTGATTTCATCGGCAGGATCACCAGGAACGGGTGGAGCTCACCTGTGCCACTAACCTCAGCAACGGACGCCAACGCCTTGATCTCCTTGGCAGTCACTCCTGGGTAGGCGGTGTAAAGATTTACGGCCGTGAGGAGATGCTCAGCAGCCCATTCGACAAACGCGTCTGGATGATCAGCTACCGGAATCGGCGGCGGACTATCTACGTGCTGTAGAATGGCGTCGAAGACAGGTCCCGCGCGCTTAGCGAGTTCGGCCATGAGTGGACCGAACTCACCGTCGAAGTCACCGAGGAATAGCAGAGTCTTGTCGCTTAAAACCGTGAAGCGCGAGTAGTGAATTGTGCCAATGGTGTCGGCCGCTTTGAAAATCTGCGGCATCAATGCTGGCAGTTGCTCCGCGAGCGCCTTGGCGTCTGCGGGAGAATTCAGGGGAAAGGCGATTGTAAAGTGGCTTTGGCTCATGATGTGATCTCCTCCGTCCGGATGTTGTGCCAAGCGCCTAGCTCAGCTCTTGGCTCTTCTCGATCCTCTACGTGGAACTCGCAGCCCGATACCCTCAGGGAATCAGCCCGCATTCAAACATTTTATTGGCGATGGGAGCTGCAACTTTGTTAATGAATGCAGCGCGCATCTGCGGATCATTGTGAAGAAATTCCACGGCTTTGACTTCTTCAGGGGTCGGTGGAGCTTTTTGGCTCTTCTTTTGCCACAATTGCTCGCAAGTTGAATTCTGGTATTTCGCGATGATCTTGGCCGCGACTTTGTCCATGATCGGGTATTGCTGCGGCGGTTGAGCATTGGCGCTGCTGGCAGGAAGCAACGTGAGTCCTGGAATTGACACTGCGAACAGCACAAACACCGCAAGCCACACGTACGAACGCTTAATCATCATCTCCTCCTAGTCTCAAATTCGTCTTTATATTCAGCTCTTAGCCACGCCGGGTTTTCCGCTACGACGGATACTTCTTGAACATCTTGGCGACAGCTTTGTCCACCATCTGCATGTTTTTCTGCGAGTTCTTTTCGTTCAAGGTGTCTTGAGCCATTCCTCGCCAAACCAGCTCCTTGGCTTTCACGTCATAAATATCGACGATCAGCGTCCCGACTACATTCTGCTCCGGTGTGATCCCGCCCATGCCCCCACCGATCCCGCGCACGCCCCAGGCGTTGTAGGAGGTTTGGGTTTTCATACCGCCGCTAATTACCACGATCAGGTCCGGGTGTTCACTTTCCTTGACCATCTTCGCGCCCTTGCTCTGCAGTTGGGTGTTGATCTGGTTCTGCGCTTCCTGCGCCAGGAACGAACTGGCAACTTGGTTGGGGTTTTGCTGCTGGCCCCAAGCATAGGTGTGATAAGCCGAAAAGGTCGCATTGGGGCTGGAATTCACGTAAACGGTTTGCGCGGACAGCATTGCAGACATGCAGCACAGAAGGCCCGTGAGCATGAGAATCTTAGTTTTCATTTTCTTCTCCTTTTGCGTCACCGATTCTTTGCTCGAGTTTTCGGAATCAGCGACAGCATTGAACTTCTATCACCGATGTTCGCCCCAGCCACCTAGTCGTGCGCTCTGGCGAGAATCTCTGCAGCAGCCGCCTTTTCCGCTTCCGACAACTGTGACGGCCCGAGCTTATAAGTCAGCTTGTCAATATTGCCGGTGAAGTGGAACGGCACGCGATACTCGTTGTCGTCAACACCTGAGCGGGTATCGCTCCCGATGTCGAAGGTCTCGTCTATACTCATGAGCAACGGAATCGTGTGCGGCATCGATTTGCGGTCCACTTCTTTGCCATCAACCGAGAGCACGCCGGTGCCGCCCTTGGCGGGCCCGGGCCCGTCATATTTGAAATCGAATACGATGGTGTGCTTCCCTGCGCTAAGCGACGGGCCTTCCCACTTGAATCGCTGCAAATCCAGGAAGTTGTAAAGGAACACTGGTTTGCCTCGGCCTAATCCCAATAGGCCGACGGCAAACACTACAACCACCCAAATCGCGCCAAATACCAACAATGCATGGCCGAATCGCGACCACCTGGTTTTCTTGCTGAGCCACGCAAAAAGCAATCCCACAACAAACAGCCACAGACCAATCCTTCCAAGTAACTTCTCTCTGAACCACCAATTGAAACTCCTGCTCAGGTACAGACCGTAGCCACCGAAACGGCCGCCAAGAGTAGCGATCATTCCGTCTGCGCCGCCGTCGGGGATGGTTACTTCGGCGGTTATGGTGTAATCCTTGTCCAAAATGTCGGGAGCGTTTCCTACGGGAATGCCGGGATTCTCACCAAAGTAAGTGAGAATATTCTTGCCGGCGACAGCGCTCGGTCGCGGCGTCTGGAGGCGCGCAAACGCACGGTTATCCAAGGGAAGGACGTTATATTTTGCGGCTTCCGTCAGGAACAGCGCCTGCATCTCTTTCAATTTTGCCGGCTGCTGAGCTGCGAGGTCGTTGAACTGCGAATAGTCATCGGTGATGTTGTAGAGTTCCCACTTGTAGCCGGTTTCGAGGTCGGGCAGTTTTCCCGTTGCCAGGTCCCAAACCGGCATCGGCGGAGTCGTGTTGGCCATCCAGCCGTCATGATAGATCCCGCGGTTTCCTCCCAATTCGAAATACTGCGTAGCATGCTTTGACGGCGCATTGGCATTCGCCTGATCAAAGGTGTAGAGCATGCTCACGCCTTCGATCGGCCTTTGCTTGATTCCGTTCACCGTGTCGGGGGCTGGAATGCCTGCAGCTTCCAGGATTGTCGGCACGATATCAATCACGTGGTGGAACTGCGTGCGGATACCGCCCGGATCCTTTATGTGCCCGGGCCACGAAATCGCCAAGCCTTGCCGTGTTCCACCGAAATGCGAGGCGACCTGCTTCGTCCACTTGAATGGCGTATCAAATGCCCAAGCCCATCCCACGGACATGTGCGGGTAAGTCTTGTCCGAGCCCCAGGCTTCGTAATTGAGCATCTGCTCGATTTCCGGCAGATTCAGGATGCCATTGTACGCGGTCAACTGGTTCGGCGTTCCGGCTAACGTGCCTTCGGCGCTGGTGCCATTATCGCCGACGATGTAAATGATCAGAGTGTTGTCGAGTTTCCCCTCATCTTGGACTTCTTGAATCACTCGGCCAATCTCGTAGTCTGTATAGGCTACGTAGCCGGCAAATACTTCTGCTTGTCGCGCATAGAGTTTCTTTTGCACAGCTGATAGCGAGTCCCACCTTGGCAGCTTTGCGCCCGCGTATGCGTCCTGTCCGTCCGGCCACGGGGTGAGTTGGGTATTCGGCGGAATTACGCCGAGCGCCTTCTGATTGGCGAAGATCTGGTCGCGCAACTTCTCATAGCCCATGTCAAACTTGCCCTTGAACTTCTCGATCCATTCCTTCGTCGGCTGGTGAGGCGAGTGGGTGCCGCCGGGCACGTAATAAAGGAAAAACGGCTTGTCCGGCGCAGCCGCGTTCAGGTCGCGCATGTGCCTGATGGCATCGTCCGCCATATCGGTAATCAGGTTGTAGCCCGGCTTATCTTTCCAGGGAAAAACCTGAGTCGTATTGCGAAACAGGTATGGTGTCCATTGGTCCGTCTCTCCGCCCATGAATCCGTAGAAATACTGGAAGCCCATGCCGATCGGCCATTGATCAAAAGGTCCGGCTGCGCTGTATTGAAAGCTCGGCGTATTGTGGTTCTTGCCAAACCACGACGTGGCGTAACCGTTGTCCCGGAGGATCGTGCCGATGGTGGCGTTCTCGGGACCGATAATGGAGTCATAGCCCGGGTAACCGGTGGACAATTCGCCTATCACGCCGGTGCCAACCGAATGATGGTTGCGCCCGGTGATTAGCGCCGCTCGCGTCGGCGAGCAAAGAGCGGTGGAGTGGAACTGTGTGTAGCGCAGCCCGGCCTTGGCGATCCGGTCGAGCGCTGGCGTCGGGATCACGCCTCCAAACGTGCTCGACACTCCATAGCCCTGATCGTCGGTCATGATCAGCAGGATGTTAGGCGCCCCCTTGGGCGGCACGATTCGCGGGGGCCACCACGGCGTGGAATTCAAGTAGCTTGGCTTGATCACTCCGCCGAATTTCGGAGGCGGCGCTGGAAGCTGCCTCCCGTCGACGGTGGTGGTGGCGGTCGGCGAACCCGGCGTGCCGGTGACCTGCTGCGCGATGACCCCTGCCACTGTAACCAGAAACATCAGAGAAACTGCTATCGCTTGAAAAAGGCGACGCCGCTGCCACTGTTTCCCTGGGTTCCCCATAGGCTGTTTGTCTCCTCTAGTCTTATCAGGGACTGCAATCTCAAACGTCGGCTACGATGGGAAAAACGTGCCGGGCGTCGGTGCCTTCAGATTTGGTTTGCCGTCGGAAAAGATGTCCTCCGAAATCCATGGCCTGAGGCTATAAGTTGGATTTATTAGAAGATATTGTCAGAAGTGACAGTCGGGCTTCGATCCTTGGTTATCAGGCACCACCTCGGTTTCAACCGAGCGCATCAGACTGTCACTTCTGACAATTCAAAGGGGGCGAGACCGGGCTAGTATCAATTAATTCCCGAAGTTGGCGCGAACGTCTCGGTGGAGCGGTCGGCAGCAGCGATTTTCGGTTAAGTCACTAAATCAAAGGGGAGTTTCATTAGCTAATCAACTATGAGTTCCATCGCAGTCAGCTTGATTACTTTCGCGGTCGTCTTTGGCGGGGCGTTGCTTGGCATCGCCCTTCGTGCCGTTTTGCCCTCGGATGAATTGATAGATGATTCGAGAGATGTTGTTAAGTTGGGGGTGGGCTTGATCGCAACTATGTCGGCTCTCGTTCTAGGTTTACTGATCGCTTCTGCCAAGTCATCGTTTGATACGCAGAACAATGAGCTCACGGAAATGTCAAGCAGGATCGTCTTGCTCGACCGTGTCCTGGCCCATTACGGGCCGGAGGCTAACGAAGCGCGCGATCTGCTCCGCAGCGCCGTTGTCCGTGCTATCGATGTAGTGTCGACGAAGGAAGTGCCGGACCAACTTGGGCCGTCCACCGGCGGCGAAGTTCTCTACGACAAAATCCAGGGCCTTTCGCCGAAGGACGATGCGCAACGCTCGATCCAAGCCCAAGCGTCGAGCATTGCGATAGCCCTGTTACAAACACGCTGGCTGATAACAGAACAAAGAGTCAACTCGGTTTCTGTTCCGATGGTGGTCGTGTTGATTTTTTGGCTTACCATCATTTTCATCGGTTTCGGCCTGTTCGCCCCTCGCAATAAGACCGTGGTCGTGAGCTTATTGGTATCCGCGCTTTCAGTTTCCGGCGCGATTTTCTTGATTCTGGAGATGTACTCGCCTTACGCGGGACTGATTCGAGTCTCCAGCGCCCCTCTCCGCTCCGCGCTTAAACATCTCGGTCAATAGCTGGGCTTAGAAACTGGGTGCCGTCAGCGTTCACTCATCGAAAATATGCACAGCGTATATCCCAGACAGCGGGAGGATCGGTTATGAATGCGAGAATTTTCGTTTTCTCGTTTGCCTTGTTGCTTGCCGCGCCTCTGTTTGCGCGTGAGAAAAGCGATGTCATCATCATGAAGAACGGCGATCGCCTCACTTGCGAGATCAAGAGTCTTGACGCGAATACTCTTTTCATCAGCCTTGACTACATCCTGAATGCTCAGTCCGTGGATTGGTCGAAGGTCGATCATGTCGAGAGCAAGCAACTGTTCATCGTCAAGACTCAAGATGGCCTGGTTTACACCGGTGCGCTCTCCACTCCGACTACTCCCGGCGCACGCCCCGTAAAGATTCAAATCTTGGAGGTTTCTGACACCAAGGTCGATCTCGAAAAAACTGAGATCATCAAAATGGACCAAACGTCCAGCAATTTCTGGGAACGCTTCAACGGGAACATCGGTGCGGGGATCAGCTACAATAAAGGAAACCAGTCCACCCAATACAATTTGAGCTCAGCAGTGAACTACCCTCGCGAGCGCTGGGTGGCCAGCGCCAGCTACGGTTCGATCCTGTCCTCGAATACGGGCGCGAGAGTCTCGACGCGCAACGAGCTCAACCTGCAATTGGAGCGCCTACTGCGTTGGAACAATTGGTACTATGCGGGTCTGGCCGATTTCTTACAGAGTTCGGTACAGGGTATTCAACTGCAGTCCAGCCTGGGAGGTGTCGTCGGCCGATACTTGAAGAACAACGATCATGTCGTGATCTCAGTGTTCGGCGGGCTGGCTTGGCAACGCATAAATTACCAGGAGAAAACTTTGCCCTCGCCGACTCAGAATGTGGCTTCGGGCCTAGTTGGCAGCGAAGTGAAGCTTTTTTATTTCAACAAAAGCAACCTTTCGATTAATACCACTCTACTGCCAGCTGTCTCGGAACCCGGTCGCGTACATTTCAACCTCAACACGACGTACTACGTGAAATTGTGGAGCAAGCTTACCTGGAACATCTCTTTCTACGGAAACTGGGACAATCGGCCGCCACCGGGCTTCGCCAGCAGCGATTACGGCACCAGTTCCGGATTCACCTGGAAGTTCGGGAATCAATGAGGGCGGTTTCTCGGAGTGAAGGGCGCAAGGTGCTCGGTCTGCGACGCCCTCGCGCGCTATATGGATGATTACGCGATTGCCCAAAAACTGTGGACGAGTTTCGACTGCCGGTAATTGGCCACTCACCTACGTCGATAACTACCTTGGTGCCCCACGGCCATTCACGCGATGCTCCGACGGGAAATGTATTCGGGACGTGTTATTTGGAATCGGTCCAGATTTGTAAAGTCACCCGGCACCAACAAACGAATGAGTCGTCCGCGCCCCCGGAGTGAATGGCGAGTGATCGAAAGACCGGAACTAAGAATCGTTTGTGGTGAATTATGGGAACGCGTTCAGACCCAGCTGGCCTGGAAAAAGAAGACATACGGTCAGCAGACACGCAACGGATTGCTGAACCGATCAGCCTCAAGCCAGTATCTGTTCAGCGGTATCGTGAAATGTGCCGATTGCGGCGGGAATCTGGTAATCACGTCGGGGCGGAGCCGCCGAGGTCATCGAAGATACGGGTGTTCGCAGCACTTCTATCGAGGAACATGCTCAAATGGCCTCCAAATCAGAAAGGACTTGTTAGAAGCGAAATTGTTAGAGGGGCTGCAACAGGCCGTGCTCCGACCGGAAGCCGTCAGTTACGCTGTTGCGGAGTTTTGCCGCCAGCTCAAGGAAGCAGACGGAAATGTGTCGCGTGAGGCGGAGCGTGCGGTTGAGCAAAAGCGAAAAGTGCAAGCCGAGTTGAACCGATTGGTCTCAGCCGTCGCGGATAGTGGACACTCGACATTCTTGATTGAAGCGATTGATCTGAGAGAACGAGAATTGCAGAACATTGATGAGCGGCTCAACGCCTGGGGACTTGGACTTCCGCAAGTGCAGCCGTCTGACGTCACAGATTTCGTAAGGGATCGCCTCGCAACGCTGTGTGATTTGCTAAACAGTGATGTCACCCAGGCTCGGGCTGAGCTTTTGCGCCACGTCGGTGAAATTCGCCTAAAACCGAGTCAGACGGTGACCGGCGGCGAATATGTAGCTGAAGGGGATTGGAACCTGCTGGGAACCTACCCAGAAGCAGATCGAGCGCGCCACCTTCTCGGTGTACGCGCTCGGTTGGTTGCGGGGGTTGGATTTGAACCAACGACCTCCGGGTTATGAGCCCGACGAGCTACCAGGCTGCTCCACCCCGCGTAATGATATTACGCGACTCGACGCTCGTGTGCAACCGCACTCACGTCGGCCTCTGACAGACGCCAAGTGCATCCGCTGAGCGCTCGATATTCCGGGCATCTCCCTTCGCTGGCGCTCAAGTTGCGAGAGACAAACCAATAGCGGCCCCCGCACCCTCGGAGAAATGCACACGCGCGACCGCAGGCTGTTCGGATGCTCCAAGCACACACACGTACCAGACACGCGGCAGACTCCGAGTGTGCGCCGCGGAAGTGCCGCACGCCGAGAACTGCGATGCTAGAAGTGGCTCGGGTTTGTCCGCAAAGTCACGCGGACTCCACGTTCAGCGTTCAAGTCCGTGGTGCGCTGCCAATCAATGCTGCTAAGATCCGCAGACGCCTCGCTTCCATCAGGTAGCACGTAGAAAAGCAGCCTGCCGGCTACCCAGTAGTCCCGTGCTGGATAGATCGCCTCCGATTTCAACGCCACCAGCGTGAGGTCGCGACTCGGCAGGTCCGCTCGCGCGGAACCCATCGAAACGGGCGGATCGATCGCGGGAGCACTGGGCGGCACGTAATACACTCTCGACGAAGATTGCGACGCAACCGGGCCGCTCGATGGTTGTGCGTAAGATTGCACGCGCGGCGCTACGTTCGCACCTCCGTAATAATGCGATGGCGATGGCGATAAGTATGCCGTTAATTGAGGCAACTCCACATCCTGCATCACTTTCAGGGTGATCAACTGCTCGTTTTTCAACTTCGGTTGCGGCCCGCGCGCGGGCAGCGTGATCACCTTCCACGGCCACAGCGGCGGAATCATCCACTCAATCACGTCGCGTTTCGCATGTCCGTGTCCGACAATGTCGCCCTGTTTATCCACGTGCTGGCCCTGCGCTGCCACGATTCTCGCTTGCAAATCGCTATCTGTATTCGGTAGCCCAATGTGATCGAACACGATATCCAGATAGCCTTTGCCGATAAAGTGCCCCGGTTGTTTGGACGCCTCCAGATGTCCCGCTAAGTATGAGCCGCGAGGGAACGCCGCGCGACCGAACTCCGTGAACTGGCTAAGGTGGCAAAGCACCGGATCGCCGACTTCGGCGGTTTTCGGTGAAATGGTGGGATCGTCTATCGTGCAATGTAGCAGGGTTCCCGCAGGTATCAGTGTGGCTTGCGCCTTTGCGGCCGGCGGTAGACACACCACGAACAGCATGAAAAACAATAGTTTTCGCATAGACTTTCTCCTAGGGTCGGGGCGCAGACAGCGGGAGAGGGACACACAGGAGAAATGGAGGGGGCTGTCTGCTTCCCCACATTCCGTCGGCGAGAGTGTACCCCTGTACTTCTTCTAGGTCCACAATTTCTGTATCGGCAGATTAAAAGGGAAAGCGATCAGCTCGCTTTATCCGAGGGTGATGGGAGACTTGCAGGGGAAGCGTTTCTAATGACGCGCTGAGGCGCTACCAGGAGCTGTATGCGGTATTTTCGAAGGGCGAAACTTTGTCGGACGCCGACTTCACGTCGGTGATCCCGTAACAGCTTTGCTCGGGACTGTAGCCGACGTTGTCGGACGTAGTGACCCAGTCCGGTCCGCCGGTTATCGGATCGTCAGGAATCTTGCTCAGGTAGTTGTTGGAGACCAGATCGTCCAGCGACGACGGACCGCACTCTTTATCGACCGTGTAATCCTGGATGGCCTTCCTCATCACGTGGAGTTCGGACTTCAATTTCGTCTCTTTCGCGCGCAGCACGGTCTTTTGATACTGGCCGGCGGCGATTGTCGCGAGAATCAGAATGATGGTGATCACGACCATCAGTTCGATCAGGGTGAAGCCGTCCTGCGCCGATCCGTCTCGACCGAGCCTGCTTTTTGCGCGATTTATTTTAGCGATCATTTTTCAATTTCTTGCCGCTGCAACACTAAATACTACCAATCCGAATATTTCGTCCCATCCAGCGCCGTCCCGGATGATTTCGTAAACACGTCGAACACATCCTGCCCGCCCCAGGCTGTGGAATCCGGATCGTCCTGCACCGAACGGATTCCCCAGTCCTTATTGCCGGTCATCGGGTCTGTCGGAATCTTGCGCAAAAAACGAATCCGTTTGTCGGTGGCGGCACCGGTCAGTTGCGTCGGAGTAACCAGCGTTTCCAGATCCACCGGATAGCCCTCCGTCCCGGCCTTCACTTGAATCTGGCCCTTGTCGGAAGCGTCCTTATAACGGTCAATCGCGTCGCGCATTTCCCTCAGATCGCGGCGCAGCTCTTCTTCTTTCGTGCGTTTCACTGCGTTGCGCGCCAGCGGCACCGATATAGACGCCAAAATGATCAGGATCGCGCAAGCGATGATCAGTTCAAGGAGCGTGACTCCCGCGGAGCCGTGTCGCTGCCGAAGCGCGCGAGGCGCAAGACGCCGCAAAACCAAAAGTCTCGAGAGCCGTTGCCGTCCGGGAAGGGAATTCACGCCGCTGCGATTCCAACTCATGATTCCTTAATGCACCTGAATGGTCGCCTCTCCAGAGACGATGGGGATCGGCTGCTGCTGCGAATTGCGGGCGTTCGCTTCCAGAATTTGCAGATTCGCGACTCCCGGGCCAACCGCGCGAATCACCAGGCCCAACACGGTTCCGGTGCCGCTCACGCCGGGAGTATTCGGCTGCCGCGTCGCCGATACCACCACTTCGCCTTTCTGCTGGTCAATCCGCTGCACCACGGCAATTTCCTGCGTGCCGCCGGAAAGGAATCCTCCGTTGCGTACTTCCTCCACCTGGATCACCGCCGGGTTGTAATGAATCATCAGCGGAATAGAAAACAGATCATTCACGTTCGAGATCGCGAGCCCCAGCGTCGTCGTGTCGCCGGGCTTCAGCACCGTCGTCGCAGGCTCAAAATGCAGCTGCACAGCGGCTCCGGGTTGTGGCGCTGCGACCGCAGCCTGCTGTTGCGGTTGCGCCATCGAAGTAGGAGTCATGCCCGGCGCCGCTGCCACATTCGGGCGAACTGCGGGAGCGACCGCTTGAGCCGTCGGCTGCACGGTGGCAGGAGATTCCACGGTCGCATCGTCGCGATATACGCGCACATTCGAGTCCGTGCCGGCGGCGATGGGTTGCAGATTTTCCGCCGTGAGCGAAGGGAGGCGGATAACGTGCGGCGTCAGGACAATCAGAGTCTCATCTTCCGCGATCTGATGATTATTATCCGAAAACAGGTAACCTAGCCCGGGGACTTCGCCTAGGCCAGGTATTCCGTTAATGTTATTGGTGACGGAGCGTTCGAAAAGGCCGCCCAATACGTTGACTTCGCCTTCCTTCAACCGAATGTCGTGTTCAATCTTCTTCTGGCCGATAACCGGTTGGTTGATTCCGCCGATATTGCTGGTGGAGGTGATCTGCGATATGTCCACGGTCAGTTTCATGCTCACTTCGCCGTCCGGATGAACGCGCGGAGTAACTTCGATATTCACACCCACATCAATGTATTGGAATTGCGTGTTGACCAGGGGGTTTACAACGCCGGAACTGCCTGTCACGCCGACGCCAACACCCGCCTGAAAGCTTCCGGTCGCAACGGGCACTCGTGAACCGATCTTCAGTGTCGCCTTTTGCCCATCCGTCACCCGCAATTCAGGATCCTGAATAATCTTGGTGCGATCATCCGTCAGGATTGCGTTCGCCTGCGCGCCGGGAAGCGTGATTGCCCAATCCTGGGTCGACAGCCTTTTGATGTTGTTTAGCGATACCTGATTGTTCGTCGTCGTTGTACCGCTAGTGCCGGAGCTCGAACTGGTGCTTCCGTTGGGATTGAGCGCCGAGCGCGGTTGAAACGCCACGGAAACGGTTTGCCCCGGCAAAATTCCCAAATCGCGCATGCGCGTGACGCTCGCCGTCAAAACCTGCACGTGAATCAAAACTTCCGGTTTTGCCTTGTCGATGTCTTTAATGATTCTTGACGCCAGCAACAACTTGTCCGGGGTGTCGCGGATCACGATCGCATTCTGCGCGTTTACCTGTGACAAGCGATGCAGGTCCAGCAATTGGCGCAGCCCATTTACGACCTCTGTGAGGTCTTGGGGCGTTAGCGTGTTCGACAGATAGAACGTTTGGACAACCTCATCTTCCAGGTCCTTGCGCTTCTGCGGCTGGTCTGGCGCGACGAAGATCACCGTCGGCGTCACGGGCTTCCAGAAGGCTTTGCTCTCGAGTGAGACCGCGTCCAAAGCCTGTTCCAAAGTGACGTTCGGCAATTCCGCGGTGATCCGCCGCGAAGTGAAATCAGGATCAAAGATCACGCTAAGGCCCGCCAATTTCGCGATCGTCTCATAGACCACCCGCGCGTCATTCGTCATCTTCAGGTTGATGGGCTCGCGCGACAGCGGCTTTAGCTCCGGCGGCTCCGAAAGAATCCCCTCGTTCGGAGCGGGTGTTGCTGTTTTGGGCGGTGGGTTCATCAATTCCATCGTGTGCTTCACTTCTTGGTCTGCCGCAACGTTGGAGGGGTCAATAAGCTGTGCTTTCTGAAACTCGGCCAGGGCAAGCTGCAGATCGCCAAGTTTTAACGCTTGTTGGCCCTGATGGACGTGAAATTCGCCGGCGTCGTACCGCGCCTGGGAGGCGCGCAACTTGTATTCCGCGTTGGTGGGGTCGGCACGCAGCGCTCGCTCGTAGTGAACTAGCGCCGTGTCATAGTCTTGCAGCGCGTTGGCCTTTTGCGCAGCCGAAAAGTCCTCGTTGCCTTTGGGGCAGCCGGCTAACAAAAGGGCAGCCGCCACCAAAAGCGGCACGTATCCTAAACGACGCAAAAGAAGGCCTCCGCTGGTTATGCTGATTCCTATCGAGTTTAGCACCCGCAGTGTGATGCGGCAACAAATCCGCAAAGTTGTGTTAGACGTATGAATAACTGAATTTCCGACCGTTTCCATGTTAAGACTTTGTAAAATCTTACGCAAATCGCCGGAAATGTATCGCAATCTGTGACTTGCGGCAACTTGCGCGCCGCAGCTATGATAGCTCTGACGTGAACACAAACTCCCAGAAGTCTCAACACCAAGGCGTGAAGATTGTTTCGCAGAATCGCGCCGCCTCCTACAATTATCACCTGCTGGATAGTTTGGAAGCGGGCCTGGTACTCGTAGGTACCGAAGTCAAGTCCCTGCGCGAAGGCAAAGGTACGCTGCGAGAGGCCTACGCTGAGATTCGCGTTGGCGAGGCTTGGCTGGTAAACTGCCATATTCCCGAGTATCTGCCCGGAGGCTTTAGGAATCACGATCCCCTTCGGAAACGAAAGCTCCTGCTCAATCGGCGCGAACTGGACCGTCTGCTCGTTCAGACCCAGCAGAAGGGTATGACCATCGTTCCGACCAAGATTTACTTTCGCGACGGCATCGCGAAGTGCGAACTGGCCGTCGCCAAAGGCAAAAAATTCCACGACCGGCGCGAAGCCGAGAAACAAAAAGAGGCCAAACGGGAAGCCAATGAAGCCATCTACCGCTCCCGCCGCCGCTGAAATTCGATAATAGTGAAAGGGAGACATGCAGATCCAACTCGATAGCCAGCCGTATTCTTCGATCCACGCCGACGCACTCGTAACCTATGTTTTCGACCAGGACAAAAAAATCGAGGGAGTCCTCGCCGACATTGACGAAAAAATGGACGGCCGCCTGGCCGCTCTCGCCTCAGGCGGCGAGCTCACAGGCAAAGCCCTCGAACTCGTTCTAGTACATTTCCCCGAAGGTCTGGACGCCAAGCGCCTGTTACTAGTCGGAGCAGGGAAGCCCGGAAAATTTTCAGTCTCGGATCTCCGCAAAATTGCTGGCGCAGCCTTGCGCCATCTGAAATCGCGCGGCGTGAAGAAATTTATCTTCCTCGCCCGCGAAGGCGAGCGCGGCGCCGCCGCCGCCCAGGCCGTCACCGAAGGCCTGATCGTGGCCGATTTCGAATCGGACAAATATCGCACCGAGAAAAAGCCCAATCGCGAAATCCAGTCCGTCTCCCTCGCCGGCTACGATTCTGCCGCGCAAAATGGCAATCTCGCGGACGCCGTCGAACACGGTCGCGTTATCGCCGAATCGCAAAATTTCGCCCGCGATCTGATCAACGAGCCTTCCAATCGCCTCACGCCGCGCATGCTGGCCGCTCGCGCCGAGGCCATGGCCAAGGAAGTCGGCCTCGGCATCGAAATCCTCGACGAGCGCAAAATCTCCGAACTGAAAATGGGCGCGCTGATTGGCGTCGCGCAAGGCAGCGTCGAACCGCCGCGCGTGATCGTCGTGCGTTACACGCCCGATAACGCCCGTCCGGATTCGCCGGTTCTCGGCCTCGTCGGCAAAGGCGTTACCTTTGACACCGGCGGCATTTCCATCAAGCCCGCCGACAATATGGAAAAAATGAAGTACGACATGGGCGGCGCCGCCACCATGCTCGGCGCCATGCGCGCTCTCGCGTACCTGAAACCCGCCGTTCCCGTGATCGCCGTAATCCCTGCCACCGAAAATATGCCCGGAGGTCGCGCGC
The DNA here is from genome assembly GCA_963828865.1 of uncultured Acidobacteriota bacterium. GTDB lineage: Bacteria > Acidobacteriota > Terriglobia > Acidiferrales > UBA7541 > Palsa-295. The sequence continues at coordinate 836,724 of CAWHGI010000001.1, read as the reverse complement.
AAAAACCGGGCGACGTGCAAGTGGCCATGTCCGGCAAGACCATCGAAGTGATCAACACGGACGCCGAAGGCCGCATGATTCTCGCAGACGGCGTTTTCTACGCGCGCAAACTCGGCTGCACGCACCTGATTGACGCCGCCACGCTGACCGGCGCAATCCAGGTCGCCCTCGCCAGCGTGCACGTCGGCGCGTTCGGCACTCCGCGCGAATATCTCGATCAATTCCTCGAAAGCGCCAAAGCCGCCGGCGAAAAAATGTGGCCGATGCCCATGGACGACGAATACGAGGAAATGATCAAAAGCAATATCGCGGACATTCGCAACACCGGCAGCGGCAAAGGCGGCGGCGCCATCACCGGCGCCTGGTTCATCAAGGAATTCGCCGAAGACACTCCATGGATCCACCTGGATATAGCCGCCACCTGCTGGGTAGACGAAGGCAAACCCTGGCTAGCCAAAGGCCCCACAGGCGTAGCCATCCGCTCCATAGTAGATTTCGCAATGAAACTCTAACCGCGGTTTGCTTTTGACGTCATCCTGAGCGAAGCGAAGGATCTCTCTTCGCTTTTTCGCAACCACAGCGCGCCTTCACATCTTCTCCGGCGCAGTAATCCCCAGCAATCCGAGCGTCGTCACCAGCTGCTCCCGCACCAGTGCAGTCACGAGCAGCAAAAACGCCCGCTTCTCCGCATCTTCCTCCGAAAGAATATGATGCTTGTGATAAAACACATTAAAAGCCTGCGCCAATTCAAACGCAAACCGCGCCAAAAACGCCGGCTCCTGCGCCGCCACAGCCGTATCCAAACGCGCATCGAACGACCCAGCCAAAACCACCAGATCCCAAATATCGTCGAAACCAGGCGCCACAAGAAACCTACCCGCATCAATCTCACCGCTCTTCAATCGAGCAGTATTCGCCGCGTCCTCCGCCCCCACGCGAGGATCCAACTCCGCGCCCTTGCGCAAAATCCCATTCACGCGCACCACCGCATATTGCACGTAAGGGCCAGTCTCTCCCTCAAAGCTCAACGCATCCTTGAAATCAAAAGCAATCACGGTAGAACGCGTATACCGCAAAAGAAAATATCGCAAAGCCCCAATCGCCACTGCATGAGCAATCGCCGCCCGCTCCCCCTCCGGCGCATCCGGATGACGCGCATCCACTTCCTTGCGCGCCCCCGCCTCCAGCTGATCAATCAAATCGTCGGCCTTCACGCCCTGGCCCTTCCGCCCGCTCACTTCGATGTACGCCCGCTTCGCGTCCTCCGGCGGAATCTCGTAACCCATTTCCAACGCGCAACGTGGCGTCAAGGCCACCACGTTGTATGCAAAATGCTTCAAGTGATCCGCTTCGTCGCCATAGCCAAGCGCGCGCAAAGCCGCCACCACCACCTGCTGCGGATAAGCCTGCCGCGAATCAATCACATTGAAAAGTTCGCGCGCGTGCCCAAACTCCGGCGCGCCCGGATCGTCGCCATCGCTCGCCGTAACCCACGCCTGATGCCCGTCCGGATGTTTGTAGAAGCGCCGGTAATGAAAATCGCGATTCAGCAAGCCAAATTTCCAAAGATGCAGCGCGATGTCCTTGCCCACGTACGTGACGGTCCCGGTAGACCGCACAATAATCTTCGCCTCAGCCTCTTCCGCCGGTCCATCCGCCGCTTCACCGGCGGCGGCTGCCGCAGTTGCGGCCCCGCCAGCTTCCGTCGCGACGACGCGATCCGACGGCAGCTCCATCACCCAGCACCCGGCGTTCTTTCCCGAAGTCGCCAGCTGCACCGCGCCGCGCTCCTTCAACATCGCGAACGCCGCATCCCAGAATTTCAAATGCAAAATGTCGCTTTCTTGCGTCAGCAAATCGAAATCAATTCCCAGCCGGTCCAGCGTGTGGAGATGGCAATAGTTGATCGCCGTTGAAACAACCTCGCCCATCCGCGCCGCGTCGCCGTGCCCCTCTTCGATTTCCTTCAACGTCTGGTTCCGCAATTCCAGCCGCGACTTATCCTCCGTGAGAAATTGCGTCACCCGCGTGTACAAATCCCAGCACAGATAATCAAATTTCGGCGCGGCGGCGAGCGCCCTGCACCTCATCCAGCGATTTCTTCTCGAGGTGCAGAAACCCCAGCACCACGTCCGCAACCTGCACTCCGGTGTTATCAATATAATTCTGAATCTCGACGCGCCGCCCGGTATGCCGCAACAAACGCCCAAACGTGTCGCCCAGCACCGCATTGCGCAAATGTCCAATGTGCGCAGCCTTGTTCGGATTGATGCTCGTGTGCTCGACTACGGTCTTGGTTGCGTTCGCGCCAGGCTCCGCACCGGCGCTTCCAGCTTCCTCGGAAACACCGCGAAAAAATTCCGCCCGGTCGAAAAACGCGTTCAGGTAGCCGCCTCCGGCCACTTCCACTCGCGCGACGCCCTTGATCGGCTTAAGCGAATTCGCGATTTCCTGCGCCAGAGCCCGCGGCGGCTTTTTCAGCCGCTTGGCCAGCTCAAAGCAAACCGGCGATGCCGCCTCCCCCATGGCCAACCGTGGCGGCCGCTCCGTCACGATCGGCACATCCGTCTTATAACGCTCGTGAATGTGATGCCGCAGCGCCTTGCGAAACCGCTCCTCCACCGCTTTATACACGTCGCTCCTTAAGCACAGTGAATCCGGCGATTATAGAGAAACCTCGCCACTCGGTCAAAACCGGACCGAGCTTCCGCCCTTGCTATCGCGTCGGCGCCCGCCCAAGACCGATGTGTACCACCAGCTTTTTTGCGCGATTTGTGCTACCGTTCTCTGTGGAAAATTTCAGACCAACCCGGCGCATCAGCCCTCGGCGGGCTGCTAACTCGAACGACCGTCCCGCTGCTCGGCCCCCTCGTACTCCGCCCGCGACCTCGCTTCTTCCTGTCTCCGAACGCTTGGCGCACACCGCGAGGACGCTTAAATACCGCAGCCTTGCTATCCTTCCTAACTGCAGATTGGCCCTCGCCCCCGCGCAGAATATCCCGTCGATAACCCCGAAAAGCGGCGGATTTTCGGCAAAAATCAATCGCCAACTCCCGAGATTAGAAATCATTGTAAACTATAGAAAACAAACGACCGAGGCTCCAATCAATCGCCAACTTTATGGCACTTCGAGTAATCGGTTTCCGAGCCGCGCGCATTTGACACGATTTCCCGCGCAGACTAGTATCGTTTTCTCGAATTCGTCCGGGAAAAGCCCAAAACACCGATGAAAACCTTGCGCCACGCCTATTTCGATTGCTTCTCCGGCATCAGCGGCGACATGGTTCTGGGCGCCCTGGTGGATGCCGGCGCCGACCTGCGCGCCATCGAGTCCGAGCTGCGCAAACTGGGCCTCGAGGGCTGGACGATTTCCGCCGAAAAAGTGCAGCGCGGCCAAATTTTCGCGACCCACGTGAAAGTCGCAACCAGCGAAGGCCATCACCACCGCGGACTTTCCATCATCCTCGACCGCATAGACAAAGCCCAACTCGCGCCGCGCGCCGCCGACCGCGCGCGCAAAATTTTTACCCGCCTAGCCGAAGCGGAAGCCAAAGTCCATCAGATGCCGATCGAGCAGGTGCACTTTCACGAAGTCGGCGCTGTGGATTCCATCGTAGACATCGTCGGCGCCGCGATTGGCTTCGAACTCCTAGGCATTGACGAATTCTCGTGTTCGCCTCTCGACGTGGGCGCCGGACAAGTCAAGACTGCGCACGGACTTCTGCCCGTCCCGGCGCCGGCCACGGCAGAGCTTTTGAAGGGTGCGCCAATGTACACCAGCGGCATCGCAAAAGAACTCGTGACGCCGACGGGCGCGGCGATCGCCACCACCCTCTCGACGCGCTACGCCGAAATTCCGGAAATGACGCTCAGCGCCATCGGCTACGGGGCCGGCTCCGCAAACTTGACCGAAAAAGCAAACGTCCTGCGCATTTTGGTCGGCGAAATTGCGGTGAGCGAACCCGGCGAACACTGGGACGCGCCCATCACCGTCATTGAAACGAATGTCGACGACATGAGCCCGCAAATTTACGGCTATTTTACCGAACGCGCGCTAGCCGCCGGCGCCCTGGACGTTTTCTCCGCGCCCGTGCAGATGAAAAAGAATCGCCCCGGGCTGCTCGTAACGATTCTCGCAGAGCCCGCGAAGGCCGCGGCGCTGATTGATCTGGTATTCCGCGAGACCACCACGCTCGGCGTGCGCACCCACGAAGTCCGCCGCAAGATTCTCGACCGCGAGTTCTTCCCGGTCGCGACGCCCTTCGGCGAAGTGCAAATGAAAGTCTCGCGGATGAACGGCACGGTGCTCAACGCCACGCCCGAATATGAAGACTGCCAGCGCATCGCCGCGCAAAAGGGCATCCCGCTGAAGCAAGTAATCGCCGCCGCCTCTTTCGAATTTCAAAGGCAGGCCGAGAAACGGGGCAGCAACCACTAATACTTCATGGACAATCCCAAACCCAAGTATTACCTCACCACGCCTATCTATTACGCGAACTCGCGCCCGCACGTCGGCTCGGCCTACACGACGATCGTCTGCGACGTGATCGCGCGTTATAAGCGCATGTGCGGCTACGACGTGGCCTACGTCACTGGCACCGACGAGCACGGCGTCAACATCGAACGCGCCGCAGAGGCGGCAGGATTCACGCCGCAAAAGCTGGTAGACAAAAACGAAAAGATTTTTCGCGATTTGTGGAAGTTGCTGGGGATCACGATTACAGATTTCGTTCGCACTACTTCGCCCGAACACGCCCGCGCAGTGCAGACGCTGGTGCGGCGAACTCTTGAGCGCGACAAGAATGCGCCGCCCGACAAGCGCTCAATCTACAAAGCCAAATATGAGGGCCGCTACTGCATCTACGACAATGCCTACGTGAGCGACACGCCGGAGCCTGCGGATTGCCAGATTTGCGGCCGTCCGGCGGAACTGATTTCCGAAGAAAACTATTTTTTCAGGCTATCCGCCTATCGGGAAAGATTGTTGCAGTTGTACAACGACCATCCCGAATTCGTGCAACCGGATTTCCGGCGCAATGAGGTGAAGAGTTTCGTCGAAGCCGGACTAAAAGACGTCTCGATCAGCCGCAAGACGATCAAGTGGGGAATCCCGTGGCCGGGCGATCCCGAGCATGTTTTTTACGTTTGGTACGACGCGCTAACGAGCTACATGACGGGCGTCGGCTACGGCGATGGCGCGGATGGCGAGGCCAATCCGAGGTTTAAGAAGTACTGGCCTGCCGACCTGCACATGATCGGCAAGGAAATCATCCGTTTCCACGCCGTGTACTGGCCCGCATTCTTGATGGCCGCGGATTTGCCGCTGCCCAAGCAGATTCGCGCGCACGGCTGGCTGCTCTTCGAGCAAGAAAAAATGAGCAAGTCCAAGGGCAACGTAGCTTACGCCGAGCCCATCGTGAAAGTCCTCGGCAACGACGCGCTGCGCTATTACTTGCTTCGCGAAATTGTGTTCGGCCAGGATGGAAATTTCAGCAAAGACGCTCTCATAACGCGCTACAACGCCGATCTTGCAAACGGCCTGGGAAATCTCGCAAGTCGCACCCTTACCATGATTGAGAATTACTTCGGAGGCGAAATTCCCAAGCAGCGAGCCTCGTCTGAGCCACTTGAGTCGAACGTTGTCCACTTAATTGGTTCGGCCAGAAGGCGTTTCGATGATTTGAACTTTTCAGATTCCTTGCAGGACATTTCGCAAATCGTTTCGTTGGTCGATTTCATGCTCGTCGCAGAGAAGCCCTGGAAGCTAGCTGCGGAGCCTGAGAAGCTCCCGTCCGTCGGGAATGTGCTCTATGACGCGGCCGAGGCACTAAGGATTGCGGTTGTTCTAGCGCATCCCGTGATCCCCGATGCGACGCAGAAGATTTGGGAACAGCTCGGCCAGCCCGGAAGACTGGCAGATGTCAGAATTGACGAATTGCAATGGGGTGGGCTGATGCCGGGAACGAAGATCGGGAAGCTCGAAGGAGTTTTTCCGCGCGCAGACAAGAAAGAAGTACTGGAGAAAATTGAAGCCATGGAAAACGAAATACGCAATCCGGGCGCGACAGCGCCCGCCACGAGTCAGGAATCACAAGCCACGAGTCACGGTTCCGTTGCGAGTCCCGCTCCTGCGGCAACTTCCGCCCCGGCCAGCGCGGCAGCGGCGGTAGGAGCTGCGCCCGCGTCCGCTGCTCCAGCGAAAATCGGAATCGAAGATTTCGCCAAAGTGGAATTGCGCGTCGGCGTCGTGAAATCGGCCGAACGTATTCAGGGTGCTGACAAGCTACTCAAGCTGCTAGTGGATATTGGCGACGAAGTGCGGCAAGTCCTCGCCGGGATCGCGTTGGGCTACACGCCGGAGGAATTGGTGGGGCGCAAAGTAGTAATCGTCGCAAATCTAGCGCCGCGCAAGATGCGCGGTTTGGAGTCTAACGGAATGCTGCTAGCCGCATCCGTCGGACCGGACGGCAAGCCGGTGCTCTGCACCTTCGCCGAGGACGTTCCGGCGGGCGCGAAAGTGAAATGACCGTCCGGCATAATGGTGTGTCGGCTTTGCAGTTTGCGCAAAAAAGTGAAGTGGGTGTCATCCCGCTTGCCTTGACGAGGGAACGGAGCGCAGCGAGGAATCTGCCTTTTCGCTTGCGGAAAGCGGAAGGGTCGGCAGGCTCTTCGCCCCGTCGTACGCTACGCCTCAATCATCAGGGGTTTTAACCCCTGAGGCGCGCCAAGAGTGGTCAGGGCGTTCGCATGAAACTTTCTGGATGGTCGAGTCGTATACTTACTGTGAGGGTCGAAGTTTGAGCGCGGCCCGCGGGAGGGGACTATGAATTGCCCGAAATGCCATCGCGACATCGCTGAATATTCGAATTATTGCTACTACTGTGGCGCGCAGCAACACGTGACGCCCGCCGGACCGCCACCGATTCACAAGCGCCTGATGCGCTCTTCAACCGATTGCAAGATTGCCGGAGTTTGCGGCGGCATCGCCGAATATCTGGAAGTGGATTCCACGATTGTGCGGCTCGTGTGGGTATTGCTGGTGATTTTCCCAGTGCCGCTGGTGCCCGCGATTCTGGGCTACTTCATCGCGTGGCTGGTGATGCCGCAGGCGCCAGCGCCGATACCGGTGGATTTGTCAACGCAGCCGATGCCGCCGAGCGCCCCGGATCACGGCTCAACGCAAACCGCGTAAGTGAAATTGAAAAACGCCGGAGCGGGTGCCATCAAACCGCTCCGGCGGCGTTGCATCACCTTGATCGAGCGACGACCACGGCAACCTAGCCGCGATCTTTACTTTTGAATTTGCGCGCCGGACCTCTCGCGCCTCCGCTTCCGCCAAATACCGCCTGATCCAGCGAAATCAATCCCGCGCCAAACGTCGCCAGGGCAAAAGCTCCCACGGCCATCGCCAACGGAAATTGATAAGCATCCACTTTCATCGGCGTCGAAAGAATCCCGTGCACTTTGACCAGCGCCACCGCCATTTCTCCTGCCAAGAATAATCCGGCCGCGCGCGTAAACAATCCCACGATCAATAAGCAGCCGCCGAAGAACTCGATCACTCCCGCGATGTACGCGAAATAAGCCGGGAAACCCATGTGCATAAACCCTTGCATCGTCTCCTGCGTATGAGTGAAAAGCTTCGGATATCCATGAAATGCAAAGATCACTCCCAAAGCGAGCCTCAGCAGCAAAAGCGCCAACGGTTTCAGCTTTTCCATGCTCTGCATGCAATTCCTCCGGGGAAGTTAAGCCATGAATGATGAACAAGCGCACGGCATTGTATCAGAACCGAATTATCACGCACGGGAGTGCATGGAAACTCGCGGCACAACGCGTGCGCGGATGCACATTGCGGTTAGTGTAAAATGCTGCGTTACTTTGGAAGTAACCCAGACCATGACAGAGTCCGCACAAGCGAGCAGCGCCGGCAGTAGAGCTACGTTCGGAGAATGCCGGTGATCCGGAAGATGCTCCTCGGCTTCGCGGTTGTGCTGGTGGTGGTCGTCGGCCTCTACGTCCGGGAGCGTCACGCCACGGTTCCGCTGGAAATTGCCTACTCCGGAAATCATTTGGTTACGGTCTACAGCACTTCGGCCCAGGTGCGCGAACCGGTTACCACCGTCAGTTTCGGCGAGCGCCTGGATGTACTGCAGCGATTCCAAGATCAAGTGAAGGTCCGCACCGCCGATGGCGTAGTGGGGTGGGTCGACGAGCGCGATTTGCTGTCCGCGGACTCGTGGCAGCGGATGAAGGACATGGAAACGAAGTCCGAGGGAATGTCCGTGGAAGCGCGCGGGCACACGCGAGTCCTCAGCAATCTCCATTTCGGGCCGGGGCGCGATACGCCTCGCATCCGCCAGTTGAACAAGGATGTTCGGCTTGATCTGTTGACGCGACAAACCGCCGAAATCAAGCCGGCGATTGTCGACAACGCCGAGCAGGAATCCGCGGCACCTGCACCCGAAGGCAAGAAAGAGGATTGGTGGTTTGTTCGCGCGCACAGTGCAGATCAAGGCCCGCTCGCCGGATGGGTGCTCGGACGATTCATTGATCTCGACGTTCCGCAGCCATTGCCGGATTATGCGAGTTCAGCGGGTATGCGAATTGTGGCCTGGACGCAGCTCGACCGCGTGCTGGCCTCCTCCGGCAAGCCCGTGCCGCAATATCTGCTCGTCGGGACACACGGCCCAGAAGGCCAGCCGTGCGACTTCACGATGGTGCGCGTCTACACCTGGGGGAAGCAGAAGGAGCGTTACGAAACTGCATTTGTGGATAGCGACGTGTGCGGCAAGCTGCCGATCGAGCGTACACAAACCACCGGGCCGGGAGGCGACGTCACGTTTTGGTTCCAGGATCTAAGCGCCGGCGCGACTGAAAAGCGCACGTACGTGATGCACCAGACCATCGTTCGCCGCGTGAGAGAACCGGGCGAGGCAGCACCGCGCAAGCACCGGCGTTAATCACCGCGTTCCATTGACTCGCAATTCATCTCGCGCGCGTACGGGGTTGGGATAAATTGATTGGTATGGGCAAGCGCGGTTCCATCGCTGGATATATTTCTCTGCTGCTTTGCTCAATCATTATGAATGGATGTTCGCAAGGATCCTCGGTGGTGATGGCCGAGAAAGCTCTGGTAGCGTCGCCATCGATTGAGTACGTCGGCGAATGGGGCGTGAAAGGCGATGGCCCCGGGCAACTGCAGGATCCTTCGGGAATTGCCACGAACTCGCTCGGCGATATATTTATAGCCGATGCCGGCAGCGCATTCATTTCCAAGTTCGCTCCGGGCGGCAAGCCGCTTCTTTCGTTTCAGGAAGATGGTCTGAATCACCCGCAATTCATCGCGCTCGATCAGGGCGGAGCCATCTACGTAACCGATCCCGTTCGCGACAGCGTCTTCATTTTCTTGCCAAACGGCGACCGCTACCGCGAGCTGCGACTAAGGACGCGGCCCGTGCCGGGAAATGAGCTAAGCGTGGCGGTCGGCGATGACGGACAGATTCACGTGCTGGATTCGAACGCGGGCAAGGTGTTCAGCTACACGTCACGATTGCGTCTGGTGCAAACCTGGCAGCCGCGTGAGACCTTTTCTGGCTCGAGGCGGTTCGGACCGCTGGTCAAAGGACCGGATGATTATCTCTATCTCGCGACGCCGTCCGGCGGAATCATGAAGCTGACGCGCGACGGTCACCTGGTCAGCGAAATTGTGCCAAGTACAAAGGATGCGAGTTGGAATCCCAACGCGGGATTTGCGATTTGGAGCAATTGCGTGTTCCTGATGGATTCGAACGGTTTGATGCTGCACATCGTCACTACCGATGGCGCGCCCAAGCTGGACATGGACCTTGCGCCGCAATTGGGTCAAGCTTCGCGTAAGGCTCCGCCGCTGGCCGTGAATTCTAAGGGCGAATTACTCGTCCTCGACGCGCCTGAAGCGCGCGTTCTGCGCTATCACGTCAGTTTCTGATATCTTCCCGCCTCGCGTTATCATTGCCTCTCGTTTCAATAGGAGACATTTTGTGACGCTACTTCTATCCGAAGCAGACGTGAAGAATATTCTGACGATGCCGCTGGCGCTGGAGGCGGTGGAGGATTCCTTTCGTCGGCTCGCGGACGGCAGCGCGCAGGTCCATTCCCGCCAGCGGTTGCACATTCCAGGGAAGAGTTATCTCCATTACATGGCCGGGGCGGACGCCGTAAGCGGCTACATGGGCCTGAAGATGTATACGAGCGCGAAACAGGGGTTGCGATTTCTGGTGCCTTTGTTCGACGCGCAGTCGGGCGATCTGGTCGCGTTGATCGAAGCAGATTATCTGGGACAGATGCGCACGGGAGCGGCGAGCGGCTTGGCCACTCGCCTGATGGCTCGAGCGGATGCAAGCACGATTGGAATCATCGGCACGGGTTTGCAGGCGCGGACGCAACTGGAGGCGATCACGTCGGTGCGAAAAATCGAACGCGTGCGCGCGTTCAGCCGCACCGCCGAACATCGCGAGCAGTTCGCGGAGGAAATGACTGAACGGCTGCGGCTGCCTGTAGAGGCTGTGGCATCCGCCGAGGAAGCCGTGCGCGACGCTGCGATCGTGGTGACGTCCACAAATTCCACAGACCCCGTGCTGGAAGGACGCTGGCTCAAACCCGGCATGCACATCAACGCGATCGGCGCGAATTTCCCGCAGAAGCATGAGCTGGATGGGGAAGCAGTGCGCCGTTGCGACATTATTGCGGTGGATTCGCGCGAACAGTCGAAAATCGAGGCGGGCGACCTGATTCAAATGTATGGCGACGACAAGCGGCGCTGGGACAGTGTCAACGAGTTAGCGGAAATTGTTGCTGGAAAGATTCCAGGCCGCGCGAATCCCGAGCAGATTACGCTTTTCAAGTCTAACGGGATTGCCACGGAGGACGTGGTGGTAGCGGGGCGCATTTATGAGCTGGCGCAGCAGCGGGGTGTCGGGCGGCAGGTACCTCTGTGGGAGAAAGATGCTCGTTCGGCGCAGGGGCGCGGCGTCTAGCGTTTTTCAGTGCGGATTTGGCTGAGCTGCTTGAAGAGGGCGTCGCGCAGGCGCTGGCGCGTATCTTCCGGCAGGGGCGCGGGTTCGGAATTGCAGAAAATCTGAACGGTCTTCTTGGTGGTGTCCACTACAATGCGGCAATCCTCGCAACCCTCCAAATGCTTTTCGATGGAGGATTTTAGCGACGGTTCCAGCGCTTCTTCCAGGTAGTTGGAAAGCTCCTTAACGATGTTCTTGCAGTTCACGAATTCTCACCCTGGCGAAAATAGCGGTTCAATTTCTGGCGCAACTTCAGCCGCGCTCTCAGCAACCGCGATTTAACGGCTGGGATCGAAAGTCCCAGCGCTTCCGCTGTCTCCTCCGTTGATAATTCTTCGATGTCGCGAAGCTGAAAAACGATTCTAAAAGGTGGGTCGAGTTCCGCAATGGTGGTGGAAAGTATGCTGCCAAGTTCGGATTGCTCGTAGCGATCTTCTGGTGACGGTCCCCAGTCTTCCACCTCGCGCGGCATGGTATCTTCGCCGGTGTCAATCTCTTCGTCCAGCGACACTTGATTGGGGCGGCGCTTGCGGAGCTTCATCAGGGCCTGATTGACCGCGATGCGCACCAGCCAGGTGTAAAATCTGGAATTGCCCTGAAACTCGCCAAGGTGCTGGTAGGATTTCAGGAAGGATTCCTGCATCACGTCTTCGGCATCTTCGCGGTTCTGGGTGATATTTTGCGCCAAGCGGAAGATTTTGCGCTCGTAGCGGCCGACCAGGGTTTCAAATGCGGAAATGTCGCCGGCTTTGGCGGCGGCGACGAGCGAGCCTTCGTCGTCCTTCACCACCTGCGACGGCAGTGGCGTGCGCGGCTGCAACGGATTTAGTTTAGAAGCGCTCATCGGTATAGGCAGAATAGCGTAGCACAAAATGGGGGTGGCCCGCTCCGTCGCCAGCAAGGCTTAGCGGCAAATACTCATATTTCAGTGACTTAGACAGGCTAATTTTTGCTGACAATGAGGGCGCGCAGATCGGTGGTGATGTTAGCAACACCGAGCGCGCCGACCTTGCAGACCGGGTAAGCGGTGAAGGATAATCGCACCACAGCTGTGATAGGGAATGGCGCGACGAATCGCGGCGAGCGAAAAAGGACGGAATGCGCACTCTGCCGGATTATCTACGCAAGGGAATGAAAATGATTATGGTCGGCGCTAATCCCGGCGACCGTTCCGCGCGCGTTGGCCACTATTACGCGGGGCGCGGGAATCAATTCTGGCCCATCATGTACGAATCAGGCGTGATTCCTGAGCCGCTCAGCTACGAGGACGACCGTCGGATCCTCGAATTCGGCATTGGTATGACGGACCTGGTTAAGCGTCCGACGCGCGGCATTGATGAGATCGAGCGGCAGGAATTTGCCGAAGGCCGGGTGCTGCTGGCGCAGAAGCTGGAAGACTTGCGACCGCGCGTCGTGGCATTCAATGGCAAGATGGTTTATGAGAAGTTCGCGGGAAGGCAGTGCAAGCTCGGTTTGCAGAAGGAAGAATTGTACGGTGCGAAGGTGTTTGTGCTGCCGTCAACGAGCGGCCTGAACGGTGGGACGGAACGCGCGGTGAAGACGCGCTATTTCAAGAAACTTGCGGCGCTTTTGAAAAGCTTGAAGGACTAGGGAGGCGAATCAATTATGGGAGCTACGCAGCCAACCGCCAGTCCGGTGGTGACGGAAGAACGCGCCGGAGCAGTCGCAATCATTCGTTTGAATCGTCCGGAAAAATTGAATGCGCTGAATATTCAGATGGGCCAGGAACTGGTGCATGCGCTTTTGCGCGTGCAGGCCGATAGGAGCGTTCACTGTGTGGTGCTAACGGGAACCGGGCGGGCGTTTTGCGCCGGTGGCGATTTGGAATTGCTGCGCGATGTGCGCCAACGCAAAGCGGTGAGCGAAGTGGAATCGCTGGTGCAAGCCGGAAAAGAGATTTCGCTGGCGATCGCGACGATGCCGAAAGTTGTGATTGCGGCAGTGAATGGACCGGCCGCGGGAGGCGGAATGAATCTGGCGCTGGCGGCGGATATTCGAATTGCCTCGGACCAAGCGCGTTTTGCGGAATCTTTCGCGCAGATCGGGTTGTTCCCCGATTTCGGCGGGACTTATTTTTTGCCTCGGATCATCGGGCCGACGCGCGCGGCCGAATTGTTCTACACGGCGCAGATGCTATCGGCGGAAGACGCGCTGCGGATGGGAATCGTCTCCCGCGTGATTCCGACGGAGCAATTCGAGGCCGAAATAAAAAAACTTGCCGAAAGCATCGCGAGCGGAGCGGGGCTGGCGCAACGCGACGTGAAGCACCGGATGAGCGCCGAGCAGCGCAAGGAGCTGGAAGCCGCGCTCGATGAAGAGATTCGCCTGCAGATTCACTGCTTTGATTCGCAGGATTGTCTCGAAGGCCTGAACGCGTTCTTCGAGAAACGCAAACCGAATTTCCAGGGTTATTAGACTGCGGTTGCGAGTGCGTCGGCCGCTTTGCGCGCAAATGTCCCTACGGAAAGTGAACCCCGAACATTTATGACGGCACGGTCCGAACCCGATCTCGCAGCGCGTGGCTACACCTTCAGCGAACTGATGGTTGCGGCCGCGGCGCGCGAAATCGGCGACGGCGAACTTATTTTCGTAGGAATGCGCCTGCCGATGCTGGCGTTCTTGGTGGCGCGGAGGACTCATGCTCCGTCGGCGGTCGGCCTCTTTGAAAATGGCGTGATTCGCGAAACGCCGGCGGCAGAATTGTTGTATACGATGGGCGACCCGCCCAACCTTCGCGGCGCCACGCAGTGCGGAGAAATGACTGGTGTGATGGGTTTGCTTCAGCAAGGCCGTGTGGACGCGGGATTTTTGGGCGCGGCGGAAGTTGACCGGTTCGGCAATCTGAATACAACCTGGGGCTATCGTCATAAGGAGATGCAGCGCTTGCCGGGGTCGGGAGGCGCGTGCGATATAGCGTGCCTGGCGCGGCGAACCGTGGTGATGCTTGCGCATGAACGCGGAAGACTTTGCGAGCGAGTTGGATATATCACTTCGCCGGGATACGGAACCGGGAACGGTTGGCGGCGTTCTCAGGGGTTGCCGCAGGCTTCGGGGCCATCTGCGATCATCACGACTCTGGGGGTGTTGCGATTTGGGCACGACGGCGAGGCGTATCTCGCGTCGGTGCATCCCGGAGTGAGCGTGGAAGAAGTCTTGGCGAATACCGGGTGGACGTTGCGGGTGGCGGATGAATTGATGGAAACTCCGCCGCCGACAGATTCCGAGCTGCGCATCACGCGGGAACTCGATCCTCATCATTTTTGGACCTGATGACATGTCTGCTGAATCAAAGCTAATGAGCATGCGCGACGCCGTCGCGCGGCACGTGCCGTCCGGCTCGATGGTGTTGCTGGGTGCGCAGCTCGAGCAAATGATTCCGTTTGCGGCGGGGCATGAGTTGATTCGGCAGAGCCGGCGAGATCTGACGCTGGTCGGGCCGATTTCAGACATTCTCTTCGATCAGATGATCGGGGCGGGCTGTGTTTCGCGCGTGATGGCGGCATGGGTTGGGAATGTTTCGGCGGGCGTGGGATATTGTTTTCGGCGAGCGGTGGAACGAAGCGTGCCGCGGCGGCTGGACGTGGTGGATTATTCGAATTTCACGATGGCGATGGCGCTGCATTCTGGGGCGCTGGGAGTGCCGTTCTTGCCGACATACGCGACTTTGGGAAGCGACCTCGTGAAGAAAAACGGGAATCTGCGCGAATTCTCTTCGCCGGTAAGCGAGGAAAAATTGGTGGCGGTACGCGCGCTGCGTCCCGATGTGGCGATTTTGCATGTGCAACGTGCGGACGCGCGGGGGAATGCGCATATCTGGGGCAGCCTGGGAGTGGCAGTGGATGGCGCGCGGGCAGCGCGGAAAATAATTGTGGTGGCAGAAGAGATTGTGGAGCCGGAGGTGATCGCTTCCGATCCGAATCGCACTTTGGTGCCGGGGTTTCTGGTGGCGGCGGTGGTGCATGAACCCGGTGGCGCGCACCCTTCACCGGTGCAGGGTTATTATGGCCGTGACCACGCGTACTTTTCGCAGTATCACGAGCAGACTAGGCGCTTGGAAGATTTCGAGGATTGGCTGGCGCACTGGGTCGTACAGGTGAGCGACCGGCAAGAATATAGGAAGCAACTCGGCGCAGAACGTGTGGCGAGCCTGGCGGTGAAAGAGCATGCGTTTTCGGCGCCCGCGGATTTCGGATATTGACGATGTCAGACTTGCTTTCGAATATTGAGATTGCGCCGCACGAGGTGAAGGAGCTTTTGGCGTGCGACGATAAGGTTCTTTTCGTGGATGTCCGCGAGCAATGGGAATACGATACGGCGCACATCGAAGGGTCGGTGCTGATCCCTCTCGGCGAGGTTCCGTCGAATCTGGCGCGCCTGGAAAGTGCCGAGGAATTGGTCCTGTTCTGCCATCATGGGATGCGCAGCCTGAACGCGGCTGCTTGGTTGCGTTCGCAGGGCGTAGAAGGCGCGCGGTCCATGACCGGGGGAATCGAGCGATGGTCGGCTGAGATTGATCCAAATGTTCCGCATTACTGAGGGCAATTAACGCATGGCGATCAAGAAGGCTGGGAAAAAAGCGGTGGTGAGAAAGGCGTCTGTGAGACGGGCGGCAAGCAAGCCGCGCCGAACCGCGGCGAGAAAGCGCAAGAAGGCTGAGTTTATACAGAAACCGTCGTGCACGACTTGCCGCAAGGCGCGCAAGTACATGGAGCGGCGCGGATTCGAGCTGCATTTCCGCAACTTGGACAAAGACCGTTTGAGCTCTACCGAACTCGAGAAATTGATTGGCCGGCGCGATCACGAAGATTTCTTGAATCCGCGCAATGAGCTTTACCGGCGGAAACACATGGGGGAAGATCCGCCTTCGCGCCGCGAAGCGATTCGCATGATGGCGCGCGAGCCGAACTTAATCCGGCGTCCCGTCATCGTAGCGGGCGGCCGGGTGGTCGTGGGCTTCGACGAAAATGGGATCGCCCGACTGTAGAGGCTTTCGTAGCGCTTCATCGTTGGTCTTTGCCGGAGCTTCCAAGTTTGCCTCCTATCATAGACATTCATATCCACATCAACCCGAATGAGATGGTCCATCCTGCCGCGCTGGATTTGATTAAGCGCGGACGCGCTGATTTTGACGAAATCACAAGATATGCTGCCAGCGCGAAAGAATTTCTGCGATTCATGGACGAAGCGGAAATTGAGCGCGCGGGATTGATCAACTATGTAAGCCCGGATGTGATCGGATTTACGGCGGAAGTGAATGATTGGGTCGCCAAGTATTGCGCCGCCGATCCGAAAAGGCTGGTGGCGTTCGGGTCGGTCCACCCGAAATATGTTGCTGATAGCGGCGCGGAAGTGGACCGGCTGAAAAAGATTGGCATTCGCGGGCTGAAGGTTCATCCCTCGCATCAATTATTCGCGCCAAACGAATATCGGCACGGACTGGGGCCGCTGCGCGCGATGTACGAACGAGCCCAAGCTGTCGGAATGCCGGTGATGATTCACACGGGGACTTCGATCTTCCCTGGTGCGCGCAATGCGTATGCACAGCCGATTCTGGCGGACGATGTGGGTGTTGATTTTCCGGATCTTGTGGTGATTCTTGCGCACGGCGGCCGGCCGCTGTGGATGAACGAGGCATTTTTCCTGGTGCGGCGGCATCCCAATATGTACATGGATATTTCCGGTATTCCGCCGCAGAGATTGATGGAGTATTTTCCTCGGATCGAGGAAATCGCAGATAAGGTATTGTTCGGGACGGATTGGCCGGGGCCGGGCGTTCCGGGCGTGCGCGGCAATATCGCCAAGTTTCGCGCGCTGCCGATTTCTCCCGAGGCGCAGCAGAAAATATTGTATGAAAACGCGGCGCGGCTTTTTCCGCGCAAGGCTTAGGGACGGCAGCGCACAATGGAAGTAAAGACGATTGGAGTGATCGGGGCGGGAACGATGGGCCGCGGCATTGCGTACGCGGCGGCTTATGGCGGATACCGCACGATCCTGGAAGACGTGTCGCCGGAAATGTTGGAGCAGGGCATTGCATACATTCGGGAGGCGCTGGCGGAGGGAGTGGCGCGCGAGAAGGTGACCGCGGAGCAGCAAAAGAGCGCACTCGCCAATCTCACGACTTCTCGGTCGGTGGAAGATGTGTGCCGCGAAACAGACCTGCTGATTGAAGCGGTTCCCGAAGAGATGGAAGTGAAGCTGGAGATTTTTACGATTTTCGACAAATTTGCGCGGCCCGCTGCCATCCTGGCGAGCAATACTTCGTCGCTTTCGGTTACGGAGCTGGCAGCGATTACATTCCGTGCCGAAAATTGCATCGGGATGCATTTTTTCAATCCGGTGCCGAAGATGAAGCTGCTGGAGATTGTGCGCGCGCTCGAAACATCCGAAGCTACGGTGCAGGCTTGTGCGGAAGTGGGTCGCCGCATGGGCAAGGAAGTGGTGGTGATTCGCGAATCGCCTGGATTCATCACCAGCCGCATCAATGCGATGATCGGCAACGAAGCGTTCTACATGCTGCAAGAGGGGATCGCTTCGGCGGAGGATATCGACAAGGCGCTGAAGCTGGGGCTGAACCACCCGATGGGGCCGTTCGAGCTGGTGGATCTGGTTGGCCTGGACGTCCGGCTAAATATTCTGGAATATCTGCATAAAACGCTCGGCGAAAAATACCGGCCGTCGCCGCTGCTGGCGCAGTATGTGAAGGCCGGACGCTTGGGGCGAAAATCCGGTCGCGGCGTGTATGATTATGGCGGCGGCGAGGCTGCAAAGAAGTAATTCCACGCCGATTCCCGGCGAGGGTAAGCGAGTTTTTCTTTCCGATGGCGGCGAACACAATTTTTAACGATCACGTTGAGATTCTGCAGGGCGACCTGACGGAAATGGACACGGATGCGATCGTCAACGCAGCGAATAATGATTTGCAGCTCGGCGGCGGTGTGGCCGGGGCGATCCGTCGTAAGGGCGGGCCGCGGATTCAAGCCGAGTGCGACGAGATTGGTCCAGTGCCCGTGGGCGGTGCGGCGATTACCTCGGGTGGAAATCTGAAAGCGCGCTATGTGATTCACGCGGCCAGCATGCAATTGGGCGGCATGACTTCCGCGCAGTCCCTGCGAAGTTCGACCGCTCACTCGCTGCGCATCGCGGCGCAGAAGGGACTGAAGACCATCGCGTTTCCGGCAGTCGGCACGGGCATCGCCGGGTTTCCCATGCGTGAATGTGCGGAAATCATGTTGCGCGAAACGGCGAAGCATTTCGAGGGATCCACGCCGCTTGAGAAAGTTTACTTCGTGCTGTTCGATCAGGAAGCGCTGGCGGCGTTCAATAGCGCTCGCGCGGAACTGCAATCAAAGGTGCCGGGCGCCCGATGACCGAAGAGATGGTCGAAAAAGTGCGGCGCGAACTGGCGCGCTACGAGCATCCGCTCTTCGATTTTTCGGCGCGGCCCGCGACCGAAGGCGTAGAGGTGGAAATCCGCTACAAGCCTTCCATCGCGGAGGTCCACAATTATATTTTTCAGCTGCGCCCGCGCGAAATCGAACACGCGCAATTTCCCTGGACGTTTCAGAAGCAGCTCTACGATTGCCTGCACGACTACATCATCGAGATGTTCACGCGCAACCCGCAACGGGTGAATTGATGCAAGCGCCGCGCGCAGCTGGCGTGATTTCTCCTCTAGCCCCGATCATTGCCGAACGCATCCGTGCTCATGGTCCCATCACTTTCGCTGAATATATGGAGGCCTGCCTCTACCACCCCGAATTTGGCTACTACACCAATGCCGAGCACCAGCCGCGCCGGGATTATTTTACGAGCGTGGATGCCGGCGCGCTTTTTGGCAAGCTGCTGGCGAGACAATTTCACGAGATGTGGGTGCAGCTCGGACAGCCGGTTGAATTTGCGCTAGTCGAGGCCGGCGCGGGCTACGGAGCGCTGGCGGCGCAGATTCTGGATTTCGTCGCGCATGAATTTCCACAATTTTATGCGGCGTCGCGTTGCGTCGCCGTGGATCGGTCCGCCGCGCGCCGAGCTCTGGTTGCTCAAGTGCAATCCTTGCAAAGCCATCTGGATGGAGGACACTTCGAGATAGCTTCGGAACTGCCTGCCGAGATCGCCTGCGGGTGCATATTTTCCAATGAGTTGTTTGACGCGATGCCTGTGCATCGAATTGTGCGTGAAGGGACTGAATTGCTGGAACTATACGTCACGTCGGGGCCGAATGGCCTGGGCGAATGCACCGGGCCACTTTCGTCGGAAGCGCTTCGCGAATATTTTAGTGAACAGGGAATCACGCTTGAGGACGGGCAACAGGCCGAAGTGAATTTGCATGCTTGCGAGTGGATCGCAGATGCCGGCCAACGATTGCAGCGTGGCTTTGTGCTGACGATTGATTACGGCCATGAGGCCGGCGAGCTTTACGACCAGCGGCACATGCGCGGGACTCTACTTGCGTATCAGCGGCACCGCGCGGGCGAGGATTTCTTTCGGGCGCCGGGCGAACAGGATTTGACGGCGCACGTGAACTTTACCGCGCTCGATCATTGGGGCAAGCGAGCCAGTCTGTACCGCACGGGGCTTGTGTCGCAGTCAACTTTCCTGATGGCGCTCGCGCGGCAGAGCGATTTCGCGGAACTGCAAGCTGAGGGAATGAGCGAGAGCGAACAATCACGCGCACGGCTGTTGTTCAAGACGCTGATCTATCCGGAAGGCATGGGCGAGACGTTTCAGGTTTTAATACAGCACAAGAACGTGGAATCGCCTCGTCTCACAGGATTGGAGCCGTTGTAGCGGTGCGCCAGCAAGAAGTGCGGGACGCCGGGCGGGTCTGAGGCCCGCCCCTAACCAATGCGCCGGGGATGCAAATTAATGGCCGGGTGAGGGGCGCTTTAGCGTCGGCTTGTTGCTATCGTCTGCGGGCGCAGAAGGTGCAGGGGTAGAGGGCGCAGGAGCTGTCCCGGCGTTCGCGGGAGCGGAGTCGTCGCCAGTGTACGCTTTCTGAAGGTAGCGGTTGGCTTCCTGCTGTGCTCCGGCGGTGTCGTCGCCGAGATGCTGCGCCAGACTGTATTCGTTCACGGCGCGCTCGCGCTGGCCGAGAATGTCGTAAATCTTGCCAATATAAATGTGGCCCCAGACTTCCGTCCATTTCGGATCGTCGTCTCCGCCCAGCGCCGCGCGGAATGCATTCGCAGCGGCCTGGAAATTCTTCTGATAGAACATGGCCTCGCCCATGCGGAAATGCGCGAGCGAATTCGTCGGCTGGGTATCGAGGGCCTTCTGATATTCCTGGATGGCCTCGTAATATTTGCCGACTTCAGCGAGACTCTCGCCGCGCGCGATCATGGCGCGCACGCGCAGGCGGGGGCTGGATTTCAAGAGATTGTTATTCGGGTCAATCAGAATGCCATTGGGCTTGGGGCGTCCGAAGGTATCCACTTCAAATGGTTGGGTCGTTCCGGTGACCAGGATTTGCTTGGTTTCAGGATTTCCTTCGGTATCGATGCGAATTTCCACCGGCATTCGGAAGGTATCGAGATCCTGATGGATCTTGCCGACAACCTTGAAACCTTTCCTGGTGCGGTAAACGATGTACTCGAGTTTGAATTCCGGCACGCCCGTGGAATTGAGCCATTGAGAAAAGAAGGAGACCAGATTGACCGGGGGCTGGCCTTTCACCGGCGGCGGGATCTTCGTCATCGCTATTTTCTCGAAGTCATTGAGGTTGGCGTTCTTCCCATCGTACTTCTTGTAAAACTCGCGCAGCAGTCCGGTAAATGAGTCGTCGCCGATTTCGGTCCGCAGCATGTGAAAGACCAGCGCGCCTTTATCCGCGACGACGGAGCGGTATTCGTTGGAAAACGTCTGCAAGCGAGCTGCCTGCGAAATCGGCGCGGTGTCTTCGTACATCAGGGCGCCCACCGCGAAATCTTCGAGCGCTTTGTGCAGGCCGGCTGTGCCGTCGGCTTGCTCCGCGAACATTGCTTCGGCGTAGCGCGAGAGGCCATCGGTGAGCCACGTGTCGGAAGCGCTCGCGGGCAGCACTCGAACGCCCCACCACTGTTCGGCGGCCAGTTGCGAAAGCAAGCGGTCGTTGGCTTTCGTGCCCCATTGGCGCGCGCTGATCAGCATCAATCCGGGTGCGGCATATCCTGGCAGGGTGCCATCCGGAAGTTGGGCGATGGTCAGCGGCGGATCGTCCTCTTTCATTTCCAGCGGACCGAATGCGTCAGAAAAATAGCTGTAAATATGCGCGAGCGAGGTGGCGTAGGAATTTGCGGTATTCGCCTGCGCGGGCGGAGTGAAGACCGAGACATTGAAGCCTTCCGTTTGCACTGGCGAAAGCTGCAAGGTGCCGGCGACGAAAGTCCCGACCGGTGCAGCGTGCGGGCAGTGGAAGACGTACGATGCCTGACCGGGCGCGCCTTTGCCGATACCCGGCATCAAGTTCGGCGGATCAGCCTTGCCGGTGCCGACTACCGCAAAATTATCGGGCACGGTGATCTTAAACGTGCCGGTGTAGCGGTTTGAGGGGAAATTGGTGAGAGGGAACCAACGTGCGGGAAGGAGGAGGTACGCTCCGGTCTTATCCACGGAAGCGAAGCGGACGCCGCGCGTGGGGCTGTCATCTTCATTGGAAAGCGGTCCGGTGTAATCGAACGCCAGAGTGACTGTCTTGCCTGGCGCGACAACATCGGGCAGGCCGACGGTTAGGATCAGCGGGTTGTTATTATCGCGCTCGAAAGGAAGGGGTTTTCCGCCCGGTCCAGTGATCGAATTGATTCGGAGATCCTGGTGAAGCTCCACGACGACCGTGCGCGAAGGCTGTTGAGCGATGAATTCGGCTTTGGCGAGACCGGAGATCGTCTGGTCTTCAGGATGTAAGAGAACTTCTACTTGGTAGTCCGCGGCACGAAAGGGAAACGTACGCGGCGCTTGCGCGCGCGCAACCGTCGCGAGCGTTATGGAGGCGGCCAATACGGCCAAGCCCGCACGGAGCTGGTTGGAAAAGCGATGGGACATGAATGAGAATTTGAGCAAGGGAACAGTACCTCTCTCGCGACGGGATATCGCCCTCTTACATCAGATACCCGTTGCCCGCGCGAAGTTGCCCCGACGTAAAAGGTTACAACATCCGCGCGAAAATGTCCGCAGCGCGGTCGATGGCGCCACCGGGACCCAGTTTGGCGCGGACTTCGGCGAGCCCAGCCTTCATCTCTTCGCGAGCGGCAGACGATTCAAGGAGTTGGCGAGCTTCTTTTTCGACTGCTTCGGGCGTGAAATCGTCCTGAATCAATTCCGGGCATACGCGCTTTCCGGCGATCAGATTCACCATGCCGATGAAGGGAGTGCGAATCATGTGCCGGAGAATCGAGGCGGTGAGCGGGGCCACTCGATACACAACCACCATAGGCGTGCCCAGTAGAGCGGCCTCTACCGTAGCTGTGCCGCTGGCTACGATCGCACAATCGGCGGCAGCGAGCGCGTTGTAAGTGGAATCTTCAACACGGGCGATCTTTACTTTTGGTTCGGCATAGCGCGTGAGGAATTCGGAGCTGAGGCCGTGAGCGACGGCGTGAACGAATTGCACGCCACCCGGCTGCGCCAGACGTTCGCAGGCTCCGATGATGCGCGCGTAGTTTTGCGCGATCTCGTTGGGGCGACTGCCGGGAAGAATCGTGACGATTGGACGGCTCGCATCCAGGCCATGTTGCGCGGCAAATTCCGCACGGGATTGCGTGGCGCGGACCGTATCCACCAGCGGATGGCCCACAAAGTCTACCGGCACGCCCGCATCCCGGTAGATTTTCTCTTCGAACGGGAAGATCACGACCATGCGTTGTACGAGGCGCTTGACTACGCGTACGCGCCCGGCACGCCAGGCCCACACCTGCGGGCCGATGAAATAGCCGACCGGGATGTTGGCGCGTTTCAGGCGACGGGCGACTCCGAGATGCGTCCCTGGCGAATCCACGAGGATCGCGAGCGCAGCGCGTCGGTTTGCAGCTTCATGGGCGAGCCGGTTTTGCACGCCGATTACCGTCGGAATCTTGTGCAACACTTCGGTGATGCCGACGACCGCCACTTCGTGGTAATCGGCAACCAGCCCAACGCCGGCCTCGGCCATTCGCGGGCCACCCATTCCGAAGAACTTCGCGGGCACGCGGGCGCGCAGTGCCGTCGCCAGGCGCGCGGCATACATGTCGCTGGATGCTTCGCCGGCGGAAATCAGGATCTGCGGCTCACTCATCGGACGGACTCGTTGGTATGGGTTGCGGAAAAGCTACTCGGGCTGCTCG
This sequence comes from uncultured Acidobacteriota bacterium, assembly GCA_963828865.1. GTDB lineage: Bacteria > Acidobacteriota > Terriglobia > Acidiferrales > UBA7541 > Palsa-295. The sequence goes on along the minus strand of CAWHGI010000001.1, from coordinate 813,356 downwards.
GCGGAGGGAATTTTGATGAGCGCTGGCGCCGCGATGCCACGGGCGGCGCTTCAGTCATTGGCAGACAACGGCTGCGAAAATCCCGGGACCGCGCTGGTGGGCAAGGATGCGACCAGCTCCTGCTCTTTGTACTGGAGCTGGTAGAGGCGGTAATAGATTCCGCGCAGCGCGAGGAGTTCCTGATGCGAGCCCTGTTCGCGCAGGCGGCCTTTGTGGAAGACGAGAATGCGGTCCGCGTGCTGAATGGTGCTGAGGCGATGGGCGATCACCACCGCGGTGCGGTTCTTCAGCAGCCGGTCGAGCGCTTCGCGGATCATCAGCTCGGTTTTGGTGTCAACGCTGGAAGTTGCTTCGTCGAGAATCAAGAATTTTGGATCGTGCGCGAGGGCGCGGGCAAAACTGACGAGTTGGCGTTGGCCGACGGAAAGCGTGGAGCCGCGCTCGGTGACCGGCGTTTCCACACCTTGCGGCAGCGATTCGAGAAATGGCCCGAGGCCGACTTCGCGGAGGGCGCTTGCGGTGGCTTCGCGGTCGATTGTAGGCGTGGCGAGCTTCACGTTGGATTCGAGCGTGCCGGTGAAAAGGAACGGGTCCTGCAGGACGATCCCGAACATGCGGCGGAGTTCCTGCAGATCGAGCTCGCGGATGTCCACGCCGTCGAGCAGAATTTCGCCGCGTTGGATATCGTAGAAACGCAGGAGCAGCTGGATGATGGTGGTTTTTCCCGCACCGGTGTGGCCGACGATGGCGAGAGTCTGACCCGGCTCGACGCGGAAGGAAACGTCGCGCAATACCCATTCGTCGTCTTTCGGGGCGGCGCCGCCGTGATAGGCGAACCAGACATTGCGGAATTCGATTTCGCCGCGCGGAGACGGAAGGGCATGGATTGTCGGCGGCGAGACGATCGTCACCGGCTCGTCCAGCAACCTGAAGATGCGTTCGGAAGCGGCCATGGCGCTTTGCAGGATGTTGAATTTTTCGCTCAAGTCCTGAATGGGGCGGAAGAAGCGTTGAGCGTACATCATGAAGGCGACGAGAACGCCGATTTCGAGGGTTCCGGCGATTACGCGCACGCCTCCCACCCACGCCAGCAGCGCGATGCCGGCCATGCTGAGAAACTCGACGCCGGGATAGAAGAAGGCGAAGGCATCAATCGCGTCTTTGTACGCGATCATGTGCGTGCGGTTCAGCTCTTCGAACTTCTTGCGCGATTTCTTTTCGCGATTGAAGAGCTGTACGACGGCCATACCGCTGACGTGTTCCTGCAAGAATGCGTTGATGCGGGCAATGGCGGTGCGGATGCGGCGGTTAGCATCGCGCACGCGATTGCGGAAAAAATAGGTGAGCAAGATCATGAACGGCAGAGGTGAAAGGGTTGCTACTGCGAGAAGCCGATGCCATTTGAATAGCACGGCAGCCATGGCGAAGAGCAAGACGAAATCGTTCAACATCGCGACGACGCCCGAGGCAAAGAGATCGTTGAGCGCGTCCACGTCGGTGGTGCAGCGCGTGACGAGGCGTCCGATGGGGCTGCGGTCGAAAAAGCTCATGGGCAGCCGTTGCAAGTGCTCGAAGATTTCTTTGCGCAGGTCGTACATCGTTTTCTGCCCGACCCATTGCATGATGCGGACTTGCACGTATTGCAGGCCGAAGCTCGCCAGGATCGAACCCGCGTAGGCGAAGACGACCCAAAGCAAGCCGATCAGCGCGACGCTGCGCGCCATCTGCCCTTCGTAGCCGGGGACGATGTAACTGTCTATACCCACATGGAAGAGATACGGTCCCGCAATTTCAAGCGCCGTGATACCGAGGGTGAACGAAACGGCCAGGATGACCTGCAGGCGGTAAGGACGCAGGTATTGCATCAGCCGCCGCGTGAGCTGCGAATCGTAGAGCTTGCCTAATTTTTCTTCTTCGCGGAAATCGCTCATTCGCGTGCCAACTCTTCTTCGAGCATTTGTTTTTGGTTCAGATCGGCGTAGTAGCCGCCGAGCGCCAGCAGTTCGTCATGCGTGCCGCGTTCGATAATGCGTCCATCACGCAGGACCACGATTTGATCGGCATTTTTTACCGTGGAAACGCGGTGGGATATCACGATGGAAGTGCGCTGGCTCATCACATCCCGCAGACGGCGCAGGATGCGCTCTTCGGTGTCGGTGTCCACGCTGGAAAGCGCGTCATCCAGGATCAGAATTTTCGGCTGGCGGAGAACCGCGCGCGCGATAGAGGTGCGCTGTTTCTGTCCGCCGGAAAGCGTGATGCCGCGCTCGCCCACCATCGTGTCGTATCGCTGCGGGAAGCTCTGAATCTCGCCCGAGACGCTGGCAATTTCGGCAGCTTCGTAAATCTGCTCTTCCATCCAGGTGTTGACGCCGAACGCGATGTTTTCGCGCAACGTGTCGCTGAAAAGAAATGTGTCCTGCGGAACGTAACCGATGGCGCGGCGCAATTCTGTGACGGGATAGTCGCGAAGCGAGCGGCTGTCTATGAAGAGGGTATCGGGCGGAGCGTCCCAAAGCCGCGCGATCAGCGAAGCGAGCGTGGATTTTCCGCTGCCAGTGGGCCCGACGATGGCGAGCGTGGAGCCTGCCGGGATATGCAGGTTGATATCGTGAAGCACCGGGCCGCTACTCGTGCCGTCTTCCGTGCGGGCCGTGGGATAAGTAAAGGTTAAATGCCGAAAGTCGATTTCGCCGAGAATCGGAGTTTGCGAGCCCAAAGCTGCCGCTGCGGCGGAATCGCCGTTGCTGCCGATGGTGGTTGCGGCATCGCTAGCGTCCCTATCTGCGGTGGAAATGCCAATTCTCGGTTTGGCGTGCAGGATGTAATTCAGCCGGCCCATGGACGCGGCTCCACGTTGAAAAATGTTGGTGACCCAGCCGAGCGCAATCATGGGAAATACCAGCTGGCCGAGGAACCAGTAGAACGCCCACATGGTGCCGACGGTGAAGCGGTGGTCCACGACATCGCGGCCGCCCTTACCTAGCAAGATGACGAACGTGATGCCGATCAGCGCTGTGAGAAACGGAAAGAACAGGCTCCAGGTGGCGATGAGCTTGATGTTGGTGTCCACGTAATCGCGATTGGCGATGTCAAATGCCGCGATTTCTGGTTTTTCCTGGGCGTAGGCGCGAACCACGCGAATACCGGTGAGATTTTCCTGCGCGCGAGTGGACAGAATGCCCAGCGCCGCTTGAATTTGTTCCGAAAGACGATGGATCGTCTCACCGAAATAGCGCACTGCCAGCGCTACGACAGGCACGGGGAGCAGGACCCATCCCGTGAGGCTTGGAGACAATTTCATCATAAAGAAGATAGCGAGAACCATCGTCGCGATCGTGGTGGCGCTGTACATGATTCCGGGACCAAGGACCATGCGCACGGCGTTCAAATCGTTGGTGGCGCGAGACATCAAGTCGCCAGTGCGATTACGCACGTAAAATTCAGGTTCGAGTTCGACCAGCCGGGCGAGCAGATCGTTGCGCAGGTCGTACTCGATTTCCCGCGAAACGCCGATCAAGATCCAGCGAGTCCAAAAGGAGAAAAAGCCCTTTACCAACATGACGCCGACAAGAATCATGCAGAACAAACCGAGCGCGTGCCGACTGAGAGGCGCGTAAATCGAAAGTAGCGGTGAGAGCAGCGCTCGCGCCGAACCGTGAAGCGTGGAGAGCGCTTGCGGCGAGCCCTCCAGACAGTCGGTGATGACGCCCAGGATCAATTGCGGGAGCGCGCCGACCGCGCCCATCAAGGCTAGCGTAACGAGTCCCAGCCCGACCATCCCGCGATAGCGCCACACGTAGGGCACCAACGACTTCAAATGATCCCAGCCCGACGCTCGTTTCACGGGGCGAGCGGCGGGCACGGCGGCGGGTTGGGCGATGGCGCTCACAGGCGGATTTGCGACTCCGGAGTCTCGAGCGAAGGCAGCTCGCCGAGGAAGTTTTCAAAATTGCGGTCGAGCGATTGGTAGCGCTTCACTTTCGCATTCCAACGGACTTCGATCGGCAAGGCCCGGGCGCCCTTGGGATCGGCGACCGGCGTGAAATAAAGCTGCAGGCCCTTCTGCGCGTCCTGCTCGTATTGCAAGCGCCAGCCGTTCACCGGCGCGAGCGGAATATTGCCGAGATAGCCCTTGGGATTTTCCAGGTGCTCGTCGCACCGTAGAATTTCCTTCCAGGTGCCGGCGGGGTCTTTCTGCAGTATCACCGCCCGTGTTACGACTGTGCCGGGCGCGCCACCCTTTGGGTTCTGCTTCATGCGATTGATGGCTAAAACTTCCTGCTGCCCGTTTTTTGCAAGGTCTCCGAACAAGAGAACTTCCGTCTCCGAGCCGAGGGATTTTTCCGCGGCCTTTTGAATATCGTCAGGAACCGGCGGAGTGGCCGGAGCGGCAGGCGCGGCAGCGGTGTTCGCCGGCTTGGCCGGTTCCGGCGCAGAGGTTCCACAAGATGTAACGCCTACGATCACAACCGGGATGATTGCCAGAAACGAAAGCTTTCTCATGAAATCCCGTTGAAGGCTGGACGCGCCCGATCGTGAGAATCGGTGCGAATACAATTCTAACTTGCCGCCCAAATTCACGGAAGGGTTCTCACGGTTCGAGTTTCGGCCTGTTTCGAATGCGGAACGGATCGGCTCGCCAATCGTATCGCGAACGCCGAGACGGCCAGCAAGCTAACGAGCAGCCAGAATTTCCTCGAGGCGCGCCTCAAAATTTTCTTCTCCTTCGGACCATAGCCGCAGGCGGGCTATTGGCAGCGCATCCTCGATGCGGCGAACCCATTCGAAAAGGCTCTTGATGTTTTCACGAGTTTTTTCCTGATACATCTGTAGATTCGCGGGCTTGGACATGGATTCGAGAAAGTTGGCTTCCTCAGGGCCCTGCGGGGCGGGGCGCGCAATCTGGCGAATTCCGAGGAGTCCGCCGTGACCCGTGAAGAGATGTTCGAACCCGAAATTCACTTCGAAGTGGCCGTTTTCTTTCCAGAATCCATCATCGTAGCCCTCGCCATTGCAGCGCAGCTCGATGGGTTGCGGCAATTGCTGCCAGCGCGGCGGGTCGCCTTCGAAGACCCACAAATCCCAGTCGGCGCGGACCGCATAGCTCGAATCACTGTGAAGATAGTCCTTGGCTAGTTCGATGATGCTGGGCGCATCGAGCGGCATTGAACTCAAATCTTGCTCAAACACGGGAGTTTCGCTGGTGTCCACCGCCTGGATTTCCAGGTATGTGAATCCCGGCCGCTTCGCGGAGAAGGGAACCGTGGCGAGAAATTCTCCGAAACGTTCGAGCATCACTTCTTCCGGGAAATCCTTCAGCCAGATGCTCAGGTAAGCCTGATTGGACATGGCCGCTATTATACCGGAGCGGCGGTTTGGAAATTGGAAAAGGGAAAACAGAAAAGTGAAAAGAGAAAATAGAAAACTGATGCTGCGATTGACGGTTGTGCTTTGCGGATTATTTTTTCTTCGGGGGGAAGTCGTCGTCTTCCTGGGAGCCGAAATCGCTGGAGAGTCCCAGGAGCCGTGATTTCAGGGTATCGCCCATGGTGCCGAGGACTTCGGAGCAGGTCTCGCGCAGACGCTTTTCCGCGGCTTTGGCGATGGTATCCAGCACCGCTTGAGAATGTTGGCCGAGAGTGGTCGCGGAAGCAAGCAGCCAGGAATTCGAGGCGTTTTCCAGGCGCGCTTTATACGCTTCGATGGATTCGTCGTTGGTTTTCTTCAACTGCTCCATCCACTCTTTCTTTTCCGCTTCGCGCCGCGCTTCCCATTCTTCGATCAACGGAATCAGCTGCGATTGCAGGTGGACGCCGGCCTGCTCGACGCCTTGAATCATGCGATCGTCGAGCATCTTCTGATACTCCGCGAGCGAACCTTCGCGGGTGAATTCCATGTCCGAGCGCGTTTTTTCGACAGCTTCCCGGGAAGCTTGTTCGAAGCGCCGCAGGGATTCGGTTGTGACGCGATGCACTTGATCGGTAAAGCCGGCGGTGGCCATTTGCGACGTTTCGTTCATCGTGTCGCGCTGGCGGGCGACGATTTCCTTGGCGGCATCTTCAATCTGCGCGGTGCTGTGCTCGACATAGGTGCGGCGATAGTGGTCCAACTCCGACGCGAGCAGGCTGGAGACTTCGGCAGCGCGGTCGCGCAGAGCGGTGGAGGACTGCTCGACGGCCTTCTCGAGCGAAGTCTGCATGGTGCTGTGCGCTTTCTTCTGGTACCAATCGGCGGCTTTCTGCAAAGCCTCGTATGTCTGGTGCTGCGCTTCCGTGCTGCGTTGCTGAATTTCCTCTTCGACTTTCGACGCGACCTCGCGGCAGGACTGCTCGATTTCCGCCGGGACGTTTCCTATTTCGCTGCGCAGCCGCGCCAGCGCGTCCTGGATAGCCTGCTCGGAAGCCTGCACGGTTTGTTCGCGGATGGTGTCCTGTAGCTGGTCCGCGCGAACGGTCGCCATCTGCATTTGCGCGCTGACTTCATCCTGCAACTGCGCCACTTGCTGAGCGGTTTGTTGGACTTGATCCCGAACAACTTCTCGTAAGTGCGTCACCTGCTCGGCGGCTTGTTGCACCTGGCTGTGGACGGCCTGCTGCAGGCGCGTAACCTCGTCGGCCGAGTGGCGAATCTGTTCCTGGACGTGTTGCTTGGTTTGCTCCGCCCGGTGCCCGGCTTGTTCCAGTTCGGAGATAGTGCGGTGCACTTGATCGAGGCGCGGCGTGAGCTTTTGTTCGAGGTCAATCGAGACGCGTTCCAGAATTTTCTGCGCGGATGCCTGCAGGGCGGGCTCGATCTGCTGGGCGCGGTCGGCGATAACCTGATCAGCTTTGCGAGACATCTCCTGTTGTTGAGCGGTTAACAGTTCGTCGAGTTGCTGGCGAGACTGCCGCAGCGAATTCTGAACGGCTTCCTGAAGCTGCGCCTTGGTTTCTTCGGCGCGATGGCGCTCGTGTTGGAGTCCGGCGCCGAGCGTTTCGATCGTGGAGGCTGCTCCGGCGATGGCTTCGTCCAGCGAGGAGCGCAAGATCTGCGCGCGTCCGGCGGCGTCCTGCTCTGCTTGGATCGTGGCAGCCCGCGAAGCTTCGCTCAGTGACGCTTGCAGGGCTTGAGCGCGCGCAGCCGCGTCCTGCTCCGCGTGCGTGAGTGCTACCTGCGAGATTTCGCTGAGTTTGTCACCGAGTTTGTTTGATGCGTTGGCCAGCGCCGCTTCAAATTCAACGTTCCACTGTTGCGTAGCGGTGCTGGCGTCGGTTTGCGCCTGTTCAATCGATTTGCTGCGAACGGCATGGGCTGTTTCTTCGAGATTCTTGCGCCATTGTTCGAGATGGTTCTGAGCCGCCTCGGGCGAGGAAAGAATTTCCAGAGACGGAGTCGAGGCTTCGCGGTCGCGCAAAGCGCGCTCGACCGCCTCTTCAACGGACTGCTTCAGGTTGATCGTGGCTGTTTGCTGAGCAGCCTGGAGCGCCGCCTGCTCTGCGGCGTGGCTCACGGCCTGCTGCACGGCGTTTCGCACCTTCTCATCGAGCTGCGTGGTGGACGTTTCCGTCGCTTTGCGCGCCTCTTCCACAATCGCCGCAGTGCGATCGGTCGCCTGCTGTACAACCTTCTTCACCGCGGACTCCGAGACGCGATCCATCGAGACTTTGATCGCTTTCTCGACTGTGTCGTGCAGTTGCGCGTCCAGTTGCTGGCGCGCAATCGCCATCTCATCCGTGATCGCTTGTTCGGCGCCACGGCGCAGCGTCTTATCCAGATTCTCCTTGGCTGCGGCGACCATCTGCGAGACCTGCCTGGCCAGCGCCGCTTGCGTATCGGGAGCGGATGCCGGAGTCGGCACGACATGGATCTTGTTGTCAGCCGTTGCCGCTGGCGTCTGCGCCACGGGCGGCGTGGATGCGGCCACGGGAGCTGAGGGTGGCGGAGTGACTTTCGGCGGCGCGGCCGGCGGTGTTACAGAACTGGCCGGAGGCGCGGGAACCTTCAATGGTGGCGCGGAAGCTTCGACCCGCTTTTCGGGCGCCGACGGAATTGGCGGCGGTGGGATCGGCGGTAACGGTTGCGGGGATACAGAGGCGACCGGCTCGGCGACCGCCACAACGTCGATTGGCAGAGAAAATTCAGCGATTAATTCAGCCGATTCGCTTTCACCAGAAGTCCAATCTTCGGGAGGAAAGGCGATGCCCCACACGTTGCCCGGAGCTTCAAATTCAAGGCCGATCTGGAATAACTCGCGGACCGTTCGCGGACGTTGCACCCATACGACGCGGCCCTGTGTGGAGAAGGGGCCGCCTTCCGGGCGAGGAATATCGAGCTTAACGATCGAGTTCTTGGGGACGTAGTGCTTCGACTGGTACTTACACCCGTGACAGTTCACCATCACGGTGGTGGTACGCTCTTTGAAGGGCTGGCCGAGCGCATCGGTACCCGTCACCGTGATCGGCACGGCCTGCACAATGCGCGTGCTGCGGCGCTTCTGTGTGCCGGGATCAGCCGACTGTGCGGAATCGTTCAACTGCTCCTCCGAAGGGCGATTTCTAAGGGTAGCATTGTAGGAGCCACGCGCCAGCCAGGGAACGGGAATTGTGCGAAAAGGTAACTTTGGAGCACTACGCTTACCGGTACTGCCCGCAAGGTCTGGCTAAATACAATTCTCCGCACCAGTTGCGGATTGCTGCGATGACCTGAACGGTGACGGACGTGGTCTAGCGGACCGTTGTAGTCCTTTCGGAAGCGCCGAAGATGGCGTCCTTAATTTCTTTCGCGACCCAAATCGGGCCGACTAGAAAATAAATCAGGCCTTGGAAGAACGCGGGCTTGTTTCCTTCGATGCGATGGCCCGCTAGTAAGAGAATCCAGCCGCCGACGAATAGCGCCAGACCGATCCGCCAGAAGGTGAGAATCGCCAGGACGATTCCCGCCAGGATGATCGGGATGCCGATCCCATGGAGCACTTTGTTCCAGACGTTGGTGTGCTCGTGATCATATTGGTTCATGTACTTTTCTAAGTTGGCCACGGTTTAACCTCTCGTTTGACCCTTATATACGCCCGGCAGCGGCCCGCGCGCAATGCTAGTCTGCATCAAGACCCTTCGTTCACCCGCGATACAGGGAAGGCCGATTCCGCGGCGCTTGCGGCCGGCGCGAAATTGCGGCCGGTGCCCGGATCGTGCGGGGGCTCGCTGGTCAATTCCCGATCATCTTCGATAAGATGGAGAAGTCATATTGCTCGAGCATTTTTATTTATAAGCGAGTCCTCATACATGCGGCGATGGTTGATTGTGGGTGTAGTAGCTATCGTTGTCTTCGTCGCAGTGCTTTATGCATTCACTCCGGCGATAAAGACCGCGATGCGCAAGCGCACTGAGGCGTATTTGCGGGCGCGATTTCAGAGCGATATCGAATTTTCGCATTTTGACGTTTTTCTGTTCCCGCACGTCCACGTGACGATTGACGGGTTGACATTGCGTTTGCAAGGGCGTACCGACGTTCCGCCGCTGATCCAGATCCAGCACGTCAAATTCACGGCCAGCATTTCGGGAATGTTGCGCAAGCGATTCACGATACGCGACGTGGAACTGGACAGGTTGCAAATTCATATGCCTCCGAAGGGCAGTGGTGCCCGTCCTGAGATTCATGGCACCGAAACGGACCTGGCGGAGAAATACCCCGTACTGATACATGAAATCGACGCTAATGACGCGTTGATCTCGATCCTGCGCGGCAATCCTGGGAAACCGCCTCGAGAGTTTCCGATTCACGAACTGGTGATCAAGGACTTCAGTTTCGATAGTCCGGCGTCCTTCCACGCGGTCCTGACGAATCCGATTCCGAAGGGCGAGATCGATTGCGCTGGGAAATTCGGACCCTGGAGCGCGGAGGATCCGCGGCACACTCCTGTGGAAGCGGAATACATTTTCAGCCACGCGGATATGGGGATGATCAGAGGGCTTGCGGGGACTCTGCGTTCGACTGGTAAATTCAGCGGGCCGCTGGATTATTTGAACGTCGAAGGCGTGACGGATACCCCTGATTTCGCGCTCCGCATGAGTGCGCACTCCGTGAACTTGCACACCGACTACACCGCCATTGTGGACGGCACGAACGGCGACGTGATTCTGAAGGAAGTGGTGGCGCATTTCCGGCATACCACGCTAATCGTAAATGGCGAAGTCGTAGACCTGACACCCGAGAAGGGCCGCACCATCGTGCTGGACGCGGTCTCGCGCGAGGCGGCCATCGAAGATCTACTCTTTTTGACCGTAAAGAACGATCCGCCGATCATGACCGGCCCAGCGTCGCTCCGCGCGAAGATCGACATCCGGGAAGGAGACGCCGATATTCTGCAGCGCATGACGATTGGCGGCCAATTCAGCGTGGCTGACGCGCGATTCACCAGCAGCAACGTGCAGGGAAAGATGGATACGCTCAGCCGCAAGGCGCAGGGGCATCCCAAGAATCAAGACATTGGCGACGTCGTTTCAAACCTAAATTCGACTTTCCGCGTGGATAAGGGCGTCGCCAATTTTTCAAAATTGACTTTCGGCGTGCCGGGCGCAGACATCTCGCTAACTGGCAGCTACGGCCTCGACAACGGGGAGATGGACTTCCGCGGCCATTTGCTGATGCAGGCGAAGCTTTCGCAGACCACGACCGGCGCGAAATCATTTTTCTTGAAGGCGGTCGATCCATTCTTCAAAGGAAAGAATGGCGGTAGCGACTTGCCGATCAAGATCACGGGAACCAAAGACCATCCCTCATTTGGTCTGGACCTACATCACAGCGACGATAAGAAGAATTAGCCCTCTTTGAAGCGGGAAGAAAGCCCAGAGATGTCATTCCGAGGGCGAATTCAGCCCGAGGAATCTGCTTTTTCTCGCACCTTCAGCCGAAAAGCGGATCCCTCGCTGCGCCCGGGATGACAGCAACCCGCGTTATCCGTAAAACGTGAGTGATATCAGAGCGATCTTTGAGGAGGCGCTACAAATCGCGGCGGCCTTCCATGGCTTTACTCATGGTCACTTCGTCCGCGTATTCCAGGTCGGAGCCGACCGGGATGCCCATGGCGATGCGCGTTACGTGCACACCCAGCGGCTTGATCAACTTCGATAGATAAACCGCCGTCGCTTCGCCTTCCGCGGTCGGGCTGGTGGCGACAATAATTTCCTCCACCGTGCCGCCTTTCAATCGCTCGATAAGGCTTTTTATTTTTAACTGATCGGGACCGATTCCTTGCAGCGGCGAAAGCGCGCCGCCCAGCACGTGATACAAGCCGTCAAACTGTCGCGTCTTTTCTACCGCCTGGATGTTCGTCGCCTCTTCCACCACGCAAATTATCTTTTTGTTGCGCGCCGCGCCGGTGCAGAAAAGGCAGGGATCCGCGTCGGTGATATTGTTGCAGATCGAACATTCGCGCACTTTTTCCTTGGCGTCGCGGATGGCGTCCGAAAGCGCGAAGGCTTGCTCGGGATCCACGCGCAGCAGATAGAACGCGAGGCGCTGCGCGGTCTTCTGGCCGATGCCAGGCAACCGCTTCAACTCGTCGATTAGTCTTGTCACCGAAGGGGCGAAATCGGGCATGGAACTCCGTTCATGAAAATCGTTCTAAATGAGAAGGGAATCGTACCAGCAATTGAAAGCGATTGGGAGAATCTGGCCGCGCGATCTAATTCCAGCTAAAGTAACCGCTCAGAAGAGGCCGGGAATCTTCAGGCCGGCGACTCCGGGCAGTCCGCCGGAGATCTCTTTCACTTGCTTGGAAAGTTCTTCGTCCACGCGGCGCGTGGCTTCATTCACTGCGCCCTGAATTAGGTCCTGCAGCATTTCCTGGTCTTTGCTCTTGAAAACGTCCGGCTCGATGCGAACTTCGGTCAGTTGCTTCTGGCCGTTCATCTTCACCGTGACCATGCCGCCGCCCGCCGAAGCTTCCACGGAAAGCTCGTCAATCTGCTTCTCGAGCTTTTCCTGCACCTGGCGAAACTGCGAGAGCATCTGCTGCAGAGCTTTGACTTCCATCAGTTTTCCTCGCCCGGGCGCTTGACGTTTGAAATCTGGCCGCCAAACTTTTCAAGCATCGCCCTAACGATCGGATCCTCTTCGAGCCGCGCGCGCAGATCCGAACCGCGTCCTGCTGGCGCTGCTGCCCGGCTGGAATCCAGTTTAACACAGACGCGCAGTGGCTGGCCGATGACTTGGTTTACGGTTGTGCGCAAACGTTCCATCGCCTCGCGCGGCAACATATCTACCAGCGTGCGGTTTTCGCTGGTGAAGAAAAGTTGAAACTCGCCGGCTTCGATTTGATAGCGGGTCGCTTGGTCGAGAAAAGATGAAAGCAGCTTGGAGCTTTGCAGCACTTCCTTAATCGCATCCATTTGTGCGGATGCCAGGCCGTTAGCGGAATCCTCCGCGGCGCGCGCAACGATGCGGGGCGGCGACGCGGGCACCGGCGCGGCGGGACGCGCGACTTCTGACATTCTCGGCTCGGGAATTTTTGGTGCCGGCGGCTGAATTGTTTCGGCGCTCACAGCTTTCGAGGCCGGCGCGCTGGCAGCAGCGGGCGCGGCGGAAGCCGAAGAGTTGGTTTCCGGCGCCATGCGCACTGCCGCGCCGGAGACGGCCGAGACAGAACGCCCACCGGAAGATGCCGGCGTGGTGCGTGAAGACGGACCGCCCGCAGCGCCGGTGGTTCGCACTTCGCCACGAAGTTCTGCGAGGACTTCTTCGAGCGGCGCGAGCCTGCGCGCGTTGATCAATTTCAAAAGCCCCAGCTCCAGATGCAGGCGGGGATCGGGTGCCCGGCGCAGGTCCGCATCCGTGGCGAGCAGGGTATTGAAGAAGCGAGTGAGATCTTCTTCGCTGAATCGTGCGGCTTGCTCCGCGAGGCGCGGGCGTTCGTCCTTCGGCGCTGCAACTAAATCGGAGTCCGCGCCGCAGACGCGCGCGACGAGCAGATTGCGGAAATGGCGAATGGCTTCACGGCAGAAGTGCTGCAGATTTTGGCCGTCGCCAATCAGGCGGTGCACGAGGCTCAACGCAAGTTCCGCCGATTGCTGCGAGATGGCGTCCACCAGATTGTCCAGAACGCTTTCGGCAACCACGCCAAGAAGTTCGCGCACTTGCGCATCGGTGATCGCGTCGCCGCTGTAGGAAATCGCTTGTTCGAGAAGAGAGAGGCCGTCGCGCAGGCTGCCTTCGGCGGCGCGCGCCAGGACGGCGACAGCGCCGGGCTCGATGGTCAATTTTTCTTCGCGGGCGATACGTTCGATTTCTTCGCTGATTTCTTTGAACGTCAAGGCGCGGAACTGAAACAGTTGCGCCCGTGACTTGATTGTTTCCACCAGGTCTTCCGCTCGCGTCGTCGCCAGGATGAAGACGACGCGCTCCGGGGGCTCTTCCAGGGTTTTAAGCAGCGCGTTCGAGGCTTCGTCCGTGAGTTGGTGAGCCTCGTCGAGAATCACAACTTTGTAGCGGCTCGAAGCTGGCGCATAACGCACCATCTCGCGCAGTTCGCGGATCTGATCAATGCCGCGGTTGGACGCTGCGTCAATTTCCAGTACGTCTAGTGAGGTGCCGGCGGAAATTTCGCGGCAGGAATCGCAAGTCCCATCCGGCTCGGCGGTAGGGCCCTTCACGCAATTGAGCGCTTTGGCGAGGATGCGCGCAGTGGTTGTCTTGCCGACGCCGCGGACTCCGGAAAAGATATAGGCGTGGGCTACGCGGTTGGAATTGATGGCATTGGCAAGAGTCTTGGTGACATGCTGCTGCCCGACAATCTCACGAAACGTTTGCGGGCGATATTTTCGGGCGATAACTTTATATGTCATTTAGCTCGCTGTGGCTCGGCCGCGACTAGAGGAACTTCGGGTACTCCGCGGCACACGAGACTGACCCGCTACCGTTGCTCCCTTCCGGGCCTGGCGGGGTTTGCGGGGAATCGTTGCACAGAGCCCGAAGTTCCACCCATCGGCAGTCCGCGCAAAAATTTTCTGCGCGCAAAACTGCTCCGCGAAGTCTAGCACAGCGATTCATTGCACGAAAGGCGTCACAGTTTGTGCGCGATTCAGTCGCGGTGAGCGAGGCCGTGGGACGGGTTAACGCTTCCGCTCTGTACAAGAGTTGACGGGAGCGATCGCTGTCAGTGGCTATATGATAGTCGTTGCGCTTGGGGAGGCGGAGATTGTGTGGAAACGTGTTGTCGCCGGATCGCTGGGCGTACTAGCCATGTTGGCAGGCCTCGTTGCGCTCGGGTATGCGAGGATGGGAATTGTTGACTTCCGCCATGGCGTCGACCACCTCTGGCCGGACGCCGCCGGTGAGTTCATTCTGTGCGCAATCGCGCTCGCCACCCTGGGAATTGGAATACGATTCCTTCGATTTGCTTGGAGTGGCAGAAGCGAGCAAAGCAACGGCTGGCTAAGAGCGATACTGATTGGAATCGGTTTTTTCTTTCCGGGATTTGTGTTTTCGTTGCCGCTGACAGTTCTGTGGGCGCGTCATACGTGGCCGGGTGACGGGCAAAGCGGTCTCGCTGCCATGGAAGTCAGCGTTTACATTGGAATCGCAGCCGCTATCACCTGCTGTGTGGCTCTCTTGACGAGACGCAAACGGCAAACCACAGACGAACGACCGCTGCGCCAGTAGCGCTTGACGCCGAGCGTATTGAGGAGTTCAGTGCGCGCCACCTTGAGCGGTTTGGGTTGTGTCGTTTTTCAGCGCGGCGCGAGCCGGGGGCGTTGCGAAGGCCGTTTCTACGCGATCGTCGCTGATCGCTGCCAGAGTCGCGAGAGTTTTTCGGGCATCGGATGCCTGTCCCGCTTTCGTTTGTGCCTCCGCCAACAATTGCAGCGACAGTGGATTTTGCGCATCTTCTTGAAGTTCCGTGATCGCGCCGGCATAGTCGCCTTGCGCGAGAAGCACTGCCCCATTGGCGGAGTGATACGAATTTTGTACCGGGATGCTGCGGCTGGTCTGCGCCATTTCAGCCAACAGCTTGAGCGCGTCTTGCGCCACGTCGGTCTTTCCCGCGCTTACGGCGATGAACGCGCGAGTTTGCAAGATGGACGCCAATTCCGCGTCGCGGTCTCCGGACATGAGCTTCGCATTGCGTGTCTCGGAGAGGTCTGACCTCGCGTCGTCTAGTTCTTTCAAGGCAAGCGCGGGATTGGGATTGAAAAGCGCCATGGTGCGATGAATTTCAGCTTCCTGAATCGGCAAGCCTGCCAAATGCGCTTCCGTATCAACCTGTAAAAATGCCGGTGGGCCAAGACGGGTTTGTTTTCGCGGTAGTACGTCATCGCCCACAGGATTCGGTAATTCACCTGCGTCGGCCGCTCTTTCGTCCCCTTGATCGCCACCAAATATTGCGCGCGCGCTTTCTTTTGATCGCCCATTAGCGCATACGTCGTGGCAAGACCCACCTGCGATGCGTTGAAATGGGGATTGATTTCCAAAGCTTTCCATAATGATCGAGCGCCGCCGGATAGTCGCCCAGCATGCGCATGATCTCTCCGAAGGAATCCTGCGGGTTCGGTTCGTTGGGCAGGGCGGCAACGTATTCGGTCATCAGCGGCGGGGCGAGACCCGGTTGGCCGCTCATGGCGTAGCAGTACGCCAGATTGTTCATGGCCGGAAAATACCTGGGATCGACTTTCAAGAGGCGCACGAGAATTGCCTCGCCATGTTCGAAGGCTCCCTGATTCGAGCAGAGCCATTCCGCAGCCAGGTTGCCAAGCCGCTTGTCGTTTGGATATTTCGCGAGCAGGTCATTCATCGCGGAAATTGCCGGAACCAGATCGCCGTTCTTGGTGCCGTTCATCCAGATGATCAGCGACTGCTCATCGGGGGACGCACTTCCGATAAACTTCTCCGCCAGCGCGCTCTCCTGCTTCTCCTCTTTTGGATCGTCCGTGAAATAACCCAACGTGGCGTGGCCCAGCGCAAACTGCGGGTCGGCTTTTACCGCCTCGCGAAAGAAGGCCAGACCTTCGTCCACGAAGAGCCGGTCTTCGCGCTGCACCATCCCCATTTCGTACGCGCGTTGCGCGGTCAGCGACGGCGTCGTCACTGGAATAGTTTGCGAAGTACTCGCGACATGGTCGCTCGTCTGTGACGGCGCGGCGGCAGGAGCCGTGGCGTCCTGCGCCTGCGCCGCAGCGCCGGCCAGCAAAATGGCGATAACGATCCAGGGAGAAGAGTTTCGGATTTTCACGGTTCCTCGCATCGAAAGCTCAGTTTGTGAATTAATGGCCCTTCAGGACGTAACCGGGATCAAAGGGTTGCTTCTCATCAATCTTGACGACCTTCACGCCGCTGGTGATGTTGTAGACGTCAATCACGCCGATCGCCCCGGCATTGCCGCCGACAATCTTCAGCACCTCGTCATCGCTCGCGGCAAAAACAACCGGCACGGTTGATTTCCGCGCAGGATCGGTGAGCGCGGACCTTCCTTCCTCGAATGCTCCGCCGAACACTTTTTCGATAACGAACTTCATCCCCGAGGAGTTGGGATCGCGCAGGACGATGGTAATGTTTCGGCCGTTGCCCCAGATCGTTGTCTTAGCGCGGAAAATTTTGCCGAGTTCGACCAACGTCAGCTCGTGGATCGGATTGGCAGGATTGACGACGACCGCGAAGTCGGTCGCGAAGGTGACCGACGACACTCCCAAGACCAACAAGCAGAAAATCAATAAACGATTTCGCATCGGATTGTTACCTGACCTTCAATTCCCGAATTTCGCGGAATCTCAGATGCTCGCCTACAAGAAAGCCTAGCATTCTGGGATGCGTGCATTGCGCGGAATGAGGAGCGCGGTGTCGTACTAGTACCGTGATTGACACGCGGCCTTGGCACTTAGGAACACGGCGGGTGGATAGGGACACAACCTTCCTGGCTGATGGAGTATCTTAGCAGCCGAGTGCAACCTCCGCACTCGCACCGCGGCGCCAGCGGTAACCCCACGAAACGGGGACGGCTCGGCTATGGCCAGAGCAGTCCTCGGCGGAATGAAGTTTCGTTCCCGCCGAGGATAACGGAGGATCCCATGAAGCGATTTGTCTCGATTTGTGCTTCGCTGTCAGTGCTGCTTTGGCTGACTCCCGCAGTACGCGCGCAGTCCAACTCTATTCAGCCCGGAACCCAAGTCCGCCTAACGCTCGCCGCCGGGCTTTCGACCAGCGTCGCGCACGACGGCGATCCATTCACCGCCGTTGTTGCCGAGCCGGTGTTCGTCGGGAATCAACTGCTGCTGCCCGCCGGCGCGAAGATCCACGGTACGGTGACCAGCGTGACGCGGCCGAAGTGGTTTGCCATGGTTCGCGGCGGAGCTTCGATGAACCTGGTGTTCAATTCGATCGAAGTGCAGAGCCGCATTTTCCCGGTGCAGATGAGCATTCTCTCGCTTTATAGCGGCAGCGCGGACGACACGAAAAAACGCAAGGATCTGAAGACCACAGAAGGCGTGGTGATCGAAGAAAAGCGCGACATCAAGGGCGACATAATGACTGGCGGCCTCGGAACGGGAGCCGGCGCGTTGGTTGGAGTGCTCTTCAGCAACGTCGCGCGCGGAACCGTGATCGGGCTGGTCGGAACGTCAGCGTACATCATGACCAAGAAGGGCAAAGACGTTGAGCTGCCGGCCCAGACGGGAATGCTCGTACGCATGGATTCATCAGTGACTCTGCCTCCATCGTTGCTGCACAATGCGTCTTACTCGTCCGACTGCGAGTAAATCTGGCGCGCACAGTAGAAATTCCGGTTGCGGGTGGGAATCTTGCGGTTCGCGAAAGGTGCGCTGCGCATCGAATTCGTCCAGGCGCGAATCGACGGCTAAACCGGATGGCTTGGCGCGAACTTGATTAGCTGATTTTGCGAGATGGCTCGTGCGAATCGCGAAGGTCGCGGGCCAAAGTTCGTCAGATTGCAATTTTATGGCTGCCACGACCCATTGATTTGAATCCCGCTCCACGCGAACTACTTGGAAAAGCACCGGGGGTTGCTCTCGGCCGTCGTTTTTGTGTCCGCTGACAACGCGCAGAGCCACTATCGCGTCTGGAGCGACTTGCGTACGTAAAGAAAATTTGCAACCGCCATCGCTGACGTTTGACGTTGCGGACCGCTCGGTGAAAAAGCGGCCGCGCAGATTGAAGCCGCAGACTTCGATAGAAACCTGTAAAAGGTAGCGTTCTTCACGCACCGGTTCTAATCCCGGGATGGGACCGAAACGCTTCCAGCGGTGGGATATCTGAAGGCTCATAACAGTATTCCTTAACTTTCGACTCGGTTCTTGTTCTTCCGACCGCGTTTCGCCAAATGCAGATCCTCGGTTCCTGCGCTCAAGCCGCGCCTTTGGCCACGGAGGCCTTCTGTTTGTCGGACCGCTTGAGGAAACGATACAAGCTCGTGCGCCCGATTCCCAGAACCTGCGCGGTGCGCACGCGATTGCCGTGGCACATTTCCAGGACGCGCTGGATGTGGACGCTGCGCACTTCATCAAGCGGCAATGGGCTCCAATTTCCGTTTGCCGAAGAGGCGCGTCGCGGTGGCCGCTGCACATGCTCCGGCAGATCTGCGACATCAATGAATTCGGAATTGGCGGTAATAGCCGCGCTGGCAATCACATTTTCCAGTTCGCGGACGTTGCCAGGCCAGTCGTGCTGCAGCAGCACGATGTGAGCACGGCGGGTGAGGCCTTGAAAAGGCTTGCCGTACGATTGGCCATACTTCTTGACGAAATGCTGCACCAGGATCGGAATATCTTCCGGGCGCTCGGCAAGCCCGGGAACACGGAGTTCGATGCTGCTGAGCCGGTAGAACAAGTCTTCACGGAAGCGCCCGGCGAGGACCTCCGCGCGCAGATCGCGATTGGTTGCTGCGATCATGCGGACGTCGACGTGTTTCACTTCTGGCGAGCCGACTCGTTGAATTTCGCGGTTTTGAATGACACGCAGGAGTTTCGCCTGCATTTGCAGCGAGGTCTCGCCGATTTCGTCCAGGAAGACAGTGCCGCGGTTGGCGTATTCGAAAAGCCCAGGACGCGTATCGGTGGCACCGGTGAAAGCGCCGCGAACGTGGCCGAAGAGCTGGCTTTCGAGCAGGGTATCCACGAGCGCCGAACAATTACATACCGCGAAGCGCTCTTGCGCCACTGGGCTCATCTGGTGCAGCGCCTGGGCGATCAGTTCCTTGCCCGAGCCGGTGGGGCCAGTGATAAGGGCGTTGGTGTAATGACGCGAAATTTTTTTCGCGAGATCGAATACTTCCAGCATGGCGGGACTGCGCCCGACGATGCCGTGGAACAAAAGGTTATCGAGCAGTTTCTCTTCGAGGTCGCGAATTTGTCGGGTGCGTGTATAGGAATCGGTAAGGTCGTCCAGGGTTTTCGTGAGGCGCGTAAAGTCAATCGGTTTGCAGACGTAATCGTAGGCGCCGCGCTTGATTGCCTCGATGGCGGACTCCACTGAATAAAACCCGGTGGCCAGAATCACGAATATGCCCGGATCGTGTTGCAACGCTTTTTCCAGAAATTCCAGACCGTCCATTCCAGGCATTTTGAGGTCTGCGATCACCACGCGGCAGCCCCCCAACCGCACCTTCTTCAGCGCATCGTGAGGGTCCGTGGTCCCGACCACGGCGAAACCTGCGCGGTCGAGCCGCGTGGTGGTCAGTTCGACGTGGTCTACTTCGTCGTCCAACACGCAGACCGTAAGGTTCTTGCGGGAGATTTCGGTGATTGGTCTTTCTTGCACGACGATCATGAACAACACTTAGGCAAGGAAATGGCCACAAAGCGATCTGCGGTTTTGAAGCACACGGATTCCTCGGGAGCGCCTGATTCGGTACATAACGGCTACAGGCTGTTCGTCTTGCGATATCTCTCCGGCGGTGTGCTTCGCCGGTCACATCACTTATTGGCCAGCTCATGCGAGTCACGAGAGACGGGCACGTTCCAATTTGGAATTGTATTTTTCGAAATGGAACAGGGCCGTCGCAGACTCGTAGGTGTTCGTGCACGGTATTCGCTCAACTCGGCTACTACTCGCCCCGCTAAGCAACTTTGGAGTCGGAAGGGAGTAAGGTGTCGGCGGTTTCTCGAAACGCCAAGCGCGGTTGGAGTTGCTCGACCTTCACCGTGTTGTGCTCGGTGAGATAATTCCCCGATACTTTGACCGCGCGATAGGGAACCGGAAAACCGGTACCACCGCCGAGCGGCTGAATCAGGCGCACGAAGACGACGCTTTCGAGGCGCACTGATGACCGCACCCGGACCGATTTACCATCTGCCTCGCTCCAGTCGAGCGTAGTCTTTTCGACAAAGAAATTTTCTTTGTCGTCCCAACCGGAAACTTCGACGCGGTAGCTGCTTGAACTCGTCGCCGACCAGCTTGTAAGCGACGATTCGTTTATTGCCGAGTTCATTGTTCTGCCTCCGAGGGGTTGTTTTGCAGAACTCATGCCAATGTCCTAGGCCCCTGTTTGCTCATTCGGAAGAGTTTAGCGGCGCGGCATGCTATGCGGCGAAGGTGCTGCGTGTACCGTGCACGAAAGATGTGCGCGGTTGGAACAGAATGCCTATCGACCGTGCTGCAATGTGGGCGAGGTCTGAAAGCGGAAGCTCAGCCCCAGCGCGAGCCAGGGTAGAGAACTGCGAGAGCGAATCGGAAGATGTACGGGAACATTTTATCGAAGGCGTACCACGCGACGAGCAAGCCGATCATCCCGAACCCCTGGCTGTGCGACCAATCGAGGAATCGCAACCCGGTCTCCTCTTTCATCAGCAGTGTGATTCCGGTGTTGCCGTCAAGCGGCGGCACCGGCAGCAGGTTGAAAGTGCCCAGCAGCAAGTTCAGCAGAAAAAAAATGCTGAGGAAGGTAGCCGCGAAATTTGCGACACCCGGAACCAGCGGCTCGGTGATGTGAGTGAAGCTAACGGAATCGGGCATTCCGAAAAAACCAAAATGCATTCCAAGGCGGATTCCGATGGCGGAAAGAAGAACCAAGGTGAAGTTCGCCGCCGGTCCTCCCAGGGCCATCCATGCCGCGCGCCGCGGATAACGGTGCTGCCACGCGGGGTCGTACGGTGCACTGGCCCAACCGATCATCCAGTGCGCGACGATGTACGAAAGAATCGGCACGACCACCAGTCCGAACGGCTCGCGTTTGATATGCGGCAAGGGATTGAGCGAAACCTGTCCTCCGTGAAATGCGGTAGGATCGCCGCCCAGCCTGGCAATCAGCGCGTGCGCGCCTTCGTGGCAGGTGGTGGAGAACAGGAAAACGATGTACCAGATAAATCCCAGGATAAGGAAATCCGATGTCATTTCGGCGATAAGACTAAGGCGCTTGGCGGTCTTGCGCAAGCGTTCGTTGTGCCGCGGAAATTTCGTTGGGTGAAGCCCTTCGTGGTGGCAAGGAACAAGAAGACCGCCGCGGCGCATGTTCAGCCGGTTGGACCGATGAAAAAATCTTGACAGCCTACAGCCTGAGGTCTACCCTTCCGTGCACTTAGCTTCCGGAAGGGTCGCCCGCGTGTGAGCGCCCGGAAGGAGGGATTATGACTTCCAACTTGAAAACACTGCCTACGGCTCGTGTCCCTTCGGAGCAGGAATTTGAGAAGCTCCTGCGGAGCAGTGAAGAGAGTCTCAAGACGAAGCGGCCTGGCGAACTGAAGATCGTGCCGCCCCCGAAATTGCGGCGAGACACCGCGGCCTAGGCAATATCGATTCTCCGGTGCAAAATCCGAAATCACGATCAGGTTTCGCGTCAGGGTGTGCTGCAAGTGAAAAGCGGGTGGCTCCGGGGCCTGGACTCGAACCAGGATAACCAGCTCCAAAGGCTGGCGTGCTACCAATTGCACTACCCCGGAACGGGGAACAAAATTGTAGCAGACCTGCTGCCGATTTGTTACTCCGCGGACGAAGACCAGAATCGCCTCTCTCCACGGCATTTTGCGACGCTAAAAAATTGCCGGTGCGCTTTTCAGAGGCGCACCCGTGTTTGCCGCCCGGGCTTCAATTTGTTAGGCTTCTGGAGCTCTGTCGGCGGAGAGGTGTCCGAGCGGTTTAAGGAGCACGCTTGGAAAGCGTGTGTTGGGGAAACTCAACCGTGGGTTCGAATCCCACCCTCTCCGCCATAACCATTCTAGAATCATAGCGATTCAATCCCAACCGTGGGTTGCGTTACAACTCACGGCTCAAGCAATCTCCTTCGCGTTTACAGTAGTTTACAAGCGCAATTTTCCGCGTCGTGCTTTTTTGTGCTAGTGCCTCTCGGTTTGGCAGCTAACTGGCAAGGATGCAGATTCGCTGCACCACGACAGGGACGAACAACTTTATCTTTGGGAACTTTGAAGATGGACTTCATGCCTTCCTCGAAGCTGCTCGTGCCTTCGCGCCTTCTATGCAATCCGGTTTCGTAGCGGTATTACCGATGGCGACTATGGGTCTAGTTTATGCCGCTTAAACACAATATCTATGTTGGAATTGCCTTTGACGCTTTCCCCGCTGGCTAGCTTGTAACGAAAGAATTTGTCAAAATTATCTACATCTTTGCTGGGTACGCTGGCCCATAATGTCGCTGTATAAGACATAAGGCCATCGGTATAGTCTTGGCCAAATTGCTCACGTACTTCCCACAGCGCATCTTGCCACTGATATCCAGGCGTTTCCTTGTCGCAGACTCTGCGACCGACAAAACTTGAAGAGAAATAACATTCCAAAATCCATGCGGCAACTTCATCGTTCTCCTTCTCGACTCGGTTTGGTGCAGGCATATACATAACAGGAGCGACTAACATCCGATTGAATATATATATGCTGTACGCGAAGCGGAGGTTGTCGTCGTTCTTAATGGCGTCCTCTGGAATCAACAGCGATACGGTCGAGATTGGCCCCTGTAGCGGCCCCCCGATTATCATTAGCCCATTTTGAGGAGCAGTCCCTAATGGTGGTATGTCGATAGGCAGGTCGAATCCTGCCTTCTTTAAGTAAAGGAAATAATTATTCAGTTCCCATTGGATATGATCCTGACGCCGCTCCGTGAGTACAGGGGACTGCTTGAATGCCATTTTTATTACCATTTCGTGATTCCGCTGGATCACGTCAATAAACGAGAAGCAGCCCCATGCTGCTAGTAAGCCGAGAACTACGATGATCGCAGACGCCCAAACAATCTCAGTTTTTGATTTTTTCGGTCTGTCTTCGGTGCGTACGACGTCGATTACTTTTAGGACCGATAAAATGCAGCCGACCGCGACGAAGCAGCGAGCAACAAAGTACATGCCTTCCACAGCCGCTACTCCGCTGCCCACTGGAAATAAAACTCCGAAAATAATCCAAGCCAGTGAGCCCCATTCCCAAAACTTCTTCCACAACCCAATGATCTCTCGCCCAACTGTCGTCTTACCGATACAGGTTAGTAATTCTTGTGGTGATTCGGGCTCTGACAGAATATGAAACACGACGCTCATGAGAGCCAAGAGAATGCATGCGATAAATATGGACGACCTTTCGGTCGAGGCCCCATGGCTTGCGGTGAGAGGTTTGACGGTCGATAAGAATATGGGCACAGCCTGCATGTCAGGCAGTGTGACAGAACTTATGATGTCTAACACGTATATATAAGTGTCCCGTTAAGCATGTTGAGCGCAATCCATTAGAGGCACTTGCTGGTACTACGACGTTCGAGGCGGGGGCTTACAGTGCCCAGTGGTTTAACGACCTGGAAAAGAATTATGGGAACTTTAAAAGAAGGTAGGATTCAACAGGGAAGATTATCGAAATTGGTTCGCCGAAAGACGTCGTCTGCACAATATTTAAAATCTAATTCTCTTCTGTGCTCTCCAGTCACATTAGACGGACAATCAAACGAATCTTTTCGTGTGCTCGCGGCAAGATCCCGGTGCAAGGTGGCAACGCTTTGGCGATCGGGGCGAATGCGAGTGTAGTGCCTCGCGAGACGCTGCCGCTGGCACAGATCGGCAGACTCATGCAGAGTTGTTAGGGCCGTTATCGAAAGTGATTTTCGCGATTTCGCGACGAATCGATTCATCTGATTCGAAAAGACGGACGCGGCGCTTCGAGCCTACTCGCCATCGGGAGGCAGCGCGCAAGCTATTTCTTTGCCGCGAACGAGCGAATGTAGGTCACGAGGCTGTGAATTTGATCCTCGCTGAGCGAACTCTTGAATGATGGCATGCCACCCTTGCCGTCGGAAATTATCTGAGCGAGTTCCGGATCGCTCAGCTTCTGCACCGCAGGTGAGCGAAGGTCCGGAACATTCATGGTTTTTCCAACCGTAGAGCCTCCTCCATCTTGGCCGTGGCACATCACGCATTTTGTACGAAACGTCGTGCTGCTGGCCGCGCTGTCTGGAACGGGGCTCGCTCGCACAACCGACACAGCAAAAAACTCAATGCCAACAAAGAAGAGCAGCAGAACTGCGAAAGCGAAAATTACATGGTGTTCGTCGTTATCTTGATTCATGGCTTCTCCTTCACATAAGATTTCTCACGAGTGGACGCTTTTCCTCGATACGGCGCAGAGGCCTCAATTGAAGCCGAGGCTCGTGAAAGGCAGATCCCTGACCCTTTTTCCGGTCGCAGCGAAAATGGCATTGCAGAACGCGGCCACAAACGGCGGCACTCCTGGCTCGCCGACGCCCGCGGGTGGCGCGTCGCTCTCAACGATGTAAACATTCGTCTGGGAAGGCGCCTCGTTAATTCGCGCCACGGGATAGTCCTGAAAGTTCGATTGGTTGATGGCGCCCTTAGTGGCCGTAATTTCGCCACTGCGCACGATGCTGGTCCCGAATACTGCGGCGCCTTCGAACTGCGCGCGCGTCGCTTCCGGATTTATCACCAGGCCCGCATCCAGAACGGTATCCACGCGCGGGATATGCACTCCGCCCTGGTCGTCTACTTCGACTTCCACGACCGTGGCCACGTACGTCAAAAAGCTGCGATGCGCGGCAATTCCGACGCCGCTTCCCTTGCCGTGCTTTCGCTTTCCCCATCCGGAGTTTTCCGCGACCATCTCCGTAACGTGCCGCAACCGGCTTGTTTCCCAGGGATAGGTATCGAGCGAAGCTCCATAATTCGGGTAATCCACGCCCGTAAAATCGATCGTGCGTGGCGGCCCGATCAGATCGAGCAAGTAATCCACCTGATCGCGTCCAGCTGCAATTGCCAGCTCATCCGTGAAGCACTGGACCGCGAAGCCGTGATAAATGTTGGCCACCGAGCGCAACCAGCCGATGCGGACGTGGGCCTTCGCTGGGCCATTCTCGATGCGTAGATTGGGGAGATCGTAGGGAACATCCGTCCAACCTTGCTGCAGGTGAGCGGGGTCGCCATAAACAGCGTTCACGTCAAAAGTGGAAGTAATCGGCGGGAACACCGAACGCTGCAACCAAGCCGTCGGCTTGCCGTCGGGGCCCAGCGTCGCCTTCATGTACATACTGGCGACGGCGTTGTAATAGTCGAACTTGATGTCATCCTCGCGGGTCCAGACGACTTTTACCGGCCGGCCAACGTTCTTCGACAGCACGGCAGCTTCGGCAACGTAATCGGGCTTGGACTTGCGCCCGAATCCTCCACCGAGCAGAGTCACGTGGCAGATTACGTCTTCCTTCGCGATCCCCAGCTCTTGCGCGATGATGGCTTGCGCAGCTTGAGGATTCTGCGTCGGAGCCCAGGCGGTCACTTTGCCGTCCTTAAACTCAGCGAGAGCGACCATCGGCTCCATCGAAGCGTGCGCCAGAAGCGGCACGTAGTAGTCCGCCTCATAGACTTTCCCACCTTTCGCGAATGCCGCGTCCGCATCACCAACATTGCGCACTACTTTGCAAGGCTTGTGGGAGGTCTCCCGCAATTCGTTCTTGTATGCATCCGAGTCGTACGTTTCGTTTGGTCCGTTGTCCCAGGAGATGTTCAGCTTCTTGCGGCCCTGAAAGGCAGCCCAAGTGTTATCCGCGATTACCGCGATGCCGCCGAGCGGCTGAAACGCAGGCGGCGGCTTGAATGGATCTATGGGAACAATCTGGCGTACGCCGGCAACCTTCATGGCGTCCTTGTCGTCGTAGGTTTTCACCTTGCCGCCGATAACTGGCGGGCGCTCAATGGACGCGTAGACCATACCCTCTACACGGGCATCCATTCCGTAAATAGCTTTGCCGGTTACAAAGGATTCGAGGTCGTAGCTAACTTCGCCCTTCCCTACGTACCGCCAGGCGCTTTTTGGTTTGAATTTCAATTCGGCTTTGGAGGGCACAGGCAATTTTGCCGCGGCGCTCGCGAGTTCGCCGAAACCTGCTCTGCGATTCGTCGAGCGGTGGACGACAACGTGCAAATCGGTTTCGCATTCCGCGGCCGGAACATTCCACTGTTGCGCCGCAGCTTGAATCAGCATGAATCGCGCGGTGGCGCCCGCGACGCGCATCGCGTCGTAGAACGATCGGACCGAATGTGAGCCGTCGGTATTCTGGTCACCGTATCTCTTGTCCGCAATGGCTTGCTCGATCTTCACTCGTTTCCAATCAGCATCCAGTTCATCGGCGACAACCAGCGGCAGACTCGTGCGGATCGTCGTGCCCATCTCCGAGCGATGCGCCACGATCCACACCGTGCCGTCGGGGTCGATTCCCAGGTAAACGCTCGGATGCAATGTGGCGCGATCCGCGTTCGTATCGTGTGGGAGCGCATCGCCGAACGCCAGACTGGGGTAAAGCCGCACGCCCAGCACCAGTGCGCCCGCCGCGATGACGCCTCCCCTCAAAAAGCTGCGCCGGCTGACGTTCTCAATCGTGTTCATGCCATTTCCCCTGCTGCTGCCTTGATCGCTGCGCGAATCCGCTGGTATGTGCCGCATCGGCAAATATTCCCTGCCATCGCGTCGTCGATTTCCTGATCGCTCGGTTTTTTGTTGCTGCTCAACAGAGCTGCGGCTTGCATGATCTGCCCCACTTGGCAATATCCGCACTGCGGCACATTGATTTGCATCCAGGCCTTTTGGACCGGGTGCAACCCGTTCTTCTTCGAGACCCTCCACCGTCGTGACTTCCTTGCCGGCGGTGGCGCTCATGGCCGTCACGCAGGATCGCGTGGCTTGACCATTTACGTGAACCGTACAGGCGCCGCAAAGCCCGATGCCGCACCCAAACTTCGATCCCGTCAGCGCCAGATCGTCGCGTAGATACCAGAGCAGCGGCATTTCCGGATCGCCGTTGAACGACTGGTCAGCGCCATTCACTTTCAGTTGAATCATTGAGTCGTCTCCCTTCGAACGCGAGCAGCGGGAGCAGCGTCCATCCCGTTAGGCCGACGCCTTTCTACTGGCACCAGTTGGGTTCGTCGTTTCGTTGGTATGGTCCAAATGGGCCTGTTTTTCCATCTGTAGAATTACCGCGGAGAAATCTTGTTCGTGTCGCTGATTCAACTGCCTCGCATTAATCTCAAACGCGGCTCCCGCTGCAGGCATTCGTGCGCCAACGGCGGCAGCGAGATTGAGAATAAGGCCGAAATCCTTATTCATGAGCCGGATTGGAAATTGCGGAGAGTAGTCGTTCTTGATCGCTCTTTGCAGCTTGCCCACATGCGCGGGAGCGACCACTGCGGTCTGGGACAACACTTCCAGCAGGCGATTACGATCAAGACCGGCCTTCTCGCCGAGTGTGACAGCTTCGGCGATTGCCTGCATTCCAATTCCCAACAGGGAGTTCACGACGAGTTTCATCGTCGCTCCGGAGCCGCTCGGCCCGAGGTAGAAATATTTTTGCGCGACAGCGCGAAAGATCGATTCGGCGCCGTCGAAATTCTCCTTGCTCCCGCCTCCGAAGAGGGTCAGCAACCCCTTTTCGGCGGCAGGGGTGCTCCCCGAAATGGTCACGTCGAGAACTTCAATTCCGCGCTGCGAACCGAGTTTGGAAAGTTCCTGCGAGGTCTCTGGATATACCGTGCTCATGTCAATGACCAAAGAACCGCGACGCGCGTTCGCAATCGCGCCGTCCGTCCCTCTGTAGGTGCCCAGGACAGCCTCATCGGTGGGAAGGCACGACAACACAACGTCGCAACCGTAGGAAAGTTCCGCAATGTTCCGCGCGACGGTGCCGCCGTATCGAATCAACTCCTCCGCCTTGCCGGGCTCCCTGTCGAACGCCGTCAGCTTAAAGCCGGCTTCGAGCAACCTGCGCGCGATCGGCAGTCCCATGTAGCCGATTCCGACAAATCCCAGGCGATTTTTTTCTGCCGTGATTGGATTCATGCTGAATTCTCCTTGTGCCGACAGCTGAACGGATCATTCACCGCTTGCAGCCGTCTTCCAGTTTCCGTTATTCACAAACTCAACGTGGTTGGCAGCTTTACGTGCGCTAGGCGGCGACGGTCTTTCTTACGGGCGGAGCCATGAATTCGGGACCGACCGGATTGGGGATCGTCTGCCGCAGGATCTGATCGATTGCGGCGAGCGTGTCCGCGTCCAGCTTCCAATCGAGGGTGCCCGCTACAGCGTCCAGTTCTTCAGGATGCCGCGCGCCCCACAACGCCGCGGTGATTCCGGGTTGGTCTAGCACCCAACGCACGGCGAGATCCATCACGTGTTTTCCATATCGTTTTTGCGCCAGATCATCCAGTTGCTGAACCGCATTCAGATATTGCGCGAAGCGCGGAGGCTGAAATTTCGGATCGGACTGGCGGAGATCGTCGCCGGTGAACTTCGTGTCCAGCTGCATTGTGCCGGTCAAGAGCCCGCGGCAAAGAGGCCCATAAGCGAACGCGCTGAGATTCTTTTCGCGTACGAAAGGCAGGACGTCTCGCTCAATTTGCCGCTCAAAGAGATTATAGGGTGGCTGGACGGTGTGCAGTTCGGAGACGGACATGAACTGGTTCATCTGCTCCGGCGAATAATTGCTCACACCGATCGCGCGGATCAGGCCCTCTTTAAAGAGGGCTTGCATGGTCCGGGCGGTTTCTTCGATAGGGACGGCCAAATCTGGCCAGTGCACTTGATAGACGTCTATGTAGTCCGTGCGAAGGCGACGGAGCGAATCACGGACCTCCTTGCGGATGCGATCAGGCGAGGAATTTCGGGTAACCGAGCCGTTGTGCCACTCGAGTCCGACCTTGGTTGCGATGAAAACCTTTTCCCGTTGTCCTCTCTCTTCGATTGCCTTCCCGACGATTTCTTCGGAAACGCCGAAACCGTAAACCGGCGCCGTGTCGATCAGGTTGATTCCTTTATCGAGGGCGGCGTGAATCGTTCGAATGGATTCTCTCTCGTCGGTGCCTCCCCACATCCAGCCACCGATGGCCCACGTCCCTTGCGCAATTCGCGAAACATTCATTCCCGTGCCGGAAATTTCTTGGTATTCCATCTGAGTTATCCTTTCCCATGAAATGAGATCTGCAGATTTCTAGTGCACCCTTGCGTTTGAGTCTTGTCTGTCGCGCTGCCTTTAGAATCAGGAAATAAGTTCAGCCACACGTCCCACTCGGTCGTCTACAAATAAGTCAGCTATGTGAACAGGAGTGCACGATTCATCGTCCCGCTTAACTCCCGGCGACCTCGAAAAACGCGTGATTTCACGGCGGACACCGAAGTATCCAGCATCTGAGCCGTTTCTTTGATCGAACGATCTTCGATGTCGCGCAGCAAGATCGTTCTACGAATTGTTGGACCCAGCCGCTTGATCGCTTTGGTCAAGATGTCCGCGCGTTCCCTCCGCCAGCAGTACTCTTCCGGATTAGGTCTCTGGTCTACAAATGTTTCCAATATCGGGTTCACACTGTCGTCAGAGATTGCCGGCGGACCTTCGGGAATTCTCCGCCGATGGCGCAACAGTGCGAAGGCTTGATTCAAGGTGATGCGGGTCAGCCAACTAGAGAACTGTGACTTTTCTTGAAAACCGTCAAGATGAAGGAAAGCCTTGTGAAAGCTTTCCTGCGCAACATCCTCGGCATCTTCACGGTTTTTCGTAATCCTCAGCGCAACCGCAAAGACTCTCCGTTTATGACGCAACACCAGTTTTTCGAACGCGTGCGTGTCTCCTCGCTTGGCGGCAGTTACTAGCAGTTGATCAGGGTCTTTTTGGATATCAGTTGCAAGAGACGTTCCCATGATTCCTTAGCTCCTAGCCGTCTGTTAAAGCGGCGTCCAACCGGTAAGGAGCAACGGCGATGCCAAGGTCTGTGCGCGACGAAAATGAGCCGGAAGTGACTGGCAGATCAGGGGATGGGTCAGCTCATCAGACGTTCTCGCAATGTGAGCCTGAACGCAAATCTGTCGGAGTGCTGGCACATGTCCACCATGCTGGACGACCCGAGGGATGTATGAACGGAAGCCGAAAGGAGCAACGTCTCCAACAAGCATGGAAAGGCAAAATTCAAGTAGCATGGTTTGTTTGTGGCGCTCGATGATGGGCCTCAGAAACTAAACTTGTTGCAAACTGGCCGCGCAGCGGCCCAGAATCGTCTCGGTTTGTGCGGAAATTGCAGGGAGAGGTACCTGCATCGCGGGAGCTGAAGCATGTCCAGATTCAATCCTCTGCTGGGGCCGAAGCTTCCCAGGTTTTGGCGGTACGGGCTAGCCGTTCTGTCGGTTGGCGCGGCGCTGATGTTTTCACGGTGGCCTGGTTTCCATTTGGGAAGTGCTCCCGCATCACTCTTTCTATGCGCCGTGATGTTCAGCGCTTGGTTCGGTGGTGTCGGGCCGGGAGTGCTCGCGACTGTTCTCTCTGTTCTTGCTTTCAATTATTACTTCCTGGATCCCCTGTATTCGTTTGCCGTAAAGCCCGACGAGATACCACGCTTTGTCATTTTCTTCGCGTCATCCCTGTTTGCCGGATCGCTCGGAGCCGCGCAAAGGAGCGCGACAGAATCGCTGAGGCGTGCGCACGAGGATCTCATTGAGACCGTTCAACAGCTCCAGAGAACCAACAAGGCCTTGCAAGAGGAGAGCCTGGTGCGCAAGCGAGCGGAACAGGGCCTGCGGCAGAGCCAGGCATACCTCGCGGAAGCGCAGAGGCTCAGTCATACGGGCAGCTTTGGCTGGAAACCATCCACCGGTGAAATCGTCTGGTCAGACGAAACCTTTCGAATTTTCCAGTACGACCGAACGGCTACACCGACGGTGGACCGTATTCTCCAGCGCGTTCATCCGGAAGACGCAGCCCCCGTGCAGCAGACCGTCGACCGCGCGGTACGGGATGGGAAGGATTTCGAGCATGAGTATCGCCTGTTGATGCCGGATGGCGACGTCACAGATGTCCAGGTTGTGGCACATGCTGAAAGAGATGAGTCGGGCGAAATCGAGTTTGTCGGGGCGGTGATGGACGTCAGCGACCGTAAGCGTGCGGAAGAGGAACTTAGGCAGAGTGAAGCCGTTGCGGAGGAGCGCCTTCGGCTGGTGGTGGACACGACCCCGGCGATGATAAACACTTGCCGTCCTGACGGCTATCTCGACTACGTGAATAAAGGCTGGCTGGATTATTTTGGGTTTTCCTTGGAGACGGCGCTCGATCGTGCCGACGTGATGAAGATGTCCGTACCTTCAAATAGCGAAGAATCAGATGGGGAGCGGCAGCCAATCATCCATCCGGAAGATCTCGTAGGATTTAGGGATCATTGGAAAGCGACGCTGGCATCCGGCCAACCGGGTGAGTCGGAGGGACGCGTCCGCCGGTTCGATGGAGTGTACCGCTGGCACTTGTTTCGCGGGGTGCCTCTTTGTGATGAAACGGGAAAACCGGTCAAATGGTACGTATCCGCCTTTGATATCGAGGACCGCAAGCGGGCCGAGGTGCTGCTGGCCAACGAAAACCGGATTCTCGAAATGCTAGCCAGGGGCGATTCTCGCGCTCTGATCCTGGATGCCATATGTCGACTCGTCGAAGAACTGTCCAGCGGTTCTCTATCCTCGATCCTCTTGCTGGATCCAAGTGGCAACCGTCTCCGGCATGGAGCTGCGCCCAGCTTGCCAGGTCCCTACACTGAGGCGGTAGACGGCTTGGCTATCGGTCCATCCGCAGGCTCGTGCGGTACGGCCGCCTACCGTGCGGAGCCAGTGATCGTCTCGGACATTGCGACAGATCCGCTGTGGGCGAATTATCGCGATGTGGCCCTAACGCATGGGCTGCGAGCGTGCTGGTCGACGCCGATACTCTCGCCGGCAGGGAAGGTGTTGGGGACCTTTGCGATCTACTATCGCGAACCGCGCAGCCCTACCGCGCAAGACTATAGTGTCATAAGGCAAATCGTCGATCTTGCGAGTGTCGCCGTTGAACGCAAACAGGCGGAAGAAGCGCTGGAAGCTCTACGTCAGGCGCAGGCGGATCTCGCGCGCATCAACCGGCTGACCACGATGGGAGAGCTGACTGCCACCTTGGCGCACGAGGTGAATCAACCGATTGGCGCTGCCGTCACTAACGCGAATACCTGCTTGCGCTGGCTGGCACGCGATACCCCAAATCTCGAAGAAGCGCGCGCGGCCGCCATGAGGGTCGTAACCGACGGAAGGCGTGCCGCCGAAATCATCAATCGTGTCCGCCTGGTGTTCAAGAAGGGTACCGCGGAACGAGAGCTGGTTGATGTAAACGGGGTCGTTGGAGAAATGATCTTCCTCCTGCAACGCGAGGCAGCGCGACACAACATATCAACCCGGGCGGAGCTCGCCGGAGAACTTCCGCGAGTTATGGGAGACCGCGTGCAATTGCAGCAGGTGATGATGAATCTGATCATGAACAGTATCGATGCGATGAAGGATGCGGATGGATCCAAGGAGCTCATCATCCGGTCGCAAAGAACCGAAAACGACCATGTTCTGGTTTCGGTGACCGATACGGGTGTGGGGCTCCCCAAGGAGCACGCAAGTCGGATTTTCAACGCTTTCTTTACGACCAAGAGTCACGGCACTGGTCTGGGCCTTCGGATTAGCCGGTCCATCGTCGAATCGCACGGAGGGCGCTTGTGGGCTGCGGACAACTCCCCACGCGGCGCAAGTTTTAAGTTCACTCTACCCACAAAACTTGAGGCACACGAACAGGAAAAAGGCGGTAAGTAAGGCTAAGACTGCAGGAATGACCATACCGATTACTCCGACCGCGCGCTACGTTGAGGCTCGAGAATAAGTGCGGGACCGATCTTCAAGTCTGGTAAGAAGTGGTGCTGGTGCGACGCGGACGGTTGGTATCTGATTGCAGCGCAGCGTGACTTTTTCGCGTGGCAACCAGAAGAAGGTGCGTGGCTGCCGTGAACTTGATTGGCTCGTATAACTACGCACTGGTGGCACTTTCGGTGCTGATCGCCATGTTTGCGTCTTATGCCGCTTTGTATCTCGCAGGTCGTGTGACTGCCGCGAGCGGGTGGAATCGCGGGGTTTGGCTGCTGGGCGGCGCTAGTGCAATGGGGACTGGGATTTGGTCCATGCACTACATTGGGATGCTGGCGTTCATCCTGCCGATTCCTGTGGCCTACGATTGGCCGACCGTTCTGCTATCACTGTTTGCAGCCATTCTCGCTTCGGTCGTTGCACTCGGCGTGGTGAGCCGGCAGAAAATGGGTTGGTTTCGAGCCCTCGCCGGAAGTGTCCTCATGGGTGCGGGTATCGCAAGCATGCATTACATCGGCATGGCCGCCATGCGTTTATCTGCTGTATGCCGGTTTAATTCCTTTTTGGTTATCCTGTCCGTCGTGTTCGCGGTTTTGATTTCTCTGGCTGCGCTGTGGATTACCTTTCATTTCCGAGATGAGACAGCGGGGATCGGCTGGGACAAGTTAACCGGAGCCGCCGTGATGGGCGCGGCGATCCCCGTCATGCATTACACGGGCATGGCCGCCGCCAGTTTCACCCGCTCCGACATGCCGGTGGACCTGTCTCATGCCGTAAGCGTCTCCACACTTGGCACCGCGGGAATTGCCGCCGTCACCTTTATCGTCCTCGGGCTGGCTCTGCTGACGTCCTGGGTTGACATGCGATTCGCTACTCAGACCTTAGAAGTTCAGGAAAAGAAGCTGCAGCAAAGCGAGGCGTATCTATCGGAAGCACAGCGACTGAGCCACACGGGCAGTTTTGGATGGAGGGTTTCCACCGGCGAGGTTACCTGGTCCGACGAATCGTTTCGAATTTTCCAATACGATCGAACGACGAAACCGACTGTGGAGCTTATTCTCCAACGGGTTCACCCAGAAGACGCGGCCCTGGTGAAACAGACAATCGCGAGCGCGGCGCAGAACGGGAAGGATTTTGACCATGAATATCGCTTGGTGATGCCAGATGGTTCCGTCAAATATGTCCACGTGGTGGCTCATGCCTTAGGGAACAAATCGGGAATTATCGAGTTTGTTGGAGCGGTGATGGACGTCACCGAACGCAAACGGGCCGAAGAAGCGCTGCGTCAGGCGCTAGCAGACCTCGCCCACGTCAGCCGGGTGACCACCATGGGAGAGCTGACTGCCTCCGTGGCGCACGAAGTGAATCAACCGATCGGCGCCGCCGTCACCAATGCCAATACTTGCTTGCGCTGGCTCACGCGTGATCAGCCCGATGTGGAAGAGGCCCGCGCGGCTGCGATGAGAATCGTGACTGACGGAAAGCGTGCGGCGGAAATCATCAGCCGGGTACGCCTGCTCTTCCAGAAGGGTGCTCCGCAACGGGAGTCAGTGGACGTAAACGACGTTATCCGAGAGATGGTCATCCTCCTGCAAGGTGAAGCAACACGATACTTCATATCTTTCCGGACG
Organism: uncultured Acidobacteriota bacterium; assembly: GCA_963828865.1. Lineage (GTDB taxonomy): Bacteria > Acidobacteriota > Terriglobia > Acidiferrales > UBA7541 > Palsa-295. The sequence continues at coordinate 778,635 of CAWHGI010000001.1, read as the reverse complement.
GAGCTGGCGGCGGCCCTTCCTCCGGTCATGGCAGATCGCGTGCAATTGCAACAGGTGCTTATGAACCTGATGGCGAATGGCATCGACGCAATGAAGGAGGTGGATGGGAGGCGGGAGCTCGTCATCCGGTCGTACGGAGCGGAAAATCAATTGCAGGTGTCCGTTAGCGATACCGGTGTAGGTCTTCCACCGAGCCAGGCGGACCAGATCTTTAGTGCATTCTTTACCACGAAGCTTCATGGGATCGGCATGGGTCTTCGGATCAGCCGCTCGATCGTCGAATCGCACGGCGGACGTTTGTGGGCTGCGGACAACTCTCCACGCGGTGCAAGTTTTAATTTCACCCTACCCAGCAAGATGGAGGCGCAGGAATGACGTCCAAAAGCGCTCCGACGGTGTTTGTGATTGACGACGATGCATTTGTGCGTGCGTCGCTCGAGGGGCTGCTCAAGTCGGCAGACTTGCGCTCCCAGACGTTCGAGACGGCCGAAGAGTTCTTACGAGCTGAGCGGCCCGATGTGCCCAGTTGCCTGGTGCTGGACGTGAGCCTCCCTGGAATCGGCGGTTTGGATTTTCAGCGTGAGCTGGCCGAATCAGGCGTCCAGATTCCCATCATATTTATCACCGGCTATGGTGATGTTCCGATGAGTGTGAAGGCCATGAAGTCCGGCGCGATGGAGTTCCTGACCAAGCCGTTCCTGGACCAGGACCTGCTCGATGCGGTGCATCAAGCTTTGGAGCATGACCGCGCGGTCCGTCAAAAGGAGCGCGCGCTTGTCGACTTGCGGGAGCACTACGAGGCATTGACCCCGCGCGAGCGGGAGGTCATGGGCCTGGTGGTTTCGGGCATGCTTAACAAGCAAATCGCTTCCGAGCTGGGGACCAGCGAAATTACGGTGAAGATTCATCGAGGACATGTGATGCGTAAGATGCGCGCCGGATCCCTCGCGGAGTTGGTGAAGATGGCCGGCAAGCTTCAGCTTCCTTCGAAAACGAAATAGTGCAATACGATCTTTTCGTGTAACTCCCGCTTTCTCAGAGATGTCTCCGGGACCTCGACGCCGGCTTTCTGTGCGACCTTCTCATACCAACGTATAATTGCGCCTGGTTCGGCGTTGCTGTTAGTTTCCTGCCATGGGCATGCAAAGGAGCACTAAATTGGTTGCGATTGTCGACGATGATGACTTGATGCGGAGCGCGTTGGAGGGCCTGCTGAAAGCAGTCGGATTGCGGGCGCAGGCGTTTTCCTCGGCAGAGGAGTTCTTGGAATCCGGCCAGCCGAGAGAGACTGCGTGTCTGATTGCAGACATCCGCATGCCGGGGATGTCAGGCCTGGAGCTACAGGCGAAACTGAACGCCGACGCTTGCAGGATTCCGATCGTCTTCATCACGGCGCATGGAGACGAAAAAATGCGGATGCAGGCGATGAGGTCCGGTGCAGTGGAGTTCCTTGCAAAACCCTTTGACGACGAAGCTCTCCTCGAAAGCGTTCGAGCGGCTCTGAACATTTAACGAAAAAGCGCATCCAGCCGCGCCAGGAGGTGTCCCATGGGGATTCTCAAGAAAGCGGAGCCTGTTGACAGGGACCGTAATCAGCGCAGATTCGAGCAAATCATCGGTAATAGCCCTGCCCTGGAATCGGTTTTCGGAGAAGTCGAACGAGTCGCGCCCACGGATTCCACCGTGCTCATCCAAGGAGAAACAGGGACTGGCAAGGAGCTAATCGCTCGCGCGATCCACAACATCAGTTCGCGGTGCGGGCGTCCCTTCGTAAAGCTGAATTGCGCGGCCATCCCCTTCGACCTCTTGGAAAGTGAACTTTTTGGCCATGAGAGGGGCGCCTTTACCGGCGCCATCGCGCAAAAGATCGGTCGCTTCGAAGCGGCGGACAAAGGCACTCTTTTTCTGGATGAGGTGGGCGACATTCCCTTGGCGCTACAGCCCAAGCTGTTGCGCGTGCTACAGGAACAGGAGTTTGAGCGCCTGGGCAGTGCAAGAACGCACCAGGTGGATGTGCGACTACTCGCCGCGACACACCGGGATTTGACGGACATGGTAAAGAGGGGCGAATTTCGCAGCGATCTTTTCTATCGTATGAATGTGTTCCCCATCACTCTCCCTCCGTTGCGAGCACGCAGTGAAGACATTCCCGGGCTGGTGGCACATTTTGTCGAGATTTATGGGCGACGGATGGGTAAGCAAATCGAGCAAATCCCTCCTGCAACTGTTTCCGCGCTTCGTTCTTACGCGTGGCCGGGCAACATTCGCGAGCTCCAGAATTTCATCGAACGCAGCGTCATCTTAACTGATGGCCCGGTTCTGCGTTCTCCTCTCGCGGAATTGAACCCTTCCGCCGTCGCCGAGTCTCCGGTAGCGGTTACGCTGAAGGACGCGGAGCGCGACCACATTCTCAAAACTCTCAAGCAAACGCGCTGGGTTGTCGCCGGTCCGAACGGCGCCGCGGCGCGCTTGGGGATTAAGAGATCCACGCTTTACTTCCGCATGCAGAAGTTGGGTATTTCACGCTTCAGCAACGACCTCCTTTCCGCGTAGCAGGCTTGCTCTGCGTCGCCTGCAGGGTGAGTACAGGCAATTTCCGCACCAACCCGCGTTCCCGGCGCAATTACCGGAAGTGCTGCAAATCGAGTTTCACGCGGAAGTAAGAAATTGACCGAGCCGGTTCGGTTGTCGGGACTTTGGACATGTGTCGGTCGCTCCGGACAGTCGGATTGATTTCTCGCGATGTTTGCCGGAGCCCCCCTCGTGCACATCACGCGTATCGTCCGGTTCAAATTGTCGGGATAAGGACATCGCGTCCAGCCAACTGGCATCGGCGAATGTCCTCGCACCCGAGGTCTGTCTTTGTTTTCCACCATTTGCGAACGCAATCCGATTGGCAGCGCCATTGCCTGCTCCACTTGAGTTGCCGGGGGCATCTAGCCATTGGCGACAATTCGAATAAGGAGAAAACACAATGGTCGTAGAAGAAGGCGGCAACATCAACAAGGGCAACAACAAAGTGCAAACACGTAATCTGGTCGCACTGTTCATGGGTCTAGTTTTTGCGACGCTGATTTATCCGAACCAGGCGCACGCGCAGCTCATCGGAAGCATGGAAGCAGACATCCCGTTTCAGTTTCACGCCGGCGACACGAAACTTCCAGCAGGGAAGTACATCATCCGCATGTTGGACGACTCCGATCTGACCGTCATGGAGATCAGCAAACCCGACGGCTCCGTCGCGGCCCTGTTTCAAGTCCACGCCGCAGAAGCAAACTCCTCGCCACGCAAGAGTGAATTGATTTTCAACAAATATGGAAACAAGTACTTCCTGGAGAAGTTGTTTGACGAGGGCGAAGCCGATGGCAGCCAGGTGGCCGAGTCGAACTACGAAAAGAGAGTGGGTCAAGCGGCGGCAGAAGCGCAGGAACACGTGCCTGCATATCATCTGACGCAACAGCGCCCCAGCGGCTCATAGACAACAACGGCTAACCGAGCGTAAGCCGCTACCCGATGAAGGGCGTGGAAAAAATGATTGGCAAATGCCATCCATGCTCTTCGAGATGACGCGGGCAGGACAGGGGGAACGTCTCCACTCCCTGCTGGAGATTTGGTATAACGTTCTGCAAGCAGGTTGAAGTTTCAGCGTTCGGCTGCTTGCTCGTTCAGTTCGTCGAGCAAATAAACCACTTGAGGACGAGGCTTCGCGAATCGGGCAATGGGAGGAAACCATGACCTTAATCCGGCCGATCGCAATCATAGTGCTGGCTTCTCTATGTAACTTGGCGATAACGGGGACGCCAGCACACCTGCTTTCAAACCCTCCGGAACTCCGCGCGAAGGACCACACACTTTCGCTGACCTTGCACGCCGGCATCACACGTGATGGAAAGGACGCTTTCTACTTTAATGGCCAACCAATCGCTCCGGCTTTGCGTTTATCGCCGGGCGATCTGCTGAAGATTACTTACATCAACGACCTTCCGGCCAAGCCGCAGGAGCGATGTTTGATTCCTCCGTGCATGGACATGACCAATTTGCACTTTCACGGCCTGACAGTTTCGCCGAACCCTCCGCAGGATGATGTCTTGACCATGATGGCCACGCCCGGCCGGTCGCTTCGCTATGCCGTGCAAATTCCGAAAGACCACCCGCCCGGCTTGTATTGGTACCACACGCATCCGCACGGAGAAAGCTACCAACAAGCGCTCGACGGGATGTCCGGTGCGCTGGTCATTGAAGGAATTGAATCGTATTATCCGGCGCTCGCCGGCTTGCCCGAACGCATCCTGGTAGTGCGTGGCCGTTCAGTCGTGCACGATCCGCAGGCTCGAAATGTAATGCAGAGCGTTGGACTCAGTTCGGCTGTTTGCGGTGGAGAAGCAGAGGCGCCAGAAGAGGTCTTCACGATTAACGGGTCCCTACGGCCGCAAATTGAAATTGCTCCTGGCGAGCGTCAGTTCTGGCGTCTCGTCAACGCTTCCGCGGATCGCTATCTGGATCTGCAGCTGGAAGGTCAAACGTTCGAAATCGTCGCGATGGACGGAATGCCTATCGCTCGTCACGATCCCGCTCACCCAACGCGTGTCGCCGACCACGTCCTGTTGCCGCCGGCGGGCAGGCTAGAGGCCATTGTTACTGGTCCATCGGCCGGCGAGCCGCGGCATCTGATCTCCCGCTGTGTGGACACCGGGCCCGTCGGCGATCCCGATCCGCAGATGATATTAGCCGACATCGTTCCGCAGGCGGCGGGCTACTCAACAGCCAAAATTTCGCAAAGCTCTCTCAAGCCCGCTTTCAAAACACCGGACCTCGCCGCGGAAGAAAAGGCACCCCCTCGATTCACCGTGATATTCACGGAGGATAAAAACGGCTTCTACATAAACGGACAGAAATTCACGCTTGATGCCGCTCCCATGGCCCGTGTGAAGATTGGAACGTACCAGCATTGGAGAATCGTCAACGCCACAGCAGAACTGCATCCGATGCACATCCATCAAGTACATTTCCTGGCATATGCCGAAAACGATAAGCCGATTCCCGGCCCGGTGTGGCTGGACACGGTGAATGTCCCGTACGGCGGAACCGTAGATGTCATCATGGATTTCACTAATCCCGTGATCCGCGGCATGTCCGTTTTTCACTGCCATCTGCTCAATCACGAAGACAAGGGGATGATGGCGAAAGTTCTATTTGAATGACCGACCTTGTGCGTCGCGCCGATCTGAATATGGATACTGCGAAACGGCGTGAGGCTCGTGAAGACGATGCGCTGCCGCGGTTTGCGCCTAATGATTTCCGGCACTGTGTTGACGCCGCTGCCCTGTCGCGAAGCGGCCGTGCCAGCGCGCTGACAGCCGTTCAATTCTCTGGATTCATTCTCGCCGTTTCGTTCCTCTGATCTTCTTTCCCCTGGCTTAGGGCCTCTGTTTTCAGACATTTCATGGAGTGCCGGCCCGACTCCCCTGTGGCATTCGATCTGCATAGTCGGTTACTGAATCAAGGAAATATGTCCGGGGATATGAGCTATGTGGATCGTTCGACTCGCATTGCGGCGGCCTTACACCTTCGTGGTGGTCGCCATTCTCATCGTGATCATGGGAGCGCTCGCCATCGTCCGCACTCCCACGGATATTTTCCCGAATATCGACATTCCCGTGGTCAGCATCATCTGGACTTATAACGGTCTTGTGCCAGAGGACATGGCCGACCGCATCGTAAGCGTCACAGAACGAGCCCTTACCACGACCGTTGACAACATCGAGCACATCGAATCGCAATCGTTATATGGAATTGCCGTCGTCAAGGTGTTCCTGCAGCCGACCGCGAACATTGAACAGGGTATCGCACAGATCACCGCGGTTTCTCAGACTCAGCTCAAGCAGTTGCCTGCCGGCACGACGCCTCCTCTGATTCTGGCCTATAGCGCATCGAGCGTGCCCGTCCTGCAATTGGCGCTGTCTGGCCAAAACATGTCCGAACAAGAACTCAATGACTATGGTTTGAATTTCATTCGTACGCAGATCATCACGGTTCCGGGCGCGTCCGTTCCTTATCCCTATGGCGGCAAGCAACGCCAGGTGCAAGTGGACCTGAACCCGACAGCATTGCAGTCGAAGGGTTTGTCCGCACTGGACGTAGTGAATGCCATTAGTCTGCAAAACCTGATTCTGCCCACCGGGACCTCTAAGATCGGCTCAAGGGAGTACGACGTCTCCATTCCGAATGCCGCGCCGCAAACGATCGACGACCTGAATCGCATCCCGATCAAAACAATCGGCAGCACTACCATTTACATCAAGGACGTGGCGTGGGTGCGCGATGGTTTCCCTCCGCAGACCAACATCGTGAAAGTCAACGGACAGCGCTCGGTGTTGCTGACGATCCAAAAAGCGGGGAATGCATCGACTCTGAACGTGATTTCGGGCGTCAAGACGCTTCTGCCCCAAATCAAGACAACCGTTCCACCCCAGCTACAGATAGAACCGTTGGCCGACCAGTCGATTTTCGTTCGTGGCGCGATCAGCGGTGTGGTCCGCGAAACACTTATCGCTGCCTGTCTGACGGCTTTCATGATTCTCACTTTCCTAGGCAGCTGGCGCAGCACCCTTATCATCGCAACCTCGATTCCACTCGCGATCTTGACCTCGATCATCGTGTTCAGCGCGATCGGAGAAACGATCAACATCATGACGCTGGGTGGACTCGCTCTGGCCGTCGGAATCCTCGTGGACGATGCGACAGTCGAAGTTGAAAACATCAATCGAAATCGCGAAGCGGAGCCAGAGAAAGATATGGACGAAGTTGTCCTCGACAGCGCCTCGCAAATCGCCACGCCGGCTTTTGTGGCCACGCTCTCAATCTGCATCGTGTTTGCTCCAATGTTTTTGCTGTCCGGTGTGGCGCGCTATCTCTTTGTGCCACTCGCCGAAGCGGTCGTTTTCGCGATGTTGGCATCGTATCTGCTCTCGCGCACGATCGTTCCGACCATGGCGAAGTACCTATTGCGTGGCGATAAGACCGCGGACGCGAATGCCGCCAGCCGCAATCCGTTGGTGTTGCTTCAAAAGCGGTTTGAGGCGGCCTTCGAGAGGTTTCGTCACCGCTATCGCGGAATGCTGGAGATTTGCCTCCATCACCGGCGCGCTTTCCTGATCGCCTTCTTCGTGGGCTGCCTGGGCTCTCTTGCAATTCTCATTCCGTGGCTGGGCCAGGACTTTTTCCCCAGTGTGGACAGCGGCACGTTCAAGCTTCATCTGCGAGCCCCCACGGGGATGCGCATTGAAGAAACGGCCAACCTCTGTGATCTGGTGGAGCAGTGGATTCGGAAGCAGATTCCAGCGAGCGAAGTCCAGAGCGTCATCGACAACATCGGCTTGCCCTATAGCGGCATCAACCTCTCCTATAGCAATTCGGCGCCAGTGGGTACTTCGGATGCCGACATTCTTGTGAACCTCTCCGCCAATCACCATCCGACGGACAATTACATTCACCAGCTTCGTCAGACACTTCCGAAACAGTTCCCGGGTGTGACTTTTGCCTTCTTGCCGGCCGACATGGTCGGACAGATTCTCAATTTTGGGCTGCCGGCTCCGATAGACGTGCAGATTGTGGGCAACGACCTGGAGGGAAACCGGCGTTTCGCAGACGCACTTCTCGACAAGATGAGATCCGTCCCAGGAACGGCCGATCTGCGGATCCAGCAGCCCTTCGACGAGCCCTACCTGCGCTTTCGAGTCGAACGCACCAAAGCGGAAGAGCTCGGATTTAGCGCGCACGATATTGCACAGAATCTTCTGGTATCGCTAAGTGGCAGCTTCCAGACTTCGCCCACATTCTGGGTTGATCCAAAGAATCGCGTCAGCTACCAGATCGCGACTCAGACGCCGCAGTACCACGAGGATACTTTGCAGGATCTTGAGAACATTCCCATCACCGGTACAGACCCCACAGCTCCCCCATCGCTAATGGCCAGCCTCGTCGCAATGCAAAGGGGCGCGGGCATGGCGGTGGTTTCTCACTTCAACGTCGCGCCGGTGATTGACATCTTTGGCGCCCCTGCCGGCCGCGACTTGGGCGGCGTGGCCAGGGACATAGACAAAATCATTCACGATTCACGCGAGCAACTCCCCCGCGGTTCTCGTGTCGTCGTACGCGGGCAGGTTCAGACCATGCGGGCTTCTTACGTCGGGCTTCTGAGCGGCTTGGCATTTTCGATCGTGCTCGTGTACCTGCTGATCGTAGTCAACTTTCAGTCCTGGCTCGACCCTTTCATCATGATTTCCGCCCTGCCCGCTGCACTTGCCGGGATTGCCTGGTTTTTATTCGTAACGCATACCACTTTGAGCGTGCCCGCCCTCATGGGCACGATCATGTGCATGGGCGTCGCAACGTCAAACAGCATCTTGGTCGTGAGCTTTGCGACGGAAAAGATGGCGGAAGGAAAGGATTCTGTCGGCGCCGCGCTGGAGGCGGGTTTCACGCGCTTTCGCCCCGTGATCATGACCGCGCTCGCCATGATCATCGGCATGATCCCGATGGCTCTAGGGCTAGGCGACGGCGGCGAACAAAACGCTCCTCTTGGTCGCGCCGTCATTGGCGGGTTGCTTTTCGCGACGGTTTCGACCCTACTCTTTGTCCCGACTTTTTTCAGCGTCATACAGGGATCGCGACGGCACGCGGCTGAAACCGGAGGCCAAGACTAACTGTCGATTTGCCCGGAGTCACTATGTCTATGCGAACTAAAAACGGAACTCAGGCCAGCAAGAATTCAGCAGCGCCAAACGGCGCCGGAGCGGCACGACATCGGGATTCCCGATGGCTGTTTCTAGCGGCTGCGCTGCTGTTGGCCGCGCTTTTGGTCTCCGGAATTTGGTCGCGCGTCAAAGCCGAACGGTCCTTGCGCGCGGACGCTACACAAGCGGCTGTGACGGCGGTGTCGGTTGTATCGCCAAAACAAGCAGAGCCTGACCAGGACCTCATTCTGCCTGGAAACGTGCAGCCGTACATAACCTCGCCGATTTATTCACGGACAAATGGATATCTGAAGAAGTGGTATTTCGACATCGGGGCGCATGTGAAGAAGGGCCAATTGCTCGCGGTTATTGAGACCCCGGAAGTGGACCAGCAGCTTCAGCAGGCCCGAAGCACCCTGTTAACCGCACAGGCCAACCTTGAGCTCGCCACAATCACCAAGGCCCGGTATCAGCGCCTCTTGAAAACGAACGCAGTATCACAACAGGACGTTGACAATGCAGTTGGCACCTACAATGCGAATAAAGCGATTGTCGAAGCAGATCAGGCGACCGTCCAGCAGTATGCAGCTCTCGTATCTTTCGAAAGGATTTACGCTCCATTCGACGGTGTCATCACCGCTCGCAATACGGACATCGGCGACTTAATCAACTCCGGCAGCAGTGGCGGAGTAAAAACCGATCTCTTTCACATCGCGCAGCCCGGCAAGTTGCGTGTTTACGTAAACGTTCCGGAAGAGTACTCACGAGGGATCAAGGTCGGCATGACCGCAGTGCTCACTCTCGCCGAATTTCCTGGCCGCAAGTTTCAGGGGAAGGTGGTGCGCACGGCGGATGCCATCAACGTGACCACGCGGACACTGTTGATCGAGGTAGATGTGGAAAATCCTACCGGAACATTGCTCACAGGATCGTACGCAGAGGTGCACCTGCAGATCCCGACTGAAGGCTCCACGTACCTGATTCCGGTCAATACACTGCTGTTCCGCTCAGAAGGTTTACGTGTTGGGGTCGTCAGAGACGGAAAAGTTGTGCTCACGCCGGTGACTCCCGGCCATGATTTCGGTAACGAGATCGAAATCGTCGCCGGTCTTCACTCCGGCGATCAAATCATTGTCAACCCGCCCGACTCAATCGTTCAAGGACAGAAAGTCGAGGTAGTTCAGGCAACATTGCCGGGAGATATCAAATGACTCAAGCGATCACGCGTCGAAAAATGAATTTGGTCGAGAACCGCCCGCAGGCAATATGGCCAAAAGTTCTCTTCGCGGCAGCGCTGCTCCAGTTGGGCGGTTGCACGGTCGGACCTAATTACCACACGCCAGTCGTGGAGACTCCTTCTGCGTATAAGGAAGTCGGGGACTGGAAGCCCGCTCAGCCGAATGACCAGAATCTTGGCGGTGACTGGTGGAAGATATTTCAAGATCCTCAGCTGGATGCGCTGGAACTCCAGGTCAACGTATCGAACCAGAACTTGAAAGCCGCGGACGCGCAGTATCAACAGGCACGCGCCATTCTTCGCTACTATCGAGCCGACTTCTACCCCACGGTGACGGCCGGACCATCAGCCACTCGCACGCGAGTCTCCGCCAACGCGCCGCCGCCGGGCTCGACGTTTGTCGGCATAACCTACAATGATTTTTCGCTGCCGTTCGACCTTTCCTACGAAGTTGACCTTTGGGGGCGAGTGCGCCGCACGGTCGAGTCTTATCGAGAACAAGCACAAGCGAGTGCGGCAGACCTGGCCACAGTGAATCTGAGCATGCACGCGGATCTGGCGGTTGACTACTTTCTCGCTCGCAGCCTGGACGCCGAAGAACAGCTCCTCAACTCGACCGTGACGCAGTATCAACAAGCCTTGGATTTGATCCAGAGCCGGTTTGCGGGCGGAATCGCCTCCGAAGTGGAGGTTCAACAGGCCGACACTCAACTGGAGACGACGCGAGCCCAGGCAATTGATGTGGGAGTTGCGCGCGCGCAGTACGAACATGCAGTTGCGGTTCTCATCGGGAAACCTCCCGCGGAGTTCACTCTTCCTCCGCTGCCTCTCGTCGCGCCGCCTCCGCCCATTCCTGTAAGCGTGCCCTCGGAACTCCTGGAAAGGCGCCCGGACATCGCCGCCGCGGAGAGGAGGGTGGCATCCGCGAATGCGCAGATCGGCGTGGCAAAATCTGCCTACTACCCGCTAGTCAATTTGGGCGCAGCGGGCGGATTTGAAAGCACAGCCATCACGACTTTGCTACAGGGGCCCAGTGGTTTGTGGTCCGTTGGGTTGTCTGCGACGGAAACAATCTTCGACGCAGGAAGGCGCCGGGCCGCTTCAGACCAAGCCATCGCCGCCTACGATCAAACCGTCGCCAACTATCGCGAAACGGTGCTTACCAGCTTCCAACAGGTGGAAGACAACGTAGCCGCGTTGCGTATCCTTGAGCACGAAGCACAGGTTCAGCAAGGAGCGGTCGTGGCCGCCCAGAAGTACCTCACACTCGCAAACACCCGCTACACGGGCGGAGTCACCAGCTACCTCGAAGTGACAACGGCCGAGACCGCTGCTCTCTCCGACGAAGTCACCGCCGTTAATATTCTTGGCCGCCGTATGGTGTCGGCGGTCTCTTTAGTCCAGGCGCTTGGCGGGGGATGGGATCGCTCTGCCCTACCCGCCCGTCCAGAGTGCTGCGGCAAACTAACAAGACAATTAAGGTGACCTGGCCCAGGGTCCGTTCCGATATCTGTAGCGACCGCGGGAGGAGGAGCGAGCCGCATTTGAAGTGAAGCCGAGGAAATTTCTATTGATGATAAATCGAAATCATGATGCTTTCAGCCGCGAACAGCACGCCTGCCAGACAAAGAAGGATCCCAAAGGCGCGGTACCACCGTCCGAACAAAGCTCTCCCGGCGGGAGCTAAATTGTCGAGTCGTTGCGCTCCCCAAATCTTGGCAGCGCGATCCGGAGAAACAGCGATAAAAATTCCAAGAACCACCGAGACAGCGCTCACGGTTAAACTTGCTGTGGCCGGCACGACCGTGGATGAACAGGTGATGAGTTCCGTCTTCATGATTAGCTCTTCGGAATGTCGGTACGGTTCCACCATCCGCCGCCGAGGGCTTGAAATAGGGCGGCGGTGTCCGCATAGCGATTGGCTTGGGCCTGAACCAAGTTGATCACGGCTTGCTGATAGGCTTGTTCTGCGCTCAATAGCGCGAGGTAGTTGGCGTACCCGGATTGATACTGTTTCTCGGCAAGGTCGAGCGTCACACCCGCAGCATCTTTCGCCGCGGCTGCGGCTTTTAGAGCATCTGCATCCTGTTGGAGCGCGTTTAATGTGTCGGCTACGTTCTGGAAAGCAGGTACTCACATTCTCTTCAATAGTCTCGCGTTCTCAAGTTTTCTAGGCGCGAGCGCTGGATTCGAATGCGGTACTCCCCGTGGGCTCTCCTTCTCTGCATCTCGGGCGCTCCGAATTCCTGTGGAGATTTCCTAAGTCTTCCTAAGACATCGGCCAAAATCCGAGATATCAGATTTCCCATCGTTAGCGGCAAAACCTCGGTTCTGCGCTCTGCGCCTGCTTTCTCTATTGACAACAAATAGGCTTACGTTTTACCAATAACCATGCAAATTTCTTGGGATCGGCGGGTTCGAATCCCACTCTCGCCGCCATTCTCCTGGAATCAGTGCGTCAGTGCCTTCCTAAAATCTTTTGCAGAGAAATCTCCAACTGGTCGCTTTTCCAGTACTGAGCAGCCGGAGATTCGTAAGGCTGAGTCCGCAGGGTTGTCAACTAGCGTAACGAACTATTTTGCCATCGCGCCTTCGGCAGAGATATATCTGGCCATTACTATGCTGACGCCAACCGCTACGAGGAGCCACACCGCGGCGATGGCGACGAAACCAATGGTAGCCCCGGTCGATCTTATTTCTTCTTTCCTGCGCAATTCCGCCGCATCCGCTAGCTCGCGGCATTCGGCGAGTACGTCCGGAGGAATAATTCTTTGAAGCAACTTCGCCGCCACGAAGAGAACCAGGAAATCGTCCAGGAATCCGATCACCGGAATGTAACTCGGAATCAACTGAACGGGACTAAACAGGTAGCATGCGCTGCACGCGGCGACCACTTTTGCGTACCACGGCACTCGGGGATGTTTGAACGCGAAATAATAGACATGGGCCTCGCGTTGGACCCGTTGCGCCTGGACCTTCCAGTTCATTTCAGACGCGGATTCGAAGCGTCCGCCGTTTTCTCGATTGCGGCCAAACAGTTTGGAAAACACTTTCTGGACCTTACGCTGGTTCTCGAAAAGCGAGACTCAGGCGAGCTGCCGTGATGCATCGAAGACCACCTGGTCATACCACCAGAGCCGTTCAAAGAAGGCACGCGCGATGTCGAGCTGCGTTTTTTGATGTGAGGATGACAACGCGCTTTCCACGATGTCGCCAATACAACGGTTCCCGTCTATGGCATCAAACAGACGCTTTTCAGTCGAGTCTATTGGCATGAACAGATCTGTATAGGTGTGGTTCTGATTGATCAAGACGGCAGCGGCTCCGGGAGGCAGCCCCTTTTGAACGCAGATGGTGTCTGGCATTCGAATGGGCACAAAACGAAGGCAAGCGTCATCGGCAAAGCTCACTGCCTGCGCGTTGCAGCAGCTATCGTTCCGATAAGCAACCAAGCTGTGGCGAACCATCGTGCCTCGAAAGAGCTCGGCGGCAGCGAATTGTTCCGCCAAGGAAATCTGTGCCATCCTCCGAGCTTGCGGGATTTTTGCCATGACTCCGCAGCGAGGGAAGTAGGGTGCTTGTTTTATCCACCGGCCGAATTGTAGTCCAGCCATCTCCAGGAAATCGAACAATTGCGGAACCGAATATGCGCGGTCATGCGGGTGGAGAAGCGCATCAGCTAGCGCGGCCTCTTGCCGAAAGTCTGGAGCCTGGCGTAGCAGGTTTTCCAGCGGATGTCCCGGTGGCAAAGTCTTGAGCGCAGCGATAAGGTCCCGGATGTCGGCGTCGTTCGCACGAATGCCGATGCGTCTGCAGAACTCCTGCAGCATATAGACGCCCGTTCGACCATAAGGCGCATACACCATGAGATGTATTGCCCCGTCCGGTTTGAGCACGTCGCGCAAGGCTGCGAGCCCCGCATCGGGGTCGGCCATGTGGTGGAGCACGCCAGTGCACACGATCTGATCGAAGCTCATCTCCAGGTCGTTTGCACGTTCGATGGGCAACTCGTAGACGTGAAGGTTGTCCAGAGCGTGTTTCCGCTTAAGGTCCTCAGTGCACCGCACGCTCGTTGCGCTAACGTCGATGCCTATAACTTGCGCCGTAGGCCAGCGCATGGCGTGCTTTGCTGCCTGAGTTGTCCCGCAGCCGGCAATGAGGATGGATTGGCTTTCCGAAAAAGGCCGATCGGGCCAAAATAAATGAAAATCGGCGCGGCGTCTTTGCGGGTCTTGCCAGAGGCGACGATATTTTTCGAGGCTATCGGTCGGCGGAGGATAGGGATAACGATCGTAGAAGGCGCGGACTTCTTCCGCGACATCCAGCAAAGCCGGATCGTGTTCCTTTTGCGTAATCATTGAAAATTAGCCGAGACTTTAAACATCCACACGTCCAGTCCGTCGCCATCAGCGCTGAGGCACAAGAAGAAGCACGTCATTCATAAACAGATCAGATTATCCCCGGCAGATACATGATCCGCCGGGGATACCTGTCTTGCCCAGCCTGGGTTATCGCAGCTCAATCGCCCTTGGCGCCTGCTGCAACTGCTGCCGGCGCGTGAGCTGGCGCCTTGCTGGTCGCTGCGTGATCCAGCTGCCGCATTACCGCGTCGAGGTTGAATGATGCTGCCTTTTGGCGCGGCGGATACTTCACGTAGTTTTCGATCTGTGCCGCAACGATTGCCTGGCATTGATAAAGCTGCGGAACATGATCGATCATCCAATCGTAATAGACGTTGGAATTGACATCGGCGCGTTCAAACGGATCACGGCGCAGACTATAGATATTTGGAAGGCGCAGCTTCACCATCGGTTCTTGCCAAACCGCCGTCGAAGTTGCACGCTGGACTTCAAAAACCAACTTCCAGTCGCCTTGCCGAACCGCCATGACGCCGCCGTCATCGCTGACATAGAAGAAGTAGTTTCTGGGGCTCTCTTTCACCTCGCCTGTGAGATAGGGCAGCACGTTGATGCCATCAATGTGCACCTTGAACGTTTTGTCCCCAGCCTTGTAACCGTTGAGGAGCTTCTGGCTTATGTCCGGATCTCCAGCCGCAGCCAGCAACGTCGGCAACATGTCTTGATGGGAAACGATGCCGTTCAACACGGTGCCCGCCTTGATCTTGCCCGGCCAACGCATGAACGACGGAACCCGCCAAGCGCCTTCCCAGTTCGTGTCCTTCTGGCTGCGGAACGGGGTGTTGGCGCCGTCGGGCCAAGTGTCGTTCTCAGGGCCGTTGTCGGTGGAATACATGACGATGGTGTCATCCGCGATGCCCAGCTCATCGACCTTGTTGAGGATCTCACCGATCTGCTCGTCGTGGGTGACCATCCGATCGCTATAGTCGTCCTGCCCGCTCTTGCCTCTGTTCTTTGCGGCAAGGTGCGTCCTGAAGTGCATAGCCGTGGAGTTGTACCAGAGGAAGAAGGGCTTGTTCGACTTGACCTGTTTCTCCATCCAGCCGATAGCGCCTGCGGTGATCTCTTCATCTATGGTTTCCATCCGCTTCTTGGTCAGCGGCCCGGTGTCTTCAATCTTCTGTCTGCCTACGCGGCCCCAGCGAGGATCAGTCGTTGGGTCATCCGTTTCAGTCGCCCAGCTGTGCATTACACCTCGGGGCCCGAACTGTTTCAGGAACGCCGGGTCCTTAGGGTAGTCTGGTAGTTCTGGTTCCTCTTCGGCGTTCAGGTGATAGAGGTTGCCGAAGAACTCGTCGAATCCGTGCGCGGTCGGCAAGAATTCATTCCGGTCGCCCAGATGGTTCTTGCCGAACTGACCGGTAGCGTAGCCGAGCGGCTTTAGCAGTTCGGCGATCGTCGGGTCTTCGGCTTGCAGTCCGACGGTGGCACCAGGCATGCCGACTTTGGTCAAGCCAGTACGGAGTGGGTTCTGGCCGGTGATGAAAGCCGCGCGTCCAGCGGTGCAGCTCTGCTGGCCGTAATAATCGGTGAAGGTGACGCCTTCTTTGGCGACACGGTCAATATTCGGCGTTTGGTAGCCCATCATTCCACGGCTGAAATGGCTGATGTTCCACATACCGATATCGTCACCCCAGAGAATCAGGATATTTGGTTGCTTTGAAGCCATCGTTTGTTCCTTCCTTTTGTCCAAATTTTGTGGTGCAGTTGCCCTTCTTCTCGAAGAAGATCGCTTTGAAGCCGAAATATGAGGTCGAGTCTTCATTTGGCTGCTCCGTGTGCGCCGCCGGACTAGGCTCCGGACGGGTGGCCCGAGTGCGCGGTATTGAGGGTTCTATCGGGTTGCGCGGTGGTCGCAGGGTTCACACCGCTGAATTGCGAGCTCGGCGCGCGGTCGCCGTGGCAGAACCGGAACTTCTTGCCACTTCCGCAAGGACAGGGATGATAGGGTCCTTGCTTGACGTCCTCGGCAGCGGTCAATGCCATCACCTCTGAAGGCGGACGGCCGTGCTGCAACAGCCGGGCCATGGTCTGCATCGCCGGGCCCGTGTGTGTGAAGAACAACTCCAAGCCCTGGCAGAGGTAGTTCTGGCCCGGCTCGCCGTCGCGTGAAACTGCGAACCGGTCCTTCGGGCACCCGCCGTTACACAGTGGCTTAACCGCGCAATTCCGGCACTGAGCGGTAAGCGAATCGCGCTTGTCGTCCCCGAATTTGCGCTGCTGGGCCGAGGATATAAGCCTCAGCATGTGCTCCTGGTGGATGTTACCCAGCAAGTAACGCGGCTCGACGAAATGATCGCAGGAATAAAGATCGCCGTTGTATTCCAACGCCGGGCCGTACCCGCAGGTCGGGGCGTGGATGCAGAGTAGATGGCGGCCGAAGTAGGCCTCGAGCGTCACGTCGAAGAGCTGAACGTAAACGCGGCCAACGTCGTGGCGCACCCACTCCTCGAAAATATCCACGAGGAAGCGCCCATATTGTTCTCCGCCGACTGAGCGTTTCGTTACTAAGTTGCCTGCCTGCGTATAGAGCAAGCGCTTCTGGCCGGGTTGTTCGCTCCAGCCCAAATTGGCGATCTGGATCGTCGCTTCGGTGGCGCGTTCGATGATCGGAATGAACTGCACCCACTCTGCTTTCAGTTCGTCGCGAAAGAAGCGATAGACGGTGCGGCCGTGGTGCTCGTTTGCGGCGTTGACGGTGCACAGGATGTTGAAGTCAACGCCGTGTTTGCGCAACTGCTGCCAGCCTCGCATCACCTTATCGAAAGTGCCGTGCTTGCTGCGGTCAACCCGGTAAGTATCGTGAAGCTCGCGAGGGCCGTCCACGCTCAGGCCGACCAGGAAATTGTGCTGCTTGAAAAACGCGCACCATTCGTCATCGAGAAGAATGCCGTTCGTTTGAAAGGTGTGCTGTACGGCTTGACCCGGCCGGCGGTACTTTTCAACGAGTTCGACGGAACGCTTGAAAAAGTCGAGCTTCATCAGCGTCGGCTCACCACCCTGCCACGCCACTGTCACCGTGGGCGTGCGGTGCGACTCGAGCAGTTGACGGATGTAGATTTCGAGTGTGTCGTCGGACATCCGGTTCTTTTCGTTCGGATATAGCGACTCCTTGGACAAGAAGAAGCAATAGGTGCAGTCAATATTGCAGGTAGACCCGCTGGGTTTCGCTAGAAGGTGGAAACCCGGAGGAGCGTTGGTCGGCAATGGATCGCTAGTTACAGAAAGCATATTCGCATCACCTTTCTTGTCGTTTGAGACTGCGACAATCCCAAGTTGTCAATCTCAAATCTTTATGGCCACGCAATTTCAATCCTTTAGTCCCTTCTACCCTTGCCCTGGAGTAACGTCGGCAATCTTTGGCTTACCCGCATCTCCGCGAACTTGTCTGCGGAACAGCCGGACGATTCGATTCACCGGGCCGCGTACTATGAGATACGGCACGATCGCCAGGGTGAACGCCACGATAAGCAGTTCCCCCGCGTAAATCGTCGCATGCACCTCCATCTGGTAGACGGAGTCGAGAATGATCGCGAGGATAAAAATTTTGCCGACCGACTTCCAGCCGTGCTTAATCAGCTCATCACGGGATTTGGGAGTAAAAAGCACGGCCCAGAAATATGCGGGCTTCCCGGCTCTTGCATCTCTGACACCGTCGACAACCCCAAAAATAGTTGCCATTAAAGGTTGGAAGACGAACCGGAAGTGAAGGGGGCCGTCCAGGCGAGCAATGAGATTCTCGATAATTCTTTCCAAGACTCCCATGGCTCAAGCCCCCCTGCTGTTTGCGATTTGCCAGGGCAAACACCCTTCGATTTCCACGGTGATGGACCAACTCAGGAACGTTCGCACCAAAATAAGCAAACCCAGCGAGACGATCCCATCCCTGGTGAGGTTGACCGTTACCGTCTTCACAATATCCGCGGCGACCAGGAAGTCGAGTCCGAGTTGCAACGCTTTTCCAATGAAGACTTTTAGCTGTAGATAGGCGTCCGGTCTACGCTGCCTGATCTGCACAAGGCCCCGAATAGTCGCGTAAGGGAAAGCAATGCCGATCACCGCGACTCCCAGAATCTCAAGCCCGCGAACGATAAGTTCAATGGCTTGGGGAACTGCGGACGATTCCATGGGCGCTCCGCTACAGACATCTTTGTGACGGCAACTAAGTTTCCGCCGGTCCTGATTGGCTATTTCGACCAGAGAATAGGCGACGGCCTCGGATTGTGTAATTGTCAAAACTAACAGGCGAGGAAGTACACGAGATAGACAGGTTTCCGGGGCTACCCATGCCTCGCCGCTTTTGCTGTTTAGCAGGGCCTAACGCATTGAATTCGCATCACTTGCAGAAGGGAAAATCGAAAAACAGCGCAGCCGCCCGTAAACTCGGCAGCAACCGCTGGAAGGCCGGTGAAGCGCCTCCAGCCGCGAGAGCTAAGACGTTCTGCCCTTGAAGATTATCGAGAACAATTCGTGCTCCCCGATGACTCGGGCCGTCTCCATGATCGCGAAGAAAGGTATCAATACGATGAACGCCATCACGGTCAGAAGCAAATACCCCTCCACTCCGCCTCCTAGCTCTGACGCACTTTGAGCGATGGATCTATGGTGAAACACTCCGATCAACACTTTCTCCAAGGTGTCACAACACGTCAGCAGAACGGAAAAGACAGCGGATTTAAAAAGAATCGCCCAGATCAGCGCTTTATCCTTCAAGTCGTCCGCCAAGTGAAACGCGTCTGCAATCAGGATTATCTTGCCCAATACCAGCGCATTGACAAGTGCGAAACCAACCCGGTAACCGACCGGGGACGTTGGGTTCTGCTCTCGCAAAATCGCGAGTCTATGGAGTTCCAACAGGACAAACAGCATCGCAAGATAGCCTACAATCACTGCGAGTTTCTTCGCTTCACTGACTGCTTTCTTTTTCAGTTGCGCTCTGCGTTCATCCATAATCACCTAGTTAGACCAGTCGGCCCGTCGGCCTCTCGTACGAAGTCCTTCTTGATTAGAACGGCCCATGGCGCAGCAGAACGCCGTAAAATGTAATGACTCCAATAAGGATGACGAGAATCGCCACTGTGAACGAGATGGACCACATGCGCCCCACACGGGACGGCGCAACCTCCTTAAGAAAAATCCGGTGCTGCCAAGCTGCTGCAGCCAATGCCAGAGTGCCGAGGCCGATAAGGGTCAATCCCAGGTTGCGCGGCGCTTGCGGACGCTGAATGTTACCGGCGGCAATTTCCTCGGGCAGGTATTGAAAAAACTTGTAGATGCTGAAACCGAATCCGATCATTGAAATCGCGGTTCGGATCCATGCCATCAGGGTTCTTTCAGCTGCCATCAGCGTGCGTTTGACGCCTAGATCCGTCGGCTCTTCAGCGAGAACCGTTGCCCGGTCCTTCGGCGCTTGTTCTGCAATGCTCATGGGCCACTCCTCTTGCGTGTGCACCTAAAGTAGCGCTCGCATCAGAACTTAAGCCGCCAAGAGCGCAACCGGGACAGAACGATGTACGGGCCGGCGGTTTCCTTGAGAAGGCGTTCACGCACGCGCGACCGGGCCTGCGGCAGGCGTATCACCGGGCACGATTGACGGCCAGTGCTCGCGAACGGCAAACACGCGGAAGATGAACGCTACGGACACCGCGATCAGCGTGACGGGAAAGAACGAGAGGCTGCCCTTCGTCAGCACTGCGAGCACCGTATAAACCGTGCTCGCCAGCACCGCGGTCGTAACGAGTTGCTCTGAAGGCCTCACGATTTCAGGCGTGACCCCGGAAAAGAGGTCAATAAACACTCCGCCCGCAGTGGTAGCAATCATCCCGACGATAATCGCGGCGAATATCCCGAGATTGTGGTCGAGCGCCTTATGCGCTCCCAGAATCGCAAACCAGGGCAGCGTGAAAGACTTGAAATAGGCCAACGTCCTGGTGCGGAACCGCTCTTCCTTGGAGGCCGCATAGTGATAAATCGCCAGCCCCAGCAAACCCATCAGAATGCACACGAAAAGATACTTGGGGTCCCTAAGGGGTGCGGGGATGTCATTGAGCAGCAGGTCGCGCGCCACGCCACCGCCGATACCGCCGAAGAAGGCCATGATGAGCAACCCCGCGGCCGTGTAGTCGCGGTCGTGCGATGGCTGGCGCGCGACGAGCACGCCGTACAGGGCATTTATACCGGCGGAGAACAAATCGACTTCGGGAAAGTTTGGTAGATTCATTTCAGTTTTCTCCTCCGAACGGCTCGCGGTCGCTGATGTGTGGCGCGGGCCATTGGTCACCGCATATGGTGCGTGCCCGGTCGCGCACTGAAAGCGCTCCCCTTGCGGAAAGTCGACCTCTTGATGTGTGCAAACTTCCCCAATGTTGTAGCCGACCGAATTAAAGTCGCTCTGGCGCCACCGAAATTCAATTGTCAAAAGTGACAGGCTGCTGCGTCTTGCTATGGGGAAGCGTCTACGGTACGGAAGAGATGACCGACGTCTTTCGGGGAGTTTTTGCCTCTCGACGCTCTGGTGGCCCTCGGGGGAGAAAACGTGTGCTAGCGAGAGTACACGGCTGTGTGCGCTGCGCAAATTCTTTGCAAGATGGAGCGCTCCTCTGCGCTTCGAAATCCTGCGATTGGATATCCGCACAAAACATCTACGCCATGTGTGCGGGCAAGTTCATCCCATTGCCGTTCCATTTCAAGAACCGCTTCCGCTCGGCCTTCTGCGTACAAGAGCGCGGAACATTCTCCACAAGCTGCAACGCGGGGTCGGTTTCCGGTGGCAGCCTTCATTGCGGTCGCAATGAAGTTGCCACCGAATTTTATGAATCGAGCCGAGTCAAGCCGGCCATTCACCAGAAACTCGGAAAGCAGGTACGCCGGTTCCAAAACAAGATAGCGGCATCGCTCTATGGCCTCAGCAACATCGCAACCTTCCGACTCCAGTCTCTGGCGGAGGGTGTTGCAGTGCGAGAGAGTTGCGACAAGTATGACGGAATCACCGTTCGCTAAAGCGGTGCCCATGAAACGAGCGCAGCGATCGAGGAAGGATCCGTCATTGCGGTAGAACTCGACCTCGTGGCAATGGCCGAACGTCTTATCTACAGGCAGGGGCGGTGTAGCCGATTCGAGGCTCTCCTCGAAAGGACTCTGAATTGAAACTTGTGCGCCGGTGACGCGGCTGAAGTCGCAACTCGCCAGTTGGTTACTCACAAAAGTTTTCCCCAACATCACCGCTTCCACCGCGGCGAGCAGTTCGCTTTCAGCGCTGGACTTAAGAACGTAACCGAATCCTCCGGCGTCGAGAGCTGCCCGGACTACGTCGAGGTCAACGTTCTGGCTTACGAAAAGAATTTTTGATTTGAGCGAAAGCTCGCGAATTCTCCGGGCCGCGCCGATGCCGCTCAGATTCGGCAGGTTGATGTCCATTAGGATCAGTTCTGGCTGCAGCTCGGCCGCTTGCTGAACTGCTTCTAATCCGTCGGCCGCGAAACCGACAATGCGCAAGGCAGGATTTTCCGCAAGCTTCGCAACGATGTAACTCCGCCAGGGGACAAAATCATCGACCACGAGAACACGGATTGAGATGCTAATAATTATCCCCCAGTCACACTACAGAACTGATGTGAAACACGGTATTAGTTGCGACTGCGAAAGTATTCCATGAGGAACAATTTCTGTCTTTGCTGATGAGCAATCCTGGACCTGCGCGAGAGCAATCACGCAAAGCAGGATAATGTCCGATAAGCGGACGTTTACCAGGCACGGGACCGTTTCTGGGGTGGGAAATCTCTTGCTACAGGTAATTATCGCCATTTGCCCGCTGGTGGTCGCTCAGTGCCGTTCTCTTGACCGATGCCCACGCCCTGTCACTTCTGACAATTACGCCCAGTCGCGATAGAGGGTAGGAATGGCGGAGGTGGTTCCACTGCAATGCAACCTATAAAAAGGCGCGAAGGGGAGAACAGACGCTCGGACGTGATGGTTCCTGTTGAACCGGGACTGAACGGACGGCCGTAGCCGTTCTAAAGAGCTTGCTGGCGCTACCTCCAACAACTGTGGAAGGAGAACAGATGCGACATTTTAGGGGCGTAATCACCAAGATGCACAAAGTTGTCGTCGGCGCGTTGCTCTTCATCAGCCTGCTGACGGTGGGGAGCACTCCTGCATTCTGCCAGAAGGCAGAGACCATTGAGGCAACAGCCATGGGTACGGGCACTCAATTGGGACAGAACGTTGAAATTCGCCTAACCATAAACGACTTTTCGACGCTTGAGGAGAGACAGGTATTGGTGCAGGCGTTTACGCAAGGCCAGAACGAGGGCTTGGTCAACGCGCTGAAAAAGATGAGAGCCGTGGGCCGCATTTCGCTCACCGGCACTGTGGGGTATGACGTTAGCTTTATCCGGATGATTCCAACCCCGACCGGAAGGAAGATTCGTTTTATAACGAACCGCCAGATTAGATTTGGTGAGGCTTGGACGGATGCGCAATCCATGTCTTTTGACTTGAGCGGCGGCGAGATCGACTTGAACGATTCCGACAAAAGCAAGAGCACCGGCGTTTTGTTTCCCCGTGCCCAACTCGTGATGGACAAGCAGGGGCAACTGCAAATTGATTTGACACAGAACGCGTGGAAGCTCGTGGACGTGCTCGATTGGAAAGGAACGCCCGGTGTGAACTAGCCGACCAGTGATTCCAGCGCCGGAGATGCAAAATATTCCGGATGAATCGGCAGGCTTGACGATTTTGTGCAGCACGACACAGCGATCCTTCGCGCGATAACAAGTTGCCTTCCTGCACACCCAGCCCACGTGAGCCGTCCGGCGTTGTTCATAACGAGGCTGTGACTCGATTCGTTCCTTCGGCTTCGGACGCTGACTTGTTCACTACTGCAGCAGCCGCATCGTGCTCAAGAACTCGGAGTCGCTCCGCGCGAGTATTCGGCCATGCTCTCTGAATCACAGCAAAAAGAAACGCGGTGGTGAGGCCAAAGAGAATCCAGCCGCTCAATGCCTCCAGCGCGCCCAACATTCGCCAATGAGGCGCTAGAAAAAGGTTCTCGTGGCCGTAACTCGTCATCGCCTCCAGAGAATAGAGAACCGCCGACTTGAAGTCCGGCGATGCACCCAGAAGCCGGTAAACTACAGCCCAGACAGCGCCCTCCATCCCGTGCAAAATGGTGGCCGCAAGAGCCGTCCCTCCAACGATGAGGATCGGAGTGTGCCGGAGATGCCCGCGAGGGTGTTGACCGTCCAGCCTATCGGAAACACTCTCGACGATGCGGCTGAGGAAATAAGCATGAAAAACAACGGTCAGTAGGATCAGCGGCAGACCCCAAGCCCAGTCCGCGCCCCACGCCGGTCTATCCCCAGCGTTCAATGACCGTCTCCGTCGCGTTGGCTTTTCATAGCGATGTGCGATGGGCAGCGAGTAGCGCACTCACTCTCGATCGCATTGTTCGAGTGATTGGAGTCGTGCGAGATGTAGCCGTCTTGACGATCACTTCGGTGGATGCGAAAACATGTCGTCAGATTCATGGATATTGTCTATTCCGGACACCGGATGGAATTGTCAAAATTGACAGTGGACTATCCGCAGCGTTGGAAGAAAGCTGAAATCCGAGTCACTACTTCGCGCGATCATAAATTTCGACGGTCTGAGAAGTACTCAACCCGACCAGTTGGCAAGCCAGTTTAGCGCTTCTTCTTGGCTGGAAAATACCTCGGTGATCACGTTTCGATTTTGGGCGACGCGCACGCCGAACCCATCGGTGGTGGGTGGTGTGCCAACAAAGGCCACCCTTGGACTCATCCCAAGCTGCTTAAGATGTGCCACTACCTCTGTTGCGAGCGTGTATCTCTCAAAGGTAGAGAGCGCCCCGTTGACTGCAATGGTGTTCACCAGAATTTTGTTAACTTGGTTCTCCTTCGCCGCATCAAACGCGCGCTTGAGGAGCCGCACGGCCGCGTCCAACGCAACGGAACCGCTCGCAGTGACCAGCAAGACCCGTCCCTGTACTTCGATATCAATATGGAGATCCACGTTCGGCCACCGGCGGCATATGCTATCAAAGCAACAGCGTCAACTCGACGCTTCACTAGCGCCAGTGCGCCGGGCGGGCCGGTTGGTTCCTACGAGAGGCGTCAGATCAGGCTCAGTTCTGATTCGAAGCGGATCAGCGCAGGGCCTTTAACAGGTCGCTTAGGACAACGATGAATGGCACTTCTGCAAGAATCACAGGGAGCGCGGGAATCAAGACGGCAGCTGCCAGGGTGTAAAGAGCTCCCTTGTCTGCCGGGAAGGCGTTCATCTTTTCAATGCTCTCGTAAACTCGACCAAAACTGGCAAGGGTACTGCTCTCGCGAGCATCAAGAAAGTCAGTTTCATGCCCAGCACGATGCATAATCCATTTTTCGTGGAACTCAGTGCTGTGCAGCTGGCCCAAAATTCCATATTCGAGGATTCCTCTGCGACGGAGTTCCGCCAGACGTGGAACAAAGAAAGCGAGAGGCCCGAGCGCGACCAGAGCAGTGAGAGCAACCAGGACAATCGCGAGCAACTTGAAGTTTGTGAGGTGGGCACCGTGATGAAGGATCTCGTTACGCCAGGTCGCCGCGATCACTGCGGTTGCGCTGAACGCGATTGGCGCGAAGGCCGCCGAAGTTAGACCAAGGAAGCCTAACCCACCGTGCTGATCGGGATGAGTGGCGACCAACTTCAAATTCTGTCTCGACAATTTGAATGCGAAGAAGGTCCAGAGCAGCCATTTCCAAAGCATGAGGCCCAACAAGAACTGGAAAATAGATGAACTAACCAGAACCGCATACCAACCCGCCGCGGTTAAGTTTAGTTCGGCGCCGGATGCACGCGAAAGCCACGGAGTCGCATCCACTAGGCCTTTGTACGAGGTCGCGGTATGTACGATTAGCAGCAACAGGATCGTAAACTCGGGCAGAAGAGAATCGCGTACGCGGACCAACGTGGCGATGAAGTTATCGACGCGAGCGAGATCCGGCGCAGCCAGGAGGTCTGCTCGGCGGATATGCTCGATAACGGCGCTAAAGCGCGATTCCATAAGCATTTCGCCAACCAGCAAAGCGGGAACAGCAATGAGCATGCGGGAGTGAACACGATAATCGCGTATGAAAGAGACCACGCCTTCGAGGTTCAATAATGCGGTGATTATCAATAGCGGCAGCCAACCTACGGCAATTAAGAAAGTAATGCGGCGGGCGAGATTCCATTGATTCCGGCGGATGAGACCTATCGCGCGCTGGGCCCGATAGCACGGTCCTCCACGGACGAGAGAGACTCCGGCGGGCGCAGGAGTAAGGGGGAGTTCAGTCTTGGCGTCCATGGAAGGGGCTCAGGATGAATCTCGCGTAATAGGGCCGCGCTCGGATCCGCATAGACCCGAGCACAAGACCGAGGAGGATATGGAGGCCATCGCTGACCGGTTCAATTCGGCGCGGCCCTACACACTCCGTCGCCGGAATCGGAAACTGAGCCTCGCAGCCAGAACAGCCCGGCAAAACGGCGACGAAAAGACACCGAAAGGGCCCGACGAGCCAGAAGACGCCTGCGTCTACTTGCGCGTTGGGGAGGCCTTCGTAAGCTCTTCATCCAATGGTTTGGCGGCTGGCGGAACTGTTACTTCGCTGCCTTCGATGATGTCTTTCGCGGTGATCGGTTTGCCATATAGGGCTTTATTCGCGTCATCATCCGTATCCATCGAAGCGCCTTCCAGAGAGATGCCGGCAAACAGTCCTTTGCTCCGTGAATAAGTCAGAACGTCCACGTGCATCGAAGCGGCGTTGTAACCCGTTGCCTGAGCGCCCGTGGGACCGGCAGCGGCAGCGGCATTTGTGCCGAGTTTCGTCTTACCGTTCAAGATTTGCTCAGCGCCGTGTTTATTCATGACTACCAGCACGAAATCCGTCGCCGTCGAACCAAGTTGTACGCCGATGCTGCCTTGATCGAGCTTGTACATAGCCGGCGCACCCCATTCACCATTCATATCCGCGCCTTGACGGCAAACCAGCACACCTCTGCCGTAGCTGCCGCCGATTCCGACGGCCACTTTTTTGACGCTGGGGAAGACGACCACACAACTGGCCTGATCGAGGATGCTCTTGGGCAAATTCCCGGCGAGAATCATCCGCAGCACCGTAGCGGAATTCGATATACGCTGTTCTTCCTTACTCTGGGCGAACATGGGAGAGGCTACCGCCAGACACAGAGCGCAAATCATCATTCTCTTCTTCAATTTTTTGTCCTTTCCTGCAGAGATATGGTCGCACCGGCCATACGGCTAGTTCGTCGTTGGGCGGACATCTTACTTTTTAAAAGCACTTAATTGTACTCCGAGCGGCTATCGGGCAGTATTGTCAAAAGTGACAGTGCATCGCGCCTGCCGGAAGCGGACTACGAGAGCAGCCGGAAGTTCAGTAACGAGACTGTCGGTGAGCAGACCTACCAGCCTCATAGGTAACGACACAGAGGTTGCCTTCTACTACCTGTAATTTCTGCCAGTAGCCAACCCCCCGAACAACGAGTAGCGTCGGTGCTGAGCGAGCTCCGCTTCAAGTGAGAGCGTTTCGGCGAGAAACTACTCGGCTCACTTCCGAATTGTCGGCGGCGAGTGCGAACAGGCTTATGAGTTTATCCGCAGTAAGGAAGCACAAAAAAACGCCACGGTCGCAACAGTTGGGGAGCGAAGTTGTGGCGGTCAGCGGTCTTGATTCTTATGAGGAAAGGAGAGCAGCGATGCGGAGTAAAGCGGAGAGGGTAGGAGCCGGAATCGGACTCCTCTTGGTACTATTGGCGAGCGGCGGAGCCCTGGCGCAGGACGTAACGACCAACGCGATGCCCGGAGTGAATTTTGCGAATTACCACAACTATAAATGGGTGAGGGTCGAAGGGGCATCCTACCCGAACCAAATTGTGGACACGCAGATTAAGAACTCCATCGAGTCTCAGTTGTCAGCCAAAGGATTGACGAAGACTGACACTGACAATGCCGATCTCTACGTCACCTATCAAATCTCGGTGGATCAGGAAAAACAGTGGAATGCCTACGGTATGGGTGGCGGGTTGCGTTGGGGAGGCGGAATGGCCACCGCTCAAAGCTCGACCATCAGCATTGGAACTTTGGTTCTGGACATGTACGACCCATCAACCAAACAGCTCGTTTGGACGGGGCGGGTCACGAAGACGATTAATCCGAGCAACAGTCAGGAGAAGAAACAGAAGAATCTAGACAAGGCCATGCAAAAGCTCTTGAAAAATTTCCCGCCCAGTTAGGCTCGCGGCACTCGCGGGAGGTTACTTCCGCTTCCGCTTGAATGAGGACGAGGGCGTGGCTGCGCGAACATAGTTTCGACCGCTTCCGGAGGATTGTTGAGAGGTAAATTTCGCCCATGAAACAAGTCTGAGCATTGCAGTCGGACTACTGCTTCCTGGACACCAATAGTATTCTACTGGCACCGCCGCCTTATTTCCAGCACAGAGAGAAAGCCGATGGCTAGCTCGGGAATTGCTGCCGTATCCGCAGAATGGAGATCGAGCTTTTTGGATGGGTTAACCCTGCAGGAGCGCAAGAGAATCCTAGCCGCTGCACAGCCGCGCCGATTCGCCGCCAACTCCGTGATCACAAACCAGGAAGAACCTGCCGACCGTCTGTTCTTGCTTACTACGGGTCGCGGCAGATATTTCTTTGACGAGCGCGAGGGGCAGCACATCCTACTGCACTGGCTCACGCCGGGGGATCTTATTGGAGGGAAGACGCTGCTGGCAAAACCGGCCTCGTATCTTCTCAGCTCTGAGACAGTAAGGGAATGCAACTTTCTAGTGTGGGACCGCGCCACCATCCGGGATATTGCCGCGCAGCATCCAGTCCTGCTGGAGAATGCGCTGTCAATCGCCTCGGACTATTTATCGTGGTATCTAGCTGCCCACGTCGCGCTGACTTGCCACTCTGCGGAACAGAGGTTGGCAGGCGTTCTAGAGAGCCTGGCCGGAGTGATCGGGGAAAGAGTTTCGGGTGGCGTCGAGCTCGATGTCACCAACGAGGAATTGGCCAACGCTGCAAACTTGACGCATTTCACCGCCAGTCGGCTGCTAAGCGCCTGGCAGCGTCACAATGTAGTGAAGAAGAGCCGTGGCAAAATCTTACTTCGCCACCCCGCACGACTTTTTCTGCATGAAAGCTGAGTATGATGGCCCTTGTCTTCCCCTCAGGAGTTAGCGTTCTGTAGTTGCTCGAGATCAAGCCACAGATTGCTTCAGGACAACGACTCAGTTGCGACCCCATGTGAAGCTCTGACCTCTGCAATCAGTTCGGCGCCGCCGTTTGTCAATTCGGTACGAGCTCCAAACCCGAGTAGGCGACCTGTACCTCGAGGAGTTGAAGATGCTCGAAAGTGAGTGGCGGACCTTGTACAGAGCCGCGATTCTTGAGCTTGATCCGAAGCGACTTCAGGCTCGCGTGCAAGCGGCTGAGGATGCCATTGTTGCGCGAAAATCCTCCGACGCCCGAGTCTCTCGCGACGAACGAAGAGAAATGGAAGACGCGCTGTCTACCTTGCGTGTTTTGAAGCGGAAGCGGTCCTAGCGGTAGGTGTCGTGACAGGTGTCGGCAAATTGCAACAACGTACGCGCTCCACTTTTGATGAATGTTGCAACGCGACAGGGGCGATTGCTCCTCGGACCGCAGATATTGCTACGGCAAAATGAGCATCTGTTGTCAGACGGGGAATTGCTGATCGATCCGCATTGGGCTTCTAAACATTCGAAGGACTGTGTGACCCGCACGAAAAAGCGCAGATGTGGACCAAAGCGTGTCACATATGGAATGTGTAAAGCAGAAGTCGGGTCAGGAGCAAATCCGCGACGAGGATGGCAAGCGAGGACACGACGAACGCCATAATCGTAGCGCGGCCCACTCCTGCGGTACCACCTTCGACCCGTAATCCCTGATAACAACCCACCGTCGCGAGGATAAATCCGAAAACAACTGGCTTCGAGAAACCGATAACCAGATCGCCCACGACCAGCGCCTTGATAGCGCGGGTCCAGAACTCCTGCGCGTCAATGTGCAGTGTGACAGTCGCTACGATGAATCCGCCGAACAGGCCTGCGCAATCACCGATCGCCACGAGCAACGGCAGAATTAATACTGCGGCCAGCACACGTGGGGTCATCAGCTTGCGAACGGGGTCAATGCCTAATCCCCGGATCGCGTCCACCTGTTCGGTTACGAGCATGGAGCCCAATTGGGAAGCCATCCCCGTGGAGTTGCGGCCGGCAACGAGAAGCGCAGTGAACACGGGACCGAGCTCACGCAGCAGCGAGAGGGAAAGGGCGTCACCTGTCAAAACCGTTTCGCCGAAGCGCACAAATTGCGATGCCGCATTCAGTACAATTACGCCGCCAACGCAAGCGAGCGCAACGATAATGATAGGCACCGAGCCGACTCCAATTTGGTCGATTTGTTCGACTAAATCGGTCGCATAACGCGTGGTGCTGAAGATGGCCCGTACCGAGTGAATGGCGAGAAGGGAGTAGTCCTGAAGATAGAAAATGGGCGCCTTTAGAGAGCTTCCGACACGTGAGGAAATCGAACCGGATTTCACAGTGGCACTCCTTGTTGCGATCGTTAGGTCGAGCGTGAATTGAAGCGCTTACGAGAAAGCGAGAACACTACGTTCTTTGCTCAGATTCGTCTATCGTTTGACGGAGGCGAGAGATGCTAGGGCGCTTACCGGCGGGCGGGTCGGCTCGATGGATGTGAGAAACGAGTCCGATCTGCTTGAGAATCCAAATCGTGTACCAGTTAAAATCAATTTCATACCACTTCAGTCCGTGTCGGGCCGAGACGGGGTAAGCGTGATGATTATTGTGCCACCCGTCTCCGAAACTCAGCAGCGCCACCCACCAATTGTTAGTTGACGTATCTCGGGTCTCAAACCGGCGGGACCCCCAAACGTGCGAGACCGAGTTGACGATCCATGTCGCATGAAGTCCGACGACGGTACGGAAGAAGACCCCCCAAAGTACGAAGCGAAATCCACCTATAGCGAACAGCGCGACCCCGACGACCAGCGGTGCCAGAAGATGGTACTTTGTCAGCCAGACATGAAATTTGTCCTCGGCCAGATCGGGAGCATAACGTTTGAGTACCGCAACATCTTGGCGCAAAGCGGTGCCAAAAAAGACCCAACCCGCATGGGCCCACCACTTGCCATCGCGCGGAGAGTGCGGATCGCCTTCCTTGTCGGCGAATTGATGATGCTTACGATGGATGGCCACCCACAGGAGAGGGCCGCCTTCCAAAGCCGTGACGCCGCAAATCGTGAGGAAGTACTCAAACCATTTCGGTGTCGCGTAGGAGCGATGGGTTAGCAACCGGTGATAACACATCCCGAGTCCCAGGCCCCCCGTCACCCAGTACAAAAAGATCGCGACGAACAGCGCATGCCAAGTGAAGAAGAACAGTGCTACGACTGCGCCAACGTGAAACAACATCAGAACAGGCGCGACCTGCCAGTTCAATCGATTCTTGCCGGCCTGATTGTTCCGCACATCATTAAACTGCAAGACGGGTGTGGTGGTCATAGTCTCCGTTTTTCTTATCCGCGTTCAGAAGACATCGGTTCTGAATAGTGGACATACCTGTTGCAGGCTGGTACTCGGCGCGCTGCGCGCAGATACAAATCTCCAGGATCCATTGGCGTGATTGAATCCCCTCGCATCATGCGGTTCAAGAATCGCGTCCGGCATTAAGCCGCAGACTCAGCTGGAGGGGAGACTGGCATTAACGGCATCGGGATGCAATTGTAATAATTACGGATTGTTGAGCCCGCTCAAAAGCCAGCCAGCCTGGGCTAAGAGCCTCGCGAGGCAGGCGTACTGCTTAACCTTGCCATCTATGTTGCCGTGCGGGCCCATCCTTGTCTATTCGATCGAGCTAACCGCTCGGAGGAGCCTGTTACTTTTGACAATTGGGCTCGCGCTGCGTTAGCGGGATAATCTCGCCGAGGCGCTGAGATGTCGCGGCGCCCAGAACGAGATGAGTAGAATTCGATGAAACGGGGCTGCCTATTCGTCCTGTTCATTTTCGCGTTTAGTCCCGCCGTATTTGCTCAAGACGACGCGCCCATCATTAAATCAGAAGTGATGAGCGCGTTTGTGTGGGGAGAGGACTCCCCCGCAGGCGCAGTCTCCTCAACGATTCAAGATCCACTGACTGGCGACACGCTACACGCGTTGAGTTATAACGGAATAGAGGTGAGTTCCCGGATGGGATTCGAGCGTGTCGGCGCCGACGAAGCAGGTATTTTTCTCAACTACACAGCAACTATCGTCAATGGCACAGACTCAACAGTGTCGGTCCGGTACGGTGGAATCAGCGTTGACGGACGCGCGGCATCGCCTTTTTGGATTGTGCCTTTGGACAAGAAGCTAAGTAAGAAGGAACGCAAAAACAAGCCAGACGCGGTGGAGGTTGAAAAAATCCGTTGCATCACGAGCGGTTTTCTTTCCAGCAACAATCTCTTTTCGGCGAACACCTCATCTCAAGTTTTTACCATCGCCCCGCGATCCGCGCTGATAGTCTCATCTGTAATACGGGATCCCCGCAACTATCATTCGGTCCGCTGCTCTGTCGAGGGTTGCTACCCAACCGGCACCATGCGCTATTACCTCAACGTTCGAAATCATGATTACGTCTTTGTGTGGCCCGGTCGATCTGCAGTCTACTGCGGCAAGTGAGTGATTTGCGGCGTTACTCATTTCTATTTGTTTCCTCCCGACTGGCCTTCTGGGCCCCCACTGGCAGTTTTGACAGTTCCGCGCGGCTTTTCAAACTGTCATAAGAAGACCGATTTGACGGGGTTTGAAATGAATCTTTACATGATGCAGGAATTTCTTGGAGTGCTGGTTGTACTTGCAGCTGCGATCGGAACAATACTTTTTTTAGGGATTGCTTTCATTTTGTTTCAGGAAGGAATACGGCGAGCGGTTCATGGGGCGAAAGCCCGTGTCATACATTTTAAAGGCTCGAGCGCAAAAGACGAGTGGATCCAAAGAGCGCATGCTCGATCCCCCCTCCACTGAGAGCGAGCACTCTAAAGTAACTGCCGTGAATTGTGTGAAAAAGGACTCATGGAAAGATTCTTGGGGCCGCAACACACGGGGCTCTATCGTCAGCTGTCAGAGTTTGTTCTGGGTCGTCTTAGGTGCGTTGCTCTGCTCCTTTCCCGGAGCGGTTCTCGCTGGCTCTCCGCAGCCCCCTGTCTTGCAGGAAGGGCAGAGTGGTGTACCTGTCGCACGGGGGACTGGAGCATCTGCCGGCCTGCGTGATCAGCAATCGCTAGGAAGTATCAGCGGAAAAGTTGTCGATCAAACCGGTTCTATCATCGGCGGCGTACAAATCCGACTTACGCGCGAAGATCAATCCGAAAGCCAAGAAGTATTTTCAGACACCGATGGACAATTCTCCTTTGTCGGCGTCGTTCCTGGGGCCTTCCGACTCACAATTACGCTGGAGGGGTTCACGACGCAAGTACTCTCCGGAACCGTGGGCCCGGGGGAAGCCTACATTGCCCCGCAGATCGTATTAGCTGTTGAGACCCAGGTGACGCAGGTGACCGTCGGGCTTACGCAGGTCGAACTGGCAGAAGTGCAGATCAAGGATCAAGAGAAGCAGCGGGTGCTCGGCATCATTCCGAATTTCTACGTCAGTTACGTCCCCAACGCAGTCGCTCTCACGCCGAAACAAAAGTTCGAGCTGGCTTGGAAGTCGTCTGTCGATCCATTTACGTTCGTCGCGGTTGGCGCTGTTGCGGGAGCATCGCAGGCGGGAGACCAGTTCAGCGGATACGGGCAAGGCGCACAAGGTTACGCAAAACGCTACGGCGCAGCCTATGGGGACGTTGTTATAGGCACGTTCCTGGGAAGCGCCATACTGCCCTCGCTCCTGAAACAAGACCCACGTTATTTCTACAAGGGAACCGGCAGTGCCCGATCACGGATTCTGTACGCTCTCGCGAGCCCCGTTATCTGCAAGGGTGACAACGGTCGTTGGCAGCCAAATTACTCGTATGTTCTTGGAAATTTTGCCGCAGCCGGTATCGCAAATCTCTACTATCCATCAAGCGATCGCGATGGAGCCGGCGCGGTGATCGGAACTGCACTGATCAGGCTCGGTGAAAATGCCGTCGCCTCGGTTTTTCAAGAGTTCATTGTACGGAAGTTGACACGCAATCTTCCTGCGCGTGGTACAGCGCAGCCATGAGCCGGAGCACACCGTCTCAGGTCCTTCCTGTCAGCGGCACGAGCGCGGTTGCTTTTGACACTGGTCGAAGCCTCTCGGCCAAATTAGGCTGCTCCCCGTCCAACAGCGATACCGACTACTCGCAACAATTGAATCCGCAAATTTGCTGAAGACGAAATATGTTCCTGGCTAGGAAGCGCTACGCGATGGGTCTGTTCCTCGGCGTATGTCTCGCCGTGGCGCTGTGCGATGCTCAGGAAGGCGCAACTAGCCCTCGCGGGATCCTGGTCGACACGCGCACAATACATGCGACATGCCTTCACAGGTAATCCCACCGCCGATTCAACCGACTTGCCCGCAGGAACGCTTCTCCTGACGA
The DNA here is from genome assembly GCA_963828865.1 of uncultured Acidobacteriota bacterium. Taxonomy (GTDB): domain Bacteria; phylum Acidobacteriota; class Terriglobia; order Acidiferrales; family UBA7541; genus Palsa-295. Next base: position 744,602 of record CAWHGI010000001.1, on the reverse strand, counting down.
TCGCACGGATAAGGGAAATCCACTATTGGCGTGCTGGGGTCCAACTCGGATCGGGATCGAACTCAGTCATTGCGGCAGCGATTTGTGCGGTGGCGGTGCCCAAATCCTTCTGAAGCAGGACGCCATCCTGGTTGATGATGAACGTCATCACGCCGGAATTGCGGTATTCAGCAGGATAGGCGACGAAGGCGAATCCACCGGTCATTTTTCCGTTTACCACGTAGTCCTTCGCGCCGCCTGGTGCGTGACTGCCTTGCCGAGTGAGCATATGGAAGAAGTAGCCATGGAAAGGCGCGTGCGAATCCGGCTTCAGGCTATATCCTTCGTTCGTGGCAAATGCCGCCAGTGGCCCGAGCGGACTCTTGGGCTGACCTTCTGGCGAATCCCAATACAAACCGTTTTGTTTGCCAGTGTCGCTGATGAACTTCACAGCAAACTGATGCGTGCTTCCGTCATCGTGACGCTCTGAGAAGTACTCGGCCTGAGCGTTAGCTAACGCCATGCATACGTCCATAACTGACAGTTCATTGCGCCCGATACGGCGGGCCAGAATCTCCTCCCTGCCCGCAGCTACGTCGAAGTACCACTGACCGGCGGCGTTCTTTTTCAGCGGTATCGGGAACGGAAAATTGTCTGCTCCAATTAGCAGGATTTGAGATTCGTCAGGCATCTTGCGCCAACGATGCATCACGCCGTAGGCGGCCACAAATTTGTCGTCGGTATTCTTATCCTGCACGGGATCGCCGGTCACAATAACGTCTTTCGAGTCGGGACCAAACACTGCAATTATCGTATTTGGATCGCCTGACTTTGCCGCATTCAACAGCCCGTTGCCCGCGTCGTCGGGTGAAGCGAACACTTGGTACGAAGGCTTGGCGGCCTTGTTGCATCCGACAAATAGGATGAGTATCCCCAGAAGAACGAGACGACTCGTAATTGTCATCCTGCGGGTTGCTTGCGACATAGCGATCCTCCAAACCTGAACTATAAGAAGCATTTCGTCAGCGCAACAGAGTTCATCTCATTTGCAGCTATGCAGTCAGCGTTAAATTTACCTGCGGCCACCCCAGCCACCGCTGCGGCCCATGCTTGAAGAACCACGAGCACTTTCAGACCTGGACCCCCAGCCGCCGCCCCCACTGCTCATGGCCGATGATCCGCCGCTCTTTTCCTGCCCGCCCCAGCCGCTGGAACTGGATTTGTTGTAACTTGACGGACTTCCGCTCTTCTGATCCCAGCCGCTGCCGGTATTGCTGTAAGTTTTGCCGTTTGCCGCGGCGTACTTGTTACCATTTGCGCTTTCGCCCACGGCCGCGCTGTTGCCGTTCTTGCCTGTCGCGCCATAAGCCGAGGCACCGGTGGAGCTGTGCGCCTGGGCAGTGGTTCCGTTGGCGTTCGTCTGGTGCTGGCTGTCAACGGTGGTGCCATTTTTCGAAGCCGTCGAGGCCCCATAGCTGCCATACGCATTGGACCCTTGCACTGTCGAGGCAGAGGCCCCGGTATGCGGGTTGTACGCTTGACCTGCACTTACGCTGCCGTAACCGTTTGAGGCTGTGGCGCCACGCGCGTAAGTCCCGGTGGAGGGGTTGTAGCCGTTAGAGGCGTGGGCGCTGCCGCCGTACGCTCCATAGGCGGACGCGCTGGAACCGTAGTAGCCGCCATGCCATGCACTGTTTCCGTAATATGCTCCGCCGTGATAGACCACCGTTGTGCTGCCGTGCCAGCCGCAATTCCAACTACTGTATCCCCAGGCGTAAGAGCCGCCAGCCATCATCGCCCCGACCGCAATGCCAACTCCAAACGCCACGACTGCGGCACCGGCGGGAGGTGGGACGTACACGTACGCTGGAACCACGTAGGGATAGCCGTAGACGACGGCGGGGTTGTATACGGGAACGTAGACAACCTGGGGGTTGACCGGTTGAATCACGATCACTTGCGGCGACTGTTGCACGACAGATAGTTGCGATCCCGATTTCAGGTTCCCGGCAGCCAAGGCTTTCGCGCGCAACACTTGGACGGCCGCCATCACGTCGGCAGCTTGCGTGTGATACGCCTCTCCGAGCGACGAAGTCCAAGCAAGGTTCGTAGCCAAGTTACCCAGCACGGAGGGAAATTGCGTGAGCGCCTTCACGGCGGGATCCCAAGGTTGCGCATCGACGGCCTGCATTAGGGTTGCTCCGGTGAGATAGCTGTGCTGTTGCAGCCAGCTGGCAGCGCCAGCAATTTGGTCTGGATAGGTCGCAGCTGCAAGGATCTGCGCTACCAGAGCGTCCGGGTAGAGGGCAATGGGTGCCGCCAGTTGTTGCAACTCATCCGCGGTTAGCGGCACGCCTTGTCCGGAATACCCCGATTGTCCCGATTGAGCTCCAGCCTCGAATGGTGTGGCCCCGATGAGCAGCACGGATAGCGTGGTTGACAAAACCTGTTTCGCGAAGGTCCTGAACATTTTTTTCTCTCCATGGGAGCAACATCGCCGCACTCGTTGGCGAACCGCTTTTCCGGCGGATCGCCGCTTGCGACAAAACGCAATGCGAGCGCTGTTGTTCGTGCCCTCGTCAGCCGATTCGGTCGTTATGTTTTCACGCACCGCCGCCGATTGCCATTGTCAAAAATGACAGACTGGTAGACGCCTACAGCGCGATGGTCCGAGCGCGTACCGCCGGCCGATGCTCACGGTCACTGGTAGTTTTGCCAGTTCACTGACTCTGCCTCCGGTTACTACACTGCTGCAGGCTCGAGCGTCCGCGCCTCATTTCAACCCACGGCAACCGTCAGACGAGGGGGGCGCCCAAGCCAATTTGCCAAGAGCCGGGCATGGCGATCTGCGTAGGAGCGGACTTGAAATTGGTTTCTGCCTGAGGAGGACGAGATGGAACGCATTGAGAGGATGATTCTCGCGCTGCTGTTGATGTCACTGACGGCAGGATTCTGCAAGGCGCAGACGGAGCAAACGGAGCCGTCCGCGAACGTGATCAGCGGTACCGTCGCGGCAATCGGTTATCCGGTTGGTGGCGGTGGCACCAAGGTCACGATGGTAGGAACGTCCGCTGCCTCCCAGGCCAGCGGCGAGGCCAAGGTGGATGCCAAAGTCGGAGGCACGGCAGTTTCGTTGAAGGTAGCGGGAATGCCGCAACCCACCGCGCTGGGCGCCGAGTTTCTGACCTGTGTGTTGTGGACGGTGACTCCGGATGGAACTACGACTAATCTCGGGGAGATCCCCATTGATAAGAACGGTCAAGGCAAACTCGACGCAAACGCGCAGTCGCAGACTTTCGCGTTGATCGTTACCGCGGAACCGTATTCTGCAGTTCGCATACCGAGCGAACTCGTCATTCTCACGAACGAGACGCGTAAAAATACGAAGGGCAAAATCTATCCCGACAACAGTTACAAGCTCATGAGGCGGGGCGAATACTCCAAGCAAGGAAACCCCCTGGCCTTGAAGCCTGACCTCAAGAAAGTACCGCTCGATATATACGAGGCGCGAAATGCCGTGGAAATCGCGAAGTCGCGCGGAGCCGAGCAGTACGCACCGGAGATTTTCTCGAAAGCGCAAGGCAGCTTGCAAATGGCTGAAAACGCGCTCAGTCAGAACTCCGGCAAGAATCAGATCATTTCGAGCGCCCGTCAGACGATCCAATTTGCCGAAGACGCCCGAGCCCTGGCAGTAAGGCGAGAGACCGCGGAGCGCATCCAGAAAGAAAAGGACGAGGCCGCAGCGGCAGCGGCGACGCAGGCGAAAGCAGAAGCCGACGCGCGAGCATCCGCGGACGCGCAGCGCCAAGCGGAGTTGACTGCAGCAAGAGAAGCACAAATGAAGGCGGAGGCTGCAGCGCAGGCCGCGCAAGCTTCGGTCCAACAAGCGGCATTACGAGCTAAGGAACAGGCGGCCAGAGATGAAGCCGCGCGGGCACAGGAGGCGACGGCGGCATTGCGAGCACAACTCTTACGGCAACTCAACGACGTGTTGCAGACGACTGATACCCCGCGAGGCTTAGTTGTGAACATGGCCGACGTGCTGTTCCAGACGGGAAAGTACGAGTTGAGCAGCGACGCTCAGCTAAAGCTCGCCAAGCTTTCCGGCATCATTCAGGCGCATCCGGGACTGAACCTGTCGATCGAAGGTTACACGGACACTACCGGAACAGCCGAGTTCAACATGACACTTTCGCAGCAACGAGCCGATACGGTACGGCAGTTCCTCGTCACGCAGGGATTATCACCCGACAGCATCACATCCAAGGGGCTGGGTGAAGCCGACCCGATCGCAGACAACAGCACCTCAGCGGGCCGGAAGCTTAACCGCCGCGTTGAGATCATCGTCAGCGGGGAAGTGATCGGCGTGCAAATAAGTAATTGAAAAACTAGCAGCCGGGAAGACCAAATTTGAATCGCGTCGTCGCTGGTTAGGAAGCAGGCGCGGCCAAGCGCGGGATGCGCCGCTCGGTCCGTTCCCGGCCGCCCCGCGATAAGGCATGGCAGCGCACTTTTAGGTCGTCAATCGTCAGTTCTTACGGTTACGTGGATCACAATCGCGATATAAAGTCGCTTCGTCACGGCACCGCCGCGGTGCGGCGTTGACTATGCGTAAAAGAACGCGAAGACTGAAGCTTGCCTTAGTTGTCGGCATTCTAGCGGTATACACCGCCGTGCTGTTGCGAGGAAGCACTGAGAGCAGCCGAAGGGTGTTACAGCTTAACGATGAGGTATCGGCGCGGGATCGCGTTGGCGTATCGGTGCTGGTTACCGATGTGAATCCGGCAAAGCTGGAATTAACCGCACAATTGAGTTTTCGGCTTGCCGGGGGTATCGCCAGGGACGAAGTGACTCCGGCAGAAGAGCTGACGCTGCTGATTAACAATGTAGGCGGCCACGAAGAGTTCAATTTCCCGCCAGGAAAGAGGGTGAACCCTATCGAGGTAGTCTTTCCTCTGAACGGCGATTTGAACAAATATCCGTTCGACCGGTATGAAACGACGATGTGGCTTTTGATGACCGTGCCGGCGGCAGTTAATAAGGCGAAAGTTTCGACGGTACCTGACGACCGGGCCCAAGAAGCCGTCCAAGCGGACCAACTCGCGATCGGGACCGTGACCTTGGAACATAACACTCCGGTACCGTTGTCTGTTTCCGCGTCAGCGGCCATTCGAGGTATCAAGTTTCGAGGGAGCGTCACGCACAACCAGAGTACGCAAGTCGCTGGCATTAATTTGAATTTGCGGCGTGCAGACAACCTGATTGCTGTATCACTCCTGATCAACGCCATGATGGCTGCCCTCGCCGTAAGTGTATTGGCCATGGTGTTGCATGTTAGAGCGGGGAACACAGACTCCGATCTAATACCACTGTCGATGTCTGTTACGTTGATCTTTGGCTTGCCAGCGCTGCGGAGCGTGCAGCCCGGCGTGCCACCCGTTGGGGCGTTTAGCGACTATGTCATCTTTATTTGGGCAGAATTGATTGTTGCCGTATCCGCAGTGCTTACCGTTTGGCACTGGTTGCTACGAACGCGTCCCTCGTCCGAATCCTAGTGATGCGAAACCGTGAGAGGTCCGGCGATACCAACTCAAAAGGCGCATTGGAGATGTCTCCGGGACCAAGATACCCGTTAGGAGTTGAACAGAGACCGCAGCCTGATGACGCCGAAATTGGCGACGCGCTCATTTTTTGGTTTGCGTCTCGTCTAGCGTGAGCTTATAGGCGACGTAATATTTGTAGATGTTGCTCACGTACTGCACGGTTTGCTGTCCCACGTCCTTGGCCACCACGAGTTCCACGTTGCCGAACCATAGATCGGAATCCAGGCCTTGAACTGCCGCCTTTTTGCGCAGACGAGCAATTCTGCTGGGCCCCGCGTTATATGACGCGAAGGTCATGAGAGTCTTGTTCAATGGGTCCAGCCTGCCGTCGTTAAAGTAAGTGTCCGCGATGTGGCGCATCATCTTCGCGCCGGCACGGATGTTGTTCTCTGCGGTATCCACGCTGGGAACGCTGATGGGCGGAGCCGCTGCAAGGTTCGGAATCACTTGCATAATGCCCACCGCTCCGCTTGGATTCTTTTGGCTTTGATTCAGCCCGGATTCCTGATATCCCTGCGCCACCAGCATCAGATAGTCGAAGTTATATTCCGCAGCGTACTTCTTGAAATAGTTGACGTAAGCCTGAAATTTCTGCATTTCCTCGGTCGAAGTTGCGTCTCGCACCCACTTGGTGTCTTGCAGGTAGCGTCGCAATAAGGTATTTCCGAAAGAAGAGCCAAGCCCGTGAGGCTTGATGAATTCGTCCAGCAATTCTTTTAGCTTCGGACTGTCTTTGCGCGTTGCAAAAGCCAGTTGCCCGTCTTCCGCCAGTACAATATTGGGATGAAGCATCAGATGCGAAAAAACCTTCGACCAGAACTGCGCTCGGACGTTTATAGTCACGGTCGCGGGAATCAGACCGGCGTTGACCATTTCGAGCAGGTCCTCGTCCGTCAGATTGGCGTCGGCCTTCTTCAGAAGGATCGGCGGCTTGCCTTGCTTTTGCAGTGAGTCGCTCAGGCGTTGCAGGTTTTCGTAATAGACCGTCAACGGATTGACGTAAACCTGTTTCCCGCTTAAGTCTTCCAGGCTTGCTAGTGGCGGAGCCTTGGGTCCGCTGACGATTACCTGTTTCACGTCGGAATCAATGGGAGTGGTGAAGAGTACCTTTTTCTCTCGCTCCGGGGTGACAATCACTCCGTACGCGACAACGTCGCCCACGCCTTCCAAGAGCGCGGATTCCAACTGCTCGGGCCTGACTGGAATAAATGTGACATTGATTTTCAAGCTGCCCGTTCTGAGTTTTGTATTTACGAAACGCTGAAACTCATCGAGCGCTTCATAGTAGATTCCCCGCGGCTGACCTTTATCGTAGAAAAAGCCTGAGTGACTCGGGACCACGAGAGCGCGGATCTGGTGCCTCTTCGCCATTCCACTCAGATCGCCTAGTCGTCGTTCGAATGTGATGGGTAATTCCAGTGAGGCACGCGGCTGCGAAGCGCTACTCTGAGAAGTCCCCGGGATGACCTGCTGACGCGATTCGGAGTGCGAAGCCCCGTGAGTGTCCCGGGCCGTGAAGTGGTTCACAGGCAGCATCGCTACCGCTAACGCCAGTGTCACTTTCGCGTGCGGGATTGACATGTGTTCACCCTCACCAGGTGGGTACCTTGCCCCTTGCTTGGGATTACGACCGCTAGCAAACCCAGGCGCAGAACAGCTCGCTGCCGTGTCTATGGCATTACTTCAGATCGGGCGTGAGCGCCCCGGTCGCCGGGTCAATAAGGAACTGGGAAATTTCGCCACCCGGCAAATGTCCCACGGAGAGCGTTGCGCCATCGGAGTCGACCTCGATACTGAAGGGTTTCGCACCGACCGGAAATGGCGAAGAGACAACTGCCTGGAGCGTGCCAGTTTCCCAGTCAATCGCGAACGCAGAGACGCTTTCGGAAGCGAGATTCAGCACATACAGATACCTTCCCGAAGGATTGATCGCGAGCCACGCTGGTCCGCGATCCGGAAGCACGGAGATTTCAGCATCGGTTCTGCCGTCGCTGCCGTACGAAACCACCACCGAATCGCGCAAACCGTTTGCAGCAAAAGTCATCTGCTGCCCCGTGCGCAGGTTCGTGACTTCGAGAACGCGCGAATCACCGCGCACGGCGATGGCGACGTTCGCGGGTGCAGTCACCGTCAGAACCGTCGTCGTGTTGTTACCGTGGTAGCTACCGCCGATGTTCGCGGTTCCGGCAGCAACGCCTGTTGCTACTCCCGTCTTGTCGATCGTTGCCACTGCGGCATTGTCCGAAGACCAAGCCGTGCTGCTCGGTGACGGGTGATCGGTCTGGCCGTCCACGTACGTTACGACCAAGCTGAATTGTTGGGTCGCGCCGATCGCTATCGTCGGATTCGCGGGGGTGATTTTGACCGACGTGATGAGCAGATCTTTCACGAAGGAGGAGACGCAACTCGATAACCCGAGAATCGAGAGCACGGGAAGAAATCTCACGAGGCGCTTGAACTTGATCAATGGAACTCCGCATTTATCCGAACGAAAAGCTCAAACCTGGCTGCTCCAAGGGTTTCAGTGGCAAGCGCCGAATTCAGCGAGCCGCTTAAATGATTTTTTGCTTCTCCAGTTCTTGAACGATAAGTTTGGAAACTGCATCAATAGCTTTAAGCGGTGAACGAGGATTAATAGTATCGCTCGTTCCCGTCCAGATCAGCTCGCCATCCGGCTTGGCCGTCGAATAGAAATTTGTTTCGATTTGCGCGGTTTTGTCTACCTGCAGGTAGTCGGGGGAATATACCACGGGGTAGATCGCACCGTAGTAGCCGTAGAAGGTGTTGTAATAATAAGGAAAAGGTGTGATGGGCTGCCCCGGAATTACTGTGACTTTCTGGCTCACCTTTACCAACCGGGAGGCCACGACGGCATCGATATTTTGGCCCCGAACGACGTCTCTCAATTGATTCATATCAATTGGCGTCGAATTAGGCCTGGGAAGAAGCGAATAACTTGGAATGGCTTGGATTCCGGGTCTTGCTATCGCTGCCGAGAGTTGGTCCTCAAATTCGGCCCGGTTTTCGACCTTCCCGTTTATGCCGAGCACAAGAATGTTCGCGAAATGCGCGCCGGAATAATTCGGGTTCGTCCAGGTAAACACAAACTTTGAGGATTTGGCGCCCACAGAGGTTAGCGCGGCCACAATCGCCAGAGCGAGGATCGCGTGTTTTCTCAAGTTAGGTCTCCTGTTCGCGTCGCCGCCTATGCCCCAACGCGCCTCTGGGCAGAACCTTCACGTCCAGCAACAATGGACGAGAAACCGAGGATTTATCCCGGTCCTTAGCTCCGGCGATCCAACGCAAGAACATCGCGACGAATAACGACGTCAACTCACCGGCACAGCTTCTAAAAAGGTAGTTGATTTTGACACCAGAGACTATGAGGCGTCATTGTCAAAAATGACAGCTTTAGCATAAACGGACGGTCTTCCTTTAGCATTCGATCGGCCAAGGAACCTTCTAGAAAGACCAGCCGATCCCTGAGCTCACGCCTAGCTCATTCTTCTTCGCGGTCGAAGGGGGTCTGCTATCGAAGTTATCCCAGAACGTGAACGCAAGATAAAAATTGTTTCTAAGCTTGATGTTGAGTAAATTATTCGTCGTTACTCGAACACGGCCTGAGTCCGTCAGTCCTGGAAATGTGAACAGCTGCGAATCGAATTCTCCGAAATTGAAGCGAATCAACCTGTATTCCAACCCGACCAAAGCCTCAGCGCTCTGGTCCGACGGTTGCGCGGCAATAGTATCAAAGGACTCGTTAACGAACACAACGCCGGCAAGCCAGGAAAGGTTGCTATTGGTGGTCCGTTTCAAGTAGCGCCCGTAGCCGGCGCCGAGAGTCGTGCGCAAGGTCAAATCTTGCTGGCTGCTGTGGAGAAAATCGGAGAGAGCCAAGACGTAGGAATTTCTATTCAGAAACTTGGTGAACGTCGCCTGCAAATCTTGACGATTCGTCTTTGACGCTCCGGCCTGACCGCCAAACGTCGAGTCGAAAGCGGTCGCGGCCTCCCATCCCGCCGTCTTATACGCCGCACTCGTGTCCGCGTTCACGGTCGTCTGGCTGTTCCCGCTGGCGAAGCTGTAGCCAAGATCGATGGAACCCTGCAACTGCCTCCAGAAAGTGGGTTTCTTCGTTTCCATGCTCACGATTTCTGTCGAGGGCACCTGCACCTCCTCAGTCGCTTCGCGAATCACGAAGTCCTCTTTTTTCGCATTTTCACCGGAAATCTTCTCGATCTTTCCTTCGATTCTTTTGCCGTTGTTCAACACAATCCGGTAAGTGGCGGTGCTCTGAACGGACTCCACCTGATCCCAATCCAGTGCGATGGCGCTGGAGACGTAATCTGTCTCCACGAATAACAAGCCGTTTTGCAGGCGCTTTACTTCTCCCGTGAAATGGTCTCCGTTGTTCATGACGACCACGTCTTTTCGCCGTGCTTGAGCCGGAAAACAAGCGCACAGCACAAGAAGCGGCGCGAAAAAAATGCGGTGAGCGCGAGAGAACGCGAGAATTCGAGCCATTATTTTTTGACTCCTACGATGAAACGGATCCTGAAATCTCAAAGTTCCAGCAGCCGAGTACTAAACGGAGCCCCTGGTGAGTCCAGCGCAGTCCAGAAAAAGAACCCGGCTCTGGATGCATCAAAACGCCTCGCCAACGCCCATCCCAAATGTGTGACCGTCCCGGCCTTGAGCGATATCGGCGCGAAGATTAACGTGGTACTTCTTACTTAGCTCAAATCGCAATCCCCCTCCTCCGGCTGGCAGAAAATGGCTGCTCTGCACCATTTGTAGCAATTGATTGCCCGCGGGAATTACTCCCCCAAGGCCGCCGAATACAACCAAGCCAAACCTCTTCGGCAAAACCAGCCGATACTCCAATTGCATTGCGAGTGAGTAGCGAGTGAAGTACCGCCCCGCGGTATAGCCTCGCAATTCATTGTTGGTCCCGTAGATGCAATTCCCGTAGAACGGAGGTTGTCCGCCGGTCGCGCAGAAATAGGCATCATAGGCAAGGACCTGGCGCGTGCTCAAACTCAAGTATTTGTCGAACTCGGTTCTGTAGGATTGGAAGGAGTACTTGCTCCCTAATGTTTGCGAAAAAAAATCAGATGTGAAAGAAAAAAGAGTTCCGCCAATCGGGTAAAAGTGGTTGGGGCGCGTATCGCGCGTCAGCCGTGCGCCGATAGACCTGAGATTGCTGTGCAGTCCGGCTTCCGGAGGGATCGGGAAATTCATATCCTCATTCGGCCTAACCGTAACAAACGAATTTCCCGTAATGAATCGTGGGCCCACAAAGAATTTCCATCCAACGCGGCGTAGGACTTCCCCGAAGAACGCCTCGCCGGTTTGTTGCAGAGGTAACTTCAGCCCCTCGGCAACTCCGTTGCCGTATATGTTGTAGTCCACGTTGCCGTGTGCGAAGCCGGATGTGATCTCGTAGGTATTTTCTTTAAGGAAGAGCTGCGCCCCGATGACGAAGCCGCGGCTTCCGTTGTTGGTGATCAGGCCGGCTACGCCAACAGTGGAAGGTGGAGAAATCTTGTCCTTCGTGCTGAAGGGAAATATATAGCCCAACACCGGCACTATTCCGGAGCCGATCGCAGGGCTCGATATTGGAAGGGGCGCGACCACAAACGCGCCTCGTCCACCAAGCTTTTTCTTTTTTTTCGGCTGCGTCTCAGGCGGGGTGGGTGCGTTTGGTTTCGTCGGAGCTGTTGACTGCGCCTCCTGCCCTCTCATCCGTAGGAAATCCGCTATCGTCTGTGAACCTGTGTCTGCTAGCAGTTCGTCGAACTTGTGATTTTGCTGGCCGAAACATGAGAGGCTGGCAGAGAAACACGACACGCAGAGAAGCAAAAAGCCTATCAAAGGCTTGGACCTGCGGCCAGCTTTCAGATTCTCGAGCCGTCCCGTTTTCAGTTCCCATGTGGTCTTCTCGCCGGTCTTCACTTAGGTGCCCTTCGATTACAATGCCGGCCGACGATCGCGAAACTCCGCATGTAAGTCACCGCGAGGTCTCGCCCAAAGCCGCGCAACCTATGGGTTAAAGTCAGATGCTAGATGGGGAAGACTCCGCCCGGTACTGGCAAAACTAACAGTCGCTTTTGAAAGAGGTTGGGAAGGCTGGTCCACGCGTTTCCTCACCCCCGGACAATCACATCGATATTCGTTGGCGGCAGCCTTCCCGAGCGTGAACCGCCAACCTCGATCGTCCATTGTCATAATTACCAATGGCGAGGCCCTCGTATCCGGGCGAATATTCGGCGGTCTTGCTTTCGGCATCTCCAGCCTGCTATAGATCCGGCTGAGCAGAATCTCGACGCTGCAACCAAGGCGAACGCAAAGATCAAAGCCGGCCGGTTGGGGCAAGTTTCTATCGTAATCGCCGGCATAGTGAAAGAAGGACGACTCAAGGTTATTGCCGCGTACTAGGTTGCCAGTGGTAGTGCGACTGTATTGGAGTAGACGGAAACAAACGGACTTTGGGGCAGGCATTTTCGTGCAGTTCAAAAAAAGGGAGAAAAATATGAACGCAGGAAAAGTATTTTGCGGTTTGGCGCTAGGGCTCGTCTGTGTCGTTGTCCCAACCACGGTGCACGCGCAGGCCGCGAGCGACAATGCCAGCGTCACCGGCCAATTGAACGACGCTAAGACGATCGTAGCGAAAATCAAGAAGGACGCAATCCAGATGCAGTCCTACGCACAAACCACGGGGTTGAGTTGGCAAACGCATTCTGCAGCGCTCGAGAAAATCAAGGCTGACGTCAATGAGCTGCAGCAGAACATGCGAGGTCTACAATCACACAGAACCATATCTAGTGCCTGGCAACAGGAAGCAATCGATCGCATAACCACGCTCGCGAATGACCTCGCGACGAATATGAACGCCACCATTGACCGCCTGAACAAGAGCAAAAGCCGGCCGACCGCTCCGCCCTACCCGGAGTACCTGAAGGCGAATACGCGAATCGTCACCGACCTTGGGGATGAGATAAATGCGAGCATCGATTATGGGCAAAACAAGGCGAAACTGGACCAACTAGGGCAACAGTTAGATTCATCCGCTAAATAGCAGCGCGAAACATTCGCGGAAGAGTCCGGAGCTGAATGCGCGGGCCGCCGGGGCGGAAAGTTCCGTAGGTACCGGGGCGTGAATTTCCGCTTCCGAGCTGGCCGGCAGACAATCATTTCCGTTCTCATCCATGCGCGAAATCGCCAGAGCCTTCGTAGTAGGTCTGTTACCGATCGCATTCCGCCGCGCAAATTTGTTGTTCCCAAACCCATCGTGCGCTGAGCGGACTCGTTAGAGTCCACCTATGGAGATCGAATGAATTTTCCATTCCTCATTTTGCTTATTTCCTTCGTCGTACTCGCTTCATCAGTGCGGATCGGCACACGGCTGCGCAACCGCAAGGTCATCGAAGAAGACCTGCGCGCGGATCTGGACGTTGTCTTGGCCGCTACGCTGACACTACTCGGCCTCATTATTGGGTTCACTTTTTCCATGGCCATCAGCCGTTACGATCAGCGCAAAAGTTTCGAGGAAGCAGAGGCCAACGCCATCGGCACGGAGTATGTGCGGGCGGACCTGCTGCCGGGCCCGGATGCCGTCAAACTGCGCGCTCTGCTTAAGGACTACCTTGGCCAACGCATTTTGTTCTATCAGAACCGCGATGAACACGAACTTCAGAAGATCAATAACGATACCGCGCAACTGCAGGCCGAGCTGTGGTCCGCGGTCCAGGTTCCGGCTGAGGCGCACCCTACGCCCGTGATTGGGCTGGCCGTTTCAGGAATGAATGACGTGTTGAACTCGCAGGGATACACACAAGCTGCCTGGTGGAACCGGATCCCGATTGCGGCATGGGCTCTGATGGTGGCAATCGCCATTTGCTCTAATGTGCTCGTCGGCTATGCCTCGCACCGTACTAAAACGGAAGTCCTTCACTGGCTGGTTCTGCCACTTGTCCTGTCCATCTCATTTTTGCTCATCGCGGATATTGACAGCCCGCGTAGAGGCGTTATTCGCGTGCATCCGCAAAATCTGATGAGCCTCGCTCAGAGTTTGCGGGCGCAATAGCCGGCTAAAAATTGAAGAGCCCGGACGTGCCTTTGGGGGTAGGGGAGCCACAATCCGGGCCCTTCCATCCGGTACTTGACGACCATACCGCAAGGCCTGCGCGCCGAGAACTGTCAGTATTGACAGTCTCACTTAAAATTTCTAGTAACTGCGGCTGCGACCTGCTGCGCCGCAGCTTGCGCAGGACAAGTGCCCACACTGTAAAAACTGACAGTTTCTGGAACTCCGCCAAATCTCTAAACTGATTCCAAGCACCAGAGGTGAATACACGCGATCTGTTGCAGATTGTGGAGCGCCGGACCACTTTGGAGGAGCTGATTCCATGATTCGTGACGTTGCAGTGATGATGGACCAGGGCAAACACATTGAAAGGGAAGTGCAGTACCGGCGAGAAATCTGCAAAGTTGGGCGCTGGATGTACGGGCAAGGATTCGTGGTCGCGTCGCAGGGGAATCTATCTGTGCGGCTCAATGCGGATCGGATTCTAGTAACGCCTGCGGGAGCATGCAAAGGTCGACTCTTGTCGGACCACTTGTTGATTACCGATCTTGAAGGAACGGTTGTCTATGGAGCGAGAAATCCCTCTTCAGAGCTGCAGATGCACTTGCTCTACTACCGCCTCAGACCAGACGTGCGGGCCGTATGTCACGCCCACCCGCCAACGGCGACGGGTTTTGCCGCTGCGGGACGAGCACTTGAAGAAACGGTTCTGCCAGAGGTAGTGACCAGTCTCGGAAACGTTCCGCTGGCTCCGTACGGGACGCCCGGCACCTGGGAGCTCTCCGCAAGAATCGAGTCTCTGGTACCAAGCCACGATGCGATCCTACTCGAAAATCACGGCGTCGTGACCTGCGGACCAGACCTTATCACCGCGTATCAGCACATGGAAACCGTCGAGCATTTCGCCCGCGTGATGCTTACGGCGGAGTCGCTCGGCGGGCCACGTCTATTGACGCGTACAGACGTGCAGAAGCTGATGGCCGCGAAGCACGGCTCCCGAAATCTCGGACCAAGAAGGCAAATCTCAGTTGTTGCCGCCGAAAACGGAAGAAATCTATTACGGCTGACGCAACAAGACGAAGCTGAAGCCGCTAATTCCTTGCCAATCTCCTGAAAAATTCGCCGGCGCGAAACCGGGAGTCGACCGCAGGAGGACTACAGCGATTCCGGTTCAATCAAGTTAAGCGGCACGCGGCAGCGGTGCAGGCTGCTGCAGACGAAATTCGAGAAGAGTTTCGCTCGGTATGCTTAGCTGCTGGCCCTTTTTGGAGGCTGCGACGGCTGTCCCAGCGCCAGCGCCGGCAAGTGCACCGATTCCAGCCCCCTTTCCTCCGCCTGCGATTCCTCCAATCAGCGCGCCCAGACCCGCGCCCCCGATAACTTTTTTGGTTGTCTTCTTGCCTTCTCCCTGTCCCTTCACCTCATAGGTGCTGGTCAGAAGCGGATAGGCCGTGCCATTGATCACGATATCGGTCAACTCGAGACCCAGTTCGGAACTGCCTGACATCCTCCCGGCCGATTCGGCTGATGCGAGGCGGCCATATACCGTCGTTCCCCTGGGCGCCACCACTACGCTGTCCACTACGAGATTTGTTTCCAAGCTCGCAGTGAAACGATCGCCTGCCTTTTGTTTGCTCGAATCGATAGAGTCAATCATGCGGATCAAGATGCGCGTTCCCGCAGGCACGGTGATCATCTTCTTGCTTTGTGCGGCAGCAGAAATACTTTCAGTGCGGGTCGTCTTCAAACTGGCCGATGAGAGCTTACCGAAGGACTCTCCTTGTGCAGATGCAAGCCCCAACAGCGCGGCCGCGGCACAAACAATCACGTTTCGCATGTCTTTTCGCTCCTTCGTTGCGTTCACGACCCTTATCCAACTATCGGCAGAGAAGACGCGATCTGAAGATCGATGATCAAAAGCAACTGGTGTTCGACCATGAGGAAACGCGCGGCGGTGATAGCTCCCAGAGCGTCCTTCATGCGTCCATAATATTTTGCGAGTAACTCACCGCGTTGCTTCTGGTATTCCAAGGAGCTCTGAACCAGTTGGTCCGCTTTTTCGTCGGTCATTTGCGAATAATTCTCCGCATAGTCTGTAATGTTTTGGACTCTCAGATTATTCACTTTTGTCAATTCGGCGTCGTACTCGCTGTAGATCGGCCAGAATTTCGCCGCATCATCAATATTGAGCTCCATCATTGAGCCCATTATTTCCGCTTTCTGGTCGCGCACATCGGCCCGCATAAGGTCGACGTACGCTTGAATATTCTTCTTCTGCGCGTCGGTCATGGCCGATGGCGCGGATTGGTCCTTGGTGCCTTGGGACTGCGGCTTAACCTGTGCCAGAGCTGCGGGACAAGTGGCGACGAGCATCAGAAGCGGAAGCCACGATGCGATTCGTTTCTTCATCTTGAATCCTCCTGTACAGGGCAAATCATTTGACCCAAGCCGGCTTGGTATTTCCAAATCCAGAATTCGCACAAAGAGCCGTCGGAGTCCGCATTTGGGCGCGACAGTCCCATAGATCATCGTTCCATTACATTCACAAGCTTCCACGGCCCGGAACCATAACTTTCAAAGACAATCTGGTTGTCCTTGTCCACCTTCACTCGCAGTCCAACGATCAAACTTCCCGAACTCTTCGACTTATCATCGTTAATATTCAGTTCGAGCGCGGAGATGTCATAATCCGTGGAGCGCCCGTTCTCACGAGCCTCGGTAAAGCGAATCGGGCGATCGGTGATTAGCCGAATTTTCCGGCCGCCATCGGCGGGAAAAGTGCGGATGTAGGCGATGCTGTAACCCAAGGTGCCGGTGACTGCTACTCGACCCTTAGAATTCATCTTGGACAAAGTTTTTGAAAGGGCGGCCTGACCGCCTTGATTGAAGGCATCAATCAATAGTTTTTGGTCCTCTGGCGTGGAATACGAATCGATGGAGACCGTCACATTGAAGTTCTTGCCTGCCGCCCTGTTCTGGCCCATGGCTTGGGCCTGAATGGTTTCCCGCTTGGGTTTGTCCTGCGCGCCGATTTTGAAAGCCGCGACCGTCAAAGCGACGGCCATCAGCACACTGGCGATCCACTTATCAGCGGAACGAGAATTCTTCACAGTTGCCCCCGTCACTCAGTGCTACCGCACACTGACACAGCTCACCGAGGCTTCTAATTGTCAAAAGTAACAGGTCGCTTCGGCGCCGCGGCGATGGGCGGCAAGCCTAATCATGAGCCGTAGCTGTCAGTTCCTGCTTCGCGGTTGCGTAGTTAACTCGCATCTGCTCGATGATGCCGTTGAACTTGAACGGCATCTTGTCGTAGTAGTCGAGTGACACCGGCGAACCAAGCGCGACGCCGATGTCGAGGCAGTCATTGGCGGTGAAAATCAGCGGCGCGGATATCGGCACCTGACCTGTCGCAACCACCTCACCATTAACTTTCATGGTGATGTTGAGCGGGCCGCCGGGTCGGGGCACTGCGTACGCCGTCTCGACCTCGATTTTCACCTTGCCGACGGGAAGCTTCTGCTTTGAGCGGATCTTCGTGCGCTGGATGATGAAGAGATTGTATTCGTAGCAGAGAACGCCCTCCTCCACGAAGCAGGTGAGGCCTCCGGAGTTCGCCCCCAGCTTGTACAGCACTCCGTTGGCGTTAGCCGGGATCTCTGCGTCAATACTGACGACGTTGGGTTTGTTGCCCAGAGCTGGCGCGCAGAACTCGGGCATGCGCACGGTGTCACCGGAGAAAGTCCACGCCGTATAGGGTGGGGCGATGCGCATCTCTGGGTGTAGCAACGGAACCCAGAGGCCGCCCCCGATGGGAAGCACCTTGTTCTTCGTAGCCTCGATGAGGAAAATATCCTGCATTTGCGCCAACTTTTCCGGCATGTTTGCAGCGAGGTCATGCGCTTGGGTCCAATCTTCCTCCAGATTGTAGAGTTCCCAGACGTCCTTGTCCGGCGTCCATTCTTGAATACCCGGGGGGATGCCCGTCTCCCACGGGGCACGCGGTCCGAAAGCGGAGGCCATCCAACCATCGTGATAGATTGAGCGGCTACCCATAATCTCGAAATACTGGGTGAGCAATTGGCCCTTGGCTTTCGCGTCGTTAAAGCTGTAGGCGAAACTCACGCCGTCAATCGGGTCCTGAGGAATGCCGTTGACCTCAAGCGGCGGTGTGACTCCTAGAACTTCGTAAATTGTCGGGACGATGTCGTTGCAGTGATGGAACTGTGGGCGCGGAGTCCCGTCGGGTTTGATCTTGGCCGGCCACCGAATCGCCATCGGATTGCGCGTGCCGCCGAAGTGCGAAGCCAGAAGTTTGGTGCCCTTGTAAGGCGTGCTGCCAGCCCAAGCCCATCCCGCGTGGTACTGGTTGTCTGCCTTGGGTGAGCCAAGCACATCGAGTCCGCCCAGTTCATCGAGCGCTTTGATGTGCTGCTTGACGGTGCTGGGAATGCCATTTTGTGCCAGCAGTTCGCTGATTGTGCCGTTCTGTCCCTCCGACGAGGAACCGTTATCGCCCCACACGTAGAAGATAAGAGTGTTGTCGCCATAGCCGAGCTTGTCGATTTCGTCGATGACCCGGCCGGCTTGAGCGTCCACGTGTTCGGCGAAGCCGGCCGCTACTTCCATCAAGCGGCGTTGAAACGGCTTCTCGTCTTCGGGGATGCTGTCCCAGGACGGCATGGTTTCGTGCCGTGGCGTGAGCTGCGCACCGGCGGGGATCCAGCCCTTCCCCTTGGCGCGCTTAAACACGCGCTCACGGTAGGCGTCCCAGCCATCGTCGAACTTGCCCTTATATTTGTCGGCCCACTCCTTCATGATGTGGTGGGGGCCGTGGATCGCGCCGCTCGCCCAGTACATGTAGAACGGTTTATCCGGCTGGAAGGCCTTGTGCTTGTTCAGCCATCCGATGGCGTCGTCCGCTAGGTCTTCACTTAGGTGGTAGCCTTCCTCCGGACTTTTGGGTGGCAGGACGACGGTCGTGTTCCGCACCAGATTGGGCTCATATTGCGATGCCTCGCCTGCCAGAAATCCGTAGAAGTATTCGAAACCCAGCTCAGTAGGCCAGTTCTCGAAGGGGCCGGCGGCGGTTGTTTCCTCGGCAGGCGTGTTGTGCCACTTGCCGAATGCCGCGGTGCTGTAGCCGTAGTCCTTGAGCACCTCAGCCGCAAGCGCGCTACTCTTGGGAATGTGGCCCGAGTATCCGTCCCAGTCGTTTGCCAACTCCGCGATCTGCCCGCTGCCGACGCGGTGATGATTTCGACCGGTGAGCATTGACGCCCGCGTGGGTGAGCACATGGCCGTTGTGTGAAAGCGGTTGTATGTGATCCCTTCCTTGACGATGCGGTCCATTGTCGGAGTTTGGACCTCGCCTCCGAAGGTGGACGGCAGGCCAGGACCTGCGTCATCGATTAGCACGATGAGGATGTTCGGAGAACCCACGGGAAGACGGCGCGGCTCAACGCGCCGCTTGTAGACCGATTCCTGCATGGTACGGCCGGCGATGCTCGCCGATGGTGTCGGAGGGAAAGGCAGGGAGTCCTGCTTGATTGCTTTGTTATTCGCGCTCATGGTTTTTCCTCTCTGAAGTTCCTAGGCAAGGAGCCAACGGCTCACAGTCGGGTCGAGTGAATCTATGAGCAATCAGCTCGTCTCCGTAATTGTCAAAACTGACAGTACCCGAGGAACTTGTTTTCCGCCTTGCGGACTTCGAAATGATCGGACCTTACGGAGTTGCTGTCTGCGGTTGCGGCGCGGGCTTCGGAATTCGCAACGTCCATGAAAAACCAAAATCAATCGTGCGGCCCTCCGGACGAGCCAGAGCCCGGTACTCGTCGTAGTATTTGAAGAAGCCCAGCAGATTCTTCGCCGGGAGAATGATGTTAGCTTGCACGCCAATTGCATGACCTGAGTAGTACGGAAGCCTGCTCGCGGCGACAGGAATTCCAGCTACCAGATAGCTGCCGCCGTTGCTCGTGACCTGCCATTGGTCGTACCCAATCACGCCGAGTTGGCTCAGTAGGCTCATATCTTTCTTCAGTGGAAGAACCTGCCCAAGCCCCCACTCAATGGTAAACGCCTGACCGGGAGTTATTTTGCTGGTTTGACCCGCTGGCACGCTGGCGACCGTTCTTTGTCCGTGGATTTCCCAGTCGGTAGCCAAATTTGCACTGGTGCCCTTGTTTTTGGTGATGTAGAAAGTGGTGCCGCTGGTTATATTGTTACCCCAATATCCGGAACCCACATTGTCGCTCGCTCCCGCCGTGTATCGTCCCGTGGGAGCCGTGAAAGCGTATCCGGTGACGAAGTCAACTCGATTCCCAAAGTGCCAACCGAAGTTCAGCGGCTGCACGTACATGTCAGCAAAGCCCGAACCGCCCCCGGCGCCACCGAGGTTCGTTGCTCCCAAGTTGAGCTCAGCCACCAGCTGGCCAGTCGCGTAGTTCAGTGTGATGTACGGCATGAAATATCCGCCGAGAAACTTATGTTTCGGTACGTAATAAAAAATGTTCTCGTCCACCCAGAACGAATAGGTCCCGGTAATGCCCGGAAGCTTGTTTCCGTCCGAATTGTTCAACTGGCCGGCGGAGTAACTCAGAGCGATGTTGGCATAGGTGAACCCGGGGTCGGGAATCGCCCCGGCGTTGAGACCAAACTGTCCCGGCACCCATTGCCCTTTCTGTTGTGCGAACACGGACGAAGCGCCAGCCAATAGTGCAAAAATCAGCAGAACGGTCGAAAACTTAATTCGCCGACTCACTTTTGCTTCCCCGGGCCCCAATAGGGCCGACTTTCGAATCCGGTTCAGATATAGGGAGCCCCAAAACGAACGAAATATGTCAGGGGCAAACTTCGAAAGGAACTGGCAAAACTGCCAATAGGGACAAAAAAGTTCACCCCGGAGGGACACTACCGGAGCGCACATTATCGGCGGGCGATGGACGGCGATAGACTAACCCAAAGCGTCAGAAACTGCAGCGCACCGAAGGACAGAATTATAGCGGCTGCCGAGAACGGACGTACTGCCGTACGCCAGCGAAGAGCCGTGAAGAATCCGCCTGCGGAAGCCGCTCCAACGATAAGCGTCATAGCTAGGTCGGCTGGAGAAAATTGACCCAACGCAACGTAGACCCACGCGACTCCAAAGAGCCAGATAAGCACCATGGTCACCAGCCAGATGATCAGAGAGGGCAGGGCCGACCACTTGGCGAAATCACTTCCGCGAAATCCGAGCACGATTGGGACCCACAGAGGTAGCGTCTGCATTGTTGGGCGCAGCACTCCGTGATTCATTAGACCCACGACGTAGATCGCCAACAAAATCGCAAGACAGCAGGTGGCGACCCACTTCGATTCCTTGGGCGTCTCCCTCATTGGCGCGATAGCCCGCTGCGAGACCCATTACTCGTGTTCACTGTTTTTGCGGTTGCTCCTGATTCATCTGTTTCAGTCTTTGCTCCAGCAGCGCCTTCTCCTGCTCCTTGGTGAGCTTGGGAAACAACAACACGAACTGTAGACGCAGCCCCCACGGCGAAGTTCCCGGCGGATAGACAGGGTTTGCGTAGAACTGCGCGGTGATGTTCACCGGCTGGAATCCCAGTTTCATGATTCTGCCCACGCCGCCGCCGAACGGCACGGTCCACACGCTGCCGCTCGGTGCGTTCCAATTCGCGGTGATGATCGGTGACGTGGTCAGGTACCAGCCTTTCTTCATGTTGTAGTTGACGAACCACTGCAGAAGAAACTGGTTCACGGCCGGTTTGTCGATATTGGAATGACCGGCGACAGACCAAACGTTGTTAGCAAGCGCTCCAATCGTCCAATGCTTGGGCTGCACCAGCGCAACCACAGAGGGCCCTATACTGAGCTTGCCTTGGCCGAGATACGTTGTGTTGGTTGCCGTAGGCAGTACGAAAGTCGGCCCAATTCCCCAGATTATTTTGCTTTTCTTGGGCACCAGGAAGAAAGACGGATTCATGTCGCCTAACCCATAGACGCCGGTACTTTGGGACGGTGGCCCGGACGCCTGTGCCACCGGAAGCGGTTGGTAGATGATCGGCGTAATCCAACGGACGATCAGATTCCAGCTTTTCGACACGCTGAGTGGAATCACCGGCTGGATGTTGAGAACGTTCTGGGTACGGTCGGCTGGCCCGATGTTGAAGTTCCAATTGTCCTGAATGGGAACGCTGATGAGGCTGGCCACCGGATTCTGCGATTCTTTTCTTAATTCCTCCGCATTCGTCGCCGCAGCCGGCGTTGCCTGCGTGGCAACCTCAGCTCCCGCGGGACCAACAGGCGTGTCTTGTGCAAACAGTGGCGCCGTTAACAGAAGAAACGCCGCCAGCGCGAAGAAATTCGTATTGGGTCGCAAGTGTGACTCTCCTTGTCGCTCGTTTGCCGGCCGAACACGTTCAGTGCCGCGCCATGGCGATGCGGACTTCTTCCATCGGCGAGACGAGGTGGTCGAAGCTCACAGCATCGTCGGCGGCGCACTCTCGTCTTAAGCCCACCAAACTACGATTCCTGTCTCAGCGAGGGAAGTGTCAGAATTTACAGGTGGGATCGCGTGGCCCCTGTTCTGTGGCACGGAGTTGCAGCATCCGGCTGCGGTTTCACAAACTAACACACGCAACTTCAGGGCTTTCGCTTGAACACTCGAGTAATCTCCGGCGCAAACTCTCCAATAAAGTTAATCCCCATGCCGATAGGAACCTGGGTGATCACCGCTTGAACACCTTTCTCCTGCCACCGTACGTTACCTGGCTCCCACGCCGTTCCCGTTGCGCTTCCGGCGAAGGCTCCCACGTAAGGAAATAGCTGAGGCCGCAGCGATTTTTCCGTGCGGTCGTATGTAACGAAATTTCTGACAATGGCATGACGGGTACGCGGCCAGAATCCATCACAGCGGCAACGATCGTAGCGCGGTTCCCAGCCAAGCAGTCCGTCACCTAGAGAAATAACTGAGTTTTGAATTATGAATTCGGCCTGCCGCGTGCCAAACCGTTTGGCGAACGCGTCGAAACCATCTCCCCATTCGGGGTAGGTATTGTGAATCTGGTCGTGGACGGCAAACAGGGTGGTCTTGATATAGATTCCGGGAGTGGTGTAGGTCTGTCGTAGGTACAATTTGAACCTACGGTTTAGGTTCAAAGATTCCAGCGGAACTTCCTTGGGAACATACGAGCCGTAGATCCAGTTCACATTGATCTGATTGTCTTTCTGCGGCTCAGGACTGCTGGGCAACTGACTCTGCGCTGAGCACGACATGCCGCAGAACATCATCAGCAAGCTTGCCGCAAGCGCACGCAATCCAGCACTCAAATTGCCACGGCGGATCTTCGGCTTCGCGACAGCACGCGCTGATTCGCTCGATTGGGTCATGTTCGCACGACGCGCTCATGCAGGAGGCCTTCCTTTAGGAAGACTTCGTATTCACGCGAAACTAGGCAGAACCGCGCCCTCTTGCCTCCGTCCCGGGCGACAGCCGTGGTGGGAACTCCGTCATTCAAACCAGACAAACTATTGCTTGAGGACCACCGGAGGCCCGCTGACTCGCTTCCCCTTGAGGTTGACGGTCACCTCGACTCGGTCGGCGATCTTGATGAACGGAATGCCGCTGTTCATGCCGTAGTCCTTGCGATCGAAAGCCATTGTGCCTGTAATTGTACCCTCGCCAGTTCCTATGCCAGTAACTGTAAAAGTCAGTTTCTCGGGCTTCGTCACTCCGCGTATCGTAAAGTCGCCCAGCAGGTCAAAGCTGTTGGGACCCGTCTGTTCAACCTTGTTTGATTTAAACGTGATAAGCGGATTATTCTTGGCGTCGAAGAAGTCTTTGCCCTTGAGTTTGCCGTCTTTCATGCCGCTTCCCGTATTCACCGAGTCAGCCTGAATTTTGACGTCCAAAACACCTGTATTGACGTCAGGAGACGCAAATGTCAAGGCCGCATCCCACTTGTCAAAAGTGCCTTCGATGGGTACCGAGGCTTTTACGTTGAATTTAATCGAGCTTCCTTCATGACTAATCACGAAAACCGGAGCTTCCGGTGCTCGGGCTGCTGACGCTGCTAGTCCCAGCACCGCGACAAACACTGCAACTGATGTCGCTCTTGCAATCCAGTTCATACCTGCTCCTCTTCGATTTCCTGATTTAATCGAAACACTCTGCTGTCGCTGGCTTCACGCGCCCGGCGAGGCAAGTCCGGCGATGCTACTTCCCAGAGAGCCGCTCCGTAACTGTCAAAACTGACAGTCGAATTCGGCCGATAAGATAACGTTGGCTCACTGCCAGACCACGAACTTTCGCCGAGTGCATTCATTTCGCCACTGGGGGCTAAGGCTAAACTGAATCCGTGTGACAACCAATTCGCGGAGACTCTAAAAAAATACTACTGTGCAGGTTGCCACGAACTATCGGGGTTGTAGGCTGTGATTTTGGATGCACTGTCAGTTGTCTGGTCGCCGAGATCCTGCTGATATACAACTCCGTCTAGATTAACGATGAAGGTCATAACGCCGCTGGAGCCATACTTTGCGGGGTAGGCGATTAATGCAAAGCCGCCCGTCAGTCTTCCATCCACGATATAGCTTTTCTCTCCTCCGGGTGCGTCTGGCCCCTGGGCAGTGAGAATCTTGTAGAAATAGCCGTAATAAGGAGCGGGGTCTCCCACTGACTGCGGTGAGGAGTTCTCGAGGGCCGCGCTAGCGACCAACGGCCCCATCGGACTCTCCGGCTGACCTTTAGAAACGGGCCAGTAGAGGCCATTTTGTTTGCCCAGGTCGCTGTGAAATTGCTGTGCGTATATGCCGTGGGTGTTGCCGTCATGTCCCTTAGCGGCGTAATCCTTCTGGCTCTGCACGTAACCTTCACACACCGCGATCGCGCCGAGTTCGTTCCGGCCAACCCGGCGATCGAGGATTTCCTCATTGCCTCGATCGATGTCGAAATACCACGTCTCGCCGTCGCGCACGATCGGAAAAGGGAACGGCCAATCGCCCGTCCCGACTTGTAAAAATTCGAAGCCCTGCGCTTCAGAAGAAAGCGCATGTTTTTCATCGTAGGCTTTGACGAAGTTTGCGAGGACCTGCTTTGCCGCACCAAGATCGCCCGAGGCGATCAGGGCTCCCGCTTGGGGGCCAATGATTGGAACGAGTTGTGCCGGATCACCCGAGCGCGCTGCGTCCATCAGATTTTTCACTGCGTCCGAAGGTGAAGAAAAAGTCTTCTGTCCGCTGATTGCCTGCGCAGCCGAGGTCCGTGATGTCAAAAGCACCGCAAGAATCAACAACACCAGGAGCGGCAATCTTCGCTCCCGCATCACGATGGAAACTTGGGCTCTCATTGGTTTCTTCCTCTATTTCCCTGCGTGCTCGCCGCGCCACGCTGACTGGCGGTCTTCTCTGACCTCCCGCTGTTTCCCGCACCTTCGAATGCCCCGGCAGGCCGCGTTTGGGCGGCAGGTTGAGCGGGTGATCGCGACTGGGATTGAGCCGCAGAGCCCGAGGAGTAGCCCCGGTCAGGTTTCACGGATTGAGTTTGTGCCTGACTTGAATAGTTGCCCTTGTTGTTCGTGGTCGAAGGATTCCTGTTGGCATTGGTGGCTGCGTTGCCGTTATTTGCCTTAGTGCCGTTGTAGGTCGTTTGCCCCTTCCAACTAGGATTCGATTGCGCGTTACCAGTCTTCGCAGCTGTATTTCCCGTCTTGTTGACTTGGTTCCCGGTGTTGATTGTGACGTTGTTTCCGCTGACGTTCCGATTGATGGTGTTATTGCTTTTGTTTTGATTGTTCGTGTTGCCGCGATAATTGTTGTAGTAGTTGTTCGAATTGTAGTGAGCGTTACCGGGGTAGGGCCGGTTATACGCGTAAGGATAATTTGCCGGCCGATAATACAACGTCGCGCGATGGTAGTTCGGGCCATAGACAGGACGGTAGACGTAACTATGGGATACCCAAACGCCGCCGTGGTAGTACACTCCGCCGCCGTATCCCCAGCGTGGGTAGTAATAATAATTGTTGCTGCTGAACATGGATCCAACAGCCATGCCGACGCCGAATGCAACGAGTGCGCCTACCACCGCTGTTTCGGTGCTCACTCCGGAACTCTGTGGCGCCGGTGCGGGCGGAACGTAAACTTGCACGGGGTTGTATTGCGGCACATAAATCACCTGGGGATTAGTGGGCTGTATCACGATCACCTGTTGGCCGCTGGCTTGCTGCGTCACGACGGTCTGTTGCGGAGTTGTTTGCAGATTGCCGGCCTGTTTTGCCTGCAGCCGAAGCCGCTGGACCGAGTCAAGAACTGCACTCTGGTTCGCGTTGAATGCGTCTCCGAGCTGGCTCGTCCAATCGATCTCCGAGCACATCATGTCCACGACTTGCGGAAAGTGCATCAACGCCTGCATCGCTGGACCAAATCCCGCCGCTTTTGAGGCCGCATCGAGTTGGTCCCCTTGCAGTGTTTTGTTCTGCAGCAGCCAATTGCCCCCATCCAGAACTTCCTGAGTGTTCACCGAAGCCGCTAAAACCTGCATCAGCAAAGCATCGGGATATAGCGCGATTGGGGCTAGAAGCTTATCGAGCTGCTCCGGCGTCGTTGCCGATGAGTTTCCAGTCTGCGAGTAACTCGCGGCTCCATTCGCCAGACTAAGATTCATGCAAAGCGCCAGAAGGAGCACCACGCACTGTTGAATCAGCGAGCCGCGTCCCTCCATAAATGGCCTCCTGAGCGAGTTCGAAAAGTCCACTACCCGCCAAGCTTCTGGTAATTGGAGTTGGTGGTGGTCACGACAAGCTGTTTGGCGGTAGCGTTGAGAATCGTCTGCTGCGCATAGTTGGTCCCATCGGGTAGGCTCCCCATCTGAACCTGCAAGGTCACCGCGTCTTTCGCCTCACCCATGTAGGTATTGACGTTTAGCGACGTGATCTTTTTTGTCACGGGATCAAAAGTGAGGGTCATTCGATCGCCGGGCTGAGCATAATCAGTGAAAATCAAGTTCACGAGGCCGCCGGCAGGATTGAATGAAACTTTGCCGGCCTGAAAGGCTTGCTGCATTCTCTGAGGGTCGGGCGGGACGTACATGGCTGAGGACGCCCTTCACATCCTCCATGTAGTCCTTCATCTCTGCTTTTTTCTTTTCAATTACTCGTTGCTTCATTCTGCCACCGCTCGGTTGTTCCGGCGGAGCGCCGATCGGAGTTTTTTGCACCTGGCCGTCAGGACCGTACTGGCATAATTTTTCAGAGGGAGGTTTCGGATCCCCTTTCAGGGTGACCTGCGTAGTTTCTGTCCATTGGTACTGGCGCAATCTCTGTTTATTTTCCGCCGCAGCTTCCTTCACGGCTGCGAGCTTCTGTTGCAACTCACCGTTCTGGGCGATAACGGCGACACCGGCCACAAGCGCTATTACGCCAAGAATTATCAGCCGTTTGCCGATCGCAACGGCTTTACTCGTGAGAGCGGGGACACCATTCGACGTAGCCACAGTGCGATTCATCAGAGTTCTCCTTAGTGTTAAATCCATACGCGGTCAGCACCGGCGCAAGCCGCGGCTGCGGCTTACGCCTTAGCCGCCGGCGCTCACCACTGAAATAGCAAATCTCATGGTGTCCAAGCATAGCTTGATCGAGCGAGGCGTCCGATCCATCGCGCACACGTCGCGTCGAACAGATCCACCAGAGGACGCCACTGAGATCTCTTCTAGCCTGAGCTATTAGAGGACCCGGAAAAGAGTCTTTAGAAAGGTGTTGGCACCCCTCTTTAGAACGACGCGCGGAGTAATCTCCACCCGGGTCCTCCGCCCTAGCCGCCAACAGATTACGATTCGGCCCGGTCCGCGTGTATTGTCAAGATTGACAGGTCAAGCAAAAAAAACACAAGTGACCCATCCCTGATGCCTCAATGAGAAGGGAAATGCTGGCCGTCCCTAGCTCGAACGCTTCTTCTGCGCCTTAAGGAAGGAAGAGCGAAGGCTACATCTGTTGGATCGCGAATTTGTCATTTCAATTATTTCAACAGCAAGATAAACGTCTCGAAAGTTGATTGTCTATTTGAGCGTAAAGCTCACGCCGGCGACCACGCCGGATGTGGCGGCGTCAAAGTAAATTCCCGAGCTCTTACGATAATCGAAGTAGAGATAGCGGTAGCCGACTTGCAGCGCGATTGCGGGCTTTATGCGGTAGCCGACAGCACCAAATATCTGGTAGTCGATTTGCGAACCGGCGCCCCAGCCGCCTACGTCGCCTCCAATGTTCACTGCGAATTTGGGAGTGAGAATTCCGGTGATGCGGCCTCCAACCACCGGATCCACCCAATTCTGCGAGCCGGAGAAATTTAGCGTGGTGGTAGTGAAGGACAAGCTCTGGCCGAAGTGCCAGTAGCGAAATCCCGCGAGTGCGTCTATTTTGATTTTCTCCTGGTCAATCACGCGGTATCCAACTTTCTGAGTTAAAAAGAATTCGGTCGCTCTTAAGTTCGCGACGCCTTGGCCAGGAGTGTTGGGAAGCGCTCGATCACTACCGAGGCGGATCCAAAAGACGTCGAGCGGCATCACGATCCTTTTGTAACGGGGCTCCACCGCCCCCATCAATCCAATGCGAAAATGCGAAAGTAAATCGCCCGGCGACGCACTAAAGCCGAATTCTCCCCCGTTCGGGCCACCGACGTTTCCGTGCGCTCCTGCGAACCACAGATAGGGTGTTACCGTGAAGTGCCAGTCGCTGTCAGAGGCAGTACTGTCGGCGGCGAAAGTGGAAGATGCCGATACAGGCTCGACGCCTGAAGCTGTCGGTTGGTCTGTGGTCGCAAGACTCGCGGCTGCGGCGGTCGAGCTTGAATCATTGGTATCAGAGACATCTGCGTTGCGCTGCGGAGGAGTCGCTTGAGCGCGACACGGGTACGTAATTTCCAACGACAACAGCCCCACGAACATTGCGATTGCCGCCAGTTTCTGAGTAGATTTCAAGAGAAAACTCCCTTGGCGCAAAAAAAGATTGATGTTCGCTGCTTTAGTGGTTGCGCACGCGATCTCCGCGGGTTCGGTGGGCTGCTGCGCCGCAGCCTCTCGAATATTGAGGATGCCGCTCCGCGCGTTCGTGGAATATTGTCAAAAGTGACAGTCTCATCGCCCTCAATCGTGATCTGTGTGCAGAACCTTCGTCTTCAGATGTCTTCCTGCATCTCCAACCCGCGGCCTCGACGTGTCCTGTATTTCTGTCGCGGCAGGATCGCACTAACTCTTGAAGGTGAATCTCCGTCTCCGAAAGGACTTCTTTGCGAGGCATAAATTCCGGTCTCTTCCTACGAAAGCCTAAAAGAAGAGATTCAGTACGAGTCCCGCAGCGTTCACCTGTTGATTAGGGTGAGGGCCGGTATTGTTCTCGTGCTCATAATACGGATCCAGTTCGACGTGCTTGCCCACTGGAAGTAGGCAGCCTGCGTAGAGATTGGTGGAGCTCCATTTACTGTATTTGCTTTGGTAGAAGACTTCGACGCTCGCGTAAGGCGCTGGATGGTAGGAGCCGATCGTGACGCGCCGTTCGACCGTCAGCCGGTTGCGATAGCGCCAGGTGAACTTGCCGTTGGACCAATCAAGATCGCCCCGGTTTCTGTCGGAAATTAATATCCGAGCCGTCATGGGAATGTGAAATGTGAGAACGGGTTCCAGCCGGTTTACCGTTGGCTTGCCAGGTGTAGGGACATACCGGTATCCAACTGCCAGCACTAACGGCCTCGATTTCGCGTCGTTCAGGTCGAAGACGGTCACTTTTTTCAACCTGACGAGGGGCTTCAGGTAAAATTCGATGCTAGGGCCTACCTCCGCCTGAGTAGGATCACCGCCTTCTCTCGTCTGCTTCGCCTGGAAAACAAACTGGACACTCGAATTCAGTTTGAAATACGTATCGATCTCAGGGAAGAACTCTGCAACCGATGTTTGTGCACGCGCAGGTGCACAGACCGATAAAAGGAAAGGAGCCACCCACAGCCACCTGCCGCCACGATTCACTTGCGGTCCTTTTGCGAATACGAAGACACTCTCGCGGCCGAACGATCGGGCTCAAGGCAGATCCTGCTGAGAAGGAAAGCGCGACGTGAATATATGACCAGCCAGCGCCTCATTCATCGCCGGTACTAGGTCCGTATCCATGAGCACCTTAATCACGTATCCCAGCCCCCCTGCGGCGCGGCAAGTTCTCAGGATGTCCAGATCCTCATGAACCGTGAGAAATACGACCTTGGCTTTGCTGCCTTGCCTCGTGAGCTCCTCTGCGACGTCAATGCCGCTCATCACCGGCATCGAAATATCCAGGACGACTAAATCAGGTTCGAGCTTCAGCGTCGCCAACAGAGCCTCCCGTCCATCGGAGACCATCCCAACGACATCGAATGAATCGCGCAACAACTCGGCCACGGTGTCCAACACCGGAGCGAGATCATCCGCTACTAACACCCGTTTTCGAGCCATAAACACCAATTCCTGAGCTGTCGTTTAGACCTCCGCCAAGAGTTTGGGCGCCGGTGTAAGGTTGAAAGGCCCATCATTCTCGGCCCTCGAATTCGTTTCGCTCGGCGTGGAGGCGGGCATGCACACCATCGTGGACGCGATTCCATCGCATGGATATTGGCAAAACTAACAGGAAGGGAAGATTTGCTGGATCTAGACGGAGATGATCCGGTGCTTGATGGCGTACTGGACCACCTCGGCGCTGGTCTTAAGTTGTAGCAGTTCCATTACGGCATATTTGTGGGCGGCGACAGTCCGCGGGGTGATGTACAGCAGGCGGGCGATCTCCTTCATTGTGCGTCCTTCTGCCAGTAATTGAATGACTTCCCGTTGCCGTGCGGTGGGTTCCGGCGCCAATTCACGGTTCTTTGGATCTCGCAAGGAGATGTTGTTCAGACCTTTCGTGGCACTGGGGGTTACAAATGAACCTCCCTTCAGCACTTCTGTAATCGCCTCATCCAGCTCCAGACCGGCGGCTTGCTTGAGCAGAAACGCGGAAGCGCCGACTCTAAAAGCTTCCCCTACCAGGTAAGGATCTTCATTCATCGTCATGAAGATGAGTTTCACGCCAGGCATGGATTGTTTCAATTGCCGGCCGGCATCCAGGCCGTTCAACTGCGGCATCGCGATGTCGAGTATGATGACGTCAGGGCGCAGCTTTTCGGCAACTTTTAGAACAGCACGTCCATCACTTACCAAGCCCACGACCTCGTACTTGGGTTCCAGGAGTTCTTTGAGCGCGTCGAGCAACATCTGATGGTCATCTGCCAGCAATACGCGTGGGCGTTTCATGATTTTATTCCTCCAGCCGTCATTAGTTTCACGTGCGGTTCATTAGCCGAGACGGCTAGCGGCACTTCGGCAAGAATTTCCGTCCCCCGCATGGGCACGGACTGCACCGACAGCCTTCCGCCAACCAGGCGAAGTCGTTCGCGCATACTGACGAGTCCCAAGCCCGCATCTTCGTTCCGCAGTTCCGGGTCAAAACCAAAACCGGCGTCCACGATCCGCAGCCGAATTTCGTTCCTGGTGCTGTAGAGCTCAACCCGGGCTTGCTTCGCTCCGCTGTGTTTCACCACGTTGCCCAAAGCTTCTTGGGCGATTCGGAAAAGGCACAGCCCCACATCCTTCGGAATCTTCGGGGAAAGCAAATGATCGGTGAATGCGATCTCGATCTTAAACCTCGCGCTCAACTCTTCACACAGACCCATTAGGGCCGGCGCCAGACCTACATGTTCCAGTTTGCTGGAGTGAAGTTGATGAGAGAGCGAATGCATATCGGAAGATATTTCTTGGATGCCTTTCATCAGCTCCTGAACCTTTGCGCGTTCCTCGACTTCCGCCTCAGGAATCTTCTTAAATAGTTGCGCGAGGCCGATGCCTTGGAGTGCCAGGCGCTGACTGAAGTCGTCGTGCAGTTCCCTGGCGATGCGGGTGCGTTCTTCGTCCTGTGCGGTGATCAAACGTCCGCTCAAGTCTTCGAGCGACTCTGCTGCCATCTTGCGGTCCGTAATGTCCACGCAAGAGCCGATGTAACCGCAGAAGGCTCCATCGGACTCAAATCTGGGCACGCCGTAATCAACGATCCAGCGATATTTTCCATCGAAGCGCTTCAGGCGGTACTCCATTTCGAAATCGACCCGGGCGTCAAAAGCAGACGAGTAGATTCCGAGACAACGCGCTAGATCTTCCGGATGCACTCCCGCGGCCCATCCATCCCTCAACTCTTGATCCATCGACCGTCCCGTGAAATCGAGCCAGCACTGATTGAAGAACGTGCAGAGTTTGTCCGTTCCGGACATCCAGATCAACACCGGCGCTTTGTTCGCGACTAAGCGAAAGCGTTCTTCGCTCTCTCGCAAGGTCTGCTCCGCTCGCTTGCGAGCCGTAACATCCAGCACCTCGGCAACGAAATACTGAGGTTTGCCGTGAACATCACGGATCAAGGAAGCGCTGCACTCTCCGCACAGCACTTCTCCGTTCTTGTGCAGGCAGCGTTTCTCCACTCCCTGGAAGCTGGTGCCGGCCGCGAGTGCTTGATTTAACTTCTGCGAAAACATCGGCCAGTCGTCAGGATGAGTAACAGACTGAACGGTCTTGCCGACAAGCTCCGCTTCTGTGTATCCGATGAATCTGGAAAATGCGTCATTACCGGCCAGGAAACGGCCCTCCGGTGAAACGAGCGCCACTCCGATGCCGGCATCCCGGAACACGCTGCGGAATTTTTCCTCGCTTTCCCGCAGTTCCTCTTCGGACTGCTTGCGCTCCTCCACAATGACGGCAAGCACCATAAAAGGCGCCGTGGTGAGCAACAAGAAGAGTTGCAGCGACAACACGTTGTCGAGTGGCTCCGGTCCGGCGAAGGGACCGCGCCCGTGGACGACGCCCCAAATAGACAGCAGGGCAATAACAATCATCGAAGTGCTGACGCCTGTTGATCCGAATCGCAAAGCGGCCCACAGCAGAAACGGAAGCAATGAATAAAGCAAAGCGGGCGGGCTGCTTCTTCCGAAAGCCACGAAGGTGAGCAGTCCAAAAAAAGTCAACGCAACGAGCAGCGCGGAAGCTTCGAAATAGTTTGCGCGTCCTTTCTGGACCTCTGCCGGTCGTTTGCCTGCCCAACCCAAAATCGCCGGCATCAGAGTGAGGAATCCCAGAGCTTCCGAAAGGAAGCTCGTCCTCCAATTGATCCAATAGTTCCCCGGGGCAGCAAGCGCGCCGACAAATGCTCCGGCCGCCGGCGCCAGTATCACCGCAAAAAGAGAGTACCTGGCCAAAGCCTTTACACTGTTTAGCCGGGGCACCCCCTTGAACGAATAGCTAAGACACAGCGCGGCCGTAAGGATCTCGATCACGTCGGCAAGGACGAGCCAGCCGATCGAACGAATCGGCACGC
Source organism: uncultured Acidobacteriota bacterium (assembly GCA_963828865.1). Classification (GTDB taxonomy): domain Bacteria; phylum Acidobacteriota; class Terriglobia; order Acidiferrales; family UBA7541; genus Palsa-295. The sequence continues at coordinate 711,537 of CAWHGI010000001.1, read as the reverse complement.
CGTGCTGCAGGTCATAGAAAACAAAGGCAGCAATGCCCGTCACTATGAGAATCGCCCACATCCTTCTTGGGACCAGCAGCAAGACCGACACCAGAAGGACACAGCCCGGCCAAAGTGGCGAGAGCATTTGGGGATGAAGTACCACCGCACCTCCTAATTCTGAAACGACGTAGGACAAGGCTCCTACGAGGCACACTAGGATCGCTGCGTTGAATCGGGAACTCAGGTACCACGAAGGACGATCCGGGGCGAGTTCCATCAGCTATCTCCGTTGCAGAGGCGGCGAAGATGCAAAAGTCGACTCGCCGCGACCGGACGCGCGGGCATCCAGTGCATACCTAATGTGTCGAGCGGACACTCCTGCTCTGGAAGTTCGTGCTGGTTTCATTTTGATCTCGACGTGACATCGTCGGCGACTCGAATCGCCGATTAGACTTGAGACAACCTCAGTTAGGTGCTAGGCGCGCGCCTAGGTTCTAGGTTGTGAGTTGTAGAGTGTACCAACCGACAAATGTCTAGCTGTTCAAAAAGGAACACCCTCGCCAAATCCTGCCTTTGCACGGCGCGAGGGATAGAGCGTGACGATAGCGCCTCAGATGACGCCGATCCTGAGCTACTCGTGGAGCACAACGCTGAGAAGGGAACTGTGTACCCTCAATCCACCGTCGTACTCGATGAAGCCAAGCTTTTTGAATTTGTTCAGGAAAACGTTCACGTGTGAACGCGTTGTACCAACCATCTCCGCCAGAGTCTGCTGACTTATGCCTGGGAGCAGAGCGTCCGACCTACCTTCCTTCCCAACGCGCGTCAACATCAAAAGCGTTCGCGCTAGCCGCTTTTCCGTCGAATTAAAAAGTTGATCAACCAAGTCCGACTGTGTGCGGTTGTGGCGACCGACAACGTACGCAACAAACATATCCGAGAATCCGTGTTCCTCGTGGAGCGTACGGAGCATCTCCCTCTTTTCGATTCTCAGGACAGAGCACTTAGTAACTGCGGTTGCCGTTGAAATGCGGATAGGCTGATCCGAAGCAATGCATCCTTCGCCCAGGAAATCACCGGAGCCCAGTAGGGCAATGATCGCTTCCTTGCCGTGGGTGGAGACCACGCTCAGCCGTACGGTTCCCTCCTGAATGTAAAACACGGTGTCCGCACGTTCTCCCTGCGAAAAGATGGCTTGTTTGGGCCTGTAGTGCCGAAGGGATCTGCCGGCACCTGCGCTCGCTAAGAACGCTTTGGGATCAAAAAGCTCACTTGGCTTCTGGGCGGGGCGTTGTCGGCTCGGCAGCCGGCTAGGTAACGGCATAAAGGGAACTCCCAAAGGCCCTAGCGGGCAGAGATTTCCGACACATTACCACAAGCACCTGAGACGGGCATAACCCTATTCCTCGAAGTGAAGGTTCGCGTCGAACTCGCGATCGGCGGGTGACATCTTAGGAGGACCTGGACGAACCTCTGGGGGAAGGTTGAGGACACCTCACCGCTTTCGGGGGTAGAGCCTCCATCCGGGTCCCAGATTGGTAACATCTTGGGAATATAGAAAGGGTCGAAATATCCGTGAATTGTCAAAAGTGACAGGTTCTCACCTGCGGCTCTGCCATAGTTAAACTCCTCGCGTTTTTGGGAGCGGTCCTACGTGGCACACATATTGCCGAGGAGACGCGCTATCGCCTCTCGGCGGTCTTCGGCCGAAGCTTGCGATCGCTCGCTGGTACCGTGTGTTATCCGCGAGAGCACTGCCGATTGACCTACCTCGGCCGAAATACTACCATCAAGTTGTAATTCCCCTTCCTATTACTGCGCCTCGCGCAGTAATCAATTTCTGACAACGAGCGTTTCGAATCGCGGGTAGAGCCGTTTTTCGGATTCGCGCGGCGCGTGTTCCTAAGGCTACGCACAGTTGTTGCGACGCGCGACGGTTAACGTTTGTGGTGCGCGAATGCCGCGCAAGGAGATTTGCGCCTTGATGTCAGACCTCGGCCCACAAAAGCCGGCCCGCCTGCTCAACGTCTTGCTCACCGAAGACAATCCGGTGAACCGAGTGCTTGCGCAGAAGATACTGCAAAAACAAGGTCACGACGTTACGTGTGCGAACAATGGCAAGGAAGCCGTGCAATTGTGGGAGATGAACCAAGGCCGGCAATTCGACATCGTCTTAATGGACGTGCAGATGCCCGAGATGGATGGGCTGCAAGCCACCGCGTACATCCGCAAGCGGGAAACAGAAACTGGCAGGCACATTCCGATTGTGGCTATGACCGCCCATGCCATGAAAGGGGACCGGGAGCGCTGTCTTGAGGGCGGGATGGACAGTTACATCTCCAAACCGATTACAGCTGCAGGATTGGCGCAGGTGATCGCACAAGCGATAGCCGACTTGTCCAACGGAGCGCTCGCACCCGAAGCGGAGGCAAAAGGAGAGAAAAATGGATGAAGAACTCTTGAGCAGGTTTGGCGGCGACGCAGGATTACTGAGAGAGCTTGCTGAGCTATTTATCCAGAGCTGCCCCAAAATGCTGGAGGACATCCGAGATGCCGTGCAGAAGCGGGACGCCAAGGCGCTCGAACGCGCAGCACACTCGCTGAAAGGATGCGTCGGAAACTTCTTTTCAAAGGGAGCGCGCGAAACCGCACAGCGGCTGGAGTTAGTCGGGAAGTCTGGCGATCTCGCGGGCGCTGAAGAACTCGCTCACTTGCTGGAAGAACAGGTCGCCGAATTCAACCGCGTGTTAGCCAGAAATATTGAAGCGGTGCATCAACCGCATTAAACGAACAGACAACGGGGCCGTAAATCTTGTCCAGTAGTCTGGAATTGAGGCCGCTCGAAGGATCGCGGTGGATGCGTCAACCCAGCAGATTCTTGGCTGCCAGTAACTCTGCATTAAGAATGGCAGCTCCCGCTGCGCCGCGGATGGTGTTGTGGCTCAGCAGCACGAACTTGTGCCCGAGAACGGGACATGCACGCAGGCGGCCGATGTGGGTAACCATTCCGCCGTCGCGTTCGACATCCAGTCGGGGCTGTGGGCGGTTCGGGGCATCCAGGTAGATGATCGGTTTCGCGGGCGCGCTCGGCAGCTCCAATCTTTGCGGCTCCCCCGTAAACTCGCGAAACGCCGCTAGCACTTCATTCTGCGCGACCTCTTTTTCCAATTCGACGGACACGCTTTCGGTGTGCCCGTTCACCACGGGAACGCGCGTGCTCGTCGCGCTTAAGGTCACCGGGTGAAGCTCGATGCCGCCCGCCACGAAGCGCCCTAGGATCTTGCGCGGTTCCGATTCAATCTTCGGCTCCTCGCCGTCAATATACGGAATCACGTTCGCGGTTGCGTCCAAGGAAGCTACGCCGGGATACCCAGCTCCTGATAGTCCTTGCAACGTTGTAACCAGCACTCGCTTCGGTTGGAAATCACGCAAGGCCGCCAGCGCCATCACCAGGGGCACGGCCGCGCAGTTCGGATTCGTGACGATCGCGCCACTCCAACCTCTCGCCTTCTTTTGCAGCGGAAGCAAAGCGAGATGCTCCGGATTCACTTCCGGAACCAGCAGCGGTACCAAGGCATCCATCCGATGGTTGCGGGAGTTACTTACCACGATGTGGCCGGCAGCCGCGAATTCCAGTTCGGCGTCGCCGGCAATCGAAGAATCCAATGCTGAAAAAACCAACCGCGGTCCCACGCCCGCTTTCAGGGTTTCCACCGAAAGCGCGGCTGTATCTTCCGGCAGTTCCGACACCAACCGCCACGTTAGATCGCCGTAACGCTTTCCCGAGGAGCGTTCACTCGCCGCGAGCCACGTGACGTGAAACCACGGATGCCGCGCCAGTAGCGCGATAAATTGCTGCCCGACGGTTCCCGTCGCTCCCAAAATGCCCACATCAATTTTCGTGGATGCAGACGGCCTCGCCTTGGTTTTTGGCGAAGGCAGAACCGTTACAGTTTTACTGGGCACTGGCCGCTACCGCCTTTTGCGACTTTCGTTGATGGTCGAGCAGGCTGAGGCCTTCGAGGAGATCGTCGACCAGATCTTGTGCATTTTCGCATCCGGGCGAGAGCCGAATCAAGCTGTCCGAAAGCCCGAGTTCCGCCCGTGCATCAGCGGGGATAGAAGCGTGGGTCATGGTAGCCGGATGGCAAAGCAGCGCCTTCACGCCGCCGAGACTTTCGCCCAAGGTAAAGAAATGGCGCGATGAGCAAAATGACACGACTTCCTCAATGCTGCCGTCCAACTCGAACGAAACCATCCCGCCGAATCCGGTCATCTGTTTCTTGGCGATTTCGTGGCCCGGGTGATCGGGCAGGCCGGGGAAGTACACGCGGCGCACCAGCGGGTGTCCGTTGAGCGAGTTAGCGATAGCGATTGCGTTGTGTTCGTGGCGCTGCATTCTCAGCTCGAGCGTTTTCAGTCCACGCAAAGTGAGCCAGCAATCAAACGGCGAAGGTACGGCGCCGGTGGCGTTTTGCAGAAATTTGATAGGCTCAAAGATCGCGGGATTCTTCGCGAGCGCCGCGCCTTGAATCGTGTCCGAGTGTCCGCCCAGGTATTTCGTCACGCTGTGAACGACGATGTCCGCGCCGAGCTCGAATGGCTGCTGAAAGTAGGGAGTGGCGAAGGTGTTGTCCACCACCACGAGCGCGGACTTCGCATGCGCCAAGCGACAGATCTCGACGATGTCGTACACGAGCAGCCGCGGATTCGTCGGCGATTCGATCCATACCAGTTTTGTGCGCGCCGTTATCGCTGATTCCAGGGCCGTTAGGTCCGAAATATCGAACTGCTTGACAACCACGCCGATTGGCTGGAACACCTTATTCAGGATGCGATACGTTCCACCATAAACGTCCTGCGGAATTACGATTTCATCGCCGGGGCGCAGAAAAGCTTGCAGAACGGCATTTTCCGCCGCGAGCCCGGAGGCAAAAACGGCGGCATGGTCCACTCCTTCCAGCTCGGCCAGCACGGTTTCGAGCCTTTGGCGCGTGGGGTTATTGGTGCGCGAGTAGTTAAAACCCTTGTCCTGGCCAGGGGCCTCCTGCTCGTAGGTCGAAGTTTGAAAGATCGGCGCGATCAGCGAACCGGTCTCCGGTTCCGACGGCTGGCCCGCGTGAATGGTTTTCGTTGCGAATTTCATTTTTTTGCTCCTTAGCTTAAATTGCCTGGATTCTCAAATCTCCTGGGCCCAATTTCACAAACTCCTATTCGTAATTATCAAGACGCCACGGCTTCCGCGCTGGCGGTTTCCGAGCTCGCGGAAATGATTTGGTGATTGGAAATTCGACTAACTTGCGCCTTCCTGTGCACGCTGCGAATCACAAGCGGCAGTCCCGATCGCGAGGCGGCCTCGATCGCTTTGCGCTGAACCAAATCGCATCCGCGCGCTGCAAATTCGAGCGCCTCTGTAAAGCTGAGTTGGGGAATGTGCCTGGCGGTAGGATCGCGATGCGGGTCAGCGGTGAAATAGCCGGGAACGTCCTTGATCAGCTCGCAACGACAAGCTCGCAAGCCTTCTGCCAACAGAACGGCAGTTAGGTCGGAACCGCCGCGGCCCAGCGAAACGATTCGGTGGCTCGAATCGGTCGCGAGAAACCCCGGGACCACAACTACCGAATATTTCGCCAGCGCCCCGCAAAGCCGCGCTGCATTCAGGTGGATTCTCCCCGTTTCGCGGCCGGTTTCCGGGATAGTGAGCCCAGCTTCGTGAATGTTTAGAGGTGCAGCTGCAACGCCCAATGCTTCGAGATGCAGGGAAAGCAAGGCGACGGACCGTATCTCCCCCGTGGACCACAGCAGATCGAGCGCCGCACGGGCAGGCTCTGAGACGATCGCTCGTGCGCTACGCTCGAGAATATCCGTGGTTCCTTCCTGCGCCGATACCACCACGACCAGCCGCTCGTCCGGAGCAATTCGCAGGGTGTTGCGTACAAAAAGCGCGGCGCGGCGATACGCCTTGAAGCTGGTCAGGATTGACCCGCCGACTTTAATGACGGCTATGGGGCCTTCGGCCGCTGAGGACTCCGACATCTACTACCTCCCAATCGGTGGAATGCGCTCCGCCTGCGCGTCATGGACTGTCCGAGGCTGAATGGAAATAGGCCCCGGCCAGCGCATCATGCGCCGCAGTAAGCATCGCCAGCATTTGCTTAAGCAAATGCCGCACTTCCGTTCGACTTCAGCTTGGGAGTTGAATCTTCAACGACCGGAGTGCCGGTCTATCGAGGATCTTATCTCTCCCCACTGGGCAGGAATTAGCACCTTGGCAGTTGCACCAGGTTGCTGTGGCGTCGCAGGGCCTGTCCCCTCAACCACTCTTGATAAGCGCTGCTGGTAAGGCAGCAAACGCAGGATAGCAAAACGGGGGCCGGAGTCAAGTTCTGTTTCTAACGCGCCTCGTTACATTGCAAGGCCGAGGTGCTGAGACGCGGACTCGCCGCCAATGTGTTTTGCTGGCTTGTCAGCGTCGCGTCGAGTGAGCACGCAAACGCTGCGGCGGCTCGTATGGTGCGCACTCATTCGCTTCCCGGCATGGTCGCGCGCTTCGCTGTCGAAATTTGAAAGATCGCGGGCGCCAACTTGCCTTGATCGTTGGACTACAACCTTGTTCGCGTAGCGCCCACCGCTTACACTCTTTTCTCCATGCATCGTAAACGCCTGCGCGCCGACCTTGCTTTGGGATTTACGGCGCTGATCTGGGGTAGCACGTTCGTCGTCGTGAAGGATGCGCTCGCCGACGTATCTGTGTTCACGTACCTTGCCGTGCGCTTTGCGCTGGCGGCGGCCGTGATGGCGGTTGTTTTCTGGCGCTCGCTGCGTGGGCTCACGCGCGGCGCGATCTGGGCGGGCGCGCAGATCGGTTTTTTTATGTTCGCGGGCTACGCGTTTCAGACGACCGGACTGAAATTCACGTCGCCATCGAAAGCCGCCTTCATCACTGGTTCCAGTGTGGTGATCGTGCCGCTCCTGCTCGCTGTTTTTGGAAAGCGACGCGTAAACGCCTGGATCTGGGCGGGAGCGCTTGCCGCGCTGGCGGGACTTTATTTGCTCACCGTCCCGCCGGAAGGGCTCGGCGGTCTGAATCTAGGCGATCCGATCGTGTTCGGGTGCGCGGTGATGTTCGCGATGCACATGATTGTGATCAGCCGCTATGTCGAGCATCACTCCGTCGGCGCGCTGGCCGTGATTCAGGTGACGACGACGGCAGTGCTGTCCACAATCGCTCTGCCCCTGCTTTCCGTGACGGGAATCGAACAGCCTCGCTGGGTCTGGAGCGGCACGCTCGTCTTTGCGGTTCTGATTACAGCGCTCGGTTCCACAGCCTTCGGCTTTTCCGCGCAAACCTGGGCGCAGCAATACACGTCACCTACACATACTGCAATTCTGATTAGCCTGGAACCCGTGTTCGCCGCTCTTACGTCATGGTTGATTGCGCACGAGCACCTTACGGGCCGCATTCTCCTGGGCGCTGCCCTTATATTCGTGGGCATCTTGCTCGCGGAATTAAAGGGCGCCGCTCCTATAGCCCCAGAATCGCCGGAGCCCGTCATTAGAGCGGCTGAGTAACCAGACGGCGGGAGTCAGGGAAGCAACGAAGTGGGGAATCAAAGAGGCGAAGAAGCAGAGAGGTCGTGCTCTAGAAACTTGGAGCCACGGAAGCCGCTGAACCGGGCTATTCGTCGCGGCCGGTGATGCGTTCGATATTCGCGCCCACGTCGCGCAGCTTGTCCTCGATACGCTCGTAGCCGCGATCAATGTGATATACGCGGTCAATCCAGGTAGTGTTATCAGCTACAAGGCCAGCGAGCACCAGCCCAGCGCTCGCGCGCAAATCAGAAGCAGTCACTGGCGCGCCGCTCAAAGGTGTCGGCCCAGTAACGACAGCCAGATTGCCGTCAATCGCGATATTCGCGCCCATGCGCATCATTTCGCTGGCGTGCATATAGCGGTTTTCGAAGATTGTCTCGCGCACGTGCGAGACGCCGTGCGCCTGCGTCGCCAGCGCCATGAATTGCGCCTGCATGTCGGTGGCAAAACCGGGATATTCCTCGGTGGTGACGTCCGCTCCGACCAGCTTTCTCGCGGCGCGCACGCGCAATTTGCCGTCGCCTTCACACTTGATTTCAACTCCGCACCCACGCAACTTCTCGATTACCGCTTTCAAGTGTCCCGGCTCGCAGTGGGTGAGCAGCAATTCGCCGCCGGTAATCGCCCCAGCCACTAAAAAAGTCCCCGTCTCGATGCGGTCGGGAATCACAGCATGAGTCGCGCCATGTAATTTCTCAACGCCTTGCACGCGCAAAGTTGAGGTTCCCACGCCCTCGATTTTCGCGCCCATCTTGATCAAGAGCTCGGCGAGATCGGTCACTTCCGGTTCCATCGCGGAATTTTCGAGAACCGTTTCGCCCTGAGCGAGGACAGCCGCAGTCAAAATATTCTCGGTGCCGGTAACAGTGATTTTGGGAAATCGCAGCGTCGTCCCACGCAAGCGCTTCGCCCGTGCTTCCACATAGCCGTGTTCAACGGTTATTTCCGCTCCGAGCTTTTCAAGCGCTTGGATGTGCAAATCAATCGGGCGCGCTCCGATCGCGCATCCGCCCGGCAGAGAAACCTTCGCATACCCGAATCGCGCCACGAGCGGGCCCAGCGTCAGCACCGATGCTCGCATCGTTTTCACCAGCTCATACGGCGCCTCGCGCATGGATACCGTTTCAGCTTGAATGATGAACTCACTAGGCGGCAGGTCGGGGCTTTCCACACGGCAGCGCATGTGCGCCAGCAGCTTGGCCATGGTGATGATGTCGCGGACGTGCGGGATATTCTGCAGCGTGACGGGATCGCTCGTCAGCATTGCCGCCGCCATCGCCGGCAATGCGGCATTCTTCGCGCCGCTGATCTGCACCGTTCCTTCGAGTTTTCGCCCGCCCTGAATCTTGAATCGGTCCATGCTATTTCCCCTGACCTCTCTTGGATGGCCGCCCGTTCCGGTTCAACTCGAGTGCCCGTCGCACATTGCCGCCGGCTTCGGCCAGCGACTTACGTGCAGTATTGGCAGTTCCACCTGTTTTCAACATGATCAGTGCCACGGGTAAATCGTGTCCGGTCTGCCGCAGCGCGTATGCCGCGATAGACGCATTCACACCCGCGGCCTCCGACAATATTCGCTCGGCCCGGCGCAGTAACTTCTGATTTGTCAGCGCCACGTAAATCATCCAGTTGTCATACACCCTGCCAAGCCGCACCATCGTCGTAGTGGAAAGCAGGTTCAGTACCATTTTCTGTGATGTTCCGGCTTTCATGCGCGTGGACCCGTAAATTGCCTCCTGCCCCGTTTCGGGCCGGATGGCAATTTTTGCCGCGCGAGCCAACGGCGAGTTCCGGTTGGAAGTCACTCCTATTGTGACGCAGCCTCGCCGGTTCGCCCACGCGAGCGCGCCCAGTACATACGGTGTGGTCCCGCTGGCCGCAATTCCCACCACGACGTCGCCGCGCTTCGCCCCCGCTTTCGCCAATTCTCGCGCGCCATTCGATACCGAATCCTCCGCGCCCTCCACTGCTCCTCGCAGCGCTTTCGTCCCGCCGGCAATGAACGCCTGTACCTGCTTCGGCGATATTCCGTACGTTGGCGGACATTCTGCCGCATCCAGCACCGCCAGACGCCCGCTAGTTCCGGCGCCTACATAAAAAAGCCGGCCACCCGCCCGCAAACTTTTCACGATCGCATCAACGGCGCGACCGATTTGCGGCAATTCGCGCCGCACCGCGAGAGCCACTCGCTGGTCTTCCCGGTTGAGGATACGCAGTATTTCGAGCGTGGATTTCGCATCGAGCCCGCGCGTCCGCGGGTTTCTTTGTTCCGTCTTCTGAGCTTTCACCGCGCCCTCAGTACGTCAGCAGCGCTGTCGCCAGCGAGCATTTAATTATACCGATAGCGTGGGCCCAGATCGCGGTTTGCGGCGGATTCCGGCACCCTTTGTGCCGAGGAAGTTATTGAGGTGTTGCTGGGTTGTTGAGCAGACCAAGCGCCTGGATAATAGCGTCGTGGACAGCCGGACGCACTTGCCGGATCTGTTCGTTCGCGCGTGTGGGATTCACGCGATTCGTCAACAGCACCACAAAAAGATGCCTTTCCGGATCGATCCATAGCGAAGTTCCGGTGAAGCCCGTATGCCCGAAGCTCGCGGGCGAGAAATAGTGGCCGGCCGAAGAGTTAGGCGGCGTGGGCACATCCCATCCCAGCGTTCGCGCGGAGTCGCCGATCGTCTGCCGTTGCGTGAATTGCTGGATCGTAGCGCGCGCCAGCAAGCGATGATGAGCGTAGATGCCGCCGTTTAGCAGCATCTGCGCAAAGGCCGCAACATCTCCCGCGGTGGAAAATAGCCCCGCGTTGCCGGAAATTCCGCCCATGGCCCAGGCGTTTTCGTCATGCACTTCACCGCGAAGGAGCCGCTTGCGGAAATCCGCGTCGTATTCGGTGGGCGCGATCCTGGACCGCAATGAAACCGGTGGATTGTAAAGTGAATCGTTCATACCCAGCGGCACGAAGATGTGCGACTTGGCGAATTCCTCGAGCGTCTCGCCGGTGAGCCGCTGAATGATTTCGCCCAGCATGATGAACCCCAGGTCGGAATATTCCACTTGCGTGCCTGGCTCATGTACGAGCGGTTCGGCGAGCACTTTGGCGAGGACTGCGTCGTATCCTTTGGCCTCTTTGTAGAAGTCGCGATGGGCCGGCAATCCGGAGTCGTGGAGCATCAGCATTCGTACGGTTATGCGCGCGCGCCACGCAGGATTGGGATCGGATTTCGCAGCTGCCAAAAATTCGGGCAGGTAGCGCGACACCGGCGCATCCAAATCGAGCCGCTGCTGCTGCACCAGCATCATCGCCGATGTGGTGGTGACAATCACCTTCGTCAGTGAAGCCATATCGTATATCGTATTCGCCGTAACCCGCGGTGCTTTGGCGTCGCGAGTGAGGTTGCCGAACGGGTGTATCACCACTTGGTCGTTCAGACCTACGGCTAGAACTCCGCCGGGAAAAGCTCCAGACGCGACGGCGCTATCGAGCAGGCCGAAGACAGGTGTGAGCTCGGAGGTCATGTACGCCGAGCCCGGCTGCGATGTCATGGGATTCGCGGCAACCGCGATTCCATCTCCGCGTTTCGCTGTGCCCGGAACCGTGACGGGGATCTGGCCTTGCATTGCCACCTGTCCGAATAGCGCGCGGACCGCCGCGCGTTGCGACACATCATTCGTGGCGAACTCCGCAAGCCAGGTCGGAGCACTCGGAAAACGCTCGATCAAATAAGGACTTCCGAACGCCATCACCACGGTGGGCTTGCCGGCGGCCAACATCTGATCCACAAAAGCGCGCTGGTCATCCGGAAGTCCTACATTTCCTTTGCGGTCGGCGACGCGGACGAAGAGGGCAGCGATTGCCACGTCATACGAATCCGGAGGGGGCAGTTTCAGCGTTTGGACATTCACGAACTGCGTATCGGCGCGAAGGGCTGTCAGCGAATCCACGCGCCAGCGGATTTCCGGCTCGATGGTTTCTCCCGGGTAAGGATCTGCGTCGGCGGAAAGCGATACCAATAAAACGCGCAGCGGTTTGGCGGCATCGAAAGGCAACAGGTGCTGCTTGTCGCGCAGCAGGGTGACGCCGCGGTCGGCGATACTCTGCGCTTGCGCTTCGAATTCCGGACGCCCGAATTTTTGATCCAGCTGTTCAATGTCTGCAAAGCGATTTTTGTCCAATCCTAGTCGCGCTTTGGCTTGCAGGATCCGCCGCACCGATTGGTCGATGCGCTTCTCGGTCAGACGCCCGGAGCGCACGGCTCGTTCCAGGCCCGCCATCGCCGCATCCGGCACGGGAGGCATCAGCAGCACGTCCGCGCCGGCTTCGACGGCGCGAATCGCCGCTTCGCCCGGCGGATAGAGTGAAGTGACGCCGCCCATATCCATCGCGTCGGTAACCACCAGCCCCTTGAATTTCATTTCGTCGCGAAGCAATCCGGTCAAAATGTTGTACGAAGTCGTCGCGGGAACTGTCGCATCAGGCTCAAACGCCGGCACCGCAAGATGACCCGGCATGATCGAATCGACGTCTGCACCAATCGCCGCACGGAACGGAACAAGTTCGGTCGCCTCCAGTGCTTTACGATCTCCGGGAACGGTCGCCAACGCCAGATGTGAATCCACGCTGACGTCGCCATGCCCCGGAAAATGTTTGGCCGTCGCCAAGCCGCCATTTTCTTCGATGCCGCGGATCTCTTGCGTCACAAAGTCAGCCACGCGTTTCGGATCTTCGCCAAACGAGCGAATATTGATGATCGGGTTGTCCGGATTATTATTTACATCAGCGTCCGGCGCAAAAATCCAATGTACGCCTGCCGCCCGCGATTCCAGCGCAATCACTTTGCCCTCGGCATACGCCAGCTGCGGATCGTTCGTCGCGCCGATCGCCATAGCCGAAGGGAACGAAGTCCCCTCGTCAAGCCGCATCCCCGCGCCGCTCTCAAAGTCGGCGCCGATCAGTAGAGGAACCTTTGCGCGTCTTTGCAGTTCGTTGGTTAGCACCGCTGTGGGGTACACTTGACTGCGCTCGATGCCCAGCGGACCGCGTTCGGTGGCGACGATAAATCCGCCGACGTGATTTTCCACCACCTGGTGCAGCAGCGCCTTATAGTCGCCGCTTTCGGCCGACGTGAAGACGCCAAAATAATGGGGCATCAGCATCTGTCCCAGTTTTTCGCGCAAGGTCATTTTGTTGAGCGTGGATTCCACCCACGCGGCATTGCCGGTGGCGGGGGACTTGGTTTTCGTGGCAGGTTTCTTCTGCGAGCGAGCGTAGGATGTCATGAGAAAAAGCAGGAGCAGTGTGGAGACCCCGAGTTTGCGCAACACACTCATACGGAGCCTACCATGTTGACGCCCGCATCCCGCGGCTGTATATAGCACACGGTCGCATGCGGCACAACGAATCCTCCTCCATGATGTTTCGTAACCGTTTCCTCCCAGCTTTCATTTTTATCGCGATAGTAACGACAGCATTCGCGGCGGCGCGAAAAGCCACCCTGGACGTTCCGCAGCAGAGCGCCGTGCACGTGCAAACTGGAATTGACGTCCTCGAAGCCCAGAACTTTGCGCTCCTGCGCGGCAAACGCGTCGGATTGATAACGAATCAGACCGGCGTGGACGCGCAAGGGCGCCGGACCATTGACGTGCTCGCGCAAGCCGACGGTATAAAGCTTGTGGCGCTGTTCAGCCCCGAGCACGGCATCGCAGGGAAGTTTGACGCCACAGTCGCGAACGCAACTGACACCGCGACGGGCCTGCCGATCTTCAGCCTCTATGGCGATACCAAGCGGCCCACCGACCAGATGCTCCAGGGAATAGACGCGCTAGTATTCGACATCCAAGGTGCTGGAGTGCGTTTCTACACTTTCATCACGACGATGGGCTACTGCATGGAGGCCGCCGCGAAGCACGACATCGCGTTTTTTGTTCTGGATCGTCCCGACCCGCTCGGCGGCGAGAGGATTGAAGGGCCCATGCTGGACGCTTCGCGTATGTCGTTCGTCGGCTACTTTCGTATGCCCCTCGTTTATGGCATGACCTTGGGCGAGCTGGCGCAAATGTTCAACGCCGAAAATAAAACGGGCGTCGAATTGCACGTTGTGCAAATGAAAAACTGGCATCGCAACGAGACCTACGACCAAACGGGGCTGCCGTGGATTCCGCCTTCGCCAAATCTGCACACGCTGAATGAAGTGTTTCTGTATCCCGGCATTGAAATCCTGCAGCCAGCGGGAGTCTCCGTCGGTCGCGGCACGGATACTCCCTTCGAACTCGTCGGCGCTCCGTGGATCCATTCCGAAGATTTACTAAATTCGCTCAATCCCCGGCAGATTCCCGGCGTGCGTTTCACAGCTGTCAGCTTCACTCCTAGCAGCGGCCTCTATAGCGGTCAGGCTTGCGCTGGCGTGAAACTTGAAATTACCGACCGCGACACGTTTGTCTCCGTCCGCGTGGGGCTGGAAATTGCAGACGCGCTTCATCGCCTCTATCCCGTACGATTCCAGATCACTAAACTGACGGATTTGCTCGGCTCGCAGGCATCCGTGGACGCTCTGATCGCTTATCAGTCTCCTGCGAACATTATTGCGAGCTGGGTGAGCGATCTAGCGGCATTCCGCGCGATGCGCGCGAAGTATCTGATTTATGATTGAACGCGGGCGATCAGCGGCTGAATGCCGTCCGCAGCACATGCGCTAGTCCAGATGACTCAATGCGAATTGTCTCCCTGCTTCCTTCGGCGACTGAAATTTTGTATGCCCTCGGCCTCGGCGATTCCGTTGTAGGCGTCACGCACGAGTGTGACTATCCGCCTGAGGCCGCGAAGAAACCGCCGCTCATCCGGCCTCGTGTGGATCCACGCGCAGCGCCCGTGGAAATTGATCGGCAAGTCCGCGAGCTCGTTCGGCGTGGCGAAAGCATTTACGCGGTAGACGCCGAGCTTCTCGCATCGCTCGCTCCCGACTTGATCGTGACTCAGGATCTTTGCCATGTGTGCGCTGCATCGCCCGATGATCTCGCGACAGCACTGGCGCGCCTGCCGAAACAGCCACGCGTCTTGACTCTCACCCCTCACTCGCTCGATGACGTTTGGCAAGACATCACTCGTGCGGGCGATGCTACTGGAACTGCTCGCGCTGCCGAGAGGCTTGTCGGGGAGTTGAAGGCGAAAGTGCGAAGCGTCGAGTCCGCTGTTAAGACAGTGGCGCACCGACCGCGCGTCGTTTGCCTTGAATGGCTCGATCCTTACTATGTTGGAGGTCATTGGGTGCCGGAGATGGTTGCCAAGGCGGGCGGAGAAGATGTGTTGGGCCGCGCTGGTCGGCCTTCGTTCCGAGTGTCGGCGCAGGACATCGCGGCGAGCAGGGCCGAAATGATTCTGGTGATGCAGTGCGGCTACGACGCGAAGCGCAACGCAGCCGAATTCCGCCAAATGCAGTCGCCGCAAAGCTGGCAACAGCTTCCCGCAGTTCGTGAAGGATGTGTATTCGCGGTGGATGCCAACAGTTATTTCTCGCGTCCCGGCCCGCGCCTGGCCGACGGGCTGCAACTTCTCGCGCACATCTTCCACCCGGATTTGCTCGCGTTGCCGTTACCGGGCGGCGCGTTCGAGAAATTGTAATGCGCAAGTAGCGTTTATCTAAAAACGCGAGGCTCGCTTTGTAGCGCCGGCGTCTCGCCGGCTCTTCGGATTCGATTTTGCGCTGTCGGCGCGCGGTCCGCCCTCTCGTCGCGACACTAAGTTCCGACCCCAGCGTCGTGCTTACTCCAGATCCGGTAGAAAAACAGCCCCGAAAGAATCAGCAGCAATCCGATGGACGACCGCACAGGCCGTTCGATCCAGATGTTCACCGTCAGTGCGAGGGCGCCCGCGACGAAAAGTGCCGGCACTACGGGATAACCCCACGTGCGATAGGGACGCGTAAGATCAGGCGCAATGCGGCGTAACCGGAACATCGCTACGACGGAAAGCGCATAAAAAATCCATGCCGCGAAAACAAAAAGCGACGTCAACTCTTCGAACGTCCCAGTCAGCGCCATCAAGCTTGCCAGCACGCCCTGGAAAACGAGCGCCCCACCCGGCGTGCGAAACTTCGGGTGCACAGTTCCGGTCACACGGAAAAACAAACCATCTCGCGCCATCGCGTAAGGTACGCGAGCGCCACTCAATACCGAAGAATTCAGCGTGCCCAACGCGGAAACGATCATCGCCAGCGTGATCCACACAGCCGCATCGCGGCCCGCGAAACTAGCTACCACATCCGAAGCGACATGAGGCGAGACAGCGACGCTCGCGAATGGCAGGGCGTAAAAGCAAACAGCACTGAAGAGCAGATAGAGTGCAGCCACCAGGAGGGTCCCGCCGACCAGCGCCAGCGGAATATTTCGCTGCGGGTTTTCGATCTCGGAGCCGACGCGATTCAGGTCCTCCCAACCGTCATACGCCCACAGCGCAGCCGCAAGCGCCGCGAAAAAGGCGCCCATCACGCCGACGTGCGAATCCGCCGGCCAAAACGGATGGAAGTGGCTCATGCTTCCATGTCCAAACCAGAATCCTGCCGCGACGATGGCAAGCACCGCACCGACTTTCAGAACGGTCAACGTGATTTGCACGCGCCCGCCCAAGCGCACTCCCAGATAATTGATGAACGTAAAAAGCGCAATCGTCGCCGCCGCCAATGGCTGCGCCCAAGTAAAAACAAACTCGTAGGGCTTACCGGTGATCGGGCTGACGAGATGCCAAGAAAAAAGCGGCGTGGTGATCGCGGGGATCAGGAAACTCGAAAACAGGGCGAAACCGGCGGCGATGGAAGCGGCGGAACTCGTCTCGCCCACGGTGGAATGCATCCAGCCGAACAGAAATCCCCACACCGGCCCGAGGCCCTTTCGTAAATAAGCGTATTGGCCGCCCGCTTCCGGAAGTGCCGCGCCGAGTTCGGCAAAAGACAAAGCCCCAAACAGCGATAACAACCCGCCGACAATCCATGCGGCATAAACCAGGCTTACCGAGCCGCCGACGCGAGCCATCTCGCTCGGCTTCAAGAAAATTCCGGTGCCGACCATCGTCCCGACGACGATCGCAGCCGCCGCCCAAGCACCGAGCGCGCGAACCAGATCAAGTCTCTCGTGCGGCTTTGACGGCGTAGCTATGATCTTTCCTTAGGCAATGTGCTAGTCGCCGGACACAGCGGCGACATTCCCTTCGCGGCCCGCAAATTGGCTCGCAATCGCTCCGACGGCGTAGGTGATCACTGTGCCGACGAGAACGTACCAAGTCCAAGCCAGCGGCGTCATCCTTGTGATTACGATCATAGCCACAAGCCCGGCCACAAAACCAATCAGCGCGCCGGTTTCATTCGCGCGCTTATTCCACGTCCCCAGCAAAAACACACCGAGTAAAGCCCCGTACGTAATAGATGCAATCGTCAGGCCCGCGACAAGCACCGGGCCCCAGCGAATCAGTCCCAGTGCACCGAGCACGGCGCCCCAGAGCAACGTCATCCGCCGCGAACGACCCACCGGCTGCGCAGAATCGCCGCTTCGCTTTACGCCCATGTCCATCATGCTCGACGAAGCCAGCGAGTTCAATGAACCACTGGCATTCGACATCGCAATCGCAAATATGGACGCCAGCACGATTCCGGCAAGTCCAACGGGCATCGCGTGCACGATGAACGCGGGATAAATCCGGTCGGGATCGCCTTCCGGCACAGTCAAAAAACCATTGCGCATGTAGACGAACAGCATCACGCCCACGACAAGAAACAACGCGAACTGCACGAAGATGATCACACCACTCACCAGCAGGGCTTTTTTGCTGTCACGCTCATTCCTCGCGGCAAGAAGCCGTTGCACCATGGTCTGGTCGGTACCATGGCTGGCCATAGTCAGGAAAGTTCCGCCGAGCAGCCCGGACCAGAACGTGTAACTCTGCGTCAGGCTGAAAGTAAAATCGAAAACTCGCAACTTTCCACCGGCCGCCGCAGCGGTCTGCGTCACGGAAGACCAGCCTCCGGGAATTTTATGCAACAGCAGGAAAAACGCCGCGACCGAGCCAGTAAGATAAAGCGCGAACTGCACCACGTCGGTCCAAATCACCGCGCGCATTCCACCTTCGAACGTGTAAAACATCGTGAGCACAGTAATAATCAAAATGGACAAACGGTCGCCGGTCCCGAACGCCACGCTCACTACTTTTCCGATGGCCGAAATGCGCACACCCTCTGCCAATGCTCGCGTCCCCATGAAAACGACGGCCGCGACAGACCTCATGCGCGTTCCGAAGCGCTTTTCCAGAAGCTGGTAGGCAGTGTAGAATTCCCCTTGGAAATACTGTGGTATAAGTACTACGCAAAGAATGACCCGCGCGACTAAGTAGCCCAGCACGAGTTGCAAGAACCCGAGGTTTCCGCCGTACGCGATCGCTGGTGTCCCGATGATAGTGAGTGTGGAAGTCTCTGTCGCGACGATGGAGCAGGCGAGCGCCCACCAGGGCGCGGTGCGGCCGCCCAGGAAATAGTCGCGCAGATTTTGCTGGCCACGCCGGAAACGGGCGCCAAATAGCGTGATGCCCGCGAGATACAGCACCAAGATGCCGAAGTCGAGCCAGCTGATTTGCATTCTGTTGACTTGCGCTGAGAGCAGGCAGGCGAGTCGCGCGATGCTAACTGCCGGCAGGAAATACTGTCAAGCATGGTGACAATGAATGACTGACAAAAAGCACGCAGTACCGCCGGGATATTATCTGGGACTGGACGGCGGGGGCACCAAGACGGACTGCTTTCTCGTTGACGGTTCTGGCGAAGTTCTTGCCCGAGCCACCGCGGGGCCCTCCAATCCTTTGCGCGCGGGTTATGCCAAAGCTTGGTTCGCGCTGAGCGACGCCGCCGACGTGGTGCTCGAACGTCAGCGCCTCAAGGCTGACGATATTCACGGAATCTGCGCCGGAATTGGCGGAGCAGGCCGCGAATCGGTCGCGCGGCGCATCGCCACGTTCCTTGAACGCAGCTTTCCCGAGGCCACTGTTTCGATCACCACGGATTTAGCTATCGCTCTTCATGCGGCGGTCGGCGACAAAGAGGGAATAATTCTGATGATCGGGACCGGCTCGGGAGCCTATGGCCGAGACGCCAAGGGCCACACCGCGCGCGCTGGCGGGCGCGGGCCGTGGTTCAGTGACGAAGGTAGTGGATTCGATATCGGCCGGCGCGCCCTCGCGGCGGTGGTTCGAGCAGAAGAAAAACGCGGTCCGGAAACCGCTCTTTCGCAAAAAGTGCTGGCGTGGCTGGGGTGCAACGATTGGACCCGCGTACTCGATTGGGTCGTCAAGAATCCGGATGACGTTTTCCCGCGTGTTTTTCCGCTCGTGGCGGAATTGGGTGATGAAGGTGACGCCGTCGCCCGTGAAATCCTGTCGTGTGCGGCCGAATCGCTGGCAGGCCTTGCCGCCAGCGTGATTGACCAACTGCACATGAAAGATCGCGAAATTCCCATCGCCAAATCCGGCGGCGCCACTGGCCGCAGCAAATTCTTTGATGCCGCCATTGATGAGGCATTGCAAGAGATTGCTCCTCGCGCACAGATTACTTCGCTCCACATGAAACCCGCCGAAGCCGCGGCGCGGATGGCTATTCGTCTCGGAAAGCGAAAGGCTCATGCCGGATGATAATTCCGGGCGCACCGACCCCGCTCCGGCCCCGCAAACCAGCGAACTGAGTTCCCTGATTCACGACACTGACGAGCGAGCGTTGCTGGCACTGCTCGAAAACCCCGCCGTCGAAGAGCCACATATTATTCAGATGCTCGAACGCCTCGACCTCTCTGCGAATGTGCTTGCCGCAATCGCCGAAAAAGGGAAGTGGACGTCGAGCGAAGGCGTGCGCCTGCGCCTCGCGCGGCATCCGCGGACGCCGCGCAGATTTGCTCTGGCTTTGCTTCGGCAGCTTTACCTGTTCGATTTGGTTCGCTTGAGCTTGTTGCCTTCAACTCCGGCCGAAATCAAACGTGTTGCCGAAGAATTGATCGTCACGCGCGTACCGCATTTGCCGGTCGGTCAAAAACTAACGTTGGCGCGGCGCGGAACATCGCGCGTTGCAGGAGCGTTGCTCGCCGAAGGCCATGCGCAAGCAATAAAGTTGGCGCTCGCGAATCCCTTTCTCACGGAGAGCCAGATATTGAAAGTTCTCGCGAAGGCGAGCATTCCAGAGCGCGTCGTCGCGGCGATCGCGCAGCATCCTAAATGGTCGGTCCAGTACAATGTTCGCGTGGCATTGATTCGCAATCCGCACACCCCTGTCCCATCGGTGTTGGCGTTTCTTCCGAACCTCACGCTGCGAGACCTGAAAGAGCTCTCCACGCTGGAAGGCGTGAAGCCGCATGTCCGAAAATACATTCAGCGGGAGCTAGCGCGACGCACCGGCGCCGGCACGGAACGCGACTAACGGGTTAACGCTCGGATACGTTCGAGGTGAATATGGCAGATCGCAAGTTTCAGGTGCGAATGATTATCGTCGTAGGAGCGATCGTTTTGTTCGGCGTGCTGATCTATTCGTCGCACCAACAAACGCAAAATCACTACGAAGTCTGCGTCACGTTCAAGGGCGCCATGCACTGCGCCACGGCTTCTGGCGCCACTTCCGCAGAAGCCATCCGCAGCGCTCAAGATATTGACTGCGAAATGCTCTCGAACGGCCGCGATGAAAATATGGTCTGCCTGGATACCCCGCCCTCGAGCGTGCGGCCAGTGAAGTAGGAACGATCGTGCGAGTTGCGGTGTCTAATAGCCCGTATGCGTGTCTGTGCGCGTCAACATGTCAATAATTGACAGCCAATTCATCGCCACATAGCATCAAACCAGCGCCGGCCGGGAGCCGGATTTCACGATGACGCGTTGCTTGAACTGTGGAGCCGAACGATACAACGATACCTGTGATGCTTGCGGCCTGAATTCATTTGCCGCCGAATTTTCGTTGCGGCGAAAGCTGCTCAATCGCACGGCCATGTTTCTGGTCGGCGCGCTGGCCTTCGTCGTAGCCAGCGGCCGCTATCCCGCTCTTGAACTCGACGGCATTTTGATCTTCATCGGGGTGGTGTTCTTTCTCACGTTGGGACTGGGCATGCTCGTCGAACGCCGAGCCCTTCGACATATGGAAGTGGAAGCTCTGAAGCGCATTTATTACGGCCTGATTCCGCTACCGTGGCTGCTTGCAATCCTGCTCTTCAGCAATGGAGCGCTCGATCGTTCGCCGCAGCATGTTGAAACAGCTCGGGTGATCGGCAAATTTTCAATGCCGGGCCCGGTTCCTAGCCGGCGCCTTATCGTCACGTCCTGGCGCGAAGGCCGGCGCTTTGAGCGTATCCCTGTGGACCGTGGCGATTTCGATCGCTTCACCGACGGCGACATTGTAGACGTTCAGGTGCACGACGGCTTGGTCAGCATCCCCTGGGTCTCAGGCGTCTCGCGGGACTAGTAGCGGCGCCTTTGTTTTCTCTGCGCACTCTGCGCCTCTGCGGTGGGTCGCGGTCTTACAACCTCGCAGGATTCTCGCGCTTCAAAAATTCTCCGGCTCCGGCCTTGCCAGTGAACCGTCCGTTGTCAATGATCGTCCGCCCGCGCGAAAGCACAGTCTTGGTCACGCCCGTCACGCGCGTCCCTTCGAACATCGAATAATCCACGCGCATGTGATGCGTCTTGACGCTGATGATTTGTTCCTCGTTAGGGTCGAAAACGATTAAGTCCGCGTCCGAACCCACTGCCACCGTGCCCTTGCGCGGGTACAATCCAAAAAGCTTCGCAGGAGCTGTGGAAACAAGCTGCACGAACCGGTTCGGCGAAAATTTTCCGCCGTGTACACCGCCGTTGTAAACCAGGCTCAGGCGGTGCTCGATGCCCGGCCCGCCATTGGGAATCTTAGTGAAGTCGTCCTTCCCCAATTCCTTCTGCTCTTTCATGCAGAAAGGGCAGTGATCGGTAGAAACCACTTGCAGATCATCTTTCGCCAACCCCTGCCACAGCTTTTCCTGGTGCCACTTTTCGCGCAGCGGCGGCGTGAAGACGTACTTCGCTCCCTCAAATCCCGGGGCGTCCATATTTTCGAGCGAAAGATACAAGTACTGCGGGCACGTCTCTGCGTAAACACGCAGCCCTCGATCGCGCGCCTCGCGCACTTTTTCGAGCGCCTCATTGCACGACAAGTGCACGATATACACCGGAGTTCCCGCGATTTCCGCAAGCGCGATCGCGCGAGCCGTCGCCTCTGCCTCCAGTGTCACCGGCCGCGTCAACGCATGATATTTCGGCGCGCGTTTTCCTTCAGCCAGCGCTCGCTGGACAATCACGTCAATCGCGCCGCCATTTTCCGCGTGCATGCAAATCATTCCGCCGCTGTTGGCCGCTGCGCCCATCGCCTTAAAAATAGACGCGTCGTCCAGCATGAATACGCCCGGATAGGCCATAAACAATTTGAAAGTGGGCACTCCCTCTCGCACGAACGCCTTCATCTCATCGAGCTGCGCCCCGGCGATGTCCGTGATGATGCAGTGGAATGCATAGTCAATCACGGCTTTGCCGTCGGCCTTCTTCATCCACGTGTCAAAGGCGTGGCGCAGCGTTTGACCTTTGTACTGAATCGCAAAATCAATGAGCGTGGTCGTTCCGCCATAAGCCGCGGCAATCGTGCCGGATTCGAAATCGTCGGCGCTCTTCGTCCCACCGAAAGGCATATCCAGATGCGTGTGCACGTCAATGCCGCCGGGCATCACCATCATCCCTCGCGCTTCAATCACTTTTTGCGCGCCGTCCACGGGCAAATCGAGGCCGATTACCGAAATCTTTCCGCCCGAGATCCCCACGTCACTCAAATAAGTGTCCGTCGCAGTCACAATCGTCCCGTTGCGAATCACGGTGTCAAACCGCATGGCCGCAAGCCCTCCTCGAAATTCTCACGAAGCGTTGTAGCTTACACCCCTTCCGCGTTCATTGCAGCGAGCCTGTCGGCACCATCGCCTTCTGTCAGTGGCCCAACGCTAATCCGCAGTCTCGGGCCGATTCCCTTAGCTCGTCGGGCAACCGCAAGTGCTAGAATGGCGTTTCTTTTCCAGTTCAAGGGACGGACGGATAAGCCCACGATGCTGCGCGAAGCTGCCCCCAAACTGCTGCCCGAACAGTACGAGAAAAACTTCGCGGAAATATCGCCCCGGATGACCCCGCGCCAGGCCGCCATCGAAGCCGCGCGCTGCCTTTTCTGCTTTGACGCTCCGTGCACCGTGGCGTGCCCGACGCACATTGACGTTCCCTCGTTCATCAAGAAAATCACCACAGACAATCTGCGCGGCTCGGCACGAGTAATTCTCGAAGCCAATATTCTTGGCCACAGCTGCGGCCGCGTATGTCCCACCGAAGTTCTTTGCGAAGGTGCCTGCGTAATGCATGAGAAGGAAGAGAAGCCGATCGAAATCGGCAGGCTCCAGCGCTACGCCGTGGATCACGTCCTCGATAACAATATCCAACTTTTTCACGCCGGGAAGCCGAACGGAAAGTGCCTCGCCTGCATCGGTTCCGGCCCAGCTTCACTCGCTTGTGCCGCTGAACTCGCAAAACTCGGCTATAAAGCGACGATTTTCGATCGCAACGAGCTCCCCGGCGGCCTGGACACGCTGGGCATCGCTGCCTACAAATTACGTGCGAAGGATTCCCTCCGGGAAGTGGAGCTCGTGTGCGGACTCGGAGTCGAATTCCGGCAGAACACGACGATAGGACGCGACGTCACTTTCGATCAGCTCGAAAAGCAGTTTGACGCGATCTTCATTGGCGTCGGTCTCGGCGAGACATGGGATCTCAACCTGCCAGGAGAAGATCTCACGGGCGTAATTGGTGCTATGGAATTCATTGAGCCCACCAAGGTCCTCCCATTGCCAGAAGTATCCCTAGGGCGTCGCGTAGCATGTATCGGCGCGGGGAACACCGCGATTGACGTCGTCACTGCGGCAAAGCGCCTGGGAGCAGAGATCGTCCATCTCATCTACCGGCGCGGCGAACAGGACATGCCCGCGTTTCGCTACGAGTACGATCTCGCGAAGCTCGATGGCGTTGTATTTCACTGGCACGCGCAGCCCGTGAGAATCCTCGGAGACTCCGGCCAAGTTGCAGCGATTGAGTGCGTTCGCACACATTTCGAACCAGCCTCTGGCGCAAGTCGCGGGAAGCTCGTCAATATCCCGGGCAGCGAATTCACGCTTGGAGTGGATATGGTCGTCCGCGCCATCGGCCAGAAGCCAGTAACCGAATTCCTTCGAGCAGTGCCCGGAATTGCTTTACACGAAAACGGCACCGTAATGGTGAACGAGCGCCGGCAAACTGGGAACGAAAAATACTTTGCCGGCGGCGACTGCGTCAACGGCGGCAAGGAGGTGGTAGACGCGGTTGCCGAAGGCATGGCCGCAGCGCGCGGAATTGACGTGTGGCTGGGCGCGCCTCGCGGAAAGAACTAGACCGCGGTGCGTCTGCCCGAGTCATGGACCGTCCGCTTTCCGGCACTCGCCGACCTCGAGCAAGAATGGGAGCCGGTTCCCCGTGCGGCATTAGTTGCGTGGATCGTTTTCTATACTCTGTTCCTCTATCAGGTCGGGCGCGGCTCCGGGATTTTGCTTCTGATGGATGGCGTTTTTGTGCCCATTCACGAAGGCGGCCATCTGCTTTTCCGCTTTGCCGGCGAGTTCATCAGCGTCGCAGGCGGAACTTTCCTCCAGCTGTTTGTACCCTTCGCGCTGGCGGTTTATTTTCTCTTCCGCCGCCAATCGCAGGGCGTCGCGTTTTGTCTATTTTTCTTCTTTGAACAGTTCTTGCCGATCGCAACTTACATGGCTGATGCTCGCGCACAGGAACTTCCGTTGCTGACGGTCGGCGACTCCGACTACGTCATTCATGATTGGAACTATCTATTTGGCAAGCTCGGTGTTCTAGCGCATGATACGCAAATCGCGGCCGCGTTTCGTATGATTGGCTGGCTCGGAATGATCGGAGTCGTGGTGTGGCTGATCTGGCGCGGCCTCAACGACGTGGCGCCAGAATCACAACAGAAGAGCAATATTGCCGGAGCCTGAATTTGAAACGCCGCCACGGCAGGAGCCCGAGGTAGACGTACAACGTTGCAAACTGGCGCATTAATTGCAAGAGATCGCTTTTAGAATTCGTATAGCCGTTATCTGTGTTCATCTGTGGTGAAGTGCTGTCAGGTTGGAGAAAGAGGTGACCCATGGCAGACCTGAGCGTCAACTTCTGCGGCGTCCGCTCGCCGAATCCGTTTTGGCTGGCGTCCGGCCCTCCCACGAACACCGGCGGCCAGGTGATGCGCGCGTTCGATGCGGGCTGGGGCGGCGCGGTGTGGAAGACGATCGGCGAACCCATCCAGAATACCTCTTCGCGCTACGCGGCGATTGATCTGAACGGCATAAAAATGATGGGCCTCAACAACATTGAGCTGATCAGCGACCGCCCGATCGATGTAAATCTCCGCGAAATCACCGAAGTGAAGAAGCGCTATCCAAAACACCTGGTAATCGCGTCGTTGATGGTGGAATCGAAGCGCGAAACTTGGCACGACATCGTGCGCCGCGCCGAAGACGCCGGTTCCGATGCGCTCGAGTTGAATTTCGGCTGCCCGCACGGCATGAGTGAGCGCGGCATGGGCGCCGCGGTGGGCCAAGTTCCCGAATATACGGAAATGATCACGTCGTGGGCGAAGGACGTCGCCAAAACGCCGGTGATTTCGAAGCTCACGCCGAATGTTACCGACATCACTCACATTGCCCTGGCCGCCGAACGCGGCGGCGCCGACGCCGTCAGTCTGATCAACACGATTAATTCGCTGATGGGAGTTGACCTAGAAACATTCGCGCCGCGCCCGAACGTGGCAGGGAAGTCCTCGCACGGCGGATATTGCGGACCGGCAGTGAAACCGATCGCGCTGCACTTGGTTTCCAGCGTGGCCAAGAAGGTCAGGATTCCGATCGTGGGCATCGGCGGAATCGGCAATTGGATTGATGCCGCTGAACACATCGCGCTGGGCGCGACCTGCGTGCAGGTCTGCACCGCCGCCATGCACTACGGCTTTCGGATTGTCGAGGATATGGCCGACGGTCTCGGTGCATACATGGACGACCACGGTTATCGCACGATTGAGGATTTCCGCGGCCGCGCCGTTCCGAACGTGATGGATTGGGGCGACCTGGACTTGAACTACAAGATCATCGCGAAAATTGATACTGATCTATGCATCGGCTGCCAGCTCTGTTACGTAGCTTGCGAGGACGGCGCGCACCAGTGCATCGAACGCGCCCACGCGCAAAATGGAAACGGCAAGCACAATCCAAACGGCATGGAAGTTCACGTCCCAAAGATCATGGACGACGAATGCGTGGGCTGCAATTTATGCGCACTCGTCTGCCCTGTGCACGGATGCATTACGATGGCGGAAATTGATACGGGCCTGCCGCCGATGTCCTGGAAACAGAAGACCAACTCGATCCGCGGGAATCAGGAGCGTGGCGCTGACGCGCGTTAATAGAACGCGCGCATGTCCGGCATGTGCGGCAGTTCCACGTACAGCTCGCGCCCGTAATCGCCGAGTGTGAGTTTGATCAGTTCCGCGGGACCCACATCGCGAAGACTCCAATTATCCGTCGGCAAGACCCGCGACTTAACGAAGAGGTCGCCGCTAGCGAAATCCTGTCCCTTCGCTTGCAGATCGGAAGGGAACACGTTGTAGACGAGCTTGGCTTTGATGTCCAGGGCCAAGTAGCGATGTCCGATCAGCACGAGGACCAGGTTCGCTTCCTTCTTCTTGCTCGTTTGATAGATGTTCCAGGTGAGCGGCGTCTTGTCGTCCACTTTGCATTGCGCCTGTGGCACTGATTTCCAAAGATAGCGATCGTTGTCCGCAGCACCCGCACCAGCGAAACCTGCCAGGGTAAATGTGCAGGCCAACAGCGCGATTCCTATCCGGAGGCGGTAGGTCGCGCTGCCGCTAAAGCAGCGAGGCCACGCGAATTGAAGTGGATGCTCGGCTGCAAAATTGTAATGCATCAATCCCATTGCACCCGCACTTGCTTCGACGAAACGATCACGTACCCCTTGGTCCGGCCGTGCGCCACGACGTCGCGCAGAATCGCGACGTCCTGCTCGCAATATTCCGCAACGCGATCTTTCTGCCCGGCGCGCCACCATTCTACCGCTTGCAATCCATCGCCGCTCTTAGCGGTGCCCAGAGTTTCCTTCGCGAGTTGATCGAGCTTCACGCGATGCCCTAGCTGTTTGTGCAGCGTTTCATGAATATCGAGCGAGAGCTTGCGTAGACTTTCAACGGGAGCGTAGGCGCGGAGCACTTCCAGGTCGAAGCGATTGCCGTTGTAGGTGATCACGTGGGTGAATTGTTCGAGTTCGGTGATCAGTGCGAGAGCGTCATCTTCAAACCAGCGGCGGAATGAGTTTTCCTTGTCCCAGGTGATCGCGACGGCGAGGCCAAAGGCACGGATGTTCGCCCAGCCACCATCCACTTCGCTCGAAATTCTTAGCGTTTCAATATCTAGATAGACTTCCCGGTCAAATAGTCCTGGCAGGTGAATGTCCTTTCAGTATGCGAAGTCGACGGAAGCGCTACTGCGAGTCGGTTGACGTCGCTGGCGCGGCTACCACAATTTAATAGAGGCTCGATTCGCGCTTGCGCCCGGTGTAGTCAACGTAAACGATCTTGGTCTCGGTGTAGAACTCAATCGCCGCATGTCCGACTTCATGTGGTCCGACGCTCGACTGTTTTGTCCCGCCGAAAGGTACGTGCGCTTCGCCGCCCACCGTCGGGGAATTCACATGCGTCATGCCTGTTTCGATCTTGTCCACGAATTCGAAAATCTTGCTGGGATCGCTCGAGTAGATCGCGCTCGATAATCCGTAACGGACCGAATTCGCAACCTGCAAAGCTTCGTCGAAATCCTTGACGCGGATGATGCTCAGTACCGGTCCGAATATCTCTTCTTGTGCTAGTTTGCTGTCCCATTCGACGTGATCGAATACAGTCGGAGAAATAAACCAGCCCTGGTCGTATTTCGGCCCAGTCAGGCGCGCGCCGCCGCACTTCAACTTTCCTTGCAGCTTGCCGAGTTCGAGATATTTGACGACGGTATTGAACTGGTCTTCGTCCACCGACGGGCCCATGTCCGTGCTGGCGTCCAGACCGTCGCCCACTACGAATTTCTTGGCGCGTTCAACCAGCATACCCACGAATTCGTCGGCGACGGTTTCTTCGATCACCACGCGACTCGTGGCCGTGCAACGCTGGCCGGTAGAGGCAAACGCTCCAGCCAGCACCGATTCCATCGCGAGTTGGAGGTCTGCGTCAGCCAGCACGACGACGGGATTCTTTCCTCCCATCTCGCACTGGACTTTTTTCATCCGCTCGGCACCGGCTGCATAGATCTTGCTACCCACTGCGGTGGATCCGGTGAACGTCAAACCCTGTACGTGGGGATTCTGCACCAATTCGTCGCCCACATTTTCGCCGGCACCCAGGACCACGTTCAAAACGCCGGGCGGGATTCCTGCCTGCTCGAAGATTTCACCGGTGCGAATGGCGCAGAGTGGCGTCAGCTCCGCCGGCTTTAGCACCACGGTATTGCCGCACACCAGCGCAGGGGCTATTTTCCATATCGGGATCGCCACCGGAAAGTTCCACGGTGTGATCGCACCGACCACGCCGAGCGGCTGCCGAATCGTGTACGAAAAATTCTTGGGCAATTCGCTGGTTAGCGTCTCGCCATTCAGCCGTCGCGCTTCGCCCGCCGCGAATTCCAGAATGTTGATCGCACGCTGCACTTCGCCGAGGGCGTCTTTCAGCGCCTTGCCTTCTTCCCGCGTCAGCAGCCGCGCCAGCTCTTCTTTTTGCGCCTGCATGATCTGGGTCGCCTTGAACAAGATCTTGCCACGGCTCGGCGCGGGCATTTCGCGCCAGGCAGGGAAGGCGGCCTTCGCGGCAACGATGGCCTGCTTCATTTCTTCGCGCGTCGAGAGCGCGATGCGCGCTACGACTTCATCCGTGTTTGCCGGATTCCGCCGCTCGACAATCTTCGCCGACTTCGATTCCACCCACTCGCCGTTAATGTAATTCCTGCAAAGCTGATCCGTCGTTGTCGCCGTTACCATTGCACTCTCCGATTCTTTCGACTTATCGCCTCACGTGCCAAGCAAATAACAGGAGCAGAGCCAGTATGATCAGCACCAGAACGTTCGCAAGCTCAAGCCAGTCGGGGGAATGAGAACTCTCGTTCCTCCGTTCCCGTTCCTCTACTTCCATTATTTGCTCGATGAGATCCAGAGAATCGGGATCTCGCGCCGCGAAGTCTACTTTTCATTCTTTCCCAGAGAGACATCGCATCATAACTCTCAAACTCGAACTTCGCTGAAAGACTTGTCCAGCAACCGGATGGCTTCATCTACATCTACCTTCGAGATATTCATTGGCGGGGCCATGCGGATAACATTGGCAAACATCCCGCCTTTGCCTACCAACAAGCCATTGGCGCGCGCGCGTTCCAGCACCTGGTTAGTTTCCTGCGGCGCGGGCTCCTTAGTCTGGCGGTCTTTCACCAATTCGAGCGCTTGCATCATGCCCATGCCGCGCACGTCGCCGATGAGCGGAAACTTCTGCTGCAGCTCTTCGAGCTTTTTGCGGAAGTAGCCACCTACGACATAAGTGTTCTCTCGCAGGTTTTCTTCCTCGATCACTTCAATCACCGCGCGCGCCGCCACCGACGTAACGGGATTGCCGCCAAAAGTGGCAATCGTCAGACCTTGAAATTTATCGGCTAACTCGGCGGTGGTAATCGTCAAACCCACGGGCACGCCGTTCGCCATGCTCTTCGCCGAAGTAATAATATCCGGCGTGACCTCCCATTGCTCGATGCCCCACCATTTCTTGCCGGTGCGGCCCCAGCCGGTCTGCACTTCGTCGGAAATATACTGTCCGCCGTAATTCTTCACGATGCGGTACACAATCTTGAAATATTCCGGCGGGGGAGTGATGAATCCGCCGACTCCCTGAATCGGCTCGGCAATAAACGCGGCGATCGAACCACTCGTAGTGGTCTGAATCACGCTTTCAACGTCATTCGCGCAAGCCACATTGCACGACGGATACGTCAAATGCAGCGGGCAGCGATAGCAATAAGGATTCACCGCATGGGACACTCCGACGCTGATCACGCCACCCTTGCGCCACGCGGATTGCGCCGTCACGGATTTCGCCAGGGCCGAGCCGCCGGAATATGCGTGGCGCAGAGCGACGATGTCGTAACTAGGTCCAGCCATGCGCGCCAGCATAATCGCCGCTTCGTTCGCTTCCGTCCCGGAACTGGTGAAGAAACTCTTCTGTAATTTTCCGGGAGTGATTTCGGCGAGTTTTTCGGCCAGCGCCACGACGGCTTCATTGGGGAATAGCGTCGAAGTGTGCTGCAGCTTATCCACCTGCGCCTTGATTTTCGAAGTAACCTTGGGATTGCAATGACCAACGCCGATGGTCACAATGCCGCCGAAGAAATCGAGATACTGATTACCCTCGATGTCCCACAGGTATTGCATCGAAGCGTGGTCGGCCACCAACGGGTGCTGATAGTAATTGGTCACCGCTGGCCAAATGAATTCCTTGTGCTTGCGAACTACTTCCTCGCTGCGGGTGGGCGTAATCTTCGGCGTCGTTGTCATCTCTAATGTGCCTTTCCTTCGATATTGCTGTGATCGTTACAAGAAAATGGAAAAGACAAAATTGAAAATCGCAACCCGGGTCTCAGCCGCGCTGCGTTCCTTATTTTCCAATTTCACTTTTCTATTGTCGCCTCTTCGCGTCAGTCCGCTGCGTTTGCCGACTTCGCACCCGCGTGCGTGCGCGTGATCTCGCCGTAGCTTTCCGGCCGGCGGTCACGGAAGAATTGCCAGGTCTGGCGGACTTTGTCCATTTCTTCCAGATCCAACTCCGCGACCAGCACTTCGTCCTTGTCCCGGCTGGCCTGCGCAATGATCTTGCCGCGCGGATTGCAGAAATAGCTTTTGCCGTAAAATTCGCCGATATTCCACGGGGCTTCCTTGCCCACGCGATTGATGGCTCCGACAAAGTAGCCGTTCGCAACCGCATGCGCCGGTTGCTCGAGCTCCCATAGATATTCGCTCAAGCCAGCAACCGTTGCCGAGGGATTGAATACGATTTCCGCGCCATTCAGACCCAGCACGCGCGCGCCTTCGGGGAAGTGCCGGTCGTAGCAAATATAAACGCCGATGCGCGCGAACTTGGTTTGAAACGTCAGGTACCCTGTATTCCCCGGCGTGAAGTAAAACTTCTCCCAGAATCCTGGCGCGACCTGCGGGATGTGGTGTTTGCGATATTTGCCCAGATATTTGCCGTCGGCATCAATCACGGCCGCGGTGTTGTAAAAAAGCCCGGTCATCTCCCGCTCGTATATCGGCACAACCATGGCCATTTCGTATTTCTTGGCCAGCTTGCGCATACGTTCTACGGTAGGGCCATCAGGAACCGGCTCGGTCGTTTCGTACCAGCGCGCTTGCTGTTCAGCGCAGAAGTAAGGGCCGTTGAAAAGTTCCTGCAAGCACAAGATCTGGGTCTTTTTCTTCGCGGCGTCATGAATCAGTTTCTCGTGCTTTTCGAGCATTTTTTTGGAGATGTCGCGGATGGAATACTTCTCGGGCGACCACTCGCAATGCACTTGAATCAATCCACATCGCACCAGGCGAGGCATCAAACACCTCCTTTTGGGCGACGAGGCCTCTGGCATCGCACCCCCGCTCTTCTACGTGGTTTCTGCAGTGCTGTCATTTTGCATACGAGGCTAGCACAATCCGCGGAAATTTTCCGGGTTGAGCGCTCGAATGCCAAGCCAGATTGGATTGCCGAACGACCTCACTTCAAACCTATCGTTCGGGCCGCGCAGACCTCGAAAAAAGGCCAGCCGAAGAAATTGCGCGCGATAGCCGCGCGCAGACCGTATAATCCCGCCGACGACATTCATGAAGCGCGTACTGAAACTTCTTTTTCGCGGATTGGGCCGGATTTTTCCGGACTGCGTCACGCTCAGCCAGGCGGTAGCGTTCAACATGTTTCTGGCGTTTTTTCCCATGCTGCTCCTGGCGCTGGGGGTTTTGAGCAGTAAGGCCGCCTTTCGGGACGCATTGACGGAACTGCCGCAACGCCTCAGGGCCATCGTCCCGCCCGGCAGCGAAGACATTGTGACGCAGTATTTTGTCCGCAAGGGCGCGCATCCCTGGAAATGGTTTTCGCTGGGACTGGTAGGCACTCTGCTCGCGGGATCGCAGGTAATGGCTGGCTTCATCGAGGGCTTTCGCATCATCGAAGGAGATCCAGTCCGTCCGGGGTATTGGCGTGCTTCATTGCGATCGCTGATTTTGCTGTTGCTGACGATCGTCCCAGCTCTCGTGGTGATCGTCCTCACTGTTTTCGGAAAGCAGGAACGCGCGTGGCTGGTTCGCGAATTGGGGCACCAGCCAACCCTCATTCACGCCGTAGGGTTCGTTTTTCAGGCGGCGATCGTTTTCTTGCTCGCCATGGTTGTGCTCGTCTCCCTTTACCGCATCGGCCGCCCGGGACATCGTGGGGTGCGAAATTTGCTTCCCGGAGCAGCCGTTGCGACCGTCTTGTGGTGGCTCGTAGACATAGTTCTTGGGGCGTATGTGCGTCGGATGCCTTACGACGTCGTATATGGCGGCCTTGCGGCTGCCATCGGCTTGCTCATCTGGATGTATCTCACCGCCGTGGTCGTGCTGCTCGGCGCTGCTTACAATGCGGAACTCAACGACGCGCTGCGCGCCAATCGCAATCCGGCGCGTGTGCTTACCCGCTAAGCCCAGTGGTTCTTCCGAGCATGTTTCCCCTCGTTTATTAACGGTTTGCTCCCACCTGCAACTTTTGATGTTCCCCAGGGTTAAACTGGAGGCTGCTAGAAAGCTGCGCGCCACTGCCTGTACGTCACATCGAGGTTAGGTAAGTGAAGAAAAGACGAATTCGTCGCCGCGCCCAACGACTGGACACCCTCGGAGCGAGTCTGGTGGGCGCGACGCTCGTCGTCGGCCTCATTTTGGCCGTGCCGCGTGCACGCGCAAATGATGCGAACGAAGCGAGCGCCTCGCAAGACCGCGTCGTGCTCGACAAGAAATTCAAAGGCAAGCTCCCGATCACGCAGCTCACCGAAGATGAAGCAATCGTTCACGCGCTGAACCGTTTGGCGTACGGCCCGCGTCCGGGTGATGTCGAACGAATCCGCCAGATCGGTCTCGAAAAGTGGATCGAGCAGCAACTTCATCCGGAATCGATCGACGACCAGGCGCTGAATGAACGCTTGCAGCGCTATCCCACACTCTCCATGTCTTCCAAGCAGCTACTGGAGGAATTTCCCCGTCCCGGTCAAGTGGCGAAGCAAGAGGGAATCACCAAGGAGCAGGTGCAGGAGCAGCTGAAATCGAAGCAGCAAACCGCCGAATCGCAAATCATCGTCACGGGCAATGAAAATCTTGACAAGGCGCAGCAACAGCTCGCCAAGCTGCAAGGTCCCAACCGCATCGTTGCCGAACTATCCATGGCGAAATTGGATCGCGCGATCTATAGCGACTGGCAGCTTGAAGCGGTGATGGAAGATTTCTGGTTCAACCATTTCAACGTCTTTGCGAACAAGGGCGACGACAAGTGGCTGCTCACTTCCTACCAGCGCGATACGATTCGCCCGCACACCATGGGGAAGTTTCAGGATTTGCTCATTGCCACGGCGCAGAGCCCGGCGATGCTCTTTTTCCTCGACAATTATCTGAGCGCGGATCCCGCAGCCGTCGCGCGAATGGAAGCGGAAAGGAATATGCGCCGGGCGCGATATCAGGGAGCCCTCGTCGGAGGCTCGCTGCCGACTCCGGGCACCTTCCCTGGGCCTGCGACTGGTCCAGCGCGAACGGTGCCGGTTGCCGCCAAAAAGCAAGAACGAGGACTGAACGAAAATTATGGCCGCGAAGTGATGGAGCTTCACACCGTCGGCGTAGATGCCGGTTACACACAGCAGGACGTAATCCAGATGGCCGAGTGCCTCACCGGTTGGACCATTCACGAGCCGCGCCGCGATCCTCAATTCTTTTTCGACGAAAAGATCCATGCGGAAGGCAAGAAAGTGGTGATGGGCCGCACCTTCAACTACGGTGGTGAAAAAGACGGCGAGGAAGCATTGAAAATGCTAGCGAGCCGCCCCGCTACGGCCACATTTATTTCCACGGAGCTAGCGCGGCACTTTGTTTCGGACAATCCGCCTCCGGCGCTGGTGGAGCGCATGGCGAAAAGTTTTGAAGCGAGCAACGGCGACATTCGCGCCGTGCTGAAGACCATGATTTATTCGCCCGAATTTTGGTCCAGAGAAGCCTACCGCGCAAAAGTGAAAACCCCGTTTGAACTGGTGGCCAGCACGGCTCGCGCGCTGAACGCGGAAGTGACGATCACGTTGCCCCTCGCCCAATGGGTTTCGCGCATGGGTGAACCTTTGTATCTCTGCCAACCGCCGACAGGATATTCAGACAAGTCTGAAACGTGGGTGAATACCGGCGCACTACTGAATCGCCTGAATTTTTCGTTGGCGTTCGCGGGCGACAAGATGGGCGGCGCCACGGTGGATCTGAAAGCGATGCTAGGTGACGACGCAGCCAAGGATCCGAACGTCGCGCTGGAGCGCTCGTTGCAGGAATTTCTGGATGGACAGGTGGCGCAATCCACGCAAGTTACTTTGCAGGCGCGCCTGAAGGATCCGCAAATTTTGCAGGCGCGTTTGGATGACCCAGTGAAAGAAGTGAATGAAGGTCTGATCGTTGGCTTGGTGCTCGGCACACCGGAATTTCAGCGGCGGTAGCTCTATCCGGCAGCGGCTTCTGCACTACGGGAGAACGGCAATGGCCATTTCGCGGCGATATTTTCTGAAGAGTGGCGGCATCGCGATGCTGGGCATGGCGGCACTGCCATCGTTTTTGCAGCGCGCCGTCGCCGGCACGGCTGCGCCGAATAAGAAAAAGATGGTCGTGCTGTTTCAGCGTGGCGCGATGGACGGATTGAACGTCGTCGTGCCCTTCGGCGAACCGAACTATTACCGCATGCGCCCGACCATCGCGATTCCCGCTCCTACACGTGGTGGCGCCGAAGCGACGCTCGATCTGGATGGCTTTTTCGGTCTACACCCGAGCCTCGATCCGATGCTTCCGCTCTTCCGCGGGGGACAGCTCGCCGTCGTGCAGGCGGTTGGCTCACCTGACCCCACGCGCTCGCACTTCGATGCGCAGGATTATATGGAATCAGGCACTCCTGGCCGGAAAGCAACGGAAGACGGTTGGCTGAATCGCGCCCTGCAAACGATGCCAGAGGAACAATCGTCGCCGTTCCGCGCGGTGGCATTCGGACCTTACTTGCCGCGGACACTGCAAGGCTCGGTTTCGGCAATCGCGATCCCGGACCTGAAGCAATTCAAAATGTACGGGCCACAACAGACCACTGAAGGCGGGTTCGAAGCGATGTACGCGCAAACGGTGGACCACGCGTTGCGCGGCGTTGGCACGGAAACTTTCGAGGCTGTTGATCAGCTCAAAAAAATCAATCCCGATACGTACCAGCCCGAAAATGGCGCGCAATATCCCGAGGGCCGTTTTGGCCAAAGCCTCCAGGAAATTGCCGAGTTGTTCAAGGCGGACGTGGGTCTGGAAGTCGCGTTCCTCGATAGCGGGGGCTGGGATCACCACGTGAACGAAGGCGGCGTGCAAGGGCAGCTTTCGAATCTGCTCCGTGATCTGGGGCAGGGCGTCACCGCGTTTCATCAAGACATGGGCGACCGCATGGACGACGTAGTATTCGTCAGCATGTCGGAATTTGGCCGCACCGCGCACGAGAACGGAAATCGCGGCACCGATCACGGCCACGCGAACTGCATGTTCGTGTTAGGCGGCGACGTCAAAGGCGGGAAAGTTTACACGCATTGGCCGGGTCTGGACGAAGGGCAACTCAATCAGGGCCGTGACCTCGCCGTGACAACCGACTATCGCAGCGTGCTAGGCGAGATCATTGCCAAGCACCTCGGCGATAGCGACCTGAACGCGGTATTTCCCGGCTTCGCGAACGACCCGCGCCAATTCCTGGGGCTTGTGAAGGCCTGATCCGCTTCGGGGAATTTTCTGGGAGTGCGGAAGCTTGCTTCCGCTTGTGCAAGGCGAGGCTTGCCTCGCCGCTCAAAACCCCTCTAACACACTCAGCCCCGCGCACCGTATTTCCCGCTCGGCCGCAGGGGCACGGCCTGCGATGTCTGTGTTCAGCTCGACGGTACCGGATGCGTACTGGCGCCGTTCGCTTCGACCCACAATGGCCTGGTTCCCAGGCGCGACCGCTTCCCTTCGCTTTGGGTATTGCGTCGCGGCGAACATGCACCTGCGCCACGCAAGACTTCCGGCGAGGCAAGCCTCGCCTTGCACAAGCGGGAGCAAGCTCCCGCACCCCCAGATTTAGTTGCCAGCCTTGATGCGCATGCCATAGAAGGATCTATAGACGAAGAAGAACGAAACGAAGAAGAACGCAGCGGCGAGAATGTGCGTCAGGGTACCACCGGTTTCGGCCGTTAGTTGCACCGCGAGCTCCACCGCCAGCAGACCAAATAGTGTGGTGAATTTGATCACCGGGTTCAGCGCCACCGACGAAGTATCCTTGAACGGGTCTCCGACCGTGTCGCCCACTACCGTAGCGTCATGCAGCGGCGTCCCTTTCTGCTTCAACTCGACTTCCACGATTTTCTTGGCGTTGTCCCACGCGCCACCTGCATTGGCCATGAAGATCGCCTGATACAAACCGAAAATCGCAATCGAGATTAGGTAGCCGATGAAGAAGAAAGGCTCAACGAACGCGAAAGCCAGCGTCGCAAAAAACACCGCGATGAAAATATTCAGCATGCCTTTTTGCGCGTATTTCGTGCAAATCGCGACGACTTTCTTGCTGTCCTCGACCGATGCCTTCTCGACGCCCTCCAGCTTGATATTAGCTTTGATGAATTCGACGGCTCGATATGCACCCGTCGTGACGGCTTGCGTCGAAGCCCCGGTAAACCAATAAATCATCGCGCCGCCCGTGATCAAGCCCAGGAAGAACGGGGCATGCAGCAACGAGAGCTTGTCCACGTTGTGAGTGATTCCGTCGGTAAGCGCCATGATGATGGAAAAAATCATCGTAGTCGCGCCGACGACCGCCGTCCCGATCAAAACGGGTTTCGCGGTGGCTTTGAACGTATTGCCAGCTCCGTCGTTTTCTTCCAGCAATTCCTTGGCGCGTTCGAAATTTACGTTAATGCCGAAATCGGCCTTTAGTTCCTGCTTGATGTTCGGCACGGCCTCGATTAGCGACAGTTCGTACACGGATTGCGCGTTATCCGTGACCGGCCCGTAGGAGTCCACCGCGATTGTCACCGGACCCATGCCCAGAAATCCAAAAGCCACCAGGCCGAACGCAAAAACCGGCGCCGCGATCATCAAGTTGCCGAGGCCCTCTAAGCTGACCAGGTAGCTGATGGACATCAGCAGCACCATTGCCAGGCCGATGTAATAAGCCGAAAAATTGCCGGAAACGAACCCGGACAATATCCCCAGCGACGCGCCGCCCTCTTCTGCCGACGACACGACTTCCCTCACGTGACGCGATTCCGTGGAAGTAAAGACCTTCACCAGCTCTGGAATGATCGCCCCAGCCAGGGTCCCGCAGGAAATGATCGTCGCTAATTTCCACCATTGCGTCCAATCGCCCGCCAGCACCGGGATAATCACCGACGAAATCGCGTAGGTCATCGCGATGGAGACAATCGAAGTAATCCACACCAGCGAAGTGAGCGGCGCCTCAAAATTCATTCTGTCGGCGTTGCCGAAACGGGCCTTCGCGATCAGATCGTTCAAGAAGTATGCCGCCGCGCTTGCGACCAGCATGGCGATGCGCATAACGAAGATCCACACCAGCAGCTGGACTTGCACCACAGGGCTCTTCACGCCCAACAGAATGAAAGTAATCAGCGCGACGCCGGTGACGCCGTACGTCTCAAACCCATCCGCGCTTGGCCCGACGGAATCGCCCGCGTTGTCTCCCGTGCAGTCCGCGATCACGCCGGGATTGCGCGCATCGTCTTCCTTGATCTTGAACACAATCTTCATCAAGTCCGAGCCGATGTCCGCGATCTTCGTAAAAATGCCGCCGGCGATGCGCAATGCGGCTGCACCTAGCGATTCGCCAATCGCGAACCCGATGAAGCAAGGCCCGGCATAATCGCCGGGAATAAATAACAGGATGAACAGCATCATCAGCAATTCCACGCTGATCAGCATCATTCCAATGCTCATGCCCGCTTCGAGCGGAATGTGATAAATCGGGAATGGCTTGCCGCGCAGTCCAGCGAAGGCGGTTCGGGAATTTGCAAATGTATTTACGCGGATGCCGAACCACGCCACGCCGAAACTACCCATGATCCCAACCATGCTGAAGGCCAGGATAATCACAACGCGAGCGGCTTCGTAATGCAGAAGCAAACCAAAATAAAGGACGATGACGACCGCGATAAAAGCTTCCAGAAGCAGCAGGAATTTGCCTTGCGTGATCAAATACGTCTTACACGTCTCATAAATCAACTCGGAAATCTCGCGCATCGCGCGATGCACGGGCAGGTTTTTCAGCTTGGTATAAATCATCAAGCCGAATGCCAGGCCGAATACGCAGAACAAAATTCCGAAGAGCAGCAGCCGGTGGCCGTCGATCCCGAAAAACGTAACCGACGACAAATCCGGCAACTTCAGATTCGCTTCCCCGCCCACGGATTCCGGAGCAGTCTGCGCGTGCGTCGCGACGGCGCACAAAAGAATGGTCGGCGCGAAAGCGGCGGCCGCAAACGCGCCGCGCCATCCCCGCGTCCAGAGGTTCATAATTGCATACCGCATTAGTTGCCCTCCACTGCGCGCGCGTTTGCACACATATAAGTCCAAGCTGATTCCGACATTCTGCCTCCGGATGAAAAAACTCCTTGATGGGGAGCCCGCTGATTGCGGTAAGTAACCGCACAGAATCGCCTTTTGTATCAGGAAAGCGCCTCTAGGTCAAGAACAGAGGAGGGCGTAGGGCCTACACTAAATCCTGTATTTTCATTATACTGTCGGCGCTCGGGGAGCCTTGCGATCGTGCCGCTGCGCCAGAAAACCGCTTTGATCACGGGTGGTGGAAGAGGTATCGGCAAGGGAATCGCCGAGGGATTGGCGCGTGAGGGCGTGCGCATCGCCATTTCTTATCGCATCAACAAGACTGCTGCGCACAATACCCTACGCCAGCTGCAAGCGCAGGGAGCGGAATGTTTTGCAGTCGAGGCCGATGCGACCGATCCGGAGAAAGTTCAATTTCTAATAGACACGGTTCTGGAGCGTTTTGGCCGTCTCGATATACTCGTAAACAACGTCGGCGAATTCAATTGGAAGCCGGTCGCCGAAACGTCTCTGCAGGAATGGGAAGAGATTATTGCGTCGAATCTCTTCAGCGTGTTCTACGCCAGTAAAGCGGCGCTTCCGGCGATGCGGCGACAGCACTGGGGACGGATCGTCAATCTTGGCGCTGTAGGTGCGGAGCGCGGATTTGGACAGGGCACAATCTCCGCATACGCCGCGGCGAAAGCAGCGGTGGTTTCATTCTCGCGTTCGCTTGCGATCGAGGAAGCGAAGCACGGAATCACTGTCAACGTCATCAACCCTTCGAACATAGACGAGCGCGAACTCACCGCTGATGAGGCTCGCCGTATTCACGACGCGCGTTCGCCCATCGGGCGGCCACCATCCTCGGAAGATGTGGCAGCCGCCGTGAAATTCTTCGCCTCGGATAGCGCCGACTACATCACCGGCCAGGTCATTAATGTGACCGGCGGATGGATGCTGTAGGCCAGGGTTTTTTAGCGGCGCACTTCAACACGCCCTCGGTGTTGCGTCGCGAAACGATGACCGTCCAAGACCGCCGTGACGACACTGCTGCGTGACGGCGCCGAGAACACATGCCCCAACTCGAAAAACCACTTGTCGTGCCCCGTATCGCCGATACTAGGTCATAACCTCGGGCAAGGCGCGCCATCTGCTAAATGAACGCGCCACCACAGAATCCCGCGACGTAAACGCGTGATAGTATTTGCAGTGGTCGCAAATTAAGCTGGCGCATCATCAAAACAGCACCACGCCGATTCCCGGAAAGTAACTCGCGGTTATGAAAATCCTCACAGCAGAAGAAATGCGGCAAGTTGACCGGCTCAGCACGGAGCGCTACGGCATTCCGAGCCTCACGCTGATGGAAAACGCCGGGACCGGCGTCGCGCGATTCATCGCGCAGCGTTGGCCGGACTTCGCGCAGCGCCGCATCATCGTTCTTTGTGGCAAGGGCAACAACGGCGGCGATGGATTCGTCGCCGCGCGGCACCTTCGCGATTTGGGAGCCAAGCCAGACGTCTATTTACTCGCAGCTCCCGAAGAAATGCGTGGCGATGCGGCGACGAATTGCAAACGCTGGCAAGAGACATACGGCGAGCTTCACGTCATTCGCGATTCGAGCGCGTGGCAAAGCACCAAAGCCACGCTGGCCTCAGCCGAGATCATCTTGGACGCGATCCTCGGCACCGGCACGCGCGGCGCCGTCGCCGGGCTTCTCGCGGAAGTTATCGAAGCCGTGAACCAGCGCCGCGGCCCAGCGCGCTCTGCCGTCGTAGGAGTGGACATTCCGTCAGGGCTGGTGGCCGACACCGGCGAAGCCGATGGGCCGGTCGTCCAAGCAGCGTATACAGTCACTTTCACGGCTCCCAAGACCGGGATGATCGCCAGCGCTTCCGGCAACTATGTCGGACAGCTTCGCGTTCACGACATCGGCTCGCCCCCCGAGTTGATCGAAGAAGTGGGGAAGAGCGACATTCGCTGGGTTGACGCGCGAGAAGTGAGCAAGTTTGCGCAGCCTCGCCGCGCGGACGGCAATAAGGGCAGCTACGGTCACGCGCTAATCGTTGCGGGCTCGGTCGGCAAAAGCGGCGCGGCGGTACTGGCATCCTGGGCAGCTCTCCGCACGGGCGCGGGTCTTGTGACCGTTGCGACGCCCGAGCCGGTTCTGCCGATCGTCGCTGCACATACGCCGGAAATAATGACCGAACCGCTGCCCGCGACCGAAGCCGGAACCATTTCGATGCGCAGCTTCGAGTACGAACGATTCGACAAAATCGTGAAAGGGAAGCGCGCTCTAGCGATTGGCCCAGGTCTGACGACGCAAGACGAAACGCAGCAATTCGTTCACGCGGTCGTTGCTAAGCGCGGGGTTCCCATCGTTCTGGATGCCGATGGCCTGAACGCCTTCGCTGGCCGCGCTCCGGAGCTAAAAAACGGCACGGGGCCAATTGCCCTGACGCCACATCCGGGCGAAATGGCGCGGCTCGTAGGGTGCGAAATCAAAGATGTCCAAGCGCGACGCATAGAAGTTGCGCGTAAATCCGCCGCCGATTGGAACGCGTTCGTAATCCTCAAGGGCCATCAGACCGTAGTTGTTTCGCCCGACGGACAAACCTTCATAAATTCCACCGGAAATCCCGGCATGGGCACCGGCGGCACCGGTGACGTTCTCACAGGAGTGCTAGCAGGGCTAACCGCGCAGTTCGGAACAAGCGACTGGGTACGCGTCTTGGCGTTCGGCGTCTATCTCCACGGCCTCGCGGGAGACATCGCCTACGCAGATACAGGCGAAGCTCCGCTGCTCGCCTCGGATTTGATCCTGGCGATTCCGCGCGCGTACCAACATTTTTACGCCAATGCTTAGCCTTGAGCCCCGCCGTGGCTAACCGCGAAATCCTCACGCACTCCTCGGAAGAGACGATTGCACAAGGCCGCGAAATCGGCGCAAATCTGAAGGCTCCTGTATTGATTTTGCTCTCAGGTGACCTGGGAGCGGGCAAGACAACCCTCACAAAGGGAATCGCAGCTGGACTCGGCGCGGCCCGCGAAGACGACGTCACCAGCCCCACCTTCACGCTCGTTCACAGATACGAAGGCAGCACGCGCGTCTATCACGTGGACCTTTACCGCATTG
Source organism: uncultured Acidobacteriota bacterium (assembly GCA_963828865.1). Classification (GTDB taxonomy): domain Bacteria; phylum Acidobacteriota; class Terriglobia; order Acidiferrales; family UBA7541; genus Palsa-295. Next base: position 669,784 of record CAWHGI010000001.1, on the reverse strand, counting down.
ACGGCTTGCACGACCTCGAAACCTTGGGCCTCGAAGACATATTCTCGGAGAACGCGGTGGTAATCGTCGAATGGCCGGACCGGCTGAAGCTGCGCACGGGTTGGCCCACCATGAGGATTCAACTGGAGCACGTAGCGGAGGAGGCCCGCCGAATTGTAATCAGTGAAGGAACTGGCGCGGAGCCGTAAGCCCGTGAGGCGGTTTACTTCGGCGGAGCCGGTGGATCCAGCCCCATAATTTGGAATCCGGCATCCACGTACATCGTGTTGCCGGTAACGCCGCGACCTAAATCGCTCGCGAGAAACACGGCCGCGTCCGCCACCTCTGCGATATCCGTATTTCGTCGCAGGGGAGCGTGTTGCGCCACAAATTCCAGTACCTTCGAGAAATCCTTGATCCCGCGCGCAGAAATGGTCTTGATCGGCCCGGCAGATATGGCGTTGACGCGAATCTTGTGCGCACCGAGTTCGCTCGCCAGGTATTTCACTTCAGCTTCCAGCGCTGCTTTGGCCACGCCCATCACGTTGTAGTTGGTGACCACTCGTGTTGAGCCGAGATACGTCAGCGTCATGATCGCGCCGCCTGTGGTCATCAGCGGAGAAAGCGCCTTGGAAACCGCGACAAGCGAATAGGCGCTGACGTCCAGCGCAAGTTTGAAACCATCGCGCGAAGTATTCAAGAATGGCTGGTTCAAATCTTCGTGGTTGGCAAACGCCAAGCAGTGAACCACCGCGTCGAGTTTGTGCCCATGGCGCTTGAGCGATTCGGCTAAACCATCAATATCCGACTGCTGCTGCACGTCGCAAGGATAAAATCCCTTCGCGCCCAGCTCGTTGCCAAGTTCTTCCACCGTCGGCTTCGCGCGATCGTTTTGGTAAGTAAGCAGCAGCGTGGCACCTTCCCGCGCGAACGCCTGCGCGATCGCATAGGCGATGCTCCATTTGTTCCATACGCCCAGGACAATTGCCGTCTTTCCTTCCATCAATTTAGACATGGCTCGGTATTCTACCCGGAAACCTCGATTTCGGAGTGCAGATCTGTGTTGGGCACTTTCGACGGCGGCGAATTCAATTTAGTGAGAATGGATCCAACGTAGCACTTCGCGAAGCACATCGGCGATAACAGGCCACATCGCCGCAAGGATTCCGATACCCGCTGCGACCACGCGTGAAACCCCTCTCCCCGCAACTTGCGGTCCGCCAGGTTCGCCTGCCTGATGCCGTGCACAAAATCCTCCAGAAACGGCCGGGTTTCCGCACCTTTGGCCGCGAGGGCCGAGGTAGAGGCAAGGGCCTTGATCAGGCCGTTTCGATGACCCCAAGCTGCTTCCAGCGGCTTCCGTGCCGGCGTCGGGGCCGTCGCTTTCGAAGGCCCACTCCCGACCCTCCGGCGTCTCCGCATCAAGCGCCCCAGGCCCCGCGTTGCTGCCGGAAAAATCATTAACGGATACGAACCGTTCCATTGCGCCCCACACCTTGCCTAGCTAGAGTCAATCTTCGTCTCGCTGCACCTGTATGCCCGATCTCCGCATCGCGCCTTCACCCGACCATCCTGCCCGGATGAAGCTGGAGTCGTACTCCGCCGAAATCCGCTTGCCGAATTTAACGCTTGGGGTTGACAACATCCATTATGACGTTTTCCTCAGCCCGCGGTTCGTAGATTTCACGAGGAAATACCTGCAGGATCTGGTCCGCCAGAGCGTCAACATCAGCCTATTCTACGGCAAAGACCGCAAACAATCCGGCGCGCCGGAACACGGCGCCTTCCGCAAACTCCTCACCGAGGTTTTGCAGGCGTCCGTCACTCGCGCAAAGTTTCAGCAATCCATCGAAAGCGACATATTGCATCAGCTCGCGCTGATCAAACACCTCACTTCGGAAATTACCACTCAATTTTCCAGCATGCTCGTCGAATGCAAGGATTGGATCCGTGCGCGCGGCGAACATTTCGAGCACAGCGAACAAGCGCACGTGATGCGCGCAAAAATCGCCGAAATGCAGTCGGACAAGAAAAACGTCTATCGCCAGGTGGGCGAAACCCTGTGCCGTATCTGGCGCGAGGTAGAAGAAGGCACGCTGTCGAAGTCGCGCCGCGCCCTTTTCGGCGAAGATTTTCACGATACCTACGAACTGCTGCAGAACCGCTTTCTCTTCGTCGAAAACGGCAACGACGATCACTTGTTTCTCGAACACTACGTACTGGTAGCAAACTTCGTCAACGATCCCGACCGCTTCGAAGTCTTCGACACGCTCCTGCTGGACCTGGTCCGCGATTTCGTCCTGACCGGCGACAACGCGGACGACCTCAGCAAAGCGCGCAAAGCGCATGAACGGCTGCTCGAGCTAGCCCGCCAGAAACGCACCGAGATCGCCCGCATGGAGGAAGAGCTCGAGGAAGCCTCTGGGCGGTCCGGCGACGGCGACAGCTTGTTTCCTTCGATTTTCAAACGCAAGGGTGCCGCCGCGCCCGGCTCTCACGCTGAAATTTCGGAACTGCGCAAGAAGTTAGCGTTGGCCGAAAAGACGCTCGAGGAGCTAGGCCCGCAAATCGACTCCGCCAAGCAGCACATGAATTTCCGCATCGAGGAATACCGCAACCGGCTCGGCGATTACCTCAACCAGCCCCAGAACGCCCGTCGCCTGTTTGACGCGCAGGCTCCCGCCGGGGAAGGTGAAAGCACCCGCCAAACGCGCTCGCAACTTCTGGAAGAGTGGTTCCATCGCCTCGAGGAACGCGACTTGCTCTTTCACGTGCTCGCCGGCTACGAACTGCGCCGCATCTACGCGGATTATTGCCCGCCGGTCCACTTGCAAGCTCTGAAAAAAGCGCTAGTAAACCGCGAAGAAGCCAAGCGCGTCGAAGCCATCCTGGAACAGTTTCCGGCCCGCAAGATTTCGATGAAGCGCCTCGACGATGCTTCGCGCGCCATTCGCCGCCGCACGCGCGAAGAGCAATTGGCCACAGTCTTGCAATTCGCCGAAGACCTGATGCGCCTCCGGCGCGATCGTCGCAACTACCAGCACGTCGCCGCCTGGATGGAACGCATCAACCTGGTGCGCTCCGAACGTGCCAGAGAACTCTCTCGAGTCAACAAGAGCCTCTACGAATTTCTGCACGCCGATGAAGGCCGCCCCACCGACGATCCAGTAATCAATCACACCGTCATCAAAGCCGATGTCCGCGGCTCGACGGGAATCACCAAAGATCTGCTGGCCAAGGGCTTGAATCCCGCCTCGCACTTCAGCATGAATTTGCACGAGCCGGTGAAGCGCATGCTCGAGCGCTTCGGCGCAGCCACGGTATTTATCGAAGGCGACGCCATCATTCTGGCGATCTACGAAACTGAATCCACCCGCGCCACCACGCGCGGCGTAGCACGCGCCTGCATTCTCTCTCGCGAAATTCTAGCCGTAACGCAGGCCTACAACGCGCGCACCAAATCCACCGGCTTGCCGCCGCTCGAAATCGGCGTAGGCGTAGCGTTCCAGGATTCCGCGCCATCGCTCTGGATGGACGGCGAATCCAAAATCATGATTTCGCGCGCGCTGAATCTATCCGACCGGCTTTCCAGCTGCACGAAGATCGCCAAGCGCCTGTTCTCAAACAATCCCTCGCCCTTCAACGTATTCTTGCTGCAACCACTGATGGAAGACGCCGCCGAAGACGAGGGCGAAGAACTCCTGGTTCGCTTCAATCTCAATGGCATCGAGCTGAATGAAGAAGGCTTTCAGAAGTTGAGCGCTGAAATCGCCATGTCGCCGATGGGCGGAAATTTCCCGATGCCCTGGGGCAAAGAGCGCGTGCAACTCTATTTTGGCGAAGTTCCCCTGGGAGAAACGCTCGAGCCGGTCGTCATCCGCAAGGGATTTGTCCACCAACTACTGCCCGGCGCCAAAGTCGGCGCGCAGGGTACCCGCCCCTACTACGAAGTCTGCACCGATCCAAAACTGCTCGAGCTAGCCCGCAAAAAATTTGCCACAGTCGCGCCAAAGAGCTGAATCTCCGCGCAGAAAAGTTGAAGCGCTTCCGCAAGCCCCCTATAATCTCTTCCGCGGATGCGCGCACTGTAGCTCGAACGCTGATTTCTGCGCATCGAGTAAAGTGCGCAGAAAACTCGCAAGTCGACGCAACTTGAATGATCTCTTCGCTTTTTCTCGGGAGGCGAATAGGGTCCGGTGATCCTCGTGGCCTTCAAAGCCATTGATCCCGTCCTTCGCGGCCGGGATGGTGGGTTCGACTCCCACACGCTTCCGCCACATCTTTTTGATGTGATGGATGTTACAAGAAAATGAGGCAGCAAAAGGCAGCAATAACGGAATTTGTGTCCGGTTCTTGTGCCAATCCAACCGGTGGCACGGACGGTAACCGGATCCCCGATCTCGACGGACGGATGTTGCCAAGTCTTGCGATTTAACCGTAACTGAACTTAGTTTGGAAATCTCGGAGGGTTTCTCACAACGAATACGACAGTCTATTGTTCCCGAAGGACCGGGAGGGGATCAGCTCGCGAAGCTCGGAAGGCGGGAACCAGACTGCATGCGAAGGCCGTCGAAGCCAGCAGGGCAGTCACTTCGATGTACGAACTCGGGTCGAAGGGGCTTACTCCATACAACGAGCCACGAATGATAAGCTCAGCGAAAACCGTAAGGCCTATACCTACACTCAACCCGAGAGCAAGTATCAAAATCGTACGACGAAGCACTAGCTTCAAGATATTTGTCTGACTCGCGCCTAGCGCGACGCGGATCGCAATCTCGCGCGATCGGCTCGCTCCCGCGTAGGTAAAAGTTCCATGCACGCCAAGAACTGACAGCACGAGGGCAATTCCCGCAAATGCTCCCAGGAGGATCAGCTGCGAACGTCTCGGCGCGAGGACAGAATCGTAGATCTGTTCCATCGTGCGCACGTCATAGAGGGGCCAATTTGGATCGACAGTAGCGATTGCTGCTCGGACCTCGGGAACCAACCATCGCGGGTCTCCTGAAGCACGCACCAGGATTCTCATTGACACTTGAGTGTCCTGCGCGAGAGGCATGTAGATCTCGGGTTCCGGAGGTGTTTCTGGACTCTGTGATTTTAGATCGCCTACGACTCCCACGATCTGACGTGGGCGATTCTCTTCACAGCAAAGGACACTTCGCCCTACCGCGTAGGTGTTGGGCCACATGCTCCGGGCCAACGTTTGATTGATGATGGCCACGGGAAGCGCGTCGGGAGCGTCAGTTTCAACGAAAGCGCGACCCTCGCTGACGGGGATTCGGAGCAAGCGGAAATAACTAGGTGACACGATATGATATGACGCACCTACTTCCAGTTCCGACGTGCGGGGGCGGTCCTGAGGAACAATGATTGCGCGGCGCCAGTATGCTCCGCCGTTGTCGAGAGGCAGGGAGTAAGAACCTGCTGCGTCGGTCACGCCGGGCAGAGTGCGTACGCGATCAATGACGCTAGTGAAGAATCCAAGCCTCTTTGCATGATCGAAGTAAGCTACGCGCCCTGTGAGGACGCCCTTGGGGTCAAACCCGAGGTTGACGTGCAGGATGTTGTTGAAGCTCGTCGTCAGGAGTGACGTCGTCGTGAGTAAGACGAGCACGAGGGAGAGCTCGCCTGCAACAAGCAAAAAATGGCTCTGGTGCACACTAGCGCCCGGTGTGGTCGTGCGTCCGGCCTCTCCGACAACCGAAGACCGACCCACCGCCAAGCTATAGCGTGCTGGCAGTAGCGTAAACAAGACAGTCGCTGCGATCGAAACAACCGAAGTAAACACAAGGATACGAAGGTCAATCGTGATTCCGGAAACCCCCGAAAAGCGCAGGATTCCAGAGCCAAGAAGCATACGAACAGACCAAAATGCCAGTACGAGGCCTATGGCCGTACCGCTAAGCGACAACAACAGTCCCTCGATCAACAGGAGACGAACAATTCGTCCACGGCTCGCTCCCAGGACAAAACGCATGGCGATCTCCTGCCGACGGTCAGCCACGCGCACAAGCTGAAGCGTGCCAATATTCGCACAAGCTATCAAAAGCAAGAGCGCTGCCCCAGCAAACGAGATCAATAAGATAGCGCTGGTGCTTCGGGCCCTCAGCTCGCGCAGCGAAACAGCCCGTACTTGCCATCCGCGGTTGGTTTGCGGATAAGCGTCAGAGAGGCGCGACCCAATCGTTCCCATTTCTGCTTGTGCTTGGGGGAGGTTCGCGCCGGGTTTCAGGCGCGCGATAACGCCGAGTCCACGGCTACTACGCGGGCTGTCCGTCTGCACGCCTATGGTCCACAGGTCGGTCCCCTGTGGGTAACCGAAAGCGGGGGGCATTATGCCGATGATCGATGCCGTGTTGCTATTGAAGGTGAGCGTGTGCCCAACGAGGTCGCTGCGTCCGCCATATCGTCGTTGCCACAGCGCGTAACTGATCACGACGGCGCCCGCTCCCTCGTCCTTTCCAGTCAGAGTACGCCCAACGAGCGGAGGAGTTCCTAGAACGGCAAAGAAGTCGCCAGTCACGCCGGTGGCTCCAACACGCTCCGATTCGCCATCACCTGTCAGAAAAGCGCCACCGGATGCGTACGCCGCCACGTATTCGAGGCTTTGGGTTTGCGCTTGCCAATCTTTGAAATCCGCATAGGAATTACCGGTTTCGTCCAGGCCCAAATGAGGATTTGCGGAGAAGATGCGGACCAAGCTCCGGGCATTTGGAAACGGAAGTGGCCGGAGTAATGCCGTATCGATAACGCTAAATACAGCACTGTTCGCACCAACTCCGAGGACGAGCGACAGGATGATAGTCGCGGTATATGCAGGCCGGCTTCGGAATAGCCGAATACTATGCTGCAAGTCTCGGAACAGTGACACGCTATCCACTGACGCACCTTTCGCAGTTTGATGCGAGTCGAGATCAAGTCAGCCGTGTCGCTTTACGTTTTAATGACGGCAGCTCATGTGTGCAACAGCATCGCGATCATGGTTCAGTCGAAGGCCCCCAGGAATTTAATCCGCGAAACCCGGGATACCCATACTTCCTAGAACCTCCGAAATATGCCCAGCAGAACCCAACAACTTGGATCGGTCTACGAGCCCTTTACGGGTACCACTATTCCCGGGTCTCGCGCAAGCCCAGTCCTTTCGTCAGCCATTCACGACGGTCGTGACATGACTGAGCATCGTTGAATTCGTGGCTGGTGAAGTACCAGTGTTGCTCCTTTGGGCCGCCGACCGCGTTGTAGTATTCGTCCGCGGAATGCTTGCTGATGTACATGTCGTGTGTCGCCCACTGGAAATAAATCTTAGCCGGCCCGGTGTTTGCGACGAAGTGCTCCGGATTATACGGCTCGATCACGGCTGCGTATTTCTGGAACTCATTCCTTGGCGTCGAAGCGCGCTGCACCTCGGCGTAAAAACTGTCATCGTCGTAATTCGTCAGCGATGGCAAACCACCCATCAGCACGAACATCTTGATCCGCTTCTCTACTGCTGCCAGCGGCCCGCCCCAGGTGGCGCCCAGTGAGTGGCCGACGTATCCAATGCGCTGGGGATCTACATCCTGGCGCGCCAGCAGCACGTCCACGGCGCGGCGCAGATCCACAACCATTTGAATGTAGTAATCCCGTTCAGTTTCCGCCTTGTTGTTTGGACCGGGCGGCGGCACCTCCGGTCGCCAGTAGGGCGCGTCGATCATCAAGCACACTGCGCCGCGCTTGGCCATTTCCACCCCTTCTGCCAGCCACTCGGTCTTGTTTGCCTGTCCCCAATGCATGTACAGGATCGCGCCGAACGGCCCCTTGCCAGGCGGGTTGACGACGTAACCCGGCACGCGTCCGATCTTCGGTGAGTCGTACCAGATCTCGGTGACTTGCATCATCTCGACCTCTTCGGTCTTACCCGTCTTCAAATTGAGTGGCTTACTCGCGTCGTAGGCGAAGACCTTGGCAGGATCGAGCGCAGGCGGATTCTGCGCAGCAACGGATATCGCGAGAAGGAGGAAGCAGAGTAGTACTCGCATGGATATCTCCTCGACAGTGTTTTTCGGTAACTTCCGTCTTGCCGACCGTCCGCCCAAGGTCGAACCTGCCGTTTCCCAACCAAAGTTCAGCTTGTCTTAGCTGAGAGCCACGCCGCCGCGGTCAAACACATCGTAATCGCGATTGCGAAGACGATAGGCGCGATGAAGAAGTATCTCCAACTCAAGATTGTCACGGCGGCAAAGCAAATGACAAGCGCCCACGCAGGGCCGCGCATGAGGGTCAAAGTCTCTGATGCAAGGCCGCCCAACTGCCACGCAAATACTGGTGCGAATACAAGAAAAACGGAGACGAAAAGACCGAACCCAACGTAGAAGTCCCAATAAGTCCGGTTAAACCCCTGCGCATCGAAGCGAACTGACTGCATTAAGCCAATCAGAGAATCCACTCCCCATTTAGGGTCAGTCTTGCGAAACCCAAGCGTGTGACCAGCCGCAAAAAGCATCAGAAGAACAGAAGAGATTCGATAGAGAATTCGCGCTTTCACGTGCTCCCTCCCGAACGTTCGCTGCGGCAGTTTACTACGTCCGTTAACCTGGTCTGGCGCTTGCTGTCATTCCGGGTGGTTTACGGGCAAACCTTACCTAATCTTGTAAAGGAAGGGTAAGATACCGGCCTCCGACCTCTTCACGCCGCCCGTCAGAGGCCGCTTCGAGAATGGCGTAGGAACGTTCTACGCCGCCAAGGGGCTAGTCGTCCTCAGATGCTGGTCCCTTGGCTTTCTACTCGGCGGCGGGATTAGTCTCAACCCAGCTATGCCCATCAATCGCCCATCCTTTCCCAACCAGCGACCAATCAAAAAAGTCATCACTCCTCAGGGTGAAACCTTGACCCGGAAGGTATGCAAGTGCGGCAACGAGTTTATGGGTCCGACCGCTCAGACGCGATGCGAAAAATGTCTTGGGAAGAAAGTAAAACGGAAATGAAAAGTCAGGGCCAGTCCATGCTCCTTACCTCTCCTGTGCTCTCTTCATTACCAGGAAGATGACGCCCGGCAGCAGGATGATGTATCCGACCGTGACTACTCCGATCCAGTAAAGCCAGAATTGTGGATTCATGCTACTTTCCTCCTTTTGATTTTGAGAAACGCGCCTTCAAATAAGGGCAGAACTGCGCTTCAAACCAACGCTGGACTAGCCGCTCACTTGCCGCGAATCGCTTTTGCCCGGTCCGTAAGAAGTGGAATCCACCTTGAATTCAGGACCAGGACCACAAACAAAAAGATGGCGCTGATAAGTACCAATAGGGAGTTCGGCCAATTCTACACCAGCACAGCCGGTGCTATACTCCGATCATGTCGGCCGCGAAAGAGAGGAAACCCAAGAAGCGCGCGACGGTCTCCTAGAACGACAAACACAATCGTCCATCTCGCACACCTAATAGACCTCAGTAATGGGGCCTGATAGTAGAATGACGAAAATTGAATTGGATTTCACAAAACAGTGATTTGGTCGGCTTAAGCCTCGCGGCGATTACGATCCTCGTCGCAGTCTTTATCGGTTGGCTGCAACTCCGAAAGAAGGAACGCGCCCCCTCAGCAACTAAAGATTCCCCGAACCAATTCGGGTCCGCGTCCCCCGGCGCCGTGACTCCATCAGTTGGTCCATCCCCAGAACTGGCGGCGAGCACATCCTCGGTCTTCCTGGTGCACGTGCTCAACGCAGCGACGTCCCCACTTGCCACTGCCAGAACTGTTGTGGCGCATATTGGATACAAGCGGCGAGACGGACACGGGATGTGTGTGGACTACGGTGCTTGGATGGAAAGAGGAACCATCACTGATATCGAAGGAGGCCAAACGAAAAGCCTGGTCGTGGCATTGACTGAGGACGGTAAGAATTTCGCTGTCAATTGGACCGGTCCACGAACCAACTTCATAGACCCTAAACTTGTCCCGGTTGGGGAACTAACGCCTGGTCAGTGGATGATGACCGTGACTATTACTGCGGAAAACTACCAAAAGATATTCACATTTTTATTGACGATCGAACGGAATGGGGCAATTGACTGTGATCCAGTGAAGCGATCGCTATGGTGAATGCGTATGCGTTTCGTCGCCAACGATGGGGTACTTTCTCAAGCAACGGGAGAATCGCGGGATTGCTTGTTAAGGTAAGCGACTACCGCTAGACAAGTGGAGCACGTCGTCACCGGCGTTCAGCCAGTTTCTAACTTCTGCGGGATTGATTCCTCAGAATCGATGGCGAAAAGCGCGTTCGGCCTGCGGCTGTTTTTCACGTTGTTGGTAATGACAAGGCTGGACGAGTCTTTGGTTTCGTCTTTTGGGTCAGTCCTTGTGATGGCTCTAAAGGCTTCATAGCTTTCCCCTGACCTGAGCATCGCACACGCTGCGGGAACCGATGAGCGTAGCTTGAATCGGATGCCAGTAGACTCTGCGTCAACGACGCAGCCCCCGTTGGCGCGTTGAATCTTCGTGACATGGATAGTGAACGGGGCGCTTTGTGGGACTTGGAGTGAGACGTTGATCGACAGGCCAAAATACGCGACTGCCAGTAAGACAACTCTACTCATGTTTCACACACCGTCCGCAGATTGCTGATCCGGCCGGCTCCCTTAACCAGCTTTGCCAAGGGTCAACACCAAATCCACGAGGGGCGGCAACACGTCATCCGCCAAATGCTGCATGAACTGATGGTTCGAATTTAATGGTTTCCGGCATCGTGGACAACCCTGCACGACTACGGCGCCCCCTCCCCCCGCAACTGACGGCGGATCTTCAACAAATGTATCCCACGAATGCCGCATGAATTCAGCTTTGACAGTCTTAAGAAGGTTTGCCTTGTTCATAGAGGCAGAATATCATTTTGCGTATGCCAATCACGACTTCCGGCTGAAGCGCCACTCCCGGAGAGACCGGGAGCTATTCGAAATCCCAGGCCGAGTGCTCCCGGTTCAATTCTCCAGAATCGGCTAGCTTCGCCGTCCAACCTTTTGTCGGGTTAAGCACTCTAATAATCACAGAGGCGCTACCATCCAGCAGTTGCTTGCTCCTGGCGTGAAACCGGGTTCCAGCTTCAGAAAGCCACTTCACTGACGAAGCTAGTTCTGCTCCTTGGTGCTTCCTAGCAGCAACTTGGGGTGGAAGGCGCAACCCAGCAGGCCCATGAAGGTCTGTTCGGCTCCTACGAGTCGAGCAGGTGAAGTATGCACGGCTATAGTACAGACTCCGACGAGCGGAGGATTGTTCCTCTCTTGCTGGCGTCCCTCGCGATTTCTTTGGCGTGGCTGTCGTCCAAACTTCTCTTGGTGATTCACCTCTCTGTCCCTTGGTGGGTGGATGCTCCTTCCGTCATGGCTTTCTACGGTGCGCTCTACACCCTTTTCGACAGGTATCTCTGGCGGAACGGCCTCGTGTCCAAGTTGGGGCTAGTTAGAATCCCGAATCTTGCTGGACGCTGGAATGGTTACCTGACTTCCTCTTTTGACGGCCATGCGAAGCGCCACGACCTTATGATCAATATCATCCAGAGTTGGACGCAGATCACCGTATTCTTCACCACGGCCGAATCAATTTCACGCAGCTGCGTGGCGGTGATTCAAGTTGACGACCCGGAAGGCGTTGCGTTGACCTACCAGTATCAGAATCAGCCACTCGCAGACGCGACGAGAACGATGCACATGCACTACGGCACTGCTATGTTGAGAGTCACTATCGGCGGCTACCTGGCCGGAGATTACTATGCGGGGCGTGACCGGCGAACGTTCGGCCGAATTTGCTGCCGTAGGGCGTTGTGCCACCCAAGGACAGACCCAGAATCCGTCTATATCGTTCGGCCGGAGCCGGGATAAGCATAGAACCCCGCGCACTTCGCAGTGAATGGTTACTCTTTAGGTTTCGACTGATGGCACGGGTGTCATCGATCCGACATTCCCGCAACCGAATTCGATATACTTCGGGAACTCTTCGTCTTGCATTTCTGTACGCCTTCGGCCGAGGTCAGTGTATGTCGCGAGTATACGTTTTTTCGGCCGGCTCTTCACTCAAGTTGTCTGCCCGCCGATGTACAAGATACCTACCGCCGAGAAGGCGGGAATGATACGCCGGTGGCGCGGGAGTATCAAACCGGGCGTGAGAAGGGATTTGCAACGCTGGATTCGGGCGTACGACATCGATGTTTTTCCCAAGTGCTGTTCTAAAGCGTGTCGGGCAGTGAGGCATTTAGCGTGCGCCTCGTCGGTGTGCTTCTTGGCTTTCGCAAACTCTTCATGCCGTCCTACAAGCGCAGATAGCTTGCCGGTGGCCTCGGAGTGTTCCATCGCGGCCATAGAGTAATCCTCAAAGAGAGTGCGAGCGGTCGGACACGACACGCGGAACATGGTAACAAGGATGGTGGTATACTCGCTGCCGGGAGGCTGTAATGCCACACTCCTGTGAACGATGTAGTGCCAGCGAAAAGTTCGAATGGGAAATCCGCTTTTACCAGTGCTTGTTGTTGCCTCACACTGAACTTGCCGACCGAGCTTCCGAAGCCGAGTGCATTCTGTCTGAACGTGTCCGTCAAGCCGACGGCCGACTAATATCTGCTCCTGAACAGGAAGCTCTTGACGATGCCTTCCAGCACTTGAGAAAAATTCAAGTATTCCAACTCGGCTTTCCTGAGATTGCCGGTGAGTTCGTCAAAGAGCATTCTTTGGTGTCGAGAAACAACCAGATTGACCAGCCTTCGCGCGACTTAACGGGCAGACCGATATCGTTGAGCCAACGAAGGCATTTGTGGAATGTTCACGCAGAGTAGACGAAAGTTCCGGCACGCATAAGACGCGGGGTCGTCTTTGCCCGAGCACCGCGCTCTGTCTTCTGTCTAGAAGGAAAACGTAATGGTCACTAGAACCCTACACGACGATGCATTGTTCGTAGGAGAGTGCTCAGACGGGAAGTTCACGCCGGGCGAAGTTCGATGCTCGAATTGTAACGGACTACTTGAAGAAGAAATCGCAAAAGCAGGTGAGGATTATTTGGTTTGCAACTCGATGCTAAAAGTCTGTGCCAATCCAGTGAAGGTTTTCATAGGGGCCCATGAGATGCACCGATGGCGCGATAGAAGTTGGGAAGTCATCGCTAGAAATTTGCAAATCGCGGGGTTGAACGACTGCTTTTCTTTTCTCGACGTAAACTAGAAGTATGCACGAAAAGGCAAAGCCCCGTTGACTCAGCGTCAAGCCATCGCGCTTGCTCGGCGTTCTGCAAAGTTCCGCACGTGGTATTCCGCCACCAGCGTCTTTGTTAAGAGGGACTATAGCTGCAACACAGGTCCCGAAGGCGAAAGGCATTTTACTATTTCCGAACTGGCGGCTACGTGGGGGCTTAGCGTCGAAACGATTCGCAGACTTTTTGCCGATGAACCCGGCGTACTAAAAATGCCAACCGCTTCAGTTCCCACAGATCGCCGCCGATATCGCACTCTTCGAATTCCTTCAATCGCGGCTGCTCGCCTCCACAAACGTCTTTCTGCTTAACCCCAATTTACGACCAGTCAAAAAAAGTCATCACTCCTGAAGGTGAGACTTTGATCCGAAAGGAATGCAATTGTGGCAACGAGTTCATGGGTCCAACCACTCAGACACGCTGTGAAAATGTCCTGAGAAGAAAGTAAAACGGAAATGACAGTCCGGACTCAAAATAGTGTAGGTTGCGTCGGCGGTGCCGGCGTCGGTGTGTCCACTGGAATTTCCAGTCCTGTTTCCGCGGCTAGATTACGGAAGAGTTGGACGCTGGCCGGCCCGAACCCGGCGTAATGGTTATTGAAGTACGCATAGATCGTGACGCCGCGTTTCTGAATCTTCGTACACACGTCCACCCAAGACGTCATTTCCGCGGTGCGGTCCGCAACGATTCGATTCCAAATCTTGGTCACCCGTTCAATTTCTTTTCGGTCTCCCAACCAACGGATGTACGTGAAGTCCGCTGTGATTGGATCAACCTTCGCGAATATTTCGTTAGGCCCAGGCATCGACGATTGATCCGTCAGCGCGTAGGCCACGTTGTGCTCTCGCAGCAGCTTGAAGAATCCTGCTGTCAGCCAGTACTTGTTGCGAATCTCGACCGCGAATTTGTGAGCCTTCGGCAGTCTTCCCAGGAACGGTTTTAGGCGAGCGATGAATTGTGCTCTGGACGTGAAAACCACACGGTTGAAATAGCCGAACTGGAAAAGCATCGGCCCGAGTTTAGGGCCGAGCAATTCAGCAACGCTTACGAAGTTTTGGAATTCATCGTCGCAATCCAGGAGCACTTTTTGATGTGTGATGGACTGCGGAACCTTCAGAGCGAAAATGAAATTATCCGGAGTCTTGCGAGCCCAACCGGTGACTGTCGAAGGCGATGGCGCATGATAGAACGTGGAATCCACTTCGACGGTGTCGAATTTCGTCGCGTAGTAGGTCAGATAATCGGCAGGTTTCATGCCGGCAGGATAGAACGCAGTTTCCCAGCCCGACGCGGTAAAGGCGGAAGTCCCGAGACGGATGCTGTCCATCAGTTACGGTGCCGAAATCCGTATGCCTTTCGATCTACCCCTTTGGCAAGTTCGTTATACAGAGCAAGGCAATCAGGGCACGATTTTATATGCTCGATAACCTTTCGATCGAACGGCATTCGCCGGTAGTCTTCGCAAGACGGTTGTTTCTCGGGCATAAAAACCCTCGTTCGTTTCTTACCCGCAGCAGTAAAATACTCCAATGAAACGGAAACGTCCAACGCGCGATCCTTTGACAATGAGCCAAGGCGACCTAGCGGAAGGACATAATTATGCGTTCGAAAAAGCCTGCCAAACGACACGCTAGATTGTCCGCCGAGCAAATCGAACGTGTCGGCCAGTTCAACGACTACGCTTTTGACAATCCGAATTTGAGTTTTGAAGATGTCGCAAGGAAAGAGTTGGGGCCGAACCCGTTTCCAAAAACTCCGAACGGAAGAAAACTTAGAAGCGAATGCAGAGCCGCCTGCCAAGAGCGACCGTATCGATGCGCGGAAGCTGGCTGAGTTGTTGCGCGCGAACATGGTCCGCTCGGTGTATCACGGAGAGCACGGCGTGCGGACGCTGCGCGAGCTGGCGCGGAGTTACCTGACGATCAGCACGGATCTGATACGGGTGATGACGCGTGTGAAGGCGATCTACCGCAGTTGGGGGATACCCTGCAGAGGAAAACAGGTTTACGCAGAACGCTATCGCGCAGAGTGGCTCGGCAAGATCCCGGAGGCCGGCGTGCGCCGCCGGGCGGAGTTCTACTACCAGCAGTGCGAGGCGCTGCGGTCCTTGCGTCAGGAAGTGCGGCGCCAGTTGCTCGGCGAAGCTCAGAAACACAACGCCTGGAAATTGCTAGGCGAGATTCCGTTCATCGGTCCGATCCGGGCGGCTCTGCTGATCGCTTTGCTGCAAACGCCGCATCGTTTCCGTACCAAGCGACAGCTCTGGGCCTACAGCGGATTTGGCATCGAGACGCACAGCAGTGCCGAGCAGCGATTCGTCCAGGGAGAGCTGCAGCGGGCGAAAAAGCCGGCTTCGATTCGTGGGCTGAATCGCAATCACAATCACGAGTTGAAGAACGTATTCAAAAGTGCCGCAACCGTAGCTGCTTCCAAGGCTGGCCCGTTCAAAGAGTTTTACGATGCGTTGGTGGCCAAGGGCATCCGGCCGGAAATGGCGCGTCTGACCTTGGCGCGCAAGATGGCCGCCATCATCTTAATCGTCTGGAAGAAAGGAGTGCGCTTCGACGCCCAACATCTGAAACCACAAACAGCTTGAGTGTCTCCAGCGAATCCGTTCCATCCTGGAATTACTTCCGGCGGTGGCCCGTCGGGTTCTGGAGACATTCGGGTTCGAGGGCGAGTCTCAGCCGATAAGTTAGGCACGGCGTGCCTCGGGCACCCCGAGTCTCTCACGCGACCCTAGTCCCCCTCGGACAACCCGAAAAAGCTATGGGCCACGAGTCCCCAATAGAACCATGGTTGGCACCTGACAGCCGTGCTGCTTGTGGATCTCCGAACCGACTGGCTTCGTCATGACAAAGGGATGAAAACCGCTGGTAGTGAAAACCAAAACGCCGCGCAACGGTGCGCAGCGTCCCGAGTTCTGGGAACGGAAGCAGCAGCGATCCTGCTCAAGCGGGGTGAGCTGGACGGCAAGAAAAAATCCAGCCGCAGGAGAAGTGTTTTCTCCTTGACTCCTTTTATAGAACTTACCAGCGCGCGGAATCGATGCAGCGTTTGAGCATCGCGGCCAGAGGTGCCCCAGCCCCCATCTCCTGTCAGCGCCAGGACATTTGACTTCGGTGGTTCTTCACCGTCATAGAAAAGTTGGTACATTGGAACTTCGAGAGCCCGTGCGATTTTTTCGAGTGTTTCGATGGCTGGAACCGTGTGGCCGTTTTCCACGCGAGACACGTACACTCGAAGAAGACCTGTGCGCTTCTCAATGTCGCCTTGGGACATATTTCTGTGTTCCCTCAGAGCCCTCAGGCGCTCACCAATGACCATCGCTGCTCCCCGCGGGAATCATACGCCGCGTGCGCGTAGGCTCCAAACGGCCATCCATTTGACCCTCCGAATATCGCGTGGTAGTTCTTGCCATGCCCGCAGATTCTTTCGATCGCGTATTGAAAACAGCCTGGAGACAGGCTTTGGTAGACAACGCCGACGTCGTGAAAATCGACGCCGAACGCTATCCCGTCACAAGGAGCAAGGCGAAGCATCTTCGGCAAGTCGCATTCGTGTTCGACGGCGGGGCGATCACGGGGATCGAGCAGAATCCCAAGACCAAATCGCGATGGGCGCAAATGGCTCGCGCAGGCAAGAAGGTGATGCAATTCATTCAGGGCGGCCGATACGTGGCTGTGGTAGCGGACGGGAAAGTGATCTTGTACGGCAGACGGGCCGCGTGACGGAGGAAACGTATTGCTTCCGGCTATCCTCGCGCCACCGCCGCAACTCTAAATGGCCCTCAAAGTGTCACCTGGAATCGAGAGATCTGGCTCCTGATCGGCCAGGAGCCCTGTGACGACCGCCGTCAAGTCGGCTAAGCCATTCGCCTTCGCAAGCACGGCGTCGATGCGGAAAAGGGACATATAGCCTTTGTCGAAGTCCTCGGCGTACATGGTTAGCAATACGATCCGAATGCGCGGCAACGCATGTCTCAGGATGCCAGCGACCTCGATGCCATTTAATCCCGGCATTACAACGTCCAAGACAATCAGATCCGGCGATAGCTCCTTAGCCTTCGACACCGCATCCGTGCCATCGCCTGCTTCCGCACACACCACAAACTCGGTGTCTCGCTCCAGGGCCTGACGAATGATGGTTCGTACCATCGCGCTGTCGTCTGCGATGAGGATGGTCTTCCGGCGGTCCAATGCTGCGTGGCGAGCGGACGGCTGAGATTCGGACAAGGCTACACGACCCCTGCTCACTCAGACACCGTGTTTGTAGGGCATCGAACAATACAGGGAATCGTGTATGTGGGCACCGCGCGAGCAGCCTTATGATCGGCGGATGGACAACGAAAACCAAAGCGAAGTATGCAGCAAATGCGGATCTGAAGTTGGGGTCAATCAAAGAGTGGATCTTACCCTGAAAGCTGGAACCAGGGTTTGCGAACAGTGCTTCATCCGAGGAAATGCGAAAGTAGCTCGGGAGATAGACAGCTTTTACCGCCACTAGTTCCGGTAGACACACCTGTCGATTTGCGATTGCTTCTCAAGGCAGAAGATGACTGCGCGGCAAGCGGAGCACGTCGGCAGATGCTTCAGGAAACGCGGAGAATCGCAGTGCTCGAGCATTTCGAAGGAACAGGGCAATTGGAAAAATGGGATCAGCCCGATAGTCAGGATGAAGTTATCTATCGTTTCGTGTTGGAAGCGGACATCATCGAGACACCAGAAGAACCGCGTGTAGCGGCAACTCTTCGAGGCCAAGGAACCGTTAGTTCCACCGTGGGCACAGGGTTTCCCGAGGGCTTTTATCGGCTTTTTTGCGCGGACGGAGAAATCTTGAGAGTAAAGAATCTGGGCATGAACATTTGGACAATCGTATCCTCGTAGGTTGTGGCTGCCTGCGAATTTGACTCGCGCCGCTGGCGTCGTATAATCCCCGCCGATGCTAAGAGTTTACCGCCGCCATCGCAAACCTTGATGCACCCAGACAGATCGAAATTATCGGCGTTGCTCTTGTGTCGTGTGGGTAGACGGAACACTGGCAGGGAAGCGGTATCACAAGACACTGAGCACACGAAACTGGGAGACAGCACAGAGGATCGTCCAGCGTATTGAAGCCGAAGGGAAACCACCGGAGGCAAGTAAGACCATCAGCGACGCCTGTGACGCATTTATTCGTGATGCGGAAGCGCGTGGACTGCACGCGACGTCGGTTTTACAAATACCGATTGTTATTTAAGCAGCTAAAAGCCTTCGCAGAACACCGCGGCATTTCATACATCAACGAGTGTGACACGGATACGCTGCGCCAGTTCCGAGAGTCGTGGGCCAACAAGAATTACTCCGCACGGAAGAAACTACCTGACGTAAATCATTTTGGCCGAGGGCACAACCTTGTTACTTTTGACCATAGCGTCCCTTGGCCCCCTCACGCGGTTCCGCGGAGGACGCAATTCGTATCCGAGGCGAACTAACATGAGTTCCATCACCATCAGCCTGATTACGTTTATGGTCGTTTGTGGCGGCGCGGCGCTTGGGATGGCGCTTCCTTCCATTTTGCCGCAGCATCAATTGGATGCTGATTCCAGAGATGCAGTGAAGTTAGGGATGGCGCTGGTTTCGACAATGGTCGCTCTTGTACTCGGCCTACTGATCGGTTCCGCCAAGTCATCCCTAGACACGCAGAACGGCGAACTAACGGAGATGTCGAGCAGAATCGTGTTGCTCGACCGCGTACTGGCTCATTACGGGCCTGAAACGAGGGAAGTACGTAACGACTTGCGTAGCGCTATCGCTCGCACGCTCGACATGGTGTCGACCAAAGAAGCAGACGACACTCCCGGAGTTGAACTGTTCACGAATAGCGAATCTCTCTACGACGACGTTGAGAAACTCTCGCCAAAGACCGATGAGCAAAGTTCGAGCAAGGCCCAAGCGCTTAGTATGATGCTGTCGCTGGGACAGACGCGTTGGTTGATCGAGGAGCAGCGTGTCAATTCAGTCCCGTTGCCATTATTAATTGTTTTGACTTTCTGGCTGGCGATTATTTTCACTAGCTTCGGGCTGTTCGCTCCTCGCAAGGCAGCCGCGGTGGTAAGCCTTTTAATCTCCGCGCTTTCGGTTTCCGGCGCGATATTCCTGATTGTGCAGATGTACTCGCCTTATGCGGGACCGATTCGCGTTTCCAGCGCTCCGCTCCGCGCCGCTCTAACGTATCTTGGGCAATAGTTGAGGCGTTCAGCGGTCCGATTAGAAGTAACGCAGAAGCGCGATTCCCTCCGAGCTAAGATAAACTTGATTTTATCTTTTTTATTCCATTGGGTGCCCAGCATGACGGCGACCGCGACCGTAAGCGCCGCCGTGGTCGCCTGACAAATGACTGATACATGGTGTTCGTAAAAGTGGTTACCACTCTGGGCAATTGTCCGCTGCTGACAACCAGCACCGGGGCCCACAGCCCTATCGAATTGCAGCCCCTGGCCAACTTTCCTTCCTCGATACTATGATATGATATATGCGAAGAATCGAATATTCCAATTGACAAGAGTGAACTCTACACCCGATTCGCTGCGCCGCTTTAAGGCCGATATCTTTCAGGCGCTCGCACACCCCACTCGGATCGCAATCATCGAACTGCTAGGGTGCGGTGAACTCTCCGCGGGCGAACTCATCGAAAAGCTCGGCATGGAACAAGCCAATGTCTCGCAACATTTGACCGTCCTCCGGTCGAAAGGGCTCGTTGTGAACCGCAAGGCAGGAAACCAAGTTTTCTATTCGGTTCGTGACCGAATCATCAACCAGGTTCTTGCTCTAATGCGTCGCTATTTCCAAAAGCATCTGAAAGAAGCACTGGAGTTGCTCGATGAAATGGACAACCGCTCCGTAGAGGCGGGGCAGTGATTGCCCGGATCTATGGTCTCCGAGACTGTCTCTAAACCCACGAGGGATGCAATTTCGTTCAATCGGTAATCAGTGGTAGCGAGTTGCGCTATATGTTGTTAGTTGGAACTTGAGGTTTGTCATTACGTGTTCAACATAAGGATGTCCGGCGCAGGATCGGAATTGATAGTCCATGATCTCCGTTTTCTGCTGATACTTGTGACCCTTTGGGTTGTCCTCGGGCTCACAGGTTTTCTCCGCC
This sequence comes from uncultured Acidobacteriota bacterium, assembly GCA_963828865.1. Lineage (GTDB taxonomy): Bacteria > Acidobacteriota > Terriglobia > Acidiferrales > UBA7541 > Palsa-295. Next base: position 649,461 of record CAWHGI010000001.1, on the reverse strand, counting down.
CTCACAGCATACGTCTCGCGCGTCTCCTTTTTTCATTCGGGGCATTCGTGTGTTTCGGGGTTGCCGTTCTGGCAGGAATCTTCCTCCCGTCGGGACAAACGGCACAGGCTCTGATCCTTCCACTGGGTCTTCCGGATCTGCCCTTCCACATTCGCCTGGATGCGTTGTCCGCCTTCTTCTTATTGTTGCTGGGGATCGCAGGGGCCGGTATCTCGACTTTCGCTGCCGGTTATTTTCGGTCGGGCGAAGGGACCTCGCCGGCTCTACTTGGCCTGCAATATCACGTATTTCTCGCCAGTATGGCGGTCGTGATGCTCGCCGACGATGCCTACCTGTTCATGGTGGCGTGGGAAACGATGGCGCTCAGTTCGTACTTTCTCGTGACCTCGCAGCACCGCATTCCTGACATCCGTCGCGCCGGCTTCCTTTATCTCATCATGGCCCATGTGGGAGCCATCTGCATCCTGCTGAGCTTCGGTGTTTTGCAGGGTGGCAGTTGGCAGTTCACTTTCGATGCCATGCGCGGCGCTTCGCTTACACCTTTTTGGGCGACGACCGCATTTCTTCTAGCGCTGTTGGGTTTTGGAGCCAAAGCGGGTTTGGTTCCGCTCCATGTGTGGCTGCCGGAAGCCCATCCGGCAGCGCCATCCCCGGTGTCGGCAATGATGAGCGGGTTGATGCTGAAGACGGCAATCTATGGAATGCTGCGAATCAGCTTCGACCTGCTCCACGTCAGGTTGTGGCGGTGGGGAGTAATACTGCTCGCGCTCGGCCTGTTCTCGGCCCTCTATGGGGCAATCTTTGCGGCCGTGCAGACCGACATGAAACGCCTTCTGGCGTACTCCTCGATTGAAAATATTGGAGTGATCTTTACAGGGATCGGTCTGGCGATTCTGTTTGAGACAAGTAACTTACACTTGTTCGCAGCTCTCGCTCTCACCGCCGCCCTAATCCACGCACTGAATCATGCCCTGTTCAAGAGCTTGCTTTTTCTTGCTACTGGTTCAGTCCTACACGCCACGAAACAGCGTAGCCTTGGGAAGCTCGGCGGCCTGATCCGTCGCATGCCTTGGGTCGCTGCCCTGGCGCTGATCGGCACACTCTCTATTGCGGGCTTGCCGCCACTCAACGGTTTCGTTTCGGAGTGGCTGTTGTTGCAGTCGTTTCTGTTCACTCCGCAGATTCCCCATGCGTTCATCAACATGCTGATCCCGCTCGGCGCGGCCGCGCTCGCATTGACCGTCGCTCTCGCGGCCTATGTAATGGTGAAGTTCTATGGCGTGATTTTCTTAGGGCAGCCTAGAGAAGCTTCATTGGCAAGCGCCCATGATGCGAACTGGCTCGAGCGCCTGGGTCTCGGTTGGCTGGCCCTCGGGTGCGTCCTGATCGGAGTGGTGCCACAACTCGCGCTGAAAGCAGCGGCTGCGGTTACCGGCAAGTTGCTGGGTGACAGCGTCAGATCCAGTTCCACGGCCTGGTGGATTGCCCCGATTGCGCCTGAACAGGCCTCCTACAGCGGTCTGATATTACTGCTTGGAATTCTCAGTGTGGTGGGTATCACCTTCATGCTCGTGCGTTTCTTGGTCCACGGCCGCGTGCGCCGAACGGCGACCTGGGATTGCGGTTATCCGTGGCAGACCTCCCGCATGCAGGATACGGCGGAGGGGTTCGGCCAGCCGATCCGGCACATGTTCGGGGGTTTCTTTCGTATGGAGCGCGATTTGCCGTCGCCCTCCGACAGTGCCCCGCGTTACAGAATCCATATTGAAGATCGTCTGTGGCGGGCGATTTATTTGCCGATTGCTGGTGGAGTGCAACGCCTCGCGGATGCCATTGGAGTTTTGCAGGGCGGACGTTTGTCAATCTATCTGCTCTACAGCTTTCTGACCCTAATTGCTTTGCTGGTATTTGTTCTCCTATGAGGGGAATTTCGTTCATTCGCCAATTCGCGGAAGTAGTGCTGGCCATCGCGATAGCTCCGCTGTTTGTCGGATGGATCGCGCAATGTCGCGCGTGGCTTCAGAATCGCTCGGCACCGCCATTGTTGCAGCCGTACCGGATGCTCGACAAGCTTTTCCGCAAGGATGCGGCGTTGTCTACGGATGCATCAGCGCTCTTTCGGGCGACGCCCTATGTGCTATTCGGGACAATGGTGCTGGCTGCGGCGATTATTCCTTCGCTGGTGACCGACCTGCCCTTCGCGCGGGTGGCCGACGCGATCGCGCTCATTGGCCTCTTTGCCACGGCGCGCGTGTTCCAGTCGCTGGCAGCGATGGATATCGGCACGGCCTTCGGCACGATGGCGGCGCGGCGCGAGATGATGGTGGGCTTCCTGGCGGAACCGGCACTTCTCATGGTGCTGTTCAATGCATTTCTGTTGTTCGGAAGCACGGCGTTGCCAAACCTGGTCGACGGATACGCCGCGCATCGTTCTGTCGTGGATCCCAGTGTGATCTTCGCAGGGGTTGCGTTCTTGATGGTTTTGCTGGCCGAGAACGCCCGCATTCCGATCGACAATCCGGCAACCCACCTTGAACTAACGATGATTCACGAAGCGATGCTGCTCGAATACTCGGCCCGGCATCTCGCCTTGGCGGAGTGGGCATCGAGTCTGAAGCTCTTCAACTACGCCTGCATCGGATTCGCCTTGTTTCTGCCGTGGGGCATTGCAACCCATGGGCAGGATGGGGGCACGGCGCTTCTTGTGGCTATCGCCGCATTGATCGGAAAACTCGTGCTCGCCGGGGCGGCATTGGCGCTCATCGAATCACTGTCGGCCAAACTGCGTATCTTTCGCGCTCCCGAGTACCTGGCGATGGCATTCCTGATCGCTGTCCTGGGCTTGCTTGTTCATCTTCTACTGGGAGCCTAACCAGGATGCCTACATCTCATCTGATCGCCCAGTTTCTCAACGTTCTCGCCGCGGGTCTGCTGCTCATCTCTTTTGCCATGCTCTCGCGGCGACGCACGCAGCGGTTGATTACATTGTTAGCCTGGCAGGGCATCATCCTCTTTCTGTCGACGTGCCTTGTGGCCCACAGCTCCGGACTGTCGGAGCTCTACTATTCAGCAGCGCTCACCCTAATCCTAAAGGTCGTCGGGTTGCCTTGGATTCTCCATCGGTTGATCTATCGGCTGGGCGCGCAATGGGACAGCGAAACGCTGGTCAACATCCCCGCGACGATGTTGGTGGGGTTGGTGCTCGTGATCTTCGCCTTCGGGTTGGCACAACCCATCAGCATGTTGGCCACAACCATCACGCGCCATACTCTCGGCATCGCCCTAGCCGTCATCTTACTTGCATTTCTGATGATGATTACCCGTCGCAAGGCCATCACGCAGGTCATCGGATTTCTCGCCATGGAAAATGGACTCTTCTTCGCAGCAACGAGCGCGACCTATGGCATGCCCATGGTGATCGAATTGGGTATCGCCCTGGACGTGCTGGTTGGCGTATTTATTCTCGGGATCTTTTTCTTTCAGATCCGAGAGCAGTTCGAAAGTCTCGATCTGCATCACCTGGAAACGCTCAAGGAGGACTGAAGTGGAAATCTTGCTGGTGCTGGGCTTGCCGCTGCTGGGGTCCATTTTGTTAGCCTTGTTCGGCGCACGTCGCTTCGCACCCGAACTCAACGCCGGCATGAGCCTGGCCACACTGATCGTCTCCTCGCTGCTGGTCCTGCGAGTTATCCGGTACGGTTCCATGCTGGCCGGGCACGAGCAATTCTTCGTCGATTCGTTCAACGTGTTTCTGGTTGCATTGACAGCTTTCGTAGGCTTTACTACTGCACTCTTTTCCCGTCCTTACATGCGCATTGAAGAGCACCACGGACGTGTCACTCCCGGGCGTTTGCGCCTTTACCACAGCATGTATCAGCTCTTCATGGGTGCCATGTTGCTGGCGTTGCTGACCAATAACATGGGTCTGCTGTGGGTGGCCATGGAAGCAGCCACCCTGTCCACTGTGTTGCTCGTTTCGCTATATCGTACGAGGGCTAGCCTGGAGGCGGCCTGGAAATACTTCATCCTGTGCGGTGTCGGCATTGCCCAGGCGTTGTTCGGGACGATCTTGTTGTATTTTGCCGCAGAGCAAACGCTTGGGCACGAGGGCATGACTGCGCTTCTGTGGACTCACCTCAATGCCGTCAAGGGACATCTGGAACCGAGAGTTTTAGGGCTTGCGTTCGTCTTTCTTCTGGTGGGATATGGAACCAAGGTCGGTCTCGCGCCTCTGCATAATTGGCTTCCCGACGCTCATGCCGAAGGTCCGACGCCGGTATCGGCTGTCCTCTCCGGCCTTCTTTTGAATGTTGCGCTCTACGCTGTTATTCGCTGCAAGGTACTGGTCGAGGGCTCGGTCGGCTCCTCTCTTCCGGGCCGTATGTTGATGACGTTTGGACTGCTGTCGGCGGTGCTTGGTGCGTTCTTTCTCTTGAGACAGCGCGACATCAAGCGTCTCTTTGGTTACTCATCGATCGAGCACATGGGCATCATCACCTTTGCATTTGGATTGGGCGGTCCGGTGGCCAATTTCGCCGCGCTGCTGCACATGACTGTCCACTCGCTCACAAAGTCATCCATCTTCTTCACCGCCGGGCATGCTTCGCAGGCTGCCGGTACCCAGAAAATAGATGGCATTCGTGGTCTACTGGGTATCAGCCCAACGATTGGCTGGGGACTGATGCTGGGATCGATCGCTATTCTCGGTATGCCGCCATTTGGCGTCTTCGCGAGTGAGTTTCTCATTCTCACAACCGCCATGAGAGAACATCCCTGGAGCACTCCTTTTCTCTTGATTGCACTTGGAGTTGCGTTTGCCGCAATTTTCAGTCGGGTACAGCCGATGGTTTTCGGGGAGAGCGACGCACCTCCTTTGCCCCATTCTCCAGCGCTGCTGCCTGTGTTCGTGCATCTTGCCATGGTGCTCACGTTGGGAATCTATATGCCGCCGGCGCTTGCCGAGTGGTATCGCGCTGCCGCGCGCCTGATTGGGTGATAGATATGAGTCTTGATTTCCTCGGATGGGCAACGAAGTTTCCGTCGAACCTAACTTGCAGCTGCGTGAAGATGGACGCCCTTAATTGGCGGCGGGCCGCCGAAGAGTTAAGCGAATCTGGCGCCCGCTTTCTCACCCTATGGGGTGCCGATGATCGCGACCGTGACGGACGCTTCCGCATCTACGCCGCCTATATTCTTCCCGTAAATGTGCTCGTGGTTGAGCACGAGATGGAAGGCACTGCAAATCCCGTCTATCCAAGTCTCGCGGCGGTTTTTCCATCGGCACTGCGAATGGAGCGAGAGACGTACGACCTTCTCGGGGTTGCGAGCACGGAGCCGGACAAGCGCGGCTGGCTGCGCCACGGTGGCTGGGACGAGAAAATATTCCCGTTGCGGCGGGACATCGCTGGGAAGCAGCAATATCCTCTAACTTCAGAGCCCTACCCATTTCTCCAGGTAGAAGGCGATGGCGTCCATGAGATTGCCGTGGGCCCGGTACACGCGGGCACGATCGAGCCAGGGAACTTTCGCTTCTCTGTAGTAGGCGAAAAGGTTTTGCGCCTGGAGGAACGACTCGGCTATACACACAAAGGAGTCGCGAAACGATTTGAGGAGCTGCGGCAAGAGGACGGTCAGCGTCTGGCGGCACGTCTTTCTGGTGATTCCGCCGCTGCCTTCTCTTGGGCCTATTGCGAGGCTCTAGAAGCAATCACCCACACCATCTGCCCTGCTCAAGCCACCAACCTGCGCGCTCTGGCACTCGAGCACGAGCGATTGGCCAATCATATGGGCGACCTAGGTGCTTTGGGCAACGACGCGGGCTTCGCCTTTGGACTCACGCAATTCTCGCGCTTGAAAGAGGACCTCCTGCGCACTAACGTTGTCGCTTTCGGAGCGCGTTATCTGATGGATTACATAGTGCCCGGTGGAGTAGCACTCGATTTGCCCGAACACGCACCTCGGCTACTTCTCGGCCAGTATTCGGCACTAGAGCGGGACGTTACGAACTTACGGTCTATCTATGGCGAGCACGGTGGGCTGCAGGATCGCTTCCGCGAAGCTGGCCGCTTGAAGCAGGAGCTAGCGGTAAAGCTTGGAGCCATTGGTTTGGTGGGACGCGCTTCAGGCGTCTCCTGCGATCTACGCGTGGATCATCCGTGGCCGCCCTACGATCGGCTGAACGCAAGGTTGGTCACGCAAACATCGGGCGACGTCGCCGCTCGCGTGCAGGTGCGGTTCGATGAGATCGTCGAATCTCTGCGGCTCTGCCGAATGCTCGTCGAAGATTTTTCATCCGGTCCTATTCGGACCGAGGTTCCTCTCGCGGAACCGAATCGTCGTGGCATCGGCCTGATTGAAGGATGGCGCGGACCGGTGATGATCGCTCTCGAAACCGGCCGGGACGGAGCCATCCAGCGCTGCCACGCCCACGACCCCTCGTGGCAGAACTGGCCGCTTCTCGAATATGCGATCCTCGGCAACATCGTTCCCGACTTCCCCTTGATTAACAAATCCTTCAACCTGTCCTACAGCGGACACGACGGATGAGGTTACCCCATGTTTGATGTTCTTTCGATGATGCTCCGCACGGGGATACTGACTGAGCCTTTACCAGTTTCCACTGAAGGGTCCCTTGCGGTCGAAACACTGCAGAAAGACTTGTGGAACATTCTGGGCCGTGCACTCTCGATCCGTCACGTCGATGCCGGTTCCTGCAATGGGTGCGAGCTTGAAATTCAGGCGCTGAATAATCCCTACTACAATCTGGAGGGAGTAGGCGTCAAATTCGTTGCCAGCCCGCGCCACGCGGACCTGTTGCTGGTAACGGGGCCTGTATCAGTGAACATGGAAGAAGCTCTGAGACGCACTTATGATGCCGTGCCCGATCCAAAGATTGTTATGGCAGTTGGAGACTGCGGGGCATGTGGCGGCATCTTTGGCACAAGTTATGCGAGCCGCGGTCGCGTGGCGAATACAATTCCCGTGAATCACACAGTATCAGGCTGCCCACCTGATCCGACGGCACTGTTACGAGGCATTCTGCAAACTGTTCGCTCCAAGTTATCGGAACGCTAGAATGATTTTATTGTGGATTAGCGTCATCGAATTCCAATCCGCCTATGCGTTCATCACAAGAGGGGGTCGATTCTGTTTGATGCCGCGACGGCTTCCCTTTAAGGGCGAAGACAACTGCATTTCCATCCTCTGGTGTAACTACGAAGATCTGATCGCCAAAACTTTTACGGATTCGAGTTATATCCACTTGATCGTCCCAGTCACAGAGATTCACGACCATCAGCCCACCAAAAGTCAAAGCGCGATAGCAGTTGTCGTAGAACCTCTGATTGCACAATTCTGGCGGCAGGCCATTGATATCATAGCCGTCGACGATCAGCACATCAGTCGTCTCGGGTGCTATAGCTACGTAATCAGCGCCGTTTTCACAAAGAACTCGAAACCTGTGATCATCCTCGGGAATATAGAAACGGTCGCGCAGTGCGATCACCTGTGGATTGATCTCAACGATTGTGATGTCCGTATCCGGCAAATGGCGATGGCACCATTTCGCCATCGATCCTCCACCCAGCCCGATCATGGTGATATAGCGCGGCGATGGGTTGAATTGCAGGAAAGTCATCATGGTCTGTGTGTAGGTCAATAACAGCTCATGCGGCACATCCTTCCGCATCTGGCTCTGAACCGACCCCACTTTGAAGTAAAGCGTCACGGTTCCTTCCTCGTCATGGATGAACGGGGTCGGCATCATAGCTCGTCGGGTAAGAGACGAACCATGCCCATTGGTTTCGCGGTATCGATCATCTACTTGTCTTCGAGACTGGCTCCGCGGAGGTCTCCGAGTTCCGTCATTTGCTTCTTGCATCGGGCCACTCACGAGCAACCGGGGGGTTGTGTCTCCTGAGTCGATGAATAAGCACCCACATCGCGTGGCACGCTACCGGAGCGCGAACGATAGCATCACGCTGGTGATTTGTGGAACTTGGCGAACCTAATTTTTCTGGCACGGAGACTTTTCCCCTCGTATTGCTCTTGGAACTCCACCCTATCCCCAACCGAAAGCAGGCAAGTGTTCAGACCGTCTAGGGAGCTTTTATTGAAAAGGATCTCGTGGCCGTCTTCTCCCAAGATGCACCCGCAGAGGCGTTGTCTGTGGAACTTGGTCACCAATCCGCGCACCTTTGTCATCGTTATCTCGAAAGGTATCAGAAGAACAATCGATGCCGTGGCTTCGAGTGAGCCCACCACCTATGCGGCCCCCCGGATTACGTAGGCAATAGCCACCATGCGCCGACCACGGATAAAAATCCGCTTGACGGCTTCGCCTCTCGGGGCTCCGGATCCTGCTTCGGCAGCTTGGTCGTGCGCTCTTACGGTCGTCGGATCGGACTGCGCTGAACCCCTGTCACAGTCGAACCTAGAACACTCGCGCACAAATGGAGCATTGCCACTGAAGCAAAACACTTTCGAGCAGATTTCATCGACTCAAGACCTAGAATCGAACGCGCAGAGAGGACAGCAATATCTTGTCCCGCTCAGTCAATTCCAGGGCGTCGTGAAGAGGATACAACGGCCTAAACATCCCCGATCTAGGGTTGCTTAAGAACATGCAACTTGACCTTGTTTCAATCGCCACAACGTCTTCCGGGTCAGCAATTGCCAACCGCGCCAGCAACCCACGCACGCTCATTACTGTTTTCATCGCCATCCCTAACTCCTTTGGAGCCCAACGCAGACTTTCGCTCACGAGTGACTAGCAGAGCTGATCCTTGGGCTCACGATGGATCTCGTTTTAACGTCGCGCACGTGCGCACCCCAATGATGCTTCCGTTACGCGACGCAATTTCCAACCAAAAGTTTCCGAATATCCACCTCTTCGAGAGAGTTTTCGTCAAAGTAGAGTTCACAGCCGTGCTCGCCGAGGATGCGTCCATGTCCTCAGTCATTCATCAATTCGATCATCGAACCCCGCGCGCCTCCCTTTTCAGTTCCTTACCGTGGATCCCCTTGTCATCGGTAGTGGCTCTGCTTCGGCATCGGACCACGACCATTTCTTTCCCGTGTCGGGCACGCCCCAGCGACGACGGCTGGCTACCTCTGTAAAGCCCACAGCAACGATAATCTCCCTCCGTCACGCAGTTACAGCCACTCCTGTTGTCATGCCCCGAATCCAACAAATCTATGTCTTCCCTAGTGTCTTGCCCGTAGCCGCGAGAGGATTCGCTGCTTTGGGACCTGTCCGAGGTTGGGGCGGTGCAACAGTCTTGGTGGGGTTCTGGGCTGGCTTCGTTTTACTTGCGGACGTTATTTGTGGCGGCGCGGGCGTTTGCCTCTTGCTCGCCGCGTGAGAGTGCGAACAAAAGATCCGGCCGTTGCGAAAGACCTGTTGAGATTCGGAAATTTCTACTCCGCACTCAAAACAGCAGATCTCCATTTGGTTGTCTATTCTCCTTTCAATTCGGGATACGGTCGTCAGGCTCTTACCGTGATAGAGCCGAGCGTCACTTGCGTTCTCTCGTTGTTCCATCCGAAGCTGCAATGACCCTGCCGCGGCTCCCATGCTGGCCGAGCTCAGCTAGGCAGCTCGCGGGGTGCCGAGTCTTTCCACCGCGCGCTCGGATCTTTCTTTGAATTCCACAGAGAGCCCCAAGTCTCCGTAGTGTGCGCAGACGGTTCCCGGCAAAGACACTTCAGCTCGACCTCGGGAGAATTGGACCATCACGCGTGTGCCCGCCAGCAACTGGACATCGCGCGCGAAAAGATCAGTCGCACCGATAAGGACATGGTCGCCGGGAACGCAGATGCACCTCGGACCCACTTGAATTTTCACGACCAATGGCGGCTTCGCCATCTCGGTTCACCCTCCCTCCAAAGATTGTTCTCTTGACAGCCAATACACGTCTCGCTAACCACAAACCGTCGCTGGAAGTACCCTCCTGCCATCGCCCCAGCTTTAGTCGTCGCAAGTAAATTGAGGTTCAAACTGCTTTAACTGCGCTGAGCATCCAGCAGGACTGCGAGTCTGCGAGACATAATCTCCGTCATCTGCTTGAATTCGATAGCAACCCCCAAATTCGCATCGCTTGTGCTGACCGTTCCGGATAAGGTCAGTAAGTGCTGCCCGTCGCATAGTTGAACCACTACCGGCGTACCCCTTGGCAACCGAATGTCCCGCGCAAAGAGACCCTTCGGGCTGACAAGGACACGGGCGGCGGGAACGGAGATGCACTTCTCACCCGTTCGAATTCTCACCAGGGAAAGCACTCCAGCCATTTAGATTTCCATCTCCAGGAGATTGATCCGCTGACAACGGCTGGACCTTCGCAGCCTCCCTGCCGAGCCAGCCCTCTTGAATCAGACAACGGCGACGTTGACCTGAGCAAAGGCCGAGAAAGTTACTCCATTGAACGCGGACCTGCAGTTCTGCGACTTCAATCCGACCTGTTATCTCATCCGTTCTTCCAGTACCTCCTTCCATACGGCGGTCAGATGGCTATACGACAGAGGCGCCTTGCTTTTCGGTTCTTTCTGCGGGTGCATCTCGAATTCAAGAACTCCGTCTAGCAATTCGTTCAGGGCGTGGTCCACCAATTCCACAGTGCTCCGGTTGCCGTTGGCTCTCATCATGAGCTGTCGCGTGCGGGTGGAAATTAGGGTGCACAGAACGAAAGGATTTGAAATCCTTAGGCGTGCTTGGAATAGCACCTCGGAACGTGCGCTCATGTCGGTGTACCTGAAGGTGTTTCGTTTTCAGCAACTCGCCGTACTTCGAAAACTCGGCCCTTCTTGAACCACAGGAAGGTCGGAATCGCAAAGCCGTCCCCGTCCAGAGGCTTCGCCCAAGTCTTATCCTTGGAGGAAACCACATAATCAGCCCACGGGCCCAACAGCCTTTCCGCAGGCCGGGCCAAGAAGCGGCCACCAGCGCCACACAGCGCAGAGAGTAACACCCCGCTCGCGAGATCAACTCCCCTCCAAAGACTCAGCACGATTAGCCCGCCAACGATTAACCACAAAGCAAGCAGAAATTGCATCGTCTTGCAGCCAACTGCGCCTTCCTTCGTCGAGGATCTTTCGCACATGTTCCGCCAAGCGGACTGGGATGCCGACTGAATCTGAGACTGGTCGAGGTTTGCTCCTACCAAGACGAACCCCTCACGGGTTGCAAAGCCATCTACTCTGGCGAAACAACCGGCAGATTCTCGAAGCAGCTTCTGTGTCCGATGAAGCCAGAAGTGGTTGACACGCACCTTTCGGGTTCTGACGAATTCCAGTGCTTCCCAAGGAACAGTCCAGAACAGGAGGGAGGGCTCCGCAATCTCCTGGAGGATCAGCGCGAGTGCTACCGCGGCCGCCCCCGTCCAGAAGGCTCGCCAGAAGATGGAAGCCGCCAAGATGAGAACGGATCCACCAACATACGGGAGGCCCACCTGCACCAAGTTCGTTCGGTAAGTGGATAGCAATTTCTTGATGCCTCGCAAGCTCCCAATGTAGGACTTGCGCCAAATACGCCAGAGCGGCCAGCCACGTGAATGCCAGTTCCTAGCTGCCATAATCTATCTCTTTATACTTCCAGTTTGGTAAACCCGGAGGTCCTCCACACGCGCGAACGCTTGTTCCAAAGTGATTCTCCGTTTCCGGGCGAGTCGCAAGGCGACCTGTGTGTCGTGGGCTTGGCTGGATGAAAAGAATCGTCTTCCGTCCTTCAGTATCGGGTGAAGAAAACCTTCCAACTCGAGTTCCCCGATTTGTGCTTCGCTGATAGCGAGCTTCAGCGCCAGTTGAGTGAGCGTGTAATAGTCTGCCACGGCTCCTTTGCAACCTCCTTCAATCTAATCTCGAAGCGCATTTCATCAGAATATTCGACTGAGTGATGTGCGAATATTTGCAGATGCTTGACAAAAAAATACCCTGCCTAAGCTAGGACGCTGCCCTGATTTGCTGCAGCATGTCCCGTACACCAACCAGATGGTTGTTGAAAATGTTCTTGGCTACATCGAGCAGCTTGAAAAGGGTTCGGTCGGAAACGGAATAGTACACGTTGCTGCCGGACTTCCGACCGACCACGATATTGCGCACTCGCAGAATCGCAAGTTGCTGAGAGACGTTCGCTTGTTCGATTTGCAGAGCTTCGCTGAGCTCATTCACGCCCTTCTCGCCATCGCGAAGACAGTCGAGGATCCGAATTCGAATAGGGTGTGCCAGCGCCTTGAAAAACTCCGCTTTGAAGTTGGCAAGCTGCTGTGGCATGCTAAACCTCTATTGTGTGCATACTGTAATCTGCGAATATCAGCATGTCAAGGAAATTCAGTCCGAGCGAAATTGGGTTGCACGATTTAAGTCCAAACAATACCCCCGAGGATAGAAACTCGATGGCGCACCAGGCGCCGAGGTGCCGCGATGCCTGATGAACCGAAGTTTTTCCCGCCTCTGCCCTCCGAAAAGCCCCCATTGTCGGGCGATGGAAATGGCTACACGCCTCACTTCGCTCCGCCATCCGAGACCGCGCATCCAAGTGCACGCAAGACTAACCTAAGGCGCGCGCTCTTTTTCCTGGTAGTTGCGTCTCTACTTATCCTTGGAGACAGGGTGGGCCGGGTAAGTGAGCTCCCTAATTCGAACTCCGGCCGACCTTGGCTACAAGACGTCACCTTGGTTCTGCACCCTCGAACTCACGTCCAGAGCCAGCTCGGCGTCACTGTCCTATTCCGACTCAGCAATGTGGGAAACCACTCGGTGTTTTATGCTGTACGTTCGGACACAAATGTTCCGACCGGGCAGATTGTAGCTCGAGCGTCTCCGTCGTCTGAGTGGATGACTCTGTCCGCTACCTCGCAACAGCAATCGCCTACTGAACCGGAATCTATTCACCGGAATCTTGCGTGGATCGAGATGCCGCCGGGAGGGTGGATCGACGGCGAGTTTTATGATTGTTGGGAGGCTGGCGGGGAGCACGCTTATGCGATCTTCCTCAAGCCGGATCGGGACGGAGACGAAGCTCGAATTGTCTCGCAGCCGTACCACTTCAACTCCAACTAGCCCACTGGAATTGTGACAGCCAGCTATTGCTGTTGCAAATTCATGATGTGCTTGCCCTCAGTAGATGCTGCGGACTCCTGTTACTACGACACGATTCTCGGCGCTGCTGATCGAAGCCCAAGCGTACAGCATCGACGGTGAAATCGAGCGATGGTTGGCCTTCATTGCTTCCACGAACTTTTCTGGCGTTGAATGCACATTGTCTTCGGTCAGGTATATCTCCGTAGAACCGCACCACACCGTCACGAGACGCGAGCACTCGGTTTCGCTTGGAAATCGGCGATGTCGTCCTTGATTTCTAACGCGAGATCCTACTTCGTCTTTCCTCTCTTTATATGTTTGCCGTCGAGTTTCTTGACGTATTCTCGGTCAAAGGCGGCGGGCATTGGCTTGATTTTCCAGAGAAACGGCTTGACCGCTTGGAGATGCTCCGCATTGAGAACGCCAGCTCTAACGGCAGCTCCATAGGAATTATCGGCATACGCATCCCACCCTCCAATCGATGTTCGTGAGGCTTTCAAGGGCAACGAACTCATGGATCAGAGGCGAGCGATGTTCGGTGCGCTTGCCCAGACGGACGGTGCCGAGCTGCGTTAGTGATCCGACAAGTTTGGCTAACCCAGTGCGAAATCCACTCCAGCCATGAACGTGATGCTGGCGCCGCCCATCCCAGGCATCAGAACACCCAGTTTGCCGCGCGGTGGCGCAATCTTTTCAGGTCGTTGCACAGGATTCCTTTGTAAAGTGATACGGAAGTAGGCCGGAATGGCACAAGAACCGAGCTCAACCATCCTGAACCACCTTTTGGCTGGCTCGGGGTTACCTTGCGCTAAACAGCACTCATTAGCTATTTCGGTTTCCTGCTTTTGATTTCCGCTTGAAGTTTCTCGACGGCTTGAGCGAGGACTAATAGTCCCTGTGCCAAATTCCAGATCGCCAGAGGTGGTTTGCCCCCTACCTCTTCAGCGGCAGCGCGGAAAAATGCTTGGGCATCCTTTGCGGGATTGGAACTCATGAAAGGCTCCTTTCTTGTGAGAAATCGTGAGAATGCATCACGGCCGTGCACCATGTTGAGGTTGTGATGAATAAGCGCATAGAATGTGGAAGCCTCAGAGTCTTTAGAGCCTACAAATCAATAGTTCTCTCTCAAAGATCATCTCTTTGGGTAAGTGATCTTGTAGATGAATAAAAGGTTCCTCTTGCTCGATCACTTCTTTGCGCCACGCTTCACCCTCGAAGGTCTGCAACTCTTCAAATTTCTCCTTCGGGAAAGTGAAACCATCCCATTGCACATCTTCATACTACGGCATCCAACCGCTGGGCTTCTCTCTTCCGAGAGCACGACCTCGCACGCGGTCAACAATTCACTTTAGGACGCGCATGCTTTCTCCAAAACCGGGCCACATGAAATGACCCTCGGCGTCTTTGCGAAACCAGTTGACATGGAAAATCTTTGGCGTGACGCTGAGCGAACGCTGCATCTTAATCCAGCGACTAAAGTAATCACCCATGTGGTAACCGCAGAACGGAACCATCGCCATCGGATCGCGACGAACCTTACCGACGGTAACGGTCGCTGCCGCCGTCATTTCCGATCTCATCGTTGCACCGATGTACACTCCGGAACTCCAATTAAAGGTTTGAAATACCAGCGGCATGGTCGTGGTACGCCGACCGCCAAACATAATCGCGCTGATTGGTACGCCATTTGGATCTTCCCAGGCAGGATCTATGGTCGGGCACTGAGAAGCAAGCGCGGTGAAGCGAGAGTTTGGATGTGCGGCCTTTTAAGCCATTCCGCGCTTCTCGCCTCAGTGCGTCTTGACACGTCAAGTCAAGCCATCGTCCTCGCATGCAAAAATCGCGAGCAGTCACGACGTGCCTGCGATTGCCCCAAAATAGCAAACCAAGTGACACCAGAACTGACACCAGAATTCTTTCCAAATCCGAGTGTAGAACTTCCAAACGCCGGTTGCCATTGGGTACGTCATGTTTTACCGTTGGCGCTTCGGACTTGGGTTCGACTCCCACACGCTTCCGCCATATCTTATTGACGCGAGCGAATTTAGAAAAATACGAGGCGGCAAAAGGTGGCATTAAGGGGAATTCGTCCGGTCTTGTACAAAACTTTGAGCGGCACGGGTGACAACCGGACGCGCCAATTTCAGCCTTCAATCGATATTTCCTAGAACCCGTTTCTGGATAACTTCCGTGTAGCCGACTACTCGCCAAGTGGACGGACGGAAGCGTAGACAGTTGCCCGTCACAGTGTATCTATTCGCCGAGAACCCAGCGCATCCCACACTTCTCGCTTCTGAACAAGAATTTGAGGATGTGAATCCTGACATGCCATTCTCGCAGCTCGCTATGTGCTCCCGCCAATCACCGCGGAAAGTTACCTTGTGGGACGGGTTGCGTCGAGCACGCCTCGCATCTGCTGCGCAAAGGCTGCCGGCTCTTCATAGAAAGGGAAATGTGCGGACTCTTCAAACCATACCATGTGCTTCTGCGGCGCATTGATCTTGGAGAAGTACTGTTCCGTCAGCGGAAAAGGATCGGTGTAGTCATAGCGGCCTGTGAAGAAATAGACAGGAATCTCCACTTGTGTGATGACATCCATCAGTTCGCCCGAAATCGAGTTGTCAACGAAGTTTCTCGAATATAGCGACACGCCCTTCGGGATGTTGCGAGCATCGCGAAGACTATACTCGGGAGCGGTCAACCCGGTCAGTAATAGCGGCATAAACGACTTCGCATTATGGATTTCACCCCCAAATTTGAAAAGTAGCTTCTCCCGGACGCTCGCGCCCTTCTCTTCTAGATCATTGATTGCATCTTGATCCCCGATGCGTCTTGCACTCTGGCGGATGTATTCATCCTGAATTCCAGCGATGGGGGACGAGCGGGCGAGTTGTCCGATCCCGACATAAGCGTGGTAAAGCTCTGGATGCCGCGAAATTACTAACATTCCCAGATACGTGCCCCAGGAGTGTCCTACAAGATAAATCTTGTCCTGGTGTAATCGGGCACGAAGTACATTGGTCAGTTCAACCGTGTCTGCGACAAGTTGTTCCGTGGTAAGTGTGCCGCTGATGTCTTCGCGATAGGACTTGCCGGCACCCCTGCGATCCCACTGGACTACTACGAATTGTCTTTCAAGGTCACGCTGAAAGGCGTGAGCCAGATACATTGCGGGCATCCCGGGACCACCGTGCAGGAAGAGCAAAACCGGGAGCGATGAATCGTTTCCACGAATGAGAATGTATTGATCGATACCACCGATGCGAATGCGTTCCAGCGACGCGATACTCTTAGGCCCGTGGATGGCGGGGGTGCTTCCGGGCGTGAACCATAAATAGAACACAGCGCCCAGCCCCGCCAAAGCGAGCGCGGCGATACTCCACATGGTCTTCTTCATCTACAACCCATACACTCCCATGAAACAACTGTAGCACCAAGGCCGATTCCTGTTGAGAGCCGCGGTCGCAGTGCCCAGCTAAAACAGAAATGAAAGGCGGGACTCTGGGAAATAGTTCCTCGCTTTTCGCGAACAGAGGTATGTTGTAAAGGATTTTCCCACTTGGCGAGTGATGGGCTAACCGGAAGTTAGAACCAGAAGAATCGCAACTTCCGGTTGGCCGACCACTCGGAGGTAACTGTCGTCAATAACAGGCATAACACTCAAGATCCCGCTCAAAGAGTGCTACAGCGATATTTAGACAACGATTAGTTCAAGATTGGCGCCCGGGGTCAGCTGTCTTCGTATCCTCGTTTGCCGGATAACATTCGATCTTTTCGCAGAGCGCGGACAAGTGTGGCATTGCCACGCCCAGGTTCTCTCCGGTGTTGAGCACATCGAAGTAATAGCGTTTCATTTCCTCCGGGCTGTGTGTGAAGTGACTTGCCCCTAGAAGTCGTCGTCCCTTTTCGGTGAACCGAACGCCATACATGGCGGCAAGGACCGCGAGCCAAACAGGTGTATCCAAAATCTTTTTCGCATCGGGATAATGCTCCAGATCGACGCCACGGGCCGCTACCACACCCAACGCCTCCCGAATGGCCCACATCCCCAGCCTCAGTGTCTTGAAGCTGCGGGTCGCTTCGCCGATTCCTCCGGCCCAAAGGGCGATTCCTATTCCGCCCGCATTGATAGCGTGGTGCACCCAGAGCCACTCGATAATGTTGGATTTGATGTCCAAGGTGAAACCAGCCTGTTGGAATAATTCTGTCACGGCCTTGAACTTCTCTGAATCGGAGCCTTCCAACATTCCGAAACGCACCGTAGGGTTCACGGTCGCGATGAGGATGCCCTGAGCATCAGGGCCACCACTGGCAGCGGCATAACCCCAAAGCATAGAGGATCGCGGCAGAAGGCGGTCAATCTCCTCCGTCCCATCCCAATTAGCGGTGAACAATAGAAATGTCGCGCGAGGTGCACCGGCCAAGTATTGGCGGACGGCCTGAGCCGCCTGGTAGTGCTTGGTAGCGACAATCACGAGGTCAAAGCCATCTGAAGGGTTGATCTGCCCAACTGTCTTGGGAGAGTAGGTCACCTGGGCGCTTTTCGGGTACCCAGGCCGCAAGTCCAGCAGGTCCAAGGTGTCGGCGGCAGGAAGCCCCTCCTTGCGCACGACATGAGTGACGTCGATGCCAGCATTGGACAGGGCCCAGCCGTAAATTGTTCCAACCACACCCCTGCCGATGATGAGGACTTTCATGGCCCTGTAAGGCTCCCCTCTAATTTAACTTAGACGATCAAATACCACTCGGGGAAATGGGGTCCGACGATTACTACCGAGTGGCCGACCAATCGGAAGTAATCGCTACTTGCTTGAATCCAAATGCCTGGTCCGGCGAACTCAAGGATAGTTCCTTTCTGGGAAACAGGTAGGGCTGACCACTGGTAGATCCTTCGCGACATTTGAGGCGTGGTGGTTGAGGAAGATGGAGAATGCGAGAAGGACGATTACGCGGGACAATTGCCGTGGGCTTTATCGGACTCGCCAGTGTCGATGGCCTCGGGCGGCCAGCTCATGCAGTCTCCTTTTGAAAATCGAGGACGAGGAGGGTAATGTCGTCCTCCTGCACGCGGGCGGAGCTGCAGCCAGAAAAACCGGCGACGCTGTCGAGGAGTGTGTTGGCGAAACCTGCGGCGGGAATATCGCGATGCGTTTCCAGAAATTCTTTGCAGCGTGACTTGCCGAATTCTTCCTGAGCTGCATTCTTCGCTTCGAAGATGCCATCCGTGTAGAGCAGACAGCGATCTCCGGGGCCAATGCGGATTTCCACAGAGGAGTAGGCTGCTTCGGGAAACATACCCAACATCAGGCCGTTCTCTTCGATTTCCCGGACGTTGCCTGTGACGCGCGAAGACAGCATCAGCGGCGGGTGGCCTGCCGCGGAGTAGCGGAGCTGGCTCTTCTCCAAATCCACAAAGAGATAAGCGGCGGTGACGAAGTGCTCTTCGAACTTGCCGCACAGAGAGCGGTTCAAGCCGGTGAGAACGCGCGCGGGATCGTGAGCGTGAGCCGCTTGACCGGCCAAAGCGACCTTTAGCATGGAGGCGATCAGCGCAGCAGGCATTCCGTGTCCAGTGACATCGGCGACCAGAATGCCGACGCGCTTTTCATCGATGCAAAGGAAATCGTAAAAATCGCCAGCGACGGCACTCATGGGGACGTAGCGCACAGCAATTTCGAGTCCCGTGAGGGTCGGGACGCTTTGCGGAAGCGTGAAGGATTGAATCCGGCGAGCGATTTCCAGCTCTTTGTCGATGGCGAGGAGTCGTTCTTCGTTTGTGAAAGTCCGGTACGCGGAGACGTATCCGAGACACGCGATGAAAACCAAGAGACCAAGAAACTCCACGTTGTGCCCATACAGGACACTAAGACCCCGGAGATTTTCGTAGACGATGAACAGAAGCCAAACGAGAAGACCCGCGATGAAGACGCCAATTTCGCGAGTTAAGCGTTTGCGCTGGCCGGGGCGCCGTCGACTGCCGACCAAAAACACCGGGGTAGCCACCAAAGTGCCGAGCACCACGATGTTGTTGGCGATGCCGAGCTTGGCCATGCTAACTCCAAGCCCGGCGGCAAGGATTCCGAAAACTGCGAAGACCGCTTGTGCGGTGAGAAGCCAGCGAAGCAACTTTCTGAGGTGTTCGCCGACGACTTGGTAAAGGAAGAGCCCGAAGGGAATAATGATGGTGCACGTGATGACCCAATTGACGTAGTCCCAAAAGATTCCCGGCTCGTCGAACAGGGAACGGAGGGATTGAAGGTTCGTCAACAGCCTGACGGAATAAAGAACGCAGAGCAGTCCGACGTAAATCAGCGTCAGATCGCGCGCCCTGCGGCGAAAGAAGAAAAGGGCGACTGCGGCGAGAGCAATAGACAGAAGAATGACAGCGGCCGCAATGTTGGCGAGCTCCCAGCCCAGGTCCGAGCGAGAGAAAGAAACAACGGCTTGAGTCAAGAGAAGCACGGCTGTGTTCGCGATGTCCGGCTAGTGGAATTGAATTGTAGCCGAGCTAGGACTCGACGCACTAGCGGCTTCAAGCGTGGTACGTTCGAGGGTCGAAGGGGATTCGCGCACCAGAGCAGAGCTGAGAACGATGAGTTGAGCAAGCTCACAGTTCTATTCCTGTGGACGGATTTCGCCACACTCTCGCTCCGACGACGCCCCGCCCGAGTCACGGGGAGTCCGGAAAGAATCGAGTTGCTTCTGGATTGCCGACTCACTCGCCAACAACCAGCTGAGTTGGGGGGTTGTAAGCGTGAATTTGATTTTTCGTGCACTACGCCCTGAATGCCATTCGTAGGGATCGCCCACTACGCAGAATAGCTCACAGAGCGACCCACCGTTGGCCACGGCCCTACGTCCCGAGCATCCGTCACAAGTCTACGTGATTCCGCTCACAGAAAACGCCGCTCGGTCAGTCAGAACATCGGCCTAGTGGGGGTCTTTTCGCTCTGTTTGAGCTATGAAATGGGCACATTCTGGCAGGACGTGCGTTACGGCATTCGGATGCTCCTGAAGAGCCCGGGCTTTGCCTTGGTCGCGGTGATCACGCTGACGCTTGGGGGATTGGCGCGAACACGGCGATCTTCAGCGTTGTGAACACGGTTCTGCTCCGGCCGATGCCGGTGAAAGACCCAAAGCAGTGTCTGAGTCTCGGCGTGCTCGCACACAAGCGGTTCCGGAAGATTTGACGACGAGATGCGGACTTTAGTAAAGAACTGAGGTCAATCGCATGTCCTCCCAATCCGATTACGACGCAATAGTTATCGGTTCCGGCATGGGCGGACTCGCATTCGCGAGCATCATGGCCAAGCTTCGCAAGTGGCGCGTGCTCGTGCTGGAGCGCCACTTCAAGATTGGGGGTTTCACGCATACATTCACACGGCCGGGCGGCTGGTCCTGGGATGTCGGGCTTCATTACGTGGGCGAGATGGGCGAGGGCATGATGGGGCGCCGGCTGTTTGATCTCATCACCGAACGCGTCGTGAAGTGGAACCCGCTGCCCGATGTCTACGACGTCTTTGTTTACCCGAATCTCGAAGTCAGGGCATGCAAAGGCGAAGCCAATTTTCGAAGTGCCTTGATCGACGACTTTCCGGACGAGCGGTCGAATATCGAACAGTATTTCCGCGATCTGAAGTCCGCTGCTGGCTGGACCCGCCGCTACTTCACGGCGATGGCGGCACCCGCGCCGTTGGGCCGGTTGGTGGCGGCGCTGAATCGCTTCACCGCTGGCCTTCCCCTGCAGGTCACGCAGCATTATCTCGAAAGGCGATTCCGTGACCCGCGGTTGCGCGCCGTGGTCACATCACAGTGGGGCGACTACGGAGTGTGTCCTAGCCGCAGCGCGTTCGCCACCCATGCGGTGATCGCGTCACATTACTTGAACGGAGCATGGTATCCGGCTGGAGGCGCAAGCGAAATCGCCAAGGCTACTGGCGCTGTAATCCGCGCGGCAGGTGGCGAACTCCTCCCCAATCATGAGGTCGCCCGGATTCTTCTTGAAGGCGACTGTGCCGTCGGCGTCGAGGTCAACATTAAGAAAGGGAAAGAGGGAGCCCGCGCAGAAATTCGCGCGCCGGTTGTCGTATCCGACGCAGGAGCGTGGAACACGTTTACGCGCATGTTGCCCGCGTCCGCTATGCCGTTCCATGACCAGCTCAAATCGCCGCCGGAAGGATTCGGGGTTGTCGAACTCTTTCTCGGTCTGCGGCGAGATCCGCGTGAGCTCGGCTTCAAGGGAGAGAACTATTGGATTTTTGAGTCGTTCGACCACGACGCGATGTATGCCCAGCGGGGAGAGTTGCTCAACGGTCGAGCACCAATGGCATATCTCTCCTTCCCGTCTCTGAAAGATCCTCGCGCCCAACGGCACACTGCGGAGATTATTGCCCCGCTCTCCTATGGCTCGCTGGAAGCGCATCGCAATGAGCCCTGGCACAGGCGCAGCGAAGACTATGAATCAGCCAAGAGCAGGATCACGCGGGCGTTGCTGGATATTGTCGAGCGCCGCCACCCCGGATTTGGAAACCTCGTGGAATATTCGGAACTTGGCACACCCTTGACATTCGAATACTTCACCGCGGCGCCATCGGGGACGATCTATGGCTATCCGGGCACGCCGGAAAAGTATTCCCAGGCGTGGCTCAGCCCGCGCACTCCGATCCGGAATCTGTATCTGACGGGCAGCGACGTGGCCTTACTCGGCATCATGGGAGCATTGATGGGTGGAGTCGTGACCGCGAGCTGCCTTCTGGGGTGGTTCGGCTTCTTTGAAGTGATGCGTGCCGCGCGTTCGGGCTCATGAGAATTGCGTCCCCAGCATTGGATTACAGAAACCGCTAAGGCAACGAGATGTTAGACTGCCCTGCCACGTTTATGATTGTGCTTGGATCGTGGCGTATCCGGAAACTACCGACTGCGGGCGAATGCAAATGACCTTTCGACCGACGCCCAGGTGCGGCCGCCGAAGTCCCGTTCTGGGAAACTGCTCGGCTTCAACGAATGCCTCTCCTCAGTGTGCGTCTTTGAGGCCACCTGTGCCCAAGGCAAGAGCAGAAACGCTAAGTAGTTGGTTCGTCTCGCATTTTCCTATGTCATGCATCACGGTTTTGCACGGTATTCGTCACTGTTTGTTCCCAAGTTGTTCCCAAGTTTTGAGGTGACCCCCTAAACTGTCACAAAAACTTTGGGCACAGTTTCCGCGAACGCGAAGACTTCCCACAACCCCGTTTCGAGCCCGCAACTAGGCCGAGATTGAAGTTCTTCAGGAAGCAGATGGGAATTTCCGAAAAACGATACGCGCTGCTCAACGTTAGGGACTGGGGCCCTTGCACCTGTCGCACGGCGCATATCCCGGACTAAAGGATCTTTATCGGTATAGGTGGTCTGCCCGCGATCCATTTCGATCGGGTACTATCTCCGGCGGTCCCTCGCCAAAGACTAGTCGCAAGCATCTGCTCGCCAACCGGAGCATCCTTCGGGATCGTAAGAATTCTCTCGCGTATGTTTTTCCCTTTCACAAGGGATACAGCTTTGTCCTCGCTTGTGTTGCAAAAGAGCTTGCGAGTCTTCTCATCGCGAAAAGAAGCCCCGAGCCAGATTCCTTGCGGAACATTTTCCGAACTCTCGATTTCGTATTGGATGGTTACGTCCCTGCCGCGAAGTATGCTGAGTGGTTCGACGGAGGTCGCGAGAAGGCTAATCTTAGGAACGACCTTCACTGTGACAGACGCTTCGAGCTGCAGACCTTTCGGAAGGCCGTTCATTTCGATGCCCGGATAGTCGCCACCCAGAATCGAAAGATCGACCTCGCCTTTCAGTTTCTGCCGCAGCCTTTCGCGGCGATCTTTGTTCTGCTGGACGGCCTTTCGATAATAACGAATGAGCGCGTTGCCCAATTCGCTTGCTGTCACGAGCTGAAGGGCGCAGTCCCCGGTATTGCCAAAGTGTGCGTCGATTTCCCACAATCCTTCTTCGATCTGGCGAAAGGGCCCAGGTTGGGGCCAGTACGAGCCACCCGCGTACAGGAGCAGATAAGTAGAAGGGTCCGGAGCATTTTTGCACTTGAATCGAACGGCATGTTTCCCATGGCTGTCGTATGTTCGAAGATCTTCGCCGTTTGTGGGTGAAACAATGGTCGCGCAGAGCGTCTGTTGGGAGCGAATGAAAGGTGCGTTGATAGCCTGGATTTGCTGGGAGAGATCGTGAGGAAAGAGCGCAACCTCAATTCCGGCCTCCTGAAGGCGCAGCAATCCTTTTCCGGTAACACCTTGATTGGGGTCGAGAGTGCCGACAAACACCTTTTTGATTCGGTGCTGCTGTATCAGCTCCGCACAGCATTCAAGGGGCTTGCTACGGACCTCCCGCGTGCAGGGTTCGAGC
Source organism: uncultured Acidobacteriota bacterium (assembly GCA_963828865.1). GTDB lineage: Bacteria > Acidobacteriota > Terriglobia > Acidiferrales > UBA7541 > Palsa-295. Next base: position 626,004 of record CAWHGI010000001.1, on the reverse strand, counting down.
GTCGTATAAAGCGTCGCCTGCGCGAGCTTCGACTTATCTTCCACTTGTTCGATGGCGTGCCACTCCGCATGCTCATCGTCACCCTCTTTTCCAGTACCCCGGCGACCCCGACCGACGGCCTTCCCTTCCACGGCGATAACGGCACCGACCTTCGGTATGCTTTCTTTGTAAGGATGGCAGTCGTTCGCCCACTCGATTGCCTCCTTCATGAACTTTAGGTCTTGTTTTTCCATGTATCGCACTGCGCATTGTATCGCAATCGTTTGCGAAGCTTTGGGAGTCAATCGGGATTGCGGGTTGGACTTTCTCAGTCGCCACGGTGCTCAAGCTCTCCCATTCCAGTTCAACGAGCCGACAGCACCTTATTTCGTGCCAGAAGTCCGGTTCGAGGAAGCGAAGCGTCATCGAAAGTCCCTTATTCTCTCATCTCCTCGAACCCCGTTTGTGGCATGCCAAGGGCGCTTGTCCGGTAATGCGACTAATCCGGACTTGGGAACTGCTTCGTTTCCATTCCGAGCTTGAAAAATCTTCCGATGAGGTTGACGATGTTAAGGTTGATCGCCCCATCGACCCCGCATCCAAGCGATCAGCCTTTTGGCCTCGCGTCTAACCCCGTTAGGAGAAGATTCACATGTCGCATCATTTCGATACGCCTACCGCTAAAGAAGACCCCCGCATCAACATCTGTGACTTCTATTTGTTTCGCGGCCGCCCGGGCACAACGGTGATGGCTTTGACCGTGAATCCGAACGCTGGCGTCGGCGCGCCCGACACCTTCCGCGACGAAGCTCTCTACGCCTTTCGCTTCGACACGAATCGCGATCTTCGTGAAGACGTCGCGTTCAAGGTCCAGTTCGGCACGCCCACTCACGCCGATGGCGGCGTGGACGGGCACGTTCAGACCTTCACGGTCCGTCGCGCCACCGGAGCGGATGCTCTGAAGGGTGCCGCGGGCGAACTCATCATTTCCGGGAGTACGGGACGCGTGGTGAAAGCGGATCAGGGCTGCCTGGCGTACGCAGGCCTCGCGCCCGATGTGTTCGCCGCCGATGGCGTCGGTTTCGGTGACTTCAGAAAGGCTCTGTGGACTGAAAACCGGTTTGCCCCGGAGGCCTTCCAGAATGGCGAGAATTTCTTCGGCGGCAAGAACGTAAGCGCCATCGTGCTCGAGGTCCCCAGCAGCCTCATCGGCCGAGGTGTGGTCCATGCCTGGGCCACCGCATCGCTCTACGGGCACGCGCCGGAGGTGCAGGTGTCGCGTTGGGGCTTGCCGATGATCACCCACATGCTGCTCTCGGATCCTTCGTTGCACGACGCATCGGAAAACTACAACCGCGCAGTCCCGGCGGACGAAGTGGCGCTGTTCTCCAAACCGATCCGCGACTTCGTGCAAAAAGTCACCGCGCTCGCCCACTCAGCGGCCGACCCGTCCGCCTATGCCACGCAACTCCTCGCGCGCCTTTGCCCATCGGTCCTGCCGTATGAACTGGACACGCCCGCCTCATTTAGCTTCGCCGCCTTCAACGGCCGCGGCCTCAGCGACGATGTGATGGACGTGATTCTCACGCTGGTCACGAACACGGCCCTCAGCGATAGCGTGGCACCCGATATGCGCCTGATGCGCCCGGATTTTCCCTATTTCGGCGAGCCGCACGCTACGGCGGCGAGTTCCGCGAAGCAGTGAGGGCGAAGGAGTGAGTCCACTCCAGTGCGGATCTCACTCCGCATGAGCTTTTGCCGCCTTCGCCTCGCTACTGGCCGGCCTAAGTGCATCCTGAAAAATGGGGGCGCCAAACGGGGCACCGGTGGCTCCTCCATCCACGATCAGCTCGACGGCGTTGACGTATGAGGAATCGTCCGACGCGAGGAAGAGCACGGCTTTGGCAATTTCTTCCGGCTCGCCCCAACGGCCCTGCGGAACCGCCGAAGAGAAGAACTTCTCCACTTTGGCGGATTCGTCCGTGGAAATAGAGGCGCGGGGCCCGCGCTTCCAAATGGGAGTTTTGATCGCCCCTGGTGCGACCACGTTCACGCGGATGTTGCGCGTAGCAAGATCGGCGGCGATGCAACGCGCCATCGAGACGAGACCACCCTTGGTGGCTGCATATGCGGCCACGCCAGGTGAGCCGAGATAGTTATGTACCGAGCCACTGAAGATGATGCTGCCGTTGTCGTTCAGTAGAGGCGCCGCTGAATTCACCGTAAAGAAAGCGGCACTAAGGTTGGTGTGGATCACGTTCTCAAAAATGGCCTCGTCGGTCGAGCCGGTCGGAGTCCGGCCGGAGATGCCGGCATTGGCGAAGACAATATCGAGCTTCCCGAAATCTTTGGCCAGGACTGCGAAGAGCTGCTTGCGATCTTCCGCAATGGTGACGTCAGCGCGGTAGCCGCGCGCGCTCGATCCAAGTTCGGCGATCGCTTCATCGAGCGTCTTCTGGTCTCGACCGGTAATGGCGACCTGCGCGCCCTCCGCAATGAAAAGTCGCGCCGTGGCAAGACCGATGCCACTGTTGCCGCCGGTAATAAGAGCCTTCTTCGCTTTGAGCTTCATAATGTCCTCCTTTTTGTACCACTCGATGCGAACTCCTTGTATCCGTCAACCCCGCTGCCTGTCAACCGTGATCATCAGGCCAAATGGGCTCACTGCTGATTAATCTGGTGGTCCGGTTATCCCGATGACTGTCCAGAAGTCCGCTTCTGGGAAGTTGCGAAAGCAGGACGTTGCCGTGACAGTGTAGCGTGGTTAGGCTGTACAACAACTTACAAGACCGCGGGGACTGCCAAACTACGAGGAAGTCGTACAAGACATCGCATATTGTGGGTTGGAATCGCAAGCTGCTGAGAGACGTTCGCTTGCTCGATTTGCAGAGCTTCGCAGAGCTTCGCAGAGCTTATTCATGCCTTTTTGTCATCGCGGAGGCAGTCGAAGTTCCACATACTACTTAGCTTGGGAGAGGGCCTTGAAGAACTCGGCTTTGGAGTTGGCGAGCTGCTCTAGCACGCCAAGCATTTGGCGCCGTCCAATGTTCGGGTTTTCGTCCATCGTCAGACAGCATCGGGGGTTGCCTTCGTAGCATCGCGAAGCGCGAGAGGTGCGATCCAGCGCGATCGTGTCCGCAAGTAGGAAGCCGTCCGTGAGGGGGCTAGCCTAAAGGGTCTGCGCACTGCGGACATCCACGCTTCCCCAAAGCATTGAGCGGTCGCGCGTGGCATAGTTCGTTGTGAGGCCCGGAGGCGGTTCCGCGAAGCTTCGTGACACGACGACGGCCTCCTCGGCGGCGGCGCGACGGACCGCTTGCCAAAGCCTTTCGCGGTAACCAAGCTCCGCACCATCTAGAATGTTCGAAAGCGCGAAGGCGTCAAACCTCCCGGCAGGAGATGTTTCGAGCCACGATGCGGCATCGGCCAGAACGAAGCGGATGTTGCGCGTCGTTGATTGAGTTGTCTCACCATTTTCACCGAGGAGGAGTGCCCGCGCGTAGGGATTCGAAGCATTCGGATGCCGGGTAAATCCTGTTTCCAGTCGTTCTCGCAATACCGAGCCGAAGCGTGGCGGCACGGAAGCGAGCAGTTGCGGTGCGTAGACGGCACGCAAGATGGCGGGAGACAGCAGTGCGTCGAACGCCGCGCGGAAGCGATGGGTGTCGAGATGCTTTCTCCAATAGGCCATTTGTTCAGCGACATCAGAGAGAGCGAGGAAGGCGCGTACCGTTCCCGTCGTCCAGCCCACAAGGGGCATGAAAACACGCGCGAAATTCATCGCGCGCTCGGCGTCGCCCCGCTCGACAGCTCCACCGGCAGCGCGGCGTTCGGCATAGGCAAGTTGAGTAGGGTTGATGTCGCATGCAACCACTTCGTGCTTGCCGGCGAGGCGGACGGCGGTGGAACCGGCGGACGCGATGCAAAATACGCGATCTTTGCCCTGAAAGGCCGCGAGCTCAATTTCCGCGTCTTCGTACATTGCGCCAAAGAGCAGCCGCTGCGGGCCGCGCGAAGCATCGAGGCGCCCCGCCTTCCAGGGCGTTCGCGAGTTCACAAGCGTCCTCCCGGAAGAGCGCCGCATACCCAGACCAATACGAGGAAGGCGATGTTCTTGACGATCATGCCGGCGGGCTCATGGATAATGCGGCGTGCCCACAGCAGGCCATTCGCATTGAGTACGACGAGCACGGTTGTCTGCACAATCGCGCAGACGCCTGGGGCAATTCCGACGATCACCCACGCGGCAAGCGCGACCTCGACAGCGCCGAGCGCCTTGAGGAACGCCGCTCCGAAGCGCGGGCCAAGGCGCGGAACCGCCGTGACCACCTCGACTTGTAATGGCACGCGACCCAGGAGCTTGCACCATAGGCCCTCGTAGAGCCAAACAGCTGCGACGCTGGCACGTATGATTGTTAACGGCGGGAACGCGATGGCGACGCTGTGCATGCCAGATCTCCTGGAGGGATGTACGGCGCAGGGAAGGACTCCGCAACGGACGTGCGCATGATTGGGTCCCTCGGAAGAGCAACAGCGCCGACGCCACGGAGGATGTGCGAGTGTAGTTGGTGTACCAAGAACGCTTCCAAAGGTCGCCACAGGTAACGCGGCCGCAAGTATGCGTGGTAATTCGTCATGATTGTCACCTCGGTGATGGGGCCACAGGCAGAAAGCGTGTAGGAACCGCACAGCGTGACGACGAAACTCTCAATTCCCAAGTCTTGCTCGACGACCTCGAATCGCAGCAAATGCGGTGCTTCGACATGAGTGATGCGCTTTACCAAGTGGCCCCCGCTGTATGCGCAGCGCACCGTTGCCCCGACGCGGGTCTTTACGCCTTCCGTACGGACCGGACGGGGCAACAATGCGCGAAGCGGAAACGGCGCGCGTCCGGGAACTTCCTCGTAGAAGAGCAGGTGACTCCAGACGTCTTCCGAACGCACGTCGAAGCAAATCCGAGTCGCGACGGTTTCCTTCACAGGACCGCGCGCGAAAAGCCGGCTCACGAGCCGGTACCGTGATACGGCACGCCCGTTGAGTGGTAATGCTCCCGGCACGTGGTCTGCGGGCGCGACGGTTGCGTTCTGTTCACCACTCATCTGTGCTCCTTGGTCGAAGGTTCCGAACAGGCTGACCCGTCGTATTCTGGACAATAAGAAACGCCGCAGTACGCCACCGGAATCAGGCTGAAGCTCGTGATTGCGGTTTTTTCGAGCGCCGCTTGATCCGCCGTCGTCCGGTACCCTTAGGTCGAAACCCGATTGCGCCCGGGACTCGGATCCAGCTTAGGAGGATGCCGTTCCGCGTGGCGACACCGCTCCGGCAAGCACCTTGGCGTTGAACGTTCCGCAGAACGCCCCTGTCAATGCCCCCAGGAAGGCGGGAATCACATAGATATTGCCCAACAGGGCGCCCTCAAACCAATGGCCCAAGACGGCGGGCCCAAGCCATGCGCCGAGCCAGGCGACCACCCACTGGCCGAGAAAACCATCGATTCCCTGGAACAAGCGATATCGGAAGCTCCAATGCACGATCGCAGCTGCAATCGCGCTGAGGATAAGCAGAACGACGAAAGCAGGAAAAGACATGCCGATTAATGGAGCACTCACTGAAACCTCCTTTGAATGGTTCTACGCTGCATGCTGGAATTTTCGTTAGTTCGAGGCGGATCGCGAGGAAGTGGCGGTTTGAGTGGAGAAACCGGCCGCCCACGCGATGGCGCTATCGAGTTCGTTATATGCGAAGTTTTTGATCTCGGCTTGGACAAAATGTTCGGCGATCGCGGGCACTACGCTGGCGAGCTTACTGTCCACGGCGAGCGCAATCTTCTTTACCTTGCGTTGGTGATCGCGCACGAATCGCACGTGCCGAAAGAAACTTCCCAGATTCTCCCAGCCAGGAAATTCGCGAGCATGGATCACCAGTCCTTGCAATTCCCCGTGCGCTTCGATCCATGCGTCCGCCGTGAGCGCCAGCGCCTCGAAATCCTGGGCCCGCAGGGGCTGTTTGACTTCGACCACGATCACCCCGGATTCAGGTAAGAGACGATGCGAGACGGCGGCGCCTTCGGGGAGTGATTGCAGCCACGCGATGGCTTCGTCAAATTCTTTATTGCCGAATACCTGCACCGGGCACGGCATGAAAAACGCGGCGAGCCGCGTAACTTCGCGGATCCAACCCAAGTCCGTGACCACAGCGCAGCCGTCGAAAAGCCGCATCGAGTGCAGGCCGATCTTGGCATCTTCCCACGCTGCTCCTGGGGTAAAGCCCTGAAATTCGGGGCCAAACTGATAGAGAAACCGGATGCGGCGTCCGTCCCTTCGCGCTTCGTCAAGGAGCGGCACGAACACCTGCTCGTAATCCTCCTTTGTTATTGCCCCAATAGCCTTGGCGCCATCAATGCCTATAGGTAAACTCTTGAGTCTCTCAATCACAGGACCCTCCTTTTCGCTCGTATACAATTCCAACCCCAAGCGGCTCCGTCAACGGCTGCGTCAGGCGGTCTCCTAACGTATCGGCTGCCTCAAAGGCATCCGTGAATTGGCAATGCGTCAATTGTGAACCGCATCTCGGAGACCTGCGACCGACTCGACTAACGCGTCCTCAATTTCGCTGCCGGGTGGGAACGTCGTCTACCGACGATTGCTCCGTCCGCGAAGTGTGGGTGGTCGTTCCTTTATTCGCTCGTGGATGCTCACCGCACGCTCAGCAAAAGAATCGCGGCGCCAGCCAGCGATAGATCCTTGATGAAGTGCGCGAATTCACTGAGCCGCATATACCAATCCGTTTCATTCCAGAAGCGGTGCAAGTAGAAAGGTGCGGGAAAGATGATGCCGAACAACAGAACGGCTCCCAGTACCGGGTGCCAATTGAAAAGGATGGACATTCCACCACCGACCATCATCACAAATGTAAGTACGGTGACCACGCGTGGGAGAGGCACGTGTTTGCGGGCGAGATGGGCTGAGTGGTCCCGGAACTTAAGGATGTGACTTGTGCCCATCGCTACAAAGTAGGAGACAAAAAGGATGCGTCCGAGCACCCAAAGCCAGACCGGCAATTGCACCTGCATTGATGTGTTACCTCCTTCAAAAAGCGTTCGTACGGGCGGCTCAAAAAACGATCCTGCTCTTCAGTTCAGGCGCTACGCGATCGATGCGGCGCGAAAGCTCTGGCAGATGACATGTCGGGACGCGCGGAAATAGATGATGCTCGATGTGCAAGAACATGTTGAACGTAATTCCATTCTTGATTTTGTTGCGCAGGGTTCGCGCGATGTAATGGGTGCGGTCGCAGTGGTGATGCACCGTCCACACTGCGAAGAATGCGGTGAGGCATTGCCCGATGGCCATGGCGCTCACGTGGTACCGGAGCGCGCTGCTGTCGAAGCCCTTGAATACCAGCGCGATCCAGACAGCATTGAGAAGCAACTCTGCAGCGACGGTCGCACGCAACTTCCGATTGCCGTCTCGAAGCGCGGTCACGTGCAGCAGGATGGGAAAGGCGGGACCGTACAGGAGCGCGCGCCACGCCGGCATGTCGGCATGCCGGCCCTCCACGTCTCCTTGGCTCAGCGTCAGTCGGTGGTGTCTTAAGTGGTTGAACTGCACGGCGTGCATCGATCCGAGCATCGCCACGCTCATGATCCAGAGCACGATATCGGTTCCGCGGCGAGACAAACCCAACGTCGAGTGAAAGGCATTGTGGATGAGCCGCAGCCCTGTGAGGAAAAACAGGAACGAGAAACCGAGGGCGATTATCTCATGGCCGGACCCGGCCGCCACAAGGGACGCGGCGAGCCACGCGGCCGGCAATACGGGTTCCCACACAATCTCGAACGGGGTAACGGAAACCAGGTCGCGCCATCCCACCGCGCGCAGGCGGTGATCATGAAAAATAGCCGGGGTCGCTTCTGAGTTGAGCGCACTGCAGAACGGGAAGCCGTCAATATTCGACGTGCGTTCTGGGTCCTCGCAGGTCATTCGCGGTTCTCGCCAAGCGGCGAAACTGCAAAGACGAGCGACGCCAAGTAAACCAAAATCCCCAGGCCGATGAGCGAGGCAGCTAAGAAAGCAAACAGCACGAACGAGAGGGGATGGAACCACAACAGGCTGATGACTTCCAGGCCCAAGCCCAAAATAATCAGAACACTCGCGATTCGCAGCAACCGCTGGATTCCAATTTGGCTGAGTTTCATTGCCCGGGACTCCACATTTTCAGATGATCTACTTGGGACGCGTCGTGCACCGAATCGTGGCAACCGCTCGAAATGCAAGACAACTGATTCGAGGTCAGCGTGCTCATCATCGCCGAGTGGATGGGGTTTTCCTCAAAGCCCCTGGCGCCGGCGTGGCAGTGCAAGCACTGGGCGTTCTGGAATCCGCCCGGTATCGTAATAACCTTCGGTGGCGTGCTCACATATTGCATATAAATGCGGGTCATGCCCTTGAGCTTATCCTTGAGAGGGCCGTAGATCGTGTAGTCCGTGTGGCACGAATAGCAGGCCATGTCCGGCGGCACGCGATGGTTCTGAAAATGTTGCGCCGGAAGGTATTTGGGATCGTTGAGGTGCAGGCTTTTGCCGTAGTTTTCCATGGCGTGGCAGGAAATGCAGAATTTTGTCTGTTCGGAGCGCTGCATGTGCGTATTCATCCCGCCCACAATGCACAGCGCCGGAAGCACGCACAAGCCGATGAAGGCCACGATCTTCCACGCCGTGCCGGAGGTCAGAGAGGGACGAACCAAGAAGATGGCGGCGAGTATGATGCTCAGGACAATTTGACAAACGAGAATCCCGACCACAGGTCCTCCAGGTCATGCATTCGCGCGAGTCCACGAGCCGTGCCGTGGGGTTCGAGCCGCCAAGACTTTACTTCTTCTTCGCGAGTTCGCGTATGTAGGCGACGAGCCCCTTGATCTGATCATCCGTCAGCTTGCCCTTGTAGGCCGGCATCTTGTTCTTGCCATTCGTTAGAATTTCGGTGAGCTGGGCGTCGGTTTCACTCTTCACTTCGGGCGATGCGAAATCGCGCGCCTTCAAAGCCTTTCCCGCAGGCGTACTTCCCGACCCGTCCGCACTGTGGCACATCTCACACTTCGCCTTATAAAGGCTTGGCGAATCATCGGCCCGAGTGGATATGGATAAGACAAAAATGAGCGCACATCCCAGCATCAGCATCTGCCCAATTGGCATCCTTGAAGCTTTCATCTAACTTTCCTCCTCCTGCTAATCAGCAACGCTGCCGCGCCGCGATCTCCGCGATTTCGTTACGGCTTAGAACGCGTAGAGGAACGAGAACGTCGCGTTGCTGCCGTTGAAGTTCTGCGATGGGATCGTGGCAAGGCCAAAGGGAGTCTGGTTTCCGGTTTCGTTGTAGCCGTAATAATTCCAGCCCATTTTATAGCTGAACCCGCGATAAACCTGCACCAGCACAGAAGCGTACGGCCTCTGATAATTGAAATCAAGCGTTCCAGAGGGCGTCAGCGGATTCAGGAAAATGGTGTTGCCGCGGACGAAGCTGCCGCCATAACCAACCATGGCAGTGACGCGCTTGGATGGTTTCCACATCACTCCAGCATGCGCGAAATGATCCGTGCTGCTGTAGGTCGAGAGCGCGCCGAGCGGCGAAGGCGACCCAGCGATCGGGCACGCCGTGCCGGTGGGCAGCTCCGGGACGCCTGGAGGAAATGCGGAGACGGTGATGTTAGTCGGCGGTGGTGCCGGATTCGCCGAGGTAGTGGAATACGCAAAGCAGATCAGCGATTGGGTGTACATATCCCAGTAGTTGTAACCGAAATCGACGGAGAGCTTGCGATTGCCCATGAACATCGCCGCAAAACTGTACGAGCGGTCATGCTCCAGGTTGTCTACCGTCGAGACGTTGTCGCGGTTTTCGTGGATCTCGACTCCGCCATCGAGATTGGCCCACGGCTTGGGCTTGTAGTTCGCGTGGATCTTGTAAGACTGTACTTGGCGCGGATCAATGCGCGTAAATGATTGATCGTTGTAACCAAACTCGAGGTCCGCGGTAATTCGCAGGGTATCCATGGGCCGCATGACCGCGCCCAGCAGCAGGGCATTCTCATTGATCGTCGTAATGTTGCGTGACGTGTCGTTGCCCGCTTCCGGTATTGGGTTGCTGGGCGAACCCTCCACAATCGCCCCGGCCAAAGGTCCCGTGGTTACCAGCGTGCAACCGGCCGGCAGCGCGCCGCCCACAGCCGCGCAATCTCCCCGCGCCGCTAGATAAAAATTCGCGGCCGTTCCGGTAGCCCCGCCCGGAAAATAATATTCTCCGGTATCAAACGCCGCGTCCATGCTGGCGATCGTCCGGTTGGTGTAGAGATATCCGATATGAGCGGTGAACCGCCGGTTGAAATCGTATTCAAATTCCAGCGTATTGGATTTGATGTTCTGCGCCAGAAATTGCGAGGCGATTTCGTTGGTCAGATCGGCGGCTGAGCTCGAGGTGTGCTGGGGACAGGTGGCCTGGTTGTACGGAGCAACAGGGCAATTCGTGGCACTGAAAGCGCCGGGTGAAAGCAACAGGCCGACAACCCCCGGCCCCGGAGAAGGGGTTCCGAATACATTGGTCTCCGCCGTATCCCACACTCCTGGAATGCGCCAGTTGTCGTAGCGGAACATATCCACAATGCGGAACTTGTCGGTGACGGCGTACGCGCCGGACCAATCGGCATTCACCGAAACGCGCTTGGTCTTGATCGGACCGCCGGCCGTGCTCCCGCGCGACCCGCTGCGCGCCGTCCAATCGTTGACGATCTCCGAAAGATCCGAGAAGTGGTAATCGCTGGTGCTGTAGCCGATTGAGCCGGATGTTTCAAAATTCTTGAAATAATTCGATTGGAAACGCAAGCGCTCCGTGGGCATGAAATTGCGTGGGTCGCCCACCTGGCTATATGAGAGGTAACCGTTGCAGGTAGGGGTGGCCGTGTTGGTCGTGCCGGTCACGATCGGAGTTGCGCAGGGCAGCGCCTCCGACGGAGTTTGCGTGCTCCAAATGTTTCCGAGGTCTACAGGTGTGCCGGCTGGCGTGCCCTGATTGGGAACCGTTCCCAGCGCGAATCCGAAATTGCCTGGATTAACAAGCGGGCTATCGGCGATCACGTTGTCCTGGCGGTAGTAGCTCAAGTATTCGTCGAATGAAATCGTGGTGCGCGGCAGCACCCGGAAATCCACTCCGGCGCGATAGGCGTTCGTCGTGTAGCTGTAGTTCTCGTTGAAAGCCGATATGGTTCCGCCATCGGTGGTGAACAGGCCTGGGCCTTCATCGCGGTTGCGCGAATAGCCCAGCCGGAAGCGGATCTTCGATAGTGGCAGCAGCGTGACGTCGTAATCCTGCATGCGGCGCACCAGATCCAGGTCGTGCAGGGAATTGGTTTGCGCGACCGCCGGATTGGAACAGTACGAAGGCGCGCCCTGCGGGAAAGCTGCGGTGGGTGGACCCACGTAGCAACCCGTGGTCAAGGAGCCTGGAGGATTCAACGCGGCTGGGTTCAATGGATTCGCGTAAAGGCCGTAGTCCCAGAAATTCTTGTCGCGGCGGAACATCATCCGAAAGTCGTACCATTTGTTTTTTTCGATGCGCAGTCGCGTCACGTCGTTGGGATCGCCGCCGTATCCGAAGTTGCTGAAGGTGAGGTTATCGAACAACAATCCGTTGTGATCGATGGAACGCATTTCCAGGGTGAAATCGAAAAGCCGCACTCCCGAACCCAGATTTTCAAAGGTGTCGTAGGTGTCTTTATTGCCATTGATTTCGCTGGCTCGATATCCGAATTCAATGCTCTGGTGGATGTTGTATCCGCCCGAGTTGATTCCCGGCGACGCTTCGGAGTTGTCTTGAGCGCGCGCGGCGGGCATGCAGCAGAGGGCCGCGACAAAGATGACGGACGTAATTGAGTGAACCCCCAGGCGACCTTTCATGGTTTTCTCTCCGCACTCCGCATGCTCGCTGCGGGCTTATCGTCTGTTCCGTTTGTGTCTGTTCTCCATAACCGCAGAATGAGGTCCTGGAGCCTCTACTTGAAAAACGTTGCATCAAAGTTCGAGCCGTGAATCTGCGAATGGCACAGCACGCAAGACTGGAAGAAGCTCGCCTGATTGTGGAAAGAAGGCGCTCCCGGCGCGCCGCTGAAGCTTGATTGCGTGTGGCATTCCAGACAGAGCAGATTCACGTTGCTCAATTTCAGCATGTGCGGATTCGGGCCGCCGTGCACCAAGTGGCAGGATTCGCAGCCGTCCACTTTCACCGGCTGGTGCTCGAACACAAAGGGTCCTTGCTTGTCCGTGTGGCACTTGAAGCAGACTTCATCTTGCGTGGCCGTCGCGCGCACCTGGTGCGGCTTCACGGTACCGTGCGGATTGTGGCAGTCGGTGCACTGCACCAGGCCCTCGTTTACGCGATGGTGGAAGGGCATATCGAATTCGGCCTTTTCGCGAGATGGCAGGTGTAGCAAAGCTCGGGCTGGGACTTCACCAGTAAGAAATTGGACTCTTTGCCGTGATGCGGCGAATGGCAGGCGATGCAGCTGACGTCGTTCTTGGCATGGACCGAATTGATCGCGTTCATGTGCTGCGTGCCGCCCGCATGGCATTCCAGGCAGTGCGCATCAATTTCTTTGGCCGACGCTTTTTGAAGAGGAATAGCTTCGAAGTGTCCGTCGGATCGGACACGTGGCTGGCGGCGGGGCCGTGGCAATCCTCGCAGCCGTGCTTCGCGATCCCGCCCTCTTTGTACGTTTGCTGCCAGTGCGCGCTCTTCTCCCAGCTGTTGTAGACCTCCTCGTGGCAGGCCTTGCAGGACTCCGCACCGGCAAACTGAGCCTGTTGCGCTTCAACCGAAGCGGATGCGGCCGGTGCCGCAGCTGAAGTGCTTTTAGCGTTTTGTTTCTCTTGCGCGTGGGCAAGACCATGCTGCATTCCAAGAAGCGTAAGAGCTGCAATTGCCGCCAAGCCGAAGACTCTAAAGCGCGCCATTGTTCTTCCTCAGTAACTTTCAGAGAGCCGAACGAACGATGTCCGATAAATCGGTCGGTTCTTACTATGTTGACGAGGCCCTTGACTGTGACCGGAGTCACAATTCCAATTATTTTTCTGTGCTGCGGGAGGTTGCCAGGCGATCATGAGGCGTGTCTGGAAGAATTGAATGAGGCAGCCACTGCTCTGAACCTGTCGGTTTCCGAGCTCTCGCAGCAAGTGGCAGTCAAGGCTGCGGGCCGCTTTCTTCACCTTGCTTTAGTCCGACCACAGCCCTTCCGGCCACCTCGAGCCCGTGCGGTTCAGGCCGTGCTTTCAGCTTTCCATTTACCGCAAACACATAGGCGTCTTCGAAGTCCGCGTGTTCCGAAAATGGAGCAGCGCATTCGGATGCAGGCAAGCATCGATTGAATGACGCGGCCTTTCAATCGAGCAGTCCCGTCTTGCAGCGTTGTTCAGGCCTTGCCCGTGATTCGAAACACGGTTTTGAGCAACCAGAATCCGTCAGTTTGTTGAACCCGGACGCAACTCGCTCCGGGTCGAAGGGGCTCTCCGTGCAGCAACATCTCTGGCGAAGCTGGTGCCTGTCTCTGAGAAATCGGCTAGTCTTTCGAGCGCCTTTCGATTTTGAATGACGAGCCCCGAACGTTTCCAATCAACGATGTGTTTCGTCCGGAAGCGGGACATCAGCCGAGTCACGGTTTCTCGAGAAAGTCCAATCATCTGCGCGATGGTTTCCTGACTCAGATCCAGTTGCAGAGCTGCTTCACCGCCGGAATCTGCATTGTGAGCGAGCAACCCCAGCAGGCACCGTGCAAGCCTTTGCCCGGTGGATTCGGAGAGCTCGACGTCCCTCATCTTCGTCAAGATGAAATAGCAGGCCTCGCTCACGAGTTCCGCGGCATGCCGAGCTGCCATCGCATCGCCCTCCATTTCTCTCACCAGTTCCTTGCGAGACACAAACAGGACCTTGGTCGGAATCATGATTTCCGCGGTGGCCGCATGGATGCGTGCCAAGATGGCAGAAGCCAATCCCAAGATCGTGCCGGGGCCGAAGAAGCCAAGAAGCAGCGTCTTGCCGCGCGAGGAATTGACGGTAAGTTTGGCGCGTCCTTCCAAGACAACATAGACACCGGTGGGCTTGTCTCCCTCTTCGTAAAGAATCGCGCCCTTGGAATACGATTTCCCGACGTTCGACGCCTTCAGTCTCGCGACGTACGCCTCGTTCAAATGAGCGGGAAACGGGTAACGGGCGCTCAGGTGGCCGAGCGGCTCCACAACCGGTTCCCCGAACAGTCCCCCTGCCTCTCGAGGGCTAGCGTGCCAATTCTTAGAGCGTCTCGGCATGGCGTCCACCTCCGCGACCAAGCTGTCACGTTAAACCTAGAATCGCCACACTATCCATCACGACTGAGTGTGACGTGCGTCACAGACTGGCCAAAGCTGAGGAGCCATACTGCCGAGCCGTTAGGGGCCTTTTGGAAGAGCAGAGCGCGGAGGAATTCGAAGGGTGGACGCTCTGAACTCGCCGTTCGTGCGCGATTCGGTCATTGCGGGGGAACACCAATGCATACACCGAGAGCAAGTCTACCGGCGGCGCTTGAGGCGCGCGGGGTTTCGCGGCGCGAATTCGTGCAGTTTTGCAGCTCGATGGTCGCTACTCTGGCGCTGCCTCCGCGATATCTCAGCGCGGTGGTGAAGGCCCTCACGCAGGCCACTCGTCCGGTTCTGGTGTGGCTTGAGTTCCAAGATTGCGCGGGCAATACGGAGTCCATGCTACGCAGCAGCAATCCCCCGGTTGTCGAATTTGTTCTCGATCTGCTGTCTTGGGAATATCACGAGACGCTGATGGCCGGTGCGGGGAAGCAGGCCGAGGACGCACTCGAACGGGTTGTTCGCGAACACGCCGGCGAGTACATCGCCGTGGTGGAGGGCGCAATTCCAACTGCGGACGGCGGCGTCTACTGCACGATCGGTGGAAAGGCCGCGCTGGACATCGCTAATCACGTCTGCAGCAACGCCGCCGCGAATATCGCGGTTGGCGCCTGCGCCTGGGATGGCGGACTCGTACGATCGAATCCGAACCCGACCGGCGCCGTGGGACTGCAAGAAGCGGTTCCGGGGCTGAAGAATTTGATTAATCTGGGAGGTTGTCCGCACAATCCCGCGAACACCGCCGCAGTCCTGGTCCATTATTTGACCTTCCACGATCTGCCTGCGCTCGATGAATACAGACGTCCGCTGTTCGCTTACGGCGACATCATTCACGATCAATGCGAGCGCCGCGCACATTACGATGCGGGGCGGTTTGTGGAGGAATGGGGCGACGAAGGCCATCGCAAGGGCTATTGCCTTTACAAGATGGGCTGCAAAGGTCCCGAAGCGACCTACAACTGTCCCACGGTCCGCTGGAACGATGGCACGAGCTGGCCCGTTAAGTCCGGTCACGGCTGCATTGCGTGCGCCTCGCACCGTTTTTGGGATACGAAATCACCGTTCTACAAACGGTTGCCATCGGTGCCCGGGTTCGGAGTAGACGTCACCGCCGACGAGATCGGCTGGGTCGCCACGGCTGCGGTGGGCGTGGCGATGGTTGCGCAGGTTGCCGGCAATGCCGTACGCGACAAACTTCGTCCGAAGAAGACCGCGGAGGAAACAAAAGAACCGCCGGAGTCTCGCGGCGCGTAGGAGGAATCCATGGCGCGGATTGTGGTGGATCCGGTCACGCGAATTGAGGGGCATCTCCGTATCGAAGCGCAAGTCGACGGGGGGACGATCTCGGACGCGTGGAGTTCCGGCACGATGTTCCGTGGCATCGAGCTCATCTTGCGCGGGCGCGACCCCCGCGAAGCCTGGATCTGGGCGCAGCGCATCTGTGGCGTCTGCACGATGGTCCACGCGCTCGCTTCGGTTAATGCGGTCGAGGACGCGCTGGGCATCGAAATTCCCGACAACGCGCGCTTGGTGCGAAACATCATCGCTGCGACGCAGACGATCCAAGATCACGTCATTCACTTCTACCACCTTCACGCCCTGGACTGGGTGGACATCGTCTCCGCCCTGAAAGCGGACCCGGCCAAGACAGCGCAGCTCGCGCAATCGATCTCCGATTGGCCGATTTCGAGTGAGAAGTATTTTAAGGGCGTGCAAGACCGCGTCAGCGCGCTCGTCGCAAGCAAACAACTGAGTCTTTTCGGTGCCGGATATTGGGGGCATCCGGCTTACCGGCTGCCGCCCGAAGCGAACCTGATGGCCGTCGCCCATTACCTGGAGGCGTTGCAATTTCAGAAAGAGTTCATTCGGATCCACGCAGTTCTCGGCGGGAAAAATCCTCACTTGCAGACATTTCTCGTCGGTGGGATGGCCACCGCTATGGACCCGAACGAGCCGGGTGCAACGGTGAATCCCGAACGAATGGATTTCTTGCTGCAGGTTGCCAAGACGGCGATTGCTTTTGTGAATCAGGTTTACATTCCCGACGTACTGGCGGTGGCAAGTTTTTATCCCGAATGGTTCAAGCTCGGCGCGGGGGTTGGGAATTACATGTGTTACGGCGGTTATCCCCAAGGTTCCATCAAAGATTCCGCGGACTTTTTTCTTCCGCGCGGGATCGTCCTGGATCGCGATCTCTCGACGGTTCACCCAGTGGACCCGGCAAATATCACGGAATACGTGACCCATTCCTGGTACACGTATTCGGGCGGAGACCAAGTCGCAAAACATCCGTATGCAGGAGAGACCAACCCGAAGTATTCGGGGCCGAAGCCGCCCTATGAGTTCCTCGAAGTGAATGAGAAATATTCCTGGCTGAAGGCTCCGCGGTATCAAGACCAGGTGATGGAGGTCGGCCCGCTGGCACGCTTGCTAGTGGCCTACGCCTCGGGTCAGCCGGACGTCAAGGCTCTGGTAGATGCGACATTGGCCAAGCTCAAGGCTCCGCCCGCCGCATTATTTTCGACGCTGGGGCGCGTGGCGGCGCGCGCACTTGAAACTCAACTACTCGCGAGCCGTCTGGTGGGCTGGATTGAACAGCTCGGCGACAATTTGGCCAGCGGCAATGTGCGCATTCACAACGGAGAAAAGTGGAACCCGAACTCGTGGCCGAAAACCGCGCAGGGTTTCGGCTTCTTCGAGGCGCCGCGCGGATCGCTCGGCCACTGGGTGGAGATCGAAGAGCAGGGTATCAAGAATTACCAAGCGGTAGTTCCCTCCACCTGGAATGCCGGGCCGCGAGATGCGCGAGGCCAGCGCGGGCCGTACGAATCGGCGCTCCTCAAGACACCGGTTGCGGATCCCGAACGTCCACTCGAAATTCTGCGCACAGTTCACTCCTTCGACCCTTGCCTCGCTTGCGCCGTTCACGTAGTGGACGCTCGCGGGCATGTGCTCGCTCGTGCAGAAGCCTGATCGGGCAGAGGGCTGCGTATGAAAAAGACACGAAGGCGGCACGGCCACGAAGCGGAATGGAAGAAGCCGGCGCACGGCCAAGTCAGGGTCTACGTCTGGGAATGGCCGGTGCGATTTGCCCACTGGATCATTTTCACTACGATCGTTTCTCTGTCAATCACCGGCTATTACATGCATTCTCCCTTTGTCGTTCCGCATGGCAGAACCGCCTACGTAATGGGAACGATGCGGTTCATCCATCTACTCTCCGGGTTCGCCTTTCTCGGCGCGGTTCTGATACGGATTGTGTGGATGTTCGTCGGAAACCGCTGGTCGCATTGGGACCAGTTCATCCCGGTAACCAAGAAGCGCCTGAAGGATATCGCCGAAACCGGGAAGTATTATGGGTTCATGGCGTGGTCGCCAACCCCACACATCGGTCACAACGCGCTGGCCGGCGCTTCCTACGCGGTTATCTATGGGCTGGCAGTGGTCGAAATACTTACGGGACTGGCGCTCTACTCGCGGATTTTAGGCAACCGAGTCGTGAGCTTCTTCTTCGGATGGATTCCGCACCTGATTGACGTTCAATGGCTCCGGGAAACTCATTTCCTGGTGATGTTCGTGTTCTGGATGTTCTTTATTCACCATCTCTACACGGCCATTCTGGTTTCGGTCGAAGAAGAGAATGGCGTGATGGAGAGCATCTTCAGCGGCTACAAATTCGTTCCCGAGCATGAACTGCGGGAGGCCCTCGCCGAAGAGAGCGAGGAGAGCGGCGAGGTTCGCCCGGAAGAACTCGGGGCCAGCCCGGTCGCTCAACAAAATTCCCAATCCAGAGCGTGACATGGAAGACTTCCGGTCTTCGGACACCGTGGTGATAGGGGTGGGCAATACGATCCTCTCAGACGAGGGTGTCGGCGTGCATGCGGCACGGCTGCTTGAGAATGATCCGCGGGTACCGGCGGGTGTGACGATTCTGGATGGCGGCACGCTCGGTCTCGAGCTGATTCCGTATGCGCTGGATGCCTCCCGGATACTGATCCTAGACGCCATGAACTCGGGCAAAGCTCCCGGAACCCTCGCCCGAATGACTGGAAGAGATTTGCTGGGCACGACGGCGGGAAGAAACGTTCACCAGCTGGGAGTCGCCGATCTGATTGCCGCTCTGTTCCTGGTGACGAACGGTCCTCAGGAGATCGTTGTCTTGGGCGTGCAGCCTGCCAATTCCGATTGGGGCACCGCGTTGTCTCCCGCAGTCGAGGCCGCCCTTGTGCACTTGGTGGACGCGGCGGTGGCGCAGTTGTATCTCTGGAAGGAATCACGGGATCGTGGTTTGAGGTTCCAAGCATCAGCCTTGTCGCCCGGCCAACACTCGGATCGGATCGTTTCCGAGCCTTGCGAAAAAGGAAGCAGCTAACGTGTGCCTCGCCATCCCTGGAAAGATTGTTAGCAGCGAACTGCAGAACGGCATTCGCGTGGGACGCGTGCAGTTTGGCGGAATCACGCGGGAGACCTGCCTGGACTTTGTTCCGGAAGCGTCGATCGGAGACTACGTGATTGTGCACGTAGGATTCGCCATCAGTCTTGTGGATCGGGAAGAAGCGGAGCGGAGTTACGAGGCGCTCGAATCCATGGGATTGCTCAAGGACGAACTGCGGTCGGAACTCGAAGAGTCGTAAGCCGAGCAGGAAGGCAACCGCTGCTGCGTACCGAAAGAGCTCATGAAGTATTTGGACGAATACCGGGATGAGAAGATCGCGCGTGGAATTGTGGCCGAGCTGGGCCGTCGCGCTACGCGGCCGTGGGTGCTCATGGAGATTTGCGGCGGGCAAACCCACACGCTGATGCGTTATGGCATCGATGAGATGCTGCCCGCCGGGATTGAACTCGTTCATGGGCCGGGATGCCCCGTGTGCGTGACGTCGCTGGAAACGATCGATAAGGCTATTGAGATCGCTTCGCGTCCTGACGTGACCCTGATTTCATATGGCGACATGCTGCGCGTACCGGGCTCACGCACCGATTTATTTCATGTGAAGGCGCAGGGCGGAGACGTACGCGTGGTTTATTCTCCGACCGAAGCTCTCAAGTTCGCCCGCGCCAATCCCGCGCGCAAAGTGGTTTTCTTTGCCGTCGGCTTTGAGACGACCGCTCCCGCGAACGCCATGGCTGTCTGGCAAGCCAAGCGAGAAGGGCTGGGGAATTTTTCGATGTTGGCCTCCCACGTCCTTGTGCCTCCCGCGATTCGAGCGCTGTTGAGTTCACGGCGCAATCGGGTGCGAGGCTTCATAGGTCCGGGGCACGTCTGCACGGTCATGGGCTGTCGCGAGTATGAGGATCTCGTCCGGGAGTTCCACGTGCCGATTGTGGTCGGCGGATTCGAGCCGCTCGATCTTCTGGAAGCGATCCTGATGCTGGTAAACCAATTGGAAGAAGGGCGCGCGGAAGTCGAAAACCAATACGTGCGGTCCGTGACTTACGATGGCAACCTGCTCGCTCAAAAGGTATTGGGAGAAGTGTTCGAAGTCTGTGACCGGAAATGGCGCGGGATCGGCGGAATTCCGGAGAGCGGTTTCAGTCTCCGGGAGGAATATGCTGATTTCGACGCGGATCGCATTTTTGGCACGGAAGGTGTGACCGCGGACGAGCCTGCGGAGTGCATTAGCGCGGAAGTGCTTCAGGGACTCAAGAAACCGACGGATTGTTCCGCGTTCGGCACGCGCTGCACACCAGAAAATCCTCTGGGCGCTCCGATGGTGTCCTCCGAAGGTGCTTGTGCGGCTTATTACCAATATCGGCGGCATGCGCTAATGGCGAAGGCGAAGTCGTGATGCATCAGGAGACCAAAGTCGATGTGGCTTTAAGTTGCCCCGTTCCGATCGCGGCCACGGAGTCTATCTTGCTCGGTCACGGAAGCGGAGGCCGAATGAGCGCGAAGCTCCTCCGCGAAATTCTCCTTCCGGCTCTGCAAAATCCCGTCCTCGATCGTCTGGATGACCAGGCCATTGTCGATGTCGACGGATCGCGAATTGCGTTTACCACGGACACCTTTGTCGTGAAGCCGCTATTTTTCCCCGGCGGTGATATCGGAACGCTGGCGGTGAACGGTACCGTGAATGACCTGGCGATGGGCGGCGCGAAACCCCTTTTCCTGAGTCTCGCACTGATCCTCGAAGAAGGGCTTCCATTCGATACTCTCCGGCGTGTCATGGAATCCATTCGGGTGGCCTCTGCCGTGGCGGGCGTCGTTGTCGTCACGGGAGACACGAAGGTAGTCGAAAAAGGGAGCGGCGACGCGTTGTTTGTGAACACCTCGGGAATCGGACTGGTCTCATCCGCCGTGCGACTTTCCGCCGATCGCGCGCGCCCGGGAGATCGCGTCCTTTTGAGTGGAACGATTGGAGACCACGGGATCACGATTCTGTCTCAGCGGGCAGGCCTCGAATTCGAAAGCGCGGTTCACAGCGACACGGCGGCGCTGCACAGTCTGGTAGCAGATATGCTTCGGGCGAGCGGCGCTATCCGCTGTCTGCGGGATCCGACGCGGGGCGGACTGTCGAGTTCGCTGAATGAAATTGCAGAGCGATCCAACGTGTGCATCGAGTTGCAAGAAAGTGCGATTCCCATCCGCGACGATGTCCGAGGCGCCTGCGAGATACTGGGTCTCGATCCCTTGTATGTAGCCAACGAAGGCAAGCTTGTGGCGATAGTCGAGCCCGCTGCCGCGGAATCCATTCTCGAAGCCATGCACCAGCATCCGCTGGGCCGCGACGCCAAGATCATTGGAACGGTGACGGACTCCCATCGAGGGATGGTTACACTGCGCACGCAGCTGGGCACATCGCGGATCGTCGATCTGCTCTCCGGCGATCAATTGCCAAGAATCTGTTGAGGGCCGGTTGATGCACGAGATAGGTATTGCCAATTCGGTGCTGGATGCGGTTCGCGCGGAAAGACGGCGCTTCCCGGCCGGCCACATCTACAAGGTGGGCGTCCGGATCGGCGAACTCGCGGGAGTGGACCCGGACGCGATGAGCTTTTGTTTTGAAGCTCTGGTGCGTGGGACGGAACTTGAGCCGCTCGCACTCGAAATTGAATACTGCGCGCGCCGTTATCAGTGCCGATCCTGTGGCCGCTCCTATGCTGCGCCGAAGGAAGATTCGGCATGTCCGGACTGCGGCGTGTGGGATTCTCAGTTCTTGGGAGGCGACGAACTGGAGCTCGCCTATCTGGAGGTCGAAGATGGAGCGCCTGCCACTCGAACGTAAAGTCTTGAGCGAGAATGACCGCATTGCCGCCGGTTTGAGGGCGCACTTTGCGGCAGACAATATTCTGTGCCTGAACTTGATTAGTTCACCGGGGTCCGGGAAGACCAGCCTACTTGAACGCACTCTCGAAAGTTTCGACCGTCGCGAACGAGTGGCAGTTCTTACCGGAGACATTCAGACGGAAAACGACGCGCAGCGCTTGGCCCGCTTTGGGTTTCCGGTGAAGCAAATTACAACCGGCGGAACATGCCATCTGGACGCCCGGATGATCGAACGGGCGCTTCTCGATTGGAGTTTGGACGACCTCGACCTGCTATTGATCGAAAACGTGGGAAACCTGGTGTGTCCTTCGAGCTACGACCTGGGCGAAGCGGCGAAAATCGTGGTTCTCAGCGTGACGGAGGGAGAAGACAAGCCGCTCAAATACCCCTCGATCTTTTTCAAGTCGGAACTGCTGATCCTGAACAAGATCGACCTTTTGCCCTACGTGCCATTCGATGTCGTTGCTGCCGAAACGAACGCGAGGAGTATCCACCGCGACATGGAGATCGTTCGGGTGTCCTGCCAAAACCGCGAGGGAATGGCGGAATGGCTCTCTTGGCTGGATCGCAAGCGGAAAGTCTCGCGCGCTGCGGCCGCCGCCTCTTAAAACATCATGCAAGTCCGCAAGGAAATCCAAGTCGCCGGTATCGTGCAAGGAGTCGGGTTCCGGCCGTACGTCTATCGTCTTGCGACCGACCGCAACCTCGGCGGAAACATCCGTAATACGGCGGCAGGAGTTTTGATCGAAATTCAGGGCCCGCAGGACTTGGTTGAGGATTTCGTCTTGCGCCTCCCGAAGGATGCGCCGACGCTAGCACAGATTACCCACGTATCCGTCCGCGAGACGGCCTGCCGGCCGGATCGGGGTTTTGAAATAAGGTCCAGCCATATCGGCCAGCATGTGAGTGCCCTGATTTCTCCGGACGTGGCAACGTGCGAAGACTGTCTTCGGGAGTTGTTCGACCTGAACGACCGCAGGTATCACTATCCTTTCATCAACTGCACAAATTGCGGACCACGCTTCACAATCCTGCGGGATGTGCCCTACGACCGGCCGCGTACCTCGATGTCGGAGTTCCCGATGTGCGAGCAATGCCGCGCCGAATATGAGGATCCCGAAGACCGGCGTTTCCACGCGCAGCCGAATGCCTGCTGGAAATGCGGCCCGCAACTCGAGTTCTGGAGCGCCCAGGGCCGCACAATAAAAGTGCTCGATCCCATCGAGGCGGCCGTGGAACACCTTCGATTGGGCGAGGTGCTCGCCGTCAAGGGACTCGGGGGATTTCACCTCGCGGCAGATGCCGTAAACGCGGCCGCGGTGGAACGGCTGCGCGAGCGCAAGCGGCGCGTTGCGCAGCCGTTCGCCGTGATGGTTCCCAATCTCGAAGCTGCGGTGCGATTTTGCGATATCAATGCTGAAGCACGAAGACTGCTGACCAGCCGGCAGCGGCCCATCGTGCTGCTGCCTAAAATTGAAGGCGCTGCGATTGCTGAAAGCGTAGCGCCAAACCAACGCGACCTGGGGATTTTCCTGCCGTATACCCCGATGCACCATCTGCTCTTGGCGGCAGGCAAATTTGCGGCGTTGGTCATGACGAGCGGAAACCTCAGTGAAGAACCGATTGCGATCGGCAACCGCGAGGCGTTGGATCGGCTAGGGGGCATCGCCGATTTCTTTCTTGTGCACGACCGCGATATTCTCCTCCGTTGTGACGATTCCGTAGTTCGTCATTCGGCTGGCCGGTTGCGACAGGTACGGAGATCGCGGGGCTACGTGCCGGCGCCGGTTCGACTGCACAAAGAACTCCCGCAGGTTCTTGCGGTCGGCGGAGAGATGAAGGATACGATCTGCCTGACGCGCGACAACCTCGCGTTCCTGAGCCAGCATATCGGCGACCTGGAAAACCTCGACAGTCTCGATTTCTTCCACCACGCCATCTCCCATCTTTCAAGGATCCTCGAAATCGAACCGGAAATCATCGCGCACGATCTTCACCCCGATTATTTGTCAACGAAATGGGCGCTTGGACAGAAGAACGTACGAGTCGTGGGTGTTCAGCACCACCATGCGCACATCGCATCCTGCCTGGCAGAAAATGGAGTCGAGGGGCAGGTCATCGGACTCGTGCTCGATGGCACGGGCTACGGGACGGACGGCAATATCTGGGGCGGCGAAGCGCTTATTGCCGATTACGGACGCTTTGAACGGGCCGCTCATTTCACGTACGTGCCGATGCCTGGGGGCGCCGCGGCGATCCATGAACCGTGGCGGATGGCGGTGAGTTATTTGGCGCGGGCTTTTGGCGAGGATTTCCTTGGCCTGGACATTCCTTTCGTGCAGCGACTTGAGCGCGGGAGGGCGGAGCTGATTCTGCGCATGATGGACCAGCAGGTGAATTCTCCCTTGACGTCAAGTTGCGGACGTTTCTTCGATGCCGTCGCCGCCCTAATTGGAATTCGGCAAGAAGTGACCTACGAAGCGCAGGCCGCCATTGAACTAGAGATGTGGGCGCGGCCATCGAGCGAGACTGGTAGTTATCCCCTCGACATTCGCCGCCGGGAGGCCTCCTGGGAGATTGGCCCATCTCCATTAATCGGCGCCATCGTCGAAGATCTCCGCCGGAAAGTGTGTACGGAAACAATCAGTCGGCGATTTCACAACGGACTGGTCGAAACTCTCGTGCGCCTCGCCTGCTTGCTGCGGCAAGAATCTTCGATCAATCGGATCTGCTTGAGCGGCGGTACGTTCAACAACCTTATCCTATTCGAACGTTTGGTTCGCAAGCTGGAATCCCATGGCTTTGAAGTTTTCACTCATTCCGAAGTTCCCACGGGCGATGGTGGCCTGAGCCTCGGACAGGCGCTGGTCGCAGCGCACACCGTCCCAGCTGAAATCTAAAACTCCCTATGGGAGATGGCTCCAGCGATGCTTCGCAGGATATTCACGGACTTCTGACATTTACATGCCCGACGCAAGAAGAATCTTCACACAGTCCTTTACCATGCGCTTGACCATCGGCTTCACCCCGCGCCTTGTGTGCTATAACCGAATGCATAACAAATCACTCAAACCTAGATGGACACGAGCACGCAACAAGCCCTCGGAGGCTCGGGATGTTGATTCAGGAAGTCAGTCACGAAGACGCCCTAAACCTGCTCGCAACCCGCGTCTCGGCAGAATCGCGTGTGCGCAAGGGGATCAACCGTATGTGGTCCCATTCTATTTCGCCTATCACGACGGCTACCTCTGCAGCTTTTCAACCGTTGGTTAAAAGATCAGATGGATGCGCGCCAATCCGCTGGTCTGCGTCGAAGTCGATGAGATCGTGAGCTCGGCGGAGTGGGTAAGTATTGTTATCTTTGGCCGCTATCAGGAGTTGACGGACTCGCCGGAGCTGAAGGCGGAGCGCGATTTGGCTTACAGGTTACTCCAACAAAAAGCAATCTGGTGGGAACCAGGCTATGCGAAAACGATCATCGAAGGGACCGACCGGCCTCTGCTTCCGGTCTATTTCCGAATTCAGATCGCGCGGATAACAGGTCACCATAGTGCGCCGGACTCTGCCGAAGGGGTTAACGTACAGCTATCGCTGAACGAGCAAGCGAGCAAACACTCCGTGCAAGGCATTCTCGCCGCGCTCCGAGCGAAACTGTTTTCAAAGTAAGGGTGGATCACGTCGTCAGGGTCCACGCGCTTCGCGCTTCGTTTCTTGCACTTTCCTCATTATTCGAAATTCAGCGCGGGCCGATTATTAGAAACGGATTGACAGGTTCCGAGGGGCTCGGCGAAACCGGCTTCCATGCGGAGCCACGATATCAATCCAAGTAAGAGAATGCCTAGAATTCTGGCTCTGACCGCACCTGGAATTGCGTCACGAAATGCCAGTCTGCCTATTTCGCCTGCATGGACTTGATATAGGCTGCGAGGTTCGCGATTCGGATATTAACGAGTGCAGGATCGGTTCCGCGAATCGACGCGAAGAGCGGTCCCCATATGGGCATCTCCGAATCTCCATGAGCCGGCGTTCTCACGCCACTTCGGAGTACCTCCTCAACGTATGAGTCCGGAAACTTTCCACCGCGCCGTTGAGCGAGTGTGGTCAAGTCCGCAGGCGGAGTCTTCAGTTCGGTAGCTACCGGCCCGTGCCCCCTTAGATCAATTCCATGGCAAACAGCGCAGTATTGCTTGTAGAGACGCGCGCCGGAAACCGGATTCGTCCCCGGCAAGTGTGCAGCTTTCTGGTCTTGAGCCGCGACGGTGGTAGCGAAGGCGACAACTGAAAACATTACCGCGCGCATCAGGACCTGGCGCGTAGGTTGGATCATCATTGAAAGTCCTCCTCCACAAGATTCTATATGCTTGGCCTCGTGGAGCGCATAGCCGAGCGAAAACCGTTGCGAAGATTTCGTCCGATGCAAGGCATCTGCGTAGCGTCCGGAAAGTCACCGGCTACCACAGTAAGCCAACCGACGGGGAAATTCGCCACCTCAAGGATTTCTCGTTCGATGGCGAGATCTGGGAAATTCGCTAGGCGATCATTGACACTAAAACTTGGTGGCTGGGCAAGACAGTGCTGCTAAGACCGCAGTGGATCGAGCGAGTAAGCTGGGCGGATCCCAACATTTACGTAAATATGTCCCGCCCCATCATTCGAAACAGCCCCCGTGGAATGCCGACCAGCCAGCCGCGCACATGAGCCCAGGTTTCATAGACACCATGGCCGCGCGCCGTATTGGAAGCTCGAGAAATGAGAGCGGCCTGAGCCGTCCTGGAGAAGGCATGCTGCAATGCGAACTAAAGTGAAGAGACCGGCGGCTAGACCGACGAAAAGGTAAGAAGCACTTTAGATACAGCACATGACGAGTCAAAACAGATGTTGCAACAGCATCGTGGCCAACTTGATCTGGTAGCGAAAGCCCATTTACTGGCCTGTAGATCAAGGCCGAGGAGTGGTCGTCTGGCTCTAATCGCGGAAAGGCAGCTTAAATTTGCGCGCAATTTCCGGCCAATACTCACGCAGGATGTCGAAACCCACATCCCAACTGACCGAGGATGCCGCGCGTCGAACCACGGGACGCACTCCTCGCTCGCGATCCGGGTGGTAGGCATTGGCTAGCACTGCGGCGCTGGTGGTTCCCATCCACTCGGAAAAATTGAACATGCACGTGCCGTCTTCGCGGTTCGCCATGACGGAATGTTCGACCGCGTGCCACAGGCGCCTGCGCGTCTACCTTGCCCGAGTCGGTAATAGCGTGGGTCCTCCGAGAAGATCACCGGATACGCAAAGCTTTTGAAGAATTGTGATTGCGCTTGATCAAGAAAATACGCCCCGAAACGATTTCCAAAGCCCGCCGCACCCTGCCCGTAACTCGGGTCGGAATCCTGCGCCTGTCCAATTCCAGCATTGAAGGCCACACCCACAAAAGTGACCGGATCGAACGTGTTCGCAAGGAACAACTTGAATTTGTCCTCCACCTTTAGAGTGCACAAGACGACTCCCGTTTTGTAGCGCGGCTGGCCCACCGATTGCCGCTCCAATCTGCCGTCCGAATGCGCCGACTGTCTTCTGGAATGGGCCCTGATAGTCTTGCCAGCGGACTAGGGGTGCTGGCTGGATGCATGGCTGTGGTCCGTTCTTCCGTACCACTACGCCTGCCGCAATCGGTGCTTGCAGTGGCGATGAAGCAGCAGCAGGTGGTCGAGTGGGCGGCAGTTCCTGTCCCCATGCCGCAGCTGCCCCTGCCACCGCAACCAGCAATGCAATTGCAGTGAGCGCGTGGCTGGCTGATGTCGACATTTCTTTGGGGTCCGGTCGTACGTCCGAATTGAAAAGCATAACGCCGCGAGCGCGCTCCGAATAGCGTGCAGCGTTTTTCGAGACGAATTCGCGAATCATCACGGCAGAATTTTCCCGCGAAAGCAGGAAGGAAACTTTGTTCTGGAAGTGTGCTCGGTAGCGACGTTCTGCTCGCAGCGACGCGGCTCCTGTGAATTGCCAGCTTGGAACCAATGAACGGAGGCAACCGCTCGCGCTCTTTGGGCGCCTAGAAACGAAGGTGTGGTGGTCGCCTCGGCGCGCACCGGCGCGCCAGTCGCGGTGGTTTGCATGTCGATTCTCCTCGGGCACAGGATAAGCCAAGCGAGGTCGACACACTATAGAATGTGACGACCGTCACAGCCGCACGAGGCGCGCGCCTCGCAAAACTATGACGAACGCTTCCGTGCTCAGGATACAAAAACTGTCACGCAGTGCTGCGCTCGCTTGTACGATAGTGATCTTGCCAAACTGTTGCTGGGTGATTCTTTTCATCCAGGAGGTTTGAGACTCACGGAGCGACTCGGTCCAGCCATAAGCAGAAACTCCAAGCGCGGTGTGACGGCAAGCTTGACGGTCCTACTGGCCTTTGAGATATAGCTCAACGCGGTCGGTCGTCCAAGTAGCGACACCGCTGCCAAAGAAATCCTGATCCTCGGTCCAGATCGGAAAGCCCAGGAGCAACGCTACGGAGACAATCGGCCAATCGTTCGGGTCGCGAGGCAGAATGCGCTCGCGCGCCACGTTCTCATACTCCTCGTACAGGCTCCGGTCCACGGATTCCACCAAGCGGCTCACCTCATCCAAGACCCTTAAGCCGATCGCGGGATCGATCCTGCGACGCCCTGAAATGTCCGGGATGTATTTTCGGGCATCGTCGAAGCATACGTCGGGGCTATAGAAGCCGACTTCGTCCTCGTACGTTTCCAATAGTTCCCGCACCCGTTGTCCAAAGACCGCTCGCAAGAGAATGTTTGCGTCCAGCACCAGCCCCTTGCGTCGGCTCATTTGCGCCTGCCCGCGCGCCAGTGCTTAAAGTCCTTGAGGATTTCCTCTTCGGAGATTCCTTCGGCGGCCAGCGCGGCCCTCAGCCGAGAGGCCGCTTCCTTGAGCGCCGCGCGGTCTGCTTCCGCGCGCTTGCGCCGCGCCGGAATATAGTAGCCGACCGTATCCCCGTGGCGCGTAATCGCTACGGGCACGTCCGTCTCAAGCAGATAGTTGGCAAGTTTTTCTCGAAATTCTCGAATTCCGACCTTGAGCGTCTCCATGATATCTCCTGTGTACCTTTGTGTACACTATTGTACCTCTCTTTTGCTTCGTCCGCAAACGAATCTCTCTGCACCCTTGTGCGCTCCCTTCCCCCGACATCATCACTTGCGGTACTCTTTCTTGTCCGATTGGAGTTCAGACATCCTCATACGGTCCCAGTTTTCACTTGACAACATGGGATATGGTATACCATATTGACAGAGAAGACTTACTCCACCGTGCAGTTTGCGAAGATGTTAGGGATTAGTTGGAGCACTCTCCACCGCTGGATTGAGTCTAAGAGAATTCAGGCTCCTCCTGTTCAAACATTGGGCAGCGTTCGAATCCGTATCTGGACACAGGAGGATTTGGATACCGCAAGGAAATACAAGGGCGAGCATTATCGTAAGAAGCCGAATCGCAAGAGACGGAAGAAGCCCAAGAAAAAGTAATAAGCGGGACGCGCCCGTGCGACTAACACGCACGCGCCCCTGACCGAAGTCGCACCGGAGGTGCAACGATGGCTGCAGAAGAAGTTATCCATTTTCTATTCTCTGCGCAACTCGCCGCGCGCTCGTTGCTTCCGATTTTATTCCCCTCGGAGGCGTTCGATGAGTCTCCTCCCTAGCTGAATCAGTGCCTGTCTCCGCCGAGGCCGGTCGGACTTCCGACCGTTTAGCTATCCGGGTGCCTCGACAAATGGAACGGCATAGCCCACGCTCCTGAGCGAGCGAAACCCTTCGAAGCCGCGGGCGGAATTGGTCCCGCATCCATCACAAGTACGAAATGTGGCTCAAAGACCCGGACGACGTGTTTTTGGATGCCGAGGAGCGCGACGAACAGCGTAAAAAGCAGGGCCTTCCACCGCGGATCGTCGTCCTGCCTTGGTCCGCCGAGGAGGAAGAGAAGTTCCTGACCGCCAAGAGAGCGCAGGCTGCGAACAAACGCAAGCGAGCTTCCTCACCCAAGGAAATGGCGAAGAGGAGGAAAAAATGAAACTCCGTCTCTTCCAGGAACTGCTTGCGCTAAACGAAGAGTTCGGTCACGTCATTCATGGCCTTGAACGCATGGAAAAAGAGCCGACTTATAAGAAGGAGATGATTCGCTGGGCGAAGGCCCACGTACAGAGCGCGCAAGTGGAAGCGAATCGACAGTTCTTCGACGAGTTCGACGCCATCGTCGAGAACGATGCGATTGGGGCGTATAACTTTCTGCGCGACCACAAAAAGAGGATTACCGACCCCGACGATATCTATCTGGAGATCAAACAGCGCGAGGAAGCACGCAAAGCGAAGGGACTTCCTCCGCGCGTAGTAATCCTTCCCGATTGGGACTCCAACGACGAGAAGCGCGACGAAGAAGAACAGGCTGAGAAGAAAAAGCACGCCGCCAACAGGCGTCGAAAGAAGACAAAGAAGCGCGCACCGAAACTCGCGAACCTGCCGCAACAATCGATCACCGATTCACAACTCAGCGCCACGCCAACGCACCAGGAGGGAAATCACCGATGACGAAGCGCAAATCACGTGTGAAGCTACCCTCTCGGGACATCATGCGCGGAAAACAATATCCCGGTGTCCGTGGCAAGGTTGTGGATTGGGTCGATCATGCCTTCGAGGATGACGTGCTTTATCTCCACGTCCGATTCACAGACAAGACCGAGCTGTGCTGGCGAATCGGCACGTCCCTTGTAATTGAAGAGGCCGATCTGAGCGACTGGAACACGGGAAATTTCAAGCAGCTTGCCATATTTGCGGAGCGCGAGCTCGACCCTGACCCGGAGCAATGAAGGCATCAACATTGCACACGCCTGCCCTCCGGTTGTGGCCAGGGCGCTCTTGTGTTGGTCGCGCCCGGTCCCCCCGAGACGCCAATCTTAGTGCAGAACGCTATTACGTTCTATATGTACGTTACACTTGACATATAGATCCTATTGAGGTACGCTTCGGGGTAGCTGTGGGAGGTTCGCATGTCCCTTGAGTCACGTGAAGATGGCCTCGCCGAGCGCCGCCGATCTGCGCTCCTCCTCTTCTATGTCTCTGCGCTGGTCTCGGCCATCGCGATCACTCTTGTACACAAGGTTCCATCCCTCCGCACGATCCTACTAGCTCTAGCAATTGCGGGAGCTGGGATCGCAATTCTGTTCCTGTTGCGATTTCTCCGATCCAATGATGAGCGCGAACAGCAGATCAACTACCGCGCATTAACCTTTTCCTTTGCGGGTACTCTCGTCTTTTCCGCCGCTACCGGTTTCTTTCAGAGCTTTGGATTTCATCCCCTCTCGTGGCTTGGCATTCCGCCCCTGATGATTATTTTGTGGAGCGTCGGGTTGATTTTGTATTCCTGGCGGTACCGATGAAGACCCGCCTACGTGTGCTGAGAGCGGAAAAGGAATGGTCGCAGGCAGAGCTTGCCGCGCAAGTCGGAGTCGCTCGCGGCACGATCAACGCTCTTGAAACCGGCAAGTACGATCCCAGCTTGCCGCTGGCTTTCAAGATCGCTCGCATTTTCGGAAAGACCGTAGAAGAGGTGTTTTTGTACACTGAGGGGCAAGACCAGGCTCGTTCCCCGCAAGTCTGAGTTCGCCTCCAGTAAGAGCAACATGACGTGTGGTAGCTCGCAATCTCGGCTTCTTCACTTTGTGCGTCGCTCGAAGTCTTTCCCCACGTTCGCACCAAGATGAAACGAGAGGAGGTTCTCCGTGGACCATCCCTATGGCATTTCGGATTTCGCCTTCTCGTTCAGAAGACGCGAGGAAACCACGCGCGATCTGATCGAGAGGAGCGGCGATTCTCTGGACAGGGGCAGTTCGCACGGCAAGTCAGAACGCGGCAGGGAACCAAATTCGGATAAGCCCAATCGTGATTCCGACCGGTCGCGAACGATCTATCGAGGCCGGAACCGCGAATACTCGTTGCGCGGGTCCGAGGTTCGTACGCTCACTGACCTCGGCAAGTTCCGCGTCGTGCCGGCAGACGATCTTGCCCGGTTCGGCTACGACGGCGACCGTTCCCAGATGGAAAGCGACGTTAGAAACCTAGCGCGGCACGGATTGATTGAACAGAAATCCATCGAAGGGCACTCGTCCTTCACGACGAAGGTTCTGACTCTAACCAAGGATGGCCATTGGCTCCTGGAGCGAGCCCAGCTCGTCTCCCATCGGCAGGCCACGTATCACGGCCTCGTTAAACCCAAGGAAGCCCGGCACGATGCCGATCTCTACAGGCTGTATCAGCAGGTCGCAAGAGACATCGAAGACTCAGGCGGGAAGGTCCGCCGCGTCGTTCTCGACTTTGAATTGAAGAAAGACCTCTACCGAGCCCTCTCCCGAATGCGACCCGACAAAGACCGTAGGTACGAACGAATCTTCATTGCGAATCGGTTCGACCTCAAGGTCGTGGACGGCAAGATTCCCATCCCCGACCTGCGTATCGAGTATGAGGATGACTGCCGGGAAATCCGCCGCCTCGACCTCGAAGTTGCTACCCGCGACTACCGACCCCAAGGGCTTGGCGAGAAGGCCAAGGCCGGATTTCATCTGTTCGCTCGGCAGCAGGACCACTCCAAGTTGCGCCGCGTTCTCGATACCCATGAAATCACCGCGAGGATCTTCGCCCTGTGAAAATCCTTCCCATCTACACGGAAGCACTCCGCGGTTTCGGTTACACGGAGGAGGAAGCTCGCTTTCTCTACCTTGTGGCTACGCATTCCGGCTACTTCACCTGCCAGCAGTTTTTGCAGTTCGTCGGAACAAAACCCGGCAAGCGCAGCGTCACCTTCGCACGAAAAATAGTCGAGAAGAAGCACGCCAGATCCAAGGAATACCTCCGGCATGGCCGAGTCTTTCATCTCTTCTCGCGGAATCTCTATGAAGCCATTGGCAGGGAGAATGTCCGTTTCCGGCGCATGCACTCGACCGAATACATCCGAACCCGGCTCATCGCACTCGATTTCATTCTCCAAAATCGGGATTACACGTACCTCGAAACGGAGGGCCAGAAGCTCTCGTTCTTCTGCGACCAGTTGGGAATCGACAAGAAAATGCTGCCCCACAAACGCTACTCGGGGGCTATCAAGGAAAACTTCACCGACCACTATTTTGTGGACAAATTCCCGATGTACTACAACCCCGCCACGTCTCTTTCTCCTGTGGTGACATTCAGCTTCATCGATCCGGGGTTTGAAAGCATGGACAGTTTCAGGACCCACCTAGATGCGTATCTGAATCTTTTCACGAAACTCGAAAGCCTCAACTTCCGCTACATCGCGACCCGTGACACGAATTTCGAACGGGCCAAGAAGGTGTTCCATGGGACGTTCCAGCGGCTTTGGAACCCCGACGGCCCGTCTGGACTCCTCCGTTACTTCCATACACGGCGAACCTGGGACGAGAGGAACTTCAGCAAGCTGAGCAACGACGACATCGCCTTCATCAACGACGGCAAAGAACGATTCGGCAGCCCGGAACTGGAAAATTTATACCGAAGATGGCGCGCGGCAGAGATCGCCGAAAGCGCCGTACGATCCAATTCCCTCAAGTTCCGCACGCCCTCACACGTGAGCTTTATCGTCTCGACGGTGAATGGACAGGTAGCCTTGTTCGAGCGTCATCCGCATTGGGCGGTAAATATGCCCGTGAAATGTTCCGGGGAGATATCTTTCTCTTCGGATTTCACCTCTGACTTCAGCCCAGCATGGAGATAACGGGCAGACAGAGCAGGCAGATGCGACGGAGACGGCAAGGAAATGAAGCGCGGCCAAAACGCGACCAGAGGCGGGAGCGACCCCATCGTGCCGCAAAATCGCGGCCCGATCCCTTCGGGCTTCGGGGGTCACTCCCGCCTCTTTCTGCTGGAAGCCGCAGATCGTGTTTTGGCCGCGCAGGAGAAGGGAAAGACCGAGTTTGTAAGACAACATGTATGACAACACCGACGAGGAGGAACGGAAGGAAATCATGGCGATCATTAAGGCACCACCCAGACAGCCGAAAGCGGTAACGATCCAGGCGCGAGTCGAGGAGTCGGTGAAAACCCAACTCGACCAATACGCGAAGTTCATCGACTCCACCCCGTCATATGTCATTACCGAGGCTCTGAAGGTCCTGTTCAAGCGAGATGACGAGTTCAAAGCCTGGCTAGGCCAACACACCACCGAACAGAATCAAGAACACATCCAAGGAGAGGCTCTCACGAAAACCGCCTGACAAACATGAAGTCCCGTCCAACCCAATTCGGTGAGCGCGAGAATACAGCGTCGTCACGACCGCATGCCCCGCGCCTTGCAATACGCAACGCGGCTATACAGACCGACCCATTGATTACAACTGAGCGGCCCGGGGACAGCGCGCATGAGCCGGTACCCTCTTTCAAAGAAGCATTCGCGTTATCGCGCACGGAACCGGAGCGTCGCAAAAGGGCCACAGGGGAAGAAGAAGCCGGGACTACGACATCCGAACAGCTTGGGAATGGCGTACGACCGACCCTTGAACGCCCCTTGATGTGCGAGGAGGCAGCGGCCTTTGTGAGGGTTCATCCAAAGACAGTCAAGCGCATGGCCCGACGAGGAACTCTTCCAGGTTATTTTCGCTTTGGTCGCTGGTTTTTCTACGCTTCTGAGCTGGACCGCTGGATGCGTGGAGAGCTACACTCAAGCCACCGTCCGTGCTGCTAAAACATTCTAAGGAGCAAAACCAATGTTTCAGCGGACACGGTATCAGTTTGGATGGTTACGTAGAAAGCCCCGGCGGCGAGGACCTGATGTGTGGGTATGGGTGCATCGATCGAAGGGGGCAACAGGGAAGTCGAAGGAAAATGCAGTGATCGTTGGTGACGTTGCTCAATACCCGACTGAGGCAGAAGCCTGGCGAGCTACCGAGGGGCTCCGATTAGCGGTCAATACTGCGCGAAGAACTGATGCTGTTACTTTCAATGCAGTAATCGATCGCTACCTGCGAGAGAGGCTGCCTAAACGGCATTCTTCGGCAAGCAAGTATCGCTCCTGGCTAACACACCACGTCCAACCAAAGTGGGGAAGCGTTCTGATTCCGAATGTGAAGCCCCTATTGGTGGAGGAATGGCTTTCGGGGCTCGATCTCGCACCCAAGAGCAAGGGACACATCCGCAGCATCATGCACATCCTGTTTAACTGGGCCATGAAGTGGGAATTAATCGATCTGGACAAGATGAACCCAATGAAACTGGTTCGTGTGGAAGGTTCGTCCAAGCGTTTACGGCAGCCGAGGACTTTGACAGTCAAGGAGTTTCGATTGCTGCTCGAACGGTTGGAGGAACCAATCCGCACGATGTGCATTGTTGCGGCTTGTCTTGGGCTGCGTGCAAGCGAAGTCGCGGGACTTCAGTGGGGAGATTTCGATTGGGGGAATCGTCAAGTCCACATCCAACGGGGTTTCGTAGTTGGCCATGTGGATGAAGTCAAGACGACCAACTCAAACAGAAATTTGCCCGTGCATGCCGCGCTAGCCAGTCTCCTTCTTGAATATAAAAAGGAAACTGCAGCAGACGCCAAGATCAGCGCTTGGCTTTTCCCGAGCCCTTACGGAACGGGAAAGCCGCGATGGCCGTGGACGATCCAGCGAACTCACTTGCTTCCAGCGGGAATTAGTGCCGGACTGGGCCGGATTGGCTGGCACACATTTCGGCATTCATACTCAACGATGCTTCACGCATTGCATGTTGACTTGAAAGTTCAACAGGAACTTTTACGTCACGCGGACATTCGCACTACGATGAATGTTTACACACAAGCAATGCCTGACGCCATGCGAAGAGCCAACAGCAGAGTTGTTGAAATGGTTTTGCATGAGAGAAAAGTGGGATGAGAAAACGAGGCAGCAATAGGGCAGCAGTAAGAGTTCCGAGGAATGCTAAGTCCTTCCAACTCCGCCCAAGAACTCCCTCGTAAGTACTTGCAGTATCAGTGAAAGGTAAATTCGACTCCCACACGCTTCCGCCATATCTCTGTGTTGTACGCCCTCGATGATTTGATATTCGCCCTGCTAACATCTTACAGCTATTTGTCGGCGGGCCAAGCGAGTGCCGCCACCCGCTGCTCCAGTTCACGAGCTACCTCGTTCGCATCCACATTTGATGAAAACTGAATTGGCGCTCCGATGGAAACGCGCACCTTCCCCGGCCGATGGATAATCCGGTTCTCTATCTTCATGTCAAACAGGCCGTCTAGGCGAATCGGCACAACAGGCAGCTTGAGTTGCTTGGCCAGCAGACCAATCCCTGCGCGGAACGGATGGAGGCATCCATCAGGCGTAGTAATGCCTTCAGGAAAGATCAGCGCATTCCAGCCCCGGTCCGCCAAATCTCCCGCAAACGCAAAGCTCCTCCGGAAGCCAGATTCCCGCGGCAGAGGGAAAACATTGAAAAGCGCGAACACAAGAAAATAGCTCAAGCGCTCGCTCAATCGCTCCAGGAGGCCCATTTCTGGCGGCGGCCGCAGCATTATCGCGATGCGTTCAGCTCTCATGCCCGTCGCGAGCCTGTGCCGGAACCTTGCCGGCAGCGCTGCCAAAATCCATCCGATATCCACGTAGGTCACATGGTTGGAGACCACCAGGATAGGACCCGACAAGCCACGCAGATTTTCGCGGCCACGAATCCGCGGCGCCGCGAGCAGATAAGTGGCCGGCCACACCAACAAGTAATAAACGCCGATGCGGATGGCGGTGATGAGCCAATTCTGCGGCCAGCGCGGATATTTGATTTCCACCGCAGCTTTGGGCGGATTGCGGATCAGTTCTTCGACCTGACCGATTGTCGTCGCGTCGGAAAATTTCACGTCGCTCAAGTCCACCTGATATCGCTCTTCCAACTCGCCCATCAATTCGACGCGATCAAGCGAACTCAAATTCAATTCCTGATCGAGGACGGATGTTGCCGCCATACCGCTCGATGGCCGCCCCGTGATACGCGCCACCAGGCCAGCCACGGAGTTTGCATCGCGAAGCGCCTCTTGTCCGGCAAGCTTTCCTTCGACCGCAGTGCGGATCCGTTGCAATGCCGGCTTTTGCGTCGGAGTGCGTGGAAAATCCGGCTCCGGCCACACGAACCACCGCCGCATTCGCTGAAAATCCGCTAACGTCTTATTCGCCGCCGCAATGATCGGCTCGGGATCGCTCGCCGGATCGTCCAGCAGCAAAACCGCGCACGCCTCGGCGTTTCCATCGCGTTCCATACCTAAGACCACACAATCCTTCACACCCTTCTGCTCTCGCAGCGCCCGTTCCAGATCCTCCGGATAAATATTCATGCCGGCCGGTGTGACGATCACGTTTTTCTGGCGGCCTTTGAAATAAAGTTGGCCGCTTTCATCCACCTGCGCCAGATCGCCGGTGTCGAACCAGCCGTCCTCTTCCAGCACGGGTTGCAGCGCCTGGTTCCGCCAATATCCCGCGGCAACATTCTCGCCGCGCACGAGAATTTCACCCCCGGGACCGACTTTCATTTCGAGACCGGGAAACAGCTTGCCAATCGAGCCTTTGCCCAATCGGAACGGATGATTGAGGCTGATCAAAGCGGTCGTTTCCGTCATCCCGTAACCCTGAATCACCGCGTAGCCCAGACGATTCCAAAACGATTCCACCGCGCCGGGCAATGCTGCCCCTCCCGAGATGAATGCCCAGAATTTCCATCCCAAGAGCCCGTGTATTCCCCGAAATCGCCACCACCGTCTGAGAAAATGTTCACCGTCGGCTGCCACAAAATCCTTCCGAAATTCTTCTTGCCTACCTTCCATCTCCCATCGTCGCTCGACTTCGCGTTCGAGCGATTCGATTAACCGGGGAACCGCAACCAGCACCGAGACCCGCTCCCGCCGAATTGTCTCAAGCAGACCGGCAGGGCTGAATGACTCCAGGAAAATAGTTGTCGCGCCCAAAATCGGCGGAATGAAAATCGCGAGCAGTTGGCCAAAAACATGACTTAGCGGCAGCAGATTAAGAAATCGCAGTGGATGGAAAACTCTCTCATATCGAAGATACTTCTGGATCTCGGGTTCCAGCGGTTCGATATTCGCAAGCACGTTCCCATGCGTGATCACCACTCCGCGCGGTTCGGCGGTAGTCCCGGACGTAAAGACAATTTCCACCGCATCTTTGCGAGTAAGCGACGGTGAAGTGTAGGGCGCGGGCGAATGTCGTGCGATCGATTCGCAAAGAGATTCGATCGCCAGAGACGAAGCCCCGACGCCAGCGGCAGAAGTAGCGTCGGAAAAAACCAGCAGCTTCGCATTGACCTGTTGCGCCACCCGCGAGGCGAACTCCGCCGTAGAAATCTTATCTATCGGAACCACAACAGCTCCGCGCAACACGCATCCCCAAAACGCGACCAGCCACTCTGGACAGTTCTCCGCCCACAGCAGCACCGCTTCGCCGGCACCGACTCCCCGCGATTCCAGTTCTCGCGCGAAGCGGCAAGCCTCTTCCGCGATTCGCCCGTAGGTCCACCGTTCGATGCGGTAGCCTCGGAAGAACACCACCGCGATCTCATCGTTCTGGAGGGAATATTGAGAGAAGAATTCGACGAGTGATTCGCGCGCCATGTTCCCTCAAAGTGTGCCTGAAGCGAACGGGCATTGAAAAGGGCTCGATTCCGTCGCTCGGAGTCCGTGGAACGCAAGACGGAACTGCGACCATCGGAAATCGTGCGCATCGAAATATGAAGGCGCGCCTTTGGGCGCGAAATAGTCGCCCGGAGTCGGAAGGCTGGACGAGTCGGTCAGCTGGGCCCGGTAGCAGATAGGGGCGAATTTTCGGAACGATTCAAGACATCCCGCAGGAGTGGTATTTTTAACTATGGGCGTAACGCGACGTGTAATTGTGGTCGGCGCAGGAATCACGGGGCTGGCGTGCGCACTGCGCCTGCACCGGTCGGGAATCCGCGTTCTACTTCTCGAAGCATCCGATTCGCCCGGCGGAATGATTGCGAGCCACCAGAAAAATGGCTTCCTATTCGAAGCCGGCCCTCAATGCCCGCGCTTTGCTCGGCCGCTCTGGGACATCGTCCGCGAGGTCGAACTCGAGGACGAATTCTTGCCGAGTCAGTCGGGCGCGCGTCGCTTCATCCTGAAGAACGGCGAGCTACACGAAGCGCCGTTTTCGGTGCGCCGCTTCGTTTCCACTCGCCTCGTAGGTGCGTCATCCAAATATCGTCTTCTCACAGAGGCCGTGCGCCGCGCGCGGCCTCCCGCCGGCGAAGAGTCTTTAGCGGAGTTCGTCCGGCGCAAATTCGACGACGACGTTCTCGCGTATATCGTTGACCCATTCATCTCCGCAATCTACGCCGGTGACACTGAACAGATGGGCGTCGAAAGCGCATTTCCGTTTCTGGCTCGTTGGGAACGCGAAGGCGGCAGCGTCCTGCGCGGTGCGATCCGCTCGCGAAAGCCCAGCATCTCGGCCACCCCCCAAGCGACATCGTCCCCAGCCGGCCGAAAAACCTTGAATTTAACTGAGTCTCTGCCGCGGATGGGCTCGTTTCGCGCGGGCCTGGCCGCGCTTCCAAAAGCAATTGCCGCAAAGCTGGGTGATTCGATATCCTTCGGGGCAAGAGTAGAAAGCGTCGAGCCCGTTGCGGTGAACGGAAGCTCAGAGGGTGGATGGCGGCTCCGATTGTCCGGTGGAGATGAAATATCTGCTCTAGCAGTGGTGGTGACTGCCCCTGCTTACGAGGCTGCCCATCTCCTGCAACCCTCCGCGCCAAAACTGAGCGCGCTGCTTGCGGAGATTTCCTACGCTCCGATGGCGGTTGTCTCCTCGGGCTACTCACGTACGCAAGTTCGCAATCCGCTTCGCGGATTTGGAGTGCTGATTCCGCGGCGCGAGAAACTCAACACATTTTTCAGCGTCTGGAATTCATCGCTATTTGCCGGGCGCGCTCCTGCCGGCAAAGTTCTGATGACTAGCTTTACCGGTGGCGCAACCAATCCCGCAATTGTCGAACGCGATGCGGAACAAATTGCCGCCATTGTCGAAGAGGAACTGGGAGCCATACTAGGAATTAATGGTGCTCCTACAGAACGCTGTGTATGGAAATATCCGAGGGCGTTGCCTCAGTTCAATCTTGGGCACGCGCGGAAGATCGCCGCCATCCGCGAGATTTTGGAGGACCTGCCGGGACTACACTTGGCCGGTAACTACATGCAAGGCCGGTCGCTAGGAGACTGTGCCGACCTGGGATCGCGCACTACTGAGATGGTGAAGCGTCATTTTTAACGCTCGCGCATCTAAACGGTGACCGGAATCTTGGAAATTCAGGGCGATCTTTAGAAATCGAGGAGAGGCAGTTGCAGTCCGTAATCTTCATTATCGTCGCGATCGTCGCTCTGGTCGTCCTGGCCGGTTGGCTCTACCAACAAGCCGTAACAGCACGCGACCGCAAACGCCATCCCGCGCCGGGTGAGCTTATAAATCTCAATGGCCGGAGTCTGCATTTACTCTCTTGTGGCGAAGGAAGCCCCACTGTCCTTTTCGAATCCGGTCTGATGTCCACTGTCCTCAGCTGGGTAGATATACAGCCGGAAATCGCGAAGGTAACTCGCGCTGTCTGTTACGACCGTGCGGGACTCGGCTGGAGCGATCCTGGACCCGCGCCGCGAGACGCCGACCAGATTGTTAAAGAGCTCCACCAATTGCTCAACCGAGCTCAGATCCCCCCACCATTCATCCTTGTCGGACACTCGTTCGCGGGCCTATCAACCCGTCTCTTCGCCGCGCGGTACCCGGAAGAGGTTGCGGGACTGATTCTGATTGACCCGGTCGTTCCTGCTGAATGGAATCCGGCGAACGAGCACAACCAAAGGCGGATTCGCACAGGTGCGAAAATTTTGCGGCGCGCTACTGTCCTTTCACGACTGGGGCTTATCCGGTTTGTCTCATTCTTATTGCGCGCCGGCGTGAAGCCGATCGCGGAGCCATTGGTCCGCCTGATGAGCAGGGGCGCACCGAAAGGCGACGGAACGAGCAGCAGCCCACTTTTCTGGAATTTACCTCCCAGCGAACGCGCGATGGCCCCCGTCTTCTGGGTTCAGCCGAAATTTACCGAAACAATCGCCGACCAGCTTGAAAATTTTCCGAAGAGCGCCACTCAAGTAGCCGCTGCCGATAACCTGAAAGATTTGCCCTTAACCGTTATTTCGGCGGCGAACACCCCAGCGGACCGAAAAAACGCACATCTCGCTATAGCGCATCTCTCGGCGAGTGGAACGCACCTCGTCGCAACGCGCAGCGGGCACTGGGTGATGACCGACGAGCCGGAACTCGTCATACACGCAATTCACGAAATGATTGATCGCGTGCGCAAGCCCAGCGTGCTGAGTGCGCGAGCGTGACGCAAGCCGCGGCCGGCATGATCGCGGCGCGCACTTGCGTGATGCTGAGAAAAACAATGACGATACGAACTCGATTCGCAACGAGCGTTGTTGTAGCCGCCCTGATGGCCGTCGGCGCATGGTTCGCGCAGCCTGCGTTCGCGCAAGAACCAGCTCAGCCCGTGAACGATCAGAACCAATCGCAGCAGCCGGCGCCGCCCGCGGAACGCCCTGGTACAACGAATCCAGCAGCCGCGCAACAACCGGCGACCCAAAAGCAGTCCGCTCCGAGCACGAAAGAGCAGCAAAACATACAGCACGAGCAGGACACCGGGACCTCAAAAGATCGGATCTTATGGACGCTTCCGAATTTTCTCACCCTCGAGGACGCCGAAAATATTCCACCGCTCACCAGCGGCCAAAAATTCAAGGTCGTAGGTCGGTCCTTGATTGATCCATCCGAATTTGTGCTGATCGGCTTCGTTGCGGGACTCGGGCAAGCGAGCAATAGCGACCCATCGTACGGGCAAGGAGCCCAGGGTTATGGGAAGCGTTACGCGCTTGCCTACGCGGATAACGCAATCGAGAACTTCATGGCGAGTGCCGCGCTGCCATCACTTCTTCGCCAGGATCCCCGTTACTACCAGTTAGGCCACGGCGGATTTCTCAAGCGCGCTGGACATGCGATCAGCCGAGTGGTGCTGACGCGTTCCGACTCCGGTCAATCCCAATTCAACTATTCGGAAGTTTTCGGCGCGGGAATGGCTGCCGCCATTTCCACATACAGCTACCATCCCGCGCAAGACAAGAACTTTGGCACGGTGGTTAGCGTATGGAGTACCCAGATGGGCTGGGATATCGGCACCTATATGATCAAAGAATTCTGGCCGGATCTTCGCCGCAAACGCCACAAGACTACCGGCGACACTCAATAGGACCGCAAAGTGATCACTTGCGTGGAAATCCTTAAACCTAATCGCCTGCGAATGTCCTAATGTGAAGGTTCTTCGAGCCCGCGGTCCTTCATCATAGACTCGACGCTCGGCGCTTTCCCCCGCCACGCTTCATAGAGCTTCGCCAAATCCTCTGTGTTGCCTCGCGATAGGATCATCTGCCGGAAACGATCGCCGTTCGCGCGCGTCAGACCCCCGTGCTCTTCAAACCACTCATAGGCGTCGTCGTCCAGCATCTCCGTCCACAGATACGCGTAATAACCAGCCGAGTAACCTCCGCCCCAGATGTGGCTGAAATAGCTCGAGCGATAGCGCGGCGGCACGGCTTTCAGCAGCAGATGTGTTTTCTGCAGCGCCTGCTTCTCGAATTCGTCGGGCTGTTGCAACGGCGCGCTGGCCGGAAGCGTATGCCATTGCATGTCCAGTTCGGCGGCGGCAAGCAGCTCCGTCAACATATATCCCTGATTGAATGTCCGCGCCTTCCTCACCTTCGCCACCAATTCCGCAGGCATCGGAACACCCGTCTTGTAGTGCTTGGCGTAATGTTCAAATATCGCCGGATAAAGCGCCCAATGCTCGTTGAATTGGGAAGGGAACTCCACGAAATCTCGCGGCGTGGATGTGCCCGAAAGGCTCGGATATTCCGAGTTCGCGAACATCCCATGCAGCGCATGCCCAAACTCATGGAACATGGTCGTCACATCAGTAAAGCTGATAAGCGCCGGCTCCCCGGGCGCCGGCTTCGCGAAATTCGCTACGTTGTAAACCACCGGCAGATCGCCCAGCAGCTTCGACTGGTCCACGAAATTGCTCATCCACGCGCCGCCATTCTTGTTGTCGCGCTTGAAATAGTCGCAATAGAAAAGCGCGAGCGGCTTGCCGTCGGCGTCCAACACTTCGAAGACGCGCACATCCGCCTGGTACACCGGGATATCCTTACGTTCTTTGAAAGTGATCCCGTAAAGCTGATTCGCCGCGTAGAAGACGCCGTTTTCCAGCACGCTGTTCAGCTCGAAGTACGGTTTCACCTCCGCGTCGTTCAAGTCGTACTTCGCCTTGCGCACTTGCTCAGAATAAAAATTCCAGTCCCACGGCTCGAGACTGAAACCGCCCTTCTGCGAGTCAATCAGATCCTGAATATCCTTGCCCTCGCTCGCCGCCTTGCCGGTCGCTCCTGGCACCAGCGCATCCAGGAATTTCAGCGCTGCTTCGG
Organism: uncultured Acidobacteriota bacterium; assembly: GCA_963828865.1. Lineage (GTDB taxonomy): Bacteria > Acidobacteriota > Terriglobia > Acidiferrales > UBA7541 > Palsa-295. The sequence goes on along the minus strand of CAWHGI010000001.1, from coordinate 582,763 downwards.
GAGTCTTCGCCATCTGGTCTTGCAATTTCCACGCCGCATGGTTGGGGAAGCCGAGCAGTTGCGCGCGCCTGCGCGCGTAGCTGCGCCAGGTGCGCGATCGTATCGCGTGTGTCGTTGGCATCACCCAACTCAGCGCGATTCCATGATTTGTCGAAAAGCGCTTTGCGCGTAGCGCGGTCTCTAAGCTGAGCGAGGTCCGGCTGCTGCGTCGTATTCTGCAACAGCAGCACGTAGCCTTGCTGCTTGCGAGCCTCCGCCGCCTGCTGCGCGGCAGCGATCTGCGCGTCGCTCAATCCGGCCAGCGCGCTCTTGTCAGTCGTGACGTACGCTGCAATCCTTGGTAGCCGCCAGAAGCTTGGTCGAAAAAGTATTCGAGAGCGTCGAGATTTCCTCATTCAACTTCTTCAGCTCGGTTTTGTCCGTGTCCGAAAGATTCGCCCCGGAATGGACGAACTCGTCGTAGGTGATCTTAAGCAGCCGCTGCGATTCCGGGTCAAGCTTCAGAGACTCCCGCTGGTTGTAGACTGCGCTAACGCGCGCAAACAGCTTGGCGTTCAGATAAATGGCGTCGTGATGCGCCGCGAGCTTCGGCGCCTCCTCCGCGCGAACTTTGAGCAGCACAGGATCCGTGTTCGCTTCACTGGCCGCGCCGAACGCCGCAGACGCGCGCTTCAGAAGCTGCCCGGTCTTCTCCATCGCCACGAGAGTGTTTTCAAAAGTCGGAGGGGCAGGATTGTCCGCAATCGCCTGAATTTCGACAATCTCCTGCGCCATCCCTGCCTCGATGGCCGGTTGGTAATCCTCATCCTTGATTTTGTCGAAAGGCGGCGCGTGAAATGGCAGCCTGCTCGGCTCGTAAAACGGGTTCGACGGCCCGAACTTCGTATCCGTGGCGTTCGCCACGCTCAAGCTGCTTCCCGCTGCGACGGCACCGGCAGTAATTAAGATAGTCATGTGTTTGAGCAAAACCTTCCGAAGATGGGATGGCATAAGTTGTATCGGCACCAATGTCTCAGCGAATGATTGTAAGGGAAACCCGCGGCCCGTCACAAGAACTAGCAGTGGTGCTCATTTGCTCGCCAAAGCTGCTTCTGTCCCGCACAATGTTCTAGACCGGACGCTAGTTCCGCCTGCGTCCGCGCGTACGCCGGGCGGCGGGAACTTCAGACCCGCGCCGATGAAACATTTGCCGCAACGCAACCGCCATAAGCAGCAACACGATCGGATCGATCGGCAAGCGGTAGCGCGGCAACGATAAGGTGAGATAGTACGCCCACGGATAAACGATCGGGAACACCGCGACAGGGAACCAGAACGCGCTGTGGCTGCGAACAAGAACGAAAATTCCCCAAAGCGCGCCCAGTGCAGCGAGCAAATTGAACGCCAGTATGAAGCGAAACCATGCCGAAGGCGTTTCGACAAAATCCGTCAGCGGATAGGGCGTGCCACCCGTCCAGGTCGAAATGAATCGGTGAGTAATCAGCCGAACTTCGCGCGCCGGGTGGGTCAGCATGTATTGCATCGCTTCCTGTCGCTTTTCGTGCATGTAGGCAATTTCGCCCATCGCAATGTACTTCTCGCGCTCGGCTGCATTGTAGATGGGGTGCAGATCGCCGCGGAAAATATCCTGCGTCTGATCGTTATTCCCCAGCCACAATTGCAACCCAAGAACGGAACGCAATGGAACAAAGTGGTGAAACACTTTGTAGTTACGAATTGTCCAGGGCACGCAGCAGAGAATAACGATCGCAATCGAAGCTACTGCTCGTCCAATCCACTCCCGGCGTTGCAGGTGCCGGCGGTAAACCAACCATCCGAGCAGCAACGGAAGAAGCGCCGCCAGCGTCGCATTCACCATCAGCGTCACGCCCCAAAGCAAGCCGTAAGCGCACCAATCGCGCATTCGTTCCGATTCGGCCAGCGCCAGCGTGGCCCACAAGATTGTCGCCACGAGCAGCGCCGAAATGGACGCGTCCCACATGCTCTCCACCGGGATCAAAATCGCGTTTGGAAAAATTGCCCATAGCCAAGTAGCACCTGCCGCCAAACCAACGCCGCCGATTCGCCTCGCCGCATAAAAAAGAGGCACGCAAACCAGCGTGCAGCACAAAATATTGAACAGCACCACCGCTTCCCACGCATGCAGTGTGTAAGCGCCGAACGCGCGAAAGATCCCGGCGAGAAGCAACGGGAACGCCGGGGTCATCCACGCCGTCGGTCCCGTATCCACGCGAAAGGGCGAACTGAATCCGTGGCCCGTGGCAAGAGAGTGCGCGATGTTGCCCGATTCAAAAAGGAAGGGAATCACGCTCACAGCCTGCTTCGGATGGATCGACTCGTAATACCACATAAAGCCAAGCCGTATCGCCAGGGCGACGAGGACGATTACCCAGATTGACGTGACCACGGCCCGCACATTTTTTTTCATGCCTTGGAAGCCTTGCATTCCTTGGCCTTGGACGCAAGGCGCCGCCGGAGGGATTCGCAGCCTGGCGACGCTACGCTGCGAGTTCAAACCGCAGAACCGTGGTAGGTTCGTAGCGTCAATTATGGCCAGGAAGAAGAAAGACCGGTTGCGCGCCCACAAAGAAGCGCGGAGGCTCGCTCGTCTGGGAATCGGCATGCCTCCGAGCGAGACACGTCATCCCCGACAAACGCAAGAAGCCCCCGAAGCATAAAAAGAAGCTGTTAGACTCCGACGCGAACTAGCTCGCGGCAGACGCGCGAATTCCGATTCGGAACCAAAACGCGGCGCGTCAGTTCAATCTGGAACGCCGCGACGCCCGCCACAAATTCCCGACAACTCTAAGTCGAGCCTCTACAATCGCGGCAGCCGGCCACTCGCCACCTGAAGTTGTGCCCCGGCCCGGCACATCGCGTGCAATACGCCTTGCGTGAAAACTACACGCTGCTTCTGCCAGGCTCGAAAAATGGTCGGCGCCACTATTAGCGCGATAATCGTGGCGATAACGTTTATCCTCGTCACCACATTTGCGGCGCCTCCCGCGGCCCACGCGCAGATCGTTCCCGTCAGCCTCACTCACGAAGCCTTGCCCGATTCCAAAATTCCCGCGCGGCCCGCGCTGTTGCCGTTTCCTCGTTTCGAGCCGCGGAAGCCCGTGAAGGACGAGCACAAACGCCTATTTTGGATGATGAGCGCGGGCGTATATGCCGCAGCAGGGCTCGACATGCAAGAAACCGCCTCGTTTCGTCCGCACTTCCACGAAGTTGATCCGCTTGCCAGACCGTTGGTAGGGCTGCCCGCACCGGCTTATTACGCGTCTGGAGCGTTATTCGCGACGGGCATAAACTGGCTGGGCTGGAAAATGGCGCGCTCACCGCGCTGGCACAAAATCTGGTGGATTCCGCAAGTAACTTCGATGGCGGGCAACTTAGCCGGCTACTCGTACACCCGCGCGCACTAGCCTCGCATTCAACCGCTTGGCGCTACACGCGCGCCTTCGCAACCCCAAAACAAAAAGCGCTCCGATTTCGCGGAGCGCCTCACGATCTCAATTGTTCCGAACGTCTGCAGCTACGCCTTCTTCTTCGCTTTCAGCGCATTCAACGCCAAAGTCAGCCGCGACTTGTAACGATTCGCCGTATTCTCCGAAAGCGTCCTCTTGCGAATAGCCTTATCCAAATCGGAAAACGTCGCCGAAGCTAAGCTTTGCGCAGTGGCTGCATCGCCCGCCGTCAGGGCCGCGCGCAGCCGGCGAATGGAAGTCCGCACACGCGTGCGGTTCATGCGGTTCACCGCCGCGCGGTGCGCCGACTGCCGGATATTCTTCAATACCGATTTCGTCTTCTTCTTATGCTTTACAGCCGCACCCTGAGCCATTCAGTACTCCTCCATGGTCTATTTCGAATCATCAAGAGTATCCGACGCATCCGCTCCTGTCAATTTGTGAGAGAGCCTACTCACATCGTATCCCTCTCGTGGAACTGAAATGTATCAGTCCGAAGCGGTGGGCAGAGCTGGCCGTGCTCCGACCGCCAGACGAAACTTTTCATTCTTAGGCGCGTAGTGTAAATAAGAGGTGCACTCAGCATGTCTCAGGACGATTCTTCACGACGAGGCTCGTTCACCGGCGCTCTAGTCGTCATCGCCATCGGCGTCTTCTTTCTCGTCGTCAACCTCCATCCCGGGCCCGATATCTGGTGGTACGTCCTCTCGCGCTATTGGCCCGTCTTTCTGATCATCATCGGTTTGGGGAAAATGTGGGACGCCTGGATGGACCGCGCGCGCCCAAGTGGAACTCCGCCTCGCGATCATTTCGGCGCTCCGATCGCCGTACTCATCATCGCGCTCGTCCTCGGCCTGGCCTTATGGCGCGGCCGCACCACGCGCGGCAATCTTCACGATACGGAGGAAATCGCCTTGCAAGGCGCGCAATCCGTCACCGCCAATATCGAAATTCCATCCGGCAAACTGGATCTCAGCGGCGGCGCCGGTCAGCTGCTCGACGCGGATTTTAACTACGTCGCCGAGGACGGCAAGCCCGGCGTGGATTATTCCGTTGCCAACGGCCGCGGCGACCTGAACATCACCCAGGACAACAAACATCACATCCAATTCGCCACCAGACCCAACGATTGGGTTCTGCGCTTTGCCGACTCTGTACCCCTGGAATTAAACGTCCAGATGGGGGCGGGAGAAAGCAACTTGCGCTTGCAGGGGTTAAACGTGTCGAGCCTCGACGTCAACATCGGCGCCGGCCACTTGCGCCTGGACTTAACCGGGACGCGCAAAACCAATCTGAACGTGGTGATCCACGGCGGCGTGGGCGCAGCCTCAATTCGCTTACCCAGAGATGTGGGTGTCCGTGTGCACGCGTCAGGCGGCATCGGCGCAGTGACGTCCGGTGGCCTCACCCGCGAAGGCGACGACTACGTCAACGCGGTCGTAGGCAAAACACCCGCCGCCATTGACGTCACCATCGAGGGCGGCATCGGCGCCATCAACCTGCAGCTCGAATAGCACCCGCACATACCGCCTGCTGTGAATCTCTGCCGCTGCCCGTGAGTCACCAATCACGACTCACCAAGCACTGCACCATTGACACTTTTCGCCTTCGCCTTTAGGCTAGCGCCACTGGCTGCCTTCACGTGCTGCTCACTCGCGCGCCAGACGAACTGCGATGCAACGCGACGAAATTCTCAAGCTCCTCGAACAGGTAGGTGCCATCCGCACCGGCCATTTTGAGCTATCCAGCGGACGCCACAGCGGAACCTACATCCAGTGCGCTCTCAGTCCTCCAGCATCCCAAGTGCGCCGAACAACTCGGCCACGCTCTCGCTGAACGCTTCAAGGACCATACGGTCGCTTGCGTCGTTTCGCCCGCTCTCGGCGGCGTCATCATCGGTCATGAAGTCGCTCGCGCGTTAGGCGTTCGCGCGTTATTCGTCGAACGCGACCGCTCCGGCCAAATGGCCCTGCGCCGCGGATTCGAACTGAAACCCGGCGAGCGCGTTCTGGTGATCGAAGACGTTTGGACCACCGGCGGCTCCACGCGCGAAGCCATCGGCGTCGTCGAACAGGAAGGCGGCCTCGCCGTAGCGGCCGGAGCCATCATTGATCGCAGCGGTGGCCGCCTCGAACTCAACGTCTCCGCCCGTGCACTCCTTGAATTGGACGTCCCCAGCTACGAGCCAGACGATTGCCCTCTCTGCCGCGCCGGCGGCATGCCCACTCGTCCCGGCTCCCGTTTCTCCCGCGCCCAGATGTAGTTTGCTCTTTCGGTTCCTCGGAACTGTAAAGTTCGTTCCTCTACACCCGATTGCGCCGTGATTTGTGTCTGCTTTTGTCTGTGCTCATCCGCATTCATATGCGTTCACCTGTCGTGCCTTCACGACGGCATGAGATAATCCCACCCAGCCGATGCAAAATATCAAACTCACGATCGCATACGAGGGCGCGGATTTCCACGGCTGGCAATTCCAGCCTGGCATTCCGACGATTCAGGGCGCGCTGCACGATGCGCTCCAGCAGATCACGCAGGAAAAGCTCACGGTCCACGGCGCCAGCCGCACCGACGCCGGTGTCCACGCAATGGGTCAGGTTGCGCATTTCAAGACGCACTCGACGCTCGTCGCCGAAGAAATTCAGCGCGCGATGAATGCGCTGCTGCCGCCGTCGGTGCGCATCATGGCCGCCGAGGAAGTGGGCCAGGATTTTCACTCGCGCTGGATGGCGCAGGGAAAGACGTACCGTTACCGCATGTATCGCGGGCCAGTTCTGCCCCCGTTCGACCACCGCCGCGCGCTCCACTATCCCCGGGCGCTAGATGAATCCGCGATGGCCCAGGCAGCGCGTTTCTTCGAAGGTGAGCATGATTTCACGTCGTTCGCCGCGTCCTCCGGCTCCGAAGAGGATGACAAAGACCGCGACATGCAGCGCCTGATCCATTCCTCGGAAATAATTCGCGAGCCGGACCGCGACGAAATTGCCTACGTCGTCCGAGGCCGTTCGTTCCTCCGTTACATGGTCCGCAAAATCGTCGGCACGCTAATCGAAGTCGGCAAAGGACGCCTCGCTCCCGTCGACATCCCGCAAATCTTCGAAGCCCGCGACCGCTCCCGCTCCGGCCCCACGGTTCCACCCGAAGGCCTCTATCTCGTAGCCCTCGAATATCCCGACCCCACCGATTCATTGGCGTCCTTCGCCACACACCGCCGCCAACGAACGAGATAACTCCGGTTTCTGTCACAGCCACTATCGCGCCCCACCGAATAGCCAAACCGCAGCCCTCATCGCCCATTTCAGTTACAATCACCAAAGAAATGTCAGTTCCTTCACAGCTCGCCTCACCGCCGTTGCGTGCCGTAGCCACCATCGAATCCATCAATCCGGCGACGCAAGAAGTCAATGCTCGATTTGAAGTCACCCAACCCGGCAACCTGCCCGCGATCTTCGAACGAGCCCGCGAAGCGCAAAAAGAATGGTCCTCCCGCACGTTGCGCGAACGCTGCGCCAAATTACGCGACCTCCGCAATGCTATTTTCACGCGTCGCGACGAGATCGCCGATATCGTTACACGCGAAGCAGGGAAGCCGCGCGTCGAAGCCATCTTCGCTGAAGTGCTTTTGGCGCTCGACACCGCCGATTTTCTCGCGCGCCAAGCCCCGCGCTGGCTGCGCCCCGAGCGAGTCCCACACCACAATCTCGCCATGAAAGCGAAATCCGGATGGATGGAATTCAGTCCTCTGGGCGTCGTCGCGATCATCTCGCCGTGGAATTATCCGTTCTCGATTCCGATGGCGCAGGTGATCCCGGCGCTCGTCACCGGCAACGCCGTGTTGCTCAAGCCTTCCGACCTAACGCCGTGGTGCGGCCAGCTGGTAGGCGAGCTGGTTGAACAGGCGAAATTTCCGACTGGGCTTGTGCAAGTGCTGCAAGGTGGCGGCGAAATCGGTGCCGCGCTGATCGAAGCTGGCCCCGACAAGATTTTCTTCACCGGCAGCGTCACGACGGGCCAACGAATTGCCGAAGCCTGCGCCAAAAAGCTGATACCGTCAGTCCTCGAACTCGGTGGCAAGGACGCCACGATCGTCCTCGCGGACGCCGATCTTGACGTTGCTTCGAGTGCTGCCGTCTGGGGCGGCTTCATGAATTGCGGCGAGACGTGCATTTCCGTCGAGCGCATTTACGTCGAACAGCGCATAGCCGAACGTTTCACAGAGCTCTGCGTCGCCAAAACGAAAAAGCTTCGAGCAGGTCCCGCAACGGATCCCGATACGGAGATCGGTCCGATGATCCGCCTCCGCCAGCTCGAAAAAGTTGAAGCGCAACTGCGCGATGCCGCCGCGCGCGGCGCGCAAATCCTAACGGGCGGAAGCCGCCGGCCCGATCTCGGCCAGAATTTTCTAGAGCCTGCCGTCGTCACGCGCGTGGACCACTCGATGCAGCTCATGCGCGAAGAGACATTCGGGCCTGTCATTGCTATCCAAGCCGTCGCAAGCGCCGAAGAGGCCGTCGCGCTGGCAAACGATTCACCATTCGCATTGAGCGCCAGCGTTTGGACCAGCGACACGCGCCGCGGCAAGGAAATCGCCTCGCGCATTCGCGCCGGCTCCGTGATGATCAACGATGTCGCAAGCTACTACGGCATCACGGAAGCTCCGCACGGCGGTCCCGGCGCCAGCGGTTGGGGCCACACGCATTCGCGCCTTGGACTGCTCGAAATGGTTCAAGTAAAATACATAGACGTGGACCGGCTACCGCGAATCCCGAAATCCTGGTGGTTCGGCTACACAAAGGAACTGGCCGTAGCGGCAGGCCGCTTCGTCGAAGCGCTGTTTGCGCCAAGCTGGAAACAACGTCTGGCGGCGGCAACAAGAAAACACGGAGCACGAGGCGTAATTTTCCGGCGTGACCGAATTTAGAGCAGACGCGGGGAAGCAAGTTTGTTTTGCAGTAGTGATGCGTCACATGGAGCAACCCGAATGACCGAAGCCACTCCAGAAACTCCAGCCGTCGCAGCTGCACCGGAAGTCCCCACGGCTCCGAAGATCAAGCCCAAGAAACCAACCCAGCGTGCCTGCGACGAAAAAGACGCCAAAGGCAAGCTTTGCTGCGGCCATCTCAAACGCTGGTACGACTATCCGAAAGAAGTCGAAGCACTCATCGGCAAAAAAGCCGAAATCTATCGCTGCGAATTCTGCAAGACGCTCTTCAAACCCAGCTTCTCGAAAGCGCCTCACAGCTACACGATCCGCTACTGATGCAGCACGAACTCATCCACGATTGGAACACGTTCACCGGCGCGGAAATCCCCGCCGGCCGCCGCGTCATGCTCAACGACGAAACTCTCCGCGACGGCCTGCAAAATCCTTCGGTTCACGATCCCAGCATCGGCGAAAAAATCGAAATCCTGCACCTGATGGAATCGCTCGGCATAGACACCGTAAATATCGGCCTGCCGGGCGCCGGCCCGCGCGCCTACGCGGACACCGAGGCTCTCGCGCGCGAAATCGTGAACGCGCGCATGAAGATCCGCCCGAATTGCGCCGCGCGCACGCACAAGAACGACATCAAGCCCATCATCGAAATCTCCGAAAAGGTCGGAAGACCGCTCGAAGCCGCCACTTTTCTTGGCTCCAGCCCGATTCGCCGCCTAGTCGAAGATTGGAGCGTAGACCATCTCCAACGCACCACCGAAGAAGCCGTGAAATTTGCCGCCTCCGCCGGCCTGCCCGTCATGTACGTCACCGAAGACACGATCCGCACCGACCCATCCACAGTGATCACTCTGTACTCCACGGCAATTCGCGCCGGGGCGCGCGCCATCGTCCTATGCGACACGGTGGGGCACGCCACCCCGCGCGGCTCCTACAATTTAGTGAAATACGTGCAAGACGAAGTCGTGAAACCCTCCGGCGAAAAAATTCGCGTGGATTGGCACGGCCACAACGACCGCGGCCTTGCAATCGCTAATTCCCTCGCCGCGATTGCCGCCGGTGCCGATCAAGTCCACGCCGCGGCCCTCGCGCTCGGCGAACGGGTAGGCAACACGCCGATGGAACTGATGCTCGTTAATTTGAAACTCCTCGGTCTGATTGATCACGATCTTTCCAAGCTCAAGCAATATTCCGAAGCGGTCTCCAAGTCCACCCACACTCCCATCCCGCCGAACTATCCCGTCGTCGGCCGCGACGCGTTCCGCACCGCAACCGGTGTCCATGCTGCCGCCATCGTAAAGGCCTATAGAAGAGATGATCCCAAATTGGCAAATTCCATCTATAGCGGCGTGCCTTCGCATCTATTCGGTCTTGAACAAATCATCGAAATCGGCCCGCTGAGCGGCCGCTCCAACGTCATCTACTGGCTCGAAAAACGTAAAATTCCCATCACCGACGAGCTCGTGGACCGCATCTTCGCTGCCGCGAAGCAGGCCGAGCGCATCATGACCGAAGATGAAATCTTTGCCCTCGTCGGCCCCGCAACGGCAACGTCGAACTCCCGCGCGCACTGATGTAGTCCCGTGCGGCCCCCGCAGCCGCAAGCGGCAGCAGAGACAGCTACCCGCTCCTCCAGTTACAATCGAGCCGGAGTATTAATTTTCGATGACTGGCCCCAAAATCTGCCGAACGAATCTGATGAAACTCCCGCTCATCTGCTGTATCTTTCTTACGATGGCCACTCTCTACGCGCGCGCCGCCGGCGATTCGATCGAGAAGCTTGCGGACGATCCCGCCTGCGCTCGCGGCCTCGCATGGATAGATAAGAGCGCCTCCTGGGTCACCGACCAGCAAGTGCGCCTCACCGAAATCCCCGCGCCTGAAACCAAGGAATCTCAGCGCGCCGAATATTTCAAAAACCTCCTGGAATCGGCCGGCCTGAAAGTTCGCATGGATAAAACAGGCAATGTAATCGCCGAGCGTCCGGGTGCCGATGAAAAAAGCGTCATTCTGCTAGCCGCGCATCTGGATACAGTTTTTCCAGCCGGCACCGACGTCCGCGTCAAACGCAACGCCAGCCGCCTCTCCGCCCCCGGCATCGCCGATAACGGCGCCGGTCTAGCCGCCCTAGCAGGCTTGGCGCGCGCGTTATCTGAATCGCGAATCCAATCCACAAAAACCATCGTCATCGCCGGGGACGTAGGCGAGGAAGGCGAAGGTAACTTGCGCGGCATCCGCGCCCTGGTCGAGGAATACGGTTCGCGGCTCTCCGCGGTGATTGCCGTGGACGGCGCTTCCACCGAGCACATCACGACACAAGGAATCGCGTCCCACCGACTTGAAATTTCCATCACCGGCCCGGGCGGACACAGCTGGTCCGATTTTGGCGCCCCCAATCCCATCACGGCTCTTTCGCGCGGTATCGTGAAATTTTCCGCGCTGCCGGTGCCAGACGAGCCTCGCAGCTCCTACAATTTCGCCGTCATCGAAGGCGGTACCTCCGTAAACTCCATCCCGGCACGCGCCGCGGTAAAGGTGGACTTGCGTTCCGAAGACGAAGCGCAAGTAGACAAAATGGAGCGCGCCTTGCGCGATGCCATGCAAGGCGGCGCGAAAGAGGAAATGGCCGACGCTCGCAGCAGCAACGATTCCTTGCAAGTGGAATTTCGGTCGCTCGGTTCGCGTCCCGCCGGAAAACTCCCGGACAATTCGCCGCTGCTCGAAACCCTTCGCAGCGTGGATCGCTTTCTAGGAAATCGCTCGCGCCTCGAACGCAGTTCCACCGACGCCAACATCCCGCTGTCGCTCGGCATTCCCGCCGTTTCACTCGGCGGCGGGGGACGGGGAGGCGGCTCCCACACGCTTTCCGAGTGGTACGATCCCACCGGGCGCGAATTGGGCTTGAAGCGGCTTTTCCTCGCTACCGTCGCGCTCGCCGGAGTTCAATCCTAGGATGATTTGCCGTTTTTGCCCCGGCTCTGCTCGCGCTCGCTATCGTTGCGGCAATCGCCGCTTTACCTGAAGCCGCCGTTCGGTTAGCGCGCTCTTCCAATTCGCTCGCGCCAAATCACTTTCAGGCCTCTCCCGCACAAGCCCCCGCCGATCTCATCCTCACCGATGCGCGGATTGAAACGATGGACCCCGCACAGGAATGGGCCAGTGCAGTCGCCATCCGCGGCGAATCGATCGTAGCGGTCTCTTACGCCGCAGCGCCCGCGCAGGCTCTTGACGATCCTGTCATAAAGCCGTTGGTCGGCCCGCAAACTCGCAGTCCTCGATCTGCGCCAGCAATTCGTCATGCCCGGGTTCAACGACGCCCACGTGCACATCGGCCAGTCTGCCATGGTCAAGCTGACCGTCAGCTTCATTGGAGTCCGTTCTCTCGCTCAATTCCAGCAACGCATCCGCGAAAGCCTGCAAAATCACCAACCCGGCGAGTGGATCACCGGTTTCGGCTGGGATCAAACGTTGTGGCCCGATAAGCGCGACCCGACTCGCGAAGATCTCGACACCCTCTCGACTCAAAATCCCATGATTTTCACGCGTGTGGACGGCCACGTGGCCGTAGCCAATTCGCTCGCGCTGAAAGCTGCCGGAATCACGAAAGACACTCCTGATCCTCCCGGTGGCCGAATTCGCCGCGACCCAACCACTGGCGAGCCTACCGGCTTCCTCGAGGAAGACGCGGCCACAGGCCTGGTGTACTCCAAAATTCCTCCGCCAACGATCGAACAGCGGCGCTACGGCATCGAACTGGTTCTCGCGAACGCTGCACGTGGCGGCGTCACGTCGCTGCAGGATTGCTCCGTTCTCAAGCTCAGTACGGACACCTCATTCAGCCCGGATAATTTCCTGGTGTATCAGCAGCTCCGCAAGGAAGGGAAGTTAACTGCGCGCATCACCGAGTGGCTGGACTTCACGTTGCCGCTCGCCAAACTCGAAGAACTCCGCAACGAATGGGGTTCGACCGATCCTTGGCTGAAGACCGGTGCTCTCAAAGCCTTCCTGGACGGCTCGCTCGGCTCGCGCACCGCGGCCATGCTCGCCCCATATTCCGATGCTCCCGGCACTTCCGGCATTCTTCGCATGGACCCCGAAAAACTAAAGGCCATGGCCATCGAACGCGACCGCGCGGGATTTCAACTAGCATTTCATGCCATCGGCGACCGCGCGAACCGCGTCGCACTCGATACCTTCGCGGCCCTCGCTGAAGCCAACGGCCCGCGCGATCGCCGCGATCGCGTCGAACATGCTCAAGTGGTCGCACCCGGCGATTTCGCTCGATTCGCCAAGCTCGACGTCATTGCTTCGATGCAGCCTTCGCACCTGCTCGACGACGAGCGTTGGGCCGGCGATCGCCTGGGCCCGGAACGCTCGCGCGGCGCGTACGCCTGGCGCACCATGGAACAGAACGGCGTGCACCTCGCCTTCGGCACGGACCATCCAGTCCAGCCGCTAAATCCGCTGCGCGGCATCTACGCCTGCGTCACCCGCCAGTTGGTGCAAGGTGGTCCGAGCTGGGAACCTCAAGAGGCGCTGCCGATAAAGAATTGTCTTCGTGCATATACGGTTGGCTCGGCCTACGCGGAATTCGAAGAAAAAATCAAAGGTACGATCGCGCCAGGAATGTTGGCTGACTTAGTGGTGTATCCGGTGGATCTGAATAAAGTCCCACCGCGAGAATTGCTCGAAATTCCAGTAAAGATGACGATCGTCGGCGGCCGCATCGTCTATCAACAGCCTCCGCCTAAACCGGATTACTGAAAACAGAACGCATCGACCCGCAGCCCGGCTCATTCCTCCCACCTATTTCAGCACTTCCACGGACTGAAGTTCTCCGTCATACGTTTTGCCATCCACCACAACGAAGGTAATCTTCGCGTTGTGCCCCTGCAACTGCGAACAAATCTTGAAATCGCCGGCATCGAACGCCACGTCCTGCTCCACCGGCACTCTCGTTGAGTCGCGCGCGTGCAATGTAAAGGACGCTTCGCCCGCGTCCAGCTTCAGGAACATCTCGTTTCCAGTACAGCTAACCTGGTCCACGATGCCCTCAGCCGACGTCGTCACCGTTTCGCGGCTGGTGCCCTCGCCGCCCAATCGGCGCGCGCCCGGAAGATCTGGTGCGCCTCCCACGACCGCGTCCGCTCCGCCCAGCACCGTCACCGATTTCAGCGATCCTGTCTTCCCGGCCGCATCCTTCGGTTCATATTCGACGCTCACGCGCCGGCCTTTCAATGCGGTGCACGGGTTGAACGGCCCCGACGGCTTCGACGCCAGCCGAAACCTCAATTGCGTTCCAGGAGTCAGTGCCAGCGTCAAAGGCCCCGCCGCCGTCTCGACTTTCATTTTCAATCCGTTCATGCAACTCAAATCCGTCACTACCCCAGTGGCCTCACGCAGTTTGCTCGCGTCTTGCGCATTCGACGGCAAAGTTTCCTGTGCTTCCCGCGGCCCACGCGCACTGTCACTCTCGTCATTCTCTCGCGCTGGCGAAAGATCATTCCCCGCGTTGTTCTGTGCCGCTTGTAAAAACGCCAGGAATTGCTGCACCTCTTGCTTTTGCTGAGGGTTCCGGGCGCTCTCCCGCGCCTGGCTTGCTGCGTTTCGCGCGTCGGCGTAACGATTCATCCGCGCATACACCTGCGCCAGATCCAGCCGGTAAGTCGAATTGCCGGGCTCCAGCGCAACGGCCTTGCTCGCGAACGCCAGCGCCTCCGGCAGCTTCTCACCTTGCACCGCGAGGTAGACGCCCAGCACTCCATACGGCGGCGCAAAATTCGGGCCGGCTGCAATCGCCGCGCGCAAATCCTCTTCGAGTTGCTGATCGTTGCCAATCGCTCCCGCTTGCGTGGATGCTAGATACGCCCGCAAGTAACGCGTCAGCGCATTCTTGGGGTCCAGTTCAATCGCGCGCGTGAAATCGGCCAGCGCTTCCAATTTTTGGCCGTCTTGATATTCCGCGAAGCCGAGGTACTGATAACCCAGCGCCAGCTTCGGATCGAGCTTCACCGCGTCCTCGAGCAAGGGCTTCGCCGTTTGCGTTTTGCCGGCCACTGCGCAGAATCCGCCGCGATACGCATCCGCCTCCGCGTCGGAAAGCTCGCGCACTTGCAGATCACTCGCGGGAATTTCCGGCGGCGGAGGTGACTTTAGATAGTAGAAAGACTGATTTCTTACGTACCCGCTCAGCGCGTTCTGCAGCTTCTTCAAATCGCCGAAGGCTTTCGCAGCCGCTTCGTCCTGGCTCGCTCCGCGAGAAAGCTCCTCGAGATATGCTTGCAGCATCGGCCGGTGCGCCGCCTTATCCCCGATCATCAGGTAGTGAATCAGCGCCCACGATTCCGCGTAAAAAATCGAAGTCTGGTGGTCCTCGTTGTAATAAGGCGAATTTTGATCCACCTTAAACAACACGTCGAGCGGTATCAAGCTGCTCTGCTTCAGCTCCTCAATTAAATCCGCGTCCGCCTCGCCCATCTTCGTGCCTGAATCGCTTACGTCCGTATTGCCCCAGAATTCCGCCAGACCCTCCGCTACCCATAGCGGCAGATTCGGAAAGTAAGGCAGCGTCAGCGAGTGATAATACTCGTGGTAAATCGTATTGTAGGGATTCGAGCCCGGCGCATCGAGCTGCACCAGCGCGAAATATTGGTTCAGGTTTTCCACGAAAATGCCGGCAGGATGCGAATGCCCCTTCGCCCAGTATTCGGGTAGCAGCGCCCGCATCGAGTCCTCATCCTTCACAGCCAGAATGGTAATCACCGGGCTGGGATGCGCGCTCGCCACCGCGATCGAACGGCGAAACACCTCGCGAATCTGCTCGAAGCGAATAGCAGTTTTCCTCGCCTGCTTTTCGCCTGCATTGCTCACCACCACGAAATTTGGGGTGCGGACTTGCACCCAGTTATCGTGTTTCGCTCCCGAAACAGGAAAGGCGAAGAAAACAGCAACGCAGAGCAGAAGCAGCGTGAGGCGGCGGGTCATGGGTAACTCTTTCTGTACTATAGGCTAAATCGCCAGTCAATGGACTTGCCGCCGTGAATGTGTCGTCAGTTTCCCCTCAAACTCCCTCACCGGCTGTCCCTGCGAACAGGTGATTCCCTAGCGGCACATTCCATCAAACGTGTGGACATGGCCTTCCGCTATCGGTCACAGTTAACTCAGCAGGCGGGTGGGCATTCCTTCGTCTGGGGGAAATAGACGATGAAATATATCTCTGTTTTGGCGGGTGTCCTGTTGTCATTTGCATTGACCGCAGGGGCACAGACAAATTTTGGCAACTACGTCACTTTGGCCGCGCCTTCATTCATGACAGCATCGCCTTCGCCAGCCACCCCAGCCTCTACCAGCCCCGCAACCTTCAGCGCTCCAGTGTTCGCTACAACATCGCCTGTCTTCGCGCTCCCAACCCCAGTTCCACCTCCCCAACCACCACCGCAAGGTGTGCAGGGTGTCTTCGAGAAGTACAGCTATGACGTTTGCGTCGGCTACACATTTTTCCGCTTTTACGAAGTCCCCGGCATCCGCTCAAACATGAACGGAGGGAATGCCTCGATCGTCTACTGGTATCGAGACTGGCTGGGAGCAGACGGGGAAGTTTTTGCCGTTTATGGCAGCCAACCGGGACAAAACTCCTGGCTGGTATTTTTCGGCGGCGGACCCCGGCTTCGCTACGTCGGTCCCAAAGGGATGGATTTTTGGGCGCACGCGCTCATCGGAGCCATTTTCATCACTCCACAGACGCCTTACGGCAACCAAAGCGCTGTAGCCGGAGTCGTTGGCGCGGGCGTTGATCTGAACGGCCACGCGCGTCACATGGCGCTGCGCTTCGCCGTGGACGCCGTCGCCAGCAATTATTTTGGGACCTATCAGGTCAGCCCCAAGGCTTCTGCCGGGGTCGTTTTCAAGTTTTAAGCGGCGTCGTGAGCGTCGAGCGGCACTTCCAGTCAGGCACCTCTCCCAAGTTCGGCAAGCCGAGCCGCGACGCCTCCGTCCTGCCACTCATTCTTGAAGCACCCAACTCGTGACGGCGACGTCCGCGAAACTTGCGGTAATGGAATTTTACGTGCTCGCCGATACTTAGTTGGTTGTGCTGCATCTAACCAACATCGCGCACCAAGCGGCGGCGTTACGCCGGCCGGATCGAGAAGCCAAGTGCTGATTAGATCCTTACAACAGGCGAAGCGCTTCCTGAAGATCCTCTTCGGGTTCACCCTGCTTGTTCTGGGGATCTTGATGATCGTCACTCCAGGGCCCGGCTGGCTCACCATCATGTTGGCGCTGGGCGTCCTGGCCGCCGAATTCGTATGGGCACGTCGTCTCCTCGACCGGATGAAAGAGCAGGGTATTCGCCTGCGCGATTCCGTCCTTCCGCGTCCCAAACCAGGAAGTGCCTGAGCCAAGCTTCAGTTCGCGATCCATCTTTCCGCTCCGTTGCAGCCTCGACCCTTTAGATTCATCACCCTACTGCACTCTGTCGGCGATATTATGGCTCCGCCTCGAGCTCGACCTATTCGCTCGCAGGTGACGGGAGGCATTCGTGGCGGATCGTTGGAAGCAGGAGTGGCGCGGCAAGTGGGCGCTCATCACGGGCGCGAGCGCCGGAATCGGCATGGAACTGGCAAGATTGCTCGCGGAAGGCGGCGCAAATCTAGTCCTGACGGCTCGTCGCGTGGAGCGTCTTCAGCTGTTGGCAGCCGACCTAACCGCGAAGCACGCCGTCAAAGTCGAAGTTTTCGCGGCGGACCTGACCCAGCGCGAGGCCCCGGAGCAAATCTACACGTTCACCACCGGCAAGAAGCTCGAAATCGAGCTGCTAATCAATAACGCCGGCTTCGGCGCCTTCGGCAACACGCACGAAATACCCCTCGAGAAGATGTTGGAAATGGTTCAGGTGAATTGCGCCGCCGTGGTACATCTCACGCGCCTCTATTTGCCCGCAATGGTCGAGCGCCGCCACGGCGACGTGATGATCGTCGCCTCCCTGGCAGGCTTTCAGCCGCTTCCTTACAGCTCGGAATACGGCGCGACCAAAGCCTTCGACCTGATTTTCGCCGAAGGGGTCGCCGAAGAGATGCGCCACTTCGGCGTGCGCGTTTCCGCCCTCTGCCCGGGCACCACCACGACGGAATTTCAAAGTGTTGCCCAGCAGCCGGACCGCATATTCCGCAAAGCCGAAACAGCCGATCAAGTCGCGCGTGTGGGTCTAGAAGCCCTAGCCAATGGCAAACCGTACGTAATCTCCGGCTTCATGAACAAACTAATGAAAGAATCGCAACGCCTAGCCCCCAGAAGCCTAGTAACAAAAATATCCGCAAAAATGATGCGCGGCAACAAAGCCTAGCTCCATCTGGGAGTGCGGCGGCTTGCCGTTCTCGGCCGGCTTGCTCCGGGTTTTCTGGGAGTGCGGGAGCTTGCTCCCGCCTGTTGCAAGGCGAGGCTTGCCTCGCCGCAGTCAGCTACGGCGAGTCGCGCGCGTCAACCGCCGCCGCGGCAAATCGGCAATGTGACCGACATAGGCGCAACGCGATCAACGGTTACTGGATCACATCCGCATCGAAAGCGCCGGTCTCTATTTGCCCCCCACGCTTCACCTGGACAAAAATCCGGTACTCGCCGGCCTTCGGAAACCCATAAGGAAAGGACACCTCAGCCGCTGCCGGTTCCACGCGCATGTCCATATTCATGAACAAATCGGTTGCCGCTTCAGCAGCGCGAGTCGAAGGATTCCGCTGAGCCAGTTCCAACGCCGCCATCGCCACCGAACCATCCGGATGAATATGCGCGAAAACCGAGCGATCCGACCGCACGATTTCCGCGTGCCCGGCCATCCCCATATACGGCTCCATATCCATCACCGGCTTGCCGCTCGGCGTCTCCAACCGGAAGCGCAGCCAGATGAAGTGATTTGCCACCAACGGCGCAGTTCCGCGCTCCCAAACCATCCGATATTTGTCTGGCAGCACCTTCACGGGTCCATCGGAGCCACGAGCGCCCGCGGCAGCTGCCGCGACATCATCCGCATGTTCCGTGAGCGGCGGCGCGCTGGCGTCGGAATTGTCTCCTGCAAGCGGAACGCCGGGAATCTCCGGCAACTCGATTTCCGCGGTCATAGTGTCCGGAAATCCAGACTCGCGCACCACATCCGCGAACACTTGATAACGTCCCGCAGGCATCGCCGGCAGATCTAGCGCAAAGGTATTCGTGCCGACAGGCCGCACGCCCGCCTGCAGTTGCGGGTGCAAATGATAAAAACGGTCCATTCCAGGCTCGCGAATCAGAAACAGGTGCATCAGGTGGCCATGATCCGGAATCAAGTTGGTCATCACCGTTTCCGGCCGCGTCCGATGCCAGGCGGAGTCACCCATCTGCAGAATTAGTTTACAGCCGGGATCGAGCGAAACACTCAGCGGGGGCGCCTTGTAAATCATCTGCCGCGCTTTGGCGAACGCTTCGGAATTCCACCACCAGTTGCCGAAAAGCAGCAGCGCAAGCACCACCACGGCCGCACCGGCCATCACCCAGCGTCCTCGCCGCACATGCTCAGGTCCCGGCTCTTGCCCCGGCTCAAGCATGCCCTCGCGCCGCGCCGCTCCAGCAATCGCAATAATCGCCGAGACCAGAAGCACCATCAGCGCGAAAAGCAGCACTCCCAGCGATTTCTGCATCGGGAGTGTGTTCCGCGCGGCGGCCGGCACCGGCAGCGACAGTTCACCCGCACCTTGCGCGCCATCTACCTGCACGCGGATTTGCCACGAGCCGGAGTCCATCAGCCACACCTTGCCGGAAAACGATTGCGGATCGTCTTTCGATTGGATTAGCGCATCGCCGATCGGAGGGTATTTCGCTCCCGGCCCCACAATGTACGTCGGCACGACGATGATCTTCGAAATTCCGGGAGTCGCGCTCAAAATTTCCACGTCTGCGATCCCCGGAATCATCTGCGGCGTGCGCACAGTAATGATCAGGTGATACGGACCGGCCGCACCTTGAAAGTAAACGTCAGGACTTCCCACGTGCGCCCAAATCGGCGTAGCCAGCAACGCGATGATTGCGAAAAGGCCGGTCAAGCGCCGCAGCGAGTACGCCGTCGATGATTCACGCATCGTCGGTCACCGGCGCAGGCGGCGCATCGCGTCACCTGCCCCCAATCCTATCCGCGAGCCAAGGATTGCCGTGGCGAGCGCGATTCCCATGCCGCGCCAGAAAAGCGCCGTCGTCGGGGCACGATCTACGAACTCCCATTGGTAGTGATAATCAGAAGGGGACTGCATGTAGGGAAAATAGTTCTGGCCGAACACCCAATTGCGCGCCGCCGGCGCAATCAGGAAATCGCCAAACGGCCAGTGCACCGCCAGCATGATTGCCAGGTAAGCAGTTCCGAGCATGACTGCCAGCAACCATCTGTTTTTCCCGCCAAAGCGATTGAGCAGCCAATCGAGCGCAATCGCGGGCACGATGACCAGCGTCGGAAATTCCAACGGCACCATGTGCGTGATGTTCGTGAACACCGGCCCGAGCTTCGGCGTCGCGGGGAATAGCGGCATGATCCACAATTGGCCTAGCACCAATGCCGTGTAAATCGCCGCGATCACCGTAGCGCCCCAGCGATAGCCGCTCGCGCGCGCCAGCGAAACCAGAATGAACGGAACTCCGAGGCAAAGCGCCCGGTAAAACTCAGGGCTGTGCATCTGGTCGCCGCCGGCGTATTCCGAAAGTAGCACCCAGTGCAGCGACAAAATCACGCCGCCCAGGTAAAGGTACATCCGACGCAGCCGTACGCGCGCATCGCCCTCGCAGCGATTCATCCAGCTCACCAGCAGCAGTAACGCCCCGATCGCCACTGCCAAAATCCCCACGCCAAGCACCATGTGCGGCGGGCTCACGATCTCCACATCCAACCCAAACGAATTGTGCCACCAGTTATCAAACGGTGCGGACGTCACCATCGTCACGCCGCCCCAGCACGCCAGAAAAGCGCCGAGCGGCCCGCGAAATCCCCACACCTTGATCGAACCAGCCGTCGCCGCGACGTCGTGACCCCAGGTGGTCGAAAAAATCAGATAGGCGCTGATAGTCCCCACCAAAATGCCGCCCAATTGAATAGCCATGTGCGCCGAAGTCCAAAACGTATCGCGCCCGATGCTCATGTGCCACGAAATGTCCCAGTAAAGCCCGAACACGATCGACGAAACGCCAATTACTCCGCACCAAATGTACCAGGGCGCTGCCACAAGTTCGCGGCCCCGTGCCACACTGTAGGGAATCGCGGGATGTACGCTCTGCGCCATGCCTACGCCTCATACCCAGCTAAGAATCGTGCCGCGAGAATAGCAGGTTGTCGCGCAGGGTAACAATCCCGCGATCGAAACACGCTGCGCCAAAGTGCGGCAGACTCCGGAAATTTGGCTAAACGCGCCTAACGCAGCAATGAGGATAGCGTGCGAAAAAAGTCAGCGGGAGTCGCGATCCGCAACCCGGTTCTGGTCGCTACCGCCCGCGTGAAGTGCTTGGTGTTGTGTGTCAGCAACCAGTCCGGTGTGCTAGCCATCGCGGAGAGTAACACCGGAACATCCGCCGCGTGCCGGATGATGTGGCGACTCGATCTCACAACTGTCTCACTCGGGTAGGGAATTATCTCGGGGTTGGCTAATTGGACGAGGCGCCGGTAGTGCCCAATCAACTTTTCGCGTTCGTCTGAGGTCAAACGCTGCGCATGTCGCAACAAATTCTCCTCCACTTCATCGCGGACTGCTTCAGCCAATACCAGCTTGCAAAGTCGCGCCGCGCACATGGATAGCGTGGCTTTATCGAGTCCCCACGGCGACACAATCCCACCCGTCAGGACATTCGAATCCAGGAACAATCGGACTTTCCGCGGGATTGTCACTTCTCGCGTTGACGGCGAGAAGGTCGTGTCGCAGGTTTCTTCAAAGCATTAGCCTTGCCATAGCGGCGCGCGTAGACCCGCTTGCGAGCTTCGGGCAAGGTCGCGAGAAGTGCTTCTGGCGTCTTGCCAAGTCCCGCCAGAACCGAACTGACCTCGTTGCAAAGCTGATCGAAGCGTTGCTGCTCGGGCAGCAACACCAATCCGTCGCCCAGGCGTAGCACGGCGAACGGCGATCCCGTACCCAATCCAAGATCTGCGCGAAACTGCTTCGGGACCGTCAGCTGCCCCTTTTCACCAATCTTCGTCGTTGTCAGGTATTCGATCGTTATCTGGCGTGAGGCCATGAATTGTTGCCTTCGGTAGGAATATCCTACCATGCGGCAAGGCAAGAAGCAATCGCGGCAGTAGGTGGTGTTGACGAGGGAATTACTCTTCGTCGTCCGTCTGAGCCTTCAGCAGTCGTTCGATCACAGCCATATCTTCTAGCGTCGTCGTATCGCCGGAAACCGCGCCCTTGGTTGCCAACTCTCGCAGCAGGCGCCGCATAATCTTCCCGCTACGCGTTTTCGGGAGTAGCGGCGTGAAACGAAGATCCGCGGGCCGTGCAATCGAACCGATAGTGTTCGCCACGTAATCCATCAATTCGCTGCGCAGCACCTTCGACGGCTCGTGCCCAGTCCGCAGCGCCACAAAACACACAATGGCCTCGCCTTTGATCTCGTCCGGTCGAGCCACCACCGCCGCTTCGGCCACCGCCGCATGGCTAACCAGCACGCTTTCGATCTCCATCGAACTCAGGCGATGTCCCGCGACTTTAATGACGTCATCCACCCGTCCCAGCACCCAGATATAACCGTCCTTGTCGCATTGCGCGGCGTCACCCGCGAAATACACACCGGGAATCCGCTGCCAGTATTCGCGCGCGTAACGTTCATCATCGCCGTAAATCGTGCGCAACATAGAAGGCCACGGCTTCTGTATCGTCAAATACCCGGTTTCACCCGGGCCTACAGGCTCGCCCTTCATGTTCACAACTTTCGCTATTACGCCGGGCAGCGGCAAAGTAGCCGATCCAGGCTTCGTCGGCGTCGCCCCAGGCAACGGCGAAATCAAGATGGATCCGGTCTCCGTTTGCCACCACGTATCCACGATCGGGCAGCGGTTTTTTCCAATCGCCTCGAAATACCATTTCCAAGCCGCGGGATTAATCGGCTCGCCCACAGTCCCAAGCAGGCGCAAGCTCGCGAGGCTGTGCGGCTTCAGCCAATCCATCCCCCATGCCATGAACGCCCGCACCGCCGTCGCTGAACTGTAAAATATCGTCACCTTGTAACGGTCAATGATTTCCCAGAAACGATCTCTCTTCGGAAAATCCGGCGCACCCTCATACATCACGATGCTCGCCGCGTTCGACAAGGGTCCATACACCACGTAGCTGTGCCCCGTCACCCAACCGATATCCGCCGTGCACCAATAAATATCGTCGTCGTTCAAATCAAACACCAGCCGCGTGCTCCACGTACATTGCAGCAAATAACCGGCCGAGGTGTGCAATACGCCTTTCGGTTTCCCGGTCGTGCCGCTGGTGTAAAGAATGTACAGCGGATGCTCGGAATCAAACGGCAGCGCTTCATGCTCTTTGGAAGCCTTCTCCTCCAGTTCGTGCCACCAAAGATCGCGGCCTTCCTCCCACGCCACGTCTTCCTTGGTGCGCTTGCACCACCACGCACCTCTCAATCGTCGGACAATTTTTCATCGCCGCGTCCGCCGTCTCCTTCAACGGAACGATTTTCCCGCGGCGATACCCTCCGTCGGCCGTGATCAGTATTTTCGCTTTCGCATCCGCGATACGATCGGCCAGCGCCGTCGCGCTGAATCCCCCGAACACGACGGAATGCACCGCGCCAATGCGCGCCGACGCCAGCATCGCGATCGCCGCCTCCGGAATCATCGGCATGTAAATCGCAATGCAGTCTCCCTGGTTTCACGCGCAGCGCTTCCAACGCATTCGCAAACCTGCAAACCCGCTCGTGCAGTTCTGCAAACGTGTACTGAATCGTTGATCCGTCCTCCGCTTCCCACATCAGCGCGGGCTTGTTGGCGTTTTTCTCGAGGTGCCGGTCCAAGCAGTTGTACGCAACGTTCAACTTTCCACCCACGAACCACTTCGCATGCGGCGGATTCCATTCCAAAGTCTTCTGCGGAGCCTCGAACCAGTTCAGCAGCTTGGCCTGCTTTCCCCAGAAAGCCTCGGGGTCTGCTTCCGCTGCGGCGTACATCTCGCGGTATTCTTCCAGCGATCCAACACGAGCCTTCTTGCTGAATTCCTCCGGCGGCGGAATCGGTTTCTCTTCCAGGACGTGTGGGTCGAATTCCTGCATGACGCCTCCATGGTTGCGAACTGTGCAGCGATGAATTTGCCCTTGAGCGGCCGGCGCGGGTGGCGGGCTCCGGCGTCAGCGACCAGCCTGATGCGCCCCTACGTTATTGAACTAAGATGGTTTGGTCAAGAACCTGCCAGAGGGTCGAATGGGACCACGTATAGCACTTGCGACGATGACGATGGTAAATTCGCACCAGATTCGGCGGGCGCGGCGCCCGGTCGTGCGCTCCGGCGGGCTTGACCGGAACGGCTGTTTGCTCGTAGCATTTGGCTCAACAATTCCGGGAACTTTTTGAACCCCTTCCCCGAATATGTAACGAGAGTTGCGCCGGGCCGTCCAACCGTTTGACATGACCAGGGGCACAGAGTTGATAGACGACGGTCTGCTGCTTCGCCGGATGATTGCCGGAGACGAGGATGCCTTCACCTTGCTCTACCATCGCAAACACCCGGCCATCTACCGTTTCGCCTTGCACATGAGCGGTAATTGCACGGTGGCCGAAGACGTGACCCAAGAGGTTTTTATGACTTTGATTCGCGACGCCAAACGATTCGATCCCGCCCGCGGCACCCTCGGCGGGTTCCTCTTCGGCATCGCGCGCAATCACCTGCGCCGCCGCTGGGAACTCGAGCGAAACTCCGTTCCATTGCCCGAAACCGCCGATGAGTTGGACGCATTGCTCTCTCGCTACAGTGCAGGCCGCTCGAATGGTAGCCATCACGCCTCCGCAAAATGGAAATGGCAACGGCAATGGACACGGCTCCGTCGTCAGCGCTTTCCCCATCCATCGCGATGAGCTTGTGTCGCAGGAAAACGTCAACCGCGTGCGCCACGCCATCGCCACCCTCCCTGAAAATTATCGCGAAGTCGTGGTTCTCTGCGAACTCGACGAAATGAGCTATGAAGACGCAGCAGCTGCGCTCGATTGCCCGGTGGGAACGGTGCGTTCCCGCCTGCATCGCGCACGAGCGCTCTTGCTCGAAAAATTGCGTGACGCTCAGCCCGTGCGGCGCGCGTCGGCGGTGGGTGAATGAAAAAAGACCCTGCGAACGAAAATACCTCTCAGGATAAAATGCCTCGCATGGATTGCTCGCAATTCACGGAAGCCCTGCATGAACTCGACCGCCCCGGAACGCCGGGCGCGGCGGTTCGCGAAGATGCGCTGGCTCACGCTGAATTTTGCAGCGATTGCGGCGCCTTAGTGACCGAAGCCGAATCGCTCGATTTTGCTCTCGGCCAAATCTCGCAACAAGCTTCCGACTTGCAAGCTCCGCCCAGAATCGAAGCCGCCTTATTGCGGGAATTTCGTCGCGAAAAATCGCAGGCGGCATCGCGCCGGCTGCGCTTTCAATTGGCGGTCGTCGGCATTGCGGCCGCTATGCTTTTGGCTTTGGGCCTTTCGTTCCATCGGCCGCAACCCACGGCGCCCGGCAAAACTCCTTCAGTAAGTGCTTCTACTGTCGCGCCCGCATCGTCAAGACTTGGTTCGCGCGAACGGTCGGTGTCGAGCGCACCTACCAATAATGCAAGTATCGAGCCGAGGACCGCTCGTTCACGCGCGACGGCCGACAAAACCGCTGCGTCCAATGGCGACGCTGCTGAATACGCCACGGCCTATGTTCCACTGCCGTACGCCTACGATCCCTCGGACCTCGAAGGTGGCGCGGTCGTTCGCGTGGTGTTGCCGCGTGCCGCCCTGATTTCCTACGGCCTGCCCGTCGAAGCAATGGGAGTGTCCGATCAGGTGACCGCGGACATGGTAGTAAGCGAAGACGGTACCCCGCAGGCTATTCGTTTGGTCGCGCAAGGAAACCCAGCAACGGATGACTAGTTTCACGAATTTCTTGGAGGAGCGCATGAAAACGACCCCAGCGTTTTTAGCTTTGGCGGGCACCGCCATGTTGTTCGTCACCATGAGCCCCAGCCTTCGCGCTCAAGATGCCGCGGAACCCCCGCCTCTTCCTCCACCGAATGCGGTTTGGGTGCAAGAGGCAGGTGTCGCCGGTCCCGGACACGTGCCGGAAGTCCGCGAGGGCATCGGCTTCCTCGGATTCGAAGCCGGCCTCGGCGAGAAGACCGTTGCCGGCGCGCCGTTCACGGCCAATTTTTCCACCGAATCCAGCCAGACTCTCGCCGACGGCAATCAGATCCAGCACAGTTCCACCGGGTCAATCGCCCGGGACACCCAGGGACGAACGCGCCGCGAAATGACGCTTCCCGCGATCGGCGCCTTTGCGGTTGTGAATGGCGAATCCTTGTCGCATGTCGTCTTCCTCAAGGATCCCGTCGCCGGCACGCGCTACATTCTCGAAGAGGACAAAAAGATCGCCCAGCAAATGCCCGACCCTTCCGTCGAAAGGGGTGCGTTCAGGACCAAGGAATTTCGCAATCCCGAAGGCGCAGCCGAGAAGAGCGAAGTAGTCACCACCTCTCTGGGAACGCAAACCATCGGCGGCGTTTCCGCCCAAGGCACGCGCTACACGCGCACTATTCCCGCCGGCGCCATCGGCAACACCAAGCCGATAATCGTCGTCAGCGAGCGCTGGTATTCGCCCGATCTGCAGATGATCGTGATGACCAAGCGCAGCGATCCGCGCTCCGGCGACACCACCTTCCAGATGACGGACGTTCAACTCGGAGAGCCTGCCGCATCGCTGTTTCAAGTGCCTCCGGATTACACAGTCGCTCAGCCGCCGCAGCACATCGTAGGCACTTTCCGCGTGGCAGGTCCGCCGCCTCCTCCGGAGCAATAACTGCGGCGTCCAAGTGTATCCAGTTTGTAGTGTGAGGCACTTGCGGGCGGAGCACCGCCACCGCCCGCCCGCACGGTCGCTTGTTCATTCCACTCTTATTCGTTGAACGATCGCTCTAGCCGATACGTTATCGTAGCCGCCCTCGTACCAGCCATCTACCAGTTCGCGGAAAAAGGAAAGCGGATGTCATCCCGAGCGCAGCGAGGGATCTGCTTGTCCCTCTGATTCTGAGAAGCACGCACACTCCTCGCGCGAAGTTCGCCCCCGCTTTCAAGTGCGCCACATTCCGTCGCGTGCGCTAGCGACTCATAAACGAGCCCACGAAAACACTTGCGGCGTTAAACGAGCGCTCGATCCAGCAATTCCACCACGTGCAAGACTTCCTGTCCCGTCTTGTGCATCGCTGCGCCAGCCCGCAATTGCAATATGCATCCGGGATTAGCAGTCGCAATCACCCCAGCCTTGGTTTGCGCTACACACTCCATCTTGCGTTCTAGAATCTCCAACGATGTTTCTGTCTCGGTAACGTTGTAAACTCCCGCCGATCCGCAGCATTGCTCCGATAGCGGCATCTCCACGAACTCGAGTCCAGGAATGGCGCGCAGCAATTCTCGCGGAGCCTCGCGAATCCTTTGCCCATGCACCAAATGGCACGAATCCTGGTAAGTAACGCGCAAGGGCAGCGTTAGCAACGGCGCGGTCATTCCAAGCTCTGCCAGAAATTCCGTCACGTCCCGCATCTTCGCGGTGAATTGTCGCGCGCGCCCCTGCGCGGCATCGTCGTCCCCAAATAAATGAGTGTACTCCTTCAGAGTCGACCCGCACCCAGCAGCGTTGGTAATAATCGCGTCGAACTCCTCGCCCAAAAACGCATCGAAATTTCGCCGAGCCAGCTCGCGCGCCACGTCGCGCACCCCAGCGTGCGCCGCCAGCGCCCCGCAGCAAACTTGCTCCGCTGGTACCACGACTTCGCAGCCATTCGCCTGCAACACGCGAATC
Source organism: uncultured Acidobacteriota bacterium (assembly GCA_963828865.1). Taxonomy (GTDB): domain Bacteria; phylum Acidobacteriota; class Terriglobia; order Acidiferrales; family UBA7541; genus Palsa-295. The sequence continues at coordinate 555,338 of CAWHGI010000001.1, read as the reverse complement.
GTCGCGCGATTCAATTCGCTGAACGTGACTTGCGCCACGCACCCCGCAAAAAATGCCACGCGCGCGCGCCGCTCGCCCCGCGCCGGAAACGTCTTCCCCAATTCGCTGAAGAAAAACTCCGAATCAATCCGCGGCAGCAGCTTCTCCCGATCCTGCAATCCCAACAAACGCAAAATTCCTGTTCCCCGCGCCAGAGCCGCGAGCCCCGAGCGCTGATAAATCTTCAAACCGCCCGCCGCCGCTGCGATCCTGCCGGGGTAGGGAAGCAATCGGCGATAAACGAGATCACGCAAAACGCGCGAAACAAACGGCCGCTTATATTTCTGCTCGATTTGTGCCCGCGCCAGCTCCAGAATCTTCCCGTACTCGACGCCCGATGGGCACACAGTCTCGCAATTCCTGCAATTCAGGCACCGGTCAATGTGCGTGACGAACGCCTCGCCCAACTCCAGTCGCCCCTGATCCACCAGCGCCATCTGGCGAATCCGCCCGCGCGGCGAATCCGCCTCCTGCCCCCACAGCCGGTACGTAGGGCAATTATTCGCGCACAAACCGCAGTGCACACACCGCGAATAATCATCGTATTCAGGTTTGTCTACCGCGGTGAATCCGCTCAAGGTGAGCGCAAATTCACGCTGCGCCTCATCGTGAGATAACGGCGCCGTCGGCCGTACAGGATCCGGTTCCTGCGTCTGCGATGGCATCGTCTCAGATGCCTCCCACAAATCGCCCTGGACTCAACACGCCCTGCGGATCGAAAACGCGTTTTAATTTTTGCATTTGCGCGAAGTCAGCTCGCGGCAATCCCCATATCTTCAGCTTGCTCTTCCATTCCGCCGGGCACCAGGGAATCGTCGAGTGACCTCCAAGCTCCGCGCATGCCACGTGGATAGCATCCGTCGCCGCGGCCGTCCGCACTTCCGTGACTTCGTCGCGGACGGCCGGCAGCAGCGCAAAGTAAATCACTCCAACCCCGCGCGCCATCGCCGCCCACGGCAGAGAATTGCTTTCGGCAGCGCGCACGGCGTGATCCAGCGCCTGAAGCAGGCGCGCCGGCAGCACGCTGATTTTGACGATCGAAGTAGCCGGCGAAGATTCCAGCGCGATCGGAATGAATTCGCGCTTGCGGTTGAATGCCGGCCGCAGATTCTCGGCGAGCACCGCAGCTCCCGTCGCGCCGGATTCCTCGGCCATCCGCTGCAAATCCGCGGCGTAACGCTTCAGCACTTCCTCGTTCCCCGCATAGCCAATGGTCACCGCCCATTCCGTGCCCGAAATCACCCCATCCGGCATTGGCGCAGGCTCGTATCGCGAAGCCACTTCGCTCTCAAACAGTTCAGCCACACGCGGGCTCAGAATGTCCATCGTCAAAGGCGTCAGCGCCGAACGCGCCACGCGATCGCGCATGTCGAACGCGCGCTCGGCCATAGCAAATCGCGCCACCAATCCACGCGATCGCATCGGCAGCGGGAACGTTTTGAAATTCACGCGCGTAATCAAGCCCAGTGTGCCCAATGCGCCGATCATCAGTTTATGGATGTCGTAACCGGTCACATTTTTCACCACTCGCCCGCCGCTCTTCGCCGCCACGCCCTCGCCGGTAACAAACTCCATCCCCAGCAGAAAATCGCGCGCAGTGCCATAAAATTGCCGCAGCGGTGAATCCACGCCGGACGCAACCGACCCGCCAATCGTCGTCCGGGCCAAAAACGGCACCGCCAGCGGCAAAAATTGCCGATGCTCGGCCAGCGTCTGTCCTAGCCCTTGCAGCCGCACGCCCGCCTCGACGCTCAACGTAAGATCGCCCGGATCGTAAGCAATCACGCGATCCATTCGCGTCATGTCCAACGCCAAATCGTAGCGCGTGGGCGCGAAGCCCATGTCCAGCTTCGTCCGCGCGCCGCATACAATGATCGCCAATTTCTCAGCAGCGGCAAATTTCACAATTTCGGCCACTTCCGCCGCCGAGCCGGGACGCACCACTGCCCCAGGCATCTTGCCGCCGATCGCGTATTCCGTAAGTTGTCTGGGATCGTTTACGACGTTCGCATTTCCGACGGTATCGCCGAGCCGCGAACCGGCGCTGGTGCCGGCGGGGTTCATGCGACGGGCGCGCCTGCCATCGGCAGCGGACGCACATGAATTTCGCCGCAGCCTTTCGACGCGGGAAAAATCTTGTCGGGATTCAGCAGGCCAACGGGATTGAACGCGTCGCGCACACGCCGCATCAGGTCGAGCTCCGCTTCGCTGAAAAGCAGCGGCATCAGGCGATCTTTCTCCATTCCCACGCCGTGCTCGCCGGTAATCGAGCCGCCCATATCAATGCAGAACTGAATGATTTCGTCCGAAGCAGCCACCACGCGGCGAAATTGCGCTTCATCGCGCGCATCGAAAAGAATCAGCGGATGTAAATTCCCATCGCCCGCGTGAAAAATGTTGCCAATCTGAAATCCATACTTCTCGCCGATATTGTTGATGTGCCGCAGCGTCGCCGGAAGTTTAGTGCGCGGGATCACTCCATCCTGCACGTAGTAAGTCGAAGACAAGCGCCCCACCGCGCCAAACGCATTCTTGCGCCCCTTCCACAGCAAATCCCGCTCGCGCGCATCCCGCGCCACGCGTACTTCCCGCGCATGATGCACGCGGCAAACGTCCGCAATTTCCTCCTCGTGCTGCTCAACCGCCTCGCGCAGACCGTCCGCCTCCAGCAGCAGCACCGCCGCGCAATCCAGCGGAAATCCCGCGTGAACATACGCTTCCACCGCGCGCAGCGTCCAGCCATCCAGCATCTCGCAAGCCGCCGGCGTAATCCCGCGCGAAGTAATCTCCACCACCGTCTCCGTCGCATCGTCCAAAGTCTCGAAAATTGCCAGCAGCGTTTTCACCGCTTCCGGCAACCGCGTCAGTTTCACGGTAATTTCCGTAATCAACGCGAGCGTCCCTTCGGAGCCCACGAAAAGCCCCATCAAGTCGTAACCGGGCGCATCAACCGCCGAACTTCCAATCCGCACCAGCTCGCCGGTCGGCAAAATCACTTCCATTGAAAGGACGTGATTCGTCGTAACACCATAAGCCAAAGTATGTGGTCCACCAGAATTTTCGGAAACGTTGCCGCCAATCGTGCAGGCTTTCTGGCTGGACGGGTCCGGTGCAAAATGCAAACCCGCATGCGCCACCGCCGCGCTCAGATCCGAATTCACCGCGCCCGGCTGCACCGTCGCGCGCTCGTTCTCAATATCAATCTCCAATATCCGGTTCATTCGCGAAAAAACCGTCAGGATCCCGCCCTTCCGCGATAGCGCCCCGCCCGAAAGCCCCGTCCCCGCGCCGCGCCCCACCAAAGGAACCTGATACTGGTTCGCCAGTTTCACGATTCCCAGCACATCGGCAGTCGTCCGCGGAAACACCACGCAATTCGGCCGCGCAACCTCCACGGACCCGTCGTATTCGTACAAAAGCATTTCCTCTGGCCGGTGCAGAACGCCGTCGGAACCCAGCAGCGATTTCAAATCGTGGAGGAGTCGCGAATCCATAGATGCGGCCCGCTGCGCGCACAAATAAAAGCAGCGACAACGCTTCAACAGCCACTATAGCCGTGTGTAACGACAGGCGTCAACGAGGTGGAATCTGAATTGAGTGGATTTGAATAATGCGACTCGTGCGGCGACCGCTAACTAAGCCCGCGCAACTTGCGTATCCGCTTGATGATTTCCTTCGCCGTAGCATTTGCGGCCTGGTCATTCGTCGCACGCCCATTGCGTGAAAACTCGAAGAGCTCCGCACCCGAGGGGCCGAAAACCTTGGTCACCGAGGCGCTCCCGCCCGTCGGCCCATACGGCGTCATCACCGCGCCCCCCGCGGTTCCATACGCGACGCGATAATCGAAGTCCCGCTCCACCAGCACAAAATGCATGTGGTGATCCGCGCCATGGTCATTCAGCTTCTGGAACAGCAGGCTGCGGTCCAGCGACGATGCTTGGATTTTTATCCGGATCGTCGTCTGGCCGATTGCGAGGTGAGCGAAACAGAAGCTAAAAATTAAGAGCAGAGCAGTCCTTCGTAGAATCTTCATCAATCTCACTCCAGAGACTCAATTTTTCAACGCCGCCACGCGGCGAGTGCTTCACGAAGCCACGCCGGTGCGAGGCCGCGCCATTTCGAGTCGTTTCCTAATCCGGCAGTATATGCTACAAATTCTGAGTAACGACTTTTTGCGAGGGTGCGTTGACCAAACCGAAAATACTCTCCACTCGGCCGCTTTTTCCCGCCGCACGCGCAATTCTAGACCAGCACTGCGAAGTGGACTATTGGACCCGCCCCGAGAGCATCTCGCGCGAAGAGCTTTTGAAGCGCGTTGCGGACAAGGACGGCCTGATTTGCCTGTTGACGGAAAAAGTTAATGAGGAACTGCTCGCCGCTGCGCCCAAGTTGCGAATCGCCGCGACGGTTTCGGTCGGCCACGACCATATTGACGTCGCCGCCTGCACGCGCCACAAAGTGGTCGCCACGCACACTCCCGGCGTCCTCGACGACACCACCGCCGACTTTGCATGGACGCTACTGATGGCAATCGCTCGCCGCTTGCTCGAAGGCGATGCCTGGATGCGCAGCGGCACATGGCCCGGCTGGGACCTCGATCATCTCGTCGGTGGCGACGTCTGGGGAAAGACTCTGGGCATTCTCGGTTTCGGGCGCATCGGCCGCGGCGTCGCCCGCCGCGCGCTCGGCTTTCAAATGCGCGTCCTTTACAACGATGCCGTCCGCGCCTCCGCTGATGTCGAACGCGAACTCCACGCTGAATTCGTGGATCGCGACACTCTTTTCCGCGAGTCCGACTTTATCAGCCTGCATGTGCCGCTGCTCCCCGATACGCGCCACCTGATCTCCACGGAAAATCTCGAAAAAATGAAGCGCACTGCGTTCCTCGTCAATACTTCTCGCGGCCCAGTGGTGGACGAAGCCGCCCTCGCCGACGCGCTCGAAAACAAGAAAATCGCCGGCGCCGCTCTCGATGTCTACGAGCATGAACCGCAAGTTCACCCGCAACTCGTCTCGCGCCGCGATGTGATCCTCACGCCGCACATCGCCAGCGCTTCGATCGATACGCGCACAAAGATGTCGGTAATGGCGGCCAACAACGTAGTGGCGCTTTTCGCGGGACAACGCCCGCCCAACGCACTCAATGCCGACGCACTGAATTTGAAGTAAAATTTAGTTGGGTACAGGCGTCAGCGCTTCTACAGAGCTCGCAGCTAAGCGCGCCGCGTGAAGCTTCTGCAAGCGCTATCACATGTCATTCCGAGCGAAGCGAGGAATCTGTTTTAGGCGTCCTAGCATGGCAAATCCCACATGAAGCAAACCGCCGAGCACGTTTTTCGCCACACGCTCGAAGCCATCGATATCCCCTCGACGCTAGCGCGCAAGCTGCAGCGCGACAACTCCCATATTTGCGTCGGCGCCTCTGAAATTGATCTGAGCGACTTCACCGAAATCGTTGCCATCGCCTTCGGTAAAGCCGCGTTCGCCATGGCCGAGGGACTAACTTCAATCCTTGCGCCCGAATTTGCGCTGGACGGCATCCTTGTCGTTCCCGCCCCGCCTCCGCGCGCTATCCCTGGATGGAAGACATTTGTCGGCGGTCACCCCATACCCACAGCGGAAAGTTTCGCAGCCGGCCGCGCAATCCTGGATCGCCTCGCGCATTGCGACGAGCATACGCTGATTTTCTTCCTTATCTCTGGCGGCGGTTCCGCTCTCGTCGAACAGCCGCTCGATCCCAGCGTCACACTGGAAGATTTTCAGCGCCTTCACTCCGCGCTGGTCACCTGCGGCGCGCCCATCGAAGAAATCAACGTCGTGCGCAAGCATCTCTCGGCGACAAAGGGCGGACGCCTCGCCGCTGCTGCTCCCGATGCGATGAAGGTAACCTTTGCAATCAGCGACGTGCCCGAAGGCCAGGAATCCGCGCTCGCGTCCGGCCCCACCGTGCCCGATCCGTCCACTCTGCTCAATATGCAAGAAATCATCCGCGGCTACGGTTTGCTGCGTAAATTGCCCACATCGCTGCGTGAATTAATCGAACAAGAAAAGCTCCCGGAGACTCCGAAAGCAAGCGATCCTGCTTTCGCGCGCGCGCGTTTGGAGATCCTCCTCGGCGAACACGACCTACTCCACGCCGCGCATCACTGCTGCGAAGCCGAAGGCTTTATCTGCATGGTAGACGCTGAAACCGACGGCTGGCCTCTGGAAAAAGCCGCAGATCACCTTCTCCGCGAACTCGATAATCTCCAGAAACAGTATCCAGGCAAACGCGTAGCAATTTTCTCGGGCGGAGAACTGAGCTGCCCGGTAACGGGCGAGGGAATCGGCGGCCGCAATTCAGCATTTGTGCTGACGTGCGTGCCGAAAATCGCCGGGAAGGGAATCGCAGTTTTAAGCGCCGGTACAGACGGAATTGACGGCAACAGTCCGGCAGCAGGCGCAACGGCCGATGGCGAAACGCTCACGCGCGCTCAAGCGGCAAATCTCGATCCCGCCGATTTCGCGCGTCGCAGCGATGCCTACAATTTCTTCGCCAGTCTGAATGACGCAATCACAACCGGGCCCACCGGCAACAATCTCCGCGACCTGCGCATCCTGCTAGCGCACTAACCAGCGCCGTCGCGCTCCCCAAGATTCAGCGCGTCTATTTCTTCGTATCGCTCAATTGCGTCTCAATCTTCCCCAAACGCGTATTAATCTCATCCATCTGCTTCTGCATTTGCTTCAAAGCATCCAAAGTCATTTCCGCGCCGTTAGCCGAAGACGAAGCAGCCGACGCACCCGCCGAGGATTGGTTCGCATCACTACTCCCAGCCGAACCGCCCCCCGAGCCGCTCCCACCATTCTTACCCCCACCAGCCGCGCCCGCACGGTTCTCCGCGGCCTTCTGCTTCAAAGCCTGAATCTGCATTTCCACATAAGGCTCATCGCCCAAATTCAAATCTCCCGACTTGACCAACTCCTCCAAGGGCGCAATAGCATCAGGATCGCCGCGCCGACCCAATGCAAATAACGCCGCAAATTTCACATCGGTATAAGGCTCGCGCAAATACGAAATCAGCGCGCGCGTAATCTCCTTGTTCTTAAGATCGAGCCCGGCCACTGCTTCGATCGCCGCCCCCCGTGATTCAAAATTCTTGCCGGGCGCCGACCACTCCAGCAGCGCCGGAACTGCGCGGTCATCCCCCAGCGAGCCAAGCCCTTCCAGTGCGCCGTGGCGAATCGTGTCGTCTGGCGAATCTGTCTTCAGCGCAGCCGTCAACAGCTCGTACGCGTTCGGCGCCTTAATTTCGCCAATCGCATTCAACGCCGCCGCGCGCACCCCGTAAGCCTTATCCTTCGACGCAATCTCCGTCAGCCGTGGCCCCAGCGAAGCATCGTCCGGAAAATTTCCCAATTGCTGGACCGCGACCTTGCGAACCCACGGTTCCTCATTACTCAACGCCGCCAACACTTGCTTTTCCGCGCCACCGCCGCCGACCTTGCCCAGCGCTTTCAAAGACTCCACTCGCACGCCCCAGAACCGATCGTGTACCGCGGCATAGCCAAGAGCCGCAACCGCCTCCGGATTGTCACGCATCCCGCCGAGCGCCGCAGCCGCGTCCGCGCGATCCGGCACAGTCTCGGCATTTTTCAATTGATAGATCAGCTCGCCAGCGCTTCGCTTGAATTCCACCGACTTCAAAACGTTGTCGCCCTTATCAAAAATCACCATCAAAGGCGTGCCGTCCGACGGCAAACTAAAAGTCTCCTCAGCTTTGCTCACCACGATCGGATACGTTTTGTCTCCGCTCGCCGTAGCAATTTCGATATCCACCGGCATGTCGAACAAGTCCACCATGCCCTCGACCTTCTGCGTCTGCTTCACGTTCAGCTTGACCTGGTGCGCCGCATCGTCGTACGTGTAACTCACCGCATATTTCGGCGCGCCCGCTCGCCAGATCCACTGATGAAAAAAGTGGTCCACGTTCGTAGCCGTGGATTGGTCAATCGCTTTTTCCAGATCGCCAGTCACTACGTTCTGGCCGCGATTCACTTCCAGATAATGATGCAGCCCACGAAAGAAATCCTCATCGCCCAGCTTCGTGCGAAACATCTTCAGCACCCAGCCGCCCTTGGTATAGACATTCCCCGCGTACTCGATGCTGTCCGTAAAATTTCGCGTCACGATCGGCACCGGATACAACCGCTGTTGCCGGAACCAATTCGTCTGGTCGCGCCAGAATTCATAGGCCGCTTCATCCGCGCCATAATGCTGCTCCGCCCAATAGTGCTCAAAATACGTCGCGAACCCCTCGTTCAACCAGATGTTCGCCCAGTCCCGGCAAGTCACCAGGTCGCCGAACCACTGGTGCGACAGTTCGTGCGAATCCAGATCGTCCGAGCCGCGCCGCTCTTCCGGCGCGAGTTTCGGATTCACCAGGCCCTGCGTCGTCAGCGTCGTCGCGCTGGTATTTTCCATTCCGCCTTCGACGAAATCATTCACCGAAGTCTGCGCGTACTGCGCCCAGGGATACTTCACGCCCAGCTTGTCCGAAAAAAGATCCAGCATCTGCGTCGTCCGCGCAAAAGTGGAATCAATCATATTTTCATCGCCGCGCGGCACCACAAAACGCACCGGTATCCCGCGCCAGGTTTCCTTCTTCTCCACAAATTCTCCCGCCACCGCGCTAATCAAGTAGGTCGAAAGCGGCTCGGACTGCTTCCAGTCCCAAGTCCTCTCTCCGTTCGCCTCGTCTTTCACGCCCACCAGCTGGCCGTTCGACACCGTGATCCACGTCGCCGGAACCGTCAGCAGCATTTCCGAAGTCGTGCGGTCGTTCGGATAATCGTAAATCGGAATGTAGTAGCGCGTGTCTTCCGCCTCACCCTGCGTCCACACTTCCTTCGGGCGATTCGGATAATTTTTGTCCGGCAGCACGAAATAAAGGCCCTTCTTCGGATGGCCCTCGTAACGGATGAAAATCTCGTGGCGTTCGCCGCGTTTCGAGGGATGTTCCAGCTCCACGATCACGTCCTTATCCGTCGTTGAGAATTTTGCGGATTTCCCATCCAGCGTCACCGCTTCAATCTTCAAGGCCACGGAATCGAACTTAACTTGCGGCATATCGTCGCGCAACATCGCGATGCTGTGCGTCACCTCGCCCCGCACCTCGCGCTGCTCGGTATCAAACCAAAGATGCGTCTTCACGTTCTGCAAATCATAATCGCGGCTCCGCGCGTAAGGTTCGTCCGCGCGCCCCGGCGCGGCAACCAGCAGCGCCACACACAACACCACGGCGCACAATACCCTTCGCATCTGTGGGCGAAACCGCCCGAAAACCTCACTCATCCTCTTCTCCCTCGGTCCAAAGAAACGCTCACGACAAAACAAAATATTATAGTACGCGCCGCGACTTTTGCGACCTGCCCGTTGCTACCAAAAGGCGGCTATATCTACAGGAGAATTAAGCAATTAGCGGCATGTTTGAGAGAAGCGAACCTCGAAGCGCGGAAGCCTGAAGCGGAAAGACCTAAAAATGACAATTGCCTGCGGCGTTTGCTCGATGCTGGAAAGCTGCGATCCTTACTCCAGACTTTTCTTCAAATCAGGACCGATGCGCTCGATGATCGGCACGTCGGGATCATCACCCACGTATTGATTCACCACAGCGCCGTCCTTCCCGATCAAAACGTACGTCGGCAAAGCACTCGCCCCGTACTGCCGCATCATCTGGTGGCCGCTGTCCAACCGTTGCGTCCACGTCATGTCATTTTGTGCGACGAAGTTGTGCCACGCGTCCTCATCGTCATCTTCGCTCACACTGATAATCTCCAGCTGGTCGCCGCCGTACACCGACTGCATCTGCTTCAGTCCGGGCAACGCGTGCCGGCACGGCCCGCACCAAGTAGCCCAGAAATCCAGCAGCGTCAGTTTCCCGGAACTGGATGAACCCTGGTCCGCAAACCCCGGCGCTTTCTCTCCCGTGCTGATCGGCGCTCTCGGCATATTTTCGTCATCGAATATTTTTACCGCCTTCGGCTGGCTGCTCTTTCGTGCCCGTTCGCGTCGCGCCAATTCGCCCAGCGTCAAGGGCTGTTCCGGCTGTATGAACTCAGTAGGCGCTGAAATCGCCGCGCTCCGTCGCGACGAAGACGCAGTCGTAGCAGCACTCGCAGCCGTGGACGAACTCGATGACGCAGGAGGCGCTGAATTCTTAGCAACGGTCTGAGATTCCTGCGAAGGTGACGACTGCCCGCGAACCGGCCCCGCCAGAACCAGCGACAGCGTTCCGGCTGCCAGCAAGACGATTCCATTTCTCGTGGGTGCCATCGAAGGGACCTCTCCGTGGAACTTTCGCGCTTCTTGAAAGTATGCGGGCGCTCCTTTACAAGGGCGTGGTTATTACCGGAGAGAGTAGTGGACTGACAAACTGTACCGATGGACAGGGACCGCGAAGCGGCGCGATCCAGAGCACAGGAACGTAGCCGTCAATATTTAGAGCAGCCCTTTGGCCATGCCCCCATCAACCGCAATCGTCGTCCCGTTGATGGAGCTCGCGCGCTCCGAAGCCAGAAACGTAACCAGCGCCGCAAATTCATCAGGCCGCGCAAAACGCCCAATCGGCACGCTGGCTGCCGCCTGCTTCAATAGATCGTCATACTTCATGCCCGAGTCTTTCGCGCGTTTTTCGAAAAGCTCTTCCAAGCGATCGGTCAAAGTATATCCGGGGCACACATTGTTCACTGTGATTCCGTCCGCGCCGAATTCATTCGCCAGCGTCTTGGCCATCCCGGTCACGCCCGCGCGCAGCGAATTCGAAAGCAAGAGCCCGTCAATCGGCTGCTTCACCGAAATCGAAGTGATCGTGATCAACCGTCCCCAGTGACGCCGCTGCATGCGCGGCAGCACTTCCCGCGCAAAATACACCGCACTCAGCAAAGTAAGATTCACCGCCGTGCGCCATTCATCGAGCGTGATTTCCAGAAATTTCTTCGACGGCGGACCGCCCGCATTCGTGACACAAATATCGATCCGTCCGAATTTCTGCTCCACCGCATCCACAAAATCGCGCACGGCCTCGGCGTTGGTCACGTCCAGCGCGCGCCAGAAAACTTCCCGCCCCGACGCCGCGCCTATCTCTTTTGCCGTGCGCTCCACATCGGCCGCGGTTCGCGCGCAGATCGCCACCTCGCAACCTTCCTTCGCGAACTCCTCCGCCGCGGCGCGACCCAGCCCCTTGCTCGCTGCCGCTACAATCGCCACGCGTCCCTTCAGTCCGAAGTCCATGCCTTCCGTCCTTCCCCGCGCCGCCGCGCAGGTAAGCGTCATTCTTCGTAATCCAGTCCTCCCGCCGCGGCGCGAAGAAATCAATATCTACCGTGTCCTCCAAAGCCTCGGCCTTGTGTGGCACATGCGCTGGAATCAGAATTATTTCGCCCGCCCCGACTACCGTTTCCCCATCATCGAAATAAAATTTCAGTGCTCCCGAAACGATCAACGAAAATTGCTCGCTGCGGTGCGAATGTCGCGGCACGATCCCACCCTTCGCAATAAAAATCCGCGCAAGCGTCGCATCTTCGCCGTTTAACATCTGCCGCGAAATGTGCGCGCTCAAATTTTCCTTTTCCACTCTCTCAAACGACGTCGCCGCTGGCATCGAACCCTCCACAAGTTAAACGAAGTGCCCAAGAATCGTCCATCGAAACCACAAAATCGTCAACCCCTGTCCATCGCATCAATGAAAAATCGCGCCGACAATATGGGCCGCAAAACTTTCTCCCACGAGCGCCCCTTCCGGTCTCTTTGCCCCGAAGTCCTCTGTATCTTTGTGCCTCCGTGGCGAATCCGTTCGCACGCCCAGCCGCACGAAAATATTGTCGCCCACCCGCCATTCGACTAATATGCCCGCGTGACGCCTCTCGGCTGGCTCGCGGCAATCGTCCTTTTCGCGCAATTGCCGATTCCGCTCTACTGGTTCGTCATCCATCCCCAAATTGATTTTTGGCGCGGTCATCGCGCCGCGGGATACGCCGTTGCGCTTCTGCTGGCCTGGCTGCCTGTCACAGTCTTTCTCGTGATATTTCGTCACGAACTATTCTTGCAAGTCTGGCCGCCGCCGTGGCGAGCGGTGCTTGGTTTCTCACTTTTAGCCTTTGAGTTCTGGATTTTCTGGCGCGTGAAACGCGATCTCGGTATGGCCCGGTTCGTAGGCCAAACGGAACTAACCGGCGGCGGGGTAGTAGCGCGCCAAGGAATCTACGCGCGGATTCGCCATCCGCGCTACGTCGGCTCTCTTCTTGCCATCGTCGGCGCATGTTGTCTGGCGGGCACGCGCCTCATGTGGACTATCGCAGCCGCTTGGACCGTCCTCACCTTGATCGCAATCTCCTTCGAAGAGCGGGAACTGCGCACCCGTTTCGGCGCAGCTTACGAAGACTATTGCCGCGAGGTCCCGCGCTTCGTCCCCATAGGCACGAAGCCGCGGGAAGGCTAACGATGTACCAAAAAGCTTGTCGCTCTACCGAACGTCGTACGGGAGGTGAAACATGCATCGTCTGACCGCCCCATTGCTCATGTTCTTCGCGCTCGCCATCACCACATCCGCCCAATTCGGCAAGAGCGTCTCCGTCGCAGCCGGCACCCCCGAAGACAAAGCTCTAGCCGAAATCTACGCCGCTCCGGACGGCCCCGACAAAATTGCCCTCCTCGACAAATTCATGGCCGACTACGGCAAGGGCGATCTCGAATTGCTAGGCGATCAACTCTACGTGCAGTCCTATCTCGCCCAAAAGAATTACGCGAAAGTCTACGAATATGGCGATAAGGCTTTGGCGCTCGACCCCGATAATTTCGCAACCGCAGTCAGCATGGTCCACGCGGCCGACGAGCAAGGCGACGCCAACAAAGTATTCGACGAAGGCGAAAAAGTCGCAGCCATCGTCGCGCGCTACAAGGCCGCGCCTGCGCCGGAAGGTGTGGCAGCGGACCGCTGGTCCGCGCAGAAAGAACAAACGCTGAAAAATGCGGAAGGCGACATCGGTTACGTGCAATACACCATGGTCAACGCCGCCTACAAAACAACCGATCCCACCGCGCGCGCTGCACTCTTCGAGCGTTTCGTCTCGGATTTCCCGGATTCCAGTTACGCCACAACTGTCCGCGAACAAACCGCAATCGCCTATCAACAGGCGCACAACCAGGCAAAAACGCTCGCCACCGCGCAAAGTCTTCTCACCTCTGATCCCGACAATATCTCGATGCTTCTGCTCCTCGCCGATACCTGGTGCAACGACCCACACCAAGTAGACAAGGCCGCCGCCGACGCTCAGAAAGCTCTCGATTTGCTCGCGCAAGCGAAAAAACCGGACAACGTCGCCGACGATCAATGGCAAAAACAAATCTCGCTGCAGAAGGGCCTCGCCTATTCTTCATTGGGCGAAGCCAACGTAAACAAAGGCCGCAATCCGCAAGCGATTGACAATTTCAAGCAAGCGGCTCCGCTTCTGAAATCCGATAATTTCAGCTACGCGCAAAATCAATATCGCCTCGGTTTCACGCTCGCGAAATTGAAGAGGATTCCCGAAGCCCGCACGGTCCTCACCGAAGTGCTCGCATATGACACGCCCTATAAACAGCTAGCCAAAGACACGCTCGATAAAATCGGCGGCCCAGTTTCAAACAAGTCGGCACACAAAAAGTCTTAGGTCAACGAAACGCGCTCACTACTGATTTTTGGCACAGCGAGCCGTGCCAGGGCCGAGGGAAACCGAAGGGGCTATGCTCTTGCAGTCGACTTTGTAGCGGCGGACTTCAGTCCGCCATTTCTCCGCAACGGCCTCCGCGCCGGAGTGCCTTTTGTAGCGGCCGGTCTGGCGAAGCCAGACCGGGCAGCTTTAGGCGACAACCCGCTGCAGTTGCCTGTGAGGCTCGAGCATTACGGCCGAGTCGAACTGCTAGAAGCGGGCACTGCTGCCGGCTGCTGCCCGGCCGGCGGAGTGAACTCCTTCAGCTCTGCAACTTCGCGCATCACTTCCGACCATTCCTTCTTATTCTTCCTCGTCGTGATGGGCGCGTTCGGATCGGCATAGAACTCCAGAATCGTCGCGCGCAGCTCGGGAGTCATATCTTTGAAATGCTCCTTGGCGTGGCGATCCAATAAATCCGCATAAGTCTTGTCCGCAAGCGGATACTCCCCCGGCTTCGTAACCGTTCCAGTATCGAAATTGTCGTTCACCAGCACAATCGCATCCGTAGTTCTTTTTTCGTGCAGAAAATGCTCGTACTCGGTGACCGAACCATTGAAGCTCGCCATGAAGAATTTCTCCGCTTCCGGTGTCGGAATCTTGAAAGTAAAAACGCTGAACGGCCCGACCTTTGGAATCAGCCGAAATAGAAACGCCAGAAATTTCGTGCCGAACCCGGGTTTCTGGTAATGTCCGCGCCATTGCTTTTCGTAGCTCGCGCGTGAAATGTGATACAAAAATTTCTTCTTCGTGATTCCCGGAATATCTTTCTGAATTTCATCCTTCTTCGTCTGCCACGCCACGTCTGTCATTTTCGGGATCACTTCGCTGACCCCATAGCGATACGTCCCCAATGCAAGGTCGTAGTCCGTAAAAATAGACTTCAAATCCAGCGAGTACGTCTCCCTGAACGCGCGATCTAGCAGCCCCTCTGACACCTGGAAGCCGATGTAATCGTGATACGCATCGGAACCGTAATGCCCTCGGGCCACCTGCACCACGTCGAATCCGAACTCCGTCTTCAAATGCGCCGGCGGCGACTGGTCGTATGTCACCACGTCCCCATATTTCCTGCGCAGCCGCGGATACAGCAGCGGAACCGACTTGTTCACCGCGAGCCGGTGCCCATCATTATCTGCCGCGTAATGTGACAGAGCCCCCAAGGCGAAAGCATATTCATCGAGATTCGACGAATCCCGCAGCAGCGCCTGCACGAAGTCTCCCGTACGCACGTAATGCAGCAGATTGCTGAAGAAGTGGCTGCCAAACGGGTAGTAGCCCAAATCCTGAATCACCGACCCGCCGTAGGCGTACGAGTGCGCTTCCTTCAATTGTTCTCGCGTGGCATCGGGGAAGCGTTGCAAGAGAAGAGGTTTAATCGCGTCATCCCACGCCGAATCCACAATCGCCTCGTGCGATAGCACCGAGTAACCGTCGCAGACCCCGGCGGGCCCGAGCAGGAGAACCAAAATCAGGCCAAATGCTTGAATCTGAATTTTTGCGCCAGTCCTTCTCGCGCGATGTGAAGGCATAGGAGAATACAAATACCAGCAGGAACTGTCGGCTACGTGGGCTGGGGCTGCGCGCCACGCCTTCGCTTGGGATCAGGGCGGCATCCGAAGCATTGGCGTAGAATGGCGGAGAGGGTGGGACTTGAACCCGCCGATCCTAAGCAATTTCCATGTTCATTGATAAAACGTAAGCCTATTTGCTGTCAATAAAGAAAGCGGGCGCAGAGCGCAGAACCGAGGTTTTTCCATTAACGATGGGAAATCTGCTAGCTTGGATTTGAAGCGATGTCTTAGGAAGACTTAGGAAATGTTCAGTGGCACCCTCTAACACTGGGCACGGCCGATGCGTTCGAACTCTGCTCGGGATCCTGAATCTTCCTCTCCAGGATATCGGGTAAGATGGCCGATTCATAGACATCGAACAGGGTCACATGGTCGTACGCTCTCTTGCTCCAGTCTGTGCCGCAAGGCAGAGGCTTCCTACTCGGAAGGAGCGTCAGCTGAGCGAAATGGGATCAGAAGCGTCCTCGCCCTGCCTTGTGGATCGGGGGACGAGATCGCAGTCATCCCGTCATAGCCCGGAGTGCCGTGAAGCGTAGTGCCCGTAATCAGCCTCGCGGCCGAGTCTGATCCACTGTGTGCAGGTCATTCATAGCGCGTAACCTACTGTGGAGATGGTGCCGTTGTTTCATCGAGGGCACACACGCGGTTCTGATCACAGACGCAACAAACATATAGGTGCCAATAATGTATAGAATCTCAGTGAGCGCGCGATCGGAAAAGTGCTCTTTCGCTCGCTCGTAAGTAGCATCCGTGGCTTCCACTATGAACACTAGTTCGGCCGTGATGGCGAAGGCCGCTTCTTGAGCGCGGGATCTGAATCGCCGCCATCCAGGAACCGAGCAGGTGGAAATTAGACCGATCTTCAATGTCTTTGAGACCGCTCAATACGTTACGACCTCTAGTAGCGCCCAGCCCGAGACGGCTCATCGAGTTGTCCCCTAATTACCCGCACTCGTAACGACAATTTCGGAGTTCGTTGATCCGCACATTCCGTAGATTGTCCCAGCAATACATGCCCCCAGCGAAAACTTGTAGCATCCTGGGCGTTTGGCGACTACGGAGATCGACCTGTCAGATCCCCCGATAATTGCGCCGGAGCCGTCGAACGGAGAAGAGGGTCCAAAATCAACAATGAAGCCTGTGTTTTTCGCTGAGCTTTGCCACCTAACCGTTGTTCCAACCTTCACACAGAAGGGGGAATTCGACTTCGAATTCGGTGTGCCTGGCGTAACTGTAGCCGAAGTCCCACCTCTGCGTTTCAAATCCACCACACATGGATTCGAATCGGATCCGCAACGATTTGACGCGCTGCAGATACTCTCTGGATTTGTTTCCGTGCAAACGTACTTGCTGGAGCCCTTATTTCGCGCGTTGGCCACTAGAAAGCCGGCCAGGGATAGTGACAGCAGGAGTCCACTGAAACACAAAGCCAGTTTAGACTGACTTCTCATGCGGAGCCTCCTCACGAGACAAATTCAACAACCGTGCCGACGCTAACCTTCCAGGCCCTCTAGTCGCCAACGCCGACCTTGTGCCAGTCGATGATGCTGGTGAGCTTCCAGGCATTTTGGCGGAGCTGGAATTCGAGCTGCCCCTCTTTGTTGATAATCAACTGGGCGGCGGGGAAGAGCACGCCAGAGTTCTTGTCCTTGTCGGAGTCGTTTATCTCGATCTCGCCTGCGGTCAAGTTGTATGCTTTGCTTTGGGTGTTGTAGTAGTGTTCACCGAATCGGATCTCGCGGTTTGTGACGAAGCGGACCTTGCGGCCGGTTGGCGTGGGGATCAGGCGAATGTAGCTGAGGTCGTAGCCAACTGTGCCGGTGATGGCAATGCGGCCTACGGACTTCATCCTGGTGAGCGCATTCACCAGGCCTTCATTCTGGCCTTGCTTAAAGGCGTCGACAAGGATCGCTCGATCCTCGTCTGTAGAGAATTCATAGACGGTCACCTTCACGCTGACTATCTTACCGAGCTGCGTGCTGGTGCCCATTGCAATTGCATCGATAACCTCTGCACCTCTGTCATCCGCGGAAATGACGAGCGCGGCCGCCAGGAGAAGCATTACGAGTAGGAAACTGCCATAGCAGAATTCGCGAACTCTGGATTCGCTCGGATTGCTCTGAGTCATCGCCTTTCTCCTTTCCCGCGCGGTCCCCACCGTCTCGACAATCCAAATTTATTCCCGGTTCGCGAACTTTGCCTCTTCCCGATGACTTGCCCATACCCTCAACGCTCCCTGACAGCAGCATCGGAAAAAGACGAAACTCAAAGTCAAGCCCTATATTCCGGCGAGACCTTGCGCAACGAGAAGCGCCGAGGAATTTGCTAGCCGAACTCCGAAGGAGCTAGGGCCAAAGCCTAGTTTCTCGAATAACCCTAGGTCTGCCTCGATGCTTTCACAACTAGGGAAATCCCTAGGAATCCTTCCTTGACGCGAGGCGCTACTCTCTCATAGGCAAAAGCACCACCTGACGAGGGACCCGAGCCGTTGTCAGTCCCGCTCAAGCTGATGATTCTGACTTCAGGCCATACGACCAAGAGGACATTTCAAATTCTCGGAGAACAATAAACGTCGGGCCGGCGATCAACACACGCCGGTAAGGAGAAAAGTCATGACAGTAAAAAACCCGAAGGAACTATTCGTGATGTTGCTTAGTGACGCACGGCAGAGCACTGAGCGTTCGACCAAAATCTATCAGGAGATCAGCCAGGCAGCCCAGGATCCAGACGTAAAAGAAGCACTCGAATCGCGTGCGTGGATCGCGGAAAAGGACCTGAGCGCGATTGATCGGTGTTTCGAACTGATCGGGGAGCAGCCTGTGAAGCTCAGCGGCCGTCTCCAAGAGGTGTTCGTTGAGGATTTCCGCAGAGAACTGGCGGAGATACAGCACCCGATTGCAAAGCATCTTTTCATCCTAGCCAAGGTTAGTCACCTGATCCATCTTCGGATTGCCGAGTACGTTGCGCTGGTAGCAGCGGCCGACGTCACTGGGCATTATGCCGTTGGCGTTCTGCTCGAGAGTTGTTTGGCAGACAAGCTCGCGTTTGTCGAACGAACGCGGCGTCTCATACGGAATTTCGTCGCGACCAAGGTAGCCGCAAAGGTCGCTGCAGCATAGTCACGCCCAATCAGCACGTGAAGACTGGCTGAAAACGTTGCCTGAACCCGTGAAAGAAGCGGCCGCACGGGTTTGCTTCACGCATAAAACGGCTCTCCCCGTCGCCGGGGAGAGCCGCCTCACATGGTTTGAAGGGAATAGAAACTCAAGGACGAACTCCGCTAGGGATTCCCCTAGTTGTTTCGCAACGGAGCGAGGTCTAAGAGATGTAAGAAGAACGACCCCATATGGGCGCGGTCGGTACATCCCCTGCCGACTTGAAACACCCCAACGGGACTCGGAGAGCAACCATCACGCGTCAAGGCTCCCCGAGTCCCGACCCCTCCGCCGAAGAGATTTGCGGTTCTAGCCGTCGCGCCAGAGTCCAGCAACAATCGCAAAGCACTGCAACTCGAAAGTGGAGCGACAGCTGGTGACCAGACCGCGAGGACGAGATGATGAGCAGATCGTTTCCAGTCGATTCTCTTGATCGCGAGGATCAGCTTCGCCGTCGTTCTCCTCGCGCTTGCAGATCGTACCGTTCTCGTCCAAGAAATGTCGATAGCCCTAACCTCATGTCCGACGCGGCTCCCGGAAGGCCTCCTCGGGAAGGAGATCTCAAGAACGACGTCGGCAAGACCTGGCGAGTGACGTTCGGAAATTGTGTTTGCTGAATGTGATGCTGCCGCCCTCTTCGTCGCCAGTTTCGATGAGAGCGGATCGTAGGAGTCAAGAAATGACGATTCGAACGTGTGAATTTCTTCGAGTACACAGGGTCGTCTTCCTGGTGGTGCTTTTGGCGTTTTTCTGTGTTCCGGCTCAGGCGAAACGAAAAGACGTGGTCATCATGAATAACGGCGACCATTTCACCGGTGAAGTGAGCAAATTGAAAAACGGCTTGTTGTATGTGTCAACGGACTATGTGTCCAGCGATATCGGGCTGGATTGGAATCAGGTGCAATCGGTGCAGAGCACCGCTACCTACCGAATTGTATTGACCAACGGCAAACGACTCGAGGGCAAGATTGAAAAACGTTCCAGTGAGGAGCCGAACCCAGAAGACTTTTCGATTCGTGAGGCGACTGAGGAAACGCAAGTGCCTTCATTGGAAATTGTGAGCATTGACTCGAGAAGCCCCACATTCTGGCAGCAATTGCAGGGAGCCATTGATTTTGGTTATAGCTTTACCAGCGGCAATAGCCAGTCGTCGCTTAACTCCAATACAAGCGCGGCGTACAAGACCCCGAAGTGGGAGGCGGCGACATCTTTCGATTCGACGTTTAGCGGTCAGTCGGGCGCGTCCAAAACCAACCGTCAGGACTTCCAGGGGACGTACTCGAAGTTTCTAAACGCAAATTCTTACGTCTTGGCTCTGTCGGATTTTCTCCACAGCAGCCAGCAGGATCTGACCCTCCGCACGACTTTCGGCGGCGCCTATGGACGCTACGTGAAACGTACGACGACCAGTAATCTCGCTTGGCTGGCTGGCGTCGTGTACGTTCACGAGTCCTTCGGCACCACTGCGGGCAATCCGTCGGGTCAGAGCATGGAAGGTGTCGTCGGACTGGAATACAGTTACGTTCGCTTCAATTTCGGAGAGTTTAATTCTCAGGTCTGGACATTCCCGGGACTCACTGACACCGGCCGTCTGCGCGTTACGACAAACAATTCACTTACGATCAAACTTAGGAACAACTTTCATCTCGCTTTCACTTTCTGGGATAACTTCGATAGCAGGCCGCCGGCGACGGCAAAAAAGAATGAGCTCGGGACAAGCACCGGGATCGGCTGGTCCTTTTAAACGTTTTGCGGCTGCAACGGGATCGAGCCCACAGGAAGGGGGCCTCAGCGGCTGTTAGTCACGGTTTCGCAAACGGGATCTTCGTGGTGGCGTAGGGAGGAGGCGGATCATGCCTGGAAGACAACTAGCGGTGTTTCTGTTTTGTTTTGGCGTGCTGCTTACGTCCGATGGCGCCGTCGCGCAAGACGTGAAGTCTACGTTCAATAAATCCGTAGATTTCACAAAATATAAGAAATATACGTGGGGCTCAAACTACCTGCTGACTCAGCAGCCTAAAGACGTTCAGGAGCGCATCAACATGGCGATCGTCGATTCCATTAACCGGAATCTGCGAGCCAGGGGTTTCGTGGAAGATGACCAGAATCCAGACTTCCGCGTCACGTATGAGGCCGGCGGAGAGCCCAAAACCGATGTGGGCCCGCAACGATATTTGTACGCTCCGGACATGGTGGGCTACTACTGGGGCGACGTAAGCGGAATTTCCTCCGACGTATGGGTTTCCAGTCTGGCGAAAGTGAAGATCACTGTGACGGATGCGGCGACAAAGAGCAATCTCTGGGAGGCGACGGCGTCCGACAGGATTCGGGACCCCAACAAATTCAAGAGCAAACTGCAAGAGAATGTGGACAAGTTCATACAAAAGACGATGAAGAGTTTTCCTCCGAAAAAGTGATCTCAGTCCGTTCGGAAAGTAAGGCAGGGCACGGGGCCTAATGACCGACTCGCTGGCCTTATTCAGTGCCGTGATCAGGCGAGCAGCTGCGCACCATCGACCGGGCGCAAATGACTGGACCGCAAAGGAAATGACAATGAAAATCACTCGCTTACAAGATGCTCTTCACAGCCGCTGCGATCTGGACACTGATACTTTGCTTCCTCGCCGTCTTGCCTGTTGCGAATGCCAAAGGCACGAAGCTCCTCGTGAGTTGGAAGAATCCCGACTATTCCGGTTCGAAGCCTCGTCGGATTCTGGTAATCGGCATGAGCGAGAATCCGGAAGTTCGCGCGGACTTCGAAGACGATCTTTCGTCTGCACTCGCAAATGACGGCCTTGAGGTGATTCCCGGAAACACGATCCTCTTCCGCCCTGACTCTGCCGAGCTGGAACCTGCCTATTTGAGAGGCCAGATTCGCGACTTCAAGATCGATGCCGTCCTTGTTTCGCGGCTGGTCAAAGTGGATAAAAAAACTACCTACGTCCCCGGCCATAGTTACGTCGCTCCTTACGGTTACTATCACTCGTTCTATGGTTATTACCATACGGCCTACCGGCAAGTTTATAGTCCCGACTACCTGCGTGAAGATACGACGGTTCGAGTGGAAACTAATTTTTATGCAGCGAACCTGCCGGATGGAGAACTCATCTGGACCGGCACCAGCGATTCATTCAATCCGAAATCGGCGAAAAAAGTAATCGATGGGCTCGTCAAACTCATCGTGAAAGAGCTGACGAAGCAAAACCTTCTGTAGGAGTTTCCCGATCCAGTCTCGCACTTCGGCGCAGTTACGCAACATCGACTTTCCGATCTTCGAATTCCTCTCCCGACCATGAATCCGGACTTAGATAGCTATCGGCGGTAATCGCGATTGTCTGGATCATTTGGCTAGGGATTCCCCTAGTTGTTGGTGAGGCCCCGACCAGCCTAAATAGGTTGCCTGGGGAGAAGGCAAAGGCACGCGCGCATATTTCTTGCAAACCATCAAAGGAGAATGAAGATGGCAACAAAACCAATCGCAATTGACGATCCTAAGCAAGGGACAACATCCAGGCAAAACGACTGGACAAAGCCGGCCGCGATGGCGCTCCCGAAGGAAGGATATCTCAAGCTTGAGCAGGGACGCTACGGCCCTGTCTTTCCCAAGACTCCTGCCTGCTACGGGTTTTCGGTCGTCGGAAAAGTCAAGCCTGGCAAAGAGCAGGTGATACGCGATTACGGGAAAAGCATTGAGGAGGCAGTGAAGGGCGATCCCCTCGTTCTCGCGCCGCTGAAGCTCCACTATCTCCGTTGGGTTCTGTTCGACGTCGGCTCGGGGCTGCACTTTATGTATCAGGGCATCTTCGACACCGATTTCGACAAATATATTGAGGATGCAATTGATATCTTTACTAAAACTGGCATCACCACAGTTTTCGTGAACCTCGAAGGATGGCCAGACGACTGGAAGACAAACCCCCCAGCGGTCATCAAGTTCTTTCGCGAACATCAGTGTCCGAGTTTTTTGGAATATGGGGAGTACCCGTTTGTTACGGCCGATGAGGTCAAGAAGGCCCTCAAGCTTAAGGCGGCATTTTCTGGAATGCTCGACTTGATGCAGTAGAGACATTTCGGCGGGCGAGGGGTGAAGCACGTCCCTCGCTATCTCGCGACTATTCGCCATTCAGTCCGAGCTTGTCGAGGAGACGGCGGCTTGAGGAGACCCTGCGGTGCTTGAGTTTGACGACATCCAGCATTTTCTGATTGCACGGCCACCGGCTCTCGCGGCACGGTACGAATTCCTGACATTTCGGCATGCGGCGGGTGGACGTGCGTGGCTGACCGGTATCCTCGACAAAGTAGGGACGGCAAACGCGATCGGCGCCAGACCCTTGGACTCGAGGTGGATAACTGTGGCCGTCACCTGGAATGGCTTGCGCGCGCTAGGTATTACTGAAGCTTCGTTGGCCACCTTTCCCGAAGAGTTCCAACAGGGGATGGCAGCCCGTGCATCAATCCTCGGGGCGACGGGAGCGAACGCCCCCTCGCGCTGGGTGGGAGGAATGGCGAGTCCAGACCTTCATGCTATTGCGATACTGTTCGCCCGCGACGTCGCGGAACGTGAACGATGCAGGCAAGAACATGCCCGGTATTTGTCGCAATGCGAGGGCGTGGAGGCTCTCTCGTCGTTGGATCTCGAGGCCATACCGCCGTACGACTCTGTTCGCGAACACTTTGGTTACCGTGATCGGCTCTCGCAGCCAGTAATCGCGGGAACGGGAGTCGAGCCGACGCCTGGCTCTGGTCCGCCGATCGAAGCGGGTGAATTTTTTCTCGGGTATCCGGACGAGGAAGGTCCGCCCAAGGGATACCGCAGCCCGAGATCCTTTCCCGCAACGGAAGCTACCTGGCGTATCTGAGGATGGAGGAGCACGTCGGCGCATTTCGCGCATTTCTTCGACAACATGGCGAAACCTGCGAAGAACAGGAATTAGTCGCGGCGAAACTGATGGGGCGATGGCGGAGCGGCGCTCCACTAGTCCTCGCGCCAGAGAAAGACGATCCCCAGCTTGGCGCAGATCCCCAGCGCACGAATAATTTCACCTACGCGAACATGGACCCACACGGTTACGGCTGTCCCTTGGGTGCGCACATTCGGCGCATGAACCCGCGCGACACCGCGGTGAATATGCAGCGACACAAGATGATCCGTCGGGGAGGGACCTACGGTCCACCGCTGCCGGAAGGCGCGCCCGAAGACGGCAAAGAGCGAGGTATCGCGGCTTTCATCGGTTGCGCCAGCCTGATTCGGCAGTTTGAATTTGCAATGAACGTGTGGGTGAACGATCCGAACTTTCATGAACTAGGAAACCAGCGCGATCCAATCTTCGGCACTCAAGATGGCACCTTTGACATGACGATCCCGAAGCGGCCCATCCGTAAGAAGATCACGGGGCTACCAGCTTTCACGACCGTACGAGGCGGCGCTTACTTTTTCCTACCGGGTATCAAAGCACTTCGATACCTCGCATCGCTGGGGAATCGGCCGCTAAGACAATGAACCCTCCTGCTCTAACGAAGGGCAGCGAGAAAGGAAAACAGTCATGAGCACCGCACTTCAGCCGCCCCGCACGTACAACCAGAACCACATACCCCGCAAGTATGCTTCGGCAAAACGAAGGGTATCCATCTACTGGACGTGGAGCTATCCGTGGGAATCCAACCGGGACCTCACGGAAATGGACAACCGCTTTTCGACCATGACCGAGGTCCGCAGGGTGGCTTGGCCGGAGTATGAGACCACGGAGTGGGACGCGAAGAACTTCCTGCAAGGAATAGAAGGCACGTTGGAGTTGTTCCACCGCTCGACGCTGTCCTTCCAGAAAGTGCTTGGCGAAATCACTACACAACCGGTAGCCGTATTCCAGCGGATTGACCAGGCGGGATACAAGCTTCCGATAGACGAACGAATTCTGCAGGACACGGACACGCTCATGGTGTTCGGTCTTGACCACCTGGTTTCAGAGCAGGAGGCGGCACCGGAGGAAATCGCTGCAATTCGAGAGTGGCTGAAACGCGAAGGAACCTGCCTGATGATAGGCCCGCATCACGACGTGGGTTGCACGAACGACATGAAGCAGCGGCAGATGGAATATTTGCACCACGGTGACGCACTTGTCCCTCGCCAGCAGCGCTTCGGACAGTACACGCGTTCCTTGATGAAGGCGCTCGGTGTTCCGGTCATGAATCAATTTGGGCTCCGCCCGGCACTTGTCAAAGGTACCAAGCAGATTTCACCGCTTACGATCAACCGGGACCTGGACAAACTTGGCTTACTGAAAGGTGTCACCACATTCAACTTTCATCCCCACCTGCCACACTATGCCGTAACCGCCGACGACGCGAAATCCGTCCATGTACTTAGCCGCCAGCCGATTGATCTTGACCGACCCCACCCTTTCACTGCGGCGGGAAACACGGAGTTCAATTCTTGCGTCTGGATGCCCCCGAAGAATGAACGGGCCGGACATATTCTATTAACCGACCTCACGATTTTTACGACTTTGTTCGGTGGGACAGACAGCCTCGAGATGTTCTGGAAGAACCTTGCTCGGATGTGAGGGCTGCTAAACCTAATCAGGCACAGCAACGAGCTGGGAGTCTGAAACCGCCATCGACCTTACCGGATATGGTTAACACGCGAAAGACGGGATTCCTCAAAAGAAATCTGATTGCGTCTATCGGGCTGATCGCTGCAGTCTGCGTGTTTGCTGTGCCCGGCCACGGGCAGGTCAGGGGCGTGTACCCCGCAGGAATGAGCGCTACCAACTCGGGAGTCACTCCCGAATCCGGGTTCACATACGCAAACCTCTTCATTCTTTACGCGCGCGACGAACTGAAGGGGCCTAACGGCGAAACCCTGGCCACCGGCCAAAACTCCGTCATCATGGATATGAATAGCTTTGTTTTCGTGAGCAAGAAGAAGATAAGGAAGTTGGGCGGTGCGGTATTTTCCTTTTCCGCTACCTTGCCGATCGCCAACAATTCGCTCACTTCCGATGTCGAGGGCGCGTTGAGTGGAGGCGGAGGATTTGCGGATTCCTTTTATCAACCGTTCATCCTCGGTTGGCGCACGAAGCGCGCTGATATTCGCGCGGCATACGGTTTCCTGGCGCCCACGGGCCGATTCGGTGCAAACGCGAGCAACAATGTGGGTTCCGGATACTGGACCCAATCCGCATCGGCGGGTGAAACGTTCTATCTCACAAAGAACAAAGCAACAGCCGTGTCCGCGTTTCAGATGTATGAATTCCATACCACTCAGGAGGGCACAAACATTCACCCTGGCCAGAATTTTGACCTGGACTATTCACTAACGCACGTTTTCTCTCTCCAAGAAGATTTACGCCTGCAGCTCGGGTTAGTGGGTTACGGACAATGGCAGACCACCGATAAGAGTGGTCCAACTATTACCGCCGCACAGGCGGCAGCACATTACAAGGTTAATTCTCTCGGTTTCTCAGCAAATGTAATCTTGCCGGCTCGAAAAGTGAGCCTGGGCGTGAAGTATTTTCGAGAATTCGAGAGCAGGTCAACATTTCAGGGATACTCCCTACAGATTTCGGGTACGGTGACTTTTTAGGCGCAAGAGCTCATTGGTCTGGCCGTCAGTGATTCTCCTTTGAGTGTTTCGGAATCGGAAAGAGAAACGTGAACTGCAGGTTCATCTGCCATTTTGGCGAAAACTGATTCGCAGGGCGAACAGCATCCCAATACAACGTGAGGTTCGAATCAACCGCTTGCTTCCGGATGTTGAAACTCCTGCCCGCGCCACCTCCGATGGGCAGGAGCCATCGCTCGCTCGGCGACTGCGTCCAGTCCGCAACAATCGTGGGATTGCTCGTGAGGTACCAGCCTCGAGGCAGATTGTAGGAAAACATCGGCTCGATCTGAAGTTGGTTTACTGGTGAACGGTCCGAGCCGCCTGCAACGGACCAAATATTCTGAACCAGCACGCCGACAGAGCCCCATTCCGGCTCGACCAGCGCAGCACCGGTCGGACCCACGCCCCATTTTCCGGCTCCCAGCGGATCGCTTGTAGCCGTCGGCATTAAAACTGCGGGCCCTACACCCCAAATCAGCTTTCCCGTATTGGCCGACGTCAAGAAGAAGGAACTCGTAGTGTCCCCTAATCCGGTGGCCCCTCCGCTCCTCGCAAGTGAATTCGGCTGATACGCGATCGCCGTCGCGACAACTCGCGTTACAAGAAGCCAATCTCCCGTGATTGAGAGCGGAATCACCGGTTGAATCGCGAAGGAATTCGCGCTGCGATCATAAGGTCCTTGGTTGAAGGTGAAATCTTCCTCTAACGTAAGCTTGATCTCGTCTGCGAATGGGTTTCTTGCGGCCTTTCTCAGTTCTTCGGGAGCGGTCTGTGCCAACGCCGCTGACGGCATGAACAGAAGATACGCGCCCAATACCAGAAGAATTCGCATGCTCGAATCCAACAGAATAGGACTCCTGTTTGAGCTGCTTTAATTTCTTCGCAGGCAACGTGAGTCCTAGATGGCCACAATCCAAACACACGAAGTTATCCTGGCAAATATAAAGCGGGGGGTGATTCACATTTTTTTAGGTTCGCCAAAAGCAATCGTCATTTCAGACTTGAAGCTCCGCTGATTGCTCGAATTGCATTCCTTGCGCGACATGGTACTTCCTCAGGTGGCTCGGTTCTAGCCTTTAGCGGGGGATGGAGCGACCATGGGCTTGGAGCCACTGCTCTTTTGCGCTCACACCTCCAAGAGATATGAGGTGCGTTCGGCTCCCGTGGACGGCCCGGCGTAAACCTTCCTGAAACAAAATAAGGCAAATCCCCAAAAACAGGATTGTTCCCGTCAAAGCTGCGAGTACG
The DNA here is from genome assembly GCA_963828865.1 of uncultured Acidobacteriota bacterium. GTDB lineage: Bacteria > Acidobacteriota > Terriglobia > Acidiferrales > UBA7541 > Palsa-295. The sequence goes on along the minus strand of CAWHGI010000001.1, from coordinate 527,991 downwards.
AGCAGCACCGCAAGAAATTCCTGCAGTATGAAGAGATCCATTTCGAACCCGTTCGACCAGCCTTCCTATTGCAGGTTGAAAACTCTTGCGGAACTGTCAGAAATGTCGATGGGGCGCCTAGGTGTGCGAGGCCACGGGGTCTCTGCTGCCTCTTCAGTTCGGCCGGCCTATCCGCGAGTACCGCCATCCTGATGCAATCCATGAAATCTCAGCAAGCGGAACAGATTTACATTCAGCTCTCGAAAAACTCCCGGCAGCGGCAAAGCAACCCACATCGCTGCCTTCGAGTAGAGGGCCGTGCAAGTGCCCCGCCGCTGCTGAAAGAGTATCGCTAGCTGCCGACGATGCCCTTGTTGACCAGGATTTTGACGACAACGCGACGGTTCTCAGCCCGCCCGGCCTTGGTCTCGTTCGGTGCCGCAGACCCGTACTCCCCCATGGCGCCCGGCGCCACGATATAGCGCACCGGCACGTTACCTTGCTGCATCAAGAAGGTGATCACTGCTTTAGCGCGGTTCTCGCTCAGCTGCGTGTTCATCGCAGCGTTGCCTCTTGAGTCGGCATAGCCCGTCACCTCGATGATGTATCCATTCAGGCCCGTAGCGGTTTGTGCCAGATTCTTGAGTTCTTCTTGGTCCTGCGCCGAGATCTTGGTGCTACCGGAGTCGAATTTCACGGTCGCTTCACCCTTCACATCATATTCGCTCAAGGTGGTAAAGCGATTCGTGTTGTCCTCGATGTCCGACATGTTCGCTTGAATCTGCTGCTGGTTCTCGGAGATGTTCTGCTGATTGGCGTTGATATCTTCCTTGTGGGTCGCAAGTTGCTCGCTGTGAGCCCCAAGTTGCTCCTGGTGGGCCGCGAGAGTCTGCACGTTGGCTGCGACTTGCTGGGCGGTGGGATGCAACCCGGACTGGATCATTTCCGCAGTCTCCAGGTCGTCGCCGTCGACGGTTATTGTCTTGGCTACCACCCGGCCTTGATCGTCGGACGCGCCGTCAATGTCCACCTTGAGTCCTGGGATCAGCACGACATCGCCCATCTGTTGCTTTTCCAGGCCAAAGAGACCCCTGTCGTCTTTCGTAGTCGTAGAATCGGTGAGGACTACAGTGACGTTACCCTGCCCAGACTTCACGACCAACGTGTCTCCAGCCCGGGCAATGATCATCCCTTTGACATCTGCGCCAAAAGCCGAGGCCGATGCCAGAAAGGACAAAGCCATCAAACTTAGTACAATCGTTTTTCGGTGCATTAGCTCCCTCCGTCTTTCTCAGTTATTGGATCGAGACCAAAACCTCCAAGGCCAAGCCTCGGTTTCGGAATCAATCTAGGTCCGGCTCCATGTGTACTCAACTAGGGAAATCCCTAGGCAGGCGGCGGTGGGGGGCTAGGCTCGAGCGCAGGTAATCAGTCGCAAATTTCTGCTCGAGACCGAGGGGTGGAGGTCAAGGAGGGATTCGACGTGCTTTTTTCAGAAAATCATTTTGACGAATCGAGTCAGTAATTCTTCGAACGGCATAACTGTGAGCAACAGAGGCGAGATCGGCAAAACTGTAGCGATGGCCAGTCGCAGCATGTCTTTCAGTGTGAACGGCACTAGTCGCATTTCGCTCACGACAGCGTAACTGTTCGCAAGGTCGGCAAGTGACTGGATGTCGTTTGCGCCCAGAAGTTCGCCTTTTGGACCTCCCTGGAGCCACTTCTCATCGAACCCGGTCACGTAGGCTGTAGCCAAGTTCCCGTATTCGCTCAAGCCATTCCGTCTGGCGCTGGAAAGTTGAGAAGTGAAAATAGTAAGCGGACCAAGAATCATTAGGACGAAGAATCCAGTCAGCATGAAAATGCTCACTTTGAACGACATCAGATTCTGCCCCTGGTAAAAGATCCTGCTGGCGATCAGTCCTGCCAATAGCGCGCCCTGCGCGAGCAGGAACGGCGCAAAAGCGTAGCTGATTCCGCCGAGAAAACCGATTCCGCCCGAACGGTCCGGGTGGGCGGGCATCAATCGAAGTTTCAATCTGGACGTACGCCACAGGAACAAAAACCAGATTCCAAGCCGCAGATACCAGCGGAGATAGATGAATTGGAAGATGGGAAGACTCACGAAGCTGTACCAGTAGCCCGCTAGCGTCAGGTGTATGCCCATCCCGTCGGGGCTGGCGTACCAGGTCGACGCTTCCAGGGCGACCTGATGCCGCCAGAACCAGTGCCCGACGATGTAGGTGAAAAGCAGCAGGGCGAGCTCTAACCACGGGGAGTTACGGGCCCGCAATGCGGCATCGATGGCTGCATAGAATTTCGGCGTGTCTTCCGGAGTAACTATCCCGCGTTTCAGAAAGAGCTTGATCACCGGCCTGATGCGGCGGTGGACAACTAGCTCGGCAGCGATGAGTAGCGGCAGTGCCACCAGAAAGCGCACATGGGATTCAATGTCGCCTAGGAAAGTCAGTGTTTGGCGTCCGAGGAAATGAGCTTCGATCGCTGCCAACACGCCTAGTGGTACCCAGGCACTGAGCGAGATGACCAGAATCCTACGTTGGAGGAGTTCCAGCGCTGGGCCGGAGAGATGCGCTCGCCAGAAGATCTGGTAGAGAGGGCCCCCCAAGACCAATGAGAAGTCAGGCGGTTCCTGCAAGATTGTTGGCTGGGACATTGGTGGGGAGGCGGGCAGCCCTCACGGCGAGAGATTCGCGCGAGAGGCAGGAGCGGTCACGATCTCCTGTGGTTGATGCGGGGGGCGCGCCATTCAGTCATCCCCCACCGAAGTCGACCCATCGAACGCGTTCGGCGGCCAATTGTCGTCCGTCGGTTTCCAAGATTTGTCCGGATCATAAAGCTCCATTTCTTTGAAAATCTTGAGCGTATCTGGGCCCAAATCCTTCTGATAGACAACCCCTTCGTAACCGACAATGAATGTCTTAACACCCGTAACACGATAGTCCGCCGGAGCAGCAACAAGAGCGAAGCCTCCGATCATCGCCCCTTCTATGACGAAATTCAGCTCACCGAGCGGCGCCGCGGGACCCTGGCCTTTCAGTATCTTGAAGAAGTATCCGTGATATGGTTTGGCTTGATCCGTATAACCCTCTTCTAAGGCGTCAGCGATACCTTCAGAAATAGGCCCGCCGAGTGTCCCGTCGGGATTTCGCCACACCAGACCGTCTTGCTTTCCAGGGGTACTGATGATTCGCTGTGCGTACTGATTTACTCTGGAGCTGTCATGTTTTTCGGAAGCATATTCGTGCTGGGCTTCCACGTAGCCGCGACAGATTTCGATGGCATCCAATTCATTGCTTCCGATGCGACGGTACAGAATTTCCTGGCGGCCAGCCTTTGTATCGAACAACCACTTCCCATCCCGGTTGACGATGGGGATCGGCAACGGCCAATCGTCGTTTCCAACCACAAGGGTGGCACGGTTCGGATTCTTGGGGTCTACAACTACGGAGTTTCTCTCGTGAGCCTTAGCAGCAAACGCAACAGCGATGCTCTTGTCCCGAACAGAGTCTACCGAAGCAATTAAGTCTTCACTACCCGTGCCGAGAATCTGCTCCAGACTGGGCACATCAAAGCTCCCCGCAGCCTGTACGAGTGCGTCAGCAGCCTCTTTCGGAGTAGTGAAAGTCTTCTGGTTTTGCGACGAAGCTTCGGATGGTTTCTGTTGAGATAACAAACCCAACGAGCAGAGCAGCGCAAAGGCGCAAGAAAGGGCGGCTATAGAAAATCTAGCGAATGCACTCCGCGCTAACGAGTTCATCATTCTCGACGTCATTTGAGTTTTATTCTCCATGACCTGTTTACCTCCGCCGCCCGCCACCACCGCCGCGGCTACCGCCTCCCATGCTGGAGCTGCCACGCGAACTGCTGGCTCGTGCTGCGCTCCCGCTTCCGGAAGAACCACCGAAGGCGCCGGGACTTCTTCCGCCCGAACTGCCCGAGACTTGTCGGTTTCCTACTCGGTCGCCTCCCCCCGCAGCTCGGTTGCTAGCGCCCGGCTGTCTCCCGCCGCCAGCACCGCCGCGATCCATTGTGGCGGCCTGCTGTCGACCGCCGCCCTGCTGACGAGACTGTTGTTGCCGCGCATTGGCTTGGCGGTCGGAAGCCGAGGCCCCCCGACTTGTGCCGCCGTACTTGTTTGCCGTAGACCTATTTGAATACGGAGTTCCGCCCCGGTGCTGTGGATTGTGCTGCCAGTTGTTGCCTCCTCCGCGACTCGGCTGTTGAGAGGGACGATTACCGACATTTTGCCTGTTCGAGTTATTGACGAACGTGTTGTTGCGGTTGATGTTGATGTTGTTGTTTCCGCCGCCCCATCCGCAGTTATAGCCCCAGCCTCCTCCCCAAGCCGCTCCCATAGCCAAGCCAACACCGAAAGAGATCGCCATTCCCGCGGCGTAATAGCCGGCAGGAGGATAGTAAATTGGTGGGTATGGATAAGCCGGGGCGCCGTACACCACCACGGGGTCATAGCTGGGAACGTAGACGACCTGCGGATTGGACTGCTCGACGACGATCACCTGCTGGTTTTCCACTACCTTCGTTTCGACCTTCATTTGCTCAGTGGATTTCAGGTTCCCCTTCTCTTGGGCCTTCTTCCGCATGCGCTGTACGGCATCCATTACGTCGTTTTGCTGCGCGAGGAATGCATTGCCGAGCTCCGCGGTCCACTGGATGTCGTCCACCAAGCGTTTGACAACATCCGGCAGCGCTGCCATGGCCTGAACGCTTGGGTCCCAAGGCTGCTTCTCCACCGCATCAGCGAGCGCCTTGTCTTTTAGGTTCTTGTTTTTCCCTAGCCATTGTTGGAGTTGAACAAGCTCTAAGGGGTACGTCGAAGCGGCGAGCACTTGAGCGAGCAGCGGATCCGGGTATAGGGCGATCGGGGCTACCAGCGAGTCAAGCTGGTCCGAAGATAGGTTAGCAGCTTCTTGCTGCGTCGATCCGGCTGCCGGTGCCTGCGACTGGCGCGCGGCAAGTGCGTCTCCCGGCAAGAGAAGCGCAGAGCATAGAACGGCCACCACGTTTTGTGCGGTTTTCCTTAGACGACCTGATCCAAGAGTTTTCAATTTGCCCTCGTAAGTTCCACCTGTACGTTGCAACCGTGGGCCAATCGCTTCGCCGCACTCAGTGCCCGCTGTTCACGGGTTCTCCTCAACTCGTCAGCACGGGGCTGAGGAGGAGTCCCAAACGCTTGGGCTCCTCCTTTTGAGGGTGGTTGAGGTCTGACATCCGAGCTGACATGCTTAGCTCCGATCGACGCTGAAGCTCACAAGGGCTTGAGGGGCCCCGTCAGCCTGCTTACCGATTTAGATTATTTCGATCGCGACGGCAACTAGGGAAATCCCTAACTAGGAAGCAAGTGTTTCAGAATTTCGAATCATCGCGAGGGAGCTAATGGAGAAACATATGTACGGTGTTCGAGAACGGCATAAATAGCGGGGATCAGATGAGCCTTGATTTGAGATTTCCAGACGTAACCTTGAGCGCCCACCTCCTGGCAAGCTTTAACAAATTCTTCGCCAGTATTAATCGTTAGGAATACAAACTCTGAAGTGGAACCGGACTTTACCAGCTTGTGGACTGCATCAATGCCGTTCATTAGTGGCATCGCGATGTCAACAACAACAACGTCCGGGTTGAGGCGCTGAACTTCTGACACAAGGAAGGCCCCGTCGGTTGCTATGCCCACGATATCAAAGTGAGGTAGCAGTAGCCCGATTTCGGCTTCCAGGAATTCGTCGTGGTCATCGGCCAAAAATATGCGCGGACGAATCAAACCCGTCCGCCGTCCGAAATCCACGCGTGAACTCGCCACGGTCATCCATGCCGCCATGGTGCAAAACTAAAGCTCAAGTGGATGCTAGGCGGCGTGAACGCGGTTCGCTACTGGGGAAATCCCTAGGACACTGGTCTGCTAGTTTGTGGAGCGTCTACGATTTGTGATGGGTGGCTCTAACAACACGCGCGGGACGGTTCGGGTTCCGCAAAGATTAGCCCGTGTCTTAAAGCATAGAGTATCAGCCCTGCATTACTTTTCAGGTGAAAAGCTTCCATGATGTGATGCTTGTGGAATTCAATTGTCTTTTCACTTAAATTGAGCACACCCGCGATTTCCTTTATGGACCGCCCCTCCGCATACAACTGAACGATTTCCCGCTGCCGGGGGCTCAATTCCTTGGTAAACTGACGCGCGCACGCTCTTGTGGCAACCCAATCATTTGCCCTCACTTGGGGACTCAGATAGGCCTTCCCATGCAGCACGCAATCAATCGCCTTCAGTAATTCGGTCCCGGCCGCATGTTTGAGGACAAACCCGATCAACCCGAGTTCGAGGGCCGCGGCAGCGAGATTAGGATCAGCTTGCATCGTCAGAAAGATGAACTTAATGTTGGGAGCATTTTCCTTAATCCTGCGCGCGGCGTCCAGCCCATTCAGGACGGGCATCCCCACATCAACAACGATGACTTCAGGCCTAAACCTCAGAGCCGCCTCAATCAGGGCGCGACCGTCGGCTACCACGCCAACAACTGGGTAAGTCCGTTCCAAGAAGACTCTTAAAGCCTCAGCAAAGATTGAGTGGTCATCCGCGATTAGGAAGCGCGGGCGGGCCCTGTCCGTTGACACACATTCCATGTCCTTAAACCCTTTGCGGAGCATCGCAGCTGGCTGAGGCTCTATGGCAGGTGCTCGGCTTGCTTGCCAGGCAGGCCGGACACCTCGACTCACTGCACCCCAAAGTAGATTAAGGCCAAAGCGACTGTCAATTGTCAAAACTAACAATAGAGGGTCGGGCGTTCCCACTCCAGAAACGCCCTCAAACCTTGGGCAGGGACGACGTGGTGCTCGGCGATCCTGGATTACACGGCTCCCGCGCTACGACCCTTAGGTGTTTTCTTGACCATTCCTGCATCCGGTGCGAGTGGTAGGGAAGCCTTCAGGGTTGTCCCTTTCCCAGATTGCGAATGAATTTCGAATTTTCCACCCAGCGACCGTGCGCGTTCTTCCATACTTCGAATGCCCAGTCCCTCATTCTTGTGCAGACCTGGCAAGTCGAAACCGTAACCTTCGTCTCGCACAGTGACTTCCAGTCTCTCGCCGGTCATTTTCAGGTCCACCTTCGCCTGCTCCGCGCCGCTATGCTTTTTTAAGTTTCGAAGCCCTTCTTGAACGATGCGAAAAACACAAAGGGCCGTGTCGGGATTTACCGATCGGGGAATTTCGGTGGACGTAAAGTCGACTCTGATGCCTTGATTGGCAGTGAATTCCTTGCACAAGGCGGCCACGGCAGGGACAAGACCGAGGCTCTCGAGCGTGGATGAATGGAGCTGGTGAGATAGCGTGTGGAGATCAGTGCTAAGTTCGCTTGTGGATTTCACAAGTTCGTGCAACCGCTCATGCACATCGGCGAGTGATGCGGGCGTTGCTTCATCCACGTTCTCCAGACCCAGCGACAGTACGGCCAGTCGCTGGCTAAAGTCATCGTGAAGTTCCGAAGCTATTCGGCGCCGCTCCTGTTCCTCGGCATTAATCAGCTCACTGCTTAGATGTCTCTCCTTCTCTTGCGCTAATTTCAACTCTCTTTGAACGTATTGTAGGTAGGCGCCAAAGATGGAAACAGCCAGCACGATCAGGAGCGTAAACACCCAAAGCCACTTGGTGCGTTCCCACAAACTCGGTTCGCGAAAGAGGACGACACTCCCGTAGGGAAGCCTGCTTTCTGGTACGTGCCAGCGTTTCAGTTCACTCGCGTCGAACATGAACACACTTGGAAGAGTCTTGATGGGAATATCTTCGGCTCTTTTCCCGTCGAGGAGTTCCGAAACGATCTGGGCCGTGACCTTTCCCTGTTCTCGAAAATTCATCACGTCTCCGCCGACGATGCCATGTCCCAAATACGTGTCCGACATTCCAAATACGGGTGCGTTGGCAGCCGAAGCGATCATGGGAAGTGCCTTGGTCGCATTTAGAAACTTGTTTCCAGCGGAATCCTGTAAGAAGGAAACATATAGCACGATGGAATTCTCGGGCAGATTCCTCACCTCTTGGAGCAATTTCCCCATTTCCACGTCAACGAGATAGGAAAATTGCGGTTGGGCCTGGGAAGAGCTGAGCAGTCCTTTTGTAGCTGCAATAGCCACTCGGTCATAAGCTGAACTGCCTCCAACTACGAAAACGTGCCGCGTGTTTGGAAAGAGGCGGAGAGCTGCTTCAAGCGTCCTCTCGGGCTCGAGTTTCTGCCATGTTCCTGTGAATCGGGGATCTAAATTCGAAGTTCCCGCCTGGTCCACGGAGCTCCCACAAATGACGATGGGAACGTCGGAGAACAAACTATGTGCATGGTTTGCCAGAAATCTAATTGTGTCCGGCCCCATCGCTACGACAATTTCGAACTTGTGGCCGCCATACTGCTTGACGAGCCAGTCCTCCCTTTCGGAAAACGCCGTTTTGTCAGCCACGTAGACTAAGTCCAGATTTTCTGTGAAGAATTCAACGTCATGGCCCGGGGTGCTTCGTACCCCGCTGACGACCTGCTGGGTCATTAGCTCGGCTAGGGCATGCGAGAAGCCCACCTCATTGAGAACCAAGACGTCTTTCTTCAGAGGCACCTGCGCTGAGGCGCTGGACCCGCTCGCCAACGCGACAGCAAGGAGAGCGCACAGCATCGAAATCAGGCGCAGGCATTTCCGCGAAAGACGCCTTGCTCGACGTAAGTGCTGACAATTTTCGAGATTCGGCTCGCCGTAACCACCAGCAAACAATCCTCTGGCGCGTGAACAAGATAGTAATCGGCTCGCATCGCGGCGTCGGTTTTGGCCGGAGCCGGTCCGACCCATGGGCCCGACTACGGCGAACGCATCGCCTCCTAGCTTGAAGTCGCTCGATTGAATGCTCAATGTTGCTCGGGCATTCATCAGCAGCAGGACAAAATCGGTCGCCTGTCCTTCCAATTGGAATCCGAAACTGCCGCCGTGTAACGCAATCATGGTTGGAGGCCCTCAGCGCCCTCTATCTCATCGGATCCTCTTTCAAATGCCAATGGCCAAATCCAATTCCTAGGACGGGCTATTTTCCGCCCGTACTGGAAAAGGTCGGTTCGCTGAAATCGTCGGAAGTTGTGACAGGTCGGCTATACGCGCTGCGGGTAGTGCAGGATGAAAGGGCAGGAAGCTAATTCCGTCTTTTCGGGTGCGCCCATGTTCTCTAAAAGCGAGGCTTGCGTGGAATTGTTGAACTCCACGGCGGGTTTCCGGACGTTCTTGGGATTACGGACAACGAGCGAGGCCGACGAGTCTGCGCTACACATCGTAAAATCGTTTGCAGTGTTATTGGTCAGAGAAAGAAGCTCAGGCAACTCTGGGGCAAAAATTGCACACAACACCACGCTAAATAACGCAATACCTAACGCCTTGACGATTATGGTTCGAGAGGGCATCGTGCCATAACCTCATTGGACTTATACTCCTACGTTCCGGCTAAGGCAATACATAGAACACATTAGTCAGTATCAGTACCTTTTATACCTTTAAAGACCTATTCCCCCTACCGCATCCTTCGGGCAGCCGAACCTGGCATTTCTCTCTTCGAAATATCCATCGCGTCTCCCATATCTTAGGGATTTCCCTAGTTGTGACTGGCGGTCCCTTCCTCTAAAAACGACGCAGGATTGACTCGTGCAACTGAGGTCAATGAGCACTCGTTGGCGTTCAGCGCGCTGGTTGACGATTACATATGGCGGGTCTTGCTGCACGCTTATTTAACCAAGGAGTAAGCCCATGGTCTTCAATCGGCTCCGAGTTTCTCAGCGAAGCCTGATTCTCGTGTTGGTGGCTGTGTTTCTCATGTTGCTTGGGCCAGTACCCGCTCAAGCGCAGGATCAGTCTTCGCAGACACCCGATCTTCAACAAATGCAGAAGAAGATGGAACAGCTTGAAAAAGAGATGATGGAACTCAAGCAGCAGATGAACGCCGTCGCGGGGCTATCGAAACAAGCCGTGCCAGGGCCAACCGTTCCGGTGACTACTGATACCCGCCAGGCCGAGGAACACGCGGAGCAACCAAAGCCGTCAAGTTCGGTCAACTTCTACGGCTATGTAATGCTGGACAGTGGCTACAATTTCGGCTCCATAAACCCCGACTGGTTCGATGTGGAGCGACCCACACAACTACCTGCCTTCCCGGGGGAGTACGGTCCGAACGGCAGCACCTTTGCCGGTGTTCGACAAACCCGCTTCGGCGTGAAAAGCTTTACTCCGACGCCCTTCGGAGATCTCAAGACCATCTTCGAATTTGAACTCTTCGGCACCGGTGTGGATGCCGGACAGACTACCTTCCGCTTACGCCACGCTTTCGGCGAGCTCGGCCATTTCGGCGGCGGACAGACCTGGAGTCCTTTCATGGACATCGACGTCTTTCCGAACTCACTCGAGTATTGGGGACCCAACGGCATGGTGTTCTTCCGAAATGTGCAGCTACGCTGGACGCCGATCCAGGGCAAGAGCAATGTGGTCGTCGCGCTGGAACGTCCCGGAGCCAGTGCGGACGGCGGGGTCTACTCCGCGCGCATCGACGTCCAAAACGTTGTCCCTCAGTTTAAGTGGCCCGATTTGAGTGGCCACGCCCGTCTTGCCAGAGATTGGGGTTACGTCCAGGTGGCCGGCATTGTGAGGAAAATCGCTTGGGTGGACACCAACGGAGCCCTGCCCAATCTCAGCGGAAGCGCCATCGGTTGGGGTGTGAATGTCACTTCAAATGTAAATATCACCAAGAAAGACATCGGCCGGTTCGAGGTCGTATACGGAAAAGGTATCGAAAACTACATGAATGACGCCCCGGTTGACATCGGCGTCAAAAACAATTTCTCGAACCCCGTGACCCCAATCAAGGGCGTGGCGTTACCGGTTCTTGGAGTTGTTGCCTTTGTGGATCACAACTGGAGCGAACGGTTCAGCAGCTCGATCGGCTATTCCATGTTGAACATCGAAAACTCGAATGCAATGACGCCCGACTCGTTCCATCAAGGACATTACGCCCTGGCAAATATTCTCTTCCACCCGGTAAAACAAGTAACGACAGGCGGCGAATTTCAGTTTGGAAGGCGCGTGAATTTCTCTGACGGCTTCAATGTGAATGACTACAAGATCCAATTCTCCTTCCGGTACGACTGGAGTAAGGGTTTTGAGTTCTAACCGCGTCAGTTCAGAGAGGAAGATTTCGCGTTGAGTCCATGGAAGGGCGAAGTTAGCCCATTTCAGCTCAGGAGGAACCAAATGTTCAGGATTGGTTTTCGATTTGGGACATTGGTCTTGGCTGCGTATCTTCTGTTCGCCGGGATTTGGACCGTCCCAGTTTCCGGGCAAGCCAAAAGAAGCCCGGTAGCTCCTAACCGCGAGCGAGTTGAAGCCGCCGTGCGAGAGGCATTTGACAAGTATCGCAGCGACACGAGCGGCAAGAATGCGGATTACATTCCTTACCTGGCGCAAGTGGACTCGAAGTTGTTCGGTGTGGCCGTTGTAACGACAGACAATCAGGTCTTCGAACTTGGAGACGTCAAGTACTCCTTCTCTATCCAATCGATTTCGAAGGTGTACACGCTGGCGCTTGCGATGGAAGAGCTCGGCCAGGACAAAGTGTTCCAACGGATTGGTTCCGAGCCGACGGGTAGGGCGTTCAACTCCGTGAATGCTGTCGTGGACATGCCAACACACACCGGCAATCCTTTTGTGAATGCCGGCGCTATTGCCACCACGAGCCTGATCTCCGGGAGTAACGAAGACGAGAAATGGAACAAGATTCTTGATTTTTACAGCAAGGTGGCCGGTGAAAAATTGGTTCTGATTGATGAGGTCTACAAATCGGAGGCCGCCACAAATACAGGCAACAAGGCCCTGTCGATGCTGCTCGCCAAATACGAACGGATCTACGCCGACCCGTTCGAATCCGTAGATATCTACACAAAACAGTGCTCGGTCGGTGTGAATGCGACCCAGCTCGCGCGCATGGGCGCCGTGCTCGCCAACAACGGCAAGAACCCGGCGACGGGCGAGCAAGTCATCAAGGTCGAAGACGTCCCTTTCATCCTCTCCACCATGATGATGGCCGGACTTTATGACAGTTCCGGTTCTTGGGCTTGGCATGTTGGACTTCCAGCCAAGAGCGGTGTTGGCGGTGGAATCGTAGCTATTGTTCCGGGCAAGGGCGCTATTGCCGTATTCGCTCCACGCCTCGACGAGGCAGGGAATAGTGTGAAAGCCCAAAAAGTCATCGAATACGTAGCCGACAAGCTGGACTACAACCTGTTCTCGCCGAGCTCAGTCGGCTTGAAGTAATCCCAGCCGGCTGACGTTACAGACCTGATTTGCGGACGGTGTGTGGTCCACGGGAATCTTCCGGAGGCTTGGTAAGTGCCCGAAAAAGCGCCACCGGTTCGTTCTACTCGACGCGCAAGAGCTTTTCGATGAGGTCGGAATGCAACGACGACTCGGTCGAATAACATTCGATCTACCTTTGTTGTTATTTGTATTGACTGTCAGCTCCTGTCCTCTCTTTGCGCAGACGCCGACGGGGCAGGAGGCCACGGCCAATTCCCAGAAGCAGGTAACCGACGAAGTCCTGAAGAAAATCGATCAGTTAGTCCAACAAAACGAGCAGCTCGAAAAGCAAAATCATGAGCTGATAGATCAAATCAATTCGTTGCGCCAATTTCTAGGCAAGTCTGCCGGTCCGCCCACAAACGCGCCTAAGACGGGTGCGAAGTCGCCAGAAAGTTCAACGACCGCCACTGCGGCAAAGCCTCAAGGAGAAGCACCAATTCCCGGTGCCGAACAATTAGAGCCGGACGGAAACGGCGGCGAGCCCCCTGCCGGTCCCGTTCCCAGTACGGATTCCACCAGCGGCCAAGAGCAACCATCGCGATGGGGTGCGTACACTCCGAACCTGGGGTTCAAGGTCGTCAATACTGAACACGGCGACATGAACATCAGCCTTTATACCTACGTTCGCTATCTGAACCAGTTCGGCCTCAATTCCTCCTACACAAACTATTTTGGGACCACCCTGCCGGTTCAAAGGCGTCAGGACGTCCAGCTTAATAAAGTACAGATAAAATTCCTGGGCTGGCTCTTCAATCCGGATTTTCGCTATTTCCTCTACACTTGGACTTCCAATGCTTCACAGGGATTGGGCGCTCAGGTCGTCGTCGCTGGAAATTTAAACTACACGTTCAATAAACACTTCACCTTCTCTGGTGGGATTAGATCTCTGCCTGGGACGCGGAGTGTCGAAGGCAACTTCCCGTTTTGGCTGGGCGTGGATTCCCGTCTGATTGCCGACGAGTTCTTCCGTCCGTCTTACACTTCGGGTATCTGGGCCACGGGCCAGATTACCGATCGCCTCTTTTATCAGGTGATGCTAGGCAACAACCTCAGCACTCTCGGAGTTAGTGCGGCACAACTGAACAACAAATTCGATACTCTCTCCTCGGCAGTTGTCTGGATGCCGACCACCGGCGAATTCGGCAAGGGCTTCGGCGACTTTGAAGATCATCAGGCTCTGGCCACGCGTTTTGCGGGGCATTTTACCCGCAGTAATGAGGACACGCAGTCGCAGCCCAATAGCAACCAGTTCGAGAACACTCAGATTCGGCTGGAAGACGGGAGCGTCATCTTCACGCCCAATCTACTTGGCCCTGGCATCACGGTCACTGATCTGACCTACCGGATGGCCGACTTTGACGCCGGCGTCAAGTACCACGGCTACTCCCTGGACGCGGAATATTTCTTGCGATGGCTCGATAATTTCCACGGCCCAGGTACTGCCGGCCTTCCGCTGATTTTTTCCCACGGCTTCCAGATGCAAGCCTCAGGGATGGTTCTGCCTAAGACTCTTCAGGTTTATCTCGGCGGATCAACGCTATACGGGAAGTATGGCAATCCGTTTGACTTTCGCGCCGGCATAAACTGGTTCCCCTGGCACAACAGAGTCCTGCGCTGGAACACGGAATTCCTTTACCTCTACAAATCTCCGGTGGGTTACACAGCCGTTCCGTTCGCACTCGGCGGTACGGGACCGGTTTTCAGCACAACTGTCGAACTTGCCTTTTGAGCCCACGGCTGACGAGGACTGTCTTGGAAAGTGAGTCTTTCATGCCCAACACATTTCATCTCTGGCGTCACGGAAGAGGCAAGTTCATTTTCGCTCTGGCCGCTCTCCTACTCCTTCTGTGTTATTCAACAGCGGCACAATCCTCTTCAGGTCAGCCCGAACTAAACGACTCTCACTTCCATCTAACGAATTACGTTCAAGAAGGAACAGACATTCACGACTTTCTGGCCATCATGGGCACGAAGGTCGGACGTGTGGCTCTCTTCGGCATTCCTCTCCAACAGCAATGGTCCTATCAGAATTCGGGCGACTTCGCGCCGACCTATTATTTGCAAACAGACGCCCCTCTCTACTACTACTCCTTCACCGATGCTTACATCGCGATGGCTTATCGCTCTCTCACACCCAAAGAGCAGGCTCGTTTTGATCCAATGATCACGGGATTCAACCCCGCTGATATGTATGCCGCCGATCATATCCGCCGGGTGTTGCAAACATTTCCCGGCGTCTTCTCCGGCATCGGCGAATTCACAATTCACAAAGAGTTTGTTTCTTCTAAAGTTTCAGGCGAAACCGCCAGTCTAACCAATCCGGCGCTGGATCGAATTCTTGATTTCGCCGCTGAAGTTGGCCTCGTTGTCCTGATCCACAATGACGTTGATGTGCCTTTCCCCAAGGAAGGCGCGGAGCCAGCGTATCTCGCCCAAATGAAATCACTCCTTAAACGACATCCGAACGTCCCGATTATCTGGGCGCACTGTGGGGTAGGTCGTATCGTTCGTCCGGTGAACCAACACACGGCGATGCTGGAATCCATTCTTAGTGACCCGGGAATGCGCAACGTTTACTTTGATATTTCCTGGAACGAAGTCGCCAAATACATCGTCGCGACTCCTGAATCTCTCCGAATCACTGCCGATCTCATCAATCGCTATCCGGAACGCTTTCTCTTCGGAACAGACGAAGTTGCTCCGCCAAATCAGGAAAAGTATCTTCGGGTCTACTACCAATACCAGCCGCTGTGGAATGCACTGTCTCCCGAGGCAAGCGAAGATGTCAGGAAAGGAAATTATGAACGGCTCTTTGATGAAGCGCGGAGAAAAGTTCGGGCATGGGAAGCGGCTAACCCAAAAGGACACAGTTCAACTCCGGTCGCTGGTGGGCCTGCTTCGGAATTGCCCTAAGGACTGGTAACTGGTGAGAATAGTTCATCGGTATTACAGGTCGGCCCGAGGTGACGGATATAAGCAATGAATGGACTCGCCGGCGCGAATTCTTGCTGATGCTCAAGAGAATTCTGATAGCGGGCGACTTCACCCCGGTCCGGACCAGCTGGAGGCGCAAATCGGAACTCCCGGTTTGAACTCGGCAGATTCCCACTTCCCGGAGAAGTACCTATGCTTCGTTCCAGGATCGCTATCGAAGGCTTGGAGGTGCAGCCACAATTTCTCGATGGATTGGCTGCGCTTCAGCGCAAGACAATCCTTGGAGCTGCAACCAAGCGCCGATTCTGCGCTAACTCTGTGGCCACAAATGAGGGCCACCCTGCCGACCATCTTTTCCTGCTGACGAAAGGCCTCGCCAGGTGTTTCATCATCACCGAAGAGGGCAGGAAGCTTCTCTTTCAGTGGCTTGGACCAGGAGATCTGTTCGGCAGTCGGGCCCTTTTGTCGATCCGTTGTGCCTATCTCTTTAGCACAGAAACGGTAACGGACACCTCCGCATTTGTGTGGGACCGCCCCACTATCCGAGACCTGATCGGACGATATCCCAGGTTGCTGGAAAACGGGTTGTTGACTGCGTCAGACTATGTGGATTGGCATCTTGCGTCTCATATAGGTCTGGTTTGCCATACTGCTCGGCAGCGGGTTGCTCAAGTTCTTGTTACTCTTGCCCGCACGATTGGGAAAGATGTTCCGGACGGTATCGCGCTGCATATCACCAACGAGGACTTGGCGAACGCGGCGAATGTCACGCGCTTTACCGCAAGCCGCCTTATTAGCAAGTGGCACCGCAACCGCGCCCTGGTAAAGCGTCGGGGTAACGTCCTGCTTGTGTCACCAGAACGGCTTTCTTGCGAATGATATGGCCGCAGTTCAATTCACGTCGATCTTTTCCCTCCGCTGTCGCACTTCGTAAGTGCACTTGAGCAAATTCAAGACTGCCCTGAGGCAACGACGTAGTCATTCCCACATGTGATGATCCAACTGGCGCACTTAGTTCAGTACCACCGGTCTGTCGAATTGGTCTAGGACCTAAACAAAAGCAGGCAACCTGCTCCCTCTAGGAGTCCAAGATGGTCGAAAGTCAGTGGCGGGAGTTATTCAAAGCCGCGATTCTTGAGCTTGACCCGGAGCAGCTTCAGCTTCGCGTGAAAGCGGCTGAGGATGCTATCAATGCGCGTGCCTCGTCTGGCGTCCGAGTTTCTCGTGGCGAGCGAAGAGCAATGGACGACGCGTTGTCCACTTTGCGCGCCTTGAAAAAGAAGCAGTCCTAACGCTTCGTGATCTCTGTAGGAGGAACTTGTCGAGGGACTGGTTGTCAGCGAGCCGTGAAGTCGACGGCCAGAAGCGAAATATCGTCTTTGTGGCCCTCGCCGGGGGGCTGTTCCAGCCAGTGGGACAGCTCGAGCAACAGGGCGTCGGCAAATAGCCCAGCTGTGAGGTTATTATTCGTTTCCATGAACTGCATGAAGCGGCCCGTTCCAAATTCCTCCTGCGCTGGATTGGCGGTCTCAAGGATTCCGTCGGTGTAAAGAACGAACCGATCGCCAGCCTCGATCGCTACTTGCAACGAATCGTAGGTGGCTTCCTCGAACTGTCCCATGACCAATCCGTTTTCCAGGAGTTGGCTGGCGCTGCCGGTTGACTTGCGCCAAAGTAGCAGCGGCGGATGTCCTGCACCGCCGTAATTCAAAATATTCTTTTCCAAATCCACATAAACATACGCTGCCGTGACAAAATTATGCTGAAATTTGCCGCATAACGCTTGATTCAAACCCGCCAGAACTTTGCCCGGTTCAGAGACGTGGCGGACTTGTGCGGTGAGGGCAACCTGCAGCATTGACGCGATTAGCGCGGCAGGCAAGCCGTGTCCTGACACGTCCGCTATCAGGATGCCCACGTGACGTTCGTCCACGACGATGAAATCGTAAAAATCGCCGGCCACCGAAGTCATGGGAACGTAGCGCGCCACTATATCCATGCCGGTGAGCTTCGGCGTGCTGCTCGGCAGAATGGATAGCTGAATCTGCCGCGCCATTTCCAGTTCGGTGTTTATTTCGACGAGCTGTCGCGCAATCTGAGCATGTGCTTCGCGGAGCATAAGATGAGTACGCACGCGAGCTTTTACAACGGCGGCGGAGAATGGTTTGTGAATGTAGTCAACGGCGCCAACCTCGAATCCCTTGGTTTCGTCCTCGGCTTCCGTTTGGCTCGTAAGAAAAATTACCGGAATATCACGCGTATCTGGATTTGCTTTCAAGCGGCGACAGACCTCGTAGCCGTCCATTTCCGGCATCATAATGTCCAACAAGATAAGATCTGGCTTTTCCTTCCCTGAGGCGATCGCCAGAGCCTTTTCGCCACTGGTTGCCACCTTTGTCGCGAACGAGTCTTTCAGGGCGCCGGAAATAACTCCGATATTTATGGGCGTGTCGTCCACAACCAAAATCGACTTCTGAGCCGGCATCTGAGTCATGATCTCACTCCAGTTGAAGACCTAAACGACCGGCGATCTCCGAAACACACTTGAGCGCACCATTGAAATCATAATTCCCCACGAAAGCTTGGAGCGTCATCATTTCCCGTCCTGTAAGCACTTTCGCCAAGTCCGGCTGTGCGTCCACGATGAAATCGGCTGCCTCGGCATCGTCGTTCGATAGCAGTTTTGTCAGCCGTCGCAAGGGCCCCACTGCGGAGGCAGGGTCGGCGGTCGCGGCACGGGCGGTTTCTGTGACTTCTTCATTAGGCAGGACCGACTGGATCGCCTGCACAACCGCGCGAAGCTTAGCGGCCAGCACGTTCAGCACGGACTGCACGCTCTGACCGGTTTTAATCGCTGTTTCTACCTCGCCTGCTGCATTCGCTACCGCCGTCGCGCCGAGGTTCGCCGCCGCGCCTTTCAACGAATGAGCTGCACGAGCTGCGGTGGCTGTGTCGCCCGAAGAGTGCGCCTCGCGAATTTCTTCAACGTTTGCCGACTCCGCGAACTTGCGTAACAAAATCTCGTAGCGTTTGGGATTTCCCCCTGTCCTCCGCAGGGCTGATTGGGTATCGATACCGGCAATCTGAAGTGGCGGGGCTTCGGGAGAGCTGGTCGGTTCCGTCACGCGTTCTGCAGCTGCGATGGTTTCTCGCGGTGCGTCTGCGGCGAGGTCCCCACGCGGTTTTATCCAGCGCAACAGTGCTGCGAAAAGAGCCTCGGGGTCGATAGGCTTGGCGAGATGGTCGTTCATGCCCGCCTCGGTGCATTTTTCGCGATCGCTTTCCATCACGTTCGCGGTCATGGCGATGATTGGAAGCGACTGGAATTGCGGTTTCAAGCGGATCGCTCGTGTAGCGGCGAGACCATCCATCACCGGCATCTGCATGTCCATCAGCACCAGATCGTAATTGTGTTCGGCGACCATCTGTACAGCGATCTGCCCGTTTTCAGCTGTATCCATCGCTAAGTGCGCGTCTTCCAGCAGGCCGAGCGCGACTTCGCGATTGAGTTCGTTGTCTTCGACGAGCAAGACGCGCGCGCCACGGATTTGCCCGAGTTCAACGGCCGGAGCTGCCGCGACTTCGTAACTCCTGGAATTGGTTGCGCCGAGGACCTCGACGGCTGAGTCGAACAGCATGGAGGCGGTCACCGGCTTAATAAGAATGTTTGCAAACGAGTTCTCTTCAGCCTGCTTCAAAACCTCTTCACGGCCGTAGGCGGTTACCATCACGAGGTGCGGACGAACGTGCAGATTTGGAAGCGCCCGAATTTGTTTGCCGGTTTCGAAGCCATCGAGACCAGGCATCTGCCAGTCCACAAAAATGATTTCGTACGGCTTGTTGGCTTCCGCGGCATGGCGCACCATTTCAATTCCTTCCAACCCGGAGGGAGCTTCATCTGCCTCAAACGTCATGCTGATCAGCATGCTGGACAGCACCGCGCGGGCTTGTGGATTATCGTCAATAATCAGAACTCTGCGACCCCGGAGGTCGGGTGGGACGGTCTGTCGTCGAGTCGCCGCGCCATTGCCAAGCCGAGCGGTGAACCAGAACGTGCTGCCTTTACCTTCCTCGCTATCAACGCCAACATCTCCTCCCATCAGCCGCGCAAGACGCTTGGAGATCGCGAGTCCCAGCCCGGTGCCTCCGTGTTGGCGAGTTGTGGATGCATCGGCTTGCTCGAACGCCCGGAATAGCCTTCCCATTTGTTCTTTGGTGAGTCCGATGCCGCTGTCGCGCACCGAAAAGTAAATCAACTGGCCTTCCTCGTCTTTCTCGTGAATTCGGGCGCAAACGACGATTTCGCCGTGTTCGGTAAACTTCACGGCGTTGTTGCAGAAGTTGATCAGGATTTGCCCTAAGCGCAGCGGGTCTCCCTTAAGTTGCGTGGGGACCGCGGGATCGATGTCAAAGATCAATTCCAGGCCTTTCGCAGAAGCCTTCTCGGATATCAGATTGCTCACGTTTTCGAGCACTCGCTCTAGGTCGAATTCGATGTTTTCCACGGACAGTTTGCCCGCTTCGATTTTCGAGAAATCCAAAATGTCGTTGATAATGCCGAGCAGATGCTGGCCCGCAAGTTGAATTTTCCTTACGTAGTCGTGCTGCCTGGGGTTCAGATCGGTGCGTAACGTCAGATGCGACATACCTATAATCGCGTTCATCGGCGTGCGAATTTCGTGGCTCATGTTGGCCAGGAAATCAGACTTGGCCTTGGTGGCTTCCTCCGCCACCTCTTTGGCGCGCCGCAATTCTTCTCCGGATGCCTCCAGCGCCTGGTTGATGCTTTCTAGTTCTTGCTTGCGAGTGCCGAGCAGACGTTCCGACACTGTCAAGGATTCAGCCTGGGCCTTCGTGCGGTCGAGAAGCTCTTGAGTGGCGATGTTGCCAGACAATATTTCAGCGCTGAGAGCGATGGAGGGCAACAACGAGTCGAGCAAGGCACGTTGACGCTCCGACAGAGAGGAGTTCGTCGCCAATTCGATGACGGCGGTCACTTCGTCCTTATTCACCACTGGAACGAAGTGGATTTTCCCGACCGTCAGGGTTCCCATGCCGGCGGAGATTCGAACTTGGTCCCCGGCTGTAACTTCCAGCATGCGCCGCTCCACTGCGGCTTGCCCGGCAAGCCCCTCGCCAAGGGCGAATTCGTTGGGGCTACCGGTATCCGTATTTGCGAACGAATACGCGCGAGAGAAACGCGTGCGGCTCTCGTCTGCGACGTAGAACGCTCCGTAAATCAGTGGAACGGATTGCGACAACCGTGACAACAGAGCTTTCCCGAATTCAGGACGGTCTTGAACCGATTGCAACGCACCCAGCGTAGCTCCCACTTCTGCCTTCACCCATGCCTGTGTTTCGCGCTCGCGAGCGCCCAGCTGCAGGGTTCGCAGCGCGCGTCCGATCTCACCAATTTCATTGGTGCGATCGAGGTACGGGATGTTTTGATCCAGCCGACCGTCGGCCAAATCCTGGATGCTGCCCTGCAGAGATAGCAGTTCATTCACCACTTCTGTTTGCACGATGTAGAAAGCGGCGGCCCACGACGCCAGCAACCCGAAGCCAATCACGAGCCAGGTGATCAAAATCGCGTGACGCGTATTGCGCGTCAAATTGTCGGAACGCTGATCAACATATGTTTGCAGATCCGACATGATCTCGATAGTGGCCTCGCGCGCCCGCTGCAGCTCCTGGTTCACACCTCCACGTAACAGATCTAACGCTTTCACACTGTTGCCGGCCAGGGCTGCCGCGCGGACGGGACGAGCGTCAGCTTCCGCCTGCTCGAAGAGAGCGGACGCTGCATTGATCTTGTCCGCGCGGTCGGGACTCTCTTGGAGCGCTGTTGTCATCGCCGCGTGATAGTCGGCGCCAACCCTTTCGAGTTGTCCGTCGAGCACTTGTCTGCGATTGGGATCGGTTTCGTCGGCGAGTTCAAACAGTAACAGACCGAATCGATTGGTGTGCGCCCGCGCCTCCCCGACGCTTCTGAGTGCTTTGACCTGGTTGTCGATCAACGCGCTATACCAGTTGTCGATGATGTTGCTTTCAAACGATGAATAGATCCCCGCGACCACTACCATCAAGACGAGCGGAACCATCGCAATCAGGAGCTTCCGCCGCAGCCGCAAATTTGGAAGAAAACGCATCGGAATGCGCTCCAAAAGTCGCTCAGCTCAAATATGTGAACCGGTGTGCGCTACAAAATCATGCGATCCGACGTCGATCGACCCCCAGTCGAACCAGCGCGCTGACCCGGTCGAGACAACCGTGGCGAGATTATATGCGAAATGATTTGCAGCCTATCGTCATTACTACCAATGAGGCGGACGCCGCGGGTCCTTATGACACGCTCTCATATCGATTCGAATATCGAGCGGGAGCGGCTGGCGGATAAAAGGGGGATAAGCGAGCGGTGCGTCAATAGCCTACGCGAGCGACAAAACTTACCGATTCGCGTTTCGATTGCAATGAAGGCTATTTTGTCGAGCCGCGGAGGCTCGCTGACTCGCTTTACCATTGCCCAAGTCCGGCGAGTACGTCGGCAAATCTCGTGAGGGTGAATTTGCGAAAGCCATTAGGAACTTCAAAGAGGGCCGGGGGTTGAGACTCTTGCTTCGCGTTTTGCAATTCATACCCAGACTGGACACCCGACTTCGAGACCCGCAAGACCTTTACGATGAAATTCAGCTTTGGGTCATACCAGAGAGAACCGTGCCCTCCCTCGATTGTCGTAGCGTCCCACCTTTGCGTCGGACGACCATCGAGGATGTCTTGTCCCCCACTTTCACATCTTAGCGTTATTCCGCGCCGGTCCGCCTCAGACACCCAGTCATTGCAGGGATATTCCGGAGAATAAGGTCGGAACATCCATGCCCCGCTATAGAAAGGCGTCCCTGCCGAACCCTCAACTTGCAAGTACAGATTGGCTTGTGGAATAAGCAGGAATATGAACTGATGATCGAAGTCGATGAGGATTGAACCAATTCCCCTGGCCTCATTCCCTTCTTTCGGAAGATCGAATCGCGCCCGCATGTTTCCGACAAAGAGTTTCAAGGTTTGCGTTCGCCCTGCGCCATCCGACACCCGCATGTCGGCCGAAAATTCCACCTTTTGCGCTGACGTCGATACCGCTAGCATCAAGCACAAGGACATGGTTGCCAGTAATTGAGAAAATGCTTTCGTATCCACTCCTTGTTTGCTCCGAAGTAGCGCCTTTTGGCTCGGAGCGCTCCAGCATGTTTGTAGCAACATCCTTGCTGTCAACCCTTTCCTGGGGACGAGCTAAGGCTGCTGCTGTTCACGTCCCTGCTGAGTCTCTCGCCGCGCAAGAATAGGTTTGACTCGATGTAAGCACAACTAGGGAATCCCCTAGCAATATCCGGTGCGGCGGCAATGGGCGGTTGCTGGATGAAAGGTTCAACCGCGGCGCGGTACTTGCGGATCGTCCTGGAGTCCAATCCGCGTTTCTCGCAGTTCGAGAAATACTTCTCGGCAGCCGCTGACAACGTGAGCCGATCAAATGTCGCTTGCATAGTCGAGTTCGGCGCCGGAGCCGTTCCTCGCAGACGCTGGAACTCCTCGGCGTCGAGCCGGGCATTCCGCTGGCGTTGTGCTTCCAATGCCCCGTCCCGACGAGAATCCACTGCTTCTTGTGGTGAAGGTAGTAGGCGCCCTCGGTGTGTTCGTCTTCCTTGCCCCCGACGATGCGTCGGTTGGGCTTGATTTTTCCGTTCGAATAGAAGGCGGCCCTGCAGTAGCGCCAAGACCCATTTTTGAGCTTGACGTACTTGTAGATCGTGAATTTGGACTGAGCCATAAGAATCTCCTGAGGGCTAATACTGAAAAGCCCGGGAATCCGGAGATTTCTTAGGAAAAGATTTTAGGAAGGATCGAACCCACTGATTCTAAAGAAATGGCGGAGAGGGTGGGATTTGAACCCACGAGCCCGGTTTTGCCAGGCTACCCGCTTTCGAGGCGGGCTCTTTCAACCGCTCAGACACCTCTCCGCGGTCGCAACGTCAATAAGCTTAACAAACGCGTCGCGCGGTCACAACCATGCGAGCACGTCCCGTGCCGAGAGCCTCAAGACTCCGCGATGATGCGCCGCGCTCGACTTCAGGAACCGGCACCGGAAGGGCGGGACTTCAGTCTCGCCAGCAGCTCCGGCCTGCTTCAGGGGTTTCAACCCCTGAGGCACCTCAACGATGTCTCCCATTTCCATCTAACGCGGGCTCGAAGCACGCCCATTCAATCCATCTCAAACGTGATGTACATATACTTGCTGTCGCGCTCCACCTGCAATACTCCCGCAGCGCCCGTCGGAAGCGCTTTCAAATCCGCACGCAATCCATCCAAAGTCGTCACTGGCTTTCCGTTGAGCGCGTGAATCACGTCTCCTGGTTGGAGGTCTGCCTCCACTCCCAAGGAATCCGCGGCCATCGCCGCCACAATCACTCCGGAAGGCTGCCGCAAATCTTCCAACTGCTTGGCCAGATCGTCATCAATTTGCACCGCGAAAACACCGAGCTTCGCCACCAAATCCTTCTGCGGATCCACCAAGTCGCCCAATTCGTCCACGTCGTTCTTCTGCTCGGTAACAGGAATCGTCAGTGTCAACGTCTGTTCCCCGCGCGTCACCACCGCTTTCACCTCCGCTCCAGCCGGCCGCGTGGAGACAATCATCTCGGCAAGCGGCACGCTACCGATCGCGCGCCCATCCAAACTCAGCAAAATATCCTGAATCTGCAGTCCTGCCTTATCCGCGGGGCCGTCAGGATCAACATCCGCAACCACCACTCCTCGCGCTTTTTTCAGCCCAAGGCCCGCCGCCAGGTCCGGCGTAATTTCCTGCAGTTCCGCACCGATCACGCTGCGATGCACGCGCCCATATTTTCGCAGCTCGTGATACACAAACTCCACGACGCTGCTCGGAATCGCAAACCCCAATCCCTGGCTGCCGCCCGACTCCGTCAAAATAAAAGTATTGATGCCCACCAGTTCGCCGTTCGTGTTCACCAGCGGCCCGCCGCTATTTCCAGGATTGATCGGCGCATCCGTCTGAATGTACACCGACGGCACATCCGGGTCGGCCTGCCGTGCCACCGCGCTCACCACGCCCAACGTCACCGAGTTTTCCAGCCCCTCTGGATTTCCGAAAGCCAGCACCAGCTCGCCTTTTTTTAATTGCGTGTAATCCGCAAATCCGATCGCAGGCAAATTCTTCTGTTCGACCTTCAAAAGCGCCAGATCAATCGTCGGCGCAATTCCGATGATGCGCGCTTCTATCGGAGGGCTGTGCTCGCCCAATCCCAAGCTCGCGCGCACCTGCGAATCTCCCGCCGTCGCGGGAGTAAGCACCACGCGCACGCGCTGCGCCCCTTTCACCACGTGCGCGTTCGTGATGATGTACCCGTCGGGATCCACGATCACTCCCGAGCCCAGGCTCCGTTCGCGCCCGATCATGCTGGCATCGTCCTGGTTCTTGTCGCTCAGCGCTCGATAGCCGTTCACTTGAACCTGCACAATAGCTGGCGACACCCGCGCCGTCAGCTCCTGCAACGCGTCGTTGAATTGCGTCAGCAGATCCTTCCGCGCGCTTTCCGCCGGCGTTTTCGGAGCTTGCGCATTCTGCGCGCCGTCTGCAGTCTGCGTGCTCCGCGCGTCCGCTGGCGCCTGCGCAAGCAGGGAAGTCGCCAGACACAAGAAAATCGTCGCGCCCATCAGCGAAAATTCCACCACGCGCCGTACTGTCCTTCGCATATCGCCAATCATGGCCATATCTCCCGACGCTGATTCACTACCGCCTCACCGCAAAAAAATCTTTCAACAACCCCGCCGCGTCCTCCGCCATCACTCCAGCCGTAACCTCTACCCGATGATTTAACTGTGCGGAATCCAGCACACCAAAACAAGACCGCACCGCGCCACCCTTCGCATCCTCCGCGCCGTAAACCAGCCGCGCAATCCGCGCTTGAATCATCGCCCCCGCGCACATCGCGCAAGGCTCGATCGTCACGTAAAGCGTCGCCCCGAGCAGCCGATAATTCCCTATCTTCCGCGCTGCCTCGCGCAGCGCAACCATCTCAGCATGCGCAGTCGGATCGCAATCCACAATCGTGCGATTACCAGCCTGCGCCACAATCTCATCTCCAATCACAATTACCGCGCCCACGGGCACTTCGCCCATTTCGCCGGCAGCCCGCGCCGCATCCACCGCCGCCTGCATAAATCTCAAATCGTCGCTGGTCGTTTCATCCATTCTCGGCAGATTAGCACGACAATCGCCCGCCAGCGTTTCTGCAGGCTCGGCCCCACATCATCTAGCCACTAGCCACTCGTCACTAGCCACCGACGTTTTCGCTACAACCACACTATTGTTGCGGCGCCCAGACCGTGCCGCCACACCGGTTTGTGTAGCGGCCGCTCTGTCCCGCCGTTTGGGAGAGAGCGGGCAGCGTTCGCCCGTTTCTGATATCTTAGCCGCACTTTGAGAACCCGAGGCTTCAACTCCCGACCAGCGCTGAAAGGGCGTCTGTTTCTAGGCTTCGCGGGAGTGTTGATCATGGGCCTTGGCGTGATCACCTTGCTCGGAGGAAAACTGAGCTATCAGAACTATTGGCATGGCTCAGTGTTTGCACCTTTCGCTTTGGTGATAGGGGCGTTGGCTCTTCTGGTAGCGATCAAAGGCTCTCGATTCTGACTCGCAGTTCCGGTCACGCACCCCTCTCTTGACATCCGCAAACCGCCCAGTCACAATCCACTAAATGAACGAACTTTTGCGCCGCGTCTTTCTGGTAGACCTCTTCAAAGGCATGTGGCTCACGTTTCGCTACCAGGCGCCCAAGAACATTTACACGGAACAATACCCGCAAGAGCGCCCCATGGTCGCCGAACGCTATCGCGGCGCCCCGCGCCTGAATATCAATCCCGAAACCGGTGAATCTCTGTGCATTTCCTGCAATCTCTGCGCGCTCGCGTGCCCGGAAAACTTGATCGTAGTCGGCTGGCTGCGCGACGACGCCACCCGCCGCAAAGTCCTGACCACCTTCACCTACGACACCTCCCGCTGTATGTTCTGCGGCCTCTGCGAAGATGCCTGCCCCACCGATTGCCTCGAACTAACCCAGGATTTCGAAATGGCCCACTACAGCCGCGAAGGCGCCATCTGGGACCGCCATCGCCTAGAAGTCGGCCCTACCCCCACGCACTACACCCGCTAGCAAGCGGTTGCGTCCTCATAACCTGTTGGGCACGTCGCTATCGCGTCACAACCAGACTACGCTATCATGGTCCCAATCCTAGGAGGCCACCCATGAAACGCGTTTCCTTCGCTATTCTTGTGTTCCTGCTCTTCGGGTCGATCAGCTTTGCTCAGCAAAGTCCCTCCGATGCGCCAGCCTCCAAAGAAGATATTGAGAAATATCTGGACACCATGCATGTGCGCGACATGATGAAGACCATGATGGATGCCGTGACGAAACAAATGCGTCAGATCACTCACGATCAGCTCAAGAAGCAACCAAACCTGCCGCCCGATGCCGAAGCCCGTGTCGATAAAATGACCGACGATATGGTCAAGAATTTGCCCATCGACGAACTGATCCAAGCGATGATTCCCGTTTACCAAAAGCATCTGACGAAGGGTGATGTCGACGCACTTGTCGTTTTTTATTCCAGTCCTACTGGCCAGAAAGTCCTGAAGGAAATGCCTGCGATGACGTCCGAGGCCATGCGAGCCTCTTCAGGCATCATTCAAAAAGTGATGGCCCAGGCGGAGGAACGCGTCCAAACCGAAATCGCTCAGATGCAGAAAGAAACCGAAGGAAATTCCGCAAGGCAACCGCAATCCGCTCCTAACTGAACCTATTCTAACAGTTGGCACCTCGCTCCGTTTTGAGTGCAACGTACGCCATTCCATTGAGAAAGAATGTGCGGCGCCGTGCAAAAATTCTCCTGTGTCCACCGGCAGTCTTGAGTTACCGGCGCTTTCCACGTAACACTCTCGCCAAGAGCCTGCGCAAATGCCTTCCTTTCCGTAAGTTGCTATCGCTTAAATCATTCGCGCGAATGGCATCACACATGCCACGCCGCATCAACCCGCCCATATCCGAGGAGGTGTACACCTTATGATTCGGAAGTGTCTCCTGTCAGCGTCTCTGGGCGCTCTACTGATCCTGGGAGTTTCCACCCAGGCGCGCACGGCATTGCAGCAATCCCAGTCCGGCCAGCAGGCCGATCAAGCCAAGCAAGTGAATGGAAAAGTGACCGCCATTGGCAGCGATAAGAAGTCGTTCTCGCTTGACGTCAACGATGGCAACAACAAACGCACCATGCAGTTTGTTTTGGACGAAAAGACTCAAGTCCAAGGCCGTGTCGGCGTTGGAACCGATGCCACCGTTCAGTACCAATCAACCGACGACGGCAAGAACGTCGCCCTGAACATTGCTCCACAAAGCCCGCAGTAGGCCGCAACACGAGCAGCCTTTGCACCAAGCGGACCGGCCACGGCAAATTCACGCTCCACGCCGTGGCCGGTTTCGCTTCCTCACCATCGGCTCACGTTAGCTTTGCCCTCGCTCGCCTCGCGTTATAAGATGTCGCCTTCGAGTTCACCTTTCGGGGAATGATGGAACTTCGCAAAGATCCAATCACTCGCAGTTGGGTTGTGGCAGGGCATCCGGAACGGGAGAAAATTCGCCCCGATCCCTGTCCGCTCTGCCCCGAAAACCGCCTCGAAACGAAAACGCTCCTCGATCTGCCGCCTCAAGGCCGTTGGCAAGTACGCGTCTACCCGCATTTCCGCCCGCTCTACCGCATCGAAGGCGATCCCGGACGCAGCGCCGAAGGCATCTACGACCGCATGGCTTCAGTTGGCGCACACGAAATCGTAGTCGAAACTCCCGACCACACTCGCACGCTCGCGCAAATGACCGACGAGGAAATCGAACGCATCCTGGACGCCTGGGCGCGCCGCATCGCCGATCTAAAACGCGACGCCCGCTTCAAATACGTCACCGTCTTCAAAAATACCGGCACGCAGGCCGGAGAAGAATGGCCGCACTCCCATTCGCAGATCACCGCCACCACGTTCGTGCCGCGTCGCATCCTGTACGAACTCCGCTCCGCCCGCGAATGGTTCTGCGAACGCGAACGCTGCGTCTTCTGCGACATCCTGCGCCAGGAAACGCGCCAAGCCAAGCGCATCGTGGATTGCGCCGGCGACTATTACGCTTTTTGCCCCTACGCTTCACGCGTACCGTACGAAGTCTGGATTCTTCCGCGCACCCACAATCATCAATTCGAAACCGTCCTCGCAGGAGAAAATCGCCGGCACATGGCCAGTTTGTTGGGACGCACGCTCCGCCGCTTGCTTCAGGTTTCACCCAACTACCATCTCGTGGTGCACACCGCGCCCAACACGCTCCAAACCAAGGGTGAACTGAGCGACTATTGGCGCACCATCGCGGGCGATTACCACTGGCACTTCGAAATCCTGCCGATCGTCGAACAACGCAGCAAGTCCTACAGCATCAAGGAAGTTTATTTCAATGGCACGCTTCCCGAAGAAGCCGCCGAACGCCTCCGCCAGTTCGATCCCGCAAAACAATGACGAACCTCGCAGCAACACTCTTGGCGGAGCCTGACCCGCAGCGCGGCGGAATCATCTTCAAGTTCCTGTTCCTGATTTTCGTCGTCGTCCTGCTCGCCATCCTCTATCTCGTTCGCGTCCCGCTGCTCCGCTTCGCCGGAGAATTTTGGATCGTGGACGACGCGCCCGAAGCCTCCGACGTCATCATCGTCCTCAGCGGCGATAATTACGACGCCGTCCGCGCCGCCCGCGCCGCCGCACTGTTCAGAGCGGGCCTGGCTCCGCATGTCGTCGCCACCGGCCGCGCGCTGCGCTCCTACGCCTCCACCACCGAATTGATGAAGCGCGATCTCGTCGATCACGGTGTTCCGGCCGCAGCAATCATTCCACTAACGCACCACGCCGACGACACCCGCGAGGAAGCAGTAGCAGTCAGCGAATTCGTGGCCTCGCACGGTTGGAAAAAAATCCTTTTGGTCACCTCCAATTACCATACCCGCCGCGCAGAATATATCTACGAACGAACGCTGCCATCCGGAACGCAGCTCCGCGTGATCTCCGCCCCCGACACCGAATACGACCCGCAAAGCTGGTGGCGCACCCGCGAAGGCGTAAAATTATTTCTCCACGAAGCCGGCGGATACGTAGCAGCCCTATGGGACATGCGCCACAACGACGTCCGCACCACGTAACGCGCAGCCTTCGTCAAGGCTCACTTGGCGCGTCATCGATTGGCCAAAAAGGTAAGCGGGAAGTCATCCCGAGCGCAGCGAGGGATCTGCTTTTTGCCGAGACATCGCGATCCACGCCATCCCACGCCCCACCTTCCTCGCCGCTCGTTATCACTTAAGTACGCTCTCCTCTTTCGCTTCGGTACCCTCTGTACTATAGTGTCCGGGGAATTACTTCAGGGCTCCTGCCGCCCGGCGCAGGGTCCGCAAACAACTGGGGGAAATCATGATGTGGCGTAAAAACGAAGAGGCCAAGCCATCTTCGCCGGGATCGAAGTCATCCGAACCAGTAGCTGCGGCACCGAAACCAAATCAATCCGCGATTTCATCCGTAAGCACGCCGGAAACACCAGCGCCCGCGACAACAACCGCGCCAGCCACACCCGCAACCGAATCGTCAAAGGCAGCCGCGGCTGCAATCAGCACGTCACCCTCCGTCGCGCCAACCGCATCCGCTTCAGCGCCTGCCTACGTATCGCCTGCAGCTCCAACTTCCAGCTCCACCATCGGCGCCGGTCTGAAAATCCGCGGAGACGTCTCCGGGAATTCGAATTTGGTCATCGAAGGCGACGTGCAGGGAAAAGTTCAAATGACCAACGGTCGCGTCACCGTCGCCGCCAGCGGTCACGTCAATGCCGATATCGAAGCATCCGAAATCTCCATTGATGGCCATGTCCAGGGCAATCTCATGGCCACAGAAAATGTGCGCCTCGGCGCCACCAGCCACGTGCAGGGCAGCATCCTCACCCGGCGCATAGCGATCGAAGACGGTGCGAGTCTCCGCGGCAAGGTCGAGATGATTCGTGCGAGCGATTCTGCGAATCCTTCCGCGAGCGCCGCGGAACAAACTTCGAAATCTGTGGCTCCCAAAGCCCTCGCTGCCGGTAAGCAAGGGAATTAGCGTCCACTATGAACTGGATGGCGAAAACCAAGCCGAACGCAGGTCTTCCCACCAGAACGCCGACGAAACCTGGTGCCGCATCTGCAGCTGCGTCCGCGGCTCCAGCATCCGCCAACACGCGCGTCTCCAACGGCCTTAAGGAATTTCTCTGGCTGATCACCGATAACGGCCAGGGCAAAATCCTCGACCTCGGCGCCGTCTTTCAATCCACCGTGATGTTTTTCATCGAGAAAGGCTTTCGACTTTCCACCGAAGACCTGCTTCGCTCCTGGAAAGAATTTCTTCTCGCCGAAGAGGAAAATCTGCGCAACGCCAAAGTCGGCGACGAAAGCGCCCGCGTTTCCCAAGGCATGCTCGCCGGAAAATTCCTCGATACCAATCTCCAATATCCCGAGGACACCTTTCACGGCGTTCTCGCCTGGGATCTTTTCGATTATCTTGACGCGGAGCTTTTGCCCCGGGTGATGGAGCGTCTGTACACCTTGATGCGCCCGGGAGGCGCAATACTGGCGTCGTTTCACAGCCGCGCCCCGGAGCGTTTCCATCGCTACAAAATCGTAGATCCGCAAACCATCGAACTAGTCCCCGCTCCGACGCTAGCCGTTCACGCCCGCGTTTTTCAGAATCGCGAAATCCTCGACATCTTTGGAAAATTCCGCTCCTCCAAGACGTTCGTAGGCCGCGATCAGGTCCGCGAAGCCCTCTTCCTGAAATAACAGCAATTTATGCGGCAGGGTCTGTAGGGGCGCTCCGCGTCGCAGCTCCATAGCAGGAGCACTGCGCCCACGGGCTGAGTCGCGCGCTCACTCCCCGCGAAAATTTTCTGTTGCATTCACCATTCCGCGGGAGTACAACGGGCTTGTAAGTCGCTAATGCACGGAGGATGTTGTATGACGCCACCGGGCAGGAGACTTTGAGCTAATCACCGATTACACACCGCTTTTGCGGTGCGCAACCGCTGCGGTGCCTTCGGCATGCCAGCGGCCTTCGGAAGAAGCAAGCGGGGAGCCGCCAGGCTCCCCGTCTTGCGTTTCAGATGCGTGCCGCAGGATTGCTCGTGGCGCGTCACTTCGCAGAGAGACTACTCTTCCTCCGGCTGCGGCCCCTTCAATCCACCCGCGCCCTTGTGCGCACGCGCCTTCCAGGCCGAATAAATCGCCGGCAGCAAAGAAAGAAAAATCACAATAGCGATCACATAATGTATCCGCTTATCAATGTTCGGAATCGTGTTCCCCAATGTATACCCCAGCAAAATCATTCCCCAAACCCACAAAAGTCCGCCGAAAATGTCATACACCAAATACTTCGTATAACTCATCCGCGCCGCCCCCGCCACCGGCGGACAGAACGTCCGAATGATCGGCACAAACCGTGCCATGATAATCGTCTTCGCTCCATGCTTCTCGTAGAACTCATGCGCCTGCCTCAAATGGCTCTTCTTGAAGAACCGCGAATCCTCCCGCTGATACAATTTCTGCCCCATTGTCCGCCCGATAAAATAACCAAGCTGATCTCCCGCAATCGCGCACAAAGTAACCAGCGGCAGCATCCACGCAATTTTTAATCCTGAATACGGGTCCGCTGCCACCACGCCCGCCGTCACCAGCAGGGAATCGCCAGGCAAAAAGAACCCTACAAAAAGCCCCGTTTCCACAAACACAATCACACACACCATCAGCATTCCGCCCAAAGCCACCAGGCCGCGGACGTCCATCAGGCGGTGCAGGAGTTCCTTAAAAAGCTCAACCATCAGCCATGGTCCTCGTTAATACGCGCCCAAAACACAGCCAAGAATCGCCGTAAACACAATAACAGAAAACCCCTTACCGCCGCGCCGCAAAGCCCCTTAGAACTGCTGGTACCTTCCTCCTACCAGCTTTAGCCCGCTGTACCATTGGCCAGTCCGACCCCCTCCGCCACAATCGCCTTGTTCGAGCGAGCCAGCTTCACCAAGGGGGATTCAATGGAAGGCGGTTTCGCAATCTGGATGGGGCAGCCGGTGGTTCTCAGGGTCATTGCAGGCAATTTGCGCGTCCCGCTGCGCGGACGCCTGGTCTCGGAAACGACCGAAGTGGTGCGCTTGCGCATCGCCGACAGCTGGGATGTGGACATTTTCAAATCAATGGTTCTCGGTGTGGAGCACGACAATCCCGTTTACGTTGTGAACTAGAGGGAATCGCATGAGCACGCTCTCCAACATGGGTTGGAAGCCGGCCACCCGCGCCGCATCGGTAGTTCGGGCAATGCCTGCTCTTGATTCTGCGGAGCCCTCGGGTATGCGTCAAATCGCAATCGCTATGCGAGACACCCTTATAGTGCTGGCGATTCAACTCGTCTTTCGCGCTTCGCTCGCACTTCGCCGCTGGAATTACTAACCGCGGCCAAACTTAAAGAGTTTTCGGCCCAGCGTCCCTCACCCCCGCCCCGGGTCTGCGCCCCCAGACCCGGGGTTCCCTTTTACCTCACACAGTTTTGCAGCTTTCACACCCCGGAATGCGCTATGATTGTGCTGGTTATATCGCCAGCTAAATGAGGCCCTGGCCGCACGGTCGCTATGGAAGCTGTTTTTTTAAAGCCTCTTGATATTCGGCGTTCTCGCGATACTATCCTTCGGAACGTTTAAGACACAAATAGGAGCCCCCTTCGATGAGGATTGCTAGCGTTGCGAGTGCCTTCCCTGAGTACTACTACAAACAGGAGCTTTTGACGGATGCACTGAAGAACGACTGGCGTCATCGGCTGACCAATCCCGATATTCTCGACCGCCTCGACGAAAGCTTGCAGGTCGAAGGCCGCTACCTGGTCGAGCCCATTGACTACTACGAGAATCTCACCACCTGGGGACAGGCCAACAACACCTGGATCCAGCACGCCCTCGAACTAGGCGAGCAAGCTCTCTGCAAAGCGCTCCACAAAGCGGGGGTCGGTCCCAAGGACCTCAGCGCAATCTTTGTGACTTCAGTCACCGGCATCGCCGCGCCTTCGCTCGATGCCCGCCTCGTCAACCGCATGGGCCTCTCGAACAACATCAAGCGCATCCCCATCTTCGGTCTGGGTTGCGTTGCTGGCGCCGCCGGCATTTCGCGCGCCGCTGATTACGTTCACGGCTATCCCGATCAAGCCGCCGCACTTCTCTCCGTGGAGTTGTGCTCGCTCACCCTCCAGCGGGACGACCTCTCCATGGCCCACCTGATCTCCGCGCTCCTCTTCGGCGATGGCGCCGCCGCCACGGTTGTCGTCGGCGACAAACGCAAATCCAATGGCCCCGAAATTCTCGCCACGAAATCCAGCTTTTATCCGCACAGCGAGAAAGTGATGGGCTGGGACATCTCCGAAAAGGGCTTCCGCATCGTATTGTCTCCGGAAGTTCCGGAGATGGTTACCAAACACCTCGGCAAGGACGTAGACGCCTTCCTCGCCGAGAATGGTCATAAGCGCTCGGACATCACGTCTTGGATCATGCACACCGGCGGCCCGAAGGTTCTGGAAGCTACCGCGACTGCGCTTGGAATCACCGCGACAGATCTCGCCGCTTCGTGGGATTGCTTGCGCCGCGTTGGAAATATTTCTTCCACCTCGGTGTTGCTCGTGCTCGAGGACGTCTACAACAACAAGCGCCCCAAGCCAGGCGAATTGAGCATCCTCGCTGCCATGGGTCCGGGCTTCTGCGCTGAGTTAGTTCTCTTACGGTGGTAGAAACGGGGGCCTGTGGCCGAATTCGCGGATGTCCTTGTCGTAGGTGCGGGCCCCGCGGGGCTGGCTACTGCGATAGCGGTTAGACTCAAAGGACTGAGCGTAACGGTCGCGGACTCGCGCAAGCCGCCGATTGAAAAAGCATGCGGCGAAGGACTTCTTCCCGAAGGCGTCGCCGCGCTTTCCTTTCTCGGAATCCACTTAAATTCGAACGTCGCGTTTCCGATCGCAGGCATCCGCTTCTGCGACGCAACCTCATCCGCAAGCGCTAAGCTGCCGCACGGCGCCGAATCGTTCGGCCTCCGCCGTACCGTACTCCATTCGTTGTTAGTTAAACGTGCGCACGAAGTCGGCGTCTCTTTGCGGTGGGGAACTCGCGTTTCCGATTGCACTTCCAACTCCGCGCGCCTCGATAGCGCGCCTGTCAATTTCCGCTGGCTAGTCGGCGCCGACGGCCAAAAATCCAACGTAAGAAAATGGACTAGCCTCGGACCGCGTGGCGTGCGCTCGGCGCGATTTGGTTTCCGCCGCCATTTCGCTATCGCTCCGTGGTCCGACTTCGTCGAAGTGCATTGGGGCCGGAACTGCCAGATTTACATCACGCCCACCGGCTCGCAGGAAGTTTGTATCGCACTCCTCACCAGCGATCCGCAGATGCGCATCGCAGACGCACTGCCGCAATTCCCACAACTAGCCGCCCACCTCAATGATGCGCAGCCGCTAACACCCGAACTCGGCGGCGTCACCACGCTCGAACGCTCTGGCAAAGTCGCGCGCGGAAACACAGCCCTGGTAGGCGACGCTTCCTTCACCGTGGACGGAATCACCGGCCAAGGCCTCAGCCTCGCATCCCAACAAGCGTTGTGTCTCGGCGACGCAATCGCCGCTGAAAATCTTGCTGCTTACGAAATAGCACATCGGATGCTCGTCAACGCACCAGCCCGAATGGCCCGCCTGCTCCTGCTTCTCGCTCGCCATGACTGGCTCCGCCGGAGAACTCTCCGCTTCTTCGCCAATAATCCAAATCTGTTCGCAAAACTGGTCTCAACACACGCCGCTGGGCCCGCCTCACACCGCTCCGCTCCCATCGAAGTCCTCGATCAACCCTGCCAAGTTCAACGCGCCTGAAAACAGAAGTCCGTCACTCCGTGCCAAGAATTTCTCAGCTGCGGGAATAGTAACGCCGGCGTCCCGCCGGCTCTTCGCTAGTCTCAATCAATCTCCGCAGCCACAAACCCCGAACCCGGTTTTCTCTGCGAACGGCGTTTACCCCGACAAAGTCGGGGCGTCTCTGCGGTATTTTTTTTTCGTCTAGTATCAGCCGGCCTAACTCTCCTTATCCGTGAACATCAATTCCTTGGCCCGCTGCGAAGCCTTCACCACCGCCTTGATCAAAGTCACCCGCAGCTTGCCTTCCTCCAATTCCAAAATCCCGTCAATCGTGCATCCTGCCGGAGTCGTCACCGTATCCTTCAGAAGCGCCGGATGATGCCCGGTCTCAAGCACGACCTTCGCCGCCCCCAACATCGTCTGCGCCGCCAGCAAAGTCGCCAGCTCCCGCGAAAGACCCATCTTCACGCCACCTTCCGCCAAAGCCTCCAAAATAATATAGAGAAACGCGGGTCCGCTCCCCGATAACCCGGTAATCGCATCCATATGCTTCTCATCGACCACCACCGTCTTGCCCACAGCATCGAAAAGCTTCCGCGCAATCTCCAGATGCTTCGCCGTAGCATGCTTGCCTTTGCAAATCGCCGTGATGCCCTCGCCCACCATCGAAGGCGTGTTCGGCATCGCGCGGATCACCGGCACATTCCCACCCAACCGCTTCTCGAAATATTCCGTAGGCACCGAAGCCGCAATCGAAATCACCAATTTCTCATCATTCAATTCGCCGCGAATTTCGTCCAACACATGCCCCACCTGCAAAGGCTTCAAACACACCAAAATCACATCCGACTTCTTCGCCGCCGCCCGATTGTCCGTCCCCGGCGTAACCTTGCCGCTCGAAATCGCGCGCCTCTCGGACGAAGTCTGCTGCACCGTAGCGAAAATGTGCGACGGCGCGACCAATCCATGTTTCAAAAACGCCTCAATCAAAATCCCACCCATCTTGCCAGCCCCCAAAACCGCCAGCCCCTCCTGAATAGAAGTGTCACTCACGACGCCTCAACCCCCTTTGCATTCCGATTCGCGACTCACATTCTGCGGGAAGCCCACAGTTTACATGAAACGCGTGCAGCTCAGGTACGCAGCATCTGTACGCCGCAAGCGAGCAAAGGTCCGGCCTTCTCGGGCGCATCTTTGAATGATGATATGATTCTGATGCAATCCTGGATACGCAGAGCAGCGAAGCGAAGTCCGATTCTCATCTCTAATTCCTGAGGTAATCCTGTGGGCGAAGTATCACGCGACTGGCTGGACGGTGTCGTCGGCATTCTCGAAACGCTCAATCAAGGCGTCATCATCAACGACGATTGCGGCCACGTCATTTACGCCAACGGCCATTTTCAGCAGATGATTGGCATGCCCGCCTCCGAACTGATCGGCAGCAAAGTCACCGACCTGTTTCCGCCCGAAGACCGCCCCGCGCTGGTCCAGCAAATCGAGCGCCGCCAAAGGGAAGGAAGCAACCTCTTCGAATTTTTTCTTCCGCAAAAAGACGGCGGCCGCCTGCCCGTCGTGATCACCGCCCAGCAATTGGAAGATCCCGACGGCGCCATCTTCGCCATCGTCACGCTCACCGACATCTCGGCTCAGAAGCGCGCCGAAATCGCGTTGCGCGAAGCCAACGTCCAGCTCGAACAGCGCCATCGCGAAATCGAAGAGGATTTGTTGCTTGCCGCGCGCGTGCAGCAAAGTCTCGCGCCGGGGAATCTGGTCTGGGGCGGAGTTGCCGTCGAAACTTTTTACCAGCCGGTCCGCACCATCGGAGGAGATTTCGGGCTCGTCGCGCCTCGCCCCGATCACCTCAGCCTGATGATTTGCGACGTCTCCGGCCACGGCATCGGCTCGGCCCTGGTTGCCAACCGTATTTACACCGAAACGATGTCGCAAATCGAACGCGGCGTCGCGCTCCATCCGATGATGCAGCATCTCAATCGTTTCGTGATCGGAAGTCTGCGCAGCTCGGTGTTTTACTTCACTCTGGTCGCCGCGCGCCTGGATCTCGGCGCTCGCGTGCTGGAATTCGCCGGAGCCGGCCATCCTCCCGGCATGATCGTCAAACCCGGCGAAGCTCCGCGCTTGCTCGAATCGCGCAGCTCGGTCTTGGGTCTTCTCCACGATGCCGTAGACACGGAAACGGCCATGCAAATTCCGGTCCTGTCCGGCGAGCGCGTGATTCTCTATACCGACGGTTTCACCGAAAGTTTCAACGGTCAAGACGACATGCTAGGCGTCGAAGGCCTCGCCGAAATCGTCCGCGAAACCTCCCTGCTTCCGCTCAACGAAATGACCCAAGAAATCGTCAATCGCGTAGCCGCATTCCGCAACGGCCCCCCAGCCGACGATATGTCGCTAGTCGTCGTCGAAATCCCCTAGTCCTCATCAAATGGACGAATTGTCATCCCGAGCGAAGCGAGGCCTGCCTGCCGCAGGCAGGGATCTGCTTTTCGCTCTAATTCGCAAAAAACAGATTCTTCCACTCCAAACTCTAAGGACCACCTCACTCCGCCGCCACTTCCACGCTCTTCTTCAATCTAATATCCGCCGAAGAACTTCCCACCATCACGCTCACGCGATCCGCTTCCACCTTAAAACTCCCCTTTGCCACATCCCAATAAGCCAGCGCGCTCGCTTTCAACGGCAATTGCACAGTCTTCACCTCGCCCGGCCGTAGCGTGATCCGCTGAAATCCTTTCAACTCTTCGGCCGGCCGCAAAACTTTCGAATTCAAGTGCGCCAGTACATCTGCACCACCTGATCTCCCGCGCGCTTTCCAGTATTCTGCACGTCCACGCTCACGGTAATCTCGCCGTCAGGCCGCATCCGTTCCGAACTCGTCCGCAAGTTCGAATACTGGAACGTCGTATAGCTCAATCCATACCCAAACGGATAAAGCGGCTTCGACTTGAAATACATGTACGTCCGCCCGTGACGTATGTCGTAATCCATCATCGGCGGCAATTGATCGAGCGACATCGGCCAGGTCGTCACCAGCCTGCCGCCCGGGTCGTAATCCCCAAACAGCGCATCCGCCAGTGCATTACCTTCTTCCTGGCTGTTGTGCGCCATGTGCAGAATCGCCGGCACATTTTCTTGCGACCACGCAATCGCAAATGGAAAACTCGAAATCAAAACCTCCACTGTCCGCGGGTTCACCGCATAAACCTGCTTCACAATTTCTTCCTGCTCCAAATTGATGGATTGCCGGTCAATCGCTTCCTTCCCATCGCTCGGCAAAGGACACTTCGCCCAATCCGCGTTGCAGGTCGGATGATTGCCCACAATCACGATCGCCACGTCCGCCCCCCGCGCGATCTTCACCGCCGCATCATCCGTATTATCGTGCGCAAACATCACCTGCACGCCGCTTCCCAATTTCGCCTTGATCCCATCCAGCGCGCTCATCGCATAAGGAGGCGTTCCGCTATACCAATCCAGCGCCACGATATCCGCATACGGCCCAATCACCGCCACCGATTTCAGTTTCGTCCTATCCAACGGCAGAAAATCCTCCGAGTTCTTCAGCAGCACGATGGATTCTTGTGTCACCTTTCGCGCCATCGCCTTGTGCTCCGCATTGTCCCAAGCCGGCGCCGTCCCCTTGATCGTCGTGTACGGCACCATCGCCGGCGGATCCAGCAGCCCCAGATGAATCATCACGCGGTAAACCCCGCGCAAGTTCTCGTCAATCTCCGCCAGATTCACCAGTTTCTTATCAATCGCCCCCGTAACCGCATCCTTGTAATTGTCCAGAAATTGATTGATCCCCGCGTGAATCGCGCCCGCAGCCGCCTGATCCATGTCCGGAAAATATTTATGCTCGGTCACCATGTTCGTCAAAGCACCCGCGTCCGTGCAAATAATCCCGTCGAATCCCCATTCACGCATGGTGATGTCCTTCAGAATCGGCTGCGCCGCCATCGGAATCCCGTTGTAAGCGTTGTAAGCGGTCATGTACGCCTGCGCCCCGCCTTGCTCCACGCCCATGCGAAACGGCACGTCGTAATATTCGCGCAATAGTCGCTCATCAAAATTCGAAGACGAACCGCCGCGCCCATTCTCATTGCTGTTCGCGAGAAAATGTTTCATCAGCGCCGCTGTCAGCCAATATTTCGAATTGTCGCCCTGCAATCCCTTGATGAACGCCGTCGCCATCGTCCCGGTAAGATACGGATCCTCGCCATATGACTCCTCGCTGCGCCCCCACCGCGGGTCCCGCGCCAAATCAGTGTTCGGCGCGCGCACCACGATCCCCGCGCGCCGATATTCTTGCCCGCGCCCTCCATGCGCATACTGAAAATCCGTCTGAAATATGTAACGCGCCTCGTAACCCTCCACCGCCGCAGCCTGTCGCAAAAGCTCCGGATCCCAGGTCTCGCCTAATCCCACCGCCTGCGGAAATTGCGTTGTCGGCAACGGCTGCAGTCCCTTGCCTTCCCATCCGCCCGGCCCGCCCAAAGCCACGCCATGCAATCCTTCGATGTGTGACGACCCCTGTATCCCCAACCGCGGCACGCTAGGATCAGTGCTCAGCGCATGAATTTTTTCATTCAAAGTCATCAACGAAAGAATATTGTTGATCCGCTCCTCCACCGGCAATTTCGGATCCTGAAACGGATACTGATACGCCTGCGCCCACCCCAACCCTGCGAAGAGACGATCAAAAACGCGACCGCCGTGCAAACCCGAATTCTCATAACTATCCCTTCCACACTCAAAATATTATCTCCGCCTCAGCAAGATATTCGCGCTGCGATTGCAGCGAATCGCCGCGCACTATATGCCGAGTATCGGCGGCGCGCCGCCGCTTTGCGGATGCAAATACGCCCGCCAGATCAAGTGATTTGTCGACTCGCCTCCGAACGGTGCCTGGACCGCAGCAGCCCGACAATCCCGCGCCGCGAGGATATCACGTGAGCCCACTCCGAAAAGAGGCACGCAAAATCCGTCGCACGCCTGACAGACAGCCGCCAACCTCTCGGTTTACTTTGCGCTGGCACGCAATCCATCAATTGTTCTATGCTTTCGCTGCCAAGGTGTGCGCGGGAGGAGTTTTATGTCTCAAATAAAGAGAGTTTCCATCTGGCTGAATGACGACGTTCTGCGGGCGGCCATAATCGCAGGCTTCGTGCTCTTCGCTCTCAGCTACGTTTGCGACGCCATCATGTATTACTTCGGAGTCGCCGCGGCGAAAACTCTGCTCAACGACCTCGCCATCGCCATCGCCGGCGCCGTCCTCCTCATAATTTTTCTTTCGCAAAGCCGCAAAAATCAACTAGTCGCTCAAGCCAAAGCCCGAGCCCTCATCGTCCAGGAAGTCAGCCACTATGTTCGTGACGCCTTCACTCCTCTAGCGCAGGTAATGTCTTCGCAAGATGCCGCCGAACGCCTCCGCATCCTCGATATGGCCACAGACCGTGTGGATTACGTTCTCTCCGAAGTCCTGCCCACCGTTGGAACCCTCCAAGAACCTCGCATTTTCTAGCTTCATCGAAGCAGTCCCGATCGGGCCGACGGCTCCCGGACGTAGCCACTGTCTCGCGCCTTTCTCTGCGTACTCTGCGTCTCTGCGGTGGATTAAATTCGTTCGGAAGATCGCGGCGTTTCGCTCGTTCAGTCCCTCGGTGGCGATTTGCGTGCCCTATCGCACCTTCAAAGCTACCGCATACCCAGTCAGCAACCCGTGAAAGAACGCCTGCCGCACCTTCTGATTCGAATCCCCGTAATGCCGCGCCGCGTCGTCCAGCGCGCGCAATAATTTCTCGCGACCGCGTTGCTTGCTGCCGTTTTTCGTTAGTTTGTTCAGTAAAGCGTGTACCGCCGCATCATCTGCAATCGTGAATTTATGCGCATGCTGTGCCATAAGTATCCTCGCGTGATCCAAAGATGCGAAATTCCATTTCCATCACCGCTCGAACCTGCTGTCGTCAGCATAGTGCCTGACTGCGGCTCCGTAGATACACGGATTCCCGTATGCTCTGTGCGGACCCTCGCTATTGGTGGTGCCGGCAAGCCAGACTGCTTCACATCAGTATTCGCCACCCGCACGCGGCGGCACACCGCCCAATGCCGGATCCGCACTCTGCGCGTACAATATCGCCGAGGAGATCCGATGCAAAAATCTTCCGTTCTCATGTTCCTGCCGCTGCTAGCGGTGCTTTCCGTCCTGCAACTGCTATCCAGTCCGCCAGACCATTGTCAATCGGCCCGCGCCGCCGGGATGCCCAAAATTGTGGCGTTTCAAGCCCGCAGCGCCGCGATCCCTGTGCAAGTCCTCGTGCAAAGCCCTGCGGAGACCACTACCGAATTGCAGATCGTTTGCTTTTCCAATCCGCTCCGGAAAATGCTCTGCATGGCTCGCTCGTCGAGATCAACCAGAAGCTGCAAGGTCTTCTCGAACAAATTCGCACTCCGGCGCTGTTTCGCGGAGATCTCGGCGAAACTCTCTTGATCACGCCGTCCACCGGAACCCTCCCCACAAAAAACCTGCTGCTCATCGGCTTGGGAGACTCCGAAACGTTCACGCCGCAGCGCATGGAACTCGTCGGCACCATCGCCTATCGCGAATCCAAACGCCTCAACATCCGGCACCCGTACTTCGCTCCGACCATCCTCGACGGCGGCGTGGCGCGTTACAAGACCGGCGAAATATCGCAAGCATTCATGACCGGTTTTCTCCGTGCGGTCCGCACGGAAAAAATATTGGTAGGCGTCGGTGCTTCCACAATCGAGGTAGTACAGGATCTAACGTTTCTGGCCGGCGCGGCCCACGCCACGGACACCAAGCAGGGAATTGAAGCCGCGCTAGCAACCAACGGAAGGTAACTAAGCGCGACCAATGCGCCGCCATTCGTAGCAATGTGATCCCGAAGCGCGACGGCATTCGCACGCTATTTCTTGATCTCCGCTATGTAAGCCGCAAACGGCTCCAAAGAAATCTGCTTCACAGAAGTATTGCCTTTCAACGAAGCCTGCGTCGTCAGCACAGTCCGCGCAGTCGCACCGCCAAGCCCTATCTTGAGCAGGTCGAAATTCACGGTCTTAGCCGCGCCAGACATATTAATCACCACAATCACCGCATCACGGCTCGTTTTTCGCAAATAAGACAAAACACTCGGATCATCGCCGTTCAACGCCACAAACTCGCCGTCGAGCAACGCCCCGTTAGCCCGCCGCAAAGTCAAAAGTCCCTTGTACCAATTTAAAATCGAATCAGGATCCTTCAACTCGTCTGCGACGTTGTAAGTCTTATATGTCGCCGGAATCGGATTCCAAGGCATGCCGGTCGTAAATCCGGCATTCGCCGCGCCGCTCCATTGCATCGGTGTCCGCTCGCCGTCGCGCCCCTTTTCTTTCGGCCATCCCTTGCGCCCAATCGGATCCTTCACATCCTCGCGCCGCTTCGGATCGTTGTTCTGCATCCCGATTTCTTCGCCGTAATAAAGAATCGGCGTCCCGCGCAACGTCAGCAGCATCGCCGCCATGTCCTTCGCAATCGCATCGTTGTGCTGCCCGTCGCCGTAGCGATTCCAGGAACGCACGATGTCGTGATTCCCGATCACATACACTGGCCACTCGCCCGACCCCTCCACCTCCTTGATATGCTCCCGAAACACCGCCGCCGAAAACTTCAGCTTCGTGAACATCAAATCCATCGGCATCTGCAGTTCGTCATGCCGCGCGCCGTAATATTCTTTCAGCTGCGTGATGTCGTCGGTCCACGTCTCGCCGATCAACACCGCATTATATTTATTCGCCACCGCTCGCAGCCCCTTCAGAGCGGTGTGCACTTCCGGCAGATCGCGCGTGTATTTGGTCTCGATGTTCGGATCTCCAAATGCATTCTTTCCAGGCAGCACCGGATTGTCCCTCAGTGCAGGGTCCTCAAAGAGCGTGTTCACCGCATCCAGTCGGAATCCCGCCACGCCGCGCCTGTACCACCACTCGCTCGTCGCGTACATCGCATCCACCACCGCGGGATTCCGCCAATTCAAGTCCGGCTGCTGCGCATAAAAATAATGGTAGTAATACTGTTTCGTCTTGCTGTCCCACTGCCACGCCGATCCGCCAAATTGCGACGTCCAATTATTCGGCGGACCGCCGTCCTTGCCATCTCGCCATATGTACCAGTCGCGCTTCGCCGCGCTGCGCGACGAACGCGAATCCAGGAACCACGGATGTTGGTCGGATGTGTGATTCACCACGAAATCCAGAATGATCTTGATGCCGTGCTGGCCGGCGATCTTCTGCAGCCGGTCAAAATCGGCCAGCGTCCCGTACATCCTGTCAATGTTCTCGTAGTCGGAGACGTCGTACCCGAAATCCACCTGCGGCGATGGAAAGAACGGCGCAATCCAGATCGCATCCACTCCCAGCGCCTTCAGATAATCCAGTTTCGCCGCGATGCCATTCAAATCGCCGATCCCGTCGCCATTGCTGTCCATAAAACTGCGCGGATAGATTTCGTAAAAAACGGCATGCTGATACCAGGGTCGCTTCGCCACCACGTTCTCCTTGGTTTGTGCGGCCAGTGCTGGCACGAGCGAAAACGCTGCAATCCCAAGCGCTGCAATCCTCAGAAGCGTCGGGACTCGCATCGCTGTCACCTGCCTGCCGCAAATAAATAAGCCTCGTCCTCCGCCCATTCTCTACCTCTCCGTGCCCTCTGCCTTTACTCTGTGTTCGGCGTCTACCCCGACGCAGTCGGGGTGTTAAATCTTTTGACCATTGCCAAGCGTACAGTCAACGATCTAAGCAGCCCCTAATATTCGATACGATCGTGCCGCGCCCCATCCACCTTTTTCGCGGAACTTGTTGTACCATCGCCGGCGGAGCCGCGTCATCAATGTCCATCGCGAATAAATTTGCCTCCCAGTATGAGTCCGTCACTACTGGCTACCGTTTCTTTCTGCTTTTTTTGTTTCTCTTGGCCGTCCTCATCCTCTATCCCTACGCCGAAACCAGCCGCCTCGGGTTTTACGCTCTCCGGGTTCTCGGCAGCGCTGTGATCGTCGTGAGTGTGTATGCCGTCGGTTTTCGACGCAGTGTTCTCCTCTTCGCGGTGATCCTTGCCGTT
Organism: uncultured Acidobacteriota bacterium; assembly: GCA_963828865.1. Lineage (GTDB taxonomy): Bacteria > Acidobacteriota > Terriglobia > Acidiferrales > UBA7541 > Palsa-295. The sequence continues at coordinate 483,527 of CAWHGI010000001.1, read as the reverse complement.
CCCGCTTTTGTGCAGCGCCTGCGACTTCCTGAACCCTCCGCCAGCACATTTTCGATTATCAACATCGTTCTGAGTTTTATTTTTGACGTTTTCATTGTCGTGGTTATCTTCCGCCGCGTGTTCTCCAGGGAACAGGCCAATTCGGAAACGGTCTTCGGAGCGCTTTGTATTTATCTGCTCGTTGGGTTTGGTTTCGCTAGCATCTATGGCATGGTCGCCACGCTGCAACCCAATGCCTTCTACCTCGAACCTCACACGAGCATTCACACCGTTCCCACTCGCTTCGATTTCGTTTATTACAGTTACGGCACTATGACCTCGCTCGGTGCCGCGGGAATCACGCCGGTTTCGCCTCAAGCACGTTCGCTCACCGTCGTTGAAGCCATCCTCGGCGTCCTTTACCTCGCGGTCCTCGTCGCCAGATTAATTGGCGCCTACCGCTCCACCCCCGGCAGGGATCTTTAGCCAGGCCACGCCGCGCGCTCGCGCCACCTAGTTTCATTCATCTAGCAGTAACACGCGTGCGTTATCACTCTTCTTCTTATGACCAGCCCCACTCCGCCCCTCCCGAAACCAGCCGTCACTCGAAACGCACCACCCAGCGAGGACCTCTCGAATGCTCCGCTATGACCTGATCGTCATCGGCTCCGGCCCCGGAGGCCAGCGCGCCGCCATCCAAGGCGCCAAAGCCGGAAAACGCGTCGCCGTAATCGAAAAGCAAAACGCCATAGGCGGCGTCTGCATCAATACGGGCACCATCCCCAGCAAGACTATGCGCGAAGCCGTCCTCCATCTCTCCGGCTTCTATTCCAAAAATTTCTACGGCGCCAATCGCGCCGCCTCGGAAGCAATCTCCATGCGCGATCTTCTTTTTCGCGTGCAGCGCGTCGTCGAAAACGAAGTCGGCGTCACCCAGGACCAGCTCAAGCGCAACGGCGTGGACGTAATCCACGGCGTCGCCAAATTTACCGACCCGCACCACATCCGCGTCGAAAACGGCAACGGCTTCTCCGAACTCGAAGGCGACTACGTCGTCATCGCCACCGGCACCAAACCCGCCGCGAATGACAAAGTCCCCATCAACGGCCGCAACATCATTGACAGCGATCAAATTCTCAGCATGCCGCAAATTCCTCGCACGCTCATCGTTGTCGGAGGCGGCGTGATCGGTGTCGAATACGCCTGCATGTTCGCCACTCTCGGCGTCCGCGTCATCATCGTGGAAAAGCGCCCGCGCCTTCTCGAATTCGCGGACACCGAAATGGTCGAAGCGCTCAGCTACCAGATGCGCGATCATCGCGCCACCATGCGTCTGAATGAGGAAGTGGAAAGCGTGGAAGAAACGCCGGAAGGAAAAGTAGTCGCAAATCTCGTGAGCAAGAAACGCATCAACGCCGACGCGCTGCTCTATGCCGTTGGCCGGCAGGGAAATGTCGAACGCCTCGATCTCCCAGCCGCCGGAATCGAAGCCGATAACCGCGGCCGCATCAAAGTGGACGCCGATTTCCGGACCATTCAGCCTCACATCTTCGCGGTCGGTGACGTCATCGGTTTTCCCAGCCTGGCCTCGGTTTCGATGGAACAAGGCCGCATCGCCGCAGCCCGCGCTTTCGGTCTGCCAGTCCAAACCGATCCCGCCAGCTACCCGTACGGCATTTACACAATCCCGCAAATCTCTTTCATCGGCAAAACCGAAGAGCAGCTCACCGATTCCGACGTCCCCTACGAAGTCGGCGTAGCCTACTACCGCGAAATCGCTCGCGGCCAGATCGCCGGCCACACCGATGGCCGCCTGAAAATCCTGTTCCACCGCGAAACCCTGGAGCTGCTAGGCGTCCACATCTTCGGCGAAAACGCCGCCGAACTCCTCCACATCGGCCAAGCCGTCTTCAAACTAAAAGGCAAAATCACCTACTTCATAGACACAGTCTTCAACTATCCGACTCTAGCCGAATGCTACAAAACCGCAGCCTTCAACGGCCTGAACCGCCTCAACTGACCGTCATCTCGATTTCTCTGTGCTCGGCGGTGTTATCATTGACCTTTAATCGCTAGCTGCACGCAAAATCTTCCGCAGGAGGCCTCATGCCCACCGCAAAAATTCTAATGATCGTAGGCGATTACGTCGAAGACTACGAAGTGATGGTCCCATTCCAAGCCCTGCAAATGCTCGGGCACACCGTGCACGCGGTTTGCCCCGACAAAAAATCCGGCCAACACGTCCGCACCGCCATTCACGATTTCGAAGGCGATCAAACTTACTCCGAAAAACGCGGCCACAATTTCACGCTCAACGCCACCTTCGCCGACGTCCATCCCGAAACCTACGACGCGCTCGTAATCCCCGGCGGCCGCGCTCCCGAATACCTGCGCCTGAATCCCAAAGTCCTCGAATTCGTCCGCCATTTCGCCGAAAACGATAAACCCATCGCCGCGCTCTGCCACGGGCCGCAAATTCTCGCCGCCGCCCGCGTCATAAAAGGCAAACGCCTCAGCGCCTATCCCGCCTGCGCTCCCGAAATCGAAAACGCCGGCGCCACCTACGCCCCACTAGAAATGACCGACGCCATCGCCGACGGCAACCTGGTCACCGGCCCCGCCTGGCCAGCCCATCCTCAATGGCTAGCAAAATTCCAAACCGTCCTGGAGCATCACCTAACGAAACACGCGCCCTCGAAACAAGCAGCAGGGAAGGCCTAGCCGTAACCTGGGAACGCCAATCTCCCGATTGGCGTGTGGCACAGCCACGCCCCGCTGTGCTCCGAGAAGCGCTGCCGAGACGCGTGACTCGTGATCGGTGATTCGTGGCACGCGATTGTGATCGGAGATTTTTGGCGTTTGATAACTGTGTCCCGCTGCCCCATCCGGGATGCAAAAAACGCGTTTTTGTGCCGATTAGAACCGGGTGCGATCGTTTGTTTTGAGAGGTTTACGGTGATTTCTAATATCTGCCATTGTCGATTAGAAACGTTCCCCGCGGTGGTGCACTTTGCAGCGAGAGGAGTTGAAGTTTGTATCGAATGAGAATTGACGCGATCGTTTGTTTTGAATGAGTTGCGCGAATTATTGCTCCGGCGAAAGCGTCCATTTGTATCGAGAAGCGGCGTCGCGATTCGCGGCCGGCAGGTGTTGCGCGAGGAGTGCGGTGCCCGGCGGTGATTGTCGATTAGAGGGGGGATGTAACATTGTAGTTGGGATGTTACATGAGGTTTTTGGGCGGCCAGTTGGTGAGCGGCGCGACAACTGAGGGGCGCGGGGCGGTTTTTGGGTAGAGTTTTCCCTGGGGGTGGGAGTGGTCTGCCTGTCGCCGTTGTGGCGGAGTGCATGTGGCGTCCTCATTGGGCTGGAATGGTGGCCCGAGTCTATTTTATCACATTTACTGTATGATTATCAATTCAAAAATGGGAATAGGCCTTGGGGCGGGCGCGGCAAAGTCAAAGGCCCGCGCAATCGGGGCACGCCGAGGTGTGGCGGGGAAACTCGAAAACTTCGCGGGAACTGCGCCGCAAAAGGTACGGCGCTGCGCGCCGTGTTTTTATGTCGTGGCTGAAGCCACGACCCACAAAGATTTTTGAGTTGCCTTACGGCAACGGGTCGCGCGCGTGGGGCGTGGCGGAATCTGGCTTTTCGGGTGGCGGGGCTGGCGGGCTCGGGGATCGCGCGGGAGCACGCGGGTCACGCCGAGGTGTGGCGGGGAAACTCGAAAACTTCGCGGGAAGGGCACCGCGATAGGTAGGGCGCTGCGCGCCGCCTTTTCCCAGCGCTCACGCGCTGGGCTAATTTCTGCCGCGCCTCCGGCGCTGGTGGCTTGCCTCGATTTGACTTGGGCGCTGGATCGGAATGCGAATTAACCGGCGCGTTTTGCCAGATCCGAAACAAATTGTGTTGAGGGATTGATGGGTATAGGCTTTGGGCGATGCGCTTCGACTTTAGAGCCCTGATGGCTACGGGACTTTCCCTGTGGCTGGCAGTGCTGGCATGCCTGATGGGCTGCACGCTTCCGAACCTCGCGAGCGCTGGTTCGGTGAAAGCTTCTTCGGCGTGCCACGGTTCACGCGAGCAAAAGTCGAAGGACCTGATGGCGGGCATGCAAAACTGCCCTCATCATCATTTCGATGGAAGCGCTCCAGCGAAACCGAACGGCGACGAGCCAGTGCACAGCGGGAATATGCCGTGCTGTCCCGTGGAAGTCACTGTTGCCGCGAAGCCGAACATGGCCAAACTGGGAATTGCTCTCCCGCGCAACTTTGTTTTGCATACCAGCGCTGATTTAGTGACGACTCGGGTTTATCACGCGGCGGAAAGTGTTCCGTCCGTGTGGCACAGCGGCAGAGACACACTCCTCGAAACACACCTTCTGCGCATCTAGAAATCATCTCCACGAATTGTGCCGCGGTTTTCCCGCTGACGGCATCGCTGTCGGCCGACAAAAACCCATTTCGATTTTCAAAGGAGAAAATCCATGAAGAAAATGAGAGCAATTGTGTTGATGGCAGTGATCGCACTCGGTTTTGCGGGAGCAGTAAGGGCGGCGCAGGCAGCATGCTGCGATTCCGCCGAGTGCTGCGCTTCCTGTAATGGGTGCTAGAAGTAAGTGAATTGGGGATGGCGCGGGCCGGTACGGTCCGCGCCTTCCTATTTCTTGGCTGTAAATGCGCCGGGTTCGGGGTTCGCTCGGGAGTACGCGGGTCACGCCGAGGTGTGGCGGGGAAACTCGAAAACTTCGCGGGAAAGGCACCGCGATCGGTTTGGCGCTGCGCGCCGTCTTTTCCCGGTGCTTCCGCGCCGGGCTAAGTTATGCCGCGCCTTGCGGCGCTGGTGTTTTGCCTTGATTTGACCTGTACTTTGGATCGGAATGTGAATCTACCAGCGCGCTAGGGCGTTGGCTTGCTGGGGCGGACGGAAACTTCCAAGTTCAGGCCGCGCGCCCTCGCTGCGACAAGAGTGCGGCATCCCAAAAAACCTAAAACCCACTACGATGCGTTGTTGGAGGATGTGTCACCCGTCCTGGTGATGATGTTAGCAGCTCACCACGACGCTTGACCGGGAAATCGTCCTAAGCCATGTTATTGCAATAGCTTGCGATATAAGAAAAAGCTGCGGAAAGAGAAGCCCGACCGCTTCCCAAAATTTCTTCTTGCCAATATATATATCGCGTGATATATATATTGGCATGACTCTTCGCGATCCACAAAAGTTTCTGCCACTCAAACCTCAATGGTTTCACATCCTGCTTTCTCTCGCCGGTGGCGAGCAGCACGGCTACGGAATCATGCAAGACGTTGTCGACCGCACGACCGGAAAAGTCCATCTCTGGCCCGCCACGCTCTACGGCTCGATCAAGCGCCTCATCGAGGCCGAACTGATCGAGGAATCCGATGAGCGTCCGGCACCCGAACTCGATGACGCGCGCCGCCGTTATTACCGTCTTACCGATCTCGGCCGGCGCGTGCTCGATGCCGAATGCGAGCGTCTACAGGAATTGGTGCGCACCATTCGCTACAAACAGGGCTTGGTGACGGGATGAACTTCGCTTGGCGCATTTACCGCTGGCTGGCGCGTGCTTTTCCTCACGAGTTCAAGCTCGCCTATGGCGAAGAAGTCACGCAGCTCGGAGAAGACATCTTCGAGGACATCGCCCGGAGACACGGAGCCGCCGGCCTGATTCGCCTGATCGCGGACATCGCCATCCGCGTGCCGCTCGAATATCTCAGCGAAATGCGCCGCGATATGTACTTCGCCGGCCGCGCGCTGCGCAAGTCGCCGGGATTCGCGCTGGTTGGGATCATTTCCATGGCGCTGGCCATCGGCCTCACCACCGACGTGTACAGTTCGAAGTGGGCGATGCTGTTTCGCGAACTCCCCGGCGCCGCAAACGCCAAACGCGTGTTCATGATGCAGGAATCCGCTGAGGGCGATCTCAGCGCGACCTCGCATTACTACGTCGAGCAGTATCGTGAGCAGAAAAACCTGTTCTCCGGTGTCGCTGCATTCAAGATCGGCGTTCCCTTCAACGTCACCTATCAGGGAAATTTCCAGGCGCGCCCGCAACGCGTCTTCGGCCAGCTGGTCTCGCCCGACTATTTTTCCGTGCTCGGCGTGCAGCCGCAACAAGGGCGCATGCTCAGTCCCGCGCTCGATAAGCCCGGCGACACGCCGGCCGTGGTCATCAGCGATCGTTTCTGGCGGCATCGGCTGAACTCCTCACCCGATGCGGTAGGCCAGACGCTTCATCTGAACGGCCAACTCGCCACCATTGTGGGCATCGCCCCCAAGAATTTCAACGGCGCTTTTTCCCTGTTTCCCGCCGAGCTCTTTGTCCCCATCACCGTGCCGGCCACGCTCGCTCCCGAGCTCGGCAAGGACGTCTTGCAGCAGCGCAACGCCAAAGAATTTCTGCCGATATTTTGGCTCGCGCCGAACGTTTCCGTCGATTCGGCGGAGGCCGCTCTCGACACGCTCACCCGCAATCTCGACGAGCAGGATCCATCGCTGCCGAAGCGCACCGACAAAGGCCGTCGCGTCACTTTGCTTCCGGGCGGCACGCGCGTGCCGATTCCGCGAAAAATGAAACCCGTGATCGCCGGATTCTTCATCGCGCTGATGGCCCTGGTGATTGCACTCGCGTGCACGAATCTCGCCAACATGCTGATGGCCCGTGGCGCGAACCGCCGCAAGGAACTGGCGATTCGCTTGGCCGTGGGCGCCAGCCGCTTTCGCCTGATCCGCCAGATGATGGCCGAAGGAATGTTGCTCTCGCTGCTGGGAGGTTTCGGGGGATTTGTGCTCGCCTATGGCCTGGCCGCGCTGAATTCTCATTTCACCACGCCCTCCGTCATTCCCATTGAGTCCGATTTCCATCTCGATTGGACCGCGGGCGTTTTCGTGTTTGTCCTCGCCGTCGTCTGTGGCATTGGCTTCAGCCTGGCGCCTGCTCTGCAGGCCACGCGCACCGACGTGGCGCCGGCGCTCAAGGAGGGATCCGCGCTGCAGTTGCCCGGTTACCGGCGTCTGGGTCTGCGCAATTTGCTGATGGTCGCGCAGGTTGCGGCCTCTCTGATGCTTCTGCTGATCACCGGATTTCTGGTGTTGGGCATCACCAAGTCCAGCCACATCCAGACCAGCATCTATCCCAAGTCAACGTATCTGTTCTCGCTCGACCCCGTGCGCGACGGCTACTCGCCCGAGAAAGCGCAAGCGCTCTTTGAAAAGCTTCCCTCGCAGCTGAAGAATTCCAGTGCAGTGCGTGCCCTGGCGCTTTCTTCCGAGCCGCCTCTCTCAAGCTCCCTGGACAGCACACCCCTAACGGCCGAGGATCCCTCGGGCTCTTCGCACCTGCTGCCCGTTGCAGGCGAGGTCACCATCGGCGCGGGATATTTCGCCACGCTCGGCGAATCCATGCTCGCCGGGCGCGAGTTCAGCGATCAGGACGAGCAGCTGCAGCCGAACGCTGCGGCGCCCTCGTTTTTGCCCGCGGTTTTGAATCAGCACGCGGCGCGCAAACTTTTTGGCGATGACAACGCCATCGGCAAGCGCCTCCGCGACAAGCGCCAGTCCTACGAAGTCGTCGGCGTCGTGCATGACATCAAGGACGCCGAAGGCATCACGCAATCTTTGATTTACATTCCCTTTACCGCGCTCGACTTTGCGCACCCGCCCTCGGGCGGCGTCACCGTTATCGTGCGCTCCGAAGCGGGAAGCGATGCGCTCACCGCCATCCGCAACGAAATCGGGTTCCTCGATCCCAATCTGAATATGCTGGACGTGACGACGCTCGCCGCTTATCTGGACCAGAGCCGCGCCACGTTGCTCTTTGCCGTCCAGACCTACGGCGCGATTGGATTGTTCGGCTTGATCCTGGCCGCCATCGGTCTGGCCGGCGTCACCGCCTACTCTGTCGCTCAGCGCCGCAAGGAAATCGCCATTCGCATGGCGGTTGGCGCCAGCAGCGGCCGGGTGCTGCGGCTGGTGCTGCGCGAAGGGGCGGCGCTTGTAATCATCGGCGGAATTTTTGGATATCTTGGCGCCATCGTGCTGGCGAAAATCCTTGCGTCGCTCGCGAATTTGTTTGTGGATGCGCTGCGCTTCGGGACCAACGATCCGCGGCTGCTCGTCGGCGCTCCGTTGCTCCTCGCGGCCGTCGCCACGCTCGCTTGCTACTTGCCCGCGCGCCGCTCCACCCACATCGACCCCCTCGCCGCTCTCCGCGAAGAGTAATTCGGCGGGTGGTCCACCCTTCCGCACGGTGGGACTCCTCGTTTCTGTTCGTTCTTGTGGACCGGTCATCGGAGTGGACGATGCCACTGCAATAGTTGAAGGTGAAGTTGATTGGGTTTTGGGTTTGCCGTTGGGGTGGAAGTTGGGGGTGCCGCACTCTCGCCGGTTGGCGGCTAGAGGCCGCTGACGAGGGTGCGCAACAGAGGCTCGTCCGATGCGGAATAATTTCGAGCGGCGTTACTGACGGCGAGGCGAACGGCTGCACGCCGAATCCCGGGCCGGAGGGTAGGATTTGACGTGTTGCCACGCACCCTTTGCAGAGTGCGCAAAGGGATCGGCACCCGCAACACCTAGAAGCGGTTGCTTGCCTGCGCTAGAAGGGTGGGCCACCCGCCAGAATTGCCCCTTGGACAATTCAGCTTTTCCCAGCGTTTACACGTTGGGCTAAGTTCTGTCGCGCCGCCCTTCGCCACCTCAGTCAGGGCAAGCTGGCGCTGGTTCTGTGGCGAATGGCAGTTGTGCGGGCGGGGCGTAGGGCCGTTGCGAAGAGCGAAGAGAGGGCACGGCATGCCGTGCCCCTACGAACGGCAACGGCAGGGCGCGGCCCTTCGATTCGGCACTGCCGAATCGAAGGATGAATCGCGCTGTGGCGCGATTCACAAGCAGCGGCCCTACGGGCTCGGGAGCTGGCCAGCCCGCCAATCGGGAGATTGGCGTTCCCGGGCGAAGCGAATGCGCCCAGCTAAAGTGGCCGCTACAAATTCAAAGGCGACGGCAACGGCAACGGCGAAGAGAGATCCTTCGCTCAGGATGACGATCAAAGAAAGAGCACAGCCAAGAGTGGCTGTGCCACGAAGGCAACGGCTAAGAGCCGGCGAGACGCCGGCGCTACTATCTTAGGAAGCGATCGGCGCCGAAGACCAGGCCTAGCGTCAGGACTGCGATCACTATTTCGCCTAGGGCGCCTACTAGGAATGGGCGGAAGCCTTGTTTGCCTAGTTCGCGGATGTTGGTGCGCAGTCCTACTCCGGCGAAGGTTAGGAGGAAGGCCCAGCGGGAGAGATTGGCCAGGCTTGTTAGCTGGTCTTTGCTGAAGACGTGGGCTGTGGCTATGGCGGAGATTGCCAGGAAGCCCAGTACGAACTTCGGGAATTTCTGCCAGAGGAACTGGGCTTTGTTGGTTACGCCTGCGGTGTTTTCTTTGCGCGCCCAGCGGATGGCGTAGGCTAGGACTACGAAGCCGATCATGGCGTTGCGCGCGGTTTTGGCGAGGACGGCGACTTTGGCGGCGGCGTCGGAATAGAGGGCGCCGGCGGCGGTGACTTCGGCGGTGTTGTCAATGCCGAGGCCGGCCCAGAGGCCGTAGCTGGTGTCGCTGAGGTGCAGCGCGTGGCCTACTAGCGGAAAGATGAAGAGGCTGATGGCGCCTAGGGAGAGGATGGCGGCGATGGCGTAGCTGGCGTCTTCGTCGTCGGCGTCAATGGCGCCTTGCGCGGCGATGATGGCGGAGACGCCGCAGATGGAGGAGCCGACGGCTAGCAGGTCGGTGAGTTTGGGTTTGAGTTTGAGGGCGCGGCCGAGGGCGGTCATGAAAGAGAGGGAGACGGCGATTTCGATGCCTACTAGGACGAGGCTGACGCCGCCTAGTTTGGCGACGTCTCCTAGGAGGAAGCGCGAGCCTAGGAGGACTATTCCGGCTTTTAGCCAGAATTCGTAGGTGGCGATGCCGGCTTGGAATAAGCGCGGGACGCCTACTGTGTTGGCGATGGCCAGGCCGATTACTATGGCCCAGAGGACGTACTCGATATTCGGGAGCGTTAGGTGGTGGGCTTTGCCGTACGCGGCGATCGAGTGTTCGATGATTTTTCCGCTGTAGCCTACGGCGGCTAGGAGGGCCAGGCCGGGGATCAGGCGCGCGAATTGTTTGAAGGCGTTTTCTGTTGCCGGTCGGGGGATTGCTATCGAGCTGGCCATCGGGTGGTTCCTCCGCGAATTTTTTGCGCTGCTTGGTGCTGGTCCTTGTGCTGGTTACCAGGGGATGTGTTTGATCAGGCCGAGCCAGACGGCTGCTGAGAGGGCCAGGGCTACGATGACCGCCCAGGCGTCCAGCGAGAATTTTCGTGATGGTGGTTGCGAGATTCTTGTGGGGCGCGGCGTTCGTGCGATTGTGTCGGACATTTTGCTGGCTCCTTTTGCTGCTTGTTCGTTAGTTGGCTGCGAGATTTTTGCGTGCAAAAACAAAAAGCCCGCCTGACAGCTTGCGCTGTTGGCGGGCTTGAAATCCGTTTATAGGATTACTGAGCTATTCGGATCGCACCCCGCCCCAAGCGTCTGGTGGACAACAACAGAGGGCGCATTGGTTGGAGCAGGTGTTGCGATGCATGGTGAAATCCTACATGGACTAGATGCGAATGCAAAGGAAAAGATGCGGGGGAGTTGAGGCCGTTCCGCCGGGAATGTGGCCGGCGGAACGGCTTGTAGTGCTGGTGGTTAGTCGGTGTTGCTGCTGCTGAAGGTGAACATATCCCACAGGTCGCCGATGGCCGGGCCGTTGTTCGGCACGTACGGATCGTCTGCCGCGGTGGTGGGGTTCGGGTAATTGTCGCGGCTGCGCGTGGTGATCGGACCGAGGCTCCAATTGCGCTCGATGAATTTGTCGATGGAGACGTGATCCGTGTAGACGTGCGAGACGTAGCCGGGCTTGTTGTACTGAGAGACAACGATCATCGGGATGCGCGTGCCATCGCCGAAGAAGTCGAGCGGCTGAACGTAACCGGAGTCGTAGTAGCCGCCGCCTTCGTCGAAGGTGATGAAGATAGCCGTGCTGGCCCACAGAGTCGGGTTGGCCTGCACCGCTTCAACGATTTTCTCCGTGAAGCCTTCGAACAGATTCAGCTTCGAGGAAGACGGGTGGCCGTCCACCAAGCCGCTGGGCTTGACGAAAGAAACCGCGGGGAGCGTGTTGTGGGCGATGTCGTTGTAGAGATCCAACGTGTCCTTCATGTGGTAGGTGCGGGCGTCGGTGCTGGCCATGACTTGATAATCGTACTGAAACGGGTTGCAGATGTTGCAGTACTCGTCGGTGGCTTTGCCGATGGCGCCGTAGTTGAGCTGGTACGGATCGGGCACGTAGTTGTCCCACTGATCGCCGTAATACTTCCAGGTGATCTGCTTGGTGTTGAGATCGTCGCCGATGCTCTTCACGTTAGAAGGTGGAATGGTGAAGACGGTGTTGTCGGCGCTGGTGTCAGTATAGGCGTTGTTGCCGTTACCGAAGAAGCCCGGGTTGTAATTGTTGAGCAGATAGTAGTGGCCCGGATCGCAATTGGGCTTCACTGGATGCGGGAGCGATTGCAGGTAATTCACGATGGGGGCGACACCGGGCTGCGTCATGTCTGCGCAGTCGGTGTAAGAGCCGCCGCCGTAGGACGGAGAGCCGTAGGAGCCGCCGCCGTAACCGTCTTCGGTGTACCAGTTATTGGTGTTGATGGCGGGATTGGGATTTTCGACTTCATCTACCACGCCAGCGTTCGCGGTACCCTTATCAACTTCGACGTTGTGCGGAGGAACCAAGGCTTTGCCGTGGCCATCGCTGAACCAGATCGCGTCCGCGTGGCCCAGCATGATGTGATTCGCGCCGGTACCGCCGTTGACGGACTGGTGGAAGTTGTCGCTCATGCCGTAGGTGTCCGCGAGGCTCTTGAAGTACGGAACGTCGCCGTTCTGTACGTTGTAAAAGCCGAGAGCGGTGGAGCCTTCACCGGTGGTGGTAGCGGTGGGCGAGTATTCGGTGCTGAAGTTCGACGGTTGTGCCAGGCCGTTGGTTCCGGCGCCGACGGTGACTTCCACCCACGAGAATAACTTCGCGTCGCAACCTGAGGGGTTCGTCACAGTCGAGTCCGACGCGGAGCAGTTCAACTGCTGCCACATCTGATAGAAACGGTGAACCGGGCTGGCGGCGTAGGAGTTGTAGATGAAGAGTTTGCCGTTGGTGAGCTGGAACGGCCCGGCCGGAAGCGAATTGACGTCGGTGATGCGATCGTCCGGAGTGTGCGAAGTCTGGCCAGTGCCGCCGGAAATCAGATACTGATAATAATTTGTGGGGAGCATCTCGTATTCAGATGACTCCGCCAGCGACAAGCTATCGCCTTCGACGTAGGAGTCCTTCGGACCTCCGACGAGCGGGGCGGGAAGTATGGTGCCCGGGAATTCGGTCTTGGGCGGGCTGAGGAGAAACACGTCGGAAGAAGTGGTGCCTTTATCGGTAGCAGCGATCTGCTGCGCGGTGTGGAAGTTCGGTCCGGGGGTGCCGTCCGAGTTGATGATTTTTTCCGAGAGCAAGTTCCAAATTTTCTGGTTGCCCTTGGGAACGTATGTGGCGAAGACGTGATCGAAGCTGCGATTTTCGCCGATGATTACGATGACGTGTTTAATGGGCGACGCTGTGGCGGGAGCAGCGCTGGCTTCCTGGGCTGGAGCGGGAGTTGGAGCGGCGCCGGCCAGAGAAGCGCCGACGGTGAACTGGAACATGGCAAGGGTCGCTAGCCCAATGCGCAGACAATGAAGCGAGTTTGATGCAACATGCTTGAAGGACATTCACCCTCCTGATTGTTTTCGAAACCTACTTCAAGTGGAGCTTGAGAGTAATAACCGTGATTTGTTGCGGGAATATTTTTCTCATGTGAATGGAATAAGAAAGAGAAGAAAAACGAATGAAAAAGAATGAGTTGAGGGGTGTCGCGCAAAAATTTCGTACTGGGACTGATGGTTCGGGCGAGAAGTGTCGCGCAGCCTACATAAACTGGAGTTTTGAAGGCACGATTTATGCCAGACTCACCGAATTAATGGGTGCTGGAGGTTCGCGCTGTTGATTTCCGCGGCGAAGTACTGGGACTTTTTTCTGTGGACGGCAGCGGCGCATCTTTTGGAAGGACCTGGATTGTACCCATCATTCCACCATCTTCGTGTTCTAGAAGATGGCAATGATAAACGAAAGTGCCGACGGTATTGGGGTCGCGAAAGTCCATGCGCAGCGTGACGCTGGGATATTCCAGGGTTTTTCCGTCGAAATATGGAACGTTGACTGTATCGCGCAGGAAGGGTTCGTTCACCGGGGTGTCCCTCCATGCCACCATCAGGAAATGAAGTTGGTGGATATGGAAGGCATGCAGCTCAGTGGAACGATTTTCGATGATCCAATCTTCCACGTCGCCTTGATGGACGACGATATTCGGAACATTGGAAGAGGGGTCGAAGGGCTTGGGGGTCTCGCCTTCCACTGTAAGATAAAAGATCGTGGCGCTATTGGGATCTTTGGGATCGAGCAATTTCTCTGAGAAATAGAGTTTTCGGGTACGAACCGGCGCGACGTTGCCTAGCCAGGACAGCATGGGAGGGGGAAGGGGAACGGGCGACGAAGAAAGCTTAGATTGAGGTTCGGGGGCGTCGTTCGATGATGTGATGGTGGCGAGCATGCGGTTGGTATCGTTCTCGCCGCCGGCCCCAGTGTCTACGGTGCGCGTGACGAGAAGACCCGGCACACCGAGCGGCGGGCCGAAGACGATGAATTCGACGCGGCCTCCGGGCGGGATGCCGATGTGCGGCTGCCAATCAATGAAATCGCCGTTCATGCCGTTGGCGTTGAGCGGAACGCCATCGAGCGCGACGATTCCCAATTGCTGCGGCTTGAATTTGTAGAGGACTTCGAGGTTGAGGTAGGTGATGGCGGAAGCATTCAGGACGCGCCAGAATTGGCGCTCTCCGGGCTTCGTTGTGATGCTGGCCGGTGGGTAATCGGGATAGGGAACCGGTACATAGTTGATGGAAAGATCTTTGGCTGGTTTGCCGAAGCCGGTGCCGTTGTTGGCTGCGTCGCCATCGCGATCGAGCAACATTCTGGGGACGACCGGCTCTGATTTCGACGGAGGAGCATCCGGGTTCAGCAGATTTTGATCGCGAATGATGATGACGCGCTCCGGGAAGGCCGGCGACTTGTTTGTTGGCGCGTTCGATGCCTTCGACGATCAGCGCACCGGAGAGGCCGCCCAGAACTTGTGGCGTGCTGAAACCGTGGATGTGCGGGTGATACCAGTAGAGCCCGGGAGGCTCGTTCTTCGGGATGTAAAAACGATATTGGAAAGGCGGATCGCTGGGCTGGATGGAAGTTTTCAGGACGTCATCCTGGTGACAGATTGCCGGGACGGTGAGGCCGTGGAAATGGAGATTTGTTGAGGTGATGGACATGTATCCGCTGGTGCAGGGGTTCGATTTTGTTTCGGGCATGTGATGCTGGGCCTCGGCGGGGCTGGGAGCGTGCTGCGGACCTTTCAGATCGTTTTTAAGGCTCAGGATCAGGAGGTCGCCGGGGCTGAGGCGGAGAGTGGGGGATTCGCTGCCGTTGGGGGTGAGATAGCAGTAGCGCGTCGTGCCGTCGGCGTCGGTGTAGTTGTGGACGGTGAGATCAACCTGCAGGACGCCGTTTTGGCTGCGGAGGTCTTCGGGTTCGGGGACAGGGCTGCCGATGGCAGGGCGCGGGCAGGTGTTGGCGGAGAGATCTTGCGCGAAGACACCTGGACGGGCGTGAATGAAACAGAGACAGGCGAAAATTGCTAGGGTGATTCTGGACATTACTGATTATGGCCTGCGGATTTGTTCCGCGCTCCTGAAGAAACCGAGTTGCGATTCTATAATACGAAGCTTGCTTCGTCGCGACGTGAGTCAACGTGCCACGCTTTCGCGCCGCGACATGAATGGCGCACTGAGCTGCGCCGCTACAACTTCAACTTCAACCCCGACGTCAAAAGCTTACGAGCTAGCCGATTTTGCTGAAGGCCCAGAACAGGCCGGCCGCCAGGCAGATCGAGACTGGCAGCGTCAGCACCCAGGCTAACGCTAGATTGCGGATTGTGCTCATCTGCAATCCGCTGTGATTTGCAGCCATCGTGCCGGCTACGCCGGACGAGAGCACGTGCGTGGTACTGACGGGTAACCCGAACCAGTCGGCGGCGCCGATGGTGGCCATCGCCGTGATTTCTGCGGCCGCGCCTTGACCGTACGTGAGGTGATCTTTCCCGATTTTTTCGCCGACAGTGATTACGATGCGCTTCCAGCCGATCATGGTGCCCATACCGAGCGCCAAGGCAACCGCTACTTTCACCCACGTGGGAATGAACTTGGTGGCATTGTCAATATGCTTCTTGTAATTGGCGAGGATTGCCGTATCGGCCGTCGAAAATTCAGGCGTGTGCGTCTTGTTCATCAAGCGCAGAGCTTCGCTGACGACGTACATGTCGTTGCGGAAGTTGCGGACTTTATCCTGCGGGACGGCCTTGAGTTCTTTGTAGAGAGCCATTTCGGTGCCGATGCCGTTGATGGTCTCGCGCAGGGCGAGCATGGTGTTGGGCGTGAATTGCTTGGTGCGAATGTAGTCGGTCAAATCCTCACGAGGGTCGCCGATGACGGCGTTGGGCGAAACGTAATGGTCGAGCATGTTGGCGGTTTGCGTGGAGACGGCAACGAAATCCTGAGTCTGCTGGAAATTGACGGCGTGGTTGACGGCGTAGGCGGTAGGCACCGTGCCGATGAGGATGAGCATGATCAGGCCCATTCCTTTTTGACCGTCGTTCGAGCCGTGGAAGAAACTTACTCCTGTGCAAGTGAGGAGCAGCAGGCAGCGAATCCAGAATGGCGGCGGCTCGGTGCCTTTGGGAGCTTCGTAGAGGGCTTTGACTGGGAATGAGCTTCTTGGAGACGATGAGAAGAAGCGCGGCCATGACGAACCCGACGATCGGAGAAAGCAGCAGGGATTTTCCGATGTTGGTGGCTTGGCCCCAATCCACGCCGCTGGTGCCAGTCTTCACGGACATTAATTGGTTGGCGATGCCGACGCCGATGATGGAGCCGATGAGAGTGTGCGAGCTGGAGGCGGGAAGCCCGAACCACCAAGTGCCGAGGTTCCAGATGATGGCGGCGACCAGAAGGGCGAAGACCATGGCGAATCCGGCTTTGCCGCCGACCTGGAGGATCAATTCGACGGGCAGCAGGGACACGATGCCGAAGGCGACGGCGCCGCTGGAGACCAGCACGCCGAGGAAATTCCACATTCCGGACCAGACTACGGCGACGTGCGGCTCGAGGGTGTGAGTGTAGATGACGGTGGCGACGGCGTTGGCGGTGTCGTGGAAGCCGTTGACGAATTCAAATCCCAAGGCGGTGAGCAGCGCGACGCCCAGCAGGATGAACGGCAATGCGCTGGTGGGATGGACGTCGGAGAGGTCGCGCAGCAAATGCGTGCCGGCATAGACCAGGCCGATGATCAGAGCTACGCCGAAGATTCCCATGCCAATTTTGGCCGGGGCGCTTACGGTCATTTTGGCATCTAGAAGCAGACGTGCTTGCCGCCATTCCGCACCTCATCGAGAAGATTTGAGATTTGCGACTGAGAGGCGTGACGGTACTGCGCGATTGTTACGAGAGCATGACAGTTGGGTGAACAGTAGGGAGTAATGGGTTGCGACGCGAATTTTTGCGGCCGGAAGAGAAAAGCAAGGAGGCAGAGAGCCGGCGAAGCAGGTTGGCACAGATGCCGAGACGCGGACGCGCTTTGAGATTCATAGCGTTGAGCGATTCGCGTGGCTGGATTATTTGGTGCGCGCGGTGTTGAAGTCGCGGGCGGTGTATCGTAATCTAGTTTGGACTGCAAGTGTGGTTCCGGCGCGCCCGTAGCTCAGCTGGATAGAGCGTTTGGCTACGAACCAAAAGGTCGGGAGTTCGACTCTCTCCGGGCGCGCCATACTTCGTACGCATTATTCTTGCCTAGTTCGAAACTTCAGTGAACGGACCGTTGTGAGTGAGCAGGAGCTTGTGTCGGCGCGTGCTTTACTGCGTTGGTGACGTAAACTTGTTTGCGATCTATACCTGCTTCGGCGAGAGCGTCGTCGAGCAGCTTGCCGGCCGGACCTACAAACGGTTTGCCTTCCAAATCTTCCTGATTGCCCGGTTGTTCACCGACAAGAATAATTTTTGCATTGGGCGGACCTTCGCCGAATACGGTCTGCGTGGCGTGTTTCCATAGATCGCAGGCTTGGCAGTTCTTCGCTTGTGCTTGCAGTTCCTTCAGCGAGGCGTTTGGCTCGATAGCTGATTTGTCGGATTTTGGGGGACGCTTTGCCATTTGCGTGCTTCCTCGGTTCTATCCGAGTCGAGGCTTGCAATACATACCGGGATGCCTGCATTCCAGCAGGCGGCGAGGTTGACAATGCTTGGCAAGATGTAGAAAATTGGTAAGGCGAAGAAAAGGCGAAGATTGATGCCTTGGCTTTGGCGCCTGGCGTTGGACTATTGATGAGCTATGGCCGCTAATTTTGCTGCTTTGCGCTCGCAGGTGGAACTGGCTTTGGCCGGACGCGTTGCTGCGCCTTTTACCTATCGCGACCGCAAGGTCGTTACGACGGTTTCCACGGGAATTCCGGAAATTGATTCTTTGACGGGAGGTTTGCCGCGCGGGGCGCTTACGGAAATTTTCGGGCCGGCTTGTTCCGGGCGGACCAGTTTGCTGCTTTCGGCTTTGAGCGCGCGCACGGCGCAGGAGGAGGCTTGCGCTTTGATTGATGGCGCGGATGCTTTTGATCCGCAATCGGCGGAAGCGGCGGGAGTGGAGCTGCGGAAACTTTTGTGGGTGCGTTGCCGGAACATCGAACAGAGTTTGCGGGCTACGGATTTGGTTTTGCAGGGCGGAGGATTTGGATTCATTGCGGTGGATTTGAGCGATATTTCGCCGCGGTTGGTACGGCATGTGCCGCTGGAATCGTGGTTCCGTTTTCGGAGGGCGGTGGAGGATACGCCGACGGTTCTGGTGCTTTTGGAGCAGGAGTCGAATGCGAAGACTTGCGCTTCTTTGGGATTGCGGATGGAGGCGGAAGAGATTTCGTGGGCCGGGGCGGTTCCAGTTGATGCACAAGTCCTTGCGGATTCAAAAGGCGGGCACGGCATGCCGTGCCCCTACGAACGCAAATTCGGGCCGCGCTCTCGGGGAAACAGTCAAAACCTGCCGGCGAGACGTTGGCGCTACCCGGAGCCGGATGCGGAATTTGTGGGGCATTCGTTGGGGTGGTTGCTGGATGGATTGAGTGCGCGGGGGGAAGTGTCGCGTTCGCGGGGGCGGATGGCGGGGGAGGGGATTTTTAGTACGCGGACGGATTGGGATCGCTTCAGTTGGCAAAATCAAAAGCAAAAGCGAAGTCAAAAGATTTAACGCAGAGGGCACCCTTCGAACCGGCACTGCCGGTTCTCAGGGTGAATCGCCCTGTGGGGCGATTCAGAGAAAGGCAATTCCGCTGAAAATTGCAGGGAGTGAATGGAGATTCACAAATCGTGGCATTCGCATCGGTGCATGTTCCGAATTTTATGGTGCAGGCTGTGGTGCGCGGCGAGGCGCGGCCTGGCGGGTGTGGGATGGCGCTGGTGGATGGAACACCGCCGCTGGTGCGCGTGGTGGCGGGGGATGAAGCGGCTTTGCGGGCTGGGGTTCAAGTGGGGATGGCGAAATTACAGGCTGCATTGTGCGGAGTGGAAATTTGTGCGCGGTCGCGGGAGCGGGAGAAGGCGGCGCATGCGGCTTTGCTGGATTTAGGGTGGTCGATTTCGCCGCGCGTGGAGGATCTTGCGGCGGACACGATCGTTGTGGATGTGGCGGGGCTGGGTTCGTTATTTGGATCCGAGGAAAATATTGCGCGGGAGATGGTGCGGCGGGCGGAGGGACTTCGTTTGGTGGTGCAGGTGGCAATTTCAGCGAATCTGGAAACGGCGGTGCATGCGGGGCGCGGGTTTCCGGGGATTACTTTGATTCCGGAGGGCGAAGAAGAAAAGTGCCTGAGCAATTTGCCGGTAGGCGCACTTTCGCCTTCACTGGAGGCACTGGAAACTTTGCGGCGCTGGGGAATACGAAACTGCAAGGGGCTGGCGGCGCTTCCGGTGCTGGAGCTTTCGGAGCGGTTGGGGCAAGAGGGAGTTCGTTTGCATGAACTGGCGCGCGGGGCTCGTGCGCGGGCGATGGTGTTGACTGAGCCCGTCGAGAGCATGGAAGAAGCGATGGAGCTTGAGGATGCGGTGGAGGATTTGGAACCCTTGTCATTTTTGCTGGGGCGATTGCTGGATCAGATGTGCGCGCGTTTGGAGGCGCGTTCTTTGGCGGCGGCTGCGATTCGAGTGAGATTTGAATTGGGGGATTTGTTTGCGAAGGATGTGCAGGTGCGGGGAGAAAGTGCGGTGGCGAATTCCGCGGATGGCGCGGAGGGGCAGAAACTTTATGTGAAGGTGTTGCAGCTGCCGGTGCCGATGCGGGATTCCAAGATGCTTTTGAAATTGCTGCGGCTGCAGCTTCAGGCGGACCCGCCTGCTGGGGACATTGTGAAGATTGCTTTGGTGGCGGAGCCGGCGCGGGCGCGGTCGGCGCAGGGCGGGTTGTTTGTGCCGGGGGCGCCGGATCCGGAGAAATTGGAGTTGACGGTGGCGCGTTTGGCGAAATTGGTTGGCGGGGGGAATATCGGGTCGCCGGAATTGGTGGATACGCATCGTCCGGGGGAATTTCGGATGAAGAGGTTTGTGGTGGAGGGGGAGGGGGCGCGGATTCGTGGGCGGGGTGGGAGCGCGCGCGGGAAAACGGTGGCCGACGGTGATGGCTCGCGGCTTTTGCGACGGCCTGCTACTGGGTGCCGGATTTTTCGGCCTTGCTTGCCGGCTGCGGTGGAATTGCGGGAGGGGTGTCCGGCGAAAGTATTTTTTCGGGGTTGCTGCGGGCGGGTGGTGACGGCTTCGGGGCCTTGGAGGACTTCGGGGGATTGGTGGCGGGAGGGTTCGTGGCGTCGGGATGAGTGGGATCTGGAGATTGAGTTTCAGGTGGCGGCGGGTGGAGCGGGGGTTTATTGCGTTTATTACGATTCGGAGTGCCGAGGATGGTTTGTGCGGGGAGTTTACGATTAGAGGTTTCGTGTCGCAACGAAAAGGCAAAATCAAAAGACTTAACGCCCCGACTGCGTCGGGGAAAAGATTTAAACGCCGGGCACAGAGGAACTGCGGAGGGCACGGAGAGTTTTGTAGAGAAGGGCGATTTGGGCCTTGTCCCTCGCTACCACGTCGTACGAATGATCTGCTTTCTTGCCGACGCCAGGGGAAAAGCAGATTCCTCGTCGCCTGCGTCTCCTCGGAATGACAGTTGCTCTGTTTGTTGTCTTGTGAGCTGTGAAGGCGTGCTTGACACAATCATGTATACGGAACTGCATGCGCGATCGGCTTTTAGTTTTTTGGAGGGCGGAGCTTTGCCTGAGGAGCTGGCTTCGGTGTGCGTGGAACGCGGGATGACGGCGATGGCTTTGCTGGATCGAGACGGGGTTTATGGCGCGCCGCGCTTTTATCTTGCTGCGCAGAAGATTTCGTTGCGGGCGCATATTGGGGCGGAAGTGACTGCTGCTGGCGGGTGGCGTTTTCCTTTGCTGGTGGAGACGCGAGGCGGTTATCAGAATTTGTGCCGCTTGATTACTTTGATGAAATTGCGGGCGCGCAAGGGCGAAGGGGACGTCACGGATTTGGAGATGGCGGAAAAAGCGGCGGGGTTGATTTGCCTGACGGGAGGAGGGGAAGGGCCGCTGGCGGATGCTTTACGGCGCGGGGGAATCGAAGGCGGGACGGAATGCGTGCGGGGGCTTTGCGAGATTTTCGGACGCGAGAATGTGTATGTGGAGTTGCAGAGGCATTTTGACCGGGCGGAGGAGGCGCGCAATCATGCGGCGGTGGAGATTGCGCGGAAACTTGGGTTGCCTTTGGTGGCTACGAATGGCGTGTCTTATGCGCTGCCGGAGCAGCGGGAAGTGTTGGACGTTTTTACCTGCATTCGCAATCACCGCACTTTGGAGACCGCTGGAAAATTGCTGGCGCGCAATTCGGAACGATATTTGAAGTCGCCGGAGGAGATGGCACGTTTATTTGCGGATATTCCGGAGGCTATCGCGAATACAGAACTGGTTTCTTCCCGCTTGCAATTCGATTTGAGCAATTTGGGATATGAATTTCCGAAGTATCCGGTTCCCGACGGGAAATCGCAGGCGCATTTTCTGCGCGAGCGGACTCTCGAAGGGATGATTGCGCGTTATGGTTCGGAGAACGAAAAAGCGCGCGCGCAGATCGAGAGGGAATTGAAGCTGATCGAGAAATTGGAACTGGCCGGATATTTTTTGATCGTCTGGGACATTATTCGCTTTTGCCGCGAGCGCAATATTCTGGTGCAGGGCCGCGGGTCGGCGGCGAACAGCTCGGTTTGCTATGCGTTGGGGATTACGGCGGTGGACCCGGTGGGGATGGATCTGCTTTTCGAGCGATTTCTTTCCGAAGAGCGCGGCGAATGGCCGGATATTGATTTGGATCTTCCCAGCGGAGACCAGCGCGAGAGCGCGATTCAATATGTGTATGAGCGCTACGGAAAATTGGGTGCGGCGATGACCGCGAACGTGATTACGTATCGCGGGCGTTCGGCGGCGCGGGAGATTGGCAAGGCGCTTTCGTTCGATGCGGAAACCTTGGGACGTTTAACGAGCCTGGTGGGCGCGTGGGAATACAAGGACGAGAACGATACGCTCACGCGGCATTTCGAGGATGCGGGCCTCGATTTGCAGCATCCCCAGATTCGCAAATTTTTGGAGTTGTGCGTGAAGTTTCAGGATTTGCCGCGGCACCTGGGGCAACATTCGGGAGGAATGGTCGTTTGCAAGGGGCAACTGGATTCGGTGGTGCCTCTGGAGCCGGCTTCGATGCCGGGACGCGTGGTGGTGCAATGGGACAAAGAAGATTGTGCGGACATGGGCATCGTGAAAGTGGATTTGCTGGGATTGGGGATGATGGCGGTGCTGGAAGAGTCGTTGAAAATTATCCGGGACGATTACGGTGAGGAAATTGATTTGGGGCGGCTGCCCGCGGACGATCCGGTGGTTTACGAGACTTTGCGCAAGGCGGATACCGTGGGGATGTTTCAGATCGAGAGCCGGGCGCAGATGAGTTGTTTGCCGCGGCTGCGGCCAGTGCGTTTTTACGACATTGTGGTGCAGGTGGCGATTATCCGGCCGGGGCCGATCGTGGGGAAGATGGTGAATCCTTATTTGCAGCGGCGGCTGGGGCGCGAGCCGGTCACTTGTTTGCATCCTTCGCTCGGGCCAGTGCTGGAGCGGACTTTGGGCGTGCCGCTTTTTCAGGAGCAATTATTGCGCATGGCGATGATTGCGGCGGGATTTACGGGAGGGCAGGCGGAAGAATTGCGGCGGGCGATGGGTTTCAAGCGGTCTGAGAAACGCATGAAGGATATCGAGCTGAAATTGCGCAGCGGGATGACTCGGAACGGAATTACCGGCGCGGTGCAGGACACCATTGTGCAGTCTATTACTTCTTTTGCGCTGTATGGATTTCCGGAATCGCATGCGGCGAGTTTTGCTTTGCTGGCTTATGCCAGCGCTTATTTGAAGTGCCATTACCTGGCGGCATTTACGGCCGCGATGCTGAATAACCAGCCGATGGGATTTTATCAGCCGGCAACTTTGGTGAAGGATGCGCAGAGGCATGGTTTGCGGGTGAAGCCGATTGATGTGACTTGTTCGGAGTGGTTGTGCAGGCTGGAGAAGGAGGCTGAGGGTTTCAGCGTGCGTTTGGGATTGCGGTATGTGCGGGGATTGCGCGCGGAGGTGGGAGCGGAGATTGTGCGCGAGCGCGGGCTGCGGGAGTTTGCTTCGATTGGGGATTTGAAATTGCGCGTGCCGGGTTTGCGCAAGGCGGAGCTGGCAACGCTGGCGGAGATTGGGGCGTTGAATTTTATCGGCGGGGCGCGCGGGGCGCATCGGCGGGATGCTTTGTGGCAGATCGAGCGGGTGGCGCGCGATGCGGGGCCTTTGCTGGAGAGATGCGAGGAGGCGGAGGAGGAGGCGATCGCTATCGCTGCCGCTGTTGCGGAGAAAGCGACCGGGGATTCGCCTTTGCTGCCGATGACGGCGGAGGAACGGTTGGTGGCGGATTTTCATGGGACGGGGATGACGGTGGGGCCGCATCCGATGAAATATCATCGCGCGAGGATGAAGCGGCAGGGAGCAGTGACGGCGAGCGAGTTGAATCGTATGCCGGATGGGACGTATGTGCGTTTTGCAGGAGGGGTGATTGCGCGGCAGAGGCCGGGAACGGCGCATGGGTTTGTGTTTCTGAGCTTGGAGGATGAAACCGGAATTGCGAATGCGATTATTACGCCGCAGTTGTTTGCAGAGCAGCATGTGGCGATCGTTAGCCAGCAATTTTTGTGGATCGAGGGGAGGTTGCAGAATCTGGATAATGTGGTTTCGGTGAAAGTTGAGAATGTGCGGGGGCTGTTGATTACCGAGGCGGAGACGGCGTCGCATGATTTTCATTGAGGGGCTGCACGCCGGGATTTGTCACGATATAGGGCGTTTGCGAGCGTTTCGTGGTGCGGACAGCGCAAAGCAGATCCCTGCCTGCGGCAGGCAGGCCTCGCTACGCTCGGGATGACACCCGCTTCGCTTTGGCCGCAGCTTTTTCGGACACCCATCGTTGGTTGAGTGACACCGATGGCGCACTAAAGTGCGCCGCTACAAATACCTCCGAAGGCTTCCCTCGCGCAGACGGGTACAACTGCGAGCACGCGGGTGAGATACTTATAGACGTAACACAGGGGGATACGATTTCTTTGCGTGGACATTTTCGGGTGCTTTATCTTTATGATGTTGCGGAGGCCGTGAATCTCGATAGCCTTCGCGGGATTCTTGAGCCGCACGCGGTGCAGGCTCCTGCCAGCCGGACTCCGCCGATACCTCATTATTTGAAATTTGAACGGCCGCCGGTGATTGAGCCGATCGGGCCGGTGACATTAAAGACCGGCGAGACGATCGGCGGGAGCACGAAATATTACGACTACGGCGTGGTGAGCATTGAGATGGAACTCGGCTTCGCGGGCGATTGGGAGTCTCTCGTGACGCAATCGAGCCGTTGGATTGGAGCGCCGGAGCTGGAGGCCAAAGCGAACGAACTGCTACGTGGCGCGCTGGACCGCGCCGCAGGCGCGTTGGTGAGGCCCTACAAGACGTGGTTGAACGAGGACTACTTCATCGTGCACCTGGAGGAATTGCCGGGCGGGGATGGCGCGACGTTGGGCGCGAAGGATTTGCTGGCGGGGCACGGACGGGAGATTGCGCAGCTAGTCCGTGGCGAGTCAGTGTTTTTATCGGACGCGGAGACGCAGGAAATTTTGCAATCGAATATTTCGTACTCGCGTGCGGATGTGCTGGTGGTGGGCTGGTCGGGGGCGCTGGTATACGGCAGCACGGAGAGCGCGGCGACGACGATTCAGCTGCTGGAGTATGCCAATACGCAGTTGCTGGAATTGCGGCACTACGACGGCTTGCTTACCCGGTTGCTGGATGACGTCTACCGGTCGCTCGAACACAAGAGCGGAGTGGCGGCCGCCTGGCGGCTTTCGCGCGAAGCGGCGCGGTTAAATACAATCCGGCTGGACGTGATGGAGTTAACGGAGAAGGTGGACAACGCCATCAAGTTTTTGAGCGATATGTTTTACGCACGACTGTACGGGTTGGCTGCCGCGAAAGTGGGAGTGACGGATTACCGGCGGCTGGTGGACCAAAAACTGCGGACGGCGGGCGAGTTGTACCGCTTCATGGTAGATCAGTTCAATCAGACGCGGAGCTTCGTGCTGGAGTTATCGGTGGTGATTATTCTGATTATCGAGATTATTTTCTTGTTTCGCGGAAAATAGGCAATTCCTTCGGGGCAAACCGCACCTCTGCGGCGTCGTTTTAACCCACGGATCCCATTTTTAGAAATTTCGGTCCGCAGCGCTAGCTAGCGGTCACGCTCTTGCGTATGGGCGCGGGGCGCAGGTCGGGCGCCGGCGCTACTTTGACGGCCTCCGCCGCTTCTTCGGCGCGGGCCAGAAGTTCTTCTTCCGCCGCGAGCCAGTTGGCGACGTCGTTGCCGTCTACGGAGCCGGTTTCGATATAAATTTCGTAGGCGCGGCGTTCGATCGCTTCGCGTGATGGAATCCTTTTGTTCGTGCTGGGCATAGTCATACCCTCCCTCGGGACGAAGATACTCCAGATGGCGAGAAGTGCAATACAGGAAAAATTGTAAAGGACGCAAAAGTGGGCGCCAAATTAAGAAATCTTAACAATCCGCGAGCGTTTTACTGCGGAGCGGTGGGAAGCGAACGCAGATACGCGATGATGGCGACGGCGTCTTCATGTTTCATGTGGTAGATGTGCATGGGAGGACGAATCGTCTCGCCATTCGCGCCAATTCCTTTTTCGAGGATATTCACGCCGTCTTGATCGGAATAGCTGCCGAATCCGGCGATGGCGGGGGCACGCTCGGCCCACTGCGGATTGGCGTGAACGGGGGTGATCCAGATAGGAGCGCCCTGCATCCAGTGCTCGGGATCGAGTTGGCCTTGCGCGTCGCGCGGCGTGTGGCATTCGGTGCATTTGGCGACTTCTTCGACGAGATATTTTCCGCGTTGGATCTCCGTTTCCTTGGGAGAGGCGGAGGATTTTCGGATATTTGTAGTAAATGCGACAAATGCAGTCGCCAGCAGGAGGATCCCGCAGGCTGTAATTCGAATTAACATTTTCATTATGAGTTGCTCCGTATTTGGAATGGCCGCGCGAGCTTTGGGGACTTGGCGCTCGGTCATGATACAAAAATAGATTTTGGTGCCGGAGTCGCGTGGGAGTCAATTGGGCATTTCAAGAATTGCGGCGACAAAATGCGCCGTGCGGCGGATTAGTTGCTCGTCCGGCAGGAAGCGACGCTGGGGCGCGATGCTATTTGCGTTTTCTTGTCCTAGCGGTTTGTTGCGTTTTGTTCGATGAAGGTGAGCGCATCCATCACGGTGCGGAAACCACCGCGCGAGCCTAGGGTGTTGGTTTCGGCCTTCGAGTACAGCGGCCGGCGATGCGATGAGAACTTGGACGGGTCGAAGGCGCCGCGCGTGGTGTGGAAAACCCAGACGTATTCGTGGTGGCTCTTATCGGCTTCGGAGGGAGTCATGAGCGCAGTGTCCACGGTGGTCAGCGGCGTCCAATCGGAAAATCCGTTTTGTTCGACGTGGATGGCGTCGGGCATGGTGACGTTATAAAAAGCGACATCGTGGGTGAAGATGACTACGAAATCCACCATCGCCGGGGTGGGAGCAGGACATACGCTCGGGAAGGCCTTGCGGCGGTTTTGCGCGAGCCACTTGTATTGGTTGGGCGAGAGGCCGTAGGCGGAAAAATAGTGCGTGCAATTTGCGTTGTCCGCTTCGAGTTGGTGGACGGCGGTATCGTCATCGTCGTCGGGGTTTACGGGGGGCTTGGCGCGAGCGGGGGCTGGCTGATCAGCCGGACTTGAAACGGGTTGAATGCTCGCGGAGTTGTCTGACATCACGGCGTTCTCGTCTGGTTGGACGTTGCTTGCGACCATTGGAGCGGCTGAAATCGCGGGTGCCGGCTGCGGAGTCGCGGCGAAATTCTTCGCCACCGAAGGCGCGGGTTGTGCGGGCGACGTCTCCGCGACGGCCGCCGGTTGCGTTGCGGAAACTGCGGGCTCCGTGGGCGCAGGCGGCGGTGTTTTGTGTTTCTTGGCGCGGGCCGGAGCAATCGGTTGCGGGTTGCTGTATTTGGCGGCGACCGTGGGAGCAGGGGACGCGGGTTGCGGCGGCGCTGATGCTGTCTCCACCTCGACGCTGGAGGCGCGTGCCACAGTTGGGGCGCTTGGTGTTGCTGGAGCGTTCGCCACGGCCGGAGCGCTTGCCACGGCTGGAGCGGATGCGGGCGTGCTCCCAGGTTGGTTTACGTAAACCGGTGCCGGAGCTGGGGCGGCGGGTGCGGGCGCTGGAGCGACGGGAGCTGGCGCAGGCGCTGGCGCGGATACTGCGACCGTTGGTTGAGCGGGAGCTGGCGCGGGCGCGGTGTTTGTGGGCGCTGCAGATGCGACTGGAACGGCGCGCGCCGCGACGGCTACCGGCGCAGTCGAAGTGGAAGCGACGGCGGGAGCGCTGGAAGCGGAAACTGCTGCGGGAGTGCTAGAAGCCACAACCGCCGCAGGCGCTGGCGAAGCGGTCGGCGCGGGGTTCACGGCGGGCGTTGCGGATTTTGCAGCGCGCTTCGCGGCGAAAGCGACGGACGCAGCTTCGACCGTAATGGGCTTTTCTTCGGGCGCGGGCGGAAGAGCGGATTTCGGGAGTGCGGAATCCAGCACGTAGCCTTCGGTGCCGTCCGCGGTTTGAACTTTTACGTAGCCCTTTACGCGTGATTCGACTTGCACGGGATCGCCGCACTTGAGCTTGGCGGCCAAGTTGAAATCGTCGAGATTTTCGTAGACCCACACGCGGTCTTCGTTCACGGCGCATTTCACGTTGGTGCTGGTGCCCGCATGCGCGGGTGAAGCGGAACCGGCGATGACGAGTGCGAGAGCAAGACCCAGCGGACGCATTATTTTTCCTCCGGACATCGCGGCTGCTTCCGTCACAGATGGTGAAATCTCGACGCGGTGCGAGGCTGACGGAAGTTCAAGTGTCGCGGAATTGCGGGCGCCGCTATGATGACGGGTTTGCGAATGCGGGTGCGAGGAAAGTTGCATTCCGAAATGTAGGAAGCGAGAGACGAATGGACGTTTCACGGCGTTCCCCAAGATCCACCGCGGTTTCAAAACAGGTATAAGCTGCACGTCCAGTATGGGGACAAGCGAAAGTCGGTCACAACTGGACGAAGGTTCAGAAAACGGGCAACTAGGGACAGTTCACCTTTTCATCGCCTTTGGTGACAGTAATCTGCGGTGAAGCGAAGACCTATTTTTTGTGATGGCCGGCGCGGCGCTTTTTGTCGTAACGCGCTAGAGCGCTTTCTATGACGGGATAGGCCGCGGCGGCTGGTTGGATGGCGTCCACTTCGACGATTTTCCCTTCGAGCTGTTTGTAATCCTGGAAAAACCGCCGGACCATAGCGAGTTTGTGCGGGGGAAGCTCGCTGGCTTCATGGTAGGAGTTGTATTCGGGGTCGGCGGTGGCGACGGCGATGATTTTGTGGTCAATGGTGCCGGAGTCGATCATGGCCATCAGGCCGATGGTGCGGGCGTACATGATGGTGAGCGGAGTGACGGGCACCTGGCAGAGGACGAGGACGTCGAGCGGGTCGTGATCTTCGGCGAGCGATTGGGGGATGAAGCCGTAATTTGCGGGATAGTAGACGGCGGAGTAGAGGACGCGATCCATTTTGATGATGCCGCTGGTCTTGTCGAGTTCGTATTTGACGCTGGAGCCGAGTGGGATTTCGATGACCGCGTGAAATTCCTGCGGGACGTGTTCGCCGGGACTGAGGTCATGCCATGGATGCATCGCTTCCTCCGGATCAATTGTAACGGAGTCGGGACGTTGTAAGGTTTCGAATTGTAGAGTTCGGCGCCGGTGTGATTGTTCAGCGTGTAGATTTCGTAATTTCCGTTCGCTTACGGCTGGTGGGGAACGCCGCATTGCGCGTCTACTTGCGTTTGCAGGGTCGCATCGAGCAGGGCGCCTTGCCGCGATGTTGCGGAGCAGACCTGGCTCGCGGCTAGTTGCAGAGCGCCACGAAGGTCGGCGCCGTCGAGATTGGCGTTCTGCAGGTTCGCGCCGTTGAGGACCGTGCCGTTGAATTGCGCGCCGCGCAGATCGGCGCCGCGCAAATCAGCGTCAATGAAGATTGCGGTGGCCAACTGGGCCTTTTGCAGGTTTGCGCCGGCGAGTTTTGTGGACCATAGATAGGCTTGCTGCAGGTCGGCGCTTTCGAGATTGGCGCCGTCGAGATGGGCTTCGCGCATATCGGCCTTTTCGAGGTTGCCGCGAATCAGCGTGGCGTTTTCGGCGTGGGTGGCGTAGAGGCTGGCGCCATCGAGGCGCGCGTCCACCAGGACAGCGTCGGTGAGCGAAGAGTACGAGAGGTTCGCGCCGCGCAAGTCCACGCGGGCGAGATTTGCGCCGTCGAGCTGAGCGCGGTCGAGATTGGCGCGATTCATTTGCGCGCGATCGAGCACCGCGAATTTCATGTTGGCCTGGCCAAGGTCGGCGCCGCGCATGTCTGCTTCCGAAAGGAATGCGCCCTGGAAATTGGCGCGGAAGAGGTGCGCGTTGGCTAGAAAGATTCCGTAGGCCTGGGCGTAACGGAAATTGGTGCCGTTCAGATGCGCGCCCTCGACGGAGGAGAGTTGGTCGTCCGCGCCGTTCCAGTTTGGCGGCCGGCGCGAAATAGATGCTTCGGTTAGCTCGGCGTAGGGGTCATATCCTAGCGCCCAGAGGAAGCTCGGCACCCAGCGGCGAAT
This sequence comes from uncultured Acidobacteriota bacterium, assembly GCA_963828865.1. Lineage (GTDB taxonomy): Bacteria > Acidobacteriota > Terriglobia > Acidiferrales > UBA7541 > Palsa-295. The sequence goes on along the minus strand of CAWHGI010000001.1, from coordinate 453,926 downwards.
GCTGGCCGCGGCGAATTGCGGGGCGCGCGCTTTATCGTGCGGAACGCCCGCTACGGTGCCAGCGGAAATCAGCAACAAAACGACAAAGAGTGATGCGAGCAGGGTGGCGGGCTTCAGGAACTTCAAGCGCGCGAAATAATCTTTGGTGGGGCGTCCTTGCGCGGCCCAAATCTCAGGAGGGCGGCCAACGCTGGTGGTGCAATAGAACGCGACGCCGACGGCAACAAGCGTCACGGCAATTTGCAAGAACGAGCCATGGATTTCCTGGAGCGTGAGGTAGCGCGCCCAGAAAAACAAAAGCACCAAGGGCACCAGCCAGTACGCGAGCACGATCGAGCCGGCTTTTTCGATCACGCGGGTTGAAGGAGCGTCGGGATTCATCCAGCGGAAATGGGTGCGGAGAAGGCCGGTGATGATGCGCGGGGCTTTCTGGCCCAGAACGCGCCCGTCAGGAAAGATGGCTGGGAGTTCGAGCGCCGCATCCCACACGCGCTGCAGGTTGTAGAGAAACCAGAGATAGATGACGAGCAGTACGGCGGGGGCTATCAAATAGATTTGGTCCGTGGGCACGGCGGCTGCAGCGGTGGATGAACGCAGGTACGGAATGATGGCGGAGTCCGCGAGTAGCTGGATGTCTTTGGTCTTCCAGATGGCGAGGCACGAAAGGACGCTGAGGGCAAGCGTGGTGCTGAAGAGGCGCGCGGCGGTATTTGCGGTGCGCGCGAATTGCGGAAGCGCATTGAATTCGAGGATCGGCGCGGGCAATGACGCTTCGTGCAAGTTGGCGCCGGCGAGCTGGCGGGGAAGCAGGCCCATCGCGCTTTCGAGTGATGCGCCTTCCAGATTCGCGCCTTCGAGATTGGCGCCGACAAGACATGCTTCCTGGAGGTTGGCGCGGACCAGGCATGCGTCGCGCAAGTCTGCAAGCAGCAGATCCGAAGATTTCAGATTGGCATCCTGTAAATCGGCGTAGCGCAGGTTGATGCCAATCAGTTCGGTGTCCTGCAAGTTGGCGTTGCGCAGGTCGGCTTTGGCACCGACGGCGGCGTGCGATTCGAGCCACTCCTTGTGGTTTGCGAGGGTTTCTTCGAGCGCCCATTCGTGCGATGCGACTTTTGGAGGAGCGGGCGGTTCAGAACCGGTCGCAAGTTGCGCCTCCGCGATTACTTCCTGGCTTTCGTGGAGGTCGGCGAGGGTGATGGAGTTCGAAATTGGCTCCGGGTCCGGTAGCGGCTCGGACACGGTTTCCTTCTTGGGGGCTGCTTGGGGCTCCGGCGCGATTTGCGGCGCGGCCTGCAATGCTGATTCGGCCGGCATTTCGGGCATCGAATCGGTGGCAATTTCGGGTACTGATTCTGGCGCAGGTTCTGGACCAGCTTTCGGATCTGCATCCTGCGCGGGTGTGGGCGCAGGCGGAGCGGCGGGAACTTTCGCAGGAGCAGCTGCTTGAGGTGCGGTAGTCTCGGCCGGCGCAGGCTCGGTCGTAAGGAAATTCTTTAGCAGGAATTCCTGCAACTGGGCGTCGTCAACGGGCGCCGGCGCGGGAGGCGGCGGTTCGGCGCGCTTGGGAGCCGCGGCTGCTGCAGCGAGTTCTACAGCAGGGCCGGGTTCGGCGGTGGCTGTGGCGGTGGCGTTTGCTGCCCGATCACGAGAAAAGCCAAATTTGAATAGCGAGGTCATACGATCGTGCTGTCCCCCAGACAGCGAACCAGAAAAATGGCGCGATGAAGAAAGTGAAGTCCCCTGCTCGCAGAGACAATTTTAGTCTGTTTTGGAGTTTGCCTGAGAGCATCGTACCGCGAACGTTTCTGAAAACATGCCTGTACGAAGGTCCAAGGGCGGGACAGCTGACCGCGGGTCCTTGTGGGCAATTGCCAGACCAGTAGGTGGAATCGGCTGGTTGGCGGTAGGCTTCAGGGTCTGTCTGAGAATTCGGAATTTGTGCCCTTAATTGCTAAAGCCGCTCTGATTTGCGGCGGTTGTGGCACGGCTTTTACAGCTTGCGGAAAAAGTTAAAAGCGGGGCTTCAGGGGCTAAAGCCCGAAGGCAAAACATACGGCTTACGGCGGGGCTGAAGCCCCGCCCTTCCTGTTTTTCCGCAAGCTCTAAGCGATGCCCTGACGAAAACCATCATTCTCACATCTAGTGTTCAGCGCGCCGAACTTGCGCTTTTGAAAGCTGCCAAGGCAACTGACGGCTGCGCGGAGGTAGTTTCCGCAGTATCCTTATATATTCGAGACACGCTGGCTAAAGGAAGCACCGAATAGCCTTTAGCTGGCGCGGCGAAGTGATTATCGGAGGGAACGTGGACGCCAAGGCGTCAGTGGCAGCGAAGGCGGGAATGCGGGTCGAATCGGACAGCATAGGGAAGATTGAGGTGCCGAACGACCGATATTATGGGGCGCAGACCGCGCGCTCGCTGATTCATTTCGACATTGGCCGCGACACCATGCCTCCTGAATTGATACGCGCTTTCGGAATCTTGAAGAAAGCTGCGGCGCTGGTGAACCAGGATTTGGGCAAGCTCTCGGCGGAAAAGTCGAAGTTAATCGTGCAGGCTGCGGATGAGGTGATCGCGGGAAAACTGGATGAGCATTTTCCGCTGCACGTCTGGCAGACCGGCAGCGGGACGCAGACCAACATGAACGCCAACGAAGTGATTTCCAACCGTGCGATTGAGATCGCCGGGGGCGTGCTGGGCAGCAAGAAGCCGATTCATCCGAATGATGATGTGAATATGTCGCAGTCGTCGAACGACACATTTCCGACGGCGATGCATATCGCTGCTGCTTCGCGCGTGGCGGAGGTGTTGATACCGGTGGTCGAGCGTTTGCGCGATGCGATTGATGCGAAGGCGAGATCGTTTGCGAAAGTGGTGAAGATCGGGCGCACGCATTTGATGGATGCCACGCCGCTGACGGTGGGGCAGGAGATGTCCGGATGGGTGAGCCAACTCGACCGAGATGTGCAGCGGCTGAAAATGGTGCTACCGGGACTGTATGAATTGGCTATCGGCGGGACCGCCGTGGGCACGGGATTGAATGCGCATCCGGAATTTGCGGAGCGCGCGGCGAAGAAGATCGTGGAGTTGACCGGGCAGCCGTTCCGGTCGCATCCCAACAAGTTTGCGGCGCTTTCCGCGCACGATGAAATTGTGTTTGCTAGCGGAGCGCTCAAGACTTTGGCGGCGTCGCTTATGAAAATCGCGAATGACGTGCGTTGGCTGGCTTCGGGACCGCGCGCGGGATTCGGCGAATTGATTTTGCCGGAAAATGAGCCGGGATCTTCGATCATGCCGGGGAAGGTGAACCCGACGCAGTCGGAAGCGATGACGATGGTGGCGGTGCAGGTGTTCGGCAACGACGCGGCGATCGGATTTGCAGGCTCGCAGGGAAATTTCCAGCTGAACGTTTTCAAGCCTGTAATGATTCACAATTTTCTTAACTCGGTGCGCTTGCTGGCGGATGCGTGCCGTTCCTTTGTGGACCACTGCGTGAACGGCATGGAACTGGATATGGACCGTATCGCTGCAAATGTGAAGAATTCTCTGATGCTGGTGACGGCGCTGAGCCCGAAGATTGGGTATGACAAGGCTGCGGAGATTGCGCACAAGGCGCATCAGCAACATATTAGTTTGCGGGAAGCTGCGTTGAAGCTCGGTCATCTGAGCGCGGAAGAGTTTGACGAGCTGGTGAGGCCGGAAAAGATGACGCATCCGTGATGCGATTCCGGAAAGGTGGCGTGCAGCGTTCCGCTTCGGTGCGTTCGCTGGGCTGAGCTGTTTCATTTTGGTTGAAATTTCCCGCAGGTATTAACTTCTTCGAAAATTCATGGCGATGATGAAGATTTCCTTTGACACTTTCGCTAACCTTAACTAAAATTCATTCCCCCTTCCTAATATTTAGAATTTCCCCCTTCCCCAGGAGCAGCAATGCGTCTTTTAGTGGCTGAGAATGACCCAGCGTTAGCTACGTTTCTCCACAGTAGTTTCGATGCCGAACATTACACGGTTGATTTGACGCAGAATGGCGAAGAAGCCAAGCAGATGGTGGCGGAGCGCAGCTACGATCTGGCGATTTTGGATATGAACCTGGCGGTTTCCGGCGGGATGCAGGTGCTGCAGTCGTTTCGCGCGAAGCAGCAGCAATTGCCCATCCTGGTGCTTGCTGGAAGAAACCGCCCGGAAGACCGCGTGGAAGTGCTGGATATGGGCGCGGACGATCTGGTCCTCAAGCCGTTTGCATTTTCGGAACTGTCAGCACGCGTGCGGGCGCTTTTGCGGCGGGGCGGCCGCGCGTCGAATACGGTTTTGTGCATGGACGACCTGGAATTGAATCGCGTGGAGCATTCGGTGAAGCGCGCTTCGCGCGGGGTGGAGCTGACTCCGAAGGAATTTGCGTTGCTGGAGTATTTGATGCGCAACGCGGGGCAGGATGTGACGCGCGCGCAGATCATCGAGCATGTGTGGAATTTGTCGTTCGACACGATGACCAACGTGGTGGACGTGTACATCAATTACTCCTCGGCGCAAGTGGACAAGCGGAAAGCTGGGCAGCTCGCCATGGCCATTCAAGTCGCATTCCAGCAGATGGGCATTTTTGATTCGTCGAATTCGAAGCCGGGACTGGTGGATACGGAACCGATGCCTTTTGCCGACGTGCAAATGATCGAAAACGTGAAGAGGTTGCAAGCGATGGGCCGCTTAGTGAATTCGCCGCAGGAAAATCTGGCAGAGTCGCCGGACCGTCCGAACCTGGATGCGGTGCAGACGAAGTTGGATGCCCTGCTTGCGCCTCAGATCAAGCAGCAAACCGTATCGGTGACGCCTTCAAAAGAAGGCGTGGTCGTGAGTCTTCGCGAGGCGGGTTTTTTCGGCAGCGGTTCCACGGCGTTGGGGCCGCAGGCTTTGCCGACGTTATCCGCGATCGTCAAAGTGATTGGCCCGGAGCGGATGCGGATACGCATCGAGGGCTATACCGACAATGTTCCAATTCACAGTGCGCGCTTCGATTCGAACTGGGAGCTCTCTACCGCGCGTGCTACCGAAATCATCAAGCTCTTCATCACGAAGTTTGCGATTGCGCCAGAGCGCCTTTCCGCTTCCGGCTATGGCGAATATTATCCGGTCGCGCCGAACGATACGGCGGAAGGGCGTGCTACGAATCGGCGCGTGGATCTGGTGATTTTGAACTCGAACGTGGAGCGTGCAACACCATCGTCGAACGCGGTGATCGCTCCGCCGGATGCACCGCGTCCCGCCCCCCCATAGAATTTAAGTAGTTTGCAACGATCTGTTCGCCACCGATTCCTCCTCTGGGACTGCTTGTTGCCGCAATTCACCCGATTGATTCTTTGTGAGTGGCGATGCGATATTGTGTGGTGTGCCGTTGCTCGGCGCACATATAGCGAGACGGAGTCTAAATTCGCATTCGGAGGAGAGTTTGATGAAGCGTCCCTTTGTAAGCTTGTTTGCCCTGGTAACCCTGATCCTGGCGCTGAGTTTTCCGGTAACGGCGCCGGCCGCGCCGCCCGCGGAATTGCACCCAGAGCTTCAAGATGCTATCACCGCGCTGCGGCGGGCCAACCAACGATTGCAGCGCGTGGGAGGCGACTGGGGCGGGCATAAAGAGGACACGCTGAAGGCGACCAACGCTGCGATTGTCCAGCTACAGCAGTGTTTGCCGTTCGATCAGGCGCAGTAGGGCACGACGAGCGGCGTCCGTCTTCGTGATTTGCACTTTTGGCGCGGAGATTAGTCGTGGTCCGAAGCTGGCGGCGCTGGCGGGACTACTGGCGACGGGGGCGTTGCTGTCGCAGGTGCCGGCGGTTTTCGGATTGCGGGCGCTGGCGAGGTGTCCGGTATCGCCCTCGCTGGCGCGGACGCTGGCGGCGACGTCCCTTCGGTGACTTCCTTTACTACGTTCGCGGCTAGTTTTCTGCTTTTGGGGCAGGAAGTGTCGTTGATGCGGCATTGCGCGAGCGTGAGGCGGCATCCGCAATCGCAGGTTTCAGAATTCAGGCGTTTCAGCGCGGCCTTCTTCATCTCCGGCGTCAGCCCGGTGAAGTCCACATCGGGCAGTTCGGTCGCGAGCGCCGCGTTTTTCAGGAAGATCTGTCCCTGGTCTTCGAACGTTTGCACCTGCGCGTCGGCTGGCAAACCGAGTAGGAGACGCACCTCGGTCTCGTACAGCTCCGAAGAATATAGCCCTTCGTGCTTCTGCACCACTTTTCCATCAGTATTAACGACGAAGAGCGTGGGGAGCGCCGGCACGCCGCCGTACTCCGCGACGATTTCTGGGCTGGCCATCACAATGGGATAGTTGATGCCGAAATGCTCGGCGAATTTTTTTACGTCCTGGGGACCATCGTCGTCCAGGGATACGCCGACGATTTGCAGGCGGTCCTTGTAGCGGTTCGCCAGGTCAATCAGCACGGGAATTTCGGCGCGGCAAGGTGGGCACCAGGTGGCCCAAAAATTGATGAAGACAACCTTGCCTTTCCAGGCGGCGGTGGAGACGGCATTGCCATCGAGATCGGTGACGAGGAAAGGCGGCATCGGCTGTGGATTGCTGGCAAAGCGGACGACGCGTTCTTCGGAGTCATCGCCGGACCGATCGCTTGCCGGATTGTCCGTGTGATCCCCTGAATCAGCGTGTGCGGGAAGTGCGGCGTGGGCTTGCGCGATTGCGGCCGGCTTCGTCGTGGATTGTGTGGACACGAAGGGCGACGGCAGATGGCGCGGGTGGGGCTGGCTCGAACGTCCCGCAGCGAGACCGATAGCCAGGCCCGCGAGCCCGCCGAAAATTGCCAACAGCAAAATGAACGATTTTTTCATTCCCCGCCGTACGCCCATTTCATTATGCGGCAGAGCGAAACGGCGGGCAAGTTTGGGATGTGATTGGTAGCGGAAAGTTAACAGTTCAGCGCTGAACGTTGACCATTTCAAAGTTCCCACTCAAAGGCAGGCGGCCGTGATATTTGATCACCGCTGATTCCTCAGGCGCTGTGGCCGGCGCATTGCAGGACTCCGAGGTACATATGCCATGGGCCGGTGGCGACGCGGTATTGATGGGCCATTACGCGCGTCAGTTGGTGCAGGTGAGTCAAATCGTGCACTGCCCACGCGGCGAGCAATTGCGATAAAGAGACGGTTCCGAGGGCGGGATGCTTTCCGCTCATCTCGAGGTCTTCACGGCGCAGATTCATCAGCCGCAGTTCGTCAAGATTCTCGCCACGCAAGCGGGCGAATTCGTCGAGCAACTGGTCGAGCGTCTTGCCTTCGCTTGCGCGCACGTGTCCCAAGCGGTCAAAAGGCACGAACGTTTGCGTCTGGCTGAATTGCAGAATCATGCGAGCGCGCGGGATCCAATCGGTGCGTTCGCCGTGAATGAGATGGCCGACGATATCGAATGCGTTCCAGGTGTTGATGCCTTCATTTTGCATCGTCCAGGATTCCGGAAGGTCGCGCAGCAGGGCATTGAGCGTGGCTGGAGTGCGCGTCAGCAGCGAAATTGTATCTTGCAGGTTGTGTTCCATGATGTTCCTCGATTCGCGGACAGTGATTTCCGAGAGGAAGGGATTGTATCTGTTCTACTGCGCAGGCGTCAGCGGACAATTCTTAACGGACACAAGCGATATCTATTAATCTGCGTCTAAATCGGGGCGCAGTCCTCTTGCGGCGGATCTTCGACAAGCAGCGCCCCTACGAACCCTTGCGATCGGGGTTGCTAGGGGCGCGCTCGCGTGTTACTTGGTTTCGCGGCGGAAACGGGACTCAGTGTGAGTCCGATTTGGTCGACGCGTCCTTCACGCTGGCGTCCGCATTCGTCGGTTTCATCGAAACGACCTCGTACGACTCCATCTTCTGGTGGGCATCCGGGACCTTCATGTACATACGATTCTTATTGATCTTGAATTCGACTTCCTTGCCGACGGGCAGGATTATGGCGTGCTTCAGATCGGTTGGCCGAACGTCATACTCCATCTCGTCAGTCAACACCGTGTACTGCGGGCATAGCTTCTCGTTGGAGTTTACGTGCGTGATGCCCGCCGAAGCCCACAGGGTGCCCAAGCCGGCGATGCCCTTTTGGGTTGCGCCACAGGGAACCGCTTCCATTCGTTCGAGCGTGGCGCGTTCGGGCGCTTTCTTCTTGTTGCCGCCGCCGGCAAAGAGAGGACCTGCGGAAGCGACGGCAAGAGCAAGTATCAGGGCGATTTTGGCGTTCATAACGTCTCCTTGAAAAACGGCCCGCTGGCGGCGATGTTGCGACCTTCTAGTGACGGCCACATGCTCTGAAGATCGCCGCGAACGAACGAAACGGCTCCCGCGGATTGGAAGGCCGGAACTAGGCCTTCCAATCGCGCGAGCAGCCGGATTTTACTGCTTGGGTTTAGTGGGGTCGGGCATCGGAGTCTTCGTCGTGTCTCCAGGCGTCGTCGTCGCGGGCTTTGTGGTCGTGCCAGGAGTGGTAGTCGAGTTGAACTGCTGGGCAGACTTGACGAAGTTATCGGGATCCGCTGTCAGGCGTTGTTGAACGTCCGGATGCGAATTCAAGTAGTCGCGAAGCTCCGGATGGTTGTCCATGTATTCGTGGTTCTTTACCAGCGAGGGATTTTCGGACAGCTGACGCGAGACGTCCGCGTGGCCTCCGAGAAATTGCCCAAACTGGCGGCGGCTGTCCGTATCGCGATCCATGCCGTTGTCACTGCGGTCGTAACGAGCTTCCTGCTGCATGAAGGCGTTCGGATTTTGGCTGACGTCCTGACGCACTTCGGGATGCTGTTGCAGGTAAGCCTGCAGCGCCGGATGGCTCTTCACAAATTCGTCGTTATTGATTTGTGAAGGATCGCGGCGGAGCTGTTCGGCGGTTTCGCGGTGGCTATCGAGGAACTGATCGAAATTCGCCACGGCGCGTCGGTCGCCATTGCGGTCACGATCTGCGTCACGGTCACGATCGGCGTTGGCGTCGCGGTCACGATCGGCATTTGCATCCCGGTCCCGATCGCTGTTCGCGTTGTTGTCGGCGCGTTGGTCGCCGCGTGCGTCGTTATCACCACGCTGATCGGCTCGCTGATCGCCACGTGCGTCGTTATCACCGCGCTGGTCGGCACGTTGATCGCCGCGGTGGTCATACTTGGCTTCCTGTGCCATGAACGCATTCGGATCCTTGTCGATCTGATCGCGAACGGCAGGATGTTGCTGCAGGTACTGCTGCAACTCCGGATGGCTCTTAAGGAACTCGGCGTTCAGCACGAGGTCCGGCTGTTTGCGAAGCTGCTGCGCAGTTTCGCGATGGCTATCGAGGAAGCGATCAAAACTGGCGACGTCGCGGCGGTCGCCGTTGCGGTCACGATCACGGTCGCCGTTAGCGTCGTTGTCGCCGTGCTGCTCAAAAGCAGCTTCCGCTGTCATGAACTCGTTCGGATCTTTACGCATTTGATCGCGAACCGTGGGATGCTGCGACAGATAATTCTGCAATTCCGGATGGCTCTTCAGAAATTCATCGTTGAGAACCAGGTCCGGCTCCTTGCGTAGTTGATCAGCCGTTTCGCGGTGGCTGTCGAGGAACTGATCGAATTCGGCCACGGAATGGTGGTAAATTTCGTTGCCGTTTTCCGGCCGAGAGTTTTGATCGGGAGTTGATTGCGCGAGGGCGGGCGTGCCCACGCATAAAAATCCGGTGAGAGCCGAAATCGCCGCCCAGCTCTGGATATGTTTCCTTTTCATGCCACGGCCTCCTGCGGTGAATGTGTCACCCCGCAGGCAAAGTGCACGCTCGGTTCCAAACAGTACTAGAGAAAATGGAACTCGCTACGGTTCAATGCGTTGCAGATATATCTACAGTGTTCTGCATGCAGAATTCGGCGGGAAATTCGACACACCAGGGGAAAATCGTCGTACCGGATTGACCTTAAGTAAAATTACGAGCCCGCGACGAATTCGGCAGCGATTCTTGCGGGCTGATTCGCGCACGCGGCCATCGGACGCAAGCAGCCGCGGCCGCTCGCAGCTATCGCACACCGAGATGGTCTCAGGCTTATTCGTGCTCGTGGTTATCTCGAATTTGCGCCGACGCCGGTGATTCTTTGGCCGTTGAATCTCGTGAATGAGAAGCCTTCGAAGTTCTCATTCCAGTTGTGGGCCATGTCGTTGATCATCGAGATCGCGACCGCTTCGCCGAGGGGCAGCGAATCCTGGTAATCATGGCGCCAATGAACGGCTGCGTGGTTGCGGCCGATGGCAATATTGGCCGCGAGCTTATTCATTTCGCCGCCGATGGTGAGTTGATTGGCGTCGGAGCCGTCGTACGGCACGAGCGAGAATCCATCCTCGCTGGGCTGTATGATCGTGAAGCCGGGGATCGAAGTGAGCGGAGCGAGGTCATTGAACCAGGCTTTGACGATGGTCGCGCACGCGCCGGCAACCGTGCCGTGGCCTTGGCCATACGAAGGATGCTGCGGGCAGCCTTCGGGGAAAGCGTGGGGCAAAAAATAGGAATTGTTCTTGGCAAAGACTTCGGCGACAGCGTGTGAATTGAGAACGTCAGGGTGAAGCGGATAGCTGGCTTGATTTGTTTTCGTCATGTGCACCAGGCCGCCGTAAGCTTCGGGACGCAAATGGCGATGCACGAACCATTTCATGAACCACACAGCTTTCAGCGCCCGCTGCGAGACTTCCGCGACGAGAGTTTTCAGGTGAGGAGTTCCAAATGTGCCGAAACCGGTTTGGGTGCGCGAATTGACGTACGGGTTATTGGGATCGAGCGGGGCACCCACATCCACTAGCATGATGCAAGCATTGAAGTACGCTTCGAAGAGCACGTCCACGTGAACGTACGCGCTCAAGCCGCGGCCGTTGCGAATGTGCTGGATGTTCGGGTCGGCCTGGTTCGCGGCGAACGGGCCTTGGCCGTTCTGCACGGCGAGCCAGGAGGTCTGGTCAGTCATATAGTCGAGGCCGGGAACATACGTCGTCATCATCTGGGTGATGGGAATCGCGCCGTAGGTCAATGGCTGCAGGATGAACTGCGAGGGATACGGGCCCAGGACGTCGCCGGGGGTGAATCCGCGAAATAGATTCTGCGGCGTGACTGGATGCGGACCTGGGAAGGCCGATAGTGAATTCAATTCCGCAATCGCGGCTTGCGTGAGGGGCTCGTTGCCAAATTGGGTGAAGTTCACGTCGCGGCACAAAGCCATCCAGTAACTCTCCACCGCGGTGTCTGCCATTTGCTGGCTCGCAATCGCGGGCGGCGTGCCGATGGCGAGTTGGTGGCAGTCGGTTCCTTCCAGGTCGAACGCCAGACCGCTTTGCGGATCGACGAGCGGCGTGTTACCGCCGAGCTGAATCTGCGCGAAATCCTGCGGTTCGCCGCTGTGAACGGCTTGCAAGAGGCTGTTGTAAGAAGCCGGCTCCACTTCACCAATGTTATTGTGCAGTAGACCCTTCGAGTAGTTTCCGATTCGATTGGGATAACGCTGCTCGTCGCCGTTCGTGATCTGTTGCGGAACCGGCACATTCAGCTCGGCGTGCGCAGCATTGACGCGATTCTGAAAACTCTGCTGCGCGCGGTTGCTTCCCGAAGAACCCGAGGAGGAGGTCGAATTCGATTGCCCGCCGGCGGCACCTCCGGTGGCGCCGAAACTCGCGGCGCTCATCGCGATTGACGCGGCTGCCGCGCCGCCCAGTCCACTGATGAATTTTCGGCGGCCCGCGCCTCTTGAGTTTAGACTGGCAGAATTTTCATCCGAGCCGGGAAATGGCTTGAGTAAGGTCATGAGAGGCCTCCTTGTCGGTGACGTCGTCGTGCGCGATAGGAATGGCTGGGCGGAAACTGCGTGCAGGCACACTACGCTGACTCAGGAATCGCGGCAAGAAAAATCGAGTACAGTTTTGGTACAGGTGGCGGCGCCCAGGCGCACTATGCCGGGCAAAAGCGCCAGTTTAATAGTGCCAGCGCGATCCGCAGCACCGCGGATGTGTCGTTTAGGGCTTCGATTCGGAGACTAGCTTTTCGAGGGTGTCCGCCACGCCTCGAGGCCGAAATCCGAATGGCCCGGGCCGGGCCTTGTACGCGACGCGGCCGTCGCGGTCAATCACGTAGAGGCGGTCGGGCCAGGCCGTGTATTCGCGTTCCGTGGCATTGTCAAAGCTATCCACGACGGCCGGAAAATGTATGCCGAGTTTAACGACGCACATCTGGCCCATTTGTTCGCGTTCCACGAAGTTTTGGGGGCTGGCGAAGACGACGTGGTCGTCCAGATTGTCGGGATCCTGCCAGACGTCACTGGTGTGAGCCTCGCGAATGTACACGACGTAGAACGCCACCCGATCTTTGTATTGCTCGTAGAGTTTATTGAGGGCAGGAACCTCCCGCCGGAAAGGAGGTCAAGTGTAGCTGCCGAAAACCAAGACGACTGGTTTCTCGCCGCGCATGGATGACAATTGAAAAGTGCTCTTGTGATCCGGGCTCTCCAGTGAAAAATCCGGGGCCATGTCGCCGATGGCGAGGTGCCCATTGCGGGCGACGTTCCACAAAGGCTTGAAGGGCAGCACCACGAACGCGGGCCAAGGGACGTACTTCATCGTGCCGGCGAATTTATCCGGCGGCCGCAGCATGATGGCGAAGAGCGCGGCAGTGATGACCGCATAAAGCGCGACGAACGCCCCCACAATCTTGAGCAGCTTTTTGCCGACGGATTTGGCTTGAAGATTCAAGGTAGAAGCGGTGTAGACAGTAAACCTGTTGTGCTGCGCGTGTCTCTAGTATTTTCGCATTATTGCAGAAATTTCGATTCGCTATCAAATTGCCATGCAATTTCGCGCTGGCGCGACGATTCCGCTGCGAGAAGCGGGTCGCGGCTCGCCGGCGAACGGTGCGGATGTACTGGTCGAAATTCCCATGGACAGGAGATCCATTGAGAAAGCTATTGGGCTGGTTGCTGTTCGTGCTGCTAGCAGGGACTGCGGCGCAGGCGCAAGAGCCGGATGCGCAGCCAATTCAGATTGGCGGAGTCACCTTTTCCGGGAGCGTGCGCGAGCGTTATGAGGCATGGGATTGGTTCGAAGGGAGCACCGGCAACAACCTGTATGGCTATTCTGGTACGGTGATTCGTTTCGGATTTTCGCAGGTACGCACAAATTACGATTGGAACATCGAGTTTGAAGCGCCGGTCTTGCTGGGCCTTCCCGACCGTGCTGTGAATCCTGCGCCGCTTGGACAATATGGCCTCGGCGGCTCGTATTACGCAGCGAATCACAATGAACAGAACACTGCGTTCATTTTTCTGAAGCAAGTTTTTCTGCGTTTGAAGTGGGAGCACGCCAGTTTGCGAATGGGGCGCTTCGAGTTTACCGACGGCAGCGAAGTCGCACCGCAGGATCCGACGCTCGCGTCGCTGAAGACGGACCGGATCGGGCAGAGATTGATCGGGAACTTTGGTTTCTCGGACGTGATGCGCAGTCTGGATGGATTGCAGTTTCTGTACGGGAATGGCCCGTGGACTTTTACGGCTGTGAGCGCGATTCCCACGCGCGGTGTGTTTCAGGTTGATGGCTGGGGATGGGTGAAAACGCCGGTGACGTACGTGGCGTTGACGCGCCAAGTGGCGTTCGGAAAGAGCCACGCCGAGTGGCGCGCTTTCGGAATTTATTACAACGACGACCGCAGCGTGGTGAAGACAGACAATCGCCCGGCCGCGGTGCGCGCCACGGATTTGGGAGGCATCAACATCGGGACGTATGGCGGGCACTTCATTCTGGCGGCGCCGACGAATTCAGCGGGCGAATTTGATCTGCTCGGCTGGGGCGCGTTGCAGAGCGGCGAGTGGGGCCAACTGAAGCAGCGATCCGGTGCTTTTGCGGCTGAAGGTGGATGGCAGCCGACGTTCGCGAGCGCGGTGCGTCCTTGGATTCGCGGTGGATATTATTATTCGAGCGGCGATGGCAATGCTGCGGACGGAACGCACGGTACGTTCTTCGCGATCTTGCCGACACCGCGCGTCTATGCGCGATTTCCATTTTTCAATTCGATGAACAACACGGACTTGTTCGCGGAAGTGATGCTGCGGCCAACGAAGAAGCTGGCGATTCGCAGCGACGTGCACGGATTGTGGCTGAGCAACAAGAATGATTTGTGGTACACGGGTGGTGGCGCGTTTCAGCCGTGGACGTTCGGATTTAGCGGAAGGCCATCGAATGGAGCGACTTCGCTGGCGACTTTGTACGACATCAGCGGAGATTACAAGTGGAAGCACGGAGTGTCAGTGGGCTTGTACTTCGGCTACGCGATCGGCGGAGAAGTGATCAAGAAAATTTATCCGCTGAACGCAGACGGCGCGCTTGGGTACACGGAATTGAATTATCGGTTTTAGCGTTTCGGCGGGGAAAATGTTTGACGAAGGTTCTGAAGTTTGTTGTGGCGGGCTCGAGACCTGCCCCTACACGCAGCAAGAATTTGAATTCGCTGAGAAATCTTCCAGCGCTGTCACCTTTTGAAATGGTATGCCCAACTCACCGTAATGTATGACTTCAGCGGAACACCTACTACGTGCTCGATCGGCGTGGGATATGTGGGATCCGACGGGTACGCAAATGTTTCGGTGGTCTCTCCTGTATAGCCGCTCGCAATCAAAAATTCGGTAGATAGAATCATGCGGCCGTCCACGAAGGGGCGGAACAAGGCTCCGCGAAATTCGGGGACGCCGGGACCGGTGAAGCCATCGCCGACGGGTTTGGCGCGAACGTATTCGAATTCGCAGCGACCGTGCAGTCCGAGCGGCAGACGTTCTTCAGTGGCAACAGTGTCCCAGATAAAGCGCGGCGCTTCCGGTGTGGGCGCGCCGGTGAGGCGGTCGCGTGCGTCGGCTTGCGCGTATGACGCATAGATCGAGCCTTGCGAAAAAGTTCTCTGCAGCGAAACCGTGATGGAGCGATTGAGCGACGGGCCGAGATCTTCCTGCAGGCCGGTATCCGGATCAATCTTGGCGAGTTCCTGCGAATTGGTCACATGCTCCAGCGTGATTTTGAATTCGGTCTTTTGGATAGTCTTGGCGATTACGAGCTGATAGGCGCGCGAGGGCGCAAGAAGCTGCGGTTCGCCGGTCCCGGTGCCGATGCGTGGGTCTTCGGTGTGGAAACGCCTCGCCGTAACTGAGGGCGACGATGGGAAGGAAACGGCTTTCGGGCGGCAGGATTGTGAAAGTCGCTTTCGGCAGGGTGAGGCCGGCGAGCTTATCAAAGGAATTCTGAGGATTGATCAGATCCTGATTGTCCATCCAGATTTCCTCGCGGCGCACGCCCACATCGTAATGAAAATAGCGGCCGAGCGCGCCATCGAGCGCGGCATACGGTTCGACGAACGAAAGCGTCAGGTTGTTGCTGGTCACCGGTTCGAAGACGCCTTGAGAATTCGCGGCTTTGAGGTCCAGGCCGCGCGGTGCGTCCCGCCGAAGATCGAGACCGCTGAGCAGTGAAATCCACGGGCGAATTTTCTGGACGTACACCAGGCCGCCGCCCGCGACAGTGCGGACTTCGCTTTGCTGAATGAGGCCGCCGGGGAATTCGAGGCTTTGCGTGAAGTCGGGCGCGAAATTCGAGCGCAGCTTCAGGCTGTAGGTGCGGAAAAAACCGGAGAAGGTGAGCTGCTTTTGGTCGCTGATGCGCCACGTGTCGCTCGCGACGAATATGCTGGTGTGCGTGCGATCCAGTTGTCGGCGGTCCACGGTATCGTCGGGGACAAACGTATTGATGGGGATCAGGCCGGGAACGTACGAGAAGCCGTAATAACCGACGCCGAACAGGGTAAGTTCGTGGCGTCCGAACGTGAATTGGCGGAACGCATTCACTTTGTATTGCTGGCGATGTTCGAGGCGCGCAAGAAAGCCATTGCCGTAGGACGCTTCGACCGCGATGAACGCGTTCGTCGCCGGGTTACGCGGGCTCCAACCAGCGACGAGATCGGCGTCACGGTAATCACCGGTGAACTCGACGAAGTCGCCCAAGCGTTCGTGTGGCACGTAGGTCGCCGCGAGATCAATCGAGTGATTACCTTCGCGGACGTTGAACGCGCCGCCATCGAGCGCGACTGCTTCGATGATCGGCGCGATCAAGAAGTTCGGGTCGGAGTAGCCGTTGCCGTGCGCGTTGGCCGGAAGATTATTGGGATAGAGGAAATCTCCGATTTGATAGAACTGGGCAATCGGTTCGCCGTGATCGCCCGCGACGCCTGGCGCGAAATATTGCGGCGCTTTGATTCCACCGGAGGCGGTTTCGATGGGCAAGCCGGGAAGCGAGACCGGCGCGCCCGGGCGTCCGGGGTTGGCGTCGAGCACTTGGTCGTGAACGACGACGTGTTCGGAAGGGTCGGGCGTGAGCGCCGACGGAGCGGACGACCCTGTGACGGTGATGGCTTGGCGCAGCGACGCTATTTCTTTGAATCGAAGTTCTACGCTCAATTCGTTTCCGGAGACCACGGACACGTTCGCGCTGACGGGTGCGAACGAAGAGATTTCAGCGGTCACGAGGTAGGCGCCGGTCGGAATTGCGGCGAAATCGAAATGGCCTTGCGAGTCGGTAGTCGTTTCGCGCGTGAAGTCAGCTGCGGGGTTCGTCAATTTTACGTGAGCTGCAGCGACGGCGACGCCCTGCGTATCAACGACAACGCCTATAAGGCGCCCGGTGTCGTTCGCCGCAAGCGATCCGAGGGCGGAAAACAAAACGCAGACGATGGCAAATGACGCAGCCCCTCCTGAAGATCTGAAAGTTCGTAGGTAGCGGCGCGGCATTCTATTGCTTGGTCTTCCTCGCGAGTATCATAGCTGCGGGGCCGCGCAATGCATGGCGGAAATTGCGGAAATTGGTTAGAATTCGCTACGGAACCTGCTCCCCGGATTGTGTTGCGTTCTCAGCCCCATCGTTTTGTGCGCTGGTATCAATCCTGCTAGAGCCGAGCAAAATATGACAACTGGCGGTCCCGCGAACGAAGTTCAGCGATGGGATGCGGCTCCTATCGCTGAGATGGACATCCTGTGGTTGACGGCTGGACTCGGCTGCGATGGCGACACCATCGCGGTCACGGCGGCGACGCAGCCCAGCCTCGAGGACATCGTTCTCGGCGCCTTCCCCTGGATCCCCAAAGTAAAATTTCACAATCCTTTTCTTGCTTATGAGAATGGCGACGAGTTCGTGCGGTTTTTTCGCGAAGCGGCTGAAGGGAAGTCCGGCCCTTTTATTTTGGTCGTGGAAGGCTCAATCCCGAACGAAAAGAATAAGGAAGAAGGTTACTGGGCGACGTTTGGAACGGATGCCGCGAGCGGGCAGCCGATTACCACGTGCGATTGGATCGACAAACTCGCGCCGAAAGCGTGGGCGGTGGTGGCGGCGGGAACTTGCGCTACCTATGGCGGGATTCACGCGATGGAAGGGAATCCGACCGGCTGCATGGGACTGCCGGATTATCTCGGCTGGGAATGGAATTCGGGCGCGGGCGTTCCGATCGTGTGCGTGCCAGGATGTCCCGTACAGCCTGATAATTTCACCGAGGTGCTGCTGTATTTGCTGAATATGGCCGGCGGCCACGCTCCGATGATTCCTCTCGACGACGCGTTGCGGCCCACCTGGCTTTTTGGCGCGACAGTGCATGAAGGATGCGACCGTGGCGGCTACTACGAGCAAGCTCAGTTTGCGGATGCTTACGGACAGCCGACGTGCATCGTGAAGCTCGGATGTTGGGGACCGGTGGTGCAGTGCAACGTGGGGAAGCGTGGATGGATGGGTGGCATTGGCGGATGCCCGAACGTTGGCGGTATCTGCATCGGCTGCACCATGCCGGGATTCCCGGACAAATTCATGCCGTTCATGAACCAGCCGCCGGGATCGCTGCTTTCTTCGAGCGCGGTGATGACGTACGGCCGGGCAATTCATGCGCTTGCGAAGGTTCACGCAGGCTTCGCTGAATAAGGAGCCGCCGTGGCGGAGCCGTCGTGAGGTGTGAAGCGCTCGCGGGCAACACGCAAGATGATTCGAGCAACCTATTTTTATGAGCGGCAAGTGGATGATGCTTGGGATGAGAGATGGCGCTTGATTTTCTAAAACAGGCGAACTGGCCGGTCGATACCGCGCAACTCTCCAGCGCGGAGCGGGAAGCGGCGGCATTGGTTGAAGCCGAGAAGGCGTTACAGCAATTGGCCGGAGTGTTTTTGCAGCAGGCCGCGTTTTTAAATCCCACCGCAGATGTCGCCGAAGCGCCCGAAACAAAAACCGACTCTGAAGCACCTCTGCTCAACATGGAGGCGAAGTATCGCGCCTTAGTGGAGCAAATCCCCGCCGTGGTATTCATGGCCTACCTGGACAAAGGCATCGGCGAAGCGTACGTGAGCCCGCAGATCGAGCAGGCGCTGGGATTTTCACAGAGGGAGTGGCTGGAAGATCCCGTCCGCTGGTATCAGCAGATTCATCCCGATGACAAAATGCGCTGGAGCATCGAAGCGGCCGAGATGTTTTTGTCGGGCAAGCCGCTGCGATCATCCTACCGAGTGATCTCGCGCGATGGTCGCGTGCTGTGGTTTCAGTGCGAAGCGAAGATGATTCGCCGGGAAGATGGCAGGCCATGGTTCATTCACGGCGTGGGTTTCGACATTACGGAGCGCAAAGGCCTCGAGGAAGCGATTTTAGAGATCAGTTCGCGGGAGCAGCGGCGCATCGCGCAGGATTTGCACGACGGCCTGGGCCAGCACCTCACGGGCATCGCGTTCATGAGCAAAGTGCTGGAGCAGAAGCTCTCCGAGCAATCGCTGCCGGAGGCCGTGGAAGCGGCCAAGATCGTGCGCATGGTGAACCAGGCGATTGATAACACGCGACAACTCGCGCGCGGCCTGCATCCGGTGGCGGCGGATCCGCTGGGATTGATGTCTGCGCTGAAACAGTTTGCGAGGGAACTGGAAGAATTGTTCCACATCCAGTGCACGTTCGAATGTCGAAAACCTCTGCGCATTCACGACGAGAATCTCGCGACGCATCTTTATCGCATCGCGCAAGAGGCGGTGAGCAACGCGATCCGCCACGGCAAAGCGCGGAACATTTTGATTGGCTTGTCCGGCCGCAGCGGAACGGGAACGTTGACGATTCGCGACGACGGTGAAGGTTTTCCTAAGAAGCCCTCCGCAGCGCCGGGCGTGGGACTGAATATCATGAACTACCGCGCGGACATGGTCGGCGGATCGTTGAAAGTGCAACCGAACGAAGGCCGCGGCATCACCGTGACTTGCATCTTTCCCATCCGGGGAGTTGAATAGGGTTTGGAAATCATGGCAAGCAAAGCGCAGTTCGCTCCGGAAACCAGGCGATTTCGGGTGTTGCTCGTGGACGATCATCCGATCGTGCGCCAGGGGCTGGCACTTTTGATTGACCGCGAGGCGGATCTGTCGGTTTGTGGCGAAGCCGAAGGAGCGCACTCAGCGTTTCACGCCATCGCCACACTCCGACCGGACATCGTGTTGCTCGATATTTCGCTCAGCGGCCCAGACGGCTTGGATGTGCTAAAAGAAATCCGCGTCAAATCCGAGCACTTGCCGGTACTCATGCTTTCCATGCACGATGAAACAATTTATGCCGAACGCGCCATGCGCGCCGGCGCCAACGGCTACATCATGAAGCAGGAAGCCACCGAGAAAGTGCTGGTGGCGATTCGCCGGATTTTGCAGGGCGGCGTTTATCTGAGCGACAGGCTGACCAACACGATGCTGCAGCAATTCGTGCACGGCGCTTCCTCCGCGAAAAAATCTCCGCTGGTCGGCCTGACGGATCGCGAACTGGAAGTATTTCGCTTAATCGGCCAAGGACACGGGACGCGGCAAATTGCCGATGAACTACACCTCAGCGTGAAGACCATCGAATCGTATCAGGCACATATCAAGGAAAAACTCTCGTTGCGCAACGCGCGGGAATTGGTGCAGCACGCGATCGAATGGACGGTCAGCCTGAACGGCGGGTGCTAGGCCTGCGATTGTTACGGACTACCCACCGGGGAATCCCTGATGCCGCCTTACAACCATCCCCGATGACAAATTCCGCGTGTGCCTGATTGAACTAACCTGTTGCTGTTGTAATTATCCCAATCGAAATCTTGAATAGAAGTACGTCGCGAGCGCAGCGCTCCTCAGCGGTGTGCTCCGCAGGTGCCAGATCCACCGGGATTCAGGGATGCTCCGCGCAGAGAAACCTCTGCTGATACTCGCATTTGCTTGAAAGGAGGGACCAGTAATGACCCCCGAAGCGGTTCCCTACGGTCGCAAAACGCAAAAGCCTTCTCCAGTTCCCGAGGTACACATCCTCTGGATAACTGCCGGTCTTGGCTGCGATGGAGATTCGGTTTCGATTACTGCAGCAACCCAACCCAGCATTGAGGACGTATTGTTGGGCGCGATACCCGGATTGCCCAAAGTCCATCTCCACAATCCGGTGCTCGCCTACGAAAACGGCGACGACTTTCTGAAGTATTGGTATCAAGCCGAACAAGGGAAGCTGGAGCCGTTCGTTCTGGTAGTGGAAGGCTCTATCCCCAACGAAAAGATAAAGAAGGAAGGCTACTGGGCGGCGCTAGGCACCGACCCGAAAACGAACCAGCCGATTCCGACTACAGATTGGATTGACCGGCTGGCGCCAAAGGCTTTGGCCGTAGTCGCTTGCGGCACTTGCGCGACGTACGGCGGCATCCACGCGATGCAAGGGAACCCGACGGGTGCGATGGGCTTGGCCGACTACCTCGGCTGGGATTGGAAATCAAAAGCCAGCCTGCCCATCGTCAATGTTCCGGGGTGCCCCGTGCAGCCGGACAATTTCATGGAAACGGTCCTCTATCTTCTATATCAGGTGGCTGGCCTCGCTCCGATGATCCCCCTTGATGATCAACTCCGTCCGACCTGGCTCTTTGGAAAGACCGTGCACGATGGCTGCGATCGCGCGGGTTACTACGAGCAGGGCGATTTTGCGGAAGTGTACGGCTCCCCGAAATGCATCGTGAAACTTGGCTGCTGGGGCCCGGTCGTAAATTGCAATGTGCCCAAGCGCGGCTGGATGGCCGGAATTGGTGGATGCCCGAACGTGGGCGGAATTTGCATCGGCTGCACCATGCCCGGGTTCCCAGACAAGTTCATGCCCTTCATGGACGAGCCGCCGGGCGCGAAGGTCTCCGCTGCGAGCATTGGAGTTTACGGCAGGGCGATTCGAACTTTGCGCTCGTTTACCAACGCCACAGTGAACAAAGAACCGAAATGGCGGCACACCGGTACGGACCTCACTACCGGATATCGGCCGAGCACGTACTAAACCCTTCACCACGAGTTTCGCCAGAGATTAAAGGAGCGAAAAGACATGGGAACGATGACCACGGCGGCAAAAGGTACTCCTACCGGTTCGCGGAAATTGGTGGATATGAACTGGGATCCGATTACCAGGATTGTCGGCAGCCTGGGAATTTTTACGAAGATTGATTTCGACAACCGTCAGGTCGCCGAATGTCATAGCACTTCGTCCATCTTTCGCGGATACAGCATTTTCATGAAAGGCAAAGATCCGCGAGACGCGCACTTTATCACCAGCCGCATCTGCGGAATCTGCGGCGATAACCACGCAACTTGCGCGACGTACGCGCAGAACATGGCGTTCGGCGTGCGGCCTCCCGCGCTCGGCGAATGGATCGTCAACCTCGGCGAAGCGGCCGAGTACATGTTCGACCACAATATTTTCCAGGACAACCTGGTCGGCGTGGATTTTTGCGAGCAGATGGTGAAGGAAACGAACCCTTCGGTTTATAGCAAGGCGGAGAAGACGTCGGCGCCGGGCGCGCACCTGCACGGCTACCGCACGATTGCCGACATCATGAAGGCGCTGAATCCTTTTACAGGCTCCTTCTACCGCGAAGCGCTGCAGATGAGCCGCATGACCCGCGAAATGTTCTGCCTAATGGAAGGCCGCCACGTGCATCCCTCGACGCTGTACCCGGGTGGCGTGGGAACTGTGCCGACCATTCAGCTTTTCACGGACTACATCGTGCGCTTGATGAAGTACGTCGAGTTCATGAAGAAAGTGGTTCCGCTGCACGATGACCTCTTCAATTTCTTCTACGAAGCATTACCAGGTTATGAAGAGGTTGGCCGCCGGCGTGTGCTGCTCGCGTGCTGGGGGTCGTTCAATAATCCCGCAGTGTGCGATTACACCTACAAGAAGATGACGGACTGGGGCCGCGCGATGTATGTGACGCCGGGCGTGGTGGTGGACGACAAACTGGTGAGCACCGACCTGGTGGATATCAACCTGCAAATCCGGATCCTGCTCGGCAGCTCCTACTACGACGGCTGGGAGAACAGCGAAAAGTTTGTGAAGAACGATCCACTTGGAAATCCGGTGGACCAGAACCATCCTTGGAACCAGACCACGATTCCGCGACCGCAGAAGCGCGATTTCGCGGGCAAGTACACGTGGGTCATGTCTCCACGCTGGCTCGACAAGAGAACCGGCGATCATTTGGCGCTCGATACCGGCGGCGGGCCGATCGCGCGGTTGTGGGCCACGGCGCTCGCGGGTTTGGTGGACATCGGGTACATCAAGTCCACGGGCCGCAGCGTGAAGATGTATTTGCCGAAAACGATGTCACTGCCGGAAGTGGAATTCGAGTGGAAGATTCCGAAATGGAGCAACGCGATCGAGCGTGACCGCGCGCGCACCTACTTCCAAGTGTACGCGGCTTGCGCGGCGTTGTATTTCGCCGAACAAGCACTGGCCGAATTGCATGCTGGGCGAACGAAGACGTGGTCCGAGTTCACCGTGCCGCAGGATGCCATCGGTTGCGGCTTCCACGAGGCTGTTCGCGGCGTGTTGTCGCACCACGTCGTGATTCGCGACGGCAAAATCGCAAATTACCATCCGTATCCTCCGACTCCGTGGAATGCAAATCCGCGAGATATCTACGGAACGCCTGGTCCCTATGAGGACGCGGTGCAGAATACGCCGATCTTCGAAGAAAACGGTCCGGACAAGTTCAAAGGTATTGACATCATGCGCGCGGTGCGCAGTTTCGATCCGTGCTTGCCGTGCGGCGTGCATATGTATTTGCCCAACGGAAAGGTGCTGGAGACGCATCACTCGCCGATGTTCGGCAACCACGCGTGAGTTTGCGCAGCGGCGAGAGGCTGCGGACGGAACTAGAGCGAGGAGGTAGGCAGGGACGCGGTTGGAGGAGTGTTTGCTCCTCGATTGCGGCTGCTTACCTCCGTGTGTATTTGAAGGAGTTTATGGCGCACGACACCGACCTTCAGAAAAAAATGCAGCGAATCGGCGAAATGGTCGAGCGACTGGAGTTGGCCGCCGATCCGAGTGTGCGCGCGATGGCCCGGGAGCTGGTGGAATCGTTGATGGCGCTGCACGGTGCGGGGATCGAGCGAATCCTCGAACTGACCGCCGATGCGGGCGAACCGGGAAACAACATCATCCAGAAATGCGGGCGCGATCAGCTTGTCAGCAGTTTGTTGCTGCTGTACGGTTTGCATCCCGACGACATGTCCACGCGAGTTGAGCGCGCACTGGAGAAGACGCGACCGTTTCTGCAATCGCACTCCGCGAGCGCCGAACTCATTTCGATCGGAGACGACGGCAAAGTTTCCGTCCGCGTGCAGTTGAACGCGGGAGGGTGCGGTTCCACCGCCGCGACGGTGAAGGCGACGCTGGAAGCAACGATACAAGACGCGGCTCCGGACGCCACGTCGATTGTCATTGAAGATCCGGCCGCGGCGCTTTCACAGACGGGATTCGTATCGCTAGCGCAGTTGCAGAATAGTGGATCGGTGGCCGCGTTATCCGGCGGCAGGGCCGAAGGGAGCGCTGACTAAAATGCCGCCCGCGCTTCCACCACAACAGGAAAGCGCGTTTGCTACTCTGCGGCAATTCGCGCGCAAACGCGCGCCGGTCGAACGCTGCGAAGTGTGCAGCCGCGAGCTTGGCCCTCACCATGACCACCTGGTGGAACCGGCCAGCCGCCGGTTGATTTGCGCGTGTGATGCTTGCGCGATTCTTTTCGACGGGCAGGCCGGGTCGAGGTACACGCGCGTGCCGCGACGAGTGTTGTTCCTGCGGGATTTTCAATTGAGCGATGCACAGTGGGACAGTTTGATGGTCCCGATCGAGATGGCATTTTTTTTCAAGAGCACGCCGCAGGGGAAAGTGGTTGCCTTGTATCCGAGCCCGGCGGGGCCTACTGAATCCTTGCTTCCGCTCGATACCTGGGCGGACCTCGTGGCGATGAATCCGGTGTTGAACGAAATGGAACCGGATGTGACGGCGTTGCTCGTGAATCGCGTGGGGCACGTCCGCGGCGCCGCTCCAGCGGAATATTTTTTGGTCCCGATTGATGAATGCTACAAGCTGGTCGGATTGATTCGCACGTACTGGAAGGGCCTCTCCGGAGGGACGGACGTGTGGCGCGAGATTGGCGCTTTTTTTGCAGAGCTGAAGAAGAAAGCGGGCGCTGAGCAAGAGGACGCGAATGCCTGATCTCCAATTGACGTATCGCGGGTGCTGAGGTGGTGCAGTACGCCGCCGCGCCGCTGTTGGCGTTCAAGTTGCGGATCGTGAATCAGCCCGCCGGAGAAGTGATTCACACGCTCGCTCTGCGCACGCAAATTCAACTCGAAGTGAGCCGCCGGAAGTACGATCCCGCCGAACAGGAGCGCCTGCGCGATCTTTTCGGCGAGCCTGGTCGATGGGGGCAGACGTTGCGGACCATGTTATGGACGCACGCGAACGTGATGGTGCCGCGATTTGCAGGCGGCACGGTGGCGGATCTCCCGGTGCCGTGCTCATTCGATTTCAATGTCGCGGCCACGAAATACTTTCACGGTGTGACCAGCGGAGATTTGCCACTGTGTTTCCAGTTCAGCGGAACGGTTTTCTATCAGGGAGCGGACGGACGCGATGCAGGTGGCGCCGATTTCCTGGGACAAAGAAGCGAAGTTCAGGTTGCCGGTGAAGGTCGTGGAAAGATTTGATGGAAATGTATTACCCGAATTCCGCGTGGCTTTCCTTGCATCGCGATACGTTTCGAAAAACTCTATCAATTTAAGGTGCGCGAGGGGATCACCACCTGGGAAGAAGCGCTGGAGCGCGCCTTGAGCGCTCTTTCGGAAACGGTGCGCTCGTGAACGCCGCGATGGTGGACGCAATCGTGAAAGGCCGTGCTCTACGAGGGCTACATGCTTTATCCCTACCGGCCGTCCGCCGTGAAGAACCGGCAGCGATTCAATTTTGGCGTGGTGTATCCGCGGGTCTATAGCGACGCGCAACGCGGCACGGACGCCTGGACGATGCAGACCGAATCCTGGTACAGGGAAGTGACCAAACAGCAATGCGTGGTGCGCGTGCGATTCTTGCGCATGGTGGCGCGTTCGATTGCGAAACTGCGCACGCCAGTGAGTGAGCTTACGTCGGTAACCGACGCGAACATCGAAATGGTGGATCGGCTGGAAATCGGTAGCAAGACTTTCCGATCGTGGCAAGAGGCCGTGGAAGAAACGATCGAACTGACCGAATTCAATTTGGCGGCGCTTGTGGCGCAGCCGATGCAGTGGCCTTTCCGGCTCTCCGTGCGGCAGGAGCGCGAAGCCATCCGCGATGACGCGAGGTCTGATTGTCGGAATCATTCTGCGGAATAAAGCGCGGGTCGCCGGAAAGATCGAACTCGCCGCCGCGCGGCTCGGAGCAAGGCGTATTCAAACTTACGGCACGCATTTTGAACGATACGCAGATAGAGGCTTTTGTGCCGCTGACCCGCGACGAGGCGCTGGCTCGCTCGCTGGTTTCGGCGCACACGATTCTGGAAGTGCGCGGCGGCGAATTCGTCTCGCTTGTGGATCCGCCGGAAGCGTATCGCTCGTTCGCGAGCGAGCTGCCAAAATATCGGAACGTGGCCGGTACTTGTCGGAGAAGAGGGCCAGCGCGACACGATGCTCTCTTCGCCTATCATTCTGTACGACTATCCGCAGATCGCGCCGGAAAGTCCCGGCGATTTGTTCGATGGCGCGGAAATTGACGAAATTCTTTCGTTGCGCATCCTGACGATGACAGACGACGAAAAACAAGAGATGCGGCAGTCCGACGACCGCGCGCGGCGCATTCTGGAGCGCACCGAATCGTTGCCGGCGGAGCATTTTGCGAAATTGCATGGCGCAATGCGCGGGCTGCGTCCATCGCGAGAGGAGCAGCCATGAACGAGTGGGAATGGCAGCTTCTCGAAGACAAGAATCCGGTCGAATCGGTGGAAATTCAGGGCGCACCGGTGCGGCGCGGCGATCGCGTGCGATTGCGCCCGCGCGCGGGAGGCGATGTGTTCGATCTGGCGCTGGCGGGGAAAATCGCGGCCGTTGAATCCATTGAGCAGGATTACGAAGGGAATCTGCATGTGTGCGTCGTCGTGGAGGACGATCCGGGCCGCGACATCGGCCTGATGCGGCAGCCGGGCCACCGGTTTTTCTTTGCGCCCAACGGAGATAGAACCCGTCGGCAAAGAGGAAGGGACTCCTGGCTGTCGAAGCGAAACGGATTCTGATCGCTGGAATCGGCAATATTTTTCTTGCGGACGATGGTTTCGGCGTGGAAGTAGCGCAGCGTCTGGCGAACACCCAATTTCCTTCGGGCGTGCGCGTCGCGGATTTTGGCATTCGCGGATTTGATTTGGCCTACGCGCTGATGGAGGGCTACGAGACGACGATTCTCGTGGACGCTTATCCCGGAGACGGAGCGCCCGGCACTCTTTTTGTCGTTGAGCCCGATCTGGACGAACTGAATTCCCCCGACGCGCGCCCGGGAGCGATCGAGCCTCACGGCATGAATCCGGAGAGCCGTACTGCGACATGGCGAAAAGTATGGGCGGGGAATTGAAGCGAGTGCTGCTGGTTGGCTGCGTCCCGGCCACGCTGGGTCCCGGAAGAAGGGCAGCTGGGTCTGAGCGAGCCGGTTGCCGCCGCGGTGGATGAAGCCGCGAAGCTGGTCGAATCATTGGTCACGCGAATTCTTGAGGGAGAATTTCCCGCAAAGAAATGAACCGATTCCAAACACGCAAAGGAGACTTTCATGGCGCTTGAAATAATGGATCAGGCGGCGGGAGCGAACGGAGCAAATGGAACGGACAAGGAAACGCTGTACATGCTGGGAGGCGTCGCGTTGGTGATCTTCGGAGCGGGATTGGTGCTCTCCAATTCTACCGTGCGCCGTTATCTCTCACAGATCGGAGTGGGAGACTTTGCGTCCGCAGCCCTGCCGGACATCGAACGATATTTTCGACTTCGCTCCATGTAACGTTATATAGTCGCGGTTAGTCACAGCGTCAATTCCCCTCGGAGTTGACCTGAATCTAACCTGCGATTACGCAGAGAACGGAGCGCGGCAATGACGCTGGTTAACCCCGGCCTGGCGCATTTCGCGATCGATGCAAGAGCAAGTTTGTTTACGGTGCAGGCGTTTGCAG
This sequence comes from uncultured Acidobacteriota bacterium, assembly GCA_963828865.1. Lineage (GTDB taxonomy): Bacteria > Acidobacteriota > Terriglobia > Acidiferrales > UBA7541 > Palsa-295. Next base: position 426,414 of record CAWHGI010000001.1, on the reverse strand, counting down.
CAGGGATGGTGGCGGTGGTGGCGCACAGCCCCAAATTCGCCATCCGCGACATGACCGGCGATATGGAATTTGTTCCGGAAACGCTTGAGAAGGCATCGCTGCAATTGAAGATTGGCGTGGGCTCGCTGGAAATTATGGACGAAGTAAGCTCCGCCGACCGCCGCGAAATCGAGCGAGTTATGTTCGACGAGGTTTTGGAGAAGAACCTTTATCCGTGGATTGAGTACAAGAGTTCGCGGGTGAGCGCTTCCAAGATGGGCGAAAACATGTTTCGCGTGACCGCGAACGGCGAGTTGACTTTGCACGGTGTGACGCGCGGCATGACTCGTGGAATCCCAGGTCGTGCCGGGAGAAGACACGCTCCGGGCGCAGGGTTCGTTCACGCTGATGCAGACCGATTACCGGCTCAAGATCGCGTCCATCGCCGGGGGTACTTTGAAACTGAAGGATGAACTGAAGTGCGCGTATTTCATTCTTGGCCGCCGCCAGGAAAAGGAACTAGGGAACTAAGGAACTAAGTCATGCAAACAGGGACCCAAAAAGGACTTGCGCCATTGAAATTTGCGATTGATAAGACTGCCAGCCGCTTCGCGGTGCAAGCCTTCGCCACCGGAATGCTCTCGGTGTTTGGACACAACCCGACCATTGCGATTCGCGATTACGATTGCGATATCCAGTTCAACTCGGACACCGTTGAGAACGCGTCCGTGCGCATGACCGTGCGCACGAGCGTGATGGAAGTGGTGGATGAAATGAAGAACGACGATCGCAAGAAGCTCGAACAGGCAATGTACGACCAGGTTCTGGAAGTTGGCCGCTTCCCGACGGCGACGTTCGAGAGCAAGCAGATAACGGTCCAGAAGCAAAGCAGCGATCAATGGCAAGCGCGCGTGAATGGCGAGCTGAATTTTCACGGCGCCACGCAGAATCTTTCCTTTGATGCCCGTGTGATGTACATGGGAACAATGATGCGCGTCGCCGGTGAATTTCCTCTGCGTCAATCGGACTACGGAATCAAGCCCGTGTCGTTTGCGGGAGGTGCGCTGCGGTTGAAGGACGAGTTGAAATTCAGTTTCGAGCTGGTGGCGCGCCAGCAGGAATAAATCGGATGTTGACGAACGGCAGCAACGGGTGGAACGCGATAACGGGAGCTGCAACGTGTGCCTAGCGATACCGGGACAAATCGTCGAACTGGACGCGCATAACTCGAATCAGGCGTTGGTAGACGTAGTCGGTGTGCGCCGTAAGGTAGATTTGGGCCTGCTGCAAGATGAGCCGCCGGTTCCGGGCGACTGGGTGTTGATCCACGTGGGATTTGCGATGAGCAAGATCAGCGAAGTGGACGCTCTCGATCAAATGCGGACGCTCACGATGCTGGGTGAGGCTGAGGCGGCCATGCAGGAAGTTCGCGGCTATGGATTGGAACATGAGGAAGAGGGCGCACCGGGCCAGGAATTGAAGCTATGAAATACGTGGATGAATTTCGCGCACCGGAATTGATCGGCAAAGCGGGCGAGGAAATTCGCCGGCTTGCCGATCCCAACAGGCACTATCGGATCATGGAAGTGTGCGGCGGCCATACGCACGCGATTTATCGTTTCGGTCTGAAAGACTTGCTTCCCGAAAATGTGGAATTGATTCACGGGCCCGGTTGCCCGGTGTGCGTTTTGCCGATGGGCAGAATTGATGACGGGTTGTCGCTCGCGGCGCAGCCGGATTTTATCTTTGCCGCATTTGGCGACATGATGCGTGTTCCCGGGACTCATGGCAGCCCGCTGGAATACAAGGCGCGCGGCATGGATGTGCGCATCGTTTATTCGCCGGCGGATGCGCTGAAGCTCGCGCGCAATAATCCCGAAAAACACGTGATGTTTTTCGCCATAGGATTTGAAACCACGGCGCCCTCCACCGCGCTGACGCTGATGCGTGCGAAAGCCGAAGGCCTGCACAATTTCTCGGTGTTCTGCAATCACGTCACAATCATTCCCGCGATTCGCGCAATTCTGGATTCGCCGGATATGCGTCTCGATGGCTTCGTGGGTCCGGGGCACGTTTCCACTGTGATTGGCTGCCGGCCCTACGACTGGATCGCGAAGGACGAAGGCAAACCAGTGGTCGTATCCGGCTTCGAGCCGCTGGACATTCTGCAATCCATCGTGATGCTGCTCCGCCAGCTGCGCAACGGCGAGGCCAAAGTCGAAAACCAATACAAGCGCGTCGTACCGTGGGAAGGGAATCATGCGGCGTTGCGCGCCATGGGCGAAGTTTTCGAGCTACGTCCTTATTTCGAATGGCGCGGGCTCGGTTTCATCTCGCAATCGGCTTTGAAGATTCGAGCGGCATATGCCGAATGGGATTCTGAGCAGCGCTTCACCGTTCCCGGCGTGCGGGTCACGGATCCGAAAGCGGCGCAGTGTGGAGAAGTCTTGAAGGGTGTGCTGAAGCCGGCGCAGTGCAAGCTTTTCGGCAAGGAATGCACGCCCGAGCAGCCGGTGGGCGCGCTGATGGTCTCCTCGGAAGGATCTTGTGCCGCGTATTACAATTACGAGCACCGCAAACCTGTTACCATCGCGAACGCAGTGTCTGCTTGAGCGGATGAAAAATCCATGGCCACTCCTGTCACCTCAAAGATCAGGTTCCGCGAACCGCAGATCGAAATGGCGCACGGCGCCGGAGGCAAGGCCAGCCGCAGGTTAGTCGAGGGATTGTTTGCCCCGCTTCTGTACGCCTCCGCTCACGGTCCTCTGGGCGATGCCGCACACATTCAAATCAATGGAACGCGTATCGCGATGACCACGGATAGCTTCGTCGTGAAGCCGTTGCGTTTCCCGGGTGGCTCGATCGGTGAACTCGCGATCAACGGCACCGTAAATGATTTAGCTGTTTCCGGCGCGCGTGCCGAAGCGATCGTCGTCACCTTTGTGCTGGAAGCGGGACTGCCGACGGATGTGCTCGAAGCAGAGGTGCGCGCGATGGCTCAGGCCGCGGAGACGGCTGGCGTGACGATCGCAGGCGGCGACACCAAAGTGGTCGAGCACGGCAAAGCGGACAACATGTACATCACCACTACCGGAGTAGGGCGCCTGCTTCCGGGAGTTGAGATTTCGCCGCAGTCGGTGCGGGCAGGCGATAAAGTTTTGCTTTCCGGCCCGATTGGCGATCACGGCATCACGATTTTGCTGGCGCGCGGTGATCTGGACCTGGAAGCCGATCTGCGTTCGGATACGCGCTCCGTTTTTCCTTTGGTGCAGGCACTGGTAAATGCAGCCGGCGCGGGCGTGCGTTGGATGCGCGACCCCACGCGCGGCGGCACGGCCACCTCGCTGAACGAATTGGCCCGCGATTGCGGGAAGGGCGTCGTGCTATTCGAGGAAAAGCTCCCGGTGCGCGATTCGGTGCGCGGGGCCTGCGAACTGCTGGGGCTCGATCCTTTGCACATCGCGAATGAAGGGCAATTTCTCGCGATCGTTTCCGCGGAACTCGCGGAGGCCGCGCTGCAGGCTTTGCGCGCGACGCCGGGGGGCGAAGAAGCGGTGATCATCGGCGAAGTGCGTGATGAACCGGCCTGCGCGGTTTTGGTGACGACTCTTTACGGCGGGAGCCGCATGGTGGACATGCTGGTGGGCGACCCTCTGCCGCGGATCTGCTAGGTATGGCAATGGCCACGGGCCTGGGACTGACGGCGCACAACGAACAGCGGCTGCTTGAGCGGAATCAAGTGCTCGAAAGCTTCTTTGCAGTTGAAGCCCCGCGTTTGGCCGAAGCGTGCCGCGAAATGTCCGAGAGATTTTTGCGGGGCGGCCGCTTGCTTGCGTTTGGGCGGGGGCCATACGCCACGGACGCCCAGCATGTGTCCGTGGAATTTGTGCATCCCGTGATCGTTGGAAAACGCGCGCTGCCCGCGCTGGATCTTTCGCTGGCGTTTGAGCCGTGGCTCAAGACCCTGGCGCAACCCGACGACATGGTCATGGGCTTTGGCCCGCCGGAAGGCGACGCGGAAGTTTGGGCGGCGCTCGACGCCGCCCGCCGTCGCGGCGCGATGACGTTTGCGCTACCCGGTTCGGAAGGTTCGTACTTCACGGCTCCCGCGACGCAGGATCCCTTCATCCATCAAGAATTGATCGAGGTTCTCTACCATACGCTGTGGGAGACGGTTCACGTCTTCTTCGAGCATCGCGAATTGGGACATGATGTGGGTGCTGCGGGATTTCTCTATCCATTTCTTGGCAAAGACAAACAGGAAACATTTGATGTGTTGGCTGAAGTTGGGGCCTCGATCAAGATGAAAGTCCGCGACGACGCCGCGCTGCGCACGCGCGTTGCGAAAGAAGAAGCAGAAAAAATCGGAGCTGCCACCATCGCGATTCACGAGCGCATCGAGCGCCGCGGCAAGCTGATCATTTTCGGCAATGGCGGCTCGGCGACCGACGCCAACGACTGGGCGATTGATTGCGTGATGCCTCCGGCGGGATACGATGCGATCCCTGCGATTTCGCTGGCCATGGAGCCGGCGAATATTTCCGCGATTGCGAACGACGTGGGAACGGAATTGATTTTCTTGCGCCAATTGATCGCTCAGGCGCGGCCCAACGACGTAGCGGTGGCGATTTCGACAAGCGGCGGCTCAAAAAATGTGGTAATCGCGCTGGAGGAAGCTCGCAAGCGAGGGATGCTCACGGTCGCGCTGCTTGGGTACGACGGAGGAGAGGTGCTGCGGCGCGGGCTGGCGGATTATCCTTTGATTGTGCGCTCCGATTACATTCCGCGGATTCAGGAAGTGCAGGCGTCAATCTACCACCTGATTCGGGAGGCCTTGGAGGGTTTGAGTCATGGCTAGGTTGGAGCTTTTCGGGACCGCGAGTTGTCCGCATACGCGCGAGATGCGCGAGTGGCTGGAATGGAAGGGAAGCGAATTCGAGGAATATGACGTGGAGAAAGATGCCGTCGCGTGCGAGCGGATGCGCGCGATCGCCGAGCGGCCCTACACAGTTCCGCTGCTGGTGAAAGACGGCAAAGTGATTCAAATCGGCTGGCAGGGTCGTGGCTGCGTAGTGAGCGCAAAATAGAATTATGTCCAACGCCTATTCCATCAAGGTGCGTGGCGTCGTCCAGGGTGTGGGATTTCGTCCGTTTGTCTACCGCCTGGCGCGCGCGAATGGATTGAAGGGTTGGGTGCTGAATGGGGAAGAAGGCGTCGAAATTCATCTGGAAGGTGAACAAGGCACGCTGCAATCGTTTCTTGCGGAAATGAAGGCGCGTCCGCCGCAGGCGGCCGCGATCGCGGAAGTGCGCGTGCAGGCCGCCGAATCGTCGGGATGCGCGGAGTTCACGATTCGCGAAAGCACGCGCGAACGGCAGCCGACCGCACGAATCTCGCCGGATTTGCCGGTGTGCGCGGATTGTTTGCGCGAACTTGGTGATCTCGAAAACCGGCGCTATCAGTATCCTTATATTAATTGCACGAACTGCGGGCCGCGCTACAGCGTGATACGCGCGTTGCCTTACGACCGGCCGAACACGACGATGGCGAGTTGGCCGCTCGATGAGTTCTGCGCGGCAGAATACGCCGACCCAGCTAACCGCCGCTTTCACGCGCAGCCGGTCGCTTGTCCCGGATGTGGCCCGCATTATTATTTCCGTGCGGGCGATACAATCACGCGCGGCGACGCCGCCGCGATTCGCGCCGCCGTGGAGTTCTTCCACGCCGGCAAGATTGTGGCGGTGAAGGGCCTCGGCGGCTACCACCTCGCCTGCGACGCGCAGAATGCGCAAGCAGTCAGCAATCTGCGCGAGAGAAAATTCCGAAAAGAAAAGCCGTTCGCCTTGATGGTGAAGGACATCGAAACCGCGCGGCAAATAGTGGCGCTCGATTCCGAAGCGGAGGCCGTGCTGTCTTCCGTCGCGCGTCCGATCGTGCTGGCCCGCGCAAGGCGCGAATTTCCTGGCGTCGCGCCGGACAATTATGAACTCGGCGTGATGCTGCCGTACACGCCACTGCATTTCTTGCTTTTTGCCGCGGGCGCTCCGAAAATTCTGGTGATGACCAGCGCGAATCGTTCGAGCGAGCCCATCGCTTACCGCGATGAAGAAGCGCTCGAGCGCCTTTCCGGCATCGCCGATGCCTTTCTGATTGGCGAGCGGCCCATCGCCCGCCGCGTGGATGATTCCGTTGCTCGTGTCGGGGCTTTCGGCCCGGCAATTTTGCGTCGCGCGCGCGGTTATGCGCCCCGAGCGGTGGCAGCGATTCCGTCGGACCGCCCGATTCTCGCCTTAGGCGTGGATCTCAAGAACACGATCACTTTAGTGGTGGATGGACAGGCATTTGTCAGCCAGCACATTGGCGATCTCGACCATTACGACTCGTTTTGCGCGTTTCGCGAAACGATTCAGGATTTGCTCGCAATGTACGAAATCGACGGGCGCGATTTGGTGCTCGTGCATGATGCGCACCCGCAATACGCTTCGACGGCGCACGCGTTGGAACTTCTGGCCGCGGAGACGCGCGCCGTGCAGCATCATCGGGCGCACGTCGCATCTGTGCTCGCGGAGCGCGCGGCATGGGACGAACGAGTGATCGGCGTGAGCTTCGACGGTACCGGCTACGGCGATGACGGCACCATCTGGGGCGGCGAGATCTTCGCAGGCACCGCGCGCGAAGGGTTTGAGCGTGTGGCGCATTTGCGCGTTGCGGCTTTGCCCGGTGGCGATGCGGCCGCCGCGCATCCGGTACAAGCGGCGGCAGGCTTTCTGGAGCAGCTCGACGAATTGCCCGATTTGACGGCGCCTCCATTTTCATTTCCGGCGCGTTATCTCGATGCGCTAAGGTTGGTTCACAGCGGAGTGCGATCTTTCAGCACCACTTCAATGGGGCGGCTGTTCGATACAGCCGCGGCGCTGCTTGGCTTCACGCGAGAAATTTCCTACGAAGGACAAGCGGCGATGTGGCTGGAGCGCCTCGCGAAGCAAGCATCATCATTGCGCGAGGCCTATCTTTTTCCCTGCGTGGATGATGAATTGGATTTTCGTCCGCTGCTGCAAGGTGTGATTCGCGATCGCGTTCGTGGACGACGAGTGAGCGAAATCGCGAGAGCATTTCAGCGAGGTGTTGCGGAAGGGCTGCGCGATGCGGTCGCGATGCTCGCCACTTCTGCTCGAACGGAAACGGTGGTGCTTTCCGGTGGGGTGTTTCAGAATGAGTTGCTGCTGAGCGATCTCAAGAGCCTGTGGGAAGGCGCTCGTCTGCGGATTTGGACGAACCACGAGGTTCCGGCAAACGATGGAGGCATCAGTCTCGGGCAAGCGGCGCTGGCGGCGTTGGCGAAGGGTGGTTCAGGCGCCCTCAACAAAAGCCGGGATCCTGTGAAAATCGGGGCTGTTCGATGAAAAAGACAGTGGCTAGTGACGAGTGGTTAGTGGCTAGAGTTCGCACTGAAAGTGCCGAGGGCGATACTTCGATATGCACGAGCTTTCGATTGCAATGAGCATTGTGGACATGGCCCAAGAAGAATTGCAGCAGCACGGAGGCACGCAAGTGCAGGCCGTACACTTGAAGCTCGGCCGCTTGGCTGGGGTAGTGAAGGAAGCGCTGCTTTCCTCGTACGAGATGGCCTGCGAAGCAACGCCGCTCGAAGGCTCACAGCTTGTGATTGAAGAAATTCCCGTGGAAGTGTTCTGTCCGAAATGCCAGGCGCCGCGGCTGGTGGATTCGATTCAGTGGTTTTGCTGCCCGGAATGTGGGACGCCCACAACCAACATACTGCGCGGGAAGGAACTGGAAGTGGTAGCGCTGGAGATCACGGAATGAGCGCCGAACCTCGCTTGGTGGAAGTCCGAAAAAATGTGCTGAAGCAGAACGACGTGGTTGCGCGCGCCTTGCGCGAACGCTTCCGAGAAGCCGGCGTGCTAGCCGTCAGCCTGGTTTCCAGCCCGGGCTCCGGCAAGACGGCGTTTCTGGAGAAGACTCTCACTCTTCTTCATGAACGCTGCCGGGTCGCAGCGCTCGTCGGCGATCTCGCCACGGAAAATGATGCGGCGCGTCTCGCGCGCAGCCAAGCTCCGGTAAGGCAAATCATCACCGGTACGGTGTGTCACCTGGAAGCGGCCATGGTGCAAAAGGCGTTGGAAGGCTGGGACCTGCACGAGCTCGACTATTTGTTTATCGAAAACGTGGGGAACCTGGTCTGCCCTTCGTCGTACGACCTGGGCGAGGAATTGCGGTTCGTGTTGCTTTCGGTGACCGAAGGCGAGGACAAACCGCTGAAGTACCCGACGATATTCAATAGCGCCGATGTAGCCGTGATCACGAAATCCGATCTCGCGGCAGCCGTCGAATTCGATGAGCCCGTCGCTCTCCGCAATATTCAAGCGGTGCGCCCGGGCATGGAAGTTTTCAAAGTATCGTCCAAGAGCGGCCAAGGCATGGATGCATATCTGGAATTTCTTGCCGCTAGGCGAGCGCAATCTCGTGCGTCCGCGGCGGTAGCGAAATAAATGGTCACTCTGCTATCCATCGTGGCGCTGGGCTTTTTTCTGGGGATGCGCCATGCCACCGATCCCGACCACGTGATCGCGGTGACGACAATCGTCAGCCGCCAGCGCAGCATTCGCCATGCGGCGGTGATCGGCGCGTTGTGGGGTGTCGGTCACACCGTGACGATTATGGCGGTGGGCTCCGCGATCATTTTATTCGGGCTGGTAATTCCGCCGCGCGTGGGCCTGACGATGGAGCTATCCGTCGGCCTGATGCTGATTTTGTTAGGCGTGCTCAATCTCTCTGGAATGATGCGTTGGATTACTGAAACGCTAACGCCCATGCAAATCGGGCAACACGGACAGGCGCATCCACACGCTCACCCGCACGGACACGGAGATTATGTCCACAGCCACCCGCACGAGCACGATCCCGAGCGGCACGGCCACGCCGAAGACGCGACGCCAGTGGGCTGGATGGATCGCACGTTCGGACGCCTGGGCGTTTACCAGATGGTCCGGCCGTTCGCCGTCGGGATTGTGCACGGCCTCGCGGGTTCCGCGGCGGTGGCGTTGTTGGTGCTGACCACGATTCGCGTGCCGACGTGGGCGATTCTGTACCTGCTGGTATTCGGCGTGGGCACCGTCGCGGGAATGATGCTGATCACCGCGGCGATCGCCGTGCCTTTTAAATTTTCCGAAACGCGATTCGCGCGCGTCAATCGCGGCTTGGGCCTCGCTTCAGGGCTGATCAGCTTGTGCTTCGGCCTCTTCATCGTGTACCAAATGGGTTTCGTCAACGGGCTTTTTACGCACAATCCTACGTGGATCCCTCACTGAACTCTTCTCGCTTGCGGCGCTTACAGGCCGGTCATTTGTTCCAGGCGTTCTGGATAGCGGGCACCTTGGAGCGTGATTTGGGAAGCTGCAGCGTCTATCTCCCGCAGATCCTCGGGCGTCAGTTGGACTGACAGCGCTCCAATATTCTCGTCCAGGCGATTGAGCTTGGTCGTGCCGGGAATCGGAACGATCCACGGCTTTTGCGCGAGCACCCAGGCCAGTGCGATCTGCGCCGGAGTTGCGTTCTTCTGTTTTGCGATTCGGCCAATCAGATCGACGACCGCCTGGTTCACCTTCATCGCTTCCGGCGTAAAGCGGGGAAGAGTGCTGCGAAAATCGGTGCTCTCGAATTTTGTGTTCGCGTCAATCTTCCCGGTCAGGAAGCCTTTGCCCAATGGGCTGTATGGCACGAGACCGATTCCGAGTTCTTCGAGAGTCGGGATTACTTCCTCTTCCGGCTTTCTCCACCACAGCGAGTATTCGTTCTGCAGCGCGGTGAGCGGCTGGACCGCGTGCGCGCGGCGAATTGTTTTTACACCAGCCTCGGACATTCCGAAGTGCTTCACCTTGCCGGCTTGAATCAGTTCTTTCACGGTGCCCGCCACATCTTCAATCGGCACGTTCGGATCAACGCGATGCTGATAGAGAAGATCAATGGTCTCTACTTTCAGTCTCTTCAGTGAGCCTTCCACGGCCTGCTTGATATGCGCGGGCTGGCTATTCTGACTGAACGCTCCTGGGCGCTGATGGGGGTCGCTCACATCGAACCCGAATTTCGTGGCAATCACCACTTTGCCGCGAAAGGGCGCCAGCGCTTCTCCGACGAGCTCTTCGTTTAAGAACGGGCCATAAACTTCCGCGGTGTCGAAAAATGTTATGCCGCGATCGACCGCCGTGTGTAGCAGCTGGGTCATCTCCTTTTTGTCTTTGGGCGGGCCGTATGAAAAACTCATGCCCATGCAGCCGAAGCCGAGTGCCGAGACTTCCAGATTGCTTTTTCCAAGTTTGCGCTTTTGCATTATTTTTTCCTCCGAGCTGTTGCTCTCGTATCGAGATTAGGGTCAAAGACCCCGAGAGTGGTAGCCCGATTCTTCCGATTTATTGCCTAATCCTCTTGGTCTAAGGAAAAATCTTGATGCCAGCAACGCCACGGCCCTATGCTGGGATGCGGATGAGGAAGCTCAGACCATGAAAAAGCCCCGCAAAAACGTGACTCGCGGGCCGGACCGCACAAGCAAGACGCGCAAGGAGCTGGCTCGTAAGATTGCCTTTTTCGTTGGATCCGGAGAGCGCCTGATAACCGAGGTTCCGGGCTTGATGTTAACCCGACGGACCGCTCCGACCGCGCCGACCTTAGCCACTTACGAGCCGAGCCTGGCCGTGGTGGCGCAAGGGCGAAAGCAAGCCAACCTGGCCGGAACCACCTTCATCTTCGACGAGTCGCGATACCTTTTGACGTCGCTCGATTTGCCGGTAGTTTGCAACGTCATCGAGGCCAGTGAGGAAGTGCCGTATCTCAGCTTCGTGCTCAAGCTCGAGATGTCTATCGTTCGAGACTTGCTGGCTCGTGAGGAGATTCCGGCGCCCGCGGAAATAGCGGACAAGCCCGCCATGGCCACCCCTGAAACCACTGCGGAGTTGTTCGACGCCTGCTGCCGGCTCGTGGACTTGCTTAACACGCCGCAGGACATTCCGTTCCTGAGCGGACTGATTCAACGCGAAATTATTTACCGAATCCTACGCGGAGCGGAGGGAGTGCGCCTTCGGGCGATTGCCACTTTGGGGGAGCAGAGTCACCGTACGGCGAAGGCGGTTGCGTGGGTGCGTACAAATTTTGCGAAGCCGCTGCGACTGGAGGAACTCGCAAAGACCGCCGGCATGGGCGTCTCTACGCTGCATCACCACTTCCGCGCGTTGACGGCGATGAGTCCTCTGCAATATCAAAAGCAACTTCGTTTGCATTCGGCGCGTGAACGCATGCTCATTGACGGCCTGGACGCCGCCAGCGCTGCCTTTGAAGTCGGTTACGAAAGCGCCAGCCAATTCAATCGCGAATACAGCCGCTTCTTCGGACAGTCGCCGATGCGCGATGTGCGCAATCTGCGCGCGCCGGGCGCTCCGCCGCTGGAGTCGGTCGGCAATCGGCCAAGCGCCGTTTAATCCTATTGCGATCGCTGTCGGCACTCCTTTGGAGATGAAGGTGTTGGGTACCGGAACGGGAGGAGGCTCAATTCAGATTCGATGAAGCTAGCAGCGAGTGTTTCATATTCTCGAAGTTTCTATCGTCTCGGTGCGGCGTGTTGCGTTTATTACGTGACAGCGCAACTCGTTCAGGAAATCACGTTCCATTTGGGACTTAACGTTTCGGCGACCGGAGAGGCTGAAATTCTGCAGCGACTTTTGCCCCTCGACCAGCTGCGCGCTGTTTTGATTCTGCTGGCTTTTACCTTCGTTCCAATCGTCGCCGCCTATGCAGGCGTTGCCCTACTGCGATACCGCGTACGCCCAGCAGCTTCTTTGCTGGGCTTCGCGTTCTCGCTTTTGTTCGTCGGCACGGAAGCCAGCGTAAGATCAATCGATCTTTTTCTGATAAGCAGAAACTGGGCCGTCCAGTATCACGCGACTACTTCTGAAGCACTCAAACACGCCATCGCGGGACGAATTCAGACTTGGGACGAGTCCGTCGGAGCGCTCTATTTCGCTCTGCTCGGAGCCCATCTGCTTTCGTCAGGCTGCTTCGCCATCGCCACCTGGGATCGCGAAGACATATGGAACCAAATTGCGGCGATGGGATTTGTATTAACCGTCATTGAATGTTCAGCGCGCATAACGCAGGGCTATCTGGGCCAAACATGGTTAAGCGGCGCGAACTATGCCGCTTACTTCCCGATTGTGTTATTGAACTTTGGCACGCTTGCGATTTGGCTGTGGAGGCAGGCGCGCGCCGTAATGGCATGAAGTTAAGTGGTTTTCGTGATGCCGTGAGGCGTGGCGAGAAAAAGCTTTAGCTTCATCACTTTTTGCTCTTACGTGTTTTCGCTCGACTAGCCGCTTTCCCCGTTAACTTGATCTGATTGTAAGCAACGGCGGCACGGACGAGATTTTTTAGGGCAGGCACATTAATTTTATCGCCCTCGAAAAGATCGATCGCTCGCCACGCGTGGCCTCCGAGGCCCGCGTTGAAGAGCTTGTCGGGATCCGGGAGCCTCGCCCCTTGGGCAAAGGTAACTTTCACCTTGTCTTTGTGGGCGTTGGCGACGGCGATCATTCCGTCGCGAGACCACACCGGGCTTCCCATCCACTTCCATTCCTCGATGATCTCCGGGTCGGCCTCAAGGAAGCTCTTGCGAATGGTGGCGAGCGTTTTGCCGCGCCAGTCTGTGAGTCCTGCGATCAGCTGGTCAATCCGTTCGGATGGATTCATTGGATATTTATGCCTCCAATCTTTGTCCCGTTGACATGCCTGTAGCTTTATTCTTTGAAATGAGTCGTCGAATGACGTGGCCTTTCCACATCCACAATCCCGAAAGGACAATTACGGGAACAAAGACAGACCGAATACTCCAAGCGTAGTGTGGAGTATTCTTCGGCGAATCATAAATATAACCGATTATCGGAATGCCGAAAACGATGTGAATCCAGCGAAAAATTATACGTACGATGGCTTGGTTCATGATCTACCTCCATTCACGATTGTTGAGCCGCCTGAGGCGGCCTGTTGGGCTTTTCAATACCGAACTGCTTCGCGTACTCCGCGACCAGCTGGTGCCAGCCATCGAACTTCATGGCGTCAGCGCCGGCGACGCGTCCAATCGGATCACCTGCGAGCAGACGATTCAGAACGTCGAAGCTGATATGCCAGCCTGCGGCGCCCCACGCAATGAAGCGGCGATCGATGTTGTGCCACAGGGTGAGGCGAGTGCCGCGACCCGAGGTTTCGAGCTCCCACCGGGTGTCGCCGTATTCAAGGAGCTTGGGAGCGTCGGCTCGCGTCACTCTTGTTTCCAGCGGCCTGGGGTTTCCCGCCCAGGTGAGTTTCACCGTGGTTCCAGGCGTGCCCAGGCTTTGATCCGCCTCGAAGGGAGCCCACTCGCGCAGCTGCGCTGGGTCGGTTAGCGCCTGCCAGACTTTTTCCGGTGAGTGGCGCAGCTCTCTGACGAGAATGAGCGTCCACTTTTCTCCGTCCTTTCGCACCTGCGCCCCGGTGGCCGGACCCGGCGTGTAATGCGCGCGATCGCTCACCTTCGTCTCCTTCGCCTTAGTAGCGTGCGAGCTGCGTAAGCTGAATGAGGTTGCCGCAGGTGTCCTTGAGCATCGCGATGGTCGAGCCCGTCACGCCGGTGGGCGGCATCGTGAATTCGGCGCCGCGGGACTGGATTCGCTCGTAGTCAGCCTTGACGTCGTCCGTGAAGAACATGGTCGCCGGCTGGTTCTGTTGAAACAGCGCCTGCTGATACGCCTTGGCTGCGGGGTTGTTGTTCAGCGCCAGCTGCAGCTCGACGCCGTCCGGCTCTTCTGGCGAGGCAACGGTCAGCCAGCGATACGGCCCCTGACTGAAATCGGTCTTCTTGGCAAAGCCCAGCACCTCGGTATAGAAGCGCAGGGCCTTGTCCTGGTCGTCCACATATACGCTGGTCACTTTGATTTTCATTTCGCTTCTCCTTTGTCACGTTCGCGGTTTGGGCCGCGCCGTCTCGCCTTCCTTTTTATTGGTGCTGCCGTTTCCCCTCTCAATTGCTCCATGCGGTCGAGGTGGCGTTCGAGAGCATCTATGTGAGCGGACCAGAACCGGCGGAACTGAGCCAGCCACATGTCCACCTCCTGAAGCGGTTCAGGTCTCAGCCGGTAGAGACGGCGCTGTGCGTCCACAGTGGATTCCACGAAGCCGGCCTCTCTCAGCACTCGCAGATGCTTCGATACGGTCGGCTGCGTCATGCGAAGTTGCCGCTCGATGTCTCCCACCGACTGTTCTGACATCACCAGTAGGCCCAGTATCGCGCGGCGGTTCGGCTCCGCAATAATTTCGAACACAGATTCCATAGCCTTCATATACTCCAAGCAGCATATACGTGTCAAGGTATATTATAGTCGGGAGCCGGCGAGGGTTTTAGCCGGCGTGCGCCGATCCGCTCCGCGTTTGATACTTGGGCGTTGAGATCGAGGTGCCGCGTGAAACGAAACCCATCCAAATTCACTAATGGCTCGACGGGACGGAGAAGGTAATTGCACATAAGCGGCATGAATTTCGACCTTCAATCACGGCCTTGAAGGGATAACCCACTTTTTATCAGCGAATTCCCGATTTGAAGAGTTGGGTATGAGAGTGCAAGTAATAGGCTTACCAGCCATAGGAGCACGGCCCATGAAGTTGAAACTCTTGGTCGCTTTTGCGGTCCTGTTTTTCACAGGTGTCGCACAAGCCGATCAAATAAACACTAGCACGGGAGTGCTAACGGTTCCTGACGGCAGCACAGTCACTTCGCTCGAACTTATCCCGTTTCCGCACGGGGTCGAATGGGGAAACACCTACGTTGCGGACTACAGCTTCCTTGACGGCACGGGTGAAACTGAAGGGAACTCGCTGTTGGGCTATGACGGCACGATTGACTTTACTTCACCGGTATACGACTTGTCATTCACATGGCTCGGCGTCACTTTATTCACGGCCAGTGACAACGCGGGGGACAGCTTTCTGTGCGACACCATCTGCGCCGCCGGCACGGAAGTGTTTCAAGGAACTGGCATAACCCAAATAATGTGGCAGGCTGGAGACGAAGAGGGCGGAATCTCTTCGATGACATTTACAGTTGACCCGCCAGATCCGCCAAGCGTTCCCGAGCCTTCGTCGGTGCTGCTCTCGGGAATCGGACTGGCAGCGCTGATCGGACTCGCGCGTCTCAATCGCGGCGTCCCTTCCCGCACTCCAAATGCCAAGTGACTAGCTGCTGCGGGTGCAGGCCGCAGTTCACTATGGATCCGTCCGGCTAGTCGTCTTGTTCCGAAAATTCTGAATTGGCGCCCGTGGCCGGAATCTCGATATCCGGGCCCTCCTTGGCAAGCTCACTCCGCAGACCATTAGGCACATTCATTGGAAGAGGTCCGGCGCTTTTTATTCCTCAGCGCTTCGGTCATTGAGCATAGATCCGCGCGGACGTTCTTTGAATTTGCTTGAAACGTTGTGCAACACGCGTGCAACGATTTTCGACTGCAAGGCCGAACTAAGTCACTGAAAATTATGGCGGGGACGACGGGACTCGAACCCGCGACCTCTGCCGTGACAGAGTGGCAGGTTGCTGGAACTTGGTGATACTGAACGGCGCTGACAGCCCGTCATTGGTACTCTGAGTAACCCTTCGCCGCGAGTTGTTGGACCCTAATCGGACCCACATTCGCCGACTGCACCCCTATGGTGAGACAAGCCCGTCAGCCGCATACGCAGGTTATTGACGATAACGAATCAGTTGATCACTTGAGGACAATGCGACGATATTGCTAACTCCCGATTAGCCCTGACTGCGTCTTCGACGCGTCGCGTTACCGGAGATGTGAAGTGGCAGTTCACTTGTCCGAGTACTGCGTTTACCAGGCACTTCGTTAGCTACCTGAGCGAGAAACCTGACCTAAGCCATTCTGGCAGAGTCGACCACTGTTACTTCTGACAGTTCCGGGCCGAGTCCGCTCATGGCAGCCTGAATGCGTCTTCGAAACCGATTGAATGCTTGCGCGGCAGAGGAGGGCAAAATGAATTTTCGCCACGTGCAAGGCCATCGAAGAGTACAACGAGTCACTGAAAAAGTATCCGAATCCACCGGCCGCCAACATTACGAAGTTTTGCGGAAGCGAAAGGAGTCAAAGGGTGCGATACAGAATCAAGTTTGGAATCACCTTTCTTGCTTGCTTCATCGCGGGAAGCCTCTCAACTGCATTGGGGCAACAGAAGGGGCAATGGGTTCCCGGACAGTTTGGTCTCAACGCCGGTGTGATTCCCGACCCTGGGATCACCTATGCCAACCTAGCGCTTAGTTACTCCGCCAGCCAATTGAATGGCCCCAACGGAAACAGCATTCCAGGTATTACTGGGACCTATTCGTTTTGGGTGGACGAGAACATTTTCTACTATGTCCCGAAGCACAAGTTTCTCGGCGGGTACTTCATGCCCTATTTCTTATTAAACTACGCGAGCGGTGAGCTGGTGGCAGACATTACACTGGGAGAAAAAAACCTCAACGGCGCCGGGGGCGGCTCAGGCTTTGCCGACATGTACGTCCAGCCTTTTAACTTGGGTTGGCACTTTGGCAAGCGAGTTGACTTCGTCGCGGGGTACGCTTTCACCGCTCCCACGGGCCGATTCACTCAGGGAGCTCCTAACAACGTGGGTTCCGGATATTGGGGTAACAACATAACGAGCGGTACCACGTTTTACATCACCAAGAACCGGGGAACCACCGCAAACCTGTCTACTGACTGGGAAATCCACGGGCAAAAGAGAGGCACCGATATAACGCCGGGTCAGGCGTTCACCATGGAGTGGGGGTTTGGACAGGTACTTCCACTGAAGAAGGACATGAGCAGGCTGCTCCAACTCGGCGTGGTCGGGTACGATCAATGGCAGGTTTCGCATAGCGGTGGAACGTTGACTATCGCTGGTATACCGATCCCCGAGGGCTCAGTGCCTTTCTATTCAGTGCATGCAATTGGCTTTCAGTCCAATTTCATTCTTCCGGCGAAGAATCTGTTAGCCTTCTTCAAATACTACGATGAGTACCACGCGCTTGCTCGTCCGCAGGGCCGCACAATCGATTTTGGTTTTTCATGGACGTTTCGGATTCCGAAGCCACAACCGCAGGCCGCAAAGCAGTAAGGTACGGTCAGTTGAGCACCCATAAGAGGGACGGCATCCTAGTGGACGATTAGCAGTTTGTTGAAAAACTCTTTCGGGTCGTCATTTCGAGGTGCGCTGCGACATGGAATCTCTCTTTTTGTTGGCTTTTGGCGAGGAGGAATTCTTTATAGCGTTCGCGACGGCGTGTTCAGAAGCCTTTTTCAACGAATTGTTAGTCGCGTTACCGGCCATTGAGGATTGGCGGATCGGCACATGTCCGGCAAGAGCGTTAACCAGGACTTAGCCGTCATCATTGTGCTGACCTCGCCGGGCTGAAGACATACTGCTGAACCTGCTACCCTCACATTGAACTCGATGAAGGAGCGATGCCGATGAGTCTGCTGATCGAAGCCAAGAGGTGGAATCGTTTCGTTGTGTTGTTGACCACCGCCTTCTTTTTTCTGTGCCTACCTATAGGAACGAAAGCGCAAGGCGAACCGCTTGGGGGCCAGCCCGATCGCGGAGCCAAACAATCCGTGAAGGACCTGGGCGAACAGGTTGCCTACCAGAGAGCGTTCGAGGCGATCTTATGGGCTATGCCCGCATCCGCAATCTACCGCTTTCGCGTGGGATTGTTAGAGCAGCCCGGAATGGCCGACAACGTAATTACCGCATACTCCGGCCCGCTCACGATGGCACAAGAACTGATCACGCCAAATCAGGTGACACCGTACATCGGTGCCGTCTCCGACCTGCGAAAGGGCCCGGTCGTGTTGGAAGTTCCGGCCAAGACAGACAAAGCTGTTCTTTACGGTCAAGTCGTCGATGCGTGGCAGGCCACGATTGCCGATGTCGGACCGTCCGGACTCGACAAAGGCGAAGGAGGCAAATATCTGTTTCTCCCGCCCGGTTACAAAGATTCCGTCCCCGACGGTTATCTCGTGATTCACTCCACCAGCTATCGAATCTTTTATGGATTTCGCTCCATTCCAATTGGTGGGGCAACGGACGCGGAGGCACACGCTTACAGCACGACACTTAAGATGTACCCGCTGTCCGAAGCAGCTAATCCTAAACCGACGCGCTTCACGGATGGTCGCCCCTACCCGCTCCGTACTCTGCCGTTCTATGACATTCGAGCATTGCAGGACATCTACGACATCGTGAGCGTCGAACCCGTCCAACCACGCGACATGGTTATGATGGGAATGCTGGCGACAATCGGCATCGAACCCGGAAAACCTTTCAACCCTCCGCAGAAGTACAAAGCGGCTTTGGAACGAGGAATAGTTGACGCCTATTACTACATGCAAGAACTCGACACGAAATTGTTTGCCGAGAATTTATATTGGCCGGACCGCCACTGGAATTTTGCGATGGTTCCTGATGTAAACCGTGGGTTTAGCTTCGTGACCGACGATGCCGTACAAATTGACAAGCGGGCTGCGGGGTGGTTTTTCTTTACGCTCTATCCGAAGGTGCTCACCGAGCATGCCGGAACTGTTTATCTCGCACCAATCGCGGACAGTGACGGGCAACCCCTCAGAGCGGGCAAGACGTACAAGCTGCACATCCCGAAAGAAATTCCTGCCAAGCAGTTTTGGTCCCTGACTGTTTACGACCGCAGGACATGGTCCTTCATCAAGAACCCGCAGGATCGAGCGGGCTTAGGCTCCTTCAACATGGACCAGATGAAGAAGAATGCTGATGGAAGTGTGGACCTGTATTTTGGACCAAGAGCTCCGACAGGAATGGAATCCAATTGGATTCCGACGGAAGACAAAGAGCCCTATCCGTGGCTCCGGCTCTACGCACCCGAGGAACCCTTCTGGAACAAGTCATTCAAGATGCCCGACGTTGAACTAATGAAGTAGAGTCTCCGGGATTAGGTCCCGGTAAGCCCAAACAATCGGATTCAACGCGAGATCGGAGACAGCTGTGAAAACCATGCAGAAGCAAATCCTTATCGCGGCCGTGCTCGTTGCTGCACTGGTATTCCCCACGACCAAGGCTGAGGCGCAAACCGAACCGCTCGGCGGCCAACCTGCACGCGGAGTCAAACAGTCCGTAAAGGACTTTGATGAACAAGTTGCGTATCAACGTGCATTTGAAGCCGTGTTGTGGGCGATGCCTGCGTCGGCGATTTACCGTTTTCGCGCTGGTCTCCTGGAGTTACCCGGTGTGGCAGACAATGTAATTGCAGCAACGTCCCGGCCAATCAGCCCAATACAGGAAGCGATAACGCCAAACCAGGTCACGCCCTATATCACCGCCACATCCGATCTCCGCAAGGGTCCAGTGGTTTTGGAGGTTCCGGCCAAAACCGACAGGGGGGTGATGTACGGCCAGGTGGTCGATGCCTGGCAATCTACCATCGCCGACGTGGGCCCGACCGGGCCGGACAGAGGCGCGGGCGGAAAATACCTGTTCCTGCCGCCGGGATCTAAAAGTGCGATTCCTGAAGGATACTTTCCGATCTATTCGACGACCTTCCGCATCCTGCTCGCATTCCGTTCCGTGCAGCTTGGCGGCGCAACGCAGACCGACGCCTTCGAGTATTCCAAATTGCTGAAGATGTATCCCCTATCCGAAGCCGCGAATCCTAAACCCAGCTTCGTCGACGTCACAAAATTTCCTCTGCATACTCTCCCGTTCTACGACATCGGGGCCCTAAAGGACATCTACGACATCATTAGCGTCGAGCCCGTTCAGCCGCGCGACAAAGTGATGATGGGAATGCTCGCAACGCTCGGTATTGAACCGGGCAAACCCTTCGACCCACCCGCGAAACTCAAGCCAGCCATGGAGAAGGGTATCGTCGACGCCTACTACTACATGCAGGACCTCGACACAAAACTGTTTGCATCGAATCTGTACTGGCCCGACCGGCACTGGAGTTTTGTGATGGTGCCAGATGAGAAGCACGGATTCGATTTTGTATCCGACGATGCCGTTGAAATCGACAAGCGTGCGGCAGCCTGGTTCTTCTTCACGTTCTACCCGAAAGTTCTTTCAGACCATGCCGCAACTGTTTATCTCGCTCCGATCGCGGATAGCCACGGCGAACCACTCAGGGCGGGGAAAACCTACAGGCTTCGAGTTCCAAAGGACATGCCCGCTAGAGAATTCTGGTCACTGACGGTTTACGACCGCAGGACGTGGGCTTTCATCAAAACTCCATCGGGCCGCGCGGGCTTGGGTTCATTCAATATGAACCAAATGAAAAAGAACGAGGATGGCAGCGTGGATTTGTACTTTGGACCAAAGGCACCTAACGGTCTGGAATCCAACTGGATTCCAACCGAAGGCCACGAACCTTACGTCTGGCTCAGACTCTACGGTCCGGAAGAAGCCTTCTGGAACAAGTCATTCAAGATGCCCGACGTTGAACTAGTGAAGTGAGGGAACCAAATAAGCAGAGGGAGCACACGACTGCATCGCCAAGCGCCCGAGGAGTAGTGCGGTCTAACGACTGAAAAGGACTATCCGATGAAACGAATACAAGTGGGAGTGATAATTTTGGCATTCGCCGCTGCTCTGCACCCCGCAGTGGCTCAGGAGATTCCGAAATCCATTACGACGCCTGACCGGGTACAGAGTTCCATTGGCACGCTCGAATACAAGGATGGTGCGCCGAGCAAGGAAACCGTCGAGAAGGTGTACGACAACCTCGACCGGATGCACGGCGTGGAAGCGTTCGTGAATGCGTATCAAGGTGCTTCGACGTATGCCATTCGTGAAGGAATGATCAAAGCAGGCGTGGAAGATAACACGCTCGTTGTGTTCTCCGAATTGATGGACTCGAAGTCGCTGTTTCTCACGGCCAATACCGATACGCCTTATCTTTGGGGAATCATCGACGTCAGCAAGGGGCCGATGGTGTTTGAGGTGCCGCCGAAGCTATTAGGCACGCTCGATGACATGTGGTTCCGCTGGGTCACCGACGTGGGTGCCCCCGGTCCCGACCGGGGCGAGGGCGGAAAATATCTGATCCTTCCTCCGGGCTACGAAGGCTCCGTGCCAGAGGGTGGCTATTTTGTAGTCCGTTCTCGCACCACGCGAGTCCTGATTCTCGCCCGAGCGTTTCTGGTCAACAACGACCCGAAACCCGCAGTTGCTGCCATGAAAGCGGGCGCGAAGCTTTATGCATACACGCCCGGCGGTTACGGCACGAGCATAGCTGAAATTCTGGGCGGTAAGATTCGGCCCGGACGACCCATCGCGCCACCAGAGCAGACGTTTGTCGAAGGCACTGGCAAACCGTTCATGACAATTCCCGCGAACGACTTCCATTATTTCGAGCAAATCAACGCGTTGGTGCAGCAGGAGCCTGCCGATGCGCTCGACCCTGAAATCATGGGGTCGCTTGCTGCCATCGGCATCATCAAAGGCAAGCCGTTCAATCCCGATGACCGGATGAAGAAAATTTTGACCGACGCGGCAGCGATTGGGACTGCTACTGCGCGAACGCTTAACTGGCGTACGCGCGAGTCTGAGGGCTTCGCCTACTATCCCGGCTCCGCGTGGGTGAACATGCTGTTTGTGGGCGGCTACGATTTCGAGACGCCTCCGCCGATGGTAACGAAGGAAGGGATCAGACCATTCCCACCGACGGGCTACCGCACTTTGAACGCACGAAGCGCAATGTTCTTCTACGCCACTGGCATCACACCAGCGATGTGCATGCGCCTGCCGGACATCGGCTCGCAATATCTTGGGGCGTTTGTGGATTCCAAGGGCGAGTACCTTGATGGCAGCAGGACGTACAAGGTTACGCTGCCGCCGAACATTCCGGCGCGAGCGTTCTGGTCAATCATCATCTATGACAATCAGACTCGCTCGATGTTGCAAACGCCGCAACGCTATCCCCGCGCTGGTAGCCAGACTTATCCGGGGCCAGCGGCAGTAGCGAATCCCGATGGTTCGACGACGGTGTATTTCGCCCCCAGAAAACCCGCCGGAGTGAACGACAGCAACTGGATTCAGACCGATCCTGCCAAAGGTTGGAACGTGCTCCTTCGACTCTATAGCCCTCTCGAACCGTTCTTTGCGAAGACGTGGCGGCCAAGCGAAATCGAACAGGCGAAGTGACGCAGAAAATCGTTCTCACTCGAATGCCTGAGGCGAGATGGAGGATCATCATGTTGTTTTCGATAAGGTCATTCCAGTTTACAAAATCAAACCAACCTGAGAGAGAGGCCTAAGGTGGGAACTACAAAACGAATATTTGTCGGCGCATTGTCAGCCAGCACCATCGCCTTGGTTCTCATTGCTGGGTGCGGAGGGAAGAACGATGCCATCAATCAAGCCGAGAAAAAGGATGCGATTAACGGCGTTCCCGTGCCCAGCCTCGCCGAGACCAAAGATATAGCCGAACAGGGTTTCATCTATGGCCTGCCCATCGTGATGAACTACGCGGTCATGTATGAATACGCCGTTGACCGCAACTCCGGCCAGTTCAAAGCGCCCTTCAACCAGATACTCAATGAACCGCGCGTGTTTACCTACAAAGATACGGCCATCATCTCGCCCAACAGCGACACACCCTACTCAATGGCTTGGCTTGATCTTCGCGCTGAGCCCATAGTGCTGTCCGTCCCGGCCGTACCCAAGAACCGTTACTTTTCCGTGATGCTCTGCGACGGCAACACCTACAACTACGGTTACATCGGAAGCCGTGCCACTGGCAATGAAGCTGGCGACTACATGGTAGTAGGGCCTGACTGGAACGGCGAAACCCCGCCGGGAATCAAGAAGGTATTTAAGTCTGGAACGCAGTTCTCAGCGGCGGCTTACCGAACGCAGCTCTTTAATCCGGCTGATATGCCAAATGTGGTCAAGATTCAGGCTGGCTACAAGGTGAGGCCGCTCTCGGCATATCTCCACAAGCCCGCACCGCCCCCAGCACCAGCCATCGATTTTCCGAAGATCGATAAGGACATGGTCAAGACCGGTTTCTTCGACTATCTCGACTTTGCCCTTCAGTTTGCGCCCGCTGCTCCAGATGAGAAGGACATTCGCGCCAAACTCGCTCGCATCGGCGTCGGCCCCGGCAAGACCTTCAACTTCAAAGATCTTTCGCTGGAGCACAAAGCAGAAGTGGGCCTCGGCATGAAGGATGGCGAACAGAAGATAACCGCCGCAATCGCCAGTATGGGTAAAAACGTGAACGGTTGGCGGGTCGGTGGGCTTTCCGGCGGCGACCGCGCTTACTTCAACGGCGATTGGCTGAAACGCGCTGCAACTGCGAAGGCTGGCATCTATGCCAATGACCCAGCCGAAGCGATGTATCCCATGGCTGCCGACGACAGCGATGGACAACCACTCGATGCCAGCAAGCACAACTACACTCTCACATTCCCCAAGGGACAGCTTCCTCCGGTCAATGCTTTCTGGTCGGTAACGATGTACGACGGCAAGTCGCAGTTGCTGATCGAGAATCCGATCGATCGCTACCTGATCAACTCACCGATGTTGCCGCAGATGAAAAAGAATGCCGATGGATCCCTGACGATTTACATGCAGAACAAGACGCCGGGGAAGGCGAACGAATCCAATTGGCTTCCGGCTTCTGATGCTCCTTTCTACGTGCTCTTGCGGCTCTATTGGCCGAAGGAAACGCCGCCGTCGATCCTGCCACCCGGCGAGGGCACATGGAATCCGCCCGGCGTTGTTCAGGTGAAGTGAGTCGCAGAAATCAGAAAGGACTCAAACATGGGAGACACTAGCACGCGCAACTTTCTCGTCACTGTTCTCGTTACCGCGCTGGCGATGAGTGTTGCTACAACGCAGACTCTCGCGCAGGAGAGCCGCTACGAGAAGCTCGCGAATGCACCATTTCCGGGCGGATACCCGGCAAAAGAATCTGTCCAGGCACTTGAAAACGAACTGCTCTTCCAGCAAGCCGCGCAGTCCTACATCTGGTCGCTTCCGGCCGTCAACATGTGGGCGATGAAAGAGGGTTCCGAGAGGGTGTTCGGCGCGGGCTACAACGTTTTGCCGTATTGGCCCAAACGACTAACCGCGAAAACGCTTGTGACCACGCCGAACTCAGACGTGATTTATGCGATGAGCTACCTAGACCTGAAAGACGGCCCGCTGGTGGTGGAGGCTCCCCAAGGAGTTCAAGGGTTGTTCGACGACTTTTGGCAACGCCCACTCATCGGACCGACCGTTGACGGTCATACGTGGATCGGCGATGTCGGGTTGGCGGGGCCTGACCGGGGAAAAGGCGGAAAATATATTCTGCTGCCACCGGATTTCAAAGGCGAAATGCCAACGGATGGCTTCGTCTATCGCTCGCGCACTTACAACGTATTCTTGTTTTGGCGCTCTTTCTTCCGCGACCCCAACGACCTCTCAAAGGCCGATGAGACAATCAGGCAGACCCTCGTATATCCGCTGGGCAAGAAGGATCAGGCGAAACCGATGCAGTTCCCGGATGCCAACGCAGCCCCCGCAGACATGCTCTTTCCACAGGACGGCACTTATTTCGACATGCTGTCACGCTTCATTGATGCTGAATACGTTGATCCGAGCGATGAATACATGCGCACCGTCTTGAAGATGATCGGGATTGAGAAAGGCAAACCCTTCCAGCCCGATCCGGCCACGAAGACGCTGCTCGATCAGGCCGCGAAAACTGCATTCAAGATGACGCGGGTAATGGCCAACGACATGAGCGTGCACGAGCCGGCCGGCATGTACTATCCAGACCGACAGTGGGTGAACGTATTTCCCGGTGAAGACCCGTTCTTCCGTGGCAACCTCCTTGAGCGCACTTTGTATTTCACGCTGGCCTATGGCATGAGTCCCGGCATGGCGGTCAGCTTGGTCGATAAGGGAGCCAAGTATCCGGGCGTCTTTCGTGATAAAGATGGCGATTACCTCGAAGGTGGCAAGTCCTACAAGTTGCACCTTCCCCCGAATGTCCCGGCTGCGAATTTCTGGTCGGTCACGCTCTACGATGCGCTGACTGCGTCGGGCCTCGATAACGGCCAGCCATTCCCCTCGCTCAATTCAATGGATAAACCAACGCAGAACGCCGATGGCTCGTTCGATCTCTACTTCGGGCCAACCGCACCCGGTGGAACGGAGAAGAACTGGATGCGCACCGTGCCCGGAAAAGGCTACTTCGTTCTCTTGCGGCTTTACAGCCCGAAACAGTCATTCTTTGACGAGACGTGGAAGCCGGACGACGTCGTGAAGGTGAAGTGATTTAGCTATTCGTAACTGTATGTAGGTTGTGACAATAACTGGTGGCAAGGAGGATAGCAGTGAAGGTCAACGCTCTCTTTTTGTTTGTGTTCGGATTGGCGCGCGAGCTGCAACGGGAAGCTGCGGAATGAATGCTTGAATGGAGAGGTCTTTTAGTCGCTGAAGGAGGCGCAGAGCTTCGATCCGTAATCAGTTGCATTACTGGACGTACTGCTGTCAGGGCCCACTCTTCCGGCCAATCGCACAATCGCTATTAGAATTGGGCATCGCGGCAACTGAGAATCTAGAATTTGAACTGTGCGGTCAAATTAGGTTTTGCTTTTGTAATTCTTGAGCCCCTAGCTTAACGATCGCATTAATCGCGTCGTTTACCGACCGCGGATTCACCGTGTTGCTAGTTCCGGTCCGCACCAGCTCACCATCGGGCTTTGCCGTCGCATAGAGATTTGTTTCAACTTGCACATTCTGTTCGGTCTGAAGATAGGTGGGCGAGTAGACCATCGGAGACGCAAACCCATAATAGCCGTGTAACGTCGCGTAATCCGGTTCAAGCGGAAGGACTGGGTCCTGAACTTCGTTCCTGCTCAAGCGCCGCAGGGCAGTCCCAATCGCAAAGCACACAGACCGAGGTATGGCCGGAAGCTGATGCGCACATTCAATTCGCGTCGAAACTGCGCGTGCTCTCGTTTGTCGGGCTGGAGCAAACAGTCGGTTTTCGGTTTCAGCAATGGTATGTAGCCGCGAGCGTCGGATATCGATTCAAACCTATTCTAGGGAACATTTATGAAATATTGACCCGGACAAAGAAAACTATCTGCTCTTCGGCGCCGGCTACGACTTCCTTCGAACGACTCAATCGGGGCAAATCTTCAACGAAAACCGGATCACGATTGATGGGACTCCCGAATTCCGTCCCGTCGCCAGATTCCTGGTTCGGGACAGGAATTGGCTCGAACTGCGCTGGACGGATGTTATTCCACGACATATCGAAACCAGCCAGTTGTCGAAAGTGACTGCCTTGTTCATGGGTTCCGTTTCACTCTCTTCGGCGCTGCAGAGTTTTTTTATGATGGCCCGAAGCATTCCTGGGATCAGGATTGGTACACGGGCGGTATCCAATGGCCGTACAAGCGCGTTTTCATGCTCGAGACATACTCTCGGCGAGAGAACTGCTCTACGTGCATCCCCGCACACTGGAATGCAGCGGGAATGGGCCTGAACTTCTACATCGGAAATTCGCTGCGAGATGCCTCAGCGGCAGCAAATCGTGAAACCAGGCCTTCCTCGACGTGCTTCGCTACTTTTCAGGAAGGGTGTCGGAAAGTTCTCGGGTATCCGCGAGTGGCCGCGTTCCTGCGGGAAGCCCGTTCTGTTGTAGCAAATAGGCCAGAATATCGAGAGACTGCTGGGTCGTGAAGGTTTTACCAGCATATTCCGCCATCGGGCCCTTAATCTCTCCCCACACTGTCAAGAGCTTAGCGCCTCCGAAGCTCTGTCTCCAGGTGACGCCGCTAAGCGCCGGCCCGATACCGCCTTCTAGTCTTGTACCATGGCAGCGGGAGCACGAGTCTTCAAAAAGTTTCTTACCGGTCGCCGTCTGTTCCACTGTGTACCAGTCGCTTACTTTGGACGATGGTTCTTCGTAGACATGGCCGATGTTCGCATGGCACTGCAGACAATTATAGCTATCCGCATTCGCCAAGCCTTGGTGAATGACCAACTTCATATGGCTGCGTGGGCCTCCGAAGGACGACAGGAGGTGGCAGCCGCGACAGGTAATGTAATTGTGTCTCGTTAGATAGTTTTCAAACTCGCGGCTTAGCTCCGGACGATGTTTCGTCCACTCCTCTTGTGTGGCAATACTCTTGTTCGCCTTGTACCAGAAATCCTTGGCCCCGCGGTCGGCCTTGAACAAAAGCAGCTGTACATATTCCAACGCGGTGGCGTGGCCGGAGTCATATGGGATGTGGCATTCCCCGCAACTCGCGCGAACTCCGACGTTATTAATGTAATGCGGTCCCCGTTGATATGCCGCATTAACCCAGGTCATCGAGTGGCAGGTCGTTCCGCAGAATTTGTCTGAGCTCGACCAGTTGACCGCACGGTTGGTGAAGGCTACAAGCACGACACCCGCGATCACGAGAGCTAAGGCCGACGAAAAAATCCAAAGAATGCGACGCCGGCCACCATTTCTTTGCGTGTCAGATGCGCTCGCCTGGACCGAGTTGTCTGAAGGCATCAGAGTATCCCAACAATTCGCAGGACGAGTTCATCGGCGACCGCATTTTTTGGCCGGACTTGAGCTCAGAAGCCAAGCATGCTCGCAGGCAGCCCGTTAGTTCGATGGAAGTACTTTGGAAAGATCAGCCGTATCGTCGAGCGGTGTGGCGCCAGACGGCACGCCGTTCTTCTGCAATAGAAACGCCATGATGTTGGTCGAGTTCTTCGCCGAGACGGAGCCGGGCGCCATCATCGGCATTTCCGTGTGAACAGCAGACCACAGAGTCGAGACCTTCTTGCCCGCATAGTTGAGCCAGAATTGCCTGCCGACGAGCGCAGGTCCCATGCCACCTTGGAGTTTGGCGCCGTGGCAACCGGCGCAGTTCTTGGGATAGCTCTTAGCGCCGTTCGCTGCTTGAGCGGTGGTGTACCAACCAGCTGAGTTGGGCGCGCTTTGTGGCAGCGCAAACGCGCTAGCAAACGAAAACGTGGAGGATAACAGCAATACTTGCAAAACTCTGGTGGATCCGATCATGTACGACGCCTTTCCGCTCACGGTGGGCAGGACACCTCAGAAGATGAACGGTCTCCGTGAGCAGCCTTACCAAACGCCCGGGAGCGCCAGTAATTCTTCACGACCGCCTCGCAAGACTGGTGTCCCGAATCTTTCAATTCGTTACGACGAGTTCGGCATTCGCCGAGCCGCACATCCCGTAGATGCTCCCCGAGACGCAAGCCCCGACAGAATATTTGTAGCATCCCGCCCGCTTCGCGACGACTGAGATTGGACGGTCGGAACCACCAATGATCGCGCCGTCAGGTGTGTCGAACGGAGACGAAGGGCCGAAATCCAGAACAAAGCCCGTATTCTTGGACGAACTTTGCCAGGTCACCGTCGTGCCAACTTTTACGCAGAACGGCGCGTTTTCTTTGGCGTTCGGAATGTTCGGCGTAGCGGATGCGTAATTACTACCTCTGCGTTTTACATCCGCATTGCACGCGCTGGTAGTCGATCCGCAGGTGGTGGCGGCATTACACATGCTCCCCGGATTTGACTCCGAGCAAACGTACTTCTTGGTACTGTCACCCTTCAACCCCTTGGCTGACATGTACGTGGCCATCACCACCACCGGGAACACCATTAAACCGCAGCAAATCGCCAGAAATCGTCGCATCTTCACGATGCACCTCCAGAAAAAAATGAGAACTTGTCAACGTGGCGCCGGAGCGCGAGTGCGCGATCCGATCTGCCATTAATTGACGCCGGGCGTTCCTTTCCAGTCGAGCACGTCCACCAAGTTCCAGGAGTTCTGAGCCAAATCAATTTGCAGTTGCCCTTGCTTGTCTATGATGAGTTGGGCGCGGGGGAAGAAGACACCGGTGCTCTTGCTCTTGTCCTGGTCGTTGATGTCAATCTCGCCGCCGCTCAAGTCAAAGGACTGGGATTGGGAGTCCGTCCAAGCCTCGCCGAATCGGATGGGGCGATTGGTGATAAAGCGAATTTTTCTGCCCGTTGGTGTCGGAATCATGCGAATAAAGCTAACGTCATAGCCCACCGTGAAAGTGAGCGAAAGGCGGCCCACCGCTCTCATCTTTTGCAACGCGCTGACCAGCCCCTGGTTCTGGCCTTTCGCGAATGCATCCGCCAGGACTTGCCTTTCTTCCATCGTCGAGTAGTCGCTAATTGATAGCCGTATCTCGACATTCTGTCCGAGTTGTGTGCCTGTCCCCATGGCCGTGGCTTCAATCGTCTCTGCCTTCTGGCAGAGAGCAGGTGTGCTTCCTACCGTGAGCAGGCCGATCGCTAACAGCCCGCCGGCGATTAGTACGTGGATTCTTTGAATCGCGCTTTTGATCTGCCGCATTTGGCTTCCCCTTTTTCGTCGAACCGAAATTTGCGATTTGGTCCGCTAGTTCGCACGCTTTATGCTTCTAGTGATTTGAATCTGGTCGCGTACTTGTAAGACTAAAGCTGCATTATGACGGATACTTCTCGGACATCTTCGCGACCGCCGTATCCACCCGTGAAGCAATTGATCCACGAGCTATCGTGCTCATCGATTTTTGCCATCACTCTGCCAGCCAGTGGAAAACGCGAGATGCTCTTACCAGGACGAATCGTAGGCGCTGGATCCCTGACTGGCTATAGTCAAAAGTGACAGGTCCATGCAGATACAGGTCGTAGCTGACGATCGATGAGACGCGCGTGGCGTGCATTGGTCCCGCATTGGGTTGGGACGGGACTTGCACATGCTAGCTGCCCAACGTGCGTGGCGTAGAAGAGAGAGGGGCGGCTCTTGCGAGCCCCCCAGCGCGCTGAGGCTGATGTCCATCATTCCGTTCCACGGGAACTAAATCACTGGCGTCCAACCGTCGCCCGGGTTGTATTCCTTAATGGCCGCGGCAGCACTAGCGGTCTGATCTCCCAGATCTTTTTGGTACACGATGCCGTCGGTGCCGACAATGAACGACATGATTCCCGAATTCCGGTATTCCACGGGATAGGCCACCGTGGCAAACCCGCCGGTCATCTTCCCATTCACGATGTAATCCTTCGCACCGCCCTTAGCTTTGTCTCCTTGCTTGGT
Organism: uncultured Acidobacteriota bacterium; assembly: GCA_963828865.1. Classification (GTDB taxonomy): domain Bacteria; phylum Acidobacteriota; class Terriglobia; order Acidiferrales; family UBA7541; genus Palsa-295. Next base: position 396,258 of record CAWHGI010000001.1, on the reverse strand, counting down.
GATGAAGCGGAAGTAATAACCATTGAACGGTTGTGGTTGTTCACCTGAGTTCGTGTAACCGGCGGCTTTCGCAAAGTCACGAACATCTTCAAAGGGGCTCGGCGGCTGGCCCGCTTCGACTGGCCAGTACAACCCATTCTGCTTGCCTTCATCACTGATGAATTTCTGCGCGTATTGCTTTACCGTGTCGCCATCGTGAAGTTGGCTGAAGTATTGTTGCTGGGCGTCAGCAATCGCGTTGCAGGCAGCGATCGCGGTCAGCTCGTCCTTCCCGATACGACGCGCTAGGATCTCATCCTTGCCCGCCGCGGTGTCGAAGTACCACTGGCCGGAGGGATTTTGCCCCAAAGGAATTGGAAAAGGGTAATTGTCTGCTCCGATGAAGAGCATCTCGCCGCCCGCTTTGATCGCCCGCCAGCGGTTCATCTGGTCGTATGCAGCGACAAAATCCTGCAGATAGGCCTTGTCCTTTACCGGATCTCCTGAGAACAGGACATCCTTGCCGTCCTGGCCAAAGATTGCGAGCATTGCACTTTGATCACCGGACTTGGCCGCTGCCACAACCGCGTCTCCCGCGTTGGCTGGGGACGCGAATGTTTCTGTGGCGGCTTTAGCATTTTGCGATTTACCGCAAGACGCCAAGAGGGTGATCGTCGCCAGGAGCGTTAAGATGAGCCAACACCCGGGAAGCCGAAACTTGCCGTTCCGAAGTAGGTAAGACATATGCCAACCTCCAACACCGCTTTTATTTTCTGTCGCTGCAGAATGTCACCGCACTTTAGCGCCGAAACCCGCCACCGCCGAATCCGCCGCCACCACCAAATCGGCCACCGCCGAACCCACTGCGGTCCATGCTTCCCCAGCCGCGACTGCTATCGGCCCTCGACGACCAGCCGCCACCGCCGGAATCGCCAAATCCGCCGGAGTGCCCACTCATGCCGCTGAAAGCGTCCGAGTGCGTGCCGCTCCCGCTGTTGTGTTGTGCCCATGAATTGGAAGCCGAGGAATGGCTGGAATTGAAGTTCTGAGCACTCTGTTTGTTGACGTTGACAGTGTTGCCGCTCACGTTTTTATTGTAGTTGTTGTAGCTGCTGTGGTTGTAATTAGAATTGTTGTAGTGGTTGTAGTTGTTGTTGTATCCGTAGCTGTTGTGGTAGCCACCGTTGTAATACCCGCCGTGCCAGGCAGAATTACCGTAGTAGGCACCGCCGTGATACACGACTGCGGTACCGTGCCATCCACAGCTCCAACTGCTGTATCCCCAGCCGCAGCATCCGCCGCTCATCATGGCACCGACAGCGATTCCGGCGCCGAACCCGATAATGCCCGCGGCAACCACAGCGCCAGGGGTGTAGGTGTACGCAGGGACTACGTACGGGTAGCCATAGACGACCGCTGGGTTATATTCCGGAACGTAGACGACTTGCGGATTTGTCGGCTGGATCACGATCACCTGCGGTGACTGCTGTACTACCGTAACCTGGGAAGTTGTCTTTAGATTGCCGGCCGTCTTCGCTTTGGCACGCAATGTCTGAATGGCCGCCATCACGTCGGCCTGCTGATTGTGATAGGCCTCTCCCAAAGATGAGGTCCAACTGAGGTTTTTCGACATGTTGTCGAGCACGGACGGAAATTCCGTGAGTGCCTTCACGCTAGGATCCCACGATTGTTTGTCAACCGCCTGCATCAGGGCGGTGCCCGTCAGGCTCTTGTTTTGCTCTATCCAGTAGTTGGCAATTGCGACTTGGTCAGGAAACGTGGCAGCGGTAAGAAGCTGTGCGATTAACGAATCTGGATACAGTGCGATGGGTGCTACCAAGGATTCGAGCTCAGTTGCACTCATCGAAGGGGCGTCGGTGGGAACCCCAGCATCGGCTGCGGGAGTCGAGGATTGACTCTGGTAACCGTAGACCGTCTGTAGCGGAGCGGCAACTAAAGCCAAACTCATTGCGACTGATAACACCTTCTTAATGTTTTCCGTGATCATTAGGTTTGCTCCATGCCGATCTAGAATCCTAAAAAGTGTGCAACCTTTTTTCCGGACTCGTCCGTGTAATACAGTGTGAACTTAGCGCCCTAAAAAGAAAATTGTGCTCCGACAATGGCGCCCTGCTGGGTCAAGCGAAGGCCCACTCGGTTGGCACTGCTGCTTTCTTTCACCACCAGACGCGATCCGAGCTGGTAACCCGCGTTGAGGCTGATGTGCTTGTTTAGGCTAACGCCAATACCGTCGGCCGTGGACACAAAGTTCCCGTAGCCGAACAGATACATTCCATAGACGCCTCCTTGGATGAAAACACGCGGAGAATTCGTTACGTAATATCGGAATTCCGGGCCTAACGCCGGAATCGGAGCCAGCAGCGAACCTTGCGCAGACACAGCGGATAGTTGTTCGCCGTTGACGATCTGGGCCGCCGCACTGATCTTGGCGGACGTATTAAAGAGGTCCACCTGCACCCCGATTCCAAGGTGTCCGCGTCTCCGCCGGATGATGTCGTATTGATAGCCGGGGGACACGAGCAGTGCGTGCAAGTCGCTGCGCGCGACCAATCCGATGTCGAATGTCTGACCCTGAAATGTAATCGTTCGAGTGAGCGTCGTATGGCGGTCCGTGTAAAAGGGGCTGACCGCGACGTAGAAATGGTTCTTGCGGGTGAACTTCCAGTCCACTCTCCCGGTAAACGTCGAGTAAGTGTTAAAACCCAGATCCTTCTGCAGATCAATGGATGTGCTATCAACGTCGGCAGTGCCCTGGATGGACCCCGACGGATTCGAGTAGAACCAGAAAGTGTCTACCCGTAATTTATACTGATCGAAATCTTCTTGTCGCTGGGCGCGCACGGTGATGGGAAATGCCCAAAGTACGAAGCAAGCCATAGGAATCGCCTTTCGTAGAACTTGGAACGTCAATTGGGTTCTGACGTCGAACGACATTTGGTGGCTGTCTCCTTGCGTTTGAGCTTTCAAAGATTCTTGGCGCGCAGCCGATCGAGCGACATCGTTTCGTCAGCAGTCGTTAAAAAACCTTTACGAGGCCATTTCCGAAAAACTTGCCGGGGATGCGGGGGTACGCTAGCGAGCCCTCGCTGCTACGCGTACAGCTATTGATCCAGGTTATTCGACCCCCGACGCCTGAGCCATCGGTGAATGCCCGGGCCGGCTCGTCTCAGGCGGCCCGGGCGTTCCACGGTCAAATCAAGCAGTTAGTCCGCTGCGCCGATGACCTGCACAAGCTTCTTGATATCCATCAAAGGCAACGGGTTGTCCGGATGTTGCAGATCCGGACTCGTATCATTAGACGCTCCGCCGGGAAAGCGCTTCATGTTTGGGAAGTCCACGATGGATTTATCAAACTCCCCTATCGGCACCGCTATTAGCGAAACAGCCCACCCATTGTCATAGCCGGCATAGCGGCCTGGCGATGTGGTGGGGAGGCGCGAACTCACCGCACCGTTAAACGTCATGTCGTATTTCTCGAACGGATCCATGGTCAGGTTGTACAACGAACCGCAACAGCCGAGATCCTGCTTGGGACCGAGCCAGGTGTCCTTCGACGTATAGAGGTATTTCCAAGCAATTTTGAGATCGGGGTTGGTGGGATCGCCGGCGACGTCGGCGCGAGCACCGGCGAAGGATTCACCGTCAATATAGATCCATCCGTTGCGCGCGGAGTGCCGATCCTTACCCAGAATGTAGGCGCTGTTGTCAATGCTGTCGAAATAGATCGGCTTGCCGTCATTGTCCTTCCACGCACCGTGAGGCGGCGGGGTGAGGCCGACCATAGTCGCCAGCGTTGCCCAGCAGTCAATGTGCGACATCATTTCGCCATAGCGTGCGCCGGCCGGAATGTGATTCGGCCACCACATGATGCCGGGTACGCGGAAACCGCCCTCAAACGGCGAGCCCTTTTCCCCCCGGAACGGCACTGTGCCGGCATCCGGATAGGCGTCCTGCCACGCGCCGTTGTCGGCAGTGATGATGACGATGGTGTTGGGAGCCTCTGCACGGATGGCATCCATAACGCGGCCGATGTTGGAGTCGAGTTCCAGCATGGCATCTGAATAGTTGCCGAGGTGCGATTTGCCAATGAACGCCTTGGCGGGAATGTTCGGGTTGTGCATCTTCATGAAGTTAACATCCATGAAGAACGGCTTGCCGCCTTTGGCGTGCGCCTTGATGTATTCGACTGCGGAGTCCGCCTGACGGACGTCGAATTCGTGCAGGTAGTCGTAGTCGATGCGCGCAACTTTGGTCGCAGGCTTGCCGGCGGTTCCTTCCCATTCGTATAGGTTGACGATCTTTTGATATTCGTCCCAGTAAGCAGCGTTGTACTTCGGAAAGAAGGGATGCGCGAAGTTATCCGTGTCGTCATAAGTGTAGACGCCCGGATAGTAGGCGGCAAACTCTTTCATTTCGTCAAAGCCATGTTCGATCGGGTAGAACTTGGGCTGGTCGCCCAGATGCCACTTGCCAGAAAAGTACGTCGAATAGCCGTTCTTCTGGAAGAACTCGGCGATTGTCGGCGTGCTTTTCGTGATGCCGTTCTCGTCGCCAGGCACAACCACGACTGAAAGCGCCGAGCGAATCGGGATCCGTCCGGTCATGAACGAGGCCCGGCCTGCGGTGCAACTCGCCTGGCCGTACCAACTGGTAAAGACCGCGCCTTCCTGAGCGACCTGATCGACGTGCGGGGTTGCATGGCCTAGATTCACGCCGCCACCATAGGCCCCGAAGTCGTTCCAGCCGGTGTCGTCCGTCATGAGAATCACAATGTTGGGCTTCTGTTGCGCCGAGACGGCCCGGGGCGCTACCAGTCCCGGGAGTGCGAGAAATGTGGTGACAGCAATTCTTCCGATCCAATTCATCGACTTCCTCCTGTTCTTTCTCCTAAATTCCACATGGGAGCACTCGCCGACAAAAGCGATCGCTGCCGCCCTCTCCAGCTCAACAGTGAGCCGGAGATCGCGAGGCTGCCATCTACATCTGTTCGTTTAATCCCTTGTTCACCAGAACCGTCACATCCACGCGCCGGTTCTCCGCGCGTCCCTGAGCATCGGTGTTCGTAGCGGCCGGGTGCAGAGCGCCATACCCGGCGGGAACGAGGAGCCGATACATCGGTACATTTTTCACTTCGAGCAGATAATGCGTTACCGCAGCCGCCCGAGCATCGCTAAGCTGCTGGTTCTGGGATTTGGTGCCCGTGCTGGACGCATACCCCGCGATCTCAATCATGTAGTTGTTGCTTGAGGTCAGTAGATCGGCGAGCTTGCTGAGGTCTGCCTTGGCCGCATCGTCGAGAGTGGATTTGTCCGTGGCAAAGTAGATTCCAGCCTCTGCCACGGCCGTGTAGCCACCCAGGTCCGACACGCGTTGATTCACCTGTCCTATCGCAGCGGCATCCATAACACCGAGCGCGCCTGCTGTGCCAGCGGCTGCAGAAGCCTTATTAGCCGAAATCTGAGCCTGATTGGCCGACGTCTGCGCTGTTTGGGCGTTAGCAACACCCTCGTTTGCGGTAGACTGCGCCTTTTGTGCGGCAGCCTCGTTGGCCAATATTTGTTGCTCTTCAGCTATCTGAATCGCGAAATCATCCGGGCTGAACGAGATCTTGCGAGCGTCGAGTTGTCCCTTGGCATCTCCGACCCCTTCCGCCTCAATGCCTAAACCCGGCAGCATTGCCGTGACGTCCATGTCCGCCCGACGGAACTTGAACGCTCCCTTTAATCGCACAATTTGTGTGTTCGCTGAGATCCTAACCGTCACGAGGGAGCCGGCCTTCGGGTCCTTGACGCTTATAAGATCGCCATTCCGCGACGCAATCGTTCCCTTGACCTTTGCTTTCTTGCCGTCCTCGAATTGAACCGCGTTCGGCGTAGAAGCATAAACGATGCTCCCAAGCACCATGAGACAGACCACGTAACACAGAACCTGCACAACACTCCGCACATTGGCTTTCATTGAAATTGCCTCCTTGTGGCACGGCGTATTGCTACATTGCGTTGCGATCTAACTCAATAGTCAAAAGTGACAGGCTCTCCGCGCTCAACAGCAATCGGCATTCCTGAAGCTCGTTTTGCCGCTTCGTTCTTATTCCGGCTGGTGCGCGCCTTGCTGGGACTGAAATCGAGAAGTGAACCTGTGCCCCGCCAAAGCCTCCTTCATTGCTGGCAATAGGTCAGTGTTCATGCGTAACTTAACCACGTAACCGAATCCCCCCGCCGCTTGGCAAGTTTTGAGAATTTCAACGTCCTCGTGAACCGTCAGGAAAACGACCCTGGCTTTGTTGGCTCGTCTCGTAAGTTCTTCCGCGACGTCAATCCCACTCATTCCTGGCATCGAGACGTCCAATACGACGAGATCCGGCTTGAGGCTGAGAACTCCGTCCAAGGCCGTTGCTCCATCGGAGAAGATGCCAACGATCTCGAATGATTCTCGTAACAACGCTGTGACTTCGCCTAGGAAGGGAGCAAGATCATCCGCGATCACCACTCGTTTTCGGTTCATGAAGATTATCCATAAGCCGTTCCGCAGCCCGGGTGTTTGCTTTAGAGCGCTGTGAGGCGGAGAGGCCCCCAAATGTTGAGCCTTGGCCTTGTGTCGCTCGGCATGAAACGGGATTACGGGGTGCAGTCTGTCCCTGATTAAAGCGGAGGGATATATGGAAAAGTGACAGTGGGATGAAAAAATGATTTCCGCTAAACAGAAACCATGTTGTGCTTGATGGCGTACTGCACCAGTTCGGCGCTGGACTTGATTTGCAAGAGATCCATCACTTTGTATTTGTGCAGCGCAACAGTCCGCGCGGTGATATTCAGCACTGCGGCGACTTGTTTCATGGAGCGCCCCTCGGCAAGTAGTTGAATAACCTCCCGTTGCCGTCCCGTGGGTTCCGGCGCATGTTCACGCAACTTTGGTTCCTGCCAGGAGATTTTGATTTGGCCTTCCGCGGCCTGGGGTGATACGTAGGTGCCGCCCTTCAATACCCCGTCAATTGCAGCGATCAGCCCAGACCCTGCGTCTTGCTTCAGCAGAAACGCGGAAGCCCCTGCGCGAAAAGCTTCGCCGACAAGATAAGCGTCTTGATTCATGGTCATGAAGACTAGCTTCACTTGGGGATTTTTCTTTTTCAGTTGCCGGCCGGCGTCCAGGCCATTCAACTGGGGCATGGCAATGTCCAGCACTATAACGTCTGGGCGCAAGTTCTCGGCAGCTTCCAGAAGTGACCGTCCATCGGTCACCCTGCCGACCACTTCGTACCGGGGTTCAAGCACACTGCTCAGCGTATCCACCAACAGGCGGTGGTCATCTGCCAACAGTATACGTGGGCGTTTCATGATTTTGTCCTCCCGCAGCTTGCGACCTTAACCTCGGCTCGTTTACTGGAACAGGCAGCGGCACTCGGGCAAGTATTTCGGTCCCTTGCTTCGGCGCGGACCTTATTGAAAGTGCTCCGCCAACCAGTCGAAGCCGCTCGCTCATACCCACGTGTCCTATTCCCGCTGCTGCGTTCCGGGGAACAGGGTCAAAACCCGCGCCAGCATCCTTAACACGCAGAAAAATTTCATCATTTGCGGCAGAAAGCTCGACCTGGGCTCGTTTCGCTTTACTATGTTTAACCACATTCCCCAGTGCTTCCTGACCGACTCGGAACAGACAGAGCGCCACGTCCTTCGGGACTTTGAAAGAAACTCCGCGCTCGGCGAATTCGACTTGGATCAGATATTTTTCGCTTACCTCCAGGCAAAGTTCCCTTAAGGCCGAGCCGAGCCCTACGTGCTCCAATCTGCTGGAATGGAGGCGGTGGGAGAGAGAATGCAAGTCCAAGGACATTTCCTGAGTTTCCCGAAACAACTCCTGGATTTTCGTCCGCTGCTTGACTTCTGACGGCCTTAGCATATCTCTGAGTTGTTCAAGGCCGATACCATGGATTGCCATTCGCTGGCTGAAGTCATCGTGAAGCTCTCTGGCAATACGCGTCCGTTCTTCCTCCTGCGCGGTTATCAGGCGTCCGCTCAATTCCTCAAGCTCCGCTTCCGTCAAATTGCGATCTGTAACCGCGACGCAGGAGCCGATGGATCCCAGGAACGCACCACCGGAGTTTGGAATAACTAACTCCTTAGAACTACAATCCATGCAAATCCAGAGGTTTGGGAATGCCAAGGCCGGGGGCTTGTTCAGATTCTTTAGTCCCGGTGAATGGATGACCATTTCCACAGAAAATCGTTGCTGGTTTTCCGAACCGCACGAACTACATGCCATAACCTTCACCTCACCCGATGTTAAGCAGTTTAGGAGTTGCTGCCCGGAAGCGACTAAAGACGCAGATCTTGACCGCAGGCGCGGCACGGCGTATTTCGTCAGCGACTCTAGCCCACCCCATTGTCGAAGTGCTCCCGTCGAGAAGAATGAGATCAGGTCCCAGGTCAAGAAGCAACTCAATGGCTTGCTCACTTGATCCGGCTTCGCCGCACGGCTCCCATGCTCTTTCCTTAAAGTGACGGGCGACGATTTCCTTCGTGCTCAAGGAATCGTCGCCTACCACCAAGACTCGCGTCTTGTTCGCACTCCTTAGCTTGCGAAAATGGATGTCCATTTCCGAGGTAAACTGTTGCCGGTCTTCAGAAATGCACGAATTACACGCCATAGACTTCACCTCACGCAAGGATGTTAGCGACTACGAGCCCAGAACTCCCGAATATCCAAGTCTGCCTTCCCGCATCGGGAATTGTGCCAAGCGCGATTGTAAAATTATGACGACAGATTTGGATGGCATGCCAGCTCGGGCTATACTGCGCTCCGATACGTTTCCGGATATGAAAAGCCTTTCTAGTGAGTCCTCGCGGGCCCCAAAATTGCACCTCAGGCGCGATTTGTGACAAAACCTGAAGTTCCACGGGCCAGTATGCCGTTCAGCGTGTCTGCTCCTCCACCGAGCTTCGCGAAGTTGAAGGCCCTGAGCGACTCCGAGCTGATGGCCTATTTACGGTCCGGCTGCAACGACGCGCTTGCGATATTGTTTGACCGCTACCACCGCCTGGTTATAAGCATTGCGCTCAGAATCGTTCGCGATCCGGGAGAAGCGGAAGACGTCACCCAGAGCGTCTTTTTGGAGATTTTTCGCTCGGTGGCACAATTTGACCCTGCCAAAGGCACTGCTAAAGTATGGATTCTCCAATACGCGTATCATCGCGCCATCAACCGCAGGCAGCACCTGAACGTGAGGCAATTCTACGATCAGACCAGCATGGACGAAGTCGAGGCTTACTTGACTGACACGGCCCCCACATTGCGCGGATTCGCACCGCACGAGCTGAAGCATTTGCTGCGGCAAGGGCTGGCAACGCTGAGCGGCGCCCAAAAACGAGTGATTGAGCTGGTCAGCTATGAAGGGCTCTCGATGCAGGAGATCGCGAGCAAGACGGGCGATACACTAGTGAATGTCCGACACCATTACTATAGGGGACTTCAAAAGCTGCGCTCGTTCATCGGAAACACGCGAGAGAAGAGCAAGGCAGCGAGCGGCTAATGAGCGATCATTCCCATTTCGAAGAATTGGCCGCTCTGGAAGCCAGCGGATTGCTTTCGTACGAGGAGCTCATTGCGCTCCGCGAGCACACAAAAGATTGCGCTGATTGCCGCAAAACCGCAGCGGAGTTCCGCACAATCGTTCGCTTCGGGCTGCCGCAAACTTTGAGTCCGGTTCGTGAACTCATGGATACGGTAAGAACTCGGCCAGTTCCCGGCATCCGCTCACGGTTCCTGCAACGTGCGAGAGGCCAAGGCATCCGTTTTTCCCCAGACGTCGCAGGACCAAATCCGCATCCCGGGAGACGGCTAGGTCTCGTGGTTGCGAGCGCGACTGGTTTGCTCGCCCTGATCGCCGCGGTGACGTTCCACGGAACCTACTGGGCCTCGCAGGAGTCGATACAGGCAAAGCAGCAGGTGGAGCAGCTCAAACGGGAGAACTCCGAGCTTACGTCGAATATTTCTCAGTTAAACACGTCGCACACCGCGGACCAGCGTGAGATCCAGAATCTGCGCGCCCAACTGGGAAACGCTAACGCTACCGCTGACAACCTGCGACGCAGCAGTGAACAGGCAAGCGGTGAAGCGGCACGTTCCTCGAGCCAGAACGTGCAACTACTCGATGAATCCCGCAGCCAGGAAAAACTATTAGCAGAAGCAAAGGACGAGGCGGCTCGTATCAATCAATTGCACGTCAACGACGAAGCCGCGCTGGCGCAGGAGCAGCTACGCATTGCCGATCTCTCGAATAGGCTAAGGGTCGCGAGCGCCACTCTCGATCTCGAGCGGCGCCTCGCGGCCGAGGGCAAGGATGTTCGGGAGCTTATGGCGTCGCGCGAGTTACACGTAATAGATGTCCGCGACTCTGACCCAGACGGCAATCAGGGCAAGGCCTTTGGCCGCGTTTTCTTGACGGAAGGTAAATCGCTCACCTTTTACGGCTTCGATTTGAACGAAGACGGGGCATTGAATGCCAAGAGCAGTTTTCAAGTCTGGGCGGTACCGGAAGGAAACAAGAACTCGTCGCGCAGCCTGGGCATTCTGCGCCAAGATGCCAAGGCACAAGGGCGTTGGGTATTGAACGTGGAGAACCCGGAGCTCGTGAAAGATATCAACTCCGTGTTTGTCACCGTCGAACCGCTAGCCGGTGGTAAGCAGCCAAGCGGACAGAAAATGCTATATGCCTACTTGGGGCCAGCCAACCACCCCTAGTCGTCGGTGAAGCGCTGTAACCAGCCATCGCCCCCTTGCCGACGGATCCCCCCGGGATGCCCTCTTCCGCTGCGACCTGTCAGTTTTCCCAATTGCCTCAACTTCAGCCTCGAGAATAGCCTACCCAACCGATCGCGCAACAAGTGGGACTAATTGCCAAGTGCGACCGCTGGGGAGAGTGTTCGATGAGGGCTTCTGTACTCGTCGCCTTCCTTATTTTGTCCGCTGCAGCGGCCTTCGCACAAACAGAAACGGCGCGAATTTCCGGCCGGGTGACGGACCTGACCGGCGCGGTGATCGTTGGCGCGGAATGCAAGATCACCAACATTGAGACCGACGTTTCCGTTACCACCACTACTAACGAGGACGGGATTTACGTACTCCCCGACCTCCATCCGGCCATGTACCGCCTGACTATTCAAAAGAAAGGCTTTCGCACAGTGGTCCAGCCCAATCTGCAGCTCTACGTGCAGGACGCCATCAACGAGAATTTCACCCTCGCGCTCGGCCCCATGTCAGATAGTGTGACTGTTTCAGGAAGCACTTTCGGAGTACGCACCGACTCCGCTGCGGTCAGCACCGTGGTGGACGATCAATTTGTGCAAAATACGCCTCTGAACGGGCGCAGCTTCCAGGCGCTGTTCGCGCTGACGCCGGGCATCGTATTCACTTCGCAAAACCTCGGGGAAGGCCAGTTCAGCGCGAATGGACAGCGGAGCGACGCAAACTATTTCACGGTAGATGGTGTGAGCGCGAATTTTGGTGTGACCATCAGTGGGCTTGGCGAGACTTTGGGGGGCGCGATACCGGGTTTCACCGCTCAAGGAGGGACTAACGGGCTGGTGTCTGTGGATGCCATGCAGGAGTTCCGCATCGAGACCTCGTCCTGTGAGGCGGAATTCGGACACACTCCGGGCGCCCAGATCTCCATCGTCACGAAATCCGGTGGCAACCAGTTCCACGGCACGGCATTTGACTACTTAAGGAACGACGTCTTCGACGCCCGAAACTATTTTGACGCGCCGCCGCTTCCCAAACCTGCGGAGCGCCAGAATGACTTCGGCGGTACGATTGGCGGCCCGATCCGCAAAGACAAAACTTTCTTCTTTTTCTCTTACGAAGGGCTGCGGTTGCGGCTACCACAGACGGCCACAGACGAATTCCTTACGGCGTCGGCCCGGGCCGCGGTTGCGCCCGCCTATCAACCGATCGTCAATGCCCTGCCGCTTCCCTCTGCAAACGCGCCACTCATTAACCCCACGTGCGATAACATCACAAATCCTTGCCTCGCGAACCTCAGTGTGGCCTATTCCAATCCTTCCTCTCTCAACGCCACCAGTATCCGCATCGACCAGAACTTCAGCAAGAAAATCACGCTATTCGCACGCTACGTCCACGCGCCCTCTTATGGCACCGCACGACGCTGGGAGGAACTGTTGTACGAAAACGTGAATACGGACTCGATTACCGCTGGGGTGACGATGTTGGTTAGTCCCAACAAGGTGAACGACTTCCGCGCGAACTGGAGTCGCTACACCGTTGCCTTCGTAACCGACCTTACAGACTTTTATGGCGGCGTGGCGCCGCCTGCTTCAGTATTGTTCCCGGCCTCGTCCGCTTACAGCCCTGACAAAAGTCAGGCTCTCGTCTATCTTGGATCCATCGGCGATGGCGACATGGATGTCAGGGCGGGTACCCTATATTCCAATGTGCAACGGCAACTCAACTTTGTGGATACATTCTCCTGGGCCGTTGGGGTGCACCAAATTAAGTTCGGCATCGATTATCGTCGTGTAAGCCCGACCGCCTTGCAAGGTAACGGATACAGTTTTTTCCCGTCTGGATACGCGGAGTTGATGGCAGGCACGTCGGACGACGTCCTTCTGTCTTCGTACCGACCGTTTTCGGTGATCCTGAGTAACTACTCACTGTTTGCGCAGGACACCTGGAGGGTCACCAATCGTCTGACGCTGACCTACGGATTGCGCTGGGAGATCAACACTCCGCCCGCGGCGGCATCGGCCAGCGAACCCCTCTACGTGTTGCAGGGAATCTTTGACGCGAACCCGCTCGCAGAGGTGCCAGGAGCTCTTTGGCACACCAGATATAACAATTTCGCTCCGCGGATTGGAGTTGCGTACCAGATCACGCCCAAAACCGTGGTGCGTGGAGGATTTGGCGTCTACTATGATTTAGGTTACGGAAACGCCGGCTATGCCGCCTTTGGGTTTCCATACCAAATCTCCCAGTTCATTTCTGCATCACCACCGTTGGCCTTCAATCCGAGCAACCCAGCTTTGCAGCCGCCACCATTCTCAACGGTCATCAAAAGCGGGGCTTTTTTAAGCGCTGTCGATCCAAAACTGCAGCCCCCCTACACCTTAGAGTGGAACGCGGCCATTGAGCGGCAACTCGGCGCGGAACAAAAGTTGACAGCAACCTATGTTGGGTCGGACGGTAGACGGCTGCTGCGACAGGACGCCATTACGCCTCCGGCTTTCAGTGGAGGCCCGATTCAGGTAACGCGGAATGCGGGGTACTCGCACTATGATGCATTGCAGGTCCAGTTTCAGCGACGACTTTCGCAGGGACTGCAAGCATTGGCGTCTTACACGCTGGCAAAATCGAGCGATGTGGGTTCCACTGATGCGGCTGGTCTTGAGGCAACAAGCGTAAGCAACATCGTGCTGCCATCGCTGTCGCCGTCGGATTTTGACATTCGCAACAGCTTCGCGGGCGCCATCTCGTACGAGGTGCCAACGCCATCCTGGGGTCGCACGGCCAGAGCCATCCTGGGAGGCTGGGCGGTAGACGGAATCGTGCGCGCGAGCTCGGCGCCGCCGATCAACGTAACGGTCGGTGGGCTCTCGCCCTTGTCCGAATTTAATGTCGTTCAGCCTAACATCGTGCCCGGTCAGCCCTACTGGATCGCTGATCCGACGCAACCGAATGGCAAAGCGCTGAATCCGGCAGCCTTTGCGCCGCCACCCGTCGGGGAGAACGGAAACTTCCCTAGAAATGGGCTGCGTAGCCCGTACTCGATCGATCAGACCGATCTGGCGGTACGCCGTCAGTTCAGCATTTCCGAGCGAGTGAAGCTGGATGTGCGGGCGGAATACTTCAACGTGTTTAACCATCCGATGTTCGGACTCCCCGGTGGGCAATGCAGTCCAGATGGCTTCTGGGGGTACCAGGGTGGCGCGGCAGTTTCAACTTTTGGCAAGGTATGCCCTGGCTCGACGACGAACCTCGATGGATCAGGCACCATAAACGGGCAAAACCCGTTGTACGCCGTTGGCGGCCCGCGCTCCGCGCAGTTCACACTCAAATTGCATTTCTGAGCACGACGCGGGCGGACTGCGCGAACTCAGTTTCCGTAAGCCGGGAGGTTGTGCGAATCGCGACAGTGGGTGGCACAAAGCGCGAGAGGATATTCATTCTGCCGGCGAACTGCAAATCGAGTCATTGACCCGCTGCGAGGCACGACGCTATCGCTTGCTGAAATAGCGCCTTCAAGGTGTCGCCCTTTTGTTCCTGACGAACCCTCACCCACGCGCTGGAAACCATGAGCTGCTCCACGGAAGCGCTGGGGCCCCTATTTTGGTTGAACACAATGTTGTGGTCAAGCATGCTGACGGTGTTCTTTCTATTCAAGGAATGGAGAAGAACCGTGTAGTAGTCGCCCGGCTCGATGCCCGGACGCTTGCTCTCTCCGGAGGCGACGGGCACAACCGTGATTTGCTTGGCATCCATGGACGAGAGGGGAACCTCGAACCGGTGGCTCTCGACGTAAAACAGTTCTCCGGGCCTAGTGCCTTCCTGCGTTTGGCTCCAGGTCACCGAGCAGCCATCAAAGTTGATCGGCGCCACCGACATCGAAGTGATCACTTCGCCAAATCCGGGCGCGGTGTGTTTCCAGTGCACGGTATGATCAATGGACATCTCCTGCGACAGATTCTGGAGGTCATGAAACATCTGGCTCTGGAGTGCGGACATCCTCAACGAGGACCGAGGCGAGGCTTGCAGTTGAATCGTGACGCAAGCGATTACCAAGGACAGCATCCAGAAAACTAGAAGGGCCGCGAACCAACTACCTTGTCTGCGCATGGGCAACCTCCCTTTCAACCTGTAAGATCACGGTGAAGGATTCATCGGTATATATGTCCGAAGCGATAACTCGTTCTACTGACAGCGCGAGGCCGGTACCGCGATCTCGCTCCTACTTGCAGCGGGCTAATCAGGCAGAGCCGTCGCTGGGTTTCGGAACACCATGGCCACGACCACTTTCGATGCTACCGGTGTGTTTCCATAGGTCGCCGCACTGAAACTTCAGTTTTGTAACGCCGCTGCAGCAGCCGCCGTGAGCGTCGGCACGGCGCGAACGGTCGCGACCTGGGCGATTTTGCCCTGGCTACTGACGGTGACGTCCAGGACGACGGCTCCAGACGTTTGTCCGTTGGTGGGGTAGGGCGGAAATGTCGCCGTGAAGAGCTGGGGCGGAGTGTAGGCCGTCGCTTTAGGGTTTAGTGGCTGGAACGACTCGGGCGGTCCCAGCGGAATGTTATTGGATTCCAGAAACGCGGGATCGAAAACGATGTTGACGATCAATGTTGACGGCACGTGCCTTCCATTCAGGCTTGCCGGCGCGTAAGTCCAATTTTGCAGCGCGATCGTCGCCTGCGTCGTGACAGTGGGGATGTCTCGAAGTGTTTGCACGTTCATAATCTGGCCCGTAGCATCCAAATTGACGGCCAGCGTAACCACTCCCGCAGCGACGGTTGTAGCCGGATACGGTATGTCGCCTGCCGTGAGAATATCCGGGGAAGTGAAATTCTGCGAGTGTTTCGCCGGAGCTGGCCCCGCCATCCCCAGAACGAGGGCTGATGCTAGCAACAGCGACGCCACAACCCTAAGAGTTTGTCTCATGGTCGAAATTGGCCTCTCTACAAGCTTTCTGAGCCGGTCAAGACCCTACCGTGCGTAGTAATGCTTGAGCCTTCACCAGCGGAAGGTAGCCTCCTTGTGATCTGATTGGAACTGTCAGAACTGACACTCGACAGATTCCGGAAACCATACCATTCTCAGGTTCGGGTTGCCTGTTCGGGACTCATTCCGCCGACTGGACGGTGGCGTCCGCAACTCCAGCGCCTACGGTTCGCGATGCCTTTGCGTGGAAATGCGCTCGAGAGCGTGCGAGAACGAACCTGGTGAGAACATACATGACGGGACTCCTGGGCAAGACAATTGTGGTGATTCTGCTGGCTGGCTTGGTGGTTCAAACGGCTTGGTCGGGGCCTGCGTTCGTAGCTCCAGGCATCGGCAGTGCCGGTAATATCGCTTATCCGACCAACGTCATGACGCCGGGAATTGTGACGCTGATGGCGAATCTGGATAACTCCGGGAACGTCCAAAATCTGGATGTGCTGCGCGATCTTCCCTCCCTGACCAGCGTAGCCTCCGCTGCCGTAAAGACCTGGAGCTTCGCGCCAGCTTCGTTGGATGGCCAGTCCGTGCCGTCAGTCCTTCCCGTCAGCGTTGTTTTTAATCCCTTCAACCCCGGAGGCGTTGGATTTTCGTCCCAGACGATTTCAATCTCTCAAGCGACGCCTGGGGCGAGCACGGGATACGTGCCGGCTCAAATCACCTCGGCGTCATACGCAACGTATCCGGTGGGCAGCGTTTCAACGGGAGCGGTGGTTCTCGATGTACTCATCGGAAGTTCGAGCAAGACCGCAAAAGTGCACGTCGTTCGCGGGGTACAAAGCTTGACGCCGCAGGCTACCAAGGCAATGAAGAGCTGGACGTTCAGTCCAGCGACGTATCAAGGGACGCCGATTGACTCCCACATGGTCATCGCGTTCGTATTCCCCTCTCCGGGAACTGGTAGTTACTAGGCAAAATTTGGAGCCGGAAACGGCACATGGATTGCGGCCCAGCTCTTCCTGATAAATCGCTTAGTGATCTATGTCCCTCGTTAGGATACGGCACGCAGCAGGATTGCTCTTACGTGTCTATCTGGCCGCGGCTCTGTGCCGCGGTCAGGATCTAACTCCCATCACTCCGCGTGGTTCGTCTAGCACAAGTTACCAAGTTTTGCTCGAACACCCGTGCGCTGAGCTGCACTGAATCGACATGTCTTTTTTTGATACTCGACACTGCGACGTCTTCTCACTGTCAAAAGTAACAGCGACCCTGACGGTAGACGAGGCAGCTGCCGCGCGTAGAATGCCGGCCAATTATCAAATCCGCCACGTGCAAGGTTGGATTCCGATACTGGTTAATTGCGCAGCACGGAGCCACCAGCCGCGTAAGTCGACTCGGCGCAGCGACGTATGCAGCGAGGCATGCGCGGCGGCTTGGAGCTCTGAGGCGAGTCGAGCCGCCGCTGGGGTGAACGCGGCATCGGGAATCGCGTTCGGCTCGGCGGGAGGTTCCGAGCATGCCCGCATGTTGCACTTCGCATTCCCAGCTTCCAAGTGTCAAAAATGACAGGAGTATTTTCGGTCGCGGTTCGCCGATCCAAGGACCAACCGTTTTGCGTGAGTCCAGAATTCCGAAGCCCGACTGATCCGAGAGGGAAATCGACGTGCCCGGTTAGAGCATTAATCAAGTACCACCTTGTTTTAGATAAAAGTAGCCGACTGGTAGTTTTGCCTATTTCAGCGCGTGGCCGCCTAGCTCACTATCGCCAAGCCTTGGGGCTCCTGCATCGAATGTGGCCAAAGAATCGGGAGAGTTGACGGCTATGAAACGGTCCGCGAGAGTAGGCTTTGTTTTTGGGGCAACAGTGGTCTTGATTTCATTGGCTGGGCCGCTGGTGGCGCAAGATACGCCCATCGGTCCAGAGGGGACTCAAGTTGCCACGGACCAGACCCAGGCAGCCGCCGTCAATTCCGACGCATTAAGAAATGCTGCGCAGAACCCTGTGGCCAGCCTTATCAGCGTCCCCATCCAGGACAATTTCAACTTCAACACTGGGCCGTCCGACCGCACCCAGAATGTTTTGAACATCCAGCCGGTGATTCCGGTCAGCGTGTCGAAAAACTGGAATCTGATCGTCCGCTGGATTACTCCGATCATCTACCAGCCCCTTCCAATAGCGCAGGCATCCGGCCCACCCTCGCAAAGCACCGGAGTATATGGGCTGGGAGACATGAACCCTTCGTTTTTCCTGGTGCCGAAGAAGAGCAAAATAATTTGGGGCATCGGCCCGACTTTTGTGTTGCCCACAGCGACCAATACAACATATCTCGGACAGGGGAAACTCAGCATGGGGCCGTCGGTAGTCGCGCTGGTGCAGCCCAAACATTGGACGATTGGAGCTCTTGCGAACAACGTTTGGTCCGTCGCGGGTCATGCCAATATCGATAAGCCGCCGGTGAATCAGTTCCTCCTCCAGTGGTTTGTCAACTACAACATGAAGAAGGGCTGGTACCTGACCACCTCGCCTATCATCACCGCGAATTGGAGAGCACCAGGTGGCGACGTGTGGACGGTGCCGTGGGGCGGAGGCGTGGGAAGAATCATGAAGCTCGGATTCCAGCCCGTAAATATCACCGCTCAGTTTTACGCCAACCCCACTCGTCCGGCGAACACTTCGCCGTGGGGAGTGCGCTTACAATTCGTATTACTGTTTCCCAAACTGACGAAGGAGCAGGAGAAGGGGCTGCTGGAACAGAAACTGAAGCAGATGAATGAGGAGCAACCGCAAAAACAGTGAAAGCGAGCTGGTCGTGCCGCGTTGGCAGCCGGCACCGATGGTCCAGCTACTTTCCAGATTGCTCGTGAGGGAGATTAAGGCGCGCCAGAATTTTTCACCTGAACGGCAAGTCGCTTCGCGAACCAGTTCGGAGTTTTCCTCCGATGATCCATTGAGAGCTAGATTTTCGAGCTGCGAGACAAAACAAGTGAGGAGAACTCCTATGAATATCGCGTTTATAAAACGAATAAATATCATCTTGGTAATCTGTGGCGACGACATTGGGTACTCCAATATCAGCGCCTATAATATGGACATGATGGGCTACAAGACGCCTAATATTGATCGCGTAGCGCAGCAAGGCGCGCTAGATCGCGTTAGTGGATAGGTCGGGTTCGAGTCGCTCCAATGTCCGCTGACCGCGCTAACCGAGAAGTCGTCCTCCAGTGCCCGAACCCCAGTCGTGCCCCTTAATAACACATGATGTCAGCTACCGTTCAGCGCGGAGATCATCCCGCAGAGGGAGACAGCCACACGATGAATTCACAGTTAGGTTTTGCGTTCAGAATCGGCCCTCAGTTAAGTGAGGCGAAGCGCGCGGCGATACGCGAATCGGTGGCTTCGGGGGCCGCGCTCAACGGTCCCTATTTAGCGATGAACTTGGCTGCTGCGCTGATTGCCGGTTTCGGGCTCATTGAGAACTCCCCGGCGGTCATCATCGGCGCCATGTTGATCGCGATGCTATATGGTCCAATCGTTGGCATCGCTCTCGGACTTGCCGAGGCAAACCTTCACCTGCTCCGGCGTGCTCTTTTGGCGGAAGCTGCTGGCGCTGTTTTGGTCTTGGTCGCTGGTCTACTGATCGGCGTATCGACCCGCGACCTCACCATCGGCAGCGAAATCCTCGGTCGCACGTCTCCGAGCCTGGTTGATCTCTTAATCGCTCTCGTAGGTGGCCTTGCCGGGGGCTTTACCTTCATCTCGACAGGCTTGGGTGGCGTAATCGTCGGCGTGGCAATCGCGACGGCGTTGGTCCCTCCATTGACTACTTGCGGCATCTTGTTGGCGCGCAATTTGCCAACTCTAGCCGCCGGCGCTTTTCTCCTGTTCCTCGCCAATTTCACGGCCATCGCCCTCGGCGCGATGATTATTTTCCTGCTCGCTGGCCTTCGCTCAGCCGCCACGGACAAAGCCACAAACGTACTAGCGCCGCGACTGGTGTGCCTAGCTTTGGTCCTGCTCCTCGCGTTTCACTTGAACGGAACCCTGCGGCGCACCAGCGCTCAGTTAATCATGCAGAGCAATATGCGAAAGGCGCTATCACAGGAATTCACAAAGATACCCGGAGCACGTCTGGTCGATGTCACCCTCGTGAGGCGCGACGGCAAGACAACCGCATGGGCGGTGGCACGCACGCCGCAGCCCGTCACCCCCGAGCAAGTTGCGCGGCTCAACGATATTGCTAGCAGCGTGGCGGGGCACGACGTTGAGCTCATTGTGAGGTCGGTGATTACCGCCGAAACCACACGGCACGGCAACCTGTACGAACCTGATTTGCCCCCAGACGAGGATCTAATCAGCAAATGATCGGTGATGAGAAATTCCCTTGTAGGCCGGAATTTTCGTAACTCCTGACAAGCAGTGGTACCGGAGAAATAAATGCAGGGCCGCTTTAACTGGCCAGAGGCCACACGGCGACCGCGCACTCGCTCCGGGAGGGCGCGTAAGAGAGGAAACTATGAATCCCGGAAACGTCGCTCCCTGGACTGCAGATTGGGCGTGGGGTCTCCCACTCATCGTGTTGACGGTGGTTCTGCATGCCTACGGCCTCGAACTTCTCAACAACGAAGTCGCCGCGAGGCTGAGCAATAGAGAAGAGCGCAGGCATCAGTTATCCGTCTCGACCTTTCTTGTTGGGGGGACTGCGCTTTCCGCCACCGTGCTACACGGCATTGAGGGCTTTATGTGGGCAGTTGCTTACCGTCTGCTTGGGGCACTGCCGGACCAAAAGTCTGCAATGCTTTACTCGCTGAGTGCCATGACGAGCTACGGCCATGCGGATCTCTTTCTGGCGTCACACTGGAGAATGATGGGCGCCCTGGAAGCGCTGAACGGATGGATTCTCTTTGGTCTCACCACAGCGTTTCTGTTTACTGTAATTCAAAAAGCGTGGCCTCACTCGTACGAACGGCAAAAGTAGGTACAGAATGCGAAGATTGGCCCACGCAGGGCCGATCGTGAACTCCCACTGGCCCGGTCACAATTCTTGTGGATCGGCAATTGACAGGTGTGCGTCGCCATAATTCAAAACGGTTCTGAATTCACATTCCGATTTACCTTTCTTCGATCTTGATTCGACCAGATTGTGAGGCGCGTGCAAGCGTCAGCCCGATCCGCGCACGCTAGAGCGGGAGCTCCGCTGCGGGAAATCCGACTGAAGATGAATGTCTTAGGCTGCGCATTCGTAGCGGTGATGCAGACCACCGAGCCGAGGAAACGTGATGACCCGGCCTCGGCCCAGCGAGCACCGACGATTTCCGGGAGTTTGCTTACCTAGCCCGAGATGCGTTCGGTCTTGGTGATAGTAGTGAACGTACTCACTAAGCAGGCGCTTTAGATGGGCTTCGTTCAAGGGGATCACATGGTCAAGCACGTCGCGGCGACAGCTCTCGACCCATCGCTCGGCCACTCCGTTCTGCCAGGGACTCTCAATCGAGGTGCGAACAGGTTTTATTCGCAGCGCTCGGACTGCCGCTGCAACTTCGCAACTAAATTTCGAATCGCGGTCGAAGATCAAAAAGTTTGGTCCAGCGTCGAAAGGAAATGCCTTCCGCAGTTGTTGAATGCCCCATGAACTCGTGGGATGGCGCGTCACATTGAAGTGCAGAATTCGCCGACGATCATGGCTGATCACGAAGAAACCGTAGAGCAGGCAAAACGAAACGCTCGGGACCGTGAAGAAGTCCATCGCGGCGATAGCTTCGCGGTGATTTTTCAAGAATGCGAGCCAGCGCTTTCCAGGTTCCGGATCTCTCGGCGCGCGTCGCATCCAACGTGAGATCGTTCTCGCGGAAACATCGACTCCGAGCATCAGGAGTTCACCGTGAATTCGCGGCGCGCCCCAAGTCGGGTTCGCGACGACCATGCGAAGAATCAAATCGCGGACTTCTTTCGAAAGATGTTTTCTTCCAACCACGGGTCGTGCCCTGGAGATCGCACGCCAATACAATTTGAATGCAGCGCGGTGCCAATCAATGACAGTTTCGGGGCTGACAACTACCAGGGCCTGTTTCCAACCAGACCAGAATCGACGCAGGAGAACCCAGAAGAATTTGTCGATTGGCGAGGCGCGCGGCCGTGGATGCTTTCGTTTGAGCACGGCGAGTTGCTGCCGCACGACGAGGTTTTCGAGCAAAAGTGTGCGACGAGGTCGAAGGGAACGCAAAACAGTTGTCAGATGGAGCCAGAGGATGCGAAACATCGCGTTGAAATATCGCAATCCGCTTGTGGATTTCAACGTTGCTATGTTATTGAATTCGAAGGCCGATGGAGTTTTGGCGAACGACAGGGCGCCGCGTTTCGCCAGCAGGAGACGCAATGAAACCCTTTATGTTGCGGAGGGTGCTGGCGATGTCGTCCACCATCGCGGTTTAGATGAGAGGGTGAAATGGTCGGGTGCCTAAATGCTGACTGACAAACTGCTTTCCTGACATAACAGCTTCCACCGCAGCCAACAAGTCGCTTTCGGCGTTCATTTTCAAAACGTAGCCCTCTGCTCCAGAGCTGAGCGCTGCTTGCACCACGTCAACAGAAGATTCTTGAGTCAAGAAGATGATTTTAGATTGCGGGACCAGTTTGCGAATTTGCCTGGCGACTTCGATTCCGTTCAAGCTAGGAAGGCCGATGTCCAGCAAGATCAAATCCGGTTGCAGTTCTTGCGCTTTCCGGACTGCTTCAAATCCATCGGACGCAAAGTCAACGATGCGTCGGCAAACATTTTCCTTGAGCTTCTCGAGTACGTAGTGCCGCCAAGCGGCAAAATCGTCGACAATGAGGACTCGGGCGGCTAATGGACTACTGATGGCTTTCTCCTATTTGGAGTTCAAAATCCCGTGGACAGATGGGTGGTGATGAATATATGACTGCCAGCAAAGCATCCCATGCGGGAGAGACAGTGTCGTTGTCTCGAAGCAATCCGTAACTTGCTGTCGAGCAACCGCGGAAAGCCAACGTGTAAGGGGGCGGCGAAGGGAATGGCGCTCAGAGTTCGCGCAGAGAAAATCTTGTGGGATGGCAAACAAACATCCTGTCACGGGTATTCTTCACCATTTGGCGTCTCTGGCCCCCCAGCAGATGACTCACGGTGAAAGGTGTCACGTTTGCGGTGTTGGCCAATTCCTCAAGAGAGGCTAATCCAATCTTGTAGTCAGCCAGGACTGCGAGGTCATGCCGATAGCGTGACTGGCGGTCCGCATCAAGTTTCGCATCGAAGCGATTGCAAGCAACGGGAATGAGGGTAGCTTTCTCCCAAAAGGGGCCTTGAGGCGCGGAGCACACGAACGGTTGCCTCGGGAAACTACAAGGTGGGGACTTCCACAAGGCATTTCGACGCCGCTCTAGAAAACGCACGTCGTAAAGCGGGAAGTACATTGCGCGGCGGAGTTCGCGTGCACGGTGGATAGCATTCCGCTATGACCCGTGCTGAGAAGCTGCAAGAGATCGAAGGCTTCGTCGCCGCGAACCTCTCCAAGGAAGGAAACAGTCCAAGGGGTGTACGGTTCCCGAAAAGACGGGCCATCAATCTAATAAGGCCCTAGGTAATCCGAGACTTTTGCTCAGACTGAAGCGACCTCGCGATTGAAACCGTGCTTCTTCCGGGCCTGGGAGCTTCAGTGCTGCACCTTCCGGACCCTGCAAGACGCGTCGGGTTAGGCAGATTGCGAATGCTGCGCTCATGCCTTTGGCGCAGCGGTTTTGTGCCGGCGCACTTTCCTAACGTAGGAATCTGCCGCTTTGCCAATATGACTGAGTTCCACTTTCCGGTCCTGGAAATCCGCGATAATAATCAGGTTTCCGCCCATCGCGGCGACGATTGATCGAAGCTGGTCGACATGAATATTTCGATTCCGTTTTTCGAGTTTTGAAATCGCAGCTTGAGAGACTTTCATGCGTCCCGCGAGATCGACTTGCGTCACCTTCAGGGCATCTCGCAGTTCGGCGAGTTCCATCGTGGCGATTTCCTCGATTGCCTTTTTTCGCGATCGCGCGATGGACTCCGGCGTCATTGTCTGCTTTATGAGTTCGCTAAATTTAATTCGCGCCATTAGAGGAGCCCCTCCTTCTTCAGTTCGGCCAGGTAAGTGTCGTAAATCTTGTCCGCGGTGGCGACCATTTTCGGCGTCCAGTTCTTGCCAGACTTAATTCCGCCGATTAAAAGAATTCCGGTCTGACGTGGATCGAACGCAAAACAGATTCGGTATGGTTTACCTGCAAATTGAACGCGCAATTCCTTCATGTTGGGATGCTTCGAGTCTTTCGTCAGCGTATCAACTCGCGGCCTTCCGAGCGCCGGTCCCTTTTCTTCAAGAACTGTTATCCCGACGGTAATGGCCTCATGTTCGGCGTCTGAAAGCTCGGCCCACCACGCCTGAAATTCATCGGTCGCTTCTATGTCCCAGGCCACCAACAGAGTATAACCTTAGAGTTATAAATAGTCAAGTTCAAATTTGGTTCTCCGAGAGACGGTATGTGCAGTCTTGTCCGCTTTCCCCAGGGCATCTCTTGCGATACTCTTGCCTATCCGCCGGGCCTTAAGAAACGCTCTCCGGCCACAGATTTTCCACTTGACAATACTGAACGACCACGTTCAATATAGCATGCGAAACTATTCAATCACCGAAGCCGCGAAGGAACTGGGAATTCAACGCGCAACCCTCTACGAATGGATTCGCCGCGAGAAGGTACCCATTCCAACGGCTCAAGTGATTTCAGGAGTCCGTTTTCGTTTTTGGACCGAAGCAGAGTTCAAGACCCTGAAGAGCTACAAGGCCGAGCATTATCGTAAGAAGCCAAATCGCAGGAATAAGTAAGCGGGACGCGCCCGTGCTATGAACACGAACGCGGCCCTGACCACAGTCGCACGGATGAGGTGCAACCATGGCTGCACACGAAGTTATCTTTTTCCCATTTTGGGCGCAACTCTCACCGCGCATGGCGTTTCCGGACCTCCCCCCACCCGAAGCGGTTGCTGAGTCTCCTCCTCGCTGAAAGCTGTCGAACGTACCTTTCATCCCAGCGCTATTCGTGTGCCTGAACGGATGCAGCGAGAGAGTTGACGCTCGTCAGCGAGCAGAACACTTCGATCCCGCGAGTCGGGTCCCTCGCTTGGAAAGGGAAGTAGCCCAATGCATCCGCGTGTTTATGAAGAGTTGTTTCAATTCAATCAAGGAATCGACCAAGCTCTTGATTCCCTGAGCATCGTTGAGAAGTTGGAGCTCAGGTCTCCCGAGAGCGTCAGCAGAGTCCGCGCCAATATGAGTGAACTACGCACCTACGCCAACGACCATTTTGCTTCCAGGATCGCGCAGAAGGAGCACGAGGAAGAAAACAACTTCTACCGCGTTCGGCGGAACCGCGAGAAGGCCGAGGAGGGTCTTAACGAGATTTACCTCGAATGGAAAGCCCGCGAGGAGCTTGCGCGCGAACAGGGCTTGCCGCCACCGGCCACGATTCTTCCTTGGATCCAGGCCGATCATGATCGGATTCTCGCGATACACAAGGCCGCGTCCTCCTTGCCCCCGACACAGCCCGTACAGCCTCGGACCACAGGTTATAGCAAACAGGAAAACCAAAGAGGAGGTACGCCGACGTGAAACAAACTGCTTACGAACTGCTTGCGCTACTCGACCGCAATCTTCGCGAATCCGTCAACCTCTTTAAGGAGCTTGCTGAGTGTCCGGGGCAGAGGTCCGATGTGCTGACACCCCTGTCGAACGAGGTTCAATACGTGAGGGCACAAGCGGGCTTCGAGGTGACTGCGGAAGCCAGCGATTTCGAGCAGGAGCAGGCGACCCATTGGTCCCGGATACATCACAAGTACGAAATGTGGCTCAAAGACCCGGACGATGTCTTCTTGGATGCCGGGGAGCGCGACGAGCAGCGCAAGAAGCAAGGGCTTTCCCCTCGGATCGTTGTCTTGCCCTGGTCCGCTGAGGAGGAAGAGAAGCTAAAGCTACTTGCTGCGAAGAGAGCGCAGAATGCAAAGAAACGCAAGGGAAAGCGCAAGCCAGCTTCCTCACCCAAGGAAATTGTGGAGAAAAGGAAAAAATGAAAATCCATCTCGTTCAGGAATTTTTTGCGCTGAACCAGGAGTTCGGTCATGCCATTCATGACCCCGAGCAATGAAGGCAGTCGACATTGTACACCGCTGCCTTCCGGTTGCGGCCGGGGCGCGCTTGTGTTAGTCGCGCGCGGCCCCGAGACGGGAGTCTAGTGGAGAACGCTATTGCGTCCTGTATGTACGCTATGCTTGACATATAGGTCGTATTGACGTACTCTCATCGAAAGCCTTGGAGGTTCCCATGCCCCTTGAGTCTTTCAGAGATGAGCTCGCCGAACGCCGCCGATCTGCGCTCTTTCTCTTCTACGTTTCTGCGCTAGTTTCATCCATCGCCATCACTCTCACAGCAAGGGTTCCATCCCTCCGCTTAATCCTGCTCGCTCTGGCAATCGCGGGAGGCGGGATGGCCGTCCTGTTCCTGCTGCGCTTTCTGCATTCCAATGATGAGCGCGAACAGCAGGTCAACTACCAAGCATTGACGTTTGCCTTTGCCGGAACGCTCGTTTTTTCCGTGGCCATCGGCCTCTTCCAGAGTTTCGGATTTCGTTCCCTGTCGTGGCTTGGCATCCCGGCCCTGATGATCGTTTTGTGGAGTGTGGGATTGATTCTGTATTCCTGGCGGTATCGATGAAGACACGGCTGCGTGTCCTGCGAGCGGAAAAGGAATGGTCGCAGGCAGAGCTTGCCGCGCAGGTCGGAGTCGCTCGCGGCACGATCATCGCCCTTGAAACGGGCAGGTACGATCCCAGCTTGCCGCTGGCTTTCAGGATCGCTCGCATTTTCGGAAAGACGGTGGAAGAGGTGTTTTTGTATCCCGAGGGGCAAGACCAGGCTCGTTCCCCGCAAGTCTGAGTTCGCCCCCAGCAAGAGCAATACGATGTGTGGAAGTTCGCAATCTCGGTTTCTTCACTTAGTGCGCCACTCGAAGTCTTTCCCCAGGTTCGCGCTAAGGTGAGGCGGCAGGAGGTTCTCGGTGGACCATCCTTATGGCATTTCGGACTTCGCGTTCTCGTTCAGAAGATGCGAGGGAACCACGCGCGACCTGATCGAAAGGAGCGACGACTCTCCAGACAGGGGCAGTTCGCACGGTAAACCAGAACGCGACAGAGAGCCAAATTCGGGTCGATCCAATCGTGGCTCTGACCGTTCGCGATCGATCTATCGAGGCCGGAACCGCGAATACTCATTGCGCGATTCCGAGGTTCGTACTCTCACCGAACTGGGCAAGTTTCGCGTCGTGCCGGCAGACGATCTTGCCCGGTTCGGCTACAACGGAGACGTCTCACGGATGGAAAGCGAGGTCAGAAACCTAACGCGCCACGGATTGCTCGAACGGAAGACCATCGAGGGCCACTCATCCTTCTTGACGAAAGTTCTGACTCTGACCAAGGATGGCCATTCGCTTCTAGCGCGAGCCCAGCTTGTCTCCCATCGGCAGGCTACCTATCACGGCATTGTCAAACCCAAGGAGGCCCGCCACGACGCCGATCTCTACAGGTTGTATCAGCGGGTCGCAAGAGACATCGAAGACTCAGGCGGGTACGTCCGTCGCGTCGTCCTCGACTTCGAATTGAAGAAAGACCTCTACCGAGCCCTCTCCCGAATGCGGCCCGACAAAGACCCAAAGTACGAGCGAATCTTCATCGCGAATCAATTCGACCTCAAGGTCATGAACGGCAAGATTCCCATCCCGGACCTGCGCATCGAGTATGAGGACGACTGCCGGGAAATTCGCCGCCTCGACCTCGAAGTTGCTACCCGCGACTACCGGCCCCAAGGGCTTGGCGAGAAGGCCAAGGCCGGATTTCATCTCTTCGCTCGGCAGCAGGACCACGCCAAGCTGCGCCGCGTTCTCGATACCCAGGAAATCACCGCGAGGATCTTCGCCCTGTGAAAATCCTTCCTATCCACACGGAAGCACTCCGGTATTTCGGTTACACCGAGGAGGAAGCTCGCTTTCTCTGCCTTGTGGCTACGCATTCCGGCTACTTCACCTGCCAGCAGTTTTTGCAGTTCATCGGAACAAAACCCGGTAAGCGCAGCGTCGCCTTCGCACGAAAAATGGTTGAGAAGAAGCACGCCAGCTCCAAGGAATACCTCCGCCATGGCCGAGTATTCCACCTCTTTTCGCGCAATCTGTATGAGGCGATCGGCAGGGAAAACGTCCGTTTCCGGCGCGTGCACTCGACCGAATACATCCGAACGCGGCTCATCGCTCTTGATTTCATTCTCGGCAATCAGGACTTCACGTACCTCGAATCCGAGGAACAGAAGCTCTCATTCTTCTGCAACCAATTGGGAATCAACAATAAAACCCTGCCGCACAAACGCTACTCGGGGGCTATCAAGGAAAACTTCACCAACCACTATTTCGTGGACAAATTCCCGATGTACTACAACCCCGCCGCGTCTCTCTCTCCTGTGGTGACATTCAGTTTCATCGATCCGGGTTTTGAAAGCATGGACAGTTTCAGGACCCACCTGGCCGCGTATCTCAATCTTTTCACGAAACTCCAAAGCCTCAACTTCCGCTACATCGCAACCCGCGACACGAATTTCGAGCGTGCCAAGAAAGTATTCCATGGGACGTTTCAAAGGCTTTGGAACCCCGACGGCCCTTCTGGACTTCTTCATTACTTCCGCACGCGGCGAACGTGGGACGACAAGGACTACAGCAAGTTGAGCAACGACGACATCGCTTTCATCAACGACGGCAAAGAACGATTTGGTAGCCCGGAACTGGAAAATCTATACCAAAAATGGCGTGCGGGAGAGATTACGGAAAACGCGGTGCGGTCTGATTCCCTAAAGTTCCGCGCGCCTTCGCAGGTGAGCTTTATCGTCTCGACGGTGAATGGACAGACAGCCTTGTTTGAGCGGCACCCACGTTGGGCGGTAAACATGCCCGTGAAAAGTTCCAAGGAGGCATCTTTCAAGGGAGATTTCACCTCCGACTTCAGCCCAGCATGGAGATAACAGGCGGAAAGAGCAGGCAGATGCGACGGAGACGGCAAGGAAATGGAACGCGGCCAAAACACGACCAGAGGCGGGAGCGACCCCATCGTGCCGCAAAATCGCGGCCCGATCCCTCCGGGCTTTGGGGGTCACTCCCGCCTCTTTCTGCTGGAACCCGCAGATCGTGTTTTGGCCGCGCACGAGAAGGGAACGAGCGAATTTGTAAGAGAACACGTATTACAAAACCGATGAGGAGGAACGAAACCAAAACATGGCGATCATTAAGGCACCACCCAAACAACCGAAGGCGGTAACGATCCAGGCGCGAGTCGAGGAGTCGGTGAAAACCCAACTCGACCAATACGCGAAGTTCATCGAGTCCACCCCGTCATACGTCATTACCGAGGCGCTGAAAGTTCTTTTCAAGCGCGACGATGAATTCAAAGCCTGGCTGGGCCAACGGTCTAACAACGGAAACAATCGCGGCTTAGAGGGAGGCGCGCTCAAAGTGACTGCGTAGCACATATGAAGCTTCGACAAAATCAATTCGACCCGCGCGAGAATACAGTGCCCTCAAGGCGACATGTCCCGCGCTTCAGCACGAATGGTGGACAGGCCCAGTCTGATGGACTCACATCGCTTCTTCACGATGACGCCAGTGGCACGTTTAAACGAAATCAGAACGGGGCCACAGTGAATGAAGAAGGGAAAGCCGAACGCTCGCCCAAATTAACGCACGCTAGGGAACAGCATGACAAGACAACGACACCGGGCTTTCGGAGCGGTGTTATCGAGGTTAATTTTGAGCCACTATTGGATGTTACTGAAGCAGCCAAGCTGTTGAGAATTCACCCGAAGACCTTACGAGTTAAAGCGCGCAGCGGAGAGATTCCGGGAATTCAGATCGGCAGAGTGTGGAGGTTTCGTGCATCCGCTCTCGATCGTTGGGTCGAAAGAGCTGAAGGCTCTCACTCAATTTCAGTTGGATAGAAAATGCGTCGCTGCCTTCGCTTCTTTCAGGTATTCTGCACTGGGCTGTCAGTGCCGTTTAGACAAAGGAGGAACTTTGTTTAGACGGGCACGCTACCAACAGGGAAGTCTCATTCTGGAAGAACGGAAGAGAGGCCCCGCTGTATGGGTGTATCGCTGGTGGGAAAGAAACATCAACGGGAAGCCGACACGTCGCAAGGTCCAGATCGGGAGCTCGAAGCAGTACTCAACCGAATCTGTGGCGCAAGCGGCAGCGGATGCCCTTCGACTAACCGTCAACAATCCTTCCAACCGCAGGAATCTTCGTCAGACAAACGTGAACACGTTATGGGAGCACTATTGTCGCGAAGAGTTGCCTCAAAAGGAGCTATCCACACAAGACGCATACATCGTCTATGCGAAGAACTGGATTCTCCCTCGATGGGGCAACGTGCTGCTGGAAGAGCTAAAAACCGTCGAGGTGGAACGCTGGCTGCGGGCAGCGAGAGTGGCGGACGGGACCAAGGCCAAACTCAAGTGTGTAATGTCGGCTTTGTTTTCGCACGCCGTGCGTTGGGAGTTCTGTGGCCACAATCCCATTTCATCGGGAATTCCAGTGGGGACCGGAGGAAGCCGAGGTCCAAGCACTGGCGTTCGCGTCAGTGCAAAGCGTCAAGAAGCACCCCTGTTCTTGTCACCGGAGCAAGTGAAACTGGGTCTCGCGAAATTGGAATTTCGGGACCAGTTGCTCGTGTTTCTGGATGGAGCGTTGGGGACTCGTCGAGGCGAACTCGGCGCCCTGCGCTGGTCGGACTGCGACTTCGAGAGCATGAGCTTCAGCGTTCAACACTCGTACTATTGGCGCAGAGGCGGGCATCTGAAGGCGACAAAAACGGAAGCGTCGGCGAAGCTGTTGCCGATGCATCTGGCGTTGAAAGATGCGTTGATCGAATGGAAGTCGCAGAACGAATACAACGGACCTGGGGATTTCGTTTTCCCATCCCATCGCCACAAAGGGAAGAAGCCGCTGGACCTTGCCGCCGTTCTCAAGCGGAAGATTCAACCGGCGTTTGCGAAGGTTGGCGTTATCGGCGTGGGCTGGCACACGTTTCGGCACACGGTCGGGACAATGCTGGCGGAGATGGGAGAACATCAACTCACGATCCGCGACTACTTGCGTCACAGCAATCTCCATGTGACGAACAAGTATCTTCAAGCAACACCGGAGCGGAAGCGCCTGGCGCAAGGAAAATTGGTAGATGCCATCTTGCCGGGCGGTTTGCTGTCGGTGAACAAATCAACTCTGATTCAGTAGTTGGTGCTGAGGAGCGCATTCTACTTTCCGTTCGAAAGAATGTGCGGTGGACGGAGTGCTTCGGCGGGTAATTGGACCCAAACGGACCCAGATTTTTTTTCGGGTCCGCTGTAAGTGCTTGAAAATATGGCGGGGACGACGGGACTCGAACCCGCGACCTCTGCCGTGACAGGGCAGCGTTCTAACCAACTGAACTACGTCCCCCGCAAAAACGGGCAACAATTTGTGGTGGGCGGTCACGGATTTGAACCGCGGACCTTCCCGGTGTAAGCGGGATGCTCTAACCGCTGAGCTAACCGCCCTCGAACCGAAATATCGTAACAGAGTGTGCGGCCCTGACGCTAGGCCCTCGCGCGTCTCAGAACAAGATTTTTTTCGCAGCGCGAAGCGTTGCAATCCCTGCGCCTCGGCGACCATCACAGGGATCGAAACTCTCGTCGCAAATCCGAGCATTTTTCGCTCGAATCTCAAAAGTCATACTCGTCGCTAACTTACTGACAATAAGGGACCTGTACCTTCGTACAGGGGCAAAAAATAGCCTGTACTACCGTACAGGTTTGGCGGCGTATCGGATGTTAGCTGATTCACTACGAAGCTCGCAGCCGCTGACCTTTTTCGGCAGGCCCTCATGCTACGCTGGCTCATCGGGTGGGTTCTAGTACCACTCCCGTATACTCATGTCTTCTCGACTTGGCGAAATTCTGGTCAAAGACAGCCTGATCACTGCGGATCAGCTTAAGCAGGCGCTCGAACACCAGAAAAAAAGTGGCGGGCGGCTGGGCACTTGCCTGGTGAAACTGGGCTTGGTCAGCGATGATGATATTACTGCCGTGCTTTCTCGCCAATACGGCGTGCCTTCCATCAATCTGAAATTCTACGAAGTAGATCCTGCAGTCATCAAGCTGGTGCCGCAAGAAACCGCGGTGCGCTATCAGATTGTGCCGCTCTCGCGCGTTGGCTCCACATTAACGATTGCGATGACGGATCCCACCAACGTCTTCGCGATGGACGATATCAAATTCATGACCGGCTTCAACGTCGAGCCGGTGGTGGCTTCTGAAACCGCGATTACCGAAGCGATTCACAAGTTTTACGGCGACGTCGAGAGCGTCGAACAACTCGACAAAGTAATGAAGGACCTCGCCGGCGACGAAGGCTCGCTGGAACTTTCCGGCGAAGAAGCTGAGATGGACCTCGCCACGCTGGAAAAAGCGGCCGAGGAAGCTCCGATCATCAAGTTGGTGAACTTGATCCTTACGGACGCCGTGAAGCGCGGGGCGAGCGACATTCACGTCGAGCCGTACGAAAAAGAATACCGTGTGCGCTTCCGCATTGACGGCATTTTGCAAAATGTGATGGCCCCGCCGTTGAAATTGAAGGATGCGATCACCAGCCGCGTGAAAATCATGGCCAAGCTGGACATCAGCGAAAAGCGCCTGCCGCAAGACGGCCGCATCATGATCAAGTATTTGAAAGACGGCAAGAAAAAGGAATTGGACTTCCGCGTTTCGACGGTTCCCACGCTCTTCGGCGAAAAAGTCGTCATGAGGTTGCTGGATAAAGAAAACCTCCGGCTGGACATGACCAAACTGGGTTTCGAGCCGGAGTCACTGACGAAATTCGAGCGGCAGATCCTGAAGCCCTACGGAATGGTCCTGGTTACCGGTCCTACGGGTTCCGGCAAAACGAATACCCTGTACTCCTCCGTAGCCAAACTTAACACCAGCGAAACCAACATCATGACCGCCGAGGATCCGGTTGAATTCCAGCTTCCCGGAATCAATCAGGTACAGATGAAGGAGCAAATCGGCTTGAACTTTGCCTCGGCCCTGCGTGCCTTCCTGCGGCAAGACCCCAACATCATCCTGGTCGGCGAAATCCGCGACTTTGAAACGGCCGAAATCGCGGTTAAGGCGGCCTTGACAGGCCACTTAGTGCTTTCGACGCTCCACACCAATGATGCTCCGAGCACAATCAGCCGATTGATGAATATGGGTATTGAACCGTTCCTCGTGGCCACTTCCGTCAACCTGATTTGCGCCCAGCGCCTGGTGCGCCGCATTTGCGTGGGCTGCAAGGAACCGATGCAGATTTTGCCGCAGGCCCTGGTGGACGCGGGCTACACCAAGGACGAATCGGAAAAGACGATCGTGCAGCACGGCCGCGGTTGCAGTACCTGCAATAACACCGGGTACAAAGGCCGCGTGGGTCTCTATGAAGTAATGGAGATCAACGACGATTTGCGCGAGCTGATATTAGTGGGCGCTTCGGCGCTGGAACTCAAGAAGAAGGCACTGGAAACGGGAATGATAACGCTGCGGCGCAGCGGGCTAATCAAATGCGCGCTGGGGCACACCACACTCGAAGAAGTCGTTCGAGAAACAATTCTCTAAGCGGAGGAAATATGGCTGGCATCACACTGAGCGAGCTGCTGAAGAAAATGATCGAAATGGGCGGGAGCGATTTGCACCTCTCGACCAATAGCGCGCCACGCATTCGCGTGCATGGAAAACTTCGTCCCTTGGATATGCCGCCATTGACCGCCGCGGATACCAAGGCGCTCGCCTACAGCGTGCTGACGGACGTGCAGAAGCACCGCCTGGAAGAAAATCTGGAGCTGGACTTTTCGTTCGGCTTGAAAAGCCTGGCGCGTTTCCGCGGCAACATCTTCCATCAGCGCGGAGCGGTGGCCGCCGTCTTCCGTACGATTCCGTGGGAAATCAAATCCTTTGACGCGTTGGGGCTTCCGGCCGTCGTGCGCGGACTGTGCGACAAGCCGCGCGGACTCGTGCTGGTGACTGGTCCGACGGGCTCGGGCAAATCCACCACGCTCGCGGCCATGCTCGACAAGATCAACAACGAGCATGAAGAGCACATGATCACGATCGAAGATCCCATCGAATTTTTGCACAACCACAAAAAGTGCCTGGTGAACCAGCGCGAAGTGCACTCCGATACGCACTCGTTCTCAAATTCGTTGCGCGCCGCGTTGCGCGAAGACCCCGACGTCGTGCTCATCGGCGAAATGCGCGACCTGGAAACGATCGAATCCGCACTGCGCATCGCCGAAACGGGCCACTTGACCTTCGCCACGCTGCATACCAATTCGGCGGTCTCCACCATCAACCGTATCGTGGACGTTTTCCCTGCCCACCAGCAGCCGCAAGTGCGCGCCCAGCTCTCGATGGTCCTGGAAGGAATTCTTTGCCAATCGCTGCTGCAGAAAATTGACGGTCGCGGCCGCGCCATGGTCATGGAAATCCTGATTCCCACGGCGGCCATTCGCAACCTGATCCGCGAAGACAAAATTCACCAGATCTATTCGGCTATGCAGACCGGAACCGGGCAGTCCGGCATGCAAACGTTCAATCAGAGTCTCGCCAACGCTTATTTCCAGAAGCAAATCACGATGGACGTGGCGCTGGCGCGCTCTTCGAATCAGGACGAATTACAGGATTTGATTAATCGCGGGGTGACCTCGCCGGCTTCTGGGGGCAAAGCGCCAGTCCGGCGATAAGCGAGAAAGGAACAGGAGGTAACAGATCATGCCGGTATTTACATATCGTGGGGTGAATCGGGCGGGCACCAAGGTAACGGGCGAACGCACCGCGGAGAGCAAGGCCGAAGTCAGCGCCGCGCTCCGGCGCGAGAACATCAACGTCAGCAAGCTCTCCGAAAAGGGGAAGGAGTTCAACATCCCCACCTTCGGCGGCGGCGTGGACTCCAAGGAGCTGGCCGTCTTCACGCGCCAGTTCTCCGTGATGATTGACGCCGGCTTGCCGCTGGTCCAGTGCCTGGAGATTCTCGCCGGGCAGCAGGAAAACAAGACCTTTCAAAAGGTCCTGACCGGCGTGCGCGCGTCGGTGGAGGGCGGCGCCAGCCTTTCGAACTCCATGAAGCAGTACGAGAAAGTCTTCGATGCGCTGTACTACAACATGGTGGACGCCGGCGAGACGGGCGGTATCCTAGACACCATTTTGCAGCGCCTGTCCAGCTACATCGAAAAGAACGTCAAACTGAAGCGCGCCGTGAAGTCGGCGATGATTTATCCGATCGCCGTATTGGGTATCGCGGGCGGCGTCATCATCTTGTTGTTGTGGAAAGTCGTCCCGATTTTCACTCAGCTGTTTAACGGTCTCGGCGTGGATTTGCCATTGCCGACCCGCGTGGTCATTAGTCTCAGTAATTTCGTCGGCAGCATCTACGGCGCGGTCATCGTGGTCTTTATCATTGGCGGCGTCTTTGCGTTGAAAATGTGGTACGGCACCCCCACCGGACGCTACGCGCTCGATGCCACCGTGCTGAAAATTCCTCTGGTCGGCCCGCTGATGCGCAAGATTGCCGTGGCCCGCTTCACCCGCACGCTGGGTACGCTGATTTCCAGCGGCGTGCCCATTCTCGAAGGCTTGGACATCACGGCGCGCACTTCCGGCAACGCGGTGGTGGAAAAAGCGATCATTCAAACGCGCAAGGCCGTCGAAGCGGGTCGTTCCCTGGTGGAACCGTTGAAGGAAACCGATGTGTTTCCCGGCATGGTCACCCAGATGATCGGCGTCGGCGAACAAACCGGCGCGATGGACGCCATGCTTCAGAAGATCGCGGACTTCTACGAAGACGAAGTGGACGCTGCGGTGAAAGACCTTTTGACCGCTATGGAACCTCTGATGATCGTGGTTCTGGGCGTGGTGGTCGGCGGCATCGTCGTTTCCATGTACTTACCGTTGTTCTCTTTGATAGGCAAGCTGGCAGGCAAGTAGGCCTGCGGAACAGCGCGGGGCTCAAGGAGGTTTCCTGCGGTCGTGAGCGCGCCAAATTCGCGCTTGGCGGCAGGGACCTCGACTGAGGCCTGGAGCGTAGTGCCGGAGACACTGCGCCTACGGTGGATAAAAAATCTGAGATGAAATCAACACCTAGTGCGAGCGAATGGCTTCCGTGGCTAGGGCGCGTACGATTTCTGGCTATTACCTTCCTGGTAGGGATTGTAATCGCAGCGCGGCATCTGACGCCGATTTCCGTCCCGCTGCACTCCTTCGTCCAGCTGATCGCGCTCTGGTACACTCTGGCCATCTTTTACGTGATCCTGCAGCGCTGGATTCCGCTGGCGCGCTGGCACGCGCCGCTGCAGATGGTTTGCGACCTGCTGATGATCACCGGCGTGGTTTACACCACCGGCGTGCAGGACAGCTATTTCATTTCCCTGTATCTGCTGGCGATCCTGATGGCCAGCGTGATGTTTTCGCGCAGTGGCGTCTTCGTCGTCGCCGCTTTGAGCTTTGTGCTGCTCAGCGCTGCGCTGGAGCTCACCTATTATGGGGCGCTGCCGCGCACTGCGAACTCAACGCCCACGTTGCGCGCACTCGATTCCTGGCTCGCCAGCAATCTGATCGCGTTTCTGGCGGTGGCCTATCTGGGCAGCTTGCTCGCGCAAACTTTGCGCAGCAAGGGGCAGGAGCTACAGGAAAAAAGTGAAGAGCTCAAGGACCTGCAGGCCTTCAACCAAGACATCATTGAATCCATGCGCGGCGGCTTGCTCACCACCGACCTCGAAGGCCGGATCCTGGTGATGAATCGCTCGGGCGCGGAAATCACCGGCTGCGGCCTGGGTCTGTTGCGCGGCGAAAAAATTCAGGATGTGTTTCCGGGCTTCTGGCCGGTGGAAGTGGATGAAGAGGGCAACCCGGTGGCGGCGCGGAAAGAAATCGAGTTCAAGACTTCCACCGGAGCGGTCCGCTTTCTGGGTTTGTCAATCTCCCCGCTGCGCACGGCGCAGAATCAGACCACCGGGTTCGTTTACAACTTCCAGGACCTGACCGAACTGAAGCGTCTGGAGCGCGAAGTGGTCACCAAGGAGCGCATGGCGGCCTTAGGGCGACTTTCCGCCGCAATCGCCCACGAAATTCGCCAGCCTTTGACGGCCATGACCGGGGCGCTAAAGGAACTGGCACGCTTGGCGCCGCTCGAAGACGACGATAAGCGGCTCGTGCACATCGTTAGCAGGGAATCGCAGCGCTTGAATCAGATAATCACCGACTTCCTGAATTACTCGCGCGAGAAAACTTATTCGTTTTCCGACGTGGACGTGGTGCCTCTGATCGAAGACACGCTCGTGCTGCTCGAGCGCGACGCCACGGCTCTGGGAAAATTTCGCATCGAACGGAATTTCAAGTTGCGCACGTTGCGCGCCCGCGCCGACCGCGATGCGCTGAAGCAAGTCTTCTGGAACCTCTGCAATAACGCGCTGCGGGCCATGCCTGCGGGCGGCGTGCTATCCGTCAGTCTGGAAGCGGACGACACGTGGGCGCGTATTCAGATCAGCGACACCGGCATCGGCATTCCCGTCGCGCAGGCAACGCGCATTTTCGAGCCGTTCCAGTCCGGCTTTGTCGGTGGCACAGGCCTCGGACTCGCCATCGTCTATCAAATTCTGCAAGCGCACCGAGGCC
This sequence comes from uncultured Acidobacteriota bacterium, assembly GCA_963828865.1. Taxonomy (GTDB): domain Bacteria; phylum Acidobacteriota; class Terriglobia; order Acidiferrales; family UBA7541; genus Palsa-295. Next base: position 358,801 of record CAWHGI010000001.1, on the reverse strand, counting down.
GCATTCGCGTGGATACAGATCGCGGAGCAGGCGCTGAATTCATCGTGGAAATTCCACGGGCCGCGCGTCCTCGCACTGCGCCGTCCGCCACTCCCATTCCGGAAACTCGCAGCCATGACGAAAATTTGCGCGCGGTGGGGAAGGGATAGCGCGCCATGGCCCACCTGCTGGTCGTTGACGACGAGCCCTCCATCTGCGAACTGCTGGAAATCAGCTTTCGCAAAGAGGGCCATAAAGTGGAAGTAGCCTCGAACGGTCAGGCCGCCAAGCGGCGCCTCGCGTCGCAAGTCTTCGACATCGTCATCTCTGACATCTGCATGCCGGATATGGACGGCGTGGAATTGCTGCAGTACTCCAAGGAAGTTTCGCCCTCCGCGATTTTCATCCTGATCACCGGTGTTCCGACGGTGGACACCGCGATTGACGCCGTAAACTTCGGCGCCGACCGCTACGTCATCAAGGGCGACCGTCTGCTCGACGAGCTGCGGCCTGCGGTGAAGCGCATCGCGGAAAATCAAGCGTTGAAGAAGGAAGCCGGCGAATTGCGCCGCCAACTCCGGCGCTTCACGGGCTTCGACCACATCATCGGCGCGAGCGAGAAGATGCGCAGCCTATTTGATCTAATCGAAACGATTGCGCCGCAGTCCAGCCGCGTGCTGATCACCGGAGAAAGCGGCACCGGAAAGGAACTAGTGGCGCGCGCCATCCACGAAAATAGTGCGCGCGCGAAAGGGCCTTTTATCACCATCAACTGCGGGGCGTTCCCGGAATCCCTCCTGGAATCCGAACTTTTCGGCTACCTGCGCGGCTCGTTCACCGGAGCGAACGAGAACCGCCGCGGCCTGTTTCAAGCAGCAGACGGCGGCACGCTCTTCATGGACGAAATCGGCAACATGAGCCTGACCATGCAGGTGAAACTCTACCGCGTCTTGCAAGAAGGCAAAGTCCGACCGCTCGGCAGCACGGAAGAGAGCGACGTAGACGTGCGCGTGATTGCCGCCACCAACAAGGACTTCGCGAAGGAAATCGCGGAAGGCCGCTTCCGCGAAGACCTTTATTACCGGCTGAGCGTCATTCCGATTCATTTGCCCCCGCTGCGCGAGCGGCGCGAGGATATTCCTTTGCTCGTGCGCTCCTTCCTTGACCGGTACTCGAAGTCCATGGGCAAGAAGATCGAAGGCATCGAACCGGAAGCGATGCGCCGCCTGGAGGTGTACGATTGGCCCGGCAACGTGCGCGAACTCGAAAATACCATCGAACGCGCCGTCGCTCTCGAGGGCACCGCGCGCATCTCCGCCGAAGGCCTGCCGGCGCGCATCCGCGAACATTTTCAGGACGCCGTCTCGTCGCACCACTCCGGCAACGGCAACGGATCTATCCTTCCCGAGGGTGGCATTAACCTCGAGATGCACATCCAGGATCTGGAGCGCTCTTTCCTGCTCGCCGCCATGGAGCGGTCCGGTGGCGTGCGTACCCGCGCCGCCGACACGCTAAAAATGTCGTACCGTTCCTTCCGCCACTACGCTAAAAAGTACGGAATATGACGCTTTCCAACGTGGAGTTGCTGGAGCCGGTCGCAGAAACCGCTGCTATCCCTTTGCCCGCCGCCAGAGTTCGTTTTCGCTATGGCCTTACGATATTCTGCGGCGCATTTCTTCTTTTTCAGGTCCAGCTGATCCTGGGCAAGTACATCCTGCCGTGGTTCGGTGGCACGCCCGCGGTCTGGACCACCTGCATGCTTTTTTTTCAGCTGCTGCTGTTGGGCGGATATCTGTACGCGCATCTGTTGTCCACAAAATTGAGTGCGAGGACGCAAACGGTTGTGCATATCGCCGTGCTGGCGTTATCCGCATTGCTGCTGGCGCTGGGAGCTCTCAATTGGAATTCACCCCTTCTCCCCGGGCCTTCCTGGCGGCCCAATTCTTCAGACTACCCTGTGACGCAGATATTGCGCTTGCTGCTGGTCGCGGTAGGCTTGCCGTACCTGTGCTTGAGCGCCAGTGGACCTCTGCTGCAGAGCTGGTTCAATCGCAGGCATCCCGGCAAGTCGCCTTACCGTCTCTACGCCCTTTCAAATATCGGTTCGTTACTGGGCCTGATGACGTATCCCTTTATCGTCGAACCGGAATTCCGCTTGCACGTCCAGGCCTGGCTTTGGAGCGTCGGTTATCTGATATTTTTTGCGGGTTTCGTCGCTTGCGCAAAAGACATGAATGCGCCCGCGATTTTCTCCGCGTCCCAGCCGGAAACAGAACTCGAACCGGCACCTTCTCCCTCGGCCGGCGCCCAACTCCTCTGGTTCTTGCTTCCCGCCATGGCCTCGTTGATGCTGCTCGCTACCACCAACCTTATGTGCCAGGAAGTGGCCGTCGTCCCGTTTCTATGGGTCTTGCCGCTCAGCTTGTACCTCCTCAGCTTCATCGTTTGCTTCGACAATCCGAAGTGGTATCGCCGGGAAATTTTCCAGGTTTTGCTGGCTGCGACCTTCCCCATGGCGCTCATCGTGTTGTTGTCCTTGGATAACGCTCCGATCATCCGCCAGGTCTGGATGCTTAGCCTGGTTCTCTTTGCCTGTTGCATGGTTTGCCACGGAGAGCTTGTCCGTCTGAAGCCGCATCCCAAATACCTGACGCGCTTCTACCTTCTTATTTCCGCGGGAGGAGCCGCGGGAGGCGTCTTCGTCGCGCTAATAGCTCCTCAGATTTTCACCGGCTTTTGGGAATTCCACGTTGGCTTGGTGGGGTGCGCGCTCCTTGCTATCGTCGCTCTCGCGCGGGAGCGCGAATCCTGGTGGTATTGCAATAAGACTTACGTGAGCAGCGCCATTCTTCTTGGCCTGCTCCTCGCCCCGGAGTTCATAGCGCGCTACGCCGGCCTCGCCATGATCCCGGTGACGATGTATCACTGGCACTATTACCCGGCGCTTACGGTTTTGGCAGTTTGGGTCGGCTTCGTCACTCTGCGGAGCGGGAAGAAACTGCTGATATATCGGCGGCTCAACACGGCTCAATTCGCAGCGCTAGCCGTGTTGGCCGCGCTGGCAATATCTCTATACGCGCAAATCCAGTTCGACAAGTACCTCGCCATCCGTCGCGACCGTAATTTCTATGCCGCGATGATGCTCAGAAGAAAAGGGACGGGACTGAAGTCCATCGAGTTACGGCACGGCCAGATCAGCCACGGTTACCAGTTGTACGATCAGCCCAAGGAGCCCACCGCTTATTACACGCGCAACAGCGGAGTAGCGCTGCTTCTCGATGGACTCGCTGCTTGCCACCAGCCGTGCCCACACCGCTTCGGGATCATCGGTATGGGCGTCGGAACCCTCGCCGTTTACGCGCATCCCGGGGACAAGATGTGGTTTTACGAAATTAATCCCCAGGTGATTGCTTACTCGCTTGCCCCACACCCGTATTTCACGTTCATCAGGGATTCTTCGGCGAAAATTGTAGTTGTGCCGGGCGATGCGCGGCTCTCTCTCGAGCGCGAATTCAAAGAATCCGGTTCGCAAAATTTTGACGTGCTCGTCGTGGACGCTTTCAGCAGCGACGCGATTCCACTCCATTTGCTCACGCAAGAAGCATTGGAAATCTATTTGGAACATTTGCGGGGACCGGATTCCGTGCTGGTGTTCCACATCTCCAACAAAATGCTAGACCTCAGCCCGGTCGTTGCCGCGCTGGCCGCGCACAATAACCTGGCGGTTGCCCGCCTTCATAATCGGCACAGCCCCGACCTGGGCGAGCGCAGTGACTGGATCCTGCTCTCCAAGAATCCCCAAGCTTTGGCGTACGATTCGTTCCGCACTCACCTCGACTCCATGCCGCCAGCGGATCCCAAGCTCGTCTGGACCGACGACTACAGCAATTTGTTCGCAGTCTTGCGGCTTCGCTAAGGCGCGACACGATGGCTGCGGCGGCACAATGTTGCCCGATTTTATTTTCTGCGAGCGATAAGACCAGATGTTCAACAGAAAGCACAACTCGCACCCGTCCAAGCGTCGGTCGCGGGCGTTTTAGACCCTGGCAGATCGGCCGTCGCCATTGACTGTTTCAGTCGCAGAAGACCGCCGCAAATTGTCACTTTTTGAGAATCGCAGCATGTTCGCCGTGTTGCGGCTAACGCAACAGGCCCTCGGCGCGTCTGTATGTAATTGAAAGTGAGCGGTATAATGCATTGTGCCATAAGGGTAAACCGCCGCCCGCACTTGGTATGCCCCGTGCAGTTATGGCAGCGTACCCCGCCAGAGGGATACGACGCAAAATGCGATATCCGATCCAAGGAGAGAAAATGAATAAGAAACAGAAGGGTTTTTCGTTAATTGAGTTGTTAATCGTCGTGGCGATTATTTTGATTATCGCGGCGATCGCAATTCCGAACTTGCTCCGCGCCAAGATTGCGGCGAACCAGTCTGCCGCGGTCGGCACGCTCCGTACGATTTCATCGGCCGAGGAAACCTTCTCGTCCACGTACAGCGACGGCTTTACGCTCACGCAGGCCCAATTGGGCGGCGCGGCGGGCGCGGCCGGGACTTGCGCGGCTGCTCACTTGATCGACGAAGTGTTGGGTAACGATCCGGCGACCAAGAGCGGCTACCTGTTCACGTTCGCTAACAACGGTGTCGCAGCCCTGACCACGGGTATTCCAGTGGCCTGCGGCGGTTCTGGTGACACCGGGTTTTCCATCACTGCGGCTCCGATCTCGTTGTCGACCGGAACGGCAGCGTATTGTATCGATGAGACGGGCGTCATTCGCGTTGACTCCGCAGGTACAGTCGGCGAGATCATGAACCCCTGCTCGGCGTCGGGCAAGCCCCCGTTGCAGTAAGGTTTTGCACAGTCAGGGGGGGAAGTCGTTGGCTTCCCCCCTTCTTTTTTTCGAGTTCGCGGTGCCTGAGGAAAATGTTCGAAAACAATCACAACTCGGATGGAAGGCAGGATCGAAATCGCGGGTTTTCCCTGATCGAACTCCTGATCGTGGTAGCGATCATCCTCATCATCGCGGCGATTGCGATTCCCAACCTGCTCCGCGCCAAGATTGCCGCCAACCAGGGTGCCGCGGTGCAAGCGCTGCGCACCATGACTTCCGCCGAGCAGACATTCTCGTCCACCTTCAGCGACGGATTCACGACGACGCTTACGCAGCTGGGCGGCCCGGTCGGGTCCAGCGGTTGCGCCAATGGCGGTCTGATCGACGAAGTGCTTTCGACTCCGCCTTATCATAAGACCGGCTATTCGTACACTTTCACTCCTAACGGTGTTCTGGCGCTGACGACGGGGATTCCAGTTGCCTGCGGCGCTTCGGGAGATTCAGGGTATTCAATTAGTGCCACGCCGGTAGCGCTGGGGACCACCGGAACAGCCAGCTATTGTGTGGACGAGACGGGCGTAATCCGCGTCAATGCCACGGGAGTGCTTATACCTCCGCCGTGCTCAAACTCGGGCTTTCCTCCGCTGCAGTAGTCGAGGTAATTTTCGGGTCATCATTTTCGACGATTGCCGAGCTGTGAGCGCGCAGTAAACTTTAGCCTCGGTCCCGCGTCATTCTTGCTAATCTAATTCCATGCTTGTTTTGATTTTCGCGATCGCGGCGATGTCTATCTCGCCGGCGTCTGCCCCGGACGCAAAAATAGCCGTGCGCGCTTTGGAGGCGCGCTACCATCACGCCTCGACTCTGAAAGCCACATTCTTTGAGCGCTATTCCGACGGCAGCGGAGGCGTCTCCGCGGAATCCGGCACCGTGTATTTTTCGCGGCCGGGACGCATGCGCTGGGAATACGAATCGCCCGAACAAAAACTCTTCATCGTGGACGGAACCAACGTATGGTTTTACGTCCCCGCCGACCGCACGGCCACCCGCGCCAAAGTGAAGGACAGTTCCGACTGGCGCACGCCGCTTGCGCTGCTCACCGGGAAGACGGATTTCTCTCGCCTTTGCCGCACGATTGATCTGGTGAACGCCGCGAAGGACGACCCGCCCGACGATCGGCCGTTGACGGCTGGTGATACGATGCTGCGCTGCGTTCCGCGCAATGAATCCGCGGGCGCAGACGGCGAAGTAAGCGAGGTCTTAATCGAATCCGATTCCGAAGCGCATCTGGTGCGCCTGCTGATCCGGCAGCCCGGTGCCCTTGAGACTGAATTCCGCTTCGCCGATTGGGAAGAAAATCTTCCGATTCCCGAGGCGAAATTTCATTTTGAACCTCCGCCCAATGTCGCCGTGGTGGATGAATCCGAACTGGCGGGTTCTATTCACTGACGAATCTTCGAAATCAAATCGTAATGTTACATTACGAACCCACGCCACCTAGGCTGCGGTTGGCGTTCCGGGGGATATGCTAAACTTTAATCAAGACGTCCCAAGTAGTGGGCCGTCTATACCCTCGTGGGCCAGTATGTATGTAAAGTCGGAGATACGTCCGGCCGCGTCTTCCAACAACTGGAGACGGCTCAGACCGAAGGGGAAGTCCGCCAGAAGCTCGCCGAGCGCGGTTTTCACGTCTTTTCGGTCAAGAATGAGTTCAATATTCTCGCGCAGTTTAGCGGCGCGCACCGCGCCCGCAAAATCCTCACCAACGATTTCCTCATCTTCAACCAGCAATTTAATACGCTGATCAAGGCGGGCCTGCCAATTCTGAAGGCCCTGGACCTGCTCGCCGAACGCGCCGCTGCGCCGCGCCTGCGTCCGGTATTGCAGGATGTTCGCCAGCGAGTGCGCGATGGCGCCTTGCTCTCGGAGGCGCTGGCTGCACAGGGATCGTTCCCGCCGGTTTATGTGACGGCGATTACTGCCGGCGAGCGGAGCGGAAATCTTACCGGGGTTCTGGAGCAGTACATTTCCTATTTGCGCGTGAGCACCGGCTTTCGCAAAGGGCTGATTACCGCGCTTATTTACCCTTCAATTCTCGTGGTGGCGGTAATTGTGACGCTCTCGTACCTGGTCACGTACGCAATGCCGCAATTCGCAAAACTGTACTCGGACCTCGGCATCAAGCTGCCTGCCATCACGCAGTTCATGCTGTCGTTGTCGGTACCGCTGCGTGATTATTTCCTCCTGGTCTTTGCAGTCGTTGTGGTAGCCGCCATCGCAATTTTCCTATGGACTCGCTCGGATCAGGGTGCCGTCGCTATTGATCGCCTGAAACCCAGAATTCCTGTATTCGGCGACATCTGGCTGAAATCGCAAATCGCGCAATTCGTTCGCACGCTTTCGACCCTGCTTGCCGGCGGCACGCCCCTGGTAGCGGGCCTGGAGACCTCCTCGCAAGCCATCGGCAGCCGCTTGATTGCCACGTCCGTGCGAGGCGCTGGCGCCCGCGTGCGTGAAGGCCGCACCCTGCACGAAAGCCTCGCGGAAACCCGCCTGGTGCCTGATCTGGCGCTCGAAATGATCGAAGTCGGCGAAGCCTCCGGCGCCCTCGCCGCCATGCTCACCAGCGTCGCGGAGTTTTATGAGGAAGAAGTCAGCACCCGTTTACAGCGCACTCTAATCTGGGTTTCGCCCGCCATTTTGGTGGTCATGGCGGTTGTGGTAGGCTCTATTTTGATATCCCTTTATCTTCCGCTGTTCTCCCTCCAAGTGGGTTCCGGGGGTTAGGATTTGGGTTCCATGGCCACACCTACGAACAATCCGGTCGTTCCAGGACTGCCGAACGAAGGCGCCGAGCGCGATCAGGCGCGTCGGCTCGCCGAACGCTACCGCTGTCCCTTTGTGGATTTGCGCGAGCAGCGCATTGATCCCGATCTTTTCCGCAGCATTCCAGCCGAACTGATGTTTCGCTATAAATTCGTCCCGCTCGAGGCGCATGACACCACGCTGATGGTCGCCATGGCCGATCCCAGCCAGTTGCAGCTCACCGACGAACTCTCGCTGTTGCTGGGCAAGCGCCTGCAGATTCGCGTTGCGACTACTTCGCAAATTGATGACCTGCTGAAGCGCACCGAGCAGTCCCAGCGCGTGTTGGATCAAGCCACCGAAGGATTCACTCTCCAGGTTGTCGGCGACGACGAAGACAGCGAAGAAAACATTTCGATGGACAAGCTCACGCGCGATTCCGGCGTGAGCCCCGTCGTTCGTTTGGTGGACACCGTAATTTTCACGGCGCTCGAACGCCGCGCGAGCGACATTCACATCGAAACGCGCAACACCGAAGTGGTGGTGAAATACCGCATTGACGGCGTTCTGCAATACGCCATGCAGCCGCTTGCCAAGGAATGGCACGCCACGATTCTTTCGCGCATTAAAGTGATGAGCGAACTGGATATCGCCGAGCGCCGCGTGCCTCAGGACGGCCGCTTCCGCGTGCGCTACAAAGGCCGCTTCGTGGACTTCCGCGTTTCCATCATGCCTTCGGTGCATGGGGAAGACGCGGTCTTGCGCGTCCTCGACAAAGAGACGCTGAGCGAAAAATTCCGCAACTTGACTCTCGACGTGGTCGGCTTCGACGGGCCGGACAAGACGCGCTTTCGCCGTTACATTCAGGAACCGTACGGAATGGTGCTCGTCACCGGGCCTACCGGCTCGGGCAAGACCACCACGCTCTACGCCGCGATCAACGAGATCAAGAACGACGAAGACAAAATTATCACCATCGAAGACCCGGTCGAATATCAAGTCCGTGGAATTACCCAAATTCCGGTAAACGAAAAGAAGGGCCTCACTTTCGCGCGCGGCTTGCGTTCGATTCTGCGCCACGATCCGGACAAGATCATGGTCGGCGAAATTCGCGACCAGGAAACGGCGCAAATTGCTATCAATTCCGCGCTTACCGGCCATCTGGTTTTCACCACGGTCCACGCCAACAACGTGACGGATGTGATCGGTCGCTTCATCAACATGGGAGTCGAGCCTTACAATTTCGTTTCGGCGCTGAACTGCATCATGGCGCAACGCCTGGTCCGCGTGATCTGCGAAAATTGTAAGAAACAAGTTCAGTACACGCCGGAAGCGCTGAAAGAATCGGGGCTGGACCCGGCGGAGTGGATGTCTGTGCCGTTTTACGAGGGCACCGGTTGTTTGGAATGTTCGGGCAGCGGCTACCGCGGCCGCTCCGCGATCACCGAATTGCTCGATCTGTCCGACCACATTCGCGAGATGATCATCAATCGCCGTCCGACTTCCGAAATCAAGCGCGTGGCGAAAGAAGAAGGGATGTCGTTTCTGCGCGATTCGGGCCTCGCGAAAGTTCGCAGCGGCACCACCACGCTGCGTGAAATCAACAAGGTGACGTTCCTTGACTAGTTCCGCCACACTGGCCACCCGCTTTTTCGAGCTAGGCCCCGTGAAGAGGCTGGAGCGCTGGCTCAACGCCATGCCGCATCCAGCGCTCGTGGTCGAAATCGCGTCCACGCACGTTGCCGCGGCTCACTGGTCGAAAACCGGCGGCCACCTGGAATCGCACGCGATCGAACCGCTGCCGCTCGGTGCCATCATGGCGTCGCCGGTGGATGCCAATGTAGTCCAGCCCGAAGCGGTGCGGTCGGCGCTGCGCAAAGTATTTAATCGCGTGCCGGTGCATGACGCGCCCCTCGCGTTGCTGATCCCCGACCCGGTCGTACGCGTTTTTATTCTTCCGTTCGATATGCTGCCGCGCCGCGCTGATGAAGCCGTTCCGCTGCTGCGGTGGCGCCTCAAGAAAAGCGTTCCGTTCGATATGGAAGAAACGGTGGTTTCCTGGATGCGCCAGAGCGGTCGCGAAGCAGCTCTGGAAGTCGTCACCGCTGTCGCGCGCCAGAGAATCGTGCGCGAGTACGAGGATATACTGGAGCCGCTGAACGCCACCGCCAGAGTCGTGCTCAGCTCCACGCTCGCCAGCCTGCCGTTGTTAGGTGACGAAGGCGCAACGCTTCTCGCGCGCATGTCCGGCAAGACGCTCACCACTGTGGTCGTCAACGCCGGCCGCCTCTGCGTCTATCGCTCCACAGAAATGACTGGCGAAGCGTCGTTGCTTGATCCGCAAGCGATGCTCGATGAAGTCTACCCGGCGATCGCCTATTACCAGGATACTTGGGGGAGCAGTCCCGACCGCGCCTGTGTAACGGGCTTTGGTGCGCGCGCCGAAGTGTTTCGCCGCGCGCTTTCTGCCGAATTGAAGTGCCCGATCGGCGCGCTCGCTGAAACGGAAAGCGCTCTGCGGCTGGATGCCGGCGCGAAAGATTTGATGTACCAGGATCTAGACGCACTGGCTGGCTGGATGCTAAACGGAGGCTCGTGAGCCTTTTGCTCTTGGAAATATGAAACTCAGGCTTAATCTTTCGACCGCGCCGCTCGAGAACAAGCGGCCCTTCATCGCGGCCACCGGCCTCTTGGGCGTGATCGGCGTCCTCGCGTTTCTGCTTCTCGGTCACGGCGCCTATTCATCCTGGCGTGCCAACCGCGATTTGCGCGCGGACATCTCACATTGGCAGGCTGAAATTCGCGCGAATCAGGAAAGGCAGGCGACCTTGCAGGCGTATTTTCAGACCGAAGGTGCGCGGCAGGTGCTCGATCGCGCAGCCTTCCTGAATTCGCTGATCGGCCAGCGCAGTTTCCCCTGGACCAAAATTTTCATGGATCTCGAGCAAACTCTGCCACCTGGCGTGCGCGTCGTAAACATTTCGCCGAAGCTCGAAAATGGCCGCGCCCTCGTTGCATTGACCGTCGGCGCGCAATCCGACGACAGCAAGATCAAATTTCTGGAAACGCTCGAAAAATCCAAAGCGTTTAGCGACATCCACGTGATTGACGACCGGCATTCCGATAAGCAGGGTTCCGCGGACCCGGTCACCGTGCAACTAACGGCGTGGTATTCGACGACGTAAGCCACAAACCTGACTATGGACGCTGCCTGGAAAATTTGGAAGATGTGGATCATCGGAGGCCTCGTTGCGCTCTTCGCGGCGGACCTCGCGGTGGGGTACATCCTGTGGCAGTCCTCGCGCGAAGGCGTGGACGCCATGCGCGCGCAGCGCGACCGCCTCGAGCTGCAATCCAAGCTGCTCAAGGCGGACGTCGCGCGCGGCGAACGGATCCGCGCTTCGCTTTCCGGAGTGGGCAAGGAATATGATGGTTTCTACCACACCGCGTTTCTCGGCTCGACCGATGGATACTCGGCCATTGACGGGGATTTGGGCACCATCGCCAGCAAGTCTAATTTGCGGAGCACTGGCATTGCGTTTCACGAAAAGGAGATTGCGGGCCGCGGGGTGGTGGAAGTGGATATCGCCGACACTGTAGAAGGCGATTACCCGGCGATCATTCAGTTCATCAACGGCCTCGAACGCTCCAAATATTTCTATCTCTTGAGCGATTTGAAATTGGACTCGGCCGCGACCGGACCGGGCATCCGTTTGCACCTCGAGCTGCATACGTATTTCAGGACTTGAGCGATGTCCAAGCGCAACGAAATTTACTTGCTCGTCGGCTTGCTGGTGGTCGCGGCCGTGGTCTACTTTTTCAGCCGCAGCGATGCTCCTAGCGCCAAGGGAGTTCTGGCTTCCAATACCTCATTTCATCCTTTGAGTGTGGACGAGCCGCAACTGCGGCTGGATTTGCTCGAAAAGATAAAGAAGCTCGAATATTCGGGCTCGCATCGCAATATTTTCACTTTTGGTCCGCCTCCTCCGCCGCCCAAGACACTCGCCCAAATCGCGGATGAACGGCGCCACTCCTTCCCGACCGTGCCTGTGCCGCCTCCTCCTCCGCCTGTTACAGTTCCCGCGCAGCTATTCGGATACGCCTCCATGCCCGATAGCGGCAAGCGCGTGGCATTCTTTCTCGATGGCGATGACGTGCTGGTCGTCGAGGAAGGCTCGGTTTTCCTGAATCGTTTCCGGCTCGACAAAATCGGCAATGATTCCGCGGACGTCGAAGAAATCTCATCCGGCCGCCATGCCACGGTGCAAATGGTGCCGCCGGTGAGCGGCGAGGCAGCGACCAGCTCGCTGAATCAATGAACGAGAAGAATATCTTCGGCGAAAGCCTGAAACCAGCCGCAGCGCATGAACCGCGCCGATCGCGAAAGCGGACCGCAAAACGTGCGCGCCGCCAACGCTCGCAAGAAGGCGGTTTTGCGTTCCTGCTGGCGTTGGCGCTGCTCGTACTGGTCGTGTGGATGAGTTTGGAAGTGCTGCAAAACGGCGCCACCGAGCATCGCAGAATGATCGAGGAAGAGGCCATTTGGCGCGGCAACCAGTACGCGCGCGCGATTCGCCTCTATTTCCACAAGACCGGCCATTATCCCCAGGATCTCGAAGATCTGCAGAAAGGCCTGCCGGAACTGCATTTCCTTCGCCAGGCGTACAAAGACCCCACCAATCCCTCCGACGGCTCCTGGCGGTTCGTTTATGTCAACGCTGCGGGCCAGATCATCGGCAGCACTAAGTACGCGAACCTCCAGCAAATGGCGCTGATGGACGCGAACGGCGGGCAATTACCGACAATTCCAGGTGCCGCGGGTGGACCAGGCGTCCCGGCATCGAGTCTCGGCGATCCCAACAACAATTTGAATTCGCCGCCCGGCCAGACATCTTCTGGCGGGATCGGAACGGACGCTTCAAACCCGTCCGCAGCAGGTGGGTTGGGAAACGGCTCCACCGATGGACAGAATCCGCAATCGCCGGACGGCCAAAATCCAACGCAGCCGAACGGACAAAATCCGCAGAATCCGCAATCTCCGCAAAATCCTACCGCCGGTCCGATCGTCGGCCAAAATCCGCTCGGCAATCAGAATCCGTTGTCCCCGCTGCAGTCAGGGATAGGGCAGGGAGGCGCTGTCACTCAGGCGAGCCTCGCTGCCATGGCGCAGCTAAAGCCCACCGGACCCGTGGATGGACCGGTGCTCGGCGCGTTCCTTACCGGGGTGGCTTGCAAGGAGGATCTGCCGTCCCAGAAGGTCTATCACGGCGGCAAAAAGTACCTCAACTGGGAATTCATTTGGAATCCGCTGGAAGACGCTGCCGCGGCGATGCAACAGCAGGCGGGCAACGCCGGCGCGAACGGCATCGGGCAGAACGTCAACGGTGCTTTTGGCAGCGGCGGAAGCTTGAACGGCAATCCCGGCCAGCCGACTCAGCAGCAGCCGTCGCAGCCGACCACCACAAGTCCCCAGTTTCCTCAGTAGGTCGCGATTCAATTAGCTGAATCCAGGCGAGGTTTGTATCAGTTCTTGGCAGGCGCCGCCGTAGTCTTTTCGTGGACCATCTTTGAAGTGATTTGCCGCACGTAATTTTGGGTCTCGCGGAATGGCGGAATCCCGCCGTAGCGCTCCACCATCTCCGGCCCGGCGTTGTAAGCAGCCAGCGCCAGCGTAAGGTTCCCGCGGTAACGCGTCAGCAAATCCTTCAGATAGTGCACGCCGGCATCAATATTCTGCGCCGGGTCGAAAATGTCCGCGACGGAATAATGCGCCGCCGTCTGCGGCAGCAATTGCATCAGGCCCAGCGCCTGCCTCCGCGAAACCGCCCGCGGATTGAAGTTCGATTCCATGGCGATCACGCGCACGATCAAATCTTCGTCCAGGCCATGCTTCTGCGCGGCTGCATGGATCAAATTCGCGTACGGCCCGGCGCTTGTCACCGGCGACGGTGGCAGCGCCTCGAAATGGTCTTCCGGCTCGACGCTCACCAAGTCCGTGGCCAACACGTCCACTGTCCCGCCGTCCACCGTCAGCCGTACGTGAGTGCCTTCGGCCTCATACCCTGTGATGTGCAGACGCAAACCCGACCTGAGGACGGCGTAATCCGCCCGCGCCGGCGCAGCACACACCGCGGCAACGACTAGTAGCCCGCCTCCGATTAGAGCTTTTTGCGTAAACCGGCTCATACGTTCAATTCTCAAACCTCAAACGCTCCCGCTACGAGCCGTACCATCCAGCGCGTACCGGCGAATCGCCGCGGCCAACCCATCTTCGTCGTTCGACAGAGTAATCGGCCAGCCCAGCGATTTCAACTCGTCCACGGAATTGCCCATCACCACGGGCTGCCCTGCGAATTCCAGCATTTCGCGGTCGTTCCAGTTGTCGCCAATGGCCATCACGTTCTCGGCCGGAATGCCGCGCCTGCGCACCCACTCCTTCAAAGTCGTGCCCTTGGTCACGTTTCGTGGCAGCACATCCAAAATGGACAAATCGCGCCCCTCGTATTCCGTGAGCGCCAAAGTGAATTCCGCCGCAAACGGCAGCGCCGCAAGCGTCTTCATCGCCGCGCGCATCGGAACGCACTGCCCGGTGTACATCACCTGAATCGGATCCTCGCCGTTCAGACAGCTCGGCAAAGGCGCCATCTCGGCGATGTACTCGCGATTCCGCCGAAAATAACCTCCGCGAAAGGGATCGTCCCAATCCACTTTTTCCAGAATCACCTGGCGCGCACCGGGGCGGTCAAACACGACCGCCGCATGGGCGCGAAATTCCGGGGTCGCTTCAAGCACGCGCCGGGCCGTCGCGCTTGAAAGCAGGTAACGCAGGTGCGTCGTGCCGTTCCGCGATTTTGCGAGCGCACCGTTGTTCACGATCATGTGCAGATCGCACGGCAGCGACTGCGCTATCGGCAGCGCAAAATCAAATCGTCGCCCGGTAACCAACACGATTTCGATCCCGCGTGCCGCAGCCTCGGTAAGCGCCCGGGAATTTGCGGGGGATACCTGAGACTTGCTGTCGAGCAATGTTCCATCAATATCCGTGGCGATCAGCTGGATGGGCACGCAACAATTCTATCGTGTCCGCGCGCTTCCTGCCGGGCTCTTTGGGGTTTCCGCCACTATGCTATCCTGCTTTTCTGACGGAAGGGAACTGACCTGACGGACAGGCTCTATTATCGCGATTCGTTCCTGCGGGAATTCGACGCGCAAGTGGTTTCCTGCGACCGCGAGGGCGATCGTTTTCGCGTGATTCTCGACAAGACCGCGTTCTACCCCACCTCCGGCGGCCAGCCTCACGATCTGGGCAAGCTCGGCGACGCCTCAGTCGTGGAAGTTCTGGATGCCGACGAGGGTTCGCCCGGCGCCGACGGCGTCGAGCATCACGTCGTCCACTACACCACCGCCGAGGTCCCAGTCGGTGCCGTCCACGGCCATGTGGATTGGCCGCGCCGCGTTGACCACATGCAGCAGCACACCGCGCAGCATTTGCTCTCCGCGGCGTTCATAGAGCTTTTCGGAATTCAGACCGTTTCGTTCCATCTCGGCAAAGAAATTTCCACGATTGATCTCGACGTGCCCGCCGTGCTTGCCCGTCACCTCGAGGAAGCCGAACGTCGCACCAACGAAATCATATTCGAGGACCGTCCGGTAATAATCCGCTTCGGCACCGCCGAAGAGCTAGCAGAGCAGGGCATCCGCAAAAAAGTGGAACGCGAAGGAATTCTCCGCGCGGTCGAAATCGAAGGATTCGACCGCCAGCCTTGCGGCGGCACGCATCTGGCGCGCACCGGACAAGCCGGCCTGCTGCTCATCCGCAAGCTCGAACGCCGCCGCGGCGATTTGTGGCGCGTCGAGTACACGGCGGGCTATCGCGCGCTGGCCGCTGCGCGCAGCGATTTTGGCCTGCTGACGGAAGCGGCGACGCTGCTCAGTTGTGGCCTCCCGGATGTGCCGGCCGGCATCGGCAAGATGGCCGCGGAACGCCGCGAGCAATTTTCCGCCGTGAAACGTCTCGAAGAGCGCTTGGCCTCCCTCGAAGCGCGCGCCCTGCTGCGCGAACATGACGAGTCGCACAGTGCTCTCGCGCCCGAAAGTAGTACGACGGAACCGCGCGTAGTCGCGGCTGCGCTGCCCGAAGCCACATCGGGATACCTCGGGCTACTCGCCGCCCGGCTCGCTGCGGTAAATGACGTCGTTGCACTCCTGGTCAGCCGGGAAAGCGGGCACGTCGTCTTCGCGCAATCCAAGGGATTGGCGTCCGATTTGGGGGCGGCTCTGCGTGAGTCTCTCAAGCAATTTGGCGGGAAAGGCGGCGGCTCGCGGGATTTCGCGCAAGGCAGCTTGCCCAATCCTGCGGATGCCGATGCGTTTCTGGCTCGCGCCAAAAGCATGCTGCAGCCATAAGCCGTTCCCACAATTCGCGATAATCCGCGGCCAACCCTTTGGCCCGGCTAACCGTTCCAATAATGTGCTCGAGTCAAATGATTGCCCGCCGGTCCCTCGGCATAGTAGATTGGTGCGGGCGCGATCCGCGCGGGCTTTGAAGCTATGCCAGCCGAGTGGCACCTGCTAAGCCGCACAGGGGAAAGTGGAGCTATTCCTAAATACTTTCTGGTTCGCGATCACCATCGCCGGAGTGATTCTCTGGCGCACTCGGTGGACTCACGAGGACCGCATTCGCCGTCACGCCCCCTGGCGCGAATGGACTGCCTTCGTCTGCTCCATAGTGTTGCTCTTCTTCGTCGTTTCGCTTACCGATGATCTGCACGCCGAGCTGATGTTGATCGAAGAATGTTCCGGCAGCCGCCGCCATGCGGCCTGCGCCGCCTGTCCGCATCATTCATCCCCGGAGAACCGCAACGCCACACATCCGTGGGCTGTTCTCCCGTCCGGTCCGAATTTCGGTTCGCTTGCCTTTGTCGCACCCGTTCTGTCCACTCCTGAAATTCGGCAATCGCTATTGGATCTCCAGACCGCTTTCGGACGCGCCCCTCCGGTTTCCATCCTCTGATCGCGTTCACCACTGAAATTTTCGCGTAATTCTCATCCGATGCTCGCAATTCCTTCGGCCGTCAGTGGCGATTGACGCGCGAGTCTATTTCCTGCAACTATGGCGGCTTCCGTTGACGGCATTACGGACTTTTTATTCAATCTTTACGGACTCCTTACGGCGCTTGGGGTCCACTCGAACAACTCTGGCGATATGAGGAACTTCATGAAACGCGCAGGAAGCGCACCCATCGTCCTGTCATGCGGCATCGTGCTGCTGCTGGCGGGCTGCGGCGGAAACGCCGGCAAAAACGCTGCGGCAGAGGCGCCTCCGCCCGCGCAGGTCGAACGTGAGGGCGACGTTAACCTCGTCCAGGTGGATCATCCGGAGCAGTTTCCGCTGGTTGCCGCGACTGAATACAAGGCTCCCAGGCGCATGGTGGCCACCGGAGTCGTCAGCCCCGATATTTCTCGCACCGTGCCGGTGATTTCCATCGCCGCCGGGCGCGTGGTTGAAATTCGCGCGCGGTTGGGCGATACGGTAAAGAAAGGCCAAGTCCTGCTGCGCGTCCAGAGCGCCGATATCGCGGGCGCCTATTCCGACTATCGAAAAGCGGTGGCTGACGAAATCCTCGCCAACAAGCAACTCGATCGCGCCAAGGGCTTGTACGACCACGGAGCCATTTCCCTGAATGATCTGCAAGTCGCCGAGGACACCGAGAATAAAGCCAAAGTTGACGTAGAGACCACCGCGGAACATCTCCGCGTTCTCGGCAGCCCTCTCGATCATCCTTCTGGGATCGTGGACATCGTCGCACCAGTTTCCGGCGTGATTACCGACCAGCAAGTTACCAATGCCGCCGGGGTCCAAGGCCTTTCCGCTTCCGCGAACCCCTTCACGATTTCGGACCTTTCCTACGTCTGGATTCTCTGCGACGTTTATGAAAACGATTTGCCCGACGTTCGTCTCGGCGACAGCGCCGACGTCCGTTTAAATGCTTATCCCGACCGCGTAGTCAAAGGCGGCATCAGCAACATCGGTGCGGTGCTCGATCCCAACATTCGCACGGCTAAAGTCCGCATCGAAGTGCGCAATCCGGGTGAAATGCGCCCGGGAATGTTCGTCACCGCCACGTTCCGCGGTCAAAAATCAGAAGTCCACGCGGCCGTTCCGGCGGCTGCGATTCTGCACCTGCACGATCGTGATTGGGTCTACGTGCCGGCTGGCGGAAATAAGTTCCGCCGCGTCAGCGTCGTCGGCGGTGACATGCTTCCAAATGACATGCAGGAAGTGCAGTCCGGGCTCAAGCCCGGCGATCAGGTCGTCCGCAATGCATTGGAACTGCAAAACACGTCGGAACAGTAGATCTTCGCGGACCCTATGTGGCGCATCTTGAAAACTCGCAGAGCGGCGAAATCGAAAATGCAATCCTGCAGCCAGACTGAATAACCGATGATTCGCGCCCTAGTAGACGCCGCGCTCAACAACCGCTTCATCATCCTCACGCTTGCAATTCTTCTGCTGGCATGGGGCGCGTTTTCTTTCCACAATCTGCCGGTCGAAGCCTACCCCGATGTGGCGGACAACTACGTGCAAGTAATCACGCAGTGGCCGGGCCGCGCCGCTGAAGAAGTGGAACAGCAAGTCACCATCCCCATCGAAATTCAGATGAACGGGATTCCTCATCTCACCCATCTCCGTTCCTTTTCGCTCTTCGGCCTCTCCAGCATCACCATGATCTTCGACGATGAGTCCGACAACGATTGGAATCGCGAAAAAGTGCTGGAGCGCCTGTCACAGGTGACGCTACCCAATGGCCTGCAGCCGCAAATGGGCACGGACTGGAGCCCGGTCGGTCAAATTTATTGGTATACGTTGCGCAGCACCAATCCGCAGTACGACCTAATGGAACTAAAATCCATCGAAGACTGGACCCTCGAGAAGCAGTTCAAGTCCGTCCCGAACGTCGTGGACGTGGCCAGCTTTGGAGGGCCGACGCGGGAATATCAAGTTCGCATTCAACCGGACAAGCTCGTCGCCTACGGCTTAAATCTCGGCCAGGTGGAGCAGCAATTAGCCAACAACAACACCAACGCCGGTGGCAGCTTCATCGAGCAGGGCCAACAGCAGATCAATATCCGCGCGGTCGGCTTGTTCACCAACGTCCATGACATCGAACAAACCGTCATTAAAACGCAAAACGGCACCGCCCTACGCGTACAGGACATTGCCACAGTCGCCGAAGGCCCCAAGATCCGCCTCGGCCAAATCGGCAAAGCCATTCACCGCGAGGACGGGAAGGTGGTGGACGACGATGACACGATCGAAGGCATAGTCCTGCTCCGTAAAGGCGCGAATTCGGACGAGACCCTCGAAGGCATTCACGCCAAAGTCAAAGAACTCAACGATCACATTCTGCCTCCAGGCGTAAAGATCGTTCCGTTCCTCGATCGCAGCGAGCTGGTGCGTTTCACGACGCACACCGTGCTGCACAATTTGACCGAGGGATTCTTGCTGGTCTCCATCATCCTCTTTCTATTTCTGGGCAACGTCCGCGCGTCGCTCATCGTCGCGCTCACCATTCCGTTTGCGCTGTTGTTCGCTTCGATTTGCCTGGACCTCGCGCATATTCCGGCGAATCTCCTCTCCCTGGGTGCGCTGGATTTTGGCATGGTCGTTGACGGCGCGGTGGTCATGATCGAAAACATCGTGCGCCACTTGAATCGTCAGGAGGCCAACTCCGTCTCCATTATGGATTCCATTCGCGACGCCGCGCACGAGATTCAGCGGCCAGTCTTCTACGCGATCGGCATCATCATCACCGCCTACATGCCCATCTTTACGCTACAGCGCGTCGAAGGCCGTTTGTTTCGGCCGATGGCTTGGACTGTCGCTTACGCCCTGCTCGGTGCTTTGATTTTCTCGATGCTGATCGCCCCTGTTGTAGCCACGGTTGCGTTTCGCAAAGGCGTTCGCGAATGGCACAACCCGGTGATGGCATTTCTCACCGACCAATATCGCAAAGGAGTTCGTTGGGCGATTGAGCATCGCTGGGTGACTGTGGGAGTCGCGATCACGGGACTCGCGCTGGCTGCTTTTTTGATGTTTAGCGGCATTATCGGATCTGAATTTCTGCCGCATCTTGATGAAGGTGCTATCTGGGCGCGCGGATCTCTCGCGCCGAGCACTGGTCCGTCCGAAGGCATCCGCGTGATGAATCAGGCGCGCGTAATGTTTGCCTCATTTCCAGAAGTTACGCAGGTGGTTTCGCAGGTCGGCCGGCCCGATGATGGTACGGACACGACCGGATTCTTCAATACTGAATTCTTTGTGGATTTGAAACCCAAGGAAAAGTGGCGTCCCGTGTTCCACGAAGATAAGGATGCTTTGATCGCGGCGATGGATCGCGAGGCGGAAAAAATTCCCGGCGTCGTCTGGGGTTTCTCACAGCCGATCGAAGACAACATGGAAGAAGCCGTCAGCGGCGTGAAGGGCGAACTCGCGGTTAAGCTCTACGGAACGGACCTAAAGCTTCTTGAGGAGACCGGAGACAAGATCGTCAACGTGATGCAAAGTGTGCAGGGCGTGCAAGATCTCGGCATTTTCCGCGTGATCGGGCAGCCGAATCTCAATTTCGTCGTGGACCGCCAGAAGGCCGCCCGCTATCAGATAAACGTCGCGGATATTCAGGATGCCATCGAAACCGCCGTGGGCGGCAAGGCGGTCACCCAGGTACTCAAAGGGGAAGAGCGCTACGACCTCGTGGTTCGCTATCAAGCCCCCTATCGCGAAACCAAAGAAGCGATCGAAAATATTCGGCTGGTGGCTCCTTCCGGCGAGCGCGTCTCCCTCGCGCAATTATGCGCCGTGAACGAAATTGACGGCGCTTCGGAAATTTACCGCGAAGAAAATTCCCGCTACGTTGCGATCAAATACAGCGTGCGCGGCCGCGACCTGGGTAGCACCGTCGAAGAAGCGATGAAGAAGGTCACGGAGCAGGTGAAACTTCCCACCGGCTATCATCTCGACTGGGCCGGAGAATACGAAAGTCAGAAACGATCTTCCAAGCGGCTGATGTTCGTGCTGCCCATTACACTGTTCCTGATTTTCATTATTCTCTACACCATGTTTCAGACTTCCAAGTGGGCGCTTTTGATTCTCGCCAACGTGGCGATGGCGCCGCTCGGCGGTTTGCTGGCCCTGCTCGTCACCGGAACTCATTTCAGCGTCTCGAGCGGCGTCGGATTTCTGGCGCTCTTTGGCGTTTCCGTGCAAACCGGCGTCATCATGCTCGAATACATCAACCAACTTCGTGTGCGCGGGCATTCCATCGAAGACTCCGCCATCGAGGGGGCGGTACTCCGGCTCCGGCCCATTATGATGACCATGCTGGTGGCCACCTTGGGTTTGCTTCCGGCCGCTGTCTCCCACGCCATCGGCTCCGATTCGCAAAGGCCTTTTGCCATTGTGATTGTCGGCGGACTGCTTTCGGCGCTGATTATGAGCGTTTTTCTATTGCCTACCTTATACGTGTGGATTGCGCGAGACGGCGATAAGCTTCCGGCGCCCGAAGAATCGTTCGAAGTGTAATCTCTCGTTGCCGTGCGCTTTTCTTTTCAATTTCGGCGGACTGTCGATTCCGATAGAATCCCGGTGCACCAGTTGCCGCCCCGGCAACCGGCTTCCCGGAGGGCGTCGCTCCCATGAAACGAGAAGAGGTCCGCGCTCGCATCGAAGAAATCGGCATCATTCCGGCCGTGCGGCTTTCGTCCGCGGAAGATGCGCTGTTTGCCGCCGAAGCCGTCTCGCGCGGCGGCATTCCCATCGTCGAAATCGAGATGACTGTTCCTGGCGCCATCGAAGTGATCGCGCATTTGGTGAAACACGCCCCGAAAATGATCGTGGGTGCCGGAGACGTCTTCGATTCGGACGTCGCTCGCCAGTGCTTGGACGCCGGCGCAACGTTTCTCACCAGCCCGGGCCTGGATATGAAAATCGTGGAGTTTGCGCTGGGCGCGTCCGTAGTCGTTTTGCCGGGAGCGCTCACCCCGACGGAAGTCACCCGCGCCTGGAAAGCCGGCGCCGACTTCGTGAAAGTATTCCCCTGCGCGCAAGTCGGCGGCGATAGTTACATCCGTGCGCTGAAAGCCCCGTTTCCTACGCTCGCGCTAGTAGCCTCGGGCGGTGTAAACCAGCACACCGCCGCCAACTTCATCCTCGCAGGCGCCACAGCCCTCGGCATCGGTGGGGAACTGATCCCCAGAGACGCCATCCGCCTGCGCCAGGCCGAACGAATCTTCACCCTAGCTCACCGCTTCGTAAAATTCGTCAGCGCAGCCCGCGCCCAAGTAGCGTCGCACAAACCCCACACCGAAGACACCGCAAAACGCGCCTAAGGGATTACGCCCAAGACCTTAGCGAGAAATTCGTACTCTGAACGGGTTTGGCGCTGCTCGATGCGTTTGCTAGAATTGGGAGCATCGTTTTAGTGATGGGCGTGTAGCTCAGTTGGGAGAGCGCCTCGTTCGCAACGAGGAGGTCAGGGGTTCGAGCCCCCTCACGTCCACCAAAATTATCCCCTGCGCAGCTGACCCGGCGGCCCTTCGTTCACCGTTCGATAGCTTCTTCGGTCTCGACCGCTTGCGTCGCATCCGCAGTCGAAACGCCAGGCGAAGGCAGATCCTGCTGTGGCTCCAAGATATCCGCGATCAGCAACCGCAAATTGCCTTCGTTCGTCGCAAACGCCAGTCCGGTATCAATATCCAGCACATTCGCGCGAATCATTTTCTCGATTTCATCGTCGAAACACTGCATGCCTTCAGTGCCGCCGTCGCGCATCGCATCCAGCAAAGATTTTCCTTCGCTTTCGCCTTTCTGCACGTAATCCCGGGTCCGCAAAGTTGATTTCAATATCTCGAATGCCGCCACGCGGCCGCTACCATCGCGTTTGGGAATCAAGCGCTGCGAAATAATGTACCGAAAAGTTTTCGCCAGCCGCCCGCGCACCGCATGCTGCTCGGAAACAGGGAAGACTCCGATCACGCGCTCAATCGTCTTTGACGCGTCAATCGTGTGCAGTGTCGAAAGCACCAGATGCCCCGTCTCCGCCGCTTCCAGCGCCACTTCGATCGTGTCCTTATCGCGCATTTCGCCCACCAAAATCAGCTTGGGCGATTGCCGCAACGCGGCCCGCAACGCCAGCGGAAAGCTGGGAGTATCCGAATACAGCTCGCGCTGGTGTATCGTCGCCCGCTTATGCGGATGCAGAAATTCGATGGGGTCTTCAATCGTGATGATGTGGCAGGCGTGCTCCTCGTTGATCTTGTTGACGAACGCCGCCAGCGTCGAGGATTTCCCGCTGCCCGTCGGACCCGTCACCAGTACGATTCCCGGACGCACCTCCGCCGCTTCCGCCAGCTGCGCCGGCAAGTGCAGCGTCTTGAAGTCCGGCACGTTGCTGGGAATCACGCGCATCACGATGGCGCAGCTGCCACGCTGCGTGAAAATATTCACGCGAAACCGCGAGATCTTCGGCAGGCTATAGGAAATATCGCAGGAGCCTTCCTCTTTCAATTTTTCCACGGCATGCGAATTGCGCCCGATCAAATCTGCCGCGATGCGCGCAGTATCCTCGGACGATAGAATGCCCACGCCCTTGATTTTCAACTGTGTGAGCTGCCCACTCATTTCCACTTGCGGCGCTCGCCCCGGAGAAAAGATCAAGTCGCTGGTCCGCGGCGCCGCCTGCAACATGGCTGCGATAATGCTAGGCGTGGAAACATTGATGACGACTTCGGACACCGGTACGGTGGAAGGCGGGCTTTTTGGGACATCCATGCGAATTCCTCCACCGCGTCGTCCGGGGAGGAGGCCGGCACGCCTGCGGGGTATGCGCTAAGTGCTTAGTATGAAGCAATCCATCGCGCAGTGCGGAGCCCGGCCTCTGGGCTGTTCTCAAACGATTAGCTGTACTTTTTACGTTTCCAGCGTCCGTCCGTACCAGATACTCTTACCTTACACGTTTGTTTTGTTCCGTATAGCCGGACCCGCTTCTCTCTTATCCTATGTTCACCTATGGCTAAATCAGGCAAGCCCGGTGGGCCTGCGTCGCCGCGCGATTCCGCACGCCTGCCCGGTCCTCGCGACACAGTATTGCTGAGCGACGTGCCAGACGCCGCGGAAGTCGCCGCGGAAGCGCCGCAGCCGCCATCTGCAACCTTGAATCTGAGCTCAACGGCTCTCGCCGCTCTCAATCAGCGCTACGAAATCCTCGCTTCAGCCGGACACGGCAGCATGGGCAATGTCTATAAAGCGCGCGACCGCGAAACCGGCGAAACAGTCGCGTTGAAGCTCCTCAAGCCCGAAATTGCTTCCGACCAGGCCATGATGGACCGCTTCAAGAACGAGCTCCTCTTCGCGCGGAAGATCACCCACAAAAACGTCTGCCGCGTCTATGAGTTCAATCGTCTTGGCGGCGTCGCTTACACTTCGATGGAATTCGTGGAAGGCGAAAGTCTGCGGTCGGTCTTGAATCGCTTCGGCGGTCTCCCGCAGCGCAAAGCTGTGGATCTGGCGCTGCAGATTTGCTCTGGACTGAAAGAAGCGCACGCCCAGGGCATCGTCCACCGCGATCTGAAGCCCGAAAACGTGATGATTGACGCGCAAGGCAACGTCAAAATCATGGATTTCGGTATCGCGCGTTCGATGGAAGCCGGAACGCGCCTCACCGGCTCCATGGTCGGTACGCCGGCTTACATGGCGCCAGAACAAGTTGGCGGCAAGCCGGTAGATTACCGCACCGATATTTACTCGCTCGGTTTGATGCTCTACGAAATGTTCACGGGTTCGCCTGCGTTCCGCGCCGATAATCCCGTCGCCGTCGCGCTGAAGCAGATGCGCGAAGAACCGCCGCTGCCTCGCGAAGTCGAGCCGAATGTCCCGGTTTCCGCCGAGCGCATCATTCTGAAGTGCCTGGAAAAAGAGCCGGAGCGCCGCTTTCAAACCGTTGCGGACCTGGAATCCGCGCTGAAGTCGCCTGTGCCGATGACGTCGTCACAAGCGCCTGTTCGCGCCACGGCCGCAACGACTCACGGTTCCTCAGTCCTTCCGCGTGCCGGCGTTGCGGCGAAGCCCCCAGCGAAACGCAAATCTCCCGTGATTTGGGTTCTCGCAACTTTGGTGCTCGTGGCAGCTGTGCTCAGCGGTTTGCACGCTCTCGCCGTAATGAAAGCATACAAGCTCATTCAACCGCCCCCGGCCTCGTCGGCGCCCAAGCCGCCGACTTTCGCGTACGAGATTCCCGCGCCTCCGCCTCCGCCGCCCGCGCCGGTGGTTGAAGATGAAACGCCTCCCGCGCCCAAGACCCCTGTGCCGCCAGTCGCCGCCGCGCCTGCTCCGGTCGCAAAATCTTCGGTGCCGACGCACCCAAATCCTGAGCATCCCGCAGAAGTCTTTCCGCGCATGGAAACCGGCCCAGCCAAGAAGCAAAATCAGTCCTTCGGGCAAAATTCTCCAGCACAGGGCGAACTGACACCCGCCCCCTTCGGCTCAACATACCTTTTCGTACAGCGCTTCGAGCGCGAAGACAAAGCGCAAGGTGCGATTCGGAAGATCACCGCCATAGATTTGCCGGCCCAGGCTGTGATTCGAACCTGGATGCACCAAAAATATTTCGTCGTCTTTTGTGGGCCCATCGAAAACAAGCGAGCCAGCTCCGTCACCCAGCGCCTGGAAGAAAAAGGTTTTTCCAACGTGCGCAGCGTGGGCAGGCTGGCGGGAAACCGCAACCTGAAATAACCGAAACGCATTCAGCACGCGCCGCCGGCAAATGGGCGTCGCACGGCAACCGCAGAGCGGCGAAAGCGCACAGACTCTGACTGTGCGATAGGAAGTGCGATGGATTTTGGCGCGCGCAGCGACGTAGGGCGTGTTCGCGAAAATAACGAAGATAGCTTCGGCCTCGCGCCAGAGCTGAATCTTTTCGTCCTCTCGGACGGCATGGGTGGTCTGGAATCTGGAGAACGCGCCAGCCGTCTGGCAGTGGAGACCACCATCACGCATTGCCGCGACGGCGCCGCGAATCCGAGTCTGCCCGTCTTTGGCGGCAAGATCGAAGGCGTTGGCGAAACGTCGAGCCGCCTGGCTAGTGCCGTGCGCCTTGCGAATCAGGAGATTTATCAGGCCGCCCAGCAACTCGGCGGCAAAGGCAGCATGGGCGCCACGATCGTTGCCGCCTGGTGCCTCGAAGATCGCGTATGCCTCGCGCATGTGGGTGACAGCCGCGCCTACCTGCTGCGCAAAGGCCAGTTCGATCAGCTTACGGAAGATCATTCGTTTGTGGCCGAACACGTCCGCCGCGGCATTTTGACGCCCGAGCAAGCTGGCCGCAGCAAAATGCAGAACGTACTGACGCGCGCCCTCGGCGTTGAACAGCACGTGGATGTGGACGTCACCGAGGAGCTTTTAGTAGAGGATGATATTTGCCTGCTCTGCTCCGACGGCCTGTTCCGCGAGCTTTCTGAAGCGCAGATCGCGGGCGTGCTGGGCGAGTCCACGGGCGCGCAGGAATCGGCGGACCGCCTGGTGGATCTCGCAAATAAAGCCGGCGGGGGCGACAACATCACCGCGATCGTTTTGCGGCACGTGCCCAAGCAAGCGGGCGCGCTATCGAAACTTGGGAGATGGTTCAAAGGGCCCGAAGATCCATCGTGATACGGAGGACGTTTCCATGTCCAAGCTCGTACTGAAATTTGAAAGTTCGATTCTGAAGGAAGTCGCGGTCGGTCAGAAAGAAGTGAGCATCGGCCGCTCGCCGGACAACGGCATCGTGATAGACAATCCCGCCGTTTCCAGCTATCACGCGCGCGTATTTAACGAAGAAGGCCGCCTGATGCTGCAGGATTTCGGCAGCCTGAACGGCACCTTTGTGAACGGCCAGCGCGTGAAAATGGTCATGCTCAAGCCTGGCGACTCCGTCGGCATCGGCAAGCACACCATCGTCGTCACCGACTCCGTGGAAGTGCGCGCCACCTCGCTCGATCACGGCGACTTGAAGCCCGCAGTCCCAAAAATCAATGAGACCGTCATGCTCGATACGAAAGAGCGCCGCGAATTCCTGCAAAAAGTGGCAGCCGTCGGCGAAAGCGCGCAGCCTGCGCCCGGCCGGATGAAATTGCCCACCCTCGTCGTGCGCAGCGGCAGCACCGATCAGCGCGAATACGTGCTGAACGACAAGCTCACCGTTGTGGGCAAATCCGCAATGGCCACCGTGAAGCTCAAAGGCTGGTTCAAGCCCAAAGCCGCCGCGCAAATCAATCGCCGCGAAGATAATTCCTACTACATCGGCCCAGCCGACAAAGTTCCCAGCGTCAACGGCCAGCCCATCACGCATCCAACAAAGCTTGCACCGGGGGACGTGATCGAAGTAGCAGGAATCGAACTGGAATTCGTGGTCCGCGACTAAATTCGCCGCCCGCCGCATCGGCAGCGCCGCTTGCGGAACCTCACGACGCGTTCCTGTACTACAGCTTTATTGACGCAAAAAACGCAGCGCGGGCGCACAACTAAATCTGGTTCACCTTTGAACTGAGTGTTTGAGGAGCTTCCGGCAGATACAGTTCGGGCGCGTTGACGGGGAACTCCACCACGAAAGTAGCTCCGCCTTCCGGACGGTTGTAGCATTCGATACGGCCGCCGTGCTCCTGCATGATCCCGTAGCAAATACTCAGGCCGAGTCCGGTGCCTTTGCCCACCGGCTTGGTAGTGAAGAAAGGATCAAACACCTGCTGCGGCGACTTGATACCGGGACCCGTATCCGAAAACTCGATCGTGATCCGCGAATCCGAGTGTTTCGTCCGAATCGTCAGCCGCCCACCGCCGACGTCTTCCAGTGCATCCACCGCGTTGCTGATCAAGTTGAAAAACACCTGCAACACTTGGTTCGCATCGCCGCGAATTAATGGCAAATCCAGGTCCGGATACGTCTCCACCTGAATATGCTTCCCGCGCAGGTCCAGATTGCTCAAATGCAGGGCCGAAGCGATCACCTGGTTCAGATCGAGTTGCAGCTTCTCGCTGGGCACCCTCCGCGCGAAGCTCAGAAGGCTGGTAACCAGCGTCTTAATCCGCCGCGCCAAAGTACGAATCTTCTCCGCCACCAATCGCTGCCGCTCGCCTAACGCCGGATCGTCCACCAAAAGGTCGGAATAACCGAGAATTCCCGTCAAAGGATTATTGATTTCGTGCGCCGCCCCCGCCGCCAGCTGCCCCAGCGACACCAGCTTTTCGGTCTGCACCATCTGCGCCTGAAAATGCTTCAAATTCTCGAGCGATTCGCGCGAGCCTTCCAGCAGCCGCAAACGGTCGTGGTCCACCAGCCGCTGCCGCAGCGCAATCAGCACCGCAGCCAGCAGCAACGCCACCTGCGTCACGCTGACGCGAAATATTCGCACGTCCGGCGGATTTGCCGAGCGCCACAGGCTCCACAGCGCCATCACCGGAATCGAAAATACCGCCGTCATGGCCAGCGCCGACCCCCACTTCTTCGCGTGATCGGGCCGCGGCGCCACGGTTTCGCGCGGCGGTTTCAACCGGTAAGCCACAATCCCCGCCGTTCCGAACCACACGAAGGACGCCACCAGCGGCAAATCGAACGGGCTGCCGGTGTAATAATCCAGGCGGTCAATCGCGCGATTGGTGATGTACGACCCGGCCGCATACAGCAGCGAAGCGCTGAAAAGGTGCGCGTAAACCTCCCGCCAGCGTCCTCTCGCCTGCGTGATCAGATACGCAAAACCCGCCGTCAGCAAGAGGTTCTCCACGGCTGCCAGATGGTCGTAGGTCCACCCGTAAGCCAGCACGTTCGGCGCGATGTATTGCCATGGAATTACCACGAATAGGTACAGGTAGACCCACCAGATCAGCAGCAGCGAGAAATCCAGGTAGCCGATGTGCACGTTCAGATCGTCGCGCTTGTCGTGCGGTTTCAGGGCCAGCGCCCCGATCATCGGCACCGGATGCAGGAAGAGAATCACGTCGCCTACGAAGGGATTGGGAACGTCCTTCCGAAGCGCCACCTCGAAGTACGTCCAGATGGATTGCCCCACCAGCCAGGCCGCGCAGCCCAGACCCAGCAGAATCCAGAAGACCCGAGTGCGTTTTTCGTTGGAAAATGCGTTGAGGAAAAGTCCCACGCAGGCAAAAAGCGCCACCGCACACTGCATGATATCGCCGAACGCGGTCAGGCCCCGCCCGTTTGAAACCGTCAGGGCCGCAACGCAATAGCCGCCAACCAGCAGTCCCCAGGCGCTCGTCAGCGCCCAACCGGAAGGAGTCATTCGGGGCAAACCAATTCCGAGCGCTTTTTGGGACGAGTTCACGGCGTTTCTGACTACCCCAAGCCCGTGTAAGCTATTCCAAGCATACGACGTTACGGGCGTGCCGCCAGAACTGGTTTTACGCAGCGTGCCGTGGAATGCAATAGCGACCGTACGGCGGAACGAACGCAGGATGAAGGGGCCTCATGGCGTCCGGGGGCTCGCGGTCAGCTTCTAATGATTCGGACGTCCTACTTGTCCAGCGTCTCGTCGGGTGGAATTGCAGGAATGATGTAATGCGACTTCACGAGGCTATGGAAATTCGCCATGGCCTAAGGGATTTTGGGGAATTGCAATTCGCGCCACCCCCCCCGCTTTGCTCGCAGCAGTTAACGACGTGGATCATCGTGCCGCCAGCCTTATGACACGGGCACTCGCAAGCCGTACTCAAAGTACCCAGCGCCACGTCACCTTCTATCCGACGGCGTAATGCCGCGACTTTACGGCTGGCTCGGCTGCCCAGCTTCGCGTTCGGCAAGGATCTTTCGCGCGTTGGTGTAAAGAGCTTTGGCCTGTGGAATCAACTCGACGGCCTTCTCCAGCTGCGGGTCATCCTGCAATTCCACCTTGTAGCCGTCCGTCAATCCGAAGTAAGAAGTAAACACCTCGCGCTTGATCTGCCACTTCAGCCACGCCAGGTTGGCCTGAATGTTGTCCTCGGTGTACTTGATCTTTTGTTGATCGAGGTACTTCCTGAATTGCGCGATCACATCGTCGTTCACCACAAAGTCCTTGGTGATGTCCGGCTTCTCGCCCAGGTAAAAACGCGTGAAGTCGCCCACGCCCTGTTGCTGCGAATAAAAAACTCCGCGGCGAAAAAGCATCTGCTGGAAATCGTCCGGCTTCGGAGCCGCCACCACGTCATCCGGCGTAATCCCGCCACCGCCGAACACCTGTCGCCCGCTGTCGGTCAGCTTTACTTCCGGCTTCTTGGGCGGCTGCGGATTGTAGTGATAATCGTAGAGCGAAATATTCTTGTAGTCGCGCTGGATCAGCCGGCCGCTGGGAGTGTAATAGCGAGCGGTGGTCAGTAAAAGCGCCGTATCCTCGCTGAGCGGGAATTGCGTCTGCACCAAACCCTTCCCGAAGCTCGTCTCGCCCACAATCAACCCGCGGTCGTGGTCCTGAATCGCTCCGGATACGATTTCTGACGCCGAAGCGCTCTGCCCGTTGATCAGCACGATAACCGGCACCTCAATCCCTTGATTGCCGCGCACCGCGTAATAGCGCCGTTCCTGAGAAGCCCGCCCGCGATGCGACACGACAATCTCGTTCTTATCTAGGAACATATCCGCCATACCCACAGCCTGGTTCAACAATCCGCCGCCGTTATTCCGCAGGTCAATGATCAAGCCATCCAGCTTGGAGACGTCCAGTTGTTTCAATGCATCGGCCAGGTCGCTATCCGTCGTCTCATTAAACGTCGTCACGCGCACGTACCCGATGCCGGGCTTCACCATCGTGTAATATTCCACGCCGGGGCGGGGAATTTCGTCGCGCGTCACCGTCACTTCAATCGGCTTGTCCCAGCCTTCGCGCCCAAGCGAGATGTGCACCACGGTGCCCTTGGCGCCCTTCAACATATCCGCCACTTCGGTGGTCGTCAGGCCGTCGCAGGACTTGCCGTCAACTTTTTGAATGATATCTCCTGGACGAATGCCGGCTTTATAAGCAGGTGAGCCAACGAAGGGCGAAAGCACCACGGTCTGATTCTCGCGCTGTTGCACGGTCATCCCGACGCCGTAGTACTTGCCTTCCTGCTCTTCCTTAAACAACGCATATTGCTTGGGATCGAAGAAATTCGAGTGCGGATCGAGCACGCGGAGCATGCCGGGGATCGCGCCATCGTAGATCACCTTGTCGGTGTCCACCGGATCAGCGTAATTGCGCTCTACCACCGAGAGGACGCGCGTGAAGCTCTTCACCGAGTCCTGCATGTCGTTCTGGCCGGCAGCCGTGGCGCGCACGGACGGACCGTACAGCCCGCCCAATATCGCCGATACGGCCAGCACTACCACCAGCACTACGACTCCACGCCCTGACGACCCCTTTGATTCCATGCGTCCTCGCTTAGCCCCAAGAAGATAATTATAGCATACAACTTTTCAGTGGTTTGACACGCTTCCGGCCCTCTTCTATGATTCAAAAATGGCGCCGGAGATGCCGTCGGAAAGCCCGGATCCCGGCGGACCTTCGTCCCAGACGCTCCATGCTTAGTGTCCCACACCTGATTATCATCTTCGCAGTCGCTCTGGTCGTATTTGGGCCGGAAAAGCTCCCGGAACTCGCGCGCAATCTCGGCAAAATCATGGCTGAATTCCGCCGCGCTACCGCCGAATTGCGTGGCACTTTCGAGGGCCACATGCGCGACCTCGAACGCGAAGCCGATCTGCGTCGCCTCCGCGAAGCGCAGCCGCCCACCCAAACCATCGGCGGAGGCGCCGCAACTGCGCCTACGAATCCTCCGACTCTGCCGCCGGAATCAACCAACGATCCGCTGCCACCAACACCCGGAACGGTTGCCACGGAACCTCCAAATTTTCTCGCCACTCGCATATCGCAATCTGCTGAGCAATCGCCACTCGAGACCCATGAAAACGTCCCGCATCAGGGTGACCATCCTGATTCAGCACCCGAGAAAGTGACAGATGGCCGACCCCGCTCAGCCTGATCCCAGCGTCCTGCCGCCCGCCGAAGACGACGCCGGCGGACGCATGTCGTTTTTCGAACACCTGATGGATTTGCGCAAGCGGCTGATCAATTCCGCTGCGGCGATCGCGATTGGCGCCTGCATCGGCCTGCTTGTCTCCAAGCATTTCATCGTGATCCTCGTGAAGCCCATGCAAGATGCTCTCCGCGCTTCCCATTTCGACGACAAGCTCTACTTCACCAGTCCCGGCGGTTACGTCACTCTGGTAATTAATATCGGCCTCTATCTCGGCATCGTTCTCGCCATGCCTTTTGTCCTGTATCAAGTCTGGCTCTTCGTCGCGCCCGGCCTCTACAAGCATGAACGCCGCGCCGTTTCCGGCTTCATCATCTCCTCGATGTTCTTGTTTCTCTGCGGAATCGCTTTCGGCTACTTCATCATGCTGCCGCAAACGCTGAAATTTCTGATCGGCTTCGCTTACGACGCGCCGGTCAAACCTCTGATCAGTTACAACGAGTATTTTGAGCTGGTTTTGATTATTCTGGTGGGCCTCGGCGTGATCTTTGAGCTGCCGGTGCTGATTTTTATCCTGTCGCTATTCGGGATTGTGACGCCCAAGTTCCTGCTCAAGAATTTCCGCTACGCCATGCTGATCATCACGGTTGTGGCGGCGGTAGTCACGCCCACTCCGGACGCCACCACCATGGTGGTGTTCATGGCGCCCATGGTCGCGCTCTATTTTGTCGGCGTGCTGGTTTCGCACGTTGTGCTTAGGCGCAAAGAGTCGCAGAATTTGGCCGGCGGGGAGGCCCACTAAATTGTTCACTTGGTGCAGAAGAGTATCGCTCGGCATTGCGGCTGTCGCTGCCATCGGCGGAATTTTCGCGTGCAGCGGATCCAGCCAGCCCAGTTCGGCGTCTTCCGGCACCGCCGCAACCGCGTCGCCCGTCGCCAGCCAATCCGCCCCGCCGAAGCTCGCCGAAGTAGCTCCGCCCGCGGATCAAACCGGTGGCTTCGACGGCGCGAAAGCCTACGAGCATATCGCCAAAATCGTCAGCT
This sequence comes from uncultured Acidobacteriota bacterium, assembly GCA_963828865.1. Classification (GTDB taxonomy): domain Bacteria; phylum Acidobacteriota; class Terriglobia; order Acidiferrales; family UBA7541; genus Palsa-295. Next base: position 326,112 of record CAWHGI010000001.1, on the reverse strand, counting down.
TCGGCCCGCGCCCGCCCGCTTCCGAAGCGACTGCGCCGGACGCAGGACTACATCCTCGCGCAATTGAAAAGCTACGGCTGCGAAATTGAGCAGGACGACTTTCACGCCTCCACTCCCAAAGGCGACATCGCCATGAAAAACATCGTCGCCAAAGCCCCGGGCACAGGGAAGGGAATCATTCTGCTGTTGACTCACGTGGACTCGCTCAGCAGCGTCCCGAATTTTGTCGGCGCCGAGGACAGCGCCTCTTCCACCGGACTGATGCTCGAAATGGCTCGCCAGCTCTGCGGCAAAAAAGAACAACCCAATTCCGTCTGGATCGCCTTTCTCGACGGCGAGGAAGCTTTCGTCAACTGGGATCAGAATGACGACCACACCTATGGCAGCCGCGAGCTCGCCGCGCGCATGGCCCTTTCGGGCGACCTGAAGCGCGTGAAAGCCGTCATTCTTGCGGACATGATTGGCCAATACGGTCTTCACATTGACCGCCAATCAAACAGCCCCCGCTGGCTCAACGATCTGGTCTGGAAGACCGCCGACCGCCTCGGCTATAGCAATATTTTTCTCTCGCAAGAAACGACGACCGCCGACGATCACGATCCCTTTCTCCAGCGCGGCGTCCCGTCCCTCGATATCATTGACCTCAACGATTACATCAGCGAAGGCTACTGGCACACGCCGCAAGACACGCTCGATAAAGTCAGCCCGCGCAGCGTCGCCATCGTCGGCCATGTGATTCTGGAATCCGTCGGCGAACTTCAAAAGAAGTTTCACTAAATCATGCCCGTCATTCGCGTCTCTTCGTCGAGCGGTCCTTACACGGTGCATTGCGCTCCGCGTCTTCTAGGCCGCTCGGCCTCGCTAGTCGCGCGCCTCGGTGACACCACCGGAATTTTTGTGCTGTCGTCACCGAACGTCTGGGAATACTGGGGCCGCCCGCTGATGCGCAACCTTCGTGGACGTCATCGCGTCACCGCGATCCTCTTCGACGACCGCGAGGCCGCCAAAGATCTAGCCACCATCGAGCTAATCACGCGCCAACTGGTTCACGCAGGCGCGGATCGCGGCGCGACAATCGTCGCCATGGGCGGAGGAGTCGTCGGCGATGTCGCCGGTTTCGCCGCGGCCACCTATCTTCGTGGCGTCCGCCTCGTGCACGTCCCCACCACCCTAGTCGCGCAGGTAGACAGCGCCATCGGCGGCAAGACCGGCGTTAATCTTCGCGAAGGCAAGAACCTGGTCGGCGCGTTTTATCCGCCAAAGCTCGTAATCGCCGATCCCAACGTCCTGCAAACGCTCCCGCACCGCGAGTATCGTTCCGGCCTCTATGAAGTCATCAAGTACGGCGTCATCGCCGATCCTGAACTTTTCCAATTTCTCGAGCGCCGCATGCTCGCGCTCCTGCGCCGCGACCCTGCCGCGCTCGCTTGGATAATCACGCGCTGCATCCGCATCAAAGCTCACGTCGTCGCCAAAGACGAGCACGAAAGCGCCCTCCGCCACATCCTGAATTTCGGCCACACTCTAGGCCACGCGCTGGAAGCCACCACGCGCTACCGCCGCTTCCTCCACGGCGAAGCCGTCGCCTGGGGCATGCTAGCCGCCACGGTCTTCGGCCTCGCCACTGGCCGTCTCCGAGAATCCGAAGCCACCCGCATCATTCGCTTGATATCCAACGTCGGCCCGCTTGCCATCGCTCGCCGGAATTCGCGCAACTCAATTGCGTCCCATCCTCGCAGGTGATAAAAAGGCTCGTAGCGGGCGTGTCCTTTGGGTGTTGCCGCGCCACATTGGAAAAGTCCAGTGGGGCGTTGACTTGCCCTGGCCTCTCGTTCAGCGAACATTCGCGGAACTCCCAGCCATTTCCGCACTGGCAAAAGTCTGACTTACCACCCTTGAATCGCATGACTGCGTCAATGGAAAGGCCGACGAAACTGTCCGGCACGCGCCCGGTTGGCACGTTCAACGAACGCGAAGCCTCCGCGCGCGTCCGCGATATGTTCAGCCGCATCGCGCCGCGCTATGACTTCCTGAATCATTTCCTCTCGTTTTCCCTCGACCGCTACTGGCGCCATCGCGCCGCCCGAAGGTTCTATCGCATCCTGCGCCGCACCGACGCGCGCGTCCTGGACCTATGCTGCGGCACCGGCGACCTTACCTTCGCCCTCGAACGCGTCCGCATTCATGAGCTCCGCGATTCCGGCGCCCACCGCTTTCCGCTCATCGGCAGTGATTTCGCGCAGCCCATGCTGAATCGCGCACACAAAAAGGCCGCCGAACATTCCCGCTCCGCCGTTTTTGCGACGGCAGACGCGCTGCAGCTCCCCTTCGCCGACGCGAGTTTCGACCTGGTTACCACGGCGTTTGGCTTTCGCAATCTCGTGAATTATGAAAACGGCTTGCGCGAAATCGCGCGCGTTCTGAAACCGCGAGGGGAAGTGGGAATCCTGGAGTTTTCGGAGCCGGGCGCCGGGCCCATGGCGGGACTATTCCGCTTCTACTTCCGGCAGATCCTGCCGCGGATCGGCGCAGCCATCTCCGGCAGCAGCGAAGCCTACAGCTATCTTCCCGGCTCGGTCGAAAAATTCCCCACGCCGCCGGAGCTAACTGCGCTGATGGAAAAAGTCGGCTTCACTCACGTCCGCGTAAAATCCTGGAATGTCCGCAGCGTAAACCTGCACACCGCGCGCCGTCCTTGAGCAGAATGATTTTCGAGAAAGTGGCAGGGAACAGAAGGACGAGCAACCGCGCTAATTCTCGAGGCCCAATATGCGGATTTTGTGCAGCAGGGTTTTGTACGACACTCCGAGCTTTTCTGCCGCGCGCGTCTTGTTCCACTTGGTGTCGCGCAGCGCATCCTGAATCTTGAACCGCTCCACGTGCTGGACAGCCCGCTGCGACACTTCCTCCAGTGGCCCTTCCCACAGGAATTCCTCTTCCAGCATTCCGCCCGGCAATTGCTCCGCCGAAGGCTTGGGCGTAGGCAATTGCAACGCGCTCTCGTTGATCTCCGGCCCGTTCGCCAGAATTGCCGCGCGTTCGATCGCATTCTGCAATTCGCGCACGTTCCCCGGCCAGGAATGGGTCAAAAGCCGCTCCCGCGCATCGCTGCTGAGCTGCAGCTGCGGCTTGCGAAATTCGCGGCGAAACTTTTCCAGAAAATATTCGGCCAGCAGCAATACATCATCGCCGCGGTCGCGCAAAGCCGGAATCGTGATCGGCACCGCTGAAATCCGAAAAAATAGGTCTTCGCGAAACGACTTCTCCGCCACCGCCGCGCGCAAATCCTTGTTCGTCGCCGTCAGGATTCGCACGTTCACTTCAATTTCCTGCGTTCCCCCGACGCGCTCAAACCGTTTTTCTTCCAGCACGCGCAGCAGCTTGCTCTGAATCGCCAAAGGCAATTCGCCGATTTCATCCAAGAACAAAGTCCCGCGATGCGCCAGCTCCAGCTTCCCGATTTTCCGCGCCCCCGCTCCGGTATAAGCCCCGCGCTCGTGCCCGAATAGCTCGTTCTCCACCAAGCCCTCGGGAATCGCCGCGCAGTTCAGCGCCACAAACGGATGGCTCGACCGCGGGCTCAGGTGATGAATCGCCCGCGCAAACACTTCCTTACCCGTCCCGCTTTCGCCCAACAGCAATACAGTCGAATCCGTCGCCGCCACCCGCTGCGTCATCTGGCTCGCATCTTTCATCGTGGGATGCTCGCCCACGATTCGCGGGAACCCATAACGCACCGCGTATTCCTCGCGCAGTACAGCAAGTTCTCGCGCAGCAATTCCTGCTGCTGCGCCGCGCGCTCCAGCAATAATTTCAAATGATCCAGGTCCACCGGCTTCTGGATGAAATCGAAAGCCCCTTCTTTCATCGCCGTCACGGCCTCTTCCACCGAACCGTACGCCGTCATCAAAATCACGGGCAAAGTGGCTTCCACGCGCCGCGATTCCCGCAGCACATCCAAACCAGACCCACCAGGGAGTTTTAAATCGGAGAGAACCAGCAGGTAACGCCGCCCGCGCACTTTTTCGATCGCCGCATTCGCGTCCGCGGCTTCTTCTACCAGGTAACCAGCGCGTTCCAGCGCCTTGCGGAGCATCGCCCGCAATTCGGCTTTATCTTCGACAAGAAGGATCGGTTCCATGAAGGAAAAATTCTAGCGCGCCCAACCCGGGTCGCCGCCCGACTTGCGCAGCTCTTCTTCCGCATCCGTGATGGCTTGACCATCCGCTTCGATCTGTTTTTTCTTCGCGTCGATCTTCGCGGTCTTTTCGTCGATGTCGCTGCGCGTGTATCCCTGTTGCATCGCCTTCACCGGATCGTTGTAATACTGCACGTCCAGCACGCCCAGTTCCCGCTGCATGATGTCCAGGTCCGCCTGATCCTCGTCCAATTTGTGGCGCAATTTTGCGAACCGGTCGCGCCAGGACTTTTCATCGTTTGGCGAAGATGCCCCCGCCTTCGTGTCTCCAGCGCCAGCATCCGTCGGCGCACCGCCATCAGCGGATTCCTCGGCGGGCGTGGCCCCAACCGCCGAGATGCCGCCGGCCTTGGGCACATTATCGTTGTCAAAAACGTGCGCCGGCTTCGGCTGATCTTTCTTCTGCTCGCGAGCCTTGCGCGCCGCAGCCACCAAGGGATCCACCGGCGCCGCAATCTGGTCCGTGCTGGATTGCGAAGAGGACGTTTGGGCAGCCTGTCTGCGACGCCGCCGGAGGCGGAGTCTGGCTCTGCTGCGCCTGGTTCTGGCTCTGTTGCGCGCCAGGGCGCTCGCGGGCACCAATAAAATTGCTGCCACGGCGGCGCACAATAGGTCTCTACGCATGGCTAAGCCTCCTCGTAGGTCTCTGGACGGGCCTGCTGCTACCAGTTTAGATGCGCGCTGCCTGGGTGGCAATCGTGGATGGTAGGGGGTCCTGCCGCAAAGGTAACCACAGCAAAAACTCGGCTCCGCCGCCCGGCCGGTTGCGGGCTTCGATGCTGCCGCCATGCTGCAACGCCACTTTCTGCACCACCGCCAGCCCCAATCCCGTCCCTTCGGACTTGGTCGTGTAGAAAGGCAAAAATATCTTAGGCAGGTCGGCTTCCGGAATCCCCGGGCCGTCATCCGCGACGCAAATCCGCTGCCACTTGCGCCCGCCCAGTTCCTCGATCGTTCCGGACATCGTCACGTTGCGGCGCCTTGCTGGTGGTTTTAGCCGCTTCCGCGCCGTTGCGCGCCAGATTCAGCAACGCCTGCCGCAGCAGAGCCTCGTCGCCCGGCAATTCCTGAAACGCGCCTTCAATCACCACCGTGCACACCGGAATCGTTTCGCGCAGCTCTTCGGCCACTTTTTCCACCACGGTTTGCATCGGCACGGTTTCGTAACAGATTTCCAGACGGTTTCGCGAAACGCAGGAATTCCGTCACCACATGCGTCAGCGCGCGCGTCTGATCCAGAATTCGCTCGGAAGACTCCCGCACGTCGCCCGGCTTCGCTTCGCTGCGAATCATCTGCGCGTAACCCGAAATCGTCGCCAGTGAGTTCTTGAATTCGTGCGCGATGCCCGCGGACATCTCACCCAGCGCCGCCAGATTCTCCTTCCAGCGAATTTGCTTTTGCAGCGCAGTCAATTCCGTCAAATCGCTCATCAAACACAGCGCCCCGCTCACCTTCAATTCCTGCAATTGCGCCGGTGTAGCCTCTGCGGAATGTTTCGTCGAAGCGCGCATCGTGCGATAGATCGGCGAAATCGTCACGCCCAGATTGCGCACCGCGCCCTCCGACGTCAAATGCTCGATTTCGCCGCGCTGAAAAGTTTTGCCGTCGCGGATGCAAGCCGTCAGCATCTTCGTCAGGTCCGAATCCGCGCCCAGAATCTCCTTATACGACCGGTACCGCAGCGTCTTGATCCCCAGCGCTTCTTCCGCCGCCGGATTCGTCGAAGTGATCGCACCCGTCGCATTCACCAGCAGCAATCCGGTGGGCATGTTGCGCGTCACTTCTTCGGTCAATCGCTCAGATTCCTGCGCCCGCTCCTGCGCCAACAAATGCAGCCGCGCCAGCTCCTTCTCCTGCGCGCGCAATTTCTCGATCACTCCCTGCATCGAAGCGGCCATGAACGCCGACGCATTTTCCGGATCCGGAATCGGATTCGCCCAGTCTTGCTTCGCCCCGCGGGATTGGTCGCGCAGGAATTTGCGCGCCAGAAAAATCATCACCAGCACGCCCGCGATAAGGCATGCCACCAACGCCCCCGCAAAGCCCAGGCTATACGGCACCACGGGTGCCGGATGATGCGCGGCTGGAGCCAACATCGCTATCATCGGATCTTCTCTTCCATCATTATCGCACCATCAGCAGCGACGAATACCAATTCACGAGCGGTGTTCCAAAAAACACGACCAGCAGCGCTCCCGCCCCCAGAAACGTCCCGAACGGCAATTCGTAATCCGCGTCCTTCCGCTGCGCCAGAATCACCGCAATCCCCATCACGCTGCCCAGCACCGACCCCGCCAGAATTGTCAGCAGCGTCCGCTTCGCTCCCAGAAACGCTCCAGCCATCAACATCATCTTCACATCGCCCAAGCCCATTCCTTCGCGCCCGCGCAGCCGGAAATACGCTTCCGAAACGAGCCAAAGCAATCCGCCGCCGACCAGAGCCCCCAAAATCGCATCCACAAACGAAAGCACTGGCGCCGGAGGAGGGAACTCGAACATGCGATTCGCAATCCACAGAGCCGTGCCGTCCGTCGGCTGCACAAAAAAGCTGAACGCGAGCCCGATCCCCAATCCCGTAAAATTCACCGCATCCGGCAAAATCCGCTCGCGCAAATCCGTGAACACCAGCACGATCATGATCGCCGAAAACGCGCACCACTTTGCCGCCTCCACCGTAAGTCCAAAAACCAGGTAGCACGCCAGAAACAGCAGCACCGTCAAAAGCTCCACCAAGGGATACATCGGCGAAATCTTGGTCTTGCATCCGCGGCATTTCCCGCCCAGCAAAAGGTAACTGATCACCGGAATGTTGTCGTAAGCGCGTATTTCTTTCCCGCACTTGGGACACGCCGAAGCCGGCAGCACAATGGATTTACCGCTAGGAATCCGCAGGATGCAAACATTCAAAAAGCTGCCAATAATCAATCCAAACAGAAACGCAAAGATCCCGATAAGCGCAGGAGGGGCCACCCATCGATTCTGCCCGAACGCTCAACGCCTCTCAAGCCACCGCTAACCCACCGTGCCCGACTGCTAACGCGTAGGCGAGGAGAATGCACGCGGAGCGAGATCAAGCAGACCCCAAGAGTTCAGAAGCATTCATTTTGCAGTCATCGGTGTTTATCTGTGTTCATCTGTGGCGATTTTTCTTCGTTCTTCCCCACGTTTGAATCCACCGAGCCCCTACGCTATATTCGATGGTTTACACCCCATGTCCTGGCTCGAACAGAAAGTCCGCGCCTACGAAGAGATGCGCTTTGCGCAGGAACAGAATCGCCGGATTCTGCCCTTCGCCTGGGGCCTCGAACACATCGGCGGCAGCGCCCACGAATCCGATCCGCGCGGCTGGCTCGACCATTTCGTCACAGGCACGCTGGCCAATAGCGACAACTGGTTCGCCGCCACTGCACGCCGACGACTACTCGCTCGATGAACACGACGTCCTCACCTTCACCAGCGCCATCGCCTCACCCTGGTCCGAAAATAATCGCGTCCACGCACAATTTTTCCAGGCCCGCCGCACCGGCCCCGCCGTAGTCGTCCTCGCACAGTGGAATTCGCGTTGGGAAGAACAACAAAACGTCTGCCGCTGGCTGAATCAACTCGGAATCACCGCCGTCAAACTCAGCCTCCCATATCATGATCGTCGCGCCATCCCGGGCCACCCGCGCGCCGACCATCTCTGCGGCCCCAATATCGGCCTCACCCTCCAGGCAAATCGCCAAGCCGTTCTGGACGTGAAGCGCACCCTCCGTTGGCTCGAGCGCCAAGGCTACGACCGCCTCGGCATCATCGGCACCAGCGTCGGTTCCTGCCTCGCCTTTCTCACCATCACGCACGAACCGGCTCTGCGTGCCGGCGCCTTTCTCCACGTCTCCACGTACTTCGGCGACGTCCTCGCCGCTGGGCTCACCACCTCGAACGTCTGGCAAACGCTCCGCCACGAAATGTCCCGCGACGACGTCCGCCACTACTTTTCGCCCATCAGCCCGTATCCCTACATCCGCCGCCTGCACGGCACGCGCAAGAAAATCCTCGCCATCAGCGGCCGCTACGACCCCACGTTCCCCATCGAGCTCACCAATCAATTCCTCAACGCCATTCGCTCCGATGGCGTCGCTTTCGAAAATCTTTCTCTACCCTGCGGACACTATTCCTTAGGCGTCGCGCCCTTCAGCTATCTCGCCGGCTACCGTTTCGGTACATTTCTTTTCCAGGCCCTGGCCTAAGTCCTGCGCGCAAGCGATTCCATCGCCCATTCCGCGGAAATCCGCTTCGGCCAACAAGCTCCTGCTACCGGAATCAAGCAATTCCTAATGCGATAGGCAAAGTTTGCCGATAGAGAAACTGGAGGTATTCCATGGCCAATCCGGTGGGATCAATCGCAACTGTGCAACACGTGAATCCGACAACTCAGCCCGCAGCCGCAAAACCAGCCGCGAACGTCCAAAAACTACTCCGCAAGACAGCGTCAACATCAGCGCCGCAGGCAGAGCCGCCAGCCAGGCGAGCCAATCAACAAAGTCCGGCGACGTGGATCACGACGGCGACAGCAAGTAAACTCTGAACAGCTGACGTCAGCGATTCGCTTGCTCGAGTAAGCTGCCTCTTGCCGCTCAGCGCAAAATTTCGCTGAAGGCGCCGGCCGCGATCTTGCGTTCCATCGCGCGAATGTCCGGCGCCAGAGATCGGTCCGCATCCACCATCTTCGATTCTGCGCGTACGATCGCATACGCCTTCTGCGCTTCCGTGCCAGTGCGCAAAGGCGCAAGCAGATCCAACCCTTGGCACGCGCTCAGCAGCTCGATCGCCAGCACGTTCCGCAAGTTCGTCAACATCGGCTGGATCCTGCGCGCCCCGCCCATCCCCATCGAAACGTAATCTTCCTGATTCGCCGACGTCGGAATCGAATCCACGGAATGCGGCGTCGCCTGCGTCTTGATTTCGCTCGCCAGCGCAGCCGCCGCAACCTGCAAAATCATGAACCCCGAATTCAGTCCCGCCTCGCGTATCAAAAAAGCCGGCAGCAAACTCGTCTGCGGATTGGTCATCTGCTCGATGCGCCGCTCGGAAATCCCCGCCAGCGTCGCCAGGGCCACCGCCAACTGGTCCGCCGCCATCGCCAGCGGCTGTCCGTGAAAATTCCCGCCGCTGATCACTTCGCCCGAATCGGCAAACACAAGTGGATTGTCCGTCGCGCTGTTCAACTCCACCGACAAAATCGCGCGCACCTGCGCCAGAGCGTCGCGCACGGCCCCGTGCACCTGCGGCGCGCAACGCAAACTGTACGCATCCTGCACGCGCTTATCTTTCTCGACCGACCGGTGCGACTCGCGAATCGTGCTGCCTTCATTCAATCGCCGCAAATTTCGCGCAGTCGTCGCGTGCCCCGCATAAGGGCGCACTTCCGCAATCCGCTCATCGAACGCCGCCGGGCTCCCGCGCAAAGCATCGAGCGAAAGCGCCGCAGCCACATCCGCCGTGTCCACCGCAATCTCCGCATCGCGCAGCCCCAACGCCAGTAGCGCCAGCATCCCTTGCGTTCCATTCAGTAACGCAAGCCCTTCCTTCGCTTCGAGCGCCAACGGAGTGATCCCTGCCGCGCGCATCGCCTCAGCGCCCGAAATCGTGCGCCCCCGAAAAATCGCTTCGCCTTCGCCGATCGCCACCTGCGCCAGATGCGCCAGCGGCGCCAGATCCCCCGAAGCCCCCACCGATCCCTGCGACGGAATCACGCGGATGCACTCCGGCATTCAGCATCGCGCACAAAGTCTCCGCCACCACCGGCCGCACGCCGGAAAACCCCTTGGCAATCGCGTTCGCGCGCAGCAGCCAGCATTGCCCGTGTTTCGTACTCGCTCAGCGGCGCGCCGATGCCGCACGCATGGCTGCGCACCAGATTCACTTGCAACTCGCCAATTTGTTCGCGGGAAATTCGTACCGAAGCCAATTTGCCGAATCCGGTGTTGACGCCATACACCGCGTCGCCCGATTCGATCAGCCGCTCGATCACCGCGCGCGACGCCAGCATCTTTTCGCGCGCCGCCGCGAGCCAGCCCCACCTTCGCGCCGTCAAACACGACGCTGTACAGAAGCTCGAAACTAAGATTTTCGCCGTCGATCTGAATTGCGCTCATGAATTGTGCGGCTCAGCAGGCATGCGCGTGTCCCGCCGCATGCGAAGCGGCTTTCGCGGTAGGGAAGTACTTGCGATATTTTTCCGGCAGCGACTTCGGCCGTCCCAGCCGGTCGCAAATCACGTGCATCGTGTCGCCCGTCGCGAGCAATTCGCCTGATTCCTGATGCACAACCTCGTAACCGAATTTCACCGTGCGCCGCTGCGCGTTCAGCACCCGCGTGCGAATCAACAGCAAATCATCGAATCGCGCCGGACGCTTGTAACGGCAATGCGCGTCCGCCACCACGATGTAACTATCATCCTCGATTTCCATCTGCTTATATTCAAACCCGAACTGCCGGCACAACTCCACGCGCCCCACCTCAAACCAGGTGAAATAATTGCCGTGATACACCACTCCCATCTGGTCCGTCTCGGCGTAACGCACACGAATGCTAGTCTCTGCGTAGTCCATGGCTGTTCGGAAGTGTATCAAAGAACCGAAAATCTATCGGAGAGATGCGTGAATTCTTCGTTGGTTTTGTGTAGCAACAGCAGTGGATACAAGTCCTCAATGCGCGAAGCGCCTTTTGTCGGGGCACTATCTTTGCTGCTTCAGAAGCCACAAAAGAGAGCGAGTGTCATCCCGAGCGCAGCGAGGCCTGCCTGCCGCTGGCAGGGATCTGCTTTTCGTGCAGAAACCCAAAGAGCAAAAGATTCGTGCGACCAGATTTGCCCGAGCATACGAAAAATCCACGGCGTCGCCCTGGCTCCTCAGCTCCCCGTCCAATTCGGCTTGCGTTTCTCCAAAAACGACGCCAACCCCTCGCGAAAATCCTCGGTCCCGCGAATCGCCGCATTTTCCTGCGTAGCCAACTCGATCTCCTGCGCAATTTCGTCTTCGTCGTAACGCAGCAGCAACCGCTTGGTTCTCCGCAAACTCGTCGGGCTCGCCGCCATAAACACGTCCACAAATTCGCGCGCGCGTTTCATCAAGTCGGCGCACGGCACGATCTCGGTGACCAATCCCAGGCGGTAGCCCTCCGCCGTATCAAAAATGCGCCCCGTAAGCAGAATTTCGCGCGCGTGCTTTTCTCCGATCTGCCGGCGCAACAACACCGATACCAGCGCCGGAATGAATCCGATCCGCACTTCCGTATAACCGAATTTCGCGTCCGGCACCGCCAGAGTGATATCCGAAAAAGTCGCGATACCGCAGCCCCCCGCGATCGCCGCGCCATTCACCGCGGTAATCACGGGCTTCGGAAAACAATAAATCCGGTGAAACAAGCGAGCCAGCTCGCGCGAATCCCCCAGATTTTCCGCGCGCAGTCTGCGTCGAAATCGCTTGCAAAGTCTCCAGATCCATCCCGGAACAAAAAGCCTTTCCCGCGCCCGTCAAAATCAGCACATGCGTCGACGAATCCGATTCCGCCGTGCCCAAAGCCTCCAGCAGCTCCTTCACCATCTCGCTCGACATGGCGTTGCGCTTCTCGGGCCGATTGAGCGTGATCGTCGCCGCCGCTCCGTCCACCTCGTACTTCAGCGTAGCGAACTCCGGTTGCGGCGATGTTTGTGCCTTGCTTTTCATAAGGATTTTCTAGACATTAATTCGGCTTCGCCGCTTCCGCCGTATGCGTGTACTTCTCCCGCAACTCCTCCGTCATCGCACACGCGACCGCCAGCGATTTCGTGTCAATCCCGGTTGAAACGCCCCGCGACGCCAGCGTCGTCAGCACCGCCTCCGTCGGAATATTCCCCACCAGCTCATCGCCGGCAAAAGGGCACCCGCCCATTCCCGTCAACGCGCCATCAAACCGCCGGCAGCCCGCCTCGTACGCCGCAAGAATTTTCTCTGCCGCGCGCTCGGGACGGCTATGCAAATGCACGCCCACATCCACTCCTGCCACGCACCCTTTCACCGCCTGATAAAGTTGTGCAACTTCCTCCGGCGACGCCGTCCCCACCGTATCCGCCAGCGAAACCGTCCGCACGCCCAAATCCTTCAGCCACACCAGAGTCTCTTCCACCAGTTCCGGTCCCCACGGCTCGTCGTAAGGATTCCCAAACGCCATCGAAATATACACCACCAGTTTTCGACGCGCCGCCTTTGTGTCCCGCTGCAATTTCTCCACCAGCTCTCGCGATTCAGCGCGAGACATATTCGCATTCGCCCGCCGGAAATATGCCGAAATCGAATACGGATACCCGACCGTCGTCACGCCCGGAGCCGCAATCGCCCGCTCAAGCCCTTGTGCGTTCACCACAATCCCGATAATTTCCGGCGCCTCGCCCGAAGGCGTCTTCACCGCACTCAACCGCGCCATCACCGCTTCGCTATCGGCCATTTGCGGCACATGTTTCGGCGAAACGAAACTCACCGCGTCAATATGCCGAAATCCCAACGAAATCAAACGGCTCAAATACTGCACCTTCTCTTCGGTCGGAATCACCTGGCGCAATCCCTGCCAGGCATCTCGCGGACACTCCACGATAGTCACCGCATCGCTCATAATTTCAGAACCACGGACTCCTGTAGATATGAATCGCGTACCACTGCAAAAAAATCGCTCCCAGCACGCACGCCGTCATCAATCCCACCGCGATACGCGAAGCTTTTCCCTCACTAACTTTCATAACCACAAGCGCCGCCGCCACCACGATTCCGATCGCTCCCACGTACTGTGAAACCTGAAACATGAACCACAGCGCCGAGCTGTGCTCCCCTCCGCTACTCGCAATCGCCGACGAAGTGAACACCGCAAACAACGACGGCAAACACAGCAACGCCGTTGCGCCGAGCAATCCAAAGCCGCCCTTCCTTGGACTATTCGTCATATGGGTGCATCAACAGCAGTTCACAGTCAACAGTTCAAAGTAAAGCTCAACCCTCGAAGCTCAAGCCCTCGCTTTCAACTCTTTACTCTTCGTCTCAAACTCCCTTCACGTCTGCAGAACGCCCGTCTTGAATTCGGCAACACTGGGGTTTAACCCCGCCGCATCGAGCGCTTCAATCAGAGCTTCTCGCGTGTGCGCAGGATCAATAATTGCATCCACCCACAGCCGCGCCGCCGCGTAACGCGGATCGGTCTGATGCTCGTAAGTCTTCCGAATGGATTCGTGCAATTCCCTTTTGTCCGCGTCGCTGAGCTTCTTCCCCTCACGTTCCAACTGCTTGATCTTGATTTCCACCAAAGTCCCCGCCGCCGCGTCCCCGCTCATCACCGCATAACGCGCCGTCGGCCACGCAAACACAAACCGCGGATCATAAGCTTTCCCGCACATCGCATAATGCCCCGCACCAAAACTGCCCCCGCAAATCACCGCAATCTTCGGCACCACACTATTCGCCACCGCATTCACCATCTTCGCGCCCGCGCGAATAATTCCGCTCCACTCCGCTTCCTTGCCCACCATAAACCCGTTCACGTCATGCAGAAAAATCAACGGCACCAGGTTCTGGTTGCAATCCAGAATAAACCGTGCCGCCTTGTCCGCGGCCTCCGTGTAAATCACTCCGCCAAATTCAATCCGTCGCTCGCCCGTACCGGGAGCCAGCGTGTTCACATTCTTCTTCTGGTTGGCAACGATCCCCACGGCCCACCCGCCAATCCGCGCGTAGCCGCACAAAACCGTCTGCCCGTATTCCGCCCGATATTCCTCGAACTGGCTCGCGTCCACGATCCGCGCGATGATCTCGCGCATATCGTACTGCTTCCCCGCACTCGCGGAAAAAATTCCGTAAATATCGTCTTCCGGATGAGCCGGCGCCACCGGCGCCTTGTGGTCGAATGGCGCCGCGGCCCAGTGCCCCATCTTATCCACCAGCGCGCGCAAACGCTTGATGCACGCCGCATCGTCCGCTTCGCGAAAATCCACCGTTCCGCTGATCTGCGCGTGCATCTGCGCGCCGCCCAATTCCTCCGCCGAAGTTTTCTGTCCGATTGCGGCCTGGACCAGCGCGGGCCCAGCCAAAAACAGCCCGCTGCCCTCTGTCATCAATATCTTGTCGCACATTATGGGTAGGTACGCACCGCCCGCGACGCACATGCCCATGATCGCCGCGATCTGCGGAATGCCCATCGCGCTCATCACTGCATTGTTGCGGAAGACGCGCCCAAAATCGTCGGTGTCCGGGAATACGTCCTCCTGCAGCGGCAAGAATATGCCGGCCGAATCCACCAGGTAAATCGTCGGGATATGATTTTCGATCGCGATATTCTGCGCGCGAATCACTTTCTTCGAGGTCATCGGGAAAAACGCACCCGCTTTCACGGTAGCGTCGTTCGCGATGATCATCGCCTGCCGCCCCGAAACCCGCGCCAGCCCCGTGATCGTTCCGGCCGCCGGCGCCCCGCCCCACTCCTCATACATTTCGTACGCGGCGTAAAGTCCTAGCTCGAAGAATTCCGTCTTCGGATCAATCAGCTTCGCGATGCGCTCCCGCGCCGTCATCCGGCCTTTCTTGTGCTGAGCTTCGATCGCTTTCGCGCCGCCGCCCTGAAAAATCTGCTGCTCTTCGTTCTTGATTTCCGTCAGGCGATCAACCATCTGCCGGGCATTCTTCGCAAAATCAGCGGACTTCGCGTCCACCCGCGTCTCGATTTTCGTTCCACTCACCCAGCGCTCTCCTCGCACAAAATCGTTTGCTTGCCGGTAGAATCACGCTGCTCAACAGCGTTGTAACCGAAGGATTCTATCATCGCCGCTTTGTTTTGACTTGCGCGCCCCGTAGGTTAGAATCAAGCCCGGGCACGGTGTCCACTTACCGCCGCTGCCAAATTCTCCTCTGGAGGCGCCTATGCGCTGCTATTCCCACGCGAAGGATAGGTCTGCCTCCGGCTCGCCGCGATAGACCAGGCGTTCCGGCAATCTTCCTCGCAGATTTCTGTACGTCAGCCGTACGGAAGGGCGGCGATTTATCCCCGCCATCAGACCGCCGAAAAAGAAGGGGCTTCAGCCCCTGAAGCCGTGGCGTTTGTTTCCCACATACAGGAGATCAAACAATGCGATTTATTGACGTAGACTTGGCTCGCCGCGTCGAAATGGCGGAAGCCAATGCGGGCCGCGAGTGTGCTGAAGCGTTTCAGCGCCTCCATCCGGAATTCCCGGTCGCAGTTCAGGAAAGTGCTGGAGGCGTTGCCGTTTTTGCCGGCGCCGATTCCCCAGTCACGCAAGCAATCGGCGTAGGGCTCAACGGTCCGGTGGCTGATGACCAACTCGACGCTCTCGGTGAATTCTTCAGATCGCGCAAAGCACCCGCGGCACTAGAACTTTGCCCGCTCATCGAAATGAGCCTTTACGAACGCCTCGCGGCGCGCGGATACAAACTGCTCGAAGTCTCAAACGTCTTGCTTCTCGATGGTCTCGCGCAGGCGCTCGCAGCCGCGCCAGCCGCCGCGCCTCCGGGCGTCACCATTCGTGCCGCAACGCCCGGCGAATCCAAGCTATGGACGCAGATCGTAGCCCAAGGCTTCGCCGAGCATTTCCCAGTGACTCAATCCTTGCTCGACGTCATGGAGGGGTTCTGCCACCGCAGCAGCCCGTGCAGTTTTCTGCTGGCCTACGTCGACGGCGAACCGGCGGGCGGCGGAGTTGTCTCCGCCTATCAAGGAGTCGCCGGACTTTTCGGCGCTAGCACGCTGCCGGCATTTCGCCGCCGCGGCGTGCAATCCGCATTACTGCACGCGCGCCTCGCCTGGGCCCGCGAACAAGGCTGCGACTTGGCCGTCAGCATCGCGCAACCCGGCAGCATTTCGCATCGCAATATCGAACGCTTCGGCTTCCGCGTCGCCTACACGCGCACAAAACTGGTGTTGCCGTTGTAGCGAAGTTTCGGACAGTGGTTGCCACGGTCGCAACAGGTGAGAGCTCGCCGCCGCGCTACGCTCCGTGCGGAGCAGCGGAAACGCGATGGCGGATGAAATCAACGATCGATTGCGTGGTAGTTCCAGGAAGAAAAACTTCCGCGATCCCGCCCTTCTTCAGCGCCGGTATATCCGCTTCGGGAATGATGCCGCCGATCAATACCGTCACATCATTCATCCCTTTCCCGCGCAGCAGTTCCATCAATCGCGGGCAAAGAGTATTGTGCGCGCCGGAAAGAATCGAAAGCCCGATCACGTCCACGTCTTCCTGCGCCGCTGCCGACGCAATCATCTCCGGCGTCTGCCGCAATCCGGTGTAAATCACTTCCATGCCCGCATCGCGCAGCGCCCGCGCAATAATCTTCGCGCCGCGGTCGTGCCCGTCCAGTCCCGGTTTGGCAATCAACACTCTTATTTTCTTTTCGGCCATATGCTCGCAAGAATACTCAAATCGCCCCGAAAACGATAGCGACACTCGTTTCCGCCGCGCTAAAAAGCTATTTCAATTCCAGCAGCAAATCTTCCACTAGCGCGTTGAACTTGTCCGCATCATCGACAAACAGAGCGTGGCCATCGCCCTCAAACACTTCCAGTTGTGAACCCCGGATCTGCGGCTGCATGTCCGCAATCGTCTTCATGTAAGGACTCTTCGCCGCACAAATCACAGTCGGCTTGTCAATCTTCGGCAATACCGATCGGTAGTCCGACACAAAATAGCCGACCAGCAGCGCAACGGCTGTATTCGTCGGCACGCGCAACGACGCCTGAATCAGTTTCTGCAAGTAATCTTCCGGCTGCGGCTTGTGAAAATTTACTTTTCTAATGAATCCGTCCGCTTCGCTCTGCCGGTCTTCCAGAATTCCTTTCAGCATTCCGAAATCCTGGTCGGCGTCTCCCATCCCGCGCCCTCCCGCGTCGTTATCCACCAGCACCAACCCCGCAAAGTCTCCCGTCCCGAACTGATCCACGTAAGCCAAAGTTTCCACCACCGCCATGGACCACGACACAATCAACACCGGCGCCAGATGCAACTGATCCACCACCGCCTTGATGTCCCGCGCGCGCACCGCCGGATATAACCCATCGCTCGTCTGCGACGATTCTCCCTGCGACCGCGGGTCCATCGCCACCACGCGATAGTCACGCGAAAAATAATCGATCTGCTTCTGCCAGATCCATCCAGGCATCGTCCAACCCGGCACAAACAGAATCGAAGGGTACTTGTGCTCAAGCGTGACGCCGATGTCCCCCTTCTCAATCACCGCCGTGGACGGCATCGGATTCCCAATCTGCCCCGCAGGAGTAATATCCGCCCGCCCCGCCTCAATATAATGAAT
This sequence comes from uncultured Acidobacteriota bacterium, assembly GCA_963828865.1. GTDB lineage: Bacteria > Acidobacteriota > Terriglobia > Acidiferrales > UBA7541 > Palsa-295. Next base: position 308,591 of record CAWHGI010000001.1, on the reverse strand, counting down.
CCGCACTCCATCCGAAGTAGTGACAAACCCGCTCTTAACGCCAATCTTTTTATCCTTCGCCTGCGCAGCGCCGCAAAGTGTCAAACCGCACACCAACGCGCAGCAGGCGATGCTAACTTGTCTCAACAAAGTCTGCCTCCCGACTGTTCTTGTCATGTAAGAATTTTGCGAGATGGTTAGACGACGACAGGTTGTGCTATGTGATCGCCACTTCTTCATAAATCCCAAAAACTTCCCGCAGCGCATCGCAAATTTCACCCAGCGTCGCATACGCCTTCACCGCATCGTAAATATGCGGCATCAAATTCGCGTCACCCGCCGCCGCCTTCCGCAAAGCATCCAGCCGGCGCTCAACCTCTACCCCCGATCGCTCCGCGCGCAATTTCCGCAAACGCACCGCCTGCCTTTCCGCCACCGTCTCGTCAATCTGCAGAATCTCGATGCCTTTTTCCTCCGCCACATAATCATTCACGCCGACAATAATCTTTTCCTTGCGGTCTACCGCCATCTGATACTTGTAAGCCGCCTCCGCGATCTCCCGCTGCGGGTAGGCCCGCTCGATCGCCGCCACCATCCCGCCCAGCGCGTCAATCTTTTCAATGTAGTCCCAAGCCCCTCGCTCCACCTCATTCGTCAAGGCCTCGACGAAATACGATCCCCCCAGCGGATCCGCCGTATTCGTCACGCCGCTCTCATGCGCGATGATCTGCTGCGTGCGCAAAGCCAAAGTCGCCGCGAATTCCGTAGGCAGCGCCCAAGCCTCATCCAACGAATTCGTATGCAACGACTGCGTCCCGCCCATCACCGCCGCTAAAGCCTGCAAAGCCGTCCGCACCACGTTGTTGTAAGGCTGCTGCGCCGTCAAAGAGCATCCCGCCGTCTGCGTATGAAAACGCAAAGCCCAAGACCGCGCATTCTTCGCGCCAAACCGCTCCGTCATCGTCTGGTGCCATATGCGCCGCGCCGCGCGATATTTCGCGATCTCCTCGAAGAAATCATTGTGAGCGTTAAAGAAGAACGACAACCGCGGCGCAAAATCGTCCACATCCATCCCGCGACGCACGCCCCAATCCACATACTCGACCGCGTCGCGCAAAGTAAACGCCAGCTCCTGAATCGCCGTGGAACCTGCTTCGCGAATGTGATACCCGCTTATCGAAATCGGATTGAACTTCGGCGTGTTCTTCGCGCCAAACTCCAGCGTATCCACCACCAGCCGCATCGACGGCTCCGGCGGGTAGATGTATTCCTTCTGCGCGATGTATTCCTTCAAAATATCGTTTTGCAGCGTCCCCGATATTTTCTTCCAGTCCGCTCCCTGCTTTTCCGCCACCGCGAGATACATCGCCCAAATCACCGCGGCCGGAGAATTAATCGTCATCGAAGTCGTCACGTCCGCCAGCGGAATCTTGTCAAACAGCACTTCCATATCCGCCAGCGAACTGATTGCCACTCCGCACTTTCCCACTTCGCCTTCGGAAAGCGGATGATCCGCGTCGTACCCCATCAATGTCGGCAAATCAAACGCCACGGAAAGCCCCGTCTGCCCCTGCGAAAGCAAATAACGAAAACGCGCGTTGGTATCTTCCGCGGTCCCGAATCCCGCGAATTGCCGCATCGTCCACAATTTCCCGCGATACATCGTGGAATGAATCCCGCGCGTGTAAGGAGGCGTGCCCGGATAACCCAAATCCGTTTCCGGATTCCAATCCGGCAAATCCGCAGGAGTATAGAGCCGTCGAATCGGGTAACTCGAAACCGTGGTGAAGTCAGCGTCCCTCTCCGGCGATTTCTGCAAAGTGGGCCGCAAAGTCCTCTCTTCCCATGCCCGTTCGCCCGCTGAAACGTGCCGCTCCGGCTCGAGCGTAGCGGTACTCTGAGATGGACTAACCTTGCCAGTTTTATCTGCGGTTTGCTCAGACATGGGAGGGCTCCTTACAAACACACGCGAAGCGCCGGCTAAACACACAGCAGCGCTATCAACTCATTCTAGGGCAACGAAACGGTACCAGCAACAAGCAGAAGAGCGCACGATGTGTGAGCCAAGCAACGCGGACCATTCGTGGGCAGTTGTGGCGGCGTCCGCCGCGGCGGACGCCATTTGTGCACCGGCAAGCTCAAATAGCGGTGCAGATTCGACCTGCGGCGCAAATCAATATGGAGTGCGGCGGCACGCCGCCGCTTTGCGAACTGAAAGCCTCTGACCAATCAAACAACGGACGCGATCACAGCCGCCGAAGCAAATCGCACCCTCGGAGATCCACGCGCTTAGACTCTACTTCGCCCCCACGCCCGAGTCCGCAATCGGTGTCCCCGGAATCAAGGGATCCCGCCCCGTCACGCCCCGCAAAGCATCCGCCACCATAATATGATTCACTTCCAAGGTCCGCCCCATCGCCTGATTGAAATTCACCAACGCTTCCGCCAAATTCGCCTGCGAGCGCAAAGCCGTCCCTTGCGCCGCCGTCAAATCGCGCGACCGCAAAACCACGTTGTAACTGGTAGATGAACCCAGCTGATATTTCTTCTGCTCCGCGTCCAGCGTCTGTTGCGCCAGCGTCCTCGCCTTGTCGGCCGCCGCCACCTGCGCGCGATCCTGCTGTAACGCAATCATCGTGTTCCGCACGTTGAGCACGATGGTGTTTTCCGTCTGCCGGTATTGCACGCGCTCTTGACGCTCGTCCAGATGCGCCCGCGCGCTATCCGCCTGCGCCGACCGATTGCGAATCGGCAAAGTCAAATTCAAGCCCACCGAATACACCGGAAAATCGTTATGAAACACATTCTCCAGCGCGCCACCGAGTCCGCCAGGATTAATCGACGTGGTGCTCACCGGAAATCCTGCAAAAGCCTCATTCCCGCCAATCAGGATCGGAGCGCCGTTGGCATCCACCAGTGGCGACGCAGTGTCTGCCGCGAATGCGCCGGGCACGTTGGTCGTATTAATTTTGTTGCCGTTCAAGCCTTGCGACTGGTACTCCACGTAAGCATTCAGCGACGGTAGCAACCCATTATTCGTCGCCTTCACTTCGATGCCGGCATTCTTCAGATTCAAATCCGCCTGGTACAGCTCCGGACGCTTCCGCCACGCTTCCTGCACCGCGTCCTGCAACGGAATATTCTCCACCAATTCAGGCGTCGAGATGGGCGTGGTCGGAACGATTTCGATTCCCGCCACGTCTTTCGCCAGCAAATTCTTGGCGATGTCGTTCAGCAGCACGGTCTCCTGTTGCAGCTTAGTCGTCTGCGCCACAATCAAATTCTGCTGGTCCGTGGCCAGTTGCGATTCCGCTGTCAGCACATCCAGTGGCGCCATCGTCCCGATTTCCAGCTGCTTTTTGTTGTCCTCGTAGAGTTTCTGCGAGACTCCCACCGCCGCTTCCTGAACTTTCACGTTTTCGCGGTCATACACCAGCTCCCAGTAATCGTTCGACGTCTGCGTCACCGTCGCGATCACCTGTTGCGCAAACACCGAATTCGCCACCTTGATCGAATTTTTCGCTTCCAAAATGTATCGCGTGTTCGGCAGCAAACCGAAACCGTTCAGCAGCGGCTGGGACAGCGTCACGCTCATAATCGGACTCAGCGCCGGATTGAACACCACGTCGCTGAGGTTCGTGGAAGTCCGCGGAGTATCGAACGTCACCTGCAAGCTTGTTCCGGTGTGAAATCCTTGCGTGTAGCCCAAATCTACGAATGCCGTATTCTGGTCCACCGCCGGAATTGCCGTCGTCCCGGCGCCCGAAGTAAACGGGTTGTTCACCGGGAAAACTCCGTGCGACCATCCCAGGTTCGTCGTGAACACCGGATCGAACGACACCGCTGGCGATGTCCCCAATACCACTTGCTGGCTGCTCCCGGTCTGCGGAATCCCGCCTGCTTTCGCCTTCAACAGCTGCGTCTCGGCGATCCACGGCGTAAACCGCGTCACGTTGATGTTCAAATTGTTCTCCAGCGCCAGCGAGATCGCATCATCAAGACTCAACATCAACTTTCCATCCTGGATCAACTGATCAATCCGCGGCGAATTCGTCAGCATCGGTTCCGGAATATTCTCCGGAGTGTATGGCGCAAAAAGATTTGGCAATGCTGCCTTGGGCTTGGAATAGTCCGGCCCTTCCACGCCGCGCAGGTCGCGCGCCGGTTCCGTCGCCGTCGCTCCCGTTTGCGCCTCAGGCTGGCTCGGCGGCTGCGTCCTCGAAGAAGCTTGCCCCTGGCTTTGCGCCTGGTTCTGTTGCTGGCCTTCTTGCGCGGCGGCATAGGCCGGCGAAACGATCAGCGAAGCAGCCGTCAGCAGCACCACCGCAACTTGTAACCTTCCGATCATCGTGTTTTTCCTCTCGCTAAAAGTGACGCATCCACTCCCGCAGACCTGTAACTTACTCAAACGCACCAGCAACCCTGTTTGTTTCATTTTATGTATCCGGCTGCAAAGCAGCGGCCATGCGTATCCGCCTGAATTTAGACGATTAAACGGGAAAATGGTAGCGTCAGGCGTTCATTTTCGGACAGTACCGTGCGTACCCGAACATGCTGGCGCGAAGTTTAGCATCGCCCCCAACCCCTGACAATCGCGCCACGACGCGCGTTTCGGTCGTCGCATCCTGAGCGGAGCGAAGGATCTCTCTTCGTTGTGCACGCAGCAACTCCGCGTGACGCGCGCGCGATAGCGCTTACGCACGAGGCGCCAGATTCTCCGTGCCCTCCCTCTTTCGCCGTTCTCTGTGAATTGCCCCACAGGGCAATTCACCCTGAGAACCGGCAGTGCGGGTTCGAAGGGCGCCCTCTGTGTTAGTTCTTTAATCCTCCCGTCCGCACGAACTGCCCGCAACGTTGACACTCGCAGCAGCAACGAACTAACATGCCCGCGTCACCCATGCCTCCTGCACGAAATCCGCGCCGCATTCGAAACCATCGCCGCGCCACGCCCCCGCTACTGGCGTTGCTGTTCCTGTTCTGCATCGCGCTTCCAGCCCCCGCACAGACCTCGATCCCCGCCAAACCCGCCGGCTACGTCAACGATTACGCCAACGTCTTAAGCCCCAACGCCCGCGCCCAACTCACCGCGCTCTGCACCGAAATTGACCAAAAAGCCAAAGCGCAAATTTTCGTGGTAACGGTCCCATCTCTCAACGGCCAACCCATCGAAGATTTTTCCCTCAACCTCGCCACGAAGTGGGGCGTCGGCCCCCAACAAACTTCCAGCGGCGTGCTGATCCTCCTCGCCAAGGAAGATCGGCAGTATCGCTTCGAAGTCGGCTACGGCCTCGAAGGCATCCTCCCCGACGGCAAAGTAGGCGGCTTTGGCCGCGAAGCAGTGCCATATTTGCGCTCCGGAAACTACGACGCAGCAATGATCCTAATGACCCGCCGCGTCGCGGACGTGATCGCCCAGGATCGCGGCATCACTCTCAGCGCCGGCTCGCTGCCGCCTCCCAGACCCTCGCACCCGCCTGACAACCAATCGAACGGAATACTCGCGCTTCTGCTGCTAGGCGTATTCATTTTCATCCTGTTCAAGATGATGAGCGGCGGCTCCGGCCGCGGACGTGGCGGCGGCAGCGGCTGGTGGATTGGCCCCATGATTGGCGGCAGCATGGGCCGCGGCGGATGGGGCGGAGGCGGCTTCGGCGGCGGAGGCTTCGGTGGTGGCGGAGGCGGCTTCGGCGGGGGCGGTGGAGGCTCATTCGGCGGCGGCGGCGCCAGCGGCAGTTGGTAGAGCCTAAGGTTTGTAGGAGCGGGTCTAAGACCCGCCCGGTTTTTGCACGAGGGCGGCAAATAAAGGTCGTGCCATGGAAACAAAACTAACCGAACTAGTCTCCCGGCTCCAATCCGCCGCAAAAGACAACCTGAAATCCGTACTCCTCTACGGCTCCGCCGTCACCGGCGAATTCCGTGCAGGCCATTCCGACCTCAACGTCCTCTGCGTCGTCGAACACGCCGGCCCAGCCGACCTCGAACATCTCCACGGCGCCGCCGACTGGTGGATCCGCCACGGCAATCCTCCGCCGATGATTTTTACTCTCGATGAACTCCATCGTTCCGCCGACGTCTTCGCCATCGAGCTTCTCGACATCAAGCACCATCACCGAGTGCTCTTCGGCCCTGAACTCTTCGCGAATTTCGAAGTCCCGCTCCATTTCCACCGCCTGCAAGTCGAACGCGAACTCCGCACCGATTGGCTGCGCTTGCGCCAAGCAGTCCTGGCCGCGCCGCTAAGTTACAAAGCGCATCTGGCAATCATGTCGCAATCCGTCTCCGTCTTCTGCGCGCTCTTCCGTCACGCTCTGATGGCGCTAGGCCAACCAGCCCCGGCAACCAAACGCGACGCCGTCGCCGCCATGGCCGCGCTCACCGGCGCCGACCCCTCCGCCTTCGACGCCATGCTCGACCTAAGAGAAGGGAAGCGCAAGCCCCGCAGCGTGGACGTGGAAGCCTCGCTGCAAGCCTACCTGGAATTAGTGGAAGTAGTAACCAACGAAGTAGACCGCCGCCTGGAATCGATGTAGCCACACTCGCCGGCGCCGAACACGCATCCGAATTCGCGCTACCACCCCACGGGCCACCTCAATTTGTGATTGTCATCCCGAGCGCAGCGAGGGATCTCTCTTCGATTTGAATCCCGCGACCACCACAAAATGCGCCCCTCCGATACGTCTCCGTGCCCTCTCTTCGCCGTTCTCTGTGAATCGCCCAACAGGGCGATTCACCCTGAGAACCGGCAGTGCCGGTTCGAAGGGCGTCCTCTGTGTTAAATCTTTCTGCTCCCCAGCTCCCTCGCCGTCCGAAGACCGTAGTCCCGTCGCACCGTCCCGTCTCTTCCATCCCCTCTCCGTCAAAACCACTTTTTGCAGTATGATGGCCCCGCCATCCAACCTCTCGGGAGGACTCCCATGAAAGCGGTCGTCGCCGTCATCGCCATCATCGTCCTGATCGCAGCCGCCCTCGGCGGCGCCTACGTCAGCACCAAAAATCACATCGTCACTCTCGACGAACAGGTGAAATCCAACTGGGCGCAAGTGGACGTCGTCCTCCAACGCCGCGCCGACCTCATCCCCAACCTCGTCAGCACCGTGAAAGGCTTCGCCGCGCACGAAGAAACCGTTTTCGACGACATCGCCAAGGCGCGCACGCAATATATGAACGCGCAGACGCCCGCAGATAAGATCGCCGCCAGCAATCAGATGTATCCCCTCGAACAGAAAATCCTCGCTCTTCAGGAAAATTATCCCCAACTCAAATCCAACGAAAATTTCCTCCGCCTCCAGGATGAACTGGCCGGCACCGAAAATCGCATCGCCGTCGAACGCAAGCGCTATAACGATTCCATCCAGGCCTACAACACCTACATCCGCCAGTTCCCTAACAGCATTTTCGCCCGCTGGGCCGGATTCCAACCCAATAACGCCTACTTCCAAGCTTCCGAAACCTCACGCGCAGTCCCCAAAGTAGAATTCCCAGCCGCCAAACCGTGAAGTCATTGCCGGATTGGACGGCTGAGTGCAACAGGGGGGATTTTGTAGAATCGCAGCTTCAGCTGCGGAGTCAACGCGGGAGAATTAACGTGACTTCATAATTCGCAGAAAAATAAAACGAGTGTCATCCCGAGCGCAGCGAGGGATCTGCTTTTTCTGCCGTTCGAGTGAGAAGTTAAATCGAAGACCCACAACCTGAAGAAAATCCACGGACCCGATCAGCGCATCGCGCCGAGCCAACTACTCGCCCTTCCCCCGTGGTGGCGTCGCATTCCCCGCTCCCGCAGGCCGCGCCGGCACCGCCGAAGTCCCCGGCCGCTTCCGCTCCGTCGAATCCACCCAATCCTCCGGCGGAAATCCAATCCGCCAGAAAAGCGGCGACGCCTCCGTGAACTCCAAACCCACTTCCGTCTTGCTCCCCTTGTTCTCGCTGATGAACGCCACCCTGCATTCCACTTCTTCCGCCGTCTTCGGATTCACGATAGACACATGCTGTCCCCGCGTCACCGGCGTCGCCAGCGAAATCAAACATCCGTGCGCGTTCACCGTCGTCGTCTTCGTCTCTTCCTCAAACGGTTTATTCGCGCTCGTCCCGCGCACCAGCACCGCCATCAAAATGTGCACGCGTTGTGTCCGCCGCAGCTTGCCGTAAACCGGATTCGCCGGGCTGGGCGGTGGTTCTTTCCCGTTCGTCATGCTTCTCTCCCCGTCATCGTCGCCACGCCTTTCCCGCGTCCGTCTCAGTAATCTTGCATCCGCAATTCGCCATATTGAAACAATCGGCCCGCAAAAGCGAAGCCTTTACGCCCTTTGCTTCCTTTTCGTCACGTCTTGGTTAACCCGCCGTGCTACCGGGCCAATATTACAATTCGGTGAATCTCTCTGCGCCAGCCTTGACCCTCCGCTCCTCCCGCGCTACGCTAATTCCAGCAGCTTGAATTTCTGTCCTGGAGACATCGCTTCCGCGAAACTTGATGAAACAAACCGTCCGCTTAGCTGGTGGGATCAACGAACTGTTCGGCACTCTCGACGAAAACCTGAAGCTTTTTGAGTCGGCCCTCCACGTCACCACGCATCTCCGCGATCACGATCTCGAAATTGAAGGTTCCGCGCCGCAAGTCGCACGCGCCGCCCAAATCCTCGGCGAATATAACCAGCGCATCCGCGATGGCCGTGTCCCCGACAGCCAGGAAGTGAAATCGCTCCTGCGCATCGCCACCGGTGAACCCCCGCAAGCCGCGCGCAGCGCGTTCTCTCCTTCGCACTCGCGCTCCTTCGGCAAGAAAACCATCGTCCCCAAGAGCACCAACCAGAAGCGCTACATCGAAGCTCTCGAAGCCTACGACATGGTCTTCGCCATCGGTCCCGGCGGCACCGGCAAAACCTATCTCGCCGTCGCCATGGCCGTCACCGCGCTCCTTTCCAAGCAAGTGAATCGCATCATTCTCGCGCGACCCGCCGTCGAAGCCGGCGAACGCCTCGGTTTCCTTCCCGGCACGCTCCAGGAAAAAGTGGACCCCTACATGCGCCCGCTCTACGACGCGCTCCACGACCTCCTCGAAGCCGACAAACTCGAAAACTTCCTCGAAAAAGGCATCATCGAAGTCGCTCCGCTCGCCTTCATGCGCGGCCGCACGCTCAATGATTCCTTCGTCATCCTCGACGAAGCCCAGAACACCACCAGCGAACAAATGAAAATGTTTCTCACGCGCCTCGGCTTCAATTCCAAAGCCGTCATCACCGGCGACGTCACCCAAATTGACTTGCCCGAATCGCGCCGCTCCGGCCTCATCGAAGCCATCGAAATCGTCGGCAAGATCGAAGGCATCTCGCTGGTCTATTTCGATGAACGCGACGTTGTCCGCCACAATCTCGTGCAACGCATCATCAAAGCTTACGACGAGCACGCCGCCTCGCATCCCAGCCAGAATGGCCGCGGCCCCGTCGGCGGGACACTCCGCTCTCAAAAATCCGCGGGATTAACCGCCCGTATGATTCTCAATCAACAGCGGCGCGTTCGTGTTTCCATTGCAGCGCTGGATAAATTCCTGGCGGCCACGCAAAAACGTCTTCGCCTTCCAGCCGATTCGCTCACCGTCGCTCTCGTCAGCAATCCGCAAATGGCCCGCTGGAACGCCGCGTACCGTGGCAAAAATCGCCCGACCGATGTATTGTCCTTCCCAGCCGATGGACCCGTTCCCCAAACCAAAGCCCAAACCATCCGCGGCAGATACTCACGACCCGCGAAGAGCGCGGCAAAACGCAAGCCTTCCGCAAAATCCAGCCGGACAAGTGGTTCCTCCTCCATCTCCTTTACGGCCTCAAAATCCTCTCCCTCCTCGTACCTTGGCGACATCGCCATCGCCCCCAACGTCGCCCGCCGCAACGCCGCGCGTTACGGCCGCACCTTCGACCACGAAATGCGCATCCTCATCCTTCATGGCGTGCTGCACCTGATGGGCTACGACCACGAAACCGACCAAGGCCAAATGACCCGGCGCGAAAACCGCCTTCGCCGCGACTTAGGGTTGGCGTGACCATGCCCATCTTCTTCTATACCGTCGGCGTCCTCGCCCTCACCATCGGCCTCGTCGTCTTCTCCTATCTCGACCGCGCCTTCCGCGAACTCGGCCGCGTGCACACTGGCCGCATCCACGATCATCTCGAAATCTTTGAATCCGATGTCGAGCCGCGTTTCCACATGGACCGTCACCGCGCCGCGCTAGCCTTCAGCATGCTCGCGCGCCTCTGGCTCGTCTTAGTCGCCGCCATCACCGCTCGCGGCGTCCTCTTTTTTGTTCCCGGCACCTGGGAAGCCGCGGTCGAGATGATTTTTTTCCTCGGCGCGCAAGTGGTCGTCGCCATGCAATTTTTCCCGTCGCTTCTGCTCGCTCGCGCTTCGGGAAAATGGGTTTTGCCGTTCGTTCCGCTCATCCGCGTGCTCCTCTTCATCATCTGGCCCGTGCAAGCGGTTCTCGAGTTGCTCATCTCCGTCCTGCACTTGTCCGAAGAGCGCGACGTGCAAACTCCCGCCGACGAGCAGCAGCAAGCCATCGAAGCCTTCGTGGACGCCGCCACCGAAGAGGGCATCATCGAGCAGGACGAAGCCCGCCTGATCGAATCCGTCGTCGAATTCGGCGATAAGCGCGTCCGCGACGTGATGACTCCGCGCCCCGACGTAATCGCTATTCGCTCCTCCGCTTCCCTCGAAGAGCTGGGCGAGCTGGTCGTGGACACGAAATTCTCCCGCCTCCCGGTCTACGAAAAATCTCTCGACGATATCGTCGGCATCGTCATGGCTCGCGATATGCTCGAAGTCCCCGATCGCGACGCCGCCCACCGCACCGTGCGCGAACTGATGCGTCCCGCGCTGTTCGTTCCCGAAACAAAATTCGGCTCAGAATTATTGAAGGAAATGCAGCGCAAAAATCAGCAAATGGCCATCGTGATTGACGAATACGGCCTGATGGCGGGAATCGTCACCGTGGAAGATCTAGTCGAAGAAATCGTAGGCGAAATCGGCGAAGAAGATCGCACGCCCGCCCCGGACGTAATCCGCGAAGCCAGCGGCGCCCTGGTAATGCGCGGCAGCGTTCAACTCGACAAGGTCAACGAACTTTTCGGCGTCCAACTCGACGCCAGTATGCAACATTCCGCCGCCACCACCATCGCGGGCCTGCTCAATAGCGTAGCCGGTCACATCCCCAAGACCGGCGAAGTAGTAGACGCCGACGGCCTCCGCTTCGAAGTCCTGGAAGCCAACCAACGCAAAGTCCTACGCGTCCGCGCCAAACCCGCCCCCTCGGCAGCAGCCTCCTCCGCCCGCACAATCTGAACTACGCGTTTGTCTCGTGAGATTTACGCTAAGGCATGATCGTCGTGGTTCGTGCAGAAAAGTAAGCGCACTGTCATCCCGAGCGAAGCGAGGGATCTGCTTTTCCCGTCCGCCAAGCACACCGTCGCCTCAGTTTTTCTCTGCGTCCTCTGCGTCTCTGCGACGGAATCGCATTTCGCGCTCCGCCAAAAACACTTCGGGCCCGCTACAAACGCAGCGAGCCCGACAAAGCACCATTAAATCGTCGTCACGTTCCCGAACCCTACCCGTGCGCCGCCATCTTCGCGAAAAACGCCTCCGCACGCTTACTGATCTCCTCCGGCGCCACATCCTCCACGTGAGTCGCGATACCCCACTGGTGCCCAAAAGGATCCGTAAACTTCCCGTAGCGGTCGCCCCAAAACTGATTCTCCAGCGCCATATCTACTTTCCCGCCGGCCTTCACCGCATTGTTGAAAGTGGTGTCCGCATCCTCGACGTACAAAAACAAAGACATCCGCGGCGTTCCCGTACTCGTTCCTGTCATCGGTCCCATCTCGTCATTCAAAAATATGCGGGAATCGCCGATCTGCAGTTCCGCATGGGAGATCTTGCCGTCGGGCGACGGCATCCTCATGATTTCCTCGGCATTGAAAGCTTTCTTGTAATATTCGATCGCCCGCGCCGCATCCTTGCAAGTCAACGCGGGACTGATGCTGTGATACCCATCCGGAATTGCTTTTACGTGGTGTGCCATCGAAGGCCTCCTCTAAAGGCAAAATGTGGCTAAGCAGCGTGTCGCGCGGAGCGCCCCGCCCTCCGCAACCAGATAGCTCTGGCTCGCTGCAAGCAATTCGAGCATACAACGATGCATCACGATGTCAAGAATTCATGAAAAAACGCCCGAAGCGCCAGAGCGAGGCCCCCAAATTTTCTTCAACCGTTCATGCGACATTAAAAAAGTAAGAGGTCCTGTTCGAGCAAGGCCGCCGCATCAGCAAAGCGCCTCCGTGGCCTCTCTCTTTTTCCGTCTCTGTGAACTCTGTGTTAATTCTGTAATCGTGCGAAAGCGAGATCGCTACCGCACCGGCTCCGGCCCACTGCTTCCTTTCTCGTCGTGCTTCAAAGGCGTACAATTGATGCATCCATGCCCTTCAAATCCGGTTTCGTAGCGATCATTGGCCGCCCCAACGCTGGCAAATCCACCCTAGTCAACACTCTCGTCGGCCAAAAAGTCGCCATCGTCTCCTCGAAACCCCAAACTACCCGCAACCGGATTCAAGGCATCCTCAATCGCGACGACGCCCAAATCGTCCTGGTAGACACTCCCGGCATCCACAAACCAGAAAACGTCCTGAGCCGCATGATGATGGACGAACTCCAACACGCGCTCGAAGGCATTGACATCCTCTGCCTAATCGCCGACGCCACCGCCGACTTCGGCCGCGGCGATAAATTTGCCCTCGAATGGCTCCAGCGATTTCACGGCCCGGTCTACCTGCTGCTGAATAAAGTGGATCGCATCGCGAAGCCGTTGCTTCTTCCCATGATCGAGCGCTACAGCAAAGAATTCCAGTTCGCCGAAGTTTTCCCCATCAGCGCTCTCACCGGCGAAGGCTGCCTCAACCTCGTCAATTCCTGGCTCGAGCGCCTACCCGAAGCTCCGCCGCATTTTCCCACCGACCAATTCACCGACCAACCCGAGCGCTTTCTAGCCGCCGAAATCGTCCGCGAAAAAGCAATCCTAGCCACCCGCGACGAAGTCCCGCACGCCATCGCCGTCCTGGTAGATAATTTCGAGGAAACTCCCAAACTCCTGCGCATCCGCGCCACCATGTACGTAGAACGCGACGGTCAAAAGGGAATCCTGATAGGGAAGGGCGGGGAAGCCATCAAGAAAATCGGCACAGCAGCCCGCAAAGAACTAGAATCAATCCTGGGCGCAAAAATCTTTCTGGAACTCTTCGTCAAAGTCCAATCCAACTGGCGCCAAAACTCGACCGTAGTTCGCCAACTAGACTGGCACCGCCAACTAGAACAACTAGCCGAAATCCAAGAAGCCGAGTAACCACGAGCCGACGAACATCAGGGGCGCTGCTTGTGAATCGCGCACGCAGATCGCGATTCATGCCTGAGATTCGGCAGTGCCGAGATCGAAGGGCTGCGCCCCAACTTGCCCGGGCGTAAAACGCGCCACGGTCTGGGGTCACCCAACCCGCCTAGGCGAACAACGTACCGCGCACGCGCATCGTTCACTCCACCCGCGTCGGCGCAATCCCCAACGTCCGCATCTTCCGATACAAATGGCTCCGCTCCAACCCCAAAGCCTGCGCCGCCTTCGTCATATTCCACCGATTCTCTTCCAATTTCCGCAAAACAAACTCGCGCTCGTATGCCGAACGCGCCTCCTGCAAACTTTCATAAGGCTTCTGCGGGCTTTTCGTCGCCCCGCGAAAAATCTCCGGCGGCAAATGATGCGGCTCGATCCGCGGCGAAGGGCAAATAATCACCAAGCGCTCCACCAAGTTCTTCAATTCCCGCACATTTCCAGGCCAAGGATAATTTAAAAGCACATCCACAGCCGCCGGACTGAATTCCCGCGGCTTCTTCCCATACTCCTGCGAAAACGCCGCCAGAAAATGCGCCGCCAGAATTGGAATGTCCTCCACGCGCTCGCGCAAAGCCGGCACGTAAAAGGGAATCACATTCAGCCGGTAAAAAAGATCCTCGCGAAACGCATTCCGCGCAATTTCCTCCTCCAACTTCTTATTCGTCGCCGCAATTACCCGCACATCCACTGTGGCCGGCTGGTTCGATCCCAAAGGCTCCACGCGCCGCTCCTCCAGCACGCGCAATACCTTCGACTGCGTCTTCAAACTCATATCCCCCACTTCATCCAAAAACAAAGTCCCGCCATCCGCCTTCTGAAATTTTCCGACCTTGTCTTCGCTAGCTCCCGTAAAGCTGCCCTTGCGATGCCCAAACATTTCCGACTCGATCAATTCCTCCGGAATCGCCGCGCAATTCACTTCCACGAATTGCATCGAGCTGCGCAAACTGCTGTCGTGCAGCGCCCGCGCCACGAGTTCCTTACCCGTCCCGCTCTCGCCGTAAATCAAAACGCGCCCGTTCGTCGGCGCCGTCAAAGCAATCTGCTGCCGCAGCGCCTTCATCGGCACGCTGCTCCCCAAAATCTGATGCTTCTCTTCGAGCTCCGCCCGCAACCGCCGATTCTCCTCTTCCAGCCGCAAATATTCCAAAGCGTTGCGCACCACCAACACAACTTTCTCGAGCGAGAGCGGCTTCTCGATGAAATCAAACGCCCCCAGCTTCGTAGCCCGCACCGCCGTCTCGATGTTCCCGTGCCCCGAAATCATCACCACCATCGGCGCCCCATCCTGCGCCTGAATCCGCTCCAGGGTATCCAGCCCATCCATCTTCTTTAGCCACACATCCAGCAAAATCAAATCCACTCCGTGCCGCTCCACCCGCGCCAGACACTCCTCCCCCGACTCCAGGGTCTCGACCTTGTACCCTTCATCACGCAAAAGTCCCGCGAGGGACTCGCGTATCCCGCCTTCATCATCAACAATCAAAATGGAAGCTGGCATATTACCGAAAAGGAACTTTTGTAGCGGCCACCTTTAGGTGGGCGCCGTTACCGTTGGTTTTCTCTGCGAACTCTGCGTGCTTAACTCTGCGTCCTCTGCGTTAATGTTTTGCCGTTCTGATCCCCGCAAGGTGCTGTCGCCGTCGCGTTATCTCAGTGCACTCTTTCTTTCCGAACTCTGTGTCCTCTTTGTTAAATCTTTCGCCTTTGCATTTGTCTTTCCCCAACCCCTAAGCCGGCGTAACCGAAATCTCCGCCGCTGGAAACCGAATCACGAAACGCGTCCCAGTCGGCAAATTATCCTCCGCCCGAATCGTCCCGTTATGTTCCGCAATAATCCGGCTAGCGATCGCCAGCCCCAACCCCGTCCCGCGTTCCTTAGTAGAAAAATGTGGCAAAAATAATCTCTGCTTATCCTCGGGCGAAATTCCATGTCCGCTATCCGAAATCTCGATCTCCACCGCGTCGCCATCCCCCTCCACGCGCGTAGCCACCCGCAGCCGCCGTATCGCCGACCCCTCCATCGCCTCCGCAGCGTTATCAATCAAATTCGCCAGCACGCGCCGCAAAAGCTCGCGGTCCGCCTTCACCGGCGGCAAACCAGCCGCCAATTCCGCGCGCAAAGTAACTCCTTCCAGCCGTCCATGAAATAAATCCAAAGCGCTGGAAACAATCGCATTCAAATCCTCCGGCGCCAGCCGCGCAGAAGGGAACCGCGCAAATTGCGAGAACGCATCCACCAGCGACCCCAGCGTCTGCACCTCGCGCTCGATCAACCCCGCGCACTCCGCCGCCAATTTCTCGAATTCCGAACGCGCGCCGTCCGGCTTCTGCGCGCCGAGCCGGTCCAGATGACGCAGCAACCGCTGCGCCGAAAGCTGGATCGGCGTCAACGGATTCTTGATCTCGTGCGCGATCCGCTGCGCCACTTCCTGCCATGCCGCCGCCTTCTGCGCGCGCAGCAAATCCGTCAAATCGTCAATCACCACCACAAACCCAGGATTCGACCGCCGCGGCCCTAGCGAACTCACCGTCACCGCCGCGCGCACCAGCCGCCCCGCCGTCGCCACCTCAATCTCGCGCGAAGCCACGCCCATCCGCAGCGATTGCCGCATCAAATGCAACACAGCGCGCGCCGCCTCTTCCCCCAGCAAATCCTGCAGAGTCCGCGCTTCGCGCGCCGTTTCTCCCAGAATTGCCGGCACCGCGCTATTCAACCGCGCCACTTCTCCCGACGAATTCAGCGACACCACGCCCGTCGGAATATTTTCCAGAATCGCTTCCATCAATTTGCGCCGCCGCTCGCGCTCCTCGATCGCCTGTTCCAGGCTCTGCGTAAACTCATTGATCTGCCGCCGCCCCTCGCCCAATTGATCCGTCATCCGATTGAACGAACGCACCAGCATCCCCAATTCGTCCTGCGCTCGCACATCAATCTTGTGATCGAAATTCCCGCGCGAAATCTCCCGCGTAGCCTCGGCCAAAGCCTGAATCGGCACCGTCACCTGCTTCGATAAAAACAGCGCGACCCACGTCGTCGTGAAAACCAGGAGCAACGTCATTAAGAGTAGCGCCAGCAAAATCTCGCGCTTGTAAGCACGCAGATGTTGCTTCTGCTGGGCGTAAGTTTCAGTCTGAGTCTGAATCTCCGAATAACGCGTGAGGAAATCGCTCGGCAGAATCCGCGCCACGTAGAGGCGTTCGTTGCCCAGCGGTGCGCTGCCCGCAATATACAAATGATCGCTCGTCTGCCATATCTCGGCGCGGTCCGGCAAAGTACGCACCAGCGTCGGAGTAATCGTCTCCATCTCCGGAATGGTCGCCTTGTCGGCGTCTTTCGCGGGTTTGATGTACTGCACGCCGTCATCCGCGACGCCGCTCGAATGGGCGATCCACGAAGCATCCACCGACCACGCCAAACCAAGCAGCGATTGATCCTGTTTACTGCTCGCCGCCGCTTTTGCCGCAATGGCGCTCAGGTGATCCATGTTTGCGCGGCCGAGATCCGACAAGAGCCGCTGGCTCTGTTCATTCGCAATTTCCAGCGGCCGAGGAAACCACGAATTCAAGGTGCGGTTCACCAGCGCGTAGCTGAAAAAGAAAAGGAATACGATCGGCAGCAGCGAGACGCCCATCGCACCCAGCACCATCTTCACCTTGAAGCGCGAACCCATCTGCCCGCTGCGCCGCTCGGCCCACATCCGCAGCAGGCTGCGCGTCAAAATCAGCGTAAACACCAGCAGCGCCGCCGCGAGCAAAGTCGAAAGCGCAAACAGCACCACGAACGAGCTTCCTTGCTCCGGCCGCAACGGAACGTCCAGCGACCCCAGCGTGAACACAGCCGCCAGCAGCATCACCACCACGATCCCGCCGATGATCAGCCACAGTTGCCGCCTGCGTTTGGATTGCTCGCCCTTCAACGCCCTTCCTCCAAATATCTTCCCAGCGGACAGTCACCGCATTTCGGCTCCTGCGGCCGGCAAAAATTCTTTCCCACGCTCACGATCAAAGCATGGAGCTCGTTGAACCGCCGCACATCGCCGGGAAATTGCCGCTCCACCATCCAGCGCACGTCCTCGTATTTCGCCTTTTCGCCGATCCATCCATGCCGCGCGAACATCCGTTTCGTGTAAGCGTCCACCACAAACACAGGCTGCTCGCCCCCATACAACAAAATCGAATCCGCCGTCTCAGGACCAATCCCCCAAACGCCCAAAAGCTTCTCGCGCAACCGAAGCGCCGGCGTCCTAAACATCCTTCGCAGCGACCCCGCGTACTCCGCGCGCAAAAATCTCACGAACGCCTTCAGCTTCCGCGCCTTCTGCCGAAAATACCCCGCCGGCCGCAGCAACGTCGCCAGATGCCGCACATTCACGCGCTCAATTCCTGCAACGCTCAATAAATCCTCGCGCCGGAGATTCGCCAGGGCCAATTCGACATTCTTCCACGAGGTATTCTGCGTCAGGATCGTCCCCACAATCACTTCGAAAGGTGTGTCGCCAGGCCACCAATGCTGCGGCCCCAACGCCGTAAAGAGGGAATTGAAATACTCGTCCAAAGGAGGCTGCGATTCCGGTTGCGTCCGCCCAGCCCCACGAATGCTCACCAAGCCAAAAGTTGTATTAATTCTGTCATGAGCGAAAGGCTCCCGATGCGAGGCCAAACCGGCTTTTTCGGGCTGTTTAGACACGGAAACCCACGATACCGGGCCAGTTATACCAAGTCAAGCCAACTGTTGCACAATAACCACACCACTGTGGCTCCTAAGTCATGCCGAAAGAAGCCAGTCGAAGCCGTACCGAGAACCCCAATTTCGAGGCACTTAATGTAGCGGCCGGTCTGGCCAAGCCAGACCGGGCACGTCAACTTCATCGCGGGTCGCCATTTTGGACACAGCCCGAATTTTCAGGGAGTGCGGCGGCTTGCCGCCGCTTGTTGCAAGGCGAGGCTTGCCTCGCCGCGCTCGTCGTCGGCAACCCGCCAAATCGTGAATGGCGTTCGGGTCGTTCAAAGCCTCATGTCTTAGCACCCGAACGATCGCGCTCTACCCATTCCTCTTCTGAAACTCCCGCATAAATCCCACCAACTCGCCAACCGCCTCCAAAGGCACAGCATTATAAATCGAAGCCCGCATGCCGCCGATGGACCGGTGCCCGGTGAGTCCCGCCATCTTCGCCGCCACAGCTTCCTTGGCGAACTTCTTCTCCATCTCCTCATCGCCCCGCGCCACCCGAAACGTAACATTCATCTTCGACCGCGATTCCTTCTCGATCGGCCCCACATAGTACCCGCCGCTGCCGTCAATCGCGTCGTAAACCATCTTCGCCTTCGCCTCATTCCGTTTCTGAATCGCCGCCACTCCGCCTTCCGCCTCCACCCACTCCAGCACCAATCCCACGATGTACACCGCAAAAGTCGGCGGCGTGTGATACAGCGAATGTTCCTTGATATGCGTGCGGTACTGCAGCACCGTCGGCAAATTCTTGTCCGCGCGCTCCGCTAGGTCGCGCCGCACGATCACCACCGTCGTGCCGGATGGTCCCAAATTCTTCTGCGCCCCCGCAAAAATCGCTCCAAACTTCCGCACGTCCACCGGCCGGGACATAATATCCGACGACATATCCGCCACCAGCGGCACCTCGCCCGTCTCCGGAAAAGCCGCCCACTGCGAGCCCTCAATCGTGTTATTCGTGCACATGTAAACGAACGAAGCGTTCGGCGAAAGCTGGATCTCTTCGTGACGAGGCACTCGCGTAAATTTCACATCTTCCGTCGAAGCCGCCAGCCGATAGGGAATGCCTTTCTTCAACTCCGTAATCGCCTTCGCCGTCCACATCCCGGTATGCAGCACATCCACCGGCTTTCCCGGCAAGCACAAATTCATCGGCGCCATCGTAAATTGCGCGCTCCCGCCCCCCTGCACGAAAATCACCGCATATTCCTCGGGAATATCCATCAACTTCCGCAAGTTCCGCTCCGCCCGCCCGATAATCTCCTCAAATTCCACTGACCGGTGGCTCATCTCCATCACCGACATCCCCGTCCCGCGGTAATCCAGCAATTCCTCGCGAATCCGCTCCAGCACCGCCAACGGCACCGCCCCCGGCCCCGCATTAAAATTGGCAGCCCGCTTCACATCCGTTGCAGACAAAGTAGACGATGTCACGTGTAAACACCTCTCCCGTTAGATATATGCTGTGGATCTAGAGAATAAAACACTCTGTAGCCTGCAAGAATAACAGATGCCGCCGCGCCAACGTACCGCAGAAACCGCCGCGCACCCAACGCGAAGCCACCCATATTGGCGCCGATGCAAAACCGGGGCTATGTAGCGGCCGGCGCGTCCCGCGTCGTTTTCCGGGACGCGCCGGGCAGCATTGCCTCGGTCGCTAAGACTCCGCATCCCGTTCGAGAAGATAATTCAGTCGCACTCGGTGGACGAATTCCTCTACAACTTCTCGCGCGCGGCCTGGATTCGCGGTGAACTCGTCCAATGCCATCCGGAACCGCACCAAATCCTCGGCGGCAACCTTGTCGCAATTCAAGATGTGCCGGCCGATCTCAGATACCACCAAGGGTTCCGAACATCCAAAGCACCTGGGGCGAATCTGTGGGAATTGCGGCGAGTCGAGAAGTCCGGCGAGCGTATGCTTTCGCGGCGGCCCAAAGCGGTTACCGGAAGCCTCAGCTTCAAGCTCCCGCTCGAAAGGAGTGAACTCATGCATTAGAAAAAATATACCCCCGCGCGGGAAGGCCGTCCAGCGCTGCGCCAAGCATCGGTTCACGCGAACGCAAACCGCTGAATAATGCTCTTTTTCCCCGCCTTGACACCCCGCGCAACCTCCCAGTAGACTGAAATGCTCTCTTAAGCGCACGGAGTCACACTGAATGCTGCTCTCCCGGGATTATGTCGGTTACATGGCCAAGGAAATCGTCAAACGCCTCTTAGCCGGTAAGATGATCGAAGTAAAGAACGCGGAAACCACCACCCAGCAAGTCCGCCAGGTCATGGCCGAGGAAGTCACCATCGAAGACCGGCTCAACGAAGAAGTCCGCGAAATCCTCGCCAAATATCAGGAAGAGATGCGCAACACCGGCGTCTCCTATCAGGAAATGTACAAGAAAGTGAAAGGCCAGCTCGCTCGCGAAAGGAAACTAATTCTCCGCTGATATGCGCCTGACCCGCGAAAAAACGGTACGCCTCTCTCATCGCATCATTGATTTCCTCGTGTCCAGCCCCGACGTGGATTTCATCGAAGATCGCGACACCATCCGCCAGGAAATCGTCACCATCATCACTTCGCTGCTGAAAGTCGAAGAGCAGGTAGACACCGAAGTCCGCGCCAAAATCGCCTCGCAAAAGAAAGAAATCCTGGAAGGCAGCGAGGAATGGGACATCCTCTACCGCAAATACTACGCCGAAGGCCTAAAACGCATGGGCGTAGCCGAAGTCCAAACCCGCTAACCAAGCCGACGCAGTCGCATGCGCCCAACGGCCCGAAACCCTATCCGGTTTTCCAATTTCGCTTTTCCAATTTCCGGCGCAGTAAAACAAAAAGCGCCCACATTCCGCATGAGCGCTTTCGAAGTCACAATCCGATTTTCCAGTTTCGAATTTCTATTTTCGACTTTCCATTCTCAAGGCTGCTGGTTCGGGTCAGGCCTCCGCTGCAAAGTCGGCCGGTCAGGATCGCTATCAGGATCCGTCGTTGATCCTCCCTGAGTAGTGGTCGAATCGCCCGGCTTGTTCGTCGCCGTCTTCTTCCGCAAAGTCGGCTTATTCGGATTCTTGTCGTTCACCTTCACGTTCGCTTCGATCAATTGCAGCCGGTGCTTCACCTGATCGAACTCCGAAGTCGTCACGATATATTCATCGCGCTGCGGCAAAATTGTCGCGATTTCCTTCTGCGACGCCTTGATGCGCTCCGGCGTCGGCGGGTGCGTCGAGAATATCTTCGGAATCGTGCCGGGCTGCTTCTTTTCGTCCGCCGCTACCTTCTCAAAGAACGAAACAAACGCGTTGGGGTCATACCCCGCCTTGTACATGTACTGCAAACCCAAATAATCAGCTTCGGCTTCGTCCGTGCGCGTGAATTGCAGGAACGCCATCGGAATCGCGAACTGCATCCCCTGATAAATCGCATACCCCGCCCACGTGTAAGGAATAAAAATCATCGCCGGAATCATCGCCAGCTGCGTGATTTCGCCCTTGGTGGCTTGCTTCGTGCCGTGTCGCGCGCAAACGTGCGCGATCTCGTGCGCCATCACTCCCGCAAGCTCAGACTCTTCGTCCGCATGCAAAATCAATCCGCTGTTCACGTAAAAAAATCCGCCCGGCAGCGCGAACGCGTTCACCACATCCGAATCAATCACCTTGATCGTGAACGGCACCTGCGCATCCGAATTCCGCACCAAATTCTGCCCCACGCGGTTTACGTATTCCACCACCACGGGATCGTTGATAAATTTCGCCTGACGCTCCACTTCCGCCGAAAGCTGTTTGCCCAACGCAATCTCATGCTCGAGCGAATAAAAATTCAATCCGTGCCCGACGTTGCGATTGCCAATCGCGCTGACGTCCGCTTCGCTCCCAGCCTTCACTTTCGGATCATCCTGTTGCTGGATCGGCGCGGGACCCTGCGGCGGTTGGTCCGCTTGCTGCACGCTGCCTTGCTGCGGTGAAGGTTGCTGCGCGGGTTGTTGCCCAGGCTGCTGAGCAGGTTGCTGCTGATCTGGAGGTTGACCGGATCCTTGCTGCGTCGTCTGTTGCGCAGGTGTTGACGGGGAGGAGGTTGACTGCGGTGTGGATTGCTGCTGGCCCTGCTGTGGCAAGGCCGCTCCGCTGGTGGACGTGATCAGCGAAGCCGCGACAATCATGGCTCCCAACTGCGCCGCCAAGTTCGTCTTCATAAGCCACCTCCGGCGGATTCTGCGCGGATTATACACCCCCCAGGCAGCACCCTGCTGAATTCTTTGGATGGCCCCTCGCAAAGAATAGTTGGCCCCACCCCCACAGATTAAGGTCCAGCAAAGCGCCATCGCAGCGTCAGGGCGGTCACCGGTGAGGGCGGGTCTCAGACCCACCTTTTGCGTCCCGCGTGCCGTCGCGGGACCCGCCCTCCGTGGCGGCAACGGCAGCCACAACACCAAGTCATGCATGGAGGGCGTGTCATCCCGACCGCAGGGAGGGATCTGCTTTTCGCCAAGGCTGGCCATATCGGCGCCAGTTCCCAATCCCCGCGCCCCACCCAGCCCGCCCCAAAACGTTCGCCCCCGGAATCACCCCAGCGCTCCCGTATTGACGCCCCCCCGGATTCTGTCTACATTCGTTACGTGCCCGCCCGCAAAATCCAAGTCGGCCAAGTCTGGAAGAAAGACGACACCGGCGAATCCTATTTGGTTACTAAGCTTTACAACGAAGCCCTGGCAACGTACGCCATCCTCCGCAAAGCCGGCGCAGAAAACGAACGCGCCGAAAAAGTCAAAGTAAACCGCAAAGGCCCCATAAGCGACCTCCCAGGCTTCACCTACACCCAAGAATCTGACGATTTCTAGCTCCGCCGCGCCCCCCCCAACCCTACATAGACCTCACCGGCATCGTCACCACATCCTCCACCTGCATCACTTCCTTCACCACAAACCCCTCCGCATACTTCACGCCCACCAGCCGCCCAAAATATTGCGCAATCGAATTCATGCGCCCCTCAAGCTCGTCCAAAGGCAAAACCACCTTGGAAGACCGTCGCTCCTTCTTCGGGGGATGGAACTGCGACTCATACGCCAAAATTGCTCGCTTGCGCCGCTCGAAATATTTCGTGATGTCCACGCAGAAAGTTGGCCGCACGTAGTCGTAAGCCGCCGCATACAAAATCTTGAATGGCCGGAAGGCCTCGCCGCCCAACGGATAATTCCTCAGCCCCGCCACAAAACAAGCCTCGTAACCCAGCTGTGCCGCCTTGTAATGGTCCGGATGCCGCCCCTCCCAGTAGGGGAGTATCACCGCCCGCGGCTGCAATTCGCGGATCACTTCCGCAATCGCCATCTTGTATTCCTCGCGCATCTCCAATCGCGCGTCCGGCAAACCCAAATTCCGCCGTACCGCCACCCGCAGAATTTTTCCCGCCCGCGCCGCCTCCCGCAAACGAATCCCCGGAGTCCCACGCGACCCCGTCTCCCCCCGCGTCAAATCCAAAATCCCGGTCCGGTGCCCCGCCTCCTCCATAGCCAATAAAGTCCCGCCGCTGGTCAACTCCGCATCGTCCGGATGAGCAGCAATCGCCAAAACATCAACTTTCATCCCGCCTCCGATAAAATCCGCAGATAAATTGCGCACCAATTCTAGCAGTCCAACCGCCTGCTTCCTCGGCCGCTCTCAAATCCTCTTCAGCCTCCATACATATCTCGAATCGGAGGTGCGCTTTTGACTTGTGTGGCGGCCGGTCTGGCGAAGCCGGACCGGGCATCCGCAGTAGGCGCTGGCAACGCCGATCTACCCGCGATCCGGCCGCAAGGAATCGCTCCTCCACCTTCCAGGCTCATTCCGCCGCCCCATGCAAAAATGTTAAGGTGAACCTCGCGCAATCGGAGGACCCCAAGATGCCCGCAAAACCACTAGAAGGCCAAGTCGCCCTGATCACCGGCGCCGCCAAACGCATCGGCCGCAGCATCGCCCTCCGCCTCGCCGCCGACGGCGCCGACATCGTCATCAACTACGCCAGCTCCAAACCCGAAGCCGAAGAACTTGTCGCCGAAATTAAATCCTCCGGCCGCCGCGCCATCGCCGTCCAAGCCGACGTCTCCCATCGCTCCGACGTCCAAAAATTATTCACCGCCACCGAAAACGAATTCGGTCGCCTCGACATCCTCGTCAACAACTCCGGCACCTTCTTCGAAGCGAAATTCGAAGAGCTCACCGAAGATCAGTGGGACCACATCCTCAACGTCAACCTGAAATCGCAATTCCTCTGCGCCCAATCCGCCGCGCCCATCATGAAACGCCAGGGCCGCGGCCGCATCATTAATCTCTCCTCGCTAGGCGGCCTGCTCCCCTGGCCCGCCTACACTCATTACTGCGTCTCCAAAGCCGGCTGCATCATGCTCACGCGCTGCCTAGCCCGCGCTCTGGGCCCCGAAATCCTGGTAAACAGCGTCGCCCCCGGCACAATCCAATTTCCCGGCGAGCCCCCCGACGAAGACTATATCAAGCGCGTCCCGCTACACCGCACCGGCACAGGCGACGACATAGCCCGAGCCGTAGCCTACCTAGCCACAGCCGACTTCGTAACAGGCCAAATCCTAGCAGTAGACGGCGGCCGCTCCCTCGTTTAGAGAGTGGCAACCAACAATATGGAGTGCGGCGGCGCGCCGCCGCTTTCTCTTCGGCGAGGCATGCCGCGCCGCGCTGTTCATCAGGGCACGACTTTATAAATCACACGCAGCGTGACGTGGGTGTCATCCCGAGCGCAGCGAGGGATCTCTCTTCGATTTGAACGCAGCCCAAGTCGCAATTCCCGCCGCGCCCAAAACTCTCCGTGCCCTCTAAGCCTTTCTCCGTGCCCTCTGTGTTAAATCTTTGAACGATCCATCTCCAAGCACCACCGGCCAGCATCTCCCCTCCACATATACAGCGAACGCCCGACAAGATTTTCGCGAAGCCACAGTTACCATCCTCGCAGCCAAATTCCCAGGAGCCACCAGTGAAATTCCCAGCCGCACCAGCCGTCTTATCCTTCTTACTAATCGCCAGCGCAAGCAACGCGCAACAAAATCCATCGAAGTCGCAAGCGCAAGCCACAAGTCCCAGCAACGACGTCCAAACCACAATGAAAAACGTCCAATACCACCTGACCGACAAAATCATCGTCCACATCACCATCCTCAACGGAAAACTAACCCCCAACCCCGGCGAAATCGTAGTGTTCGACAACAAACAATCCTTCTCCATCGCCGTTGACTCCGCCAAAGTCAGCCTAACCCCCACCAGTCTGACCAACGACCTAAACGATTTCGTCTTCGCCAAACCCGACGCTCCAATAAAAAAAGTCGCCGCCACCATCGAAGGCGATCAGCTCACCATAAAAGGCCTCCTCGCCAGCAAAGGCGGCATCCCGTTCTCGTCCACCGGCACGCTCTCCCTCACGCCCGAAGGCATGATCCGCGTCCACACCACCAAAGTGAACGCTGTGCACCTTCCGGTCAAAGGCCTGATGGATATGCTAGGCGTGGACACCGAAAAACTCCTGGACACCAAAAAGGTCCCGGGCGTCTCGGTGGACAAAGACGATCTGATCCTCGACCCGCAATACATCCTTCCGCCGCCCCAATTGCAAGGCCGCCTAAGCAGCATCAAAATTATAAATGGAGAAATCGCGCTAACGTTCGGCGATACGGAAGGGAAGGGCAGTGAGCCTGCGCTCACCAACAACTGCGGCGCGCGCAATTACCTCCAATTCAAAGGCGGCACAGTCCGCTTCGGCAACCTCACGATGAAACCGACGAACCTGCTGCTGATGGACATGCAGCCAACCGAGCCCTTCGACTTCGCGATTGATCACTACAAGGAACAACTAGTGGCAGGCTACTCCAAAATGACCCCAGCAGGCG
The DNA here is from genome assembly GCA_963828865.1 of uncultured Acidobacteriota bacterium. Lineage (GTDB taxonomy): Bacteria > Acidobacteriota > Terriglobia > Acidiferrales > UBA7541 > Palsa-295. Next base: position 282,589 of record CAWHGI010000001.1, on the reverse strand, counting down.
CCCTCTGCGTCCACGTGCCCGATTACGACAAACTAACTCACCGCGCAAACCGCAAAAAATAAAGTAAAGCGATTGTCATCCCGAGCGCAGCGAGGGATCTGCTTTTCCACCAAGCCAAGCGAAATCAATGATCGTAGGCAGGGGTGCTGCTTGCTGCGCCCCAAGTCCGCACGATGTCAAACACACGCAACCCTACGAAATCACCGGATTCGGCTTCTCCGCATTAATCCCCAAATCCGCAATCGCCTTTTCAACCACCCCCCGCTCAATCTTCCCATCCAAAAACAATTCATTCAAAGTAGCCAAAACAATAAACCGCGAATCCACCTCAAAAAAGTCCCGCAAAGACGCGCGCCCCTCGCTCCGTCCAAACCCATCCGTCCCCAAAGTAGCCATCCGTCGCGGCACCCACTGGCTGATCATGCTAGGCAAAGTCTTCAAATAATCCGTAGCCGCCACCAAAACACCCGGCGCATCCGCCAAACACTCCGTCACGTAAGGCACGCGTGCCTTCTCGCCCGGATGCAGACGGTTCCAACGATCCGTCTCGATCCCATCGCTATAAAGCGCCTTATAACTCGTCACGCTCCACACATCCGCCGCCACTCCATACTTCTCCGCCAAAATTCCCTGCGCGCGCAAAGCCTCGTTCAAAATCGCTCCGCTGCCAAATAGCTGCGCTCGCAATTTCGCATCAGAATTGGAAGCAGCGCGGTAACGATACATCCCCTTCAAAATCCCTTCGCGCACATCTCCCGGCATCTCCGGCATCGCGTAAGGCTCATTCATCACGGTAATGTAATAAAAAATGCTTTCGCCTTCCTTATACATCCGACGAATCCCGTCCTGGATGATCACCGCCAGCTCATAAGCAAACGCCGGATCGTAAGCTCGCAGATTCGGTACCGGCAAAGCGAGCACGTGGCTGTTACCATCCTGGTGCTGCAAACCCTCTCCAGCCAAAGTCGTCCGCCCCGAAGTTCCTCCCAGCAAAAATCCCCGCACGCGCATATCCGCCGCGGCCCAGATGAAATCCGCGATCCGCTGGAACCCGAACATCGAGTAGTAAATAAAAAACGGAATCGTGTTGATGCCGTGCGTCGCATAAGCCGTTCCGGCTGCGATGAACGACGCCATCGACCCCGCCTCGGTAATCCCTTCCTCCAGAATCTGCCCGTCCTTCGCTTCCTTGTAATAAAGCAGCGTGTTCACATCCACCGGCTCATAACGCTGACCCACGCTCGAATAAATTCCCACCGTGCGGAAGAGCGACTCCATGCCAAACGTCCGCGCCTCGTCCGGCACGATCGGCACAATCAATTTCCCCATCTCCGGATCGCGCAACATTTTGCGCAGAATTCCGACAAACGCCATCGTCGTTGAAACTTCGCGCCCTTCGCTCCCCGTCAAAAATTCCTTGAACAATTCGTCGTGGTCCGCCACCAGCGCCGGCGCCCGTACGCTCCGCTTCGGCACGTAACCGCCCAATTCCTCCCGCCGCGCGCGCAAATACTCGATCTCTTCGCTATTCTCCGCCGGACGGTAGAAAGGCACCTCCGCGCACTGCTCGTCGCTCAAAGGAATATCGAACCGGCTGCGGAATTCGCGCAGTTCTTCCTCATTCAATTTTTTCTGCTGGTGCGTGACGTTCTTTCCTTCGCCCGCCTCGCCCAGCCCGTAGCCCTTGATCGTCCGCGCCAAAATTACCGTCGGCTCGCCCTTGTGCTCTGTCGCAGCTTTGTAAGCGGCATACACCTTCCGCGGATCGTGCCCGCCCAGCCGCAAACGCCGCAGCTCTTCATCCGAAAGCGGTTCCACCAAATGCAAGAGCCGCGGATCGGAACCAAAAAAATGTTCGCGCGCATAAGCCCCGGAAGAAACCACGAGCTTCTGATATTCGCCGTCCACCAGCTCGCCCATGCGCTTCACGAGCAAACCCTCGGTGTCGCGGTCCAGAATCGAATCCCACTCCGTGCCCCACAAAACCTTGATCACGTTCCAGCCAGCTCCGCGGAACGCCGACTCCAGCTCTTGAATGATCTGCCCGTTCCCGCGCACCGGACCATCCAGCCGCTGCAAATTGCAATTGATCACGAAAATCAGATTGTCGAGCTTCTCGCGCGCCGCCAAAGTGATCGCGCCCAACGATTCCGGCTCGTCCGTCTCGCCGTCGCCCAAAAACGCCCACACTTTCGCGTCCGTCACCGGCTTCAGCCCGCGATCCTCCAGGTAGCGGTTGTAACGCGCCTGATAAATCGCCATCAGCGGACTCAGCCCCATCGAGACGGTAGGGAACTCCCAGAAATCCGGCATCAGCCAAGGATGTGGATAAGAAGATAGTCCGCCGCCCGGCTTCAATTCACGCCGGAAATTCTCCAGCTTCTCCGCTGACAATCGTCCTTCCAGGAAAGCGCGCGAATAAATCCCCGGCGCGGCGTGTCCCTGAAAATAAATCGTGTCGCCTTCGAATTTCGGCGTACGCGCCCGGAAAAAATGGTTGAATCCAACTTCATACAAGGTCGCAGCCGACGCGTACGTCGAAATGTGCCCGCCAATATTGTGTTCTTCGCGATTCGCGCGCACCACCATGGCAATCGCGTTCCAGCGCACCAGGCTCTTAATCCGCCGCTCGAGCTGCTGATCACCAGGAAATGCCGGCTGCAAACTGTGCGGAATGGTATTGACGTACGGAGTCTTCGCGGTAAACGGAATTTCAATTCCCACTACTTTGGCGTGTGCGCGCAGGCGCTCCAGAATGTAGGAAGCGACTTCGGGACCGCTCGATTGCAAAACTGAATCCAGCGATTCCAGCCACTCTTGAATCTCGGAAGGGTCTAACCCTTGCAGCGGTACAATCGTCTCGTTATCCATGTCCTCGCTTGGCCCTCATCAATTCAAATGCGAAAGCCCGTCACCTCCAGCAGCGGTGCGCGCTCTACAATCCCTCCACACTAGAATACACCTCAACAGCAACCAGCGCACATCCTCTTCGCGACCAAATTTTCGCGAACCCACCGCCGTCGGTTTTCTCTGCGTCCTCTGCTCCTCTGCGGTAAAAAAGCCTTTCGTCTCCGTGCTCTCTGCCTTTCTCTGTGAACTCTGTGTTAAGTCTTTACTCGCTTGGGCGAGCAACCACGCCCCAAACCAGAAGCCCGATGAACTCCCGATCCGCAGGCAAAAAGTTCAACTCCCCAAGCGACGAAGCCGCTCTCCACTCCATGCTCTCAAAAACAATATTCCGAATCGCGCGAGCATCCACCGTCGTCGCCATGAAAATCAATTCGATCGGCTCACTCAACTCCGCATAACGATGCTGCGTCCGAAATAATTCCGCTCCCACCTCAGCCTCCACTCCCAATTCCTCAAGCAGCTCCCGCGCCAAACCCTCCGCCGGCGTCTCTCCTGCCTGCAACTTCCCGCCAGGAAATTCCCACATCAATTCAAACGTATCCCCGCGCCTCCGCTGGCAAACCAAAATCTTGCCCCCAGATTCAATCACTCCCGCCACCACCACCATAATTTCCCCGCGCTTTCTCAGCTTTCCTCTGTGAATCGCCTAGCAGGGCGATTCACCCTGAGAACCGGCAGTGCCGGTTCGAAGGGCGCTCTCTGTGTTAAATCTTTGGCTTCGGTTTTCTCTGCGTCCTCTGCGTCTCTGCGGTAATTCTTGCGGTGCCTTGGTCTTTTCCCCGCCGAGCACCCTCGATCAATCTCCTCAGCTCCCGCACTCCCGAAATCAAAGGCGGCCCCGGCGTATTTAAAACCTCATCCCGCACCACAAACACGCGACCGTTCCGCACCGCCGGCACATTCCGCCAAGCCGGAACCTGCAAAGCCGTCGCCACCTTCGCTCGATCCCCCGCCGCCGTCCAAGCCAAAATAATTATGTCCGGCCGCGCGCGCGCCACATCGTCATCCGACACGCGAGCCCCAGCTTTCACCACCATCTCGCCACCAGCAAGCTCCACCAACTCCGCGACCCAAGGCGGCGAACTAATCCGCGGATGTGGCCAAGCCTCGCAATAAACCCGCGGCCGCAAATTTCTCGCACGCACAGCACGCGCCACGTCGCGAAACGCCCGACGCATCCGCCGCACCAATCGTTCCGCAGCAGCACGTCGCTTCACCACCCGCCCCAAAACCAAAATATCGCTCTCGATATCCGCCAGCGACCGCGGATTCAAAGCCAAAAACGCCACAGGCTGCTCCAAAATCTTTCCCACAGCCTCCGCCGCAAACGGCACCGACCCAATCAACAAACTAGGCCGCAGCCGCATCATTTCCCGCACATCCAATTTCCAGCAATCGCCAATCGCAGGCCGCCGCCCCGCGTCCGCCACGTCCCGGCACCACTTGCTGACGCCCACAAGCTCCCGCCCCGCCCCCAGCTCCAACAAAATCGAAGTAACAGAAGGCGCCAGCGAAACAATCCTCAGACCGTCTGAAGTTCCGCGCGTCATAATGAAAACAATTCTACGTCCCCGCTCAATGATTTACGAAAACATCCAATTATAGCCGTACGGAACTGTGAGAGGGCGCGATGTATCTGTCATTACAAATTAATAAAATCGTTTGTCATCCCGAGCGCAGCGAGGGACCTCTCTTCGATGTAAACCGTACCGACCACTCCAGCCCAAAGGCAATCCCGCCGCCCGCGACGCCGTGCCGAAACACCAACACTCCACCCCTAAAAACAAAAACGCGCCGGAGAGCATAGCTCCCCGGCGCGTCCCATCCATTACGCAGCCGCGAAAAATCCGCCGCCGCCCTGTTGAATCGTGATTACTGAGCCGCCTCCACCTTTTTCAAGCTTGGCTTCGGGATCTGCCACAAAATTCCAGAGTCGTCCGCATTGTGTGGATAAAATTGCGTCGACGTTTTGTTCGATGGCAGCAGCACGATGTCCGCACGGCGGTTGTATGCGTACCAATCGCCAGTCACATTCCGCAGACGCGCCTTCGGTGGCGTGTTCGGGTTCGTTGATTCCAGGGTCTTCACTTCGGACTTCTCCATCGGGCGATCCTTGCCGTAAGCCGCCGTTTGGATCTTGTCCGCCGCGATTCCCTGATCAACCAGATACTGCTTGATGCGCTCCACGCGTCGTTCGCTCAAATCCTGGTTGAAAGGCTTCGAGCCGCGCACGTCGGCGTGAGCCTCGATCGAGAGCTTCGCATCCGGATCGTAAATCAAATACTTCTTGAATCCGGCGGCAAGCGTCGCCAGATCCAGCTGTTGGCTCTTCACCAATCCAACTTGCGGGTTCTTCTTGTCCGGATAATCCGTCGGATAGAAGACGCTCTGCAGCACGACCTCAGGGATCGGTTCGATCGAACCGGTCACGTGCACTGCCGCAGTCTGTGTGCTGGACCCGCCGCAAACGTTCGTCGCGGTCATTGTGTAGGTATGCGTCTCATCCACCGGTCCCATATCCTGCTTGGTCGGATCCGCCTTGATCGCTTGGCTGCCGTTCAGGTCCACTTTGCCGATCGGATCGATGTTCACCGAATCCGCGTTCGTGGTCGTCCAGGTCAGGGTGCCGGAATCATCGGTGATGACCTTGTCGCCCATCTTCAAATAGTGCAACTCCGTCGGATTCGCCGCCAAAGTCGCCGTCACCGCCGTGTTCACGTTCACCGCTTCGGTCGCGGTTACTTTGCCGCCCGGTCCCGTTGCAGTCATCGTGTAAGTGGTCGTCGCGTGCGGCGAAACGGCTTGCGATCCGCTGCTCGCCACGTTGCCCACGCCGTTGTCAATGCTCACGTCCACCGCGTCAGTCGTCTGCCACTCCAGATTCGTGCTCTGTCCGCAATTGATGTTCGCACTGGTGTTCGTCATCGTCGCCTTCACCGGCGCAATTACGATCGTCGCACTGGCGATGCCCGCATGGAAGCGCGGCAGCGGAGCCTTCTTGGTCAAGTCGGCATCGCGCTTCGACCAGTCGGACGTCACCTGCTTGTTCTTACCTACGTCAATCGAAACCTTCTTGCCCGCTTCCACATTCACGTCGCCCGACCACAATTCCTTGCCGCCGCGCGTGATCGTCAGATGATGCGTGCCGGGAGGCAGCAACAGCTCCTGCTTCCATAGCCAGAAATCGTTGTCAAATTCGTCCACATGGCCCACAAAGTATCCCGGAGTCTTTCCTTCCGACAGCACCGCCGCGCGGGGATCCGTTCCCGAGATATAGACGCGGCCCCACGGGCCGCCCACCTTGTCCCCATACGCTTCGAGCGCCACATTCAAGTCGGTTGTTTTCCCGGCCTCGATGTTCACGTCTTGTGTCGAAATCTTGTAACCGTAGTTCACCACCACCACGGTGTGCTTTCCCGCCGCCAGCTTCATGGAATGGCTTCCATCCCGAATAGCATTGCCGTCTACGAAAACGTACGCCTGCGGAGGCGTTACCTTGATCTTCAGCTTCCCATCTTGCGCAAAGCTGGCTGTCGCGCTCATTAGTGCGAGCACCAGTGCGAGCGTGAAGACGTATCCAATTCGTCGCATCTCTCTATCTCCTGAACCTATCTGTAGGCGAATTAAACGGCCGCTTTCCGCGCCCTGTTCGGCAAAGCGTTGGCTGGGACTGCTAAGTTATATGCCTAAGCCGACTCCTGTCAACAAGATTGAACCACCAAGCGAAGCTTTTGGGAAGACCCTGATAAAACTTTTATCAACTCTCCAGCCACTAACCGCCGCATAATAATGATTCCGTTTTCGTCGCGGCAATTCTTCATCGCCGCTAAGCTTCTCCGCGCCCGAGGTTCGTTCTTGTTCAACGACGCGATTCTCGAACATTTTCGCAATCCCCACAACGCCGGCGACCTCTCCAACGCCACCGCCACCGTCGAAGTCACCAACCCCGTCTGCGGTGACATTTTACGTCTCTCGGTCCGCCTCGAAGCTAACCGCGTCGCCGCCGTTCGCTTCAAAACCCAAGGTTGTGTCGCCGCCATCGCCTCCAGTTCCGTGCTCACCGATCTCCTCCTCGGCAAATCTCCCGCGGAACTCCGCGCCATCGCTCCCCAGGAAATCTCCACTGCTCTCGGCGGCCTGCCGCCCGCCACCTTCCACGCCGCCCAACTTTGCACCGACGCCGTCGCCGCCCTTCTCACAAAGTTTCCCTAGCCGGCGGTTCCATATGTCCAAGCGCTTTTCGTAAAGTCTCCGGATCGTTGAGGTTCAAAATCACGCCCTCTTCCTCGGTCTCTACTTCCGAGATCTCCGCCGCGTGGTCCCACACAACCTGCCGCGCTCCCACCGCCATCGGCGCCGCCAACAGCTCGTCATAAAGCGCCGCCCGAAAAATCACCGGATGTCCGCGCCGCCCGTGATACTTCGGCAGCACCACCGCCTTTCGACTGGCGTCAAAAGCTCCCACGAGTTGCGCCACCAGATGTGGTGAAATCAATGGGTGATCCACGGGACATATCATCAGCCCTTCGTTCCCGCCCGCCGGCAAACTGCGTATCGCCGCATGAATGGACGAAAGCTGACCCTTCGGCCAATCCGAATTCACCACAATGGACCCCGCATCCACAGGCAACTTCGCGCGGATCTCATTCGCGCCAGCTCCCAGCACCACGCGGGTCGCACCAATCCGCGCGTGGCGCGTCGCCGTAATCAAGTGTTCGACGAAGCTGAGCCCCTGAAAGGGAACCAGTGCTTTCGGCTGTCCCATCCGCTGGGATTGCCCAGCGGCCAGGATCGCGACGGCAAGCATTGCCTTACTCCTGCAAGAGCTGGGCGATTTCTGAGATTTTCACCGATTTGCTGGGTAGGTTTTGTGCGTTGCGGCGTACCGCGATCAGTTCCGCTGTAATGCTGACGCCGATTTCCTCCGGTGTCAGCGCGCCAATGTCCAATCCAACGGGAGCATGTACGCGGTCAAATTGTGCGGGAGTGAATCCTTCCTTTTCCAGTGCCTTATAAACTGCAATCACTTTGCGTTTGCTGCCCATCATTCCTATATAACGCGGCACGGATCCGCGCGCCTCGGTCCCCAGAGCCCACGCCAGCACCCGCATATCGCCACTGTGCCCGCGCGTCACAATCAAAATGTACGACGACGAATTCGGCTGAATTCTTTCAAACGCCTCCGCATACGACGTATGAATCTCCGTCGCCATCGGAAATCGTTCCAAATTCGCAAACGCTTCTCGATCGTCCACAATCCCAATCCGAAATCCCGCCTGCTGCGCGATCGGCGCCACCGCCGTCGAAACGTGTCCTCCACCGAAAATATAAAGCATCGGCGGCGGCAGCACCGGCTCCACAAAAATTTCCAAAGTCCCTCCGCAAATCAATCCCGCATCGTATTCCGCGTCATGATTCAAATTAAATGTCAGCTTCCGCGGCTGCTCGCTCAGGATCACTTCCTTCGCCGCAGCCCAGACTTCCGCCTCAACGCACCCGCCGCCCACCGTCCCCAAAATAGACCCGTCATCCCGCACCAGCATGCGCGAACTCTCGTAGCTCGGTATTGATCCATTCGTATGCACAATGGTAGCCAGCGCCCCGCGCTCGCCCACCGCCCGCATCCTCACCACTTCTTCAAATATATCCATGTTCGCGTTTCAACTCGATTGCACTAGTTCTGGCTGGGGGGTGGCAGGAAGAAAAATGAAAGAATTTGTGTGATCGCTCTTGGTGGGACACGCGCGCGGGTGGAGGGCTGAAGCCTCTCTGCGCCGCTTGCCACGCTCCGAGCTTGTACTCGGGCCCCATACAATTACCGTAGCACAGCGTTCCAATAATTTCATGCGCCGCGAAAAATTCAGCGCCTCGGCGTCGCTCTCGCCCGTCCCGACCCACCGTCCGCGGTCAGCAGGCTCAGAATCCGCGCACAACCTTGAAACGTTTTCGTCGCCGGCATCACTACCGATCAACCATATGAACAAGGAGACCCCATGCTCTGGATAATCCCGATCCTGATAGTAGCCGTCGCCTACGAAGCCTTCGACGCAGCCAGCCGCTTCGCCGCCCTAACTCCCCGCGATAACCTCCGTCGCGAAAAATAATCCGCCCCCCGACCCTCGACCTTGCCTTACTCCGCTGGTCCCCAAAATTTTACGCGCACATCACTACCCCGTGAAAAATTGCGCACTTCGAATCCTCCCGCCACGCACTACTCCAGACCTTGCCCGCGCCTCCATATCTCTGTACCATGGCCGAAAATTTCCGGGAGTTCCCATGTCGCCCAATCGTCCGCACCAGTCGCGACTTGGCTCGTGGGCAGCCAGGAATCGTGCGACGTCATCGTCAAAGACCCCACGGTTTCCGCGCATCACTGCCGCCTCAGCCAATATGACGATCACCATTTCGAACTCGAAGACCTCGGCTCGACCAATGGCACATATATTGATGGCCATCGCCTCGCGCCGCACGCCGCCGCGCGCGTAACCACGAACCAGCGCATCACCCTCGGCCCCTACGTCGAACTCGTCTGGCCAACGCAAACGCAAGAGCAAGAGACAGCGCCGGTCCACTCGCCAGCCCAACCCCCAGCCCACGCTCCGCAAAGAAAATCACAAGACCACGCAGCCCACGCCCAGCGCGTAATCCGCGTAGGCCGCGCCCCCGAATGCGACGTCATCCTCGATCTCCCCATCGTCTCCCGCGAACACGCCCGCATCACCGAATCCAGCGGCCAATATTTTCTCGAAGATCTCCACTCCATGAACGGCACCGCCGTAAACCGCATCCACAATCGCATCTCCACCCGCGTCGCCCTCCGCCCCGATGACGACGTCTACTTCGGCTCCTTCAAAATAAAAGCCGCCAAACTCCTCTCCGCCCGCGGCGCCATCGCCGGCGAGGCCGTCTGCACTCCCATCGGCTTCAATCGCGATTGGATTCTCCTCGGCCGAGATCCCCAATGCGATCAGCCGCTCGATAGCCCCATGATTTCCTGGCATCACGCGCAAATCACCCGCACGCGCGAAGGCACTTTCGTCGAAGACCTCGATTCCCTCAACGGTACCTTCGTCAATGGCGCCCGCATCACCAGCAAAATAAAAATCCTTCCCGGCCAGGAAATCGGCCTCGCCACATTTCGTTTTCAGCTCCGCGAAGACGGCTCCCTCGAGCGCCGCGAAAATCGTGGCAACGTCTCCATCGAAGCCGCGGACATCGTCGTCAACGCGCCCGATGGCACCCGCCTCCTCGACGCGATCTCGCTCACCGTCTACCCATCGGAATTAGCAGCTTGTTGAACAATTTAGTTTTCGAAGCTTTTCGTTCTCAAGTTTTGAGTTTTCGCTGAGTTGTAAGGGAGTGGTTTGGGTTTTTCTATCTACCGAGCCGGCTCGTCGAAGCCACGTGTCACGTTCTGGCCATCAGGTTTCGCAATCGGCACAAGTTGTAGGCGGCTCCGGTGAAGGTAAACAGCCACCCCACCTTGTCGATTCCTCGCAACTTTACCTTCTTTAGCATCCCCACCATCTTCATCCACCCGAACGATTGCTCCACTCGTTTTCTCTTCCGCTGACTTACCTCGTACCCCGCATGCCGTGTGGTCCGCTCGTCTATCGCGCTCCTGCGATTGCTCGTGTTCTGCGCCACATGCGGGGTGATGTTCATCCCGCGCAGTTCTCGCACGAATTCTCGGGTGTCGTAATTCTTGTCTCCTCCCAACGTCACTCGCTTTCCCGGCGGGACAGCCTCGGCCATGAGCAGCGCAGCATCTCGCTCCGCTCTTCCGTTCGCCTCCGTCAGAAACGTCTGCAGCAAGAGTCCGTTGCGGTTTTCCATCAATACATGCCCCATATAACTCAGCTTCGCCTCGCTTCCTCCGGACTTCGTCCACAACCTGGCATCGGGATCCGTGGTCGATTCATGGGTCTGGTTCTTTCGCTTTTCCCCTTTGAAGTCGACGTCTCCTCCCGGTCCAGCGGGCTTCCCACTCCCATCCTTCGGTCGGAAACTCTTGTGACTGGCCCAGGCCTCAATCAGCGTCCCATCTACCGTGAAATGTTCATCGGACATAAACGGCCTCGCTCTCTCCAGCACCCGCTGGAAAAACGTCTCGGCGACCTCTTCATTCAGCAAGCGCTCCCGATTTTTGCTGTACACCGCGTGATTCCACACCACCTCGTCCATCTCCATCCCCACGAACCACCGGAACAGCAGGTTGTACTGCAGTTGCTCGATCAGCATTCGTTCGCTGCGGACCGAATAGAAAATCTGCAACAGCAGAGACCGAAACAGCCGCTCCGGCGGTATCGACGGCCGCCCCACGTCGGAGTACAACTTCGCAAACTGCGGCGACATTTCCTTCAGGATCTCATCGACCATCTTGCGGATCGGTCGCAACGGATGGTCCGCCGGGACTCTCTTCTCTGGCGAAACGTAGCTGAACATTCCTTCCTGCTGGTTATCGTCTCCGCGCATTCACTCGCCTCCTTGGGCTTCCTTCTTTCAGACGAGTTTTTTGAATTAAAGTTGCAGCGCAACTGCGTTTTTCAACAAACTGTTAGTCGCGCTGATGGGCCCCGCCGGCTCCGGCAAAACCACTCTGCTCAAAGCACTCAACGGCTACACTCCACCCGCCTCCGGCAAAGTTTTATTCAACGGCTCGAACCTCTACCAATTTTACGATCTCTTCCGCCAGCAAATGGGCTACGTCCCGCAGGACGACATCGTCCACCCGCAACTCACCGTCCGCGAAGCTCTCTACTTCTCCGCAAAATTCCGCACCGACCTCTCCGACGCCGAAATCGAAAAACGCATTGACACCATCCTCGATGAACTCGGTCTCCGCGACCGCAAGAATTCGCTCATCGGTTCGCCCGAACGCAAAGTCCTCAGCGGCGGCCAACGCAAACGCGTCAACATCGCCATGGAGCTGATCACCGACACTCCGGTGCTGTTCCTCGACGAGCCGACGTCCGGCCTCTCCTCCTACGACGCCGAAGGGGTAGTCGAACTCCTGAAGCGCCTGGCGCGCGAAGGCAAAACCATCATCACCACGATTCACCAGCCCAGCACGGCGATCTTCCGCAAGTTCGACGATCTCATCATGATCTCGCGCGATCCCGGCGGCGCCGGCGCCATGGCGTTCTTCGGCCCCTCGTTTCCGGATTCCATCCAGTTTTTCCGTCCGCGGCCCGCGGAAGAAACCGCCGCAGCCGACGGCCACGATCTCAGTCCCGAAATGCTCTTAACCGGCCTGAGCACCGCTCCCACTCCCGAATGGTGCGGTCGCTTCGCCAAATCGCAATATCACAAACAGTTTATTAAGGACCGCGCCGGAAAAATTCCCGAAGGTGGCGGCCAGTCGCAAGCAGCTCCGCAACGCCGCTTCACACTGAAGCAATGGCTGCAACTCGTCCGCCGCAACCTGATCCTGAAAGTCCGTGACCGCGCCCAACTCGTCATCCTGCTCCTCCAAGCGCCACTCTTCGCGCTCCTCATCGTCCTCATCTTCGGCGTCCTGAAAGATTCGCCGAATATGAATGTCCCGCACTTCATCCCCGGGATCGCCAGTGCGAAAGTCTTTGGCGAACTCGGCCACAATATCGCCGAAATCGAGTTCCTCATGGTCGTCGCCGCCATCTGGCTCGGCTGCAACAACGCCGCTCGCGACATCGTCGGCGAATGGACCGTCTACCAGCGCGAGCGCATGGTGAATCTGAAACTCCCCTCGTATGCATTCTCGAAATTCGCCGTCCTCTCCGCGCTATGCGTCTTCCAATGCCTCCTGCTTCTCGGCATCGTGTATCTCTTCTGCCACCTGAAAGGAAATTTCCTCGAAACCGCAACAGTCCTAACGCTCTCCTCGCTAGTTGGGGCCGCACTAGGCCTCGCCATCTCCGCGCGCAGTTCCACCAACGAAAGCGCTATCGCCCTGCTCCCGATCGTTCTGCTTCCAATTCTCGCACTAGGCGGCGGCGTCCGCGCCGCGTACAAAATGCCCACACCCGCCCGCTGGATGAGTTACGCCGTCCCCTCGCGCTGAGCCTTCGAACGAAACGTGATCACCGAAGCCTACGCCCACCCCTGCGGCTACCCACCCGGCCTGGAATTGTGGGACGCCTGCCCCGCAGGCGGTAAAGGTGTCGACGCCGCCACCGTGGTCGTCCCGGAAGCCGTAAACGATTCCAACGGCGACAAAGAGCCAGCCCCGCTGCGCAACAGCAAAACCATGCGCTACACCTTCGGCCAAACCGTAGCCGTCCTAAGCGGAATGCTAGCGTCTCTACTCGCAGCCGTCCTGATATTCCTAAAAGCTCGCGACGTTCACTGAATCGCTCAGAGGCCCAGCCGCGCTCTCCAGCGCCAAATTAAGAGACATTGTCATTCCGAGGGCGCACTGCGCCCGAGGAATCTACTTTTTCTCACCGCGTCCGCAAGAGTCGACCGCTGATGCCCGCCCGTGCTTGACTCCATTCACTCCACACTGATAAAGCTTTCTAATGCGCACGCGCGAGGCAAACGCATGAAAGCCATCGTCTACACCGAACACGGCGGCCCCGAAGTCCTAAAATTCAGAGACGTCCCCGAGCCGCAAATCTCGCCCTACGAAGTCCTAGTCCGTGTCCGCGCCTGCGCGCTCAATCATCTCGATCTCTGGCTCCGCCGCGGCATGCCCGGCATCACCATCCCGCTCCCGCACATCCCTGGCAGCGACATCTCCGGCGAAGTCGCCCGCATCGGCGACAAAGTAACAAACGTAAAAGTCGGCGACCGCGTCCTGCTCCAACCCGGCATCTCCTGCGGCCAATGCGAAAAATGTTTCGCCGGCGAGGACAATCTCTGCCGCGCCTACACTCTTTTCGGCCGCATGGTAGACGGCGGCTGCGCAGAATTCGTAAAATCTCCCGCCGTCAACTGCGTTCCCATCCCGGAAAATCTCAGCTTCGAAGAAGCCGCCGCGTTTCCGCTCGTGTCACTCACCGCGTGGCACATGCTGATCTCCCGCGCGCAATTGAAGCCCGCCGAAACAGTCCTGATCCTCGCCGCGGGCAGCGGCGTAGGCACCGCCGCAATCCAAATCGCGAAAGCCACAGGCGCGCGCGTCATCGCCACCGCCGGCTCCGACGCCAAACTAACGAAAGCCCGCGAACTAGGCGCAGATGACGTCATCAATCACTCCACTCAAAAAATCGCCGAAGAAATCAAACGCCTCACCAATCGCCGCGGCGTAGACGTAGTCCTCGAACACGTAGGCCAAGCCACCTGGCAAGACAGCATCCGCAGCCTGGCACTGAACGGCCGCCTGGTAACCTGCGGCGCCACGACAGGCCCCGAAGGAAAAATTGACATCAACTATCTTTTCATCCGCCACCTGACAATCCTAGGCAGCTACATGGGCAGCAAGGCCGAACTATTCTCCGCACTAGAACTCCTGCGCCGCGGTCTACTCAAGCCCGTAATCGACGTAGTCCTCCCGCTAGAAAAATGCGCCCAAGCCCACGAGCGCCTAGAACTCCGCGAACAATTCGGAAAAATCGTCCTGCGAGTGCCATGACGGTGGCATGCTGATGACGCGCATCGGCCTCGCACTCCTGCTCCTCGCTTCGCTCCTGGAAACTGCCGCCTTCGCGCAAAAAGCCACGCCGCGCGAAAAAGTCGACCTCATCCTCATAGAGAAGTCCGCGCACACCATGACCCTGATGAGCCATGGCCAAGCCCTCAAGACGTATCACGTCGCCTTGAGCACCGTACCCGTCGGTGCCAAAGAGCGAGCCGGCGATCACAAAGTTCCGGAAGAGAATTACACGATCGACGAAAAGAAGCCAGTCAGCCGCTTCGATCTCGCGCTGCACATTTCCTACCCCAACGCGACCGACCGCGCCCGCGCCAAAAAGCTGGGCGTCGATCCCGGCGGCGAAATAGAAATTCACGGCCTCGAGAAAAAATACGCGTGGATGGGCGCCCTGCATCGCGAGAAAGACTGGACCGATGGCTGCGTCGCCGTAACCGACGCCGAAATCGAGGAAATCTATCCGCAGGTAGCCGTCCGCACCGTAGTCGAAATCCAGCCATAACCGAAGGTGCCGCAACCAAGCCCGTCGGAAGGGCGGGACTTCAGTCTCGCCGTAAGTGCCGCTAAAAAGCGAGGGGCTTTAACCCCTGAAGCCAATAGCCGTCACGTACAACAAAGACGCATAATGATATTCGGAGAAGCGAAATGACGTTCGAAGCCCCAGAACAAAAAACCACCGTACGCACCATGTGGAAAGTATTCGGCGCAATAGTCGCACTCATCCTGCTCTACACCGCCTACACCTTCTGGTCCCGCTGGCAGGAAAATCAAGATCTAGCCGCAAAACAAAAAGCCGCGCAATCCGCCGCTCAACACGAAGACGCCGAAAACACCTACGAAACTCTAGGCGGCAGCGAATTCAAAATCGTCAGCTTCTACGCCACTCCAGGCGTAATCCATCGCGGCGACACAGTAGAAATGTGCTACGGCGTCTCCAACGCCAAATCCGTGAAACTCGATCCCCCCGAAGCCAACGTCTGGCCCTCCAACGACCGCTGCCTGCAAGTCTCGCCCAAGAAAACCACCACCTACACCTTCACCGCCGCCGACGGCAAAGGCAACACGAAAACCGCCACTCTAACAATTGAAGTGAAGTAAAAAGAAGCTCGCAACTGTCGTCGGAGCTAAATTCGATCGAGTCGCATGTAGCGGCGGTCTTCAGACCGCCAGTCTTTGCCGTTGAATTATGTAGGGGCCGGTTTTACCGGTTTTGACGTTCCTGCCGCCTGCGCACGCCCTAAACGAGACACTCCTTCTCGCGCAACTCGCCGCACTTGACGTACCATGTCTCCGCGCCAATCCAAGCCGAAAAGGTCCACCCGTGAATGATCCCGAAACGCCGCAACTCATTATCCCGAAATCACCGCGCCGCAAATTCCTAAAAACTAGCGCCCTAACCGGCGTAGCCGCCGCCCTAGCGCCATCACTCCATTCCGCGCGCGTCGAAGTAAGCGACAATTCCGAGAACGTGCCAACGCGTACAAAAAACGCGCCCATCCCCATCGAAGTAAAACCCTTCGAGCTAGACGAAATCACCGTAGCCGATCTGCAAGACGCGATGAAATCCGGCAAATACACAGCCCGCTCGATCGCGGAACTCTACCTATCCCGCACTGACGCCGTCGACAAAAACGGCCCCACCATCAACAGCGTAATCGAAACCAATCCCGACGCCCTAAGCATCGCCGACGCCCTAGACAAAGAACGCAAAGAAAAAGGCCCTCGCGGCCCCCTCCACGGCATCCCCGTTCTCCTAAAAGACAATATTGATACCCACGACCGCATGAGCACCACCGCCGGCTCTCTAGCCCTAGTAGGCGCGAAGCCGTCGAAAGATTCTTACGTCGCGCGAAAACTCCGCGAAGCTGGCGCCGTAATCCTCGCCAAATCCAATCCCAGCGAATGGGCCAATATCCGTTCCAGATATTCCACCAGCGGATGGAGCGGCCGCGGCGGCCTCACCAAAAATCCCTACGCGCTCGACCGCAATCCCTGCGGCTCCAGCTCCGGCTCCGGCGCAGGAGTCTCCGCAAATCTCTGCGCCATCTCCATCGGCACCGAAACCGACGGCTCCATCGTCTGCCCTTCGTCCGCCAATGGCACGGTGGGCATCAAGCCAACGGTAGGACTAGTCAGCCGCAGCGGCATCATTCCCATTTCCCACACGCAAGATAGCGCCGGCCCCATGTGCCGCACCGTTCGCGATGCCGCCATCTTGCTCGGCGCTCTCACCGGTGCGGACCCGGAAGACAGCGCAACTGCCGCAGGCTACGGCAAATGGTTCACCGATTACGCGCAATTCCTCGACCCCAACGGCCTCCGCGGCGCCCGCATCGGCGTAGTCCGAAAATATTTTGGCTTCAACGACGGCGTGGACGCGCTGATGGGGCACGCGCTCGACGTGCTGAAAACGAATGGCGCCGAGATCGTGGATCCCGCGGAGATCGCCACCAGCGCCCTCGTCAGCAAGAATGAAGAGATAGTCCTGCTCTACGAACTCAAAGCCGACTTGAACGCCTACCTCACGCGCCTCGGCCCCAACGCTCCCGTCCACACGCTCCAAGAAGTTATCGCCTTCAACGAAAAAAATCGCGAAAAAGAAATGCCCTGGTTCGGCCAGGACATGTTCATCAAAGCCGAAGCCAAAGGTCCGCTCACCGACAAGGAATATCTCGACGCGCTCAATAACAACCTGCGCCTGGCCCGCCACGAGGGAATTGACGCCACCATGGACAAATTTAAACTCTACGCTCGTAGCTCCCACTGGCGGTCCGCATGGCTCAATGATCTAATTGACGGCGATAACTCCGGCGGCCAAAGCTCCACAGCCGCCGCCGTAGCCTGCTACCCCAGCGTCAGCGTCCCGGCAGGCTACGTCTTCGGCCGCCAGTAGGCATCTCCTTCTTCGGCCGCGCCTGGAGCGAGCTAATCTGATCAAACTCGCCTACGCCTTTGAACAAGCCACAAAAGCCCGCAAGGCTCCACAATTTTTCCCACCGCAAATCTGCAATCGTAACCATCACACCGCCCACGCCGCTGCGACGTCAACCGCCAGCACAAACGCTATCGAGCTGGAATGCCTCATATAGTTGACGAAAGCAACTAATTATGTGACCCTATCAATCAGTTATGACAGAACGCCAGCAAAGAGGGCCATCATGAACCCCGATCCCCGGAAAGAAAATCGCGTGGCCGCCGTCCGCCGCTTCAACCGCTTCTACACCCGCGAAATCGGCGTCCTCAAAGACGGCTACCTCGGCACCCCCTACTCCCTCACCGAAGGCCGCGTCCTCTACGAACTAGCCCACCGAAAAATCCCACCGACCAAGCCACCGCGAGCGCCGTCTGCGCCGCCCTCGATCTGGATCCCGGCTACCTCAGCCGATCGTTCGCCAATTCAGAAATCCCGCCTGATCCGCACCGACCGCTCCCCATCCGACGGCCGCGAAACCCTCCTCTCCTCACTCCACGCGGCCGCCAAGCCATGGCCCAACTCAATACGCGCTCCAACAAGGAAGTCGCCGCACAACTACGCCCCATTCCCGAACCCGAAAAATCGCGCTGGTAACCGCCATGCACACAATCGAGCAGCTGCTCGAGCCGCAGAACAACGCGCAGAAAGAGCCTTACATCCTCCGTCCGCCGCAAGTAGGCGACATGGGCTGGGTGGCGCATCGCCAGGGCTTGTTGTACGCGCAGGAATATAACTGGGACGAACACTACGAAGCGTTTGTCGCGAAAATCGTCGGCCAATTCGTCGAACATTTCGATCCGCGAAAAGAACGCTGCTGGATCGCCGAACGCAACGACGAAATTGTCGGCTCCGTCTTTATCGTCAAACACTCGCCCACCATCGCGAAGCTCCGCCTGCTCTACGTCGAACCCTCAGCCCGCGGCCTGGGCATCGGCCAGCGCCTGGTAAGCGAATGCGTCCGCTTCGCCCGCCAGGCGGACTACAAAAAACTAACTCTCTGGACCCAAAGCAATCTCTACGCCGCCCGCCGCATCTACAAATCCCAAGGTTTTCGCCTCGCCGCAAAAAAACGCCACCACAGCTTTGGCCACAACCTGGTAGCGGAAACCTGGGATTAACTCTAATTCAATTTGTAGACGCCGCGCCGCCTGAATATCTACAAACGCGGCTCGCGTCACTCACGCCCGATTCTCCCGCTCGATCCTCATCGCTTCCATCACGCTCTGGATCAATTCCTTCGCCTTGCTGATCTCGGACTGAATCATCCGTATATCCATCACCGGCACATCCGGATCGCGATTCGTGTGGCAATAAACTCCATGCTGCCCCACCAAAACCAGCGCGTTCGTCAAGAGATCCAAAGTCACCGCCAAACGCCCCCGCTGGGGCCCCATCATCGTCTCGTAATGCTCCAGCTCATCCCGATGCTCTTCAAACGCAGCCATGCGCCACCACCTCGCTCCTAACTTAACACCATCCGCCCGCGAGCTTAGCGTCAACAAGGGGACGTAGGGGCACGGCATGCCGTGCCCGCCTCCCCGCCGGGAACGTGCCGCCAGCGCACCGCGCAAATTCCCATGGTTCTAGAACCTTCTATTGCGCCCCAAACAACACAACTCCCCGCTTTGCTTTACTCTGCAACCCCAACGCCGGATAATCGCCCTCGTTGCCTCACAGGGCGCCGCGTTCCCGTTTCAAAATGGACCAGCGCTCCTGCGTCCACGCGCCCATAAATTCGCGCCGGCAAAAAAATCCAATCTCTTTCGAAGCCGCCACCTGGGAAAATCAAAAGCGGCTTCCGATACTCGCGGGGTGAGCAAACGATGAGACGGTCAGACTTGGTACGCAACGCGCAAAAAGGCAAGACCGTGCGCACTTCTCAAATTGTTTTTGGCGAACGCCAGCATCTTCTCCGCGTTCTCGATTCCGTCGAACGCAGCGCGCTCCCCGCGCCGCGCCTCGAACAGGAACGCCGCGTCATCGAGCAGCTGATCCACGCGCGCACTCAGGAACTCAATCGCATCAATCAAGGCTGGGACGAAAAAGTCGGCGTAGTCCTAAGCGCCGAAGTAAAACCCGAAACGCTAGACAATCTCTCCCGCCAGGCGCCCAGGGAAGACTTCTATCTCCTGCGCCTGATCAGCGAGCACCCCAAAGTTTCCGCCAAAACTTTAGGCCGCCTCTCGCACCACCCGTATTCCGCCATCCGCGAAAATATCGCGCGCCATCCCAATAGCGACGCCGCACGCTCTCGCGCCTAAGCAAAGATCGCACCCAACCGTTGTGGTACCTGGTAGCCTTCAACCCCAACGCCCCCACCACCCTACGCAAAAAGCTCCAAGAACGCATGCGCCGCCTGGGCGAAAAATCCGCCACACAGTAGCGGAAGTAGAGACCAGCAAGCACGCGCCAAGGGCGAAGCCGCATCCGCGGGTGTGGCACAGCCACTCTTGGCTGTGCTCTTCGCTTTCTTTTAACAAACACGACCCTTCGCATCGCAACGATGCCGCGCGTCAAGAAGGTTTTGTAGCGGCGCACTTCAGTGCGCCATTTGCGCCACCGCAACACCGCTCGCCACAGCCGCGACGGCACCCACCCAACCCGAACCATCTGGGTTAGAATGCCGCCATGCCCGACCCATCCTCCGCCCCGTTCCCCAACATCGCCGACGAATTCATCTCCCGCCCCGCCAAGAATCGACCCGCAAAATCGCCATCCTAGAACCAAAAGGCGCCCTAACCTACGCAAGCCCTTGAATCCGCAATGAACCGAGTAGCCCAAGCCCTCCTCCACTCCCATTGCCAACCAAAAGACCGCGTCCTGATCGCGCTCCCCGATTCCCAAGAATTTGTCGCCGCCTTTTTCGCCGCAGCAAAAATCGGCGCCATCGCTGTCCCAGTAAATCCCATGGCGCGCTCCACCGACTATCGCCACTACGTAGAAAATTCCGGCGCACGCATCGCCATAGTTGACGCCCCAATCCTGGGCGAATTCGCCGAAGGCGCCGGCCACAACGCTCTCGACCTGCTGGTAATCTGCAATCAAACCACCAACACCCAACGCCCCGAGCGCATCGCCCGCCAAGTCCTAGCCTGGGACGATTGGCTCCCAGCCCCGCCCATGCCGAACGCAGAAAACGTCGCGACTCACCCCACGAGCCCCACCGATCCCGCCTTCTTTCTCTATACCTCCGGCAGCGGCGGCACTCCGAAAGCCGCAGTTCACCGCCATCAGGACATGCTCGTAGCCACAAAAAATTTCGCGCAAGGCGTCCTCGGTCTCCGCTCCGACGACCGCCTCTTTTCCGTCTCCAAACTCTATTTCGCCTACGGCCTCGGCAACGGCATGTATTTCCCGCTGCATTTCGGCGCTACCACGATCCTTCATCCCGACCGCCCGCGCCCAGCCGAAATCGCCGAAGTCATCGCGCTACATCGCCCCACCGTATTTTTCTCCGTGCCCACTTTCTACGCCGCGCTCCTCGAAGAATCCGACGCGCGGACTGAATCTCGATTTCTCCTCCGTGCGCATGGCCGTCTCCGCCGGCGAATCTCTCCCCGCGGAAATTTTCGAAAAATTTCGCCGCCGATTCGGCATCGAAATCCTTGATGGCATCGGTTCCACCGAAATGCTGCACATTTTTCTTTCGACGCGCCCCGGCGAAGCTCGCCCCGGCACTTGCGGCAGGGAAGTCCCCGGCTACGAAGCCCGCATCCTCACGGATTCCGGCGAACCCGTCGCCCGACGGGGAAGCAGGAAATTTGTGGATGAAAGGCCAGAGCGCCTTCGCCGAATACTGGCGCATCCCCGAACTCACCGCGCGCACCAAACGCGATGGCTGGGTCAACACCGGCGACAAATTCGAGCGCGACGCCGACGGCTACTACCACTATTCCGGCCGCGCCGACGACATGATGAAAGTCTCCGGCATGTGGGTTTCCCCCAGCGAAGTCGAAAACGCGCTCTTAGCCCACGATGCCGTGGCGGAATGCGCAGTAGTCGCCCACGCCGACCCGGTCGGCCTGGTCCGCCCGATCGCCTACGTAGTCCTCCGCCCAGGCGTCACCAATACCGCCGGCGGCCTGGACAGCGAAATCCACGGCTGGCTCCGCACCCGCCTCCCCACCTTCAAATGTCCCCACGAATTCCGCTTCGTGCCCGAACTCCCCAAAACAGCCACAGGCAAAATCCAGCGTTACCTGTTGCGGACAGCTCAGCAGCGTGACTAACACGTCCAATCAGGAATCCGACGCACTCGCCAATTGGCGCTTTCTTCTGACCCATCGGTTGGAGTTGATTGCCGCCGCGATTTCTCAATGGAACACCGTTGTGTAGGAAAAGGCGTGCATTACACACCGTCTGCATCAGGCGTCCCTGCAACCCGCGGACGTTACAGCGTTCAGAACTTTTGACAGTACAACGTGTTTGGCCCTCCGTGCAGCTCGACACTTCGCAGCTTCTGAAATGTCGCGAAGAGTTTATCCGCATCGCGCTCCCAGCTCAGAGATTGCTAGTGCGTCAGTTTCCGATTAATGCGTTAATAGAATTATAATCACCGCACATCTCGAACATCATAGATTATGTCTCAGACAGCGTTCCAAAAGAGGTACGGCCTATATTCATTGGCCATCTTGTCGTCATGCTTGGGTGCGCAGGCGTCATCGCGGGATTCCGTAGTTTTGAGATTCGTCACTAGCCTGTGGCGCGCATGGTCTGTGCATACTTTGTCGGAATCGCGACAGGTCAGCCTCTCGACTGCGGCCCTTGGGCAGGGTCAGTCCACGTTCCAGAAGAAGACTGCGAATCTGGTTCACCACCGCCGTGCGTCGCATCACCCAACGCTCGCGCACGCGATGCATAGCCTGCGGTCCAACTGCCCCTCCGTCTTGATCGGCACAAAACGCATTCGGGGTCGTTGCACCGCTTCGGCAATGGCTGCGGCATCCAGGTAGTCACTCTTGTTCGTCTGCACGTAGGGCTTTACGTATTGCGCCGGCATCAAGCGCACTTGGTGACCCTGCTCGCGCAGCGCCCGCCCCAGAAAATGAGCTCCCCTACAGGCCTCCATGCCAATCAACGGCACCTGCAAATTCGCGGTGAAGGCCAACAGTTGGGGGCGAGAACATCGCTTGCGGATCACCACCCTGCCACTTGAATCCAGTCCCACCAGATGAAAGACCGTCTTACCTAAATCAATGCCTAGTGCTTGTAGTTTCATGGGATCCCTCCTTGCCACCGCACTCTACAACTTCTAGAGATCTGCGGCGGGCCATCCCATTAACTGCCCCACTTCCAGAGTCCGGCAAAGACAAATTGGCTCTTTACATGTATAATTCTATCCTGTATATTGGCCTACAGGAGCGAGCCAATGCTTCCGCTGCATCTTCAATCCGAAAGCCACATTCCGCTCTACGTGCAGTTGCGCGACCAGCTTCGCGCCCTGGTCCATTCCGGCGACCTGCGCACCGGCGACCGCATTCCCGCCAGCCGCGAACTCGCCACGCAACTCGGCGTCCATCGCACCACCGTCGCCAACGCCTACGCCGAACTCGAATCCGAAGGCCTGATCCAAGGCCACGTCGGCCGCGGCACCTATATCTGCGGCTCGCCCGTCCGCCAATTCACTCCGCCGCCGCGCACGAATGGCAATGGCGGCGGCATGCGCTGGGAATCGCTCTTCGCCGACGAGCGCGGCGAAGACGCCCTCAGCCGCCTGATGCCGGAAGTTCCCAGCAACGCCATCGGTTTCGTCACCGCGCGCCCGCCCGAGGAATTTTTCCCCGTCGAGGAATTTCGTAGCTGCTGCAACGCGGTCCTGCCGCGAATCCGGCCGCAAAGTTTTGCAACTCGGCTCCTCCGATGGCTACGAGCCGCTCAAGCGCGTCCTGATCGAATTCCTTCGCGAAGACGGCCTCAACGTCAAAAACGAACATTTGCTGATCACCGGCGGCTGCCAGCAAGCCATCGAGCTCCTCTGGAAAGCTCTGCTGCGTCCCGGCGACGCGGTCGCGCTCGAAAATCCTGCCTATCCCGGCGCGCTCGCGATTTTCAGCGCCGCCCGCATACGCATGCTGGCCGTCGGAGTCGAAACGAACGCGCAACGCACGGCCACGTCGGCCTCGATATCGACGCGCTCGAATCCGTGCTGATGCAGAACCGCGTGAAATTTCTCCTGGTCACTCCGGATTTTCACAATCCCACCGGCACGGTTCTTCCGGTCGCCGAACGCCGCCGTCTTCTGGAAGTCGCCGCGCGCTATCAGGTTCCGGTCGTCGAAGACCACATTTACGCCCGCATCCGTCTGCGTGGCGCCGCGCTGCCGTCGCTGAAATCGCTCGACCGCTCCGGGAACGTCATTCAAATCGACAGCTTTTCGAAAGTCGCCTTTCCCGGCTTGCGCGTCGGCTGGTGCATCGGCCCGGAAAGCGTCATCGAACGCCTGCGTCTGGTGAAACAATCCACCGACCTGCATACCGATCAACTCGCGCAAGCCACGCTCGCCGAATTCGTTCGCCGCGGCTATCTCGCGCGGCACCTCGCGAAAATGAAAAAAATCTACCGCAGCCGCCTGGAAGCGATGGAAGCCGCGCTGGAAAAATTCATGCCCGAGGAAGTCGTGTGGACGCGCCCGGAAGGCGGCATGTCCGTCTGGGTCACGCTACCGCCGGGTTTCGATGCCGGCGAACTCTGATTCACGTCCGCGAGCGCGGCGTGATCTATATTCCGGGCCGCCATTTCTATTTTCAGAATCCGCAGCCCAATACGTTGCGCCTCGGATTTCCGAGCGTGGATGAAAAACAGATCGCGCGCGGCATCGAAAATGCTCGGCGACCTGCTGAAAAGCGAATTTCGCAAACGCCAACGCGGCGCGCGCAGCCGAATCGCAATCCCGCGTCGCGCTAGTTTAATTCTTGGTTTAGCTGTCATCCCGAGCGCAGCGAGGGATCTGCTTTCCTACAGTGATTCGTAGCGGCCGTAGGTCCCGCGCATTTCGGGACGCAGCGGGCAGCCTTGGTTTCGGTTTGGAATTGTAGCGGCGGATTCCAGTCCGCCATCGATGTGCCGGCAATACTGACGATGTTGCTCAAACCCAATCCGGAAAACATCTGCTTCGGCTGCGGCGGCGCGAACGCCCGCGGCATGCAACTAACATTCGAACAGGACGACGCCGCAAACAGGATCCGCGGGCCTTCCGCCTCGGCCCGGAATACCAAGGCGGCGTCGGGTTCATCCACGGCGGCATCATCGCCGCGGTGCTCGATGAAGTGATGGGCAAAGTCTGCCGCTTCCGTGGCGTGCGCGCCGTCACCGCCGAACTTGGCGTCGAATATCTGAAGCCAGTTCCGGTGGATGCAGATTTGCTGATCGAAGGCTACGAAATCGAAATGAACGGCCGCAACCTGCATATCGCCGGAGAAATTCGCGACCAAACCGGCCAATTGCTGGCGCGCGGCCGCGGACGATTTGTAATTATTCACCAGAAGCAACAGGGAAACGGTGCCAGCGAAAAGCGAAATCGAAGTAGAATCATTCTAAATTCGAGCGGTCACGGAGAATGCACATGGATTTGATGAACAACAATTTGTGGCGCGTGAAAGTCGGCCTCGCCGAAATGTTGAAAGGCGGCGTGATCATGGACGTGACCAACGCCGAACAAGCCAAAATCGCCGAAGATGCCGGCGCCTGCGCCGTCATGGCGCTCGAGCGCGTCCCCTCGGACATTCGCAAGGAAGGCGGCGTCGCGCGCATGGCCGCTCCGCGCATCATTCGCGAAATCATGGACACCGTTTCGATCCCGGTGATGGCCAAAGTCCGCATCGGCCATTTCGCCGAAGCCCAAGTTCTCGAAGCCCTCGAAGTCGACTACATCGACGAGAGCGAAGTCCTCACGCCCGCCGACGAAGAGCATCACGTCTGGAAGCACGGCTACAAAGTTCCGTTCGTCTGCGGCGCGCGCAATCTCGGCGAAGCGCTCCGTCGCATCGCCGAAGGCGCCGCCATGGTTCGCACCAAAGGCGAAGCCGGCTCGGGCAATATCGTCGAAGCCGTGCGCCACATGCGCACCATCGTCAGCCAGATGAAGCGCCTCACCACGCTAGGCGAAGAAGAATTGGTGCACGAATCCAAAGAACTCGGCTCGCCGTTCGAGCTGGTCGCCTGGGTCGCAAAACACGGCAAGCTGCCCGTGCCGAATTTCTCCGCCGGCGGCATCGCCACTCCCGCCGACGCCGCGCTAGTAATGCAACTAGGCGCCGAAGCCGTCTTCGTCGGCTCCGGCATTTTCAAATCGAGCGACCCGATCAGTCCGCGCCCGCGCCATCGTGAAAGCCACCACGCATTACAAGGATCCGAAAGCCGTCCTGGAAGCCTCCGAAGAGCTAGGCGACGCCATGAAGGGCCTGGACATCCGCCAGATGGAAGAAAAAGACCTGCTGCAGACGCGCGGCTGGTAAAGACGCGATGAATTTGTAGGGACTGGTGATTGGTGACGAGCCCCGTCTCAACCGCTCAAGGCGCCCGAAGAACCGCGCCTTCCCATTAATGGTTTTATCTGTGTTCATCAGTGTTCATCTGTGGTGCCTTTGACTTTCCGCAAGCGCAAGCGAAACATGAAAATCGGCATCCTGGCCATCCAAGGCGATTACGAAGCCCACGCCAAGATGCTCCAGCGCATCGGCGTCGACTACACCTTCGTCCGCACGCCCGCAAGATCTGCACGGCCTCGACGGCATTATCCTCCCCGGCGGCGAAAGCACCACGCATCTGAAAGTGATGACCGAAGAAGGCCTCTTCGACGCCCTAAAACAATTTGCCGCAAAAGACGGCGCGTTCTTCGGCACCTGCGCCGGCACTATTCTCCTGCAAAAGAAGTTCACGGCCCCCCGCAAGCCTCGCTCGCGCTGCTCGACGCCTCCGTTCTGCGCAACGGCTACGGCCGCCAACTCGCCAGCGACGTCCACATGGGAAAAACCAAGCTGCATCCCGAGCCGCTGGAAATGGTCTTCATCCGCGCTCCCATCATCGAAAAAATCGGCGCGGACGTCGAAGTTCTCGCAGAAGATGCCGGTCATCCGGTTCTTGTCCGCCAGGGCCGCATCCTTGCGTCCACGTTTCATCCCGAATTAACCGACGACACCACAGTCCACGAATATTTCGCCGATCTGCCCGCACCGGCGCCCGAATCAACGGCGGTGGTAGCGCGCAGCCTTCCGCCAAGTAGGCAGACGTAACGGCTCTTCACCTGAATCGGGGTATGTAGCGGCGGCTTGTCCCCCGGCCTTTGCGGGACCAGTGGGGAGACCTACCCCTAGGCCAGCGAGTTCGCGAATAGAGCTTAGAGATAGCGGTTGCCTCGTGTCCAAGCACGACCCTCATGCACCAAATTAAAATTAGCCCCAGCAAATCGCGAGGGGCCGAAAGAAAATCGCGCAATCGGCAAGCCAATCCAACCGAGCCATGATCAATGTGGAGTGCGGCGGCGCGCCCGCCGCTTATCAGGTGTTATTTCCCAACCCGCCCAACGCACTAGGCGAGACATGCCTCGCCCAGCGCAACTCATCAACGAACAGATTTCGAAGTCAGGTAAAACGATGTCGCACATCAGCAGGAAAATCTCGAAGGACCAGTTACGCGCTCGCAAAGACTGCGCGCGCCGCCTCAAAAACTCTATCTGAACCACCCCGCATCTGCCCCAGCCTTGCGCCCCTCATCCTCGAGCGCATCCAACTGCCCCTGCAAACCATCCTTCCGATCCTGAATCTGCTTGATCTTCGCGTTCCGGTCGTTCACATAAATAATGCTTTGCATCGCCCCGCTCTGCGGATCGACGCTCACCGCGCCATACTTCGCAATCTCGTCCTGCAGCTTGCTGATTTCCTGATCGCACTGCGCCATCTGATCGCGAATCGCCCGCGCCCGTCCCCGCCAATATATCTTCGCCACTGCTTCCAGCGCCCGCCGCGGCCCACTCCCGCGCCAGAACCAGAACCCGCGCCCGGACTCCGAATACGAACTCTCCTCGCTCGATGAAGCCCCGCTACCCGCCGGCGTTCCCATCTCCAACGACCGAAACTCCGCGCCCCGAGAAGTTACAGACAGCTTGTCCTCCGTATAAACCTTCGGAGCATTCGCTCCCGCCGCCTGCCGCTGCCTTCGCCTTGCGAGCCCGCGCTGTCGCGCCGCCTCCGCCAAAGATTTGCCAGTGGCGCCGACTGGTCCACCATCTCCGGCTCCGCAGACGAGCCGCCCGCATTCTGCCCTGCAGCCGCATTGGAATTCGTCGAAGTCGCAGCCGCATTCGAATTCGCAACCGCGCCGCTGCCCGAGCCGCTGCCAGAATTAGCCGCACCACCAGCCGGCGTCTTCGCCGCCGAAGAATTCTGCGAATGTCCCGCGGCGTCGCCAGCCGCGCGTGCGGGCCTGTCCCTGCGCCCAAGCCCCAGGCGCCAAGCACAAAGCCCCCACCAGCAACCCGCGCCACGCGAATTTCACCGACACAAATTTCCAGCAACGCTCGCTCATAGCAAACCTCCACAAACTCAAGGCAGGACCTTCACCTCAACTTAGGCCCACCTCCACGAACAATCAACACGATCCCCGCCAAACGTACCGTCGCGGTAACCTGTACCATCGGGCAAGCATGACGATCCCCCCACGATATATATGGAGTACGGCGGCGCGCCGCCGCTTTCGCAAAATAATGTCGGTTCGCCCGAACGCCCCAGGCGAGGCAAGCCTCGCCAAGCACCGCAGCAGCGCCGCGCGTTCCTCCCCGACGCATCGAACGAAAATCGGTAGGCGAAACTAAAGCGAAGCTGCTATCCTCTCTTCGATGGACGAACCGCGCAAACGCATCATCTACTTAGCCGCCGCCATGTTCCTCTGCCGCAGGCTCGCCTCGCTCGAAGGCCGCCCTTCGCCAGCACGCGAAGCCGCCTATCGCGAATCCATAGACACCGCCGTCGAACTAATGCGCCGCATTGACGCCCGCTTCCCGCCGCAATCAAAATAGAGAAGCCAAACGAATAACGCTCAGCAATCAGAAGAAGAAAAACGGGAGAAAACAGGAAGGAGAAAAAATAATCTAGCCGAATTCAAATCCTCACTGACACAAAACGATCCGCCCCAGACGCTCTCCGCCCCGCTAGCAGCCCTCTGGTGGGACGCCAAAGGCGACTGGACCCGCGCCCACGAGCTCGTAGACGAACTAGAAACCCAAGACGGGATGGCCGTCCACGCCTACCTCCACCGCAAAGGCGGCCAACCCGACAACGCCGACTACTGGTACGCCCGCGCCGGCCGCCAACACCGCCGCCCAACGCTCGAAGCCGAGCGGCAATCCCTAACCGAATCCCTACTACTCCCAACCGTGGCAACAAAATAAGCAACCGCCGACCGTTGATGTTGTTGCGGCCACCTTTAGCCGGGCACGGCGCAAGTATGTCCGGCATCGCGCTCCCTCAACTTTCATCAAAGCGCGCAAAGTTGTCATTCCGAGCGCAGCGAGGGATCTCTCTCGGTTTCTTGCTATGCGTCCACTCGGTCACCGCGCCAACCGCCGTGCCCCTCACTCCATCACGCCGCAGTTTATAAAGCGCGGAAACATACTTCCCGGTGTTCTGTATCAGGTAAAGCGGCGTGACAAACAAAGAAACCGCGCCCCATGGTCCCAACAACAAATTCATCCCCGTAAATTCCCAATAATGTTTGTGTATGCACGCCTTACACAAATCCCCATGAATCTGGTACTTCCGCCGCGCCAGCAACATCCCCACATTGCGGTAAAATTTCACATACTTGGTAGGCCGCGGGCTCCCGCACCACTGACAAAGCCCCGGTGCGAACCGCGTCGGCTCGAGGTTCGTCGTAGACATGTGCGACGCCCCCCAAGGGCTGGCCAATCAAACAAATTCTCCGCCCGGATCAAATACCAAGTCAAGTAAGCAAGAACCAAAAAAGGGGATCGTCTCTCAACGGGGCAGCGCAGCGGTCAACGCGATTCGCGAATCAATTCCTTAACCAGGATTACATCCAGCCGCGTCCGGTTTTCTTTCACGAGGGCAAGCATCTCCCGCACGGCCTCGCGCTCCTGGTCGGTGGGCGCGCTACTTCCTGATTTTTGCTCGCAGTCGAATGTCATCCGATCACTATACCCGAACCGTCCCAAACCCAACCTCAAGCTGTATACTTCTCTCCGTGCCTCTGTGTCTCTGTGGCCAATTCTTATGCCATCGCCTGAAACCCATGCAACCCCACAACCGTCCCACGACTCGAATTCCCGGAGCCTTCTAAATGAAGAAATTGCTTTTACTAGCCGTCGTCATCCTCTTCACCCCAGCCCTCTTCGCGCAAAGCAACTCCTCCCTCCAGCTCTCCGTTGATTATTCCTATTTCCGCTTCGCCGAAAATACCTACATCCCCAACTTCTCCCTGAACGGCGCCGGAGCCTCCATCTCTTACTTCTTCAACAAACATATCGGCATCAAAGCCGATTTCCAGGACTACGGCTCCCACTCCCTCAATTTTTCCGTCCCAGCCGAATCCGCCCCCTGCAGCGGCCTCGCCGATTGCCCCATCTCGGTGGCATCGAACACCTTCACCTACACGGTCGGGCCCGTCGTGCATTTCCGCGTTAAAAAAGTTGAGCCTTTCGTCGAAGTGATGTTCGGCGGTGCGCACGATAGTAGCTTTGCCAAAATTTATAACGCCTGCAACAATCCAGGGCAGCTGCGTCAATCTCAGCAAGCAACCCAACAACAACGCCTTCGCCTGGATCCTCGGCGGCGGCCTCGACATCCCCTTCAAAGAACACGTCTCCATCCGCCCCATCCAGGTTGACTACGTCCACACCAGCTTCGGCGACAGCCTCACCAACGTCCACGCCACCCAAAGCAACTTCCGCTACCTAGGCGGCGTCGTAATCAAATTCTAGCCGTCACCGCGGCGGTGCCGGCGCCGCTGCGCTTCGCGAGTCAGTCGGCGTTGTCGATTTGGGCACGTTGTAGGCGGTCGGAGTAATCGATGTAGACCGTTTT
The DNA here is from genome assembly GCA_963828865.1 of uncultured Acidobacteriota bacterium. Classification (GTDB taxonomy): domain Bacteria; phylum Acidobacteriota; class Terriglobia; order Acidiferrales; family UBA7541; genus Palsa-295. Next base: position 252,099 of record CAWHGI010000001.1, on the reverse strand, counting down.
CCACTCGGAGTAAAAATCTAGGGCGGGTTCGCCGGATTCGCGGTGGCCGTTGCCTGTGTTTTTTATGCCGCCGAAGGGTAGATGGGTTTCGGCGCCGATTGTGGGGGCGTTTACGTAGACGATGCCGGTTTGCAGATCGCGTTGGGCGCGGAAGGCGTTGTTGATGTTGCGAGTGTAGATGGAGGCGGAGAGGCCGTAGTTCACGCCGTTGGCGATTGCGAGGGCTTCGTCAAAATTTTCGAACGGAATTACCGATACTACCGGGCCGAAAATTTCTTCCTGGGCTATGCGCATTTTGGGATCGCAATCGGTGAAGACCGTGGGTTCGTGGAACCAGCCGCGTCCCAGTTGCCGCTTTCCAGGCGATGGCCGCCGGTGGCTAGTTTCGCGGTTTCGTCTTTGCCGATTTGGACATACTTCATCACGGTTTCAGTTGCTGCTCGTTGATGCAGGGGCCCATGTCCGTGGACGGATCGAGACCGTCGCCGACTCTGAGAGATTTCGCGCGGGCGACGAATTTTTCGACGAACTCGCCGTAAACTTTTTTGTGGACTGCTACGCGGCTGGCTGCGGTGCAGCGCTGGCCGGTGGTGCCGAAGCCGCCCCAGACGGCGCCGTCAACCGCGAGGTCGAGGTTCGCGTCGTCCATGACGATGATGATGTTCTTGCCGCCCATTTCGAGGTGACATTTCTTGAACGTGGGCGCGCAGGCCTGGCTGACGATGCGGCCGACTTCGGTGGAGCCGGTGAAGCTGACTAAGTGGACGTCATTATTATTCAGGATTGGAGCGCCGGCGCCGGGGCCGTCGCCGAACACGACGTTCATCACGCCGCGCGGCAGACCTGCTTCCTTCAGCGCTTGCATCAAGTTGTAGGTGGAGAGCGGCGTGTCTTCGGCGGGCTTGATGACGACCGTATTGCCGCGTGACTAGCGCGGGCATGGCTTTCCACGAGGGGATGGCCATCGGGAAATTCCAGGGAGTGATTAGACCAGCTACGCCGACTGGGATGCGGACGGACATCGCAAATTTATTGGGTAGCTCGGAGGGAGTGGTCTGGCCGAACTGGCGGCGGCCTTCTCCGGCCATGAGGTAGGTCATGTCGATTGCTTCTTGTACGTCGCCGCGGGTTTCGGCCAGGACTTTGCCCATCTCGCGAGTCATGTCGCGGGAATAGTCTTCTTTGCGTTCGATGAGGATTTCGGCGGCACGGTAGAGAATTTCGGCGCGCTTAGGCGCGGGAGTAAGGCGCCACTTTTCGTAGGCGCCCTTGGCGGCGTCGATGGCGATGCTGACATCTTCTTCGTTTGAGGCTGGGAACATGCCGACTAGCTCGCTGGTGTTGGCGGGATTGCGGTTTTCGATGGATTTGCCGCTGCGCGATTCGACCCATTCTCCGTTGATGTAATTTTTGAAGACTTTCAGAGTTGCGGGGCTGGCCATGCGTGTTCCTCCGTGAGGCTGCTTGCGAGCGCCATGAAATGTTCTGTAAGCATGGTTAGATGCCGACGAAATTTCCGGGGATTCAGAGTAACAAGTGGGAGACAGGGACGTCAACGCTCGCGGGATCGGAGTCGGCGGCGGAAGAATCCTGGTACATCGGCAGAGAGACACGGAGGGAACCGGGAATAAGGCGGGGAAAGATTCGATTTAGTGATATGGAGGCGACGGGGTGCGGCTCGGGAGGCTGAGAGCTTGCTTCGGTGACGATTTTGCTGTGGCTGACGGTTGCGGTTGCGGCGTCGCGGATGCGGATTTTTGTGATTTTGAGAAGTGGTGAAAGTTGGCGATTGAATGAGGCGGGTGGCGTTTGTTTTCAGTGAGTTAACCAATTTCTAATCGCCGGGGTTGGCGATTGATTTTCGGGAGATTTTGGGGCGTGAAACATTTTTTACGTCGGTTTTTTTGGGTTGGGGATTTGATTTTGTGGCGCTTTCGCGCTTGTGGGGAGCGGGTTTCCGTGCTCGTCAACGTAGGTGATGATGCGTTGCTTGGGAGGATCGATCCACTGGCCTTCCTGGTTGAGGCGGGAGCAGGCGCGGACGGCATTGATGATTTCGTTAGCGGTGGGGACGATGCTTTCGGCTTTTTCGATGATGAATTCGAGGGAGCGGATGGCGTTGCGGCGGCGTTTGGCGTCGAGGCCGGTGGCTTGTACGTGGCGGTGGATGGCGGAGGCGTTGAAGGTGTCGTATTCGCGGGCGATGCGAGCGGGGCTGTGCCAGTGGAGGTAGTCGTGTTCGATGGTCTCGCGGTGGGGGTGGCGGCAGATGGTGCATCGGAGGCTGTGGTAGGCGAGGTTGGGGGGGGGCGCGGCGGCGTTTGCGGGCGGGGTGGATGCGGCGGGAGCGGCGCGGTTGGCTGGCGTGATTCGTTTGTGGTGGGGGCGTGGGTTGTCGTTTTCCGGGGTTCGTGCTCTTCCCCATGTTGTTTCCTTGGTGGGGTGGAATTCTGCCCCGACTGACGTTAACACATTTTGGGAGATTATCAAATCGGTACACACTTGGTAACTGCAAGAAAAGGTTCAGGCTGCGGAAATCTGCCACGGAGGCACAGAGACACGGAGAATACCTGGGAAAAGCGGGGGTGGCTTCAGGGGCTAAAGCCCCTTCGACATTGCGGGGCTACGGCGGAACTGAAGTCCTGCCCTTCCGCGGGCGCTGCTTTGCTGCTACACTTTCAACCCGATCAAACGCATCAATTCCAACGCATTGCTCTTCGCCACCACGCCCTCGCGCAATTTGTAATCGAACCGCATCTCGCCGCTCACGACGTAATCCTGAAAATGCACATTGCGCGCCGACCCAGGCAACGCCGCCGTCGTCTCCGTCAAAGCCAGATCGTGCGTTGTCACAATCCCCATCGCCCCGCGCTCAAGTAAAGCCCGCAACAGCCCTTCCGCCCCAATCTTCCGGTCGTTCGAATTCGTGCCTTCCAGCAATTCATCGAATAAAAACAAAACCGGCGCCGCCCCGGCCGTCAATTCGAACACATCCTTGATCCGCAATATCTCCGTGTAAAAGCTCGAGCGATTCTCCTGCAAAGAATCCACGCGCCGGATGCTCGAGCCCAGCGAAAGGGAACTAAGCCGCAACGACGTGCCGCGAATCGGCGCACCCGCCATCGCCAGCACCGCATTAATTCCAGCGGTGCGCAAATAAGTGCTCTTTCCAGACATGTTCGATCCGCTGACCAAAAGCACGCGCGTAGCCGCATCCAGCCGCACGTCATTGCGCACGCACGTCGCAGCAGGAATCAAAGGATGCCCCAGTTGTTCGCCAATAAAAACCGCCGGAGCACCCAGCTCGCGCGCGACAAACTCCGGAAACGGATCGTCGGGGTGCTCGTACGAATAGCCCGCGAGCGAGAGCAACGCTTCCATCTCGCCGGTGATCTCTGCCCACGCGCGCAGCTTGCTGCCCTATTGCCGTCGCCACGCCTCCGCGGCCATCGCCGTCTGCACCGTGTAGAGAAACGGCAGCTCCATGATTTGTCGCCAGCAAACCCGTGCGCGCATCGACCCAGTAAACGACGCGAGCCAGACGACGAATCGCTTGCGAGGCAGTCTCGCCGCTCTTTTCAGCTCCGCGGCGAATCTCTGCAAGCGCGGCGAAGTGAACGGCTCCTGTTCCAGCCGCTGGAGTATCGCGGAGAAAAGCTCCAGACCCCTCGGCGTTCGCTGCCATCCCGGAAACGACGCGCACCGCGCGCGGCCGCAACAAGCGAAGCACAGCCGCTTCCACAGCCAGCACAACAGCAGCGGCAAGAGCTTCGCAGTGAAAAAGAAATAAATAATTGTGCCGGCCGCGCACAGTGACAGCAACGCGGCGAGCAGCCGCAGCAGCACTCCCGAGCTCCACCCGGAAGCAGCGCAGGGCTCTCTGCCCACGTGATCAGTGAACGAGGATCCAGCCGCGCACGCAGATCTTCGCCAATCAGCGCCAGCTCTTCGCGTAGATCCAACTTCCCACGCAGTTCAGCAATCACGCTGTGTCGTTCATGGATAGCAGGTACCGGCGACGGAGCCGTGAGCCAGCTCGCCAAGCATTCTTCGCCCATGGGCAGACGCGCCTGTGAGAGCAATTCAAAGAGGCAGCCCTTGCCGAATAGATCGAGATCATCGGCGTACACGTGTTTCGCGTCACGAAACCGCTCGCCCGTCGCTCCCGTGCCGGTCCAACGATCTTCGATCCGCGCGATGCCTCGCTCGTAGAATGTCGCGGCGCCCGCCGCCCGCGCGCGAGCGCGCAGCACAAACTCGTGCGCGACGGCGAGCGCGACGTACGCCCCGATCGGCTGGGGCCAGCCAATATCCGGAAAAGAAATGATCCGCAAACGCGAGCCACGCAATGACGATCCCCGCCACAATCGTCGCCAGTTTCGCATTGCCGATCCGCGCATGGATGATTTCCTTGGCGCGGACGATCTCACGGCGTGATTCCAGGCGGCTGGCATATTCGGCGCGCGGCTGCGACAAACGAGTCCTCCGGCGTAACGCCGCTTAGTCTACTATTCTCCGGCGCCATCGCGACTGATGTTCCCAGCGGCCTTGAATGCTCAGGCGGCGCGGGCCGCTGGGCGAGTTGGCATTCGGCGAAGTTGACAGTGTTGCGGCGGGTCAGCAGAATAATCGCGCTGCTAGCGAGCTACGGCTGGGGATCACTGCGGCGTGAACTTCGGTGCGGATTCACGAGCGGCGACGCTCGAACCTCATCGATTAACGAGGCTACTTTGAAGATTCGATTTCTTTCGTGCGCATTACTGGCGTTGATTGTTTTGCTGTCGCCGCTGGGGCTGTCTTCGCAATCTCAGGAAGGAAGTCACGGCGCGTTCGCGGCAGAGCCCGTCGGCGGTGGGTGCCTTGCCGATATGCGCCCAACCGCGGACGAACAAACCGGCTACGGTTTCGACCTTGCGAATCTGGATCGCTCCGTTTCACCCTGCGACGACTTCTTCAAATTTGCCGATGGCGGATGGATCAAGAATCATCCCATCCCGCCGGCGTATCCGCGCTGGGCAAGCTTCGACGTCCTGCGCGATCACAACGAAGACGTGCTGCGCCAGATTCTGGAGGAGGCTGCGAGCAACAAGACCGCGGCTGCCGGCTCGAACTTGCAGAAGATCGGCGATTTCTATGCGAGTTGCATGGATGAACCGGCGATCGAAACGGCTGGCGCCAAGCCTCTGGACGCCGAAATGCAGCGCATCGCGGATTTGAAGAACTCCGATGATTTGCAGCGGGAGGTCGCGCGCCTGCAAAGAGTAGGGGTGCGCCCGCTTTTCCGATTTGATTCCGCGCAGGACTACAAAGACAGCACGCAAGTGATCGCCGTGGCGCGCCAGGGAGGGCTCGGACTGCCCGATCGCGACTACTACATGAAGGACGACGATAAATCCAAGCAGTTGCGCGCCGATTATTTGCAGCACGTGACCAATATGTTCAAGCTGCTGGGCGACAGCGACGATAAGGCGGCGGCCGAAGCGAAGACGGTGATGGATATCGAAACGTCTCTGGCGAAAGCTTCGATGACGCGAGTGGAGACGCGCAATCCCGACAACACCTATCACAAGATGCAGCTTGCGGAGCTTGGCACGCTGACGCCGCACTTCGCCTGGGCCTCGTTCCTGGATGGCGTGGGATCGCCGCGCGTTGCAGCGCTGAATATTGCGGAGCCGGATTTTTTCAAGGAGATGGACGCGGCGCTGGCTTCCATTCCTCTGGACGAATGGAAGATTTATTTGCGCTGGCACGTGATTCACAGCGCGGCGCCGGCGCTTTCCGCGAAATTCGTGGATGAGAACTTCGATTTCTTCGGACGCAAGCTGCTGGGGACCAAGGAAATGCTTCCGCGGTGGCGCCGCTGCGTCCAATCCACCGACCAGCAATTGGGCGAAGCGCTGGGGCAATTCTACGTGCAGCGCGCTTTTCCGCCGGAAGCGAAAGCCAAGGCCGTGGAGATGGTGAAAAACCTGATGGCTGCTTTGCGCGCGGATCTGGCCACGCTTGATTGGATGAGCCCGGAGACGCGGCAAAAGGCCATCGTGAAGCTGGACGCCATCGCGATCAAGATCGGTTATCCGGACAAATGGCGCGATTATTCGGCGTATCGCGTGGACCGCGGGCCGTACATTGAAAACGTGCGGCGCGGCAGCGCGTTTGCGGTGGCGCACGATATGTCTGAAATCGGCAAGCCGGTGGACCGCACCGAGTGGGGCATGACGCCGCCGACGGTGAACGCCTACTACAATTCTTCGATGAACGAGATTGTGTTTCCGGCGGGAATTTTGCAGCCGCCGTTTTACGATGCGAATCGGGATGACGCGATGAACTACGGCGGCATCGGCGTGGTGATCGGGCACGAAATGACGCACGGCTTCGACGACCAGGGAGCGAAATTCGACGCGCAGGGAAATCTGAAGAACTGGTGGACGCCCGAAGATCTGGCGAATTTCAAAGCGCGCGGCGATTGCATCGCGAAACAATTCGACAGGTTTGAAGTCGAGCCGGGGTTGCACGAAAACGGGAAGCTGGTGGAAGGAGAGAGCATCGCGGACTTGGGAGGGTTTGACGATCGCTTATGCGGCGTTGCAGAAGTCCATGGAAGGGAAGCCCGCGCCGGCTGCGATTGACGGTTTTACGCCGGAGCAGCGGTTCTTTTTGGCGTTTGCGCAGGTGTGGGCCGGGAGCGAGCGGCCCGAGTACGCGCGGATGATTGTGGCGACGAATCCGCATCCGTTGAACAGATTCCGCGCGGACGCGCCGCTCGCGAATACTCCGGCATTCGCGAAGGCTTGGGGCTGCAGCGCGAATTCGCCGATGGTGAGGCCGGAGGCGCTGCGCTGCCGGATTTGGTGAAGGTTGTTCCGTGTGAGGTGGGTTTCGGTGACGAAGAAGCACTACGCGCTGGCTCGACGTAGACACAGGTGCCAATTATGTGGCGTGCGGCGGCGAGCCGCCGCTTTTACGATTGCGGCGCGGGCGAGCTTTAAGGCACGCGAGGCGCGCCTCGCGTAAGAAAAGCGGGGGCGCGCCCCCGCACTCCATAGCGATCGCGATGACCGGTCGAACTCGCTCGAATCGACAGGAGAGGAATGCTCCGGAGTTTCAACCTCTAGGATTCTGGGTTTGTTGCTACTGATTGCGTGACTAGCGTTGGGCTGGGCGTCCAGATTGGTTCGCGGACGTCGGTTTGGGCGTATTCGCGATACCAGAGGGCTTCGCTGGCTCGTTGCCAGAGGCGCGTGCCGATCCACGCGAGAATCATCAGCTGGCTTAGCAGGAACGCGAGGATGTTGGATTGCGGGCTGAGGAATGTCATCCACAGGCGCAGGCCGAAGAAGAACAGCACGAAGCCGATGATGGCGATGCTGACGTAAAGCCAGAGCAGAGAAAAGAAATTGTGCCAGAGCAGGCGGGCGGCGCGGCGCAGGGCTTTGTGCATGCGCCGTTCGTCATCGGCGACGGCGATGATCTCCGCCATATCAAACCAGAGGCGCACGATCGCGAGCAGCAGGAGAATCACTACGGCAGCGGCCACGAAGAAATACACGGCGGGGAAGGGCGAGATGGAATCGGCGTCAATTTTATCGTAGAGCGCGCCGACACCCGCGCCGATTGCTCCGATGGGAATCAGCACAATCGCGAAATAGATCAGCAGGCGGAAAAATCGCCAGAAATATTGCCCGCAGGCTTCGAAGAACGGAGCGGCGCGCGGTTTCTCGTCGCGCAGGTAGGTGGACAGGATGCCGCCGGTCAAGAACAGCATGAAGACCGCGAAGACGATCGAGAAGTGAATGACCGCCGGCCCTTGAAACTCGATTGGGTTGTTCTGGAGTTGCATCAGTTCAATCACGGCTGATACGTCCCAGCCGTCCACCAAGCGCTTCGAGGAGAGGCTGTGGTTCAGCGTGCCGGCGGCGCGATCCACCATGCCTTGCGTGGAGAGGAAGCCAAAAATCAGAGTGACGGCGAAAATCCACCACAGCAGGCGCTGCCACTTCCAGACCAGCCCCGCGCCCGACAAAAATGTTTTCGGCCTCGTTCCAGACATGCGTCTCGCTCCTTCGAATTCGCTAGCTGATTCCGTTAGGTCAACCACGCAAGCAATTGCGATAGCCATTCGCTGGAGAAGAGCCACATGTTGCGGAGCTTGTAGAGGGCGAAGGCGTTGGACTTCTTGACGTAGCTGTTATTGAAAAAATCGCGGTCCAGGGTGATTTGGTTTTGCGGATCAATTTGCGCGGAGACGATCTTGGCTTTGCGGTCGTATTGGTAGCGGATCCAGCGATCCTGGCCGTCCCAGTGTTCGGTGGCGGTGTAGCCGTCGTCGAATTTGACTACCAGGTCCACGGGGAAAGTAAACTCGCCCTTGCGCTGGACGGTGACGTAGGTGCGGTAGACCTCGTTCTTATCTTTATCCTCGCCGAATCCGGAGTGCTTCTCCCACCATTTCAGCGGATCGGAATGCGCGTCGCCGACTTCGTAATCGAGGACATTGGTGCCGTAGACGGCCTGATTGAAATACCAGCGCAGATCCTTGCCGGAAACTTCCTCGATGGTTTTCAGGAAATCCTCGCCCGTGGGATGGGTGAAGCGGTAGCGCATGAAGTAGGTGTGCAAGGCGTTGCGCAGGGTGTCTTCGCCGATCACTTTTTCCAGAGTGATCAGCATGGTGGCCGTCTTGCCGTAGGTGATGTCGCCGTAGGAATTGCTGTTGATGAATTGCCAGGCGAAGCGCGCGATGGGATCCATGTCCGGTTCGCCGAGGTAGGAAACGCGCTGCAGTTCGGTCTCGCCCATGTGCGCGAAGGGAAAATTCATGACGGAAGTTTCCTTGCCGTAGAGCGCGTCCATTACTTTCACTTCGGAGTAGCTGTTGATGCCTTCGTCGAGCCAAGCGTCTTCGAATTCGTTGGTGGCGACCATGCCGTACCAATACTGGTGGCCGAATTCGTGTTCGGTGACGATTTCGGGAGCAAGCAGGCCGTCTGGCATCCACCACGCGGTGCCTGCTGTAATCAGCGTGGGATATTCCATTCCGCCGGCGTCGCCGCCACCGTGCGGCGGGTCAACGACGGTGATGCGGTCATAAGGATACGGCCCGTACCACTGATCGAAGAGCTGCAGGGTTCCTTTCAGCGCTTTGATGTAGCGCGGAGCCGAAGGCATGTGACCGGGCGACATCAGCAGGTGGATTTTTACGGTTCCGGCGCTGCCGGTCCAGGAATCTTCGACGTCAGTGAAGCTGGGGCTGGCGGTCCAGGAAAAATCGTGGACGTCTTCGGAGTGGAACGTCAGGGTCTTGGTGCCGTCCGGATTATTGACGCTGGAAACCTGATCGCCGCCCGCGCCGACGATTTCATTTTGCGGCAGCGTGATTTTCACGTCGAAGGTGCCGAAATCGGCGAAGAATTCCGTGGTGGCGTGAAACTGGTGGCAGTTCCAGGCGTCCTTCCACCACACGCCGACTTTCGGGAACCACTGGCCGACCATATCGAAATCGTGGGCGTAGCCGGTGCGTTCGACGACTTTGGGAAGCTGGTCGTGGAAAGTCATGCGAAACGTGACGGAAGCGCCGGGAGCGATCGGTTGCGGCAGGGTCACTTGAAATACGGTGTGGTCATTCGTGTTGTGGTCGTCCGGCTGGACGAATTCCATCTTGCCGGTCAGATCGCCCATGCCTTCGACTTCGAATTTATCCACGTTTATCGAGCCGTAATGTTTTGGATCCCATTCGGAATCGGGGCCATTGCCGCGCGTGCCGGCGAGGCGAACTTCGGTCATAAAAGTGGATTGCGGTTGGAAGGCGTTGAGGTAAAGGTGGAAGGGGAAAGTTTGCTGCGGCTTGCCGGTCAGGTTGTGGTACGTCAGCGTCTCGGTGGCGGCGATGGTGTGCTTCGCGGGGTTGAGCTTGGCGTCAATTTCGTAGGCCACCACGCGAGTGGAGAGCGGCTTCTGCGCGGTGTCGCCGGCTTCGGCTGCGGGCTTCGCCTCGGCTTTTTTCATGGCGGTCTGGCAAAAACCGGGAGCGCCGATTGCCAGCGCAATTATGGAGCTCACCAACACTCGTGCTAATTGCATCCTGCCTCCATGCCGGTCAGCGTATTCAGGGAATATCCGAGAGGGCCTGAAAAACTGGTACACAATATGATACGTTGCCGCTGCGCGCAAGTTTGGCGTGAAAAATTCTTGGCGTTAGGAAGGCGTGCCGAAAAGCTTTATCAAGGAATCTGATTCGCGGGCAGTCAGGCGCGCTACGGTTATTCAGTCAGCGACTCGCTGTGGGCACCAAGTTGACGCTGCGCGTTACAGCGTCTAAACTTGAATTATTGCAGTGGTTTAAGCGGCGCCGCACAGGCGGGTCAAGTTCAGGGCTTACGGGCTTCAGTGACTTCAACGATCCTACAACAAAAGCGCCATCAGCAGATTTTGACGGACTTGGTGCGCGAGTACATTGAGACTGGCGAGCCGGTTTCTTCGCGCAGCATTGCCAACCGGCACGTCGAGCCGCTTAGTTCCGCCACAGTTCGCAATGTGATGGCCGATCTGGAAGACGCCGGGTTGCTTTATCAGCCGCACACCTCTGCGGGTCGCGTTCCAACTGCCGCAGCTTACAGATTTTTTGTGGAGCAGGTGGCTGCGCAGGCAACGGCCAGTCCCGAGGATCGGCTGTGGATTCGACGCGAACTGGCTGCCGCGCAGACGCCCGAAGCGGTGATGGAGCGCGCGAGCCATGTGCTGGCCGCAGTTTCGCGCGGGCTGGGGATTTTTATCGCGCCGCCGCTGGCGCGAAGCGTCGTCGAGCACCTGTGTTTTCTGCTGCTGCCCGATGGACGCGTTTTGATCATCCTGATTTCGGGCGGTGGTGTGACGCGGGACAAACTGATTCGGCCGGAGCGCCCTTTCAAGCAAGAGGACCTCGATCGTACTGCGGAATATTTGAACCGCCACTACATAGGCTGGACGCTCGAGGCTATGCGCGCCGATTTGCGCAAGCAGGTGGAGCAGGACCGCGAACAGTATGGCCGGCTGGCTGGAGATGCGCTGCTTTTGTGCGACCCCAGCATTCTGGGTGACGTCGCCGAGCGCAAAATTTACGTGGACGGCGCTGCGCAAATTGCATCTTCGCCGGATTTCACGAATCCGGAGCAACTGCGCGAACTTTTGGAGGCGATTGAAGAGAAGGACCGCTTGATCGCGCTTTTGAGCGGTTGCATCGAATCGCCCGAGCCGGTGCACGTGGAACTGGGACTGGATAAGATCTCGAACGCTGGAAAACATCTTGCCATCGTTTCGGCTTCGTATTCATCTAAGGATCAGGTGCAGGGTACGCTGGGAATCCTGGCGCCGATGCGCATGCATTACGAGCGGGTAATCACGGCGGTGGCGTTCATGGCGCAATTTTTTTCGGAAGGACAAGAGGGGAGTTAATTTCATTGGCATCGCATAAGAATCATAAGGATAACGAGGATACCAAGTCCGGTTTCGCGGCGGCCGCGGGGCGCGCGGAGGATTCCGCGCGGAATGCGGGCGCGGCCGATCCACCTGGCGGTGCTGAATCCGGAGCGGCAGGGAATGGTTCCGCGGCAGAGCAGTTGCAGAAACTGCTTGCTGAAAAACAGGAATTGATGAACACGCTCGTGCGCCGGCAAGCTGATTTCGAGAATTACCGCAAGCGCGTGGAGAAAGAGCGGCATCAGGACCGGCATCGCGGCGTCGAAGGGTTGATCGAACAGCTGTTGCCAGTGCTGGATGCGTTTGACCGGGCGCTGGTGGGACACGACGATCCCGCGAACGCGGATTATCGCAAGGGATTCGAGATGATTCGCGGGCAGCTTTGGAGCGCGCTGGCGAAGCAGGGCTTGGAGCGCATTCAAGCGGTGGGCAAGGAATTCGATCCGAATTTGCATCACGCGATTGAAAGCGTCGAGACGGCGGATCACGCTGAAGGCGTGGTGGTCGGCGAGATGCAGCCCGGATATATGTTTCACGGCCGCGTGTTGCGTCCCGCGATGGTCCGTGTGTCCGCGCCGCCGGCGAATTAGACGGCGAATTGATCGCGGCAACTGCAGTTTGCGGAAAAAATCGAAAGCGTGCCTCAGGGGCTAAAGGCCCTGATGTTAATGGGGGGCTTACGGCGGGGCTGAAGCCCCGCCCTTCCGTTTTTCCGCAGCCTGTAAAGGGGGCGTTTGCGTTGTGCTGGTGCCGTACTAAAGCTACGGCCTACAAAGATTCCGACACGCGCGCTTGCAAGTCACGAATACTTTTTTTGATCCACGGAGAACGACGAAATATGGCAGGGAGTAATAACACAGATTTTTACGAAGTATTGGGCGTGGCGCGCGACGCCTCGCCCGACCAGATCAAGTCCGCGTACCGCAAAGCGGCATTGCAGTGGCACCCCGACCGAAATCCTGGGAATAAGGAAGAGGCCGAGCATAATTTCCGGGCGGCTTCGGAAGCCTACGCGGTGCTTTCGGACCCGCAGAAGCGCTCCGTGTATGACCGCTTTGGCGCGGCGGGCCTGGGCAATCGCGGATTCGATGCGGGCTTCAACTCGACGATCTTCGAGGAATTTCAAGATATTCTCGGCGATCTTTTTGGGTTCGATGAAGTTCTCGGCGGCGGGCGGCGACGCACTGGACGCGGCGGGGCACGCGGCCAGCGTGGCGCGGACCTTCGTTACGATATGTCTCTGAGTTTCGAGGAAGCCGCTACGGGCGTCACGAGCAAAATCAGGCTTTCGCGACATGAATTGTGCGAGACATGCAAAGGAACGGGCGCGAAGCCGGGGACGGGCATGTCCACCTGCCGGACCTGCGGCGGGCGCGGGCAGATGTCCTACTCGCAGGGATTTTTCTCGATTACGCGGACTTGCCCGGCTTGCCAGGGCGCGGGGCAGACGATCAAGGATGCTTGCATCACGTGTCGCGGGCAGGGACGCATTGAGCGCGAACGCGTTCTGGAAGTGGGAGTGCCCGCGGGCGTGGATACCGGGACGCGGTTGCGCATGGCGGGGCAAGGCGAGCCGGGAACGAATGGCGGACCTGCGGGCGACCTGTACATTTTCCTCGAAGTGAAAGAGCATGCGTTCTTCGAGCGGCGCGGGTCGGATTTGATCTGCGAGATTCCGATCAGTTTTTCGCAAGCGGCTTTGGGCGAGAAGATCAAGGTGCCGACGCTGAAGGGCGACGAAGAACTGGAAATTCCCGAGGGCACGCAGTCCGGGCAGATTTTCCGCAAGAAGGGCAAAGGTTTGCCGAATCCGCATGGCGGGCGCGGCGACCTTTACATCAGCATTCGCGTGGTGGTGCCGGCGAAAGTTTCGCGCGAGCAGCGGCGGATGCTTGAACAGTTGGGGCAGTCAATGAAAGTCGAAAACAGGCCCGCCGAACGCAATTCCACTTTCTTCGACAAAGTGAAAGATATCTTCGGGTAGGAACATTCGCGCTGTTACGGGTTTGCTGCGGCGGAAATCTGGTCTGCAGTCTGCGATTCCACAATGAAGCTGGGGACGAGCTTCACTTCATCCTCCGAAGGCTCTTGCGTCATCGCATCCGTCCGAACGAAGAGTGACGACTGCGGGTTGAATTCGATTTTCAATGTGGTCGTCGTTTCCGGAAGAACACGTACAAATCCTCCCGCGATCTGCTGCGAAGAAATGCGGATTTGCGAACTGCCATCGTTGAGCGCCAGCCGCCGTATGGCTCCGTCCGACGTTACGATGCAGTTGAAACCAACACTTCCACACGAGTTCGCTTGAAGGGCGGAGTTCGTTCCGTCTGGCTGATTGGGAGTCAGGCGCAAACGGATTTGACGGTATGCGTCGGCGGGGACAGCGGCATCCTCGAAAGCTACCGGAGCGCTCGACTCCCCCTGACTGGCAAGCAAGTCAAATTGCATCGGTTGCGCCACTAACTGCGGAGCAAGCTCGCGCCAGTCGGCTGAATCATCAGCAGCGGCCGGGCCGGGATGCGCTTCGATCCCTTCAATCGTTACGAAAACGTGTTCAACCCGTGGAGTTTCGTCGCTCGCGGACGGCGCGGCAAGCGTCGCTAATTGCACCCGCACGTTGCCGTTTACCTGATTCAGTGGACAACCATTTATGCTGCCAGCTATTGTTCCTCCGCCTCCGCCAGGGTTGGAGACAAATATGAAGCAGGAGTTATCGCAGCCGATCAAACCCAGGGAGCAAAGCAGTATTGCGAGGAAGGCCGATTGAGGTGGTGCGATCGTTCTTGCGAAACTCTGTGCGCGGCGCACGGAACGCCTCGATGCCGGGATTATGAAGCGGGAAACCCGCGTCGTCAAGTTCCGGGCTTGTCGCCTATCCCGCCATGCTCGCGGACGCAATTCATTCACTTGCACGAATTGTTTTTCGCCAGCCGACGCATTCGCGCGGAGCCGTCTGGCTCGTAGGTTTGCATTCCGCAAGGTACAATCGTTCTGATGCGGCGGCGATTTTTCGTAGATCATTTTGATGATGGGACTGCCACCTTGCGCGGCGACACGGCGGAGCATCTGGGGCGCGTTTTGCGGGCGGAGCCGGGGCAGCTTTATGAGTTGAGCGACGGCGAACGCGTTTGGCTGGGGTGTGTGGAGAGCGTGGGGCTGCTGAAACGCGGCGATAATCGCGTGGAATTTTCTTTGGTGGAACCAATCGCGGTGAAGGAGCCGGCGCTGCGTCTGCAACTGCTGATCGCTTTGGTGAAATTTGACCGGTTTGAATGGTGTTTGGAAAAAGCAACTGAGCTGGGAGTGAGTGAAATCACGCCTTTGATCGCTGCGCGTACCGACAAGGCCTTGGTTGGCGCGGCGAGCAAACGGCACGAGCGCTGGGAACGAATCCTGCTGGAATCGGCGCAGCAGTCGCGGCGGTTGCGTCCGCCGAAGTTGGCGCAGGCTGCGACGGTGGAGGACGCTTACGCGGCTTGCGGCGCTGAATGCAAACTTTTGCTTTCTGAACGTAGTGATGCGCCGGCGATTCACGAGGTGCTGTTGAATGTTAGCGCGCCTTCCGCGGCTGTTTCGATCGGGCCGGAGGGCGGGTGGACGGACGGTGAGCTTGTATTGGCACGCGCGGCTGGGTTTAAGGAAGCTTCGCTGGGGCAACTGGTACTGCGGACGGAGACTGCGGTGCTGGCTTCGCTCGCAATTCTCCACTTCGCGCTGGACGGTTAATAGAACGCCATAGAGTGTCGGTTGATTTCAGGCGAGGGAGTAAGGAAGCACACTTACCCTGGTTCGATGCACACCTCAATCGTATTCCCTTCCAAATCCTGAAACCGAAAGAAACGATTTCCGCCCGAATCAGTCGTGGTCGTCCCGACGGACACTCCGCGTGCCGCCAGCCACTGATGCGCTTTTTCCAGATTTTTCGCGTAGAAAATAACGTGCCGATTCTCCCTGGCGGCGCCCGGTTCCAATTCGACAAGCGAGACAAATGTGTCGTCGTTAGAAACGTGCAGGTCGGCGAACGGTCGGCCGGAATCTTCTTCTCGATCATCGTTTGCTTCCCGCAATTCGAGTTTTTCCTTGTACCAGTCGCGCGCTGCGGCCAGATTTCGCACGTCTACTGAGCAATTGTCGGAAATCGAGAACGGTGGTTTGTTCCACATTTACGTCGACCTCACTTTCTCACTGTACTTTCCGATATTGTAGGCCCGAATGTGGATGTGTAGTCGCATAACCGGGGAACTGGACCGCTACTCGCGTACGCGAACACTTGGCGCGTTGCGTCTTGCCGTGATATAAATATTTGAGCGACGAATGTTGGATATCTCTCAGCCTAACCAACCGAACCCGAACAGCGCCCCTTCTTTGCCTCAGTTGCGACGCGAACTGCGCAGTTGGACGCGCGATCTCGCGGTCGCTCTGGGCCTCGCGCTCGTCATCATCATCTTTCTTTATCAGCCAGTGAAGGTGGAAGGCACCAGCATGGCACCGCTCTTGAGCGATCAAGAGCGCATCTTCATCAATAAATTCGAATACCGCTTCGAGCCGATTGAACGCGGGGACGTGGTCGTTTTCTGGTATCCTCTCGACCATTCGAAATCGTTCATCAAGCGCGTGATCGGCTTGCCGGGCGAGACGATCGAACTGCGCGCCGGACACGTGTATGTGGACGGCAAGGAACTCGCGGAGCCGTACGTTCCGGCGAGCTACCTTGACGGCTCGAGCTACGGCCCGATGAAGATTCCCCCGGGAAATTATTTTGTGATGGGCGATCACCGCGATAGTTCGAATGATTCGCGGGTGTTTGGACCGGTGAGCCGGCCGTACATTTACGGCAAGGCGGTTTTCGCTTACTGGCCGGTGGATCATTTTGGATCGCTCACGTATTCGTCTACGGTAAACGCGGCATCGCGATGAAATATTTTGGAGGACACACTGACGCAGCAGGCCGCAGGTCGCGCGATACTCGCGCTGGAAGACGGCAGAGTATTTAACGGCCGCGCGGCCGGCGCGCGTACGCGCCGCGGCGGAGAAGTTGTTTTCAACACCAGCCTCACGGGTTACCAGGAAGTTTTCACCGACCCCAGTTATTCCGGCCAGATCGTCTGCTTGACTTATCCGCACATTGGGAACGTCGGCGCGAATTTGGATGATGAAGAATCGCCGAAGCCGTACATCGAGGCTCTCGTGGTGCGTGAATTTTCGCCTTTGGCTTCGAATTGGCGGTCGAGCGAATCGGCGCAGCAATATTTGGAGCGGCACGGCGTTCCGGTGATCTGGGATTTGGATACGCGGGCGCTGGTGCGTCATTTGCGGGATGTGGGAGCGTTGCGCGGAGTTGTGGCGACCGACGGAACACCTGCGGAGGAATTGATCGCTGAGGCGCGTGCGCTGCCTACCATGGCTGGCCAGGAATTGGCCGGGCGCGTTACGACGGCGCGCCCGTATGAGTGGACGAAGGGGTCGATCGATTTGGCGGCGCCGATTTCTGTGGCGGCTGCGGCGGGCGCATCGGCGGCCGGGAAATCCGACGGGTGCGGCGTTGGTGCTTCGGGCGCGGCTGCGCGGCGTGCGGGGGTAGCGGCGGGCGGCGAGGCTGCGGCGCGACATCGAGTCGTTGCTTACGATTTTGGCATTAAGCAGAACATTTTACGTTTGCTGGTAGATCACAACTGCGACGTTACGGTGGTGCCTGCGGGGACTTCTGCTTCGAACGTTTTGGCGCTGAAGCCGGATGGCGTGTTTCTCTCGAATGGTCCTGGGGATCCTGAACCGATCGGCTACGCGGTCGAAAATATTCGCAAGCTTTTGGGGCGCGTGCCGATCTTTGGGATTTGCCTGGGGCACCAGCTTTGTGGATTGGCGCTCGGCGGGCGGACATTCAAATTAAAATTTGGGCATCACGGCTCGAATCATCCAGTGAAGAACTTGCTGACGGAGAAAGTGGAAATTACCGCGCAGAATCATGGATTTTGCGTGGATCCGGAGTCATTGCCGTCGAGCGATGTGGAAATTACACACGTGAATTTGAACGATCACACGAATGAGGGCATGCGGCATCGCTCGTTGCCGCTTTTCAGCGTGCAATATCATCCGGAAGCATCGCCGGGGCCGCATGACGCGCGGTATTTGTTCAATGATTTCATTACGCTGATGAACGAAGCGGGAAAGAGGGCTTGATGCCCGCGTCGGCATCGTTGAGGCGGCGGCTGCAGAAAGCCGCGAGCGTGCGAGGCATTGATAGGAAGCTCGCTCGTCATGCCGCGTTGCTCGGATTGGCATTTACGATCGCGGCGGCTGCGACGGGCGTTGAGGCGAACACGTGTATTGATGAAAAACCCGTAAAGATTACGGGAATATTTTGTGGCAGGGTATTTGACCCGACCGGCGCCGCCGTTGCGGATATCGACTTGCGCCTGCTTGATGCTGCTGGCTCGATCGCGGCGGAGGTACGTACAGATTCCAAGGGTGATTTCGCATTTTCGGCGTTGTCGAACGCCAAGTACCGGCTGACAACGGCGTCTCCCGGATGGAATATCACGTTCGGTGCAATCGAAATTTCGGGCAGTCAGAAGGCAGTTTGCAGGATGCCCGTCTCTGTGACGCTAGGGTTGAGGTCGTGTGAGGGCGGGATAAATCGCAAGCGGCCGCCGCATTGGTAAATACGGATTATTCGCTTGGGGACGTGGGTTGAAAGGGTATGCCGAAACGGACTGACATTAAGAAGATCATGATCATCGGGTCTGGGCCGATTGTGATCGGGCAGGCTTGCGAGTTTGACTATTCGGGTACGCAGGCTTGCAAGGCTTTGCGGTCGGAGGGTTACGAAGTCGTCCTGGTGAATTCGAATCCGGCGACGATCATGACGGATCCGGAGATCGCGGACCGGACTTACATCGAGCCGCTTTCGAAGGAATATCTGGAGGCGATTATTGCGGCGGAGCGGCCGGACGCTTTGCTGCCCACTGTCGGAGGACAAACCGGTTTGAATCTGGCCGTTGAGCTTGCGGAAGTGGGGATTCTCGAAAAATATAAAGTGAAACTGATTGGCGCGTCGCTTAGCGCGATTAAGATCGCTGAAGACCGGCTGCTCTTCAAAGACGTCTGCCGCGAAATCGGCCTGGAAGTTCCGGCGTCCGAAGTCGTCACCACTGTTCCGGATGCCATACGTCTTGCCGATCAGCTTGGTTATCCCGTGGTGATTCGTCCATCTTTCACTCTGGGCGGCACCGGCGGCTCGATTGCTTACAACCACGAGGAATTTGCGGATTTGATTGCGCGCGCGCTGGATGCCAGTCCCGTGCACCAGGCTTTGATCGAGGAATCGGTGCTCGGGTGGAAGGAATTCGAGCTGGAAGTGATGCGCGACCATTGCGACAATTTCGTGGTGATCTGCTCAATCGAAAATTTCGACCCGATGGGGATTCATACGGGGGACTCCATCACGGTCGCTCCCGCGCAGACTCTTACGGACAAGGAATACCAGCGGATGCGCGACGCGGCTGCGGCGATCATTCGCGCGGTGGGCGTCGAAACGGGCGGCTCGAATATCCAGTTTGCGATTGATCCGGCGTCCGGGCGGATGACTGTGATCGAAATGAATCCGCGTGTCTCGCGGAGCTCGGCGCTCGCGAGCAAGGCGACCGGCTTTCCGATCGCGAAAATTGCGGCGAAGCTTGCCGTAGGCATGACCCTCGACGAAATTCCCAACGACATCACTAAGAAGACGCCGTGTTCCTTTGAGCCGACGATTGATTACGTGGTCGCGAAGATTCCGAAGTGGCAATTCGAGAAATTCCCCGGCAGCGACAGCACTTTGACGACGCAGATGAAATCGGTCGGGGAAGTAATGGCCATCGGGCGGACGTTTCAGGAAGCGATCTGCAAAGCGATTCGTTCGCTGGAGCCGAGTTCCGCGTGGCGGCCGCCCGCGGAAGTGACGACCGTTTTGCTGCGCGAGAAATTGCACGTGCCGGGTCCGGACCGTTTGCACTGGCTTTTTGAGGCGCTCGAACGCGGGATGTCCGCCGAAGAGGTTTGCGACCTTACGAAGATTGATCCGTGGTTTATTCGCCAGTTGCAGGAAATGCTGGCGATTGACAAGCGCGTGGCGGCGACGGCGCTGGGGAAGTGTCCGCCGGAATTGTTTTTGGAATCGAAGCGCTCGGGCGCGAGCGACGAGGAAATCGCGAAACTCTGGAACGTGAAGGCGGCGAGCGTGCGCGCGCGGCGCAAAGAATTGGGCATTCAGCCTGTATTCAAGCGCGTGGATACCTGCGCGGCGGAATTCGAGTCGTTCACGCCGTATCTTTATTCGACGTACGAGGAAGAAGACGAATCCGGCGCTGTGGAGAGGCCCAAGGTAGTGATTCTGGGCAGCGGGCCGAATCGCATCGGGCAGGGAATCGAGTTCGATTATTGCTGCTGCCACGCGGCGTTTGCTTTGAAGGAAGACGGCTACGAGACTGTGATGGTGAATTGCAATCCGGAGACGGTTTCGACGGATTACGACACTTCGGATCGGCTGTATTTCGAGCCGCTGACCCTCGAGGATGTGCTGGCGATTTTGGATCGCGAGAAGCCGCAGGGCGTGATCGTGCAGTTTGGCGGGCAGACGCCGCTGAATCTGGCGCTGGAACTAAAACAGAATGGCGCGAAAATTATCGGCACCGCGCCGGAATCGATTGATCTTGCCGAAGACCGCCGTCGATTTGGCGCGCTTGCTCGACGAGCTGAAGATTCCGCAGCCGCGCAATGGTACGGCTTTTGCACCGCAAGAGGCTGTGCAACTGGCGACGGAAATTGGTTTGCCGGTTTTGGTGCGGCCGAGTTACGTGCTGGGCGGGCGCGCGATGGTGATCGCTTACGATTTGAAGACGGTGGAAGAGTATGTGGCGCAGGCGGCGTTGATTGGCTCGGGGACCGATCCAAAGCGGCCGATTTTGATTGATCAATTCCTGGAAGACGCGACGGAAGTGGACGTGGACGCGCTGGCGGACGGCGAAGATGTGCTGATCGCGGGAATTATGGAGCACATCGAAGAGGCCGGCATTCATTCCGGCGATTCTTCTTGCGTGCTGCCTTCGGTGACTTTGAAGCCTTCGGTGCTGGAGCGGATTCGCGATTACACTACGCGGCTGGCGCGGGCGCTGAAAGTGGTTGGGTTGATGAACGTGCAGTATGCGATTCAGCGGGACACGGTGTATGTGCTGGAAGTGAATCCGCGGGCTTCGCGGACGATTCCGTACGTCAGCAAAGCTACCGGCGTGCCGCTGGCGAAAGTGGCGGCGCGTTTGATGACCGGGCGGAAATTGCGTGATTTGCATTTGCCTTATACGGAAACGAACGGGATAAAGGAACTCATGGTACGCAATTTCTATGCGGTGAAATCGCCGGTGTTTCCGTTCAACAAGTTTCGCGGAGTGGATACGATTCTGGGGCCGGAGATGCGCTCGACCGGCGAGGTGATGGGGATTTCGTCGACCTTTGGGCTGGCTTTTGCGAAGGCGCAGTTGGCGGCGGGGCAGCGATTGCCGCAGCGCGGGACGGTGTTTCTTAGCGTGAATGATCACGATAAGCGGCATGTGGCGTTTGTGGTGCAGGATTTGCTGGCGGCTGGTCTGAAAGTTGTCGCTACGCGCGGGACTGCGGCGGCACTTGCGAGCGCGGGGATCGAAGTGGAGACGGTTTACAAGGTGAATGAGGGACGGCCGAATATTGTGGATTTGATCAAGACGGCTAAGGTGGATTTGGTCATCAATACGCCGCTCGGGCGCGAATCTTTTTACGACGAGAAGTCCATTCGGCGGGCGGCGGTGCGTTACAACATTCCTTGTATTACTACGCTTTCGGCTGCTAGCGCGGCGGCGCGGGGGATGCGGGCGATGGCGGGGCATGCGGTGGATGTGGCGGCTTTGCAGGATTTGCATCAACGCAAGTCCGCTGCGTCGGCGCCTGCGGAGAAGTAGTCTCGACGTCACTGCAAAGCGTTTACCGCAGAGACGCAGAGAACGCAGAGAAAAACCACAGGCAAGAATTAACACAGAGTCCACAGAGAAAACCTTGAGGGCAAGGAGAGATCGTGCTCGGTTGCGATGTGGGCGCTCCGCTTCGGTCTGCTACATGGCAAAACTATCGCTGTGCATCTGTGTGATATAAAATAGCGCGATGAAACTTCACGGGATTTTCGCTCCGCTTACTACTCCGTTTGAGGCCAATGGCAGCCTTGCGCTTACTCGTTTGCGCGACAATGTGGGGCTTTACAACAAGACTGGGTTGGCGGGTTACGTTTCGAACGGTTCGACTAGCGAATCGGTGCTCTTGAAATGGGAGGAGGTTTACCGCGTTTGGGAGACGGTGCGGGATTCGGCGGCGCCGGGGAAGATTCTGATTGCTGGGACTGGCGCTGAATCTACGGCTGAGACGATTGAGCATACGCATCGGGCTGCAAAGATCGGGTATGCGGCGGCTTTGGTGCGCACGCCTAGTTTTTACAAGCCGGCGATGAACGAGCACACGTTGGCGGAGCATTACCTGCGCGTTGCGGATGTCTCGCCGCATTCCGGTGATGGTGTACTCAGTGCCGATTTTCACGCACGTGACTGTGGAGGCGCCATTGATTGCGCGCCTCGTGCATCATCCGAATATCGTCGGGATCAAGGATAGTTCGGGGAACGTCGAGGGAGTGGCCGCGATTATCGCTGCGGCGCCGAAACATTTCCAGACTTTAGTTGGCTCCGCCGCGACGCTCTATGAATCTCTGGAAATCGGCGCGGTGGGCGCGATTCTGGCTTTGGCGGATGCGTTTCCTGAGCTGTGCTCGGAGATTTACGAGTTTTCGCGCGCGGGCGAACGCGCCAAGGCGCAATCACTCGCGCAAAAATTGGTGCTGCCGTCGAAAATGCTTGGCGCGCAATATGGAATCGGCGGCTTGAAGTACGCGCTCGACCGCTTGGGCTACTACGGCGGTCCGCCGCGGCTGCCACTGCAGGCGCCCGACGACCAGGCCAAGCAGGAAATTGACGCCATGTTGGCGAATCTTATGTCCCAGCCGGCGCATCTTTTGTAGCAGCCGTTTCTAGTGGATTCGTGCGCGCTGGGAGGACGTCATCCAAACGAATTGCCGGAATCCACGCTTTGTACGGGCGTCCGCGGCGCAAGCGCTTCCGGGCGGCGCGACGCTTGGCCAGTATTGTCGCAGCCATCGATTCGCTGCTAACCTTCGCGCGCGGCGCGCGTCCCACGCTCATTGCTGCCTTTCAAGGCCGCGTGTATCATGACCATCCCCATGGAGACGCACTGCATCTCCTTCCGCGACATTCCTCAGACTACTAAGCTTTTTGCGACGTTCCTGGAAGATTTTGGCCGGGTGGCGCGATATTACGGGCAGTCTCCGACGCTTGCGGGCATTGTCGCGGCTGCCAAGGAAGTGCAGCTGGATCCCGCGGTGCGGCAAGGCGTTGTGGAAGTTCTGCGCGAACAAAATAAGCGATTCGGCGGGACGGACGCGCTGGATGAGCACATCGCGCGCAATCTGGATCGCCTGGCGAATGGCGCTGTGGCGATTGTGACGGGCCAGCAGGTGGGGCTTTTCACTACACCTGCTTACAGTTTTTACAAGGCAATGACCGCTGTGGCGTACGCCGAGGAGTTGACGCGGCAGGGAATTGAGGCGGTGCCGGTTTTCTGGGTGGCGACGGAAGATCACGACCTCGCGGAAATCAATCACGCGGCGTGGACGACTCGCACGGGTCTGGCGGAATTTGCTTTGCCGGTGGGAGAAGGCGAAGAAGGCCGGCGCGTCGGGGAAATCAAGCTGGGAGAGGCGATTGCGGCGCCGGTGGTGACGGCGGTGGATACGCTGGAGGGTCCGTACGCGGGAGATGTGGCGCGCGCTTTGCGCGAATCGTATGCGCCGGATGAAACCTATGGTTCGGCGTACGCGAAATTGATGGCGCGGCTGGTGGCGGGGCGGGGAATTATTTTTCTGGATCCGCTGGATGCGCGGCTGCATCATTTTGCGGCGGGAATCTACGGGCGCGCGCTGGACGAACCGGATGCGCTGCGCGACGCGTTGCTGGCGCGATCTAAGGAACTCGAACGCGGCGGCTTCCATGCGCAGGTGAAAGTGGCGCGGGAATCCACCCTGCTTTTTTACAATGTGGACGGAATACGGCAGCCGCTGCGCCAACGCAACGGTAAATTCTTCGCGGGCAGCGCGACTTTCACTGGCTGACGAATTGCGCGCGGCGATCGAAAAGACGCCGGAAGCGTTTACGCCGAATGTTTTGCTGCGTCCCGTGGTGCAGGATACTTTGCTGCCCACCGCTGCTTACGTCGGCGGCCCGGCCGAAATCGCGTATATGGCGCAGGCGCAGGTGGTGTACCGGCAGTTGCTTGGACGCATGCCGGCGATGCTGCCGCGCGCCAGTTTCACGATCATTGAGCCGGCGGTGGCGCGTCTGCTGAAGAAATACGGCCTGGATTTTCGGGACATGATGCGTGGGCGGCAGTACTTGCGCGCGCGGATGGAAGTGAAATCTTTGCCTCGGGGGCTCGCCAAACGATTCGAGAAAGACGAGAAAACACTGCGCAAGCTGCTGGAAGGCTATCGCAAGGGTTTTGAGAGACTCGACGGCACCTTGAATGGGGCGCTGGCGCTTACCGAACGAAAGATGCTGCACCAGTTTCTGAATTTGAAGAGGAAAGCGGGCCGCGCCGAGAATTTTCGAACGGGCGTGCTGGATCGCCATGAGCGGATCCTGGTGGATGCGCTCTATCCGCATCGCGGGCTGCAAGAGCGCACGCTTTCCGCGCTGCCGTGGCTGGCTGCTTATGGACCGGAGTTTCTCGACGATTTCACGGAATTATCTGCGATCGGAGTTTCCGGCGCGGCGCCCGCGGACAAACGAGCCGCGAACGCCACGCCGTGCGCCCACCAGCATCACGTCATCTTTACGTAGAACGGGCCGCCGGAATCAGCAACGCCTCCAACGGCCCGCCTTTCGTTCTCACTTGCCCACTGCGATCAGTTGTTTGTAACGCCCTTATTTCGCCGGGATGTAGCTGAGGTCCGGGCGGAACTGGATGATCTCGCTGTAGGTGCTCTCGATCGAGCCATTGAGCCGCTCGATCACGGACATGGCTTCCTGCTCGCCGAAGGCCGCACGCAGATCGTCCCGCAGGGGCTTCACGGCTGGGTCATCCTCGAACGAAGCCCAGTTGGCGTGGTCAACGGTGAGGACATAAGTGCCGCCGGGTCCGCCATCCGCGAGGCGATGCCACGAATAGTGCAACGGGGACTTCATCTTTTCGTGGGCCTCATGCACGCGCATGACCGCGCTGCGGAAATCGTCGCCTTTGCCATAGCGAACATGGAAGGTGATGACCTCGGTGTACTTGGCGTTCATGTCCGTGGATGGATTGCTCCATTTCGGCAGGTCTTCGTAATAGGTGGTGACGAGCTTCTCGACCGCTCCGCCGATCAGCTTTTGGTACTGTTCGAGATCGGCCGCATCCGGCACCGACGGCTTATCGAAATCCGTCCAGTGCTGGCCGAAGCGCGCGACGAGATAAGTCCCGGTGTCTTCGCCGGTGAGAGTCTCGAATACGTACAATCCCTGCGTGTCTTTTTGCTGTTTGTGCCATTCGACCTTCTGCTTGCGGCCTTCTTCGTACTGCTTGACCATGCCGTTTTTCGGCGTCTGGAATTCAATCGCGGCAACGGTATTTGGCTGTTCCTGTGCATAACCTGAAACTGCAGCGGCGAGCATCACGGCCACTACGCACAACAATTTTTTCGCAATCATTTACTCTCCCTTTCCTCGACCTTCGTCGAATTTCAGATTTGGTGGAAACTTGCCGGGCCCTATCACAAATCGTGGGGACAGCGCGCCTGCACGGACTGCAGCCCGGCACAGACTTGCTGCTAAGGAATGTGTGATATGTGGCGAGACTATATGCGGATTTCGGGCTAATGCAAGGAATTATTCGAGCGAACGTGATGGAGCAACAGGAATTTCGGAGAGAATGCACGATGATGAAACGGGGAGAGCGGCGGGCCGCCCTCCCTGTTCCATTTTGGTTCTCGCGTTCGTTGCGTTCTGCGCGTCGTTTGTTCCAGACCGGCTCACGAATTGCCAGCGAATGAGCCTAGCGATCGTCTCCCTCGATCGCGGCTGTGTCGGCGCGAACGCCACTCCGCCGAAACACTTCTCCGGCTTGCGCTGAGCGGATGCGTGACGAAATGGCCGATGGCGTCGTCGCGATCATTGTCGCCGTCGCCCGCCGGTAGAGTGGTGTCGGAGACGCGATCGGTGACTTTCACCAGCTTGTTGGGATCAGCGCCGGTGTCGCCATTCGCGCTGATCGTGGAAGTGATCGCGTAGATGGTGACGGTGCCGTCGCCATTGTGGCGGCCGGTGATGTTGCGGCATCCGCCCGTCGCGGGATCGAGCGCCGCGGGGTAATTGCGAACGCTGTAGGGCACGCCGATGTTCAAGCCGTTTTGCAGAACGTAGAGCATCGTCCAGGTTCCGTTCACCAGGCTCCACTTTTGGAGTCCGGCGGTGGCCTGAGATTGCGGGTCCGCTACGTTTCCGTTCACCGGAGGAGATACGTACGTTCCGTCTCCCTCGTCGCAGACGTACAGTGTGTTGGCGTCGGCGAACCAGATGACCGAAAGGAAACGCGGTTGAGGTGCTGGCGGCCGTGTTCGGAAAGCCGGGCAAAATCGTAATCGGTACAGTTGCAAGTTGCTGCCGCAGTGCCGGTTGGCAATGTGCCGATGCTGCCCGACCTGATACACGGTGTTGATTCCATTGCTGCCGCTACCCTTGCTGATGTAAAGCGTGTTGTTGAAGATGGTGAGGCCGCGGAAATTGGTGTCTTTGCCGGGTTTGTCGGAGTCGAATTTCGAGACGCCCGATCATGCCGATGTTCGGCGGCACGGGAGGCGTCCCGCCGGGGACGAGCAGCTCGGCGCCCGTCGCATTAACGAGATTAATGCCGTCAGGCGTGATCGGAATCTGCTTCTTGGAGAGATTGCCGCTGTTGTCGTTGCCAACCATGTAGTACAAGCCGTTGCCGCCCTTGATTGCCGCGCGGCCGTTGTCGCCGCTGTAGGCGTTGCCATCGGTGATGCCGATATGGCCGTCGCCATCTACTTCGATGACGGCGCGGTAGTACGCGGTGGGAACGACAGGATTGCTCTGGTACGTGGTGATGACGGGATTGGTCGGGTCGCAAACGCCGGGAGTATTCGAAGCGGAAACATCCAACAGATTTGGCGCGGTGGGAGCAACGGTGGAACCGCCGCAGCCGACGCCGCCGTGATACGCCATGAAGGTGATGGACTTGCCGTCAATCGAGCGGTTCAGGGCCAGTTCCGATTTCGAGCTGAAGCTCGTCACGATCTGATTGCTTGGGATCGGCAGGCTGCCGAGAACCCAGCCATCGGTCGTCATGTCGTCCAGGAAGATCGGCGAGCTGACGCCAAAGCTGCCGTCGGAACCCGCGTTGGTCCAGACGTTGTGCGAGTCGAAGAGGTTCGGAAATTCTCCGTTGTCCGATCCGATTCCGCAGGGGACATTCACTTCGGTGGTGGTTCCGGGCGTCGTTGTCGGCACTTCCACGTTGGTGCTGCCGTTGGGACCGCCGGCGCAGCCGAGCGGCAGAGTCTCGCCGATAGTGACGGTGGATGCCCTGCCGACATAAACGCTGCGGCTGAGCACCAGTGTGTCTGGTAGGAATTCAAAACGGCCGCTCCCGACTTGGTCGTCATTGGCGGCGGCTACTTTGTGCACAAAAGTTCCCGTTGCAAGCACTACGGCCGCAGAAATGACGAGTGCGGTTGGGACTAGTCTCTTCTTCACGTATTTGCTCCTCCTAGGCGTTGGAAACGATCCCATACTGGTAGGACCATTGATTTACGCTTCGGTTAAAATCTCGTGAAGGCGGTGTTGGAATTTTGCTCGCGGGCGATTTTCAGCGAATTTTGTTGGGGGCCGAACGCAGCGGGCCGTCGCAACGCGTGATTCGGGATGTTCGCGATTGCACCAGCTATGGTGTATGTCCGTTCATCCGCGGCACTTCGGCCCATTGCGGCGCACGCGGGCTCCCGTGCTAAAATGCGAGCTTCTTTCACTTGGTAATTTGCGGAGGGTTCACATGAAAATCACTCCAGGCAAACAGAGAGGCCTGAAGGCAGTGTCCGATTCGCGCGGCGTGATTGCCGCGGCCGCCATGGACCAGCGCGGTTCGCTCAAAAGCGCGATCGCGAAAGAGAAGGGCATTGACAAGAAAGACGTTCCGGCCCAGATGCTGGAGGAATTCAAGACGACCGTTACGCGGGTGCTGACGCCGCATGCCAGCGCTATCCTGCTGGACCCGGAATACGGATTGCCTGCCGCGCGAGCGCGCTCTTCGAACGCGGGATTGTTGTTGGCTTACGAAAATAGCGGCTACGACAATACGCGGCCGGGCCGTTTGCCTGATTTGCTGGATATCTGGTCGGTGCGCCGCCTAGTGGCAGCGGGCGCGGATGCGATCAAGATTTTGCTGTATTACACGCCGTTCGATCCTCCTGAGGTGAACGATATCAAACACGCGTGGGTGGAGCGCATCGGCGGCGAATGCACGGCGGCGGACGTCCCGTTCTTTCTGGAGTTTGTGGGTTATGTGGAGAACGGCGACGAGAAGGGCATCGAATACGCTAAGAAGAAACCGGAGATCGTCACCAAGAGCATGGCGGAATTTTCCAAGCCGCAATATGGCGTGGACGTGCTGAAGGTTGAGGTGCCGGTGAACATGGCGTTCGTGGCCGGGTCAAAAGCCAACAAGGGCGAAACCGCGACCGCCACCGCTTACACTCGCGACCAGGCCAAGGAACATTTCCGGCTGGCGGCCACTGCGGCGAAGAAACCGTTCATTTACCTTTCGGCGGGCGTTAATAACGACGTGTTCGCCGAAACTCTGGAGCTTGCGGCGGAATCGGGAGTGGAATTTTCCGGCGTGCTGTGCGGACGCGCTACATGGAAAGAGGGCATTCCGGTGTACGCGAAGCAGGGCGCTAAAGCTCTCGAAGACTGGCTGAACGATCAGGGCGTGAAGAACATCAATAACGTGAACTCGAAGCTGACCGCGGCGAAGCCGTGGTACAGCTTCTACGGCGCGAGTTCCGCGGCTGCCCTCGCTGACTGAACCGCGCGTAGAGACTCGATCGAAGCGAGTAGCTCGATGGTCGAGCCTGTGGGCGAACAGGAAGAGCTGTACTGCAGCGGTCGAGAAGTTTGCGGAAATAATCACAATCCTGGCTTCAGGGGCTAAAGCCCCCAAAAGAAAGGACACGGCTGACGGCGGGGCCGAAGCCCCGCCCTTCCTGTTTTTCCTACTGCCCGCAGAGATCGTCGTATTGTCATAGAGCTTCACAAGCGACTGATGATGGGGCAGATTTTATATGGCAGCGAAAAGCAGATCCCTCGCTGCGCTCGGGATGACACTCGCTTTACGTTTTTCGCAAACTGCAAAGCCGTGCCCTGACGAACGCCACCGTTCGCACACAGACTCTCAAGGACCGCCCTTCCCATTTTTCCGCAAACTGTAAGGCCGCGAAAAGACCTCCAGCCGCAGCGACGCGTCCGCATTTCAATCCATCGGGCATTTGTGAGATTCTGTAAACCGCATGGCGAATCCAGTCAAAGTGCTTTTTGTGTGCGTTGGCAATTGCGTGCGCAGCCAAATGGCGGAAGCGATTGCACGGCATTGCTGCGCGGATATTATTGCGGCGGAGAGCGCGGGAGTCTCGCCACTCGGGTTTATTGATAAGACGGCGACGGCGGTGCTTCGCGAGCGCGGCATTTCGATTGACGGGCAATTCTCCAAGGGATTGCACAGCCATTCGCTCAGGAAGCCGGACCTGGTGATCAATATGTCCGGGATCCACAGCAAATCGTTATTTCCCGAACATCATGTGGAAGAGTGGAAGGTGCGGGATCCCTTTGGCGAGGACATCGCTACGCACCGCGTGATCTGCGATGATATCGAAGCGCGCGTGACATTACTGGCAGCGCGCTTGCGCACTGAAGCCGGGAATGCGAGTTGACAGTTTGTGGAAAAATTCAAAAGTCGGGCTTCAGGGGCTGAAGCCCCCAGAGAAGAGGCACGACTTACGGCGGGGCTGAAGCCCCGCCCTTCCTGTTTTTCCGCACGCTTTTCAGCCGGAACGCGCGAACTTGCATCTGGGCTCGGATGTTCGGATTCAGTGGTCGTCTAAGGCATTGAATTATGCGGCGTGAAAAAACCAGCGTCTCGCAGGAAGATTACCTGAAAGCGATCTGGGAGCTTGTGCAGGAAGAGCAGGAGCCGATCAGCGCGCGCCTGGCGGAAGATTTGGGCGTGACGCCGCCGGCGGTCACTGCTGCTCTGAAGCGCATGACGCGCGGGGGCTACCTGCACGTGCGGCGCGATGGTCGGATTGAATTGACCGCGAAGGGCGAAGCCATTGCGCAGCATTTGGTGCTGCGTCATCGCCTGGCGGAAAAGCTGCTCACCGATGTGATTGGCCTGGAATGGGCGCGTGCTCACGAAGAAGCGGAGCGGCTGGAGCACGGCATCTCGCCGGAAGTGGCGGAGCTGCTGCTGAAGCGCTTTGGCCGCGACAGCCGCTGCCCGCACGGGGTGCCGTTGCTCGGCGGCATGGCCAAATTGCGGCGCAAATTCGGCGCGGTGCGGTTATCCGATGTGGAAGTGGGGCGATCGTACGAAGTTCTGCGCGTGTACGAAAAGGATCCCAAGTTTTTGGACTTCCTCAACGGGTTGCGCTTGCGCCCGGGTGCGCGCGTGCGCGTGCATCAGCGCGAATACGACGAGACCATGGCCCTTACCGTGGCGGGACACGCCTCTTCGCGCATCCATCTGGGCAAACCGGCGACGCAGCGAGTGTGGGTACGCGGCGCCCAATCATAGAAAAATCTAATCCAAGACATTTGCGTGGCCTATTGCACCGCCCGCCGCGCGCGACTATGATACGGCTGTCCGCCCGAGTTTTATGGTGCCCGGAAGGTCGCAAATGACTGGCGTTTCCTTACCAATCGCCCGGCCCAGCACCGCAGACGGCTGCCCCCGCTTCAGCCGCGAGGGCTACAACTACTGAACGAACCGCCCGCATCGCGAAAGACGCGGAGCGGCTCCGAATTCCAGCGAAACTAGGCGAAGGAGGAGTGAGATATGGCAACTGCAAGCGTAGCTGTACAGCCGCATGAAAATGTAACTGGGTACGTGACCAAGACTCGCAAGATGCTTATCAACGGCAAGTGGGTTGACTCCGTTTCCGGCAAGACTTTTCCCACTTACAATCCCGCGACCGGCGACGTGCTTTCGAATATCGCGGAAGGCGACAAGGAAGACATTGACCGCGCGGTGAAAGCGGCTCGCGCGGCGTTTGATACGGGCGAGTGGTCGAAGATTTCTCATTCCGAGCGCGGCCGGATGATCTGGCGGCTCGCGGACCTGCTCGAAAAGCATGCGGAAGAATTCGCGCAGCTCGAATCGCTGGATAACGGCAAGCCGCTGAAAGTTGCGCGCGTGGCCGATTTGCCGCTGGCGATTGACCATTTCCGCTATTACGCGGGTTGGGCCACCAAGATCGAAGGCAACACGATTCCCCTTTCGATCTGGAAGCAGAATACGTTCCATGCGTACACCGTGCGCGAACCGGTGGGCGTGGTCGGGCAGATTATTCCGTGGAATTTCCCGTTGCTGATGGCGGCGTGGAAATTGGGGCCGGCGCTGGCGGCTGGCTGCACGGTGGTTTTGAAGCCTGCCGAACAGACGCCGCTTACGGCGTTGCGGCTGGGCGAATTGATTCAGGAAGCTGGGTTCCCGGATGGCGTGGTGAATATCGTTCCGGGCTACGGCGAAACGGCCGGCGCCGCGCTTGCCGCGCATCCGGACGTGGATAAGATTGCGTTCACCGGTTCCACTGAAGTTGGCAAGCTGATTCTGAAGGCGGCGGCGGGCAACCTGAAGAAGGTATCGCTCGAATTGGGCGGCAAGTCGCCGAACATTATTTTCGACGACGCCGATGTGGATGCCGCGATTGCGGGAGCGGCGAGCGCGATCTTCTTCAACCAGGGTCAGTGCTGCTGCGCGGGTTCGCGGCTTTACGTCGAGAAGAAACTTTTCGACAAAGGTCGTGGATGGCGTGGCGCAGAACGCCGCGAAAATCCGCGTGCGTCCGGGATTCGATCCGGAGAGCGATTTGGGTCCGCTGGTTTCGCAGGAGCAGCTCGATCGCGTGTGCGGGTATCTGGAGAGCGGCGCGAAGGAAGGCGCCAAGGCCGTTACCGGCGGTTCGCGCGAAGGCACCAAGGGCTACTTCGTCAAGCCGACTGTGCTGGTCAACACCAACGAAAAAATGAAGGTGGTGCAGGAAGAAATTTTCGGGCCGGTGGTTACGGCGATTCCGTTCAGCGACACCAACGAGATCGCGGCGAAAGCCAACGACACGATCTACGGTCTGGCGGCCGGGATTTGGACGCGCGACATCAAGAAGGCGCAGAGCCTCGCGTCCAAGTTAAAGGCTGGGACCGTGTGGATCAATTGCTACAACGTGTTTGACGCAGCGCTTCCGTTTGGCGGCTACAAGCAGTCTGGTTGGGGCCGCGAGATGGGGCACGAAGTGCTTGAACATTACACCGAGGTGAAGTCGATCTGCTCGGCGATGTAGTCTCGGCGATTCGGTTGCTTGGCGGTTGAGTTTGGGATGGCTGTAGGGGCGGGTCTTAGACCCGCCCCTACTTGTTTTTGCATGTGTTTAGATTTTGCTAGTCGGGGCATGATTCTCGGCGCTGAGAGTGCAGCGCGAGGCACGCCTCGCGCGAGAGAAAGCGGCGGCGCACCGCCGCACTCCATGGGAGTTTTCTTGTTGATCGAATGTGCTTTGAATGGCGGGCGGACGCGGGCGGAGCATCCGGGAGTGCCTTGTACGCCTGGGGAATTGGCTGAGTCTGCGCGCGGCGCCGTAGCGGCGGGAGCTGGCGCGGTTCATTTTCACGTTCGCGGTCGCGACGGGCGGGAGAGTCTTGATGCCGATGATGTGGCGATCGCGGTCGAGGCCGTGCGCGCGGCGATTCCTGCGACGCCTTTCGGCGTGAGCACTGGGGCTTGGATTGTTCCGGACGTGAAGGCGCGGTACGAAAAAGTGGCGGCGTGGAAGGTGCTGCCGCCGTTTGCGTCTATTAATTTCAATGAGGAAGGCGGCGTGGCGTTGGCGGAACTGCTGCTTTCGCGCGGCGTGGGCATTGAAGCAGGAGTCGGCAGTCCGGAGGCGGTGGAAGCGTTCGTCGCGAGCGGGCTTGCAAACCGCTGCTTGCGAGTGATGTTCGAGCCGGAGCAGCAGGACTCGCGTGTGGCACTCGATGGCGTCGAACGGCTGGAGAAAATGCTGGATCGCGCCGGAGTGAAAATTCCGCGACTGCTGCACGGATTGAATCGCACGGCCTGGGATTTGATTGACGCTGCAGTGAAGCGCGGCTACGACACGCGCATTGGGTTCGAGGATGTGCTCAAGCTGCCTGATGGCCGCCAAGCGCCCAGCAACGCGTCGCTCGTTGCGGAAGCCGCGAGGCGCGTTGGCCGATCAAAAACCGCGAGTTGAATTCCGAGACGTCTCCGCGCTCAGGGCTTGCCTGAATTTGTTCTCTGCTCGCGCAATTGTTGCTTCCAGCCGAGGATGCGCGCTTTGTTGCCGGCTTCTTCGGCTTCGGGGACCATGCCTTTGCGTTGGTAGGCGCGTGAAATGGTGGTCCAGGCGAGAATGTCCTCGGGATCGAGCGCGAGGATGCGGCGCGCGGTCTCGATCGTGCGGTCAAAATCTTGTTGAGCGTGGTAGGCTTGCGCCAGGCCATGCAGCGCGTCGCTAAATTGGGGATTCAGTTCGAGCGCCCGCGTGTATTCCGCGATAGCTTCAGCCAGTTTTCCTTCACCGAAGAGGTCAATTCCAGCGTAGTAGTGGTCTTCCGCAGTCTCGTTGGGCGCGTTGCTCACGGTGACATTCTAGCATCGTCGCGCGGTGTGACATTCGCAGCACGCCTAGTTAATTCTCTCGTCGGTAATGTGAGGCGCGCGGGTCACAAAGGCGAAGACAGATCCCTCGCTCCGCTCGGGATGACAACTGGCGCGGTGGCGCGCGTTGGGGCTGGTGCGGTGGCGCGGACTGGAGCTAGCGTGGGATTCGTGCGATGCTGAACGCGTTGCGCTACTACTGGATTATCGCCAAGGGTTATCGATTGCGGCCCTGGGCGTCGCCGTATATTCGATGGCGGCTGGAAACATTTTTCGGCAGGGAAGCGGCGGACCTCGATATGAGAAAATTCTTGCGGCTGATGTGGCGCGAACGCGTACGGATGGAGCGATTTCTGGAGTGGGTTGCGGAAAGCCGCCAGCGACAAATGTAGCGCCGGCGTCGGAGTCAGTGTGAGAACTGCACGACCTGTACTTCAGTGGCTGAACAGGTTGCGGAAAAAGTCAAAATTGAGGCTTCAGGGGCTAAAGCCCCAATAGAAAAAACACGACTTACGGCGGGGCTGAAGCCCCGCCCTTCCCCTTGTTCCGCAAGCTGTGAAGCCGCTCTTATTTTGCTGCGGTTATGCCGTAGCTAAAGCTACGGCCTACAAAGATTCTCGTGTTCTCACATAGACTCTAAACCCGCGCTGACATCGCTACAGATATGTCGTCGCTAAAGAGACGACCTGCAAAGACTCTCGTTTTCTGACACGGAGGCTACAGGCGCGCGGACATTCGTGACATGAGCTTTCCATCTGGGCCGATCACAGAAATTATCAGATGATCCGTGAGCGGCACGTCGTGGTCGCGAATGGTCATTACGAACAGCTTGCGATTGTCGCCTTCTTCCATGCGGACCGGCTTTTCTTCAATTGCCACGCTGCCTACCGGCCGCAAATACACGCCGCGTTTCCATTGCACGCGAAAATGCATTCCTTTGACGAATGCCGGAGTGGGCGCAGGGGTGTAAATGTCCGCATCGCACTGTTCGATGCGCACATTCATTTCCACGATCATGTAGTCCGGGAAATTGGTGACGAGGTGGGAGTCTTTGCGAAATTCGGAGCCCTGTGACGAATCAATGCGTTCCAGGCCGTCGAAGAACGAGCCTGATTGCAGCATCGGGATGAAGTTCACGCAGATGTCGCCGCGGCGGATTTGGCCGGTGGAGAGCGCGACGTCGTCCTTGTATTCGTGAATTTTCCCGGCGTCGCCTTCGGAGGATTGCGCGAGCGCCGCCGTGCCGGGAAGCAGGCAGCAAACGGCGAGAGCGCACTTGAGTAGTAGACTGGAATTTTTCATCGCGGGCGAGCGGCTCGCAACGCCAGGAACAGACACCCTATTGCTACTATCCCACGATATCCGTGTTCTGGCGCGGTCGCAAGAAGACCATGGCGTGCACGTTCGCGGGCGCGGCGCCTCGCGCGTGAAGTTCAGGCGTATAATTGCGTCCAGGGATGAATCCTGTGCCGGCCCTGAAGATCCTGCAAAAAACCGCGCAGTTGCATGAAGCCCGCTGGTGGGAGCCGGAAGCGGGCGGCAAGGCGCACTGCTATCTTTGCCCGCGGCATTGCCACATCGGGGAAGGGCAGGCGGGGTTCTGCTTCATTCGCACGAATGAAGGCGGGAAACTCTACAGCCTCGGGTATGCGCATCCTGCGGCGATGCAGATTGATCCCATCGAGAAAAAACCGTTGAACCATTTTTTGCCCGGCACACGGATTTTTTCGATGGGGACTGCTGGCTGCAACATGGGCTGCTTCTTCTGCCAGAACTGGGACATTTCGAAGTCGCGCGCTGATCAGGTGGGTTCGTCATACGTCCCGCCTGAGGATGTGGTCTTGCTCGCGATCCGCAATCGCTGCGATTCGATTGCTTTCACTTACAACGAGCCGACGATCTGGGGCGAGTATGTGATTGATATTTGCCAAGCCGTGAAAGAGGCAGGGCTGAATACGGTGATGGTCTCGAATGGGTACGTCACGTATGACGCGTTCCACGATATTTACGACCACGTGGACGCCGCTAACATTGATTTGAAAGCATTCACCGAGAATTTTTACGGCAAGATCACATTGACGCATTTGCAGCCTGTACTGGATACTTTGAAATGGCTTAAGAATGAAACGAATGTGTGGTTTGAGATTACGAATCTTATTATTCCGACTTTGAACGATGCGGCGTCTGAATCGCGCGAATTGGCGGAGTGGATTTTGCAGAATCTTGGGCCTGACGTGCCTTTGCATTTCACGGCGTTTCATCCTGACTTCAAATTGCAGGACAAGCCGCGGACTCCTCCTGAGACTTTGCATGCGGCGCGGCGCATCGCGCTGGACGTGGGGTTGCATTACGTTTACGAAGGCAATATTTTCAGCGATGGCGCGCATACTTTTTGTCCTGGTTGTCAGACGTTGTTGGTGAAGCGCTCGTGGCACGATGTGCAGCTGAATCGTTTGGAGGATGGGCATTGCCCGAAGTGCGGTTTGGCGATTCCGGGGCGGTGGGCGAATCCGCACGGAAAGACTCCGACAAAACTCTACGAACGGGCGATGGATACGGCGGCATCGAAATATAGTGATTTGAATTTGTAGTGCGCGAGCTGGCGAATACTTTCGCGGTGTTCAGCGTTCAATCAGCGAACGGCGCCGACTATCTCGGTGTGCGGCGGTTTGCCGCCGCCGCGCGACTTCAGCTCTACCGACAAGGCATCTCGGCGAGGCATGCTTCCCGTCGCTTTGTCTTTCCTTGCGTCGAACTGCGCGTTGGGCGGCGCTACTTCAGTCGTAACAAGCGGCGGCAAGCCGCCGCACTCCCAGAAAAGGCGTGGGGCCGCCGCTTTCACAACGTCATCATTGTCGACGCGTCAGCCGGGCGA
The DNA here is from genome assembly GCA_963828865.1 of uncultured Acidobacteriota bacterium. Lineage (GTDB taxonomy): Bacteria > Acidobacteriota > Terriglobia > Acidiferrales > UBA7541 > Palsa-295. The sequence goes on along the minus strand of CAWHGI010000001.1, from coordinate 215,708 downwards.
GGCGCGCCTCGCCTGGGTCGTCTTGTTGCGCTGATCCAAGCGAAAAAGCGGCGGCGCGCCGCCGCACTCCACACGCGGCTGGGCTTGTCTACTTATCGCGCTGAACAAAAAATCGAATTGCGAATGTAACTCGCGGCTTGGTCCATCCGTAATACCATTGTGGAAGACATGACCGGGCCTGCTAATGGTTTTGCCATCCGTACCGACCGAGTCTCCCGGCACTATCAAATGGGCGAGGCGCTGGTGCGCGCGGTGGATGACGTTTCCATCTGCGTGCAGCCTGGAGAATTTGTGGCACTGCTCGGTAGTTCCGGCTCCGGTAAATCAACGCTGCTGAATCTGCTTGCTGGGCTTGACCGGCCTACCTCCGGCGCGATTTACGCGCACGAAAAAAATCTTGCGGCCATGAACCCGCAGGAGCTGGCTGACCATCGCAGCCACACGGTGGGGATGGTCTTCCAGGCATTCAATCTTCTGCCGCGCATGACTTTGGAAGAAAACGTCGAGCTGCCCTTGCGACTTGCCGAGGTGGATCGCGGGGAGCGTCCCGCGCGCGTGCGCGAGGCTGTCGAGCGGGTGAAGCTTGCGGCGCGGCTGACGCATCGTCCCAGCGAGCTTTCGGGCGGGGAACAGCAACGTGCGTCGCTGGCGCGTGCGCTGGTGAATCGTCCGACGATTTTGCTGGCCGATGAGCCAACCGGCAACCTCGACAGCGTCACGGGCGACGCCATTATGCATTTGTTGCAGGAAATCAATGTGTCGCTGGGGATGACGATCGTGATGGTGACGCACGACCGCGCGCGAGCGGAACGTTTCGCGCATCGAATCATCGTCATGGGCGACGGAAAAGTGCTTGACGGTGCGGCGAGCGGCGTCGTACCCGGAAGCGAGGGGAGCCGGGCATGAAGTTGCGTGACCTCACGGAACTCGCCGCGCGCAATTTGCGCGAGGCGATGTTGCGCAATTCGCTGACGACTTTAGGCATCGCGGTAGGAGTCGCATCGCTGGTGGCGATGGTTTCGCTGGGCGTCGGTTTGCAGGAATTGGCCAGCACTCGGCTTTCGAGGACGGGACTTTTTGACGCGATCTTCGTGATGTCCCGAGCCAACCAGCGTGCGTTTGGCGGGCGTCCGCAGCCGGCGCCGGATTCGAATCAGCCGGTGCGGCGGCTGGATGATGACGCGCGGCAACAGCTCGCGCAAATCAAGAATGTGGTCGAGGTTTATCCCGAGGTTCGTTTCCCGACGGAAATTCAATTCGACGGCAAGCCTTACATGACCACCGTTGCGGGCATTCCGGCGTCAGCGCGCGCCGATGGTTCATTCGACGGCATGAAGGGATCGTTTTTCTCCGGGCCGGACGCCAATGAAGCGATTCTGCAGATCGAATTAGCGAAAGATCTTTCGAAGACTCCGGATTCGCTGATCGGCAAGGACATTACGCTGCGTTATGCCGAGCGACAATCGCTTCCGGCGGAGCCGGAGCCGGCGGCTGCGACGACGGGCAAATCCAGTGCGACGGCACCCGCCGCCGATACCAATGATTCATCTCCCGGGTTTTCTGTTATTCCGCGCGAATTGAAGTTGCGGATTATCGGGATCGTTGAGACGGAGCCAGCCGCGGGATTTGGCGGGCTCGGCCGCGGACGATTGCTGATTCCTCAGCAAATCGCCCAGAAGCTGCGCATCGCGCAGCCCACTGATTTGCGCGAGATGCTGCGCGGAAGCAACGGCAAGCCGACGTACGACAGTCTGACGGTGCGGGTGAGCAACCCTAAGGTTGTGCAGGGTGTCGAAGACGCGATCAAAGCGATGGGCTTTGGCGCGTTTTCGATTCTCGATGCCACGAAGAATCTGCAATTGTTTTTCACCGTGTTCGACATGCTACTGCTGATTTTCGGGAGCCTTGCGCTGACCGTCTCGTCGCTCGGGATCATCAACACTCTCGTGATGGCCATCCTCGAGCGACGGCGCGAAATCGGCATCCTGAAAGCGCTCGGTGCCGCGGACCGCGACGTGCAGCGCCTGTTTTTTGTTGAAGCCGGCGCGATGGGATTGCTCGGTGGCGTTGTGGGCGTCGCGATTGGGTGGCTCATTGGACGCGCGCTTACTTTTGGTACAAACCTGTATTTGGCGCGACAGCAGCTTCCTTCGATTGACCTGTCTTCCGTTCATTGGTGGATGGTGGGAGCTGCGATCGGGATTTCGGTCGGAGTGAGCTTGGTGGCCGGCATCTATCCGGCGGCGCGTGCGGCGCGGCTGAATCCGGTCGAGGCGCTCAGGTATGAGTAGAGCGCGCCGGCGGGCGCTCATCCTCTGCTGCGCGCTGATTGGCTTCGTAATGAGTGGCGTTCCGGCTCGCGCCGCTGGGCCTGGACGCGCGGAGTGCCGCTCGATTCCGAGCAAAATTCTGGGCCATCCCGTCGCGTACTGCGTCATCCTTCCTTCGGACTACGACACCGACAAGACCGCGGATTATCCGGTGCTTTATTTTCTGCACGGCCTGGGCGGAAACGAGCAGTTGCTGCTGAATTCCGGCGGCATGGATCTGATTGAGGATCTGCGCTCGCAGAAGAAAATCGGCGAATTTCTGGTCGTTGCGCCGAACGGCGGACGCAGTTTCTACATCAATTCGCGCGACGGGAAAGTGCGCTACGAGGATTTTTTCATCCGCGAATTCATTCCCTATATTGAAAGCCACTATCGGATTCGTGTGGGGCGAAAGACGCGCGGCATTACCGGAGTTTCCATGGGCGGATATGGGGCGCTGCACCTCGCGTTGCGCCATCCGGAGCTATTTGGCGCGGTGAGCGCGCACAGTCCGGCGCTGATCGATAAGTTGCCCAAGATGCAAGGATCGAGCGAACAGGCTGCTACTGTGGCGATGATTCTGGGAGGCGCCTTTGGCTCGCCGATTGATCCGGCGTTCTGGGAGCGCGAAAGCCCGTTCACGATTGTGCGCACCGGACCGCGACCGGCGGGCTTGCAGATTTATTTCGACTGTGGCACCGAAGACGATTTCGGATTCAACCGGGGAGCGCAACAATTCCATGACTTGCTCGACGCGCGCGGAATCCCCAACGAATTTCATCTGTATCCGGGCGGGCACGACTGGAGCTATTTCGCCGAGCACCTTCCGGCGTCGCTGGCTTTCCACTCTCGTGCGTTTGGGCTGCCCGTTTCGAGTGCCAAGTAGCGCTCGCCGCTCCTTCGCATGTTGTTCCGCGAGGCGAGTTGAGGCAATAATCCGACGCCGCAATCAGAAGTACGTAACGAGCGATGCGCGAGACTTCGAAGATTGAAAATGGCCGGTGAGGCGGAGGGTAAAATGGTCTGCGAAAGCCAATGTTCACGTACGATGCGCTCTTCTGTATTTGGGCTTACTTTCGCAATTTGCCTGGCGTTGTCTGGCTCCTTGGCAGACGCGGGGTACGATCGTCCGGCGAAGAGCCGGACGCAAAAAGGGACGGACATGACGAAGCATGCGACCGGAACGTTCGATGTGAAGGTGATTCCCGAACGCACTGGATGACAAAGCCGGAGGCTCCTACGCTCGGCCAGATGTCGCTCGACAAGCAGTATCACGGGGATCTAGAGGGTGCGTCTAAAGGCCAGATGCTGACCGCCGGGACGGACGTGAAAGGCTCGGCAGGTTACGTGGCGATGGAACGCTTTACCGGGACGCTGAACGGGCGAAAGGGAAGCTTCGTGCTGCAACATACCGGAACGATGAACCGCGGAGCCTTGCAGCTTTCGGTCACCGTGGTGCCGGATTCAGGAACGGGCGAACTGGTTGGACTTACTGGCAAGATGGCGATCATCATTGCCGACGGAAAACATTCCTACGACTTCGAGTACACACTCCCCGACACGGCTCACACTCCGTAGAAACCCGGCCCGACTCGCAGGTGGTGGTGCCACGCGATCGGGAACGCCCAGAAAATAATCGAGCCGAGAATCGCTTGGCTGATGGCCAGCGGAATGATGTTGCGATTGCGCCCGAAGAGCCAGGCCATCGCAGCGCCGCCCACGAACGTGAGCGGGACGAGCACCGGGTTTGGCCAATGGCACGCGGCGAAGATCACGCCGGTGAGGGCAGCGCTTGTCCATTCGTCTGTCACCAGAGACATCATGCGGTTGTGCACAAGCGAATTGAGCGCGACTTGCTGCAGCACGCAGAAAGCGAAGTAACCCCACAGCCGATGCCAGGAGACGAGGTTTGGCGGCAAGCGCGGGGACACACTGAAAGCAGAAGCGTGCGCGAAGCGGAGTGCGAAGCCGATGGCGATCAGTCCCACGGCCATGGCGCCAATCACCATGGCGGCTAGTTTTGTCGCAGGCAGTAGGTTATCCGCGCGCCAGCCGAGCGTTTTCGGGGTGTCGCGGTGCGAGAAGAAGCTCAGCACCAGCCAGATGATGAAGATGACCCAAGTCCAGCGCGCTGTGAATTGCAATTGCCAGATGAACCAGAGGATGAACGCCGGCAGCAACGTAACGTCAGCGAGCGAAAACCAGCGCAAAACGCGCGGCTTCACGAGGCAGCTTCCGATGATATTTCGCGCAACTGCCGGATAGTCTTTTCCAACTCGCGGCGGTGCTCGTCGGCGCTTGTCGCGTCGTCCGGCGTTCCACCGGCGAAGTACGTCTCCCACTGTACTTCTGGGAAACCCATTCGTGTGGCCTGCGCCGGAAGCTGACGCCGTAATTCAGCAGCATCGCGACCTGGCAATCTCGCTAAGGCTTCGAAGACGACGCGATGTTCCGCGTCCTGCCAGTTATGCGATAACAGCTGGAGATCGCGCCCGCTGCGCGATTGCGCATCGAGACCGGCGTGCGCAGAATCGTCCAGGCCTGTTCGCGACAAAGAGCGCGAAGGACCTTTCGTTCAAGCTGGACGATGGCAAGCGATTTGTCGGCAGCAGGCATGGAGACAGCGCGAATTCGCGAGAACGCCAATGCTCATTGTAATTGGATGCACAGCGCGAGAGGGAAGCGAATCGAGTTGCGAAGGAGATGGGAGCGAATAAAAAAGGGGCCCCAGGGAGAGCCCCGGATCCAAGGAAATTACGCTGCGGTGGAAACTACGGGACGGACAAAGTCAATGCGGTCAATCGCTGCGGCGACGCCGTAAACGGGCGTTACTTCGCCGTCCAATTGCGAGGCGCGAATCGTCTTTGCGCTGGCGCGAACCAGGACCGACGTGCCGCGATCGCGTTCGGCGGGCAGCGAGAAAGTCAGCTCAAGACCCGTACCCGAATCAATCGGAACCTGAGAATGGAAAAAGATGCCGGTGCGCGAAACGTCGCGAAGCTGTCCCGTGTGGTACTCCAGCGGACGCTGCTTGGACATGCAAACCTGCACAGGCAGGTAAACCTCGTAGCGTCGTGCTTTCCTGCGTTCACCCATAATGCACCCCCAAAACGCGGATGCAAGTGGCGTGCCACGAGGCATTTAGGAGGCACTCGTTGATATAAAAGGGTTTAGGGGAGAGTACTGCCGGCTAAAGTTACAGCCATATTGCAATTTTTTCCTGGTTAGGGAAATAGCTCCATGCCGATACGCTACCGTACGGCGGCCGCTTTGACCGCTGTCAGGGCATCATCTGCCGTGACTTACAGGACGGGTTCGTGCAGAGACCGAAGTGCCTTCTGCTTCGGTGAGGATACCCTTTCCCGATCATCAGGCGAACGAGCCGCACGAGAGATAGTCCACTCGGCGCCGCGATGGTGGCCACCGGTAGCGGCCACCGCCTGCGTGGTTCGGGCAATCTCCTGGACGATTTGCCGGTCGCCGGTGATGTCCGCCAGCCATTCCGCGAGCGCCAGGCGCTGCTCGGCATCGTGATCCTCGAAGGCGATGCCCATACCCAGTCCGACCTGGGAGTAGACGACCGTCCCAGTCGTCTGAAATGTGTTCTTGCCCTTTTGCAGGGCGATGCGCAGCTTGGAGCCGACCGGGAAGGGCACGGTGGTGTCCACGAAGCAGCCGCCGGGACCAAGGTCCGTGGTGCGCGTGCAAAAGCGCGCTCCGGAGACCAATTCAACAACTTCCGCGGAGGCGGTAAACATATGGCGCTCGGCGATGCGGCGCTCCGTCTCTTTCACCTCGACGGATTTTCCCAGGGTATGAACATGGTGGCGATTCGACGAACTGTGCATCATTTTGTCCTTTTTGCAGCCAGTGCAGCCCCGTCAGCGCGTCCGCGCGGAAGAGCCGCAGGTTGCTACAGACTATCGGGTGTTTTCCCCCGTATCGAAACTCGCGCTTTCGCGCACTCTCGGTTCTGCTAGAGCAAGAAGCGCACGGCAATTCCCGCGGTGCCATCGGGGCGATCTTCCATGCGCACGATGCTGCCCAAGAATTTCTTGTGCGCCGATATTTTTTCGCCGAACGGAAAAGTGACCAGCAAGCGCATTCCCACGAAATAGTGCGGCATGCAGGTGGCGAAAAAGAGGCCGTCGCGGGTGAAGTCCACGACTTCGCCGACGTCCACGATCTCGGTGAACCGGGCGTCAAACGGGCGAACCTCAAGCGGCAGCGAAAGCTTCAAGCGTTCGCGCCGTCGAGCGTCTTTCGTGGCCTTTTCTCGCGCCGCCGAATAGGCCGGGACATTCGGTGTGCGCACTGCCGTCGCCATGGACGCCCTCCGGATACAAAATGCAGTCCTTGCCGCTGAATCTACTTTAGGTGGCGAAACGCACCGTCTCCTATAGGACGGCGGTACCACCGGGTACCTACGGAAGTTCAGCTGTCGACCGAAACGGGACTGATCAAAACACTCTAAACCATGTGTTTTCAGTGCGACACGGTCGCTTTGAGCGGGCGTAGTTCTATGCTTACTTTTGTGGGCGGAGCCCGCGGGCTGCCGCGGCTGTTCAAGCTGCGACTTCAGTGAAAAGCGCGGGATCGGGAGCGGGTCAGACCTGCGGGTTCGCGAGTTGGTCGGTCGCGCCTCGCGCGCTATTTTTGTTGGGGTAGATCCGCGGAGGCTTCCGCGGCTGTGGGATAAATCGAGATCACGCGGTTCACTTGGGTCATTTTCAACACGCCTTCTACCATGGGATTGCAGGCGGCAAGGCGCAGCGTGCCTCCGGATTTCTGCACCCTGCTGAACGATTTCACGATCTGGCCGATCACAGCGCTGTCAATATGATCTACGCCCGCCATATCCAGGATGATGGAATTTTCGTGCTGGTCAATGTGGTGGTTCACTTCATGGTCAATGCGTTTGCAATCGGGCCCCATCTGCACGCGGCCACTTAATTCCAGCACCCAGACGCCCGGCTTGATCTGCTTTTTGGAGAGCATCATTTGCGTTATCCCTCGAATGGAAATTGCCGAATCAGGCGCATGCAATCCGCCAGCGCTTTCAGAACCGAGTCGCCCCAGCCCGACGGCACGAAGCCCGCAGTGGACTGATTCACTTGCTTATCCGCTTCGGCGAAGAAGCGCAGATGCTGCCCTTTGGGGGCCACGGCAAATTCCTTCACGGTGACGGCGAATGGAATTTCGCGGCCATCCTGGTGCTTGGTCATAGTGAAATAGTGGAGCTGCGCGAGTTCCTCGGTACGGTCTGCTTGCGCGTACTGCCAATCTTCCACGTTGCTCCTCCGGGTAGTTAGGGCGAATGTAGTATTTCCTGGTGGCGGGAATATTAGGATGCCCTGCGCGGCAAGTCAATGAACTGCGCGGCAGTGATCATCGTCTTCCATCGAAGGATCTTTACGCCACCTGATCTGTTCATAGAGTGCGCGGAGGCGCCGTCCTTTCGCAGGATTGATCGACTCTAGCGAAGCCGACGCGTCCCTCAAGGTGCGAGCGAAATTGGGAATGGGCTGCGCGATTCTGGGTTTCTGGGCCTTGCCGAATACAGTTTGTGAGCGTGGCTTTCAGGCAATCGAAGTCGTTGCGCATCAGGTTCAAGTGATCATTGAGGACCACACCGGCGAGGTGTTGGCGCACGCCTTGCCGCATGATGCGTGTTTTACGGTGATGGACGCTGAAACCTTCGGCTATCAGAATCGCCGCGACATGGATGGAGAACCGTTCGACCTTCCGTTCAAATTCTTCGTCGCCGGAAAACGCCAGGTCGTCGGCATAGCGGGTATATTCAGCGCCGACGGATTTCGCGAGAGCAGCGATAGACGGCAATCCACGCGGTAGCAACAGATGTTGGCGAGCGCCGGCGACGTGGGAGCGCCTTGAGGGAGATGCGGTGCAGCGTAGAGCGTGGCGGCCTCGTGCAGGCGCGAGCGGTCGAGTGTCCGCCTCAGCCTCTTTCCAAGCGTTCCGGGGTACGGCATTCGTGCAAATCCCGCCGAGTAAATCCGCGACTGCTTCGGGATAGCCTATCGTGCGGAAAAGCGCCTGGACGCGAACGCCTGATACGGACGGGAAGAAATCCTGCAGATCCATTTTCAGTAGCACTCGTTGCCCGACGTGTGGGGCGACGAACGTCTTGATTGACCGGCGTTTCAAAAAGCCATGAGCCGCGGGATGTGCGGGGATTTTTTCAAGGATCTCGCGTGAGAATCTGCCGCTGCAGCGCTTTGAGCCGCGGCTTGGGAGACTCGATCATGCGAGCGCTGCCGGATTGCTTCGACAAGACTCTGTAATGATAGTGTGCGAGTCGGGGAATGCGGCGCTTGTAGGCGAGACCTGTGAGATCCGCGAACCACTCCAATTCGCCGACGGTCAGACCCAGCCATTCCGCCAGAGCTCCAACCGATTCGATTTGCGGAACCGGCCACGCCGTCGCGACCGCCGCCGGTTGCATCCGCTGCGGCTCGGTGATCCATCGCGCGACCGACAATTCGTCAAAATGCTTCGACCAAGCCCGCTGAAATGCTTCGTCACGAATCAGGAACTCGATGACGTCGCGGCGGCGCGGACGCGTCCGGGCAGCAAAGGCTGCGACGTAGCGCTTCGCGAGGGGCATGAGCCAGTGCCATTTCCTGCCGAGGACTTGCGCGCTGCGGAGTTCGATCTGATCTGCCGAGGGTTGCCCGGTGAGGAAAGACGCGGCAAGGACTCGCAAGAGAGAGGAATTCGGCATGACGGATGACGACGAAATGCCCCAACGAGTCTGACCCTGCGTGAGCATATCTGCGCGGTCGCGCAGCGGCGCTCACGCGACGAAATGCATGTTATTCACGTTCCCCTGGGGTAACCCCAGAGAGGCTCAACCGAGCCCGAGAGCTCGGCGCAAGCCAAGCTTGGGACATTCCGCCGTCTGAGAAATTGTAGCAGCGTTCACGGCCCCTGTGATGCGCCAGAAGTTAAGTGTGTTGTCGGTTTTAACCTGGTCCGGTGTAATTGTGTTCGAGGGCGGGGCGGTCCCATTTGGCGTTGATGGCGGCGGCTTCGTAGGTGGTTTGGCAGAAATCGAGGATGGCGGCTTTGGGGTCGGGGGCTGAGCGCACGTCGTCGTAGGAGAGCAGGAATTCGTTTAATTGCGCGCTGTAGAATGCACGCGCCGGCAGAACCTTGCTTTCCTTGAAGCCGGGCGGCTCGGGAGCAGCATAGGCATAAAACATCGGCGTGGCGACATCGCCCGCGCCCGGCCACCAGCCGACGCTCGAGACTTCGTGCGAGTACGCTTCCTTGGTGATTTTGTCGGCGCCCGGACGTTCCGGTGCGCGGCGACCCGAAAATCGCGTGGCAGCGAAGTCAAAGCTGCCCCAGAAAAATTGCACCGGGCTGGATTTGCCGATGAAGCGTCCGCGAAATTCCTTGAAGATGGGATCGAGCGTGGTGAGGATTCGCCAGAAGCGATGGGCGTAGGCGGGATCGTAGGCGCAGTGTGTGACGTCTAGATCGAAGCGGATGGGATTCTGAATTTCCACCGGCATGGGCCAGATCTTCACGCGGATATTCAGCGAGCGCAGCAGTTCCATGAACTCGCGATAAAATCCCGCGACGGTGCGATGGTACAGTGACACGGTACGGTGCTGGCCGTCGCCGGTGGCAATATCGAGCTTGTGGTCAATGAAATCGAAGCTGATTTCGAAGATGCCGCCGCCATAGGGAATCGGGGAAGTGGTGAGTCCGTTGGCGGTGACGTACAGTGGGACTTCCCACCAGTGATTCACGTACGGCGTGAGCGCCAAGCGGACTTTGCCGACGATTTGCGTCCACATATGCAGGGTCGCGCGTGTATCGTTCCACGCGTGCAAGGGCAGGGCGGGCCACATTTGTTCGCGTTGATCGGCAGGTTGGTTCATGGCTGTTGACTCCGTAATGTGTGGAGCAGGATGCTCATTTTACAGAAAGTTGCTGATTACGCTAGAAAATCTGCGATGAAAGATTTGTGAATGCGGCGCGGTGCGATTACCTCTGATGGCGGGCAAGCCCCAGCGCGCGAGTCGAGGAACGCGGAAAGAGTCAGGCGCCTTTCGCGCGATGAACTGCCGATCGAAACCGTGAAGCTCGCGCGATTTTTGATCGGCAAGACGCTCGTGCGCGAATTGCACGGAACGCGGATGGCAGGCCGCATCGTCGAAACGGAAGCATATGTTGTGGGTGACGCGGCGGCACATTCTTTTCGCGGCAAAACGGCGCGCAACGGTGCACTGTTTCTCGAACGCGGCCACGCGTATGTCTATTTCGTCTATGGCAATCATTTTATGTTAAATGTTTCCGGCGCGCGCGAAGGAGTCGGAGAAGGCGTGCTGTTGCGCGCTGTCGAGCCGCTGGAAGGTATCGAGCGCATGGAGCTGTATCGCGGCACAGAGCGCCTTCTCGATCTTGCGCGAGGCCCGGGGCGGCTTGCGGAAGCACTTCACATCACAGGCAAGCTGGATGGAATTGATTTGTGTGGTCCTAGCGAGCTTTGGCTTGGCACCGCGCTGCGCCCTGTGGGCGTAATCGGGGTGAGCGTGCGGATCGGAATCACCAAGGAAGCGCATCGCCCATTGCGGTTCTTTGAGCGCGGTAGCCCGTACGTGAGCGGACCGAAGCATTTACATGGAGACTTGCGGTTGCGGCGAAATCGAAGGCGTTAGTTGGGCTGATCTGAGCCCGCGATTTTGTGGCCGATTATGCTCAGTGCGAATTCGTGCTCACCAGGCTGTGTCCGCAGTTTGAAATCGAATCTCGCAACCGGCCCGAAGTCCCGCGGGCGGTATGGCCAGATCGAAACGGCGCGAGCACAGGATGCGAGCGTTGCGGCCGATTCCTTGCTATGCTGAACCCAGAGCGCGCGGCCGTGCAATCCGTCCGAGGGGACCGCGCATCTAATCGGAAATGCCGCGACGACCCAAGTCGAACCTCGTTTCCAACGTCTTTCAGGCGTCCATCCGCTCGGGGTTTCGCCGTGCGTATCACGGCGTCCAGGTGGACCCGCAGAAATACCTGCATCAATTCCGCAAATCGCACCGATTGCCGATTCATGCCTGGTCGGACATGTTCAACGTCGAGGAATCGGTGGTGAATCGGTACGCCGACCGCGTGATCAAGTCGTCCACGCGCACCGCGGCGCTCGAAGGCGCGGGCTTTGGGTTGGGCGGTATGTTGACGATCCTGCCGGACGCCGGGATTCTTTCCGCGATTACCGTGCGGATGCTGCAGAAGCTCAGCTTAATTTATGGTTTTGAATATCAAACAGAGGACGAAGTCACCGAGCTGTGGCTCGCCGCCGCCAGCGCCGCGGGTTTGGATTTGGGCCGCGACTTCGTCGAGAAGCAGGCCGTTGAGCGCATCGTTCCGCGCATCATTGACCGCATCGCCGTGCGCGTCGGGTCCGAGGTGGCGGAGAAGTGGTCCGGAAGGCTGATTCCGCTGCTTAGTTCGGGATTTGGCGGCGCGCTGAATTATTACTTCGTGCGCTCGTGGGGACGCCGCGCGCAGAAGCATTTCCTCGAGCGCCATCGCAATGTCCGCACACGTAGCTTGCCCGATTCGAAATTATTAAACCTGCCGGCTCGCACGCGATTGAGCACCGCCAATTGAGCGGGCTGGGCGCGTTTGAAAACGACGTGCGTGGCGCTCCGCTCGCCGGCCGGTCTTTCCCCGATCCTTCGAACGCTGGCGAGCACCCGTTTGTAAATTACGCAAAGAGCGGTCCGAACGCCAGCGCCCGCGCCGTGGTGGATTACTTGCTACGCGAAACCGATTTGTCGCAGCTCATGGATCGCGGCAGCCTGCTTGTCTCCGTAGGTGCGGGCGACTGGATTTCGTGGAGCTTCCAGTTGCATCCGGCGGCGATTGATCCCGCGGGCACAATTTCCAAATTGTGGAATCGCTCCGGCAAGCTTTCGTTTCGCCGCTGCTGGCCCAGGGCGGGGAAGTCCGCTTGGTTTCGGAGCACGGGCGCCCCATCACTTCATTTCGAAGTTGTTCCCAGCACTTCTCGCGATAGGAACGGGACTTTCATTCAAGGCCACGTGGATGCCGCGAACCCATGGAACCATCTACAGAAACACCTCATCGAGGACTATCTGCCGCCGTTGGGAATTGGCAAGCATCCTGGGCCTCGGGAGATATTGCAATCATTGCCGCCCCCGCGACGGTGAACCGAACTGCTGTGAGCGATACGCCACCTGACGGGCATTCTCCGGTTACATTCTTCCTAAATATCTTTCGCGGAGCGCGCTTTCCTCGGGCTTGCTCGAATTGGTTCTCCATGCCATCCTTTGGCAACTGAGCTAAGATTTTCTTGGGGGCCGGAATGCCGGTTTGCGAAGGTTGCGGAACGCGAACGGACGATAATCACATTCAGAGGCGCACGGAACGTATCGAGCTGGCTTCGCGGCACCGACCGGCCGAAATCCGGGTTCTATTTCTTGACGCTGCTCCGCCGGCGCGCGCCGAAGATTTTTTCTACCAGGCTGCGAAGGATCGCGCGACTCGATCGCTTTCCGCCCGCACGTATTTTGATGAGCTAGTAAAGGCCGCGGGAGTGGGGTCAGCAAGCAGCGCGCAAGAGGACCTTGCTCTCTCCGATTTTCGCCGGCGCGGTTTTTTTCTGAGCTACGCGGTGGAATGTCCGTTCGACAACGAAGGCGAACTGCACGCCGCGCTGCGCCGCCTGGCGCCTACCGCGCTGAAGCGCGTCCAATATTCGCTGAAGCCGAATTACATCGTCCCACTCGGCGACCCGACGAAGGAGTTGATCCGGCTTTTTGGGCTGATCGGCTGGGGAGACCGGCTGATTTTGGATAAGACTGGACCGTTCGTTGATCCCTACCTCGGTGACCCCAAAAAGCAAGCGACGTTCGGCACGGGCTTCGGCAATCGGATCGGAAAAGCGCTCGAAGCTTTGCCGTAAGTGGCTATCGTGGACGAGCGGCAGAAGCACGACGCCCGATAGGATCGCATCGAGACGCTACTGGGCATTCACGCGCAATAACATCCCGCTACCGGCGCGGATATTCAGGTCACGTCCGTCGGTGGAGGAAAGAACGATCTGGCCCACGGGATTGGTGCGCCCAGCGTGCGCGATGGCGACCTGCCGATAGCCGTAAACTCCGCAGGCATCTGAGGAAAATAGCCAGAGCGCTTGCGGCTGCAGATTGCCGTCAAGGGCGCCCCGGCAAGGCGCTCCTTCTACCGCGCGCACGTTCACGAGCACGCCGCCGGGAACGGGCTTGCCCACCACCGTCTCCCCTCGCGCGACAGGGCCGCCACCTCGATATACCACCTCACCGCCAACTTGTACCGTGGTGAAGGCGGCTGGTGGCGTGCCACGGTCCGGACCGGTGTCTGGAAGTTGCGCGCTGTCAATTTCCAGCGGAGAGGCGAGAGCGCGAAGGTCGGTCGTAACCGGGACCGTCGAATGACCCAGTTGAATCGCGTCAAAGACAATCGAGACTTTCGCGTTTCCGCCGGGCGCCGCAGGCGACACACTAACCACATGTCCCATGACGCGTGCTCCGCTGGGGATTTTGGCTCTTGTGCCGAGCGGGATGTCCTGCATGATACGACCCGTGATCGCTTGTCCCGGCTTTGATTTGTGCGACGACAAGGAACTGCTCAAGCGGATCGGCAAAATCGTACCCGCAGGGATGGAAACCTGAGCGGACGTGGCAACTGACGGCGCCAGACCGGCGCACGCTCCAATTATGAAGAGTAGAACGAGCCGTTTGAAAATTGGTTTTATTGGTTGCGGAGTGCTCATGGAGTGGCCTCGGGTCATACGATCGTTCTATGGCGGCCGCGTCCGGACTGTCGGACTGCGACAAATGCCGCCCATGCTTGCTTAGATGCACCAAAACAACGGCGCGATGAAGTGGGTCGCTAATCGGACTACTCGGTTACTCTGCTCTCTGCGAAGCCGCGTGTTAAGCCAACGCGCGGCAATCCGGAACGAGAAGTTAGTGTCGGGAACTGAGGTCGAAAAGGTTCTGACCGCAAGATGGAAGCAAATGAAAATCGAAACCGAGCTGGATTTTCGCCGACCACGGACCTTAGTACGAAAGTACCGTTGTGCGGATTTTGAACAGTTATAGAATGTCGCGCCATGGGGTCGAAGGTCGTGTGCGAAGAGCACAATAGACTGAGGCACGAGGCTGTTTCGGCGGTTCTTGAGGCGAGAAGAATTCGCTGGAGTAGCGATTTGTCGTTTTACCAGGATTCGGAACTGAGCCGCGACGAGCACCGGAAGATTGATGCGCTGCTGAAACACCTGCTCGTCGGCCACAATGGCAAACCTTGTCCCTGCGGCGACCGGCCCATCGTGCGGACTTTCGATGGGAAAGATTTCGCCGCAGGTCGCCAGCCACGCCCGCTCCGCCTTCGCGACAACTCTTCGCTGAAGTCCGCCTAGTCCCAAGTTTATCGCCCAGCCATCCTACACTCGCGCAGGCACTGGGCAATCGCGTGCACCGATTTCGCTATTTGGGGTTTATGCGGCTGGCACAGATAACGGCAGTTGCACACTAGGACCAGGCCTGAATCAAGGATTACTCGAGTTGCGGGAAGAAGTGGTGCCGAGGGCCAGAATCGGACTGGCTACGCCGGCCTTTTCAGGGCCGCGCTCTACCGGTGAGCTACCTCGGCACCGGTGGGTCGAATAATTCTACGGAAATTCGCGCGGTGTGACAAACGAAAACGGTCTTCGACAGAAGGTAATTCGAACGGAAATTGGGACTTTCAGCGCACCAGAATTATGGCGGCGCGCCGATATTCGAGATTGCAGTCGCTCACATGCGGATCTCGCTCTGCGAAGCAAACTCTCAGGCGCGGCTACTTCACAGAATCGTCGTATTCCTTCATCCAGTTTCTGTTTTTTAGGACTTCGCGGGCTTTCGAGCCGTCGGCCGGGCCGACGATGCCGTCTTTTTCCATCAGGTCAATGAGGCGCGCGGCGCGCCCGTAGCCGATGCGCAGGCGGCGTTGCAAGGTCGAGGTGGAGGCGCGGCCCATGTCGCAGACCACGCGAACGGCGTCCTGGTACAGCTCGTCGTCCACTTCGTCGCCGCCCTCGCCGCCTCCTGCTCCGCCGGCGCTGCCTTCGCTGGTGGCGTTTTCGTCTTTCGGAGGCTTCAGCATTTCTTCGTTGTAGATGGCTTGGGCTTGGTCGCGCCAGAAATCGCAGACAGCTTCCACTTCGCGCTCGTTCACGTACGGTCCATGGATGCGATGCAGCCGCGACGAACCGGCCGGCAGGTAGAGCATGTCGCCCTTTCCGAGCAGCGATTCCGAGCCGTTGGCGTCGAGAATCGTGCGCGAGTCCACTTTGCTGGCGACGCGGAAGGAAATGCGCGCGGGGAAATTGGCCTTGATCAGGCCGGTGATGACGTCCACCGACGGCCGTTGCGTCGCCAGAATCAGATGGATGCCTACCGCGCGCGCCATTTGCGCGAGGCGCGTGATGGATTCTTCGACGCCGTTGGTATCTACCATCATCAGGTCGGCCAATTCGTCAATGACGATCACCAGATACGGTAGCGGCTTGTGCTCGTCTTCCTCGGCGCCATCGAAAAGCGAAAGCGATTGGCCCTTCTCGAACGTGCGATTGTACTGGTCAATATTGCGCACGCCGCGTGCGGCCAGCAGCTTTAGGCGGCGCTCCATTTCGCGGGTGGCGTTGCGCATCACGTTGGCGGCTACTTTTGGATTGGTGACTACCGGCGTGAATAGGTGCGGGATGTCCGCGTAAAGTCCCAATTCAAGTTGCTTCGGGTCAATCAGGACCAATTTCAATTCTTCCGGCGTGGATTTGAACAGCATGCCCATCAGAAGGGAATTGATGAAGACGCTCTTGCCCGTGCCGGTGGACCCGGCGATGAGCAGGTGGGGCATTTGGGTGAGGTCGCCGGCGCGGATGCGGCCGATGAGGTCCTTGCCGAAAGGTAACGTGAGTTTCGACGGCGAGTGGCTGAATTCCGGCGATTCCACCACGTCGCGCAGTGCGATCGTCTCGCGATGCACGTTGGGAACTTCGATTCCTACCGTGGATTTGCCGGGAATGCGTTCGATCAGAATGGATTCGGCTTGCAGCGCGAGGCACAAGTCGTCGCCGAGACCGGTGATGCGGCTGTACTTTATGCCCGCTTCGGGCTTGAACTCGAAAGTGGTGACCACCGGGCCGGGATTGATCTGGGTGATGTGACCGCCGATATCGAACTCCATGCACTTCTGTTCGATAGCGCGAGCGCGCTCTTTCAATTCGGTCTCATCCATCTTCTCGCCACGCTCGGCGTTGCTGAGCAGCGATGGCGGAGGCAGTCTGTAATTGGTCTTGCCGAGAGCAATCTTTGGCTCTGAACCCTTTTTCTTCGCCGGCGGCGCCGTCGCTGTTTCGTTCTCGTGGAACTTGATTACGGCCGGCCCGCCGCTGCGCGCTTCCACTTTCGAATCTTTTTCGTCGTCCTCTTCTTCGTCCTCATCCTCTTCGCGCGCGAGTTCCTTCGTTGAAACGCGCTGCTGCTGCACAGGAGGGCGTCCGGCGATTTTTATCTCTTCGACGCGCTTGCGCAGTCGGTCCGATTCGCGGGCCTCGCGCCAGTCTTTTGCGCGCGCGATCAACTGGCCGACGTAGCCGTCGCTGGCCATCGGCTTCTTCAGCCAATGCCCGGCCGTGCGGAAAGAAAAGCTGGTGGTGAGAAATAACGCGGTCAATAACGTCATCACGGAAACCAGGTTCGCGCCGATGGGACCGAAGGCCGCGCGCAATCCCCCAGCGAGAATCGTCCCCAGCAGCCCCCCGGGAGGCAGTGCACCGCGCACTTCCGGCATCACGTGGACCAGCACCAGCTCAGATGAAAGCGAAGCCAAGAGCATCGTAAAGCCAACTACTTTCGTTACGGGCGCTTCCAGCAACTGGCTGCGGAACCACTTCATCGCCACCAAAAACATCCCGATGGGAAACAAGAATGCCGCGAAGCCGCAAAATTGGAAAAAGAGATCGGCGAGATGCGCGCCGACGGGCCCAATCCAGTTCCGCGCTGGCCCGGAGCCGGGCGCCGGCGCGGACACGTTGAACGACGCGTCGTGCGGCGAATACGACAGCAGGCTAAGCGTAAGCAGAATCGCGAGGCTTAATCCAACGAACCCAATCAGCTCGTTGATCCGTTTGTTTTCGGTTGGCGTCAAAATGCGCAAAGGCTATCTCCCCTTGACCTCGTACGGCGCGAGCAAGACGCATTCGTGCAGTGCGAGGGACCGACACTAAGTCCCGGCTGATCAGGACGAGGCTCCCCCCGGGAGTTGCTACGTGGCGTCCGTCGGGCTGAGCAGATACAACTAGGGGAAGGCCGCCGCGTAGAACCTGGGTCGCGCCGGCGCTATCGCGCGGAGCCCAGTGGGAGGAACGCGAGCAACACGATGACTATACCAAAGGGCGTAAGCGAAGAAGGGAAATTTTTGCGGGGGTGCCACACAAACAACAGGCGAAAAGGCCTTAGTAACCCACGTGGTGGAGATATGCCGCTGCGATCGCCGCGATGATGCAATAGATGCCAAATAGATACCAGCGCCCCGTCTCGAGCCAGCGGCTCAGCCATTTCAACGCCAGCAGGCCGGCCAGAAACGCAAACACTGCGCCAATCAGGCCCGTTGCTAAATTCACCATGACAGCTCCCCCGTTCTGCGTCTGGTACAACAACCGCCAGAGTTCGCGCGCCATCGCCGGGGGAGTAAGGATCACCGCCAGCGCAAAACTGAAATCTTCGGCGCGGGCTTTCTGAACGCCCGCGAGCATGCCGGTCGAGATGGTCGCGCCGGAGCGGGAAAATCCGCGGAAGGGCAGACATAATCCCTGTGCTGCACCGATCCAGAGCGCCTGTTTGTTGTTCACCTGGTCGGCGGTGGATTGCGCCGAGCGAGATCGTTGTTCCGTGAGGCCTGCGATCAAAATTAGGAACCCGCCAATCGCCAAAGCGATCCCAATCAGGTCGAGGCGCCCGAACAGCAGTTCTTCGACCCAAGCATGCGGCCTGTCCGGGAACGCAAATTTTTCAATCGCTTTGATTAACCCGTAGCCGATGATCCCGGTTAGCACACTTGCCAAAATCAGCGCGATGACAAACTGTTTGAAATCAGCGGCATTCTGGAGGAAAGCGCGCCGCCACCGTCCCCAGAAATAGACGATCACCGCGAACATCGTGCCAGTGTGAAGCATCACCAGGAGCAATGTGCTGGTCGGCGAGGTTGGGTCTATTCCCATCAACTTTTCGGCGACGATCACGTGCGCCGAACTGGAGACGGGCAGCAGTTCTGCCAGGCCCTGTACAATCGCGAGAAGAATTACGTGCAAGAACCACATCGTGGTTACCCCACTTTCATTAGCAGGAGATGACCGCCAAGAATCGCAATGCTGCTGCGCAACGCTCAACCAAAAGCAGATCCCTCGCTACGCTCGGGATAACACGGCTTTAACTTTCTGCCGATCCGAAGGTTGCGATTTTCGCGCGTCACGTCAGAACAAACCGACCGTAAGCCGCGCTTCAACCGAGCTGCTTCACCATCGAAAACGCGTCGCGGCCGTTCGGATAATAGCCTTCGCGGACGCCGCGGCTACGATAGCCATGCTTTTTCCAGAAGGCAACCGCGGAATCGTTGTCAGTTGCTGTTTCCAGGGCCACTTCGCACACGCCGTTCGCCGCGAGTCTGCGTTCGATCTCTTCGAGCAACGCTGTGCCGACGTGCAGTCGCCGAAATTGTGGCAACACGTCAATCGTCACGATGTAGCCGCGTTCGCCCTGCCGCGCACTGATGCAAAATCCGGCGATTGTGCCATCCGCCTCAGCGACCACGCATTCCGAGCCACGGAAGCGCAGATAAGCGCGCAGTTCGTGCTTCGAGTAAGCGACTTCATCCTCGTAGCAGAGCTGGTCAATTTCATGGAGGGTGTCGAAGTCCTCGGGCGTATTGTTCCGGAGCGTGATGTGCACAGCCGCAGGTCTAGACTTCCAGGATCACCGGCAGAATCAGCGGGCGCTTGGCGGTTTGCTTGTTGAGGAAGCGTTTCAGGTCGGCGCGAATTTTTTCCTTGATGACGCTCCAGTCCGTCTTTTCTTCCTGTGTGGATTGCTCGATCGTGCGCAAGATGATTTCGCGCGCTGAAGTGAGGATTTCGGCGCCATCTTCGGACGGCAAAAATCCCCGGGTGACGATTTCCGGCGGAGTTTCCATACGGCCGGAATGCTTGTTGATGACCATGATCGGCACGACGACGCCGTCTTCCGAAAGATGCCGGCGGTCGCGGATCACTACTTCTTCGATTTCTTCGAGCGAGCCGGAATCTACCAGCACGCGGCCCGCCGTTACGGGTTCGCGGCGATGCGCGCCGCCATCCACCGTGAATTCCACGGGCTGGCCACTTTCAAGCAAGAATATCTGGCTGCCGACTGCGCCCAATTGCTCAGCTAACGCCGAATGGCGGAACAGCTGGCGATATTCGCCGTGAATCGGGATGAAATATTTCGGCCGTACGAGTTGCAGGAGGATTTTCATTTCTTCCTGGCTGGCGTGGCCGGAGACGTGGATCGGCGCCGAGCGACCGCCTTCGTAATACACCAGCACGCGGCGGCGGAAGAAATGATCAATCATGCGGAAAATGGCTTTTTCGTTTCCGGGAATGATGCGCGACGACAAAATCACCGTGTCGTTTTCCGCTATGCTCATCAGGCGATGATTATCCACGGCGATGCGCGAAAGCGCAGAAAGCGGCTCGGCCTGCGTGCCGCTTGCGAGCACTACCAATTTTTGCGGGTCGAAGGTGCGAATATCCTGTGGCCTTACGACGCTGCCGTCCGGCACGCGTAGCTTGCCCAGGCCGTGCGCGATTTCGACGTTGTCCACCATGCTCCGGCCGACGAAGCCGATCTTGCGTCCCACCATGCGGGCGATATCAATCACTTGCTGCACGCGATGCACGGAGCTGGAAAAGCACGAAACCACGACTTTTCCTGGCGCCGCGCGGAATAATTCTTCCAGGCGCACGACCACCGCGCGCTCAGAAGGCGTAAATCCCGGCCGCTCCACGTTCGTGCTGTCGCTGAAAAGCGCCAGCACACCTTCCTGGCCGTAGCGCCCGAACGCATGCATGTCGAAAGGTTTTCCGTCCACCGGCGTGTGATCAATTTTAAAGTCACCGGTGTGGATGATGACTCCGACCGGCGTGCGGATCGCGAGCGCCACGCAATCAATCGTGCTGTGTGTGACGTGCAAGTATTCAATCGAAAATGGTCCGAGCACCGTCGTTTGCCCGGCTTGCACTTCAATCAACTTCGCTTTATCGAGAAGCGCGTGCTCTTCGAGTTTTTTGCGGACGATGGCCAGCGTGAATTCCGTGCCATAAATCGGCACATTCAATTCGCCGAGGATGTAGGGGATCGCGCCGATGTGATCTTCATGCGCGTGGGTCAGCACGATGGCACGAACCATCCGCTTGTTCTGCTTCAGGTAGGTGATGTCGGGGATGACGATGTCCACGCCCAGCAATTCCTGCTCGGGGAACATCAATCCGGCATCAATAACAATAATGTCGTCGCCTGAGCGCAGCGCGAGCATGTTCATGCCGAACTCGCCCAGTCCGCCCAGCGGAATGGCCCACAGCGATGTTTGACTCAATTTATGCTTCCGGCTTTCTGGCTCAGCTCGTCCAATGGTGTTACCTGCAGTTACCGCAGTGCGCGCAATGGAGGTCGGCCAACGAACGTGATGCGCAGTGTTTCAATATTCAGTACTCGCGCAATCGTATCATAATCGCCGCGCGGAAGTGGCACCGGTGAGGGACGTTGCTAGGGAAAACCGTCAAACCGCGCAAAATCATGTGGAGTGCGGCGACGCGCCGCCGCTTTTGCGTTGTAAGAAGTGGCGCGATCAATGCAGGCAGGTGCGCCACGCCACACCCAAGAGAAAGCGAGAGCCCTTCATTCCTTAGGATAAACGCGCTCCCGCATTCCACTCAATTCAGGCTGAGTCGTTCAGTGGAAGCAGGTTTTGTAGCGGCGCACCGCCGCTACAACGGCCCCGTAACGCAGAACGCAATGCTACTCTCGTCCGCCACCAGCAAAAAGTCGCGCGACGGCTACGAGCAGCACTGCGCCAACAGTTGCTGCTGCCAGGCTGCCCAAGAATCCAAAAGTGGCAATTCCCAGCCGCGTAAAAATCCAGCCGCCGATCACGGCGCCTACCAGTCCCAGAATCACATCGGTGATGCAGCCAAATCCGCGGCCGCGGGCGATCGTTCCCGCAAGCCACCCGGCGATTAATCCGATCAGAATCCACCAGATAATTCCGTGCGTTTCAACGTACACAATCCAATCATGCTCCGTGGTCGGGGTGTGCTGATACAAATATGCAGCGATAAGAATCATATGAGTCCGTCCTCCGAAATTATACCTGGCAGAAAATATACCCTAAAGTCTTGTAAATAAGTTTGGCGGCAAGAAAATCCGAAGCGTGGTCGCGCGGGCGCGGCGAAAGCTCGGCCACGTCCATCGCCACGATCTTTTTGTGGTCCGCCACGGCGCGGACTAGCGAAGTCACCTGATACCAATCGAGTCCGCCAGGTTCGGGCGCACCAGTGGACGACACAATCGACGAATCGAAGCCATCCACGTTCACAGTGAGGTAGACGCGCGGGCCCAAATCCTCCAGCACTTTTGCGATCCACGCTTTCACCGGAGCACGCACAATATCCTTCGACCAGTAAACTTTCGTGGGCAATTTCGGCAGCTCTTTTGATTCTTCCTCGGAAAGCGAACGCACGCCCACCTGCACCGCGGGACACATCTCCACCACACGCCGCATTGTGCAAACGTGGCTTCCCGGGTTGCCCTGAAATTCGTTGCGCATTTCAGCGTGCGCGCCGATGTGCAGCACGCAAAGATCCTTGAATTTTTTTACGGTGGCGGAAACCAGCGGTGGAGTAAGCGAATGTTCACCGCCTAGCGCCACGGGGAATTTTCCAGCATCGAGCAATTCCAGTTGCGCGGTGTAAAGTTCGCTCAGCACCTCCTCGAATGTGCCATCCATCGTATCAATCGGCGGCCAGGTGGCGATTCCGATGTGCTGGCTGGGATCGAGTTCCAGTTCTTCGTCGTACAGTTCCATGTGGCGGCTGGCTTCCAGGATCGCCGACGGCCCGTTGCGCGTGCCGCGTTCGTAGGTTGCCGTGCGCTCCAGCGGCACCGGAAAAATCACCGCACGCGCGGTTTCGTACTTGGAAAATTCTTCGGGAAGTCCGCCGAAATTCTGCGGCGGCATGGGCGTGTAGCGCGACATTTTGGGCGTGAGCTCCTGAATGCAACGTGAAATTTTTCTTTCGCCGCGCGCGCATTTGTACTATCAATGATGCGCGCACGTGCGCGATTCCGTGCTCCCGGGCCTCTCGGGAGACATACATTACCTGCGAGGACGCTGAATGGCAAAGAAAAAGGGCGCTACGGGGCGTATCTTGCACGATCCCATCGAGGATCGTCTCACTCCGATTTATCCGCTCGATCTCTCGCGCATTCGCACGATTGACGACATGGTCCGCGCTATGGGCCAGACCGCTTACACCGCGCGGCAGATTGGCGACGCGGCCGACGTGCTGGAAGCGATGGCTCGTGATAAGGATTGCTTCATCGTTCTGACGCTATCGGGCGCGCTCACTGTCGGCAAAATGGGCCTGGTTTTTTGCGATTTAGTGGAATCCGGAATCGTAAAAGCGATCGTTTCCACCGGCGCGTTGATGGCACACGGCTTGGTAGAAGCCACCGGCCGCTCGCATTTCCGCTACGACGCGAAAATGGACGACAACGAGCTTTTTCTTGCCGGCTACAATCGCGTTTACGATTCGCTTGAGCCGGAAGTGAACCTCGATGCGGTGGAAGAAGTGGTAGATCAAGTTCTGCAGCGTTGGCCCGACGACGAAGTTGCGTGTAGTTGGAAATTGAATCAGCGCATCGGCGAATATCTGACGCGTCACGCGAAGGGCCGCGGCATTTTGAAATCGTGCACCGAGCATAACGTTCCGGTCTTCGTTCCCGCATTCACCGATTCCGAGCTGGGAATTGATTTCGCTTTGTATCAACGCCAACGCAAGAAGGAAGGGAAGGCGCCGCTGCGCTTCGATCCCTTCTTGGATTTCGAACACTACGCGAAGACCATGCTCGCCACCAAGCGCATGGGCATCGTGACGATTGGCGGCGGAGTCCCGCGCAACTGGGCGCAGCAATTTGGCGTCTATGCGGAACTGCTTGCACGGCGCGGCTACGAAAAAATCCCGCTCAAGCGTTACAATTACGGCTTGCGCATCTGTCCCGAGCCAGTGAATTGGGGCGGACTGTCCGGCAGCACTTATACCGAGGCGGTTTCGTGGGGGAAGTTCGTTCCTCTCGAAGAGGGTGGGCGCTTCGCGGAAGTTCTCGATGACGCGACCGTCGCGCTGCCGCTTATCGTGGGTGCGGTGCTGGAGCGCCTCGGCTACAAGTACGGCGCTGGATCCAAACCTGGTAAAGCCAAGGGTGCCAAAAGCAAATGATCTTCTGGTTTACCACCTTGCCGTTGGGGGGCTGCTCTGAGACCCGCCCCTACGACATCCGCGCCTGCGTCGAGCGGATTGGCGCGGTCAATGTGGAGTGCGGCGGCGTGCCGCCGCTTTTACGATATGAGCACCGGCTGGGTCTAAACCGCGGCGAGGTGCGCCTCGCCGAAGAGAAAGCGGGGGCACGCCCCCGCACTCCATATAATTTGTGCTGCGGTTGAGATTTTGGGAGACGGAAACTTTCGCTTAATCGTCTTCGCCGATTAAAATCGCAGCGGCGAGCACAGTGGTCCACAGCCCGCGCTTATCGCCCACCGCGGACTGCGTGATGTTCATGGTGCGGACGATCTTGTTCGAAATGCGGTAAACCTCTTTTTTCTCGTCCCAGGACAAATCCGGATCGAACTCCACGTTCAAAGTCGTTGCGAGCATTTCGGCGGCAAGCTCTTCCGTGTATTCGCCGGCGATTTCTTCGCTCTCGCCAAAGGAATGGTGCTCGGACAAATATCCGAACATGGATTTATCGGCAGGCAGCGCCAGGCCCACGCCCGCGGCGATCAAGCGGTGCGGTTCGCGAGTCTGATTCTCGCTGATCACTGTGAACGCGACTTGGCCCGGCTTGATATGTTTCAAACCTTCACTGCGGGAGATCAACTTGCAGTATGGAGGAAAAATCGAGGAAACGCGAACGATGTTGCAGGCGGCGATTCCAGCGTTACGCAACGCGAGCTCAAAGCTCGATAAGCGCTCGCGATGTTTACCGACTCCCTTGGTGAGGAAAATTTTCTTCGCGACGAACGCCATGAGCAGTACCGAGCTGCGGTGCCTCCACTTTGCCCGAACAAAAATTTTGGGGCGCAACGAAAATTAACAAGCACACGCAGCGATGTCAATCTATTTCAGCGTTGCAAGGTAACTACTTGCGCCGCACGCGCGGGTCCGCGCGGAGTTTTATTACAGTTTGATGAAAATCGTTCTGGAACGGAGGATGTCGCGCGAGCATCGCAACGAAAATCGCGGCTCGGCCGACGAACATGCAAATCGCAGAGTGGCCGGATAACAAAAATGGGGACTCTTGGTTGCAGAGTCCCCATTTGAAAACTATCGCGGTTGCCGAAATACTAAGCTGCAATTTCCCGACGCCGACTTACCAGCCCCATCTGCGTCCGTAATAAAAGCCGTACGCCGGATACGGATAGTACGCGCAGCACGGATACGGATACGGGTAATAGCCGTACGGCGGCGGATACGGTCGGGCGAGACGCGGACGAGTCGCTGGCCGCTGCGATTGCGCGTAATCCTGTTGCGTCACGGGCCGATACGCCAACTGACCGCGAACCGTCGAGATGGTCACCGGAGTTTCCAAACGGAAAGTGAGAACATCTTCCGGAGGGATGATCGTCGGTTTGCCGCGCGTGAGCAGCACGCCCGCAACACTCGCGACAAACCCTGCGCCCGCGCCGATCGCCGCGCCCGGACCACCGGCCGCTGCCGCACCAATCGCAGCACCGCCTCCGGTCGTCAAACCGATCGCCGCGGCGTCACGTCCGTTGGATGTCCCGGCGGAAGCGTTCAACAGCGTCGTTTGCACCGGCAGTAACTGACCATCTACGAGGGTTAGTTGGCTCAAGTCCAATTGCAGTTTTGACACGCCCTTCACGCGCCCGGCTCTCTGCGCGTCGGTTACTTGTCCGAGTACGTTCTGGCCTCGCCGCATCACCACCCAGCCATCCGCGATGATCGGCTGCGCCAGCGTTCCTATGAATTGATCGCCCTTGTGGTTCTTGTCGCTAGATAGCCAGTCGCTGGTGCGAACTTGAATCGCGGTTCCGGCAGGGAGCGTAAGCGCGTCTGGCACTACGGGCCGTTCGGCAGGAGTGTTCACCTGGGGCGCCGGAGGTGGTTGCGGCGAAGGTGCTTGCTCTTGGGGGCCGGCCTGCTGATCCGGTTGCTGCGGTGGCATCTGCTGATCTTGCTGTGGCGGCTGAGCCTGCTGGTCCTGCGGCGGCGCGGGCGGGCCCTGTTGGTCCTGCTGCTGCGCAGGGGCGGCTGACTGATCGCTAGGCGCCGGCTGCGATTGCGGATCTTGCTGCGCGAGCAGCGGAGCGCCGCTCAACATCACGCCGAGCGCAAGCGCGGCTATCGCCTTGCGGTTCCAAATTCTGTGAGTCTGGGCATTCATGAAATTTGCCTCCGTCCTTTTACCTGCATAATTCGATGCGCAACTCCGAAATTGGCTGCCCGGTTTGTGTTGCTCAGTCGGTACTTTCACGCCACCAGTGTCGGACGAAGTTCACCCGGGACGGAGTTGTACTCGCGACCATATAACCCTAGTTCGCCGGGAAAGTTTCGGTACTAGTTCGACGGAAGCTGATTTCGTAACGGGTGCGGCGGATAGCCGAAATCGGGTTCTCGGCTAGGCTCGAGCAAGCAGGGAAATGCAGGGACCGAGCAAGTCGGCCACGGTCTTGAGTTCTCTTAACTGGGGATGCGTGAAATCCGGCCCGGAATCGGCGGCGGTTCGGCCCTTGCGCGAAACTTGAATTACGCCCGCGATTTTTCTCTCCTGCAAAATAGGCGCGCTCATGATTTTCTGGATAGCTTCGCCGCGTTGTTCCTCGACGATTGGCACGGCTTCGAAAACTGAAGAATGCGGCACGACCGCAAAATGATTGATGACTTCGGGCCTTTTCTCGCGGGCCGTGCGCGCTGCCAGCGAATTCGTGCTGGTGAGCGGAATTTGGCCCATGGCCCGCAGTTTTTCAGGAACCACGAAACGTAGAAAGCGGTCGTCCGCGGTGAGCACCAGGATGGCCACTTCGTGCGCCTGGACTCCGAAATTCTTGCTGACCAGATCGACCACGCGATTCAGTCCGACGAATTCGCCGTCCGCGCTCTCGCGGACGACTTCGCCCACCCACTTCTTCAAATCGCTAATTTGTTCGCTGGACATGACGATGCTTCGCTTTCCAGAAACTCTAGCATGAGGCGAAAATCGCTAATCTGGTCAATCGTTTCGCTGTTTCCAAAAGGGTAGCTGCCGACTAGCGCACCGGCCGGGGCCGGGCTGTAAGGCACTCAAACCCAGTCACTTGGCTTAGGACACAGGATTTGCCAGGAACATTGAGAACGCCTGGGAGATTTGGTAGGGTTGCGCGATGCCTGCCCCGTCCAGCACCGATCCCCGGAGCCGCCGCCGCAGCAAGCGCGTGAAAATGCGCGTGCCGGTACAGGTTCGGTTGCAGGACGTCAACAAACAGTCGGTCTGCGAACTTACGCACACGATCATCGTGAATTCGCACGGGGCGTTGATACTTCTCGCGGCCGCGGTAGCTGTGAATCAAATCATCCGGCTGGAAAATTCGAACACTAAAGAAGAGTTGCTGTGCCGCGTCACTTCGCTGGGACAGAATTTTATGGGCAAGACGCAGGTGGGAGTCGAATTCATCTACCCGTCTCCGGAATTCTGGCGCGGCGAAGAACGCTCCGACGAATTCAAGCGGTTGTAACCGGACTGCTGCGCGATCCGACGGTAAAACAAATTCAGAACGACGATCTCACCGTCTTGCAAACTTCTGCTGCCGTGCTTATACTAAAACTTCCGTCGGTTTGCGTTAGTCAAGCTCGGAGCGTGCATGTCGGTTGCAGCGGGTGATTCCAGAACAAGTTACATCCTCGACAAACTGCAGTCCCTCAGCGGCGTAATACCAATTGGAGCATTTCTAGCCGAGCATTTTTGGTCCAACAGCTACGCCCTCGTCAGCGTCGGAAAATACAACGAAGTATCCAGTGAATTGCAGCTGATTCCGTGGCGCATCGGCGTCGAAGTTGCGGTTTTGTGGCTGCCGATTTTGTTCCACGGTTTCTACGGCATCTATATCTGGTGGCGCGGGAAGTCCAACGTGCTCGGCCATCCCTGGATGGCGAATTGGCTGTATGTGCTGCAGCGCTGGACCGGAATCGTCGCGTTCATTTTCATCGGCTGGCACGTTTACACCGAGCGCTTTCTCGGCCGTGGCATGACGGCCTACGCCGACCTGCAGCACAACATGCAAAATCCTTTGTACGTCGCGTTCTACGTCATTGGCGTCGTCTGTGCATCCTTCCATCTGGGCAACGGCCTTTGGAATTTCGCCTGCAAGTGGGGAATTGCGGTCAGTGTTAAGGCGCAGCGCGCGGCCGGATGGTTTGGCGCTGCGGTGGCCGTCGCGTTCACGTTTGTGGGCCTCGCGATTGTGATCGGCCTCCACTACGGGATGTTCCCGCTCGGAGGTTACGTGCAATGAGGCAGCCCAAAATCATCATTGTCGGTGGGGGACTCGCCGGGCTGATGGCCGCCATCCGCGTGGCTGAATCGGGCGTGCCGGTTGATTTGTTTTCCATTGTGCCGGTGAAACGGTCGCATTCGGTGTGCGCGCAGGGCGGAATCAATGCCGCAAAAAATTTAAAGGGCGAGGGCGATTCCACCTGGAAGCATTTCGACGACACAATTTACGGCGGCGACTTTCTCGCCAATCAGGGTCTCGTGAAAGGCATGTGCGAAGCCGCTCCCGCGATCATTGACCTGCTCGATCGCATGGGTGTGATGTTCAACCGCACGCCCGAGGGCCTGCTCGATTTTCGGCGATTTGGCGGCACTCTTTACCACCGCACGGCATTCGCTGGGGCCACCACCGGCCAGCAGTTGCTGTACGCGCTCGATGAACAAGTACGCCGCTACGAAGCCGAAGATAAGGTGAAGAAATTCGAAGGTTGGACGTTTCTTTCCGCTGTCCTGGATGATGGCGGCGTCTGCGCGCGGAATCTG
Source organism: uncultured Acidobacteriota bacterium (assembly GCA_963828865.1). Classification (GTDB taxonomy): domain Bacteria; phylum Acidobacteriota; class Terriglobia; order Acidiferrales; family UBA7541; genus Palsa-295. Next base: position 186,982 of record CAWHGI010000001.1, on the reverse strand, counting down.
CGCGATGGATCTGAAGACCATGGAGATCAAGACCTTTCCTTGCGACGCCGCGATTTTTTGCACTGGCGGCATCGGCGTGGTCTTTGGACGCTCCACCAATTCCGTCGTTTGCACTGGCTCCGCCCAATCCGCGCTTTTTCAGCAGGGCGTTTACTACGCCAACGGTGAATTCATTCAGGTGCATCCCACTGCGATTCCCGGCGAAGATAAATGCCGCCTGATGAGCGAATCCGCTCGCGGTGAAGGCGGGCGCGTCTGGGTGCCGAAAACGCCGCAAGACCCGCGCCCGGCGAAGCAAATTCCCGAAAACGAACGCTTCTATTTCCTCGAAGAGTGGTATCCGAAGTACGGCAACCTGGTTCCACGCGATGTGGCGACGCGCGCCATTCACAAAGTCGTCTACGAAATGAAAATGGGCCTCGCGGGCGAGCCTGCCGTCTATTTGGACGTCACGCACATCCCGCGCGAAGTGCTCGAACGCAAGCTCGAAGGCATCCTCGAAATCTACGAGAAATTCGTGGGCACCGATCCTTACACCGAGCCGATGAAAGTTTTTCCCGCGATGCATTACACGATGGGCGGCCTGTGGGTGGACAACGAAAATCAAGCCACCAACGTGCCGGGAATTTATGCGGCGGGCGAATGTGAATACCAGTATCACGGCGCGAATCGCCTCGGCGCGAATTCGCTGGTCTCCTGCATTTACGGCGGAGGCATCGCCGGTCCCGCCGCGGTACGTTACGCGCGCAGTCTCGAACAGGGTTGCGAGTCCACTTCGCCTGCCGTCTTCGAGCGAGAACGAGTTCGCCAGCAAGATATTTCCGACGCGCTGCTCAACCAGCACACCGGCACGGAAAATCCGCTCGCGATCTGGCGCGAACTGGGCGACATCATGACCGAAAATGTCACGGTGATCCGCTACAACGCGGCGCTGCAGAAAACGCTCGTCAAGATTGACGAACTGAGCGAGCGCTTCACGCATATCAATTTACAGGACCGCACGCAGTGGGCGAACCAGACGCTGAATTTCGTACGCGAGCTGGGCAACATGCTCGTTCTCGCGAAAGTGATTACTCTCGGCGCGCTTGCCCGCAACGAAACGCGCGGCGCACATTACAAACCGGAGTTTCCGAATCGCGATGACGTTAATTGGCTGAAAACCACGGTCGCCAGCTACAACGGCGGAAATATCAAGCTCGAATACGAGGCGGTAGATATATCGCTACTGCCACTGCGCGAACGCAAGTACACGGCGGCGAAATAGCGGGCAGAGTTGTAGAGTTCAAGAGTGTTTGCAGGTCGTGACTTTAGCCACGACATTTGCGTTGCGAATACGGTGCGGCTTTAGCCGCTGAAGTACAGATTTTGTGGGGGTCGTAGGCGTCAGGCAAAGCGAGGCATCATGGCCGACAAAACTTTCATCGTGCGCATCAAGCGCCAGCAGCGTCCCGACGAATCGGTGCGCTGGGAAGAATTCGAACTGCGCCACCGGCCGCACTTGAACGTCATCACCTGCCTGCGCGATATCGCCGAAAAACCCTTCACTCGCAACGGCAGCGAATCCACGCCGGTCAGTTACGACGCGAATTGCCTGGAAGAAGTTTGCGGCGCCTGCGCGATGGTCATCAACGGAAAGCCTCGGCAGGCATGTTCGGCGTTGGTGGACGAGCTGGAAAAGCCCATCCGCCTCGAGCCGCTCACGAAATTTCCGCTGATTCGCGATCTGCAGGTGGATCGCAGCTCGATGTTCGAAGATTTGAAGCGCACAAAGTGCTGGATCCCAATTGATGGCACTTACGATCTCGGTCCCGGCCCGCGCATGTCGCCGGAAAAGCAGGAAATCGGCTATCCGCTTTCGCGCTGCATCACCTGCGGCAATTGCCTGGAGATTTGCCCGAAGGTCAACGAAAATTCGCACTTCGTGGGCGCGGCCATCGTCAGCCAGGTGCGGCTCTTTAATATGCATCCCACCGGCGCAATGCACGCAGGCGCGCGTCTGGAAGCTCTGATGGGTCCCGGCGGAATCGAAGATTGTGACAATGCTCAGAACTGCGTGAAAGTTTGTCCTAAGGGAATTCCACTAACGGAATCGCTCGCGGCGGTGAATGGCCAAGTAATGCTGCACGCGGTGAAAACATTCTTCGCGGGAAAGGACTAAGAGAGGATCGCAAGGCGTGTCTGTGTTCTCGTATGCTTTTCTCTGTGCGCTCTGTGTTAAGTTTTTGCAGTAGAAGTGGCGCTCGATTCGCACCCGATTCCGCGTTTTTGTTTCCCAGCAACGTGTCGTAGAATTCCAAGGGAATTTCGGGGGATGCATGGTTCGTGTGTTTTTGTTGGTATTTTGCTGTTTACTCGGAGGACTTTTGCCGCTCGCAGCCGTAACCGGCCAATCGGATTCCACTATTTCGCCGCAAGCCCGTGAACTTCATTTCAGCTCGATCGTGATTGACACGCACGACGACACCACGCAGCGCCTGCTCGATCCTAAATTCGACCTTGGCGCGCGGCACACGGACGGCGGCATAGACATCCCGCGCATGCGCGAAGGCGGCCTGAGCGCGATTTTCTTCTCGATTTATATTCCCGGCACGATCACGGGACCAACGGCCGTCGAGCGCGCGCTTGTTCAAATCGGCGCGGTCCGCGAGGCCGTAATGCGCCATCCGAACGACCTCGTCTTGTGCACTACGGCCGCCGAAATTCGCGCCGCCAAGGCTCACGGTAAAATCGCCGTCCTGATGGGCGTGGAAGGCGGCCACATGATCAACGATTCGCTGGCCAACCTCGACAAATTCTACGCCCTCGGCGTGCGCTATATGACGCTCACGCACATGGTCAATACCGATTGGGCCGATTCTTCCACCGACAAGCCCGCGCACAACGGCCTCAGCGATTTCGGCAAGCAAGTCGTGCGCGAGATGAACCGCTTGGGCATGATGGTAGACGTTTCGCACGTCTCCGATAAGACTTTCTACGATGTGCTAACGACCAGCTCGGCTCCGGTGATCGCGTCGCATTCGTCCTGCCGCGCACTCTGCAATGCTCCACGAAATATGACCGACGACATGATCAAGGCGCTCGCGGCCAAAGGCGGCGTGATCCAGATCAATTACCACGTCGGCTTTCTCGACCAGAAATTCCAGGACGCACAAAAAAATAATCCCGAGCTTGGCAAAGAAATCGAAGCGGAGTCGAAGAAGCGCTGCGGTAATGATGAAGCTTGCCAATTGATTGAAGCCGATAAAGTGGTGCGCGACATGGTCGCACAAGGCAAACTCCCGCGCGTGGATTGGACCGAAATCGTCAATCACATTGATCACGCCGTGAAACTCGTGGGCGCCGACCACGTCGGACTTGGCTCCGATTTCGACGGCGCGGATATGCCATACGGCATAGAAGACGCCTCGCATCTGCCGCAAATCACGAATGCGCTGCTGGCCAAGGGTTACTCCGCGAGCGACATACGCAAAATTCTAGGTGGCAACACCTTGCGCTTGATGCAGGATGTGGAAGCTGCGGCGCAAAAATAGTTCACCCAGCAGCACCAAATTTTAGGAGGGTAATTGTGAAACGTTTCGTTCCCTAGTTTTTTGCTTTTCTGATTGCAGCTTTTTCGCCGGCGGCGCTAACCGGCGCAGTCCCAGTCCAGCTACACCGTCCCCCTCGAAAGGTACGACGCAAACTCACACGCATTCGACGGCGCACCGCACTGATCCGGCGCTGTTCCATCCCGCCGCGCTTACGGCCAAAGCTCCCGAGCAATATGAAGCCACATTCAAAACCACAGTGGGCGATTTCGTCGTGCAAGTGACGCGCGCCTGGGCGCCCTTGGGCGCCGACCGCTTTTACAATCTCGTGAAGCATGGGTATTTCACCGACGCGGCCTTCTTCCGCGTCGTTCCCGGCTTCGTCGTGCAATTCGGTTTGAGCGCCAATCCAGAGCTGAACAAAGTGTGGTCCAAAGCCGCCATAAAAGACGATCCCGTCACCCAAAGCAATCATCTTGGATACCTCACGTTTGCGACTGCCGGCGCCAATACCCGCACCACGCAGCTTTTTATCAGCCTCGCCGATAACGCGCGCCTGGACTCGATGGGCTTTGCGCCGTTTGGCCAGATAACCTCGGGGATGGATGTCGTCCAGAAAATTTTTAGCGGATACGGGGAAGCGCCCGATCAGGCCGCCATCACCGCCGAAGGCAAACCCTATCTCGACAAAAATTTCCCGAAGCTCGATCGCATCATCTCAGCGACTATAACTTCACCCGCGCCGGCCGTTCACACCATGCCGGCTCACAAAACCGCGGCTCCGGCTGCGAAGCCTGAATAGCAATTCTGCCGCATCTTCCATAACAGCGGTGGTCCTACGCGCCTGGAAGTTGCGCCAGCCTAAAAAATCTGTGACCGGACCATGCCTTCATGGTCCCTTGGGAGAACACTATGACCACGCAACCAACTCTGCTCGAACCCGCCAATCTGAAAGACACCGCCCCAGACACGTATAACGTAAACTTCAAAACCACTGCCGGCGATTTTGTCGTGCAAGTCACGCGGGCTTGGGCGCCGCTCGGCGCGGACCGTTTCTATAATCTCGTCAAGCACGGTTTCTATGAGGACGCTGCTTTCTTCCGCGTCATCCCTGGATTCGTCGTGCAATTCGGCTTAAGCGCCGACCCCAACGTCAACAGCGTCTGGCGCAAATCGAATTTCAAGGACGATCCGGTCACGCAGAGCAACAAGCCCGGCTTCATCACCTTCGCCACCGCGGGACCGAACACGCGCACCACGCAGCTTTTCATCAATACGGGCAATAACGCGCAGCTCGATCGCATGGGCTTCGCGCCGTTTGGCCAGGTCACTTCCGGGATGGACGTCGTGAAGAAGATTCACAGCGGCTATGGCGAATCTCCCGACCAGGGCTCCATCACGGCGCTCGGGAAGCCGTACCTCGATAAGAATTTCCCGAAGCTCGACCGCATCACGTCAGCAAGCATTAGTTGAAGACGTGCGGCAATCAAAACATAGTTCAACCTATCTGCTGCTGGCGCTAGCTCTCGTCAAACTGCTGATCCAGTTTGCGGGAATCAACCATTATGGATTTTTTCGCGACGAATTGTATTACATGGCTTGCGGCGAACATCTCGCCTGGGGCTATGTGGACCAGCCGCCCCTGATCGCGCTGATTGCCTGGATCGTTCGGCATTCGTCCGGATATACGCTCTTCGCGCTGCGCCTGCGGCCTGCCATTACCGGTGCGGCGGTGGTGTACCTCACCGGCCGCGTCGCTCGTGATCTCGGCGGCGGCCTTTTCGCGCAATTTCTGGCGGCTATAGCAATTCTGCTGGCGCCTGCCTATCTCGCGTTCGATAGCTTTTTTTCCATGAACGCGTTCGAGCCGCTTTTTTGGCTGGTGTGCGCCTGGATCGCGATTCTGATCGTGAAAGGCGGATCGCCAAAGCTGTGGCTGGTCTTCGGAGCCGTCGCCGGACTTGGCCTCGAAAATAAGCACAGCATGTTGGTGTTTGGTTTCGCTCTCGTAGTGGGACTGCTGCTCTCGGGTCACGCAAAGCTGTTCCGTTCGAAATGGATATGGATCGGCGCAGCCATCGCGCTGGCCATCTTCCTGCCAAACCTGCTCTGGGAAGCGCGCCATGGCTGGCCGCAGATCCAGGTCGTGCGCAATGCGCAGGAATTCAAGAATGTCCCCATCAGTCCGGCGCAATTTCTCTTCGAGCAGGTTCTTTTCCTGCAGCCGCTGGCGCTGCCGGTATGGCTGGCCGGCCTGATTTGGTATTTCGCGTCGCCGGAAGGGAAGCGCTTTCGCTTTTTGGGCTGGGCATATCTTGTGGTCCTGGCGATTTTTATCGGTTTCAAGGGCAAATCGTATTACGCGCTGCCGGTCTATCCGGTTTTAATGGCGGCCGGAGGTGTGGCTCTGGAAAAATTATTTGCCACGCCCGGGCGCCGCTGGCTCACGGTCGCCTATCCGGCGCTGCTCGTTATCGCCGGCGTCGTGACGCTTCCTTTCGGCGTGCCGCTACTGCCCGTCGATACGTTCTTGAAATATTCGCAAATGTTTCCCTATGCCCGCGACGTGAAAACCGAGCGCGATGCGACCACGGCCCTGCCGCAGCTCTATGCGGACATGTTTGGCTGGGAAAATATGGCGCAGCAAATTGCGCGCGTGTATCACGACGTGCCGCCGGCGGAACAACCGGATTGCGCGATTCTGGCGGGGAATTACGGCGAGGCTGGCGCGATTGACCACTTTGGGCCGCAACTGGGGCTGCCGAAGGCCATCAGCGGGCACAACAGCTATTTCTATTGGGGGCCGCGGTCCTACACCGGCGCGTGCGTGATCCTCTTCGGCGAGCGCGCCGACCAGTACAAGCATTATTTCGGCGAAGTGCAACTGGTCGCGACGATTACCGATCCGCACGCCGGCGTCGCTGAGCGCGACGTCCACGTCTATCTTTGCCGCAAGCCTACGGCTCCGCTTTCAGTCCTCTGGCCGCACTTCAAATTGATTATTTGAGGCGACGGTGTAGCGCCGGCGTCCCGCCGGGTCTTAGTTTTGGCTTTGGAATTTTAGAAGTTGCTTCCTGCGGGCGCGATTTCTTTTGTCGGTGTTGCCGCGCGCGCTCAATGCAGCGGGGCGTGCCGCGGATTGCGCGCCTCTTGTTCTAGATCGATCACGTTCAAGCCAGATGCGACCAGACGGTGGCCGATTTCGGAATCCGTGCGTTTGGCGATCGCAAACAGCACGCATTCGCACGTGAGGATCGGAATCAGGCGGCCTTCGATCTCATCGAGTGCCGGCGCGATTTCCTCCGCGCTGCGCAGCAGTGCGTTCAATTCCGCCGAACGTCCGAGTGGCTTGTCGTCCTTCTCTGACGCGGCAACCGAGGCCGCGCCCGGACGCAGCCACTTCCATTTGCCCTGATTTTCGTCCGAGTGCCTCTGCTGGTCGTAAAATTGGATCCAGTGGTGCCAGCGCTGCGGGCTGATTCTGCAGATCTGCTGCAGATATTCCTCGATCGCGTCCTGCTCGGGCCAATATTTTGACAAGCGCTCCCAATCGTAGATGTACATGCCCGCGAGCAAATCAGCGACTTCGACGGCGCCGGCCGCGCGGCTATGCGCCAGCATGGTCGCGAGCTGCTCTGAGCGGGCAAGGTCTTTCGTCAGCCGGTGCGCGACCATCGGCGAGCCGGCATCGTCCCGCGAATTCAACCGGTCGGACGCGCGTTTACCTGCTTTGTCGCTCGAGCCGTTGGGCTTCGCGCGCGAGTTTCTCCCTTTTCCTGGTCCGAAGAGCTTCATGCCTGTGAATGACTCCCACGATAATGTTAGCAGAGGGTTGGTTGCCGGATTGGAAATCTGCGCGCAGTCTTCGCCGATTGGTCACTTGCCCTCGCGCCAGCGCGGCGATATATTTGGCTGTTAACGGCACTAATTTCAAGCCGGGTTGACGCGTCGCATGAATCAGGCGGTACAGAGCAACAGGGCCGTTTCGCGGAAAGGCTCCCTACCATGACCACCACCCAGCGCCAGAGTCATTCTCGCAGCACGACTGTGTATGACTCCAAACAGTCTGACTCCAACCCCTTCGTCGGCACCTGGCGGCTGGTGTCCATCGCTTCATCGGAATCGCGGCTCTTCGGAGAACGCCCCATCGGAATCTTGATGTATGACGCTGACGGCCACGTCGCCGTGCAAATAATGCGCAATCCACGGCCGGATATGTCCTCAGGGCCCGGCTTCCCCAGCCCGAAAGAAGTGCAGATCGCATATAAGGGTTATTACGCGTACTACGGCACCTACGAAGTGAATTGGGAGAAGAGAACCATCACGCACCACTTGGAAGGAAGCTTGCGGCCAGGCGACGTCGGCAAGGATTTTACGCGCGCCTACGAAATCTCCGGCAATCGCCTCGCGCTCACGCCCGTGGACGACTCCCAAGCCCGCAACGCCTGCCTGACCTGGGAACGCGCGTAAGGATTTTGCGGGACTCTGCGCCGATACTAAATGGCACCTGTCATTCTGAGCGTAGCGAGACCTGCCTGCCGCAGGCAGGGATCTGCTTTTTGGCCCGTTCGCGCTAGACGCCCAGCACGTTGACCAATTCCCGCACCGAAGCGGCCGATTTGTCCAGCGCCGCCTTCTCCTCGGGATGCAGTTTAATCTCAATGATCTGCTCGATGCCCTTCGAGCCCAATTTCACCGGCACGCCGACAAACAGCCCGCTGATGCCGTACTCACCTTCGAGATACGCTGCGCACGGCAAAATTTTCTTTTTGTCATGCAGAATCGCTTCCACCATTTCGACCACAGCCGCGGAAGGCGCGTAGTAAGCCGACCCGGTCTTCAGCAGGTTTACGATTTCCGCGCCGCCCTTGCGCGTGCGCGTCACAATCGCCTCCAGCTTTTCGGCCGAAATCAATTCGGGGAGGGGAATTCCCGCTACCGTGGAATAGCGCGCCAGCGGGACCATGTCGTCGCCATGCCCGCCGAGCACGAATGAATGTACGTTCTCGACGGATACGCCGAGCTCACGCGCGACAAAAGTGCTCATGCGCGCGGAATCCAGCACGCCGGCCATCCCGATCACGCGCCCCTTCGGCAGCTTGCTGATTTTGAACGCGGCTTGCGCCATGGCGTCCAGCGGATTCGTTACGATGATCAGAATCGCATTCGGAGAAAGCTTCACCACTGCTTCCACCACGCCCTTGATCACGTCGTAGTTCGCTTTCAACAAATCGTCGCGGCTCATGCCCGGCTTGCGCGGAAAGCCGGCGGTGATCACGATGATGTCGCTATTTTCCGTGCCGGCGTAGTCGCCGCTCGCCGTGGAAATTCCTGAGGCGTACACGTCCGACCCGAGAATTGGCCCGGACTCCGCCATATCCAGAGCCTTGCCGGCGGGCACTCCGTCCAAAATGTCCGTCAGGACCACATCCGCGAGGCCCGCATCATGAATCCGTTGCGCTGTTGTCGAGCCTACAAAGCCGCCACCCACCACCGTCACCTTCTTCCGCATTCCACTCTCCTGGGATTGCCGTTTTTCGGAACGGCTGGTTGTGCTTAATTTCCATTACGACATGACAGTTAAACCGCGCCGACAGCCGCCTGCATGTTTTCAATAATTGCCGACGCGTACTCGGACGTCTTCAGCTTCTTCGCTCCCGGCATCAACCGTTCCAGATCGTACGTCACGCGCTTCTGCTGAATCGTCCGCGCGATTCCGTCCTCGATCAATCGTGCGACCTCTTTCCAGCCCATAAAATCAAACATCATCGCGCCCGATAGCATCACCGAGCTCGGGTTGATGACATCCTTATCGGCATACTTCGGCGCGGTTCCATGAGTCGCCTCGAAAACTCCGAAACCATCGCCGATATTCGCGCCGGGAGCCATCCCCAAGCCGCCCACCTGCGCCGCGCAAGCATCCGACAAATAATCGCCATTCAAATTCGGCGTCGCGAAAACCTGATACTCATCCGCGCGCGTCAGCACTTGCTGAAACACGGAATCGGCGATCCGGTCGTTGATCAAAATCTTATGCTTCCACTTGCCGTTACCGTGCGAAGCGTAGATCGCATCAATCGTGTGCCGCACTTCCTCGTAAAGATGCTTCTTGAAGTCGTCAGTCGCTTGCTCGAGGCCAGGCTCGATCGCGGCAGCATTTTGCTCGACGGTAATGTTCGGATTCTTGTCCTTGTTGTCGAGGATCCAGCTCTCGCGCTCGGTCACCACGTACTCGCGAAATTCCTGCGTCGCCAGCTCGTAGCCCCAATCGCGAAACGCGCCTTCGGTGAACTTCTGTATGTTGCCTTTGTGCACCAGAGTCACCGCGTTGCGCTTGTTTTCCAGCGCGTGAACGATGGCGCGCCGCACCAGGCGCTTGGTCCCGGTCGGAGAAATCGGCTTGATGCCCACGCCGGAATCTTCGCGCACTTTCTTCGAGACGCCCTTGAGCATCTCGTTATTCAGAAAATCAATCAGCTTCTTCACTTCCATCGAGCCCGATCGCCACTCGATCCCCGCATACACGTCCTCCGTATTTTCGCGGAAGATCACCACATTCATGCGCTCCGGCTCGCGCACGGGCGAAGGCACGCCCGTGAAATAACGCACCGGCCGCACGCACGCATAAAGGTCCAGCACTTGGCGCAGCGTCACGTTTAGGGAACGAATGCCACCCCCCACCGGAGTCGTCAACGGTCCCTTGATCGCCACGCGGAAATCGCGAATCGCGTCCACCGTGTCCTGAGGCAACCACTCCTTGAATTGCCGGTACGCCTTTTCACCCGCGAATACTTCCAGCCACTCGATCTTGCGTTTTCCGCCGTAGGCTTTTTCCACGGCCGCATCGAAAACGTGCCGCGAAGCTTTCCAGATGTCGCGCCCCGTGCCATCCCCCTCGATGAACGGAATCACCGGATGGTCCGGCACATGAAACGCGCCGCCGGCAAAATCAATCGCTTTGCCAGCGGGTGGCACTGCTATCCCGTTGTAAGCATTCTTCATGGTTTTACAGTTCTCCCGGACTTTCCGCACACCTGCAGCTACACAGCGAAGCGCATTTTCGAACCAATAACCTTAGCACAAAGTCTGCCACCCAGACATGAGGTCAGTATCGCCTCGGCGAGAGGAAAATGCTCCGCGGCCATCAACGCGGCCGGCGCCCGGCCGGGCGATCGAACGCAGGATGAGGGTTGGATTTTGTAGCGGCCGCCTTTAAGCGGGCGGCTTGCGCTTAGATTTTCAGCGGGAACCAACGTCGTCGGAAGACATCTTGTCGGGGAATAGAAACGTGCGCTTGGCGAACTCGGACGCAAGGGTCTCCGCGCGATAGTATTTCTTTAGGACGCTTTCCTTCCACGTGAGCAAGTCCGGATTCTGCGCCCGAAACTCGTCCCAACACTGTTTCCTTACCGCCCGGCGCATCCGCTCGTTTATGAGAAGAACATATGCCCACGTAATCGTCTCGTGATACAAGCCGCTCTTTCCGTGCGCATCGGCATATTTCGCCAAACTCGCCGGGAACCGCGCAAGCACCTCCAGCACCGAATGCTTACGCAGATACAAAAAGACGAGTCGCACGTGCATGCCGTGATGAAAACTCTCCAGGGGAAGGGAACAGTCCTCGAATTGCGCAAGCAAAATGTCGTCATTGTCGGTCGCGACGGAAGTCATGGCCGTGCCTCACGGGCGCCTGCGCCGGAGGTCAAGCACACCACCACGGCCACGGCATATATCGCCAAGCCGCCAACGACGCTGAATTCACCGTGCAAAATGTGGAAAGCTGCAGCAAAAACGAAAACCACGAGCAACAGATATCCTCCCGTAGTTCGCATTGCGGGCAGCAGGAACATCGCCGCAGCAATGATTTCGGCGCTCGCCAGCACCAGAAAAATCCAGGAGTGCACGCCTAAGTGGCCCGATCGAGAGACTTCAAGAATCGTCCTGCGCAAAAACAGACAGGACTCCCACAACACGACCAGGCCCAAAACCCAACGCAGCACTTGAACGGCCTGGCGATGCGGATTCGCGCTCATCGTGAATGTCCTCCCTTCTTCTTGCTCTTGCGGCGCGCGGGGGAGTGAACTGATCGGCTGGCGCGGGTTTTCCTGGCTGGGACGCGCGCCACCGTTCTCTTCCGGACCCCGCGCGGTCCCCGCATCCGGCTGACCTCCCGCGCCTCCATCAAACGATGGCTGGCACGTGCATCCAGATCTAAACCGTAAAATTTCTTCAACTGCCTGATTCGCCGTCGCGACGCTCGCTGAAATGGCGCTTTGCCGTCGAAGGCATGCAAAACGATGCCCTCGAGCAGGTCGCCCAAAGTCAAATCGTGAAATTCGGCTAGCGCCTTGAGCACTTTCAGCAGCCGCTTCTCCATACGCACACCAGTCTGCACGCGCTCAACTATGAACTTCTTTTTAAATCGCGCTGGTTCCATAGTGGTACCAATGTACCACGGTAACAATCGCCATAGCAACCGGTGAAACACAAAGCCCCTGGACAACGGTCGCGGCTGAATGCAGGCGTCTGTCTGCGACGCCTTGACGCAACCAATCGTCGGCCCTTAGCATGGACGTATGACGCTCTCAAAAACTTTCATCGCGCCATTTATAATCGTGCTCGTCTTCGCGGTTGGCTGGCCGTTCGCGCACTCCCACGCTGCCGCCGATCGCCAACCCACAACGCAAGACGCCTTGAAGCAATCCGCGGATACGCTGCAGCTCTCCAGCGCGTCTTTCGAAGCAGACGCGGCCATCCCGGCAAAATACACGTGCGATGGCGAAGACGTGTCTCCTGCTCTGCTGTGGAATATTCCGCCGCCCGCCACGAGAAGTTTTGCGCTAGTCGTGGACGACCCCGACGCGCCGAACGGGACGGTGGTCCACTGGGTGATTTATGACATTCCGGCCGATTCGCACGGACTGCAGGAAGGCGTACCCAAGGACAAAAAGCTGCGCGACGGCACGCTGCAGGGAAGGAACAGCCACGGCAAGATCGGCTACAGCGGCCCGTGTCCACCGCACGGTGCTGTGCATCATTATTTCTTCAAGCTCTATGCGCTAGATGAAGTGACCAACCTCAAGCCAAAGGCCACCAAACCCGAGCTCGAACAAGCGATGAAGGGTCACATTCTGGGCAAAGCGCAGCTCATCGGCCGCTTCGAGCACTAAGGGGCCTCGATGGGCCTCACGGAATACGAGGTTGCGCTGGTTTTCTCTGCGTCCTCTGCGGTAAATGGTTTTGACTGCCAGCAAGCGCTGCCATCGCAATTCAAATCTCAAAGTTTCATTTATCGGTTCGATAAGCGATTTCTTGGCTCGTTCACCATTTTGGGATTTGACCCTCCACGCGCCTCACGATACCCTACGTTGTTTTGAAAAGCGGCGCACGCGCCACAGGCGCGAACCGCATTCCACCTGAAGGAGAGACATGGCAACCGAACTCCGGAATTTTCTAGCAATCCCTTACGACGAACTCGAAGAGCTCAACCTGAAAGCCAAGGATCAACGCAGGAATCGCGTTGCGCCGCACAAAATCCAGGAAGAGCGCGTCAAGTACCTCACTGACGAGAAGCGCATCAAAGCCGTCACCGTGCTCTTCAGCGATCTGGAAGGCCGCCTGCACATGCTCGACTACGACAAGAAGTTTCTCGTGAAGAGCTGGGACAACCTCACCTTCGACGGTTCCTCCATCCGCGGATTTACCGCCCAACGCGAAAGCGACCTGCGTTTGGCCATGGATTGGAGCGCTTTTTATTGGGGCCCCGCAGACGTCTTCGGCTCAGGAAAAGTGCTCATTTTCGGCGAAGTGATCGATAAAGACGGATCGCCTTACAGCGCGGACATTCGCGGCGCCCTGAAGGGTTTTGCGGAAAGGCAATTCAAGGAGGAAGGCTACACGCTGAACGCTGCCAACGAAATCGAAGGATTTCTTTTCAAAGGCTCCGACGCCGAGCGCCACTATTCGGAGACCGGCAAATTCGAGTACGTCAACACCGGCGGCTACTATCATTCTCTTCCGGGCGATCCGCTGCGCAATTTCATTGATACGACAGCCGAAGTGCAGCGTGCCATGGGTTTTCAGAATGAAAAAGACCACCCGGAAGTTGCGCCGTCGCAATTCGAAATCAATTACGGCTACGGCGAAGTGGTCGCCGCCGCCGATCAGATTCAGCTTTACAAACTGATCTGCCGACAGGTCGCCACCAACATGAGCCTCACCGCCAGCTTCCTGCCCAAGCCCGTCGTCGGCGTCAACGGCAGCGGCATGCACACCAACGTTTCCGTCAGCAAAGGCGGCAAGAATCTTTTCTGGGATCCCAAGGGCGAGGAAAAACTGAGCAAAGTCGGTTGGGCATTTCTCGATCGCATTCTCACCCACGCGAATGACGTTTGCCTGATGCTCAACGCCAGTGTGAACGCCTATCGCCGCCTTGATCCGCACTTTGAAGCGCCGAACCAGATCAAGGCCTCGCCGGTCGATCGCGGCTCGATGATTCGCATTCCCATCGGCAATGAAAAGAGCATGCGCGTCGAGGTTCGTTCCGTTTCGCCGGACGCGAATCCGTATATGGTCATGTACTCGATCTTCCGCTCGGGTCTCGAAGGGGAAACTTCGAAAATCAAGAACCTGCGGCAGGCCGAGCGCTACCTGCCGGACAACATCTACACCGCGATCGATCATTTCCGGGGCGCCGCATGGACCACGAAGATGCTCGGTGAAGATGTAAAGGCCCGCTACGCCGACCTGAAGCAAGCGTCAGCCGACCGCTGCGCGCGCCTGCTAGGCACGGTCGTCAAAGCCGCCGAAGTCCAATATCACCACGAGGTCTACAACCAGTACCTCTGGAACCAGTTCTAACCTCGCTACCAAAAAACAAAACGGCGGAGAGAGCAACCAATCTCTCCGCCGTTTGTCTTGTCGAATCTTCACCTGCAGGCTTCATCGCCTAATCGTAATATTCGGCGCCCAGGTGCGTGATCAGCTCCTCGCCCATCATCCAGCGCAAAGTGTTCTTCAGCTTCATCAGCTGAATGAACAAATCGTGCTCGGGATAAAGCTCCTTCGCGCACATCGGTGACTTGAAATAGAAGCTCAACCATTCCTGAATTCCGCGCATCCCCGCGCGCTGCGCTAGATCGAAGAATATCGCCAAATCCAGCACGATCGGCGCCGCCAGAATCGAATCGCGGCACAGGAAATCCACTTTGATCTGCATCGGGTAGCCGAGCCATCCAAAAATATCGATGTTGTCCCAGCCCTCTTTGTTGTCACCGCGCGGAGGATAGTAATTGATCCTCACTTTGTGATGAATCTTGCCGTAGAGGTCCGGATATAGATTGGGCTGCAGAATATATTCCAGCGCGCCGAGTTTCGATTCTTCCTTGGTCTTGAACGAACCCGGATCGTCCAGCACTTCGCCGTCGCGATTGCCCAGAATGTTCGTCGAAAACCATCCGTTCAATCCCAGCATGCGCGCCTTGAACCCCGGCGCCAGCACGGTCTTCATCAAAGTCTGCCCGGTCTTGAAATCCTTGCCGCCGATCGGCACGTTCTTCGATTTCGCGTAATCCTCGAGCGCCGGAATATCCACGGTCAAATTCGGCGCGCCATTGGCGAAGGGCACTCCCTCGCTGATCGCAGCGTACGCATACAGCATAGAAGGCGCGATCGCCGGATGATTCGCCTTCATCGCTTTTTCAAACGACGCGAGGTCCTTGTGCACGTCTTGCGGCTTCAAAAACACTTCCGTCGAGCCGCACCACACCATCACCAGACGGTCCAATTTGTTTTTCTTTTTGAAGTTGCGGACGTCGTCGCGCAATTGCTCGGCAAGATCCATTTTCGTCTTGCCCTTCTTCACGTTCGGTCCTTGCAGATTCTTCACGTACTCCTGGTCAAATACCGCCTTCATCGGCGAGATGCCCTTTAAAAATTTTTCGGCCTTGGCAAGGTCCTTGGCGTCCAGCACTCCGGCCTTCGTCGCCGCCTGGAAGGCGTTGTCGCTGAACACATCCCAGCCTCCGAAAACCAGGTCGTCGAGCTTCGCCAGTTGCACGAAATCCTTGATTTTCGGTGTGCGACCGTCCGTGCGCTTACCCAGCCGAATCGTCCCCATTTGCGTCAACGAACCAACCGGCACGGCCTGCCCCCGCCGCACCAATTCCACTCCCGCCATGAAAGTCGTGCTCACCGCGCCCATCCCCGGCGTCAGCACTCCCAGCTTTCCCTTTGGCGGAGCAACACTCACAGGCCTGCGCATTCGATTTCCCCCAGTCCTTTTCGAAGTTGTGAAACAGAACGTCTCATGCCGCGCCGCGCGTTGCCCGCGAAAGCGCAACGTGAGCCCCCGCTCATCCTGCCGCGGCTCGATTGATCGCTATATTGTAAGTGAACTCGCCGTCACAGCGCGGCGAACGGCACGGAGCAAACAATTTATGATGCGGCAACCCGTAAAGATTTGCAAATTGATTCCCGCCAAGCGAACGTGGACTATTCTCCGCGAAATGTAGAGTGCGTCGGAAAGCCAGTGCGAGGATCGTTTACCTTTCAAAATGCCAAGGGCAGGGAACTCGAAAAGAGGCGAACGAGTCGGACGTTGGTGTGGTGGGCCAAGTGCGCGAGAATTACTTTCGGCGGAGGCTAGCGGCAATTCCGTCCGACACCGAAAGAAATACTAGTACTGCGAAAACCCCGAGCATCAGGAACGGAATCATTTATTCCTCCACGTACGTTGCCGCCAACTCCCCGCAAAGTGCACGCCGGATGCCACATGTTCACGCGACGTAACTGTAATCGTTGCATTGCTTGGAGCTGAGGCTGCGGACAGCGGCGTGCTAACGGAGAAACAAATGTGGGCTTCTGACGACATGCGGATGGAATTTCCTTGCAGGTTCAGAGGTGGACGGGTGCACCCGCGAAAGGCTCGACGCTCCTTGATGCCACACACGAGGAACTCGCGCGCACGGCGAAAAGCTACAGTTTCTCTACGTGAATTGACCCGTCCCCCGAAGTGATCGCCACTGTCCCGCCGCCCGCGTTCAGTTTCCCGCGCACCGCGGAATGGCTGAGCGAGCCCGATACCTGTATTGGGACGTCCAAAGTGATGCTGCCGTCGCCGGTACGCGCGTCAAGGTAGGCGTTCAGATCGCCGGGAAGCCGCAGCGTAATGTGCCCGTCGCCAGAATGCAGATTCCAGCCGTTCGCCACCTTCGAGCCGTTCGAGACTTGCGCGTCTATGCTGCCGTCTCCGGTCTTCAGCACCAGCGCGTCGAAACGGCCGTCAACGCGCAAGTTTCCGTCGCCGGTGTCGGCGTCAAGCGAGCCATCGAAACTGTGTCCCTCGATGTGCCCGTCGCCCGTGTGCATGCGTATATCGCCGCGAATGTTGTTGGCGGTGACGTTGCCGTCGCCCGTATCAATCTGGATCTTGCCGGACACTCCCTGCGCCACGACGTTCCCATCACTGGTGCGTACGTCCAAGTCCAATGACTGCGGCACGCGCAAATCCACGTGGATTGACCGGTTGTGGCCGCCGAAAAACGAAAAATTCCAGTGGGGGACGCGTACTTCGATTGAGACGTTGTTACCACTCTGACTTTCGACGATTTGCACGTCGTTCGGCCCGATCTTCCAGCCTTGCGTGGTCACGTGCGCGTCAATTTGATTTTGGTTTCCGCCCGTGATGGAGACGTCGCCGTCGCTCGTCATCACACGCAGCTGCGCGTGACCATTCACCTGATACGTTTTCGACCAATCATCCGCGCGCGCCGGCGCAGCGGCAGCTCCGAGCGCAATGCCCGCCACCACCGCAGCCGTCAAGAAATTCGTAACAAGCTTCATAGTTCGCTCCATGGCACGGGCTATTCCGCGCGCGCACTAGAAATCCTCAATCCGTTCCTGCCGCCAAGCTGTCTGCTGCGGTCGCCTGATAGCCGTTCTGTGTTCCACCACTAGATACGCAAGCCGTCCAGAAAATGTTCCCAGTGGCCGTCGTCGTGAGCCGAGCGACAATTCGGTTTTCGCTGCGACTTCTGCGTCTATGCGGTAGACTGGTTTCGAAATCTCCGTGCCCTCCGCTTTTCTCCGTGTCCTCCGTGTTAAATCTTTCCTGTCACGTTTCCCGTAACCACGCAACTAAGCCGATTTCCTCTTAGCAACCTTACCGGCGCCAGGCTTCGCCCGCAGCGCGGCCAAAAACTCCGCCGTCGGCAAAGTATTGATAACTTCGTTCTTCTCGATCCAAGCCCGCCGCGCGGTGATCACTCCATATTTCATGAATTTCAAATTCGTCGCGGTATGCGAGTCGGTGGAAATCACAATCTTGACGCCCCGCTCTTTCGCCATCCGCAAGTGCACATCCTTGAGATCCAACCGGTCCGGGTAAGCATTGCACTCCATAGCTACCCCGTGCTCCTTGGCTGCCTCGAGAATTTTCTCGATCTCGTAATCAAAAGGATCGCGGCGCAACACTAGTCGGCCGGTCGGATGCGCAATAATCTGCGTGTAAGGATTCTCGATCGCCGCGAGCAACCGGTCCGTCATTTCCTCGCGCCCTAAATTCATGTAGGAATGCACCGATGCCACCACCACGTCCAGTTGCGCCAAAACTTCGTCGTCCAAGTCCAGCTTACCGTTTTTGAGGATGTCCACCTCAATCCCCGCCAGCAAACGAATCTCCGGGACGCGCGCCTGTGCAGCGCGGATTTTCTTGATTTGTTCCAGAGTGCGCTTTTCGTCCATCCCATTCGCCACGGTGACGGCCTTGGAATGGTCCGTCAGCGCGATGTATTCGTAGCCCAACTCGGCCGCAGCCTTGCTCATCTCCTCGATGGAATTCCGTCCGTCGGAAGCGGTGGTGTGCATCTGCAAATCGCCGCGAATGTCTTCCAGCTTCAAAAGCGCGGGCAGGCGGTGATTTTCCGCCGCGTCAATTTCCCCGGTGTGTTCGCGCAGCTCCGGCTCGATGTAATCCAACCGCAGCTTGTCGTAAATGTCCTTCTCCGTCTTGCCGGCGACAAACCTCCCGCCCTTGAGCGTGGTCAAGGCATACTCGTTCAAAGTCCAACCCATATCGCGAGCGCGCCCGCGCAAAACGACGTTGTGCTCCTTCGATCCCGTAAAATACAAAAGTGCGGCGCCGAAGCTGTCTTTCTCCAGCAAACGCACGTCCACCTGCAATCCATTTCCCAAAACCACACTCACTTTGTTTTCCCCGTGCGCCAGTGTCTGATCGATTCCCGGATATTTCAAAATGTGCGCCGCCACTGCATCCACATCTTTCTGTTTATCGCGGCCCGGACGCATGGTCACCAGGAGATCCAGATCGCCGATCGTCTCTTTCCCGCGCCGCAAGGATCCCGCCGGCGTCACCGATTCGACGATCTTGTCCATCTGGCTGATATAAACCACCAGTTTCTGCGCCGCTTCATCAACATCATCAAGCTTGAAACGCCCCGACGAGCGCTTCGCCAGCGCCGTCGCCTTCAAAATATTCTGCTCGCTCTTTTCGCCGAACCCTTCCAGATCGCGCAATTTGCCGTCCTGCGCCAGCTTTTCGATGCCTTCAATAGTCGAAACCTTGAATTTCTTCCACAGCAGGGCCACTTTCTTCGGTCCCATGGATTGCAAATGCAGCAAATCCAGCAGCGTCAGTGGATATTTCTTCAGCAATTTCTCGCGCAGACTGTAATCGCCGGTATCCAGAATTTCCCGGATGTGCGCAGCCATCCCGTCGCCGATTCCCGGAAGCTCCTTCAATTTCTTCTCGTCCTTGGCGAGGTCTTCGATGCGTTCGTGCATGCTATATAGAAGCTCCGCCACTTTTTCGTAGCTGCGGTAACGCCCGATGATCGCGCCGTCAATCTCCAGCAGTTGCGCCGTCTCGCGTAAAATTCTTGCCACTTCTCGATTTTCCATATGAGTTCCTCGCCGTGCTGGCTGGGCGCACGTTCGGTCGTTCGGACCGTAACGGTAGTCAGTGGGATTCTAGCGCCGCCTCAGCGCTTCGCAAAAAGCTCTTTGGCCCTGGCAATGTCCCGCAATATTTGCTCGCGCAGAGCTTCCGGGCCGGAAAACTTCAGTTCGTCGCGCAGGCGCGACAGGAATTTCACCGCCATCGGACCGGACGTAATCGTTTCCGCGAAATCAAAAAGATGCGATTCGATCGCGAGCTTCTGGCCATTGAATGTCGGACGCACGCCCACGTTCGTCACGGCCCGATAGCAATTGCCGCCGACCACCACCTCAGTTGCGTAAACGCCATACTTCGGCAGCGTCTCCTGCTCCGTTGCAAGGTTCAAAGTCGGTACAACGAGCTTACGGCCCATTCCAGTTCCGCTGCGAATTTCGCCGGCCAGTGCAAAAGGCCGCCCCAACATCTGCCGCGCCTCGTCAACGTTTCCGTCGCGGACGGCCGCGCGAATCGCAGAACTCGAGACGACGCGCCCATCCACCAGCACGGGTTCGACAATCTCTACCGCGAAACCGTTCAGGCGTCCCAATTCTTCCAGAAGTTTTACGTCTCCCGCCTGTTTATGTCCGAAACGAAAGTTCGCGCCCACTAGTACAGCCCGCGCTCGCAACGTTTCCACCAGAAACTTTTGCGCAAACTCTTCCGCGCTCGCCCGCGCGAGCTCCAGATCGAATTTCAGCACCAACGTCGCGTCTGTTCCCAGCGCCGCAAATTCCGTCAACCTCTGCGGCAAAGTTTCCAGTAGCCCGGGTGCGACTTCGGGCCGCAACACGCGCGCCGGATGCGGGAAGAAGGTCAACACCGCGCTCATAGCCTCCAGGCCGCGCGCTCGTTCGACCACTCCGCGCAAAATCTTCCGATGTCCAACGTGCACGCCGTCGAAATTGCCGATGGTCACAGCCGTTGGCTTGCGCGCGTCGCCAAAATGCGCGATCCATTCCGCCGGCGAATTCAAGATTGCCATCGCCACTAGATCGCCACCTCGAATTTCAGTCCGTCATAAGCAAGCCGCACGTTCGGAGGCAATTTCGCATTCGCCGCTTCGTGCCCCAGGTCGTGACAGATGTGTGTGAACCACGCGCGCTTGGGCTTCAATTCGTTCACCAGTGCCAAGGATTGCTCCACGTTTGAATGCATGGGATGCACCGTATATCGCAACGCATCAAGAATGAAATCGTCCAATCCTTGCAGCAACTTTTTCGACGTTTCCGGCACGGCGCTGAAATCCGTCAAATACGCGGCCTTCCCGAAACGAAATCCCAGAACTGGATGCGGCCCGTGCATCGCCGGTACCGGCACAATCGTCAATCCGAAAAGCTCGAATGGCACGTCAATCGTATGCATTTCCACCGCCGGCAAGGAGCTCTCGGTTGGCGCGTCGTCGAACACGTACGCGAACTGCCGCCGCAAGGTCTCTTGAGTAGCGGCCGATGCATAAATCGGCACTACGCCGCCCTGTTTCAAATTGTAGGGACGAATATCATCGAGTCCTAGGATGTGATCGGCGTGGGAGTGCGTGTAAATCACCGCGTCCAGGCGGTCAATGCGTTCGCGCATCGCCTGAGTGCGAAAATCGGGAGTCGTATCAATCAAGACGTTGTGCCCGCTATAGGAGAGCAGCACCGAAGGCCGCGTACGTTTGTCGTGCGGATCCTCCGAGTCGCACACCGCGCAGTGGCACCCCAGAGTCGGCACACCCATGGATGTGCCAGACCCCAAGACGGTTAATTTCAGGGAACTCATTTGGAGGTGGGGTGCCGCAAAAATCGCCTTCGATTC
Source organism: uncultured Acidobacteriota bacterium (assembly GCA_963828865.1). Lineage (GTDB taxonomy): Bacteria > Acidobacteriota > Terriglobia > Acidiferrales > UBA7541 > Palsa-295. The sequence continues at coordinate 165,703 of CAWHGI010000001.1, read as the reverse complement.
ATGTAGAAAACACGCGCCGCTATATCAATAAGACACGACGTCGCGCGGTTGGCTCGTGACGCCGGCGTCTACTTTCCCTTCGCCTTCTTCGCCATCTGTTCCGCCGCAGCTTTCGAAATCTCCATAAACGTCAGCTTCAAACTCCCCAGTACCTCAATCAACAAATTATCGTCGTCCTTCGACAAATTCCCGCGCGTTTTTTCGCGCAACGCATCGAGCATATCAATCACTTCGCGTGCGCCTTCCAGGTCCACAAACGCCTGGCCGGTGCGCGGATCGGCCATCCCGCCGAGCATTGCCGCTGCGTTGCGCGTCAGAAAATCCACGAGCAATTGGAAACTCCGCGAAGTCGAATGTTCTTCACCCCCCGCCGCCGCATCGCCAGCCTCGTCCGTCCCAGCCAATTCTTGCGATCCATCGGGACCAACCAGCCCCGCGCCGCCCGCGGGTTGCGCGAACCCGCCCTGCGGTGCGGGCGAATTCGCAGCTGGAGCCGCAGGTTTTGGCGCCGCGGCCGCGGCTTTGGCCTTTTCGTGCGCCTGGCTCGCGGCTTTCCTCTCCGCCGCCTCTTCATCGCGACGCTCCTGCTCCACCACGTCCTTGCGCAGTTCGCCATCCTCGCCGAACAAACGGCGGTCAATCACCTTGAATGTTTCTTCATGCTTGGCATCAGCCACGGCGGGTATCCTTGAAGACGCTCGTAAGAGTTACACCGAAGTCTAACATCCGCCTCCATTCCGCCACAAGCGAGTGGCACAGCCACTCCTGGCTGTGCGTCTTCTCAGCGCAGAAAATATTTCCGCTTGACACTCCTCCGCGCCATCTGTTACAACCTGTAGCGTTACAATGACTCGCACAAACACAAACCGCCCTCGCAACCTAGGCGAAGTCGAACAAGTCGTGATGGACCACGTCTGGTCCCACGGCCCGGTTTCCTCCGAAGCCTGCCGCGAAGCCCTCGCAGCCCGGCGGCCTATGAAAGAATCCACGATTCGCACAGTGCTGCGCCGCCTCGAAGAAAAAGGTTACGTAACCCACGAAATCAGCGGGCGCACTTTCATCTACCGCGCCGCGGAGCCGCGCCAGAATGTCGCCGTGCGCGCCGTGAAACACATCATTGACCGTTTCTGCGGCGGCTCCGCCGAACAGCTCGTCATCGGCATGGTGGATAACGCCGTCCTCGACCGCAAACAGCTAGAGCGTCTCGCGCAGAAAATCGCCGCACGCAAAGCCGTTCAGCGGAAGGAAGGGAAGTCATGAGCATCGCCCATGTTCTCGACGCGTCTTCCGGTTTCCTCGGCCATCTCGTTGACCCCGCGATCCGTTCGCTCGCGCTCGCCTGCATCGCCGGTGGCGCACTAGCTCTTTGCCGCGCGAAAAACGTCGCGCTGCGCCTAAGCGTGTGGCGAACCATTCTGCTTGTTGCGCTGGCGATGCCGTTTCTCGCACTGCTGATGCCGCCCTTGCCCGTTTCGGTCCCAATGGCGGAGAGATTTGGCCGTCTGCAAGCGGCCGCGATAACTGAAGCTATTGTCGCCCGCGACACCGACGCGCCGGTAGCCAACATGCAAGCACCCTCGGCGATCTCGCCCGCAGTCGCCAACCCGGTTTTCAATTACACTGCCGCTCCGTCTCGCCATTATTCCAGACCGACGCCGCCGGCCGCACTACAAGCAGCTATTGTGTCTGGTCGCACGCCGCTGTCACGTCTGGCCCTCGCTTGCATCATCTATGCTTCCGTCGCAATATTTTTTCTTACGCGCCTGGTTCTCGGCGTCAGCTTCGGCCGCCGCCTCAACCGCAATTCACAGCCTATCGACGACCCGCGAGCCCTCGAGCGCTTATATTTTTTCGCGAATTCAGCAGGGCTCCACGGCGCTCCGCGCCTCGCCGAATCGGAGCTTCTCTCGGTCCCGGTCACCTTCGGCATAAAAGACCCCTCGATCCTGCTTCCCGCTACCTGGCGAGAATGGGAGTCAGCCGAACTCGACGCCGTTCTCGCGCACGAAATTTCGCATGTCGCCCGCCGCGATGCGCTCACCGAACGCCTCTCGCTTCTGCATCGCGGCGTCTTTTGGTTCAGCCCGCTCAGTTGGTGGCTCGACCGCCGCCTCGCGGAACTCGCCGAAGAAGCCAGTGATGATGCAGCGCTGGCCGCCGGCGCCGACCGCACACGTTACGCCGAGACGGTTCTCGGCTTTTTCGCCGCGCTCGAAGCGGCGCCGGGCCGCGTTTGGTGGCAAGGCGTCGCAATGGCCAGCGCCGGCCAAGCCGAAAAGCGCCTCGATCGCATTCTCGAATGGAAAGGGAGCGTCGCCATGCAGCTCAAAAAGCCCGTCGTCGTCGCCGTTGCATTTCTCGCGATTCCCGTGGTCTGCGTCACCGCCGCTTTCCGCCCGACCATCGAGAACGTCCGATCGCCCCAGGCGCAATCAACGCAGCCCCCGGCGCCGCCCGCTCCACCGCAACCAGCTCCGGCAGCAGCCACCGCGCCAGCGCCAGCCGCACCTTCAACTCCAGCCGCGGCCCAAGCTCCCGCTCCTGTTCCCAATCCCGCTACCACGGTGAATGTCTCCATGGTCCCGATGATGCGCGTGAATCCGCATGTCGTAATCCCTCCGATGGCCCGGATCGTAACGATGGATGACGTCTCGACGATGCACTTTTCGGTCAAGCCGGAAGTTCATGTTTCGACGAACGTGGTCGTGAAGTCGCTAGCGTCGATCGCGCCTCCTGTTGCCGTGATGCCCATGATCTCGTGGCCACACATCGCTGTTATTGCACCCCAAGCGCAACAGTCGCCCCAGTCCGGCCATTCCAACACTTTGATCACTGGCGAAGACGACGACGGTTGGCAATTCGTCGTCGTTTCTGGCAACTCCACGGTCAACGACTGGTCCATGCACACCGACGGACCCTTCAGTTCGGAGGAACGCGGCTCCGGTTTCGTAAAGTCGTTACGCCAACAGTATCCCGGCGATTTCATCTGGTTCCTTCGTGACGGAAAGGCCTACGTGATCACCGATCCCGCCACCGTTAAACGCGCCATGGAATTCTTCGCCCCGGCCCAGGAACTCGGCCGTAAACAGCAAGAGCTCGGCAAGCAACAGGAAGCCCTGGGCGCTCAACAAGAGGCTCTCGGAAAGCAACAAGAAGCGCTCGGCGAGCGAATGGAAAAAGTCCGAGTGAAAATTCCGGACATGAGTGCCGAACTTCAGAAACTCGAAGCCGAACTGAAACAAATGAGCGACGGCGGTACGCAGGAAGATCTCGGCCGCATCCAGGAAAAAATCGGCGAAATCCAAAACCGCATCGGAGAGCTACAATCGCAAGCCGGCGAACAACAATCGCAACTAGGCGAGAAGCAAGGCGCCTTAGGCGAGCAGCAAGGCAAGCTAGGCGACGAACAGGGCGAACTAGGCGACCAACAAGGCGAGCTGGGCCGCCAGCAAGAAGAAGCAAGCAAGAAAGCGTCACAACAAATGAAGCAACTCCTCGACGAAGCCGTAGCCCAAGGCCTGGCCAAGCCTGAATAATCGCAGCGGCGCGCGACTCAAATTCGCGCGCTGGTTTTCTCTGCGTCCAGCGTTTACCCCGACGCAGTCGGGACGCCTCTGCGGTAAATCTTCTTCCTAGATCCACCCCGCTCGCAAAATCCCGCAACGTGCGTTAGTCTGGTGCATCCAAGGTTCTGCGCGAGAATTCACCAAGGAACGCCATGCCTCGAAGCGCCACAAATCGGCACAAAGCCCACGCCGTGCGCCCCAAAGCCGCCAAAAACTCGCGAAAGCTCGCGCCACCTCCCGCGCGGGCCGCCAAGCCCGCGCGCCCCATCGCCATTTACCACGAGCACCCGCGCTGGTTCCAACCGGTCTTTGCGGAACTCGAGCGCCGCAACATCCCCTACGTACGCCTCGACGCCGCCCGCCACCACTTCGAACTCTCGCCGAATGGCAATCAGCAATACGGCCTGGTTTTCAATCGCATGAGCCCATCGGCATGGACGCGCGGCAATGCGCACGCAATCTTCTACACGCTCAGTTACCTCGCACACCTGGAACGCTCCGGCGTCCGCGTCGTGAACGGCAGCCACGCCTTTCGCGTTGAAACCTCAAAAGCCCTGCAGCTTTCGCTGCTGCACTCGCTCGGTCTGCCTCATCCGCGCTCAGCCGTCATCAATCATCCGTCACAAGCGGTCGCCGCCGCCCGCGCCCTGCGTTTCCCGATCGTCATCAAGCCCAATATCGGCGGCAGCGGCGTCGGCATCGTTCGTTTCGATTCCATCGAGCAACTTGAATCCGCAGTCCGCAACGACGCCATCCAGTTCGGCCTCGATTCCACGGGCATCGTCCAGGAATTCATCCCCGCGCGCGGTGGACACATCACCCGCGTCGAAACGCTCGGCTACAAATATCTCTACGGCATAAAAGTTTTCACTTCCGGCGAAACTTTCGATCTCTGCCCGATGGACATCTGCAAAACCACAGACGGCGCCGAAATCAAAACCGCCTGCGTGGTAGAAGGCGCGAAGACCGGCCTGCGCGTCGAAGGCTATCGTCCGCCGCCGCAAGTAATCAAAGCCGTCGAACGTATTTTCAAAGAGGCGCAAATCGAAGTCGGCGGCCTGGAATACATCATTGACGACCGCGACGGCCAGCTTTACTACTACGACGTGAACGCGCTCTCGAACTTTCGTGTCCGACGGCCCGCGTATCGTCGGCTTCGATCCTTTCGCGCGCCTGGTGGATTATCTCGTCAAGGAGGCGCGCTGATGCGTTACGGCTATTGGCTCCCCGTTTTTGGCGGCTGGCTGCGCAATGTGCAGGACGAGCAGATGCAGCCCACCTGGGATTACGTCTCGCGCCTCGCGCGCCGCAGCGAAAAAATCGGCTACGACCTTACGCTCATCGCCGAACTGAATTTGAACGACATCAAAGGTGTTGACGCGCCCTCCCTCGATGCCTGGTCCACCGCCGCCGCGCTCGCGGCTGTCACCGAATCGCTCGAACTGATGGTCGCCGTCCGTCCCACGTTTCATCTTCCCGCGCTGCTCGCGAAACAAGCCGCCAACATCGATCAAATCAGCAAAGGCCGTGTGTCGCTTAACGTCGTCTCTTCCTGGTGGGCCGAAGAAGCGAAAAAATACGGCGTGCAATTCGATCAGCATGACGACCGGTACGCCCGCACCTCCGAATGGCTCGATATCGTGGACGCAGCCTGGAAGCAAGACCACTTCTCGTATTCCGGAAAATATCATTCAGTGCAGGATTTGGTGCTGCAACCGAAACCGGTATCGAAGCCGCGCCCCACTATTTATGCCGGCGGGGAATCGGAAGCCGCGAAGGAATTGATCTCGCAGAAGTGCGACGCGTTCGTCATGCACGGCGATTCACCCGCGCGTGTCGGCGAAAAAATAAAGGACATGTCCGAACGCCGCGCCCGCAAAAATCTCCCGCGCATGCAATTCGGCGTCGCCGCCTACGCCATCGTCCGCGAATCAGAAGAAGAAGCGCAAAAAGAACGAGCCCGCATCACCGACGTACAACAAAACGCCGCAGGCTACCAGAATTACCAGCAATGGTTAGCCAATACGCAGCTCGAACAGCGCGTCTCGCTCGAAGAATATTCCGTCTCCAACCGCGGCCTGCGGTCCGGACTGGTAGGCACTCCGCAACAAATTGCTGACCGCATCGGCGAATTCGAACAAGCCGGCGTGGACTTGCTGCTCCTGCAATTCAGCCCGCAAGCCGAAGAAATGGACCGCTTCTCAGAATCCGTAATCCGCCGCAGCGCACCTGCTCCCGCCCACGCGGCCGCAAACTAGCCTCATTGTATCGTCTGAATGAACGCTCGGATTTGGTCTTCCAGCAGGTTGACGCCGGTATCCATCACGTTGTTATGGTCCGCGCCGGGCGACAAATACAATCGCTTCGGCTGATTCGCCCTCTCAAACAACGCTCGTGCCATAGCAGGAGGCGTTAGGCGGTCCGCAGTACCCACCGAAACGAAAACCGGAATATGGACTCCATCCATCTTTGACAAATTATCGAACCGATTGTGAGAGAGAAGTGAAAGAGGGAAGGGACGCAGGTACCAAATGGTCTTCGCGATATCAATGGTGTTCGTGAACGGACTTATCAGAATTAGTCCGCCGGCTTCAGGATGTTCCTTTGCCATCTCCGTTGCCGGACCGGTGCCGATAGAGCGACCGAGAAAGATGATGTCTCGACCAGGGACTTTGCGTTGGATTACGAGATAACTAAAGGCGGCCCGGGCATCCTCATAGACTCGCTTCTCGTTGGGAGCCGTGCGGCTGCTTGATCCGTATCCGCGGTAATCGATCATAAGAAGATTGGTTCCCAGGCTGTGCAACGGGACGAGTTCTCCGGTGGCTGCCTGCTCCAGGACGTATCCGTTGCCGTGAAATACCAGCAAGACCTTATCGGAAACAGGAGATGCAGGGACCCACCAGGCATGGATTTGTTCCGACCTATTTACCGGAATGTGGAGGTCTTCAAAGGGAATGCCGACACTCGCTGGCGTGGCCGTTGGGTATTCAGCGGGAGCAGGGAAGGTCATCTGGTCTTGCTCGAAGTAGAAATATGCGCACGTCGCTGCGTATACGAGGAACATTATGGTCAGCAACGCGGTGACGACCCGAGTCAAACCGGACGCGTGTCGAGAAACAGTAACGCTCGTCTCTGCCATATAAGGTGTATCCGCATTGTAACAAGCATCCGTCCCGTTAAAACGGTGTTCGCTTGACGCCGCTCGCCCTAATCGCCCATCATTCTTGTTTGAAAAAGCGTCCAGCCAAGAGGAAGAACGCCGCGGTGCCTTCCAATCGAAAAACAGCCAAAAAGACAGCGCGCCGGCAACCTCGCGCGGCAGCCGCGCCGCGTTCCCCACGCATCCCGCTAACGCGTCGCGACAAACAAGCCGGCCAATGGTTCGCGAAGCTGGTCGCCTTACAATCGCGCCTGCGCGGCCCGAACGGCTGTCCCTGGGACCATGAGCAAACCCACCAATCCTTGCGCAAATTTCTGATCGAAGAGACCTACGAGGTCCTCGACGCGATGGACTCCGCGGATGACCCGCGAAAATTTGCCTCCGAACTGGGTGACCTGCTTCTCCAGGTCGTGTTCCACTCGATCCTCGCCGAAGAAACCGGCGCGTTCACCATCTCCGACGTAATCGAATCCATCCACACAAAAATGGTGCGCCGCCACCCGCACGTCTTCGGCGACGCTAAAGCAAAAGATTCCGCCGCTGTCCTGAAAAATTGGGAGCAGATCAAAGCCGAGGAACGCGCAAAATCCAACGGGAAGGGAACTAAGAACGAAGCCGCGCGCGACACCGACGCAAATGCAGAATCAATCCTAGCCGGTGTCCCACGCAGCCTCCCAGGAGTTCTCGAAGCCTACCAACTAACGCGCCGAGCAGCCCACATCGGGTTCGATTGGGACAATCTCGATGGCATCTTCGACAAACTGGAAGAAGAAAAGCGCGAAATCATCGCTACGCTGCAGAACTCCGCTGACAAGAGTGCCGCAGCCTCGCGCGAGGCCGTGGGCGCACGGCATGTCGAAGATCCGCCGAGGCGGACCGTGCCCGCGTCAACATCACGCCGGGTTCCCGCGAACTCACACCTCGAAGAAGAAGTCGGCGATCTCCTCTTCGCGGCCGTAAACGTCGCTCGGTTCCTCGGCGCCGACCCCGAAATCGCGCTAAAAAAAGCCAATCGCAAATTCCAAACCCGCTTCCAGTGGATGGAATCGACTGCCGCCGCCGAAGGCCATCGCCTCGCCGACCTCCCGCGCGCACGCATGGAAGAACTCTGGGATCTTTCCAAATCGCAGGAACCGGCACGCAAAGCCGCCAACGCCAAATGAGCTCAACTCCCGATAAGCCGACTGCCCAGCAGCACGAAATTGAAATCCGCCACTGCGATTCGCTCACGGAATACGAAACCTGCGTCCGCCTGCAATTCCAGGTCTGGGGCGAACAAATCGCCGTCCCTTCGCCCATCTTTGTCGTAGCGCATCACACGGGCGGCCAAATTCTCGGCGCTTTCGACGGCGATAAAATGGTCGGCTTCACCCTCGCGCTGGTCGGCACGCGCGGCGGAAAGCCGTTCCTGCATTCGCACATGACCGCCGTCCTGCCCGATTACCAAAACCAAGGCGTTGGCCGCCGCCTGAAACTTTTCCAGCGTCACGACGCGCTGAAACGCGAGATTCGCCTTGTCGAATGGACCTTCGATCCTCTCGAACTGAAGAACGCGCACTTCAATTTCGTTCGTCTCGGCGCGATCGCCCGCCGCTTCATTGCAAATTGCTACGGCATCACCGAAAGCCCGTTGCATGCTGGCTTGCCGACTGACCGTCTTGTCGCCGAATGGTGGATTGATTCCGATCGCGTAAAAAATATTCTCGCCGATAATTCGCTTCCGGCATCAACCGATATTCGATCCATTTCGCTGCCTATCGAGTTGCTCAAAATCAAGGCGAAAGACCGCAATGAAGCCGCCCGCGTGCAGACTCACGCCCGCACAGAATTTCAAAAGCTGTTTCATCAGGGCTATATCGCCACGGGCCTCGAACCGCGCAGCGCCACCACAGACTACATTCTGGAACCAGCCGCTTCCGTCGCAGGGCTGCGTCTGCCAGAATATCGCCCGGAAGAATTCGAAGACTGAAAGCTAAAGGTCCCCAATCCAAATGCGCCTTCGCAAAATCACTCTGCGCGAAATACATATCCCGCTGATCGCGCCCTTTCAAACCAGCTTCGGCACCAGTTCGCTCCGCCGCATCTTGCTAGTCGAAGCAGACGTTGACGGCGTCTCCGGCTGGGGCGAATCCACCGCCGGAGAAGACCCGTACTATTCCTACGAGACCGTCGAAACCGCGCGCCACATCATCAGCGATTTCCTGTGGCCAACCCTCAAGGGCAGGGAACTGAATTCCGCGTCGGACGTCTCCGACATGCTCGGGCAAATCCGCGGCCACAACATGGCCAAAGCCGCCGTCGAGACCGCCCTATGGGACGCCGAAGCAAAGCAAAAAAATCTCCCACTCGCGAAACTGCTCGGCGGCGTCCGCGACGAAATCTCGTCGGGCGTCTCGATCGGCATTCAACCTTCCATCGAAACCCTCATCGCGAAAGTTGAAAAAGAACTCGCCGCCGGCTACCAGCGCATCAAAATCAAAATCAAGCCGGGCAATGACGTTGAACCCGCCCGCGCTTTGCGCCAGAGATTCCCGCGTATTCGCCTGATGGTGGACGCCAATTCCGCCTATCGCCTGGAAGACGCGCCGCTGCTTCAGCAGCTCGACCAATTTTTCCTCATCATGATCGAGCAGCCCCTCGGCTACGACGATATCTACTCCCACGCCGCGCTGCAGCGTCAACTCGAAACTCCCATTTGCCTCGACGAATGCATTCACGACTTCGAACACGCCCGCGCAGCCATTGAAATCGGCGCCTGCAAAATCATCAATATGAAACTCGGCCGCGTCGGCGGCCACACCGCCGCGCGTCGCATCCACGATCTCTGCCAGGCCAAATCAGTGCCAGTCTGGTGCGGAGGCATGCTCGAATCCGGCATCGGCCGCGCGCACAACATCGCCATGTCTACGCTGCCGAATTTCACGCTGCCCGGTGACGTCTCCGCCAGCCGTCGCTACTGGACCGAAGACATCATCGAGCCCGAAGTAGAAGTCACGCCGAAGGGCACCATCCGCGTGCCCACCGCGCCGGGAATCGGCTACGCTCCGCGCCTCGACCGCATCGAACAACTCACCAAGCGCCGTGAAGTCCTCGAATGAGCGCTTCATTGCGTCGTCGAGTCCGAATTTGACCGCCTCCGCTGCTGTGACTTCCACTTCCGCGATCGAAACCTCGCGCACGCCAAGCAAGCTCACGCTGCTTTTCTGGCTCTTCGTGATGCTCATGCTGTGGTCGTTCAATTACATCGCGGGAAAAATCGCGCTGCGCACGCTCGATCCGATTACGCTCGCCTGCTTTCGCCTCGAACTCGCGGCCCTCGTCATGCTCCCGATCTATTTCGCGCAACCGAACCGCGCGCCTTTGCGCCTGCGCGACATTTGGCCCTTTGCCTATCTCGGGTTCTTCGGCGTCATCGTCAACCAGGGCTTATTCACCGTCGGCCTCAACTTCACCACGTCCGACCATTCCGCCGTGATCATCGCCGTCGGACCCATCATCATTCTCTTCCTGGCCCGCGCACTGAAACTCGAAGCGCTCACCGTCGGCAAAATCGTGGGCATGGCGATTTCTTTCGCGGGCGTCTACCTTCTCGAAACGGAGCACGGCTCGCCCGTCAATTCGCCCTACCTCTTGGGAGACCTGATCACTTTCGGCGGCGTAATCGGCTTCGCCGCCTACACGGTCTTCGGCAAACGAGTCGCCGCGCAATACGACGCCATCTCCATGAACACCTTTAACTGCGTCGCCGCCGCAATCATGCTTCTGCCTCTCACCGTCCGCCAAGCCTTCCATCTGAACTGGCACAGCGTCGCGCTGAGCGGCTGGCTCGGCATGATCTACATGGCCGTGGGCAGCTCCGTCGCCGCCTACACGATCATGTATTGGGCTCTGCGCTACATGACCGCCTCTCGTGTGGGCGCGATGAGTTACTTTCAGCCGGTAGTGGTAATCCTGCTCTCGATCGCCTTCCTGGGTGAGCGGCCCAGCCGCAACCTTCTCGTAGGCACAGCACTGGTCCTCGTAGGGGTCTTTCTTGCAGAACGCGGCAAAGCCTGAGCCGTCGCGGGCCACTCAAGCTCCAGAGCGGACGTCGCGCACCCGACCGTTCCAATGCTGTCCCAAAGTTCAAACGAAACTTTTTAGAACCCGCCGTGTTACACCGAGTGGAGCATTCTCTCGAAATGGCTGAACTGCTGCATTCGCGCGGGTTAAGACGCCAAACGGCAAGAAACTGCAACCAAGCGCATCCACCTCGAATCTAAGGTGTAGAATGGGCACAAGGTCGTTCCGGCTAGAGCACTGGTTGGCTGGAGGAAATAACATGAAGTCCTCTCTCAAGTTTCTTTTCACGGCAGTCGCATCGGTGGCACTCCTGTGCGCGCCCTCGGCATTCGCGCAGCGCGGAGGCGGCGGTCATGGTGGCGGTGGAGGTGGTGGTGGCTTCCACGGCGGGCGGTGGTGGCGGCGGTTTCCACGGCGGCGGGGCAGCTACGGCGGAGGAGGCGGTCACTACAGCGCGCCTCGCGGCGGCAGCTATGGTGGCGGTTATCGCGGGAGCTACGGTGGAGGCTATCGCGGCGGCAATTACAGCGGCAATCATTATTCCATGTCGCCCGGCCGCTCCTATTCCGCGGGACGTTCCGGCAATTCTTACAATTCATCCGCGAACCGCGGATACTCCGCAGGCAATCGCGGCTACAATTCCGCGAGCCGCGGCAATTCGTATTCATCGCGTAACGGCGTAACCGGCAACCGCAACGCCACGTACTCCCCCGAATTCGTTCGGCCGCAACGGCTCGATGCCGTACTTTGGCCGCAGCGGCGGATCCAATGCCACGGCGGGCCCGCGCGCTGGTGGAAATTCCAACGCCTTCGCCAATTCTCGCGGCGCAACCTCAAACGCGAACTGCTGGTGCTCGCGCTGGCACAACTTCCAACTTCGCCGGCAATTCCCGCGGTGCGGCCACATCCCTGTCCGCAAACGGAAGTCGCGGCGCGGAAGGCAATTCGCTCTCCGCAAGTTCGCGCGGCTCAGGTTCGGCTGTCTCCACGAACCGCGCGGTCTCTAACATCGAAAGCTCGCATTTCGGCAACTCGTCTTCGTTCAGCTCGCGCGGCGCTATCCTTTCCGGATCGCGCTTCAGCAACGCCAGTCTAAGCAGCTCGCATTTTGGCTCCGCAGGTAGCATGAATTCGGCTCACCTCGGCGGCGGGCTCAACGTTCACGGCGGCTCTACCTCGTTCGCGGGCGGCCATTCCTTCTCCGGCTCCTCGGGCTTCCATAGCTCCGGCATTTATGGCGGAGGCGGCTATCGTGGCGGCTATGGCTGGCATGGTGGCTGGGGTGGCTACGGTTGGCGCGGCGGCTGGGGCGGATGCTGGGGCTGTGGCTTCGGATGGGGCTGGGGTTGGGGTCTCGGATGGGGCGGCTGGTGGGGACCTGGCTGGGGCTTCGGTTGGGGCTGGGGTTGGCCGGGCTACGTCGGCTACTACAACCCGTTCTGGTATAACCCCTACTGGGGCTGGCCGGCTACGGCTACGGCGACCCGGGCTATGGCGTCACCTACAGCAATCCCGACGACTCAAGCTCGAACCTGAGCCCTGACTATGGCTCCGGCTCGTACAACAATAATTCGGGCAGCTACGACTCGGGCGCAAATTCTGAACCATCGAATTCCAATCCTCCGCGGACAATTCCGTGGAAGCGATCGAGCCGCAAGGCTCGCCCGACGATAATCCCGACACCGGCAACGTGGCTGCTTCCACGCCCACCGTCCTGATTTATCTCAAGGACGGCACGACCTACGCCGCCAGCGACTATTGGCTCGCCGACGGCCAGCTCCACTACATCGTGAGTTACGGCGGAGAAAGCACTCTCAACATGGACGACGTGGACTTGCAGCGCACGGTTGACGAAAACGCGCGCCGCGGCGTTAATTTCTCGCTCAAGCCGCGTCCGAACCGAGCGAACCCGCAGCCGAGTTCCAACAGCGAGTCCTCGGCCGCGCCAAACAGTCAGACCGCGCAGCCGAACCGATACAATAACGCTGCGCCAGCAACGGCCCCGTCGCCCCCACCGAATGTGACGCCGCAGCCGCAAACTGAAACCACGTCACAAACCATCTAACACGCTCGTTCTCGGGGCCGGCTATCGTCCGGCCCCAAGTTTTTCCGTACGCAGCAGCCCCTAGTCACGCACTAACTTGCCCTGCATCCCTTGCGCCTCGCCACTAAAACGAATTCGCCGCGCATCCACTGCTGGATGCGCGGCGAATGAAGTCGCTGCGAACGTAGCGCCCAGCCACCATCCGCCGGGCACCGCGCTCGAATCCTTACTGCACTTCCTACTTTTTACTCTTCGGAGCCGCCTCGTGCGCCGGCTGCCGTGCTGCTGCTGCAGATGCTGTTGTTGCTGAGTGTGGCGCTGCACCAGCTGTTGCGTCTGCTGCTGGTGCTTCTGTTCTACCTGTTGCTTCCTCGCATCATTGGCATTTTGTTTCGCCAGTTGCTGGTGTTCCTTCTCCTGCTGCTGTTGCAGCTTCTGGCGTTCCTGCGCCTGCTGCGCATCCAGTTTGTCCTGCTGTTGCTGGTATTTCTGATCCGCTTTCGTGTTGCCGGTACTCGTGCACCGTGTGTTTTTCGGCCGGCGGCAAATCGTTCGGATGAACCGCCGTGGGCCGGCCGCCTGTTTCGTTTTTCGCGGCCGTTTCGTTTCGCGCGCCGGGTGCAGGACGTGACGCCTCCGACTTGTAAGAACCTTCTTTGGCCGCGCACTACCCCGCGCCCGCTGAACTCGCCCGGCCTCGCGTCGCCGCGATCGGCGGCTTTCCATGATTGCAACGAAGCACGCAATTGCGGGTTACGCCGCGCCGCTTCCATATGCTGCGTCTGCGCCGGCACGGGTCCGATGTGTCGCGCGTGCTCCGCGGCTTCCTCGGCCGCGTCGGACGCGCGTCAATGCCGCCGTGGCCGTTGTAGCTGACGCGCGTCTCGTTGACGTTCTCCACCCTGGTTTCATAGACGTTGTGTACGATCGTCACATTCACATTGTTCACCGCGCGGTTGTAGAAAAAGTGCCCGTTGTCCCAACGGCCTCCTTCATAACCGTGTCCGAAATATCCAAAGCCATAATTAATTCCGCCATAGAATCCGATTTGCGGGTCCCCAATAGCCGGCGTGGAACACAAACGCGCTGCCGCCCCAACCCCACCATGCCGGAGTCCAGAAGAAGCCAACTTCGGGCGCCTCGACCCAAGTTCCCGGCACCCAGTAGTAATCGTCCGCGTCCGTGTCCCACGCCCAGTACCCGGGAGTCCAGATATAACCGTCTCCGGGGCAAACGGGCTGCTCGTAGACGGGCAGTTCGGGCGGCGCAAAGCCCACCGATATGCCCACCGCTACTTGCGCCGACGCCGGCGCCGCCAGAATCGCCAGTATCATCGCCATTGCGAAGAACGTGGAAAAAATGAACGTGTTTATCCGCATTGTCTTTATGCATCCTCCTGCCTAATCATCCCTCGCTGGCTCGGTTTTGCTTTACTTCTCCGCGCTTGCGTGGATTGAGGGCAATATTTCTGGGGATCCTAGGGGACAAAATCAAGAAAGCGAGCTGCAGGGGAATTCTAATGTTGGATGGCCCCCCGCTCCCATACTGTCATTCATGTAGAGCCGGGAAAGCAAACATTGTGCTAAGCCCGCTGGTGAGCCTCACCTTGACATTCTACTGGAAGCGCGCTATCCTCACCTAGCATGTCTACTAAAGAACAAAAACAGCGCATCGAGCTTCTCCAAGGCACTCTCGATCTACTCATTCTCCGCACGCTGCTGCGCGGGCCGGTCCACGGCCACGCCATCGCCAAAGCCATCGAATTCGATTCCGACGAAGTCTTGCAAGTAGAGCAAGGCTCGCTCTACCCCGCGCTGCACCGGCTCATCAAGCGCAAATGGATTTCGGTCGAGGACGGAACTTCCGAAAATAACCGCCGCGCCAAATTTTACCGTCTGACTCCGCAAGGCCGCAAGCAACTCGCTGTGGAAACCAGCAAGTGGGACAAACTCGCCGGAGCTATCGCGCGCATCCTCCGCCCGGCTGAACAAGAGGGCAAGCCATGAAGCGGCGCGAGCGCATGTTGCAGGATCTCGACGAGGCTATCCAGCAGCACATCGAATCCGAGACCCAGGACAACATCGCGCGCGGCATGGCCCCGCAAGAAGCGCGCTACGCTGCTCTTCGCAAATTCGGCAACGTGACGCGCGTGCACGAAGAAACTCGCGAAGTGTGGAGTTTTGTATGGCTCGAGCAATTCTGGCAGGATGTCCGCTACGCCCTGCGCATGTTGCGGAAATCTCCAGGTTTCACCGCGATTGCCGTACTCACGCTCGCGCTCGGCATCGGCGCAAACACCGCCATCTTCAGCGTGGTATACGCGGTCCTGTTGCGCCCGCTGCCGTATCCGAACCCAGACCAATTGGTCCTCGTTTTTCAAGCCAACCCCCACGACCAGCTCCCCTTCGACGGGATGTCCTACGTAAATTTTGAGAAGATTCGCGAACACAACAGCGTCTTCTCGGAGCTGGCTGCCAACACCAGGCATGAGTTGACGCTCACCGGGGTGGGTGACCCCTCTGTCCTCACCACCGTTGACGTCACCCCGGAAGTTTTTTCAGTTTTAGCCGTGCCACCGCTCCTGGGACGCACGTTCCTCGCCGAAGACGGCAAACGCGGCGCGCCTCCCGTCGTCATTCTCAGCGAAAACCTATGGCGCAGCCGCTTCGGCGCGGACCCGCAACTCCTGGGCCGCTCCATCAGCCTCGATAAACGCTTGTTCACTGTCGTTGGCATCATGCCTTCGAGCTTTCAGTTTCCGCTCATCGCCATCCGCGAAGACATCTGGATCCCCATCGCCCAGGATCCGATGTTCGGACCGTGGATGTCCCGCCTCGGTGGACACTGGCTCCTCGCCACCGGACGCCTGAGGCCGGGCGTGTCTCTCGCGGAGGCCCGAGCGCAAATGGACGCGATGAGCGCGGCGCTCGCCAAAGACGATCCCGCCAACAATACCGGATGGCAAATCCGTGTGGATCCTTTGCAGCAGCAAGTTGTCGGTGATTCGCGACCGGCGTTGCTCATTCTGCTTGGCGCAGTTGGACTCGTGCTTTTGATCGCCTGCGTCAATATCGCGAATCTTCTCCTGTCGCGTGCGTCCTCCCGGGCCAGGGAAGTCGCGGTGCGCATCGCACTCGGCGCCGGCCGGAAGCGCATCGTCCGGCAATTGCTCACCGAAAGCGCAGTTCTCGGTTTGCTCGGCGGCATCGCTGGAATTCTTCTCGCCTATTGGGGAGTACACGCGCTCATTTCGCTGCTGCCGCCGGATTTGCCGCGCGCCGACACCATCCGCCTGGACGGCGGAGTGCTCGCCTTCGCTTTGCTGCTCGCCGTCGCGTCTAGCTTAATTTTCGGTTTAGCGCCATCCCTCTTTGCCGCCGACTCCAGTTTGCAGACTGGCCTCCGAGAAGCCTCCAATCGCTCGGGGGAGGGCAGCCGCCAGCGCGGCACGCGCACCGTTCTCGCGATCGCTGAAATTGCTCTCGCCATGGTGCTGCTCGTCGCCGCCGGACTACTTTTGCGCAGTTTCACCATGCTCACTTCGGTCAATCCAGGATTCGACCCAGCGCACGTCGTGAAAGCCGACGTCTCGCTGCCGCAATTTCAATACTCCACGCCGCAGCAATGGACGGCTTTTTCCAACGACTTCCTCGAACGAATTCACGCGCAGCCCGGCTTGCAAGATGCAGCCATGGCCGTCCCGCTGCCGCTCAACGAAGGAAGCGTCAACCTCGCCTTCGATATCGTTGGCAATCCACCGCTCCCACCCGGAACCGCCATCACTGCCGACTTCACTTCCGTCAGCCCCGATTATTTTCACGTGATGAGCATCCCGCTTCTGCGGGGCCGCTTGTTTAGCGCGCAGGATTCCGCCGGCACGCCGCGCGTTACGGTAATCAGCGAAACTCTCGCGCGGCGATATTTCCCCAACCAGGACCCCATGGGCAAGCAGCTAAATTTTGGCTTTCCTCCCGACGGCGCCGCTCCGCGCGAAATTGTGGGCATCGTGGGCGACATCCGCGACAACTCCCTCAGCGAAGCGCCCGGTCCGATGATGTACGTCCCGTTCGCGCAAGCCCCTTTCTGGGGCGCGCAGGTGATCGTCCGCAGCACGCTAAGCCCGTCGAGCGTGGCAGCCTCGATCCGCAAAACCACACACGACATTGATAAAGACTTGCCCGTCACCGACATTGAAACGCTTCCCGAAGCCTTGAGCGTGTCCGTCGCCCAACCAAGATTTCGCACCTTGCTGCTGGGACTATTCGGTGTGATCGCGCTGCTGCTCGCGGCGGTGGGAATTTTCGGTGTGCTGTCCTACTCCGTCGCGCGCCGCACTCACGAAATAGGCATTCGCATCGCGCTAGGCGCAACTCCTGGCAGAATCTTGCGCCTAGTCCTCACGGAGTCGGCGAAACTGATTCTCGTAGGGCTAGCGGTTGGCATTCCCGCAGCTCTGGCCCTAACGCGCTATCTCGGCACCTTGCTCTTTGCCGTACATCCGACCGACCCAATCACATTCATCGGCGTAGCATTCCTGCTGACCGCGGTAGCGCTGATCGCCTGTTACGTCCCAGCCCGCCGCGCCATGCGCGTGGATCCAATCGTAGCTCTGCGTTACGAGTAGCTATCTGGGAGTGCAGGAGCTTGCTCCCGCTTTTTCAAGGCGAGGCTTGCCTCGCCTCGCCCGCTGCTCCAGTGGCCTAGTCTTCGCCGGATCGCTCAACCGCTCTTCGCCCGCAATACCTAACTTTTGCGATAGACTCTTGGGCCGGTCAGAAATCAGGGGGCGCTGCAAATAGATGAAACACTCGAGCCGTATTTCGTCTCGCTCATCAAAAATTCTCGCATTTCACATTGTCGCCACACTCTGCCTAGCATTCCTTCTCTCAGCCCGGGCCACAGCCGCGCAAACCTACCAAGTAACCGTCGAGCGCAACGTCCCAGCCAAAATGCGCGACGGCGTAGTCCTCCGCGCGGACGTCTACCGCCCCAAAGCGGAAGGGAAGTTTCCTGTCCTGCTCACGCGCACGCCGTATGACAAACAATGGCAGATCGAATTCGCGCTGAAAGCAGTTCCGCGCGGCTACGTCGTGATCGCGCAAGATACGCGCGGCCGCTACGAATCCGAGGGCGAGTGGTACCCCTTCAAACACGAATCGCAAGATGGCTACGACACGATCGAATGGGCCGCCGCGCTTCCTTACTCGAACGGCAAAGTCGGAATGTTCGGCGGCTCCTACGTCGGCGCCACGCAATACCTCGCGGCCATCGCGCATCCGCCGCATCTCGCCGGAATCTGTCCCGACGTCACCGCTTCGAATTATCACGACGGCTGGACCTATCAGAGCGGCGCCTTCGAGCAATGGTTCAACGAATCATGGACCAGCGGCCTCGCCGAAAACACGCTGGAACGACGCGTGGACACGGCCCGCGATCCGCTAACTGGAACCAAGGTCCTGCCGCTGACTGAATTTCCGGTGCTCGGCACGCCGAACGCCGCGGGGCTAGCTCCCTATTTTCTCGACTGGCTCGCGCATCCCAATTTCGACGATTATTGGAAGCAGTGGTCTATCCAGGATCACTACGCCGAAATTCAGGTTCCCGTTTTTAGCCTGGGCGCGTGGTATGACATTTTCCTGGGCGGCACCCTGCACAATTACATCCACCTGAAAACCGAAGCAGGCAGCGATACGGCGCGCCACGGCCAGCGCCTCCTCGTTTACATCGGTGGACACGCCGGCGAACCGAAGCAGAAAAAAATCGGCGGCCTGGATTTCGGCAGCGCGGCGCCGTTTGATCTCGACGAAGCCACGTTGCGCTGGTACGACTGGTTGCTCAAAGGTGAACCTAACATCGCCGCAGCTGGGCCGGGAAAACCGGTGAGGATTTTTGTCATGGGTAGAAATGAGTGGCGCGACGAAGAAGATTGGCCGCTCGCCCGCGCGAAACCCACGCACTATTTCCTGCATTCCGGAGGCACAGCCAATGGCGTTGCCGGCGACGGATCGTTGAACGTCACTGCGCCTGCGACCGAGAAGCCCGATCAGTACGTTTACGATCCCAGCGATCCGGTACCCACCATCGGCGGGCCGCTTTGTTGCGGGCCACCACTGCCCACCGGCGTCGGCCCCGAAGACCAGCGCCCCGCGGAAGCCCGCAGCGATGTTCTGGTTTATTCCACTCCCGTCTTCACCAAAGACACGGAGGTCACCGGCCCCGTGTCGCTCGATCTCTACGTCAGCACTTCCGCCGTAGACACCGATTTCACCGGAAAACTAGTGGACGTCTGGCCCAATGGCTTCGCGCAAAATTTAACTGAAGGAATTTTGCGGATGCGTTATCGCGATTCACAGGAAAAGCCGGAGCTGGCGAATCCCGGCGAGACCTATCACATCACGCTGGATCTTTGGGCCACGAGCAACGTGTTCCTAGCCGGACACAAGCTGCGCCTCGAAGTATCCAGCAGCAATTTCCCGCGCTTCGATCGCAATCTAAATATCGGCGAAGAACAAGCCCGCGCCACCCGCATCATCAAAGCCACCAACGTGATCTATCACGACAAAGCGCATCCTTCCGCGCTAATCGTTCCCGTGGTGCCGTGAGCGTCGCCGCCATAAATAAAAATGGCGCCGCAACCATCAGGTTGCAGCGCCATCCAGATTTCAGCCCGCTCCGCCACGGCACGTTGAACCCGCCGTCTGCAGCCGGGGTTGGAAAATGAATCTTAGTTCGAGGCTTTGCCAGCGCCCACGGCTTCCAATTCTTCCGCGGCGTGATGACTCGACTTGCCACGTTCGATCTCGATCTGGCCCTTCAGGTACGCGCCGTCCTCGATCAGGACTCGGCCGCCCGTGATGTTGCCAATCACCGAGCCGTCCTTCTTCACCTCCACGCGATCTTCCGCGTGCAGATTTCCGCGCACCTTGCCGTACACGATGACTTCGCGCGCGTGCACATCCGAGACAATCTCGCCATTCTGTCCCACGGTCAGGCGCTGGCCCTTCAGCGCGATGGGCCCTTCCACCTTGCCGTCAATTTGCAGATCTTCGTCGCCCGAAATCTGTCCCTTCACCGTGAGTCCCGGTCCCAGGGTTGCCAGACTGCGCGCCGAAGGAACGCTCGACCGGATCGGTGCGGAAGCAGCCGGCGCCGCGTTCGAATTAAAGCTGGTGCTGGACTGCGATGGTGTGTGAGCCGCGGGCTGTGCCGGGGCTGCGCCTGGATAATCCGACTGCTTATTGTTGCTCCACATTTTCCCCTCCGGTTTTTGGTCCCACGTCGTCGCTGCGTCCCACAGGATGCTGGAATCAATGTATGCGCCGCTAGGAGGGCGAGCAATGTCATTTCGTTAGCGCGGTGTCGCTTCGTAAACTGTACGCGCGGACAGGTGGGCGTTCAACGAGCGAAGGCGTCCGTTTTCGGGCGAGGCTTCCCACGAACGAACACGTGCAGCTGACGCCCGCGGTCTGTCGGTCGTTAACTGCCAAATTTGTGAGATGTTATCCGCGTTGTTCGTGGCGCGCGAATTGCATTATTACTGCCAGAATTGCGCCTTGGAGGCCTTGATGGAATCGCTGTGGCAGGACATCCGCTACGCGTTTCGCGTGCTGCTGAACGCGCCGGGTTTTTCCGCGATCGCTGTCCTCACTCTTGCCCTCGGCATTGGGGCCAATAGCACCATTTTCAGCTGGATCAATTCCACGTTGCTCAATCCTATTCCCGGAGCGGTGAACACCGGCAACATTCTCGCTTTCACTTCGGGCGGAAATTCGCGCGTGCCCGTGCCATTTTCCTACCCGGATTTTGTGGATCTGCGCAATCGCACCACCAGTTTTTCGTCGCTGCAAGGCGCTGCGATCTACCCCCTGAATCTGACCGGAAAGGCCAAACCGGAGCGGACCTGGGGCACCCTGGTCTCCGCGAGTTATTTCGACTTTCTCGACGTGCATCCGATTCTGGGGCGCGGGTTCGTGCGTTCGGAAGACGATAAACCCGGCAGCGCGCCCGTCGTGGTCATCAGCTATAGGCTCTGGAAACTTCGTTACGGCGGCGAATCGTCTGTCATCGGCCGCACGATCCAGATCAACGACCATCCCTACACCATCATCGGCGTTGCGCCTCCCGTTTTCCAAGGTACGCAGACCAGCCTGCGCAGCGAACTCTGGATTCCGCTCGTGATGGTGCAGCAGATCGTTTCCAGCCGCGACCGCCTCCACGAACGCAGCGACACCTGGGTTGACGTGCTCGGCCGGCTCAATCCCGGAGTCACCGCGGGTCAGGCGCAAGCCGAAATGAATATTCGAATGAAGGAGCTGGTTGACCAATATCCCAAGGACCATCAGGGAGAGAACGTCGTAACGGTTTATCCGTTGTGGCGCGCGCCTTTCGGCGCCAACGGCTACCTCTTCGTTCTGCTTCCCATGTTGATGGCAATCGCTGGGGCGGTGCTGCTGCTTGCGTGCGCCAACGTCGCGAACCTTCTGCTCGTCCGTTCCGTGGCGCGCCGCCGCGAGGTCGCGATTCGGCTTTCTATTGGCGCGAGCCGCTGGCGCGTCATTCGGCAACTCCTTATCGAAAGCCTCATCCTGGCGCTAGCTGGCGGCGGGATCGCCACGCTACTGACATTCTGGACCGCCGGCACATTCTCCCAGTTCATTCCTCCGACGAACTTGCCGATAGACCTCGACGTCCACGTGGATAGCGCCGTTCTGCTCGCCACGATGTTGATTTCAGTTCTTACCGGAGTTGTCTTCGGAGTTCTCCCAGCCTTGCGCGCATCGGACCTCGCGCCAGCCCTCGTGCTGAAGGAAGAGGGCAATTCCGCGTCCGGCGGAGTTCGCAAAGCGCATCTTGCCGGAGTGCTCGTCGTCGCGCAGATTGCACTCTCGCTCTTTTTGCTTGTCTGCGCCGGACTCTTCATTCGCAGCTTCCGCGCCGCGCAGAAAATGGATCCCGGCTTCAATCCAGATCACGTTTTCCTCGCGTCCTACAGCCCTTTTCCGGCGGGCTACGACTCGGACACTGGCATCGAATTTCATCGGCAGCTTCTCGGGAAGCTGCAAGCTTTGCCGGGCGTCGAATCCGTTTCCTTGGCCGACTGGATTCCGCTCGGATATACCTCTGACGCCACCACGGTGAATCCCGAGGGATACGTGCCGCAGCCGCATGAATCCATGGACATCGCCGATGCCGACGTCGGCCCGAACTATCTGCACACCATGCAGATTCCTCTCGTCGCGGGGCGCGATTTCACCGAGCAGGACAACAAGACTTCCCAGCGCGTGGTCATCGTCAACGAAGCCTTCGTGCATCGTTACTGGCCGAATCAAGATGGCATGGGGAAACGCGTTCATGTGGATGGTGAGTGGGCCACCATCGTTGGCGTAACCCGCACAGGCAGCTACTATTCATTGCGTGACGGCTCGTTGCCGTTCATCTACGACCCGATGCTACAGGATTATTCCAACTCGGCGACCGTTCACCTGCGTGTCTCCGGCAATCCGCTCAGCTACGCGAGCGGCAGTGGAAAAAGCGATGCACGATTTAAATGCGAATATGCCGGTATTCGATGAGTCTACGCTGCAATCTCGCGTGCTGGTGGCCAGCACCGGACAGCGTATCGCCGGAACATTTGTTGGCGCGTTCGGATTATTGGCGCTGGTACTGGCTGCGGTGGGAATCTACGGCGTCATTGCATACACCACGCGGCAACGCACCCGCGAAATCGGCATCCGCATGGCGCTCGGCGCCCAGTCCGCCGATGTATTTCGTCTGGTGCTGGGCAACGGACTGCGCCTGATTCTGACGGGCTTGGCGATCGGTCTCGCGCTTTCTCTAGTGCTCACGCGATTCCTGCGCACAATTCTTTTTGGAGTAGGCGCTACCGATGCGATTACCTTCCTCGCAGTGGCGCTGCTGCTTTCGGCGGTAGCCCTGCTGGCGTGTTACATTCCTGCGCGCCGCGCCATGCGCGTGGATCCCATGGTCGCGCTGCGTTACCAGTAAGGAAATCCGCGTGAGCGAGCTTCGCCCTCTGTGAATTCGCGCTTCGTGGATTTCACCCGAAAAACGTCACAGCCTAATCGGCTGCGTCGTGCAGCTTCGGAGCGACGATCGGGCTGTACACGTGCCAAAAATCGCCCTTCGACTTATCTCCGAATTCCACCGCAACTTTGTTCTTGCCCCAGAATTGCGGCTTCACGTAGACCACCCGGCATTGGCGCTCTTCCTGCGTGATGGTATTTACCAGCAGGACGGTCTGGCCTTGCTTCACCCGGGGGGCCAACGACAAAAGTCCTCCGTGAGCGCTGACTGCATTGGTGGTGGTTATTTCCCGAAACGGCTGGTCTTCTGGTGTGCGTCCGTAAACTCTAACTGGGATATTCAACGGCAGGCGCTTGCTGCGGCGCTGGTTGGCCATTGCGTGTGCCTCGCAGAGAGGGATAATGTGGCACCCAATAAAGTACTCCCGTTGTCGCTTGCGAACAATAGTACTCACGCACAGCGAAAGACCCCTTCGCTTTCGATTTGCCGATAGGGATAACCGCAAATTTACGGAGGTATTTTGTTCGCGCGGTGTTCGCCCGAGTGCATCTCTGGTTGCACCGCTGCACACGGCATGTTAGTTTCCGGCTCGACTATGAGCGAAGCGTCCATTTCATCCGCATCGCGCAAACGCATCGCCGTGATTCCCGGCGATGGAATCGGCAAGGAAGTGATCCCCGAAGCCGTGAAAGTGCTGAAAGCGGCCGCAGCGGCGGGCGGCCGCGAAGTGGCGCTGATGGAATTCGACTGGGGCGCGGAGCGTTACTTGCGCGATCGCGTCACCCTACCGGCCGACGCCGTGGAAATGTTTCATCGCGATTTTGACGCAATCCTGCTGGGTGCCATGGGCGACCCCCGCGTCCCGACCAACGTCCACGCCGCCGATATCCTGCTCGGCCTGCGCTCCAAGCTTGATCTTTACGTCAACGCGCGCCCCTGCGTGCTCTTCGATAGACGCCTCACGCCCCTGAAAGATCGCTCCGAAAAAGACGTGAATTTCATCGTATTTCGGGAAAACACCGAAGGCCTCTACGTCCAGATGGGCGGCAATTTCAAGAAGGGAACTGCCGACGAGATTGCCATCCAGGAAGATTTGAATACGCGCAAAGGCGTCGAGCGCATCATTCGCTACGCATTTGATTTCGCGCGGCGGCGGGGCCTCAAACGCGTCTGCATGAGCGACAAGTCTAACGCTCTCACCTTCGGCCACGACCTCTGGCAGCGCGTGTTCAAACAGGTGCGCGCCGAATATCCCGAGATTGAATCGTCGCACCACTACATTGACAACCTGCTGATGCAAATGGTGCGCGATCCCTCGCAATTCCAGGTGATCGTCACCTCGAATCTTTTTGGCGACATCGCCAGCGATCTAGGCGCGCAATTGGCCGGCGGCTTGGGGCTCGCGCCGTCCGGTAATATTCATCCGGGCCAGGTTTCGCTCTTCGAGCCGGTGCACGGCTCCGCGCCCAATATCTCCGGGAAGGGCATCGCGAACCCGCTCGGCTCGATCCTCACGGTGGGAATGATGTTCGAGTATTTTGACTGGCAGCACGAAGCCCGCGCCATTGAGCTGGCCGTCCGCGCTGCGCTGAAAGACGGAAAGACGCCCGTGGAACTCGGCGGAACTCTCGCCACCCACGAGGTCGGCGATTGGGTAGCAAACCTGGTTGCGAAATCTGGAGTGGCAAGCTAAGTGGGAGGGGACCGAGCGTCAGGATTTGGGGAGCGCACACGCACAAAGATAAGTTCACGAAGAACCCGAGTCTCCACCTCAAGTCCTGCTTTAACTTCAACACTCCGCGGTCTAACTCAATCTCATGCTCAAATTCTCGGGTCTGCTCGCTCGCAGCGAGATCTAAAGTATCGCATGAAGGGCGAGTCGTGGCTCCCAATTCCTGCGGGCTTCATTCAACAATCACCGCAGACGTCGGCGTAGCGACACTACAACCAAAGCATCAATTACTTTTGATCGCGGGACCGGCTTGCTCAATGCTGCCCTCGACCAAATCAGTTTTGATCGTCACCTTTTGATTGGGATCAAGTGATACATCCGTTTCGAACGGCTGGTATCCCGCCAGGCCAATCTTGATATGGTGCTTTCCGGGGGCGATAAGCATCGCGCGGCCAGCGCCCTGAAATTGGTTGGCAGTCCCGGCAAATTTGCCGTCCACGAACACGGCGGCACGCTCCGGGGTCACTTTCAGTTTCACCTGCGCGTTGGAAGCTGAAAACACCGCTTTGGGATCTCTTTCCAGTGTGATCGTGAGAATGGTTTTCTTCCCTGGCTCGGTCACGATTTTCTGATCGGAGTCGAGATAGCCGGTCTGCCGCGCCGAAATCGAGTGCTCTCCGGGCAGAAGCAACACTTTCTTGTCGCCCTTCAATTCGTTCACATAGCCGACATATTGGCCATCCACCCAGACCCCGGCGGTCTTTTCAGCCTTGGTCTTGCCGACGAATTCGACCTGCCCCATCACTTGATTGGTTGTGGGCGTGCTTTGCTGGTCCTGAGCGGCTGCTGCTGCCGGAAACAGGCTCACCGCCAGCATCGCTACGGCTCCCAGGAAGCCCGCGAATAATTGGCCCATCCTGCTCCCACATAAGTTGCTGAACATTCTCGCTCTCCCTCGAAACTGCTTTGGAATTGTTCCGCAATCCAATACGGGGCTGGGGTCTCTATTTTAGACTCGTTCGCGCAGGCCAGATGTGCAATTTTGTGCAAAGTGAGGAAATTATTTCGAAGAACTAGAGGATTTACTTTATGGCCGGCAGCGAATTAAGAGTTCAACGCGATTCAACGGCCTCTTGAATTGTCGGCGCGCCAGCGGCGCAACGAGCTTGAACCATTCGCCTGTACACGTCCGCTATCGCGGCTACAGCTCCCGCAGCGCCAGCGCCACCGGACGCCGCGCCGCGCGAATCGCCGGCGGCACTCCACCAACCACGCCCATCAGCAGTGCAAAGACAATCCCGACCGCCAGCAGGATCGGCGTGATCTGAAACGCAAACGCCACGTGCGAAAACGTCTGCATATTCATCGTACTTGTCGTATAACCGTTCAACTTCAGCACGGAGACGCAGCCGATCACTCCACCGATAAACGCGATTAAGAGCGCTTCGAAGACGAACGACAGCACGATGCTGAACTGGGAAAAGCCGATCGCCCGCATCGTGCCGATTTCGCGCGCCCGTTCGGACACCATCGCGTACATTGTATTCAACGCCCCAATCACAGCGCCTACGCCCATGATAAGCACCACCAATCCGCCCAGCACCGAAATCAATGTCGTCAGTACCTGCGACTGCCGCGCGTAATACTCCACTTCATGATCCACTTGAACTGTGAGCTTGGGGTCAGATGTCACCGCATCCTTGAATTGCTGGAACGCGGCAGGCGAAGTCAGGTGCACGGTGACGGACTGATAGAGATTTTCCGGACGTTTGTACACCTGGTTCAACACGCGGCTGTCGGCCCACACTTCGGAATCGAACGAACTCCCGCCCGCGTCAAACACGCCAACGACTTTCCACTCCTGTCCCCCGAAGGGGACCGTGTCTCCCAATTCCAGGCCTTCGTAAGTCGAAGGAACGTTCCTTCCGATAACCAGTTCGGCGAGGCCCGGCTCGAAAAACCGGCCTTCGATGATCTTGATGTTCGGGCGAACCTTCAGAACCACGGGCGAGACGCCTCGGATTTGTACGTTGGCGTTCGTACCCGTCGATCTGAGGTTGAACGCGGCGATCAGAACCGCTTCAGGGCTCACGAGCGGCTTGCCATTGTCGTGCGCTACGCCGGGTTCGTCTTCGATCGCTTGGACCTGATCGAGAGCAACCGAGCCGTCCAGCTCCGCGGATGATCCCGCTCGGCGTATCAGCACGTTATCCGGAGAGCCGGAATTAACGAGCGTCGCACGAAATCCGTGCGCCAGCGCCAGCATCGCAACGAACACGCCAACGGTCCCCGCAATCCCCAACACAGCCGCGACGGCCGTCAGCCAGCGAACTTTCATGCTGCGCAAGTTGTAAACGATCGGCACCGCCATGAGCTAAGCCCTCCGCAGCGCGTCCACCACGCGCAGCCGCATAGCATTCGTTGCCGGAATAATCCCGGCCATCATTCCGATCGTAATTGCCGCAGCAATTCCCAGCAGCATCGCTGAAATCGGCAGAATGAAACTGTAAAGAACTCCCCCCGTGGGATCGCCTCCGAGCGTCATCAATTTCGCCAGAAGAATCCCCAGGATTCCGCCGATCAACGCGATCGTCAACGATTCCGCCAGTACGATGAACAGCACAAAACGATCGGAAAATCCAACCGCCTTCATCACCGCCAGCTCGCCCATGCGCTCGCGCACAGAAAGCGCCATGGTGTTGCCCGTCACCAGTAGCAGCGTGAAAAACACGACGCCGCCGATCGCCATAATCAAGAACTCGATGTTTCCGGCCTGCTTCACCCACGATGCGGTCATCTCCGCGAGCGTCTCGCTCTTGGTTTCATAGGGGGAATTTGCGAACTGATCGTCAATGGCCTTGATGATCCGCGGAGCATCATCCGCCGAATCCAGCTTCACTGTATACCAGCCGATCTCCCCCTTGCCGAATGTGCGGCGTTCGTCGAGATACTTCTCGTGCAGCCAGAATTGCGTCAGATCTATGCCGTCCTTCGGATTGTTGTAGATGCCGTCAATGTTGAATTCCCACGTGCCACCGTAAATCGGCGCCTGTAGTGGAATCCGGTCACCCAGTTTCCAGCCGAAGCGCTTCGCCGTGCGGGCTCCTACAATTGCGCCCTCGCGGTCGCCGAGGAATTTCTGCCACTCGTCGTCGCTGACGGTCAGCTCGGGATAGACCAGCCTCTGCGTGTCGGGATCAACCGCGAAACTGGGGAAGAAGTTCTTGGGGTCCTGGTAGATACCGCCGAACCAGGTTTGTGCCGCGACATATTTCACGCCGGGGATACGTTGAATCTGCGCCTGGTACGAAACCGGTAGCGGTTGAATGATCGAGACTTTATTGATCACCATCAGCCGATCCACGCCCACCACTCCCATGTCTCCGCTGAACGCGCCGTGGATAATGGCCAGGAAACCAAACAGAAACACTGCGACCGCGAACGATCCGATTGTCAGCGTGGTCCGAAGCTTCTTGCGCGAAAGGTTCGCAAATATTAGTGGGAGGTATTTCATGCCATGCTCCCGGCGTGCGCTGCTTCCACCAGCACGCCTTTGTTCAAGTGTAACGTTGCTTCCGCACGCTCCGCTGCCATCGGATCGTGCGTCACCATCAAGATGGTCTTGTTGTGTTCCTTGCAGAAGCGCTGCAATAGTTCAAGTATTTCATCAGCACTCTTGCGGTCCAGATCGCCGGTTGGCTCGTCGCACAGCAGAAACGTTGGATCGGCGACAATCGCTCGAGCAATCGCCACGCGCTGCTCTTGTCCGCCTGAAAGTTGGCGAGGGTAGTGGTTCATGCGATCGGCCAATCCCACGACGCCCAAAGCTGTCTCCACGTGCCTACGCCGCTCAGTCTTCGAGAGTTTGGTGAGCAGCAGCGGCAGTTCGACGTTCTGAAAAGCCGTGAGTACCGGGATCAAGTTGTACATTTGAAATATGAATCCAACATGCCGGGCCCGCCACTCGGTCAGTTTGCCGCCGGACATGTTGGTGATCTCATCGCCCGCGACGGTGATGCTGCCTCGCGTCGGCACATCCAGCCCGCCAAGCAGATTGAGCAGGGTCGTCTTGCCGGAGCCGCTCGGCCCCATGAAAGCGACGAATTCGCCCTTGTCCACGTCCAGATTCAGACCCTGCAGGACGTGAATTTCCTCGCTGGCGCGCTTGTAGGTTTTTTCCACGCCGCGGATTTGTATCAGGCTGCCGTCTTTGCCGGTTGCGTCCACACGAACCATGTCACTCTCCTGTTACGCGTGCGTCTTACCGCTTGATCTGTACCGCCTCGCCATCATGCAAATCCGCGGGGCCCTTCACGACGACCGTATCTCCCACCACAAGCCCAGCCAGTATTTGCGCGTCGCCGCCTGTGGCGTTGCCTACCGTCACGGCGCGCCGCTCCAGCTTTTCGTCCTTCACGAGGAAGACGATCTTCTTCCCATTTTCGTCGCGCAACGCCCCGGCCGGAACCGTCGCGGCCGGCTCCGGGCCGTTTTTCTTGTCGGGCGCATCTCCCAGAAACGTCACCTTGATGCCCATGTCCGGCAAAATCCTCGGGTCCAACTTTAAGAATGAAATCCGAACCTTTACTGTAGCTTTCTGCCGGTCGGCCGTCGGAATTACCGTGCGAACTTTCGACGGGATCTGCCAATCGGGGTAGGCGTCCAGCACCGCAGTCACGGGCTGGCCCGGCTCCACGCGCGCAATGTAAGCTTCGTTCACGTCCACTTCGATTTCGTTGGAATTCATATCTACTATGGTGGCCACGCCCGTGCGCGTGAATCCGCCGCCCGCCGAAATCGGCGAAATCATTTCGCCCACTTGCGCGTCCTTGGAAACGATGATTCCTTCAAACGGAGCGCGTATCACGCAATTGTCCACTGCCTGCTGCGCTTCGTTGATGCGCGCATCGGAGGCCAGAACCTGTTCCTTGGTCAGCGCGATCTTGGCTTTCAGGCTGTCCGCCGAAGTGCGCGCGTTATCGAGCGCTTCCTGGCTTTGCACACCGGCCGCCTGCAGTTCATTTGCGCGATGCAGTTCGATTTCGGCATTCTTGAGTTGCACTTGAAAATCCGTGATTTGAGCCTGCGTGGAATTGCGGTCAGCGACGGCCGAATCGAGCGCCCGCTTCGCGTCGGAATCGTCCAGCGTCGCCAGAATCTGGCCGTTTGTCACGTGTATGCCCTCATCGAAGAAGACGCCAGTCACGCGTCCTGTGATTTTGGCCGCGACGGTCGCTCGCCGTCGCGGGGTCACGTATCCGCTCGCGTTTAGCAGCGCAGGGCGTCCGGTTGCGGGCTTTTGCGCCGTAGTCACTTCCACAACTGGCTTCTGATCGCGAAAAGCCAGCACGGCTCCGGTCACAATCACCAGGACGCCGATCAAAGCCGCAAAAATTCCCAGGCGCCTGCCAGCTTTGCCGCTCTTGCGTTGGCCCTCGCCGATGCGCAACGAACTGAGGTCAGGTCTCCCTGGAGTGGGGGTTGTGGACATGTACAGTGAGCGCTCCTACTTCATGAAAATCCGCTGCCCAAGTCTATATTACGCAGGGCGATTCCTGAATGTTACCTGTTCGCGGGCCTGCTTTCCTGGTGGCTCTATTGTATCGCGAGCTGCCCCGAGAACGTCGCGACACTCGACATTTTTCGGCAGCCGGTCGATGCTGATCAACTCGGGGCTCGCCGTGGCCGCAAGTAGTTTCGAAACGCCCGACCGCACCACCACTCTCTGGTTAGAACGCGCGCCCCCGCGGAACGTCACTCCCCGTTTCGACGTCTCGCGATGTGAGGAGCAGCTTTAATCGGATTGGGTACCTCTGCAATTCTGTATTCAAGTGAAATATGAGGCATCGAGCCGACACCGAAGTTGTCGACGCAGAGTGACATCTAACTTCAACTCCGCGATCGCCGACATTCAACTCGTCCTCGAATTGTCGGCACGGCGACGACAATCAGCCGTACGCAGGCCTTCGAGCATTAGGTGAGAATATTTTGGCCAGCAGCATGCCGAGAACAAATCCCCCAACGTGCGCCCACCAAGCCACGCCGCCAGCTTGCGCGGACGACGATCCCAGCGACCCGACCGCGCTCAAGAATTGGATGAGAAGCCACAGCACGATAAACACGATCGCCGGAATACGAGCGCGAAACCAGATAATGAACAGCGTGACCAAGGTTAGAATCTGCGAGCCTGGCAGAAATATAAGGTACGCGCCCAGCACTCCCGAAATCGCGCCGCTCGCCCCCAGCGCCGGAATATTCGAGCCCCAGGAAAAAATCGTCTGCGCGATGCTCGACCCCACGCCGCAAATTAAATAGAAGATCAAGTAGGGGAGCGGCCCCATGCGATCCTCCACGTTCGCGCCGAAGATCCACAGGAACCACATGTTGCCGATGATGTGCAGCCAGCCGCCGTGCAGGAACATGCACGTGAAAAGCGGCACCAGCGCCTGCGCCATCGTGTAGTGGCGCCCGGCCAGAGCCAGCTGAATTTTGGCTGGCACAGCAGCATATGTCATGATGAATGCGTCGGCGGCGCGCGGCGGCAGCGTCACTTGGTGCAGAAACACGATCACGTTCACGAGAATCAGCAATAACGTGACGATGGGAAAAGAACGCCGCGGTGTCAGGTCCTTTAAAGGGATCAACTCTGGATGCCTCTACCTTTGATGTTTCCGGAGGAGAAGTTTGATGCACAGAAACTCTATCCGACACTGGCGCATTTTCAAGCGCAATCGTGAGGCGCAGCGCGACATGCGACCCTGCGCTGAAGGCGGCTGCCGCAATCTCGTTTAGCAATTGCGCTGAATCCTGTGCTGTGATAAAAAATTTTGTTTCGCATGCGCTTAAGCGGTTACTTGAATCCCGTACGTCTGGAATCTTCAAGACACATCGCTTTCCGCAGTAGCTGGCGCAACGATACCCTGATGCCAACCCACGAATCCGAGGCCATCGTCCTGCAAACCTACCCGTTGGGTGAAGCCGACCGCTTGGTGAGTTTCCTTTCCCGTTCGATGGGACGCGTGCGCGGAGTCGCTTCCGGTGCGCGCCGAACCAAAAGCAAGTTCGGTTCAACCCTTGAGCGCCTGTCGCACATCCATATCTGGTATTACCAGCGCGAGAACCGCGAGCTGGTACGCATCAATCAGTGCGAACTAGTGGAGTCCTTTCTCGACGTCTTCCGCGATTACGGTTCGGGAGTGGCGCTCGCCGTTTTAAGTGAAGTGACCGAGACAGTGTTGCCCGACCACGAGCCCGCCGACGCGAATTTCCGTCTATTATTATTGACCGCGCAAACGATCAAAAAGACCGGCAAATCCGAACTGCCTCTCGCTTATTTCGCGCTCTGGACGGTACGTCTCGGTGGCTGGCTGCCGCCGCTCGATGCCTGCGCGCGCTGTGGCAGGGCGTTGGACCCCAAAGAAGCGGCTTATTTCTCACCCAGCGCTTCGGCAATCTCGTGCAGCAAGTGCCGCCGCCCCGGTATGCGGACGCTCTCGCCCGTCGCACTGGCCGCCGCACGAAAAATGCTCGCCGAACGCCTCGATAAGTTCACCGAGGAAATGATCCCGCCACGCGCCGCGCGCGAGCTCAGCGATGTTATGCTCGACGTGATCGAACATCAAATTGACCGCAAGCTCGCCTCGCGGGAACTTCTGGAGTCACCGGTTTGAAGACCAAAGTACATCAAGCAAAACTTAAACCTGCGCCCAAGCGCCAGGGCCTCAGCTTTCAGGACCTTCTACTAAGACTTGAAGAGTACTGGACGCGCCGTGATTGTATTCTGCAACAGCCGTATGACATCGAAGTCGGTGCCGGCACTATGCATCCGGAAACTTTCCTGCGCGTGCTCGGCCCCGAACCCTATCGTGTGGTCTACACACAGCCGAGCCGCCGCCCCGCAGACGGCCGCTACGGCGAGAATCCCAACCGGCTCTACAAGCACACACAGCTTCAAGTAATACTCAAACCGGCGCCCGCGGATGTTCAAGATCTTTATTTGGAGAGCCTGGCCGCGGTTGGAATTAACTTGAAGGAACACGACATTCGCTTTGAGGAAGATAACTGGGAATCGCCGACGCTCGGAGCGTGGGGAATTGGGTGGCAGGTGCTGCTTGACGGCCAGGAGATCACCCAGTTCACCTACTTCC
This sequence comes from uncultured Acidobacteriota bacterium, assembly GCA_963828865.1. Classification (GTDB taxonomy): domain Bacteria; phylum Acidobacteriota; class Terriglobia; order Acidiferrales; family UBA7541; genus Palsa-295. The sequence goes on along the minus strand of CAWHGI010000001.1, from coordinate 133,005 downwards.
AGCAGAGCGGCGGACAAAACCTTGATCCCATCTCGGTGGAACTGACCTACGGCCTCGACCGCATCGCGTCCTACCTTCAAGGAGTGGATAACGTCTTCGACGTCCGCTGGTCGGAGACAGTGACCTATCGCCAAGTGCGCATGGCCGAAGAGCGCCAATTCTCGGCCTATAGCTTCGATTACGCCGACGCGATCTCCATCCGCAAGCAATTCGATTTGAATGAAGCGGAGGCAAAACACATTCTGGACGCCTGGCCCAAAGCCGCCGGCGTCAACGTCGAGCGCTTCCCGTTGCTCGCGGCCTACGATCTGACGCTGCGGTGCTCGCACCTTTTTAATCTGCTCGATGCCCGCGGAGCCATATCCGTCACGGAACGCGCTGCAATGATCGGTCGCGTGCGCAAACTCGCCGTGCGCGTCGCAGAACTCTGGCTGCGGCAAAAGTCGGGAGTCACCACCACTCCGGAGTTAACCGGGGCGCGCGCATGAAGCGACCCTTAAAGAAAAACGTGAAGGTGAGCGCGAAGCCGACCGGCGATTTTCTTTTTGAGATTGGCTGCGAAGAAATTCCGGCCGGGATGATTTTGAAGGCGCCGCAAGAACTTAAGGCGTTGCTTCAGAAATATTTCCTCGCGAATGGATTACTTGAAGAAAGGCTTGCGCAGGATTCCATTGAGACTTTCGGTGCGCCGCGCCGCCTGGTGGCGATTGCGCGTGGCGTGCGACTGCGTCAGGAAGATGTGACGCGCGAAATCACCGGCCCGCCGAAATCGGTTGCGTACGATGGTGTCGGCGAGCCGACGCGCGCAGCCATGAGCTTCGCTGAGAAGCAGGGAATTCCCGTTTCGAAATTGACGATCGTGAATACGCCGAAGGGCGAGTACCTCGCCGCGAGGCAAGTCGTCGTCGGCCGGCCGGCCGCTAAGATTCTGGAAGAAACGCTCCCGCAAGTGATTCAGGAGATTTCCTGGCCGCGCTCGATGTATTGGACCGGCGCGCAAGGCCCGCGCTTCATTCGTCCGATCCGCTGGATCGTGGCGCTGCTCGATGGGAAAATTGTGCCTTTCACATTCGCCGCTGTACAAGCGGGGAGTCACACCGACGGTCATCGCTTCCTCGGGAAGAAACACATCCTGGTTCAAGGGCCGACGGACTACGAATCAAAATTAAAGAAAAACTTTGTGTTGTGCCGGCCCAACGCACGCCACCGAAAAATCGAAGCCGAGATTCGCGCGCTCACCACGCGCAAAGGCCTGCGCGCTCACGAGGACGCTGCGCTCCTCGAATCGGTTACGTATCTGAACGAATATCCCAGCGTGATCATCGGCGATTTCGACCCGGCATATCTAGTTTTGCCCGACGAGATACTGATCACAGTGATGCGCGACCATCAGAAATATTTCGCGCTGGAAGCGAAGAATGGCGATCTCGCTCCGCATTTCCTCGCGGTCATCAACCTCCCGAAGGATCCCAAGGGACTCGTTCGCGCAGGGCACGAGCGCGTGCTGCGCGCGCGTTTTGCCGATGCACAGTTCTTCTGGGAGACGGATCAGAAAATTAAGCTCGGCGACTATTTGCCGAAGCTCGCCGCAGTCACCTACGAATCACGCCTCGGAAGTTATGGCAATAAGGTTGAACGCATGCGCGCCCTCGCCCGCTGGCTCGCTGAACAATGGTTCAGCGGCGGCATCTCGCAGGCCGATGTGGCGGGTTCGGACCGCGCCGCCGAACTCGCCAAGTGCGATCTCGTCACAGGAATGGTAGGCGAATTTCCCGAGCTGCAGGGAATCGTCGGAGGTTTATACGCGCGAGCGCAAAGCGAGCCGGAGGAAATTGCATGGGCGGTCTACGACCACTATAAGCCCTCCGGCCTTGACGACCCGCTGCCTCGCAACTTAACCGGATGCGCAGTAGCTCTTGCGGACAAGCTCGATTCGCTCGTCGCGTGCTTCGCCGTAGGCGCAGTGCCGACTGGGTCGAGCGATCCGTTCGCGCTACGCCGCGCCGCGCTGGGAATTGTGAAAATCATCCTCGAAAAGAAGTTGCCGCTTTCAATTTCCGCCGCAATCTCGGCCGCAGCCAAATCATTGCGTGAGCAAACGCCGAAGATCGAAGCCTCCGAGGCCGTGCAGAAGCAAGTCCTCGACTTCCTGCTCGACCGCGCGCGCCACATCCTACGTGAACGCCGCGGTTTCGCCGCAGACGAAGTCAATGCCGCCTTTGCTGCCGGAGCCGACGACTTGGTGGACGCCGCCGACCGCGTCGCTGCCGTAAAGGCCATCCGCGACACGAAGAATTTCGTCCCGCTGGCGGCTTCGTTCAAACGCATCCGCAACATCCTGGCAAAGTCGGCAGCCGGCGCGGACAAAGCGCAGCTGGTAGTTCAAGCGGATCTACTCTGGGAACCCGCCGAGCGCGAACTTCACGCGGCCGCACAACGAATCGGCGAGGAAGCGACTCGTAAGAAGAAGGCGAGAAAATATCGGGAAGCACTTGAAGCAATTTCCGGGCTGCGTCCCGCGGTAGATATGTTCTTCGACAAGGTTCTAGTGATGGTTGAGGACCAGAATGTTCGAAGGAATCGCCTGGCACTGCTCGGCAGCTTACTTAAAGAATTTTCTACGATCGCGGATTTTTCGGAACTGGGCTCCGAGGAGTCCGTGAGGTAACAGTTGAGTTGTCGGAACGCCGACAAAGTCGCTTCAACAATCGCATGAGCTAAACCGCCGGCCGTGGCTGGCGCGCATTTTTCGGATCTAAATTCTTTCTTGAGGTTAAAAATGAAATACGTTTATTTTTTCGGAGCAGGCAAGGCGGACGGCACAGGCGACATGCGCGATCTGCTCGGCGGCAAGGGCGCCGGTCTCGCGGAGATGACGCGCATCGGACTGCCTGTGCCAGCGGGCTTCACCATCACCACGGAGACCTGCGACTACTTCTTCAAGCACGGGAGGAAATATCCGAAGGAACTTCGCGCGGAAGTCTCGAAGAGCCTCGCGCGTCTGGAAAAACTCACGCACAAGAAGCTCGGCGATGCTAAAGATCCGCTGCTGGTCAGCGTCCGCTCCGGCTCCGCGCGCTCCATGCCCGGAATGATGGAGACCATCTTGAACCTCGGTCTCAACGATAAAGCCGTCCAAGGTCTCGCGCGCACCACAAAAAACGAGCGCTTCGCCTATGACGCCTACCGCCGCTTCGTTCAGATGTATTCGTCCGTGGTTATCGGGCTGCCGAAGGAAGAACTCGAACACAAGCTGCGCGCGATGAAGCAGTCGTTCGGCGTGAAAGACGACACGGAAGTGACCGCCGAGGGCTGGCGCAATCTCGTGGGCGAATATAAGGCCTATTACAAAGAAAAGACGGGCACTGCTTTTCCGGACGACCCCGAAGAGCAGCTCTGGGGCGCGATCGGCGCCGTATTCGAATCCTGGATGGGCGAAAAAGCGCAGACCTACCGCCGCGTGGAAAAAATCACCGGCCTGCTGGGAACTGCAGTGAACGTCGTCCAAATGGTCTTCGGCAATACCGGCGATGATTCCGGCACCGGCGTCTGCTTCACGCGCGATCCTTCCACCGGCGAGAAAACTTTCTTCGGCGATTTCCTGTTGAACGCGCAAGGCGAAGATGTTGTCGCCGGAATCCGCACGCCGATGCACCTGAAAGAAATGGCCAAGCGCATGCCAAAGGTTTACGCGCAACTCGAACGCGTCCGCCAGACTCTCGAGAAGCACTACCGCGACATGCAAGATCTCGAGTTCACAGTCGAGCAGGGCAAGCTATATATGTTGCAGACGCGCACCGGAAAACGCTCGCCCTCAGCCGCGTTCCAGATCGCCGTGGACATGGTCAACGAGAAGCTGATCAAAGTTGAAGAAGCACTTGAACGCATCAAGCCCGAAGACGTCGAGCGTCTCTTTTATCCGGTGCTCAATCCCAAGATGTCGCGCAGCGAATTGTCCAACCGCTTGCTTGTGACCGGAAATAATGCCGTGCCCGGCGCGGCGGTCGGCAAAGCGGTATTCACCGCGCAGGAAGCTGAAGAATGGGCGGCGCGCGGCGAAAAAGTGATTCTAGTGAGGCATGAAACGAGCCCGGAAGATGTTGGCGGCATGTACGTCGCACAAGGCATCCTCACCGCGACGGGCGGGAAGACCAGCCACGCAGCGGTAGTCGCGCGAGGTTGGGGCAAATGCTGCATCGTCGGCGCCGAGAAAACTGGACATTGACCTCGCGAAGAAAACGATTAGCTCCAACGGCCGCGCCGTTCGCGAAGGCGAATGGATCACGCTCGATGGCGGCGATGGCTCAGTCTACACCGGCCAAATCGAACTGGTGCGCCCCGAACCGCCGAAAGCCTTCGATACGCTAATGAAATGGGCCGATAAATCGCGCCGGCTCGGCGTGCGCACCAATGCCGATACTCCTCACGACGCAAAAGTAGCCCGCGAAATGGGCGCCGAGGGCATCGGCCTCTGCCGCACGGAGCACATGTTCTTCAAGGATTTCGAGCAGCCCGAAAAGAGCATCGAGCGCCAGCAAGCGATTCAGGAAATGATTCTTGCGGAAACTCCTGAAGCTCGCCGCAAAGCGCTCGCGAAACTCCTGCCATTCCAGCGCCGCGATTTCATCGGCATTTTCGATGCGATGGATGGCTACCCGGTAACCATCCGCCTGGTTGACCCGCCGCTCCACGAATTTGTTCCGCACGATCCCGCGAAGCAAGCCGAACTCGCGAAGAAAATTGGCATCACTTCCGAAGCCGTCGCGCGGCGAGTGGATCAATTACATGAAGCCAACCCCATGCTCGGCCACCGCGGATGCCGTCTCTGCATCACGTATCCCGAAATTCTCGACATGCAAGTGCAAGCGATCATTGAAGCGGCGATTGATTGCCAGAAACGCGGCATTAAAGTGTTGCCTGAAATCATGCACCCGCTCGTGATGGACAAGAAAGAATTGAAAATCCTCGAAGAGCAAACCAGAAAAGTTGCCGAAGAAATTATTTCGCGCTCTAAAGTGAAACTTGAATATCTGGTCGGCACCATGATCGAGTTGCCGCGCGCCGCATTGCTCGCCGATCAAATCGCGGAAGTCGCTGAATTCTTTTCATTCGGCACCAACGACCTCACGCAGACGACGATGGGCCTCTCCCGCGACGACGCCGGCCGTTTTCTGCCTGACTACGTAGATGAAAGGAAAGCTGGAATATTCCCAGCGGACCCCTTCCAGACCCTCGACGTCGCTGGCGTGGGCCTGCTGATCGAGTGGGGAATTCAGCGCGGCCGCAAAACGAACCCCAAGCTGAAGATCGGCATCTGCGGCGAGCACGGCGGCGACGCCGAGAGCGTGAAGTTTTGCCATCGCGTCGGCATGAACTACGTGAGCGCTTCTCCGTTCCGCGTGGCCATCGCGCGCCTGGCCGCGGCGCAAGCTGAAATCGAAGACAAGAAGCGCGGCAAAGCGAAGCGCAAGTAGCCCAGCGAAGGAGCGGACAATTCAATCACTGAATCTTCGCCCGCTCGATAGCCGCCCGCTGATCATCGGTATCTGCGGCGGCACCGGCTCGGGAAAGACGACCATCACCCGCCGAATCATTGAAGCATTAAGCGATACGAGCGTGGTCGTATTGCAGCAGGACAATTACTACCGCGATTATCCCGAGCTATCCTTCGAAGAACGCGTCAAAGTAAATTTCGATCATCCCGACTCGATGGATACGCCGCTGCTTGCAGAGGATGTCCGTCGCCTGCGCGCGGGTCAAGCCATTGAGCGTCCCACCTACGATTTCGCCAATTTCCAGCGGCTGAAGGGCACGGTGCGCATCGAGCCGTTGCCCGCGATCATCGTCGAAGGTATTCTGATCTTCGAAAATAAGCAGCTTCGCGAACTGATGGACATCAAGATCTTCGTGGATACCGACGCGGACCTGCGCTTCATCCGCCGGCTGGTTCGCGATATTCGCGAACGCGGCCGCAACATGGAAATGGTCATTGACCAGTACATGAACACGGTGCGCCCGATGCATATGGAGTTCGTCGAACCCTCAAAACGCTACGCGGATGTGATCATTCCCGAAGGCGGCTACAACGACGTCGGAATTGACCTGGTAATCCAGAAAATTCGTTCGCTCGTACGCCAATGACATGCGACGTCTGCTGCAGGGAGATTTATTGTCAGTGCAGTGGAACAACACGAACGCGCTGCAGCGTATTAATATATGAGCGGGACGGAGGAGGTCATGGTGAAATTCTTGCTCTGGTGCATTTTGCTGGTGCTTTGCTGGCCGCTGGCGCTGCTCGCGCTGGTGCTTTATCCGATCGTCTGGCTGCTCCTGCTGCCATTCCGCATCGTTGGCATTGCGGTTGATGGCGTCTTCGAATTGCTCCGCGGCATTCTGTTCTTGCCGGCGCGAATTTTGCGCGGCCCACGAGTGGCATAACCGCAGTCCTGCCAAACTATTTCAAGTACGCCTTGAACACGCGGCGTCAGTCGGCTAAATCACCGCTGACCCGCCGACATCTCGCGCAACATATTAGATTCGTTGCGGCGCACTGAAGCTGAACGAACACTTGAAGTCGTGGTTGATCGTGCAGAAGGGAACGATGTCGAGTTTGCTGATCCGCCGGACTACGGCTTGACCGCGGCTTGTTGCTCAGGAGCTTCGACGATCGCGGGGAACGCAGGCGCGAGCGCTTGCCGCCGGCACGAGTTGAGGCATTGCTTGAACTTTTGATTTTTGCTGCGACTTGATCCCCATCGGAGGTCCGCTGCGGCACCCGCACTTAGAATATTGCCGCTCACGACCGCGGTGAAGTGGTCGCCTGACGCGGCTATCGCCGGTCCGTTCTTGCGAAATTCAGACATGAAGAACGGGTAGCCGGCGAAATCGCCGACCGACGATCTTGGCGTCTTGCGTCGGCGCAAAATTTGCCGGAATTCGATCGCCGCCGGCTGCCTGGATGTCCTGCATAAACCACACCACCTCGCCCGAGCTTCCCAATCCCGCGTGTCGCACCGCCATGATTCGCCCGCGCGCCTCCGCGCCTCTGGCGACTACCGTGACGCCGCCGATCACCACGTCCTGAGCCACGGACATTTCCACGATCGAGCCTTCTTGCAATCCGCTCGGCGAGACATCGCTGCTCACCGCCACCTCCACTGAAGTGCCGTTAGGAATTGTGGCCTCGGCAGTCGCTGTTCCGTCGGGAAAGGTCAACGGAAACGCGGCAGGCGCGTGCAGCATCGCCAGTACAATCCGGTCCGAAACTCCCGCCAGTTTCAGCCGGTGAATTCCCGCCGGCGTCGTATCAAAATCGCAACGCGAAGAATTGATCTTGGCGATGATCTCATCAGGCGCTGAGTGATCCCCCTGCATTTTCATCACATTGACGTTGGTAATGAGCGGAGCCGGTTCCGCCGCAGCCGCGCCGGACGGTGCCGGCGCTACGACAGCTCCGCGCGGCCACCAATTGCTCGCTGCGGAACTTCCGCGGGCTGCGCTTCGTCCGCCTTGCGCTTCTCGGTCATTCCGAAGGTGTAAACTTCCTGCGGAGGGGGCGCGCTCGCGGAAAGATCGCTATTGATCACCCATCCGATCCGGCCATCCTCGGTCTGCACCTTCGTGTAGTCGTCGTTGCTCGCCACAACCTCAATCTTTTCGCCGCAACGCAACTTGCCAAGCTCTTCGAATTTCTGCGTGGATTTGTAGAGCAAGATGTACGAATCGTAGGTGCCGCAATGCGCGTAGGCCGCGCTGTTCGCGCGCGCGGGTAGCGCGACAAAAAAGAAGACCCCAATCACGAGAGAGAAGTATTTCATCCCAAGTCCCCAAGCCGCTCCGAGGGATGTGCAGAGAGAAACGCGCCCCCGGCGATGCGTTGGGCTATTTTTGGCAGGCTCGGTCTGGCTGGCAATAGTACTTTCAAACAGCTGTCGGGCAGGAAAAGTACAGGCAGTCGCTTCGAAGCGAACTTGCCGGGCGCGCTCACGTTTCGTAGCTGAAGTAATTCATTACGTGTCGAAGCGGTGGTCGGGCCGACATCTACAGCCGCACATGAAGCACGCACCTCAAACGTAATCAATCGACGTGAAGAATTCTTCGAGCGAAGTGTCAACGATCCGGCGCGAATTATCGCGCTTAAACTATAACTTGAAGTTCGGTCGCGAGGGAATTCCGCGCGTGACTGGAAGCCACCGCACATTCAGTCGCTTCGTTTCCTCAACGCTTTCGTTTCGCAGGCCCCTTCGGGTAACGCTTCAAGTTCGGCGGCACTCCGAAGTGCTCGGTACCCCACGTGCAAAGTCCGCCGAGGGGCCCGATCAATTGTTCACCGGCCCGTGTCAGCGAATACGTGACCTGCGGCGGCGAGGCATGGGTGACCTCACGTTGCACGATTCCGTCCGCTTCCATCTGCCGCAGCTGGGACGCCAGCACTTTATCGCTGATTCCCGGGCAGCATGTCGCGCAGTGCCGCGAAGCGCCTGGCGCTGAAACCCAAATGCCAGATCGTCACGATTTTCCACTTTCCGCTGACCACATTAATCGTCGCTTGCACCGGACATCCGAAATGATCTTTCACCTCTCCTCCACTGCTTACAAAATTGTGCGTACTTCCGGCTCGACTCTCACGGTTATATCATTTTGCAGAATTGGCTCGCCGGAAAACGACAGCGAATCGGCCAGGGGCGGCTGCAATCGCAAAATTTACCGCGAGCGACTAACGGGAGAAAACGAAATGATATTGGTCACCGGAGCAAGCGGAACAGTAGGCAAAGCAGTGCTGGCGGAAGTGGCGAGGAGCGGAGCCCTGCACCGCGCGATGTACCGCTCGAAAACCGACGCGGCGAAAGCCCCCGGCGGAACGGAAACAGTGATTGCAGATTTTGCGGACAAAGCAAGCCTCGCGGCCGCGCTAAGAGGCATTGATAGCGTCTACTTAGTATGTTCGCCAGTTCGCGAATTGGTCGAACTGGAAGGGAACGCAATTGACGCCTGCGTTGCTGCAGGCGTTCGCCGCGTCGTGCTGAATTCCGCGCTGGGCGCGGCGGATTACCGGAAATCTTTTCCAAGCTGGCACCGCAAAGTGGAAGACAAATTAAACTCCACGAAGTTGGCGCACTGCATTATTCGGCCGAATAGTTTCAGTCAGAACGTGCTCACCTATAATGCTCCAAGCATCCGCCAGCAAGGAGCCTTTTACGGATCGTTGGGCAATGCGCGCATCAGCTACGTGGACGTTCGCGATATCGCGACGGTGGTCGCGAAAGCGCTGCAGGGCGGCGAGCACGACGGAAAAATCTACGAATTAAACGGTCCTGAAGCGCTCAGCAATGCGGATATCGCCGAGAAAATTTCACGCCATGCCGGAGTTCCAGTCCGCTACGTGGATATTCCCGAGGACGCCCAACGCAAGGGAATGCTCGATCAAGGCATGCCGGAATGGCAGGTGACAGCGCTTCTCGATCTGCAGCGATATTACACCAGCGGGCAGGGCGGAACCGTGGACAACGTGCTCGAAAAATTGCTAGGCCGCCCTGCCATTAAGAAAGATCAATTCCTCGCGGAAGTCGCCAGTGAGTTTCGGCCGCAGGCCGCCAAGGCATAAGGAACGGACCTATGGAAGCGACTAATCCGAAAACCGGCATGACCCATTCGCAAGCTAAGGAGTTCATCCGCAACCACTTCGAAGAATTCATCAACCGGAAGAATGCGGACGTTGGCAACGTCAATTTCGCCGCAAACTTCGTGGATCACGGTGCGGACGTGCCGCCCGGCACACCGCAGGGCCCAGCCGGCGCCATCGAGTACGTTAGCGCCGCGCTGCAGCGCTTTCCCGATCTGCACGTGCGGATTGACGACATGATCGCCGAAGACGACAAAGTGGTCGTGCGGAACCACTGGACGGCGACCGACTCGCAGACCGGAAAGCGTTTGGAATTTCGCGGAATTGTGATTTGGCGGATCGCGGCGAAAAAGATCGTTGAGCGCTGGGCGTACTTGGAAGCGCCGCATCCCGCATAACAGCGCGACTCGCGATGCGAAGCGGACACAAAAAATCGAGGAGTGACTACTGATTCGATCCAGGCGCAACCGCCGCGCTAGCGGGCGATTGTGCCGCAGGTGGCGGAGCAGACAAACTTTTCGCGAGTTCCGGCGTGAGCTTCAGCAGCACATTTCCGTGCACCACGACCTGAAAGTGCTGGCCCCCCGCCATCACGGTCGGCTTGTTCTTGCGAAACTCCCACACAGGCGCGGTCGGTGCTGCCACACCGCCGGAAGGGTTCGCGCCGGTTGCCGTCGAAGCGAAATCAATAGGCACGCGGTCGCCGTTCGCTGCGTCTAGATCCTGCATGGCCCACGAAACCGCGCCGGGGTGCCCCATCCGTCCGGGCTCACTGATGGCGATCACGCGCGCGCGGGCTTCAGCGCCGTGCTGAAAAAGAATCAAGCCGTTTACCACCACGTCCTGCACAACGGTCATCTTCACGAGCGTGCCCTGTTGAAGTCCCTCTGATGAAATATCCGCGTTCTGCACAACTGCGATCGCAGTTCCATCCGGAATATTGACGTCGACCAACTCAGCTGGCCTTGCCGCAGGCTCGTCGGAACCGTGCGGCGCCTGAATCATCGCCAGTATTATTTGGTCGGGCAGTCCTGCCCAGCGAAGTTTCTGCAATGCCGCGGGCGAAGTGTCGAAGTCACACTTGGAAGATTTGATCTTGCCGATGATGACGCCATCGCTGAGGCGCATTCCATGCATGCTGAGGATGTTTCCATTGTTCAACGGAAGTTCTGTAGCTTCGGCCGGAGCTGCGCTTGGATCGGTAAGCCCGAACGGTGTCGCCTGCCGCCGCGCCGAAGCCGGCGTGCCAGAAATGTCACCGGAACGCACCCAGCCCACTCTGCCATCCGCGGTACGCACCTGAAAATATTTAGTCCAGCGAGTCAGCACCTCCACTTTCTCATCGCAGCGCAGCTTCCCAAGCTCTTCAATCTGGTCGGTAGTTTTGTACAGCAATACATAGGCGTCGAAGCTGCCACAGTATGCGTAGCCACTTGAGTCGGCGCGCGCCACGCCCGCTGCCGAAAGCGCCAGAATCAATGCTAGCAATCGAAGCTTCATGTTAGTCCCCACAAGGTGACGCGCAGCGAAGCGGCGGGCGCGTCCTGGAATCGCCGGCGTAATCAGGCGGTTTCCATCTTTGCCGCGAATCACACCTTCGCCAATAGTACTTGTGACGGGTTAGTAATGAAGGCATTCAGTAGAGCAAACGGGGCTCGTGGCTGGTGCGCGGAAATGTCAGGTCGGCATCTTCAGAAAGAAATACACGCCAAGAAATCCAAAAATCGCATCCGGCGCCCATCCCGCAAGTAGCGGCGGCAACTGCCCCACGGAGCCCATCGCTTCAAACAGCGCCGCCGATGCCCAGTAAACGATCGCAACACCGACGGCCAGCGCCAAGCCCCCCACCGCCCCGCGCGTTCCAACCAGAAAAGCAAAAGGCGCGCCGAGGAAAACAATGATGGCCGCAATCAAGGGAAACGCGAACTTCTTCTGCCACTGCACGGACAGCCGCGAAGTATCGAATCCCGCGTGACGAAGATTCAGAATGTACTCGCCCAATTGCCGCCAGTTCATCTGATACGATTGGCGCACCTCTCGCCGGAAATAACTCGGCGGCTCGGAAATCTCCGGCAGCGACTCCACTTTAAAAGGCGTGTACCGCGTCACCCGTCCGCCACTGAAATCGCGGATCCAGCCGCCCGTCAGAACCCAAGTATTCTCCGAAGCTTCCCAGGTCGCGCGAGTTGCAAACACCCTCCTGCGAATCTGAAATGTCCCGGGACTCAGTTCGAATACGTTCAGTCCTCCAAACAGTTGCTGGTCCGGATCGAAAAATTCGTAGTTATAGATCTTCGTGTCTTCGCCGAATATCCATTGATGCGCCGGCTGAAAATAAGTCTGTGGCGGCCGCCCCTTGATTTGGTTGCGCAAAGCGTCCTGCCGCTGGTTCGCATAAGGCAAGAAAGTATCGTCCAGCAAGAACATCGAGCCTGCGACCACGCATCCCGCCAACGTCAGCGGTAGCACCAGACGATAAAGGCTGATCCCGCTCGCTTTGAAGGCGATCACCTCATTGTTCTTCGCCATCACCGCCAGCGTCACCAGCGTAGCAACGAGCGTCGCAAGCGGCGCCAGTTGGTAAACCATCAACGGCACCAAATACCGGAAGTAGTTCAGCACCATCGAAACTGGAATGTGGTTCCTCGAAATATCGCCCAGCAAATCGAAAAGTGTGAACGCGTCAAAAATCATCACGAATCCCGCCAGCAGCACGAAAAAGTAATAGAAGAAGCGCTGCAGCAGGTACACATCTACAAGCATTGGAAACGCCACCGGGTCGCCGGCGGGCAAGGCATGCTTCGCGGCAGCGTGTGCTTTCTCCGCGGAACCATTGAGCGCCGCTCCGTTTGCCGCACGTATTGGCGCGGCGTCCGCCTCGCGTCGCTGAGCCGGCTGCGAGCGGCGGAACAGCGAATCGAACCACGCCAAAATGTGGCTGGGCTTGCGAATCGATTCGATGCGGCGCAGAAAAACCAGCCCGAGAATTGTCGCCCCAATATTAGCGGCCCAAATTCCAGCCCATGGAGCGATAGACCCTTGCTGCGCCATATGTGCGCCGGTAACGAACAGGAAGTAATAGCCTCCGATCAGCACCAGAGTCAAAATTAGTCCGGCAGCGCGCCCGCCACGCCGAGGCCGGACGCCGATCGGCACACCCAGCAGCGCAAACACCACGCACGCCGCCGGAAACGCGATCCGCCGCTGGAATTCCACGCGCGCATCGCGCCAGTTAGGCCCGCGTTCCGCCAGCAATTCCGAAACCGAGCGCTCCGCATCGCTCAATGCCACGGTTTTCGGCCCGGTGACTGGATTCGTAAGTTCCACCGGAATTTCGCTTTCGCCAAAAGTCGTAACGTTGTAACGCCGCGGATCCCGCGGGTCGTACTCATGCGTGCTCCCGCTCCCCAGGTGCAATTCGATCTCGTTGCTCTCTTCGCCGGCCACCACCTGCGCGCCTTCTGCGATGGTCACCCCGGTCGTTCCGGCTGGCCCCGTGGATGCCAGGAACACTCCCCGCCATCGCGTCGCTGCAGCTTCCACGTCTTGTACGTATAATACGAGGTGCGGAAACCGCTCGTCGAAGACGCGCGGTTGGATGGCGTACGGCGCCTGGGAAGCAAGCAATCGAACTTCGAGGCCTCGCAGGGTGCGGACGGACAGAGGGCTGAGCCAGAACGTCAGCACCAGCGTGGCCAGGCCGCAAGCAGCAGCCACGAACCCGATCGGCCGCAGTAGGCGGCGGAGGCTGATTCCGGACGCATGCAGCGCTACGATTTCGCTGTCCGCCGAAAGCCGCCCCAGGCCAATCAAGACGCCCACCAGGACCGCCATCGGGATGGTGAATGCCAGAACAGGAACCAGCGAGCAGAGGAATATCAACAGCACCATTCCGATGCCGCCAGAATGGCGCACGATGAGATCCATCAAGCGGACCAGCTGGGGAACGAAGAAAACGAAAGTGAAAACCGCGAGCCCAAGCGCAGCGTGCGAGCCGACTTCGCGTCCGATATATTTATCGAGCAGGCGCATGGGTGCGCAAAAAGATTCTAGCATGCCGCGAGTGTGTGATTGCCCCCGCGCAGAGTTCGCGGCACATCGCACGCGTCATATTCAGGAAGTTGAAAACCGCAGGAAGCCGACCAACCCAATCCGAGAGCCTGCCCATTGAGCCGCGTAAACCTGGTTTTAGTCTGGCATATGCATCAACCGCAGTATCGCGACCCCGGGACGGGGCGCTACATGCTCCCCTGGACGCGGCTGCACGCGCTGAAAGACTACTGGGGCATGGTAAAAGTCCTGGGCGAATTTCCCGGAGTTCACGCTACCTTCAATTTTGTCCCCTCCCTTGGCGAGCAGATTGAAGAATATGCCAGCGGACAATTCCGCGAGCCCTGGTTCGAACTTGCTTTCGCCGCTGCGAACAAACTTGATCCCGCACAGAAAAGAGAAATCCTCGATCGCGCCTTTCAGTTGAATGAGAATTACATTCAGCGTTGGCCACGTTTCGCCGAGCTGCAAGCGCAGTTGCGCTCCGGCGGCGTCGAAGCCTGCATCGCGAATTTCAGCGAGCGCGACTGGCGCGATCTGCAATTGCTTTCGCAACTCGCGTGGATGGACGAGCAATACCTCGCCAAAGATCCGGTCGTCAGCGTGCTGGCGGCGAAAGGGAAGGACTTCTCCGAACGCGACAAGGGCATGCTGAAAGAAAAGCAGCTCGAGCTTCTCGGCGCGGTGCTTCGCGAATATCGCATCGCCGCAGAAAGCGGACAAATCGAGATCTCAACCACACCTTATTACCACCCGATCCTTCCTCTGCTCTGCGATACGGACATCGCGCGCGTTTCGAACCCGCATACGCCGCTGCCGCAGCCGCCATTTCGGTACCCCGAAGACGCGCGGGAGCAATTGTCGCGCGCACGAGCATTCCACGAACGTGTTTTTGGCAAGCCTCCCGCCGGACTCTGGCCCTCGGAAGGATCTGTATCCGACCAGGCGCTCGAAATCGCCATGGACCTGGGCTTCAAGTGGTTCGCAACGGACGAAGGCGTCCTCGGACGCACGCGCAATATCGGCTTCTGGCGCGACGCCGAAGGCTACCCGGAAAATGGCGCCGATCTCTATACTCCCTGGAAGCTGCAGCGCGCCGGCAAAGAGATTTTCGGTTTTTTCCGCGACCACTACATTTCGGATTTGATCGGGTTCGTCTACAGCCGAATGGGCGCGGTGCCGGCCGCGGAAGACCTGCACCGCCGTATCCGCGCAATCGGCAATCGCGAACCGCAAGGCCGCACTGCCACAATCAGCGTGATTCTCGACGGCGAAAACGCCTGGGAATACTACCCGGAGAACGGCCGCCAGTTCCTCCGCGAGTTTTATCGCCGCGTTCAGGACGATCCCGAAATCCGCGCCCTCACCGTCAGCGAAGCCATTGAAGCCAATTCCGCTGCGCCGACGATGCAGGGAATTTTCCCCGCCTCGTGGATCAATGCGAATTTCGATGTCTGGATCGGTCATGCCGAAGACGTCCGCGCCTGGGATCTGCTGCGCGACGCGCGCGAAGTCTACTCGCGGAGCGCCGCTCGCCAGCAAAGCGGCGATGCAGCGGCCAGAGAAAAATTGCAGCGCGCGTATGAAGCGGTGCTCGCCGCCGAAGGCAGCGACTGGAATTGGTGGTACGGTCCGGAGCACGGCTCGGTGAACGATGCCGAGTTCGACGAGCTATACCGCAAGCACCTCACGGAAATTTATGCGGCGCTCGGCGAGCAGGCGCCCGAAGCCCTCGCGCATCCCATCAAAAAAGCGCCCGAGCGCGGACGCCGCGAGCCGCCGGAATCCTATCTCGAAGTCACCGTGGACGGCCGCGAAAGCAGCTACTTCGAATGGCTGGGGGCCGGACTCTACGTCGCCGATTCGCGCGGCGGTACGATGCACGGCCGCGGCTGTGCCGTCGCCGACCTCCGCTACGGATTCGCCGAAAGCAAACTTTTCCTGCGCGTGGATCCCGTGCCGGAGGCAATCGCCGAAATTCCGGACTTCCAGTTGCGCATCACGCTCTGGGATTCGCGTGAGACGCGAATCACTGTACGCGTGGAAAAGAAAAGGTTCGCGCGCTGCATCCTGGAACAGGCCGGCGTCTGCCTGCTGCACCCGGAATCGCTCGTCACCGCCGCCTACGGCAAAATCATCGAAGTCGGCATGGCTCGTGAACTGTTCGATCTGGCCGGAAGGCGTTCGTTGCTGATGAGCGCTGCGCTATGGGAAGGGGGCTTGCCAATCGAAGTTCTGCCAGTGGATGGAATGCTCGAGCTGGCATTAGGGGAAGAGAATTACGCTTGGAAAGTCGAGCCGGAACGGAAATCATAATCGCGCGCAATTCCCGCGCTCAGTGCTGATGCGAATGCTGGAGAAGTCTCGTGGAATAACACGTATTGACAATCGCAACCGTTCGTTAGATATTCCGCCTACCCCCTTTCGGTAGTCTCTTGGGATCTCACAATCAGGGTAAGTGTGTTTGCGGTGTTGGAGCCACCCAAGCTGGAGCTAGAAGTGTGTTCCTGCGGAGGGCTCCTTGCGCGCCAACGGCTATTTCACCTGCCTTTTCTGCTGCGTCCTGGCTGCGGCCATCTTCATCGGTGTTGATACCGCTGGTCATCACGCGCCGCGCACGACTCGCAAATTAGACTCGCCCTCCAATTTGATCGCGCCCGGCGCGCACCGCGGCGCTTCAGCCGTTTCGCTCCCGATCGCTTTTGAACCGAACGTCGGGCAGGCCGATCCCTCCGTTCAGTACGTGGGCCGCGGAGCGAATATGACCGTGCTGCTGCGCGCCGACGGGATCGAGCTCTTCGGTGCCTATGGCCCGAATAATGCCGCGGCGCTTCTGAAGCTGCAGTTCACCAATCGCGAGCCAGCTGAGCCAGTAGCGGCCGTCGCCGCTGACGGCACGACGCGTCAGCGATCCTCGCATCCGCGCCGAAAATCACGCCAACGCGCGTCATCCGGCTCGCACACGCATAAACGCACCGGCCGCCGTCAATCTCGGCGCGGCGGTTTGCCTTCGCGTCAACGCTACGGCCTGCACCCCGACCGCCCGCCGCGACCGCGTGTGCCGCGCGAATCCAAGCCGGCCGGGGGACCGAACCCAGCAGCCTGCGGCGAACGCCCGTACCAAGACCCGCCAAAGCTTGATTGGCAGGCGATGAACAAACTCGCCGGAGAGACAAACTATCTCTTAGGAAACGACCCGGCCAAATGGCGAACGCACGTTCCTCATTTTGCGCTTGCTGAAGCGCCGGAAATCGCCCCCGGAGTGAGCCTGGTCGCCTACGGCAACGAAGAAACCCTCGAATACGATTTGCGCGTAGCGCCCGGGGCCGACACCAGCAATCTTCGCATGGAAATTTCCGGAGCGGATCACAAACGCATTGACGCTGACGGCGACTTGGTAATGACGATCGCCGGTCGCGAAGCGCGCATGAAGAAGCCAGTAATTTACGAAGAATGGCGCGAAGCGTCACGCGTCGGTCCAATGCGTCACGCACTTAAAGGAGGCTACGAGCTGGCCGGAGACGGCACAGTTCGTTTCGTAGTAGCCACTCACGATCCCGCGGCGACCCTGGTTATAGATCCGTCGTTGTCCGTTGCGTACTCGACTTTTCTCGGCGGAACGGGCAGCGACTCCGGTAACAGCATCGCGCTCGATTCCACAGGCAAAATTTACATCGGCGGCACGACCACGTCTGCCACCACGTTCATCGAAACCAACGGAACGAGCATCGGTTCCGGCGGCGGGCCCTCCGATTTTTTCATCGCCAAATTCGACCCGTCGCAGAGCGGCCTGAACTCGCTCGACTACCTCAGCTTCATCGGCGGCAGCGGCGACGAAGAAGGCGGCGCGATCGCCGTGGATTCAAGCGGCAACGTCGCGATTGCCGGAACCACAACTTCGCCCGATTACCCGGTCACAGACAGCAGCACGCTAACGAGCTCGACGAATGGCACGCCCGTCAACGACGCGGCCATCACAGAAATTGACCCGACCGGCGCGAAGCTGATCTACTCCACGCTTTTCGGCGGCAATGGCAACGAAGCCACTCTCAGCCCCGGCGGCATCGCCATGGATTCCTCGGGCAATATTTTCGTGGCGATGGACACGCAGTCCACGAATCTGACAGTCGCGCCGGCCGCATCAACCACTGTCGCCGGCCCGTTCCAATCCGCGTATGGCGGCGGCATCAGCGACGGATTTCTCGTGATTTTTCGTCCGGTAGCCACGCCGACCGCGCCCAATTTGAAATATTGCACTTATCTCGGCATCAGCGCGCAAGCGACAGTAACCGGTGTCGCCGTGGATTCGGTAGGGAACGCCTACATCACGGGCTACACGTCCAACCCATTCGATACGCTCGTCACCACCAACGGATTTCAAACTGCCTACGCCGGCGACCCGTACGACGCCTTCGTGATGAAAATTTTGCCTTCCGGCAACGGTTCCGAGGATTTGTCTTACGGCACGTACTTGGGAGGCGCCGGTTCGGACAAAGCTCTCGCAATCGCGGTCGGCACAGAGCTGCCCGGCACGGTTTACGTCACCGGCACCACGCAATCCTCCAATTTCCCAGTGACCAACGGCACTTCCGGCACCGTCGCGGCCTATCAAACCTCGCTAAAAGGCACAGCGAACGCTTTCCTCGCCGTGATACCGCAAGATCCGTCCACGGGCATCACGCGCCTCGCATATTCAACGTTCCTCGGAGGATCTCAGTCGGACACAGGGCAGTCCGTCTGGCTCGCTGCCCCGAATCGCGTCTACCTCGCCGGCGTCGCCAACTCCTGGGATTTTCCGTGGCAGTTCAATCTGCAGCCCTTCACGGGAGATACCGACGCATTCATCGCCGAACTCGATCCAACGTCAGCGGGCAGCGCGTCGCTCATCGTGGCCACGCCGCTCGGCGGCACCGCTGCGCCGGGCGAGAAGGCCACCGCAGTCGCCAGTGGAGTCGCTGTAGATTCCGCGCAAAACATCTACGTCGCGGGCGCGACTACGGCAGCGGATTTTCCCACCGCTGCGGCGTTTAGCACCGGAGTCCAGTTAACTTGCGCGAGTTGCCAGCAAACTCCGCCGCTCCCCGACGCTTTCCTCGTGGAACTCACTCCAAGCGCAACCGCCATGCCCAGCGTTTCATTCAACGCAGGAAAAGTGAATTTTGGCACCCAGCCGGTGGGTTCTCCCACCGTACCGCCGCAAGCTGTCGCCGTGAAAAATACCGGTGATGCGCCGTTAATAATCTCCAGCGTTGGCCTCAATGGCGCCAATAGCAATGACTTCTCCGTGGAAAATTCAATGTCCTGCACGAACGCGCCAATCGTGCCGGGAGGGATCTGCTCCCTCGAAGTCACGTTCGTTCCTTCGGTAGTCGGGCCGGAGGGGGTCTTCCTCACCTTGACGGACAATGCCGGCACGGGCTCGCAGTCGCTCGAAGTGGTCGGCGCGGGAAGCGGCCCATTCGCCGCGTTCTCCCCGCTCAGCCTTGATTTCGGCAATGTCCCCGTGGGCACCACGCCGAGCCTTTACGTAACGCTCGCCAACACTGGCAATCAGCCGCTGCTGATTTCCAACATTCTGCTTTCCGGTTCATCATTATTTCATCCCAGCAGCGGAAATCTCTCAAGTCCGCCGATCTGCACTGTCACCAGCGGCAGCTCCGGTGGCATGTCGCCCGCCGCCACCTGCTCGATCTTTGTGCAATTCGTTCCGGTCGCGACTGGAACTTTTCAGGCGCAAATCAACGTCACCGATAATTCGCAGGGAATTGCCGGAACCGTGCAAGTCATCGCGGTCACGGGCGCCGCCGTACCCGCCGCGCCGACCGCCAGTGTCACTCCCGCAACGCTCACGTTCGCAACGCAAGCCGTTGGCACCACCAGCGGCACGCAAACCGTCACGCTAACGAATTCAGGAAGCGCGCCGCTGAATCTCACTAGCCTCGCAATCGCGGGAAGCAACTCCGCCAGTTTCGGATTCTATGCCGGCGGCGCGAAAGCGTGCCCACTTCCCAGCGGTGCTGTCGCCGCTGGAGCCGATTGCACCATCGTCGTGGATTTCATTCCACAAGGGCCCGGTCCAGTAGCCGCTACTTTCAGCTTCACAGACAACGCCAGCGGCAGCCCTCAAACCGTCGCGCTCTCCGGTACCGGCATCGCCTCCACGGAAGTTTCCGTATCCCCAGATAGCGTGGCTTTCGGAACGCAAACGGTGGGACTAACCAGCGCACCTGTCGGAATCACTCTGACCAACACGGGCAATGCGGTGATGGCCATCAGCAAAATTGCCATTTCGCCGGCCAGCGCCGTGCAGTTCGCGGAGACCAACAACTGCGCCGCGACTCTCGGCCCCAAATCCAGCTGCCTGATCAACGCGACCTTCAGCGCTCAGCAGGCCGGAAGCTGGACCGCCACAATCCTCCTCACCGACGACGCCGTCGAAAGCCCGCAAGCCATCTCGCTCAGCGGCACGTCTATCCCTGTCTCCGCATCCGTCACCCCCGTCGGGCCAATCAATTTCGGCAGCCAACTCGCCGGGACTGCGTCGGCGCCCACGACCTTTACGGTGAAAAACACGGGAGCCAGTCCCGCCGTACTCAAAATCACCAGCGCGAGCATCGCTGACTCGTCCGACTTCGCAATTACGGATGATTGCACCAGCGTCGTTCCTGCTGCAGGATCATGCACGTTGTCCGTAACATTTAATCCGGTTGCAGCTCCCGCCGGAGCAACCTGCGGCTCGGCGTCCGGCGGGAAAAATACGACGCTCTCCATCAACGACAACGCCCCGGGCAGCCCGCAAACGATCGCGCTGCAAGGCTCCGCCACGGATTTCTGCGTGGATCCTCCGGGACTCACCACGCAAACGGTCGCGGCAGGCACCCGTGCGGCATACCAAGTGGACCTGGTGTCGTTCACAGGTTTCACGGGCTCAGTCACTCTGGCGTGCACCGATCCCGCGACGGCCAGCACTTGCACGATCCAACCCACATCGGCCACCGTGACGGCCAACTCGCCCGCGCCAATTCAAGTGAATGTGACCACCACCGCGGGAACCAACGCATCTTCCGCGAATCCAGCTCCGCCAACACGTCTCCCGCCGCTGGCTCCGCTGCCGGTCAAAATGTTTGTGGTGGCGCTTATGCTGGTAATGCTGTGGACCGCCGCGTTAGCGCGCAGTTGGGAGCGCGGAGCACAACTGGCGCAAAGCGTCGCAATCACGGCGTTACTGGCGGTGAGTCTTGCAGCGTGCTTCGGGGGGAGTTCAGCGACAACAACTACGGGAACGCCGAGCGGCACGTACACGCTGACAGTCACTGCCACCTACTCACCAGCGGGGTCGTCCGCGACGGTAACGAGGAGCATACCCTTAACCCTGATCGTGCAGTAATCGCGGCCACCCGCGAGCACCAACTAAAAAACTTTGATCGCCAGATCGCGCGGTTGCGCTCCGACAGGTATTAAAGTAGTTGGCGGCCGTGGCGGCGAAAGCTCCGGCTGTCCAATCGCAATTGTCTTGGTGCGCACCACGGCCAGATCATTTGACCCTGAATCCACCACCAGCAAAATGTCCCCGCCCGGAGTCAGCCGCGAAGTCGTCGGATACTGTCCCACCTGAATTGGCCGCCCGACCACCCGCGTTTCCACCGCCGCCGGCACGATATGCCCAGCCGCGGAATCGGAAACATACAGCGTCTCGGTTCCCGCGGCAAACGTCGCCGATGTCGGCGACATTCCCAGCAATAGAAAATCGCCCACTTCGTTCGTATCGGTGTTAACGATCAAAAGCCCGTGAGCAGAGCTCGACGAAATATAGAGTTCGCCGCCGTCTGGCTTGAGCGTCAGGTCGTTCGGCGTGCCCCCCAGCGCCAGATTCGTTAGCAACACCTTCCTCTTCAAATCCAGCACGGAGATTTGATTCGATGAACCCGAAGTAACGAACGCCTTAGCGCTGTCAGGAAGAATAACGATCTGTTCGGGATCAGGCGCGGCGGGAATCGTGCCAAGCGGCGCAAGCGAATTGCTATCGAGAACCGAAACTGTCGCGTCATCCCGATTGGACACCAATACCGTCTTACCATCCGGCGCCGCGCGCGCAATCCACGGTCGGCGTCCGGCGCGACCGCGCGCCACGATCTGCCGTGAATCCGTATCTATCGCAAATACGGTTCCTGGCCCCGAAGCCGCAACATAAGCGCGCCGTCCGTCCGGCGAAAAATCCAACGCATAAGGTGCCGCTCCCACCGCAATCCGCGCCACGACTTGATTCGACCGCACATCGAGAACCCAAACGTATCCGCCCAGCGAGCTAAGCCCCCAAATTTCCGGCCGTATAGGATGCGCCCGCAAACCGCTGGGTCCCGGCCCGACACTCACGGTGGCCACCGGAGAAAGCTTTACCAGATCAAGAATGGAGACGGTGCCGTCTGCGGTATTTCCGACGTAAGCCAGAAGGTGCAGCCCTGGCCGCAAAAACGATGGCCGCAGCTCCACGGCCACTTCGCGGATCGCCAGCACCACGAGAATCACAAGCAGGAATACAAGGCGGTAATTAACGCGCTGTTTCAATTGATGGTGCGGCCTAGGACGGCGGCTATCTGCCGCGCTTCGCGAATCAACTGCTCGAATTCCTCGGGCAGAATTGACTGCGGTCCATCGGAAAGTGCGTGGTCTGGATCGTGGTGGACTTCCACAAGCAATCCATCGGCCCCCACTGCCACGGCGGCACGCGAGAGCGGTAAGCACCTTGTTGCGGCGACCCGTGCCGTGCGAGGGATCCACCACAATAGGAAGGTGGCTGCGCTTCTGCACGGCGGGCACGACGCTCAGGTCCAAAGTGTTGCGCGTGAAATCCGAAAAAGTGCGCACGCCGCGCTCGCACAAAATCACATTGTAATTTCCTTCAGACATCAAATATTCGCCCGCCATCAAAAATTCGTCCAAAGTCGCGGACATCCCGCGCTTCAGCAGCACCGGCTTTTTTGAGCGTCCCGCGCGCTTCAGCAACGAGAAATTCTGCATATTGCGCGCGCCGATCTGGATCACGTCCGCATATTTTTCCACCAGGTCGAGAGACTCGTTGTCAATCGCCTCCGTGATAATCCCCAAGCCGAATTCCTTGCGAACTTCCGCCATGATTTGCAGTCCGGATTCCCCCAGCCCTTGAAAGCTGTAAGGGGAAGTCCGCGGCTTGTAAGCTCCGCCGCGAAATAATCGCGCCCCCGCCGCTTTCACGTGTTTTGCGACCGTAAACGCCTGCTCGCGGGTTTCAATCGCGCAAGGCCCGCCGACCATTGCTACGTCCACGCCGCCAAACAGCACGTCACCCAAAGGCGTCGGGATCCGCACCACGGTGTTTTCAAGTTTTACGTCGCGGCTCACCAGCTTGTAGGGCTTGCTGACGGGGATGCATTCCACCACTCCCGGCATGGATTCGAGCGAGCCGATGTCCACCGCTCCGCTGTTGCCGGTAATGCCGATGGCCGTCCGTCCGGCTCCCGGAATCGGGTGCGCCTTGTAGCCCAGCGTCTCGATGCGCTCGCAAACCGCGCGCACTTCCGCGTCGGTTGCGTGTGACCGCATTACCACCAGCATGTAAGTCCCCCTGTCTGAAACCGAATCCGCGAGTTTACTGTATCGGGGAAGAAGCCTGCAAATCGCGGCACGAGAATCGAGGTCCCCACGCGGAGCGTATAGCCGTACACAGGCCCGGTGGTATACTCCCGCCACTCTCGGAGCAAGGAGGCCTCACCGTGCGAAAGTATCTTGCGGAATTCCTGGGGACTTTTGTGCTGGTATTCGGCGGAGTAGGCAGCGCCGTTCTCGCCGGCAGTCACATCGGTTATATCGGAGTCGCCTTCGCGTTCGGCCTGTCGCTGCTCGCGATGGTCTATACCATTGGGCCTATTTCCGGTTGCCATGTAAATCCCGCGGTCACTCTGGGTGTGTTCCTCGCAAAAAGAATCGGCAGCAAAGACACGATCATGTACGTCGTCGCGCAAATCTTCGGCGCGATCGTCGCGTCGGCGCTGATTCTCTTCATCGCCAGCGGCGTCGAAGGCGGATACAATTTCGCGGCCAATGGGCTCGGCGCAAATGGCTACGGCGCGCACTCTCCCGGCCTCTATTCGATGCCCGCCGCCTTCGTGGCCGAAGTGATCCTGACGATGTTCCTGGTCGTCACAGTTCTTGGCGCAACGGACGTGAAAGCCCCGGTCGGCTTCGCGGGCCTTGCAATCGGGCTCGTGCTAACCCTGATTCATCTCGTCGGCATCCCCATCACTAATACTTCCGTAAATCCCGCGCGCAGCATCGGACCAGCGCTGTTCGTCCAAGGCTGGGCGCTCCAACAACTCTGGCTATTCATCGTCGCGCCGCTGATCGGCGGAGCGATTGCCGCGTACGCCTATGCCGCGATTCGCCTGCCCGATACCCTAATAACCACGCCACAAGGCGAACGCGCGCTCACCGACGAGCAAGCCCAGCGCCGCAGCGCCAAATAGCGCAGCGCAACGCGCCGCGCGACAGCAACGCATGACCAAAACACCGAACCCAACCGGCAGTGCGGCGCGAGTGCTGACAATCCGCACAACCCGCCGCACCGAGTTGCAGGATGTG
Source organism: uncultured Acidobacteriota bacterium (assembly GCA_963828865.1). Classification (GTDB taxonomy): domain Bacteria; phylum Acidobacteriota; class Terriglobia; order Acidiferrales; family UBA7541; genus Palsa-295. The sequence continues at coordinate 108,719 of CAWHGI010000001.1, read as the reverse complement.
ACGGATAAGATCGCAGCAGCAGTGCGCGATTCTGGCTGCGTCGGCGGCATCTGCCACTTGTACGTCCCGCACACCACCGCCGGCGTAATCGTCAATGAAGGCTACGACCCTGCCGTAGCTCACGAAATCGAGGCAGCCTTCGATCGCCTCGTTCCGCGCGTCGCAAATTCAACGCACGCGGAAGGCAATTCCGATTCGCACATCAAGACCGCGCTCGTCGGCTCGTCCGAATCCATCTGGATCGCCGGCGGAAAACTCGCGCTCGGCCGCTGGCAAGCCATCTTCTTCGCTGAGTTCGACGGCCCGCGCAGCAGGGAATTGCGCGTTAAGATCGTTCCCGATGCTTTGACGTGAAGTAGTTTTCGTTTGGCTGTAAACTCTTTCTCCATGAGACGCGTTCTCCAGGCCGCGGCGGCAATCTCGCTGCTAATTGTTCTGGTTAATTTCGGAATTTCCGCGAACGAAGACAGCCTTTCCCTCGAAATCCTCGGAGACCAGCAAGTCGCCGGAAAGGCTTTCGTCGTGCGCATCCGGAATAATGGCGATAAGCGCCTCACGTATTGCATGACCATGTGCGGAAAACTGATCGATTCAGAGACCACCGCGAAGATTCCAGCCTTCACCATCCAGAAACGCAACCGCAAGCGCTGGGACATCCAATTGTGGCGCTGTAACACCGGAGATAGCGTCGCCTCCCGCGTCATCCACGGCAGCGAGGTGGAGGAATTCAAGATCAAGCTTGTGGAACCCGGCACTTACCGCCTGCGTCTCCCTTATAAGGATGTGAGCGTCGAAGGCGTCGGCTTCCACTGCGAAGCCATAGATGACCCAAAATCCATGAAGCAATCCGTCTCCGACGAATTTGACGTGGTCGCCAAGCCCCAATGAACCTCGGCGCATACATTCAGGTGCCTTTCTGCCAGACCAAGTGCACGTATTGCAATTTCCACACGGGCGTCGTCGCGCGCGATAGATACCAGCCGTACGCCGCTGCAATCTGCCGGGAAATTACTGGCGCGGCATCGTCGGCGGATCTGGCTCCGCTGCGCGGCGCGGCGATGGACACCGTGTACTTCGGCGGCGGCACGCCAAGCCTGTTGGAGCCTCGCGCGCTAGCAAACATTCTGGATTCGCTGCGCGCAAACTTCGGCTTGCCGGCGATGCCTCCAGCACTCGCATCTGCAGCCGAGCCAGAAATAACTCTCGAAGCCGATCCTGAGACCATCACTTCTGAAAAAGCACAGGCTTGGCGCGTCGCTGGTTTCAATCGCATCAGCCTCGGCGCGCAATCGTTCGACGACCGCGAGCTTCAGGCCGCCGGCCGCATGCATCGCCGCGCGGACATTTTCGCCGCCGCGCAAATCTTGCGCGCAGCGGGATTCCGCAATATCAGCATGGACCTGATCGCCGGTCTCGCGCACCAAACCCGTGAATCCTGGGACGAATCCATCGCGCGCATCCTGGATGTCCGCCCCGAGCACGTCTCCATCTACCTGCTCGAAATTGACGAAGGCAGCCACCTCGGCAGCGAATCCCTGGCGGGCGGCAGTCGCTACAGCGCCAAAGCAATTCCGAGCGACGACGCCATGGCCGAATTCTACGATTCAGCCTGCACCCGCCTCGCCGCCGCCGGTTATGAGCATTACGAAATCTCCAACTGGGGCCTCCCCGGCTTCCGTTCGCGCCACAATCTGAAATACTGGCGCCGCGATCCCTACATGGGCTTCGGTGCCGGCGCACATTCCTTCGATGGCAAACGACGATGGTCCAACCTCCACGATTCGGCAAAGTACGTAGCCTCGATCGAGCAGGAAATCTCTCCGCGCGAGCATATCGAGCCAGTCACGCAACAAGAAGCGCTCGAAGAGGAGCTATTCCTGGGCCTGCGCCAGCTCGAAGGCATTGACCTTGCGCAAATCGAGTGCCGTTACGACGTAAATCTGCAGCAACGCATCGCCCCGCTCCGCCGCGACGGTCTCGTCGAACTTAATGGCACGCAGCTGCGCCTGGCGCCAGACCGCCTCACAGTTTCAAATGAAGTGTTCGTCGAATTGCTGGGAGAGGGAGTCGAACGTGCCTAGGGGACCAGACAGCAGGAGCAATGGAAACGACATTGTTGATTTGCGCAGCGATACGGTCACGCGCCCGACGCCCGCGATGCGCGCCGCTATGGCCGCCGCCGAAGTTGGCGACGACGTTTACGGCGAAGACCCCACAGTAAATCGCCTGCAAGATCGCGCCGCCGAAGTGTTCGGCCGCGAGGCCGCGCTCTTCGTCCCCACCGGCTGCATGGGCAACCTGCTCGCGATCATGGGCTGGACGCACCGAAGCAACGAAGCGATCTGCGAGCAGCGCGGCCACGTAAACCTCTACGAACTCGCGTCCATGTCCGCGATCGCAGGCGTGACACCGCGCCCCGTTCCGGCGCCGGAGGGAATCTTGACCTGGGACCTGATCGAGCCGGCCATCCGTGAAAAAATCTACTACGACTCGCAAACCGCGCTGATCACGCTAGAAAATACGCACAACATGCACGGCGGCACGGTCTATCCCACCGCCGTCGCCGAAGACATATGTGAGCAAGCGCACGCCGCGGGCCTGCGCGTGCACCTCGACGGCGCGCGCATTTTCAACGCCGCAGCGGCGCTAGGCAAGTCGGTCGCGGACATCACGCGCAAGTTCGACTCGATAATGTTTTGCCTGTCGAAAGGTCTGGGCGCCCCGGTAGGCTCGATGCTCCTCGGCCCGCGCGACTTCATCAACCAAGCCCACATCAATCGCAAAATGCTAGGCGGCGGGATGCGCCAGGCAGGTGTGCTAGCGGCGGCAGGACTAATCGCGCTGGAAGACTCACCCAAGGGTCTCCCGCGAGATCACGAAAACGCCCAGCATCTGGCGAAGGGTCTTGCAACAATCCGACGTATTAGAATTGATCCCAAGCGCGTCGCCACCAATATCGTGATATTCGATGTGCATGGCACAGGTCTCACCGCAGCCGAGATCTCCGACGATCTAGCGCGTAAGAATATTCTGTGCAGCCCCACGGCCAAACACGCGATTCGCATGGTCACGCACTATGACGTGGATCGCGCCGCGATAGACCGCGCCATCGCGGCAACCGCCGAGGTCGTAGCCCAGCGCGCCCCCGCCGCGGCGCATTAGTCCATTGCGCGAAGCGCTTCTCGAATTGTCATTTTCGATGCAATATTCGTATACCGCAGATCAACATGTCGCGGCAAAAACGGAGCGGGTGTCATCCCGAGCGCAGCGAGGGATCTGCTTTTCGCTTTGACGGCGTACCGGTTCCGAGTACGTGTGCCGTAATTCTCTAGAGGAGATTTTGATGCCCAAGTTTCCCCAAATCGCCGCGATTGGCATGCTCGCACTAGTCGCTTGCATGAATGCCTCTCAGTCGCGTGCCCAAGCCACTCGTCGCGCCAACGAATCGGGCGCCGACTGGCCCTACTACGGCCATGACGCGGGCGGCACGCGTTACTCGCCGCTGAAGCAAATCAATCGCGAAAATGTCGCCAATCTCAAAGTCGCCTGGACCTTCCACGTCGGCGACATCTCCGACGGCAGCGGCGACAAAAAGCGCAGCGGCCTCGAAACCACTCCAATCCTGGTAGCCGGCACGCTCTACCTCACCACCGCCTTCAATCGCGTGATCGCTCTCGACCCGGAAACCGGAAAGCAGCGCTGGGCCTACGACCCGATGATTGACATCGCGCAAAGCTACGGCGACGGCCTGATCAATCGCGGCGTTGCCACCTGGCTCGACCCCGTCCGCGGCAAAGGCAAACCCTGCCGCCGCACAATTTTCGAAGCCACGCTCGACGCCCGCCTTATAGCGCTCGACGCCGCCACCGGCGACCCATGCCTGGCTTTCGGCAATCGCGGCCAAATCAGCCTGCGTGACGTCGCGCGCTACATCCCCGGTGAATACCACATGACTTCACCGCCCGCCGTCATTGACGACGTCGTGATCGTGGGCTCGGCAATCGACGACAACGCCCGCGTGGACATGTCCAGTGGCGTCGTGCGCGCCTTCGACGCGCGCACCGGCAAGCTGCGCTGGAAATGGGAGCCGCTGCCGCCGAACGCAGAAAATGACAAGTCCGCACAGCCGCCAAACACCTCAACTTGGCGCACCGGCGCAGGCAATGCGTGGTCCGCAATGGTTGTTGATCCGCACCGTGACCTCGTCTTCATACCCACCGGCAGCGCAAGCCCCGACTACTACGGCGGCATGCGTCCCGGCGACGACAAATGGGCAAACTCCATCGTCGCGCTCCACGCTAAAACCGGTGAAATGGCCTGGGGATTTCAACTCGTCCACCACGACCTCTGGGACTACGACTCCGCATCGCCTCCGTTGCTCGCCACCATCAAACACGATGGAAAAGATGTGCCGGTAGTAATTCAAGGCAACAAGACTGGCTTCCTCTACGTTCTCGATCGCGAAACCGGCACGCCAATATTTCCGGTGGAAGAGCGCCCGGTTCCGCAAACCGACGTCCCGGGCGAAGTGACTTCTCCCACGCAGCCGTTTCCCTCCGCGCCGCCCGCAGTCAGCCCCCAAAAGGTCACCGCCGACGACGCCTGGGGCATCACTTCGGCAGATCGCGCCGATTGCCGTGAACGCATCAAGGCTCTTCGCAACGACGGTCTCTTCACTCCGCCCAGCATCAACGGCTCGCTCTCCATCCCCGGCAACGTCGGCGGCATGAATTGGAGCGGCTACGCCTACGACCCGCAGCTCGGACTGCTGCTGGTCAATTCAAATAACGTGGCATCCGAAATGGGCGTAATCGCAGCCGACAAATATTGGGACGCCGTGGACAAGAACACGAGCGACATGGAATACACCCAGCAGCGCGGCGCACCCTACGGCATGTTCCGCACGTTTCTCCTAGCGAAAGCGCATCGTCTGCCATGCGTGCCGCCGCCCTGGGGAACGCTCGCCGCGGTGGACATGAACAATGGCACGATTCGGTGGCAGGTCCCGCTCGGCTCGCTAGCGCCAAAGATGCCCATCGTTCCCGCGGGGACGCTCAGCCTCGGTGGACCGATTGTTACGGCGGGGGGATTGGTCTTTATCGCTGGCACTCTGATAGACCCGACGATCCGCGCGTTCGACGTCGAAACCGGAAAGGAAATCTGGAAGTCCGAGCTGCCAACCAGCGGCGGCGCCACGCCGATGACCTACCAATTGCGCGCAAACCGGAAACAATACCTGGTGATCGCCGCCGGCGGCCATGCCAAGGTCAAGGAAGAAAAGCAAAGCGACGCCATCGTGGCATATACGCTGCCCTAAAAAAATGCGTGCCGAATGGAACTCGCAATTTCGCGGTGTTATGAAGTCGGGGGCCGCTCGTAGGCTGTTGTTTGCCGTGCTCCTCGCGCTTTGTGCTTTTTTGGGCCTGGGGTTGGCGCAGAGTTTGTGGATCGCGGGCGGACCTCCTGAACCGCCAGATGTGAAGGTTTTTTACGCGGCTTGGGCGAACATATACGGAATTTTGTTTTTATTTGCGTTCCTTGGAACGATTGTCATCTTCATTCTCAACATTCGCTGGCAGTTGCGTCGCAAGCGACAATGATGTTCGCCCTGGAAACGGAACCGGCGGGCGTATGGTATAAATAAAAGTCGTACTGCGAGATAACTTTTCGTTATGGGCGAGGAACCGTGGAATTTGCACTGACCGACGAACAGAAACAGCTGCGGCGCACTGTGCGCGAGTTCGCCGAAGGCGAAATCCTGCCGCACGTGATGGAGTGGGACGAAGCCTCGAAGTTTCCTTCCGATTTGATCCCCAAGCTGGCCGAGATGGGATTCCTCGGCGTGATTTTCCCTGAAAAATACGGCGGCGCGGGCATGGGCTACGCCGAATACGCCATCATCATTGAGGAACTCTCGCGCGTGGACGGTTCCATCGGCATCATCGTAGCCGCCCACAATTCGCTCTGCACCAATCACATCTACAAATTCGGCAGCGAAGAACAAAAAAAGAAATACGTCGTCCCGCTCGCGCAGGGCAAGAAACTCGGCTGCTGGTCGCTCACCGAGCCTGAAGCCGGTTCCGACGCAGGCGGCACGCGCACCAAGGCCGTCAAAAAAGACGGCGCTTGGGTCATCAACGGCTCGAAGACCTTCACCACCAACGGCCATTACGCCGACGTCTGCGTGGGCATGGCCGTCACTGACGCCGCGAAGAAGAGCCACGGCATCTCCGCGTTCATCATCGAGAAAGGAACACCTGGCTTCAGGCCCGGCAAGAAAGAAAACAAGCTCGGACTACGCGCCAGCGACACCAGCGAAGTAGTCTTCACCGACTGCAAAGTCCCTGCGGAAAATTTGCTGGGCAAGGAAGGCGAGGGCTTTGTCAACAGCCTGCAGATACTCGACGGCGGCAGGATTTCCATCGCCTCGCTGGGCCTCGGCATGGCGCAAGGCGCCTACGAATGTTCGGTGCGCTACGCCAAGCAGCGCAAACAATTCGGCAAAGCCATCGCCGAATTTCAAGCCATCCAGTTCAAACTCGCCGATATGGCCACGCAGATCGAAGCCGCGCGCTTGCTCACCTATCAAGCCGCCTGGCTCGCCGACCGCGCCATCGCGGCAGGGAACTACGACGCGCGAATAACCCAGGAATCCAGCATGGCCAAGCTCTACGCCGGCGAAGTAGCCGTCCGGGTAGCCAACGAAGCCGTCCAGATCCACGGCGGCTACGGCTTCATCAAAGACTATCCAGCGGAGAAATTTTATCGCGACGTAAAACTCTGCACTATCGGCGAAGGCACCAGCGAAATCCAGCGCATGGTAATCGCACGTCAAATTCTGGGAAGCAAGTAGCGCCGTGGTCGGCCGGCAGAAAGCTTGTGTTGCCGCGCGCGGATCGTCGAGGACCCGAACGCGCTGAAGAATTGCCGCAACCGCAAGCGCTCGGCCGCATCTGTAATACTCGGTTCCAGTGTTACCATTCCCAAGCCGTATTTCACATCAAGCCATGACCGTGTCCGTCGAAAATTGGGCCGAGCAAGTGCGCGCAGGAGACGTCCGCGCCATTTCACGCGCGGTATCGGCGATCGAAAATCGCGAGCCGCAAGCTGAAGAAATCTTGCGCCAGCTTTTCCCGCACACGGGCAAAGCTTACCGCATCGGCATCACCGGCGCGCCGGGAACCGGCAAGAGCACGCTGGTAGACCGCCTCGCCAGCCGTTATCGCAGCGAGAAGAAAACCGTCGGCATCATCGCCGTGGATCCATCGAGCCCCTTCACGGGAGGTTCGATCCTCGGCGACCGCGTCCGCATGCAAGGCCACGCCACGGATACGGGAGTCTTCATTCGCTCCATGGCCACGCGCGGTTTTCTCGGCGGATTATCGCAAGCCACCAGGGACACGACGCTGCTCCTCGACGCCGCCGGAAAAGAAATCATTCTGGTGGAAACGGTCGGCGTCGGCCAAGGCGAAATCGAAATCGTACGCCTCGCTGATTGCACGCTTGTCGTCTTGATGCCCGGCATGGGCGACGACGTGCAAAGCCTGAAAGCCGGCCTGATGGAAATCGGCGACATCTTCGTCCTCAATAAATCCGATCGCGAAGGCGCCGACCGCTTCGAGCAGCAGCTGAGAGCAATTCTGCAACTCGTCCCGGAACGCGACGGCTGGAAACCTCCCGTCGTCAGAACTGTCGCGACCGAAAACAAAGGCATCGATGAGCTGGAAAAGCAGATCGCGCGTTTCAGGCAGCACTTTGAAAAAGCCCACGAGCGCAAAGCGCGCGAAATCGCGCACTGGAAGGAATGGATTCTGCAATTGCTCGAAACCCGCCTGATGGAGCGAGTCGCAAGCAGCCATCTCAGCGAAGAAAAGCTCGAAAAGATCGCGGCGCAGGTTGCCGAACGAAAAATGGATCCCTACGGCGCCGTGAACGAGATTCTGGCGCGCGCGGGACTTGGGGAGAAAAGTTGAAACTGGGAAACCTGGAATTTCACATCCTGTCGGATGGGCACGTGTACTTGGATGGCGGCGCAATGTTTGGAGTGATCCCCAAGGTGCTTTGGGAGAAAAAGGTTCTACCTGACGCGCGGAATCGAATCCAGCTGGCCATGAATTGCCTGCTGGTCCACGCCGGAGGCAAGACGATCCTCGTCGAGACCGGCGCAGGCGGAAAGATGAACCCCAAGCTGCGCGATATTTACGCGCTCGATGGCCCGTACCTCGAAACGCGCCTGCGCGACTACGGCCTCGACCGCACCGAAATAGATATCGTCATCAATACGCACCTGCATTTCGATCACTGCGGCGGAAACACGCGCCTCGAAAAAGACAAAGTCGTCGCCACCTTCCCCAGCGCCAAATACGTCGTCCAGCGCGGCGAATTCGAACACGCTAAAAATCCCAGCGAACGCGACCGCGCCAGCTATTTCCCGGAAAATTACCTGCCCATCGAAGCCGCCGGCAAAGTCTCGCTGCTCGAAGGGGACCGCGCCATCGCGCCGGGAGTCGAATTAATCCGCGTCCCGGGCCACACCGCAAATATGCAATGCGTGAAACTAACGGGCGGCGGACAAACGGCATTTTTCTTCGCCGACCTCGTGCCGACGTCCGCGCATCTGCCGCTGCCCTGGATCATGGGATACGATTTGTATCCAATGACCACGCTAGAAAATAAAAAGAAGTGGATTCCGGAAGTAATCAAGGAAGGCTGGATCGCGCTTTTCGGGCATGACCCGAAAACTCCCGCGGGACACGTCCGCGAACGCAACGGCACCTGGGAACTCGAACCCATCAAGGTGGAATGAGAATGGCCAAGTCAGCAAAGCAACGCAGCAAACCTAAAAGCAAGAAAAGCGAATCCGTGAAGATCGCCATCATCGGCGGCAGCGGCCTCTATCACATGGCCGGCCTCACCGATACGCGCGAAGTCCGCGTAAAAACTCCCTTCGGCGATCCGTCCGATGCGATCGTAATCGGCACGCTCGAAAATAAGCAGGTCGCTTTTCTCGCGCGCCACGGACGTGGGCACATCTACTCGCCGAGCGACATCAACTACCGCGCGAACATCTGCGCGCTGAAAATGCTCGGCGTCGAGCGAATCATTTCAGTCAGCGCCGTCGGCTCCCTCCGCGACGACCTACCTCCCATGGATTTTCTTGTGCCCGATCAGTTCTTCGACCGCACCAAGGCGCGCGCCGCCACCTTCTTCGGCGGCGGCATCGTCGCTCACGTCGGTTTCGACAAGCCGACCTGCACGCATCTTTCAGCGCACGTCGCCGAAGCCTGCGATCGCGCCGGCGTAAAAGCGCATCGCGGCGGCACCTACGTCTGCATGGAAGGCCCGCAGTTTTCGACGCTCGCGGAATCCCAGACCTACCGTCAATTACGCTTCGACGTGATCGGCATGACCAATCTCACCGAAGCCAAACTCGCCCGTGAAGCCGAAATCTGTTACGCCACCATTGCAATGATTACGGATTACGATTGCTGGCATCCGCAACACGACGCAGTAACGCTCACTGAGATCATTGACAACTTGACGCGCAACACAGCCAACGTCCAAACCGTCCTGCACGAAGCGATCCGCGAATTGCCCGATGCTCGCGGCTGCAAATGCGAGAAGGCTCTGGCTCACGCGATTGTTACCGATCGCGCCAAGATCCCCGCGGCAACGAAAAAGCGCTTGGCGCCGATCATTGGGAAATACATCGAGTGACCGGCGATTCGCACGCCTACCGCCGCAGAACTTACAGCAATTGGTAACGATCTTTCATTCTGAAACCAGGGAGACGACATGTCCTTACTAGTAGTTGGATCGGTTGCGTTCGATGGCGTAGAAACTCCGCACGGAAAAGCAGATCGTTTACTCGGTGGCGCCGCCAGCTACATCGCGCTGTCCGCCTGCCATTTCGCGCCGGTGCGCATGGTCGCCATCGTTGGCGATGATTTTACCGAAAAGGACATGGCCGTCTTCAAGCACCGCCACATTGATCTAACCGGCGTTGAACACGCCACCGGCAAAACCTTCTACTGGGCCGGGCGCTACAACGTGAACATGAACGAACGCACCACGCTCGTCACCGAGCTAAACGTGTTCGCGAATTTCAATCCCACCCTCCCCGATTCTTACACCGATTCACCGTTCATTTTTCTCGGAAATATAGATCCCACCCTGCAACGCTCAGTGCTGAAACAAGTAAAACGCAAACCCAAGCTCGTGGGCATGGACACCATGAACTACTGGATCGAGCGTACTCCCGACGAACTAAAAGAAACGCTCAAGCACGTTCAGGTGCTCGTGATCAACGACGACGAAACCCGCCAACTGACCGGTGAGCACAACCTCACCCGCGCAGCCAAAGAAATCTTCAAAATGGGCCCGAAGACGCTGGTCATCAAGCGTGGCGAACACGGCGCTCTTATGATTCACGAAAAATTCCTGTTCTCGGTGCCCGCGTTCCCGCTGGAATCCGTATTCGATCCCACCGGCGCCGGCGACAGCTTCGCCGGCGGCTTCATGGGCTATCTGGCGGGCGTCGGCAAAATCACCGAACACACGCTGCGTAACGCCATGGTCTACGGATCAGTGCTCGGCAGCTTCGCCGTCGAAAAGTTCGGCGTAGAGCGCCTCACCAAGCTGACGCGCCGCGAAATCACAACCCGCGCGCACCAATTCTCCAAGCTCACATCCTTCAAACTCTAAATCCGCCGGCCAACCAAGCGCACACGCAGAAGGTCTCATGGGCGCTGAAATGATATGCTTCGCCGTGACCGGCGCGAGGCCCGCGCGCGCCTGCACAAGACACGGGGGTGTCATGCTGCACGATCTGAATTCCTATATTCTGTTGCGCTTGATTCTGGCCGCAGTTCTCGGCGGAGTGATCGGCCTCGAGCGTCAGCTTCGCCACAAGCCCGCGGGAATTCGCACCAACATGTTGATCTGCTTCGGCGCCGCGCTATTTACGATCATTTCCTACGTAATGGCCGGTGAAGTGACGGGCGACCACACCCGCATCGCGGCACAAATCATTCCAGGAATCGGTTTCATCGGCGCCGGCGTCGTGATCCGCGAGCGCGGAGCCGTCCTCGGCATCACGAGCGCCGCCACCATCTTCGTCATGGCCAGCATCGGCATGGCCGTCGGTGCCGGAATGTTGGGAACCGCGATATTCGCCACTTTACTGGTGCTGGTTGCACTCGTCGCGTTGGGCATTGCGGAAGACCGCCTCGGCCTTCACGCTCAAATGATGACGTTTCAGTTGACCAGCTCCGTCGCGCCCGCCGATCTGTTGATGTCCGCGCACAAAATCGTCGAAGAGGCCCGCATCTCCGCGCGTCACTGGCAAACACGCAGACTGGACGACGCCATGATCGTGGACTTCGAAGCCGAAGTAACCTATCCGCAAGAACGCGAACTCCTCACTAAATTTGGCACGCTCAACGCGAAAGTCGAAGTCCGGCCGTCGTCTGTGTGAGGCATTGCATGCCTCGGTCGCACGCGGTGCTGGGAGTGCCCCAACGCACTTCATCACCGCGCCAACTCACGCTTAACGCCTAATGCAAATCGGCACACCGAGCGGCCAACCAAATACGGCCTCCGGGAATCCGAGTTGACGGTTGTTCGCTGGGATGCTATCAATTCTTGACTCATACTTAAGGGACTTGCTGGCGGTTTGTTCGCTTTCCTCGTTCCGCTATCCCGGCGTAGCTGGCATACAGCGCGCAATTTTTCACGAATTCTACATTTGAAAATTACAGGAGGAACGGCTTGATGCTCTTGCGGTGGACCGCGCTCGGTATGCTGTTGTTGATGTCCATCGTCGTCTCCGGTTGTACCTCAAGCAGCTCATCCGTTCAGCCGAATCCCACGCCGTCCATCACCGCGCTTTATCCCGCCAGCATCACGGCGGGCAGCCAAACCTTCACGCTCTTTATCGCTGGAAATGGTTTCATCGCCGGATCCTCCGGGACTTCCACCGCTTACTGGAACGGATCGCCGCGCGCTTCCACGGTAAATCTAAACACGAATGAAATCGCCATCACCGTGCTGGCGTCCGATGTTGCGTCTCCCGGCAGTGCCGCAGTCACCGTCTCGAACCCAATCCCCGGAGGCGGAGTCAGTCAGAACGCCGCCACGTTTCAGATTTATCCGGTGCAGCCGAACGCTCCACAGATTTCGAGCATCAGCCCCGCTACGGCTACCCCCAAAGGCGCCGCATTCACTATTACCGTGAATGGCGCAAACTTTGTCGCCGGCAATGCGGACAACCTTTGCAGCTCAATGCCGCCTTCGCCGCCTTATAGTGGCTCGGTCGTTTCGTGGAATGGCAGCCCGCGCTGCACCACTTTTGTAAGCCCCACGCAACTGACCGCGCAAATTACCAACACCGATATTCAGACAGCCGGCTGCGACAACATCAGCGTGTTCACCTACGGAGGCGGCGGCAACGTCGTCTACTCGCCCGCAGTCAGCTTCACCGTCGCGTCTTCCGGCACTCCCGTGATCTGCTCGATTTCTCCCGCCAGCTTGGTCGCCGGTGCATCCGCATTTACGCTCTCAGTCGTTGGTGCGGGTTATTCGTCAGGTTCCACCGTGGACTGGAACGGCAGCTCGCGCACCACCACGTTCATCAGCGCCAACTCGCTGCAAGCCCAGATCACCTCCACGGACGTCGCGAAGGCCGGAACGGCGGCCGTCACGGTCACTGGCGGCGGAGGCGGCACGTCTGCGCCGGTAAATTTCGTAATTTCACCAACGCCGCCTACGACTCCAACGATCACTTCTGTGTCGCCCGCGAATGCTACTGCGGGCGGCATTGCGTTCACTCTCACCGTCACCGGCACAAATTTCATTCCGCAATCCGTGGTTGATTGGAATGGGGGCGCGCGCTCCACCACATACAAGAATGCAACGACCCTGATGGCCGCAATTCAAGCGTCCGATATCGCCACCGCCGGAACTGCCGAAATCACCGTGGCCAGCTTCGGCGCAAACGGAGGCGTAGCCACCTCTGCTCCTTTCCCGTACACGATCAACCCCAGCTCCATGTCGGCGGCTCAATTCCCGCAGGTCGTTTCCATCAGTGCGCTCGGCGGTCCCGCCAACGGGCCCAGCGAAGCACCGGCGATCAGCGCCGACGGGCGCTATGTCGCGTTCTATTCGCAGGCCAAGAACCTGGTGACCCCGCAAGCCGCCGGCAATATTTTCGTGCGTGACACCTGCATCGGCGCGGCGGCCTGCACTCCCAAGACCGTCGCCGTGGACGTCGCTCCCGATGGCAGCGCGCCTAACGGAAAAACCGGCAGGCAAGTAGCCATTAGCGCCGACGGCCGCTTTGTCGGCTTCATTTCCCGCGCCACAAACCTCGTCTCCGGCGGCGCCGCGTCGGTGCCCGGATATTGGGAGCTTTACGTCCGCGACATGTGCGCCGGGCTCAACGCTCCATCCGGCTGCGTGCCCGGCACCAAAATGATCTCAGTCGGCGACGAAGGAACCGCAGCAAACGCGCCCAGCGCCAGCCCGTCCATCAGCGGTGACGGCCGCTACATCGCGTTCGTTACGGCCGCCACGAATCTTGGGGCGGGTTCCATCGCCACGGGGCCGCAAGTCTACATTCGCGATACGTGCGAAGGTCCGACGGGCACGAAATCTTGCATTCCGTCCACCCTCGCCGTTCCCGTTGACGAAGCGGACCAAATCGCCGGCGCGCAAGCCGGGCGTCCCGCAATCTCCGCCGACGGCAGATACGTCGCCTACGAAATGTGGGCGTCACAATCGGCAGGACAGTCCGGCGTCAGCACTTCGCAGATCGTCCTGGCGGACACTTGTCTCGGCGTCGAAGTTCCAGTTGTTTGCGACGCATCCGCCGAAAGAATTTCTTACGGAACCGATGGCTCAGCCCTCAGCGGCGCCAATATTTCGCCATCCATCAATAGCGACGGCCGCTTCGTTGCCTTCGAATCCCAACCGGCGGAATCGGCAAGCGCGACAACCGGCAGCACCAGCAGAACATTCCTGCGCGATACCTGCGTCGGTCCCACTGCGCCAGACGGCTGCGCGCCATCCACCGTCCAGATCACGACCGACTCCATCACCTCGGCCGCAAAATCGCAAAGTTTTTCGCCCGCCGTGAGCGCCTCCGGACGGTACGTCTCCTTCGTATCCGGAATCGCGTCGAACGCGCCAGCCGGGGAAGCCACCGAAGGCTCGCTGCTCGTCCGCGACACCTGCTTCGCCGCGGCTCTGCCGTGCACTCCTCACACCTACATCGTCCCTGCAAGCGCCGCCGCGCTGGCAGCCGCGCACGTCACGCTGGCAAGCTTCAGCACCGCAAATTCGACGAAAGTCGTGCCGCTCGTCGTGGACAAATACAGCGCCGCTCCCATCAGCTCCGACGGCCGCTTCGCCGCCTTCTACGCTCCCGATACAGTAGCCGCGCAACCCGCAAGCGGCATCGGCGACGTCTACCTCACCATCACACCGTTCCAGTAGCCCGCAACGGTTCGCGCGACCGCGCGCCACTGCATCCATACGATCCAGTCGTTCGCTCCTGCTCGGATGTAAACACCCGTGCGAGCACCTGTGGACTCATCGCGCGAAATTCCTTATTCTCCTCTGCGGCACATGCCGCAAACTCTCAAGCCTGCACCACTTCACTCCGGCGCCGCAGTGCGCATCGTTTCGCTCGCCAGTCCCGTGGACGAATCCCGCCTCGCCTCCGGCATAAAGGAAATCGAACGTCTCGGTTACCAGCCCAAGCTCGATCGCGAACGCGCGCTCGCCCGCGGCGGTTTTTTCGCCGGTCCCACTGCCGACCGCAGTGCCGCGCTGAAAGAAGCGCTCACCGAAAGCGACACCAGCGCCGTCTTCTGTTCGCGTGGCGGCTACGGCTCGAACTACTTGCTCGAAGGCCTGAGCGTAGCGCTCGCAACGCCAAAAATCCTGCTCGGCTATAGCGACATGACTTCGCTGCAGATTTTTCTCTGGCAGAAATTTCGCTGGGTCACTCTATACGGCCCGATGGTCGCCGCAGGTCTGGATAAAGGCCCGGGAGCAGCAGAAGGCTACGATCCCGACAGCTTCACGCGGGCGCTCACCGAAACCAAGCTGGGCTGGCCCATCCCATTGTCCGGCACCGAAGCCCTCATGCCAGGTTCAGCGGACGGCACTCTCGTCGGCGGCTGCCTCACGCTGATCGAAACCGCGCTTGGAACTCCCTGGGAACTCGACACGCACGGCGCCATCCTGGTCCTCGAAGACCGCGGAATGAAGCCCTGGCAAGTGGACCGCGCTCTCATGCACCTGAAGCAAGCCGGAAAACTGCGCGGCGTCTCCGGCGTACTTCTCGGCGAATTCCCGGAGTGCGAAGGCCCCGCGGCGACCGAAACCGTCCAGGATGTCGTGCGCCGCACGCTAGGCACGCTGGGATTTCCCGTAGTGTGGGGCGCCGCCATCGGCCACACGAAACGTCCGATGCTGACTCTGCCGCTGGGAGTTCGCGCGCGTCTGAAATCCGACGAGACACCGCAATTGGAAATTCTGGAGCCGGCTTGCCGCGCTTAAAAATCGCGTGGCAGCGAGTCTCACTGAGGAGCACGGACATCGGAACGAGAAATCCAATCGAGTCACCGAACATGTTCATCTGCTCGGAATCGCTGGCGCCGCTATGGCGCCCGTCGCGGGCATGCTCAAAGAACGCGGCTTCCACGTCACGGGCTCGGACGTGAACGTATACCCGCCCGCCTCGACGCTTCTCGATTCTCTCGGCATCCGCTGGAACGAAGGTTTTCGCCAGGAAAATCTGCAGCCCGCGCCCGATCTCTGTGTCGTTGGAAACGTGATTGCGCGCGGCAACCCGGAAATCGAATACATCCTCGACGAAAAATTGCCGTACTGCTCCATGCCCCAGCTTCTCGAGGAATATTTCATTCCCAATCACACTTCCATCGTCATCGCTGGCACGCACGGCAAGACGACCACCACCGCGATGCTAGCCTGGATCTTCCACGTGGCAGGACGCAAGCCAGACTTCCTCATCGGCGGAGTCGCTCCAAATTTCGGCGAACGCAGCTATGGACTCGGCGGCGGCGAGGAATTCATCATCGAGGGCGACGAATACGAAACCGCCTTCTTCGACCGCGGCCCGAAATTCCTGCACTACCATCCCGACGAACTCATCCTTACCTCTCTCGAATACGATCACGCCGATATTTACCCCGATCTCGCCTCCATCGCGCTGCAATTCCGCCGCCTGGTAAATCTCGTCCCGCGCCGCGGCAAAGTTTTGTTCTGGGGCGAAAGCCCGGACCTGAAGGAAGCGGTCGCCAAAGCGTTTTGTCCTGTCGAAACCTTCGGTCTTACTCCCGAATGTGATTGGTGCGCGGCGATATTCAATGGCACGACGATGCCACCGAATTCCGCGTGGCCTTTCGCGGCAGGGAAGTCACGAAAATCCGCACGCCGGTCGCTGGAAAGCACAATGTCCTCGACGCGCTAGCGGCCATCGCCATCGCCTACGGCCGCGGCGTTGAGTGCGAAGCCATCGAGCACGCCATGGCCACCTTCATCAGCGTCCGCAAGCGCATGGAAATCAAAGGCGAAGAACGCGGAGTCCTCGTCGTCGAAGACTTCGCGCATCATCCCACCGCCATCCGCATGACGCTTGAAGCCACCCGCACGCGCTGGCCCGGCCGCAAGATTTTTGCCGCCGTCGAGCCTCGCTCCAACACCATGCGCCGCAAAATTTTTCAGGATGTGCTGCCGGACGCGCTGGCCATCGCCGACGAGATCGTCATCGGCCCCGTCAGCCGCGCGCAATTGCTCGAAGAAGGCGAGCGTCTCTCGCCCGAATCCATCGCCAGTTCGCTACACGCGCGCAACCGCCCGGCCCAGGCCTTCGATTCCGCCGCAGCCATAGCAAATTATCTCGCGTCCAAAGCCCATTCCGGCGACATGGTCATGGTCATGTCCAACGGCAGTTTCGACGGCCTCAGCGGCAAACTGTTGGAAAAGTTGAAATCATCGGAGGCAGTCCGGAAATGAAAGCGGCCCACCGGTTCCTGGTCACGGCTATCGTGTTGCTTTTCGCGCGTCCTGTCGCCGCGACGATTGGCTATCACATCTCGCTGAAGAGTCCGGATCAGCACGAATTCCACGTTGCCGTCCAAATCCCGACGAGCGACTCAGATCACGATCTCGTTATCGCTATCCCGGCGTGGAACGCGTTATACCAAGTCCGCGATTTTGCCTATCGCGTCCGCGACGTGCGCGCAACCGAATCATCCGCGCCGTCAAAAACCCTAGCCATTGAAAAACTCGACAAGCAAACCTGGGAAATTTCTTTGCCGCAGACCGCCACGCACATGACCGACATCAACTACACCATCGAATGGGACGATCCCGGCCCCTTCAATTCGCAACTCGACGATCATCACGCCTTCGTGAATTTCGCCGAAGTGCTGATGTACGTGCCCACGCGACGCGCTGAAGACACCACCGTCCAATTCGACGACGTTCCCGACAGCTGGCGAGTCATTGCCGAGCTCCAGCAAGGCTCCACGCCGAACTCATTCACAGCCGCAAGTTACGACAAACTGGTAGATGCCCCCACCGAAATCGGTAAATTCGACGAGTTTGCCTTCGACGAAGCCGGCGCGCATTTCCGCGTAGTCGTTGACGGCACCGGCTGGCGCCGCGACCGCCTGCAAACCAATTTGCAACGCATCACAAAGTCCGAAATGCAAATGATGGGCGGACCGCCGTTCACCGAGTACACCTTCTTCTTTCATTTCGGGCCGTATCCCGAAGTAGGCGGCGGAGGAATGGAGCACGCAAATTGCACGGCCATCGCAGCGTCCTCCGTCGAAAGCGCCACCTCCATAGCCGCGCACGAATTTTTTCACGCCTGGAACGTGAAACGCATCCGTCCGCAGTCGCTCGAGCCCGTGGACTACACCAAAGAAATGTATACGCGCGCACTCTGGTTCGCCGAAGGCGTCACCAGCACCTACGGCGCCTACACTCTCGAACGCACCGGATTGTGGACCAAAGACCAGTTCTACGGCGACCTCGCCGGCCAGATCAGCGAACTCGATTCGCGCCCCGCGCACACCTGGCAGAGCGTCGAAGAATCCAGCCTCGACGCCTGGCTCGAAAAATACGACGACTACCGCCAGCCCGACCGCAGCATTTCGTATTACAACAAGGGCCAGATCGCCGGCGTCCTGCTCGACTTCGCCATTCGCGACGCTACCGACAATCACAAATCTCTCGACGACGTGCTGCGCCGCATGTACCAAGTCTATGCCGAGCAGGGCCGCTTCTATGATGACTCCCAAGGCGTCGAAGCCGCCGCTGAAGAAGTAGCGGGCGTGAAGTTCGATGAATTTTTTCACAATTATGTCGCAGGCACTGCGGACATCCCCTATCAGGATTTTTTCAACGAAGCGGGCCTCGAACTGAAAGTCGAAATGCACAAGAGCGCCGATCTCGGGTTCTGGACGGTCGGCCATGGTCCCGGCGCGCCCATCCAGGTTTCACAAGTCGTTCCGGGCACTCCTGCCGAAGCAGCAGGATTAAAATCCGGGGATGTTCTGCTCGCGCTCAATGGCCAGCCCGTTCCAGGCTATTTGCCCGGATGGCTGCACGACCAAACCCCGGGAGAAAAAATCACGCTGCGGGTGCATCGCAACGACAAGGAATTCGATATCAAATTCGCGCTCGGTGCCAACGATTCGAAACGCTTCTGGATCGCCGAAATGCCGTCGTCAACCGAAAAGCAGCTCCGCATTCGCGAAGGCTGGATGAAAGGCACCACAAACTGAACGGAACACGAAACCGAAGGAACGACCAATTTGCCTAGAGCGCTCCTCGACTCCGCCGCGTCCGTGAATCCATGATCCGCACAATCGCCGTGTACGCCTTCGTCGTTCCGGCTCTGATATTCGTACTCCCGTTGCTGATCCTCTGGACGATCATCACTCAAGACGCGAATTTCATGTATTGGACGTTCATCGGCGCGCTGCGCGTCACCATGCGTATCGCCGGAATTCACATCCGCGCCGAAGGAGCAGAAAATATTCCGCCGGGCGTGTGCATTTTCGCTTCGAACCACGCCTCAAACATTGATCCCGTCGCGCTGGTGCCGCACATTCCCAGGCGCGTCGCCCTGCTCGCTAAGAAAGAAGTCTTCCGCGTCCCCATCCTTTCGAAAGCGTTGCACCTCGCGAAATTGGTTCCCGTAGACCGCGCGGACAAAGAAGCCGCCGCCGAAAGCGTGGACACTTCGATCAAATATCTGAAGGAAGGCCTTTCGTTCCTGGTCTATCCCGAAGGTACGCGCAGCCGCGACGGCCATCTGATGCCGTTCAAGAAGGGAACTTTCGTGATGGCCATTCGCGCCGGCGTCAGCGTCGTCCCAATCTCGCTCGTCGGAACCCAGCGCCTGATGCGAAAAGGCGACTGGACCATCCACCCAGGTGAAGTAGTCGTGCGCTTCGGGCCCGCAATCGACGCCGCAAAATATTCCACCGATCAGCGCGACGAACTCCGAAAGCGCGTCCAGGATTTAGTCGCCGCAGGCCTGCCCGAAGAGCAAAAGCCCGCAGCAGAGAAGTAAGCCGTCGTGCGACAAACTCACGTTGCGCTCAATCGCGCCACCGCCTCGCGCAACTCGCGCAATTCCTTCTGCAACTCCGGCAAACGATTGAACACCGCCACCGACTTGCGCCAAGCCAGATTGTCCATCGCCGGATACCCCGAATAAATCGCGCCGGCTGGAACATCCGTCGGCACGCCCGTCTGCGCGGTCAGCATCGCGCCATCGCCAATCGTAAGGTGCCCCGCCGCTCCCACTTGCCCTGCGAGTATGCACCGGTTACCCACCTTGGTAGTCCCCGCCAAACCAACCTGTCCGCACAAAAGCGTATCCTCGCCCACTTTGCATGCGTGCCCAACTTGCACCAAATTATCGATCTTGGTTCCGCGTCTAATCCGTGTCTCGCCCACCGTAGCGCGGTCAATGGCCGTGTGCGCCTGAATCTCCACGTCATCCTCAATTACCGCAATCCCCGATTGCCGGATCTTATGCCACGAGCCATCCTGCTGCCGCGCGAATCCAAAGCCATCACTCCCGATCGTCACGCCATTCTGCAGCAACACGCGATTGCCGATCCGGCAGTCTTCCCGTACCGTGACGCGCGAATGCGCGAAAAAGTCGTCGCCGATATTCGCTCCGCTGTAAATCGTCACAAAACTGTGCAGCACGGCATTGCGCCCGATCTCCACGCCTTCATCCACGAAACAATACGGTCCCACGTGTGCGCCGGGAGCAATCTTCGCGGTCTCCGCGACAATCGCCGTAGGATGAATCCCCATCGTAAAGCGCGGCGCCGGATGAAACATTTCAATCGCCCGCGCGAAATCAAGATACGGGTTCGCCGACCGCAACGCCGCAATCCGCATCGGCCCCGCATCCTTGGCCACGAATACGGCCGACGCCCGCGTAGTATCCAATGCCGCGCGATACTTGCGGTTCACGAAGAAAGTCAATTCTCCCGGCCGCGCCTCTTCAATCCCGGCCACGCCGCTGATTTCCAATCCAGCGTCGCCATCCACCTCGCATCCAAGTTGCTTCGCGATTTCGCCAAGCTTCATTGACACATCTCCTCACGCCACAAATTGCACCCGGCAAATGTACATCAGAGGTACAACGCGATGATAACGCCTACAGCATGCGGATCGATTTTCCACGAAGGCACAGGAAGGAAGGGAATAACCCAATGACGCTATTCGTTGAATAGTTTGGTCTGCGACTCAGGCACAGCGCCAGAATCACGCCGCGTCTGCCGCGCAGCGCCCACCACTCCAAGCACTTTCATCTCGGCAATAGCCGTCCGCGGAATAAATAGCCTCAAATTGTTGCCATGAATATCCGGCGGCGTCAGCTGCACGCCATTATCGAGCAATTCCACCAGATCGTTCGCCACAATCCCTTCCATCACGTCCTGATCGCGAAATCGCAACCGCACCCAAAGCCCATCCAGCTTCGGCCGGCTAAGAAAAACCTTCCGTTCCGGGTCAAACGCCTCCGGAAACTCCCGCACAAAGTAAACCGATTTCACATCCGCAGCGGCGACCTCGACACGCTCCCCGTCAGGCGTCAGCAGGTCGATCGTCTCCGCCTTCCCCAAGCTCGCCGCATTCAAATACCCCCGCAGCGGCGTCCGGTCCATCAGCAACACCACCACCTTCTTTCGCGTCGAGGTTGTTGCTCGCTCTTTCACGAAATTTGGGCCTTTTTGCAGGGAGATTCTTGCCATGCTCTAAGGGGTTATGTTATTCTTGCCTTTGTTTTTGTCAAGTTATTGGTGCTTAAAGGGTTAGCATCGGAGCTGCCGCCGGTTGACCGAAAAGGGCAAGATTCTAAAATCTGCCTCCGTGGTAGCCCTTGCCACCGTTATCAGCCGCATTTGCGGATACTTACGCGATCAGCGGGTAGCCCTTTTGCTCGGCACCTCGCCAGCTGCCGACTCGTTCATCCTGGCATTTCGCATTCCCAACATGATACGGCGCATGACCGGCGAAGGCGCGTTGGGTGCCTCGTTTGTCCCCGTATTCGTCGGCTACCTGCGTGGCAAGCCGCCCAAGGAAACTTGGCAGTTTGCGCGCCGGACGTTCTGGGATGCCGCGGTAATTTTGGCGGTTCTGGCAGTTCTGGGGTCCCTATTTTCCAGGCAAATCATCGGAATTTTCACCGCGCTCGGAATGCGGCACATCCGCTGGGACCTAGCGGTCTATCTGAACCGCATTATTTTCCCCTGTGTGCTATTCCTGGGCCTCGGGGCGCTTGCCTCGGCGATTCTCATCAGCTTTCATCGCTTTGCCCTCCCGGCGTCCACCTCCATCTTTTTCAATCTGGTGTTCATCGCTTTTTCTTTCGGAGTGATCTATCGCCCGATCATGAACCGGGCGCCCCTAGCGTTTCGCACTCCGGCTGTCGCGCTGGCTATCGGAATTCTGCTCGGCTCGGTGCTGGCGCTGGCGATTCAGATTCCCACGCTCGCCAAGCTCGGCATGCGTTTTCGCCCAGACGTGAACTTCGACGATCCCGGCGTGCGCAAGGTCGGCAAACTGATGGTCCCGGCTTTCTTCGGCATCGGCGTGTTTCAGGTAAATTTTTTCGTGGATACGCTCTTCGCCACCTCGTCGCGCATGCCGACGGGCAGTGTCATGTCCTTGTACGTCGCGGACCGCGTGATGGAGCTGGTACTCGGCGTGTACGCGATCGCCATCTCCACCGTGATTCTGCCCACCATGTCGCATCAGGTCGCCGCGGGCAAATACGACGAGATGAAGCAGACTTTCGGCTTCGCGCTGCGCGTCGTCTCCTTCATCACCATTCCCGCGGCTGTGGGCCTGATCCTGTTGCGCGTCCCGATTACGCAGGTCCTCTTTCAGCACGGCGAGTTCATGGCGGAGTCCACGGCCCTAACAGCCCACGCGCTCCTCTTTTATTCGCTGGGGCTGCCGGCATTTGCAGCCATCAAGCTCATTACGCCCATGTATTACTCGACGCAGGACACTCTCACGCCGGCCAGAGTGGGCGCCTACGCCGTCGGCCTGCACCTGTTCCTGAATGTCGTGCTGCTCTTCGCCTTTGGGCGCTTCCTGTGGAACGCCAGCCCAGCGCTCGCCAGCACATTGGCCGCCTACTTTTACTTCGGCGTTCTTTTTTGGATTTTCCGTGGACGCTACGGCACGCTTGGCACCCGCGCCATCATTGGCTCGCTAGCCAAGATGATCGCCTGCGCCACGGCGATGGCCGCGGTTTGCTTTGCAGCGTTGAAGTATTCGCACTTCGCAACAGTGGAGCACGTCCTCACACGGGGGGCGCTGCTCTTCGCG
This sequence comes from uncultured Acidobacteriota bacterium, assembly GCA_963828865.1. Classification (GTDB taxonomy): domain Bacteria; phylum Acidobacteriota; class Terriglobia; order Acidiferrales; family UBA7541; genus Palsa-295. The sequence goes on along the minus strand of CAWHGI010000001.1, from coordinate 85,814 downwards.
ATGATCGCGGCATCCACAGCCGCATATTTCGGTCTGGCGTGGCTGCTGCGATGCGAGGAATTGCCGGAGCTTTTCCTGTTGCTTCGGAGGGCTGAGCCGGAAGTGGCCACCACCGGGCTCGATGTGTAGAGCCGTTTTCGGCAACGCGCGGCGTGACAAGATGAATTGGGGGCGGTGATTTGGAAGCGCACATTCGCACATTCTTGAACTACTTGCGAGTCGAAAAGGGGCTCTCGCCGAATACCATCCAGGCTTACCGCCGCGACATGGCAAAATTTAATGAGTTCGCCGCCAAACAAAAGCTCGCAGCAAACCAAATCGAACGCAGGCACGTCGTGGACTTCCTGCGCACCCTCTATCTTCGCAAGCTGGACAGCCGCTCGGTAGCCCGTCATCTGGTCACTATCCGCCACTTTTTCCGCTTCGCATTTACCGAGGGATTCATCAACGAGGACCCTGCGATCAATATCCAGGCTCCGAAATTCCGCCAGGCTCTGCCCGAATTCCTTACTGTAGAGGAAGTGGACCGCTTGCTCGCCCAGCCGGACGTCAATACCACCGCTGGCCTGCGCGATAAAGCCATGATCGAACTCCTGTACTCGACCGGGCTCCGCGTATCCGAACTCTGCGGCCTGAAAACCGCCGATGTGCAAATGGAAGTGGGCTGCCTGCGCTGCATCGGGAAGGGCAACAAAGAGCGGCTCGTGCCCGTCGGCCGCCGCGCCCTCGAAGCGGTTCAGGAATACCTGAAAAAATCGCGTCCCGAAATACTGGGCGAAAAGACCTCGCCCTATCTTTTCGCCAGCCGCACCGGCGCAGCCATCAACCGCATTATTTTCTGGAGGCTTCTCGGCGGTTATGGACGAAAAGCGGGATTGCGTAAGACGCTGTCTCCACATATGCTGCGGCACAGCTTCGCCACGCACTTGCTGGACCGCGGCGCGGATCTTCGTTCGGTACAAATGATGTTGGGCCACGCGGACATAGCCACCACCCAGATTTACACCCATGTCGTGGAAGAGAGACTGAAGCAAGTTTATAAAGCGCATCATCCTCGCGCCTGAAGCGGTTTGCGGGGAATCTCGAGTAAGGCGGAAACTTCATGCCCGATTACATGTACCTTTTGGAAAGCCGGCTCTCTCCCGAGCAACGCGCCGTGATGGAGCGCGTCCAGGAACTTTCGCGCACGCAAGATGTCAACGTCTACCTCACCGGCGGCGCGGTCCGCGACCTCATTTCCGGCATGCCCATCCGCGACCTGGACTTCACGGTCGAAGGTAATCCCGTGAAAATGGTGCGTGAACTCGAAAAAGGCGGCGCGCGCGTGATCTGGGAAAGCGAAAAGATCCGCCATCACGAAATGATTTTTGCCGGCGACGTGGACGGCTCCATCTCCGCCGCGCGCGAAGATTATTACGAACGTCCCGGCATCAAGCCCGAGTACCGCTTCTCGAGTGTTATGGAAGATCTGCGCCGCCGCGATTTCGGCATCAATGCCATCGCCATTTCGTTGAACACGCAATCGCGCGGCCTGCTGCTCGATCCCATGAACGGCCTCGCCGACCTTGAAAAGCAAGACGTCCGCGCGCTCTCCATTCACGCTTTCACGAATCAACCAATCCGCCTGATGCGCATATTGCGCTACGTCGCCCGCATGGGCTTCAAAATGGAGTCGCGCACGCAGGAATGGTTCGACCTTGCCGTTGAGCGCAAGCTCATCGAGCGAATTGAAAGCGTAGACGTGGGTCACGAACTGCGCGCCCTCGCCCGGGAAGATAATCCCGTCGCCACGCTGAAGCTTTGGGAATCCCACGGCCTGCTCGCGCTAATCCATCCATCGCTTCAGAAACGCAAGCCGGATTACGACAGCTTGAACAAGCTGGCGCGCGTCCGCTCGAATCTCTATGGTGCTGGCCTCCGCCCTCGCCTCCACCTAGCCGTCATGTACTACACGCTGGGACGGCTGAAATCGCGCGAGTCGGCCGCGGCGCTGCGCAACCTGGAATTCCGCGCGAGTGAAATCGAAGAGCTCGCCGAACTGGTCCCCGAAACTCAAAAAGTCGTGAAGATGTTAAAGAGCGCCAAGACCAATTCCGCGAAGGACGCCTACTATTACCTCGCTTCTTTGCCGGCTGAAGTGCTCGCATTCATTGAAGTCGAAATGCCCAACCCGCGCGCGCTGTCCAAGATTCGCAACTACTTGCAAAAGTGGCGCCCGCTGCGCATGGCCTCTCCCGCAGGCGAACTCGACGCCCTAGGCGTCGAGCGCGGTCCGAAATTCGACAAGGTTATCGAGCAATTCTTTGAATTGCAATTGCGCGGCAAAGGCAAAACACCGGAAGATCGCACCAAGATCCTGAAAAATCTAGCAGGCATCAAGGACGAGCCCAAAAAGCCCGAAAAGAAAGAAAAGAAGCGCAAAGGCGACAAGGACGGAGCTGCCACCGATTCAAAGGGCCGCGAAAAATCCAAAACTTCGCCGCAAGATGCCAAAGCTGCGGCTGCTGCCCCCACAGCAGGAAAATCGGCGGCAGGCAAGTCCTCCACCGCACCCGCAAGTGCAACTCATTCCGCCGCGGCGGCAATCGGCGCCAAAGCCCAAGCCAAACACGATAAAGCCGAGCACGATACCAAAGCCGCAACCAAAAAACGCGCCGCAGCCAAAAAAGCGCGCCGCTGATTTGCATTTGTAGCGGCGCACTTTAGGGCGCCATCGGTGTCGTGCGGCGATACGACCCGATCGTAACGGGTCGCAGAAAAGCGCGCAGAACTGTCATTCCGAGGGCGAACTTGGTCCGAGGAATCTGCTTTCTCATAGGACTCCACTGACAACCAGATCTTTCGTCCCCGAGATCAACCGTACGCAAGCGTCACGTTGTCATCCCGACCGACGGGAGGGATCTCTCTTCGATGTCATCGTCGCCCAGGCAGAAAATCCGCCACGTCATCACGCTAAAATCTTCTCGCGCGCCCCGCGATTGCCCGTACCCGAATCCCTCAAGCTGGTTTAAAATAACCTACGCATGGATTCCTCCAACTTTGTCCACCTACATCTGCACACGGATTACTCTCTTCTGGACGGAGCCTGCGAAATCGGTGAACTGACCGCCGAAGCCGCGCGCCGCGGCATGCCGGCAGTCGCCGTCACCGACCACGGCAATCTCTTCGCCGCCGCAAACTTCTACCATCAGGCCACCACCCATGGCGTCAAGCCCATCATCGGTTGCGAAATGTACGTCGCGCCCGACAATCACAAGAATCGCGGTACCGGCGCGGAACGCTCGAACCATCTCGTCCTGCTCTGCGAGAACGAAAAGGGCTATCAAAATCTGATCAAGCTCGTTTCCACCGGCTATCTCGACGGTTTCTACTACAAGCCCCGCGTGGATCATGAACTCCTCGCCAAACACAGCGAAGGACTGATCGCCCTCTCCGCCTGCCTTCGCGGCGAAGTCGCCGACGCGTTGCTAGCCGAAAAGTACGACCAAGCCCAAACCAGCGCCTACCGCCTGCGCGATATTTTCGGCAAAGGAAATTTCTTCCTCGAAGTTCAGGACCAGGGCCTGGAAATGGACACGCGCGTCAATCGCGACCTCGTGCGCCTTTCGAAAGAATCCGGCATTCCGCTCGTTGCAACCAACGACTGCCACTACCTCACACAAGCCGATTCCCACGCCCAGGAAGTCCTCATGTGCATCCAGACCGGCAAGACCATGAGCGACGGCCAGCGCATGAAATTTGCCACCGACCAGTTCTATTTCAAGACCGCCGAAGAAATGGCCAAAGTCTTCCGCGAATTGCCGGACTCGCTCACGCGCACCATGGCTATAGCTGAGCGCTGCAACGTAAAAATTCAGCGCGTCAGCAATCCGTTCCCGGAATTCAAAGTTCCGGAAGGCCACACGACTGACTCGTACTTCGAAAAAGTAGTGCGCGAAGGCTTCGCTTCCCGCATGCCGCAGATCGAGCGCCTGCAGAAGGAAGGGAAGCTGCGCCGCCCGCTCGCGGATTACGAAGCCCGCCTCACCTCCGAAATCGAAATGATCAAGACCATGCGCTTCGCCGGCTACTTCTTGATCGTCTGGGATTTCATTCATTACGCCCGCGCACAAAACGTTCCGGTAGGTCCCGGACGCGGTTCCGCCGCCGGAAGCCTGGTGAGTTACTCGCTCCGCATCACCGACGTGGACCCGATGCAGTACGACTTGATTTTCGAGCGCTTCTTAAATCCCGAGCGCGTCTCCATGCCCGATATTGATATTGATTTCTGCATGCGCCGGCGCGGCGAAGTGATCGAATACGTCCGCCAAAAATATGGCGCGGAAAGCGTCGCGCAGATCATCACATTCGGAACGATGGCCGCGAAAGCCGTGCTGAAAGACGCTGGCCGTGCGCTCGATATGTCTTACGGCGACGTGGATCGTCTGGCAAAGATGATCCCGCTCACGCTGAATATTTCGCTCGAAGAAGCGCTCAAGCAATCGCCGCAACTCGAAGCCGCCTGCAAAGAAGGTCCGGGCAAGGAACTGATCGAAGTCGCCATGCGCCTGGAAGGCCTCGCGCGCCACGCCTCCACTCACGCGGCCGGCGTCGTGATTTCTCCGCGCCCGCTCACCGAGATCGTTCCGCTTTACAAGTCGAACAAGGAAGAAATCACCACGCAGTACGACATGAATGCGCTCGGCCGCATTGGTCTGCTGAAAATGGATTTCCTCGGCTTAACGACGCTCACGATCCTGGAAGACTCCGTGCGCATGATCAAAGAGAATCGCGGGATCGACCTCGACCTCGTCAATCTCCCGCTCGATGACGCGCCCACCTACGCCCTCTTCGCGCGCGGTGACACCACCGGCATCTTCCAATTTGAATCGCATGGCATGCGCGATATCCTGAAGCGCTACCAGCCCACGCAGATCGAAGACCTCACCGCGCTCAACGCTCTCTATCGTCCCGGCCCAATTCAGGGCGGCATGATTGACGAGTTCATCGCGCGCAAGCAGGGCAAGAAGAAAGTCACCTACGACCTTCCGGAGCTGGAGGAAATTCTCTCGGAAACCTGGGGCGTAATCGTCTTCCAGGAGCAGGTGATGAAGATCTCCAATCGTCTCGCCGGCTTCTCGCTCGGCGATGGAGACATCCTCCGCAGCGCCATGGGCAAAAAGAAAGTGGAAGTCATGGCCGCGCAGCGAGAAAAATTCCTGGCAGGCTGTGCGGCTCACAAAGTCCCGACCAAGAAAGCCGAGAAAATATTCGATCTGATGGAGGAATTTGGCCGTTACGGTTTCCCAAAGGCCCACGCCTGCGCCTACGCGCTGCTCGCCTACCAAACGGCTTACTTGAAGGTTCACTATCCGGTTGAATTCGTGGCCGCTATGCTCAGCTCCGAAGCTGGCAATACCGAAAAAGTAGTGAAGTACATCAACGAAGCGCGCGGCATAGGCATTCGCGTCCTCGCGCCCGACGTGCACGAAAGCGGCCTCTACTTTACGCCGGTCGGCGACGACATTCGCTTCGGCCTGGCCGCCATCAAGAACGTCGGCGAAAACACCGCCAAAGCCATCTGCGAAACCCGCGCCACCGCCGGACGCTTCCCCAGTCTCTTCGGATTTTGCGAGTCCATCGAACCGAAATTCCTGAATAAGCGCGTGCTCGAAAGCCTCGTGAAAGCCGGAGCGCTCGATTGCGTTGGCGGCGGTTCGCGCGGACGCCTGTTTGCCGCGATCGATCAAGCCATCTCGCGCGGCCAGAAAAAACATCAAGAAAAAACGGTAGGGCAGGGCGGTCTGTTCTTTGGGCAGCCCACCGAACCTCGCGAGCAGCAATCGTGGCAGGAAGCCGAACTCCCCGAAGCGGACGATTGGAGTGAAGAGCAGCGTCTCGCCGGAGAATATTCCGTCCTGGGTTTCTATATCTCCGGGCATCCTCTCGATAAATACGCCGGCCGCCTGAAAGATCTGAACGCCGCGGAACTCGCCAGCATGGAAGGCCGCAAAAATAACGAAGACATCGTCGTCGCGGGCATCATCGTGCAAATTCGCCCGATGCGTTCCCGCCGCGGCGCCCGCTGGGCGATTCTCACTCTGCAGGATCGCACCGGAGTGATCGAAGCGCTCGCCTTTCCGGAAGCGTTCGCCAAGCTCGAGCCAATCCTCAAAGCCAATACGCCGCTGCTGGTAAAGGGCCGCGTAGCGGTGGAAGATGTCGGCACGCGCCTGATCGTGTCCGACGCGCGCCTGCTTGATCAGGTCGCCGATCGCGCTCCTAGCCAGCTCCGCGTTCGCGTCGATCTCAGTACGGTGGACACAGGCGCGCTAGACCGCCTGCAAAAGCTATTCTCGAGCAGGCCAGGCCGCTGCCGCGTCACCTTCGACCTGGTAAAGGACGACGGCACGGAAGCGACGCTGGAAGCAGGCAGCGCAGTCCTGGCTGATCGCGAACTAGTCGAACGCGTCCGCGAAATCTGTGGTACAGATTCCGTGGCGCTGGTTCAATAGGGTCCTTTGTAGGCCGTAGCTTTAGCTACGGCACAACACCAGCGATATAAGCGCGGCTTCAGCCGCTGAGGTACCGGCCATCGCGCGGCGATTCGCTGATGTCAGTCCGCCAAAGGTGAGTTAGTGACCAAGCAACAAATTCTCGCGGAAAAACTTCGCAAGCGCCAAGAACGCAAAGCGCGTATGAAGAAGTTCCGCGCCATAAAAGCGGCCCGCCGCGCCGCTCGCGAAGCCGCCGCCAAGAAAGCAGTACCGAATCCGCACGACGACGGTCGTGCACCCACCAAGGCCGTCGCAAAAGAAAAAAATAACTCGCACGCCGCTGCAAAATCGCACACGCCGAAGCACGCAGCCACCGAAAAACTTGCTAGCCCCACGCGCGGCGAACAAGACAAGCAAAAGCAGCGCGTAATTGACGCGCTCGAACGGGACGTCGCCGAACTCAGCCTGCTTTCCGCTCCCACCGGCGATCAGTCCGGCGAAATCGAACGCATCCGCCGCGAAGTGGACGAACTCAAGCGCGATCTCTACACCCATCTCGGCGCCTGGCAACGCCTCCTCCTCGCGCGCCATCCCCAACGCCCCTACACCGACGATTTCATCCGCCTCCTCTTCGACGATTTCTCTGAAATCCACGGCGACCGCAATTTCGCTGACGACCCCGCGCTGATCACCGGCATGGCCAAATTTCACGGCAAGCCCGTGATGATCGTCGGAAGCCAAAAAGGCCGCGACACCAAGCAACGCCTCGCTCGCAATTTTGGCCAAGCCAAGCCCGAAGGCTATCGCAAAGCACTGCGCGCGATGCAACTCGCCGCGAAGTTCAACCGCCCCATCTTCGTCTTCGTGGATACCCCCGGCGCTTACCCCGGCGTGGACGCCGAAGAGCGCGGCCAGGCCGAAGCCATCGCCTACAACCTGCGCGAAATGTCGCGGCTCCCCGTGCCGATTTTGATCACAATCACCGGAGAAGGCGGCTCGGGCGGCGCGCTGGCCATCGCCGTAGGCGACCGCGTCTACATGCTCGAAAATTCCGTCTACTCGGTCATTTCACCGGAAGGCTGCGCTTCGATCGTCTGGCGCGATTCCAGCAAAACGGAAGTCGCCGCGCAAGCCCTGAAAATCACAGCCCCCGACTTGCTCGAAATGAAGCTAATCGACGAAATCGTTCCCGAACCTGAAGGCGGCGCCCACTACGATCATCCCGCAGCCGCCAAACTCCTCGAGCCTTACCTGGTGCGGGCGCTAGAAGAGCTCTCCACGCTCACGCGACGCCAGCTCATTGATCAACGCTACGAAAAATTCCGCCGCATGGGCCAATTCTTCGCCTAGCCGCTGCGCCCGCCGCTCTCCCTGACTCCCTGTATTGCTTTTGGTTCCGTTCGGCTGTTGAATCAGACCACGAACCTCAAGGAGCCTCCAGAATGCGCACCTTCGGAATTCTTTGGATCCTTTACGGCCTGTTGCGTCTGATCGGCGCCCTCGGCGTTTTCATGTACAGCGCCACGCTCACGCTTATGTGGGGCGCGCTGCTTTCCAGAGTCCCCAATCCGTTCGCGCTGATGGATTTCTTCAACGTCTTCTTGATCTTTGTGATTATCCTGGGAATCGTGGCGGGAGTAGTCTGCGTCATCGCCGGCCTGAATCTCATGTCGGGCGCGGCCTCCGCATGCAAGCTAGGCTACGTGGCGGCCTTCTTCGGCCTGACCAACGGACCTCTAGGCATAGCCCTAGGTGCGTTCACACTCGTCTTCCTGGCGCGCCCAGACGCCAAGACCGCCTGAGAGGGTCTATCGCCCGTGTTCGTCCGTGTGTGCAGATCGCTAGAGTAACCGGAGGGCACGCAAACATTTCGCTTCGCAATTCCTTCCCCATTGGAGCATTGAACACCGTCCAATCGCGTTTTCGTTGCCCTGCCTTACGCGGTGCTTTAGCTTCCTTAGCAGGGGATTCATTCCAATGGCAGACACGAGCGCGCCACTTATGTCCGAACTCTTCCGTCCATACGAAAAACTGGTTGAAATCACTATCTTGGGCAAGACTTTCCTGGTTCCCGAACGCAATTCCTTATTGCGCGCGTTCCAGTTCATCAGTCCGGAGACGGTCCCGTACGGCCGCTTCTGCTGGAATCAGGAATGTCAATATTGCAAAGTGAGCTGCCAGCTCTCAGACGACGACCAGGCGCGCCCAATTCTCAGCTGCAAGTTTCTGGTCTCTGAAGGCATGCAAATTTCCGAAATGGCGCCAGAATTGGTCGGCTGTCTGCGCACAAAATTAGGCGCCGCCGCGCAGAACAATCCCAAGCCGTCAGCTCCCAGCACCGCGGCCGCTCCGTCCGCGAACTCCGGCAACGTCGAGACCGGCCAGAAGTGACAGGCATTCAAAGCGCACACATTCCCGCGGAACCAACCGCGCGTAAATAACCGCCTACCGTATTTGCGCCCACGCGAATTACACGCGACCCACCCTCGTTATGTTATTTTGAGATGTTCCACGACTCGTCCGAACGAACCCAGGAGCCTCTGCATGCCGATTTGCGATGGCTGCGGCGCACAAGTAGACGAAACCCACATCCGCCAGCGCATCGCACGCCTCGAACTCGCCACGCGCTTCCGCCCCATCCACATTCAGGTGCTCCTCTTGGACGCCGCGCCGCCAGCCAACCTCGAAGACTATTTCTATCGCCCCGCCCAAGATCCGAGCGAGCGCTCCACCCCATCGCGCATGTTCTTCGACGAGCTGGCGAAATGCACGGGCCACGCACGCCTCACGCACGCGACGGAAGAAGCCACACTCGCCGAATTTCAGAAGCGCGGACTCTTCCTCGCCTATGCTGTTGAATGTCCGGTCGCGTCATCCAGCGAACTCGCTGCGGCGCTCGACCGGCTAGCCTCCACGGTAGTGCTCCGCGTGAATTCCTCTTACAAACCCAAATTCCTCGCACCGATTTCGCGCGATCTCCACCCGCTGCTGCCTCTGTTGCAACTCAAGGGCTGGAGCGAAAATTTGATTCTGAACAATGGCGAGCCGTTCGATGACCCGTTCCTCGGAGATCCCCAAGGACAGGCAGAATTCGGCACGTCCCTGGGCGATCGCCTCTCCAAAGCCCTCCCGCGTCAAACCTAGGGATTCCGCCGCCGCGCATGGGAAGTGGCGGGATGCGCACAGATCGCGCCACTGCGCGGTCGCGTAAAGATCTGTCACGAATAGCCATTCAGGTGCATCCAACCGTTATGCTAGAATCAGCCGTTCCACTGGATTGCAACCGGGAGTGCCGCGCATGAATGCCCGAAGAAAGTTCCTGGTCGGCTCGGCGATCATCGTCCTCACACTGATGGCGCTGGCCTATGTGGGTTTCACTCAAAGCAAGACCTACTACCACACCATCACCGAGCTTTCGACGCTCCAGGGCTCTGCGCTCCACCAACGGATGCGCGTCTCTGGTAACGTCCAAGCCGGCACGATCGAACATCTCGGCGACCGCGTAAATTTCGTGCTCAACGAACAGGGCAAAAATCTGCCGGTGAGCTACATTGGGCGCGACCCTTTGCCCGATACGTTCAAAGATGGAGCGCAAGCGTTGGTGGAAGGCAAATTGCTCCCGGACAATCGCTTCCAGGCCGAGCAAGTGCAAGCCAAGTGCGCCTCGAAATACGAGGCGTCGCCCATTGCACCGTCAGCAACCGCTCCGCAACCGGGGCAATCCTCGACTGGCTCCTACGCGCGGCCTTCGGGAAGTTAGCGCCTTACACGGCTAGAGCAAATCAGCGCGGGGGAAATTCGTGGATATTCTTGGCTCGTTAGCACTGCTGCTCGCCTTTCTGGCGGCGGTGTACGCCGTCGTCGCTGGAATCGTCGGCATCGTCACGCGCCGCATTCTGCTGACGAAAAGCGCCCGCAACGCAGGCATGGCCGTATTCGTTCTGGTCACCATCGCTGTCGGGTGCCTCGAATACTTCTTTTTCACCAATAATTTTTCGCTGGCATACGTAGCTGAGCACAGCAACACCGCGCTCCCGCCTTACTACAAGTTCGCAGCGCTCTGGGCCGGCCAGGAAGGTTCGCTGCTTCTCTGGACATGGCTTCTGTCCGGTTACGCGTTCTTCGTCCTTTTCCTCAATCGCAAACGGCATCCCGAGCTGATGCCGTACACAGGAGTCGTCCTCGCTGGCGTCCAAACCTTTTTCCTCACGCTCAATAATTTCGTTGCCACGCCCTTTCAAGTAGTCGCCGGCGCCGATGGCGCGGGCATCATGCACCTCGCGCGAATCTCCGAAGGCCGCGGCCTGAATCCGTTGCTGCAGTATCCCGAAATGGTGATTCATCCGCCGATGCTCTATCTCGGGTACACCGGCTTTACGGTGCCATTCGCTTTCGCGCTCGCGGCGCTCCTCGGCCGCTACCCCGGCGAAAAATGGATTCACATCACCCGCCGCTGGACCATGATCGCCTGGTGCTTCCAAAGCATCGGCATCCTGCTCGGCGCGCACTGGGCCTACGCCGTCCTCGGCTGGGGTGGCTATTGGGCCTGGGACCCGGTCGAAAACGCTTCGCTTCTTCCCTGGATCACCGGCACGGCCTTCCTGCACTCTGTGATGATGCAGGAAAAGCGCGGCATGATGAAGGTCTGGAACGTCTGGCTCGTCTTCACCACCTTCATGTTATGCATTCTCGGCACGCTGCTCACTCGCTCCGGTGTCGTCAGCTCCGTGCACGCCTTTGCGCAATCTTCGATCGGCGGATGGTTCGTAGGTTTTCTGATAATTGTTTTCCTGGTCTGCGCAGCGGCGTACTGGAAGAATCGCGATTACCTGCGCAGTGATAACCAACTCGATTCTCTCGTATCGCGCGAATCCAGCTTCCTCTTCAACAATCTCATCCTCCTCGCCGCCTGCTTCGCGGTGCTCTGGGGGACGCTCTTCCCAGTCCTCTCCGAATGGGTCGAAGGCAGCAAGATCAGCGTCGGCCCGCCTTTCTTCAATAAAGTGATGATTCCCATCGCACTCTTCCTGCTGATGCTGACGGGCGTGGGGCCATTGCTCGCGTGGCGCAAGACCTCCTTCGACGCGCTAAAGCGCAATTTCGCATGGCCGCTCGGCGGCGGCGTTCTTGCTGGAGTGATCGCGTTGATTTTCGGTTTTCGCGACGTCTACGCGCTGATGTGCCTCATCCTCAGCGTCTTCGTCACGCTCACGATCGCCTCGGAGTTTTACCGCGGCGCCCGCGTTATTTCTTCGCGCGACAGCACGAACCTCCTCACCTCCGTCGGCGAACTCACCATGCGAAATACCCGTCGCTACGGAGGCTATGTCGTCCACTTCGGAATGGTCCTCGTCTTCATCGGGATCGCCGGCACTCCGTTCAATCGCGACATCCAAAAAGATCTCGGCATCGGCGACACCCTGAAAATCGGCCCGTACACCATCCTCTGCCAGAATTTCGATCAAGTCGCCAACAACAATTACCAATCGCAACGTGCCACTCTGGAAGTCTTCAAAAACGGCAAATCGGACATGATGCTCTATCCCGAGCGCCGTTTCTTCTTAACCAGCCAGATCACGGAAACGATGGTCGCGGTGCAATCCTCGCCCCTCCGCGACCTTTACGTCGTCTATGCCGGACAAAGCCCGGAGAGCGGCCGCCCCTCGGTACACGCCTATCTGCTGCCGCTAGTAAAATGGATCTGGTTCGGCGGCATCGTAGTGGTCCTGGGTACGCTCCTAGCGCTAATCCCGAATCGCCGCACCGCGTTAGTTCTGCGCCCCGTAACCGAACGCTCCTGGGCCGACGCCATCGCGGACACATCCCCAGCAATCGGCGCCGTAGCCCGTCGAATAGAAGGCCATGACTAACGCATCGCGCACGCTCCCTCACGCCCAAAATTCTCCGCGCCCTCTGTGGCCGTTCTCTGCGTCCTCTGTGTTAAGTTTTTGCCTTCGTTCAACCGCACTCGCGCTGCTAATTGTGGCGGTCGGCTCGGTCCCGGTCGCAGCCCAGCAACTGCCCCGCGCCAAAGCCCTTGCCAAGCGCGTAATGTGCATGTGCGGCGGCTGCGAAGATTCCGCCGGCCTCTGCAGCCATCCCGGCGGCACCTTCTCCGGCCCTTGCGATACCGCACGCGGCATGCAAAAAGACCTCGACGCCCGAGTAGCCCGAAACGAATCCGACGACGCCATCCTGCAAGCCTACGTCGAACAATACGGCCCCACAGTTCTAGTCGAACCTCCGAAAAAAGGTTTCGACCTGCTCGCGTGGGTGATGCCGGTCCTGCTGCCGCTGATCGCGCTGATACTCGTCTGGCAGGTAGTCCGCCGCTGGAAACAAAAAGCAGCCCTCGCCCCCGCCGGCGGTCCGCCAATTGATGCCGCATTCCTCCAGCGCGTTCAACGCGAAGCCAGCAGGGAACCAACCAAGGACGACGATGAGTAGCGTGGACATCGCCGTAGCCTGCGTGCTGCTTTCCGCCGCGGCCATTTTTTTCATCTTCAACGTCAAGACCGACGAGTCCGATTCCGCGCCCCATCGCACCAAACTCGACCAGTTGATGGAACGCCGCGACGCCATCTACGAAAATCTGCGCGACCTCCGCTTCGAATTTCGCGCCGGGAAATTCTCCGAGCACGATTTCGAGGAGATCAAACAATCGCTGGAAGTAGAAGCCGCGCGCGTCCTGGCCGAAATGGACCAATTGACCGGTGGCGCACCCACGCCCGCCACGCGCCAAGCTTCCATGCGTCAAACCCCGGCAGAATTAGCAGCCGCCGACAAGGCACGAAACTCATGAACGTTAGGCCAGCCAACCAAATGTCGAAGCAAGCACACGACAATTCCCGCGTAGGCGCACGGCATGTCGAAGATCCGCCGTGGTGGACCGTGCCCGCTGCCGCCCGCGCCACGATCTTGCTCCTGTTACTGTGCACGCTGGCACTCACCGCGAACCTCGCCTTCGCCGGCACCCTCGACGGCACCGTAAAAAATGGCACCAACGGAAAACTAGCCGTTGGCACGGACGTGATCCTCATCCAACTCCAAGGCGGCATGCAGCCGGTAGCCAACACCAAAACGGACGCCAACGGCCACTATCACTTCGATAATCCGCAACTCGGCACCGGCCCCATGCTCCTCCGCGTAGTCTACAAAGGCGTGAACTATCACGAGCCCATCACTCCCGGCAAAACCACCGCCGACGTCGAAGTGTTCGAACCCACCGACAAGCCCGACGCCTTCAGCGTCGCCAATCACGCCATCATCTTGCAACCGAACGGCTCGGACCTCATGGTCGGCGAAGAATACATGATCGCCAATAAAACCCAGCCGCCGGTCGCCTACTACCGCGAAGATGGCTCGTTCAATTTCACGCTCCCCGATGGCGCGGACTTCAATCAAGCCTCCGCTTGGGGGAGTTCCGGCATGCCCGTGGTGCAGGGAACGATTGACAAAGGCAAAAATAAACTAGCGATCGCGTTTCCGTTCCGTCCCGGCGATAGCGGCGTGCGCCTCTCCTACAAAATGCCCTACGCGGGAAATCATTTGACCCTGCGCAACGTCTCGCCCTACTCGACCGAACGCCTGATCATCGCGGCCCCGCCCACCGTGCAAATTTCTGGCAGCGGAATTTCGCCGGCAGGCCAGGATCAAGGCTTCAACGTCTACATGCGCGACAACGTCGCGGCCAATTCACCGATTGACGTCTCAGTCTCCGGTACCGCTCCGCCGCCGCAAGCGAGTTCGAATGGCGCAGCAGGTGCCGGCGGAGGCGCTGACAACTCGCAAAACCCTTCCGTGAATTCGCGCGCATCCGATGGCAGGCGCCGAAGCTCAATCCGTCAGCGCCACCACGATCCCCGCGCGCCTCGACGGCCTGAAATGGATTCTCACCGGTGGCTTCGCGTCCATCTTCGTCCTCGGCTTCGCGTATTTGTGGCTCAAGCCCCGCCCAGCCGTCGCTTCGAATGGTTCGGAAGAAATCGCCGCCGACGTGCCCAAGCCTCGCAACGCCAAAAAATCAGCAGGGCGTTCCAGCTCTTCAGCGGCAATCGCCGAACCGCCCGCTTCCTCCTCCGTCCGCGCCCAAGCGTCTGAATCAGTCGCGGCCATTGACCACGAAGTCCGCGGCAGTCTCGACGAACTAAAAGACAGCATCTTTCGCCTTGAACTCCGTCGCCAGGCCGGCACGATCAGCGAAGAAGACTACGCGCGCCAGCGTGAAAGCGTCGAGAAGATGCTGCGCGGCTTAGTGCGCGGCTAGGCGCAACGCGTTGCCCGCACCGAGCGTGTCTTCGCAAACCGCCTCCACATCGCTAGGCCTTTCTTTCCAAGCCGTCGAGAAGCGTTTCGGTGCCTTTGCCGCTCTCCGCGATGTCACGCTCGAAATCCTCCCCGGCGAATTTGTCGCGCTCCTCGGCCCAAACGGAGCAGGGAAGACTACTCTGCTGCGAATCGCGGCGCTCCTCTCGAATCCCAGCCGCGGAGCTCTGCGCTTCACGAACGGCCCAATCACCACCCGCGAACGATCGCGTCCACAGCCAGATTTGCTTAGGCCGCAACACGCTATCGGTCTCGTAGGCCACAGCACTCTGCTCTACGACGATCTGACGGCCGCCGAAAACCTCACGTTCTTCGCGAAACTCTACGGCCTGGACGCAATTCAACATCGCGTAGACACAGCGCTGGAAGACTGCGGCCTTAGCACGCGCGCCGGAAGCCTCGTGCGAACTTTCTCCAGAGGTATGCGCCAGCGCCTGGCAATCGCCCGCGCGCTGCTCCACGGCCCCAGCCTGTTCCTGCTCGACGAACCTGCTGCCGGCCTCGATCGCCAGGGCCTCGAATGGTTCAGCGCAAGGCTAGCGCGCTTGAAACAATCGGGCTGCACGATCCTGATGAGCACGCACGCGCGGAACGAATCGGTAGACCTCGCCACGCGCGCCGTCGCACTAGCAAGCGGGCGCGTCCAACAGGATAGCGGCCCCGGCGGCGACCCAGCCCCACTGCTAGCAGCGCTACGATCGGAGGCCTAAGTTGACGAGAATGCGCGGATCGTCGTCTTCAGCCAAACGCGAATTCGCCCAGGCCGATCGCGGCGTCTATTCATCTAGCGCGATCTACAACAACGCATTGTCATCCCGAGCGCAGCGCGCATTTTGCGTCCCGCTCAGGTCCGCGGGACGAGGGATCTGCTTTTGACTACCGCAAGAGCCGCCGCCATCATCCTGGGAAAAGAACTCCGCCTAGAATTCCGCACGCGCGAACTCCTGACCGCCACGGTCGTCTTCGCCCTGGTAGTGGTAGTGCTCTTCAGCTTCGCATTCGACCCCACCCCAGCCGAATCCCGCCGCTACGGCCCCGGCCTCCTCTGGATCGCCTTTCTCTTCGCCGGCTCGCTCATGCTGAATCCGTCCTTCGCGCGCGAACAAACCAACGAAACCCTAGACGCGCTCCGCATGGCCCCAGTCTCGAGCTTCGCGATCCTACTAGGGAAAATTCTCGCCAACTTCATCTTCATGTCTCTAGCCGAACTCCTGCTCGTTCCAATATTCGCTGTACTCTACAACGTCTCGCTAGCCGGCATCGTCGGTCGGCTGTCCCTCGTCCTGGCCCTGGGCACCCTGGGACTTACCGTAACCGGCACGGTCTTCTCCGCCATATCCGCTCACGCCCGCATGCGCGAACTTCTCCTCCCATTGCTGCTGCTCCCGATCCTCACGCCGCTCCTGATCGCCGCGGTGGAATCCACCGCAGCTCTCTTCGCCGAGCAACCGATGATTGATCGCACCTGGGTCGCATTCCTCGCCGGATTTGATATTGTGTTCCTTACAGCGTCCTGGCTTCTGTGCGACTATTTGATGGAAGACTGATGTAACAATGAGGTCCAGCAAAGAATGAAGGCTCGCTTATCGCTGACGATTCTCACGGCCCTGCTGATTTTCGCGGCAGGCTACGCCGCTCTGTTCATCGCGCCCGATGAAAAGACAATGCACGCCGTCCAGCGCATCTTCTATTTCCACTTGCCCAGCTGGATCGCCATGTTCTCGGCCTTCACCGTGGTCTTCTACGCCAACGTCGCCTATCTCATCACCCGCAATCGCAAGTGGGATGCTCTCGGCGTCTCCGGCGTTGAAGTCGGAGTCATGTGCTGCACCATCGGCCTGATCACCGGACCGCTCTGGGCGCGTCCCGTATGGGGCATCTGGTGGACCTGGGACGCGCGCCTCACCTCCACCTTTATCCTCTGGCTGCTGTTCATCGCCTATCTGTTGCTCCGTGGCCTCATCGAAGATCCAGAAAAGAAGGCATCGCTCTCCGCCATCTTCGGCATTTTCGCCTCGCTCGATATTCCTCTCGTATATCTCTCGAACCGCCTCTGGCGCACACAACATCCACAACCCGTCATACTCGGCGGGCCCAATTCCGGCCTCGCGCCCATGATCGCCAGGGTTTTGTTGCTTTGCGTTATCGCCGTATTTTGCGTAATGATATTGGTGCTGGTGGACCGCTACAGGCTCGAATTGCTGCGCACCGAATGCGCTGAGCTGCGCTTCGCCATCGAATCGCGCGCTTCCGATGCCGCGCGTTCGAGCGAAGCCGCGCTGGGAAAGGCCGGAAGATGAAGAATTTCGAATTTCTCTTCACCGCGTGGATGGTCGTCTGGGTGGTATTCTTCGTCTATGAAGTCAGCGTCGCCCGGCGCATCTCGCAAGTGCGTCAGGAAATCGAGCGGCTCAAGCAGCAGTTGCAGCAAGGGCAAGGCTGAGTTTGCCAGAGGTGCGTCATGGCCGGGGCCAAAAGAATTGCGGTAGTGCTGTTCCAACTCGGCGGGCCGGATAGCCAGGCCGCCGTCGAACCTTTTCTCTACAATTTATTCTGCGATCCGGACATCATCAATTTCCCCGGCGCCTTCCTCGCGCGCAAAGCCCTCGCCAAGCTGATCTCCACCACCCGCTCGAAAATCGTCAAGGAACACTATGCCGAAATTGGCGGAGGCTCGCCGATTCGCCGCCTCACGGAACAGCAATCCCGCGCCCTCGAAAAAGCCCTCAAGCTGCACATTCCCGCCCGTACCGTCGTCGCCATGCGCTACTGGCATCCCAGCACAACCGAAGCCATCGCCGCCCTCGACCGCGAAACGTACGACGAACTCGTTCTGCTGCCCCTCTATCCCCACTATTCCTTTGCCACCACGCGTAGCAGCCTCAACGAATGGAATCGCCAATACAAGCCGCGCACTCCGGTAAAAATTATTGATCATTTCCACGATCATCCCGATTACATCGCCGGAATCGTCGAACGCATCAACGAAGTTCTCTCGACCCTCGATCGTCCCGACGACGTACATCTCGTCTTCAGCGCGCACGGCTTGCCGCTGGCTCTAGTCGAAAAGGGCGATCCTTATCCCAAACAGATCGAAGAAACCGTCCAGCTCGTTCGCGAACTAGGCTCCTGGGAAAATCCCTACGTGCTCTGCTATCAAAGCAAGGTCGGCCCGCAGAAATGGCTGCAACCGTCGCTCACCGGTACGATCGAACGCATGGCCAAGAGCGGCATCACGCGTATGTTGGTGGTCCCCATCGCCTTCCTCACCGAGCACATCGAAACCCTGCACGAAATCAATATCGAAGCCCGCGAACACGCCGAATCGCTCGGTATCGCCGAATTTCACATGATGCCCGCGCTCAACGATTCGCCGCTCTTGATCCGCGCGCTCGCGGACCTCGTCCTCCGTTCCGTAGGCATGCGCAGCGGCGTCGCCTCCCTCACCACGTAGGCACAAGCGCGCGAGCAACTGCGCCGATCGCTGCTCCGCATCATCCTCGCGCGTTCCTTCGCCGCGCATTCACCGCGCACAAATTTTCTTCCAGAATGTCTTGACACAGCCTCTCCCAAATCATATAACCCACTGTTCATTTCTTCGGACTGAGTCGGCCATCTTAAATTCATAGTTTTGGTTTTGTGGGATAGCAATCTCAACGGGCCTATGGCAGAAATTTCCGAAGGGAAGCCGGGACAACCCGCATCGCCGCCAGTGTCGGCGGAAGCGAGGGCGTCTCAAACGCCGGAAGCACAAGCCGCCGCCAAGGCGGTCAATACGGGCCGCCGCAGAATTGTATGGGCGTGTATCTGGGGCTATCTCGGCGTTAACTTCCTGATGTTCCTCCGCTTTTTCTTTCCCCGCGCTTTATACGAACCCAATACCACTTTCAATATCGGCTTTCCGTCCGATTTCGGTCTCGGCATTGACCAGCGCTTTCTGATGACCAATCGCGTCTGGGTCGTCCGCGAACCCGACCGCCTCTTCGTCATCTTCGCGCGCTGCACGCATCTCGGCTGCACGCCCGAATGGAAGCCCGCGGAAAATAAATTCAAGTGCCCGTGCCACGGCAGCGGTTATGACAGCGAGGGAGTAAATTTCGAGGGCCCAGCCCCTCGCCCCATGGATCGCGCCGACGTTTCGCTTGATCCCACCGGTCAAATCACTGTGGATACCAGCCGGCTCTTCGTGGACGATCCGCGCGCCGGCGTCAACCATTTCAATGATCCGGGAGCGTTTTTGAACGTGTAGAACACAAGCCGCAGCGCACTTTCGCCGCACATGTCGCGTGCGGGTTTTGTAGCGGCGCACTTTAGTGCGCCATCGCTGTCGCGGCAACAAACGATGGCGGTCCACACACCGCCGCTAAAGGCTCTGAAGTTTCACGCGTTACGTGCCAAGCAGATTTGGATTCGGAAGGGGTCAATACCGAATGCCCGAAGAAAACGGAGACGGCAAGCCGAAAACCGGCGTCCTGGGAAGTCTACAGGCCCTGTTTGCCGCTCTCCGCGACACGCTGGTCGGTAAAGCCAAGGAACAAGCCGACGGGCTGAAAGAGCCTGACAAGACCCAACTCTATCGATCCATCTTCCGCGTCAAGCACGATGAAGAGCCCCGCAACCGCGCTCTCAGCGTGCTCTCCAACGTTTTTTTTCATCTGCACCCCGCCAAAGTAAATCGCGACGCCACCAAATACAATTTCACCTGGGGCATGGGCGGCATCACCTTTTACCTCTTCATCGTCCTCACCTTCACGGGCGTCCTGCTGATGTTTTATTACCACCCCACCAAGGTGCAGGCCTTCCGCGACATCCTCTATCTCGAAAACGACGTCCCCTTCGGCAAGCTCCTGCGCAATATGCATCGCTGGGCCGCGCACCTGATGATCATCGCCGTCTGGCTGCACATGTTCCGCGTCTTCATGACCGGCTCCTACAAACGCCCGCGCGAATTCAATTGGTGCGTCGGCGTGCTCCTGATGGTCCTGACGATGCTCCTCAGCTTCACCGGATATCTGCTGCCCGATGATCAACTCGGCTTCTGGGCCGTCACCGTCGGCACCAACATGGCCCGCGCCACTCCACTCTTAGGACACGAGGGACCATTCGGCGCGCTCTTAGGTATGACGCCGTACAACGACGTCCGCTTCGCCCTATTAGGCGGCTCCATCGTGGACGCCAACGCGCTCTTGCGCGCCTACATCTGGCATTGCATCGCAATTCCACTGATCGTCGCGATTTTCATGGGCGTGCATTTCTGGCGCGTCCGCAAAGATGGCGGCATCTCGGGCCCAGCCCCCGTAATGCTAGAAAGCGAAATCAAAGAGGAACGCAATCCGCGGCCGGTAGTACTGCGGCCCAGCGGCATGGGGCATGCACGACAAATGACGCGGCAGGCACAACGCAACGGGATAGTAGGGGCACGGCATGCCGTGCCCGCTGTAACGCGCGGCCGAATTTCTAATCCGGGAATTTGTCACAAGCGACGAGCAGGAGACTGACGGATGGATTGGCACCAAATCTGGGAAATCGCCTCGGCTCCCGACAACGTTCCCATCGTTGCCTTGCTCTTCTTCATTCCGTTCTATCTCTGGTACGCCCTCAAGCAGGGAATTGAAAACGATAAACTGATCGCCATCCTCGAATCCGACGCCCAGCTAGCCAAAACCAAATATCGCAAAACGCAAGAATGGGATCCGAAGTGGGACCGCGAAGTCCACACCTGGCCGTACCTGATGCGCATGGAATTCCTGGTCGCCATCATCATCACAGTCCTGCTGATGGTCTGGTCGCTCACCCTCAACGCGCCGCTCGAAGAACCATCGAATCCCAACGTCACCATGAATCCTGCCAAGGCCCCGTGGTATTTCCTCGGCCTGCAGGAAATGCTGGTGTATTTCGACCCCTGGATCGCCGGCGTAGTGATGCCCACGCTCGTCATCGTTGGCCTGATGGTCATTCCGTACATTGACGCGAATCCGCTCGGCAACGGCTACTACACCTACAAACAACGCCGCTTCGCCATCTGGACATTCCTCTTCGGCTTCATCGGCCTCTGGATTCTGATGATCACCATCGGCACCTTCATCCGCGGCCCCGGATGGATGTGGTTCTGGCCGGGTAAAACCTGGGACGCTGAACGCGTGGATTACGCGGTGAACCGCAACCTCGACCAGGTTGTCGGCATTGACGGCTCGTGGTTCGCCTCAATTTTCCATACCACCAAAGATCAAGGCGCCATTTGGGCCCGCGTCGTCTTCGGCATCTTCCCGCTCGTCCTGTTCTTTATCCTGGCGGGATATCTCGTCCACTGGCTCTGCATGCGCACCGAATTCAGCCGCAAGATTTACAAGCGTATGAGCCTGCTACAGCTCGTCACCATGTACACGTTCCTGATTTTCATGTTCTCGCTGCCGGTGAAAATCCTGCTGCGCCTGATTTTCACGATCAAATATATCTGGGTAACGCCGTGGTTCAGCATATGACGATCCGGCGAGGATCGTCATCCCGAACGAACGAAGTGACTGAGGGATCTGCTTTGAATTTCGCGTGCGCGTCATCCACATCGAAGGAGGTTCTTGGTGCCTGATCGTTCTCCCGAAACCGGCCCTGACGATCCAATCAAGAGCAAATCCTTCGCGCTCCCGTTATTGATCGCCTCTTTCCTGCTGATCATCACCGTGGCGTGGTCGTTTTACGTCGAATTCTACGGCCTGCAACCGTGGCGCGAATATCAAAGCCGCTTCGCCAAGGCCTACTCCACCTATCTCGATAAAGCCGTCAAGAGTCAGAAAAAGAACGAGGACGTCGTCTACTCCTCGGCCGAATTATAAAGCGCTCCTCGCCAAAGTAGACGCCGCGGAAAAGTCCACCAAAGCCCAGGACGCGGACATCGCCAAACAAATCGCTCTACTCGATGACCAACGCGCCGCCATGGGCGACGCCTTCAAAGACGCTCGCGGAAAAATCGGCTCCCTCGTCTATCAGTACGAAATCGTCCCGGATTCCGACAAAGTCACGAAAGCCGCGCGCAAAAAAGATCTGGAAGACGCGGAAAAGGGAATCGGCACCATCTGGAAAGTGGACTGGCCCAACGCCGACGGTACGGTTCAGAAGAACAAAACCTTCACCGGCGATCAGCTCAACGACACCTTCACCAGCATCATCGCCCAGCGCGCCGCCCTGGTCGCGAAACGCGGCGAAATTGACAAGCCCGCCAAAGACGCCCGCGCCGAACTCGCGCAATACACTTCCGAACATCTGCCAGGCCTCAGTTCCACGTCGCTCGAAAGTCTGCAGCACGCCATGGAAGATTTCGACGAGAACATCATTCAGATCAACGTGAATCCTCCCGGCGCGTCGCTCAATAATCTCGGCGGCGCCGGCCTGGTGGACCGCTGCCAGTCCTGCCACGTAGCCACCGATCAGAAATACGTTCCGGCGCAGCTCACGCTCACCAAAGCCGACCTCGGCATGGCCAAAAGCGATGACGCTCCGTTCACCAGCCATCCCGACCTGAAGCTCATAGACTGGCATCCGCTCGAAAAATTTGGCTGCTCGCCCTGCCACGGCGGCAATGGCCGCGCCATCAATTCCGTCCAGCGCGGTCACGGCCGTTACGAACATTGGCTCTGGCCGCTCTACTATCCGGAAAATTACAACGCCGGTTGCCAGCAGTGCCACTCCGCGGACATGGTCACCGAGCACGCGCCCGTCCTGAACGAAGGCAAGCAGCTCTACCGCCAGAAAGGCTGCATCGGCTGCCACCGCTTCAATGGCTTCGATAATCAGGACGAGCAGCTCGTCAACGCCCGCCAAACCATCTTGCAGTTAGCAAAAACCAAAGCCGACGACGAACTCGAAATCCCGCGCCTGCAAAAACTCGGCGACACCGCCCCGGACAACGCCAGCGCTGACCTTTACTACGCGCAGGCCACCAACCTCACCGTCGAAATCAGCCGCATAGACGCGCAAAGCGAATCGCTCGAAGTTCACAGCCACGACCTGTTGCAGGAAATCAAAAAAGTCGGCCCCGATCTGAAAGAAGCGCGCCAGAAACTCCGCAAGGAATGGATTCCATACTGGATCGGGCACACCACCGAATTCCGGCCGACTACCAAAATGCCGCAGTTCAAGCTCACGGACGACCAGATCCACGCCATCGCCGCTTTCATCTGGCAGGATTCGCTCTCCGGCCCGCCGCTCGATAAGCAGCCCGCCGGAGACGCCGCCCACGGAAAAGTTCTTCTCGAATCGCGCGGCTGCCTCGCCTGCCACGCCATAGGCGAAGGCGCCAACGCCGTCGGCGGCACCTTCGCGGCCAATCTCAGCCGCGTCGGCGAAAAAGAAAATTACGATTACCTCGTGCGCTGGGTGCACAACCCGCGCCAGCGCTCCGCGCCCTATTGCCCGTACGAAAAGAAGGACCTCGGCCCGCAAGACTACGCCAAGCACAATCTGCCGTACGTCTTCGACCTCGATCACTCACGCTGCCCGAACGATGGCCACGAACTAGTCGTGCAGCAGCCGACGATCATGCCCAGCCTGCGCCTCTCCATCGAAGATTCGCGCGACATCGCCAGCTACCTGATGACCCAGAAGCACGCGGACGCCACCTACGCCGCCGCCAACTACATGGACGATCCGAAGCTCGCCGCGGAAGGCAAGGAACTCGTCCGCCACTTCGGTTGCGCCGGCTGCCACGAAATCAGCGGCCTCGAAGACGAAGGCCGCATCGGCACCGAGCTAACCAACGAAGGCAGCAAGCCCATCGAGCGCCTCGATTTCGCGCTCTGGACCGAAGACGCCAAGCGCGGAGTCCTCCCCGACGGCAAGCCCAACATCCGCCAAGGCAAGCAGATCGCCTGGTTCGATTCCAAGGGTTTCTTCGAAGAAAAAATGAAGAATCCCGCAGTGTACGACCAGGGAAAATACCACGCGAATCCCATGGACACGCTGCGCATGCCCAAGCCCAATCTGCAATCCCAGGCAGAAGTCGAAGCGCTCGTCACCATGCTTCTCGGCAGCACCGATCCCACTCTGCCGCCCGAATACATGTACAAGCCCCAGGATCGCCGCCGCTACATTCAAGACGGCTGGTGGATCGTCACAAAATATAATTGCATCGGCTGCCACCAGATTGACGTTGGCCAGAAATCCGTGCTGATGACTCTGCCGATGTATCAAGGCGAGAACAAAGCCAATTTGCCTCCGGTGCTCACCACCGAAGGCGCGCGCGTGAATCCCGATTGGCTGCGCCAATTCCTGGCGAATCCCTCGCTCAGCACCACGGACACCAACCGCAACGGCGTGCGCCAATATCTGCAAGTCCGCATGCCCACCTTCTACTTGTCCGACGACGAAATCCGCAAGCTAACCCTATTCTTCGAAGCGATGTCGGCCCAGCCCGACCCCTTCATTCCGCCCAAGGTTGAACCGCTCACGGACGTCGAGCGCGCCGCGGCCCGCGGCCTGTTCACCAGCCCGGCCGCGCCATGCCTGAAATGCCATATGACCGGCAACGAAGCGCACGACAAGAACGCGTCCGCGCCCAATTTCCTGCTGGCCCGCGAACGCCTGCAGCCCGCCTGGACTGCCCGCTGGATCACCGACCCGGCAAAAATAATCCCGGGCACCGCGATGCCCTCGGGCCTGTTCCATAAAGACGGCGACAACTGGGTATTTTCAGGCCCAGTCCCAGGCGCCATGCAGCAATATCACGGCGATCAAGCCGAGCTCCTGGTCCGTTACATGTTTTCGCTAACGCCGCAAGAACAAGCAGCATTACTAAGCAGCACGCCCAAAGGAGGCGGCACCGGCGCAACCAAATCATCAGGCGGCAACTAGCGTAGCGCTGGCCTGCCTGCCGGTAGGCAGGCATCTCGCCGGTTTGGAATTTGTAGCGGCGGTCTTCAGACCGCCAGCCTTTGATTTTGATCGCCGATCGCGAGAGATGCACCGTTCGCCGACTTTCTCGAGAGCGTTCTAAAATGGCGCTGTCATCCCGAGCGCAGCGAGGGATCTGCTTTTCGGTCCTGGCCTCCAGCGAGATGGAGGGTAGAATTCAGCATCAGCACCACCCGAAATTGTTAGAATATCCAGTCATGCACAAGGAGGCTTTTCCCCCAATGAGCAATAAATACTTCCATCTCGCGCTCGCGACCGTCTTGGCCATCGCCATCACCGGCTGCGGCAAAAAAGAAAGCAGCGAAACCACCGAGCAGCCCGCCGCCACCAGCGCCCCAGCCGGAAAGACGGTAGACGCCTCAACGGCCGGCACCGTAACCGGCAAAGTCACCCTCGACGGCAAGGCCGCCAAAGAAAAACCAATCAACATGAGCGCCGAGCCTTACTGCCAAAAAGCGAATTCCGGCCCGGTGGTTCCACCGACGGTTGTCACAGACGATAAGGGCGATCTCGGCGACGTGGTTGTCTTCGTGAAGGATGGCCTCGGCGATTATGTGTTCACCACGCCGACAAACGCCGTGCCCCTCGCGCAAAAGGGCTGCATGTACGACCCACACATCGTCGCGCTAATGGCTGGGCAAACCTTCGAAGTAAAGAATGACGATCAGACCACCCACAACATTCACCCCATGCCGAAAGACAATCGCGAGTGGAACAAATCGCAAGCCCCCGGCACTTCGCCGATCGACGAATCTTTCGCGCGCCCCGAACTCGCCATCCCGGTAAAGTGCAACGTGCATCCCTGGATGAAGAGCTACATTTTCGTCTTCAAGAATCCCTACTATGCCATCACCTCGAAAGACGGCACGTTCGAACTAAAGAACCTGCCTCCCGGCACCTACACCATCGAGGCCTGGCAAGAAAAATACGGCGTAAAAGATCAAACCGTCACGATCGGCCCGAAGGATTCGAAAACGGTTGATTTCAAATTCGACGCGTCGGCCCCAGCCCCGCCACCCGCCGATTAGTAAAGTTAAGCCACTGTGTAGGGGCGGGTCTAAGACACGCCCCTCGCTCGCTGCGAGTAGCGAGATTTGTATCAACGCAAGGCGTTTTGTCCCAATTCCGGCGCATGAATTATGGCCGTTAATGTGGTAGCTTACTTTTCTGGAAAACATGCCCGAACCGACGAATAACCGGATGCCTATCTCCAACGTTCCAAAAGGCCTGCATCGTTTCGCCGTAGCCACCGCCTCCTGTACCGTCCTGCTACTGATTGCTGGCGCCCTCGTCACCAGCAACGACGCCGCCGACTCCGTCCCCGATTGGCCGCTTGCCTACGGCAAAGTTATCCCTCCGCTGGTCGGCGGCATCCGCTACGAATACGCGCACCGCCTGATGGCTGGCACGGTCGCGATCCTCACCGCAATTCTCGCGATCTGGCTAGCGCGAAAAGGCTCGCCCTTCCTCCGCAAACTGGGCTGGACTGCCTTCGGTCTCGTGATCGCGCAGGCGATCCTCGGCGGCATGCGCGTGCTATTCCACGATCCCGCGCTCACCGCCACCATTCACGCCATCCTCGCGCAAATCTTTTTCATCACGGCAGTCAGCCTCGCGTTTTTCACCAGTCCCTGGTGGAACAGCAATCTCGCCGAACTCGATGACCCCGGCTCGCCCTCGGTCCGCAACCTGTCGCTGATCACCACGGCCGCAATCTTCGTGCAATTGATTCTCGGCGCGGGCTTTCGCCACGGAGCCTTCGGCATCCTTCCGCACATGATCGGCGCCGTAGTCGTCCTGTTCCTGGTGATCTGGACTGGCCGCACGGTGCGCAAGCGCTTCGGCTCCGTGCGTGACTTGCGCCGCTGGGGCATCCTGCTGCAAGCCTTCCTCGGCACCCAAATTCTTCTCGGCATCGCCGCGTATTGGGCGGTAGTTCAGGAAATCAAGGCGGCGCAGCCGACGCAGACCTACGTCGTTCTCACGGTTGCGCACGTTCTTGTAGGCGCGCTCACGCTCGCCGCGAGCGTCCTTCTCACGCTGGCGAGCATCCGTGTAATTGGCGGGGGAGCAGCGGATGCCACCCATACGCAACGCATTGCCGATTCCAGCGCGGAGAGTTCCAGAGCATGAAAATGGCGGGCCACCAACTATGAGCAACGGACGCGTCGAAGCGATTGCCGCATACGATAGGCCGTGGGCCTACGTGGTCCTCACCAAGCCCGACGTCACTTTCCTGGTCGTCATCACCACCGTCGCCGGCTTCTATCTCGCCTCCAACGGCCCGCTCGACTGGGTCCGCCTGATAAACACGCTCTGCGGCACGCTGCTCGTCGCCGGCGGCACGGCAGCCCTGAACCAATACGTCGAGCGACACATGGACAGCGTGATGCGCCGCACCGCGAACCGGCCGCTGCCCACGGGCATCCTGCAACCGAAAGAGGTTCTGATTTTCGGCGTGGCCACCATCATAGGCGGCACTGTCTGGCTCCTCGTTGCCGTCAACGCTCTCTCCGCGTTTCTCGCCCTCGCCACCAGCGTCTCGTACCTCGCGGCCTACACTCCGCTCAAGACGCGCACAACGCTCGCAACCGCCGTCGGCGCCGTTCCAGGAGCGCTCCCGCCACTGATCGGGTGGGCTGCAGTGCACGGCTCGCTTTCGCTCGGCGCCTGGGTTCTCTTCGCCATCCTATTCGTCTGGCAATTTCCGCACTTCATGGCCATCGCGTGGATGTACCGCGAAGACTACGGCCGCGCCGGAATCCTCATGCTTCCGGTCGTCGATCGTAGCGGCGACAAAACGTTCCGCCTAATCGTCGCCACCTCTGCCATTCTGATACCCGTAAGCTTGCTCCCGGCGGTCATGGGCATGGCCGGCATTCACTATTTTTACGGCGCTCTTATTCTGGGCCTGCTTCTGCTTCAGGTTTCTTCCTGGGCCAATCGCTCCCGCACCAACGTCCGTGCCAAGTGGCTCATGCACGCCACCGTCGCGCACATTCCATTGCTCCTCGGATGGATGATTCTGGATAAGCTCGCCCGATGACGGCGGCAGCGGCAATGGGAAGGGAATCGGGGATGACGCCAAAATCGTACCTGTTCGAGATGAGTGCCCTCTGCGCGCTCTTTATCATTCTCTCGCTCTGGGGCATGGTCTGGGACTTCACCAGCGGCCTGCTCACCAGCGGCATTGACGGCATCATGCTGCTCGCCATCTGCCTGATGATGGGCGGCATCTTCAGCCTGATGCTCGTGGTAATGCTGTGGCAGGCCGGCCTGATCCCGATTTTCAAGCCGAAGCCCAAGGAAGCGAAAGAAGCTGCTTCCGCCAAGCCCGCAGCAGCTCCCGCCGCCAAGTCCGCCGCTCCTGGGCCAGCTGCATCACCAGCACCGGCTACCGCCTCCGCTCAAGCCACTCCGGCCACAGCGTCAGCCCAGAAAGCGGCGCCGCCCGCACAGACCACTCCGACCACAAAATAATCCGGCTCTATGCCCGCATCTTTCGCCACAACCAATCCGCTCGCATCCCCCCATCGTGGCATCCAATAACCAGCAGATGACTCCCGACGCACAACCACAAAAATCTTTCGGCGGTCGCTGGGCTCTCGGAATCCTCGTTCTGGCTCTGCTCTTCGTCCTGATGCCGTTTCTTTTCTGGAACGCCGCCTGGTTCGGCCGCCCCATCACCGATAATCAAATCGCCCGCGCCCTCGCCGACCGCAGCCATCCCCGCGAAATCCAGCACGTCCTCTCGCAGTTCGAAACACGCATCGAAAAAGGCGATCCCTCCGTCCGCCGCTGGTATCCGCAAATGGTCGTCCTTGCGAAAGATCCGATTGACGAAATCCGCGTCACCGACGCCTGGGTCATGGGCCAGGACAATACTTCGCAGGAATTTCACACCGCGCTGCTCGGAATGTTGAACGACCCAAACCCCATGGTCCAACGCAACGCCGCTCTCTCGCTGGTCCGCTTCCACGATGATTCCGGCCATGCGCTGATCGTCTCCATGCTGCGGCCGTACGTAATGAATTCGCCGCAAGCCGGCGTCCTCTCCACGCGCCTGAAAAACGACGACATCGTAAATCCCGGCACACTCCTAGCTCACATCGAATCAGCAGGGAAGAGCAACGAAGTCCGCGCGCAAGTTCCCGGCACGGTAGAACGGTGGCTGGTTCCAAACGGGGCCACAGTCACCGCAGGCCAACCAATCCTGTCGCTAGCTCCAAACGAAAGCATGGCCTGGGAAGCCCTCCGTGCCCTATTCCTGACCGGCACCCCAGCCGACCTGCCAGACGTAGAGCATTTCGTCCGCGACACCGACGGCATGTCCCCCCAAGTAGGCGTCCAAGCCCAAGCCACAGCCCGCGAAATCCAAGCCCGCGAAAGCCACTAGACGCAGCACTTGGGTGGGCGCCAGGGTTCGTAGCGCCGGCATCCCGCCGGCTCTTAGGTTTTGCCTCTGATTTTGTCTCTGATTTTGTCTCTGAATTTGTAGCGGCGCACTTCAGTGAATCGCGCCACAGCGCGATTCACGCTGAGGCCCGACTGCGTCGGAACGAAGGGTGCGCCATCGGTGTAGCGGCAACGAACGCTGGCCTAGGGTGCACCAAAATGAGAGCGGATGTCATCCCGAGCGCAGCGAGGGATCTGCTTTTCGCCTTACGCATCTTGGCGCAGGTCACTTCTTCAGAATAAACCTCGCATAATAAAGAATCCCCGCAACAGTCTTTCCATCTTGAATCTTGCCGCTCCGTATCCAATCCAAAGCCTCCCGCAAAGAAAAAATCCGCGCCGCAATCTTCTCGTCCGCCTCCGGATTCGCCGGCCCCGCCTTCAACCCCT
This sequence comes from uncultured Acidobacteriota bacterium, assembly GCA_963828865.1. GTDB lineage: Bacteria > Acidobacteriota > Terriglobia > Acidiferrales > UBA7541 > Palsa-295. The sequence continues at coordinate 56,265 of CAWHGI010000001.1, read as the reverse complement.
GCGCTAGAAATATCACCATCTTCTCACGCAGAAATCCCGGACTAGGATAAACCCCAATCAACTTCCGCATGCTCCGCGCCGTATAACCCGTCTCCTCCTGCAACTCCCGATGCGCCCCGTGCGCAAACGTCTCATCGCCATCGCGCCTTCCCGCCACCAATTCCCAAAGAAACTGCCCCGCGCTGTGCCGGTACTGCCGTATCAAAAGAATGCGTCCGTCGGGAAACACCGGCAGCACCACTACCGACCCCGGATGCTCGATAAAATCCCGCGTCGCCTTCACCCCCTGCGGCTCAGCGACCAACTCCCGCCGCACATCAAACACGCGGCTACGGAAAACAATCTCGCTGCTCAAAACCTTGCCAAGCGTCCTCGGCTTCGCACTTTTCTTCGTCGCCACGCAAGCCCCCTAACTCAAATTAGCCCGCCAATTTTAACGCACCTCACCGCCAGCCGCGCCACGCACTCAACGTATTCAGCTGCACCGCTCCACAGCGCCCTCAATTGCATCACGGTAATGCGCAGGTTTTTAGGGGGTCGGAGCTTTAGCTCCGACATAAAACCAACCTGCGTAGAAAGGGGCTTTGGCCCCTGAGGACAGTTCTCGACTTTATCGTAGAGCCAACATTGGCCTCCGTTTTCTTGCCGCCGCCACCCCGCTTGCATATACTGGCTCCCAGCAAACACCATGCCCATCAACACCGTCATCGTTGACGACGAACGCCCCGCGCGCGACGAACTCCTCTACCTCCTAAAATCCTTTCCCGACATAAACGTAATCGCCCTGGGCAAAAACGGCCTCGAAGCTCTTGCCCTGATCAAAGAACACGATCCCGATCTCGTCTTCCTTGACGTTCAAATGCCCGGCCTCGACGGCTTCGGCGTAATCAAAAAACTCTTCGAACGCAAGCAGCGCGTTCCGCAAATCGTTTTCGCCACCGCCTTCGACAATTACGCCATCCAGGCCTTCGACGTAAACGCAGTGGACTACGTTCTGAAGCCGTTCGATAAAACGCGCATCGCCAAAGCCCTGCAGCGCGCCAAAAAAATGGTCGAAGCGCACACCTCGCCCGTGGACCGCCTCGAAACTCTGATGGGCCAGCTAGCCCTTCCCGCCACCACCGCGCGCCCCGCGCAACCGGTAAAACTCCTCGTCAAATCGCAAGCTCGGATGCTGCTCGTCGACGCCGACGACATGATCTACGCCTCCATCCAGGACGGCACCATCACCATCTTCACTCGCGAGTTCGAAGGCGTCTCGAACTACCGCACCATCGAGGAACTAGCGGCCTCCCTCGACGCCGACCGTTTCTGGCGCGCCCACCGGTCGTACCTGATTAATATCAACCACATAAAAGAAGTAGTGCCCTGGTTCAAATCCAGCTACATGCTAAAAATGAACGACAAGCGCGCCAGCGAAATTCCAGTCTCGCGCGCCCAAACCAAGCGCCTGCGCGAGCTGCTGAAGCTGTAAGGGATCTCGCCAGCGTTCTTTGCCGCTGGTTCGTGGTAGAAGGCATCACTTGGCGCGTAAGATTGGAGCAGCCTGATGGTGGAGTTTGCGGAAAAATACAAGGGCGTGACCTTGGGGTGTGCAAAAAAGTGAAGCGGATGTCATCCCGAGCGCAGCGAGGCCTGCCTGCCGCAGGCAGGGATCTGCTTTTCGCTCACGCCGGTCACGCGGAGAACGGAACGGCAGAGCTTCGCAGCTTGCGGAAAGACGGAAGGGCGGGGCTTCAGCCCCGCCGGGAGTCAAGCTGTCCCTTAGGGGCTTTAGCCCCTGAAGCCAGGGTTTTGATTTTCTTTAACGCAATGTTCAGTCCGCGCGCGCTCCGCGCAATTACAAATTAAATTCGGGGGAACATGTCTCACAACAAATTCGCAAGCAGCCTGGCAGTACTCCTCGTCCTGCTTCTACTCTCGCCCGCTCTCGCCTTCGCGCAAAAAGACACCGGTACCATCATCGGAAATGTGAATGACGAACACGGTACCCCTCTGGCCGGCGCGAAAATCACTCTAACCGCCGAAAACGCCAAACAAGCCAAAGATCAAATGATGGACGCTTCCACCGACGGCACCGGCGAATTCCGCTTCGACAGCGTCAAGCCCGGGCGCTATTCGATCCGCTTCGACGCCAAAGGCCTGATCTCGAAAACCGAGACAATCAACGTCAAACCCGCCCACAAAACCAACGTGAACGTCCACCTCAAGCTACCAGTCGAGCCGAAACCAAAAAGCGACAATAACAACAACGACTAGCTGGGCTGGATTATGTGGGGCGCTCGCCGCGCCGACTCCATCCGTGTCGTGGCAATATTAACGCCGGTCTAAGACCGTTCGCCCAAAACGCGCCGAACTGTCATTCCGAGGGCGAATTTCGCCCGAGGAATCTGCATTTCCCCGTCGCCCCAGGCCGCCAACGCGTCCCCACCTTTTCGTTTTCTCCACGCCCTGTGCTAGCATCCTCATTACACTTTCCCCATGGATTTTTCACTAACCAGCGACCAAATCCTCATCCGCGACACCGTCCGCCAATTCATGGAAACGGAAATGCGCCCGATCCTCCGTGAATACGAGCGCGAGGAAAAATTCCCGGCCGAGCGGCTCAAAAATCTCGGCGAACTCGGCTGCTGCGGCATGCTCGTCCCCGAAGAATGGGGCGGTGCCGGAACAGACACCGTCAGCTACGCCCTCATGCTCGAAGAAGTCGCCCGCGTGGACGCCTCCACCGCGGTCGCTCTCAGCGTCACGAATTCCGTCGTGGCCATTCCGCTCTGGAAAGCCGGCAGCGACGGCCAAAAGAAAAAATATCTAACGCGCCTCTCGCGCGGCGAAATTCTCGGCGCCTTCTGCCTAACCGAACCGCAAGCCGGCTCCGACGCCGCAGGAATCCAGGCCCGCGCCACGCGCGACGGCGATCACTACACCCTCAACGGCACTAAAGCCTGGGTCACCAACGGCGGCGTCTCGGGCGTTTACATCGTCTTCGCGAAGACCGATCCTGCCGCAGGCAGCCGCGGCGTCACCGCTTTCCTCGTCGAGCCGGACTTTCCCGGATTTCGCATCAGCCGCTACGAAGATAAAATGGGACTGAAGCTTTCGCGCTCCGCCGAAATTTCGCTGCAGGATTGCCGTGTCCCCGCGGAAAATCGCCTGGGTGAAGAAGGCCAGGGCCTCCGCATCGCGCTCGAATCGCTCGATGGCGGACGCGTCGGCATCGCCGCGCAATCGCTCGGTCTCGCGCAAGGAGCGCTCGAAGCCGCCGTCCGTTACGCCAAGCAGCGCAAAACTTTCGGCAAGCCCATCGCCGACTATCAAGCCATCCAATGGATGCTGGCCGACATGCAAACCGAAATCGAAGCCGCCCGCGCCCTAACGCATTACGCTGCTTGGATGCGCGATAATAGCGCCGTCCGCGGCTCGCATTCCTCGCGCGCCAAGCTCTACGCCAGCGAAATGGCCAACCGCGTAGCCTACAAAGCCGTCCAGATCCACGGCAGCGTAGGCTACTCGCGCGAAACAGACGTGGAGCGCTACTATCGCGACGCCCGCGTCCTAACGATCTACGAGGGCACCAGCGAAATGCAAAGAACAGTAATCGCCCGCGACCTGCTGCGCGCTTGACGTCCAAGACGGTTTTGTAGCGGCGGACTTTAGTCCGCCATCAATGTGGCGCCGAAATGGCGGCCTAATAAGAACCGCGGCGATGACGCACCGCAGAATATTCGTACTACGGAGACCATTCTCAGCGTGTCAAAACGCAAACGAGTCCTCAGCGGCATGCGCCCCACTGGGCGCCTCCATCTAGGCCACTATTTCGGCGCCCTGCAAAATTGGCTGAAACTTCAGGACGAATACGATTGCTTCTACTTCGTAGCCGACTGGCACGCCCTCACCACGCACTACGAGGACACCGCCTCCATCGCCGAAAACACGCGCCAGGTGGCCACAGACTGGCTAGCCGTAGGCCTCGATCCCGCGAAATCCACGCTCTTCGTCCAATCGCAAGTCCTAGAACACGCCGAGCTTCACGTGTTGCTCTCCATGATCACCCCGCTAAGCTGGCTAGAACGCGTCCCCACCTACAAAGAACAAATCGAAAACCTAAAAGGCCGCGACCTGGGCACCTACGGTTTCCTAGGCTATCCGCTACTCCAATCCGCCGACATCGTAATGTACGGCGAACCGAAGCAGGAGTTGCTCGTTCCCGTAGGTGAAGATCAAGCGCCGCACGTAGAGCTGACGCGAGAAGTGGTTAGGAGATTCAACTTCACGTTTGGGTTCGATCTTGACCCTAAAATCCTCGAAGATGAGAAAGTCCTTGTCATGGTTTGTAAGCTAATTGGTGCGGACTCCTCCGAGGCTAAAGGAAAGTTATTTGGAGTTGCGCTCGACTTTGGTTTTGTCGAACGAGTGCACAAATATGTCCGCGACGTCGGCCTCGAGAACTTTCACCGAGAAGTCGGCTCGGCTTCAAAGTATTTTCGGAGCGAACGCATCCTGCAAGAACCCTCCTACATCCCCACCGAAACTCCCCGTCTCCCCGGTCTCGATGGCCGCCGCATGGCCAAATCTTACGGAAACGCGATCTGGCTAAGCGATCCCCCCGACGAAATCCGCGCCAAAGTCCGCAACATGCTAACCGACCCCCAACGCGTTCGCCGCACCGACCCAGGCCGCCCCGAAGTCTGCCCAGTCTTCGCCTGGCACAAATTATTCTCGCCGCCCGAAACAATCGCCTGGGCCGACCAAGGCTGCCGCACAGCAGGCATCGGCTGCGTAGACTGCAAGTCAAAAATGGCCGATAACCTGGTCCAATGGATCGAGCCCATCCAAACACGCCGCAAAGAATTTGAGGCCCATCCACAGCAAGTTTGGGATATCCTCGACACCGGCTCAAAGCAAGCCCAAAAGGCAGCCCGTAAGACAATGAAGCGCGTCCGCAACGCGATCTTTCAATGGGACGAAGCGCGCAAAGCACCAGCAGCAACGCCGTAAAGCACTAAAGCAGTCGCAGGAGGCTAACCCGTAGCATGGCATCACCCTATCGCATCAACTTGCCAGTGTACGAAGGCCCGCTCGACCTTCTCCTCGATCTCATCCGCAAGCAGGAGATGGACATCCACAACATCCCCATCGCCAAAATCACCGAACAATATCTCGATTACCTCCACCAAATCGAAAAACTCGACATCGACGTCTCCGCCGACTTCATCTACATGGCCGCCACCCTAATCCATATAAAATCGAAAATGCTCCTCCCGGTTGACCCGCTCCTCGCCGGGGAAGAGCAGCAAGATCCGCGCGACGAGCTAATCCACCGCCTCCTCGAACATGAGAAATTCAAAAACGCCGCCCAGCTCCTCTACCAGAAGCAGCAGGTCGAAGACCACGTCTGGTCGCACCCCGATAAATCCCTCTACGGCGGCGACGAAGTCCAAGGTGAACTAGTGGTCTCGCTGGTAGACCTGGTAAAGACTTTCCAGCACGTCCTCGAACGCCGCAAAGAAGTCCCTAAATTCGAACTAAAGCACGATCAAGTCTCCATAGCCCAAATGATGGACCGCCTCCGCCATCGCCTAATCGGCACCGACGACCCCATCTCGCTGATCGAATTCTTCGAAACCTGCGAAACCAAAAACGCCATGATCGTCGCTCTGCTAGCCGTCCTGGAAATGGTCCGCATGCAAGCAGTCCTGCTAGTCCAATCCGAGCTGTTCGAAGACATCCGTCTCCGCAAACACAAAATGTTCGACGCCGTCTTCGCCGGCCCAGACGCCATGTCCCAAATCGAGGAGCAATACCTATAATGACGCCAGAAGAAATCCAAGCCGGACTCGAAGCCATCATCTACGCCGCCGACGAGCCCGCCACCATAGACCAAATCTCCAAAGCCCTAGGCATCGAAAAACCCGAAGCCCGCGCCGCCCTCGACCAACTAACCGCCACTTACCAAACCGAAGACCGCGGCATCGAAGTCCGCAAAGTAGCGGGCGGCTGGAAGTTCTACACCAAGGCCCAACACCACGACGTAGTCCGCAAATTCATCAAAAGCCTGCAACCACCGCTGCGCCTAACGATGCCCGCGCTAGAAACGCTAGCCGTAATCGCCTACAAGCAGCCAGTCACCGTCCCCGAAATCAACGAAATCCGCGGCGTCCACGTAGGCGGCGTAATAAAAACGCTCCTCGAGAAGCGCCTGATCACCACTGCCGGCCGCAAAGAAGTAATCGGCCGCCCCATCCTCTACCGCACCTCCAAACAATTCATGATGCGCTTCGGCCTCTCCGATCTCGACGAACTCCCCAGCCTGAAAGAATTCGAAGCCCTGGCCCAAGCAGCCCTAGGCTCCGACGAAGGCATCGCCGAAGTCTCTCCAGAAGAAGCCGCGCTTAATGAAAGCGCAACCTCCGAATCGTCCACAGCGGCAGGGGAGCAAGCACCCGCCGAAGACGCGAGCAGCTCCATCTCCGACGCCAACGCCGAATCGCCAGAAATGCCGGCAGCCGAAGCGACTCAGGACCCACGGAAGAGTCCGACAAATCCCGCGCCGCCGCAGCCAGCAGCAGCACGCACCAAACCAACGAACCCTCCGCCTGAGGTTTTGCCTTTGTAGCGGCGCACTTCAGTGCGCCATCGGTGTCACGGCGCGCAACGATCCACCGCCATCTAGCCATTCGCCACCCAGCCCGTTTTCCGTTAAGCTGTAAACTCACAAAAAGGAACGCACGCAAACCCCATGTTCGAACGCCTGCAAAAAATAATCGCCCGCGCCGGCATCGCCTCCCGTCGCCACGCCGAAGAACTCATCAAATCCGGCCTGGTCACCGTCAACGGCCAGACCATCACCGAACTAGGCACCAAAGCCGACGAATCCACCGACCACATCAAAGTCCAGGGCAAACTCCTCCGCCCGCAGACCGAACGCACCTACCTGCTCCTCAATAAGCCGCCCGAAGTAGTCTCCACCATGATTGACCCCGAAGGCCGCCGCACGCTCACCGACCTCCTCCACGGCGTTTCGCAACGCGTCTTCCCGGTCGGCCGCCTCGAATATCATTCAATGGGCCTGGTCTTCCTCACCAACGACGGCGAACTCGCCAACCAAATGCTGAAAGCGCATCAGCTCCAGCAGACATATCACTTAAAACTAAAAGACCTCCTCACCTTCCAAGAAATCGAAGCCCTCTCGCGCTCCACCGGCGCGCAAATCTCGCGCCTGAAAGGCAAAGACGCCCCCTGGTACGAAGTAACGCTCTCCGAAGCGCGCCGCGACGCGCTGCGCAACCGCCTCTTCCAGACCGGCCACCCTGTAGAAAAAATCAAGCGAGTAAAAATCGGCAACCTAGCCATGGAATCTCTTTCCACCGGCCATCATCGTCCGCTCTCAGACGCAGAAGTCGCCACTCTCCGCAAGCTAGTGCAACCAAGCCCCGCGCAGCCAGTCGCGGCATTCGCTGCGCCAGAAAATCAGCAAGCGCCGCAACCACTGCAATTCCGCTCCGCCGCGCCAACTCCAGCCGCAACAGCGATGAGCCCCCGACTGCCGATGCAAGCGCCGCGCCGCCCCTTCGTAAAACGCCGCCCGTATCAACCGAAACCAAAACCAGGCGAGCGCCCGCGCCCAACTTACGACGCCCCACGCACCGACAGCTCGCAACCGGGCCAGAGTTTCAGGCCGACAAGGCCAAGCGAAGCTCCGCCTCGCCACGAAAGCTTCCGCCCCAATCAAAATTTCAAACGGGAAGGCCCGCGCCCCACAGGCTCCAAGCCGTTCTCGCGTCCGTACAAAGACTCCCGCCCAGCAGCATCCGGTCGTCCCAGTTTCAAAACGCGCGATTTCAATAAGCCCGATTTCGAGTCATCCGGTTTCCGGTCGAACGACCGCCCTTCGTGCGGCCCGAAATCCTCGGCACCCTGGCGCTCAAACCAAAAGCCATCCGAGCCAGGAGCCTTCGGCCACTCCAAGAAGAACTTCCGCCCCGGCGGCCCAGCAGGACCAAAATCCGGCACAAAATCCAGCGCCCTCTGGAAATCAAAACAGCGCCCCAGCGAACCCGGAGCCTTCGGACGCCCCAAACGAGATTTCAAGCCAGGAGGCGCACGCGGAATAAAATCCGGTGCACCGAAGCGCAGCGGCCCGCGCGGCCAGAAACCAAATCGTGGAAAATTCACAGGTCCGAAAGGCAGAAGCTAACTCGCCGCGCGCAAATTGAAGATAGATCCCATCCAACTCGGCTCGAACGAAAACCCCCTGGGCCCGTCGCCGCTCGCGATGGCCGCCGCGCAAAAAGCTCTAGCCGATTCCCACCGCTATCCCGACGCGACCGGCCTCCCGCTTCGCGAAGCGCTAGCAAAAAAGCACAGCGTTCCCACGGGCAACATCATCCTAGGCACCGGTTCCACCGAGCTGATTGACCTAGCCGCCCGCATCAACCTCCGCCCCGGAGATTGCGGCGTCACCTCGCACGGCACGTTCCCGCTCTATCCCGTCGCGATTCGCGCCGCCGGCGCCCGCTTGCTAGAAATTCCTCTCCGCGATTACGCCTACGATCTCGATGCCATCGCCCGCAATCTCCCGCCCGAATCCAGAATCGTCTATCTCGCGAATCCCAACAATCCCACCGGCACGATGTTCACCGCCGACGAGTTCGATGCATTCCTCGCGCGCGTCCCGCACACTGTCCTAGTAATAATTGACGAAGCCTATTTCGAATATGTCCAACGCACGGATTACTCCCGCTCCATCGCCGTCGCGCTCAAGCGCCCCAACGTGATCGTCCTCCGCACATTCTCGAAAGTCTACGGCTTGGCCGGCCTGCGCATCGGCTACGGCATCGGCCCCACAAACCTGCTCGAAAAAATGAACAACCTCCGCGGCCCCTTCAGCACCTCAGGCATCGCGCAAGCCGCCGCCCTGGCAGCACTAGAAGACCACGAACACGTCCGCCGCTCGATCGAATCCAATCGCGCGGGCATAGCTCAGCTAGCGGCTGGCTTCGCGGCAATGGGCATCCAATACGTTCCGTCGTTCGCCAACTTCGTTCTCGTGGAACTTCACAAAGACGCCGAGCCCCTCGCCGAAGACTTGCTAGCCCACGGTGTAATCGTCCGTCCCATGCGCTGGATGGGCCTTCCCACCACGATTCGCGTAACAGTCGGCACGCGCGAAGAAAACGAAAAATTTCTAGCCGCTCTCGAATCCGCGCGCAAAGCGGAGCCACACCCGCAGAACCCGGAAACAGCCACATTTCTCGAAGGGAACTCTCGAACCAGATGACCAACCAAGACGCAGAAAACTCAGGCAGTAATGCCAATCTCGAAGCCAGCCACAAGACTAACAACGCACCCAACGATCCCATCACCGAAATTCTGAAAACCAGCCGCACCATCGCGGTAGTCGGCCTCTCCAGCCGCAATTTCCGCCCCAGTCACGGAGTAGCTGAATATCTGCAGTCGGTGGGCTACCGCATCATTCCAGTAAATCCGCACGAAAGGGAAGTGCTTGGGGAGAAATCCTACGCCCGCCTCGAAGACATTCCAGAGAAAATAGATATCGTGGACATCTTTCGCCGCTCGGAATACGTCCCGGAAATAGTTGAATCAGCGATCCGCATCAAAGCCAGCGCCATCTGGATGCAGGAAGGCGTAATCCATCACCAAGCCGCCGAACAAGCCCGCCGCGCCGCAATGATCGTCGTAATGGACAACTGCATCCTGAAGGAACACATCAAACGCTTCCGCCTTCCCCGCGACTAAAAACCGTAAATCACCAACTCCCGTTTTCCCGGCTCGGTCACCGCGACACTCCCGCCATCCGGCGCAATCGCAAAATTATGAAATTCCAACCCATGATAAAACGGGTCAAACCGCCCGTCGTACAATCCCACCCACACCAAATCCCCCGACTGCTGCGGCTCCCCGCGCTTCAAAAGAATCCGCGTCTCGCTGCGATCCCACTGAAATTGCCCAATCGCCACGCGCACCTGCACCGGCTTCGATGGATTTGCCACTTCCCGGACTTCCAAAGTGTCGCCATTCCGAAAATAGGCAATCTTGGAAGCCGAAGGCGAAATCGCCAAAAATCCCGCATACTCCTCCAGCGGCGCCAGCTCCTTCAGCTTTCCACCAACCAAATCCAGCTGCACGATTTTCGGCGGCGAAATCGAAGTTGTGCTTTCTTCGATCGCAAACGCCTGGTTGCGCTTCGTATCCCACGAAACCGCTGTAAAAGTGTGCCCTTCGAAAAGCACGCGCGAATGTCCATCCGACGGCCGCAGCGCATTAATCTGCGAAAAATTTCCGCTCGTCTTCGATAAATAGACCAGCGTCGCGCCGTCCGCCAGCCAATCGGGGTTGAACGCATCCGAAAGCGTCGAAGTCTTCGACCCTTGAATCTGTATCTGCCGACCGTCGGCGTCCATCAAATAAAGTAGCGTGTTAGGCCGCACGGTCTGCTGCTCATCCAGCTGCTGCACCACGGTCCCTTGCGGCTGCGCCATCATCGAGGTATCCATCTTCACCGCGATCCGCCGCCCGTCCGGTGACCACGTCAGCGAATCCACCTGGTAACTATGCTGCGGAGGCACCGGCGTATGCTTTTTTCCCTTCTTGCCGCTGGTGTCCTCATCATCCGGCTCGGGAGGCGGCAAATCTTCGTCCGCCCCCGGCGTCGGATTGAACTTGTCGCCATCAATTATCTTTTTCCGCTTCCCATCAATGTTTCCCACCCAAAAATCGTCGTGCTCCACGATGATTTTCTTCACACGCTTCATCCGCTGCACGGCGTAAACAATCTGATTGTCCTGCGAAATTGCAAACGCCTGCACATCCTGGTCGAACGTCGCGACCTGTTTCATTTCGGCGATCCCGACTAAAGGAAGTGTAATCAAAATGAACGCCGCCACAAGCGGCCATGGAAATCGCCGCGCGTCGCCGCGCGCCGTATGGACTGGGTTGGTCTCCGGCATCATCAATGTGTTTTACTTTCCGGCAGCCTTTTTCTGAATCCGCCGTATCTCCTCGAGCCTCTGCCTGATCCGCGCCTCAAATCCCTGGTCCGTGGGATTGTAATATACCCGCCCCGCCAAACTTTCCGGAAGGCAAGTCATGTCCGTCACTTTCTCTTCCGAATCGTGCGCATACTGATAGCCTCTTCCGTATCCGATGTTTTTCATCAGCCCGGTCACCGCATTGCGAATGTGCAAGGGAACCGGCTCCGCCATCGTGCTCTGCAAATCATCCTGCACTGCGCCATACGCCGTATACACGGCGTTCGATTTCGGCGCGAGCGACAAATACACCGCCGCCTGCGCCAAAGCCAGATGTCCCTCCGGCGGCCCGAGCAATTCAAAAGCCTGCATCGCCGCAATCGTCACCTGCACCGCGTGCGGCTCCGCAAGCCCAATATCTTCGCTCGCCATCCGCACCAGCCGCCGCGCGATGTACAAAGGGTCTTCGCCCGATTCCAACATCCGCGCCAACCAATACAACGACGCGTCCGGATCCGAATTCCGCACCGACTTATGCAGCGCCGAAATTAAATTGAAATGTTCTTCGCCGGATTTGTCGTAAGGCAGCAGCTTCCGCTGCAGCACATCCTCCAGCAACGACTGCGTCAATACGCGCCGCCCCGCTGCGTCCGGCGCGGTACCCATCACCAAGGCTTCCAGCGTGTTGTACGCTGCCCGAGCATCTCCGTTCGCAAGGATTGCGATGCGCTCCAGAATCTCCGCGGATGCCTCCACATTTTCCCGCCCCAGCCCCCGCGCCGGATCCGCCAGCGCACGCTCGAGCAGCGTCACAATCTGCTCCGGCGTGTGCGCCTTCAGAACGTACACTTTCATCCGGGAAAGCAGTGGCGCAATCACCTCGAACGAAGGATTCTCGGTCGTCGCTCCAATCAACAAAATGTTTCCCGCCTCCACATGCGGCAAAAACGCGTCCTGTTGCGCGCGATTAAAGCGATGCACTTCATCCACAAACACAATCGTGCGCTTGCCGTAACGCCGCACCGCTTCCGCCTTCGCCATCACTTCCTTGATTTCTTTGATTCCGGAAAGCACCGCGCTGAAAGGAATGAACTCCGATTTGGTCATCCGCGCAACAATCCGCGCAAGCGTAGTCTTCCCGCATCCCGGCGGTCCCCACAAGAGCAGGGAAGTCAGATCATCGCGCTCGATCTGCACCCGCAAGGGCTTCCCCGGCCCGAGCAGCTCCTCCTGCCCGATAAATTCATCAAGCGATTGGGGCCGCATCCGGTCAGCCAAAGGCCGCCCCGCCGCCGACTCCTCTTCCGGCTGCACAGTTTGAAATAGTCCCATCGTGTTAGCTCACTTCAAAATCATCACGCCGCGCAGCCTGCCTTATCTGGGAGTGCGGGAGCTTGCTCCCGCTTGTTGCAAGGCGAGGCTTGCCTCGCCGGAGACGCCCACCGCGCGATGTCAGCCGTCATCGGCGTAAAGCGCTTTCGAAATTCATAGTCTTCATGTGTGTTCATCCGCGTTGATCTGTGGTGCCTTTTCTCTGCCGTGCCGCCTCATACAAAACAATAGACGCCGCGATCCCCGCGTTCAAGGACTCCACACTCTCCGCAATCGGTATCGAAATCCGCGCATCCGCCACATGCTCCACTTCAGGCGGCAACCCCGCTCCCTCGTTCCCAATAAAAATTGCAACGGACTCGCGCAAATCCGCCGCGACACCCGCCAGCTCGCCTTCGTCAGCCCTCGCCCGCGAACTCGCCGCCACAATCTTCACCTCAGCCACGCGCAATTGCGCGATCAGCACAGGAATCGCCATCCCGCGCAGCAAAGGCAATCGCAAAGCCGAACCCGCCGACGCGCGCACCGCCTTCGGCGACCAAGGATCAGCACTCCCGTGCGTCGTAACCACCCCCGTAGCTCCAAATGCCTCCGCCGAACGCACAATCGTCCCCACATTCCCCGGATCCTGGACCGCAGCCATCACAACCAAAAGCGGCGCCCCAGCGCGAAACGCTCCATCATCCGAAGCCGCTCCGCGCAAAATATCTTCGAACTGCCACTCCGGCTCCCGAAACAAAGCCGCCACCCCTTGCGGCGCCTCCGTCCCCGAAACACTCTCGAATAATTTATCCGTAGTCCGCAAAACGCGCGCCCGCGGAATCCCAGTCACGCTTTCGCTAGCGGCCCGCAAAATATGCTCGATCTCCCGCTCTCCCGACTCGCTCACCAAAAGCGCCACAGCCTCGAGCCCCGATCGCAAGGAATCTTCGACAAGCTTGCGCCCCTCTACCGCCAGCGCATCCTCGCCCTCAGGCCCCGTCCCGCGCAGCCCCGCGCGAAACATCTTCAGCCACTTATTCTCGCGGCTCGTAATAATGTCCGCAGTCAAATGCTCCACCATCCGACAAGCCTAACAAACGCACCTCTCGCCGTCGAGTCATCTCACACCCGTAGCCGCTGCAACTTGCGTCTATCCTGTAGCTTATGGTAGCTTGCCAAGCGGACCTGGGGCGCAACCCGCCGAGAGTGATCACTTGCCCGTCGAAGTACTAAAAATTTCTAACGATTCACCGGAAGATCATTTGGTACAGTATGCCGCAGGTTTCGTCAAACGCGGCAAAGTTGTCGGCATTCCCACCGACACGTTTTACGGTCTCTCCGTAGATCCCTTCAATCTCGCGTCCATCGAAGCCGTCTTTCGCGCCAAGGGCCGCCCGGAAACCAAAGCTCTCCCGATTCTCGTGAACTCCATCGAGCAAGCCGTCAGTCTCGTCCGCGATGTCCCCGATTGTTTTCTCGCGCTAGCAAATAAATTCTGGCCCGGCGGCCTCACTCTAGTAGTCGAAGCCACGCACCGTCTCCCACTGAAAGTCACTGGCAACACCGGACGCGTCGCTCTGCGCTGGCCAAACTCAAAAGTCCCCTCCGCGCTCATCGAAGCCGTCGGAGGCCCCGTCACCGGCACCAGCGCCAATCTCTCCGGCTTTCCCTCCTGCACCAGCGCCCAGCAAATCGTAAAGCAGTTAGGCGATCGCCTCCCGCTGATCCTCGATGCAGGCGATACCGGCGGCGTCCTGGCCTCCACCATCGTCCGCATTGACGGCGACCACTGGACCCTGATCCGCGAAGGCGTAATCCCCGAAGAAGAAATTCACAAAGCCCTGGGCAAACAATAAAAAAGTGACGCCGGTGTCATCCCGAACGAAGTGAGGGATCCTCTCTTCGATTTGAGTTGCGTCGAACCGCAATGCATGCAGCGCTGCTATTTCAAGAACGCTGAGTCCAAGAAACCGTAATCCCCGCTGGGCGCCAGGATGATTCCCGCCAACCGCTCCCGATGCACGCAAACATTATCCACGTACCAAAGATTGATATACGGCTCATCCACCGCCACGATTTTCTGTATCTGCGATAGCAAAGCCTTCCGCTTCTCCTGATCCATCTCCACCCGCGCCGAATCGAGCAAAGCATCCAGCTGCGGATTGCGATAATGCCCGCGATTCGCCCCATCCGGAGGCATCTTCTTCGAACTAAACACATACTCGAAAATGTCGGGATCGTTGTTCGCGCCCACCCACCGCAACGAATAAATCTGAAAACTCCCGTGCGTGATATCCGAATAAAAAGTCGCAAATTCCAACGGCCGCAACTCCAAAGCCACACCCACCCGCTTCCACTGGTCCGCAATCGCTTCGCTCAAAAGCCGCGTGGATTCATCCGTCGAAGTTTTCAAAGTCAAATGCATCCGTACGCCGTCCGCCCCGCGCGGATAACCCGCAGCATCCAGCAGCTTTTCAGCCCGCGCGGGATCGTAGTCATACTGCTGCACATTTGGCTCAAACGCCCAATGGCTAGGCGGCAACAAACTCGACGCCGGCCGCGCCTGCCCGCGCAGCAAATATTTAATAATCGTCGCGCGGTCGGTCGCATAAGCCAAAGCCTGCCGCACGTCGCGCTTCGCCAAAATCGGATCGGCAAAATTGAACGACAGATAAGCCATCATCGTCCCCGGCTGCTGCTCGGCCACCAACCCACGTTCCTTGGCAAGCGTCACAACCATATCCGGCGTCAAAGAATTGATAGTCGCATCCGCCGATCCCTTCCGCAGCTCCAGCGCCCGCACCAAAGCATCCGGCACAATCTTCAAATGCAAACTAGCAATCTTCGGCGCTCCGCCAAAATAGTCATCATTGCCCGCCAAGACGACCTCTTCATCCGTAGTAGCGCTCACAAATCGAAACGGCCCAGTCCCGATCGGATGCTGCGACATCTCGGCCCCCGCCCCGCGCGGAACAATGCCGATCGCTGGCGCCGTCAAATCCCAAAGCATTGACGCATACGGCTCGGTCAGATGAAACACCACCGTCGTATCATCGCGAGCCTCCACCGATTTCACCAATTTGAACGAACCACGCTTAGGAGTCTTGATCGCGCCGGAAAGAATCGAATCGAAAGTATATTTCACGTCCGCCGACGTAAGCGGCCGCCCATCGTGGAATTTCACGCCACGCCGCAAATGAAAAACGTAAGTAACCGGATCAGGCATATCCCAAGATTCCGCCAAATCCGGCACCACCTTCATCTGATCGTCGTGCCCCACCAAACTCGAAAAAATCAAACCATCAATATGTTCCGAATACCCATCCGCCCCAATCCGCGGATCAAGATTAGTGGGCGCTGCCTCGATCAAAAAATTCACAGTGCTGGAATCCGCGGAAGTTTTAGCAGAACTGCAACCCGCGCAGAGTGCTGCCACAGATAGCACCGCCGCCGCAAACATAAGCGCAGCAACCTGCTCCCTAGCGCGCGTGGCCGTGCACCAATTTCCCAAGAATTGCCGGACGCTTCGCCCCCGTAGCCGAAGGCAAATTATTCGCTCGTCCATGAAACGCCTCGTAAGCCAATATCGCAAACGCAAACGCCTCCTTCGCCTCCGCCGGCACCCCAAACCGCGCCGAACCAACAATCTCAATACCCGGCAAAGCCGCAGCCAGTTGCGCCATCAACAAAGGATTCTTCGTCCCGCCGCCCGCCACGATCAATTCGTTCACATGCGCCCGCGGAAAAATAAACCGCCGGAACGCATCCGCAATCGAAAGCGCCGTAAAAATCGTCGCGGTCCGCACCAAATCCTCCGGCCGCGCCCGCCGTTTCTTCGCCCACTCCAATAATTTCCGCGCGTACTCCTGCCCAAATTGCTCGCGCCCCGCCGTCTTCGGCGGTGCCTGCCGCAAATGCCGATGCCGCAGCATCTCCTCCAGCAAAGGACGTATCACGCGCCCCCGCAACCCAATGCGCGCATCATCGTCAAACGCTTTCCGCCCGCGGGAAATGCTGCTCACCAAAGCATCAATCACCATATTCCCCGGTCCGGTATCAAACGCCAGCACATCCTCAACGCTCGCCCCCGCCGGAATCAAAGTGACGTTCGCAATCCCGCCAATATTCAAGGCCACGCGTCCCAATTTCCGACTGCGGTAAAGCAAATAATCCACAAACGGCACGAGCGGCGCTCCCTGTCCCCCCGCCGCCATATCCGCCGGACGAAAATCGCCGACAGTCGTCACTCCGGTCCGCGCCGCAATAATCCCCGGCTCTCCAATCTGCAAAGTCGAAGCCACGCGCCGCGCCCCCAAAAATCGCGACGCCACACCCTGATGATAAATCGTCTGCCCGTGCGACCCGATCAAATCAAGCCTTCCGAGCGGCAATCGCCAACGCTCGCACGCCGCGACCGCCGCACGCGCAAATTCCTCGCCCAACAAGAAATTAAGTTGGCTAAGCTCAGCAGTCGTAGTCGCTCCGCCGTTCGCCAGGCGCAGCACGGCCTGCCGCACCCGAGCAGGGAATCGCGCATGAAAATGTTCCTCGAATTTCGCCGCGAGGGAAGGCGGCGCCCCGGAAATACGCACCAAAGCGGCATCAATGCCGTCGGCGGATGTCCCGGACATCATTCCCAGTACCAGCATCAGTAAATCGAGTCTAGAAGCCCCCACGCGGAATTGACAACCACGATTTAGCCAAACGTCTACACATCGCCACCGGCACGATTCACGTGGAGTGCGGCGGCGCGCCGCCGCTTTCTCTCCGGCGAGGCGCGCCTCGCCGTCGGTCCTGCGCGCCAGCCGTTGCGTTCGGTAAAACACCGCCGACCAGCGCCAGTAGTTTCTGGGAGTGCGGCAGCTTGCTGCCGCCTGTTACAAGGCGAGGCTTGCCTCGCCGGAGTCGGCCACAGCAATATCCCCGCCGCCAGCAAGAAATTGTGCGTCACACTAACAATTACGCGAGCTGCCTCTGCAAAGCCGCCAGCAAATTCATAGCCTCGAGCGGCGTCAACTTATTCAAATCCGCCCCGCGTATGGCCTCCAAGACCGACTCATCAATCGCCGTAAAACTAGTCTGCCTCGCCGCCACCGGCGGAACCGCCGCCCCATCCCCAATCGCCCCCGGCGACAACTCCAAACTCAATTTCTCCTCGCTCTGCTCATGCCTCCGCAAAATCTCCCGCGCTCGCGCAATCACCTCGTTCGGCAACCCCGCCAATCGCGCCACCTCTATTCCATAACTCTTATTCGCGCTCCCAGGCTCCACGCGCCGCAAAAACACAATCTCGCTCCCCGCCTCCTGTACCGACACATGCACATTCCGCACGCCCGGCAAAAGCTGCTCGAGCTCCGTCAATTCATGATAATGCGTAGCAAATAAAGTCCGCGGTCGCGCCCCCGAATGCAACGCCTCCACCACCGCCCAAGCAATCGAAAGCCCGTCAAACGTCGCCGTCCCGCGCCCCACTTCATCCAGCAGCACCAGGCTAGCCGCCGTAGCAGTATTCAAAATCGCCGCCACTTCGCTCATCTCCACCAAAAATGTAGACCGCCCGCGCGCCAGATTGTCCGAAGCTCCGATCCGCGTAAATACGCGATCCAGCAAAGGCAATTTCGCCTGCACCGCCGGCACGAACGATCCCATCTGCGCCAAAATCGCAATCAGCGCCGCCTGCCGCAGATAAGTAGACTTGCCGCCCATGTTCGGCCCGGTAATCAGCAAAAGAAATTGTGCCTCATCGTCCAGGTACAAATCGTTCGGCACAAACCTCTCGCCGCGCTCCTCCAAAAGCTTTTCAATCACCGGATGCCGCCCGCCCGCGATCATCAGCACCCCGCGCTTGCCCTTTTTCGCCAGCGTCTTATCCGTGAATTCCGGTCGCGTGTAATTCCGCATAGCTGCAATCCGCGCAAAATTCACCAGCACATCCAGTTGCGCAATCGCCGCAGCCGTTCGCCGCAAACGCCCCGCCTCCCGCGCAATCCCTTCTCGAATCTCCGCGTACAATCGCCGCTCGATCGCCAGCACCCGTTCCTCGGCGGAAAGCACTTTCTGCTCGTGCCCCTTCAATTCTCCCGAAGTGAAACGCTCCGCATTCACCAAAGTCTGCTTGCGCTCGTAATCCGCCGGAGCCAGATGCAAGTTCGCTTTTGAAATCTCAATGTAAAAACCAAAAACCTGGTTGTAGCGAATCTTCAGCGACGCGATCCCGGTCCGCTTCCGCTCCCGCTCTTCCATCGTCGCAATAATCTGCCGCCCCTTCTTGGTAATGTCGTGCAATTCGTCCAACTCGGCATCGTAACCACGGCGAATCACGCCCGGATCACTCGGCAGGGCAGGAGGATCATCCGCAATCCCACGCGCGATCGTCTCCCGCACATCCGCCATCTCGTCCAACTCTTCGTGCAACGACGAAAGCCGCGAGCCTACGGACGAAGAGCTCGAGGACGCGGAGGCAGTAGACGACCCCGCCAGCATCTGCCGCAGTGCCGGAATACGCTCGAGCGACCCGCGCAACGCCAGCAAATCCCGCGGCGTAGCCACGCCCAAAGTCACGCGGCTGGTAAGCCGCTCCAAATCCAGGATGCCTTCCAGCGTCCGATGTATCTCCTCGCGCGCGACGGTTTGCGCCCGTAATTCGGCAACAGCGTCGAGCCGCGCCTCAATCGCCTCCAGCGCAATCTCCGGTCGCAAAATCCACCCGCGCAATAAACGCGCCCCCATCCCTGTAGCCGTGTCGTCAATCGCCTTCAAAAGCGTCGCCGAAGCGTCATCGCCGGTCGCAGGCTCCACTAGTTCCAGGTTCCGCGCCGTCACCGCATCCAAGATCATCGCCTCCTGCTGCTCGTAATAAGCGATCCGATCCAGATGCTCGAGCCCCGCTCCCGCCGGACGCAACGAAGGAATCACCGCCGAATCTTCCGGCGAACGTGCACCAATCGCCGACGTCTCGCGCAAATAATGCACCAGCGCCCCGGCCGCCGCCGTAGCCTGCGGGTGCCCCACCAATCCAAACCCCTCTAAAGCCGCTACGCGAAAATGTTCTTCCAGAATCCGCGCCGCATAGTTCGTCTCGAACGCCCAATCGTCCAACCGCGTCTCGACGGCTCCCAACCCATCCATCTCCGCCGGCACATTCACCGGAAAAAGCGTCGCCGGCCGCGCCAAGAGCACTTCCCGCGGCCGCAAAATTCCCAATTCATCCCGCAAACGCGCCTCGGCCTTATCCCCAGAAAATTCCGTAGCCCGAAACTCCCCGGTCGAAAGATCCACAAACGCGAGCCCAATCGCGCCTTCCGCACCGCGCGTCGCGCCACGCCCGGCTCCGGTGCCGCCGGCCCCACCAGCAGCTCCTGCCGCCGCGCTCCGCGCCACCGCAGCCAGAAAATTATTTTCCTTCGCGTCCACCAACCCCGCGCCGCCAGCCGTTCCCGGCGTGATCACCCGAATCACTTCTCGCCGCACAATCTTCTTGCCCGGCCCCGGCACTTCCATCTGTTCGCAAATCGCAACTTTGTGCCCCGCCCGAATCAGCCGCGCAATATAATTTTCCGCAGCGTGATAAGGGACTCCGCACATCGGCACAGCCTGCCCCTTTTCCTTATTCCGCGCAGTCAAAGTGATTTGCAGAATCTTCGACGCCACCACCGCGTCATCGTAAAAAAGCTCATAGAAATCGCCCAGGCGGAAAAGCAGCAAGGCCGCCGGATGCTGCTTCTTGACGGCATGATACTGCTGCATTAATGGGGTTGTAGGTTCAGCCATGAACGGAAACCGCGCGCCGCGAAGACCGTTGCACGATCCACGAACGCAATCGTGACCCGGTTCCGAGCGTGGGCAGCGTTTCGATTATGCTGGCTCCCCCGCGCCTTTGGCAACATCGCCCGCATCGCCGCCAACAAGAATTGCCTTATACTTCTCCGTGCCCCAACCGCGAAAAACGAACCGCGAAGTCGAAATCAAGCTCCGTGTAACCGACCTCCGCGCCACGATCCTCGCCATCCAAGCCCTGGGCGCCACATCCCAAGGCCGCGTCTTCGAAGCCAACACGCTCTACGACACGCCTCACTCCGACCTGCGACGCCGCGGCCGACTCCTCCGCGTCCGCACCGAATCGGCAGCGCCAGAAAGCCATGGCGTCCGCCCGAACCGTGTCCACCGCATCGTGCTTACTTCCAAAGCACCGCCGCCGCGCAGTGCCAAAACGAAATCTCGCTTCAAAGAACGCGCCGAAAGGGAAGTAGTCGTCAGTCATGATTCGCGCGATTGGCGCGCCACGCTCGCGCCTTTGGGCTTTCAAGCCGCCTTCCGCTACGAGAAATACCGCACCAGTTTTCGCCTCCGCGGCCTCCACCTGGACCTGGATGAAACACCCGTCGGCACCTTCCTCGAACTCGAAGGCCGCCCTGCCGCGATTGACCGCGTGGCCCGCACCCTCGGCTACAAGCCCTCCGCCTACATTCGCGGCACATATTGGGACGTCTACGCCGCCGACTGCCGCCGCCACGGTCGCCCCATTAAAAATATGGTCTTCCCAAAAAATAAATCGCGCAAAATCCCACTCTCTGCTTGACAAACTTTACGTCTGCATTTACTAGTCAATTCGGACATTAGCGCAACGCAATGGAGCTACAGTCCAAATCGGAACCCGGAAGTAGCCGCCCCCATCACGCTGGCAATTCTCAGCCGGGGCGGGGAACTTCCCACGCACCATCGGTTCGCTGGACCTGCGATGCAAGCAGGGACAGGGAGGCGAGGCCCGGCCTGCAGTAAACGAGGGGCAAATCTCACACGCCCGAGGCCGGTCAACCAAGCCGGT
This sequence comes from uncultured Acidobacteriota bacterium, assembly GCA_963828865.1. GTDB lineage: Bacteria > Acidobacteriota > Terriglobia > Acidiferrales > UBA7541 > Palsa-295. The sequence goes on along the minus strand of CAWHGI010000001.1, from coordinate 35,136 downwards.
CCCGGGCATTTTTTTGCCGGTACGATAAATTTTAGGTTGGCTTAGTCCGTAGGGGCGGGTCTCAGACCCGCCCCTACAACTGACGACGCGCCGGGAACAGTGCTCGCCGCCGCAGTCCGCAGATCTGTGAAGGAGTCACCATGCTTCACGCCACCGAAGTAATCGGCGCCGCCGCCTACGATTCAGTCGGCAACTACGTAGGCCGCGTCAAAGAATTGTTCATCGAGCCCGCCGACCAGCCCAATCGCGTCGCGAAACTCCTCCTCGGCCGCGGCCAATATCGCCCCCTGCTAGCCCGCTACGACCAAATCCGCTCGGTCGCTCCCGGCAAAATCAATCTCACCACCGACGAATCCGCGCTCGAACTCTACCACCCCAACGAAGCCTGGCTGGCCGTAGGCAAAGATCTCCTCGACCAGCAAATTATCGACACCAACGGCCGCAAAGTAGTCCGCGTAAACGATATTGACCTCGCCGACCAACGCACTAACGGCAATACCGAGCTGCGCATCACGCAAGTGGACGTCGGCCTCCCCGGCGCCGTCCGCCGCCTGCTGCAAGGCATCGTCCCGCCGATGGCCATACGCCGCATCCAGAAGAAATTGCCTCCGCGCAAAATTCTCTGGGAATTCGTCAATCTCATCGAACCCGATCCGCTCCGCCGCGTGAAGCTGCGCATGACCAGCGAAAAACTCGCCGCTCTTCACCCAGCCGATCTCGCCGACATCATGGAAGAGCTCTCCCCCGACGAGCGCCAAGGCATCATCTCCTCCCTCGACGAGGAATCCGCCGCGGAAACCATCACCGAGCTCGATAAGCGCCTGCAAACGCAAGTCGTCGAAAAACTCGACCCCGAACGCGCCGCCGACATCATCGAAGAGATGAGCCCCGACGCAGCCGCCGACCTCCTCGCCAGCCTTGACTCCGAGACCAGCCAGGAAGTTCTCGGCGAGATGGAACATCGCGAAGCCCATGATGTCGAACAGCTCCTGAAATTCGAGCAAAATACTGCCGGCGGCATGATGAACACCGAAATCGTAGTCGTAGGCGAAGAAGCCACCCGCGGCGAAGTGGTTGACTACATCCGCTTCCACGAAATCTCGCCCGACCAGCTCGACAACGTGATCCTAATCAATAAAGATGCCGCGCTCTCCGGCACCGTACCCATCGCGCGCCTCCTGCTCTCCTCCTCGGACCAGCGCATGTCCGAAATGGCCTTCGAGCCTCTGCTCTCGGTGACGCCCAACGCGCACGACAAAGAAGTCTTCGAAATTTTCGACAAATACAATCTGAGAGGTCTAACAGTAGTAGACGGCGAAAATCATCCAATCGGCACCATAACAGTAGACGACGTAGTAAGCCGCATGCGCGCCAAGCTCTAGCGACACGCAACGGGTGTTGTCATCCCGAGCGCAGCGAGGGATCTCTCTTCGCCGCCGCCTGCGTCGCGATTCGCGTGAGCGCACGGCTCGCAGTCAGGCAAGCGTCAAAAATGTCCGACCAGCCCGCCAACTCGACCACCACGCTAGCCACCTGGAAAGCCCGTGGCTCGAACTTCATGCGCCGCACCCGCATGACCCGCCGTCGCCTAGCCGTCCTGCTAGCCGTAGTCGGCCCAGGCCTGATCACCTCCAACGTAGACAACGACGCCGGCGGCATCACCACCTACACCACCTCCGGCGCGCAATTCGGCTACACCATGCTCTGGTCGCTCATCCCCATGACCATCGCGCTCTACGTCTCCGAAGAAATGTGCGCGCGCATGGGCGTAGTCACCGGCAAAGGCCTCTCCGACCTTATCCGCGAAGAATTCGGCTTCCGTTCCACGTTCTTCGTAATGATCGCTGCCCTAGCCGTGGACCTCGGCAACACTGTCGCCGAATTCGCTGGCGTCGCCGCCTCCATGCAAATTTTCGGCGTCAGCAAATACATTGCCGTGCCGCTCGCAGGAATCGCCGTGTGGATTCTCGTAGTGAAGGGAAGTTACCGCCAAGTCGAAAAGATATTCCTGGTTGCCTGCGGCTTCTACCTCGCCTACGTAGCCTCGGCGTTTCTGGCGAAACCCGACTGGCTCCTCGCCGCCAAAGAAACCGTCAGGCCGACCGTGCATTTCAGCACCAGCTATCTCCTGATGCTCACCGCGCTCGTCGGCACCACCATCGCGCCGTGGCAATTTTTCTACCTGCAAGCAGGCTTCGTTGAAAAGCGCGTAGGCCCCAAACAATATAAACACGCCCGCCTCGACGTTCTCGTCGGCAGCATCACCTGCATGGCCATCGTCTTCTTCATCATCGTCTGCTGCGCCGCCACGCTCAATAAAAATGGCATGACCAATATCACCGACGCCGCCCAAGCCGCCGCCGCGCTTGCCCCGCTGGCAGGAAAGTGGGCCGCCTACTTGTTCGCCTTCGGCCTGCTCAACGCCTCACTCTTCGCCGCCTCCATCCTTCCGCTCTCGACGGCCCATGTTATCTGCGAAGGCCTCGGCTTCGAAGCCGGCCTCGATCGCAAGCTCAACGAAGCCCCCGCCTTCTACGGCCTCTACACCGGCCTAATCGTAGCCGGCGCCGGCATAATCCTGATCCCCAAAGCCCCGCTCTTCAAAATCCTGGTCCTCTCCCAAGTAGCCAACGGCGTCTGGCTCCCAGTAGTCCTAATTTTCATCCTGCTCTTGATCAATCGCCGCGACCTGATGGGCCAGCACACCAACACCTGGGCCTTCAACCTAGTAGCCTGGTCCGTAAGCATCATCATGATCATCCTCACCATCGTCCTCGTCTACGCCAGCATCTTCCAACCAGGCAGCGCCGGCTTAGGCGCCACCCTAATCCACTCCCCATAACGAATTCGCTTTTGATTTTGTGAATCGTGGTTTTTGCCGTCATCCTGAGCGCAGCGAAGGATCTCTCTCGCCCTTCCGGTGCCAGCGCGATTTGCAGAACGTCGAAATACGGAGTTTGTGGGATTATTGCAGCAGAAACCCGCGAGGCAATAGCATGCGTTTGGCCAAGAGCGTGGGATTTGGCATAGTTTCAGGCGGGGTGCTTGTCATCATCGTTCTGCTCTGCGCATTTGGGTACGTCTGGCTGAAACCTGAAGGTGGAGACAGGTGGGATGCGGCTTATTTCTTCACTCACCCAGCATTCTTCTTCATATTTGGCATCGGGTTAATTTGCGGATTCTTCTGGAAGCTCAAGGGATCACGCCGAAATTGAAACTGGCCCGCTACCCGGACTGCGCACCTTGCTTGCCACCACCGCGTATGCTAGCTTTCCTCACTGTCTGTCCTCGAGCGAAACTGAGTGAAAGCCAGCGAACTTCTCAAAGCCGCCAACCGCGAAGAAGCGGAGCTTCTCGATAAAATTGACCTGCAACGCCTGCCCGAGCACCTAGCCGTCATCATGGACGGCAACGGCCGTTGGGCGCAGCGCCGCCACCTGCCCCGCGTCGCAGGACACCGCGCCGGAGTAAAAGCCGCGCGCGAAATCATCGAATCCTGCGCCCGCCTGAAGCTGCCGTGCCTCACTCTCTACGCGTTCTCGCTCGAAAACTGGCGCCGCCCCCAGGCCGAAGTGGATTTCCTGATGCGCCTCCTCCGCGAGTATCTGAAACGCGAACTCCCCACTATCCACAAAAATAATATTCGCCTCCTGATCATCGGCCGCTCCGAACAACTCCCCGAAGCCGTCCGCAAAGATATTCAGAGCGCCATGAGCGTGACCGCAAAAAACACAGGTATGAAGTTAGTCGTCGCGCTCAATTACGGAGGCCGCGCCGAATTGGTAGACGCTTTCAACGCGTTACTCCAGCAAGTCCGCGCCAACGGCATGGCCGCCTTCCAGGCCGACGAACAAACCATCTCCGAGCATCTCTATACCGCCGGCCTTCCCGATCCCGACTTGCTTATCCGCACCAGCGGCGAAATGCGCGTCAGCAATTTTCTGCTCTGGCAAATCGCCTACGCCGAAATTTACGTCACCGAAACTCTTTGGCCGGATTTTTCGCGTGCAGAACTTCTCCAAGCCCTGGTGGATTTTCAAAAGCGCGAACGCCGCTACGGCGGCCTCGGCACCACTCGCGAACGCGCCAAGGGAGTCGCCGCTGCATCCGGCAAGTCAGGCCGGGGCTGACGCCGTATGCTCCTGCGCATTGCCACGGCCGCCGTCCTGATTCCCATCGTCGTCGTGCTTGTCTGGTGGGCGCCACCCGCCGTCGTAGCGGCTCTCGCGGTGCTCGTCGCGATTCTTGCGCTGCTCGAGTTCTTCGATCTAGGCGACCGCGTCGGCATGCGCGGCTTCAAAAAGTGGACCTACTTTTGCACCGCGCTGATTTTCTACGCGCAATATTCCGCCGGCTTCCTCATCAAGCATTCTTTCTCGGAAGGCATCTCCATCGTCCGCGACGCGGCCGGCGGCGCGCTCTCCATCGAAGCCGCGCTCCTCATCTTCATCTTCGGATGCGTTGCGCTCGGCCTCTCCACTCGCCGCCCGCTGCACGAAGTCCTCCCCGCCATCGCCATCAGCTCCGCGGCAATATTTTTCGTCTCGCTGCCGTTCAGCTACGTAGTGCGCTTGAATGAAATCGAACAAGTGGGCAGGCAGCTGGTGATCTTCACGCTGGTTCTAGTCTGGGCGGGAGACATGCTCGCCTATTTCGTAGGCAAAGGCCTCGGACGCGTCCCCATGGCCCCAGCCCTAAGCCCCAAGAAAACCTGGGAAGGCGCCGTAGGCAATGTGATCGCGTCACTGCTAGTCGCGGTAGTTTTCGCGCGCTGGATGCAAATGGAAGCTACAGTCCCGCTAATCATAGCCGCCGTAGCAAACATCGCCGGACAAGCCGGCGACCTGATCGAATCCGCCTACAAGCGCGGCGCCGCCGTAAAAGACTCCGGCGCCCTGCTCCCAGGCCACGGCGGCATGTTAGATCGGATCGACAGCCTAATCCTGGCAGCCCCAGTAGTCTGGATCCTCTATCAATGGCTCGCCCAACCGCGCTAAAGCGATTTTAGATTCAAGACGTCCAAGCCCTAAGCGCAGGCGAAGCGAGCGACAGCACAAGTTCTGGTTCAGCACAAAAGTAAAGCGAGTGTCATCCCGAGCGTAGCGAGGGATCTGCTTTTCGTTCAAACGTGCTCCCACCCATACCGCGTCCGATCATTTCCCGGCATTCGTAGCCAACGCATCCACCACCGCCACATTCGCCATCAAATCCTCCGGAAAGCCATGCCGCCGCTGCAAATACTCCGCCGAATTATAAGAAAGCGTCACGCTCCCGCCTCCATCCTCTGCCACCAAAATCTTCAAAGGCAAATCAATCGCCGTGCTTGGTGCCGCGAGCATCAAAGGCGTCCCGGCCTTGGGGTTCCCGAAAATCACCAGCTTCGTAGGCGGCATTTTCAAACCCGCATTCGCCGCCTCGCCGCTATGATCCACCACCGCAAAAATCTTCACTCCCTTCGCATCCAGCATCGTCTTCAATTTCGCCACAGTCTCATCCACCGAATGAATGCTGGGCCGGCTCACAATCCCGTTATCCACATTCGCGCTCATTGTCCTCTCCTGAATGATTCCAGAATTTAAGCCTTCCGGGCCGCGCACCAGCGTCACATAAAATGCCAACGCCACGCCGATCGCCGCCAGGACCAACGCCACCGCAATCGCCAGCGAGGACGCACTCTTGTAACTCGCCACGCCGCGATTCATCGTGCGCACCAATCGCACGTGCGCCCAGGTCGAAAATACATTCACCACCACGCCGACGGCAATCAACGCCGTCCCAAAAAATAGCGACACCCACGACGAGTGCTTCGGAATATTCGCCTGCGCAAACTGAAACTCCTGCAGAAATAATCCGAACCGCGCCACCACGAACCCAAAGCCCATCAGCGCAATCCCTGTGCGTATCCACGCAAGAAACGTCCGTTCCGCCGCTAAATAATCGGTAGCCCCGAAATGCAGCCCGCCGCCCTGTTCCGTCGCTGTTCCGCCCCGCTGCACTGAATTCATCGCCACTCCTAGGTTAAGCCGTCATTCTGAGCGAAGCGAAGAATCTCTCTTCGCAGTAATGCCGCGAACGCGACAAATCGCGCCACTCCCACGACTCTCCGTGCGCTCTCTCGTCGCTGTTCTCAGTGCCCTCTGTGTTAAATCTTTTCGGCCTAAGCTGGGGCTCAAGCTTGACCGTTTCCGCGCCCCGCCCAACCTTCGTTCGCATAATCCACAAAACGCCTATAAAATGGAAGCGAGTACCTATGAAACGCATCTCGATCCTGGGCAGCACCGGCTCCATCGGCCGCCAATGCCTCGCAGTAGTAGACGCGCACCCCGGCAAATTTCAAGTAGTCGCCATCGCCGCAGGCTCAAACGTCCGCCTAGCCGCCGAACAAGCCGGCAAGCACCACCCGCAAGTAATCTCCGTCGGCACGGAATCCGCAGCCCGCGAACTTTGCGATGCCCTAAAGCAGCTCCGCAAAAGCGCCGGCAAGAGCGAGCCGCAACCAGAAATCCTCTTCGGCTCCGAAGGCATGGAGCGCGTAGCCACTCATCCCGACGCGGAAATGGTCGTCTCCGCCGCAGTAGGAGTCGTCGGCCTTCCAGCAACCTACAAAGCCATCGAGCAAGGCAAACACATCGCGCTAGCCAATAAAGAAGTAATGGTCGCAGCAGGCGAAGTCGTCACCGCCGCCGTAAAACGCTCCGGGGTCGCCCTGCTCCCGGTAGACAGCGAACACAACGCCATCCACCAATGCCTCCGCGCCGGAGAACATCGCGAAGTAAAACGCCTGGTCCTAACCGCCTCGGGCGGCCCATTCCGCAAAACTCCAGCTTCGCAATTCAAGAAGATCACACCAAAACAAGCCCTGGCGCATCCAAATTGGAAGATGGGCCAGCGCATCACCATAGACTCCGCCACGCTGATGAACAAAGGCTTCGAAGTGATTGAAGCCAAATGGCTTTTCGGAATGGATCTCGACAAAATCCAGGTCGTCATCCATCCCCAATCCACAATTCATTCCATGGTCGAATTCGTGGATGGTTCAATCCTCGCACAGCTCGGCCCAACCGACATGCGCATGCCCATCCAATATGCGCTAACCTATCCCGAGCGGATTCCGTCGAATGGATATGCCCTCGATTGGTCCGCGCTGCGCCGGCTGGATTTTGAGGACGTCCCGGCGAAGAAGTTTCCGTGCTTGCTCCTGGCTCAGCAAGCGCTGCGTGAGGGCGGCCCGTTGCCCTGCGCATTGAACGCAGCTGACGAAATCGCGGTGGCTGCATTCCTGGAAAAGAAATTGTCGTTTCTCGGCATCACTGCAGTCATCGAACGCGTACTAGAAAAGATGCCGCGCACGCCCATGCGCGCCATCGAAGATGTCCTCAACGCCGACGCCGAAGCGCGCCGGCTCGCGCGCCTGGAAGTCGCGCGCCGAAAGAATTAAAATCTAAGCTAGAGGCCTCATGGCAAATTTTCAAAGCGCAGTTATCGCAATCCTATCCGTTACGGTAGTTCTCGGCGTCATGATTTTCGTCCACGAATGGGGACATTTCATCGCCGCCAAGCTGTCCGGCGTGAAAGTCGAAGTCTTCTCCTTCGGTTTCGGCCCGCGCCTCTTCGGCGTCAAACGCGGCGACACCGACTACCGCCTGAGCGCCCTCCCATTCGGCGGTTACGTGCGCATGGCCGGCGATAACCCGATCGAAGAACGCACCGGCGCCGCGTACGAATTCCTGTCGAAGCCCCGCTGGGTCCGCGTCCTCATCGCCTGCGCCGGCCCGGCCATGAACATCATCTTCGGCTTTCTCATTTTCTCGGGAATTTTCTGGCTCGTCGGCATTCCTTCCGAAGACTACCTCCGCCAGCCCGCGCAAGTCGCTGCCGTTTCGCAGGAAAATCCTCCCGCGTCCGGCGTGCAAAGCGGCGACCGCATCGTGGACGTCAACGGCGTCGCCACACCCACTTGGGAATCCGTCTTCAACCAACTCAAAGACGAGCAACCGAACGCGCCCTTCACCTTCACCGTCGCGCACAACAATACGCAGCAAAAATTAACCGGCAAAATTCCGACGCCGCCGACCACCATTGACTCCGTACTCGGCTACCCGCTCATTCCGCCCGTAGCCGACGAAATCGGCATCGGCACTCCCGCTGAGCGCGCCGGCATGAAAGAAGGCGACAAGATCATCGCCATGGACGGCAAGCCCATCGTCACCTGGCCGCAATTGGTCGAAGGCGTCCGCCACTCCGACGGACGTCCCATCCAATTCACCGTGCTGCGCGACGGCAAAGAAATCTCGTTCGACATCACTCCCATGCGCGGCATGAGCGTAGACGGCAGCTCCGTCTGGCAAGTCGGTGTTTCGCCGAAGGTGCAAGAAAAATTCGAACGCCAGAGCCTCGGCTCGGCCGTAAAAGTCGCCGCAGCTCAAACCGCCGTAGGCATGAAAGAAATCGGCTTCGTTCTCGGCGGTCTATTCACTGGCAAAGTAAAAATTCGCCAGTTGACAAGCGTAGTAGGCATCGCCCGCGAATCCGGACGCGCCGCCAAACGTGGCCCCGTAGATCTGATTTGGCTAATGGCCATCATCAGCTTGAATCTAGGCCTGCTGAATCTTCTCCCCATCCCAATCCTCGACGGCGGCCACGTCCTGATGCTAGCGATAGAAGGCGTCCTCCGCCGCGACCTGAGCCTAGCCGTGAAAGAACGCTTCGTGCAGGTTGGCTTGGTCTTCTTACTAGGTATCTTCGCCTTCGTAATGTACAGCGACATCTTCAAACTAGTCCAAAGCCACTAGCACGACCTTAGGCGGAAGGAGTTGTTGTCATCCCGAGCGCAGCGAGGGATCTCTCTTCGCAGCTGCCAGCCGCGCGCACGTTTCTGCCAGCACGCTGCGCCATCCGCCCAGCCTCATATGGAGTGCGGGGGCGAGCCCCCGCTTTCTCTTCGGCGAGGCGCGCCTCGCCGGCCTTTCCCCAGCTCCGCGCAGTTTATGTTGTCATCCCGAGCGCAGCGAGGGATCTCTCTGCGCCGCTACCGCCAACACGCACGAACCCCGTCCGCACCACGCAATGCGTTTTGGTATAATGTCCATGACGACCATGTCCGCCACCCCCGCACATCGCGTCTCCACCGGTGAACGCATCAATCACGAAGCCCCCGGCCGCCTGCAACGCGAACTCGGTGCCCGCGGCATCCGCCTCACCCGCCAGCGCCGCGTCCTCCTGCAGGTAATGGAATCCGCCCGCCGCCATCTCGACGCCGGTGAAATCCTCGAACGCGCGCGCAAACTGGACTCACGCGTCACTCAAGTCACCGTCTATCGCACAATAGATCTCCTGAAACGCCACGGCCTCATTGACGAACTCGACCTCCTCCATCTCCGCGGCGATCGCCACTTCTACGAAAGCCACGGCCCGCGCGACCACATCCACGTAGCCTGCCTGCGCTGCGGCAAAGTCCGCGAGTTCGAAAGCGAGCTATACGAAGAACTAAAAAATCAAATCGCTCGCGACTGCGGCATAGAAATCACAGTCTCCCGCACAGAAGTAGGCGGCCTCTGCGCCGACTGTCGCAAACAATAATCCCGCCGCAACAAACACAACATTACCGTTGTCATTCCGAACGAAGTGAGGCCTGCCCGTCGCAGGAGGGACTCTCTCTTTTTCCTGAAGCTTCAGCGAGGTTAAAACGCGGACTTCAATTCTCCATCAAACGCGCACTAATACGGCATCGCTCCATACTTCCCCTCAAACTCCGCGAGCGGCACCATATCAATCGCATCCCAAGGACACCCCTCGAGAAACGACCCATCCGGCCCCTTGCTGGTACACAATTTGCAACCAATACACAGAAGCGGATCCACAAGAATCTTGCCAAACGGCGGATGTTCCTGGTCCGGCACCCAGAACATGCAATCCGCCACGGGACAATACTCCACGCAAGCCGGCGACCCCGCACAACCGGTGCACATCTCATTGATCACGGCAACTATATGCGGCTTGCGCTTGCGGCGGGTCGTAGTCCCTTCGGAAATTGGATGGCACTTCTCAACTTGGCCGTTCACAAACTTAGCCACATCCACGGTAAGTTCAGCCAATGCACCCTCCCGATAGCCGGAACTTCCAACATTCTCTTCGCAAGGGGCAGGGAAGTCAACGAATTGTAGCCCCCTGGGAACGCCAATCTCCCGATTGGCGCAGTCAGATTCCGCAGCGACCTTGCTACGCAAACGCCCGAATCACCGCCTGCGTAAACTCCGCGGTCGAAGCCGTCCCGCCCACATCGCGGGTCAAATGTTTCCCCTCGCGATAGACCTTATGCAACGCGTCTTCCACCTTCTTGGCCGCCGCCATCTCCTGAATATGCCGCAACATCAAAATCGCGCTCATCAGCAGCGCGGTCGGATTCGCCAATCCCTTGCCCGCAATATCCGGCGCCGTCCCATGCACCGCCTCAAAGACCGCAATCGTCTCGCCCATATTCCCGCTAGGCGCAAAACCCAATCCGCCAATCAGTCCCGCCGCCAGGTCGCTCATGATGTCGCCATACAAATTCGTCAAAAGCAGCATGTCAAACTGGTTCGGGTTCAAAACCATCTGCATGCACGCATTATCCACAATCAATTCCTTGTACTCGATGTCCGGATAATTTTCCGCCACCTTGCGCACCGACGTCAGAAACAACCCGTCGGAAAGCTTCATGATGTTCGCCTTATGAATGGCGTGAATTTTCTTGCGCCCGAATTTCCGCGCAAACTCAAACGCAAACTTCGCCACCCGCGTAGAAGCTTTCTCCGTGATGATCTTCAGACTCTCCACCACGCCAGGTATCACCGTATGCTCGAGCCCCGAATAAAGATCCTCGGTATTCTCCCGAATCAAAACCAGATCCACGTTCGAATAACGCGCCTGCACGCCCTCCAAATTTTTCACCGGACGCACATTCGCATAAAGCTCCAAAGCCTTGCGCAAAGCCACGTTGATGCTCGGCGCGCCTCCCGCCACCGCCGTAGCCATCGGACCCTTCAAAGCCACCTTGTTCTTATGGATGGATTCCAGCACGCCCGCCTGGATGAAATCGATCCCGCGCCGCTCCGCTTCCGCCCGCGCCGGCATCTCCTCCCAAAGAATCTCCACGCCCGCCGCACTCAATATTTGTTTAACCGCGCTGGATACTTCCGGACCAATCCCGTCGCCAGGAATCAAAGTAATCGTATGTTTCATCGTAGGCCCAACATCTTAAGAGAATCCCGCCAAGATGTACACGCCCAGCGATTGGTGTAGTGGTTAGCGGATTTGCAATTCAGACTTCGCCGCGTACAAGTTGATCACTCGCTCGTGAAGGTCTTGCGCCTCAGGAACCGCAGAACGAATTGCAGTTTTCAAACTCCCGTATGTAGCCCGATAGACCGCCTTCAGCTCGTTCGACACATCGGCAGGTCCACCCCAGTTCACGCGGTCACCGATAGCCAGAATGATTTGCTGCGCTTCGAGGGGAGTAATAGCTCCCCGCAAACCGTGTTTGACCCATTCTTGCAGAGCGCCGAGTTGCTGAATGACGGCGTCTTTCTCCAAGTCACTCATCGCGCCATTACCAATGATTTCAAGCATGGCCTGTTCGAGTGGTTTGTCGATGGCGTCTGCTACATCGATCGCAGCCTTCGATTCGGAAAGAACACTTTCGAGTTTAAGTGTGTAATCGCTGATTTTACGATGGACGACGGCCACCTGCCCGCCGGCGGCCTTCCCTTGCTGCAGCGCGGTCCTGTAAACCTGATAGTTTCCGGCCGCCAGGTTCCAAATCACTTCGTCCACCATGGCCTTAGCCGCATTTCCGTATGTCAGGTCGCGAAGAGGCGCTCTGGCAACTGCAACTGGCGCCGTCGCTGCAACTGGTGCCGTCGCTGCAGCGGGCGCCGTCGCTGCAGCGGGCGCCGTCGCAACAGTTGCAGCTTTCGTATCGACAAGCGTTCGCGCAGCCTCAAAGGAAGTCGCGCCATTCGCTCTTGTATTAGCAACGTCCTGGATTTGGATCGGGATTCGATCCGCGTTTCCTGTCAAATCATCGCCGAGGTCCGATGGAGCCGTTATAACGCGCACGTCCGAGGAACGTTCACGAGAGGGTCCCATCTGTTTCGCGTGATTTTCACAAACGTAAATTGGCTCACGCCCACCGTCCTCCCACAGTGTTATCACCGCCGTTCCGTAGTCGCAGTCCAGCCGGTAATGCGTAGAAAGAGGCTCCGCGGGTTTTCCCGGTTGGAGTCGCCACTCCGCGCGGCATGTGCAATGGCGCTTCGGCACAGGCTAATTGTAGCCAACCCATCACACCGGATGCTGCAAGGCGTGAGCCTCCGTGACCGAACATGTAACCCCACTACTCGCTGAAGCCGCCGCGATCAGAATATTCGACACCGCAGCAGCTCAGGATTACGCGCGTCTTGATCACTGGCGTCTTTCTGTAACGTGTATTCCGATGCAGCATGCAGTGTAATGGTCCATCTATATAACCCCTTTACGCCGTCTGAAATAGCTGCGAATCCGGACGATTTCTTCGGAAGAACGGAAGAATTGAATCTCTTCTGCAACTCATTGCCTCAAGGTTCGGTGGCAATTCAAGGCGTCGTCGGCATCGGAAAATCGTCGCTCTTGTCCCGAGGCCTTTTGCAGATGGAAGGATTTAACTCCGGCCATTCCTCGAAGTACGTCGTGGCTGTTGGGGACAAGGACGTTAAGACCGTAGATGACGCAGCTCGCCTACTCTTGGAGTCGTTCGTCTCTGTTGATGAAAAACAGAAGAAGGTCACATTCAAGCTTGGTTCAGTTTTCGAAACCGGCTCGACCGAAATAATTAGGAACTTCACCGAAGGCCGACATCTTGCCGTTTTAAAAAACGTCGTGGAGAAGGAAACCCTCAAGGGATTATTGGGCAAGGACGAATTTCTCCTGCTCGGCGTCGACGAGGCGGATAAATGCCCGGTACCTCTTGCTCGGCTCATTCGAACGATCAGTACGCATACTCAGCACAAGGGTGTGAAGCGAGTGCGATTTGTGCTTGCCGGTGTGAGCCCGTTCTCCACGAAAATGGTGAAAGAGGATCCCGGGGTTAACCGTTTTTTCTACCGAACAATCTTATTGAAGCCGATGTCGATGGAGGATGCGACCGAACTCATAGAGACGAAACTGACTCAGGTTGCCGAGGCGGCCGAACGGGAGAAGATTGCGATCGACGTCGACCCGGAAGTGATCGTTAAAGTCGTCCGCCTTGCCGGCGGTCATCCGCACATTTTGCAACTCTTGGGGAGTCATTTGGTTATTCATGAGAGTGAAGACCCAGACGGGATCATCGACTCAAGAGATCTAATAAATGCGTTGCGGCAAATTTGTTTCGAGGATAGGGCGGGGGTGTACGACTCGATGTTGCACACTCTTGATCTCTACGGCCGACTTGAGGAGCTAGAGACTTTGCTCCGGCTTGCTGACAAGGGCTTTCCCACTAGAATCCGGAAGGATCTCGCAGTTGACGAAGTTGGGGAGGAGGCTATCAAGTGGTTCGTCGACTATCAAGTGCTTTCACCGTCAGATAGTTTGTATTACGGGCTAATAGATGAGTTTCTGCGCATTCGATTCATACTGAACGAAAGCGAGTCGCCGGCTCTGCAACGAAAAGCAGAGCGGTCGATCATTCATGCCGTACCAGGGGGTCCACTCGTTGAGCTTTGAAGCGAGTGGCTGAATGCTAGCACGGCAAACACTAAGAGGGTCACCCGTTCGACCGTGTGAGACTCTGATCGATAACCTGTACTTTGGTGCTGCGATATTCCAGCGACACACAACGGAGCAGGTGAGCGGATTCCAACCATTACTATCTTCGGAATCATTACTGAAGTTTGCGTCTAAATGACGTATTTACGTGGTGTTTGGTAGGGGCGGTGGGGATCGAATTTATCAAGGCGCAGAATCCAAAGGAACTCTGCGGAATGTGTTGTAGTCGTAAGTCATTTGTTGTCTTGGGTCGGAACTGTTAGTGCCCCCGAATTGCCCCCTCGTTTTGGCGAACAATTTCACGCTGTTTTTCTCTCAGGCAAAATCATTCGAACGACTTTGCTATTCGCCTCTCGCAGTGCTGGTGACACTGTGTGCGTGTAGATGTTCATCGTGGTTCGAATGTCGGAGTGCCTCAGCAGTTCTTGTTGAACCTTCATGTCAGTCCCGTAGGCATGCAATAGAGTCGAATACGTGTGACGGAACGTGTGCCAACCGATTCGACCAATGCCGGCCTTCTCGGCAGCCGGACGAAGGTGATACCGCACAATCTTGTGCGCCCACCATGGCTTGCCAGTGAAGGGACTCACGAAGACCCAACCCGTTCTCAACAACTCATCGGGCATTTTCTCCCGATGCCGACGAAGAATGTCCACGAGATTCGGGTCCAGAGGCAACCACTTTTCCGAGCCTTCGGTTTTTACTGCCTCCACTCTGCCGTAGACCCAAGATCTCTGAATCTTGACTCGTAAACCTTTCCAGTCGAAGTCTTCCCAACGCAACCCCAGCAACTCGCTTGCTCGAAGTCCGAGAGATGCATCCACCATGGACATTGTCCGGGTGTCTTCATCGAGATGCGTCCAGAGACTCTGAAGTTCCTCAACCGATAAAGCGCGCGGTTGTTTCACTCGCTTGGTAAGCCCTTTAAGCTTTAGCAAGCTCATCGGGTTCCGGTTGTACTCCATGAGTTCCCAGCGCATCGCCCACTCAAACAAAATATGCATCACGCTTCGAACATGGCCCTTGCTCTTCGGTGCTAGGTTCAATCCCTTAATCCACATCTCTACGGCTAAAGGTTTGACCTTTGAAAGAGGCACCGCCTCCCATCGTGGATTGATGTGATTCAGAATCCACGAACGATACCGGTCGGCAGTTCCCTTCCGCTCAGGCAATGCTTCACGTAAGAAGCGATTGATGAGCCCACCAAAAGTTACAAGGTCCGACTGCATGGGGTTGCCGACTGCCAATCGAATGCCCTCAGCAGCTTTCCATGCCTCTGATTTCGTCGGATACTGCCTCACATCGCCGACGACAACCGCAGGCTTCGTTCCCTTTCTGCCGCGGACATCCTCGTGGTATCGCCAAACCCAAACCTCGGGGCCTCGCTTCCTCTTTCGTTTCTCCAACCAACCGAACTGATGCCGTGCTCGCTTGAACATGACGATTTCTCCTTAGTCTGTTCTAGCGGCACGAGTGACGCGATGAATGTAACTCTGTTCGCATCCAGCAGTCCAGCTCAGATGCATAGAAGAACCAGCGACCAAAACGAAAATGACCTGGAAGTTCCCCAGTCCTTGCCATGCGCTTGACAGTCTTTGGATGAACTCTCACAAGGGCCGCTGCTTCCTCGCACGTCAAAGGGCGTTCGACAGTTGGTCGTTTGCCATCCCCCAGCCACCTTGACGTGACTGTCCCGGTTTGCCCTCCCTCTGTGGCCCCTTTGTCAGGTCCTGTGAGTGATAACTCGAATGTTTCTTTGATGGGAGGTATCAGTTCATGCGTGCTCTTGTCGGGCCTCTCAATTGTAGACAAGGGATCGGACTGTAGAACCGAGGCATTCATTGCAGAGCGCGGGGCATGCTGTCTTGAGGACGCTGTATTCTCGCGCATACCGGATTGGGTTGAACGAAGTTTCATGTCTGTTACGCGGTCTTCGTAAGAGCGTCTCCTCTGGTTTGTTCTTGGTTGATGTCGGTCGGATGTTCGCCAAGCCAACGCTTGAACTCGTCGTCCCGCTTGAACAGCAGCTTGAGTGCTTCGCTGACGACGTAGGACGCATTTGCGCCGATGAACTCGGCGTATCTGTCCAGGTTGTGTCTGACTTCTTCCTCCAAGCGAACCTGAAGGGTTGTGGTTTTAGGTTGCTTCGACGGTGCTTTCAGTAGTGGCAACTGTTTTCCTCCTTTCCTCTTTCGCGGTGTAGTACGGCTTGCATTACAAGTTGTTTGCTCCGATCTCTGCACGCGGACAAAACACGGCCCCGAGCGGCTCGGGGCGGGCGGGAGCGACCCCACGACGTTTTGGGCGGCTGAAAGCCGCACAAAGTGGGGTCGCTCCCGCCCATCCTAGTGTTTTGTCCGCGTGCAGATGTCACCTGTTTCATTTACGCATCCGCCGTTCTTTCAGGAATCTGCGGTTGGGCCGTGGGTGACTTTGGAACCGAAGCCGCACCTGAAGCGCAGCGTATTTGCCAGCCGTCACCCCATCTTTTGCTGCTGTCCCCGAATACCGCTTCCTGGCCTGGCACGGTGACCGCTCGGAATAGGACTTTTTGCTGTTTCGTTGTGGTCGCCACCGATTCAGCCCGCAAGTCATTCGGCAACTGGTTTCGCCTCCACAGACGGAAAAGAGTGTCGAATATCTCGCCGCTAAAACGCTTCGCGGCCTGGTGCCGGAAGATCATGTCGTCCTCCGTAACGAGGCTGTATTTCCGGCTATCCCACTTGGTTTGGATATCGAAGTAGCGAGTCAAATCCGAGAGGCCCCTGCCTTCCACAAGGAACGAGAAAAGCTCGGCTGCTTCCTGCTGGAGGCCCGCTGCCGTCGAAATGTAGATGAATTGGAAGCTCGGAAGCTGCTGGAATAGAGGCCGGTAGGTGCGCAAGTGAGCGATGTAGCGGTCGAGGTTTTGGTGCTCGGGATCAACGTAGGTAAACGTCACCACAGGCATGTAATCGGGAGCGGGATAGGCTACGCAGAGCGGAAATGCCTCGGAGAACGTGATGGCTTTGCCATGCTCTCTGGATGGAACAAACAAACTCTCGCTGAGTTTGAACCGTTCGATGAGGTAGCGCCGCTTCTCTTCCGCCGTCTCGAAATAGCGGTCTTCCGGGTTGGCAAGGATGAAGTCAAGAGCCAGGAGCCGCGTCTTGATGTAATCGAGTTCGTGCTCCCTGCGATTGCGGAGATGGGTTTTGCTAATGGCTTCATAAATCCTGCGAGAACGCAGGTGATAGACGAGGCTTCTTCGCGTGTATCTCTGGGCCGAGGCATGGCCTAAGGCAAATAGTTTCTCGACAAAGCGGGCGTTCCGTTTGCCGCTCCGGGCATGGCAGAAGTCAAGGAACTGCCGCACCGTGAAATAGCCGGAATGCGCTGCCACAAGGTAGAGAAACCGCGCTTCGGCTTCGGTATAGCCGAAAGCGGAGAGGTTGGCGAGTTGGAATTCGTAAATGCTCATGGGTTACAGGCTGAAAATCGCCGCACTCAATTCCCGGTCGTCTCGAATACGACGCAATCGGTCCGTATCGCCGCGCCGGCCGTAGATTTGGAAGCCGGCGCGGGCCTTCTGCGCCAGCCCGCGCGGACGGTAATGGTCCGTGGCGAGTTCCAGGTCGCGCCGCTGGATTTCGCCGTCGTTCTCGCGCACATACTCAACTCGCAAATCAGGAATCGGAATCTCGCCAGACACAACCTTGAGGTGATACCGTGCGGCGACTTCCTCCTTCACCTTTTCCGGGGCGTGGCCCTTATCGTCGGAAAGACGAGCGAGACGGGCGTAGAGCTCCCGCTTGATTTCGTAGTCGAGCTTGACGCGAAGCACCGTGCCGCCCTGACCTTCGATCTCATCAGCAACCTTGTGATAGAGCCGGTAGAGTTCCGCGTCGTGAATGGCTTCTTTGGGCTTCTTGAGCCCATGATAGGTAACCTGGCCCGGGCGAAGAATCTTCCCGCGAGACAAGAACTCGTGGCCTTCTTTCGTGAGGGTCACTACTTGGATTGGGTTGTGCTCTGTGTCTGTAATGCTCGTCGTTTTCACGAGACCCTGACGTGCCAAGCTTTCGACATCGTTCTCCACGCGGGTGTGATCGCCGTTGTAAGCGAATTCAGCCAGGTCGTTCGCGGCTACGACGCGGAACTTGCCAACTTCAGAGAGAGCATGAATCTCGGAATCTCGCAGAGAATACTCTTTGTCCCGCTCCGTGTACCTGGTTCGTGTGCGCTGAGAAAGGATCGCTTGGACGCGCTCCTCACGAGCGAGTGGCGGGCGTTCTCCGCGCGAACGCTGCCGTCCCTCACGGTCGAGTCGGTCGGCCCTATCTTCCTCGCGGTGGATGTTGTGTAGGTTGGTGCGAGCGTTCCAGTCGGAGGATGAACCCCGGCCCACATCGCGCCCGGAGCCAAAACCAGAATCGCGAAAGTTGTCAATTTCGAATCCGTCAAACCCTCGAGACATGGAAACCCACTCCTACCACGTAACGACTCGGGAGAGCGCATTCGGGCCAAGCAGGTGAACGGGGAGGATCAGTACCGGGCGGGGCGATGGCTCGGTGAAAGAAGCACGAAGATATGAACTTCCGCACATCGTCTTATCTCGCTAGATTTTGATATTCGCTGACGTTACCGGCCCGCTCTCCTGGTCGAGAAAGATTTCCTCGACGTGCTTACCGAAAAGCCGTGCAATCTTGATAGCCAAGGGGAGACTCGGATCGTACCTGCCCGTCTCGATGGCATTGATCGTCTGGCGGGTGACGCCAACTCGGGTAGCTAACTCCGCCTGTGACCATTCCACTTCTGCTCGTAAAACGCGTAGGCGAGTTTTCATCGGTACCGCCAAGAAAAGACGATCAGGCCAAGACTCCACGGAATGAGTAGCAACCCCAAGACACCCAACCAGGAAACATGAGGTGCGCCAAATCCCCTCACGAATCCACCAAAAAGAGAGGCGGCTAGGGCAAGGATGAAGGCGAAACCCAAGGCTTGGTAGTTGATGCGCGCCTGGCGCTCATCGGCGATTCTCAGGAAGCGAAAGAAGCTCCACACGGCAAATGCTGCGATGACCATCGTCACTACGCGCGAGACTTCCCGCCAAGCCGAATGCAAATATCCCGTTAAAGTTAGAGCGACCACGAACGCGACGGCGCAAAGGTAGAATGCGAGGAGTGGACTTCGCTGTTTGAGGTCAACGTCACTAGACTCGGAACGCATAGAGAGACCCCCGTGAACACCGACCGTATGTTAAAGCATATTTGTCTATATGTCAAGCATACTGTTCCTATAGACTGGCACGCTAGTCTTAATCTAGACTCCCTAGAAAGCCCTGCCATCTGCCCGCGTAGGCGATCTCTTGACAAGTATCCAATTAAAGTCTAATATTTAGATGCTAATTGGAGGAGACATGCCAAGGCAGGGACTGAAGTTAAAGCAGGCCAGCGCGGTCCTACAGATACAACCGAAGGAACTGCAGAACCTTGTCCAATTCGGCGTCGTAAAGCCCCGACGATTAGAGGGAACGAATTTCTTCGACGCGAACGCCCTCATGGTAGCCAAGGTCGCGTCTTACCTAAAGGAGTCCCTAGGCACGCGGACGAGTGTGCTCTCCAAGCTCATGGAAGCATTTTCGGCGTCTGAAGAAGAATTCAAGTCCGAGAATCCCAAGTACATCATCTTCAACTGTCGGCTCGTGGCGGAAGAGGAACCAATCAAACTAGGAGTGCCGTTTCGAGCCTTAGGGGAGCAGATTGAGGAACGAATGAGTAGGGCTGATCTGTACAAGGACCTGCCGCGTGGGAAAAAGCGCCGGGGTTGGAAAAAGGAATTTCTGGAATCCCTAACCGAGGCCGCAAGAGACATCGGAGAGGTATCCGAAGAAGAAATCTTGCGCACGGTACGCAGCTATCGTAAAGAGAGACGTGCGCCAGAGATCACCGTTGCCGCAGAAAGCTAGGAAACGCAAGCCACGGGCCGTCGTTGACACGAGCGTGCTTGTGGCTGGCATATCGGGCTTCAGGGAGCCGTTCGTTTCCGGCAGGAATCCTAGTGCCGATGTACTCCACAGGTGGGGCAAGCGGAACAATTTCGTCTGGCTCATAACGGAAGACATTTTGGGAGAATACAAAGAAGTCCTGAAGCGCCTCGGCGTTCGTCCGAATCTCATCGGAAAAGTCATCAACCTGATCCGCGAGCGGGCCGAAGAAGTGAAAGTGCGTTCCTCGGCTGAAATTTCTCCCGATCCCAAGGATGACGTGTTTTGCCTATGCTCGGAATCCGGCCATGCGGACTTTGTAGTCACCCTCAATCCCAAAGACTTTCCAGAAGAGCGTCTCAAATCTAAAATCGTTCTCCCAATTGAACTCCTAAAGTGAGCGGAGCGACCCTCCGACATCCTTCAGGAAGAACTCGGTCTGCTTACGAGCGACCGACTGTGGAATTCTAGTGATGCTGGTTTGAAAAAACGATGCCATCAAGCGCGAGGAGCACACCTGCCAGACAAAGAAGGAGTCCGAAGGCACGGTACCAGCGTACGAAGGAAACTCTGCGTTCGGGAGCCAAGTTGGCGAGTCGTTGCGATCCCCAAATCTTAGCCGCCTGATGGGGTGAAACAGCGATAAAAGTTCCGACCACCACGGCAAGGGTGCTCACCAAAAGATACGCTGACGTTGGGACGGCAATCATTGAGAGCGTGAGTGGCCCAGCCTTCATAATCAACTCTTAGGAATGTCGGGCCGGTTCCACCATCCGCCGCCAAGAGCCTGAAACAACGCGACAGTGTCCGCATAGCGATTGGCTTGAGCCTGAACGAGATTAATCACGGCTTGCTGATACGACTGCTCGGCGCTGAGCAGCGCCAAGTAATTAACGTAGCCAGCCTGAAACTGCTTCCTGGCCAGATCGAGCGTGACGCCGGCGGCATCCTTTGCGGCCGCCGCGGCTTTCAAGGTGTCGGCGTCTTGCTGGAGCGCATTCAGCGTGTCAGCGACATTCTGAAAGGCGGTTAAAACCGTGCTGCGGTATTGTTCGGAGGCTTGCGTATAAGCGGCTTTCGCGGCGCGCTCCCTGTGGAGCAGAGTGCCCCCGTCAAAGATGGGCTGCGCGACGCTTGCGCCAACGTCCCAAAAGCCCGTGCCTCCCGCGAATAGATGGCCGAGGACCGCCGCCATGCTGCCGGCATCCGCTGTCAGCGCAAAGTTCGGGAGCCGATTGGCAACAGCAATGCCGATCTGGGCGCTGGCGGAATGCAGGTTCTCTTCGGCTTGGCGCACGTCGGGACGTTGCTCGACGAGTTGCGAAGGAAGGCTCACGGGCAATTCCTGCGGGAGTTGCAAACTCCCTAGCTCGAACTTTTCAGCGATGTCTTGATTAGGAAACCCACCGGAAAGCACAGCCAGGAGATCACGTTGCTGAGCCAATTGTTTCAGCAGCGGTGGCAACGTGGCGGTGACTTGCGCGAGCTGAGACTCCTGCGCCGCCACGTCGAGTCCGCCGACATAACCCTTCGCATACTGCGTGCGCAAAATCTCCAGCATGTTGGTGTTGATGGTGATGAGTTCCCGAGTGGCGTCAATCTGCGCCCGCAACGACGCCTCTTGGATGGCTCCGGCGGCGACGTTTGTGCTCAGCGTGATATGCGTCGCCGCCAGGACAAAACGCGCCTGTTGTGCCTGCGCCTGCAGTGATTCCACGGTTCGCCGGTTTAGCCCGAAAACGTCCGGCACAAACGAGACGCTGACTTGCGGCGTGTAAAAGCTGTAATTCAGGGCGCTGGTGTTTGTTACGGGTGAAACGTCAGCCGATGTCTTCGCGCGGAGCGCCGAAAAACCGCCATTAACACTAGGATAGTAAGCGCCCCGTTGAGCCAGCACATTCTCTCTTGCAACTAACAAAGCCGCCTGCGCCCCCTTGAGGTCGGGATTAGCTTTGAGCGAGCGCTCGATCAAATCGTCGAGCGGTTTCGAGTGGAACAAAGTCCACCACTCCCCCGGAATATCCCGCCCTTCAAGAAACTGTTGTGCCTCTCCACCCGCTACCTTGCTCGTACTGCTGGTCGTCGAAAGTGGAGCCGGTGTGTAACCAGGGACCGTAGGAGCAGCGGGCTTCTTGAAATTGGGACCCACTGCGCAACCTCCAGCAAGTAGCGACGCTGAAATTGCGATGATGTGGGCAAGGCACATTTTACGAGTGAGTGTCATACGAGATTCATTCCTCAAGGCCTGCGGTGCATACCTGTTCCGTTGATCGCTCCGGTACTCCTGCTGTTTGAGTTCGCCGATCCACCGATGACGGCCGGGTTAGCACCGCGATGGCGCACATCGTTATGCAGTGGCACGCTGGGTCGGATAACACTAGGTGGCCGACGAGGCAGAGCGGTGTTGGCTATTTCTCCCTGGCGTGATCCGCTGTCTGTAGGAGTGCCAGATTTGTCCAAACCCGGCTGATGAAGACGCGTGGGATTTCCCGGTTGCGAACCTTCCCGGCTATTCGAAGGTTGCTTTGGACGAACCTTCATTGTGCTGGCAGGGCCGCGGGGATGATTCTTTCCAGAAACTTTCCGGTTGTCTTGTCGTCCGTCAGAAGGTTTTCCATGTTTCTGGCCTTTCCCGGCGTCAACCGGAGCGGCGTGCTCGGCATCCTGTGGATGAACGTTGACTGTGTTCGTGGAACTCGCGGGAGATGTTTGTTGGGACGTTGGACTAGGCGAGTCAGCGAAAGCCGTCCCCGACTTCAACGTAGCACAGCAAATCACCAGGAAGAAAAAACATAGGGCCTTCATTTGGATTCCCCTGATGAATGGTGATTGTCGTGGCCCAGAAAGATCATTCTCAGTGCGGGCACCGCAAGCAGCAGCATGACGGGGCCGACCAGCATGCCGCCTACGATCACTGTGGCGAGTGGACGTTGCACCTGGCTGCCGATACCCGTGGAAATTGCCGCTGGTAAGAGACCAATACAAGCCGAAAGCGCCGTCATCAGCAGGGGCCGCATGCGGGTGGAGGCAGCGCGGAACATCGCATCCTCTGGCGCAAAGCCGTGAAGTCTCTCCTGGTTATAAAAGGTGATCATCAGGATGCCGTCCATAACCGATACGCCGAAGAGCGACACGAACCCAATGGCGGCAGAGATGCTGAAATTAAGACCAGACAGGTAGAGCGCGAGGATGCCGCCCACAATCGCGTCGGGAATGCCTGCAAGGGCCAGAAGGCAGTCGCGCAAGTTATTGAACAAGCTGTAAAGCAGTCCCACAATCAGCACGAGGCTGATCGGCACAATAATCTCCAGGCGTTCCTTGGCTTCCTGAAGGTCTCCGAACTCGCCCGCCCAAATCAGTCGGTAACCCGGTGGAAGTTTGACACTGCTCGCGATTCGCCGTTGAGCCTCCTCGACAGTACCGCCAAGGTCGCGGCCACGGACGCTGAACTTGACCGGAATGAAACGCTGTACACTCTCGTGATAAATCCAGGCTGCTCCCGTATCCAACGTGATCGTGGCTAGCTCGCTCAACGGTATATAGGCAGTTGCGCCGCTACTAGTTTGATAGCCCACTTTGATGTTGCGGATTTTTTCGATGCTATCGCGGTATTCGGGCGTGTAACGGACCACTAGATCGAACTGGCGGTCGCCTTCCAAAACGGAAGTCGCTGCTGCTCCGCCCATGGCCGCTTGCACGACGGCGTTGACATCACCGGAATTGAGCCCGTAGCGTGCGGCCTTGGCACGGTCCACCTTGATGTTCAGGTTTGGCTGTCCAAGTACCGGGAAAATGCCGAGGTCCGCAATGCCGCGAACCTGGTTCATTTGGTCGCGGACCTGCTCGGCCAGCTTCGTTAAGACTTCGAGATTCGGACCGACGATCTTGACCGAATTGACGCCTTTGACTCCTGAAATACCTTCCTCAATGTTGTCCTCAATATATTGAGAGAAATTGAAAACCACTCCTGGCAACTCGTTCGTAAATTCCGCTTGGACCTGGTCGGTTAGCTTTTCCTTGGTCAAGCCTCTCGGCCATTCATCAAACGGCTTAAGCGGAGCGAATAATTCGACATTCGAGAAGGGCGAAGCATCGCTGCCATCGTCTGGCCGGCCATGCTGGGAAACCACTGTTATGACTTCTGGATGACGCAGGAGGATCTCGCGCATTTTTCTCGAGGCCGCCTCGCCGTCTTGGAGCGAGAGCGTGGTCGGCATGGAAGCGCGAATCCAAAAATTTCCTTCTTCCAGATGCGGAAGAAACTCGCTGCCGAGTCGCGGCGCGATGAACAACAAAGTTCCGATAGAAAAGACAAGCTCGATTCCTACCACAAGAGCGCGGTGACTCAGCGCAAAACGAAGGGCCGGATTGTAAAAGCGGTGCAATGCGCGGACGACGATCGTTTCGGCTTCCTTCACGCGTTTAGGCAGCAGCATCGAAGCGATCACAGGTGTGAGGGTAAAGGTGGCCAGCAAGGCTCCAGCCAGCGCGTAGCCATATGTGCGCGCCATGGGGCCGAAAATCTGACCCTCGACTCCCTGCATTGTGAAAAGCGGCACGAATCCGGCCACGAGGATGAGCGCCGAGAAGAGAACCGCCTTGTCCACCTGTATCGCGCTGATCAGAATCAACCGCAAGCGATCTGTCCATCCGTGAGCGGACGTTACCTGTTCGGTGGTTTGCGTCGGGTCGGGCCCCCAGGCACCTCCCGTGAGACGCTGGAGCAAACCCTGTCTTTCTTCCGGGCTGCGTTGAAAATTACGGAAGATGTTCTCCACCAGGATTACCGCCGAATCCACAATGATGCCGAAATCCACCGCGCCCACGGATAGCAGGTTCGCGCTCTCACCCATAATCACCAGCAGAATGGTCGCGAAGAACAGCGCGAAAGGAATGTTCAAGCCAACGATGACCGCGCTGCGGAGATTGCCAAGAAAAATCCATTGAATCAAAAAGACGAGCACACATCCGAATATCAGGTTGTGTAGAACAGTATGCGTAGTGAGGTCGATCAGCGAGGAACGGTCGTAAAACGGAACAACTCTGACTCCAGGTGGCAGACTCCCATCGTGATTCAACTTGTCGATTGCCGCTTCGACTTTTGGAATCATGTCGGCAGTTTTTTCCGTTCGTCGTTGCACCACAATTGCCCCAACGACATCATCCTGTTGATCGCGGCCCAGAATGCCGAGCCTTGGTCGGTAACCGACCGAGACATTCCCAACATCCTTCATCAACACGGGGACGCCATTGACTTGGGTCAGAACCACATTCTCGATGTCGCCGACTTTGTAGCCTTGTGCCAAGTCGTCGTTCCCGCCATCGTCGATCAGACCAACACCCCGGATGTTGATGGATTGCTGGCCGATGCGGATTTCGCGTCCGCCAACGTTGATGTTCGCGTTGCCGAGTGCGGTCAGAATTTGAGGCACGGTGACGCTGTAAGCTTCCAGCTTGTGAGGGTCCACCTCGACTTGGAATTCCTTGGTAGGGCCGCCCCAACTGTTGACGGCTGCGATGCCTGGAATGGTCAACAACCGGCGAGCCACGATCCAATCTTGAACCGTGCGCAGATTCGTGATTCCGAAATGCTTTGGGCCAACCACCTGGTAACGGTAGATTTCCCCAGTCGAGCTGTTCGCTTGGATGTTGGGAACCTGACCGCCTGGCAGGCTGACGTTCTGCTGCATCGCGACTGACGCCTGCGCATAGGCGAAGTTGTAGTCCACCCCATATTTGAAGGTGACGCGCACAAAGGACAGGCCATAGAACGAAGTGGAACGGATAACGTCAATGCCGGGCGTTGTGTAGAGTCCAATCTCCGTTGGGATCGTGTAGTAACGTTCCATCTCCTCGGCGGAGAGGCCGGGGGCCTGCGCGGTAATTTCGAGAATGACGGGCGTTGGATTCGGGTAGGCCTCGATGTTGAGTTGCTTAAACGCAACGATTCCGGCACCAACAAACAAGATCAAACCCACCACCACAATCGGACGGCGGCTCAGGCAAAACGCTATCAGAGACTTGAACATGGCTTGTCGTCTTTCCTGGAATGGCCGGGCATTCGATCTAATCGCTTGGCGGCGCTTGCAGCATATTGCTAAGGAATACCGCGCCGTCGCTTACAACCAGTTCTCCTTGCTGCAAACCGTTGAGAATTTGAACCTGGCCCTCTGTTCGCAGTCCCGTACGGACGACTCTTTGCACGAAATGGCGACGATCGGTTGTCACCCAAACCGTCATAGTGCCATCGGCTTCGCGGACTACGCCATTGGCGGGCACGGCAGTCCCTTCGGCGGGGTTTTGCACGCGAATGATAAAGTTGGCGAGCATTCCGGGCCGTAGCTCATTCCGTGCGTCTGTAATCTCGGAACGGATCGTTGCTCGATGGGTATCCGGGTCAACGGTCGCGTAGATTTTGGAAATCTTGCCGTGAAATACTCGATCCGGGTAGGCCGTTACCTTAACCTGAACCGGCTGACCCAAGTGAAAAAACGGAACGTCGCTTTCGATGACGTTCGCCAGCATCCATTTAACGGACACATTGGCGACCGAGTAGGGTGCCGGTGGGTTCCCTGGCTGCACTAAGAGCCCGGGTGGCCCGTTGAATGATGTGATCTGGCCGGAAATGGGGCTGGGGACGACCAGCACAGGGTCAATTTTGCGCGAAACGATGATCTGATCAATATCGGCGTCTGACTTCCCGAACACGCGAACGGCATCGCGCGCGGCTTTGAGAGCCCCCTCCGCAGTTTGTTGGTCGGAAACAGCCTGCTCCAATTCTCTTTGCGGGACGCCGACGTTTGTTGTGTAGAGGTCTCTAGCGCGCGCCAGTTCTTTGCTGGTCAGCTCCAACGAGGCCGCAGCGCCAATCAGGGTGGACTCGGCTTGGATAAGATCAGGACTATCAATCGTATAGAGCGGCTGGTCCTTTTTGACTTCGTCCCCCAGTTCCACGAGGCTCTTAATGATCTTTCCCTGATAGGACGGGTAAACTTGAACAGACAGGTCGTCGGCGAAACTGATGCTGCCAACAGCCTCTTTCTCTACGGGAAAGAGATGCGTTCCGACGGGTTCGATTTTGATCGAGTTCAGTTGGCTTGGTGACAAGTCCAGAGTCGTTTCGGACGGAGACGCGTTGGAATTAGCGACTGATTTCTGCGCCGCATTCGCGCTTGTCGTCTGACCATTACTGCGGCCAGATTCCAGGAGTACCGTTGCGACAACAATCGTCGCCGCAGCAACGAACATCACGGCAACCGTTCTGCTGACTCTAACTGGGTATTTCATCGTTTTCGTTCGACCTTCAATCCTTCCAGGGCTCACTCTGGAGGAGGCGCAAGTCCGCTCCAACTTGATAGCCCGCTCGGGCCTCTCCGGGACAAGCGAATTGTTACCGGAGGCATTCTGCAGGTGCGCTGCGGGCATGGGGAATCCCATCGTTTGGTTTACGGAGATGTCTTTCGATCTAGGTCAGTTTATCTTCTGTCCGATTTGAGTATCTTTCGGCTATTTGCGACAGACGGGGGTAGTCAGCCTAGACGAATTGCGGCAATATGCACGCAATCAGGTATGGAACTAGCCTCGATCTACACGCGGGAGAATCGAACGCGATTCCTGATCGCGGCGGCAATCCTTATTGTGCTGATTGCGACCATCGATTGGCTTACAAAGCCGTACATCTCCATCGGGTTTCTCTATCTCTTCCCCATCATGCTCATTGCAGGATTTCTCCCGCGTTGGCAAATCGTGCTGGTCGCGCTTGTTTGTGCCGTTCTTCAGGAGTTGTTCAGCGAACTCCCCTCCGGCGAGGCAATCACAAGGTTGCTGATGGCTTCTGCCGGATTCGTTGGAACCGGATTCTTTGTTTCCGAAATCATTCGCAGTCGACAGGTGGCACTGGAACACGTAGAGGAAGTTGAAACCCACAGCAAGTTGCGAAAGGACGCAGAGGAACAACTTCGAATCTTGGTGGACAGCAGTCCGGCCGCGATCGTGACCATCGATTCCTCTGGTCGGATTTTGCTGGCCAACAATGCTGCCCAGAATCTCTTCGCTTCCGAAGACACCCCCGTCGTCGGTCAATCGATCGCGCAATTCCTTCCGGCTCTACAGAGCGCCGTACAAACAGAGCGATCTACTCAGTTCCGCACTGAGCTTCGATGTCGCGGGAAACGGAAAAACGGAGAAGTCTTTCTCGCGGCTGTTTGGTTTTCAACCTATGTTACGAGCCAAGGACCCAGGCTGGCTGCGATTATCGTTGATCTTTCTGAAGATTTGCGGGATCGCGAGGATTTGAGTCTCGATCACCTGCTGAAAAGCACGAAGATTCTGATGGGGGCGGTCGCGCACGAAATTCGAAACGTATGTGGTGCCGTGCTTGCCGTGCACAAGAACCTGTCTCGCCTCCCGGCGTTGCAGGACAACGAGGACTTTCGTGCGCTCGGACTCTTGATCGACGGCTTGGAGAAGCTCTCTGAGATGGAGCTTTTGCCGCCGTTGGATGAGACCCTGTCTTCGGTCGAACTGACTACGTTGCTCGATGAACTGCGGGTTCTGGTCGAACCGATTTACCAGGAGGCGGGCACTTCAGTTCTCTGGAGCTTGCAAGACAATCTTCCATTGGTCGTCGGGAATCGTTATGGATTGCAGCAAGTGTTCCTCAATCTAGCTCGAAACAGCCGGCGCGCAATGGAATCGACAGAGCAGAAACAGCTCACAATCAGCAGCGAGATCGAACCGAGCGCAGTGGTAATTCGTTTTGAGGATACAGGCATTGGAATTCCGTCATCCTACCAGCTATTCAAACCCTTCCAGCCGGGAGCGAATGCGACAGGTCTGGGTCTTTACGTCTCTCGCGCGATTCTGCGCAGCTTCGGCGGTGAGCTAAGATTCGAACCGCGCGCTGTGGGTTGTTGCTTTGCAGTCAGGTTAGCTAAAGTGTCTGATAGGCAGGGATCGCCCGATGGGTAAGACTGCAGCGAAAAATATCCGCCTTCTCCTCCTTGATGACCACGCACTATTTCGCGAGAGTGTCGCGCGACTACTCCAGGCTGAACCCGGATTCGAGGTCGTCGCGGATTGCAGTTCTGGCACCGAAGCACTACGAATCATAAAATCTCGGGAAATCGACGTCGTGCTGCTCGACCTCGACCTTGGCGAGGAAAGAGGGGCGGATTTCCTTCAAAGGGTGCGCGTCGAACGCTTCAAAGGGAAAGTCCTGCTCGTAACTGCAGGCGTGGACCAGCGTGATGTCCCAGCTTTGATTCGGAAGGGAGTCTCCGGGGTGTTCTTGAAGCATGGCTATCCTGCTGAACTGATTCAAGGAATTCGCGAAGCAATGGAGGGTAAGGCGCTGTTTACGCAGGATTTGCTGAGAAGGGCGTTAGAAAGCGCAGACGAACCCGGCACAGAGCAGAATACCGTTAGATTCACGGAAAGAGAGCGGCGCGTGCTTTCGTTTGTATTTGAGGGTCTGGCGAACAAGCAAATTGGTGATCGCTTGCAGATATCGGAGAGCGCAGTTAAAGCGTGCTTGCAACAACTTTTCGCCAAGACTGGCGTCAGAACGCGAAGTCAATTGGTGCGCATCGCGTTGGAGCGGTATCGAGACCAGCTCTAGCCGCCCTGCACTCCCGTACAACCAGCTCGTTCGATGGAAACATCAACGATGCGACATTCGGTCGCCGTCGTGAAAAGCGGCACCAGCATATTTCCCGAAGGGCTCTCATGTTCTTCCCCCAACGTGAATCGAGCGCTGAGCATGTTTGACAGCCTCTCAACCATTGGTTTGAGTCTTGCCGCAGTCTCACAAGTTCTACCTGGTCTCTCCTCGAAAGCGACATTGAGCGTTTGTGTCCGCATAGAAACTCGATGCCCACTCGGATGCTTTCTGTTCGAACCAGAAATGCTTTAGAATGAAGACTCTCTGCTGTGCGCCCGTAGCTCAGACGGACAGAGCAACTGCCTTCTAACAAAGAAGGCAAATCTTACAAAGTTTTTGCTGAGCGTCGCTTACGGACTCTATCTCCACGAAATCTCGCCCTCGGTTGTACCGAAGTTATACCGAAAGCCATTTCTCTATGAGATGGCTCTGTTTTCCGAGAATAAGAACAGGCCGCCGGAATCAGAGTTGCGAAAAGGATGCAGACAGTGTTCGCGAAACTGGTTCGGAAGAGCGAGTAACACTCCTGCATCTCTTGAGGCGATAGCCCACTCAAGCAGCGCCCGGTACTCGCTGAATTCAGTAATTCCACCCAGCCACTGGGTTCCGCTCTCGTTGGAAATCGTGACGACATTCGGGACATCACAAGGTCCCAAGCAACCGCTTATTGTGAGTTGAATCCGCTTCAATAAACCTCTGGCCCGCCACTCGTTCTTCAGCCATTCAATCGGAACTGCAGGCTTGCCATTGGCGGTGTTTCCGCAGCAACAGCCTTGGCAGACACTCACGTGCCCAAGTACGAGCCGCTTTGTCGTCAGCAGAAACTTGTCCATATACCTAAGCTCT
The DNA here is from genome assembly GCA_963828865.1 of uncultured Acidobacteriota bacterium. GTDB lineage: Bacteria > Acidobacteriota > Terriglobia > Acidiferrales > UBA7541 > Palsa-295. The sequence continues at coordinate 4,903 of CAWHGI010000001.1, read as the reverse complement.
CTCGACCGACGTTGTTCTACCGTCGTTTGTTGCAGAAGGTGATTGCGACAAAATCCCGCGAACAAATTGGTTCGCCGATGAGACGGGCGGGAGCAATCGGGCGGAATTCAAGATAAAAGCCATCTCGGATGAGACGTGAATGAAGGCGGCCAGTAAAGGATTCAGAAATCCGAATGCCGCTAGACCGACACCGATGCTGTCGACCACCAGCGTTCCGACGAAGTTCTGCATAATGGTGCGACGGCACCGCCGCGCCGTTTGCAAGGTCTCGACGAGCTTCGATAGGTCGTTGCCAATTAGCACCACATCGGCACTTTCACGTGCGACATCCGTTCCCGATCCCATCGCCACGCCGACCGACGCCTGCATCAGTGCAGGCGCATCGTTCACGCCGTCCCCGACCATGGCAGATTTATGGCCCTTCTCAGTCAGCAGCTTTACATACTGCAATTTCCCTTCAGGCAGAAGATCAGAGACGATTTCGTCGACCCCCAGTTTCTGACCCACCTCTTCCGCGACAGTCTTTGTATCGCCCGTCAGCAGCACCGTCCGAAGCCGCATCGATTTGAGGGATTGAATTGCATCCTTTGCCTCGGGCCGAAGCGTGTCGGCAATTTGGAGAGTTCCCAAGAATCGCCCGCCGCGTGCCACAAATATTTCCGAGCCTGGTTCCGAACCGTTCTCTTGATTCAGTTGGACCCCGCGTTCCAGTAAGAAATGCTGATTCCCGACCATAATTTGGTCGCCTTCACTACGAGCGACAATTCCTTTGCCAGGAGTGTATTCAAATGTGCCTGGATCTTCATAGGCAATGCCAAGTTGTGTGGCTTTCCTGAGGATTGCCTTAGCGATAGGGTGTTCAGACCGCGATTCCGCAATCGCTGCGGTTCTTAACAATACTGTCGCCGAAGTCCCCGAGGCGGCGTGTACATCTGTAAGTTCGGGAGTTCCGTAGGTCAGAGTGCCGGTCTTGTCGAGGAGAACCGTGTCCACTTCCCCAAGTTTTTCGAGGTAAAGCCCGCCTTTGATGATGGCACCCTGTTGGGCGGCCCGGCCTATCGACCCCAAGATCGCCAGCGGGGTTCCCGCAGCGATGCCGCAAGCTCCTGCCACGATGACCACCGAAATCGTCGACCGAATGTTGTGGCTGATCAGGAAAGTCAGGACCGCAGCGCCCAAAGCAAAATAAACCAGATAACCCGCAAGTCGGTCCGCAATTCCTTGTATCGGCGCACGTGATTTCTCCGCTGTCTCAACGGCCTCGATGATCTTGCCAAAAGTTGTGTCACGCCCCAGGCGCTCAACCCGAACTTCCAGAGCGCCGGATTGATTGATCGTCCCCGCGTAAACGCTGGTGCCGGGATGCTTTTCAATCGGCATGGACTCCCCCGTGATGGGCGCTTGATCGACAAAGGAATGACCTCCAACCACCTTCCCATCAACCGGGACGCGTCCCCCAGGCCGAACGAGAACTTCGTCATTCGCCGACACTCCCCCAATCTCTATGTCTGTCCAGGCCCCATTTCGACGAACGGTCGCCACACTCGGCAGCAGCTCAACCAAGTGTTGAATTGCCTTGCGGCCTCGGCCTACGGTAAGTCCCTCCAGAATCTCTGCGACGAGAACGAAAAGTGTGATGACAAGAGCCGTAAAAGTCTCGCGAATCGCCAGAGCAGCGACGATGGCGATAGCCATCGAAAGCTCCATCGTCATTCGCCGTTGTCTTATGTTTTCGTAGGCTTCGTGGAAGATCGGAAAGCCGCCAACCAAAGTGCATACTACACCGATGGCAGTTACGTAGGGATTCGACGCGCCGCGAAGAAACCAAATAGCCCCCGCTGCCGCAGCGACGAACAGGACGCGGTTGATCTCTCGCCAAGCAGGCGGATGCCCGTGGTCGTGATCGTCTTCTTGCTCGGCACGGTGGGGCGAGGCGTTTTCTGGATGTGCTTCAACAGGGTTCACTGCATGCGATTCTTTTGGATTCCTCTGATTCATGACTTTCCTCTGTTCGAACAGCTGGGGCGTCTTAGCGTCGTTACTTCAGATAGGCTCGAACCACCTCGATCAATTCTTCGGCAGCTTGTGCTTGGGGGGAGTTCTTTTTACTTTCGGGGGAGAGGACATGAAATCGGACGTGCCCTTCCATGACTTCAGCCATCAAACCATTCAGCGCCCCGCGACAAGCGGCCATAAGCTGAAGCACGCCGGCACACTCCTGCTCGGATTCGAGAGCACGTTCGATGGCGTCGACCTGCCCTCGAATGCGCCGGACCCGAGTTAGAAGTTTTTCTTTGTCTTTGGTTGTGTGAGCCATGGAGGCACTATACTATAAGGCAGTATAGTATAGCAAAAACGATAGAGTCCTCACACAGGAGCACCGACAATCGATATCCAAATTGCTGCTGTAATTCTCAGCGTGTTCGCAATGCTCTCAACCATCTGCGGGGGATTGGTTGCAGTCCGTGGAACAAACCGACTTCATTTGCTTCTGGGGACGGGAGCCGGAATGCTCCTTGGTGCCACGTTCTTTGATCTGTTGCCAGAGTCGATTGAAGCCGCACAATCGCAAGGCTGGAGCGTCAGAGAGATGTTGCTCGTGTTGGTGATCGGGTTCCTGGGCTTCTACGTAGCGGAGCGCGTCCTGGTCCTTCACTCGTGTCCGGAAGGCGATTGTGTCAACGAAGCGCATCGCCGCGTTGGCCGAATGAGTGCCGTCGGACTCATCGCGCACAGCACTCTCGACGGTGCTGCGATCGGAGCTGCAAGCCTGGTGAACTTGCGCGTTGGAATCGTCGTGGCGCTTGCAATCATCGCGCATGACATGAGTGACGGGCTCAACACAATGATGTTGGTTACTCGGGGCGAAAAGGCAGGGCCGACAGATTTGATGTTTCTCGGAACGGATGCGATTGCCCCGGTGATCGGGGCTCTTCTTGCCTTGCGATTCCTGCCATCGCCGAAGTGGCTGGCGATTTTTTTGGCACTGGCATCCGGGTTCTTTCTTTATACGGCGACGTCAGACTTACTGCCAGAAGCGCATAGGCGTTCGCCCAGTCCTTCGGTCACGATTCTGACGATTGTCGGAGTGTTGATAATGGCGTTGGCGGTCGGCTTGACCCGCCTTGACTACGGCGCGCTTCAACGGTTCGTGTGGTCAATGTTCTAGGCCGAGTCTCTCGAATTTCGCTTCGAAACGTTCAACACGTTTAATCATGCGCCGTTCGACGGAAGCGGTTCTGTCGATGGAAACATCGACGACGCGACGTTCGGTAAAGTCGTGAAAGCGGCACCGCCGCGCATTTCACAAGTCGCTCTGAAGTTGCTGTTCTAGAAAGACAGCGGTGACGGGCGAAGGCATTAATCGTGTGATCCAATGAGAACAGATCATCTCAAGCTTTTGAGCCAGCGATAACGTTGGGTGAGTTAGCAATAATGGAGTGAACCCTTGAAATGAGACGCTACTGATGGGCACACTTTGCAGGGAAAGGAACTGCAAAGTGAAGCGGAAGCGATATCCACGGAAGTTTCAGCGGATGGCGGTAGAGCGCATGAGGAGTTGCGAGGACGTTGGTGAGTTGGCCAAGGAACTCGGCGTAACGCCGACGATGTCTCTACAAATGGCGGATCCAAACTCGATTTGCTCGAACCTGGGGAGGAGTCGGCGCGGCCGAGCACGCATGAAGGGTCCTACCGCAAGCAAGTCCGACCAGTCTGAAGCGACTTCTGGCGGAGAAAACGCTGGAGGTGGATTTTTTCAAAGGTGCCTTGCAAAAAATCGAGGCTCGACGCCAGAAGAGCGACGCTTCTGGCGAGACGGCATCTACGAGCAAATCCGAGAACTGATGCCCTTGCAAGGCGGCTTAAGTATCGAGCGCATGTGTGAGCTGGCGCGAGTCAGTCGAGCGAGCTTCTACCGATCGCTGAAGGAGCAGCGACCAGCCGAGGAAGAGACGGAAGTGCGGTCTACGATTCAGCAGATCGCCTTGGAGCATCGCCGCCGCTATGGCTATCGACGAATCTGTGCGGAGTTGCGCCGGCGAGGAATGCAGGTGAACCACAAGAGGGTTCTGCGGATGATGCGGAAAGACAACCTGCTGGCCCTGCGACGGCGGCGATTCGTGGTCACGACCAATTCGAACCACAAGTTCGAGGTGTATCTGAATCTTAGCCCGTCGCATGAAGCTGAGTGGGATGGATCAGCTTTGGGTAGCCGACATCACCTACATTCGGTTGAAGGCCGAGTTCGTCTATCTGGCGGTGATTCTCGATGCCTTTTCTCGGAAAGTGGTGGGCTGGGCGCTGGATCGAACGCTGGCGAACCGGCTGACGATTGCGGCACTGGAGCAGGCGATTGCGCAACGACGGCCGCGACCTGGTTTGGTTCACCACTCCGACCGCGGACTGCAATACGCTCGTGGCGAATATGTGGCGTGCTGGAGAAGTACGGGATCGTGCCCAGCATGAGCCGTCCCGCGAACCCGTACGACAACGCGAGCTGCGAAAGTTTCATGAAGACGCTAAAGCGAGAGGAGATTTACGCAAACCGGTACGATAACTTAGAGCACTTGCGCAGCAAACATCGAAGAGTTCATCGAGCAGTATTACAATCGACAGCGATTGCACTCGGCGCTGGGCTACCGATCCCCTGAGGAATTTGAACGAGAAAGCGCAGGAAAATTCGGCAGACTCTCCGGGTGCAACCGTGGAGTTCGTTGTGAACGATGAGAACGGTGAGAACGAGGAGAGGGATTTCTAAAGAGCTGTGCTGGGGAAGAGGACTCAAACGCCGTCCTCTTCCCCAGACCCCTTCTCCTGCTACAAGATGCAACGAAGGCTGAATGAAAACTGCAAGTGTGCCCAAATATTTTGTCTCACTATAGGGGTTCATCCCAAAACTTGG